>CAVSEK010000001.1:0-525863 GCA_963726975.1 uncultured Actinomycetota bacterium
AACCTAGCCTGTCCGTGGCCCGGGCGTCAACCCGGGTCTCGGCGCCCAGGAGCGGGCACGGCGACGAGGTCGCCTCCTGCTCCAGGGTCCGGGCCCGTCCTGCGGCGTCTCGCGCCGCCGTCCGTGTCGCCCGGCGGGCCAGACCATAGGAGGCCGTGAGCCCCAGCGTCAAGCCGCGGGGGTGCCGGAACTCAGACGTCGGTGAGGTCGCCGGCCCGCCGCTGCTCCGAGGCGCCGGTGAGGTCCGCCGGCCGGGGCGCCAACGTGATCACGCACCGGCCGCCGCCGAGCCGCTTCGCCTCGTACATCGCGCTGTCGGCGTGGGCGACGACGTCGGCCGGCGCCCAGTTGCCGGTGGTGGAGCAGATGCCGACGGAGGCCCGCAGGCCGTGCACCGGCAGCCCGCCCGCGTACGGCAGGGCGAGCGAGGCCTGCAGGCGCTCCGCGACGGCGACCGCCGCGGACGCGGAGTCGCGGCCGGGGAGCAGGAGGACGAACTCGTCCCCGCCCCAGCGGATCGCCTGGTCCTGCGCGCGCAGCAGCACCTGCAGCCGTCGGCCGGTCTCGCGGAGCACCGCGTCGCCGAGCTCGTGCCCGTGCTCGTCGTTGAGGCTCTTGAAGCCGTCCAGGTCGACGAAGAGCACGCTCGCGGGGGTGCGGGTGAGGCTCAGCGCCTCGAGGACCTGCTCGCCGGCCCGGCGGGTGAGCAGACCGGTGAGCACGTCGCGGCGGGCCTGGTGCTCGAGCCGCCGGCGCTCCTCGTGGTCGACGGTCACGTCCTGCACGTGGGCCACCCACCCCTCGCCGGACGGCGCCTCGCGCAGCGGCGAGACGCCCACCCGCAGCCATCTCCCGCCCGCGGAGCGCAGCAGCGTCGAGGTCGACCCGCCCGGCAGCTCGCTCGGTCCGGCCTCGCCGACCCCGCGCTGCTGCAGGACGTCGCGCAGCCGCGTACCGGGCTGCACGTCGGGCAGCAGGGCCCCCAGCGCGGGGTTGGCGAAGGACACCGCCCCCTCGCGGTCGAGCAGGGCCACCCCCACGGGCAGGTGGGTGAGCACGTCCTCGAACCGGCGCCGCTCGGAGGCCGTGTGCCGGGCCGCCCGCTCCCCCAGGCCGTGGAGCACTGCCGCGAGACCGGCGAGCAGCACGACCAGAGCGACGGAGGTCGCGGTCGAGGGCGGCTCGCCGGAGGGGCCCGCCGTCGGGAAGGCCCAGACGACCGGCAGCAGGACGCCCACCGAGAGGAGCGCGCCCCGCACGCCGTAGCGCCCGGGGGCCTCCAGCAGCGCCAGCGCCGGGACGAGGCTGCCGGTCCCGGCGGCGCCGTGCCAGGCCACGAGGTGGACGGCGCCCGCGGCCAGGGTGACCAGGGTCAGCGACAGCCCCAGCCCACCGAGCAGACCCCGCCGCAGCGCAGGCCCGACCGCAGCCAGCCCGAGCAGGGCGACCCCCAGCAGGGCGAGGTGGGCCACCAGCGGCCCACCTCCCGCGGAGCCGCCGATCGCGAGCAGGCAGACCCCGGCGCGGGCCGCGCCGAGTCCGACCTCGAGGACGGCGCGGCGGTCGGTGAGGCGCGGGCGAGCCGGGGCCGTACCCACGATCGTCCTCCGGGTCGCGACAGGTCCCCCGTGCTGCCGGTCCGCTGGAGTCGGCCCGGCCGCGGGTGACGACCCCAGGATGCACCGGGCACAGCCCGAGCGCCATCGTCCTGTCGGGTGGGCACCGCGCCCCGGACGTGTCCCCGCGGGTCGACCGGCTCCCCGGCGCCGAGGCCGGGCTCGCCGGGCCCGAGCACGGCTGAGGGCGTCGTCCCTGACGGGAGGACGCCCTCAGCCTGCGCGGGTGGAGCTGAGGGGACTCGAACCCCTGACCCCCACACTGCCAGTGTGGTGCGCTACCAGCTGCGCCACAGCCCCGCGGTGCGCTGGCTACCTTACAGGCTCGGCCTCGGGGCTCGGCGGGGGCCAGGAGCCCGGCGCCGGCAGCGCCTGGGGCCCGGCGCCGTGCGCCTCCAGCCGCCAGCCGCCGCGGCCGTGCTCGACGAGCACCGACCAGCTGGTGTTGCCGAGCGCGCCGACCCGCCACCACTGGTCCTCGGGCAGCTCCAGCGCGAGGCAGACCGCCCCGCGCGCGGTGCCGCCGTGCGTGACGGCGACGAGCACGCCGCCGGCCGGGACGTCCTCGAGGGCCTCGCGCAGGCACTGCAGCGCCCGCCGCCCGGCGGCCCGGTAGGTCTCGCCGCCCCCGCGCGCCACGTCGACGCCGGAGCGCCAGGCCTCGTGCTCGTCGGGGAAGCGCTCGCGCGCCTGCTCCGAGGTCAGTCCCTGCCAGGTGCCCAGGTCGAGCTCGCGCAGGCGCGGGTCGAGCCGCAGCCGTACGCCGGCGGCCTGGGCCAGGGGCGCGGCGGTGTCGCGCGCGCGCACCAGGTCGCTGCTGACCACGACGGCGGGCCGGGCCGCGGCGAGCAGCGGGGCGACCTCGGCGGCCTGGGAGCGGCCGACCCCGTCGAGCGGGGTGTCGAGCTGCCCCTGGATGCGACCGCCGGCGTTGTCACCGGTGCGGCCGTGGCGCAGCAGGACGACGCGGCGCCGCAGCGGTGCGCTCAGGGCGCGACCGCGCTGCGCCCGACCCCGCTGTCGGCGTCGACGAACGGGATGACCGGGCAGTCCTTCCACAGCCGCTCGAGGGCGTAGAAGACCCGCTCCTCCGTGTGCTGGACGTGCACGACGATCTCGGCGAAGTCGAGCAGCACCCAGCGGCCCTCCTCGGCGCCCTCGCGGCGCACCGGCTTGGCGCCGAGCTCGCGCAGCGCCTCCTCGACCCCGTCGACCACGGCGCGGACCTGCCGGTCGTTGGGTGCGCTGGCGAGCACGAAGACGTCGGTGATGACGAGCTGCTCGCTCACGTCGAGCAGCAGGATGTCGTTCGCGAGCTTGTCGGCGGCCGCCTGCGCAGCGGCCAGCCCCAGCTCGACGGCGCGCTGGCTGGCGGGCACGGCGGTCCTTCCGGTGCAGGAGTCGGAGCGGACCGGGCGGCGCCCCGTCCTACGAGGCTACCGGCGCGGGCGGCAGCACGGCCGGGGACGACGAGGCGACCGGGGGCACGAAGTCGGCGCCCACGACCACGACGACGTCGGCGACGCTCGTCGGCGAGCCGATCCGCACGCTGGACGGCGGCACGCCCAGCGCGGCAGCGACCCGGGCGCCGAGCTGCAGCGAGGTCGGCGTCGCGTCGGGCACCTGCACCTCCGTCGTCGCCACCCCGAAGGTCGTCGCGTTGCCGCCCGGCACGTAGCGCAGCCCGGCCGCCAGCAGCGCGTCGCGCACCCGGTCGCCGAGGAACGGCGTGCCGACGCCGTTGTAGACGAGCACCCGGTTGCCGTCCGCGCGCTGCCCGGCCGGGACCGAGGCCGACAGCAGCCGCTCGACGAGCCCGCGGGCAGCGTCCGCGTCCAGCCGCGCCGCCGGGACGCCCCCCGTGTCGACCGTCACCACGGGCACGGTGTCGTACTGCAGCGCCGTGGCCCGCAGGTCCTGCGACAGCCCGACCAGGGTGCCGGCCAGGCCGGGGACGTCCGTGCCGAACGGCTGCGACCCCGCGCCGAGGGTGTCGAGCAGCCCCGCGACCTGGCGGGCGTCGTCGGGCAGCGCCGCCAGCACCCCGTCGACGAGCTCCTGCAGCCGCGCCAGCCGGACCTGCTCCTGCTCCTCGACCGCCCGGTAGGTGGCGAAGGCGAGCGCGCGGGTGCCGTCCACCGGCTGCTCCCCGGGCTGGAGCAGCACGGTCGCCGCCGCCCCCGGGGAGGGCGCCGCGAGCACCGGGACGTCGACGTCGACCCGGATGCCGCCGAGACCGTCGACGAGCCGCACGGCGGTCGCCGCGTCGAGCACCCAGGCGGCGTCGACGGTGACGCCGAGCAGGTCGGCGAGGGCCTTGCGCGAGGCGTCCGGCCCCAGCGCGCCGAGGACCGAGGCGTACGGCAGGGGGCGGCTCCCCGGTGCGGTCGCCAGCACCTGCGGCGGCACCAGCAGGCCCGCGCCCGCGGCCGCGGCCGGGTCGTGCGCGAGCAGCACGCTGCCGGCGGCGTCGCCTCCGGCCGCCGCGACCTGCACGAGCAGCGTGCTCTGCGTACGGCCGGGGCTCGGCGTGCCGGCCGTCGGGAGCGGCTCGTCGCGGCGGGCGAAGTAGGCGGTCACCAGCACCGCCAGCAGCGCGCCGACCGCGAGGACGGCGACGACCGCCTGGCGCCGCCGGCGACGGCGGGCGCGGCGCAGCTCGGAGCGCCGCCTGCCGGCGCCGCTCGGCGCGGCCAGGCCGGACACGTCCTGCGGCGCGGTCATGCGGTCCCCGCAGGCGCGGCACCGGCGGGGCGGTAGAGGCGGCGCTTCTCGATGTACTGCACGACGCCGTCCGGCACGAGGTACCAGACCGGGTGCCCGCGACCGACCCGGTCGCGGCAGTCGGTCGAGGAGATGGCGAGCGCCGGTACCTGCACGAGCGTGACGGCCCCGTCGGGGAAGGCGCCGAGGTCGACCGGCGCGTAGCCCGGCGCGGCTGACGCCGACGAAGTGCGCCAGGGCGAACAGCTCGTCGGCGCTGTGCCAGCCGAGGATCGCGGTGAGCGCGTCCGCACCGGTGATGAAGAACAGCGCGCTGTCGGGCCCGTACGCCCGCGCAGGTCGCGCAGGGTGTCGACCGTGTAGGTCGGACCGGGCCGGTCGATGTCGGTGCGGCTCACCGAGAAGCGCGGGTTGCTCGCGGTGGCGACGACGGTCATGAGGTAGCGGTCCTCGGCCGGGCTGACGCTGCGGTGCGACTTCTGCCACGGCTGCCCGGTCGGCACGAAGACGACCTCGTCGAGGTCGAACAGCGTGGCGACCTCGTTGGCCGCGGACAGGTGCCCGTGGTGGACGGGGTCGAAGGTCCCGCCCATCACGCCTACGCGCCGTCCCGCCACGGGCACCGACTGTAGTCCGACGGGGGTGGTGGTCAGGTCGGCAGCAGGCGCTGCACGAACGCCTCCAGCTGCACGGCGTTGCGCACCTCGACCATCTCGACGACCTCGGAGTACTGCGCCACAGCGCTGTCGCCCGAGCCCCAGTAGGCCTGCGGCTCGGGGTTGAGCCAGTACGCGTGGCGGGCGCGGGCGGCGAGCGAGCGCAGCGCCGGCAGCCCGGTCGCGCGGTAGTTGTTGCGCGCGTCGCCGAGGACGAGCAGCGAGGTGCGCGGCCCGACCGCGTCCGGGTAGCGCGTGGCGAACTCCTCGAAGGAGTGGCCGTAGTCGCTGTGGCCGTCGAACCAGACGAGCTCGGCCTCCGACGACATCCGCGACAGCGCGTCGGCGACGTCGCCACCCGGGGTGAAGAAGCGGGTCACCTCGTCGACGGTGTCGATGAAGGCGAACGCGCGCACCTTGGTGAACTGCTCGCGCAGCGCGTACGCGAGCATCAGCGTGAAGTGCGCGAAGCCCGCGACCGACCCCGACACGTCGCAGATCACGGTGAGCTCGGGCTTGTGCGGCTTGTGCGGCTTGTGGTGCGTGACGATCGGGACGCCGCCGGTCCCCAGCGAGGCGCGCACCGTACGGCGGAAGTCGAGCTTGCCGCTGCGGCCGAGGCGCCGGCGGGCGGTCAGCCGGGTGGCCAGGCGCCGGGCCAGCGGGAACACCTGGCGGCGCAGCTCGGCCATGTCGTCGCGGCTGGCCCGCAGGAAGTCGACCTGCTCGGCGAGGGGCTGGACGACGGTGCGGCTGACCTGCTCGACGCCGCGGTCCTCGGCCAGCCGGCGGCGGACCTCGGCCTCGACCATCTCCTGGAACTGCCGGATCCGCTCCGAGACCGTCTGCCGCGCGACCCGCTCGGCCAGCCCGCCGCGCTCCTGGCCCTGCAGCAGCCGCTCGAGCAGCGAGGACACCAGCGTCTCGGGCGACAGGGCGCGCAGGACCCGGTAGGAGAACCAGTTCTGCCGGCCCGGTGAGGCGTCGGCCCGGCCGAGGTCGCTGACGACCTCGCGGGCGAAGCGCCGCAGCGCCTCCTCGTCGCCGTCGAGCAGCAGCTCGCGCAGGGCGTCGCGCAGCGCGTCGGGGTCGGCCGGCCCGTCGCCGGGCTCGCCGTCCTGGCCGGGCTCCCCCTCGGTCTCGAACCGCGTCGGCTCACCCGTCACCGCGGGCCACCACAGGTCGAAGAGCCGGTCGTACGTCGCGCGGTGGTTGGGGCGCTTGACGGCGGTGGCGGCGAACGCCTGGCGCAGGGCCTCGCGGTCCAGCAGGTCGACGGCGCCCATCGCCCGGGTCGCGTCGATCACCTCGGACAGGGCGACCGGCACGCCCGCCGCCCGCAGGGCGTCGAAGAAGGCGATCTCGCGCTGCAGCAGGCCGCCGGTCACGTCAGTTGAGCTTCAGGCTCGTCGCCGCCCGGGCGTGGTCGCTGGCGTGCTTGAGGACGACGCCGAGCGTGTCCTTGACCGCCTGCTCGTCGAGGGTGTCGAGGCCGAGCGCGACGAGCGTGCGCGCCCAGTCGATGGACTCCGCGATGCTCGGCGACTTCTTGAGCTCCAGGGCCCGCAGCGCCCGCACGGTCTGCACCAGCGAGTCGGCCAGCTTCTCGGCCACCTCCGGCACCCGCGAGAGCACGATCGCCTTCTCGCGGTCGGCGTCGGGGTAGTCCAGGTGCAGGTAGAGGCAGCGCCGCTTGAGCGCCTCGGACAGCTCGCGCGTCGCGTTGGAGGTGAGGAAGACGATCGGCCGGCGGGTCGCGGTGATCGTGCCGAGCTCGGGGATGGTGATCTGGAAGTCGCTGAGCACCTCGAGCAGGAGCCCTTCGACCTCGACGTCGGCCTTGTCGGTCTCGTCGATGAGCAGCACGGTCGGGTCGGTCCGGCGGATCGCGGTGAGGAGGGGCCGCGAGAGCAGGAACTCCTCGGCGAAGACGTCGTCGTGCACCTCGTCCCACGCAGCGTCGTCGGACGCCGCCTGGATGCGCAGCAGCTGCTTCTTGTAGTTCCACTCGTAGAGCGCGCGGGCCTCGTCGAGCCCCTCGTAGCACTGCAGCCGGATCAGCGCCGACCCGGTCGCCTCGGCGACGGCCTTGGCGAGCTCGGTCTTGCCGACGCCCGCCGGGCCCTCCACGAGCAGCGGCTTGCCGAGCCGGTCGGCCAGGAAGACGGTCGTGGCGATGGCGTGGTCGGTGAGGTAGCCGGCCGCGGACAGCCGCTCCTGCACGTCGGAGACGGACGCGAACGCGGACGAGTGCACCAGCGGGCTCCTTCGGGGGGGTCGGTCCATTCTGCGCCACGGCCGCGGCACGCCGACGGCGCGGCCCCCGCAGGGACCGCGCCGTCGGCGTGCGGCCGGCGACTAGGGCACCGCGGGGCCGGTGACCATCCAGTCCAGGACCGGCGTGCTCTGCAGGTAGACGAGCACGCACATGAAGGCCAGGAAGCCCAGGCTCCAGCCGAGCACGCGCCGGAACAGGTCGCCCTCGCGACCCTCGAGGCCGACCGCGGCGGCGGCGATCGCGAGGTTCTGCGGCGAGATCATCTTGCCGAGCACACCGCCCGAGGAGTTGGCCGCCGCCATGAGCGTGGGCGACAGGCCGGCCTTCTGGGCGGCGGTGACCTGCAGGGCGCCGAACAGCGAGTTCGACGAGGTGTCGGACCCGGTCACCGCGACGCCGAGCCAGCCCAGGATCGGCGACAGCAGGGCGAACAGCCCGCCGGCACCGGCCATCCACAGGCCGAGCGTCTTGGTCTCCCCGGACTGGTTCATGACGAAGGCGAGCGCGAGCACGAGCAGCACGGTGAGGATCGCGTACTTGAGCTGGTCCAGCGTGCGGCCGTACGCCTTGAGCGCCCGCGCCGGGCTGATCGCCAGCACCGCCATCGTCAGCAGCCCCGACAGCAGGAGCAGGGTGCCGGCAGCGGAGAGCACGTTGAGCTTGAAGGTCGTGGCGACCGGCTTGCCGGCGTCGTTGAAGATGTGCAGCCCGGGCCAGTTGAAGATGTGGGTCGCGGACTCGAGGCCGGTGCCGGTCGCCCCCACCTTGCTCGGGGCGACGCCCGTGATGGCCGAGACGCGGGTGGCCAGCACGAAGATCACGATGATGATGAGGTAGGGCGCGTAGGCCTTGAAGACCTCAGCCGGCGTGTCGTGCACCTCGCGGCCGGCGTCGGCGCGGGCCCGCGCGACGGCGATCGGGTCGGCGTCCTCGCTGCCCCCGGCGATGAGGCGGTTGCGGCCGTCCTGCTTCGCGGGCGGGAGGTCGTCGTCGGTGTCGGTCTCGACGTAGCCCTCCTTGGCGTGCCAGACCCGGGTGAAGGCGAGCACGGCCAGCGCCGCGGCGAGCGCCGCGATGATGTCGGTGAGCGGGACCGACCAGTAGTTGGAGGCGAGGAACTGGAAGATGCCGAAGACCACGCCGCACAGCAGGGCCGGCGGCCACACCTGGCGGAGCCCGCGCGTGCCGTCGACGATGTAGACGAGCGCCAGCGGCACGAAGACCGCGAGGATGGGGGTCTGCCGGCCCACCATCGAGCCCAGGTCGTCGACCGGCAGCTTGGTGAGGCCCGCGAGGGTGGTCACCGGCACCGCGAGCGCGCCGAAGGCCACGGGCGCGGTGTTGGCCACGAGCGCGATCGTCGCGGCCTTGATCGGCCGGAAGCCCAGCGCGATGAGCATCACCGAGCTGATGGCGACCGGCGTGCCGAACCCGGCGAGCGCCTCCATGAGCGCGCCGAAGCAGAACGCGATGATGATCGCCTGGATGCGCTGGTCGTCGCTGATCGACGCGAACGAGCGGCGCAGCACGTCGAAGTGCCCGGTCTCGACGGTGAGGTTGTAGACCCAGATCGCGTTGATGACGATCCACATGATCGGGAAGAACCCGAAGGCGGCACCCCAGAGACCGCTGTTGAGGGCGTCCCCGACCGGCATCGAGTAGACGGCGACGGCGATCACCAGGGCGACGACGAGGGCGATCGCCGAGGCGAGGTACGCCTTCATGCGCAGTCCGCCGAGGAGGACGAACAGGACCAGCAGCGGGAGCATCGCGACGAGCGACGAGAGCCCGAGGGAGTTGCTGACCGGGTCGTAGACCTGGCGGTAGTCGGCGAGCAGCATGCAGGGCCTCTCAGGTGGGGGGACGGACGTCCGGACGGGGCGGGGTCCGGCGGAGCAGGGACCGACTAGCGGGCGGGTGCGCGCGGGGAGGGGTCGTGCGAGACGACCGTGCCGGGACCGTCGAGCGCGTCGGCGAGCAGACGGTCCAGCGGCACCCCGCGGATCGAGGCGTCGAGCACCTGCACGGTGTGCGCCACCGGCATCCGCTCCCCCATCCGGGCGAGCGTCGTCGCGACCTGCATCCAGCAGCCGGGGTTGGCCGTGACCATGAGCCGGGCGCCGGTCCCCAGGACCGCGCGGGCCTTGCGCTCACCGAGCTCGCGCGCCGGCTCGGGGTGCAGCAGGTTGTAGGTGCCGGCGCTGCCGCAGCAGATCTCGGCCTCGACGAGCTCCCGGAGCTCGACGCCCGGGATGCCGCGCAGCAGCCGGCGCGGCTGGTCGCGGACGCCCTGCGCGTGGGCGAGGTGGCACGCGTCCTGGTAGGCGATCGTCGTGGGCAGCGGGTGCCGCGTCGCGACCGGCCCGCCGTTCTCCGTGGCGATCTCGTCGAGCAGCTCGGTCACGTCGCGGACCTTCGCCGCGAGCGCCTCGGCGCGCTGCGCCCAGCCGGGCTCGTCGCGCAGCTGGTGGCCGTACTCCTTGAGGTTGGAGCCGCAGCCCGCCGCGTTGACGACGACGGTGTCGACCCCGGCCGCCTCGAAGGCCGAGACGACCTGCTTGGCGAAGTCGACGGACTCCTGCTCGCGGCCGGCGTGCGCCGACAGCGCCCCGCAGCAGCTCTGCCGGCGGGGGACGACGACCTCGCAGCCCTCGGCGGCGAGCACCCGCACCGTGGCCGCGTTGACGTCGGGGAAGAACGTGCCCTGCACGCAGCCGGTGAGCAGCCCGACGGTGCGGCGCCGGGTGCCCTGCGCGGGCGTGCGCTCGGCGAGCTTCTCGACCTTGCCCAGCTTGGGCGCCAGGCTCTCCATGGCCTGCAGCCCCTCGGGCAGCCGGGCCATCAGACCGCTGCGCGCGAGGACCCGCCCCAGGCCGCTGGCCTGGTAGGCCCGCAGCGGGCCGCGCAGCAGCCGCAGGCGCTTGGGGTAGGGGAACAGCTGGTAGATCATCTCGCGCATCGCCTTCTCGGCGCGGGGGCGCTCGACGCGCCGCTCCAGCTGCGCGCGGGTGCTCTCGATGAGCTTGTCGTACTGCACGCCGGACGGGCAGGCGGTCACGCAGGCCATGCAGCCCAGGCACTGGTCGAGGTGGCGCACGGCGGCGGCGTCGAGCGGCTCGCCCTCCAGGCCCCCCTTCATGAGGTCGATGCGCCCGCGCGGGCTGTCCATCTCCTCGCCCCAGAGCACGTACGTGGGGCAGGTCGGCAGGCAGAAGCCGCAGTGCACGCAGTCGCCCACCAGCGCGGCGTCCGGCGGGTGGTGGTCGTCGAACGCCGGCGACAGCGGCGCGCCGATGCCCGGCAGGCCGAGCCCGACGGTGGCGCCGGCCGCGCTGGCGGCGAGCGGCCCGCCCTGGCCGAGGTCGAGCGGCCTGCGGGCGCCGAGCGCCTCCGCCGCCGCCTGGTCGGTCGGGCGCTCGGCCCCGGTCGGCGTGCCGTCGGGCAGCTCGCCCGGCTTGGGGTCGACCGCGGAGCCGCTGGCGCTGGCCGGGCCGGTCATCGGACGTCCTGTCGGGCGGGACGGGTGGGCAGTCGCACGGTCACAGGCCTCCGAGCAGGCGGCCCGGCGACAGCCGCCGGGTCGGGTCGAACTGGTCCTTGACGCGCCGCATCAGCGCGAAGGAGTCGGGGACGGGTCCCCAGTGGTCCAGGCCCTCGCGGGCCTCGGGCGAGGCGTGCAGCACGACCACCGAGCCGTCGTGCGGGGAGAGCGCCCGGCGCAGCGCGTCGAGGTCGGTCCCCGCACCCACGGCGGCGTACGCGACGCCGGTGCCGGCGGAGGCCGTCGCGCGCACGCCCGGCGGCAGGGCGCTCAGGACGTCGGGCAGGGCGGCGGGCACGTAGGCCAGGCGCAGCACGACGTCGCCCTCGGGGCGGGCGCCGAACCACGCCGGGACGTCGTCGCGCACCTCTCCCGCGCCGAGCCGCGCGACGGTCGCCCGGCCTGCGCCTCGACCGACGCCGGGATGCTCTCGAAGAGCACGGCGAGCTCGCCCGAGCCGCCGTCCCAGGACAGCTCGAGCGCCGACGGCGTGAGCGTGGAGCGGTGGACGAGGGCGGCGAGCCGGCCGGCCTCCTGCACGCTGCCGACGGGGACGACGACGGCACCGCGGGCCGGGGGCAGCGGGTGCAGCCGCCAGGTCGTCGAGGTGACGACGCCCAGGCTGCCGTGCGCGCCGGTGTAGAGCTTGCCGAGGTCGTAGCCGGCGACGTTCTTGACGACCTTCCCGCCCGAGGAGGCGGTCGTGCCGTCCGCCAGGACGACGGTGACGCCGATGAGCAGGTCGCGGGCGGTGCCGTAGCGCAGCCGGCGGGGGCCGGAGGCGTTGGCGCTCAGCAGGCCGCCGAGCGTGGTGCCGGGCTCGGCCGGGTCCAGGGCGAGCATCTGGCCGTGCTCGGCCAGCTGCTCCTGCAGCGCGGCGAGGGGCACCCCGGCCTCGGCCGTGACGACGAGGTCGCCGGGCACGTGCTCGACCACGCGGTCCAGCCCGCCGGTGCGCAGCAGCAGGTCGCACGAGGTCGGCGGCGCCGCCCAGCCGGTCTTGCTGCCGCTGCCGACGGGCACGACGCTGCCGCGGGTCGCCCGCAGCACGTCGGCGACCTCCGCGGCGGACGACGGCTCGACCACCTGGCCGGGCACGACCCCGGCGACGGCGTCGCCCTCGGTCCCCGGCCGCACCTGCGGCAGCGCCGGTGCCTGCGTCACCTCAGAACACCTCGCCCATCGCGGCGCGCTGCTCGTCGTCGGCGGCGGTGCGCACGCCGGGCCGCTCGCCGCACAGCCGCGGCGTCGGGAAGAGCTTGCCGGGGTTGGCCAGCCCGGCCGGGTCGAAGGCACAGCGCACCAGCTGCATCGTCGACAGGTCGTCCTCGGAGAACTGGTAGGACATCCGCGACTGCTTCTCCACGCCCACGCCGTGCTCGCCGGTGATGGACCCGCCCAGGTCGACGCACCGCTCCAGGATGGCGAAGCCGAGCTCCTCCGCCGCGTGCGACGCGCCGGGGACGCTGTCGTCGAACAGGATCAGCGGGTGCAGGTTGCCGTCACCGGCGTGGAAGACGTTGGCGACGCGCATCCCGGCGTCGTCGGCGAGCCGGGCGATGTCGCCGAGCACCTCGGGCAGGCGGGTGCGCGGGATGACGCCGTCCTGGACCATGTAGGCGGGGCTGATCCGCCCGACGGCGGCGAAGGCGGACTTGCGGCCGCGCCACATGAGCGCCCGCTCGGCCGCGTCCTGGGCGATCCGCGTCTCGAAGGCGTGCCGGGCCCCGGCGAGCTGCTCGACCTGGCGGAACTGCTCGTCCACCTCGACCTGCGGCCCGTCGAGCTCGATGACGAGCACGGCTACCGCGCCCGCGGGGTAGCCGCAGCGGGTCGCGGCCTCGGCGGCCTCGATGGCGAGCGCGTCCATCATCTCGATGGCCGCGGGGAGGATGCCGGCGGCGATGATGTCGCTCACGGCGCCAGCAGCGTCGTCGACCGACCGGAAGCCGACGAGCATCGTCTGCACCGACTCGGGCACCTGGATCGTGCGCACGGTGACCTCCGTGGCCACGCCGAGCGTGCCCTCGCTGCCGACGAAGGCGCCGAGCAGGTCGTAGCCCGGGTGCTCCGGCGCGGGGCCGCCCAGGTGCACGACCTCGCCGTCGGCGAGGACGACCTCCGCGCCCATGACGTGGTTGACGGTGAAGCCGTACTTCAGGCAGTGCGCGCCGCCGGCGTTCTCCGCGACGTTGCCGCCGATGCTGCACACCTGCTGCGAGGAGGGGTCGGGGGCGTACGCCTGGCCGTGCGGCGCGGCCTCCCGGGTCACCCACAGGTTGATGACGCCCGGCTCGACGACCACCCGCTGGTTGTCGGGGTCGACCGAGACGACCTGGCGCAGCCGCGACAGCACGATGAGCACGCCGTCGGCGACGGGCAGCGCCCCGCCCGAGAGCCCCGTGCCCGACCCGCGGGCCACGAAGGGGATGCCGGCCTGCGAGCACAGCCGGACCGTCTCGACGACGTCCTGCCGGGTGCTGGCGAGCACGACCACGCCGGGCCGGACGCGGAAGCTGGCCAGGCCGTCGCACTCGTACGTCCGCAGCTGCGCCGGGTCGGTGAGGACCTTGTCGGCGCCGATCCGCGCACGGAGGTCGTCGGCGAGCCGCAGCGCCCTCGTCGCGGTCGCCGGGGCTGCCGGCAGCGTGGCGGTCACGGTGCTCAGCCGATCCGCTCGTACGCCGGCAGGGTGAGGAACTCCACGAAGTCGTCGGCGAGGGCGACCTGCTCGAACAGCTCGCGGGCCTCGTCGTACTTGCCCGAGGCGAAGCGCTCGTCGCCGACCGATCCGCGGATCTTGTCCAGCTCCTCGTCCTCGACCTGGCGGACCCACTCGGGAGTGATCGCCTGGCCCTCGGCGGTGGAGACGCCGTTGTGGACCCACTGCCAGATCTGGCTGCGGCTGATCTCCGCGGTCGCGGCGTCCTCCATGAGGTTGAAGATCGCCACGGCGCCGCCGCCGCGCAGCCACGACTCGAGGTACTGGATGCCGACGCTCACGTTGTTGCGCACGCCGGCCTCGGTGACCTGGCCGGGCGTGGCCTTGGCGTCGAGCAGCTGCGCGGCGGTCACGTGGACGTCGTCGCGCTGGCGGTCGAGCTGGTTCGGGCGGTCGCCGAGCTCGGCGTCGAAGACCTCCATGGCCACCGGCACGAGGTCGGGGTGGGCGACCCAGGAGCCGTCGAAGCCGTCGTCGGCCTCGCGCGTCTTGTCGGCCCGGACCGCCGTGAGCGCCGCGTCGTTGACCTCGGCGTCCTTGCGGTTCGGGATGAAGGCCGCCATGCCGCCGATGGCGTGGGCACCGTGCGCGTGGCAGCTCTTCACGAGCAGCTCGGTGTAGGCCCGCATGAACGGGACGGTCATCTTGACCTCGGAGCGGTCCGGCAGCTGGAACTCCTCGCCGCGGGTCCGGAACTTCTTGATCATCGAGAAGATGTAGTCCCAGCGGCCGGCGTTCAGGCCCGAGGAGTGCTCGCGCAGCTCGTAGAGGATCTCCTCCATCTCGAAGGCGCCGAGGATCGTCTCGATGAGGCAGGTGGCGCGGATGGTGCCGCGCGGGATGCCCAGGGCCTCCTGGCCGGCCAGGAACACGTCGTTCCACAGCCGCGCCTCGAGGTGGCTCTCCATCTTGGGGAGGTAGAAGTACGGGCCGAAGCCCTTCTCGATGGCGATCCGCGCGCTCGTCGTCAGGTACATGCAGAAGTCGAACAGGCTGCCGGAGACCGGCTCGCCGTCGACGAGCACGTGGCGCTCGGGCAGGTGCCACCCGCGGTTGCGCACCACGAGCGTCGCGACCTCGTCCTTCAGCGCGTACGACTTGCCCTCGGGGCTCGTGAAGTCGATCTGCCGCAGCCAGGCGTTGCGCAGGTTGACCTGGCCCTGCACGAGGTTGTCGAACGTCGGCGTGTTGCTGTCCTCGAAGTCGGCCATGAAGACCTTGGCGCCGCAGTTCAGCGCGTTGATGACCATCTTGCGGTCGGTCGGGCCGGTGATCTCGACCCGCCGGTCGAGGAGGCCGGGGGCCGGGTCGGCGACCGTCCAGTCGCCCCCGCGCACCTCGGCGGTCTCGGGCAGGAAGTCCGGCAACGCCCCCGCGGCGAGCTCGGCGTCGCGCTGGGCGCGCTTCGCGAGCAGCTCCCGGCGGCGCGGGCCGAACTCGCGCTGCAGCCGGGCGAGCAGCCCCAGGGACTCCTCGGTGAGCACCTGCTCGTAGCCGTCCGACCACGACAGGACCTCGACGCCGTCCACCTTCGGGGCACTGCTCATGGGCTCTCCTCGTACGTCAGGTGCTGAGCGGGCGCGGGGCAGCGCCGCTGTGGCCTGCACAGTGGTACAGGCCACTCCCGTTCTCCAACTCCGACACGAAGTCACTTCCGCAGAGCGGAAAGCTCGACCGCGCTGGCGCCGAGCCGGTCGGCGAGGTCGGCGGCGACGTCGTGCAGCGCGCGCAGCACCGCCGGGTCGCCGTGCTGCAGCCGCACGGCCGGCCCGGACACCGACACGGCCGCGACCGCGGAGGCACCGGGGCCCACCGGCACCGCGAGGCACCGGACGCCCTCCTCCTCCTCCTCGTCGTCGACGGCCCACCCCTGGCGGCGCACCCGGGCCAGCTCGTCGAGGAAGCCGCGCACGGAGGTGATGCTGTGCGCCGTCCGGGGCGCGAGGTCCGAGCGCGAGAGCGTGCGCCGCACCTGCGCCTCGTCGCGCCAGGCGAGCAGGACCTTGCCCACCGCCGTGGTGTGCGGCGCGACCCGCCGGCCGACCTCGGTGAACATCCGCATCCGGTGCCGCCCGGGCGCCTGGGCGAGGTACAGGACGTGGTCGTCGTCGAGGACGGCGAGGTTGGCGGTCTCCCCGCTGGCCTCGACGAGCCGGACGAGGAAGGGCTGCGCCCAGTCGCCGAGCAGCCTCGTCGCGGCGTCGCCGATCGGGATGAGCGCCGGCCCCAGGGCGTAGCGCCGGTCGGCCTCCTGGCGCACGGCGCCGGTGGCGACGAGCGTCGCCAGCAGGCGGTGCACCGTCCCGAGCGGCAGCCCCGACCGCTCGGCGAGCTCGGACAGCCCGAGCCGCCCACCGGCCCGCGCCAGCAGCTCGAGCAGACCGAGGGCGCGCTCGACGGCGTGCACGCCGGGGGCCGTCACCGGCCGGTCACCGGCTCGTCCCGGGGGCCGCCGCCTCGACGGCGAGGTCGGCCACGACCGCGCGGTGGTCGGTCCCGGGCAGCCGGACCGTCCGCACGTCCAGGACCTCCACCCGGGCCCCCCCGCCGTCCCGGACGAGGACGTGGTCGAGCTGCAGCAGCGGCGCGGCGGCCGGCCAGGTGCGGGCGAGCCCCCGGCCCCGCTCGTCGGCCGCGTCGCGCAGCCCGGCGTCGAGCAGCCTGCGGAAGGCCCCTGGTCGCGGTCGCCGTTGAGGTCGCCGAGGACGACGAGCGGGCCCTCGACCGCGGCGCTCTCGTCGGCCAGCTCGCGCAGCGACGAGCGCCAGGCGGGCTCGAGGACCCAGAGCGGCGGGAGGGGGTGACCGGCGAGCACGCGCAGCGCCACCCCGCCGACCTGCACGGTCGCCCGGGGCAGGACCCGGGCGTCGCCCTGCCGGGTGGTCACGTCGGTCAGGGGCAGCCGGCTGAGCAGGCCGACGGTCTCGGCGCCGCCGTCGGCGACGCGCACCTGGTGGGGCAGGTCCGCGAGCAGCCCCGACGCCCGCAGCCCGGCCACCCCGGCCGCCGCCAGCTCCGGGACGACGAGCACGTCGAGGTCCAGCGACCGCAGCGCCCGACCGGTGGCCTCGGGCTCCCGGTTGAGCACGTAGAGGTTGGCGACCCCGACCCGCAGCCGGGGCGCGGAGCGGGCGGCCGCGCTCAGCGGCACCGACGTGAGCGCCGGCAGCACGACGAGCACGTGCGCGGCCACGAGCGCCGCGGCCGACGCGGCGACGACCCGGTCGCGCCGCAGCAGCCCGACGAGCAGCGCCGGCCAGGCCGGCAGCAGCACCAGCGGCAGCAGCCCGACGAGGAAGACGGTCAGCGTGCCGCGCTCACCCCCGGCCAGCCGCAGCACCGCCAGACACCCCAGCAGCAGCAGGACCACGCGCAGCAGCGCCCGGCGACGGCTCAGCGGGACCCCGCCCGTCCGTCCGTCCGGCACCCGCGGAGCCTGCCACCCGTGGGGCGGACGCACCTGCCGGGGGGACGGTCGCGGGGCGCCGCATAGGGTCCCGGCCATGAAGGTCGCCTTCCTCGGTCTGGGCCGCATGGGCGTCGCGATGTCGCGGCACCTCGTCGACGGGCACGACCTGCGCGTGTGGAACCGCTCCCCCGGCAAGGCCGGGCCGCTCGTCGAGGCCGGCGCCACCGAGGCCGGCTCGGTGCGCGAGGCGGTCGAGGGCGTCGACGCCGTGGTCCTCATGCTGTCCGGGCCGCCGTCCGTGCAGGCCGTGCTCGACGACGTCGCGGACGCCGCGCCCGAGGGCGCGCTGCTCGTCAACTGCACCACCGTCGGCCCGTCGGACGCGCGGTCGTACGCCTCGACGGCCTCCCGGCTGCGCTACGTCGACGCGCCGGTCGCGGGGTCCACCGCGCCGGCGACGCAGGGCACGCTCGGGGTCCTCGGCGGCGCCGCCGAGCAGGACTGGACCGACGCCCTGCCGCTGCTGCACGCCTTCGGCGACCCGGACAAGGTCCGCCGGGTCGGCGCGGTCGGAGCCGGCAGCGCCACGAAGCTGTGCAACAACCTGGCCCTCGGCTTCACCATCGCCGGGGTCGGCGAGGCGCTGCGGCTCGGCAAGGACCTCGGGCTCGACCGGGCCGAGCTGCTCGACGTGCTCGCCGGCACCCCGCTGGGGGGCATGGTCGGCTACAAGCGCGCGATGCTCGACAGCGAGGACTACACCGGCACGACCTTCTCGCTGGACCTGCTCGCCAAGGACCTCGACCTGGCCGTCACCGCCGCCGAGTCCGACCTGCCGGTCACGGCAGCGGTGCTGCGGGCCGCGCGCAGCGCCCTCGACGCCGGGCACTCCGGCGAGGACTTCGCGGCGCTCGCCGGGCACCTCGCCGACGAGGGCCGCGCCGACTCGTACTGACGGCTCCTAGACCGCGAGGACGAGCTTGCCGACGTTCTCGCCGGCGAAGAGCTTGAGCAGCGCCGACGGGAACGCCCGCACGCCGCCCTCGACGACGGTCTCGCGCGACACCAGCCGGCCCTCGCGCAGCCAGCCCGCCATCTCCTGCAGCGCCTCGCCGTAGCGGTCGGCGTAGTCGAAGACGACGAAGCCCTCCATCCGGGCCCGGTTGACGAGCAGCGACATGTAGTTGCTGGGCCCGCGCATGCCGCCGTCGGCGTTGTACTGGCTGATCGCGCCGCACAGCACCACGCGGCCGTGCATCGCCAGGCCCGGCAGCACCGTGTCGAGGACGTCGCCGCCGACGTTGTCGAAGTAGACGTCGATGCGGTCCGGCGCCTCCCGGCGCAGCCCGGCCTTGAGGTCGCCGCTCTTGTAGTCCAGGCAGGCGTCGAAGCCGAGCTCCTCGACGACGGTGCGGCACTTGTCCTCGCCGCCGGCGATCCCGACGACCCGGCAGCCCTTGGCCTTCGCGATCTGCCCGGCGACGCTGCCGGTGGCGCCGGCGGCGCCGGACACCACGACCGTCTCGCCCTCCTCCGGGCGGCCGACCTCGAGCAGGCCGAAGTAGGCGGTCAGGCCGGTCATGCCGAGCGTGCCGAGGTAGGTCGGCAGCGGGGCGGCGTCCGGCGACACGGCCTGCACGCCCTTGCCGTCGCTCACGGCGTACTCCTGCACGCCGGTGGTCGCCACGACGTGCGAGCCCTCGGCGAAGCGCGGGTGGCGGCTCGCGACGACCTCGCCGACCACGCCGGCGCGCATGACCTCGCCGATCCCGACGGGCGGGATGTAGGACCGGCCCTCGTTCATCCAGCCGCGCATCGCCGGGTCGAGCGAGACGTAGCGGGTCCGCAGCACGAACTCGCCGTCCTGGGGCTCGGGAACCGGCTCGGTCGTGATGTCCCAGACCTCGTCGGTGGGCATCCCGCTGGGACGGCGGGCGAGGCGGACCTGCGTGTTGTCGGTCATGCGGCCCACCCTCCCACGGCGGGGCAGGGGGCCGGCCCGGGCTCGTCCGGCGGGCCGTCGCCGTCCGGGGCGGTCAGCCGCGCACGTGCCCGTCGCCGGTGACGACGTACGTGGTGCTGGTGAGCTCCGGCAGCCCCATGGGCCCGCGGGCGTGCAGCTTCTGCGTGGAGATCCCGATCTCGGCGCCGAAGCCGAACTCGCCGCCGTCGGTGAAGCGGGTGGACGCGTTGACCATCACCGCGGCGCTGTCGAGCCGGCTGATGAAGCGCTGCGACGACGAGACCGAGCGCGTCACGATCGCCTCGGTGTGGCCGCTCCCCCACCGCCTGATGTGGTCGGTCGCGGCCTCGAGGGAGTCGACGACGCCGACGGCGAGGTCGAGCGAGAGGTACTCCGCCGCCCAGTCGTCGTCGCCGGCCGGGGTGCTCACGGACAGCAGGGCCGCGGCCCGCTCGTCGGCGTGCAGCCGTACGCCCTCGAGCGCCTTCTCGACCCGCGGCAGGAACTCCGCCGCGACCGCCTCGTGGACCAGCAGCGTCTCGGCGGCGTTGCACACCGAGGGCCGGGTGGTCTTGGCGTCGACGACGATCGCGACGGCCATGTCGAGGTCGGCCTCGGCGTCGACGTAGACGGTGCAGTTGCCGACGCCGGTCTCGATGACCGGCACCAGCGAGCCCTCGACGACGGCGGAGATGAGGCCGGCGCCGCCGCGCGGGATGAGCACGTCGACCAGCCCGCGCGCCTGCATGAGCTCCTGCACGCTGCTGCGGTCGGTGCCGGGCACGAGCTGGACGCTGTCCCCGGGCAGGCCGGCCGCGGTGGCGGCGGTGGCCAGCACCTCGACGAGCACCTCGTTGGAGCGGTAGGCACTGGCGCTGCCGCGCAGCAGCACGGCGTTGCCGCTCTTGACGCACAGCCCGGCGGCGTCGGCGGTGACGTTGGGCCGGGCCTCGTAGACGATGCCGACGACGCCGAGCGGGACGCGCACCTGCCGCAGCTCGAGGCCGTTGGGCAGCCGCGACCCGCGCACGACCTCGCCGACCGGGTCGGGCAGACCGGCGACGTGGCGCAGCCCGTCGGCCATCGCCCGCACCCGCTGCTCGGTCAGGGCCAGCCGGTCGAGCTGAGCCGCCGCGGTGCCGCCCTCCCGCGCCGCCGCCACGTCCTGAGCGTTGGCGGCCAGCACCTCGGCGCTGCGCGCGACGAGCGCGTCCGCCATGGCGTGCAGGGCGGCGTCCTTGACGGCGCGCGGCAGCGGGGCGAGCCCGGCTGCGGCCGTACGGGCACGTCGGGCGACCTCGAGGACCTCGCTCATGGCCGCCAGGGTACGGCGGGTCAGGCGCCCCGGGCGTCCTCCGCGGACTCCACGCCGAGCACCGCGCGCAGCGCCGCCTCCTGGTCGGGCGCGCGGGTCGGGCCGTCGACGTCGGGCAGGTCGGGCAGCAACCCGGCCGAGACGGACCCGACCCAGGTGCAGCCGCCCTCGAGCCGGCCGACCTCGTAGAGGTCGCCGGCCCGGCGCAGCAGGTGGTCGCCGGACCCGGCCTCGGGGGCGGAGTCGGTGCCGGCGGGGACGATCCAGACGGTGGCCATGCCGCCGCCCTACCCGCGTCCCGGCAGGGAAGACCTCGCCAGCACGACCAGGTCGTCGCGGTGGACCGCCTCGCGCAGCCCCAGCTCCCGGGTCGAGCGGCCGAGCAGCTCCGGCAGCTCGGTCGCGTCGTACGCCGACAGGCCCCGGGCGACGGGCCGCCCTCCCGGGTCGCACAGCTCGACCGGGTCGCCGGCGGCGAAACCGCCCTCCACACCGGTGATCCCGGCCGGGAGCAGCGAGCTGCCGCGCTCGACGACCGCCCGGACGGCGCCCTCGTCGAGCAGCAGCCGGCCGGCCGGGGCGGAGGCGTGCGCGAGCCAGAGCAGCCGCGCGCTGCGGCGCACCCCCGTCGGCTCGAAGGACGTGCCGGTGCGGCCGTCGAGCACCTGGGCGGCCAGCGCCGCCGAGCCCAGCAGCACCGGGACGCCGGCGGCGGTGGCGATCCGGGCCGCGTCGACCTTGCTCGCCATGCCGCCGCTGCCCAGGCCGGCCGTGCCGGCGCCGCCGACCACGACCCCGGCCAGGTCGGCCTCGCCGCGGACCTGCTCGACGAGCCGGGTGCCGGGCTCGCGCGGGTCGCCGTCGTACAGCCCGTCCACGTCGGACAGCAGCACGAGGGCGTCCGCGCGCACCAGGTGGGCGACGAGCGCGGCGAGCCGGTCGTTGTCCCCGAACCGGATCTCGGCGGTCGCGACGGCGTCGTTCTCGTTGACGACCGGCAGGACGCCGAGGGCCAGGAGCCGGTCCAGCGTGGTCTGAGCGTTGCGGTAGTGCGACCGGCGGACGACGTCGTCGGCGGTGAGCAGGACCTGCCCGACGGTGCGGCCGTGGCGGGCGAAGGCGGTGGCGTACGCCTGCACGAGCAGCGACTGGCCCACCGACGCGGCGGCCTGCTGGGTGGCCAGGTCGCGCGGGCGGCGGGGCAGGCCCAGCGGCGCGAGACCGGCGGCGATCGCTCCGGAGGAGACGAGCACCACCTGCGCGGCGCGGGCGGCGAGCACGTCGACCAGCGCGCGCAACCGCTCCGGGTCGAGCCCGCCCTGCGCGGTCGTGAGCGAGCTCGAGCCGACCTTGACGACGACCCGCCGAGCGCCCCGGACCGCCTCTCGGGTCACCGGGGGTCGCTGCCCGCGTCCTGCGGGTCGGCGTCGGGCTCGATGTCGGGCTCGGGCTCGGGCTCGATGTCGGGCTCGGGCTCGGGCTCGTCGAGGGTGATGTCGAGGCCGAGCCGCTCGGCGCGGCGCAGGTCCTTGGCGAACCGCCGCTCCGTGGCCCGGGTGCGGGTGTCGCGCTCCAGGCGCAGGTCGGCGCCGCGGGTGGTGGACACGAAGTCCTCGAGCTGCGCGGGCTGCCAGTCGAAGCCGACCTCGCCGATCGTCACCCAGGCGCCGGGCTCGGCCCCGGCATCGGCCAGCGCCTTCTCCACGCCGAGCCGGGCCAGCCGGTCGGCGAGGTAGCCGACGGCCTCGTCGTTGGTGAAGTCGGTCTGCTGCACCCAGCGCTCGGGCTTGCTGCCGCGCACGACGAAGCCCTCACCGCCCCGCTCGACGGTGAAGCCGGCCTCGTCGACGGCGCGGGGGCGCAGCACGATGCGGGTGGCCTCCTCCACCGGGCGCGCGGCGCGGTCCTGCTCGACGAGGCGCGACAGCGCGAAGGTCAGCTCGCGCAGCCCCGCACGGCTCACGGCCGAGACCTCGTGGACCTCCAGCCCCCGCGCCTCGAGCTCGGGCCGCACGAGGTCGGCGAGCTCGCGGGCCTCGGGGACGTCGGTCTTGTTGAGCACGACGAGCCGGGGGCGGTCGGACAGCGAGGTCTTGTACTGCTCGAGCTCGGCCTCCAGCACCTCCAGGTCGGTGAGCGGGTCGCGGCCGGGCTCCAGGGTCGCGCAGTCGACGACGTGCACGAGCACCGCGCAGCGCTCGACGTGCCGCAGGAACTCCAGGCCCAGCCCCTTGCCCTGGGCGGCGCCGGGGATGAGCCCGGGCACGTCGGCGATCGTGAAGACGCTGCCGCCGGCCTCGACGACGCCCAGGTTGGGCACCAGCGTCGTGAAGGGGTAGTCGGCGATCTTCGGGCGGGCCGCGGACAGCGCCGCGACGAGGCTGGACTTGCCCGCGCTGGGGAAGCCGACGAGCGCCACGTCGGCGACGCTCTTGAGCTCGAGCACGACGTCGCGCACCTCGCCCGGCTCGCCGAGCAGCGCGAAGCCCGGGGCCTTGCGCTTGGTCGTCGCGAGGCTGGCGTTGCCGAGCCCCCCGCGGCCGCCGCGGGCGACGACGTAGCGGCTGCCCTCGCCCACCAGGTCGGCGAGCTGGCGCCCCTCGGGGTCGGTGACCACCGTGCCGTCGGGCACCGGCAGCACGAGGGTCTCCCCCGTGGCGCCGTGCCGCAGGTCGCCCTGGCCGGCCCGGCCGCTGACGGCCTTCTGGTGCGGGTGGAAGTGGTAGTCGAGCAGCGTCGTGGTGTTGTGGTCCACGACGAGCACGACGTCACCGCCGGAGCCGCCGTCAGCGCCGTCGGGGCCGCCGAGCGGCTTGAACTTCTCGCGGCGGACGCTGGCGCAGCCGTGGCCGCCGTCGCCGGCGGCGACGTGCAGCACGACGCGGTCGACGAACGTGGTCACGGGGTGTCCTGTCGGGGTCGGGTGCGGGAGGGCGGGAAGCACGAAGGGCGGTCCGGCGAGGCCGGCCGCCCTGTCGTGCGGGTGCGGGGCGCGGCGTGCCGCGGCCCCGCGACGTCAGGAGACGCCGGCCGGGACCTCCACCGGGACGATGCTGATGGTCTTGCGGCCCCGCTTGAGGCCGAAGGTCACCGCACCGGCGGCGAGGGCGAACAGCGTGTCGTCCTTGCCGCGGCCGACGAGGTCACCGGGGTGGAAGTGCGTCCCCCGCTGCCGGACGATGATCTCGCCGGACTTGACGACCTGGCCGCCGAAGCGCTTGACGCCGAGGCGCTGCGCGTTGGAGTCGCGACCGTTGCGCGAGGAGCTCGCGCCCTTCTTGTGAGCCATGGCGCTCTCCTCTACTTCGCGGTGCTGACGGGGGCGGAGCTGCTGGCGCCGGTCTCGATGCCGGTGACCCGCACCTGGGTGAGGGACTGGCGGTGACCGATGCGCTTCTTGTAGCCGCTCTTGTTCTTGTACTTCAGGATGCGCAGCTTCGGGCCCTTGGTCTGGGCCACCACCTCACCGCGGACGGTGACGCCGGCCAGCTCCTGCGCGTCGGTCGTGACGGTCGAGCCGTCGACGACCAGCAGCGCGGGCAGGTCGACGGAGGCGCCGGGCGCGCCGACGACCTTCTCGACCTCCAGGACGTCACCGACGGCGACCTTGTACTGCTTGCCGCCGGTCTTGACGATGGCGTACACGGGGGAGCTCCTCGCTGGCACGGAGTGCCGCATGGCACGGGCGGGCTGCGCGCGGGGCGCGCGGCGTGGGCACGTCTCGGACGTGACCGTACGACCCTACCGGACGACCCGGGCGGCGGGCCCGGGTCGTCCGGTCGTACGGGTCGGCAGCAGCGGTCAGGCGCTGGGCGGGCCGGCCGGCCGGCTCGTGGCTCGACGTCGCCGGCGCGGCGCGGCGGGCTGCGGGTCCTCGGCCTGCGGGTCCTCGGCTGCTGCTCGACCACGACGGCCTCGGGGGCGGCCTCGGGCTCCGGCAGCTGCTCGGCGTCGACCGGGGCCGCGTCGACCGGACCGGCGTCGACGTCCTCCAGCGCGGTGTCCGGTCCGGTGCCGGGCACGACGGGCGCGTCCTCCTGCGCCGGTGCCGGCTGGTCGCCGACCTCCGGCACGAGGTCGGGCGCCACCTCGGCGAGGTCCTGCACCGCCGGGGACAGCGGAGCGTCGTCCCTGCCCGCCGCCGCGCCGTCGGGCGTCACGTCGGAGGGGCTGTCCTGGCTGACCGACGATCCCTCGTCCGAGGTGCCGGCCGCGCGGCTCGCAGCGCCGGCGCCACGACCGCCCCGGCGGCGACGACCGCGCCCGCGACCGCCCTCGGCCGGCTCGGTCGGCTCGGTCGGCTCGGTCGGCTCGGTCGGGTCGACACCACCGGGTCCCGGCGTCTCGGCGGCGGGCTCGACGGGCGCCGCGGTCTCCCCCGCGTCGGTGCGGGAGCGGGCGGCGGCGACGAGCGCCGGACCCCCGTTGCGCTTGCGGGGCGCGCGGTCCTCGCGCTCCGGCCGGGTGTCGACCGGCTCGGTGTGCACCAGCACACCGCGTCCGTGGCAGGCCTCGCAGGTCTCGCTGAAGCTCTCGAGCAGGCCCTGCCCGACCCGCTTGCGGGTCATCTGGACGAGGCCGAGCGAGGTGACCTCGGCCACCTGGTGCTTGGTCCGGTCACGGCCGAGGCACTCGACGAGCCGTCGCACGACGAGGTCGCGGTTGCTCTCGAGCACCATGTCGATGAAGTCCACGACGATGATCCCGCCGAGGTCGCGGAGCCGCAGCTGCCGCGCGATCTCCTCGGCCGCCTCGAGGTTGTTGCGGGTGACCGTCTCCTCGAGGTTGCCGCCCTTGCCGACGTACTTGCCGGTGTTGACGTCGACGACGACCATCGCCTCGGTGCGGTCGATGACCAGGGACCCGCCGGAGGGCAGCCACACCTTGCGGTCGAGCGCCTTGGCCAGCTGCTCGTCGATGCGGTGCTCGGCGAAGACGTCCCGCTGCCCCTCGTGCCGGGACAGGCGCGGCGCCAGGTCGGGTGCGACGAACTCGACGTAGTCGCGGATCGTCTCCCACTCGCTGTCGCCCTGGACGACCAGCGAGGTGAAGTCCTCGTTGAAGACGTCCCGCACCACGCGCACGACGAGGTCGGGCTCGGCGTGCAGCAGCACGGGCGACCCGCCGCTGTCGGCCGCCTGGGCGGCCTTCGTGCGGATGACCTCCCACTGCGCCTGCAGGCGGCGTACGTCGGCCGTGAGCTCCTCCTCCGACGCGCCCTCGGCGGCCGTACGGATGATGACACCGGCGTCGTCCGGGACGATCTTCTTGAGGATGCTCTTGAGGCGCGAGCGCTCGGTGTCGGGCAGCTTGCGGCTGATGCCGGTCATCGAGCCCTCGGGCACGTAGACGAGGTAGCGGCCCGGCAGGCTGACCTGGCTGGTGAGGCGCGCGCCCTTGTGCCCGATGGGGTCCTTGCTGACCTGGACGAGGACGCCCTGGCCGCTCTTGAGGACCGACTCGATGCTGCGCGAGCGGCCCCCGGCGACGCCGTCGTAGTTGACCTCGCCGGCGTAGAGCACGCCGTTCTTGCCCTTGCCGATGTCGACGAACGCCGCCTCCATGCTGGGCAGGACGTTCTGCACGGTGCCGAGGTAGACGTTGCCGGCGTACGACTGGGCGCTCGCCTTCGTCACGTAGTGCTCGACGAGCACGCCGTCCTCGAGGACCGCGATCTGGGTGCGGTCGCCCTGCTGGCGCACGACCATCGTGCGCTGCACGGCCTCGCGGCGGGCGAGGAACTCCGACTCGGACAGCACGGGCGGGCGTCGGCGACCGGAGTCGCGGCCCTCCTGACGGCGGACCCGCTTGGCGGCCATCCGGGTGCTGCCGGTGATCCCGCGGACGCCGTCCTCGTCGGCCGCACCGGCGCCGCGCACCCGCGCCGGGCGGGGCTCGCGGACCGGTGCCGTGCTCGGCGCGTCGTCCCCGTCCTCCCCGCCGCTGCCGCCGCGACGACGGCGGCGCCGCCGCCGGCGCGTGCCCTCCGAGGCCTCCTCGTCGTCGGACGCCGGGTCGCCCGCCGCGGGCTCGTCGGCCTGCTCGGTGTCCGGCGTCGTCTCCTCCGACGCCCCGGTCGTGGGCTCGCCGTCGTCGTCCTTGGCGGCGCCGCGCCCGCGGCGGCCACGGCGACGGCGGCGGGGCCGGTCGTCGCCGTCCTCGGTCTCGTCGGCGCCGTCCTCGGGACCGGTGGAGGGAGCGGTCTGGTCGGGCTCGGGCTGCTCGGGCTCGCGCAGGGTGGGGACCAGCTGGGCGGGCGACACCGCGCCGGACGTCCCGGCGCGGCGGCGCCGGCGCGGGGCCGGGGCCTCCTCGTCGGCGACGGGACCGTCAGCACCGGCCGCCGGCTCGGCGCTCGCCCCGGGGTCGGGCTCGCCGTCGGGCTCCGGCGCCTGGAAGGTGACGACGGCGGGCGCCCGGCGGCGGCGGGTGCGGGGCGCGGGCTGCTGCTCGGGCGCGGGCTGCTGATCGGCGGCCTCGAGGAGGGCCTCGGGCACCGCGTCGTCGCTCGTGGACGCGGCGACAGCCGGGTCGTCCTCGACGGCGTCCACGACCGGTGCGCCCGAGGCGGCCAGCTCGGCGGCGACCGGGTCGTCGGAGGGCTGCTCGGTGGGCTCAGTGAGCTCGGTGGGCTCGGGGTCCGTGGCGGGCTCGGTGGGCTCGGGGTCCGTGGCGGGCACGGCGGGCGTGGCGGGCGCGGCGGCCTTGGTCGCGCGCTTGCGGGGGGCGGCCTTCTTGGCGGGGGCCTTGCGCGCCCGCTTGGCGGGCGCCGGCGTCTCGGCCGGCGGCGGCTCCGCACCGGCCCCGTCCGGCGCGGCCACGTCGCCGGCCGCCGGGGCCTGCGCGGCCTGCGCGGCCTGCGGGTCCTGCGGGTCGGGGTCCTGCGGGTCGGGGTCCTGCGCGTAGCCCGGCGTCTCGCCGGCGGCGCTCACCCCGCCCTCGAGCACGGGCTCCGCAGGCGCGGCCGCCTTCGTGGCGCGGCGGCGGCGTACGGCCTTCACGGGGGGTGTCCCGGCGTCCGCAGCGGGGTCGGCAGGGGGGTTCAGCTCGTCGTCGAGCACGGTGCTCCGTCCGGTCGGGGCGCTGACGCGGCGCTCCGACCCGAGGATGAGTCGTACGGGCCGGCCGGGTGGCCGACGCCGGGAAGTCGAGGGTGTGCCGCGGTCCTAGGGGGCCTCGGCACCGGCGGCGGCCTGCTCGAGGTCCGCGGCCTGTCGCGTTTCCCCGGGGCCGGCGGCGACGAGCGCTGCGCGGTCGGGTGCGAACGGGTCGCCGACCTCGCCGGTCTCGATCAGGGGGCCCTGGCGGACGCGGGTGGCCGCAGGCGGCACCGGCGTCTCGAGGCCGGCTCCGAGACGGAGTCCGGAGAGGACGTCGTCGGGTCTCACGGCAGGCGTCACGTGCCGTACGACCAGGTGCAGTGTCGCACAGCCCGGCTCCTCCGGGGTCTCTGCCGCGCCCATCCGCACGACGGCGGCCCGCGCGTCGAGCGTGCGGACCCCGTCCTTGACCAGTCGCTGGACGAGCACCTCGGGAGCGGCGAGGAAGGCGGCGACCGCCCGCTCGGCCTCGTCGAGCGCCACCGCGGGGAGCCGGACGAGCCACTCCGAGGCCTGCACGCGGTCGGGCAAGGAGGTGCCGGCGGGTGCCTCCACGACGTCGACGACGTCGATCCCGTCGGGCAGGCTGGCGTCGAGGGCCGCGCGCAGCCGCTCGGGGTCGACGCGCACGGCGACGCTGATCTCGACGTACTCCGCCTCGCTGGCCACCCCGGTGGGAGCGGCACCGACCCAGCTGATCTTGGGGTGCGGGCTGAAGCCGGCGCTGTACGCCATCGGCACCTGCGCCCGCCGCAGCGCCCGCTCGAACGAGCGGGCGATGTCGCGGTGGCTGGTGAAGCGCAGCCGGCCGCGCTTGGCGTAGCGCAGCCGCAGCTTCTGCACCGCGGGCGGCGGCGGCGGCCCCTCGGGGACGCGCTTGGCCACCGCTAGCCCGCGGCGACCGGCGACGGCACCACGGTCAGCGGCAGCAGCGTCTTGCCGGTCGGGCCGATCTGGATGTCGGTGCCCATGCTCGGGCACACCCCGCAGTCGAAGCACGGGATCCAGCGGCAGTCGTCGAGCTCGGTCTCGTCGAGCGCGTCCTGCCAGTCGTCCCACAGCCACTCGCGGTCCAGGCCGGAGTCCAGGTGGTCCCAGGGCAGGACCTCGTCCTGCTCGCGCTCGCGCGTGGTGTACCAGGAGACGTCGACCCCGACCTGCTCCGCGCAGCGCATCCAGCGGTCGAAGCTGAAGTGCTCGCTCCAGCCGTCGAAGACCCCGCCGTCGCGCCAGACCGCCTCGAGCACGTCGCCGACCCGGCGGTCGCCGCGGCTGAGCAGTCCCTCGACGATGCCGGGCTTGCCGTCGTGGTAGCGGAAGCCGATCGCCTTGCCGAGGTCCTTGTTGCTGCTGATCGCCGAGCGCAGCAGCTTGAGCCGGCGGTCGGTCGTCTCGTGGTCGAGCTGCGCGGCCCACTGGAACGGCGTGTGCGGCTTGGGCACGAACCCGCCGATCGACACGGTGCAGCGGATGTCGCGCGTGCCGGTCGCCGCGCGCCCGGCCCGGATGACGTCCTGGGCCATCTCGGCGATCTCGAGGACGTCCTCGTCGGTCTCCGTCGGCAGACCGCACATGAAGTAGAGCTTGACCTGCCGCCAGCCCGCGCCGTACGCCGCGACGACCGTGTCGACCAGGTCCTGCTTGCTCACCATCTTGTTGATGACCTTGCGGAGCCGCTCGCTGCCGCCCTCGGGAGCGAAGGTCAGGCCGGAGCGCCGGCCGTTGCGGCTGAGCTCCTGCGCGAGGTCGATGTTGAAGGCGTCGACGCGGGTGCTCGGCAGGCTCAGGCTGGTCTGCGTGCCCTCGTAGCGGTCGGCGAGCCCCTTGGTGATGTCCGCGATCTCGGAGTGGTCGGCGCTGGACAGGCTGAGCAGCCCGACCTCCTCGTAGCCGGTCGCCGCCAGGCCCTGGGTGATCATGCCGCCGATGCCGGTGATCGAGCGCTCGCGGACCGGTCGCGTGATCATGCCGGCCTGGCAGAAGCGGCAGCCGCGCGTGCAGCCGCGGAAGATCTCGACGCTCATCCGCTCGTGCACGGTCTCGGCGAGCGGCACCAGCGGCGTCTTCGGGTACGGCCACTCGTCGAGGTCCATGACCGTGCGCTTGTGCACCCGGAAGGGGACGTCGCTGCGGTTGGGGGCCGTCCGCGCGATGCGGCCGTCGGGCAGGTAGTCGACGTCGTAGAAGGCCGGGACGTAGACACCGCCGGTGCGGGCCAGGCGCAGCAGCGTCTCCTCGCGGCTGGCGCCGTCCTTCTTGGCCTGCCGGAGCACGTCGGTCATCTCGAGGACCGCCTGCTCGCCGTCGCCGAGCACGGCCGCGTCGATGAAGCGGCTGATCGGCTCGGGGTTGAACGCCGCGTGACCGCCGGCGAGCACGATCGGGTGCTCGTCGGTGCGGTCGGCGGCGTGCAGCGGGATGCCGGCCAGGTCCAGGTGCTCGAGCAGGTTGGTGTAGCCGAGCTCGGTGGAGAAGCTCACGCCGAGGACGTCGAAGTCCTTGACCGCGCGGTGCCCGTCGACGGTGAAGGCGGGCACGCCCTGCTCGCGCATCTTCGTGGCCAGGTCGGGCCAGACGCTGTACGTCCGCTCGGCCAGGGTGCTCGGCTGCTCGTTGAGCACCTCGTAGAGGATCATGACGCCCTGGTTGGGCAGGCCGACCTCGTACGCGTCGGGGTACATCAGCGCCCAGCGGACGTCGGCGCTCTCCCAGGGCTTGACCTGCGAGTTCAGCTCGCCGCCGACGTACTGGATCGGCTTCTGGACCTGCGCGAGCAGGGGCTCGAGGCGCGGGAACAGGCTCTCTCCGGGCATGGGCCCAGGCTACGTGCGCCGTCCACCGGCGGGGGCGGCCGTCCACACGCCGACGGGCGCTGCTCGTGCGGGGCCGGCGCGCGGTCCAGGCTCGCCCGGGTGCGGACCTGCCAGCTCGGCGACACGACGGGTGGGGTGTGGACGAGGGCCCAGGCCCTGGAGGTGGTGTCCGCCTCCGCCCTGCGCGGGCTGCTGGCGGCGGGGACGTGGCAGGTGCTGCTGCCCGGGGTCTACACCGACGCCGGGATCGAGCCGGACGCGGTCTCGCGGGCGTACGCCGCGGTGCTCGCCAGCGGAGCGGTGCGCGAGCGGGACGGCCGGCGGCGGGTGCGCGCCGCTGCCTCGGGCCGCACCGCCGCCCGCCTGCACGGGCTGGTGCTCGTGGACGACGACGACCCGGCGACGGGCGCGTCCGAGCACCGGGTGGACGAGGTCGTCGTCCGGCAGCACGCCCGCTCGCTGGTGGCCGCCGACGGCCGGTCGGTGCTGCGGCGGCAGCCGGTGCTCGCGGCCGGGGACGTCGTCGAGCACCGGCCGGGCCTGTGGACGACGTCGCTGCTGCGCACGGTGGCCGACTGCGCCCTCGTGCTGTCGCCCGAGGCGCTGGTCTGCCTGCTCGACGACGTCCTCCACCGCGGGCTGATGACGCCGGCGCAGCTCGACGGCCTCGTCGCGCAGCGGAGGGGGCGGCCGGGCGGGTCGGCGCTGGCGACCGCGGCTGCCCTCGCGGACCCGCTCGCCGAGTCGCCGGCCGAGACGCTGGTCCGGCTGCTGCTGAGGCCGCACGTGCCGGACCTCGTGCTGCAGCACCGGGTCCGCGACGGGGCGGGCCGGGTCGTGGCGCGGGTCGACCTGGCCGTGGTGCGGCGCCGCCTCGCCGTCGAGGCGGACGGCAAGCGGGGGCACGCCGGCAGCGAGATGCTCGCCGACGACCAGCGCCGCGACGCAGGGACGCGGGCGCTGTCGTGGCACACCGAGCGGGTGCGCTGGTACGACGTCCGCTGCCGGCCCGGCGAGGTGGTCCGCCGCGTCCTCGGCGCGGTAGCGGCACGGCCCGACGTCGACTGACGGGTCGGCGCGCCGTACGGCGATCGCTGTCGCGGCGCGCCGGCGTGTCCCCGCAGCGATCGCCGGGCAGAGCCGCGCGTCCGCCACCCGCCACCCGTCGGCGGCGTACGGAGCCGCCCGCTGCCCGCGGGAGCGTCCGTTCCGCGATCGCTGTCGCGGCGCGCCGGCGTGTCTCCGCAGCGATCGCCGGGCGGCACCGGGCGCGGGGGGCCGTACGGCGATCGCTGTCGCGGCGCGCCGGCGTGTCTCCGCAGCGATCACCGGGCGGCACCGGGGGCGGGAGGCGGGCCGGGCCGGGCCGGGCCGGGCCGGGCGGGCCGGGGCGCGCACTGGGGCGGGGCGGGCCGGCGAGCGAGCGGGTGCGTCAGGCGGCCGAGCTGCGCATGTGGACGTTCTGGAGCAGCCCGACGGCGATGAGGTTGGCGAACATCGCCGAGCCGCCGTACGAGACGAAGGGCAGCGGCAGCCCGGTGACCGGCATGATGCCGAGCGTCATCCCGATGTTGACGAAGCTCTGGAAGGCGAACCAGCAGACGACCCCCGCCGCGACCAGCCGGCCGAACGCGTCACCGGCGCGCGACGCGATGCGCAGCCCGCGCCAGAGCACGACCCCGAGCAGCCCGATGACGGTGCCGCCGCCGAGCAGCCCGAGCTCCTCCCCCGCGACGGTGAAGACGAAGTCGGTCTGCTGCTCGGGGATGAAGCGCCCGGTGGTCTGCGTGCCCGAGAACAGCCCGGTGCCGGTCAGCCCGCCGGAGCCGATCGCGATGCGGGCCTGCCGCGTGTTGTAGCCGGCGCCGCGCGGGTCGAGGGTCGGGTCGGTGAAGGCGGCGAAGCGGTCGACCTGGTACTGCGACAGCACCCCGAGCTGCACCGCCGCGCCGGAGACGAGCACCCCGGCCACCAGCAGCCCGACGACCCAGCGGGCCGGCACCGCCGCGGCGACGAGCAGGCCGAGCACGACGGCGACGAGCACGAGCGTGGTGCCGAGGTCGGGTTGCAGCATCACCAGCGCCATCGGGACGGCGGCCACGCCGAGCGCGACGAGGACGTCGCCGTCCCGGGGCCGCTGCTCGCCGTCGCGCAGCTCCCCCAGCAGCACCGACAGCCCGACGACCAGCGCGACCTTGGCGAACTCCGACGGCTGCACCTGGAAGCCGGCCGGCAGCACGATCCACGAGTGGGCACCGTTGATCGTCGCGCCGAGCGGCGACAGCACGAGGACGAGCCCCAGGCAGGAGGCGACGTAGACGACCGGGGCGTACGCGCGCAGCGACCGGTAGTCGACGAGCGCCGCGACGCCCGCCAGCGCGAGGCCGATCGTCGCGTTGAGCAGGTGCTTCTGCAGGAACGCCTGGTCGTCGAGGCCGGCGGCGAGCAGCCGCTGCCGGGTGGCCGACCAGACGAGCAGCGCACCGAGCCCGACCAGGGTCGCGACGGCGAGCGCGAGCGGCGCGTCGAGCCGGCGCAGCGGCGACTCCCGCTGCAGCGCCCGCTCGCGCAGCGACGCGCCGCGCGGGCGCAGCCGCACGGGCGCGCGGCGGGCGGTCGGCAGGTCCCTCACGGCGCCCCCGCCGGCAGGGCCGGCAGCGCGTCGGGCAGCCGGCCGCCCGGCAGGGCCGCCGGCGCCCCGCCGAGGCCGTAGATGCCCTCGTAGACCTTGCGCACCAGGGGCGCGGCGGTCGAGGACCCGGTGCCGCCCTGGCTGACCTCGGCGACCACGACGAGCTCGGGGGCGTCGGCCGGGGCGAAGGAGGCGAACCACGACGTGTCCTGCTTGCCGTTGACCTGCCCGGTGCCGGTCTTGCCGGCGACCGCGAGCGGCAGCCCGGCGAAGGCGCCGCGGGCCGTGCCGCCCGCCTCGCTGGTCACGCCGCGCAGCGCGTCGCGCAGCCCGGCGAGGGTGGCCGGGCTCGCCGGCACCCGGCCCCGCGCCGCCGGGCCGATCTCGGTCACCGTGCCGTCGGGGGCGACGAGGGCGCGGCCGACGCTGGGCCGCACGACCGTGCCGCCGTTGGCGACCGCGGCGTAGACCGTGGCCAGCTGCAGCGGCGTCACGAGCGTCTCCCCCTGCCCGATCGCGAAGTTCGTGGCCTGCCCGCCGCGGAACCGGGAGCCGTCGACGCAGCCGTCGCGGTCGCGGGCCCGCCGCTCGGCGTCGAACGCGGGGTTCTCGGCGCCGGCGCACAGGTCGGCCTTCGTGGCCTCCCAGTACTGCCGGCGCCACTCGCGGGTCGGGACGACGCCCGGGCTCTCCCCCGGCAGGTCGATGCCGGTGCGCGAGCCCAGCCCGAAGCCCAGCGCCATCCGGATCATGGGGTCCGCCGGCTGCGCGACGGGGTCGTTGCCGCCGTCGGCGACCCACGCGTCGTAGGCGTACTTGTAGAAGTTCGTGTCGCAGGAGCGCACGATCGCCGTGCGCAGCGTGAGGCGCCCGAGGCTCGCGGCCTCGAAGTTCTGCTGCCCGGTCGGCCCGAAGACCCCGGGGCAGTCGCTCACCGACGACCACGACGTCTGGCCGTTCTCGACGGCCGCGGTCGACGAGACGGCCTTGAAGGTCGAGGCGGGGGCGTACGCGCCGGCGATCGCGCGGAACAGCAGCGGCGACCCGTTCGCCTCGTCGAGCAGCGCGCTGTAGTCCCGGCTGCTGATCCCGCCGTCGAAGAGCCCCGGGTCGTACGACGGCCAGCTCGCCAGCGCGACGACCCGGCCGGTGCGGGCCTCCATGACCACGACGGACCCGGAGTCGGCGACGTTGCGGCCGCCGCGGTAGTAGGGCCGCTGCCGCGCGGCCAGCACCGCCTTCTCCAGCTCGGTCTCGGCGACGCGCTGCACGGCGCTGTCGATCGACAGCACGAGCCGAGAGCCGGGCACCGGCGCGGTGGTGCGGCCCGTCCCGGTGACGGTGCCGTCCTTGTCGACGAGCAGCTGCTGCACCCCGTCGGTGCCGCGCAGCGAGGGCTCGTAGCCCTGCTCGACGCCCGCGCGACCGACGAGCGCGGAGTCCTGCACGCCGGCGTAGCGGTCGGTGCCGACCTCGGCCTGGCTGATCGGTCCGAGGTAGCCGAGCACGTGCGCGGCCAGGGTGCCCTCGGGGCGGTCGCGGACCGGTTCGTACGACGCGCGCACCCCGGGGAAGTCCTCCCGGTGCTCCTCGACGGCCAGCACCCGCTGCACGGCTCCCGGGTCGCGCGGGTCGACCGTGGCCACCGGGACGGGCTGGTAGGGCGACCCGGTCCAGCAGTCGTCCGCGGGGCGGGCGACCTGCCCGCCCGGGAGGCGGCTGCCGCACGGGGTGGTCCGCGCCGTGATCTGCTCCGGGGTCAGCCCGACGAGCGGGGCGAGGCGGGCGAGCACGTCCGCGCCGGCCCGGGGCGCCCGGCGCAGCACTGCCCGGTCGACCTCGACGACCAGGGCGGTGCGGTCGGTGAGCAGCGGCCGGCCCTGCACGTCGTAGACGGCTCCGCGCGGCGCGGTCGTGACGACGTCGCGGACCCGGTTGGCGCTGGCGGCGGCGCTGTAGCCGGCCCCGTCGGCGACCTGCAGGAAGGACAGCCGCCCGAGCAGGGTGAGCAGCAGCGCCGCGACGAGCACGCGGAGCACCCGCAGCCGCCCGGCCGACGGGCCGCCGGGGGCGGTCACGCCCGCACCTGCGCGTCGCCGGCGCGCAGCGACCGGCCGACGAGCGGCACGACCAGCGGCGCCAGCACGACGGACCACGGCACCGTGCTGATCAGGGCGCGGCCCAGCGGCGCGAGCCCCACCCGGGGGTCGCCGAGCAGGAGGCCCTCGGCGGTGTAGACGACCAGGGCGAGCGCGGTGCCGCCCGCGACGGCGAGGAACGGCAGCAGCGCCGAGCGGTCGCCCGCCGCGAGCCCGACGAGGTAGCCCGCGACCGTGGCGGCGAGCGCCAGGCGCCCCAGCGCGCCGTCGGCGAGCAGGTCGGCCAGCGCGCCCGCCGCGAAGCCGGTGCCCGCGCCGGCCGCCGGCCCCTCGCTGAGCGCGACGGCGAGCACCACGAGCAGCACCAGGGCGGGCGGGTCGCCGGGCAGCGGCAGGCGCGCCACGACGGTGGGCTGCAGGACGGCGGCGACCACGACGAGCAGACCGGCGACCGCGGCGGTGCGGGCGCTCACGGGGCGGCGCCCGGCACGACCACCTGGACGAGGTCCAGCGCGGTGAGGTCGGCGTACGGCGCGAGCCCGGCGGTGGGGACCGCGCCCGTCGGCGCCGGCACGACGTCGGTGAGCCGCCCCACCGGGACCCCCGGCACGAAGGTGTCGGAGCCGGCGGTGACGACCGCCGCACCCGGTCGCAGCACGCCCGGGTCGGCGCCCTCGACGAGCGCGAGCCGGGCCCCGCGCCCCGTGCCGGTGAGCAGGCCGAAGGAGCGCGGCGCGTCGTTGAGGCGCACGCCGACGGTGACGGTCGGGTCGGTGACCAGCGCGACCCGGCAGGTGTCCGGGCCGCACCGCACGGTCCGGCCGACCAGCCCGAGGCCGGTGGTGACGGTGAGGTCGTCGCGCAGCCCGCGCCGGGTGCCGGCGTCGAGCACGACGGTGCGTTCGAAGGGCGCCGACCCGCCGTAGCCGACGACGTGCGCGACCAGCGTGCGCCAGCCCGCGGCGCCGGCCAGCCGCTGCAGCGCGTCGAGCTCGGCGGCCTGCGCCTGCCGGCCCTCGAGCTCGAGCACCCGCCGGCGCAGCGCCTCGTTGTCGCGCCGCAGCTCCTCGGAGTCGCCGGACCCGCCGACGCTCGGCAGCGCCCGGACAGCCGCCCCGACGGCGCGCACCGCGGGGCCGAGCGCCGCGTCGGCACCACGGCGCAGCGCGTCCAGGGGCGAGCCGCCCCGCCCGGCATCGACCGCGGTCAGGACGACCGCCGTGAGCGCGAGCAGCGCGAGCAGCAGCCGCGGCCGCGGACCGGGCGGCGGGCGGCGCGACGCGGGGCCGGACAGCGGTCGGGCAGACGGTCGGGCAGACGGTCGGCCACGGCGCGCGGGAGGACGGGCCACGCCGGGGTCAGCGTCGCGGCTCGGACGACAGGACCTGCTGCAGCTCCTCGAAGTCCTCGACGCAGCGCCCGGAGCCGAGCACCACGCTGTGCAGCGGGTTGTCGGCGATGAGCACCGGCATGCCGGTCTCGTGGCGCAGCCGCTCGTCCAGGCCCTGCAGCAGCGCGCCACCGCCGGCGAGCATGATCCCGCGGTCCATGATGTCGCCGGACAGCTCCGGGGGGCACTGGTCGAGGGTCGTCTTGACGGCGTCGACGATCGTGTTGACCGGCTCCTCGATCGCCTTGCGGACCTCCTCCGACGTCACGATGATCGTCTTGGGCAGCCCGCTGATGAGGTCGCGCCCGCGGATCTCGGCCTGCGGCTCGTCCGGCCGCGGGAAGGCCGAGCCGATGAGCATCTTGATCTCCTCGGCGGTGCGCTCCCCGAGCATCAGGGAGTACTCCTTCTTCACGTACGAGATGATCGCTGCGTCGAGCTCGTCGCCGCCGGTGCGCACGCTCTGCGACGTGACGATCCCGCCGAGGCTGATGACGGCGACCTCGGTGGTGCCGCCGCCGATGTCGACGACCATGTTGCCGGTCGGCTCGGCCACGGGCAGGCCGGCGCCGATCGCCGCGGCCATCGGCTCCTCGATGATGTGCACCTGGCGGGCGCCGGCCTGGTAGCCGGCGTCCTTGACCGCCCGGCGCTCCACGCCGGTGATCCCCGACGGCACGCAGACGACCAGCCGCGGCTTGGCCAGGTGCCGGCGGCTGTGCACCTTCTGGATGAAGTAGCGCAGCATCCGCTCGGTCGTCTCGAAGTCGGCGATGACGCCGTCCTTGAGCGGCCGGATCGCGACGATGTTGGCCGGCGTCCGGCCGATCATCCGCTTGGCCTCGGTCCCCACCGCGACCATCGCGCCGGTCTCGGTGTTGAGCGCCACGACCGAGGGCTCGTTGAGCACGACGCCGCGCCCCCGGACGTACACGAGGGTGTTGGCGGTCCCGAGGTCGACCGCCATGTCGCGGCCGAGGAAGGACAGGGACGACGACGGTGCCATGGAGGAGGCGGGCCTTCCGGCGGTGCGGGGGCGGTGCGGGCCGAACCCCCTCAGCGTAGGTGCGGCAGGGCGTGCCGCCCTGCTGCCGCGCCCGCTACAGCGAGGGGAAGAACAGCGCGACCTCGCGGGCGGCGCTCTCCGGGGAGTCGCTGCCGTGCACGAGGTTCTCGCCGATCTCCAGGGCGTAGTCGCCGCGGATCGAGCCGGGGGTCGCCTCGACCGGGTTGGTGACGCCCATGAGGCGCCGGGTGCCCGCGACGGCGTTCGGTCCCTCGACGACGAGCGCCACGAGCGGCCCGCCGGTGATGAAGTCGACGAGCTCGCCGAAGAACGGGCGCTCGCGGTGCTCGCCGTAGTGCTGCTCGGCGGTCTCGCGGTCGAGGGTGCGCAGCTCCATCGCGACCAGGCTCAGCCCCTTGCGCTCGAGACGGCTGAGGACCTCGCCGGCGAGGCCGCGGCGGACGCCGTCGGGCTTGACGAGGACGAGGGTGCGCTCGGTGGCCACGGGGATCGGACTCCTGTACGAGAGGGGGCGGTCCCGGGCACGCTACCGGGCCGCCGGTCCCCTCAGCGGCGCAGCAGCGTGCGGGCCTCGCCGGCGGTGACCACCGAGCCGGTGACGAGCACGCCCGCGCCGCCGAGCTCGGCCTCCTCCTCGGCGCGGCGCACGGCCGTGTCGATCGCGTCGTCGAGCGCGTCCTCGACGTCGACCCGGTCCTCGCCGAAGACGTCGACGGCGAGCTCGTGCAGCGCGTCGGCCGACAGCGCCCGCGGCGAGGCGTTCGTCGTGACCACGACCGAGGTGACGGCGGGCTCGAGCACCTCGAGCATCGCCCGCACGTCCTTGTCGGCCAGGCAGGCGACGACGGCGACGAGCGAGGTGAAGGAGAAGGACTCCGGCAGCGTCGTGACCAGCGCCGACATGCCCGCGGGGTTGTGGGCGGCGTCGACGAGCACCGTCGGGCTGGTGCGCAGCACCTCCAGGCGGCCCGGGCTGCTCACCTGCGCGAAGCCCTCCCGCACCGCCTCCGGGTCGAGCGCCCCCGCGCCGCCGAGGAACGCCTCGACCGCCGCGACGGCGCTCGCGGCGTTCGCCGCCTGGTGAGCGCCGTGCAGCGGGAGGAACACCTCGTCGTACGTCCCGGCGAGCCCCTGCAGGGTGAGCAGCTGGCCGCCGACGGCGGTGCGCCGGTCGACGACGCCGTACTCCAGGCCCTCGCGCGCGACCGTGGCGCCGACCTCGGCGGCCCGGCGCAGCAGCACCTGCGCGGCCTCCAGCGGCTGCGCGGCCATGACGACGGTCGCGCCGGGGTGGATGATCCCGGCCTTCTCGCCGGCGATCTCGGCGAGCGTCGTGCCCAGCAGCGGCACGTGGTCCAGGCCGACCGGGAGCACGACGGCCGTGCCGGCCTGGGCGACGTTGGTGGCGTCCCAGGTGCCGCCGAGCCCGACCTCCAGGACCGCGACGTCGACCGGCGCGTCCGCGAAGGCCGCGAACGCCATGCCCGTGAGCACCTCGAAGAAGGTCATCGGCACCGGCGAGCGGGCGTCGACGAGCTCGACGAACGGCAGCACCTCGTCGAACAGCGCCGTGAAGCGCTCCTCGCTCACCGGGTCGCCGTCGACGCTGATCCGCTCGGTCGGGCTGTGCAGGTGCGGGCTGGTGTAGCGGCCGGGGCGCAGCCCGAGCGCCCGCACCAGCGCGTCGACCATGCGCGCGGTGCTCGTCTTGCCGTTGGTGCCGGTGAGCGCGATCGACGGGTAGGCCCGGTGCGGGTCGCCGAGCAGGTCGACGAGCAGCCGGACCCGGTCGAGGTCGGGGACCATCCGGTCCTCGCTCGGGTAGCGCGTCGCCAGCGCGCCCATGACCCGGTCCAGGCTCACGGGGCGGGCACCGCCGCGGCCAGCTCGACCTCGACGGCCGGCGCCTCCCCCACCTCGAGCTGCAGGTCGGCGACGACCCCGGCGTTGCGCAGGTCGACCTCCGCGCCGCGCAGCAGGGCCACGGCGGCCTCGTCGTGCACGACCCGCACCCGGTCGACCTCGGCCCGCATCGACAGCTTGGCGGTGCTCTTGGCCTTGCGCACCTGGCTGAGCACGTCGGCGGCCAGCCCGAGCAGCGCGGGGTCGCCCTCGCCGGCGGCGGTGACCTCCTGCGCCGTCGGCCAGGCCGCGCGGTGCACCGAGCCCTCGCGCCACCACGACCAGACCTCCTCCGCGGCGAACGCGAGGAACGGCGCGAACAGCCGCAGCAGGACGTCCAGCGCCAGGCGCAGGGTCCGTCCGGCGCTCGCCGCCGCCTCGCCCTCGCCGTACGCCCGGCCCTTGACGAGCTCGATGTAGTCGTCGCAGAAGGACCAGAAGAAGGCCTCGGTGCGCTCCAGCGCCCGGGCGTAGTCGTACGCCTCGAAGGCCGCGGTGGCCTCGTCGACGACCTCGGCGAGGCGGCTCAGCAGCGCGCGGTCCAGCGGCTCGGTCGCCGGGCCGGGGTCCGCCGCCGGGAACGCGAGGGCGAACTTGCTGGCGTTGAGCAGCTTCACCGCCAGGCGCCGGCCGTTCTTCATCTGCCCGTAGTCGACGGCGGTGTCGGTGCCCGGGCGGCCGCTGCAGGCCCAGTACCGCACCCCGTCGGCGCCGTACTGCTCGAGCAGCGGCAGCGGCGTGACGACGTTGCCCTTGCTCTTGCTCATCTTCTTGCGGTCGGGGTCGAGCACCCACCCGTTGATGGTGGTGTCGCGCCAGGGCAGCACGCCCGCCTCGAGGTGGCTGCGCACGACGGTGGAGAACAGCCAGGTCCGGATGATCTCCGGCCCCTGCGGGCGCAGGTCCATCGGGAAGACCCGGGCGAACAGGTCGGGGTCGTCCTCCCAGCGGCCGGCGATCTGCGGCGTGAGCGAGGACGTCGCCCAGGTGTCCATGACGTCGGGGTCGCCGCCGAAGCCGCCGGGCACGCCGCGCTGGTCCTCGGCGAAGCCGTCCGGCACGTCGGTGCTGGGGTCGACCGGCAGGCGGTCCTCGGCGGGCACGAGCGGCGCGTCGTAGCGCGGCTCGCCGGCCTCGTCGAGCCGGTACCACAGCGGGATCGGCACGCCGAAGAAGCGCTGGCGGCTGATCAGCCAGTCGCCGTTGAGCCCCTGCACCCAGTTGTCGTAGCGGGCCTGCATGTGGTGCGGGTGCCACCGCAGCTCCCGCCCGCGCTCGAGCAGCTCGGCGCGCCGGGCGTCGTCGCGACCGCCGTTGCGCACGTACCACTGCCGGCTCGTCACGACCTCGAGCGGGCGGTCGCCCTTCTCGAAGAACTTCACCGGGTGCGTGATCGGGCGCGGCTCGCCGACGAGGTCGCCGGAAGCGGCGAGCATCTCGACGATCCGCCGCTGCGCCTGCTTGACGCCCTTGCCGGCCAGCTCGGCGTACGGCTCCGGCGCGACCCCCTCGGGCGCGGCCGGCAGCAGCCGGCCGTCGCGGCCGACGATGCTGCGCACCGGCAGGTCGAGCTCGCGCCACCAGACCACGTCGGTGGTGTCGCCGAACGTGCAGATCATGGCGATGCCGGAGCCCTTGCCGGGCTCGGCGAGCGGGTGGGCGTGCACCGGGACCTCGACGCCGAACAGCGGCGTCGTCACCGTGGTGCCGAACAGCGGCTGGTACCGCTCGTCGTCGGGGTGCGCCACGAGCGCCACGCAGGCCGGCAGCAGCTCCGGGCGGGTCGTCTCGATGAAGACCTTGTCGCCGTCGGGACGGGAGAAGCCGATCCGGTGGTAGGCACCGGGCTGCTCGCGGTCCTCGAGCTCGGCCTGCGCGACCGCCGTCCGGAAGTCGACGTCCCAGAGCGTGGGGGCCTCCGAGGCGTACGCCTCGCCGCGGGCCAGGTTGCGCAGGAACGCCCGCTGGCTGGCGCGCTGGCTCTCCGGCCCGATGGTGGTGTAGGTCTGCGCCCAGTCCACCGACAGGCCGAGGGTGCGCCACAGCTGCTCGAAGGCCTTCTCGTCCTCGGCCGTGAGGCGCAGGCACAGCTCGACGAACGTCCGGCGGCCGATGCTCACCGGCTCCTTCGGCGGCGAGGCCGGCGGCTCGTACGCCGGGTCGTAGGGCAGCGAGGGGTCGCAGCGCACGCCGTAGTAGTTCTGCACCCGGCGCTCGGTCGGCAGGCCGTTGTCGTCCCAGCCCATCGGGTAGAAGAGCGTGCGCCCGGTCATCCGGCGGTAGCGGGCGACGCTGTCGGTCTGGGCGTAGCCGAAGACCGAGCCCATGTGCAGCGAGCCGCTCACGGTCGGCGGCGGCGTGTCGATCGAGTAGACCTGCTCGCGCGGGGCGCTGCGGTCGAAGGCGTAGGTGCCCTGCTCGGTCCAGACGGCGTCCCAGCGGCTCTCGAGTCCGTCGAGGGAGGGGCGGTCCGGGATGCTCATGCCGCGAGTCTAGGGAGCGCGCTCGCTACCCTCCCCTGCCGTGACCGCCGCGCCGCCGCCGCCTGCCCGCACCCTCGAGCTGGACCGCACCTGGACGTACGGACCGGACGTGCAGCACGGCGGCCGGCTGCTCGAGCGGGTCGTCGAGGTGGCGCTGCAGGAGGTGCCGCACCCCCACCCGCTGGCGGTGAGCGCGCACTTCCTCACCGCGCCGCGGCTCGGCGAGGCGGTGGTGGCCGTCGAGGTGCTGCGCACGGGGCGCTCGGTCAGCGCGGTGTCGGCCCGGCTCGCCCAGGGCGGGCGCACCTGCCTCGACGTCGTCGTCACCGCGGGCACGCTGGGGACGCCCGGGCCCCCGGCGTACGCCGCCGGCTCGCCGCCCGAGCTCGCCCCGCTGGAGGCCTGCGTGCGCAACGGCCCCGTCGAGGGGATGCCGCGCAACGGGATCACCGAGCAGCTCGACCTGCGGCTCGACCCGTCGGCGGCCGGCTGGCTGTCGGAGCGGCCCTCGGAGACCGCCGAGGTCAAGGGGTGGGTGCGCTACGTGTCGGGTCGCCCGGTCGACCCGCTCGCGCTGGTCTGCCTCGCCGACGCCATGCCGCCGGTCACCTTCGCGCTCGGGCTGCCGGGCTGGGTGCCCACCGTGGAGCTCACCGTCCACGTGCGCGCCGTGCCCGCGCCCGGCTGGGTGCGCGTCGTGCAGCGGGCGACGGTCATCGCGGACGGCTGGCTCGACGAGACCTGCGAGATCTGGGACAGCAGCGACCGGCTCGTCGCGCAGGCCGTGCAGCTCGCCGCCTACCGCGGCTGAGCCGCGGGAGACCGGCAGGTCAGGCCGACTTCTCCCGGCGCTCGCGGGCGCGGGTCGGGGTCGCGGCGTCGCGCGGCACCAGCGTCGGGTTGACGTGCTCGAGCACGACCTCGCCGGTGATGACGCAGGTCGCGACGTCGCCACGGCTCGGGATGTCGTACATCACCGACTGCAGCACCTCCTCGAGGATCGCGCGCAGCCCGCGGGCGCCGGTGCGGCGCTGCATGGCCTGGTCGGCGATGGCCGACAGCGCCTCGTCGGTGAACTCCAGCTCGACGCCGTCGAGCTCGAACAGCCGGCGGTACTGCCGCACGAGCGCGTTCTTGGGCTCGGTGAGGATGGCGATGAGGGCGTCGCGGTCGAGGTGGTGGACGCTGGTGAGCACCGGCAGCCGTCCGATGAACTCCGGGATCATGCCGTACTTGATGAGGTCCTCGGGCATGACGTCGGCGAAGACGTCCTCGCCGTCGACCTGGCCCTTGCTCCGCGGCTCGCCGGTGAAGCCGATGCCGGTGCGGTTGGTCCGGGCCTTGATGACCTGGTCGAGGCCCGCGAAGGCGCCGCCCACGATGAACAGGACGTTGGTGGTGTCGATCTGGATGAACTCCTGGTGCGGGTGCTTGCGCCCGCCCTGCGGCGGCACCGACGCCGTCGTGCCCTCGAGGATCTTCAGCAGCGCCTGCTGGACCCCCTCGCCGGAGACGTCCCGGGTGATCGACGGGTTCTCGCTCTTGCGGGCGACCTTGTCGACCTCGTCGATGTAGATGATCCCGGTCTCGGCCTTCTTGACGTCGTAGTCGGCCGCCTGGATCAGCTTGAGCAGGATGTTCTCGACGTCCTCGCCGACGTAGCCGGCCTCGGTGAGCGCGGTCGCGTCGGCGATCGCGAAGGGGACGTTGAGCATCTTCGCGAGGGTCTGCGCCAGCAGCGTCTTGCCGCAGCCGGTCGGCCCGAGCAGCAGGATGTTGCTCTTCTGCAGCTCGACCGGGTCCTTGTCGCTGCCGGCGGACTGGACCCGCTTGTAGTGGTTGTAGACCGCGACCGCGAGCGAGCGCTTCGCGGCGTCCTGCCCGATGACGTAGCCGTCGAGGAAGTCGTAGATCTCGCGGGGCTTGGGCAGCTCGTCGAACTTGAGGTCGGAGCTCTCGGAGAGCTCCTCCTCGATGATCTCGTTGCACAGGTCGATGCACTCGTCGCAGATGTAGACACCTGGACCCGCGATGAGCTTCTTGACCTGCTTCTGCGACTTGCCGCAGAACGAGCACTTCAGCAGGTCGCCACCGTCACCGATGCGTGCCACCGCTCACCCTCGTCCCTGTCCGTCCGGCACCAGGGCCGGCGACCGTGTCCCGACGGTACCGCCTGGGACCCCGCTGCCACACTGTCTTGACCGAGCTCGGTCGACCGGGTCCGGGCCGACCGAGCGCGCGGTGCGGACCGGAGCACCGGTCCGCACCGTGGACCACTACCGCCCTGCGCTCGCGACGGCCGCCGTCTTGCGCGTGCTCACGACCTCGTCGATGAGGCCGTACGCCACGGCCTCCTCGGCCGTGAGGATCTTGTCGCGCTCGATGTCCTTGCGGATGTCCTCGACGGACTTGCCGCTGTGCCGCGAGAGCATCTGCTCGAGCAGGTCGCGCATGCGCAGGATCTCGCGGGCCTGGATCTCGATGTCGCTGGACTGGCCCTCGCCCCCGCCGGAGGGCTGGTGGATGAGCACCCGGGCGTGCTGCAGGGCGAGCCGCTTGCCCCGGGTGCCGGCCGCGAGCAGCACCGCCGCCGCGGACGCGGCCTGACCCATGCAGATCGTCTGGATCTCCGGCTTGACGAACTGCATCGTGTCGTAGATCGCGGTCAGCGCCGTGAAGGAGCCGCCGGGCGAGTTGATGTAGATCGAGATGTCGCGGTCGGGGTCCTCGGACTCCAGGTGCAGCAGCTGCGCCATGACGACGTTGGCGACGCCGTCGTCGATCGGCGTGCCCAGGAAGATGATGCGCTCCTTGAGCAGCCGGCTGTAGATGTCGAACGAGCGCTCCCCGCGGGAGGTCTGCTCGATGACGATCGGGATCGTGTAGTTGGTCGGGTCCGAGAAGCTCATGGTGCGGCCCCTCCTAGGACCGGGTGCCGGCGCCGGACGGGACGTCCTTGGCTCCGGTGATGACGTGGTCGATGAACCCGTACTCACGGGCCTCCTCCGCCGAGAACCAGCGGTCGCGGTCGGAGTCGCGCTCGATCTGCTCCGCGCTCTGGCCGGTGTGGAAGGAGATCCGCTCGGCCATCTGCTTCTTGACGTAGAGCATCTGCTCGGCCTGGATGGCGATGTCGGCCGCGGTGCCGCCGATGCCGCCGGACGGCTGGTGCATCATGATCCGCGCGTGCGGGGTGGCGTAGCGCTTGCCCTTGGCCCCCGCGCAGAGCAGGAACTGCCCCATCGAGGCGGCCAGGCCCAGCCCGACCGTCGCCACGTCGTTCTGGACGAACTGCATCGTGTCGTAGATCGCCATGCCGGCCGAGATCGAGCCGCCGGGGCTGTTGATGTAGAGGAAGATGTCGCGCTCGGGGTCCTCGGCCGCGAGCAGCAGCAGCTGCGCGCAGATCGCGTTGGCCATGTCGTCCATGACCGGCGAGCCGAGGAAGATGATCCGCTCGCGCAGGAGACGGTTGAAGACCTGGGCGTCGAGCCCCATGTCGCCGCCGCCGGGCGCGCGCAGCGCAGGGGCGACCAGCCCACGGGAGGGGACGGCCAGGGTCGGGGGGGTGCTCACTTCCGGGCTCACTGAGGGACCTGCCTCGGGTCGTCTGGCGTGGTCTCCCACGCGCGTCGTCGTGCCTGTCGAGGACAGTAACGCCGGGCCCTGACGGTCTCGTCCGGCGCGGAGCCCGTTCCGCTCACAGCGCAGCGCCGGACCGGACGCGCGGAGGGCCCGGCACGCGGGCGCGCGCCGGGCCCTCCGCGGACCGGACTACTGCTCGTCGAGGTAGTGGACGGCCCCGTCGGCGTGCACGTGGAACGGGCGGCCGTCCTCGTCGAGCTCGACGTCGGGCGCCGCGGCGGGGTCCTCGGCGAGCGCCTCGAGGTCGACCGGCTCGCCGGCGGCGTCGACGATGGTCGCGGCCTCCATGACGAGCGCGAGGGCCTTGCCGCGCCGCACCTCCGACACCAGGACCGGCAGCTGCCCGCTCGAGACGACCTGCTGGGCGTACTGGTCCGGCGAGACGCCGGCGCGCTGGGCGCGGCGCACGACCTGGTCGCTGAGCTCGGCGTCGCCGACCCCGACCTCCTCGGCGTCCGCGACGGCGTCCAGCACGAGCTGGGCCTTGACCGCCTCGGCCGCGCCGGAGGCGAGCTCGGCCTCGTGCTCCTCCTCGGTCTTGCCCTCGGACTCCAGGTAGCCCTCGAGGGTGAGCCCCCCGCGGGACAGCTGGTCCTGCGTGCTGCTGCGGCGCCACTCGAGCTCGGCGGCGACCACGGACTCGGGCAGCGGCACCTCGACCTGGGCGAGCAGCGCCTCGAGCACCTTGTCGCGCGCCTCGACGCCCTGCTGCAGGCGCTGGGCGCGGTCGAGCCGGGCACGCACGTCGGCCCGGAACGCCTCGGCGCTCTCGAACCCCGTGGTGTCGACGGCCCACTGGTCGTCGACCTCGGGCAGCTCGCGCTCGTTGACCGAGCGCACGGTGACGGCGACGTCGGCGGTCGAGCCGGCGAGCTCGCCGGCGACCAGCGCGGTCTGGAAGGTGCGGGCGTCGCCGGCGGACACGCCCGCGAGCGCCTCGTCGATGCCCTCCAGCAGCTCGCCGGAGCCCAGGCGGTAGCTCAGGCCCTGCGCCGTGCCGCCGGGCACCTCCTCGCCCTCGACGGTCGCCGCGAGGTCGAGGCTGAGGAAGTCGCCGTCCTGCGCCGCGCGCTCCACGGGCACGAGCCGGGCGAAGCGCTCGCGCAGGCTCTGCACCTGCTCCTCGACCTCGTCGTCGGTCACCGCGACGGAGTCGACCGTGACGGACAGCCCGTCGAAGGCCGGGAGGACGATCTCGGGACGGACGTCGACCTCGGCGGTGAAGGCCAGCTCGACGCCGTCGTCCATCTTCGTGACCTCGACCTGCGGCTGCGACACCGGCGTGACGCCGGACTGCTGCACGGCCTCGCCGTAGAGCCGCGGCACCGCGTCCTGCAGCGCCTCCTCGAGCACCGCGCCGCGCCCGACGCGCTGGTCGAGGATCCGGGCCGGCACCTTGCCGGGGCGGAAGCCCTGCACGCGCACCGAACGGCCGATCTTCTTGTACGCCCCGTCCAGCTCGGGCTTGAGCTCGTCGAAGGGGACCTCCACCGTGAGGCGGACCCGCGTGGGGCTCAGGGTCTCGACAGCGCTCTGCACAGGGGGGTTCCTTGTCCTCGAGGGGATCGGCCGGCGTACGGGGGGTCGCGCGGGCGCGCCGCAGACCGGCCTGCGGTCGGGGCGGGGAGAGTCGAACTCCCGATCTCCTGCTCCCAAAGCAGGCGCGCTGGCCACTACGCTACGCCCCGCGTGACCGCCCCAGCCTAGGGGTGACCCGCGGGCGTAGCTCAATGGCAGAGCCTCAGTCTTCCAAACTGATGGTGCCGGTTCGATCCCGGTCGCCCGCTCTCGGCACGGCCCTGCCCCTCGCGCGGCGGGCCGCGCGGGGCAGGATGGCGCCATGACCGCGCCGTCGCCCACCACCCTGGCCGTCCCGTCGCAGCCGGAGTCCGTCTTCACCTACGGCTCGCCCTCGCTGAAGTTCGGCAGCGGCGCGAGCGACGAGATCGGGTTCGACCTGTCGACGTACGGCGTGCGCCGGGTCCTGGTCGTCACCGACCCGGGCGTCGCCGCGACCGGGCACCCGCAGCGGGTGGCCGACCAGATGGCGCCCTTCGGCATCGAGGCCCAGGTCTGGGCCGGCGTGCGGGTCGAGCCCACCGACGTGAGCATGCGCGAGGCGGTGGAGGCGGCGCGGGCGTCCGGGCCGTGGGACGCCTTCGTGGCGGTCGGCGGCGGGTCGGCGATCGACACGGCCAAGGCCATCAACCTGCTCACGACCAACCCCGGCGACCTCATGGACTACATCAACGCGCCGGTCGGCGGCGGGCAGGCGCCCACGCAGCCGCTCAAGCCGCTGGTCGCCGTGCCCACGACGACCGGTACCGGGTCCGAGAGCACGACCATCTGCGTGCTCGACGTGCTCTCGCTCAAGGTCAAGACCGGCATCAGCCACGCCCGGCTGCGCCCGACGCTCGCCGTCGTCGACCCCGACCTCACCCGCAGCCAGCCCTCGACGGTGACCGCCGCGTCCGGGATGGACATCCTGTGCCACGCGCTGGAGAGCTACACCGCGCGCTGGTACACGTCCAACGAGCGCAAGCGGCCCGAGCAGCGGGTCCCGTACTGCGGGTCCAACCCGATCTCGGACATGTGGTCGGAGAAGGCCCTGTCGCTGCTGGCCGGGTCCTTCCGCCGGGCGGTGCGCGACGGCGACGACGTCGCGGCCCGCTCCGACATGGCGGTCGCCGCGACCTTCGCCGGGCTCGGCTTCGGCAACGCCGGCGTGCACGTGCCGCACGCGAACGCCTACCCCATCGCCGGGCAGGTGAAGGACTTCCGCCCGGCCGGCTACCCGCAGGACGAGGCGCTCGTGCCGCACGGGATGTCCGTGGCGCTGACCGCGCCGGAGGCCTTCCGCTTCACCTTCGCGGCGGCGCCCGAGCGGCACGTGCGGGCGGCCGAGCTGCTGGCGCCCGGCGCGGCCCGGCCCGACGACCTGTCGGAGTTCCTCCCGACGGTCCTGGCCGAGCTCATGCGCGACGTCGGCATCCCCAACGGGATCGGCGAGGTCGGCTTCGACGAGGGCGACGTCCCCGACCTCGTCGACGGCACGATGAAGCAGCAGCGCCTGCTCGCGACCTGCCCGCGCCCGGTGACCGACGAGGACGTGGCCGGGATCTTCCGCCGCTCCCTGTCGCTCTGGTAGGCGCGCCCGTGTCCGGCCGCCGAGCGGCCGTCGTCACCGTGCTCGCCCTGCTCGCGGTCGTCGCCGTCTACGTCACCGCCTTCGTGCTCGACACGACGAAGGACCGGCCCGACACGCTCGACGTCGAGCCGGTCCGCAGCACCGCCGCCGCCGCGTGCACCCGCCTGCGCACCGACCTCGACGCCCTGCCGCCGCTGGCCACCGACGCTCCCGCCGCAGCCCGCCAGGAGCGCCTGGCCGTGCAGGACCGGGCCATCACCGCGCTCGTCGCGCAGGTGCGGGCGGTGGGTCGGGCCGCCCTCGACGCCGACGTGCCCGCCGAGCAGTGGCTCGGCGACTGGCAGGCCCTCGCCGCGGCCCGCCAGGCGTACGCCGCGGGCGGCGCCACCGGGCCGTTCACGCCGCCGCTGGACGACCAGGGGCGGCCGGTGACCGACCGGATGGGCCGCGTCGGCGTCGACGCCTGCGTCGTGCCCCGCTCGCTCACCCTTGCCCCCTGAAGCCCCCTGAAGCCCCCTGAAGCCCCCTGACGCCCCTGACGCCCCTGACCCCCTTCCCGACGTGACCCGCTCCCCCGCGGAGTTCTTCGACGGCCTGGACGTCGCCGGGGCCCCCCGCGAGCTCGTCGCCCTCGGCGGCACGCTGGAGCCCGCCACGCTGGTCGCGGCCTACCGCGCCGGCTGCTTCCCGTGGCCGTCGGCGGGGCCGTACGCCGGTGCCCTCGAGCGCTCTGCCCGACGCCTGGCCCGGCTGCGGCAGGTGCCGGTGCTCGACGGCACCGACGGGCTCGTCCCCTGGTGCTCGCCCGAGCCGCGGGCGGTCCTGCTGCCCGACCGGCTGCACGTGCCGCGGTCGCTGCGCACCCGGCTGCGCCGCTGCGGCTGGACCACCACGCTCGACACCGCCTTCGCCGACGTGCTCGACGGCTGCGCCGACCGCGCCGAGACCTGGATCACCGGGCGCATGCGCGCGGCGTACGTCGCCCTGCACGAGGCCGGCGGCGCCCACAGCGTCGAGGTGTGGGACGGCGACCGGCTGGTCGGCGGGCTCTACGGCGTGCGGACCGGCGGCGTCTTCAGCGGCGAGTCGATGTTCTCCCGCACCAGCGACGCCTCCAAGGTCGCGCTCGTCGACCTCGCCCGCCGGCTGCGCGAGGGGGGCGCGACCGTGCTCGACACGCAGCAGGAGAGCGAGCACCTGGCGGTGCTGGGGCAGGTGCTGGTGCGCCGGGCCGACTACGTCGCCGCGGTGCGGGCGCTGCGCGACCGGCCGGTCGTGCTGCCGACCGGGCGGCGCGCCGCGGCCGAGCTGCTGGCCTGACCGCTCAACCCCGCCAGAGCAGGACGAGCCCGCGGTCGTCCGGCGCCGCGCCGGCCACACGGGCGACCAGCTGCTCCGCGCCCCCGCGGAAGCCCCGGGTCACGAGCCGCTCGGCCTCCCCCAGCAGCTTGTCGATGCCCACCGACAGGTCACGGCCGGGGATCTCGACGAGGCCGTCGGTGTAGAGGACGAGCGCGTCGCCGGGGTCGAGCCGCCCCTCGACCGGCGGGTAGCCCTGGCCCGGCAGCAGGCCCAGGGCCGGGCCGCCGGCGTCGAGCAGGCTCCAGCGGCCGGTGCCGGCGTCCAGGTGCGCCACCGGCGGGTGGCCGGCCGAGCGCACGGCGAAGCCGCCCGAGGCGAGGTCGACGACGAGGTGGACCGCGGTGGCGAAGCCCTCGGCCCAGTCCTGCCGGACGAGGTAGTCGTTGGCCGAGCCGAGGAAGCGGTCCGGCGGGCCGGTGAGCAGTCCGCCCAGGGCTCCGGACAGCAGCAGGGCGCGGGTGCCCGCCTCGACGCCCTTGCCCGAGACGTCGACGAGCGCCACCTCGAGACGGTCGCCCGTGCGGGCGCTCACGACGAAGTCGCCGGCGAAGGGGCCGCCGCCGGCGGGCCGCACCACCGCCTCGGCCGACCAGCCCGTCGGCAGGTCCGGCAGGCGTCCCTGCTGCTCGAGCCGCTCGCGCAGCTCCACGAGCACCGTGTCGCCCGAGGTGCTCCCGAGCCCGGTCTCGTCGCGGGCCCGGGCGGCCTCCCACGCGAAGAGCGCGGTCAGCGCGACGACCAGCACCGCGCCGAGCGGCGCCCGCGAGGTCACCGCGCGCGCGTCGGCGACGAACAGCGCGGCCAGCAGCACGGCCACCACGCCGAGGAGGCGGAGCAGGCTCCGCCGGCCCAGGAGCACCCCGCCGGCGAGCAGCACGACCACGAAGGCGCTCGGCGGCACCACGTCGACGCCGAGCCGCAGGTTGCCCACGAGGGCCAGCACCGACAGCGCCACGAGGACGGCGAGCGACGCCTCCTGGCCGGGCGGGTCGCGGCGGACCCGGGCGAGCGCGCGCGGGCCCGCGGACAGGACGCGGCGCAGGCCGGACCGGTCGAGGGCCCGCGCGGTCGAGATCATGGTGCGGGCAGGCTAGCCCCGCCGCCGGGCCGGGCGGTCAGGCCGGCTGGCAGACCGGGCACCAGAACAGGTTGCGCCCCACGAGCACCTGCGTGAGCACCTCGGTGCCGCACCGGCGGCACGGCAGGCCCTGGCGCCGGTAGACGTAGTGCGCGTCGGAGCGACGGGCCGGGCCCGACCGGCGCTCGCGGTCCTCCCGCTCGGTGGTGACGATGCGCCCGGCCCGCACCCCCGCGCGCAGCAGGGCCCGCAGGTCCTCCCACACCGGGTCCCAGACCTCGCGGCCCACCTGCGTCCCGGGCCGGAAGGGCGACAGGCCCGCGCGGTAGAGCACCTCGGCGCGGTAGACGTTGCCGATCCCGCACAGGACCGACTGGTCCATGAGCAGCTCCCCGACGACGCGGCGGCTGCGCGAGAGCCGGGCGTACGCCCGCTCGGGGTCGGCGTCGCGGCGCAGCGGGTCGGGGCCCAGCCGGGCGAGCACCCGGTCGCGCTCCGGCGGGGTGAGCACCTCGCAGGCGGTCGGGCCGCGCAGGTCGAGCCACACGCCCGCGCCGTCCGGCCCCTCGGCGACCATCCGCACCCGCAGCGCGCCGCGCGGCTCCGGCGGCGCGCCGGTGCCGCCGGTGAACGAGCCGTACAGCCCCAGGTGCACGTGCAGCTGCAGGTCGCCCTCGAAGGCGTAGAACAGGTGCTTGCCGTAGGCCTCGACACGCTCGACGACCCGGCCGGTGAGCAGCTCGGCGCCGGTCGCGAACCGCCCCTGGGGACTCGTCAGGGCGACCGGCCGGCCGACGAGCAGCGGGGCGTGGTCGCGGGCGAGCCGGTGGAGGGTGTGCCCCTCAGGCACGGCGGGGACCGGGAGCGCTCACGCGCCCATCCTGGCTCAGGACGCCGCGCCCGGCAGGTCGGGCAGCGCGCCGCTGCGCTCGTACTCCTCGAGCATCCGCAGCCGCCGGCCGTGCCGGTCCTCGCCGGAGAACGGCGTGGCGAGGAAGGTCTCGACGAGGCCGACGGCGGTCTCCTCGTCGTGCATGCGCGCCCCGACGCTCACGACGTTGGCGTCGTTGTGCTCGCGGCCGAGGGCCGCCGTCTGGGCGCTCCAGGCGAGCGCGCAGCGCACGCCGGCGACCTTGTTGGCGGCGATGGCCTCGCCGTTGCCCGACCCGCCGATCACGACCCCGAGGCTGCCCGGCTCGGCCGCCGTCGCCTCCGCCGCCCGCAGGACGTACGGCGGGTAGTCGTCGGCCGGGTCGAGCTCGGCCGGCCCGTGGTCGACGGGCTCGTGCCCGAGCTCGCCGAGCCGCTGGACGAGGGCCTGCTTCAGGTCGTAGCCGGCGTGGTCGGAGCCGAGGTGGACGCGCATGTGGTCGAGTCTCCCGCATGCCCTCCGCGACCGTGCTCGGCGCCGACGGCTGCCCCGCCGGGTGGGTCGTCGCGGAGGTCTCCGGGCGGGGCACGGCGTGGCACTTCGCCCCGGACGCCGCGGCGCTGCTGGCCCTCGCCGACCGGGTGGGGGCGGTCGCCGTGGCCGCCGACGTGCCGGTCGGGCTGCCCGGGGCCGGCACCCGCCCGTGCGACGTGCAGGCGCGGGCGCGGCTGCGCGGCGGGGGCGCGTCCTCGGTCTTCGCGGCGCCGCCCCGCGCTGCGCTGGGCTTCGCGACCTACGCCGCGGCCCGGCCCGCGCTGCCCTCGCTGTCGGCGCAGGCCTTCGCGCTGGTGGCGCGCGTCCGCGACGTCGACGAGCAGCTGCGCGCCGCTGGTCCCGGGGTGCACGACCGGTTCGTCGAGTGCCACCCGGAGGTGTCGCTGCGCGCGCTGACCGGGCGGGTGCTGCCGCGCAAGAAGAGCGCGCCGGGGGCGCTGCTGCGGCTGCGGGCGCTCGAGCAGGCGCTCGGCCCGGTGCCGGCCGACCCGCCGGCGCAGGCGGGGCTCGACGACGCCCTCGACGCGCTGGCCTGCGCCTGGACCGCCCGGCGCTGGGCGACCGGCACCGCCGAGGTCCTCGGGGGCGGCCCCGACGACCTCGGCGTGCCGATGCGGATCGTCGTCTAGTCGAAGCGGGGGCCCTCGTCGCGGGTGCGCTTGAGCTCGAAGAAGTGCGGGAAGCCGGCGAGCAGCCGCGCGCCGTCCCAGACCTTCCCGGCGTCCTCGCCGCGCGGGACGCGCGACAGCACCGGACCGAAGAAGGCGACCCCGTCGACGTGCAGCACCGGGGTGCCGACGTCCATGCCGACCGGGTCCATGCCCTCGTGGTGCTCGCGCCGGAGCTCGTCGTCGAGGTCCGTGCGGGTCGCGGCCTCGGCCAGGGACCCCGGCAGGCCGGCCTCCTGCAGCGCGCCGCTCAGCAGCGCCGGGTCGTCGAGCGCGAGCCCCCCGGCGTGGATGCGGGTGCCCAGCGCCGTGTAGAGCGGCAGCAGCACGTCGCGCCCGTGCTCCTGGCGGGCCGCCGTGAGCACGCGCACGGGACCCCACGCCTTCGCCATCGTCTCCTGGTAGTCCGCCGGCAGGTCCCGGCCCTCGTTGAGGGCGGCGAGGCTCATGACGTGCCAGGTCGTGTCGAGCTCGCGCACCTGCTGCACCTCCAGCACCCAGCGGGAGGTGATCCAGGCCCAGGGGCACAGGGGGTCGAACCAGAAGTCCAGTCGCGTCGCGGTCATGGCCCTGTCCTGCCCCCGTGTCGCCGCGGCGCAACGTGCCGCCCCGGCAGCGGGCCTGACAGACTGCTGAGGTGACGACGGACGCGCTGACCCCTGCTGCCGGCAACGACAACCTCACCCGCGACGAGGCCCGCACCCGGGCCGGGCTGCTCGAGGTCGCGTCCTACGACGTGCACCTGGACCTCACGGCGCAGGACCCGGGACGGACCTTCCCGTCCCGCAGCACCGTCCACTTCACCTGCCGACAGCCCGGTGAAGGCACCTTCATCGAGGTCGCGGCGGCGCGGCTGCGCTCGGCGACGCTGAACGGCCAGCCGGTCGACGTCTCCGGCTTCGACGGCCAGCGCCTGGCGCTGCCCGCCCTCGCCGCCGACAACGAGCTCGTCGTCGAGGCCGAGTGCCGCTACATGCGCACCGGCGAGGGCCTGCACCGGTTCGTCGACCCCGTCGACGGCTCGGTCTACCTCTACACGCAGTTCGAGACCTACGACGCCCACCGCATGTACGCCTGCTTCGACCAGCCCGACCTCAAGGCGACCTTCGCGCTCACCGTCGAGGCGCCCGCCGGCTGGACCTGCGTGAGCGGCGGCGCGGTCGAGCAGTCCCCGGCCGACGGCGAGGCCGGCACGTGGCGGTTCGCGACCATGCCGCGCGTGTCGACCTACATCACGGCGCTCGTGGCCGGGCCGTACGCGCACGTGCACGACGAGCACGACGGCATCCCGCTGGGGCTCTACTGCCGGGCCTCGCTGGCGCAGCACCTCGACGCCGACGAGCTCTTCGCGGTGACGAAGCAGGGCTTCGACTTCTTCCACCGCGTGTTCGGCTACCGCTACCCCTTCGGCAAGTACGACCAGCTCTTCGTCCCGGAGTTCAACGCCGGGGCGATGGAGAACGCCGGGTGCGTCACCTTCCTCGAGGACTACGTCTTCCGCTCCAAGGTCACCGACGCGGCCTACGAGCGCCGGGCCGAGACGGTGCTGCACGAGATGGCGCACATGTGGTTCGGCGACCTCGTGACCATGCGCTGGTGGGACGACCTGTGGCTCAACGAGTCCTTCGCCACCTACATGTCGGTGCTCGCGCAGGCGTCGGCGACGCGCTGGACCGGCGCCTGGACGACGTTCGCCAACGTCGAGAAGTCGTGGGCCTACCGGCAGGACCAGCTGCCCTCGACGCACCCCATCTCCGCCGACATCCGCGACATCGACGACGTCCGGGTCAACTTCGACGGGATCACCTACGCCAAGGGCGCCTCGGTGCTCAAGCAGCTCGTCGCGTGGGTCGGCCGCGACACCTTCCTCGCCGCGCTGCGCACCTACTTCGCCAAGCACGAGTACGGCAACACCGTGCTGGCCGACCTGCTCGGCGAGCTGGAGCAGGCCAGCGGCCGCGACCTCGCCGACTGGTCCGCCCAGTGGCTCGGCACCGCCGGCGTCAACACGCTGCGCCCGCTCTTCGAGGTCGACGGCGACGGCGCCTTCACCTCGTTCACCATCGCCCAGGAGGCGCCCGACGGCTACCCGACCCTGCGCTCGCACCGGGTCGCCGTGGGGCTGTACGACCTCGTCGACGGGCACCTCGTGCGCACCGGCCGCGAGGAGCTCGACGTCGTCGGCGCCAAGACCGAGGTCCCGGCGCTCGTCGGTCGCCGGCAGCCCGACCTGGTGCTCGTCAACGACGACGACCTCACCTACGCCAAGGTGCGCCTCGACGAGCGCTCGCTGCAGACGCTGCTCGACCACGTGGGCGACTTCACCGAGTCGCTGCCGCGCGCGCTGTGCTGGGCCGCGGCCTGGGACATGACGCGGGACGCGGAGCTGCCGGCGCGCGACTACGTGCGCCTCGTGCTGGCCGGCATCGGGTCCGAGACCGACATCGGGGTCGTGCAGTCGCTGCTGCGCCTGGCGCAGTCGGCCGTCACCGTCTTCTGCGACCCGGCGTGGTCGCCGCAGGGCCGGGCGCAGCTCGCGGGGGCCGCGCACGACGCCCTGCTCGCCGCTCCCCCCGGCAGCGACCTGCAGCTCGCCTGGGCCCGCACGCTGGGATCGACGGCGGGCAGTCCGGACCAGCTGGCGCTCCTGCAGGGCCTGCTCGACGGCAGCGCCGAGGTGCCCGGGCTCGTCGTCGACACCGACCTGCGCTGGCACCTGCTGCAGCGCCTGGCCGCCCTGGGCCGGGCCGGCGAGGACGCGGTCGAGGCCGAGCTGGCCCGCGACCGCACGGCCGCGGGCGAGCGGTCGGCCGCCGTGGCCCGCTCGGCGATGCCCACCCGCGAGGCCAAGGCCCGGGCCTGGCAGCTGGCCGTCGAGGACGACGCGCTGCCCAACGCCCTGCAGGGCGCCGTCATCGGCGGCTTCTGGCAGGTCGACCAGCTCGAGCTGCTCGCGGAGTGGGTCGAGCCCTACTTCGCCGTGCTCGACCAGGTGTGGCGCACCCGCACCTCCGAGATGGCCCGCAACGTGGTGGTCGGGCTCTACCCGGCACTGCTCGTCTCGCCCGACGTCGTCGCCCGCACCGACGCCTACCTGCAGGCGACCGACGCGGCGCCGGCGCTGCGCCGGCTGCTGCTGGAGGCCCGCGACGGAGTGGCGCGGGCGCTGCGGGCCCGCGAGCGGGACGCCGCCGCCGGCTGAGCGACCGGCCCCGCCCCTGGTCGGGGCGGGGCGGCTAGTGCGTGCCGGTGCTCTGGACCTCGTCGGCGCCGGCACCGTGCGCCGGCGCCTCGGCCGAGCCCGCCACCGCGTCGGAGCGGCGGGCGAGCTCGCCCTCCTTGCGCTCGGCGATCGACAGCGCCTCGCGGCGCCCGGCGGCGTCGGCGATCTGCCGCAGCCCCTCGACGACGCCCCCCACCAGGTCGCCCCCGCCGAAGGCCGTGGTCATCGACAGGACCGCGAGCGCGCAGACCCGGTCGGGCACGCGCCGCTTGATGCCCGGCCCGGTGACGACCTCCACGCGGCGCTGACCCGGGGCGACGACGACGAGCACCGCGGTGTCGGCGCGGGGGCCCAGCGCGGCGTGCAGCCGCTCGCAGCCGGCCGAGAAGCCCGACAGGTCCTCGAGGTCGAGGTCGCCCACGAGCACGGACACGTCCAGCCCGTTCTGCTCACGGATGACCCGCAGGTCCTCCTCGATGCGCTCCTGCGCGCGGGGCGACAGCCCCGAGCCGCTACCAGCTGCCACGAGCCCCGCCTCTCCCGTGCGTGCCGTGCTCGGTCGTCTCGACGGCCGCCACGGGGTCGGGCGGTCCGGCGAACCACACCGGAGGGGCGGTCCAGCCCTTGGCCGGGCGGTAGCGGTCGGCCTTGACGAAGCCCGGCAGCAGCACGACGGCGGCGATGAGCAGCAGCGACACGAGCGGGACGACGACGAACAGCAGGACCGCCTCGCCGGTCGAGGTGCCTGCGCTGGTGTCGGCGCCCTCGGAGGGCCCGAGGCGGTCGTTGGCGGCGAGGGCCGGGCCGGCGGTGAGCAGGCCGGTCAGCACCGCGGTGCCCACGGCGGTGCTCAGGGCGGTCAGCGCCGCGGCGCCACCGGCCAGGACGGGGCGGCGGGGCGCGGCGCTCCGGGCGCGTCGGGGGTTCACGGTCTCCTCGGGTCGTCGTCGGCGAGGGGGTCGGCCGGGGATCGGGAGCGACGGGGGCAACCTACCGCCCGCCCCTCGTGCCCCGGTCGAGCACCTCGGCGAGCCGGCGCACGCCGGGGGCGTCGAGCAGCTCCTCGAGGCCGAGCGGCCGCCCGTCGCCGTCCGCGACCGGGAGCCGCCAGTTGGGGTACTCGTCCACGGTGCCCGGCAGGTTGGGCTGGCGCACGTCGCCCACCGCGTCGCCCAGCGCCGCGAGGACGACCCGGCACGGCGACGCCGCCAGCGCCGCGTGCATCGCCACGGGGACGTCCCCGCCGCACTGCTCGAGCAGCCCCTGCTCCTCGAGCATCGCGAGGACGGCGGCCCGCTCGCGCTGCGCCCGCTCGCGCTCCTGCTCGACGGGAACGCCCAGCTGGCCGAGCTCGTCGCGCACCCGCACGTGCTCCTCGGCGAGGAAGCCCGCCGCCGTCGGCAGGTCGTGCGTGGTGACGCTGGCCATCGCCTCGGTCCGCCACTGCCCCGGCGGGACGACGGCGCCGTCGTCCTCGGTCTCGAACCACAGCACCGCACTGCCCAGGACCCCCGCGCGGTCGAGCGTCGTGCGCACCCGGTCCTCGACGGTCCCGAGGTCCTCCCCCACGACGAGCGCGCCGGCGCGCACCGCTTCGAGGGCGAGCACCCCGACGAGGGCGTCGGCGTCGTACGACACGTAGGTGCCCTCGGCGGCGGACGCGCCCTGCGGCACCCACCACAGCCGGAACAGGCCCATGACGTGGTCGATGCGCAGCCCGCCGGCGTGCCGGAGCACGCCGCGCACCATCTCGCGGAAGGGCTCGTACGCCGCCTCGCGCAGCCGGTCGGGCCGCCACGGCGGCAGCCCCCAGTCCTGGCCCTGCTGGTTGAAGGAGTCGGGGGGCGCGCCGACCGTGGTCGTCATGGCGAGGGCGTCCTGCAGCGCCCAGGCGTCGGCGCCCCCGGCGTCCACGCCGACGGCGAGGTCGTGCACGACGCCGACCGCCATGCCCCCGGCGGACCGGGCGGTCGCGGCGAGCTGCTCGTCGACGAGCAGCTGCACCCAGCACCAGAAGGACACCCGCTCGGCGAGCTCCTCACGGGCCGCGGCGGCGCCCGCGCCGTCGGGCCGACGCAGGTCGTCGGGCCACTGCTGCCAGGGCGAGCCGTGCCGCTCGGCGAGCGCGCAGAACAGCGCGAAGCCCTCGAGCGGCTCGCCGTGCTCGCGCCGGAAGGCCGCGAGGTCGTCCTGGCGGGCGTGCGGCCAGAGCAGCTCGAGCGCGGCGAGCTTGGCCGTCCACGCGGGGTCGCGCTCGACCCGGTCGGCGGGGGTCGGCGGGCGCAGCGCCGCGACGGCGTCGCGCACGTCCTGCGGCGCGGCGGCGTGCTCGGGCACGTCCTCGACGCGCAGCCACACCGGCGAGCGGAAGCGGCGGCTGGACGGGGAGTAGGGCGACGGGGTCAGGGGCAGCACCGGCGTCTCGGCGTGCAGCGGGTTCGCCAGGACCACGCCGCCGCCCTGCGCGGCCGTGCGCTCGACGACCGTCCGCAGGTCGGCGTAGTCGCCGACCCCCCACGACCCCTCGCTGCGCAGGGCGTACAGCTGCACCATCCATCCCCAGGTGCGCGACAGGTCCGGCGGCAGGTCGATGCGGTCGGGCACCACGGCGAGCGGGCAGGTGGCCCCGTCCGCCTCCAGCCGGTGCCAGCCCAGCGGGAGGTCCGGCAGCGCGGCGCGCCGCAGCACGCGCTCGCCGTGCTCCTCGACGACGTCACCGGGGGCGAGCTGCTGCCGCGTCCCGTCCTCGAGCACGACGACGAGCTCGACCGGGTCGCCCGCCGCGGTGCGGACCTCGACGGGCGAGGCGGCCAGGTCCGCCCGCCGCACGACGAGCACCGGCGGCAGCGCGCGCTCCCACGGCGCCTCGCGCAGCTGCTCCAGGGCCTGCCGGCGCGCCGCGTCGTCGACGGCGTCGAGCCCGAGGGCGCCGAGCGCGGCGACCACCGCCGCCTCTGCGACCTCGACCCGCTCGCCGGACCAGTCGAGGTAGGACGTGGCGACGCCCGAGGCGTCGGCGAGCTCGGTCAGCGACGGGTCCAGGGCAGGCACGCCCCGTGCCTGCCCCGCGCCGCGACGACTACCCGTCCGGCGGGGAGCCGGTCGGCAGCCGGGCGAGGAGCACGAGCGCCGCGCAGCACCCCCTCGGGGGTGCGGGCGGGCCAGGGCGGCCGGCTCGGTCAGGCGTGCCACGCCGGCGGGTGCCGGTCGGCCCACGGCCGGGCCGCCTCCAGCTGGGCCGAGAGCCGGAGCAGGGTGACCTCGTCGGCGGGGCGGCCGACGAGCATGACGCCGATGGGCAGGCCGTCGGGCGAGGTGTGCAGCGGCAGGCTGACCGCTGGTTGCCCGCTGGCGTTGAACTGCGCGGTGAACGGCGTCCAGCGCTTCATCCGCTCGAACTCCTCGGCGGGCCCGACCTCGCTGAACCAGCCGACCGGCACCGGGGGTGCGGCCAGCGTCGGCAGGAGCAGGACGTCGTACGGCGCGGTGGCCCGGACGGCCCGGCGGGTCGCGGCCTGCACCGCCGCGACGGCGGCGAGGTAGGCCGGGGCGCTCGTCGCCCGGCCGCGCTCGCGCAACCAGCGGGTGAGCGGCCGCAGCAGCTCCTCGCGCTCGGGCGGCACCGGCGCCACCGCCGCGCTCGCCGCCCACAGCACCTCGAAGGCCGGCACGATCTCGGGGCCGAAGGGCGGGTCGACGTCCTCCACGTCGTGGCCCAGCTCCTCGAGCAGGGCGCTCGCGGCGTCGTACGCCTCGACGACGTGCGGGTGCACCACGGCACCGTCGACCGGGGGCGTGCGCGTCCGGCCGACCCGCAGCCGACCCGGCGGCTGCCCGCAGGCCTGCAGGAAGGGCGACGACGGCGGCGGCGCCCAGTGCGGGTCGCCGGCGGACGGGCCGGCCAGCACGTCGAGCAGGGCGGCGGCGTCGCGCACCGTGCGGGCGAGCGGCCCGTCCCACGACAGCCCGGTCAGGTCGCCGCCGACCGGGCCGCGGCTGATCCGGCCGCGGGCGACCTTGAGGCCGACCAGCCCGTTGACGCTCCCGGGGATGCGCAGCGACCCCCCGCCGTCCGACCCCTGCGCCAGCGCGACGAGCCCCGCGGCGACGGCGGCGCCGGCCCCGCCGCTGCTCCCGCCCGCGGACAGGGCGGGGTCCCAGGGGTTGCGCGTCGGCGGGCCGACGTCGGTCTCGGTGTAGCAGGGCAGGCCGAGCTCCGGCGTGGCGGTCTTGCCGAGGCTGACCAGCCCGGCGTCGCGCAGCCGCTCGACGACGACGTCCGACACCCCGGGCACGAAGCCCTGCAGGGCCCGCGACCCGAAGCCGGTCGGCACGCCGGCCACGAGGTTGAGGTCCTTGACCGCCGTGGGCACCCCGGCGAGCGGTCCGTCGGGCAGGGGCCCCTCGGCCTGCGTCCTCGCCGCCTCGAGGGTGAGCGTGACGAACGCGCCGAGCTCGCCGTCGAGCCGCTCGACCCGGGCGGCGCAGTGCTCGAGCAGCTCGCGGGCCGACACCTCCCCGGAGCGCACGGCTGCGCCCTGCTCGAGGGCGGTCAGGTCGTGCAGCTGCGCCATGCGGCGCACCGTAGCCCCGGCACCGGACCCGGCGCCCGGTGCACCTACGCCGGCTCCTCCAGGTCGGCGAGCGGCGGCAGCCCGTCGAGCCACGGCCGCCACAGCGGGTCGAGCCGGCGGGCGCCCGACCACCCGCCACGCGGCCCCGCTCGGGGCGACGGGTGCGCGCCGCAGCCGCCAGCCCATGTCGGCGACCGCGCGGTCGGCCTTGACGTGGTTGCACCGCCCGCAGGCCGAGACGACGTTGTCCCAGGTGTGCGGGCCGCCCCGGCTGCGCGGCACGACGTGGTCGAGGCTGGTCGCCGTCGCGCCGCAGTAGACGCAGCGCCCGCCGTCGCGCGCGAAGACCGCCTTGCGGGTCAGCGGGACCTGCGCCCGGAAGGGCACCCGCACGTACCGCGACAGCCGCACGACCGACGGCACGGCCACCTCGGCCCGCTCGCTGTGCAGGACGTCCCCGGTCCCGATGACCACGACGGCCTTGTCGGTGAGGACCAGGACCACGGCCCGGCGGCCCGGGACGACGCACAGCGGCTCGTAGGTCGCGTTGAGCACCAGCGCCTCGACCATGCCGCCTCCTGCGCGGGAGTCTGACCGATCGCACCGGGATGCGCCACGTGCTTCGCGCCGCGACCATGCGCGGTGTGCTCCTGCTCGTCGTCCACCTCGCCGCCGTCGCCTACCTCACCGGCCTCACCTGGCTGGTGCAGCTCGTCGTCTACCCGTCCTTCCGCACCGTCGGCCCGACCGCGGCCTGGCCCGCCTTCCACGACGCGCACGCCCGCGGGACGGCGTACGCCGTGGGCCTGCCGTGGGCGGCCCAGGGGGCGACGCTCGCCGCGCTGCTCGTCGACCGGCCGCGCGGCGTGCCGCTCGCGCTCGTGCTGGCCGCCGGCGCCCTCGGGCTGGCCACCGTCCTGCTCACGGTCGGGCGGGCGGTGCCGCTGCACGGACGGCTGCAGCCGTACGACGCCGGGTTCGTGACGCAGCTGCTGCGGGCCTCGGCCTGGCGCACCGCCGCCTGGACCGCGGGGCTCGTCACCGCCGCCGCCATGCTGCTGACGGCGGGCTGACGGCGGGCTGACGGCGGGCTGGCGGTGCGCGGGTGACCTAGCGTCGGGACGTGCCGCGCTACCCCGACGCCCGCCGCGAGGACCTCGTCGAGCAGCTGCACGGCCGCGCGGTGGCCGACCCGTACCGGTGGCTGGAGGACCCCACCTCGCCGGAGACCCTGGCCTGGCGGGCGGCGCAGGACGCCCTGTGCGCGGACCACCTGGCCGGGCTGCCCGGGCGGGACCGGCTCGCCGCCGGTCTCGAGGGGCTGCTGCGCGCCGGCGCGGTCGGGACCCCGGCGTGGCGCGCGGGGCGGCCGTTCTGGACCCGGCGCGACCCCGGGCAGGAGCACGCGGTGCTGTGGACCCGGGACGCCGACGGCGCCGAGCGGGCGCTCGTGGACGTCGGCGCCCTCGACCCGTCGGGCGCGACGACGCTGGACGCCTGGGCGCCGAGCAAGGAGGGGACCCGGCTGGCGTACCAGACCTCGACCGGCGGCGACGAGGAGTCGCTGCTGCGGGTGCTCGACGTCGCGACCGGTGCGGTGCTCGAGGGGCCGGTCGACCGGTGCCGCTACTCCCCCGTCGCGTGGGAGCCCGGCGGCGGGGCCTTCTTCTACGTGCGTCGGCAGCCGCCCGGCAGCGTGCCCGCCGGCGAGGAGCAGTTCCACCGCCGGGTGCGGCGGCACGTCGTCGGCACGCCCTTCGACGACGACCCGCAGGTCTGGGGCGAGGGGCTCGACCCGACGCACTACTACGGCTGCTCGGTCTCGCGCGACGGCCGCTGGCTGCTGCTGTCCGCCAGCGCGGGCACGGCGCCGCGCGACGACGTGTGGCTCGCGGACCTCACCGCCGGAGGTCCTCCCGAGCCCGTCCAGGTCGGGGTCGACGCGCGCTGCGCCGCCGAGATCGGGCTGGACGGGCGGCTCTGGCTGCTCACCGACCGCGACGCCCCCCGCGGGCGGCTGTGCGTGGCCGACCCCGGGCGCCCCCGCGACTGGCGCACGGTCGTGCCCGAGGACGCCGAGGCGGTCCTCGAGGACGCGCTGCAGCTCGCGGGCGGCCGCCTCGCGGTGCTGCGCAGCCGGCACGCGGTGAGCGAGCTCGAGGTCGACGGCGTGCCGGTGCCGCTGCCCGGGCTGGGCACCGCCCTCGGGCTGTCCGGCCACCCCGAGGGCGGGTCGGAGCTGTGGTTCGGCTGGACGACGACGACCACCCCGCCGCAGGTGCACCACCTCGACGTCGGCACCGGCGAGCGCGCGCCTGTGGGCGCAGGCGCCCGGGGCCGGGCCGGCGCCGCTGGTCAGCGCCCGCGTCGTCGAGGTCGTGTCGGCGGACGGCACGACCGTGCGGGCGCAGGTGCTCTCGCCCGCGGACGGCCCGGACCGGCCCCGCCCGACCGTCCTCTACGGCTACGGCGGCTTCTCGGTCCCGCTGTCGCCGGGCTGGACGCCGAGCGCGCTCGCCTGGGTCGCGGCGGGGGGCGTGTGGGTCGTGGCCAACCTGCGTGGCGGCTCGGAGGAGGGCGAGGCCTGGCACCGGGCGGGCATGCGCGAGCACAAGCAGAACGTCTTCGACGACCTCGCCGCCGTCGCCGACGCCCTCGTGCGCGACGGCTGGACGACGCCGGAGCAGCTCGGGCTCTACGGCGGGAGCAACGGCGGGCTGCTCGTCGGCGCCGCGCTGACCCAGCGCCCGGCCGCCTGCGCCGCCGTCGTCTGCTCGGCACCGCTGCTCGACATGGTCCGCTACGAGCGCTCCGGCCTCGGTCGCACGTGGTCCGACGAGTACGGCACCGCCGACGACCCCGTCGAGCTGGGGTGGCTGCTGTCGTACTCCCCGTACCACGCGGTGCGGCCCGGCACCGCCTACCCCGCGGTCCTGTTCACCGTCTTCGACGGGGACTCGCGGGTCGACCCGCTGCACGCCCGCAAGACGTGCGCGGCGCTGCAGGCGGCGACGACGTCGGCGCGGCCGGTCCTGCTGCGCGACGAGGAGGACGTCGGGCACGGCGCCCGGTCCGTGACGCGCACGCTCGGCCTGTCGGTGGACGTGCTGGCCTTCCTCGCCGCCCACACCGGGCTCGACCTGGCGGAGGGCTGAGCCGTGGTGCACGTCGACGCCCGCCGGCGCCCCGTCGCCGCCCCTCCCGACCGGCTGTGGGCCGTCGTCGAGGGGCTCGGCGGGACGGCGGGCTGGCACGCCCCGCCGCTGGTCTGGGGCGCCCGGGGGCTGCTCGACGCGCTGCTCGGCGGTCCCGGCCGGCGCCGCGGCCGCCCGGACCGGGCGCACCTCGCGGTCGGCGACGCGGTCGACTCCTGGCGGGTCGAGCAGGTCGGGCCCGGTCGCCGGCTGGTGCTCCGCTCGGAGATGAGGCTGCCGGGCACCGCTCGCCTCGAGCTCGCGGTGGAAGAGGACCACGGCCGGACGGTGTTGTCGCAGCGCGTGGTCTTCGACCCGCGCGGGCTCGCCGGCTCCGCCTACTGGTGGCTGGTCGCGCCCGTCCACGGCCTGGTCTTCGCCACCATGGCGCGCGGCACTGCCCGCGCCGCCGAGCGGGCCACCGACCCGGAGGTCCGGTCCTGAGCGAGCAGCAGTCCCTCTACGAGCTGGTCGGCGGCGCGCCCGTCTTCCGGCAGCTCGTCGACGCCTTCTACGAGGGGGTCGCGGACGACCCGGTGCTGCGGCCGCTCTACCCCGAGGAGGACCTCGAGCCGGCGAAGCGGCGGCTGCGGATGTTCCTCGAGCAGTACTGGGGCGGACCGACCACCTACAGCGAGGAGCGCGGCCACCCCCGGCTGCGCATGCGGCACGTCACCTGGCAGATCGGTGAGCGCGAGCGCGACGCCTGGCTGGCGCACATGCTGTCCGCCGTCGCCCGGCTCGACGTCGACGAGCGGGCGCGGGTGGCCATCTGGGACCACCTCGAGCGCGCCGCGCACACGCTGGTCAACGTCCCCCGCTGACCCCCCTGGCGAGACCCCACCCCCTGGCGACGATCTGCCGCTGCGGGCGGGACGTACGGCGGGTCGCCGCCAGGAGCGGTGAACCACCGGCAGGAGGGGTCAGCGCGGGACCCGGCGCAGCGCGGCGCCGGCGAGCAGCCAGCCCACCGCGACGCCGAGCAGGTCGGCGAGCGCGTCGTGCCAGTCCCCGTCCCGGGCCGCCAGCGCGACGCCCTGCACGACCTCGCTCGCGGGGGCGTACGCGCAGAGCAGCCCCAGGGCGAGCACCGACGCCCCGAACCGCCAGCGCGCGGTGCCGGCGAGCACGGCGAACAGCGCCGCGTGCACGAGCTTGTCGGCCTGCCAGAACGGCAGGGCCCCGTCGCTCGCCGGCCGGAACAGCACGTAGAGGCTCAGCAGCACGGCAGCCCCGAAGGCCAGCGTGGCCATCGGGGTCGCCGTGCGCGTCGGAGCGGTCAGCCCCGGCTCAGTCGCGGGTGAGCTTGCGGTAGGTCACCCGGTGCGGGCGCGCCGCGTCCTGGCCGAGCCGGTCGATCTTGTTCTTCTCGTACGACTCGAAGTTGCCCTCGAACCAGTACCACTGCGCGGGCGCGTCCTCGGTGCCCTCCCACGCCAGGATGTGGGTGGCCACCCGGTCGAGGAACCAGCGGTCGTGGCTGATGACGACGGCGCAGCCGGGGAACTCGAGCAGCGCGTTCTCCAGCGAGCCGAGCGTCTCGACGTCGAGGTCGTTGGTCGGCTCGTCGAGCAGCAGGACGTTGCCGCCCTGCTTGAGCGTCATCGCCAGGTTGAGCCGGTTGCGCTCGCCGCCGGAGAGCACCTCGGCCTTCTTCTGCTGGTCCGGGCCCTTGAACCCGAAGGCGCCGATGTAGGCCCGGCTGGGCATCTCCTGGTTGCCGACCTGGATGTGGTCGAGCCCGTCGGAGACGATCTCCCACACCGTCTTCTTGCCGTCGAGGCCCGTGCGGTTCTGGTCGACGTAGGACAGCTGGACGGTCTCGCCCACCCGGACCTCGCCGTCGTCGGCCTGCTCGAGCCCGACGATGGTCTTGAACAGCGTGGTCTTGCCGACGCCGTTGGGCCCGATGATCCCGACGATCCCGCCGCGGGGCAGGTCGAAGGTCAGGTCCTTCATGAGCACGCGGTCGCCGAAGCCCTTGGTGAGGGCCTTGGCCTCGATGACCACCGAGCCGAGCCGCGGCCCGGCCGGGATCTGGATCTCCTCGAAGTCCAGGCGGCGGGTCTTCTCGGCCTCCGCGGCCATCTCCTCGTAGCGGGCGAGCCGGCTCTTGCTCTTGGTCTGGCGACCCTTGGCGTTCTGCCGGACCCACTCGAGCTCGTCCTTGAGGCGCTTGGCGAGCTTGGCGTCCTTCTTGCCCTGGACCGCCAGGCGCTCCTGCTTCTTCTCCAGGTAGGTGGAGTAGTTGCCCTCGTAGGGGTAGGCGCGGCCCCGGTCGAGCTCGAGGATCCACTCGGCGACGTTGTCCAGGAAGTAGCGGTCGTGCGTCACGGCCAGGACGGCGCCGGCGTAGCGGGACAGGTGGTTCTCCAGCCACTCCACGCTCTCGGCGTCGAGGTGGTTGGTGGGCTCGTCGAGCAGCAGCAGGTCGGGCGCCTCGAGCAGCAGCTTGCACAGCGCCACCCGGCGGCGCTCGCCGCCCGAGAGGTGGTCGACGGGCTCGTCCGGCGGCGGGCAGCGCAGCGCGTCCATGGCCTGCTCGATCTGGCTGTCGAGCTCCCAGGCGTTGGCCGCCTCGATGGCGTCGAGCAGCGGTGCCTGCTCCTCGAGGATCTTCTCGAAGTCGGCGTCCGGGGCGCCCATCTTCTCGTTGAGCTCCTCGTAGCGGAGCAGCACGTCGCGGATCGCCTTCACGCCGTCCTCGACGTTCTCCCGGACGGTCTTGGTGTCGTCCAGCGGCGGCTCCTGCATGAGCATGCCCACGCTGTAGCCGGGCGTGAGCTTGGCGTCGCCGTTGGAGGGCTGGTCGAGGCCGGCCATCATCTTGAGGACGGTCGACTTGCCGGCGCCGTTCGGGCCGACCACGCCGATCTTGGCGCCGGGCAGGAACGCCAGGGTCACGTCGTCGAGCAGGACCTTGTCGCCGACCGCCTTGCGGACCTTCTGCATCTGGTACACGAACTGCGCCATGCCGCCCAGCCTACGGGCGCGGGCCCTCGCCCCGACCGGAGCCGGGGGGCCGGTCGGGGCGGGCGGCCCGGCTCAGGCGGCCTGCTCGTCGGCCTCGGCGACCTCCGGGTCGCGCGCACCGCCGGGCTCGCCGGGCAGCACCTCCCCCGTCTGCTGGTCGACCAGCCCGCTGGACACCCAGGGGTCCTCGTGCGGCACGAGCACTCCGGGCCGGACGTACGCGGCGGCCGCCCGCGACAGCTCCAGGCCGACGCTCGTCGCCTCGATCTCCAGGCCGCTGCGCCGCTCGCCGCCCTCGACCTCCCAGCTGCGCGTGGTGAGCCGGCCGGTGACGACGACCCGGTCCCCCTTGCCCAGCGACGACGCGCAGTGGTCGGCCAGCGAGCGCCACACCGTGACGCCGAACCAGAGCGTCTCGCCGTCGTTCCACGCCCCCGCGTGGCGGTCGAGCCGGCGCGGGGTGGCCGCGATCCGGAAGTCGGCGACGTGCACGCCCTGCGGGGTGACCCGCGACCGCGGCGGGCCGGCGACGTTGCCGATGACGGTGAGGTGGGGCTCGTGCACGGGGACCTCCAGGGCTCGGGTCGCTCCAGCCCGGCGGCTGGCCCCCAGACCGTCCCGCGGACCGGCCGGCCCCAGGTCCCGCGAGCGCCCGCTGTGGACGTCGCCCGGACCTGTGGACACCCGGGTCCCGGGGTCGCAGGACCCTGCTACCGCCTGCGGGCTACCTCGTGAAGGCCGAGCGGAACGACGCCTCCGACAGCCCCGGGCAGGTGACGTCGAGGTCGCGGTCGCCCTCGACCCACTGCGCCAGCCAGACCGGCCCCCCGGGAGCCGAGGCGGCCGCGCAGCGCCCGAGCGCCCCCGCCCGCCCGCCGCCGCCCGGCACCCACGCCGGCAGGTCGGGGAAGGCGGCGCCCCCGGTGATCTGCTGCCACCCGCTGCGGTAGGTGTAGAGGCCCACCCGCAGCCCGGCCCCGCGCAGCCCGTCGAGGACGCCCTGCACGACCGCGAGGTTCTCGGCCGGGTCGGCGGACCACGGCCGCCCCTTGCTGGGCTCGACGTCCACCCACACCATCGGTGCCGCCAGGCCCGCGCCGCGCAGCTGCTCGACGTCGTACGCCGCCTGCGCCTGCCCCACGCGCCGCAGCCGCCCCCGCCGGTCCCCGCTGCCGCCGTACGTCGCCAGCTCGGCGTCGGTCGGGAACGTCGTCACGGCGTACGCGCCGAGCCAGCGCCCGGCGGAGCGCTGCTGGGCGACGAGGTCGGCCAGGCACGGGTCGGGGGTGAAGGCGGGGCCGTTCGTCAGGCCCAGCACGACGAAGCGGGCCTCCGGCAGCGGCTGCGGCAGACCGAGCGTCGGGCGCTCCGGGATGCCCAGGCCGACCGGGCAGTTCGGCCAGGACACGTCCCCGCCGAGCGCCGGCGCCGCGGGCACGGCCGGCGCCCGGGGAGCGGCGGGCCGCGGCGCCGGGGCAGGGGGCGCCGTGGGAGCGGCCGTCGGGGCCGCCGCGGGAGGCGCGGGCGGTGCAGGCGGGCGCACCGGGACCGGGGCGGGCGCCACCGCGGTCGGGGGCGCGGCGGCCTCCTCGGCGGCCAGGGCGCCCGCTGCCGGGCGCGCGGCGGCGACGTCCTCCGGCACCGCGCCGGTGCGGGCGGCTCCGAGCAGCAGCAGGACGACGACGGCTCCCGCCGCCGCGGCGACCCGACCCCTGCCCACGCGCACCCTCCCGACCTCGGCACGGACACCCTCGCGCTCGAGCCTGCCAGCCCGGGGCCGCCCGGGAGCCGCCGGCGCAATGCTACGGTCGCGTAACAAACGTCGACGAGGAGGACGGCCCGTGGGTCTCATGCCGGTGACCGACTCGATGTTCATGCTGCCGGAGACCCGCGAGCAGCCGATGCACGTCGGCGGCCTGCAGGTCTTCCAGCTGCCGGAGGGCGCCGGGCCCGACTGGCTGCACGAGGTCTACGCCCGCTCCGTGCAGGTCACCGACGTCGCGCCCGCGTTCCGCCGCAAGGCCTACCGCGGGCCCCTGACCCTGGGCCAGTGGGCCTGGGGCACCGACCGCGCGCTCGACCTCGAGCACCACGTGCGGCACTCGGCGCTGCCGGCCCCCGGGCGGGTGCGCGAGCTGTTCGCGCTCGTCTCGCGCCTGCACGCGACGCTGCTGGACCGGGAGCGGCCGCTGTGGGAGGCGCACCTCATCGAGGGGCTCGAGGGCGGCCGCTTCGCGGTCTACACCAAGATCCACCACGCGATGATGGACGGCGTCACCGCCAACCGGCTGCTGCAGAGCTCGCTGAGCACCTCTCCCGACGAGCCGACCACCCTGCCGTGGCAGACCCGCCCCTCGGCCGGCAAGCGCCGTACGCCCTCCGGCCCCGGGCTCGGGGCGCTGCCCGGGCTCGCGGTCGCCCTGGCCGGAGACGCCCTCACGCTGCCGCCCCGGCTGCTGTCGATCGCGGCGCACGCCGTGCGTGACCAGGCCGTCGCCCTGCCGGGGCAGGCGCCGCGCAGCATGCTCAACGGCTCGATCAGCGCCTCTCGCCGGTTCGCGGGCGACTCCTGGTCGATGGCGCGCATCCGCGCCGTCGCCCGCGCCGCCGACGCCACCGTCAACGACGTCGTGGTCGCCATGTGCTCCTCGGCGCTGCGCGACTACCTGCTCGGCCTCGACGCGCTGCCCGACGCGCCGCTCATCGCGATGGTGCCGGTCTCCCTGCGCGACAAGGACGCCCCCGACGCCGCCGGCAACGCGGTCGGCACCATCTTGTGCAACCTCGCGACCGACCAGGCCGACCCGCAGGCCCGCCTGCTCGCGGTGCGCGACTCGATGCGGCACGGCAAGGCCGGCCTCAAGGGCCTGTCGGCCGTGCAGGTCAGCGCCCTGTCGGCGGTGGTCATGGCGCCGCTGCTGCTCAACGGGCTGGTGGGGCTGCACAAGGCGACCCGCCCGCCCTTCAACCTCGTCATCTCGAACGTGCCCGGCCCCACGGAGCCGCTCTACTGGAACGGCGCGCGCATGGAGGGCAGCTACCCGCTGTCGATCCCGCTGCAGGGGCAGGCGCTGAACATGACGATCACGAGCTACGCCGGGGAGGTGCAGTTCGGCCTCGTCGGGTGCCGCCGGACGGTGCCGCACCTGCAGCGCCTGCTCGTCGGGCTCGAGGACGGCCTCGCGGCCCTGGAGTCGGCCTTCGCCGTGCGCGCCTGAACGGGTCCCGGGCACCCCGGGACCCGTCCAGGCCGGGCACTACGGGCAGGCGACCATGAGGTGGAAGCCGCGGTTGGCGAACGCGCCCGAGCTGTCGTGGGTGCTCAGGAAGACGCCGTTGGCGGTGCCGACCCGGCGCACCGTGGTGATCTCACCCGTGGGCTCGGTCCCCGACGAGGCGCTGCTGCCCACGGTGGCGATGAAGGCGCACCGGCTGACGTTGCGGTTGAAGATGACCTCGTACTGGCCGGTCGTCAGGTTCGTGCTCGAGTTGACGCCCTTGCCGCGGGCGAAGGTCCCGTCGCTGTTGATGACGGCGAAGCGGTCGCCCGACGCCACCTCGGCGACCGGGCCCGACGGGGTGGTCGACCTGACGGTGTTCGGGCTCGGCGTCCGCGCGTCGGCGGTGCCGCCCACGACGGCGAGCGCCACGGCGCTGCTCGCGACGGCGACGACGGTGGTGCCGCGGAAGATGGCGCGACGGTGGTTCATGGATGTCCCCCTGGTCCAGGTCCGGCGGCCGGGCGGCCGTCGGTGCACCCGTCGAGGGTTTGGCGCAGCGCACGACTGCACGGTCCCCGGCACCGGGCTCGGCGCCGGACCGCCGCCCCCCCAGGCGGGTCCGCGTCGAGCAGTCTGGCCCTCCTGCGCCCGCCGTCAAGGGGCAGTTCGCAGGAGTGGTCGGGCAGACTGACCTGCGGGCGCCCGTAGCTCAGCGGACAGAGCGGGGATCTTCTAAGTCCACGGTCGCAGGTTCGAACCCTGCCGGGCGCGCGCCGTCAGGACGACCAGACCGGCTGCCGCTTCTCCAGGAAGGCGGCGACGCCCTCGCGGGCGTCGGGCAGCTGGCTCGTCGCGGCCATGACGTCCACCGCGTGCGCGTAGGCCCCCGCGTCGTCGAGCTGCAGCTGCGCGTAGAGCGTCACCTTGCCGATCGCCTTGCTCGCGGCGCTGCCGCGCGTGACCCGGCGGACGAGGTCGGCGACCGCGTCGTCGAGCTCGTCGTCCGGGACGACCGCGTTGACCAGCCCCCAGTCCAGCGCCGTGCGGGCGTCGACGACGTCGCCGGTCAGCGCCAGCTCCGCCGCGCGCTTGCGACCCACGTTGCGGGCGATGGCGACCATGGGCGTGTGGCAGAACCAGCCGCCCTTGCCGCCGGGCGCCGCGAAGCCGGCGCTCTCCCCGGCGACGGCGAGGTCGCAGCTCGCGACGAGCTGGCAGCCGGCGGCCGTCGCCAGGCCGTGCACGCGCGCGACGACCGGCTGAGGCACCTGCTGCAGGCCCGTCATGAGCTGCGTGCAGACCTCGAGCATGGTGCGCACGGTCGCCTCGTCGGCGCCCGCGACGTCGGCGAAGTCGTGCCCCGCGCAGAAGACCGGACCGTTGCCCGCCAGCACGATCGCCCGCGCGTCGCTGCTGCCCGCCTGCCGCACCGCGTCGAGCAGCTCGCGCAGGTGCGCCGTCGACAGCGCGTTGCGCTGCCGCGGCCGGTCCATGGTGATGGTGACGACGTCGCCGTCCCGCTCGACCTGCACGTGCTCGTACGCCACGGCTCCTCCTCCGCCCGGCCCGGTGCCGGGACCGCATCGTCCCCGGCCGGGGGCGCGCCGTCGAGCGCCGCCTAGGGTCCGGGCGTGCCTGCCGCCCCGAGCTCCGCCGCCCTGCAGGCCGCGCTGCCGGTGGACGCCGCCGGGCTGCGGGCGATGAAACGCCGGGCGACCGCGCTGCTGGCCGCCGTGGCCGGCCTGTTCGTCGTGACGTCCGCCCTGCCCGACGGTCCGGTCGTCGCGCTCGTGCGCACCGCGGCGGAGGCGGGCACGGTCGGCGGGCTCGCCGACTGGTTCGCGGTCACCGCCCTGTTCCGCCACCCGCTCGGTGTCCCCGTGCCGCACACCGCGCTCGTCCCGCGCAAGAAGGACGAGCTGGCGACCCGGCTCGGCGAGTTCGTCACCGGCAACTTCCTCACCGCTGACGCCGTCGAGGAGCAGCTGCGCGAGGCCCGGGTCGTCCCGCGCGCCGCAGCCCTGCTCGCCGAGCCGGCGACCACCCGCGCCGTGAGCCGGGAGGTGGCGGCCGCTCTCGCCGCCGGCCTCGACACCCTCGAGGAGGGCCGGCTGACGGCCTGGGTGCTCGAGCTGGCGCGGGCGGACCTGGCGCGCCGCTCGTACGCCCCGGTGCTCGGCGCGTTCCTCGCCCGCGCCGTCGAGGGCGGGGCCCAGCGCCCGCTCGTCGACGTGGCGCTCACCCGCACCCGCGCCCACCTCGAGGCGCACGGGGACGACCTCGCCCCGCACGTGCAGCGGATGCTCGAGGTGCACTGGGCGAGCATCTTCGTCGACACGGCCAAGCTCGCCCGGCGGCTCGTCGAGACCGGCGCCGCGATCCTGCGCGACGCGGAGGCCGACCCGGAGCACGCGCTCCGCACCGGCATCGACGACCTGCTGGCGCGCACCGCCGCCGACCTGCGCTACAGCCCGCGCGCCTCGCGCGACCTCGACGCCCGGTTGCGCGCGCTGCTGGACGACCCGCAGGCGCAGGCGCTGCTGTCGGACCTGCTCGCCGACCTGCGCGGCTCCGTGCGCGCCTCGCTCACCGACGTCGACGGCGACCTCGCCGCCCGCCTCGCGGACCTGGTGTCCGGCTCCGCCGCCCGCGTCGCCGCCGACCCCGACCTCCAGGAGCGGCTCGAGGCCCGGCTCGTGGCCGCCGCGCGGTGGGGCGTCGAGCACTACGGCCGTACGGCCGTGGTCCTCGTGCAGCGCGTCGTCGCCGGCTGGGAGGCGCGCGACGCCTCGGCGCGCATCGAGGCGAGCGTCGGCCGGGACCTGCAGTTCATCCGGATCAACGGCACGGTCGTCGGCGCGCTGGCCGGCGTCGTGCTGCACGGGGTGGGCCTGCTCGTCGGGTGAGCGCCCGGGGCAGGATCGGGGTCCCGACCCCGCAGGAGGCTCCCGTGCGCGCCGCGCTCTACCGCTCCCCCGGCCCCGCCGACGTCGTCACGGTCGAGGAGGTCGACGCGCCCCCGGTCGGCCCCGGCGAGGTCCGTGTCCGGCTGCGCGTCGCCGGCCTCAACCCGACCGACGGCAAGTCGCGCCGCTCGGCGCAGCCCGAGGCCTTCCAGGTGCCCGGGCAGGACGGCGCGGGGGACGTCGTCGAGGTCGGCGAGGGCGTCGACCCGTCGCGCCTCGGCGAGCGCGTGTGGGTGTGGTTCGCGGCCGCCCGCGGCCGCCGCTGGGGCACCTGCGCGCAGGAGACCGTGGTGCCCGCGCGCCAGGCGGTGCGGCTGCCGGACGGGGTGCCGTACGACGACGGCGCGCAGCTGGGCATCCCGGCCATGACGGCCTGGCACTGCCTGTTCGCCGACGGCCCGCTCGACGGCCGCACCGTGCTCGTCGCCGGCGGCGGCGGAGCGGTGGGCAACGCCGCCGTCGCGCTCGCCCGGCGGCACGGCGCGCACGTCCTCACGACCGCCTCGCCGGCCAAGGCCGCCCTCGCTCGCGACGCCGGCGCGCACCTGGTGCTCGACCGGCACGCCGAGGACCTGGCCGAGCAGGTCCGCGAGGCCGCCCCCGACGGCGTGCACCGCGTCGTGGAGGTCGCGCTCGGGGCCGACCTGGCGCTCGACCTCGCGGTGCTGGCCCCGCACGGCGTGGTGTCGACCTACGCCGACGACCCGCTGCGCGACGTCCCCGTGCGCGACCTCATGGTGCGCAACACGACGCTGGCCTTCGTCCTGGTCTACGGGGTCGGCGACGCCGAGCTCGACGCCGCGGTGACCGGGGTGTCGGAGGCGCTGGCCGCCGGCGACCTGCCCGCGCTGCCGGTGTCGCGGCGCACCCTGGATCAGGTCGGGCAGGCCCAGGACGAGGTGCTCGCCGGCGTCACCGGGCGGCTGCTCGTCGACCTGCCCTGAGCTCAGGCGACGGGTCGCCGGGCGCCGCGCGGGTCGCGCGCCGACAGCGCGGCGACCGCGCCGCTGACCAGCGGCAGGGCGACGACCAGGACCGCCAGCAGCAGCCACGGGACGACGACCACCGGCGGGCGCGGCACGGAGCCGTACGGGTCGCGGGTCAGCGACACCGCCGCGGCGACGCCGGGGACCGCGCCGGCGGCGGCGCCGAGCAGCGCGCCGACCAGCCCGAGCACGAGGGCGTACGCCCCGGCGACCAGGCGGCGGGTGCGCGGTCGGGCGCCGACCTGGCCGAGGGTGGCGAGGTCCGGCCGCGCCTCGCTGAGGGCCAGCGCGGTGGCGGCGAGCGTGCCCCCGAGCACGAGGACCGCGGCGACGGCGACCAGCACGAGCCGCACGGTGCGGTCCGTGCGGCCGCTCGGGGTGCGGGCGACGTCGACCGCCAGGGCGTCGTCCAGCGGCGAGACGGCGTCGCGCAGGACCCGCTCCTGCCGCCGGCCGAGGTCGTCGCCGACGACGAGGGCGACGGTCGTGGCCCCGAGCCGGGCGCCGAGCTGCTCGGGCAGCACGGCGAGGGCAGGTGCGACGGCGCCGTCGGGGACCGGCAGCCGGACCGCCGCGAGCGGCAGCGACGTCACGACCCGCGGGTCGTCGGGACCGTCGCCCCCGCGCAGCGCGTGCACGGCGGTCGGGCCGCGGCCGTGGGTGCGCGTCAGGCCGCGCAGCTCGAGGACGGGGGTGCTCATCGGGGGGCTCCGTTCCGGGACCGGACCAGCCGGGCCTCGCAGTGGTCGAGCCACCGGACCTCCGCCTCGGCGGCGAAGACCAGGGCGTCGAGGACGAGCGCGGCGGCGGTGTCCGCCGACGGCAGGGCGCGCTTGCGCCGCGTGTGCGCCTGCAGGGCGCGCAGGGTCTCGGCGCGCTGGGTCTGCAGGACGTCCCGCGGGTCGACCCCGGGGACGATCAGGGCGAGCGCCAGCTTGATCGCGAGCTCGTCGCGGCCGGGCGCCGCGCGCTCGACGGGGCGGGCCCACCAGTGCTCGAGCTCGCGCTGCCCCGGGGAGGTCAGCCGGAAGAGGGCGTGGCCCTCGCTGTCCTCCCCGTCGCGCTCGACGAGGCCGTCGCGCTCGAGCCGCGACAGGGTCGTGTAGACCTGCCCGACGTTGAGCGGCCAGGTCCCGCCGGTGCGGGCCTCGAAGGCCGACTTCAGCTCGTAGCCGTAGCGCGGCCCCTCGCCCAGCAGGGCGAGCAGTCCGTGCTTCACCGACACAGCGCCTCCTCGGGGTTACCCGGTATGCATACCGAGTAAGGGGAAGCGGGTCAAGCGCCGCGCCGTGGGCCCGCGTCGGCTACCAGGAGCCGCGGGACCCGCCGCCGCGCCGCCGCGTGCTGCGGCGCGGGCTGCTGCGCCGGGCGGTGCCGAACAGCGACCGGGTGATCTCGCGCCCGGCGGCGGTCGCGGCGGCCCGGGCGAAGCTGCGGAAGACGCTGGAGCCGAGCACGGCCGCGGCTGCGCCGGCCGCCCGTCCCCCGCCGTCGCGGTCGTCGCGGCCGTCGCGCTGCGGCTCGGGCGCCTGCTGCGGCGCGGGAGCGGGGGCAGGGTCGGGAGCCGGCGGCGCGACGCGGGCGAGCAGCCGTTCGTACGCGGAGTCGCGGTCGACGGGCGTCCCGTACTCCGCCAGCAGCGGGGACGCCGCGACCAGCGCCTGCTGCTGCTGGGGGTCCAGCTGCGCCATGAGCGAGGCCGGCGGGCGCATCCGCGTCCACGCGACCGGCGTCGGCGCCCCGTTGTCGGACAGCACCGTGACGACGGCCTCGCCGATGCCCATCGCGGGCAGCAGCTCACCGAGGTCGTAGACCTCCGACGTCGGGAAGGTGCTGACCGTCGCCTTGAGCGCCTTGGCGTCGTCGGGGGTGAAGGCGCGCAGCGCGTGCTGCACCCGGTTGCCCAGCTGCGCGAGCACCTCGCCGGGGACGTCCTTGGGCGTCTGCGTCACGAAGAACACGCCGACGCCCTTGGAGCGGATGAGCCGCACGGTGCGCGCGATCGCGTCGAGGAACGCGTCGCTCGCGTCGTCGAAGAGCAGGTGGGCCTCGTCGAAGAAGAAGACGAGCCTGGGCTTGTCGACGTCGCCGACCTCGGGCAGGTCGTGGAACAGGTCGGCGAGCAGCCACATGAGGAACGTCGAGAACAGCTGCGGCTTGTCCTGCACCTGCGCCAGCTCCATGACCGACAGCACGCCCCGTCCGTCGGGCGTCGTGCGCAGCAGGTCGGCCGTGTCGAACTCCGGCTCGCCGAAGAAGTCCTCCCCGCCGGCGTCCTGCAGCCCGATGAGCTGGCGCAGCACGACACCCGCCGTCGCGGGCGACAGCCCGCCGAGCTCGGTCAGGTCGGCCTTGCCCTCGTCGCTCGTGAGGTGCGTGATGACGGCGCGCAGGTCCTTGAGGTCGAGCAGCGGCAGCCCGGCCCGGTCGGCGAAGTGGAAGACGAGCCCGAGGCTCGACTCCTGGGTGTCGTTGAGCCCGAGCACCTTCGACAGCAGCACCGGCCCGAAGGACGTCACGGTCGCCCGCACCGGCACGCCGCTGCCCAGCCCGCCGAGCGCGAGGAACTCGCACGGGAAGCCCTTGGCGTGCCAGTCGGTGCCGGTGTCCGCGGCGCGCGCCGTGATGCGGTCGCTCGTGACGCCGGGGGCGGCCATGCCCGACACGTCGCCCTTGATGTCGGCGAGGAACACCGGCACGCCGGCGTCCGACAGCTGCTCGGCGATGAGCTGCAGCGTCTTGGTCTTGCCGGTGCCCGTGGCGCCGGCGACCAGGCCGTGCCGGTTCATCATGGACAGCGGGACGCGCACGGGCGCGTCGGGGTGCGCCGCGCCCTCGACGACGAGCGCGCCGAGGTCGAGCGCGGGCCCCTCCAGCGCGTAGGCCGCCGCGATCCTGCTGACGTCGTCCTGGGCGCTCATCGGGACCTCCGGGTCGTCGGGGTGCGCACGCTATCCGGGCACGGGCGTCAGCGTGCCTGCCGCGACGTCGAGCGCGGCCGTGCCCGTGACGCAGACCGGCGGGCAGGCCTGGCCGTTGGGCCGGGTGCGCCGCAGCGGCACCTGCGCGGCGTACGTGGTGCCGCCCACCGTGACCGTCAGGTCCGCAGCCGTGTCCGACGCCCGCGACAGCGGCACCTGCAGCACCCCGCCGGAGACGGTCGAGGTGCACACGCCGGCGACGCAGGCGCTCACCGCACCGGTGCCGGCAGGCAGCTGCACGGTGAGCTGCGAGGCGCAGCCGATGAGCGTGCAGGTCGGGCCACCGGCGCCGCACCCCGCGACGCCGAGCAGCAGCACGAGCCGGTGCCAGCGACGGCGGGTCACGGGGTGATCCTGCCAGGCGCGCGGGCCCGACGGGCCGGGCGCCCGTAGCCTGCCGCCCATGAGCGACCGCAACGACCGTCTCGTCTGGATCGACTGCGAGATGACGGGACTCGAGCTCGGCAGCGACCTGCTCGTCGAGGTCGCCTGCCTGGTCACCGACAGCGAGCTGAACGTGCTCGGGGACGGCGTCGACCTGGTGATCGGTGCGACGGCCGACCAGCTGTCGCGGATGCCGCCCGTCGTGCGCGAGATGCACGCCTCCTCCGGCCTCACCGACGAGGTGCTCGCCTCGACGACGACCCTGCAGGAGGCTGAGCAGCAGGTGCTCGCCTACGTCAAGGAGCACGTGCCCGAGGCGCGCAAGGCCCCGCTGTGCGGCAACTCCATCGCGACCGACCGGGGCTTCCTCACCCGCGACATGCCCGAGCTCGACGCGTGGCTGCACTACCGGATGGTCGACGTGTCGTCGGTGAAGGAGCTGGCGCGCCGCTGGTACCCGCGGGCCTACTACCAGTCGCCGAAGAAGGGCGGCGGGCACCGGGCGCTGGCCGACATCCGCGAGTCGGTGACCGAGCTCGCCTACTACCGCGCGGCGATCATGGTGGCGCAGCCGGGACCGACGAGCGACGAGGCGGCGGCGATCAGCGCCGCCGTGACCTCGGGTGCTGCGGGCGCCCCGCAGGACGTGTCGCGGCTGCCCGAGCCGGGCGAGCAGGTCCGCGACTGAGGTCCGGTATCCTCGGAGCCGCACCGTGGTGGGTGTAGCTCAGCTGGCAGAGCACCGGGTTGTGATCCCGGTTGTCGCGGGTTCGACCCCCGTCACTCACCCCACGAACCTGCAGGTCGACGACCCCGGCCCCGGCCAGGTGGGCACGACGCGCCGGGCCCGACGGGTCCGGGTGCGGCGGGTCCGGGTGCGGCGCGTCACCCCTGCCGCGGCTGCCGTCCCATGAGGTAGAACTCCTCGTTCGGCATCGTCCCGGCCAGGTGCACGAGCCGGTTCGACATCGCGAAGAACGCCGCGATCGAGCCGAGGTCCCAGACGTCGTCGTCGGTGAGCCCGTGCCCGTGCAGGCCGGCCAGGTGCTCGGGCGTCACGGTCCAGGGCTCGACGGCGAACCGGACGGCGACCTCGAGCACGGCGCGCTGCCGGTCGTCGAGCTCGGCCTTGCGCCAGTCGGTGGCGACCTGGTCGGCGATCCGCGGGTTGCGCGCGCGGACCCGGGCGATCGCCCCGTGCGCGACGACGCAGTAGAGGCACCGGTTCTCCGCGCTCGTGGCGACGACGACGAGCTCCCGGTCCGCCTTGGTCAGCCCCGGCGTCTCCTTGTCCATCAGCGCGTCGTGGTAGGCGAAGAAGGCCCGCCACTCGTCCGGCCGGTGCGCCAGGGTGAGGAAGACGTTGGGCACGAAGCCCGAGCGCTCCTCGACCTCGTCGATGCGCGCCCGCAGGTCGTCGGGCAGGTCGGAACGGTCCGGCACGGGGAAGCGGCTCATGGGCGGTCCTCTCGTCGGTGGCCCCATCCTCTCCTGCCGGTGGTCCACCCCGGACACGAGCAGGTGCGCCACGCCCCAGGAGGAGACGCCGGCGGTCTTCGACGAGCCGGTGCGCGAGGGCGAGGTGCGCCAGGTCGGCGCGAGCAACCACACCGCCGACCACCTCGCCCCGGCGCTCCGCCTGAAGGACGAGCACGGCTGGGAGCGATGTGCTGCCCGCGCTCGGACCTGCGGCTGAGCACCGAGGAGCTCAGCCGGCTCGATGCCCGTCGCCTGACCGCGCTTGCGGGGGCACCAGGCGTGAAGGGACCGCACCTGCGGCACCACGTGTACGGTGCGCGGCGTGACGACCCTGCGCATGGCCGAGGCCGCGCGCCTGCTCGGCGTGAGCGACGACACCGTGCGCCGCTGGGCCGACGCCGGACGGCTGAGCACGACGACCGACGCCGCCGGCCGGCGGGTGGTCGACGGCGTCGAGCTCGCCCGGGCCGCCGAGGAGCTCGCGGGCCGCAGCACCGCCTACGAGCCGGGACCGATCCTGCGCGAGTCGGCGCGCAACCGCTTCACCGGTCTCGTGACCCGGGTCGTCAAGGACGGGGTCATGGCGCAGGTCGAGCTGCAGGCGGGCCCCTTCCGCGTCGTGTCGCTGCTCAGCGCCGAGGCCGCCACCGAGCTCGGGCTCGAGCCCGGGGTGCTCGCCGTCGCCAGCGTGAAGTCGACGAACGTCGTCGTCGAGGTCCCCCGCCAGCCCTGAGCCCCTCCCTCCCGCTGGAGCGTCCCGTGACCCGCCTGTCCCTGCGCGCCGCTGCTGCGGCGCTCCTGCTCGCCGCGACGGCGGCCTGCGCAGCGTCCTCCCCGACCACGACGAGCGGCAGCCCGGCGCTGCAGGGCTCGATCACCGTGCTGGCCGCAGCCTCGCTGACGGGCAGCTTCACCGAGCTGGGCAGGCAGTTCGAGGCGGCCCACCCCGGCACCCGCGTCGTGCTCAGCTTCGGGGCCAGCGGCACCCTGGCGCAGCAGGTGCAGCAGGGCGCCCCCGCCGACGTCTTCGCCTCCGCGAGCACCGCGACGATGCAGCAGGTCGTCGCCGACGTCGACGCTCCGCGCACGTTCGCCCGCAACAGCGCGGCCGTCGCGGTGGCGCGCGACCGCGCCGGCACCGTGGGCGCCCTGTCCGACCTCGCCCGGCCCGGGGTGAGGGTCGCGCTGTGCGAGCCGCAGGTGCCCTGCGGGGCCCTCGCGCAGCAGGTGCTCGAGAAGGCCCACCTGCAGGTGCAGCCGGTCACGCTCGGCCTCGACGTCAAGGCGACGCTGGCCTACGTCGCCAGCGGCGAGGCCGACGCCGCGATCGTCTACGTCACCGACGTGCGGGCCGCCGGCAGCAGCGTCGTCGCCGTGCCGGTGCCCGCGGACGCGCAGGCCAGCACCTCCTACCCGATCGCCACCGTCCGGGCCGGCCGCGCGCCGGCGCTCGCGCGGGCGTTCACCGACCTCGTGCTCTCCCCCGCCGGCCAGCAGGTGCTGGCGGCCGCGGGCTTCTCGCCCCCGTGACCCGGCGCCGCCGCGGGTCCGGGTCGCCGCTGCTGCTCGCCGTGCCCGCGGTCCTCGCGGTGCTCTTCCTGCTCCTCCCGCTCGCCGCGCTCCTGGCCCGGGCTCCCTGGACGGGCCTGCCGCGGCTGCTCGCCGAGCCGCAGGTGCGCACGGCCCTGCAGCTGTCGCTGGTCACCGCCGGGTCGGCCACGGTCCTGTGCCTGCTGCTCGGCGTCCCGCTGGCCTGGGTGCTCGCGCGGCTGCGCTTCCCCGGTCGGCGCCTGCTGCGCGCGCTCGTCACGCTCCCCCTGGTGCTGCCGCCGGTGGTCGGCGGCGTCGGGCTGCTCTACGCCTTCGGGCGGCGCGGGCTGCTGGGGCCGGCCCTCGGCGAGCTCGGGCTGTCGCTGCCCTTCACCACGTACGGCGTGGTGCTCGCCGAGGCCTTCGTCGCCCTGCCCTTCCTCGTGCTCGCCGTCGAGGGCGCGCTCGCCTCGTCCGACCAGCGCTACGAGCAGGCCGCCGAGACGCTCGGTGCGACGGGCTGGACGGTCTTCCGCCGGGTCACGCTGCCGCTGGTCGGCCCGTCGGTCGCCGCCGGCGCGGTGCTGTGCTTCGCCCGCGCGCTCGGCGAGTTCGGCGCCACGATCACCTTCGCCGGCAACCTGCCGGGCAGCACGCAGACGATGCCGCTGGCGGTCTACCTGGCGCTGCAGACCGATCCCGAGGCCGCCGTCGCGCTCTCCCTGGTGCTGCTCGCGGTGAGCATCGCGGTGCTGCTCGCGCTGCGCGAGCGGTGGACCGGCCCGGGCCGGTCGTCGTGAGCCTGGTCGCCGACGTGCGGCTGCAGGTGGGCGGCTTCGCCCTGGACGTCGCCCTCACGGTCGCGGCGGGCGAGGTGGTCGCGGTGCTCGGGCCCAACGGCGCCGGCAAGAGCACCCTGCTGCGGGCGCTCGCCGGGCTCGCGCCGCTCACCGCGGGACGTGTGGCGCTCGGCGACCGCGTGCTCGAGGACGAGCACACCCGGCTGCTGCCCCGCGACCGGCGGGTCGGCGTCGTCTTCCAGGACTACCGCCTGTTCCCCCACCTGTCGGCCCGCGACAACGTCGCGTTCGGCCCGCGCAGCACCGGGACCCCGCGCGCCCGCGCCCGCGCCCAGGCCGACGCCTGGCTCCACCGGTTCGGGTCTGTCCGGGCTCGGCGACCGCCGCCCCGCGCAGCTGTCCGGCGGTCAGTCGCAGCGGGTGGCGCTCGCCCGCGCCCTGGCCAGCTCGCCCGCGCTCCTGCTGCTGGACGAGCCGCTGGCGGCGCTCGACGTCGAGACCCGCACGGCGGTGCGCACCGAGCTGCGCGCCGCCCTCGACGGCTTCGCGGGGCCCGCGGTGCTCGTCACGCACGACCCGCTGGAGGCGATGACCCTCGCCGACCGACTCGTCGTGCTCGAGGGCGGGCGCGTCGTGCAGGACGGCGCCGTCGCGGCGGTCACGAGGCGACCGGCGACGCCGTACGTCGCGCGGCTCGTCGGGCTGACGCTGCTGCGCGGCGTGCTGCACGACAGGGTGCTCGCCGTCGACGGCGGAGGCCGCCTCGCGACGACCGCGGCCGGCACCGGACCGGCGCTCGCGGTGGTCCGGCCCAGCGCGGTCGCCGTGTCGACCGAGGCGCCGCACGCGACGAGCGTGCGCAACACCTGGCCGGGCCGGGTGCGCGGGCTCGAGGTGCTCGGCGACCGGGTGCGGCTCGACGTCGACGCGCGGCCGGCGGTGCTCGTCGACGTCACCCCCCAGGCGGTCGCCGAGCTGCGGCTGGCGGCGGGCGACCCGGTGTGGCTGAGCGTCAAGGCGACGGAGGTCGACGTCTACCCGGCGGGGTAGCTCAGCGGACCAGCGCGAGGAACTCCGCGCGCGTGCGCGGGTCGTCGCGCAGCCGCCCGTGCACCGCCGACGTCACCGTGCGCGTGCCCGCCGCGCGCACCCCCCGCACCGTCATGCACTGGTGCTCGGCCTCGACGACGACCCCGACGCCCTTGGGCTGCAGCTGCTCGTCGAGCCACCCGGCCACCTGCGTCGTCATCCGCTCCTGCACCTGCAGCCGCCGGCTGAACAGCTCCACGACGCGCGCCAGCTTCGACAGCCCGAGGATCCGGTCCCGGGGGATGTACGCCACGTGCGCGACGCCCACGAAGGGGAGCAGGTGGTGCTCGCACAGCGAGGTGAAGGCGATGTCGCGCACGAGGACCAGCTCGTCGTAGCCCTCGTCGTTGGGGAACACGGTCAGGTCGAAGGCCCGCGGGGCCAGCTGCTCGGCGTACGCCCTCGCGACCCGCGCCGGGGTCTGCTGCAGGTGCGCCGAGGTGGGGTCCTCGCCCAGCGCGACGAGCAGGTCGCGCACGGCGCGCTCGGCGGCGGGCAGGTCGACCTCGCGCGGCGTCACGCGGCCCATCCAACCAGCGGGCCTCTCGCGCCCGGGCCGCCGCGTCGGACAGGATGCGGGACATGGCCCTGCCCAGCGCGTCCTACTCGATCACCGTCCGCCTGGAGGTGCCTGCGGACCCGCAGGCGGTCGGGCGGCTGACCACCGCCGTGGGCGAGGCGGGGGGCGTCGTCACCGCGCTCGACGTGACGGAGTCGCACCCCGAGCACATCGTGCTCGACCTGACCTGCGCGGCCACCGACCAGGAGCACGCGGAGACCATCACGACGGCGCTGGGCGCGGTGCCCGGCGTCGGCATCCGCAAGGTCAGCGACCGGACGTTCCTGCTGCACCTGGGCGGCAAGATCGAGGTCACCTCCAAGGTGCCGCTGCGCACCCGCGACGACCTGTCGATGGCCTACACGCCGGGCGTCGCGCGGGTGTGCCTGGCCATCGCGCGCCACCCGGAGGACGCGCGGCGCCTCACGATCAAGCGCAACACCGTCGCGGTGGTCACCGACGGCTCGGCGGTGCTCGGGCTGGGCAACCTCGGGGCCGCGGCGGCGCTGCCCGTCATGGAGGGCAAGGCCGCCCTGTTCAAGCGGTTCGCCGGGGTCGACGCCTGGCCGATCTGCCTGGACACCCAGGACACCGACGAGATCGTGCGCACGGTGCAGCTGCTCGCGCCGGCCTTCGGCGGGGTGAACCTCGAGGACATCGCCGCACCGCGCTGCTTCGAGGTGGAGGCGCGGCTGCGCGCGCTGCTCGACATCCCGGTCTTCCACGACGACCAGCACGGCACCGCCATCGTCGTGCTCGCGGCGCTCAGGAACGCGCTGCGGGTCGTCGGCAAGGAGCTCGCCGACGTGCGCATCGTGCTCGCCGGCGCGGGTGCCGCCGGCTCGGCCTGCGCACGCCTGCTGCTGCACGCCGGCGCCGGCGACCTCGTGCTGTGCGACATCGCGGGAGCCGTCCACCCGGGCCGCGAGGGCATGGACCCCAACCTGGTCGACCTGGCGGGCCGCACCAACCCGCAGGGCCTCACGGGCACCCTCAAGGAGGTGCTGCGGGGCGCGGACGTCTTCATCGGCGTCAGCGCGCCGGGCATCCTCGACGGCGACGACATCGCCGGGATGGCCGAGCGGTCGATCGTCTTCGCGCTCGCCAACCCCGATCCCGAGGTCGACCTCGTCGAGGCGCGCCGCTACGCCGCGGTCGTCGCCAGCGGGCGCAGCGACGAGCCCAACCAGATCAACAACGTGCTCGTCTTCCCCGGCGTCTTCCGGGGGCTGCTCGACGCGGGCGGGCGCGACGTCGACCTCGACGTCGAGCTCGCGGCGGCGGAGGCGCTGGCCGACGTGGTGCGGCCGGACCAGCGCAACGCGGCGTTCATCGTGCCGAGCGTCTTCGACCCGGAGGCCACCAACGAGGTCGCGGGGGCCGTGCGGCGCTCCGTGGAGGAGCGCCGCGCGGCCGGTCCCCAGGCCGCGGAGCAGACCCGCGAGCCGCGGACGCCGCCCCGGCCGGACGGCGCCCACAGGACGGCCTGAGGGCCGCGGGTCAGGAGCTGGCGGCCTTCTTGCGGCCGCCGCGGCCGCGCAGGGTCGCCCCGCCCGCCAGCACGAGGTTGCGGGCCGTCGTCGCGCTCACGCCGTGCGTCGTGCCGAGCTCGGCCAGCGACGCCCCGCCGGTGTACTCCTTCGCGAGGGTCTTGGCGTGCGCCTCGCGGGCCGGGTCGGGCTTGCGCGTGTTGCCCCCGCGCTTGCGGAGCGTCACCCCGCGCTCGAGCAGGACGAGGCGCACGCGCCCCGCGCTCGTGCCGTGCTCGGTCGCCAGGTCCGCGATGCTCGTGCCACCGGCGTACGCCTTCTCCAGCGCCTTGCCCAGGGTGTCGCGGTCAGCCGCGGACAGCCGCTTGTTCTTCTCGAGGTCAGCCATGCGGCGAGACTAGAGGAAGGACGTGGGGTTGCGGGAGGGGGGCCGGGTCAGCCGGACCCGAGCGCGTCGAGCGCTGCTCTCACCGGCGCCGGCGGCGGCACCGGGCGGCGCGTCTCGCGGTCGACGTAGACGTGCACGAAGCGCCCGACGGCGGCCGGCGCCTCGCCCTCGCCGAACAGCGCCAGCCGGTAGACCACGCTGCTCGTGCCCCGCCTCTCCACCCGCATGCCGGCGGTGATCGTGCCCGGGAAGCCGAGCTCGGAGAAGTAGCGGCAGGCGGTCTCGACGACCAGGCCGAGCGCGGGCAGGCGGCGCACGTCGGTGCCGCTCGCCTCGATGAGCCAGGCGTTGACCACGGTGTCGAAGACGGCGTAGTGCACGACGTTGTTGACGTGGCCGTACGCGTCGACGTCGGCCCAGCGGGTGGGGACCTCCCGCAGCACGGGGAAGTCGCTGCGGCGCAGGTCGCGGTCGGGATCGCTCACCGGCGCGAGCCTAGGTGCGCCCGTACGCTGGGGTCATGGAGAGGACCCTGTACGACGCCGACCACGAGGCCTTCCGCGCCAGCGCCCGCGAGTTCGTCGCCCGCAGCGTCGAGCCGCGCTACGAGGCCTGGGTCGAGCAGCGCTTCATCGACCGCGAGACCTGGCGCGAGGCCGGCAAGCAGGGCCTGCTCGGCCTGCAGGTCCCGGAGGCTGTACGGCGGCAGCGAGACCGGCGACTACCGCTTCCAGGCCGTCCTCGGCGAGGAGCTGGCCGAAGGTCGCCTACGGCGTGCACTCGAGCTTCTCCATCCACCACGACATCGTGGCGCCCTACCTCGTCGAGCTGACGACCGACGAGCAGAAGTCGCGCTGGCTCCCGGGCTTCTGCACCGGGGAGACGGTCACGGCGATCGGGATGACCGAGCCGTCCGCGGGCTCCGACCTGGCCGCGCTGCGGACGACCGCGGTCCGCGACGGCGCCGACTGGGTGCTCAACGGCTCGAAGACGTTCATCACCAACGGCTACCTCGCCGGCCTGGTCGTGGTCGCGGCCAAGACGACGCCGGACCGCGGCGCCAAGGGCATCTCGCTGTTCGTCGTCGAGGCGGGCATGCCCGGCTTCGAGCGCGGCCGCAAGCTCGACAAGGTCGGCCAGCACGAGGCCGACACCGCCGAGCTGGCCTTCACCGACGTGCGGCTCCCGGCGGAGAACCTGCTGGGCGAGCTGGACCGCGGCTTCGCGCACATGATGGAGCGGCTGCCCCAGGAGCGGCTCTCCGTCGCCATCGGGTCGCTGTCGCACGCCCGGCAGCAGCTGGCCGAGACGCTCGTCTACGTCACCGACCGCAAGGCGTTCGGGCAGAGCGTCGGGTCGTTCCAGGCCAACAAGCACCGGCTCGCCGAGATGGTGACGACGGTCGACGCGACGCAGGCGTTCCTCGACACCTGCACGCTGCTGCACAGCCGCGGCCGGCTCACGGCGGTCGACGCCGCCAAGGCCAAGTGGTGGGCGGCGCAGGTGCAGAACGACGTGCTCGACGCGTGCGTGCAGCTGCACGGCGGCTACGGCTACATGAAGGAGTACCGCGTCGCCCGCGCCTGGCAGGACGCCCGGGTCGAGCAGCATCTGGGCAGGGAGCAACGAGATCATGAAGGAGATCATCGGTCGAGACCTCGGCCTGTGACGTCCCGGACCGGCGCGCCCGCCTCGTAGCGCGCGAGCCCGAGCGCCCCGCCCAGGGCGAGCGCGAAGCCGACGAGCGCCACGGGCAGCAGGCCCTCGCGGACGCGGTCGCCGAGCAGCAGCGCGCCCACGGCCGCGGGCAGCGCGGTCTGCGTGACCACCATGGCCGCTGTCGTCGTCGTCACCGAGCCGCGCTGCATCGCGACGGAGTAGAGCAGGAACGCGACGAGCCCGGCGAGCAGCAGCACGTACGTCCCGGGCTGCCGCAGGACGCTCGCCGGCGCGAGGGTCGGCAGCAGCCGGGCTGCCACCGCCACCACGCCGAACCCCGTGCCGGCGAGCAGGCCGAGCGCGACCGCGCCTGGAGGCCCGCTCAGCCGGCCGGCGAGCCGGGCGAGCACGGCGACGACGACCAGCACGCCGAGCAGCACCCACGCGGCACCGTCGCCGGCCCGCGCGGTCGTGTCCTCCTCCGCCGTGGGGGCCAGCAGCGCGAGGCCCAGGACGACGGCGCCGACCGCGCTCCAGGAGCGCGGCGTCAGCGGTGCGGCGAAGACCCGGACGGACAGCACCGCCGTGACCGCCACGCTGCTCGCGATGACCGCCTGCGCGACGAACAGCGGCAGCACCTGCAGAGCGCTCACGTGCAGCCCGAAACCCAGCAGGTTGCCCGCCACGGCGGCCAGGAACAGCGGCGAGCGCGACAGCCGCAGCAGCAGCCGCGGGTCCACGCCGACCGCCGCCGGCACCCGCGCGGTGGCCAGTCCCTGCAGGACCGCGGCGACGCCGAAGGCGACGGCCGCTCCGACCCCGCTGAGCAGGGCCAGCAGGGTGAGGACGCTCAGCTGACGCCCTCGGCGACCGGCGCGCCGTCGGGAGCCAGACCCGGCGGCACGGCCTGGCGCAGCGCGCGGCGGCGCACCTCCAGGTAGAGGCTCAGCACCACGTAGTAGGCGATGTACAGCAGCGAGGCCCCGACCACCAGGGCGCTCGGGTCCGGCAGCTCGGCGACGACCAGGGCGTACGACACCAGCCACAGCGCGGACAGCACCAGGGTCGGCGTACGCAGGACCAGCATGCGGCTGGGGTAGACGTAGCCGACCGGGACGAGCACGAGCAGCGCGCAGACCACGATGATCGCCGAGGTGGCGGCGGTGCCGAGCCCGAGCGCGATGACGTAGAACGCGACGACGTTCCAGTAGCTCGGGAAGCCCAGGAAGAAGTGGTCGTCGGTCTTGGCGTCGACGCGGCAGAACTGGTAGCTCGAGGCGACCAGCGGCAGCACCGCGACGACCGTGCCGGTGGTGCCGGCCGGCAGGTAGCCGCCCTGCAGCAGCAGCACCACCGGCGCGAAGACGTAGGTGAGGTAGTCGACGATGTTGTCGAGCAGCGCGCCGTCGAACCACGGCAGCCGCTCCTTGACGTCGAACCGGCGGGCCAGCATCCCGTCGGTGCCGTCGATGACCAGGGCCGCGAGACCGAGCCACAGGGCGCGGGCCACGTCGCCCTCGATGGCGGCCAGCACGATGAGCAGCGCGAGCACGGCGCCGGTGGCGGTGTAGCCGTGCACGACCCAGGCCCGCAGACCGGACCAGGACCACGTCGAGGGCATCGGGGCGGTCCGTCCTTCACGCGGTCTCGGGGTGCGGCGGGACGCCGACCGCCTCCAGTGTGCGGCACGCCGGGCGCTCCACGCTGCGCGTCCGGCGCCCGGCGCCCGGCGCGGGCACGGCTCCAGTCGCGACCGCCCGCTGCCGAGACCCAGCGGACCGGCCGGTCAGGGGTCTCCCCCGGGACCGGTTCCGGTGCCACACTCGATGCCCGTCCCGATCGTCCCGTCTGGAGCCCGCTGTGCCCGTCCCCCTGCTCGTCCGCCGCGCCGCTGCCGGCGCCGCCCTCGTCGCCCTGCCGCTCGGCGCGGTGGCCGGGTGCGGCGAGGCCGCCCAGACCAAGCGCGCCTCCGTGCAGGAGTCGCTGCAGAAGGCGCAGGACCACCTCGCCGGCAGCGGCGCCGCCAGCCTGACGCTGCGGATCACCGACCCGGCCGGTGCGCTGCGCAAGGCCGCCCCCGACGGCTCCGACGGGCTCACGCCCGCCCAGAGCGACGTCCTGCTCGGGGGCACGATCGCGATGACCGTCGACCCGGCCGCGGGCAAGACGATGCGCGACCTCCAGCAGGCCGACCCGGCGATGCCGCTCGTCGAGCAGCTCAAGCTGGCCAACGTCGCGATCACGGTCCAGGCCGACGGGGGCCCGCTCCTGCAGGTGCGGCTCGTCGGCGGCGACCTCTACGCCAACGTCGGCCTCGACCGGCTGGTGCAGGTCGTGACCCAGGCCGACCCGTCCAGCGACGTCGCGGCCCAGGTGGAGGGGCTGCAGCAGCAGGCCCCGCCGGAGCTCGCCCCCCTGGTCGCCGACGTCCAGGCCGGCAAGTGGCTCAAGGTGCCGGTGGCGCAGTACGCCGACCAGCTCGAGCAGCTGACCCGGGAGGGCGGCGCGACCCCCACCCCGTCGGTCGACACGAAGCGCCTCGGCACCGACCTGCTCGCGGCCGTGCGGCCCTTCACGACCGTCACCGACGCCGGCGGCGAGGGCGGCACCCGCGTGGTCGACGTCAAGGTCCAGGCCAAGCAGGCGCTCAAGGCCGCCCTCGGCGTGCTGCGCTCCGCGCCCGTGCCGGGCCTGACCGACCTGGACACCTCGGCCCTGGACCGCCTGAGCGACGCCACGGCGGACGGCCAGGTCACGCTGGTCGACGACCACCTCACCAAGGCGGTGCTCGACCTGCAGTCGCTCGTGCGGGTCGCGCCGGCGAGCAGCGGCAACCCCGACCTGACGGGCGCGCAGCTGGTCGCCGAGATCGACGACTCCGCCGAGGAGGTCGCCGTGCCGCAGGACGTGTCGGGCTTCGACGTCGGCGCCCTGCTCGAGCAGGTGCTGTCGGCCTCGGGCGGGACGCTGGCCAGCTGACCGCTGGCGGGTCGCCCCGCGGGCCGCGGGGTAGGGACGCATCGAGCGCCACCCGGGCGCACCCTGCGAGGAGGAACATGTCCGACCAGCCGACCGACCAGCCCGCGACCGACATCGGCACGACCACGGCCGCCGGCGAGGGCGTCGACGACCAGGAGTTCCGCTCCGAGGTCGGCGAGTCCACCTCCAGCGACCTCAAGGTCGAGGAGGCCTTCGAGCGCGAGAGCGACGGGGCGACCTCCGACGTCGAGGCTGCCAAGGAGGACGCGGACGACGCGTCCTGATCTGCCCGGCCTCCGGCCGCTCCCCGCTCGCGGGGGGCGGCCGGAGCCGTGGCGCTACAGCCCCAGGCGCTTGCTGATGACCTCGTCCATGACCTCGTCGGTCCCGCCGCCGATCCGCAGGATCCGCGCGTCGCGGTAGTGCCGCTCGACCTCGCTCTCGCGCATGTAGCCCAGCCCGCCGAACAGCTGCACCGCCTCGTCGACGACCGCGTCGCACGCCTCGCAGGCGGCGTTCTTGGCCATCGAGACCTCGGTGACCGCGTCGCCGGTGGTCAGCCACGCCTCGTACGCCGACCTCGTCACGACCTTCGCCGTCCACGCCGCACGGGCCATCCGGGCGAGCTTGTGGCGCACGACCTGCCGGGACGCCAGCGGGCGGCCGAACGTCTCGCGGTCCTTGACCCACTGCAGCGTGAGGTCGACGCAGCGCTGCGCGGTGGCGTGCGCCTGGACCGCGAGGGCGAGCCGCTCGCTCTGGAACTGCTTCATGATCTGCAGGAAGCCCTCGCCCTCGGCGCCGACGAGGTGGCCCGCGGGACGCGGACGTCCTCGAACGACAGCTCGGCGGTGTCCGAGCAGCGCCAGCCCATCTTGTCCAGCGGCCGGCTCACGGTGAAGCCGGGCGTGCCCTTGTCGACGACGAGCAGCGAGATGCCGCCGTACCCCTCGCCGCCGGTGCGCACGGCCGTGGTGACGAAGTCGGCGCGGACCCCGCTGGTGATGTAGGTCTTGCTGCCGTTGACGACCCACTCGTCGCCGTCGCGCACGGCGCGGGTCCGCAGCCCGGCGACGTCTGAGCCGCCGCCGGGCTCGGTGACGGCGAGCGCGCCGATCAGCTCGCCGGCGAGGGTCGGGCGGACGTAGCGCTCGACGAGCTCCGGCGACCCGCTCGCGACGACGTGCGGCAGCGCGATGCCGTGGGTGTAGAGCGAGGCCACGACGCCGCCGGAGCCGCCGCCGAGCAGCAGCTCCTCGGTGACGATCGCCGCGTCGACGGCGTCGCCGCCGCTGCCGCCGACCTCCTCGGGGAAGCCGACGCCGAGCAGGCCGACCTCGGCGAAGGTGCGGTGCAGCGCCCGCGGGAGCATCCCGTCGCGCTCCCAGTCGGCGACGTGCGGCGCGACCTCCTTCGCGACGACGTCGCGGGCGAGCGCGCGCAGGGCGACGCGCTCGGGGGTGCTCCAGCGGTCGGTCATGACGCGCTCCCCGCCGTACGGCCCGGGCCGGGCGGTCCCGCGAAGGCCTGCGCGACGTCGAGCCAGGAGTCGGCGAGCGGCCCGGTGGTGACCAGGTCGAGGTCGGCCCGGTGGCGGCGCTGGGTGACGAGCAGGCAGAAGTGCTCGGCGCTGCCGCGGACGGCGTCCTCGCCGCTGCCCCACGACCAGGTCGAGCCGTCCGGCGCGGTCAGCTCGACGCGGACGTCGCCGTCGGGCAGGGGCAGGCCGCGGTTGACGTAGGCGAAGCCGCGGGTCCGGACGCCCAGGTGGCAGACGTGGCGCAGCCGCGCGGTCGGCTCGCGACGCGCGCCGAGCCCGTCGACGACGTCCTGCCCGTGCGCCCAGTACTCCATGAGCCGCGCGGTGGCGAACGACGCCGGGCTCATCGGCGGGCCGTACCACGGCACCTTGGTCCCGGCCGGCAGCTCGGCGAAGGCCCGCAGCATCGCCTCGAAGCCCTCCTGCCACTCGCGCAGGAACTGCTCGCGGGACAGGCCCCGCCGCCGGGTCAGCTGACCGGTGAGGAACCCCTCGACGTCCTGCGCGATCTCCGGCAGCTCGGCGAGGAAGCGCTCGGGCTCGACGGCGGCCTTGCGGGCCTCGACGTCGGTGCCCGCGAGGTGGGCCAGGCTGTCGCGCACGTCCCACGGGTCGGCCGGGGTCGGCGTGTCGAGGTCGGCGTCCTCGACGAGACGACGCAGGTCGGCCTGCTCGGCCCGCAGGTCGTCGAGCAGGGCCGTCAGGTCTGGGCGGTCGCTCATGTGAACGGACGCTAACATCGGCCGGGTGACCACGTCCGCGCCCCGCCGCGAGCTCCTGCTGGGCGCGGCCGCCGACCTGTTCGCCGCCCGCGGCTACCACGCGGTGGGCATCGACGACATCGGCGCGGCCGCGGGCATCTCCGGGCCGGGCGTCTACCGCCACTTCCCGAGCAAGCAGGCGCTGCTCGAGCAGCTGTGCGACCGGGCCATGACCCGGATGCTCGACGGCGCGCAGGGGCTGTCGGCCGGCGCGGACCCGCTCGCCGCGCTCGTCGACCTGCACGTCGACTTCGCGGTCGGCGAGCGGGCGCTGCTCGGCGTGTGGGCGCGCGAGCAGCGGGCGCTGTCGGAGGACGTCAAGGCCTCGCTGCGGCGGCGCCAGCGGGCGTACGAGCAGGTCTGGCGCGAGGTGCTGTCCCGCCGGCGCGACGACCTGTCGGCCGACGAGGCGCAGGTCGTCGTCACCTCGACGCTCGCCCTGCTGAACGCCACCGCGCTGGTCGACACGCGAGTGCCGGCCGCGCGGCTGCGGTCGCTCCTGCGCGCGCTGGCGCTGGCGGCGCTGCTCGTGGAGCCGCCGGCGGGCTGACGGGCCCGTGCCCGTGCCCGCCGCACCTCCGGCCGGAGGCACGTGCCCCGACAGGCGCGTTCCGTCCGGACGCGCCGCGCGTGGCCGTGTCGCGCCCACGCGCCACCGACCTCAGCGCCCTCAGCGCCCTCAGCGCCCTCAGCACCCTCAGCACCCTCAGCACCCTCAGCACCCTCAGCACCCTCAGCCCCGCAGGGCGCGGGGGGCGATGGGCGGGGCGCAGACGCCCCGAGACCGTCGGTGCTCCGATCCACCGCCGCTGTCCCAGGGCACCGTGTGCTCGTCAGGTGCCTTGCGTCTGGCCGCAACACGTCGCGCCTCGTTGCGCCCACGCGCAACGCGCCTGAGCACGCACGCGTCCCCGGGCCGGCGGCCCGGAGCCTCGGCGGGCGGTTCCCACCGGGCGGAGCACCGTGTGCTCGTCAGGTGCGTTGCGTCTGGCCGCACCGCGGAGCCCGCCGTGGCACCCACGCGCAGCACGCCCTAGCAGCACCGTGCCCCCGCACGGTCTCCCAGGTGGGCACACGGCCTCGAGCAGGTCGGCGGCCCGGCTGACCCGGTCCGAGCGGAGCGACCGCCGCCGGCTCAGCGGCCGGTGCTGCTCCGGTCCCCCGCCGCCGCGACGCGGACGAGCACGGGGTCGGGGTCGCGGTGCAGGGCGCGGTCGGCCTCGACCTTGGCCTGCGCCAGCTCGACCTGCCGCCGGGTGACGGTGATCTGCCTCTTGGCCATGTCCTCCCCCTTCCCTCGCCGGACGGTCTTCCCCGTCAGGACCGCGGTCACGCGGACCCGGCACCGGGCGCGGGCCCGTCGTCGCTCCCATGGTCGCCCTCGCGGACCACGATGTCCACGTCCGGCAGCTCGCCCGTGCGCCGGTAGGCCTCGCGCAGGTCCTGCAGGTCGTCCCCGAGCTCCTCCTGCGCCACCTCGTCGAGGATGTTCGCGACGAGCCGGGTGAGCGGCGGCTCGCGCAGCAGCGCCCGCAGCTGGCGCACGCCGGCGCGCTTGTCGCGCTCGTCGTCGCTGCGGCACAGCTCCCACGCGGCGTCGATGCGCTCGAGCCGCAGCTTCTCCCGCGAGTCCGCCCGCTCCTGCTCGGCGAGCTCCCGGTCCTGGGCCGCCGCCCCGGCCGCGATGCGCGCGGACCGGACGCCGCCGGCGTACGACCCGGCGGCGCTGAGGAGCGCCACGACGACCGTGACCCAGACCGGCAGCTGCACGTCGAGCACCGTAGGGCCGGGGTCCGACACCCCGGCCCGCCCGCTGACGGTGATCCACCGCTCCGGGTCGCCGACACGCCGTACGACCCGCCAGCAGCGGTAGGTCACCGCCGGGGGGCGGCGGCCGCCGGACGGGCCGCGGGCTAGGGGTGGACCGCTCCCCCGTCGCCGACCGCGAAGTGCTCCAGCGGCACGGCGACGAACAGCCCGACCGCCGAGAAGGCGAGGCCGCCCGCCGCGTCGCGGCCCTCGCAGGACACCCAGATCTTGCGGCCGTCGCGCCGGTCGAGGCGCCCGCGCACGTCGTACGGCACGCCGACGAGCACCGGCGCGCGGTAGTCGACCTCGAGCCGCCGGGTCACGGCGGGCACGCGCGCGATCCACAGCAGGTGTCCGAGCACGTCGTCGACGACCGTCGCCACGGCACCGCCGTGCGCGATCCCCGGGGCGCCGGAGTGCTGGGGCGCGAAGACGTGCTGCGCCACGACGTCGTCGCCGTCGCGCCGGGCCTGCAGGTGGAAGCCGGCGGGCGCGTCCGGGCCGCACCCCAGGCAGGTCGGGTAGTGCGGCGGGAGCTGCTCGCCGCTGTCGCGGACGACGGCGCGCAGGTGCTCGCGGACGTCCTCGCTCATACGCCCATCGACCGGCCGATGATCTCCTTCATGACCTCGGTCGTGCCCCCGTAGATGGTCTGCACGCGCGAGTCGACGAACGCCTTCGCGACCGGGTACTCGAGCATGTAGCCGTAGCCGCCGTGCAGCTGCACGCAGCTGTCGACGACCTTCTTCTGCAGCTCGGTGGTCCACCACTTGGCCATCGCGGCGTCCGTCACGTCGAAGCGCCCGGCGTTGTGCTCGAGCACGGCGCGGTCGACGAAGTGCTCCGCCACGGACACCTCGGTCGCCATCTCGGCGAGCTGGAACCGGTTGTGCTGGAAGGACCCGATCGGCTTGCCGAAGGCGGTGCGGCTCCGGCAGTAGTCGACCGTCAGGTCGAGCACCTGCCGGGCGGCGGCGACCGCGACCACCGCGATCGACAGCCGCTCCTGCGGCAGCTTCTCCATGAGGTGGACGAAGCCGCCGCCCTCGCGGCCCAGCAGGTTCTCGGCCGGGACGCGCACCTCGTCGAAGAACAGCTCGGCGGTGTCCTGGGCCTTCATGCCGACCTTGTCGAGGTTGCGCCCCCGCTCGAAGCCCGGCATCCCCCGCTCGACGACGAGCAGCGAGAACCCGTGCGCCCCCTTGTCCGGGTCGGTGCGGGCGACGACGAGCACCAGGTCGGCGTGGATGCCGTTGGTGATGAAGGTCTTGGAGCCGGAGAGCACCCAGTCGGAGCCGTCCCGGCGCGCGGCGGTCTTCAACCCCTGCAGGTCCGAGCCCGCGCCCGGCTCGCTCATCGCGATGGCCGTGATGGTCTCGCCCGAGCAGAAGCCGGGCAGCCACCGCGCCTTCTGCTCGTCGGTGGTGAGGTCGAGCAGGTACGGCGCGACGACGTCGTTGTGGAGCGTGAAGCCGACGCCCGAGGCCCCGGCGCGGGTGACCTCCTCGCCGATGACGCAGTTGTAGCGGAAGTCCTTGGTGCCGCCCCCGCCGTACTCCTCGGGCACGTCCGTGCCGAGCAGCCCCTGCTTGCCGGCCTCGAGCCAGACGCCCCGGTCGACGATGCCGGCCTTCTCCCACTCGGCGTGGAAGGGGGCGACCTCCTTCGCGACGAAGTCGCGCACCATCGCGCGGAAGGCGTCGTGCTCGGACTCGTCCCGGGTGCGTCGCATGGCGGCGATGCTAACCGCCGTTCACACCAGGCGCTACGGTCTGCGCGTGCCCGTCCTGACCAGCCGCACCCCGCCCAGCGCCGACAACCGCGCCGCGATGCTCGCCCAGCTCGCGCTCGTGCAGGAGCAGCTGCAGGCGGCGCTCGCCGGCGGTGGCCCGCGCAACGTCGACCGCCACCACGGCCGCGGCAAGCTGCTCGCCCGCGAGCGCATCGAGCTGCTGCTCGACCGCGACAGCCCCTTCCTCGAGCTGATGCCCCTGGCGGCCTACGGCTCGAGCTTCCCGGTCGGCGCGAGCGTCGTCACCGGCATCGGCGTCGTGGAGGGCGTCGAGGTGCATGCGTGATCGCCAACGACCCGACCGTGCGCGGCGGGGCGAGCGAACCCGTACACGAGCAAGAAGGTCGGGCGCGCCATGGAGGTCGCGCGCGAGAACCGGCTGCCGCTGGTCAACCTGGTCGAGTCCGGCGGCGCCGACCTGCCCACGCAGGCGGAGATCTTCATCCCCGGCGGGGCGATGTTCCGCAACCTCACGCCGGCTGTCGGCCGACGGCATCCCGACCGTCGCGCTGGTCTTCGGCAACTCCACCGCCGGCGGGGCGTACGTGCCGGGGATGAGCGACCACGTCGTCATGGTCGACGGGCGGGCGAAGGTGTTCCTCGGCGGCCCGCCGCTGGTGAAGATGGCGACCGGCGAGGACAGCGACGACGAGTCGCTCGGCGGGGCCGAGATGCACGCCCGCACGTCGGGGCTGGCCGACCAGCTGGCCGAGGACGAGCGCGACGCGATCCGGCTCGGCCGGCAGGTCGTCGCCGCGGCTGCGACTGCCGCAAGCTCGGGCCCGGCCCGCGCGACCCGCCGGACGACCCGCTGCTGGACCCCGAGGACCTGCTCGGGCATCGCCAGCGCCGACCTGCGCGTGCCGTTCGACCCGCGCGAGGTGCTGGCCCGCGTGGTCGACGGGTCGCGCTTCGACGAGCACAAGCCGCTGTACGGCAGCGTCGCTGGTGACCGGCTGGGCGAGCATCCACGGCTACCCGGTCGGGGTGCTCGCCAACGCTCGCGGGCGTGCTGTTCGGCGAGGAGGCCGAGAAGGCCGCGCAGTTCATCCAGCTGGCCAACTCCGCCGACACGCCGCTGGTCTTCCTGCAGAACACGACCGGCTACATGGTCGGCAAGGAGTACGAGCAGGCGGGCATCATCCGGCCGGTGCGCGCATGATCAACGCCGTCTCCAACAGCCGCCGTGCCGCACCTGACGTGGTGCATGGGCGCGTCGTACGGCGCCGGCAACTACGGCATGTGCGGGCGGGCGTACGCGCCGCGGTTCCTGTTCGCCTGGCCCGGCTAGAAGTCGGCGGTGATGGGTCCGGCGCAGCTGGCCGGGGTGCTGTCGCATCGTCGCCCGGCAGAGCGCGCAGGCGAAGGGCGCCGCCGTACGACGAGGAGCAGGACGCCGCGATGCGGGCGCTCGTGGAGGCGCAGATCGAGGCGGAGTCGCTGGCGCTGGCCAACAGCGGGCGGGTCTACGACGACGGGATCATCGACCCGCGGGACACCCGTCGGTGCTCGGGCCTGTGCCTGGCGGTCGTGCACGGCGCGCGCGGTGCGCGGCGCGCACGGGGCGGCTACGGGGTGTTCCGGTGAGGCGGCTGCTGGTCGCCAACCGCGGCGAGATCGCGCGGCGGGTGTTCCGCACCTGCCGCGAGATGGGGATCGAGACTGCGTCGCGGTGTTCAGCGACGCCGACGCCGACGCGCCGCACGTGCGCGAGGCCGACGAGGCGGTGCACCTGCCGGGCAGCGCGCCCGCCGACACCTACCTGCGCGCGCGACCTGCTGCGTGGCCGCGGCGCCGGCGACCGGCGCCGACGCGGTGCACCCGGGCTACGGCTTCCTGTCGGAGGACGCGGCCTTCGCGCAGGCGGTGCTCGACGCGGGGCTGACCTGGGTCGGGCCGCCGCCGGCCGCGATCGCGGCGATGGGCGAGCAAGCTGCGGGCGAAGGCGCTCATGGCCGAGGCCGGGGTGCCGTGCCTGCCCGGCGGCGAGGTGACGCCGGGCAGCGCGGCCGAGGTGTCGCAGCGCACCGGCTTCCCCGTCCTGGTCAAGGCGAGCGCGGGCGGCGGCGGGCGCGGCATGCGGCGTCGTGCGCGAGGCGGGTGAGCTCGAGGCAGCGGTGGACAGCGCGGCGCGCGAGGCCGCGTCGGCGTTCGGCGACGGGACCGTCTTCCTCGAGCGCTACGTCGAGCGGCCCGAGGCACGTCGAGGTGCAGGTGATGGCCGACGCGCACGGGCAGGTGGTCGCGCTGTCCGAGCGGGACTGCTCGGTGCAGCGCCGCCACCAGAAGGTCGTCGAGGAGGCACCCTCCCCCGCGGTCGGCGACGCGCTGCGCGCGCGGCTGTCGCAGGCGGCGGTGGCGGCGGCGCGCGCGGTCGGCTACGTCGGCGCGGGCACCGTGGAGTTCGTCCTCGCGCCGTCCGGCGAGTTCTTCTTCCTGGAGATGAACACCCGCCTGCAGGTCGAGCACCCCGTCACCGAGCTCGTCACCGGGCTCGACCTCGTGCGCCTGCAGCTGCTCGTCGCCGACGGCGCGCCGCTGCCGCCCGAGGCGCTCGACGCGCGGCTGTCCGGGCACGCCGTCGAGGTGCGCCTCTACGCCGAGGACGTGCCCGCCGGCTTCCTGCCGTCGACCGGCACGCTGCACCGCTTCGAGGTGCCCGGCACGCGTGCGCTGCGACAGCGGCGTCGAGACCGGCTCGGTCGTGTCGGTGCACTACGACGCGATGCTCGCCAAGCTCGTCGCGCACGCGCCGACCCGCGCGCAGGCGTGCGCGGTGCTGGCCGACGCGCTGGCCCGCACGCAGGTGCACGGCGTGACGACCAACCGCGACCTGCTCGTGCGCGTGCTGCGGTCGCCGGAGTTCCTGGCCGGGGAGGTCGACACGGGCTTCCTGGAGCGGCACGACGCCGCCGTGCTCGGCGCCCCGCCGGAGGTGCCGGTGCACCGGCTCGTCGCCGCGCTCGCGGCCGCCGCCGAGCGCCGGCGCCCACGCCGTCGCGCTGCGGCCCGTGCCGTCCGGCTGGCGCAACGTGCCGAGCGCCCCGCAGGTCGGCGTCCTACGACGGGGTGGAGGTGACGTACGCCCTGGGGCGCGACGGGCTCACCGTCGACCGTCGGCGGCGAGCCCGTCGACAGGTGCGGCTGTGGTCGCACGCGCCGTCGCTGGTCGACCTGTCCCTGGGCGGGGTGCGGCGGCGCTTCGCCGTGCACCGCGTCGGCGCGACCACCTGGGTCGACAGCCCGCTCGGGTCGACGGTGCACGTCGAGGACGACGCGCTTGCCCGAGCCCGTCGGCGGCGCTGGCCGCCGGGTCGCTCACCGCCCCGATGCCCGGGACCGTGCTGCGCGTCGGGGTGGCCGAGGGCGCCCAGGTGGCCGAGGGCGAGGTGCTGCTGGTGCTCGAGGCGATGAAGATGGAGCACGCCGTCCGCGCCCCCGCCGCCGGCACGGTGTCCTCGCTGCCGGTCGTCGCCGGGCAGCAGGTCGACGCCGGTGCGGTGCTCGCCGTCGTCGACCCGACGGACGGCTGAGCGGCAGGTCGACGTACGGTCTGGGCATGGCGAGCTGGCGACGCTGCGACCGGTGCCGGCGGGTGCTCCCCGAGGACGAGTTCGACGGGGACTCCACGACCTGCCGCGCCTGCCTGACCATCCCCGTCAAGCGCCCGGCGGGCGGCGCGAAGGCCTCGCCGGTCACCCGCAGCCGCACCACGCCCCGCCCGGCCGCTGCCGCGGCGCCCGCCGCCGCGGCCGGTCCCCGCCCGGCCCTGCTCGGGGTCGCCGGCAGCGGGGACCTGGAGGTGCGGGAGCGGCGCGCCCGCCGGGCCGCGCTCGAGGCGCTGGGGACGTCGCACCCCGAGGAGTTCGCGCTGCTGCTGCGCGACGCCCGCCAGGTCGAGGGCCTGCGCCCCTCCTCCGCCGCCACCGCGGAGCCGGACGCCGACTGACGTCCCCTGCGTCCGCCCGACGCGGACCTGACGGCCGCGACGGCGGGCGGACGCAGCTACGCCGACGGCCCCAGCTGCACCACGTCGAGCTCGCCGTCGGCGTAGCGCCGCCGCAGGACCTTCTTGTCGAACTTGCCGACGCTCGTCTTGGGCACCTCGTCGATGAAGCTCCACCGCTCGGGCAGCTGCCAGCGCGCGACCTTGCCGGCCAGGTGCTCGCACAGGTCGTCCGGCGCGGTCGTCGACCCCTCGGCGAGCACGACGCAGGCCAGCGGCCGCTCCTCCCACCGCGGGTCGGGCACCGCCACGACCGCCGCCTCGCGCACGTCCGGGTGGCCCATGAGGTGGTTCTCCAGCTCCACCGAGCTGATCCACTCGCCGCCGGACTTGATGACGTCCTTGCTGCGGTCGGTGATCTGCATGAACCCGCCGGGGTGCACCACCGCGACGTCGCCGGTGCGCAGCCAGCCGTCGTCGAACTTGTCGGGGTCCGGGTCGAGGTGGTAGGCGCCGGTGATCCACGGGCCCCGGCACTGGACCTCGCCGACCGCCTCGCCGTCCCACGGCAGGACCGTCCCGGCGTCGTCGACGATCCGCAGCTGCACCCCCGCGACGACCCGGCCGGTGCGCGCGCGCCACGTCCACTCGTCGGCCGGGTCGGTGCCCTTCGGCACGTGCGCCACCGCCGCGACCGGTGACGTCTCGGTCATCCCCCACGCCTGCACGATGCGCACGCCGTGGTCGTCGGAGAAGCGCCGCATGAGCGACTCCGGCACCGCGGAGCCGCCGCACGCGACCAGGCGCAGGCTCGACAGGTCGGTGCGGTGCGCGTCGGCGTGGCTGAGCAGGTCGTTCCAGATCGTCGGGACGGCCCCGGCGAGCGTGGGCCGCAGCTGCTCGACCATCGCCGCGAGCGGCGCGGCCTGCAGGAAGCGCCCGGGCATGACGAGGTCGGCGCCGGCCAGCCACGCGGCGTACGCCAGGCCCCAGCTGTTGGCGTGGAACATCGGCACGACCGGCAGCACGCTGTCGTGCTCGGACAGCCCGAACACGTTGCCGCTGCTCACCGACAGGCTGTGCAGCCACGTCGAGCGGTGGCTGTAGACGACGCCCTTGGGGTTGCCGGTGGTGCCGCTCGTGTAGCACATCGCCGCGGGCGCGCGCTCGTCCAGCTCGGGCCAGTCGTACGTCTCCGGCGCCGCCGCGAGCAGGTCCTCGTAGGCGTGCACCGGCTTGCCGAGGCCGCTGGCGTCGCCCTCGCCGACGAGCACGTACGCCTCGACGGTCGTCAGCTGGTCGGCGACCGCGAGCAGCGCCGGCAGCACGGTGGCGTCGACGACGACGACCCGGTCCTGCCCGTGCTCGACGACGTACGCCAGCTGCTCGGGGAACAGCCGCAGGTTCAGCGTGTGCAGCACCGCGCCCATCGACGGCACGGCGAGGTAGGCCTCGAGGTGCTCCTGGGTGTTCCACAGGAACGTGCCGACGCGGTCGCCCGGCCCGATCCCGAGCCCCGCGAGCGCGCCGGCCAACCGCTCGACGCGCCCGGCGACCTCGCGGAACGTCACCTCCCGCACCTGCGACAGGTCGGCGCTGTCGACGGTGCGCACGACGCTGTCGCCGAAGACGTCCCGGCCGTGCCGGAACAGCTCGGCGATCGTGAGGGGGGCGTCCTGCATCGTGCTGGCGACAGGACGGGGGGCGGGATCGGTCACGGGTCCTCCTCGGGTGGCTCAGGTCACACACTGCCGTACGCCCCCGGCCGCCGCGTAGGTTCCGCTCCGTGGACACCCCGTACGAGGTCGTCGCCCGCAACATCGATCCCGACGCCGACAACGCGATCCACGACGACGAGGTCGCGCGGACGTACGGCTTTCCCGGCGCGCTCGTGCCGGGGGTGGAGCTGTTCGCGTACGCCGCCGAGGCGGCGCTGGCGGCGCACGGACAGGACTGGCTGCGCGGCGGCCGGCTCGCGCTGCGCTTCCGCCGGCCGGTGCACGACGGCGAGCGGCTGGTCGTGCAGGTGCGCGACGGCGACGTGGTGCTGCACGGGCCCGGCGGCGAGCCGCGGGCGGTCGGCGTGCTGCGCGCGCCGGCCCCGCCGCCCGAGGTCGACGCGTCCACGTGGCCCCGGCGGCCGCTGCCGGACGCACCGCTGCCGCCCGAGGCCGCCAGCCTGCCCGCCGGTCCGCTGGGCACCGTGCAGGAGGCCGCGGGCAGCGGGGACGGGGCGACCTACGCCGCCCTCGTCGAGGCGCAGGACGACGCCTTCCTCGACGGCCGCCTGGCGCACCCCGGTCTGCTCCTGCGGATGGTCAACCTCGTGCTGATGCGCAACGTCGCGCTCGGGCCCTGGATCCACACCTCCAGCGACGCGGTGCTGCTGGCGCCGGCGGCCCTGCCCGGCGCCTTCGAGGTGCGCGCGCAGGTGCGCGAGACGTACGACCGCCGCTCCGGCTCGGGCGTGCGCTACGACGCGCTCGTCCTCGCCGACGGCGTCCCGGTGCTGCAGGTCGACCACACGGCGCTGTTCCGCCTCGCCCGACGCTGAGCGGTGCGGCCGCGCTGGTACTGTCTCCGACGCACGACACGCGCCGCTAGCTCAATTGGCAGAGCAGCGGACTCTTAATCCGCGGGTTCGGGGTTCGAGTCCCTGGCGGCGCACCCGGCATGACCTGGGCGTCTTCCTCATCGAGGAGGGCGCCCAGCGTCGTCTCTACGCCCTGCTGCTCACGAGCTGCTAACGCCGGGTCCGCCGCGAGCGTCAGACGGGCGATGATCGCGGCCGCGTCGGACGCCACCTGAGGCAAGACGTGGGTGTAGGTGTCAGCCGTCAACGCGAGCGACGAGTGGCCGAGCCGCTCCTGGATGACCTTGAGCGGCACCCCCGCTGCGAGCCCGTGGCTGGCGTGAGTGTGCCGGAGGTCGTGCAGGCGGATGACCGGCAGCCCCAGCCGCTCGACGAGCCGGCCGAAGTGCCTGGTGAGGAACTCCGGGTGCAGCGGCGACCCGTCCTCCCGGCAGAAGACGAAGTCGTCGCCCTGCCAGAGGTCGCCCGCGAGGACATGCTCCGCCTCTTGAGCCAGGGCGTGACCGCGCAGGACATCCACGGTGGACGGGTCGAGCTGCACCGACCGCTCGCCGGTCTTGCTCTTGGGCGGCCCCTCGACGACCTCGTAGCCGATCTGAACCCGCTGCTGGCGGACGTGCAGGACTCCCACGTTTAGGTCGAGGTCCGCCCAGCGGAGGCCGGCGAGCTCACCCCGCCGCAGCCCTGTCATCGCGGCGACTCGGTAGAGCGGCCAGTGCCGGTCGTCCCTGGTGGCGGTCAGGAACTGGGCGAGCTGCGTCGGGGTCCAGACCTCGAACCTTGTCCGCGAGGCCGTCGGCAGCTCGACGTGAGCGGCGGGGTTGAAGACGCGGACGTGGCGCCGCACGGCGTCGTTCATGGCCTTGTTGAGCGTGGCGTGCACACGGCGGAGGCTGGCCGGACTCAGACGGCCGTCCGCGATGAGCGAGGCGAACATGCGGTCCACGTCGGCGTGACGCACGTCGGAGAGGCGCAGGTGGCCGAGCGCGGGCTTGAGGTAGAGCCGGACGTGGGCCTCGTAGGACCGGGTCGTGCTCGGCCGCAGCTTGTGGCGCCCGGCGAGCCACTCGTCCAGGTACTCACCGACCGTCAGGCGGCCCGTGTCCACTCGGAGGCCGTTCTCCTCGGCCTCCAACGCCGCCCGCAGCTCGCGCTCGGCCTCCTTCTTCGTCGTGAAGCCCGTCTTGGTGACCTGCTGCCGCTTGCCGTCTGCGCTCGGGGCGACGTCGAAGACGTAGCCGTACTTGGGCTTGCAGCCCTTGCGGTGGTCGCGCTCCGCCTTCCCCTTGGCATCCAGCAAGAGCCTCCCCTCCGCGTCCTTCACGGTGGGGCAAGCGCACCGCTGGGTCACGGTGCCCCTCACTGGGCAGCCTCCGCGCTGGGGACCAGCCCGGCGTTGCCCCGAGCCCGCCCACGATCTGTCGGGGGCAGGTAGCCGAGCTCACGCGCTCGCGCCACCCATCGGGAGGCGGTCGGCTTGGTCGTCGGCGACCACGGGGCCTCCTTGATGACCGCACGCAGGGGGTTGCGGCCGGCAGCCAGCGCGGAGCTGTAGACCACCGCGACGGCCCGGTAGTGCTCGTCGTCCAGTCGTCGCCCCCGCTCGGGCTCCACCCAGTCGTCGGCCTGCCTCCGCAGGTTCTCGACGAGGCCGGGCGAGACGTCGAGCTCGTGCTCCCGCCCCTCGGCACGCAGCGCGTCGTACGTCTCGACCATGTCGCCTCCGACCCGCTCGTACTTGAGCCGCCTTCCCGCCTGCACCAGCTCGTGGAGTCGCAGCTCGCGGAGACGACTGGCGGTCATCGGGTGCACGTCAGCTCCGTCCCGCAGCCGCACGTCGAAGCCCGTGCAGACGACACCGGACTCACCTGGCGCCCAGTGCAGCGCGACCTCCCAGGGACCGTCGGCCTGCGGCCACGGCAAGACCGTGTCCGCGAGCCAGTCCTCAACTACCGCCTTCACTGCCGCTCTGCCTCTCGTCGTTCTCGTTCGACGCGACATCGTTATCGGTACTGCGAGTCGCTTGTCAGCACGTTCTCACACGACGCATCGTCTTGTCCATGGACGAGACGACATCAGCCCCCACCGGCCGCCACTGGACGGACCGGACCACCCTCACTGTGACCGAGGCCGGCGACATCCTGGGCCTCAGCCGCAGCGCCGCCTACGAGGCGATCAGGCGCGACGAGATCCCGAGCTTCCGCGTGGGCGGACGCATCCTCGTGCCGGTCCCCCGGCTCGCTCGGATGCTCGGCTACGCGCTGGGCACCGAGACGGCTGCCTGAGCGCATGACGCTCGCCTCTGGCCCTTCTGACAGGGCGTGGAGTCGCCCTGTTCCTGGGTTCGGGGCGGACACCGTGACGCTGCGCGGCCCTGCGACCGCCGAGCTCATGCAGCAGCTCCCGGACCGTCGCGTCAGGGACATGCTGGACGACACCACCGGCGTGCTGACCGAGGAGCAGCGCGGCGGCAACACGACAGTGGCCGTGGGAGATGCCTACGTCCAGGTCTACGCCGACCTGCGGACGGGCGTGCCGGAGGTCCGGCTGACGTTCTCGGCGCCGGCTGTTCTGCGCGGCCACAACGCGGAGCCGTTGTCCCTGTCGCTTCTGCCAGAGGTGTCGCACGCCGTCTGGTCCGTCGTGACACAGCAGCTCTCAGGGCTGCCGGACTACGGCGAACTGCGTCTGACGCGGCTCGACCTGGCTCGTGACTTCGTCGGCGTCGAGAGCATCCCGTCAACCCTTTGGGCGATCTCGCAGCTCCCGGTGCAGAGAGCCAGGAAGGACGTGCTCGCAAGGGGGGCCAACGGCAACTGGCAGTCGCTGACACGCGGCAACGTCGGCCGCTGGGTGGCCGTCTCCTACGACAAGGGGGAGGAGCTCCTGGACAAGGCGAACCGGCAGTACGACGACGACCGCGCAGCGACGTACCGCGCTGCCGCTGCCGACGCCGACCAGCGCCAGCGTTGGGAGTTGCAGATGCGGCGTGCCACGTTGGTCGCGGAGGGCGTGACCGGAGTAAAGCTCGACGAGCGAAGGATGTTCACCATGACCGAGAAGTACTTCCGACGTACGCGCTTCGACACGATCACGGGCGGCAGCGAGCGGTTGGTCCGCGAGCTCGACAAGCTCTCCGACGCCGAGGCGCGAGGCGTCGTCATCGTCCTCGTGGCCGACCTGCTGGGAAGCGCACCTCGGTACGGCCACAACAAGGCGCAGGACTACCGCAGGCTCGCCCGCAGCCTCGGTCTCAGCGCAGCCGACATCGTCCCTGAGACGTCGGAGCCGCGCCGGCTCGACTTCGCAACTGGCACGGAGCTCGTCGGCGACGAGGCTCTCGGCAACCCCGTCCAGGACGTGAGGCGCACTGCCTGACCGCCTCCACGGACCTGGTCGCCTCTCACGATGAGTGCTCCGCCCGCGAAAAGTGAGCCGAGAACGCCCGTTGAGAGCGCACGACCCGTCGGAAGTGCCTACTTCCTGACTGGCGCGGGATCGCGTCCCTCGGGGCGTTTCTGGCGCAGCGTCGGTACTCGCGCAACCTGCTCCGGCGTAGCCAGGCTGCTCTCCACCGCCAACAGGCTGAGCACGCGCACGGGCCGCTGCGCCTCGGCGGCCGCGTGCACCTTGTGATGACCGTCGAGCAGGAAGTGCGTCAGCCCCCAGTGCTCGTACCAGTCGCTGCCGTCAGGAGCGACCGCAGGCGCGCAGACGTCCAAGGTCGCAACCGCTACCGCCGTGGGCACCGAAGACCCGGACAGTCGTTCGACGTAGGCGGCCACGCGCTCACGGTGGTCCCACGCGGGAGGCAGCATGGGGACGAGGAACTCGTACATGTGCGCCTCCGCGAGACGGGGGTCTCGAACGTCCGGTAGTACGCCGTCCTCGGGTACTCGGGCAGCCCCCAGAAGGAGTCCACCCCCCAGGTCTTGAGCTGCTCCTCAGCGAAGTAGTCGCCGGCGAGCGACGGCGCCACAAGCCGAGGCTGGACGGTGAGGAGCATCGGCAGGTACGTCCCGCGTTCTAGGAGCTGGCCGAAGCTCGTGATGACGTCTTCGTCCAGATCCTCGGTGCCGTGAGCGAGGCGCTGGCGCAGCTCCTCGACGGGCAGCGTGTCGTTCGACCCCTCCAAACGGCGGAACAGGAACGCGCACGTCCCGCAAGGGAAGCTGAGCTCGTAGGCCGGCCGGTCGTCGAGGAACATCAGCCGTCGACCAGCCCAGGCACCCTCAGGCTTCTCCTCCTCACCGAACCGCAGCCGAGGATCGTCGGAGCCGAGACGGCGGGGCTCACCGACCTTGAGGACCATGCCCGGAACCGTAGTGGCGGTGCACTGGCGTTAGCAAGTTGTTAGCCGAGGCCACGAAACCGCAGGTCAGAGGCAGGGCCTCGGATCTCTTATCCGCTGGTTGAGCTGCACGCGATCACCGCTCGATGACGAAGGAGCCGTCCGGCGTGCCGGCCTCGAACAGCTCGTCACCGTCCACCCAGCGACGCAGCCAGTCGGACAGGCTGTCCGACTCGATCCCCCAAGCGGCCGACCAGTCCTCGTCTACCGGGTTCGGATCGAAGCGGAGCACCCTCGCCTCCGGCGTACGCGAGTCGATGCACGAGTAGATGGCACAGCCCCAGTGGCACACGGGCAGCACGCCCTCGGGCCAGAAGTACGCCGGGTCTTGATCGTCTAGCAGCAGACGAAGCCGGTAGTCCTCGATGACGTCCGTGCTCATGTCCGACTTCACGCCGCCAAGGAGGCCGATGAGCCCGTAGCCCGGACCGATGCCACCGTTGGCGACTCGCCCGTACAGGTCCCGCACCGCAGCAGGAAGCGTCAGGCCAAGCTCTCGCTCGGCCTCGTCCAGCATCCTTGGGGCGAGCGGCGGCGCCGGTCTCGCCTGGTTGGGAAGGGCGAAGTCGCACGGCTCGGCGGAGGACAGGCGCGCCAGCAACGGCTTCATGAGGTCTTCGGGCAGTGCGCTCACCACGAACGGACGGTATCCCCCCCCCCGGTTTCACCGCCCAGAGCCCCTGCTCACCGCCCCGCTATCGCCAGGTCCTCTCTCACGATGAGGGGGATTTCCAGTGAGGAGGGCCGCCAACGAGCGTTGTCGCAGCACGCACGCCCGTTCAGGCGCTCTGTTCCAGGTCGTAGCGGTCCAGATCCGCCTGCACCGCAACCGCGCCGGGCTGCTGCCGCAGGAAGTCGCGGACGACCTTCTCGTTGGCACGTCCTGAGTCGTGCGGGCTGCTCGCCCAGAAGACCTGTGTGTTCATCTCGACGGCGTCGAGCAGGACGCGACACTGCTCTCCGTCGAGGTTCCGCAGCTTCCGCAGCCGCTCCCAGACCTCATCGGTGTTCTTGAAGCTCCGCGACTCCCGCATGGCCTTCACCAACGAGCTGGCGAGTCCACCGTGGAGCTCGGGGCGAGCCTCAAGAACGTCCAGCAAGGCTTCGGCCAGCGCCGGCGCGTCCTTGCCGGCTGCCGGGATGGCCTGCCGCTCCCCCAGCGGCCCGTACGGGGCCAGGTCGAACTTGAGCGACACCACCGGGACTCCACGGCCGAGCAGCCAGCCGACCTCTTGGCCGCACCAGTCGCTGCCCTTGAACTCCTGGTGCAGGAAGGCCACGCCACCGTCCGTCGTGCCCAGTGCCTTGAGGATCTCGTCCTTCCACTCCCGGTCGGGCTCGATGTCCTCGTGGGCGACGAACAGCTCGACGCCGAACCTGGCCAGCGCGGCCGCCACTGACCCCACCAGGGCCTTGTGCGACGACTGATGCGAGGCGAAGAAAGCCAGCGGGCGCCGGCAGCCGCTTGCAGCGCGGGTCACGCCCTGAGCCGCGTCCTCGACGGTCTCGGACGAACAGGTGGCTGCCCAGGGACACGAGGTCGTCGTCTGTGGCTGCTCGCAGAAGGCGGCCGAGCTCTCGGGTTCGCTCGAACTCCCAGTCGTTCGTGGTCATGAAGTTGAGGCCGAACTCCTCCATGACCAGCTCGGCGTCTTCGTAGGACAGCTCGCCAAGCTCGTCACGCAGCTCGGCGATGAGCTTGATGCGCTCGCTCCGGTCCACCAGCGTCCTCCTCGTCGTGAGCGTAGGCGCGGCTCAGGCGGTGGGGCGGAACTCCTCAACGACGTCGATGCGTCCGACGATGTTGGCGTTGAGCTCCTCGACAAGATCGACAAGACGCCGCCCGTCCACCAGGGGGACGAGCTGCTGGCTGTAGCCCTCGAAGTCGTCGAGCTCGAAGCTGACGCGGTGCCTCATCGGTCAAGCATCTCCCGGCACGGCAACCGGCTAACGCTCCTGCTAACGAACCCAGCGGGACGTGGCCAGCTTGCACGGACGAGGGCGGACGATGGGGCGCCTCGTCCTCGCACCAGGAGGACCTGCAAGGACCCAGCAGGACGCGGCGGCACTCACTCGGGCTTCCTCTTAATCCGCGGGTTCGGGGTTCAAGTCCCTGGCGGCGCACCCGTCTCGACCCCAGGCCCTCCTCCCACCGGGACGGGGGCCTGAGTCGTCGACGCTCCCGCGACGCCGTCCCGGAGCACCGTGCCGCGGTGCTGGACGCGACCGCGTCCGCCGGGCAGGGTGGGGCCCCGACCGCAGGAGCCCCGTGGCGCGTGATGTGACCTACTCCCTCGGCTGCTCGCTGGACGGCTTCACCACCGGCCCGGACGGCGGCTTCGGGTGGAGCGAGCCCGACGACGCGGTGTTCCGCTTCGTCACCGAGCAGGTCCGGTCCGTCGACGTGCACCTCATGGGACGGCGGCTCTACGAGACGATGCTGTTCTGGGAGGACGCCGACGAGGACCCGGCGCTCGACGAGGCGTCGCGCGCGTGGACCGACGTGTGGCGCGCGATCCCCAAGATCGTGTTCTCCCGCACGCTGACCGCGGCGCGGGGCGCGCGGCTGGCCCAGGGCTCGCTGGCCGAGGAGGTCCGGCGCTGGCGGGCCGAGCCGGGTGACGGGCAGATCGCGGTGGGCGGGCCGGTCCTCGCGGCGGAGGCGGCGGCCCTCGGGCTCATCGACGAGTACCAGGTGCGCGTGCACCCGGTCGTGGTCGGCGGTGGGACGCCCTTCTTCGCCCGCGGCCTGCGTCAGACCGACCTCGACCTCGTCGAGAGCCGGACCTTCCCGTCCGGGGTGCTCTTCCTGCGCTACCGCGTGCGCCGCTGACGGTCCGCGGCTGCGGCAGACTGCCGCCACCGAGGAGCGGAGGAACGGTCGTGGGACAGGTCCGCGTGCACGAGTTCGTCAGCCTGGACGGCGTCTTCGAGGACCCCTCGTGGACCGCGCCGTACGGCTTCCCCGATGACCTGAGCGCCGCTGTCGGCGCCCTCACGGCCGCCAGCACCGGCATCCTGCTGGGCCGGCGGACGTTCGAGCTGTTCGCGCCTGCGTGGTCGGCGCGCAGCGACGAGGACGACCCCGGCGCGACGTTCTTCAACGGCACGCCGAAGCACGTCGTGTCGTCGACCCTCGACTCGGCGGACGCCTGGTCCGGCTCGCAGGTCGTCGGTCCGTACGACGTCGACGTCCTGAGAGGGCTGCGCGACGAGGCCGACCTCTACGTCAGCGGCAGCGGCACGGTGGTGCGGGCGATGCTGGCCGACGGTCTGGTCGACGAGCTGCACCTGTTCGTCTACCCGGTGGTGCTCGGCAGCGGCGCGCGGCTGCTGCCCGACGGCACCGCCCGGCTGGGTCTGCGACTGGTGTCGGCCGAGGCGCTGAGCAACGGGGTCGCCCACCTCACCTACGCCCCGGCGGCCTGAGCACCGGGCCGACGGGCCGCCCGGGCCCGGCTGTCGGCTGCCGTGCGCGTGCCCGGCAGCACACCGGGGTAGCCCGCGGGGACCGACGACGAGAGGAACACCCATGACCGAGTCCCCGCAGCCCTACGGCCCGCCCGGCGGCACCCCGGCCGGCTACGGCTCGGGCTACCCGCAGGCCGGTCAGGGCGCGGCCGGCCACGGCCAGCCCGGCGGGAAGCGCAACGGCCTGGGCATCGCCGCCCTCGTCGTCGGCATCCTCGCCGTGGTCACCAGCCTCACCGTGGTCGGCGGCATCGTCCTGGGCATCGTCGCGATCGTGCTCGGGGTCCTGGGGCGCAAGCGGGCCGGCCGGGGCGAGGCCGACAACGGCGGCGTCGCGCTCGCGGGCACCGTGCTCGGGGCCGTCGGCCTCGTCGCCTCGATCGCGCTCATCGCGCTCGGCCTGAGCATCCTCAACAGCGACTCCGGCCAGAAGCTGCAGGACTGCCTCGACAACGCCGGGCAGGACCAGGCTGCCGTGCAGCAGTGCCAGCAGGAGTTCCAGAACGACCTCGGCCAGTAGACAGGAGAGACCGTGATCTACATCAGCGTCAAGTTCCCCGTCCGTCCCGGTGAGGCCGACGCCTTCATGCAGGAGGCGGCGTCCTACACGGCCGCCACCCGCGCGGAGGAGGGCAACGTCTTCTTCGAGTGGTCCCGGAGCCTCGACGAGCCGGACACGTTCGTCCTGCTCGAGGCCTTCCGCGACGCCGAGGCCGGGGCGGCCCACGTCGCGGGGCAGCACGTCAAGGACTTCTTCGCCTGGGCGCCGGACTGGGTGACCGCGAAGCCGCAGATCATCTACCTGGACACGCCCGAGTTCACCGGCTGGGCGCCCATGGGCGAGATCGAGCCCCGCGGGCAGTAGGCCCCGCACGCGGGCGGACGGCAGCGGCGTGAGGGGCCGCCACCGCGGGGAGGAGGACCGCATGCGCGCGCTCACCGTCCGACCCGGGGTCGCCGACTCGCTCGAGGTCGTCGACCTGCCCGAGCCCGACCAGGACGAGGGGACGGTCCTCGTACAGGGCCTGTCCGTCGGCCTGTGCGGCACCGACGTCGAGATCGTCGACGCGGAGTACGGCGAGGCACCCGAGGGCGCGGACCGCCTGGTCCTGGGCCACGAGAACCTCGGCCGGGTCCTGCAGGCACCGGAGGGCAGCGGGCTGTCCGAGGGCGACCTCGTCGTGGGCATCGTCCGGCGCCCGGACCCGGTCCCCTGCGGCCTGCTCGGTCGGGCAGTGGGACATGTGCCGCAACGGCCGCTACACCGAGCACGGCATCAAGGGCCTGCACGGGTTCGCCCGCGAGCGCTGGCGCGCCGACCCCGACGCCGTGGTGAGGATCGACCCGTCGCTCGGCGGCCTCGGGGTGCTGCTCGAGCCGACGACCGTGGTGGCCAAGGCCTGGCAGCAGGTGGACCGCATCGGGTCCCGGGCGTGGTGGGAGCCGCGGGTCGCCGTCGTGACCGGCGCCGGGCCCGTGGGGCTGCTGGCCGCGCTGCTGGGCGTGCAGAAGGGGCTCGACGTCCACGTCTTCGACCTCGTCGAGGACGGGCCGAAGCCCGACCTCGTCCGCCGGCTCGGCGCGACCTACCACTCCACCCCCCTGCCGGAGACCGACGTCTGCGCCGACGTGCTCGTCGAGTGCACCGGCGTCCCGCAGGTCGTCCTCGACGTCGTCGCCCACAACGCCGCCGACAGCATCACCTGCCTGACCGGCGTCTCCAGCCCCGGCCAGGACGTCTCCGTGGACATCGGTGCCGCCAACCGCGACGTGGTGCTCAGCAACGGCGTCGTCTTCGGCACCGTCAACGCCAACCGCGAGCACTACGAGCTCGCCGCGCAGGCGCTCGCCACCGCGGACCGGGACTGGCTGGCGGCGCTCATCAGCCGCCGCGTGCCGCTCGAGGAGGTCCGTGACGCCTTCTCGCGCGCGCGACCACGACGTCAAGGTCGTGCTGGACCTGCCCGACGGCTCCTGAGCGTGCCCGAGGTCCGCCTCGTCGGGCCGGCGGGACCCGGGGCCCCCGCGCGGGCTGCGCCGCGGTCCCGACGTCGGCTCCAGGCGGCCGCGCTCGTCGCAGCACTGCTCCTCGGCGCGCTCGCGCTCCTCGTGCGGCGCGGGCCGGCCCCGGTCCTCGCCCTGGACCCGGCACCCGCGGTCTACCTCGGCGTCGTCGACCTGCCCGGGGGTGGCGTGCAGGTGCAGGTGCCCGTCCGGCTCGGCGTCGCGGGCACCCGCGACGTGCGCCTGCTGCAGGCCGGCGTGCCCGGCCTGCCGCTGCGCACGGACGGGACTCCCGTGGCGCTCGGGCACGGGGGCAGCGCGCAGGTGGTGCTCCTGCAGGACGTCGTGTGCCCGGCCGCCGGCCCGCCCGCCCGCCCCGGCCCGGGCGACCGGCTCGTCGTCCGGGTCGCCGACCCGGTCGGCGAGCACACCGAGCGGCTCGCGCTGCCGCGAGAGCCCTTCGCCTCGCTGGCCCGCGAGGTCGACCAGCTGTGCGGCTGGGTCCCGCCGGGCGAGGCGCTGCGCGCCGTCGCCCGCCCCGGGACCGTCGACGCGGCAGGGGTGCTGCGGGTGCCCGTGGACCTCGCCGACACCGGCGTCCGCCCGCTGCGCGTCACCGCCGTACGCCCGGCCCTGCCCGGGCTGGCCCTGTCGCTGGAGGTCGACGGGACGCCCGTCCCGGCGCTCGAGCTGCCGGGCGACCCGCGCCCGCGGCCGCAGCGCGACCTGCCGCCACCGGCTCCCCGGACCGCCGTGCTCCGCGTGGACCTGACCGCGGGCGGCTGCCCGCTGGTCCGCGCCGCCCCTCGACCGGCCCCGGGCACGCCCGGTGTCCTGGCGGTGCTCACCGTCGACGGCGGGCCGGGCACCGCGTCGACCGAGGTGCACCCGCCCGACCTCGGCCTCGCCCTCCCGCTGCTGCTCGCCCGCTGCGGCTGAGCCGCCCTCAGGACGGGTCGGGCACCAGCTCGAGGCCGGGCTCCTGCAGGTCGGCGAGGCGGTGGACGAGGTCGCGGGTCGCCGGGTAGAGCTCGGTGTAGGTGCCGTAGAGCTCGTCGTAGACGCCGCGCGTGCGCGGGTCGGGGGTGAGCACCCGGCCGGGAGCGCGCCCAGTCGGTGCTCGGCGGGCACCAGCGCCGGTGCCGATCGCCGGCGAGCAGCGCGTCGCCGTAGCTGGCCCCGATCGTCTGCGCCGGCAGCAGCTGCTCGCGGCCGGTGACGTCGGTGACGATCCGGGTCCACAGCCCGCCCTGCGTGCCGCCGCCGACCGCGACTGATCCGCAGCGCCGGGCCGCCCGCGCCGTCGAGGAACTCCAGGATCTGCCGGATGCCGAAGGCGATCCCCTCGTACGCGGCGCGGAACAGGTGGCCGCGGCCGTGCCGCAGGGTCAGCCCGGCGACGACGCCGCGCGCCTTGGGGTCGAAGAGCGGCGTGCGCTCCCCGGCGAAGTACGGCAGCAGCACGAGCCCGTCGGCCCCGGCGGGCGTCGCGGCGGCCTCCGCGACGAGCTGCTCGAACGGCACCCCGCCGAGCAGCTCCTGCAGCCACGCGGTGAGGCTGCCCGAGGTGCTCATGCCGGCGGCGAGCGTGTGCTGCCGGGCTCGACGCCGGTGGTGGTCCAGAGCATCGGGTGCGACGCGGAGCTCGGCGCAGGACCTGCACGAAGAACATCGTCGAGCCGTACATGAGCATGAGGTCGCCCGGGCGCCGGACCCCCGCGCTGAAGGCCTCGGCCCAGGCGTCGACGGTGCCTGCGCAGACCGGCGTGCCCGCCGGCAGGCCGGTCTGCTCCGCGCCGCGGCCGTGACCGTCCCGACCACCTCGCCGGGCCAGGCGAGGCGCGGCAGCGCCATGCCCGGGCAGCCAGGTCCTGCGCCCAGTCCTGCGCCCAGCGGCCCGTCGCCATGTCGTAGAGCGGGTCGCACTGGCTGGCGGTGTGGTGGTCCAGGACGTACTCGCCGGTCAGCCGGGCCACGGCGAAGGAGCTGGAGTTGAACCAGCCGGCGGGCCCGCTCCCAGACCCGCGGCTCGTGGCGCTGCACCCACAGCAGCTTCGGCCCGACGGCCTGGGTCGACAGCGGGGTGCCGCCGCGCTCGAGGATCGCGCTCGGCGCCGAACCGCTCGGTGATCTCCTCGATCTCGGCCGTCGCGCGCATGTCGATGCCGTAGAGGACTGCCGGTCGCGGACGGGCGCGAGGTCGGCGTCGGTAGAGCAGCAGGCACGGCCCGACGCCGCTGACGCAGACCCCGGCGATGCCGGCGCCGCCGGCCTGCGGCGACGAGCTCGCGGCACAGCCCGACGACGTCGCCCCACCACACCGCGTCGGCGTCGACCTCGGCCCAGCCGGGCCGCGGCAGCGACATCGCGTGCGGGCGGGTGGCGGTGGCGACGATCTCGCCGTCGGGCGTGGCCAGCACCCCCTTGCTGCTGCCCGTGCCCATGTCGATGCCGAGCAGCAGTGGCGTCACCGCCCGCACGCTAGGGGGCGCCCCGGGAGCGGACAAGCGGGGCGGGCGCGGCTCAGGCCCGACCGTGCGAGGCGCGGGACCGGCGCGCCAGCGAGTCGAGCGCGACGGCGAGCAGCAGCACGGCGCCGGTGACCATGAAGCGGAAGGACGAGCTCGAGGCTCGAGCAGGGTCAGCCCGCTCGAGATCGACTGGATGACGAGGATGCCCAGCAGGGCCGCGAAGGCCGACCCGCGGCCGCCGAACAGGCTGGTGCCGCCGATGACCGCCGCCGCGATCGCGTTGAGGTTGACGTCGCCGCGTGCCGCTGGCCTGGTTGGCGGCGGCGAGCCGGGAGGCGGCCAGCACGCCGCCGACCGCGGCGAGGGTCGAGCACAGCACGAAGACCGAGGTGTAGATGCCCTTGACGTCGATGCCGGCCCGGCGCGCCGCCTCGGCGTTGCCGCCGACGGCGAAGACCGAGCGGCCCCAGCTGCGTGCGGGTGAGGACGTAGTTGCATGACCAGCACCAGCGCGACGAAGAAGACGACCATCCAGCCGACGCCGCGGTCGCGGTTCAGGTAGGCGACGACGAACCGCCAGCACCACGAGCACGAGCAGGGCACGCACGACGACGCTCGAGCCGTCGAGCGCGAGCGACAGGCCGGCAGCGCGCCCGTGCCGACGACTGCGCGAGCCCGCTGAGCAGAACAGCCCGGCGGCGGCGAGGGCCACGAGCACGTAGGACAGCCACGGCGGCACGAACGACAGCTGCGCGAAGTCCACGAGGGCCGAGTCGAACGGCAGGTTGATCGAGCCCTGGGCGCCCGAGCACCTGAGCTGCAGCCCGAGGAAGGCGAGCAGGCCGGCGAGGGTGATGACGAAGCTCGGGCACCCCGAACCGGTTGAACATCTGGCCGTAGAGGCAGCCGATGACCGCGCCGCCAGCGACCGCGGCGCCGACGGCGACGATCGGCCGGCAGCCCCTTGCTGACGAAGATGACGGCGAGCAGGCCGGCGGACAGGCCGCTGACCGAGCCGACCGACAGGTCGATCTCGGCCGACCAGCAGCACGCAGACGATGCCGAGGGCGATGATGCCGACCGGCACGCTCTCCATCGCAGGTTCTCGAGGTTGCGGCTCGACAGGAAGATCGGGTTGAGGCCTGGAAGACCACCCAGATGACGACCAGCCCGGCGACGACCGGCAGCACGCCGAGGTCGCCGCCGCGCAGCTGCGGTCGACGAAGTCCTGCGGACCGCGCCGCCGAGGCCGGCCTCGCGGACTGCAGCCGCTCGTCCTGGAGGTCGGTGGCTCGGGCCGGCGCAGGGTCGCAGTCGCGGCGCGGTGGTCGCTGGTCGCGGTGGTCGCGTCGGTGCGGTGGACGGTCATCGATGCGGGCTGCCTCTCCTGTCGGCGGGACCTGCGGGTCGGCCCCGGATCGCCCCGCTGCCCGCGCGGCGGGCGGACCGCTGGGTGACGACGTTGTCGGTGGCCCCGGTGATCGCGGCGATGATGTCCTCGGGTGACGACCTCGGCGACGTTGAACACGCCGTTGTTGCGGCCCAGCCGCAGCACCGCGACGTTGTCGGCGACGGCCTGCACGTCGGCCATGTTGTGGCTGATCATGATGACGCCGTGGCCCGTTCTCGCGGAGCCGCTCGACGAGGTTGAGCACCTCGGCGGTCTGCGCGACGCCGAGGGCGGCGGTCGGCTCGTCGAGGATGATGATCTTGGGGTCGCCGAGCAGCGAGCGCGCGATCGCGACGGTCTGCCGCTGGCCCCCGGAGAGCGAGGCGACCTGGATGCGGACGGTCGGGATCTTGGCCGAGAGCTGCCGCAGCAGCTCCCAGGACCGGACCTCCATCGTCACCTCGTTGAGCCGGAAGCGCCGCCGAGCTCCTGCCCCAGGAACAGGTTCTCGACGACGTTGAGGTTCTCGCAGAGGGCGAGGTCCTGGAAGACCGTGGCGATGCCGAGCGCTCGCGCCGTCGGCCGGGCTGTGGATCTGCACCTCCTTGCCCTCGAAGGTGATCGTGCCCGCGGTCGGGCGGGTGCACGCCCGACAGGACCTTGACGAGCGTCGACTTGCCGGCGCCGTTGTCGCCGACGACGGCCACGACCTCCCCGGCGCGCGACGTCGAGGTCGACGTCGGTGAGCGCCGCGACGGCGCCGAAGGTCTTGGTGACGCCGCGCAGGGAGAGGATCGCTCGGGGGCTCGTCGCAGGAGCGCGCCGCTGGTCGTGGGTCTGGGTGGTCACGTGGGTCTCCTCAGGCGGTCAGGTCGGGGCGAGGACCGGGTGCGAGGTCGACGGTCCCGGGCCGCACGCCGTCGGCGGCGCGGCCCGGGACGGCTCAGGATGCCAGCTTCGCGCAGCCGCGGCGTAGGCGCCGGTGCAGACGTCGCCGCCTTAGCAGCCCGCTGTCGAACATCTCCTTCTTGATGTTCTCCTGCGTGACGACCGTCGGCGTGAACAGCTGCGACGGGGTGTCGAACAGCGTGGTCTTGCCCGCGGGCTTCTCGCCCTGCGGCGAACGCGTAGGCGATCTCGGCGGCCGCCTCGGCGACGATCTTGATCGGCTTGGAGATGGTGTTGTACTGGTCGCCGGCGATGATCCGCTGGAGCGCGGCGAGCTCGGCGTCGTTGCCCGTGACCGGCGGGAGCGGCCTGCGCCGGCCGCCTTGAACGCCGCGATGGCGCCGCCACCGGTGCCGTCGTTGGCGGCGACGACGCCGCGCGATCTGCCCGCGAGAACTGGGTGATCTGACCGCTCGCCCAGTCCTGGGCCTTGGCCGGCTGCCCAGTCCGGGGTGTCGTACTCGGCGAGCAGCTTGAGGCCGCTGGCGTCGACGACGCTGTGCACGCCCTTCTTGATCAGGCCGGCGGCCGCGTCGGTCGGCGAGCCGTTGATCTGCAGCAGCCCGCCCTTGGCGTTCGTCTTCTTCAGGTGGTCGACGAGGCGACTGCGCGATCGAGGCGCCGATCTTCTCGTTGTCGAAGGAGACGTAGTAGTCGGCCTTGGCCGTCGGGATCGGCCGGTCGTAGGCGATGATCGGGACCTTGCGCCTGGTTGCGCGGCCTGGACGATCGTCGCGGCGGCCGCGGAGTCGACCGGGTCGAGGACGATGGCCTTGACGCCCTGCGCGAAGGCCGAGTTGGCCTGCTGCTGCTGCTTGGCGGCGTCGGCCTGCGGCGTTCTGGTAGACGACCTCGCAGGTCGGGCAGAGCTCCTTGATCTTGGCCTCGAACAGCGGGGCTTGTCCTGCAGCTCGTAGCGGGTGGACGCGATGTCGGGCATGAGGAACGCGATCTTGACGTCGTCGCTCCCCGCCCGAGGCGCCGCCGCCGGAGCGTGCCGGTGGCGGTCGCGCCGTTGCAGGCGGCAGCGATGACGGCGGCCAGGGCCAGCAGCGCCCGAGCCCGGCGAGGCGGGTCGGTGCTGTCGCATCATGCGATCTCCTTGTGTGGTCGTGCGAACGGCGGGTGGGCGGGCGATGCGGGGCGGTCCGGGGCGGACGGGGGTGGCGGGACGCGGCGGCGGGCGGTGCGGGGCGGTCGGCTACGGGGCGTCAGCGGGATGAGCGAGACCTTGACGACGCGGTGCCGTCGGCGACGAGGTCGAGGCCGTCGCTGGAACTCGGCCAGCGGCAGCTGGTGGGTGCAGATCTGGTCCATCGGCAGGCGGCCGGACTCGATCATCCGGATCGCCGCCGGCCAGCAGTGCGGGCCGAGGTGGGCGCCGAGCACGTCGAGCTCCTTGTCGTCGCTGATGATGCGTCCAGTCGACGGTGACGTCGCTGCCGAAGACGCCGTACTCGACGAAGCGTGCCGAGCTTGCGCAGCAGCGTCAGCCCCTGCAGGACGGCGGACGGGTGGCCGGTGCCCTCGAGGTAGACGTCGCCGCCGTAGCCCTCGGTGAGCTCCTGCACCACGGCCACGCGCGTCGCCGGTCGCGGATGTCGACGAGCGTGTCGGCTCCGCACTGCCGCGCGAGCGCGAGCTTGGCCGGGGCCATGTCGAGGGCGACGACGTGCGGCGGGGCTCTTGGCCGCGGCGCCCGCGACCATGCCCGAGCCCGATCGGACCGCAGCCGGCGACGACGACGACGTCGTCGAAGCCGATGCCGGCCGCGCTCGACGGCGTGCAGCGCGCAGGACAGCGGCTCGGCGAAGGCGGCGTGGGCGGCGGGGAGGTCGGCGGACACCCGGTGGACCAGCGCCTCGGCCGGGAAGACGCATGTACTCCGCCATCGCGCCGGGGGTGCGGCGCTTGAAGCCGAAGATGTCGTGCGGCGCGCACATCCAGTACTGCCCGCGCCGGCAGTAGCGGCAGTTCCAGCACGGCACGATCTGCTCGGAGACGACCCGGTCGCCGACCTCCACGCCCCAGCGCGCGCGCGCCTCGTCGTCGAGCTGCGACGACCGCGCCGACGAACTCGTGGCCGGGGACGACCTCGGTCTCGGCCCACGCGGGCCGCGTCCCGTCGCCCCAGAACTTCGTGGCCCCGTGGTAGCACTTCAGGTCGCTGGCGCAGATGCCGACGGCCTCGACCTGCACGAGGGCCTCGCCCGGCCCGGGCACCGGGCACGGGCACCTCCTCGAGCCGGTAGTCCTGCGGACCGTGGCAGACGACGGCCTGCATGACGTCCGGCACGCGGTGCTCCTCCCGTCGCGGCTGCCCCGCGGGGCTTGCCGTCCGCTGTGGCAGGGGTCACAGTAGGGCCGACCAGAACACCTGTCCAGCACATCTGTTCCGGAGTCGAGTTACGGTCCGGACACGACGGGGAGGACGACAGGGTGCGCGCGCGAGGGTCGACGACCGGGTCTCCCGCCGCGCCCCGGCCGGGCGCCGGCGAGGTGGCGGAGGGCGCCGGCCGGTTCGACCTGCGACTCGTCCACACCGCCGCTCGCCTCTACTACCTCGAGGACGCGACGCAGGCCCAGATCGCCGAGGAGCTCGGCACGAGCCGACCGACCGTCAGCCGGCTGCTGACCGAGGCCCGCCGCCTCGGCGTCGTACGGATCGAGGTGGTCGACCCCGACACCGCGTCGGCCGGCGACCTGCCGGCCCGGCTCGCCGACCGCCTGGGCCTGCGCCGGGTCCACCTCACGGCCCCGGGACCGGACGACCGGCTCGACGAGCGGCTCGCCCGCGCGGTCGGTCCGGCGCTGGCCCAGGCCGGTCTGGCCCCCGGCGACGTCCTGCTCGTCTCGTCCGGCCGCAGCGTGCACGCAGCAGCGCAGCAGGCCCTGCCCGCCCTGCCCGGGGTGCTCATCGCCCCGACCGTCGGGGGCCAGGACGAGCCGGAGGCCTGGTACCAGACCAACGAGCTCACCCGGCAGGTCGCCGAACGGGTCGGTGGCCGCCCCTTCTTCCTCTACGCCCCGGCCTTCCCCGGGCGGGAGCTGCGCGAGCGCCTGCTCGAGGACGAGAGCACCCGGGCCGTCCTGGAGCTGTGGCAGCGGGCCCGCTGCGCCCTGCTCGGCGTCGGCGCCCCGCCCCACGCGCGGCTGACGCTGCCGGGACCGCTGCGCCGCGACGACCCGAGCCTGCGGCGCGCGGTCGGCGACATCTGCGCCCGGTTCTACGACGAGGCGGGCGAGCCGCTGCAGTTCCCCGGGGCCGACCGGCTGCTGGCGACCAGCCTGGAGCAGCTGCGCCGCACCCCGGTGACGATCGCGGTGGCGGGAGGCGTGCCGAAGGTCCCGAGCATCCTGGCCGGCGCCCGGGCCGGCTGGTTCAACGAGCTGGTCACCGACCCGACGACCGCGACCGCCCTGCTCGACGCCCCGTGACGGGGGCTCGGCACGGGCCCGTCGACGGGCTGGTGGTGCTGCACGTCAGCCCGCACCCCGACGACGCCGCGCTCGGCGCCCCGCTGACCCTGCAGCTGCTGCAGCAGGCCGGCGCCCACGTCGTGGACCTGCTGGTGAGCCGGGGGCGGCCCGGCGACCGCGAGCGGCGGCTGGCCGAGGCGCGCGAGGCGAGCCGCCGGGCCGGGCTGCACCTGGAGGCCGTCGAGCCGCCGGTCGCGCTGTCCGCCGCCGACGACCTCGACGCCGCCCGCACCCGCGTGGCCGGCGAGGTGGCGGCGGCCCTCGCCCGCACCGGCGCGGGCCTGGTCCTGTCCCCCACCCACGGCGACCGCCACCACGGCCACGAGGTCGTGGGCCGGGGCGTGGGTGACGCGCTCACCGCCGCAGCCGACCCCCCGGCCTGGTGGACCTGGTCGCTCTGGGGAGAGCTGCCGTTCCCCGACCGCTACGTCGCGGGCGACGACGCGGCGCTGTCCCGTGCCGAGCACGCCCTCGCCGCGTACGGCGGGGAGCTCGCCCGCAACGGCTACGACCGGCTGCTGCGGGCCCGCGGCACCGCCTGCGCGGTCCTCGGGGCCGAGCGCGTCTTCGGCTTCGGCAGCGCGGCGGCCTCGGCCCTGCCGTACGCCGACCTGCTCACGGGACTGAGGCGGGTCGGCGGCCGCTGGCACGGCAGCCCGCCCGCCCTGCTCGAGGCGCCGCAGGACGTGGGTCCCGCGCTGACCGCGACGGGCACGGGCCCCGACCTCGACGCGTGGGTGCGCGCCCCGACGGCCCGCGAGCTGCGGGCCGCGGGCGGCGGTCGCTAGGAGGTGCGGGCCGCCTGCTGCCCGGCGAGGGCCTCGTCGACCGCCTCGTCGAACCGGTCGTAGGCCGCCTGCTCGGCCTGCTCGTCGCCCTCGGCGTGCGCCTGCGCCACCGCCCGGCTCACCTCGACCATGGTCTGGCGGTCGACGACCTTGACGCGCTCGCGCAGCTTCTCGCCGACCAGGCCGTACGCCTCGCCGAGCGCGCGCTCGTGCGCGTCCAGCAGGTCCCAGCCCTCCCAGGTCGTGTACTGCAGGCCGCGGGACTCGAGCAGCTCCACGACGGCCTCCGGGTCAGGGGTCGGGGCCTGCGGGAGCGTGCCGGACGCGAGGTCCTCGAGCAGGCTCCCGACGGTCTCGAGCGCGTCGCCCTTGGTGTGGCCGATCAGGCCGACCGGCCCGCGCTTGACCCAGCCGTTGACGTAGAGGCCGGGCACGTGGGTGCCCTCGATGTCGAGGACGCGGCCGGCGGCGTGGGGCACGACGTGCTTGCTGCTGTCCCAGGGCAGACCGGGCAGCTCGGTGGAGCGGTAGCCGACGCAGCGGTAGACCGCCTGCACCGGCCAGTCGCGCGTCTCCCCGGTCCCCCGCACGCCGCCGTCGTCCCCCACGAACTCGGTGCGCTCGGTGCGGAAGGCCTCGACCTTGCCGTCGCCGAGGACCTCGACGGGGTTCTCGAAGAAGTGCAGCCAGAGCTTGCGCGGGCGGGTGCCCTCGAGCCCGTTCTCGAGCTGCTCGGCGGTGCGCATCGCGTAGCGCTCGAGCTCGCGCACGACCAGGCGGGTCTGGTTGTCGCTGTTGATCGCCCGGGTGCTGGCCGCGTCGACCTCGAAGTCCTCCGGCGGCACGAGCACCTCGACGGAGGGGCTGTGGTCGAGCTCGCGCAGCTCCAGCGGGGTGAACTTCGCCTGGGCCGGGCCGCGGCGCGCGAAGACGTGCACCTCCTCGACCGGAGAGGCCTTGAGGCCCTGGTAGACGTTGTCCGGGATCTCGGTGACGAGCAGCTCGTCCGCGGTCTTGGACAGCATGCGCGCGACGTCGAGCCCGACGTTGCCCGCGCCGACGACGGCGATCGAGCGCGCCTCCAGGGGCCACTCGCGCGGCACGTCCGGGTGGCCGTCGAACCAGCTCACGAAGTCGGCCCCGCCGAAGCTGCCCGGCAGGTCGGCGCCGGGGACGTCGAGGTCGCGGTCCTTCTCGGCACCGGTGGTGAAGACGACCGCGTCGTAGTGCTCGCGCAGGTCGTCGAGCTTGACGTCGACGCCGTACTCCACGTTGCCGAGCAGGCGCACCTGCGGCTTGGACAGCACCTGGCGCAGCGCGGTGACGATCCCCTTGATCCGCGGGTGGTCGGGCGCCACGCCGTAGCGGATGAGGCCGTACGGCGCGGGCTGGCGCTCGAACAGGTCGATCGACACCTGTGTGCCCGACTTCATGAGCACGTCCGCGACGTAGACGCCGGCCGGGCCGGCGCCGACCACCGCGACGCGCACCGGTCGTCCGCGACCGCCGGTCGGGTCCGGGGCCTGCTGGGGGTCGGTCTGCGGGGCGGTCACGGGGTCTCCTCCGGTGCCGGGGTCGGTCAGGTCCACAGTGCGACAACACCCGGCGCCGCGCGAGGCATCCCGGGTGTGGTGCAGGCCACGTGCCGGCCGGTCACCAGCCCCGGCTGCCCGGCACGCCCTTGAACGGCCCGACGACCTCGTCGGTGATCCAGCCGCCGTAGAAGCCGCCCTCCTGCGGGCGGACGAGCTCCCCGCCGACGGTGCACCGGTCCACGGCCGCCGGGTAGACCGCGATCGCCCCGCGCAACGACGCGTAGTCCGACACCGGGTCCGGGTAGCTCCAGGCCGCCCCCTCGGCACGGCGGCCGCCGCCGACGACGGTGAACCAGGACGCGACGCCCTTCCACTCGCAGGAGGACGTGCCGGGCGCGGGCTCCAGCGCGTCGGGTCGCCAGTCCTCGCGCGGGAGGTACCAGGCCGGCGGGTGGCTGGTCTCGAGCACCTTGAGCCCGCGCCGGGTGCGGCAGACCTCGACGCCGCCCAGGACCACGACGACCTCGCGGTCGTCGGGCTCGACCCGCGGCGGCCGCGGGTAGTCCCAGACCGACTCCTGCCCCGGTCCCGTCGGCAGCGGCACGGGCCGTCTCACCGGCGGCGGCGCCAGAGCCACAGGCCGAGCAGGGCCGCGACCGCGCCGGCGACGAGCGCCTCGCGCGGCACGGGCAGCGCGTCCAGCGGCGAGCCGCCCCGCGCACCGCTGCCGCTGTCGAGGACGGAGGCGGGCGAGCCGCCCTGCGACAGGGCCGCCGTCTGCTCGTCGAGCGCCTGGCGCGCCGTGGAGGTCGTCGCGCCCACGGTCTCCTTGGCGGCGAGGGTCTTCTCGCCGAGCTGCTCCCGCGCGCCCGCCGTGCGCTCCGCGACCGCCTCGCGGGCCGCGGCCACCTTCTCGCCGATCACCTCGCGCGCCGCCGCCGTCTTCTCCTTCACGGTCTCCTTGCCACGACCGGCGACGCGCTTCGGGCTGATCCGGTCGGCGATCGCGTCGATCGTCTCGGCGAGGTCCTCGCGGGTCGCCTCGATCTCGCGGACCAGCGCCTCCGGGTCGCGGGTGGTGGTGCTGTCGGCGTCCTTGCTGGCCACGCGGTGGCTCCTCACGTCTCGCTCAGGTCCGGCTCGCGCCGTCGGTCAGGACGGGCGCACCGGCTCCCCGTCGTCGGGCTCGTCGTGCCCGTCCGGGCGCCCCCGAACCGTCTGCCCAGACCTGCCGACGATCTCCACCTGCGACCGACTGGCAACAAGCACGGCCTCGCACTAGCGTCGGCGGCATGACCCCGACCCGTCTCGCGGCGATCGCCCTCGCCGCCCCGCTCGCCCTGATCACCGGCTGCGGGGCGTCCGCGTCCGGCACGAGCAGCACGGCCGCGTCGGTCGACCCGGCCACCGGCACGCCGCTGGTCGTCGCCTCCACCGTCGCGCCGATCACCTCGATCGTCGCCAACGTCGGCGGCGACCGCATCCGGCTGACCGGGATCGTGCCGGAGGGCACCAACAGCCACACCTACGAGCCGCCGCCGCAGGTGAGCAAGCTCCTGTCGCGCGCCGACGTGGTGTTCGTCAACGGGCTCAAGCTCGAAGACCCGACGTTCGAGCTGGCCGAGCAGAACAAGAAGAAGGACGCGCTCGTCGTCCAGGTCGGGACCCGGACGCTGCCCGAGTCGGAGTACATCTACGACTTCTCCTTCCCCGAGGAGGACGGCAAGCCCAACCCGCACCTGTGGACCGACCCGCTGTTCGCCATCAAGTACGCGGGCGTCGTCCGCGACACGCTGGTCGCGAGGGACCCGGCGGGGAAGGCGACGTACGACCGCAACCACGACGCCTTCGTCGTCAAGGCCACCGCGCTGTCCGACGCGCTCAAGGCCGACCAGGCGACCATCCCGGGCGGCCGCAAGGAGCTGCTGACCTACCACGACGCGTACGCCTACTTCGGCCGCGACTACGGCTGGGACATCGTGGGCGCCGTGCAGCCCAGCAACTTCGAGGACCCGCAGCCCAAGGAGATCGCCCGCCTCGTCGACCAGATCAAGGCGCAGCAGGTGCCCGTGATCTTCGGCTCGGAGGTGTTCCCGTCCAAGGTGCTCGAGCAGATCGCCCGCGAGACCGGCGCGCGCTACGAGGACACCCTGCGCGACGACGACCTGCCGGGCGCGCCCGGCGACCCCGAGCACTCCTGGCTCGGGCTGATGCGCTTCGACTACCGGACGATGGTCCGCGGGCTCGGCGGCACCACCACGGCGCTCGACGCCCTCGACGTCTCCGACGTCGTACCGGACAAGGCGGACTACCCGCAGTGACGAGCCTCCCCGTGACGCCCCTGCTGCGGCTCGAGCACGTGTCCTTCTCCTACGGCGGGCCGGCGGTCCTGCTGGACGTCGACTACACCGTCACCTCCGACGCCTTCACCGGGATCGTCGGGCCGTCGGGCTCGGGCAAGACCAGCCTGCTGCGCCTGCTGCTGGGCACCGAGCGGCCGACGGGCGGCCACCTCACCCGGACGCCCGGCACCGCGGTGAGCTACGTGCCCCAGCTGGAGACGGTGAACTGGAACTTCCCCGTCACGGTCGAGGAGTGCGTGCTCATGTCGCGCCCCTCCCGGCGCCTGGTGCCCTGGCCGACCCGCGCCGAGCGCGCGGACGTGGCGGACGCCCTCGACCGCCTGGGCATCGGCGACCTCGCCCGCCGGCACATCCGCGAGCTGTCCGGCGGGCAGCAGCAGCGGATGTTCCTCGCCCGCGCGCTGCTGCGCCGGCCGCAGCTGCTGCTGCTCGACGAGCCGACCTCCGGCGTCGACGTGCAGACCCGCCACGAGGTGCTGCACCTGCTCGACGACCTGCACCGCGAGGGACTCGCGATCGTGCTGACCACCCACGACCTCAACGGCATCGCGGCGCACCTGCCCGACCTGCTGGCGCTGCACCGCCGCGTGGTCGCGCACGGGCGCGCCCGCCGAGGTCATCGTCCCCGACGTCCTCGAGCGGACGTTCGGCGCGCGCATGGAGGTGCTCCAGCACCTGGGCATGCCCGTCGTGGTCGACACCCCGGGCGACGTCCTGCTGCGGGGGGTGTCCTGATGGGCGGCCTGTGGCAGGCCTTCCTCGACCCGTTCAGCTACCAGTTCTTCGTCAAGGGCCTGGTCGCCGCGCTGCTGGCCGGGGCGCTGTGCGGGCTCATCGGCGTGTTCATCACCCTGCGCGGCATGAGCTACATCGGGCACGGGCTCTCGCACGCCATCTTCGGCGGGTACGCCGCCGCCCCCCTGCTCGGCGTGCCGATCGTGCTCGGCGCCGGCGTCTGGGGCCTCGCGTCGGCGCTGGCGATCAACGCGGTCACGCGCAGCCGCCGGATCGGCGCCGACGCCGCCATCGGCGTGGTCACCACGGCGTCCTTCGCGCTCGGCGTCGCGCTGCTGACCCGCTTCGGCAACAAGGGTCCCGCCTTCGACTCGCTGCTGTTCGGCAGCATCAACGGGGTGCGGGCCGGCGACCTGTGGCTGCTCGCCGGGGCGCTCGCCTTCGCGGGCCTGCTGTTCACCGTCCTGTACCGCCAGTTCCTGTTCTCCACCTTCGACCCGGACGTCGCCGACGTCTCCGGCGTCCGGGTGAAGCTCATGGACGCGCTGCTCATGCTCGTGCTGTCGGTGTCGATCCTCGCCACGCTCTCGATCATCGGCGTGACGCTGGTGGCGGCCACGCTGGTCATCCCCGCCGTCGTCGCCCGGATGCTCAGCGACTCGTTCGGCCGGATGCTGTGGCTGTCGACGCTCATCGGCACGGTGAGCGGGGGCATCGGCATGTACGCCTCCTACCACCTCGAGATCCCCTCCGGCACGACCATCGTGCTCACGAACGCGGTGGTCTTCGTCGTGGTCCTCGCCGTGACCCGCGGCCGCACCCTGGGCCGCACGGCCGGCCTCGACGACCACGCGGACGTCCCCGCGGCCGCGCCGGTGCCGCTCGGCGCCCGCTGACAAGATGGGGGGCGTGACCGCTCCCCGCCTGTCCCCCGGCGACCGCGCCCCCGACTTCACGCTCCCCGACTCGGACGGGCACCCGGTGTCGCTGGCCGACCTGGCCGGCCGCCGGACGGTGCTGTACTTCTACCCGGCCGCCGGGACACCCGGCTGCACGGCGCAGGCCTGCGACTTCGAGGCCGCGCTCGGGCAGTTCGCGCAGGCGGGGCTGTCCGTCGTCGGGGTGTCGCCCGACCCGGCCGAGGTCCTCGCGCGCTTCCGCGCCGCGCAGGGCCTGACCTTCCCGCTGCTGTCCGACCCCGAGCGCGAGGTGCTCACCTCGTACGGGGCGTACGGCGAGAAGAAGCTCTACGGCAAGGTCGTCACGGGGGTCGTCCGCACGACCGTCGTGCTCGACGGGGCCGGTGTCGTCGAGCGCGCGTCGTACGGCGTGAAGGCCACCGGCCACGTGGCCCGGCTGGCCCGGGACCTGGGCGTGGCCCCGTAGGGTGACGTCCTCGCGCGGTTGGCGGAACTGGCAGACGCTGCGGCTTTAGGTGCCGCCGCCCTCGGGCGTGGGGGTTCGAGTCCCCCACCGCGCACCCCGCGACGCGCATAGGGTCTGCACGTGCGGGTGGTGATCACGGGCGGGGCCGGGTTCCTGGGGTCCCACCTGGGCGAGCGGCTGCTGGCCGACGGGTGCGAGGTGCTCGCGCTCGACAACTTCCTCACCGGCGGGCCGGCGAACGTCGAGCACCTGCTCGAGCACCCGCGCTTCCGGCTGGTCAAGTGCGACGTCACCGACTTCATCCACGTGCCCGGGCCGGTGGACCAGGTGCTGCACCTGGCCTCGCCGGCCTCGCCGCTGGACTACCTGCAGCTGCCGATCGAGACGCTCAAGGTCGGCTCGACCGGCACGCTGCACGCGCTCGGCCTGGCCAAGGAGAAGGGCGCGCGCTTCCTGCTGGCGAGCACGTCGGAGACGTACGGCGACCCCCAGGTGCACCCGCAGCCCGAGAGCTACTGGGGGCACGTCAACCCCGTCGGGCCGCGCGGCGTCTACGACGAGGCGAAGCGGTACGCCGAGGCGCTCACCATGGCCTACCGGCGCACCCACGCCGTCGACACCGCGATCGTGCGGATCTTCAACACCCACGGCGCGCGGATGCGGCCGGACGACGGGCGGGCGATCCCGACCTTCGCGTCGCAGGCGCTCACCGGCCGGCCCGTCACGGTCGCCGGCGACGGGTCGCAGACCCGTTCGATCATGTACGTCGACGACCTCGTCGAGGGCGTCGTCCGGCTGCTGCGCAGCGACCTGGCCGGCCCGGTCAACATCGGCAACCCGCACGAGGTGTCGGTGCTCGAGCTGGCCCGGACGGTGCGGCGGCTGGTCGGCAGCGACAGCGAGATCGTCTTCGTCCCGCGCCCGGAGGACGACCCGACGGTGCGCCAGCCGGACATCGCGCTGGCCCGGCGCGAGCTGGGCTGGGAGCCGCAGGTCGGCTTCGAGGACGGCCTGTCGCGCACGCTCGCGTGGTTCGCCTCGCACCCCGAGCTGGTCCGGCCGGTCTAGTCGCGGCCGAGAGCCCGGGCCAGCACCGGCGCGAGGGCGCGGAACGCCTGCCCGCGGTGGCTCATCGCGTCCTTCTCCGCCGCGCTCAGCTCAGCGGTGGTCCGGTCCTCGCCGTCCGGCACGAGCACCGGGTCGTAGCCGAAGCCGCCGTCCCCCCGGGGCACCCGGACGAGGTGCCCGCGCAGCTCGCCGCGCACGACGCCCTCGCGGCCGTCGGGCAGCGCCCACGCGGCCGCGCAGACGAAGCCGGCGCCGAGCCGCTCGTCGGGGACGTCGCGCAGCTGCGCGAGCAGCAGCTCCAGGTTGGCGCGGTCGTCGCCGTGCCGCCCGCACCAGCGCGCCGACAAGATGCCCGGCATCCCGTTGAGGGCGTCGACGGCCAGCCCGCTGTCGTCGGCGACCGCGGGCAGGCCGGTCGCCCGCACCGCCTCCCGGGCCTTGGCCAGCGCGTTGTCCTCGAACGTGGCGCCCGTCTCGGGCCCCGGCTCGTACGCGCCGTCGATGCCGCGCAGCCCCAGGCCGTACGGCGACAGGATCCGTCGCAGCTCGGCGACCTTGCCCTGGTTGGCCGTCGCGAGGACGACCAGCGGCGCGGTCACAGCGCCGTCGGGGCGCCCTGGTGCTTGGGGCGCAGCGGCTCGGCGAGGGCCGCGGCCTGGGCCGCGGTGAGGTCGGCGATGCCGGCCAGCGCGAGGTCGAGCAGCGCGTCGAGCTCGGACCGGCGGAAGGGCGCGCCCTCCGCGGTGCCCTGCACCTCGACGAGCTCGCCGTCGGCGGTCGCCACGACGTTCATGTCGGTGTCGGCGGCGACGTCCTCGACGTACTCGAGGTCCAGGCGCGGCTCGCCGTCGACGATGCCGACGCTGACGGCGGCGAGCGGCCGGACGACGGCGCCGGGGCGCTGCAGGTGGCGGCAGGCGTCGGTGAGCGCGACGAGCGCGCCGGTGATGGCCGCGGTGCGGGTGCCGCCGTCGGCCTGCAGCACGTCGCAGTCGATCGCGATCGTGTTCTCCCCGAGCACCTTGAGGTCCACGGCCGCGCGCAGGCTGCGCCCCACGAGCCGGCTGATCTCGTGGGTGCGGCCCCCGACCTTGCCCCGCACCGACTCGCGGTCGCTGCGGGTGTGCGTCGCGCGGGGCAGCATCGCGTACTCCGCGGTCACCCAGCCCAGGCCGGAGCCCTTGCGCCAGCGCGGCACGCCCGCCTGCGCGCTGGCGGCCACCAGCACGCGGGTCGCGCCGAACTCGACGAGGCACGAGCCCTCGGCGTGGTCGAGCCACCCGCGGGTGAGCACGACGGGACGGAGGGCATCGGGCGCACGGCCACCGGGACGGGTCACCCGGCGACCCTCTCAGACCTCGAAGACGTCCCCGCAGCGGGCCACGTCCAGCGGCCCGTCCCAGGTCTCGCGCGCCTCCGCCGTCATCACCAGCGGGTCGGCGAACGGCATGAGGTGGGTGAGCACGAGCCGCGAGACACCGGCCCGGGCGGCGTGGTCGCCGGCCTCGCGACCCGTGAGGTGGATGTCCGGCGGCGGCGGCGGGTCGCTGGGCCAGGACGCCTCGCACAGGAACAGGTCGCAGCCCCGGGCCAGCTCGACGAGGGCATCGCTCACCGCCGTGTCGCCGCTGTAGACGAGGCTGCGCCCGCCCGCCTCGAGCCGCACGGCGTGCGCCTCGACGGGGTGGTTCACCTTCGCGACGGTGACCTCGAAGGGGCCCAGCGTCGTGCGGCCCGCCTGCACGGTGCGGTAGTCGTACACCTCCCCCAGCGGCCCCTCGGGATCGACCTCGTAGGAGCTGCGCAGCCGCTCGGCCAGGCCCGGCGGGCCGTGGACCTCCAGCCGCGGCGGCGCGCCGTCGGGGTGGTAGCAGCGGGCGTACGAGTAGGCGACGAGGTCCAGGCAGTGGTCGGCGTGCAGGTGGCTGATCCAGACGGCGTCGACCTCGCGGAGGTCGCAGTGCCGCTGCAGGTTGCCGAGCGCGCCGTTGCCCAGGTCGAGCACCAGCCGGAAGCCGTCGTGCTCGACGAGGTAGCCCGAGCACGGCGACTCCGGACCGGGGAACGTGCCGGAGCTGCCGAGGACGGTGAGCCGCACCTCAGACCGCCGCGAGCTGCGGGCCGAGGAAGCGGCGGGCCAACCGGGCGAACGGCTCGGCGTCGCCGGTCGCGGTGAACGCGTGCGTCGGCGGCGGGGCGTCCGGGTCGCGCAGCAGGTCCTCGCGGACGAGCACGCGGTAGACGTCCTTGGCGGTCTCCTCGGCGCTGCTCACGAGCGACACCCTCTCACCCACGACCAGCGAGATCATCCCGGTGAGCAGGGGGTAGTGCGTGCAGCCGAGCACGAGCACGTCGACGTCGGCCGCGAGGACCGGCTCGAGGTAGTGGGTGGCCAGCTGCAGCAGCTGCCGACCCGTCGTCACGCCGCGCTCGACGAAGTCGACGAACCGCGGGCAGGCGGCGCTGGTGAGCCGCACGTGCGGCGCGGCGGCGAACGCGTCGTCGTACGCCCCGCTCGCCACCGTCGCCTGCGTGCCGATCAGCCCGACCCGGCCGGTGCGGGTCGCCGCGACCGCTCGCCGCACCGCGGGCAGGACCACCTCGACGACCGGCACGTCGTAGCGCTCCCGGGCGTCGCGCAGGCAGGCCGCGCTCGCGGTGTTGCACGCGATGACCAGGGCCTTCACGCCCTCGTCGACGAGCCGGTCGCAGACCGCCAGCGCGTGGCGGCGGACCTCGGCGAGCGGCAGCGGGCCGTACGGGCCGTGCGCCGTGTCGCCGACGTAGCGCAGCTGCTCGTGCGGCAGCTGGTCGAGCAGGGCCCGCGCCACCGTGAGGCCGCCGACCCCGGAGTCGAAGACCCCGATCGGCGCGTCCGTCACGCGCGCCACCCTACGGGCGTGGGGCCCCGGCGCCGCTGCCCGCCGGCCGCCCCGGCTGCCCCGCCGCCTCCGGCCGCCGTCGCGCCCCGGCGGCCCGCAGCCCCGCCGCCCCGCCGCCCCGCCGCCCCGCCGCCCCGCCACCCCGCCGCCCCGCCCCGCCCCGCCCCGCTGTGGTGATGTCGCACGCTGCCGAGCTGCCCGTGATCACCACACCTGCGGGTCGCCGGTCCGCCCTGCGCGCCCGGCCCCGCTGGTGTGGTGATCTCGCACGCTCGACGAGCCCGCTTGATCATCACAGCCGGGGTCAGCCCGTCCAGCCGCCCAGGCGCAAGCCGCGCTCCACCTGCTCCAGGACCCGCTGGGGCTGCTCGTCGAGCCAGAACCCCGGGAAGCGGAGGTGACGCTCGCGGCCCGGACCGAGCTCGAGCTCGTTCGCCCGCAGGCAGTCCGCGGACCACTGCGCCACCGCCAGGTGCCCCGCCCCGTCGATCTCCGCGTGCAGGTCGTAGTCCTCCCAGAGGCCGTCGAGGTAGCGCACGCCGGTACCGGCCCGGCGCGCGACCTGCAGCCGCGGCTCGGGCAGCCTGGCGCCGCGGACCATGCCGAGGAACTGCCCCTCGCGGCGGCTGTGGACCCCGAGCTCCACCTCCCCGAGCACCTCGAGCACGAGCGCGCGGCCCGTCTGCGGACCGAGCCGGAGCAGCACGCTCCGCAGGTCGGCGGGCCGCAGCAGCCGCTGCTGCACGGTCGCGCAGAGCAGCGCGCGCACGTCGGCAGGCCTGGCCGTGCGCGCCGCCTCGTCGAGGACGGCCCGCGCGAGCCGCAGGGTCGGCGGCTGCAGGACCGGGTGCACGTCCCGCTGGGTCAGCACCCTGGTCCGCCGGACCGAGACGCCCTGCAGGTCGGGTCGTGGAGCGCCGTACGGCACCAGCAGCCGCGGGACCTCGGGCTCGTCGACGCGCAGCCCCTGACGGCGCGCCGCGGTCGCTCCGGCCAGGACGGTCCCCGCGGGCGAGCGCAGGAGCGCGACCCAGAGCCCCTGTTCGCTGGTCAGCGGGCCGTTGTGGGTGACGACCACGCGTCCGTACCGGCGCCAGGTGCCGCGGCGCAGGTGGCGCGCCAGCAGGGGCTCAGCCCGGGCCAGCTCCGGCGCCAGCACGGACAGTGAGGCGGCCACCTCGAGGTCGGGCGCGCAGAGGACGGGACGGGCAGCGGCGGTGGTCACCGCGGCAGGGTGCGGCGGACGACGGCGCCCGCCCCGCCGGCACCGGCCGGCTGTGGACGCGCTTGGGAGCTGTGGACGCCCCGCCCGCCTGCTGTGGTGATCTCGCGGCCAGGCTCAGCGTGCGAGATCACCACAACGGCCGGAGCACGGCGCGGGGGCGGGCTCAGCCGGCAGACCCGCCGCCGGCTGTGGCGATCTCGCCGCCAGGCTCAGCGTGCGAGATCACCACAACGGCCGGGGCACGGCGCGGGGGCGGGCTCAGCCCGGCAGCCCGCCGCCGGCTGTGGCGATCTCGCAGGGGGTCGCAGCGTGCGAGATCACCACAGCGGGTGAGCCGGGCGCACGGGCAGCGGCCTCAGGCCCAGAGCTGGCCCTCGAGGGCGTCCTCGGCCTCCTCGAGGGTGCCGGCGTACGCGCCGGTCGAGAGGTACTTCCAGCCGCCGTCGCAGACGATGAAGACGATGTCGGCTCGCTCGCCGGCCTTGACGGCCTTCATGGCCTCGCCCATCGCGGCGTGCAGGATCGCGCCGGTCGAGATGCCGGCGAAGATGCCCTCCTCCTCGACGAGCTGGCGGGTGCGGCGCAGGGCCTCGCGCGGCCCGACGGAGAAGCGGGACGACAGGACCGACCCGTCGTACAGCTCCGGGACGAAGCCCTCGTCGATGTTGCGCAGTCCGTAGACCAGCTCGCCGTAGCGCGGCTCGGCGGCGACGATCCGCACGCCCGGGACCTTCTCGCGCAGGAACCGCCCGGTGCCCATGAGCGTGCCCGTCGTGCCCAGGCCGGCGATGAAGTGCGTGATCGTCGGCAGGTCCTGGAGGATCTCCGGCCCGGTCGTCTCGTAGTGGGCGAGCGCGTTGGCCGGGTTGCCGTACTGGTAGAGCATCACCCAGTCGGGGTTCTGCGCGGCGAGGTCCTTCGCGACCGCGACGGCCTGGTTGGAGCCGCCGGCGGCCGGCGAGGTGACGATCTCCGCGCCGTACATCGTGAGCAGCTGGCGGCGCTCGACCGAGGTGTTCTCCGGCATGACGCACACGAGGCGGTAGCCGCGCAGCCGGCAGACCATCGCCAGCGAGATGCCGGTGTTGCCGCTCGTCGGCTCCAGCACGGTGCAGCCGGGCCGCAGCAGCCCCTCCTTCTCGGCCTGCGCGACCATGTAGAGCGCCGCACGGTCCTTCACCGAACCGGTGGGGTTGTTGGTCTCGAGCTTGGCCCAGAGCCGCACGTCCTCGGACGGCGACAGCCGCGGCAGGCCGACGAGCGGGGTGCGCCCGACGGAGTCGACCAGGGAGTCGAAGCGCACGGCTAGCGCGCGCCGCCCGCGACCGCGGGGAGCACGGTCACGCTGTCGCCGTCGGACAGCGGGGTCTCGAGCCCGCCGAGGAAGCGGACGTCCTCGTCGTTGACGTAGACGTTGACGAAGCGGTGCAGCGCGCCCTCGTCGGTGACGAGCCGGCCGCGCAGGCCGCTGTGCCGGCTCTCGAGGTCGTCCAGCAGGGCGCTCAGGGACGAGCCCGAGCCCTCCACCTGCTTCGCGCCGTCGGTGTACGTGCGCAGGATCGTCGGGATCCGGACCTCGATGGCCATGGCGGGGCGTGCCTCTCGTGACGGGGACGTGCGGGCTCTGACCGGTGTCAACAGGCTGTGCCGAGCCGGTTGTTCCGCGGGCGACCGGGGTGTGGTGCGCCACACCTCCGCGGCCGTCAGGACGTGATCTCGACCGGCTCCTCGGTCACGGTGCCGTCCAGGATGCGGTAGGCGTGCACCTCGTCCTGCGGGGACCGGGTCGAGACCAGCAGGTAGTGGGCGTCGGGCTCGGACGCCAGCCCGATGTCGGTGCGCGAGGGGTAGGCCTCGGTGGCGGTGTGCGAGTGGTAGATCGCCAGCGGGACCTCGTCGGCGTCGTCCATGCCCCGCCACACGCGCAGCTGCTCCTGCGCGTCGAAGCGGTAGAAGGTCGGGGAGCGCTCGGCGTTCTCCATCTCGATGACGCGGGTCGCGACGCCGTCGCGGCCGGCGATGATCCCGCAGGCCTCGTCGGGGTGGTCGCGGCGGGCGTGGGCGAGGACCTGGTCGAGCATCGCGCGGGTCAGGGTGAGCACCCGGGCAGGCTATCCGCGGCCCAGGAGCGCGCCGAGCAGGGACTCCTGCACCCAGCCGAGCCAGCCGTAGACCTGCAGGGCCGGCAGCCGGGCGTCGGAGGGGTCGAGCGTGTCCGGGTCGAGGTCCTCGGTGACGTCGAGCCGGGTGCCGAGCACGAGCCGTACGTCGTTGAGGCACCCCAGCCAGGCGTCCGCGCCGGGCCGGTCGAGCACGACCTTCCCGCCGCCGTCGGGCAGCGACGCCAGCAGCGCGCGGCAGGCCTCGCGCTTGCCGCGGCGCAGGTCGGCCTCGGTGTAGCGGCGGAAGTCGCGGCTGGCGCCGGGGTCGTCGTCGCCGTACGCGTCGGGCAGCAGCCGGGCCAGCGCCGGGTCGCGGGGCGGCTCGACCTCCCCCGGGGACAGGCCGACGAGGGCCTCCAGCGGGTCGGCGCCCTCCCCGCCGCCGGCCGCGTCGCCGAGCAGGACGAGCAGGTCCTGCGCGCAGCGCGACAGGACCTCCGCCTCGACCGGGTCGAGGGAGGTCTCCAGGCCGCGGCGGGTCCGGCGGAAGCGCACCCGCTCAGTCCTGCTGCAGGGTGGCCCACAGGCCCTTCGCGTGCAGACGCGCCACGTCGACCTCCATCTGCTCCCTCGTCCCGGTGCTGACCACCGCCCGGCCCTCGTGGTGCACGGCCAGCATCAGTCTGGTGGCCTCGGCCGTGGAGTACCCGAACAGCTCCATGAGCACGAAGGTCACCCAGCTCATGAGGTTGACCGGGTCGTTCCAGACGATCGCGACCCAGGGCCGGTCGACGTCGGCGGCCTCGTCGACCTCGGGCCGGTCCAGCTCGGCGGGAGCGGTCATCCGCTCAGTCTGCCGCCGGGCGCAGCTCGCGCTTGAGCACCTTGCCGGTCGCGTTGCGCGGCAGCTCGTCGGTGAAGCGGACCTCGCGGGGGACGGCGTGCCGGGCGAGCTTGTCGCGGACCCAGTCCTGCAGCTCCTGCTCCGGCACCTCCCGCGAGGTGACGACGTGGGCGACGAGGCGGGCGCCGTACGACTCGTCGGGCACGTCGACGACCGCGACGTCCTGCACCGCCTCGTGCTCGAGCAGCACGTCCTCGACCTGCCCGGTGAAGACGTTCTCGCCGCCGACGACGACCATGTCGTCGTCGCGGCCGAGCACGGTGAGCCGGCCGGCGTCGTCCCACGTCCCGAGGTCGCCGGTGGCCACCAGCGCGCCCAGCCGGTCCTTGTCGCTGCCGTCGGTGTAGCCGGCGAAGGCCATGCCGTTGCCGACGAAGACCCGGCCGGACTGCCCGGGCGGGCAGTCGCGCCCCTCGTCGTCGACGACTCGCAGGGTGACGCCGTGCGGCGGGCGGCCCGCCGAGCGCGGGTCGGCGTCGAGGTCCTCCGGCGTGGCGACCGCGGCGTACGCCACCTCCGTCGAGCCGTAGAGGTTGTGCAGCACCGGGCCGAAGGCCTCGCGGGTGCGCCGCACCAGGTCCCCGGGCAGGGCGCCGCCGCTGGAGGCGATGACGCGCAGCGAGGAGGTGTCGAAGCGCGACGGGTCGGCGGCGAGCAGCTTGTCGAGCAGGACGGGCACGACGATGAGCGCCGTCGCGCGGTGCTCCTGGACGGCGCGCAGCACCGCCTCGGCGTCGAACCGGCGCTGCAGCACCACCGTCGAGCCCAGGACCATGCCGAGCGTGAGGTGGCCCAGCCCCCACGCGTGGAAGACCGGACAGGCGATGACGGTCGTCTCGCGGGCGCGCAGCGGGATGCGCGACAGCACGGCGACGGCGTCCTCGGCGCTGCCGCCGCTGCGGGCCGCCCCGCGGGGGGCACCGGTCGTCCCGCTGGTCATGATCACCTGCCTCGCGGTGCGGCGGGCCCGGAGCGGCCCGCTGCGGCGCGACGTCGTGGCGAGCCGCCCGAGCTCCTCGGTCGTCAGCCCGTCGGGCGTGACGTCGGCGAACTCCTCGTCGTAGACGCACAGCCGGGCGCCCTCGCGCTGCAGCACCTCGCGCAGCTGCCCCGGCGCGGTGCTCGTGCCGAGGTAGAGGACGTCGGCGCCGCACTTGGCCAGCGCCACGGCGGTCTCGACGAAGCCGCGGCCGTTGCGCGCGAGCAGGCCGACGGCGTCGCCCTCCGCGACACCGCGCTCGCGCAGCTCGCCGGCCATCGTGTCGGTGCGGCGGTCGACCTCCCGGTAGGTCAGCGCACCCTCGTCGTCGACGACCGCCACCCGGTCGGGGTGCCGCGCCGCGCCGGCCGCGTAGCCCGTGGCGGGCGTGATCCGCCAGCGCGCCAGCGCCAGGCCCATGCCCAGCAGGCGGTCCGGGCGCGTGGGCGCCAGCAGGCCGGAACGGGCGAGGACACGGGCGCCACCGAGGTCGAGCACGCACGCACCCTGCCACGGGCGCGGGCCCGCGCGCAGCCGGGTGGCGCGGACCTCGCCCGACCGGTGGTGGACGGGCCCCGCGCTCCCTACGCTCCGCCCGTGGGAGACACCCCTGCCCCGGTGCCCGCGGGCCTGCTCCCGGCGCGCTCGACGGGGTCGGACGAGCTCGAGGTGGCCGTACGCGTGCCGCCCGGCGGGGAGCCGGCCGGCGAGTGGCACGACGTCCTCGACCTCGGTGCCGGACGCCTCGGGCTGGTCCTCGGCGTGGTGCACGGCGTCCCGGAGGTCGCGGTCGCGGCGGCCCAGCTGCGCACGGCGGTGCGGGCCTGCGCGCGGGTGGACCTGTCCCCCGCCGAGCTGCTCGTCGTGCTGGACGCGCTCGTCGCCGAGGCCGGGGGGTCGGCGACCTGCGCGTACGCCGTGCACGACCCGGAGGGCCGCAGCCTGGAGATCGCCGCCGCCGGCGCCCCGCCGCCGGTCGTCCGCTCGGCGAGCGGCGGTGCGCAGGTGGTGGCGCTGCGCGCAGGTCCTGCGCTGGGGCGCGGCGCCCGGCCGCAGCCGGCCCGGGTCCCGCTCCCGGCGGGGTCCGTCCTCGCGATGGGCAGCGCCCTCCTGCTCGGCACCGCCCCGGCGGAGCAGGGCGTCCTGGCGCTGGCGGGTGCGGTGGTCGGCGGCGAGCAGGACCTCGCGCGGCTGGCGTCCGGGGCCGCGGCGAGGCTGGGCGGCGGGACGCTGCTGCTGGCCCGGGTGCCCGCCGACGTGGACGGCCGCAGCACGGCGGTCGTCGTGCCGGTGCCCCGCGACCGGCAGCGGGTGGCGGAGGCGCGCGACCGCGTGCAGGAGGTCGCCCGGCGCTGGGCGCTGGTGCCCGAGGTCGCCGACGCCGCCGGGCAGCTGGCGCACGAGCTCGTCGCCAACGCGCTCGTGCACAGCAGCGGCACCGTCGAGCTGCGGCTGCGGCTGACCCGGGACCGGCTGGTCGTCGCCGTCCACGACGGCGACGGCGAGCTGCCGCACCGGCGGGCGGCGCGCGACGACGACGAGGCCGGCCGCGGGCTGGCCCTCGTCGAGGCCCTGTCGACGCGCTGGGGCGCCCGGCACGTCGACGCCGGCGGCAAGCTGGTGTGGGCCGAGCTCGACCTGGCCGGCAGCTGACCGGCGTTTCCCCGGACGGCCCGCCGGACACGCTCCTCGTCGACGACGAGGAGCAGCCCATGACCGAGCAGTCCCGCGGCCCGCAGCCGGCCGCCGCCTCCGCCGGCACGCCCGGCGGGCGCTCGCCCAGCGGTGCGACCACTCCCGGCAGCCGGCCCGAGGACACGGTGGCGGCGCCGGACGTCGAGACCGCCGACAGCAGCGGCACGCAGGTGCCCGGCCAGGAGCCGGGCGGCCTGGTCCCGCCCGTCCCCTCGCCCGGCGACGTGCCCGGCGCGGCGACGCCCGAGATCTCCACCGCCCAGGCCCCCGACCCCGAGGACGGCATCGTCCAGGGCGACAAGGCCCCCGGCAGCGACAGCAGCACCGCCTCACCCGGTGCGTACGTCGCGCTGGCCGCGCCCGGGCACCCCGACGGCGAGGTCGACACGCGCGCGAGGTAGTCCGGTGTGGCTGGTCTCGTCCCGGGTCCAGCGGTACGGTCGGCGCGGTCCATCCCGGCGTCCACAGGAGCTGCCGTGCCGCGCGTCCCCTCCGGTCTGCCCGCTCTCGGGCGGGGCCGTCACCGCAGCCCGAAGAAGGGCGCGTGCCTCATGGAGTACGCCAGCCTGCTCGCCGGCGAGCGGTGGAGCGACTCCCCCTCGTGCACCCACCCGGCGCTCGCCACGCTCGCCCGCGCGGTCAACGACTGCACCGGCGACCAGGCCCGCCAGGGGCTGCTCACGGTCGTGCCCGACATCGTCCACGCGCTCGGCGTCCAGGGCGAGCAGAAGCTGCTCGCGCAGCGGCTGGCCCGGCTCGCGGCGCTGCACGCGCTGCCGGTCGCGACCGGCGTGCGGCGCCGCACCGTGCTCGTCGCGCTGCTCGGGGCCGAGCTCGCCTGCGGCGGCAAGGTCGGCGAGCCCGACCCCGACCACGACGCCGTCCGGGCGCTGCTGCGCGACCCCGACGACGACCTGCGCTCGGCGGCGCGCTTCGTGGCGCGCTCCCCCAAGCAGCTGGCCTACGACCGCAAGGGGATCACGAACAGCCTGCACCTGGCCATCACGACGATCGCCGACGCCGGCGAGGGCAGCGACGAGCTGCTGCGCGACCTGCTCGTCGACGCCGTCTCGCTCGTGCGCGGCACCTCGACCCGCGTCCCGCTCGCCGCGCCCGTCGCGGCCCCGGTCCGGGAGCGCGTGCCGGCCTGGCGGTGACGCTCAGCCGCTGAGCCCCGCCTCCAGGGCCGCCGCCGCGTCGAGCACGAGGGCGTCGGCGCCCGGCGGCCCGACGACCTGCAGCGCCGACGGGCAGACCGTCGTCGTCGAGCCCGGCCGGGACCGCGCAGGCCGGCAGCCCGCACAGGTTGGCCAGCACCGTCCACGGCAGGACGGCGTCGCGGACCGGGCCCCGGTGCCCGCCGGGCGTCGGCGGTGTCGGGCTCGGCCGTCGTCGGCGGCCCGCAGCCGGCCACCGGCAGCAGCAGCAGGTCGATCGTCGTGAAGAGCGCGGCGGTCTCGGCGCGCAGCCGCTCCCGCAGCCGGCGCCCCTGCTCGGTCTGGGCGGACGTCTGCGCCTCGCAGCGCTCGAGGTGCCCGCGCACGTCGGAGCCGTAGAGCTCGCGGTGCCGGGGCCAGCGCCCGGTGCTGCGGTGCCAGGCCAGGGCCTCGGGGGCCTGGGCCAGCGCGTACGCCTCGCGCTGCCGTTCGGCGAGCGGCACCTGCGCGGCCCGCAGGCGCAGTCCGGCGCGCTCGGCGACGCGGCGGGCGACGTCGGCGCAGCGGGCCACGCCGGGCACCGCCGGCACGTCGACGACGCCGAGCCGCAGCCCGTGCACGTCGCCGACCGGCGGCAGGCGCTCGCCCGTGAGCACCTCCAGGGCCAGCCGGGCGTCCTCGACGGTGCGCACGAGCGCGCCGCCGTGGTCCAGGCTCGGCGCCAGCGGCACGACGCCGTCGAGCGGGACCCGGCCCCACGTCGGCTTGTGGCCGACCAGGCCGCACCAGGCGGCGGGCAGCCGGATCGAGCAGCCGGTGTCGGTGCCGAGCGCGAGCGGCACGAGTCCCGGCGGCGACGGCCGCGGCGGACCCCCCGCTGGAGCCGCCCGGCACCCGGCGCGGGTCGCACGGGTTGCGGGTGCCGCCGAGCACCTCGTGCTGCGTGGTCAGCCCCCAGGCGAACTCGTGCGTGCGGGTGCGGCCGACCACCACCGCCCCGGCGGCGCGCAGCCGCGCCACGGCGGGGCGTCGCGCTCGGCGGGGGCCCGGCGGGCACCCGCGAGCCCGGCCCGGCGTGACCTGGCCCGGCACGTCGAACAGGTCCTTGACGGCGACGGCACGCCGCGCAGCGGACCGTCGGGCAGGTCCCGGCGCCGGCCTGCGCGCCGCGCGCCCTCGCGCGTCGACCAGCACGAACGCCCGCACCTCCGCGTCGCACTCCTCGATGCCGCGCGAGCGCCTGCTCGACGAGGTCGCGCGGCGTCGCGCGGCCGGCCCGCACGTCAGCGGCCAGCCGGGTCGCCGACGGCGCAGCGGCGGCGGGCGTCACCGCTCGAAGAACCGCCGCGGGTTGTCGACGAGCATCGGTGTCGACCTGCTCCTGGCGTGACGCCCCGCTCGAGCAGGCCGGGCACGACGTCGCGCAGCACGTGCAGGTAGCTCCAGTTCGGCAGGAACGGGAACAGGTCGGGCTGCACCCAGTCGATGTAGCAGGCGGCGTCCTGAGAGAGCACCATCCGCTCGGCGAAGCCCCGACGGCACATCTCGACGACGATGCCGAGCCGCTCGTCGGGCCCGAGGATCGTGTCGATGCCGAAGCGGTCCATGCCGAGCAGGTAGCCGGCCTCGGCCAGCGACGACAGGTGGTCGGCGTCGGTCGAGTCGCCGCTGTGGGCCAGCAGGACGCGGCTCGGCCGGCAGCCCCTCGGCGTCGAGCACGCGCTGGACCTCCAGGCCCGTCTGCGAGCCCGGGTGGGTGTGGACCATGAGCGGGGCGCCGGTCTCCAGGGCCGCCTGCGCGCAGGACCGCATCACCCGCTCGACGCCCTTGGTCAGCCCGTGGTGGTCGATGGCGCACTTGAGGAAGGCCGCCTTGACGTCGGTGCCCTGCACGCCCTCGGTGAGGTCGCGCACGAACAGCGGCGTCATGACCTCCGGCAGCCCCTCCATGCCCCCGGGACCGCGGGCGGCGAAGTAGCCGGGCACGTCGGCGTAGGTGTAGATCCCGGTCGCGACGAGGATCGTCAGGTCGGGCACCTGCTCGTTGATCCGCCGCACCCGGGGCACGTTGCGGCCCAGCCCGTCGACGGTGGGGTCGACGATCGTCGTGACGCCGGTGGCGCGCAGCTCGGTGAGCTTGGCGACCGCGTCGGCGACCCGGGTCTCCTCGTCCCACTCGTCGGACCACTGCTGCTGCGAGTCGACGGTGAGCGTGAAGACGTGCTCGTGCATGAGCGTGGTGCCCAGGTCGGCCGTGTCGACCGGGCCCAGGACGCGTGGGGACCGTGCTCATGCGGTGCGCAGCTCCTTCTTGAGGATCTTGCCCGTCGGGCCCTTGGGCAGCTCGTCGACGATGCGGACCTCGCGCGGGTACTTGTAGGCCGCGAGGCGCTCCTTGCAGTAGGCGATGACGTCCTCGGGCGTGACGTCCGCACCCGGCTTGAGGCTCACGATCGCGACGACCTCCTCGCCGAGCTTGTCGTCGGGCTTGCCGATGACGGCCGCCTCGCTCACCGACGGGTGCTCGTAGAGCACCTCCTCGATCTCGCGCGGGTAGACGTTGTAGCCGCCGCGGATGACGAGGTCCTTCTTGCGGTCGACGATGAACAGGAAGCCGTCGTCGTCCTTGTAGGCCAGGTCGCCGGTGTGGAACCAGCCGTTCTTGAAGGCCTCCTCGGTCGCCTCGGGCTTCTTGTAGTAGCCCTTCATGATGTTGTGACCGCGGATGACGATCTCGCCGACGTGGTCCTCGCCGCGCGGCAGCTCCTTGTCCTGGTCGTCGACGACCTTGACCTCGACGCCCCAGATCGGCTTGCCGATGCTCATGACCTTGCGCTGCTCGGCGTTGATGTTGAACGTCGTCGTGCTGGCGCTCTCGGACAGGCCGTAGCCCTCGAGGATGACGCAGCCGGGGAACCGCTCCTCGAAGGCGCGGATCGTCTCGCCCGGGATCGGGGCGCCGCCCGAGACCCCGACCCGCAGCGAGGACAGGTCGCGGCCCTCGAGGTCGGCGGCGAGCAGGGCGAAGTACATCGTCGGCACGCCGGAGAAGATCGTGCAGCCGTGCTTCTCGATCGCCTCGACGACCGGGTCCATCTCGAACCGCGGGATGAGGACCATCGTGCCGCCGTAGCGGGTCGTCACGTTGAGCACGCTGGACAGCCCGAAGACGTGGAACAGCGGCAGCACCGCCACGCCGATGTCGTCGTCCCGGAACTCGAAGAGCTCGCCGGCGACCGTGCAGTTCATGAAGAGCTGGAAGTGCGTGAGCTCGGCGCCCTTGGGCTTGCCGGTCGTGCCGCTGGTGTAGAGCAGCACCGCCGTCTCGCCCGGGTCGAGCGGCACGATGTCGCGGGTGTCGTCGGCGAAGTAGAGCTCGTCGAAGTGCTTCGTGCCCTCGGGCCGCTCGTCGTTGCCCGGCATGTTGACGACGTAGGTCGTCACGCCCGAGCCGTCCTCGTGCGAGACCTGCGTCGCGCCCTTGTGCGCCTCCTCCGCGAACATCTCGAAGGTGATGAGCATCTTGGAGTCGCTGTCCTCCAGGTGGTACTTCACCTCCGGGGCCCGCAGCAGGGGGTTCAGCGGCACCATGACCAGCCCCGCCTTGAGGATGCCGAAGTAGGAGAACAGGAACTGCGGCAGGTTGGGCAGCTGCACGGCCACCTTGTCGCCCTGCTGCAGGCCGGTCGCGAGCAGGGCGCTCGCCACCCGGCCGGAGATCTCGTCCACCTGGTCGTAGGTGAACGAGAGGTCGCCGATGTGGACGAGGGGCTTGTCCGGGTGCGCGTTGCGCGACTCGCGGAGGATCGTGGCGAGGTTGAAGCTCATGGGCGGAGCCTAGTGAGCGCGGTCACAGGACGCGCGACGGGGCTGGTCGCGCGCGGGCGGCTGCCCGACCCGCGACCCGGGCGCGGGAGGTGTCGGGCCCGGCCTGGCGGCCCACCTCGCGCGCCACTGCCGGTCGGCGCCCGCCCGGGCGTCGCCCGGCGACGGTCGTCGACGGCCGCGCCGCCGCGCTACCCGGGGAGTGCGCTGGCGTCTCCCGCCCGACGGGCGCCGTGCCGGCCGGCCGACGGCCGGTCCAGCGCAGCCCGCGCCGGACCGCCCGGACCTGCCGGCCGACGAACGGCGCGAGGCGCGACACCAGCCACGCCGCGGTGACCGCCGCGGCGGTCCCGAGGACCAGCTGAGCGATCACGGCGGCGGCGGCGGGCACCGCCACCGGCGCCGCGAGGACCGCCGCGGCCACCAGTGCCGTCACGGCGGCCGCGGCGGCGAGCCCGGCGACGGCCCGGGCGAGGGCCTCGGGCACGCCCACGCCGTCGCGCAGGTCGAGGACCACGCCGACGAGCGACCCGAGCACGCCGGACCGGGTCACGTGGCGCAGCCCGCGCACCCCCGCGAGCGGGGCGGTGCTGGCGCTCCGCAGCCAGCGCGGCACGTGGCTGCGCCGGGCGAGCCGCTCCAGCCGCGCCGCCGCCGCCCGGGCCTCCCGCGCGCGGCGCAGCAGCAGCTGGGCGGCCCGCCGCTCGGCGCGTGCCTCGCCGCCGCTCAGGGACCGCGCCACGGCTCCCAGCCGCCGGGCCTCGCGCACGAGCTCGTCGACCTCGGCCCGGGCCTGGTCCGCGAGGTCGTGCGGCACCTGCCAGAGCCCGACCGCGAGGTCGGTGAGGTCCAGCGCACCGGGCAGCGGGAGACCGCCGCCCCCGGGCGGCGCGGGGGCCCGGCCCGGCAACGGCGGTGGGGCGGGCGGGAGCCCCGCGGGCGGCGCCGGCAGCAGCACCCGGTCGGCGCGCTCGAGCAGCCCGGCGAGCTCCTCGGTGCGTCGCGCCACCTCCCGCAGGCGCTCCTCGAGCCCGGGGAGCGGCGACGCGCGGTCCTGCAGCCACGCGGTGGTGCGGCCGCCTCCCAGGCCCCAGGCGTCACCGCCCCGCAGGTCCACGGCCGTGGCCCGGGCCAGGCCGCCGCGCGCGCCCGCCACGGCGTCGGCCACCCGCAGCGTCGCCCCGGCGAGGCCGTGCAGCTCGGCCGGCCGGGCCGACAGCACCCCGGGGGGCGACGGCGGCCGCAGCACCGGCAGCGCGCGCGGCGGGTCGGGCAGCAGCGGCGGCCGCGCGCCGGCACGACCCGCCCACGCCGGGTCGTCGGGCCCGGGCAGCCGGGCCAGCTCGGCCTGCAGCAGCTGCGCCGCCGGCCCCGGGGGCGCCAGCCGCAGCCGGCGCTCGAGGTCGTCGCGCGCCGCGGAGTGCAACCTGCGGGCCGCCTCGGCGCAGGCCTCCTGCGCCGAGGCGAGCTGCCGCAGCACGTCCGCTCCGGCGACCAGCCCGGCGACGGTCGACACGGCCTCGGCAGCCCCCCGGGCCAGGTCGGCGTCCAGCACGTCGGGCAGCGGGCCCACCCAGCGCGTGCTGCTGCGCACCTGGAGCAGCACCGCGCACCGCTCGCCCAGGTCGGACCCGGTGCGCCCCAGGTCCGCGGCCGTCGCCCGCAGCAGTCCCGGGTCGGGCAGCGACGCGCCTGGCACCTGTCGACCTCCCCACCGCGGACCGGAGCGGCCGCGGCGGCGAGCACAGCAGATCGCGACCGGCCGGGCCCGCGTCACCGCCCCGCCTGTGGACGGAGCGCCCCTTCGTGCACCGCGAGCAGGCCGGGGCTTGTGCACCGGCGGTGCAGCGAGTAGCAACCGCGGCGGCGCTGCCCCTTCACACCGTCCACCCGGAGGACCCCGATGAGACGTACGACGGCAGTCCTCGGGGCGCTCGCGCTGGTCGTGTCGGGCCTGACCCTCACGACCACCTCGGGCCCCGCCGCCGCGACCGAGGCGGGGATCCCCCCCAGCAGCGCCGCCAGCGTCTACTTCGGGCCCTGCGCGGACCCGACGCTCCAGCGCTTCGGCGCCGAGTGCGGCACCGTCCGCGTGCCGCTGGACCACGACCGGCCCGGAGGGCCGACCATCCGGCTGGCGATCTCGCGCGTCCGGCACACGGTCCCCGACGCGCAGTTCCAGGGCGTGGTGCTCGTCAACCCCGGCGGCCCGGGCGGCAGCGGCCTCGTCCTGTCCGTCCTGCAGGGGTTCGTCCCGCACGGGGCGGGCCAGGCGTACGACTGGATCGGCTTCGACCCGCGCGGCGTGGGGGACAGCGAGCCCTCGCTGTCGTGCGTCCCGGGCTACTTCGGCCCCGACCGCCCCGACTACGTGCCGCTCACCGCGGCCATCGAGCAGCGGCAGCTCGACCGCGCCGCCCACTACGCCGACGCCTGCGGCAAGGCCGGCGGCGCCCTGCTGGACCACATCACGACGGCGGACTCGGCCAAGGACATGGAGTCGATCCGCCAGGCCCTGGGCCAGCGGCAGATCAACTACTACGGGTTCTCCTACGGCACCTACCTCGCGCAGGTCTACGCCACCCTGTTCCCGCACCGGCTGCGTCGCGCCGTGCTGGACTCCAACGTCGACCCCCGCACGGTCTGGTACCAGGCGAACCTCGACCAGGACGTCGCCTTCGACCGCAACGCCGGCATCTTCTTCGACTGGGTGGCGCGCCACGACAGCACCTACCACCTGGGCACCACCCGCCGGGCCGTGGAGAACCGCTACTACTCCGAGCAGGACCTGCTGCGCCGCGCCCCCGCCGGCGGGGTCGTCGGGCCCGACGAGTGGAGCGACGTCTTCGTCGGGGTGGGCTACTCCCTGTCCCTCTGGCCCCGTACGGCGCAGCTGTTCGCCGACTGGATCCGCACCGGCGAGCCGCAGCCGCTCATCGACGCCTACCGGCGCGCGGACGCGGTCGGCGACGACAACGGCTTCGCGGTCTACAACGCGGTCCAGTGCACCGACGTGCCCTACCCGGCGGACGACGCGCAGGTGCGCGCGGACGCCGTCGACCTCTACCGGACCAGGCCGTTCCTCACCTGGAACAACGTCTGGTTCAACGCCCCCTGCCTGACCTGGCCGGCCGCAGCGCACCGCCCGGTGCAGGTCGACGGCGCCGCAGCACCACCCGTCCTGCTCATCGGTGGCACGCTCGACGCGGCGACGCCGTACGCCGGCAGCCTCGAGGTGCGCTCGCGCTTCCCCCGGAGCCGACTGGTCTCCATCGTCGGAGACACCACGCACGGCGACTCGCTCAACGGCAACGCCTGCGTCGACGACACGATCGCGGCCTACCTCGCCACCGGGAAGCTGCCGGTGCGCAAGGACGGGCGCCAGGCCGACCGTGCCTGCGCGACGCTGCCGCAGCCGGAGCCGGAGGCTGCGGGGAGCGCCACCGAGCAGGGCGCAGGGCCGCTGCGGGTGCACGGGGTCGCCCGGCAGGACCTGCCGGTGGGGCGCCGCTGAGCCGGACGACGGAGGTGCGTCTCCCCCGGGCCGCCGCCCCGCCCCCGGCCGGTGCGTGGCGAGGGATGCCGTGACGCGCCCGGTGCGGCTGCTGCCGGTGGGCCGGTCGGCACTGCTCGTCGAGGTCGACCCCGGCCTGGAGCAGGCTGCCGCGACGCTGGCCGTCCGGGCCTGGGCCGACGTCGTCGAGCAGCTCGCCGGGGCGCTGCGCCCGGTCGACGTCGTCCCGGGCGCGCGCACGCTCCTGCTGGACGGGGTCGACCCGGCCGCCGCGACGCGGCTCCTGCGGCAGCACCCGCCCGCCGCGGGTGCCGCGGGGCCGGGCGGCCGGCTGGTCGAGGTGCCGGTCAGCTACGACGGCGTGGACCTCGGCGCCGTGGCCCGGTGGTGGGGCACGGACGAGCGCGGGGTGGTCGAGCGGCACACGGCCACCGAGCTGACCGTCGCGTTCTGCGGCTTCGCCCCGGGCTTCCCCTACCTGACCGGGCTGGACGTCGAGGTGCCGCGGCACCGGTCGCCGCGACCGGCGGTGCCGGCCGGGTCGGTGGCCCTGGCCGGGCGGTGGTGCGGCATCTACCCGCGGGCCTCGCCGGGCGGCTGGCAGCTGCTGGGCCGCACCGGGGTGCTGCTCTTCGACCCCGACCGCGACCCGCCGGCGCTGCTGCCACCCGGCACCCGGGTGCGCTTCGTCGAGGGCCGCGCCGGGCGCCGGACCGTGCCGCGCCGCCCCGTGCGTCCCGACCCGCTCCGCGCGGTCGAGGTCGTCCGTGCGGGAGCCAGGACGACCGTCCAGGACGCCGGCAGACCGGGCCGGGCGCACCTGGGGGCGCCCCGGTCGGGCGCCCTGGACGTCGCGGCCGCCCGGCTCGCCAACCGCCTCGTCGGCAACCCCGAGGGCTGCGCCGTCCTGGAGGTGACAGCCGGCGGGACGGCGCTGCGCACCCGCAGGGCCCTGGCGGCCGCGGTGACCGGCGCCCCGGCCGAGGTCACCGCCGGTGGGCGCGCCGCTGACGCCGGTGCGGCCGTGCTGCTGCGCGCCGGCGAGCTGCTCGAGGTCGGGCCCGCGCGTCGTGGGCTGCGGACCTACGTCGCGCTGGCCGGCGGCATCGAGGTCGACCCGGTGCTGGGCAGCCGCTCGACCGACACGCTGTCCGGGCTCGGCCCGGCGGTGCTCGCCGACGGCGACGTCCTCGCCGTCGGTCCGGCGCACGGCCCGCCCAGCCCGGTGCACGTTCCCGCGCCCACCGGCGACACCCCGGTCCTGCTCGACCTGCGGCCCGGACCGCGCGACGACCGGCTCGGCCCGGGCGGGCTCGAGCGGCTCGCCGCCACCGGGTGGACCGTGTCGCCGCTCAGCGACCGGGTCGGCCTGCGGCTCACCGGCGACCCGCTGCCCGTCCGCGCGGGCGAGCTCGACAGCGAGGGCCTGGTCCTGGGCGCGGTGCAGGTGCCGCCCGACGGGCAGCCGGTCGTGCTGCTCGCCGACCACCCGACGACCGGCGGCTACCCGGTCGTCGGCGTCGTCGACGCGGCCTCCGTGGCGGCCCTGGCGCAGGCCCGCCCCGGCACGCCGGTGACCGTCAGGCTGCTCCCCCGGTCGGGCTGAGCACCACGTCCTGCGTGCTCTCCGTGCCGGCCGTCCGACCCGGGGCCCGCTGGTGACGCCAGTACAGGTTGGTGTGGGCGATGACCGCGTCGGGCGGCGGCGCGCCCCACGGCGACCGGTCGCCGGTCGTGTGCGCGTCGGCCACCAGCGTCACGTCGTAGCCGCGCACCAGGGCGCCGTGCAAGGTCGAGCGGATGCAGGCGTCGGTCTCCGCGCCGGCGACGACGAGCCGGCCGATCCCCAGGTCGGCGAGCACCGTCTCCAGGCAGGTGTCCTCGAAGGCGTCGCCGTACGCCTTGTCCACGCGCGGCTCCGTCGGCTCGGGGACGAGCTCGGGCACGACCTGCCACGCGTCGCTGCCGCGCGCGAGCTCGTCGTCGGCGTGCTGCACCCAGACGACCGGCACCTGCTCAGCGCGGGCGCGCTCGACGAGGCCGGCGATGCGGCCGACCACGGCGTCGCGGTCGTGGGCCTCCTCGACCACACCGACCTGCACGTCGACGACGAGCAGGGCACTGGCCGGTCGGTCCTGCAGCGTCGTCACGCGCTCCCCCTGGTCCTGGAGCCTCTAGCCTGCCGCGGGTGGACGTCGACCTCAACAGCGACCTGGGTGAGGGCTTCGGCGTCTGGCGGCTGGGCGACGACGCCGCCCTGCTCGAGGTCGTCACGAGCGCCAACGTCGCCTGCGGCTTCCACGCCGGCGACCCGACCATCCTGCGCGAGGTCGCACGGCAGGCCGCCGCGGGCGGGGTGGCCGTCGGGGCGCAGGTGTCCTACCGCGACCTCGCCGGGTTCGGCCGGCGCCGCATGGACGTGGCGCCCGACGAGCTGACCGGCGACGTGCTCTACCAGCTCGGCGCGCTCGAGGCGTTCTGCCGGGTGGCCGGCAGCCGGGTCCGCTACCTCAAGCCGCACGGAGCGCTCTACAACGCGGTCGTCGACGACGAGGCGCAGGCCGCGGCCGTCGTGCGGGCGGTGCAGGAGTACGACGCCTCGCTGCCCGTGCTCGGCCTGCCCGGCTCCGCTCTGCTGCGGGCCGCGGAGCGGGCGGGGCTGCGCGGTGTGCCGGAGGGCTTCGTCGACCGCGGGTACACGCCGCAGGGGACGCTCGTGCCGCGCAGCGACCGGGGCGCCCTGGTCACCGACGAGGACGCGGTCGTCGAGCGGGCGGTCCGGATGACCGTCGACGGGGAGGTCGTCGCCGTCGACGGCCGCGTCCTGCCGGTGCGCATCGCGTCGCTGTGCGTGCACGGGGACACCCCGGGCGCGGCCGCGCTGGCCCGGCGGGTGCGGGACGGGCTGGAGGCGGCCGGCGTACGCCTCGCGCCGTTCGCCTGACCGTCAGCCGAAGACGGGGAACCTCCGCTTGGCGGCCAGCCGGTCCATGCCCTCCTGGATCCGCGCCTCGACCTGGTCGTAGACGCCCTGCACGTAGTCCTCGTCGTCCTCCCGGCCCGCGTCCACCTCGATCGGGTCGAGCAGCTCCGTGCGGATCTTGGCCGGCAGCGGGACGTGGGCCGGGAGGATCTCGACGGCGAGCGGGAAGGGGAAGCCGGCCACGATCGGCACCTGCGTGCCGCGCAGCGCGGTCTTGAGACCCGCGACCTTCTCGGCCACGTCGGCCAGCCACCTGCCCTCCGACACCACGAAGACGGTGTCGTGCCCGCCGACCGTCGCCACCGGCACGATCGGGACCCCCGAGCGGATCGCCTGCCGCACGAAGCCCTTGCGCCCGGCCAGCGTCGCGACGTCACGACGTCGCCAGCTGCGCAGCGCGTCGACGTCGCCGCCGGGCCACACCACGACGTCCTCGCCGCGGGCGAGAGCGGCCGTGACGCTCTTGCGGTCGGCCGGCAGCACGCCGACGGCCTTGAAGTAGTCACCGAGCCCCGGCAGCGCCATGAGCACGTCGTGCGCGGTGCCGTGCAGCAGCCGCTCGCCGCGGAAGTGCTTCTCCCAGGCGGCGATGAGGGTCCAGGCATCCATCGTCAGGGTGCCGCCGGAGTGCACCCCGACCAGCAGGCACGGCCGGTCGGGCACGCGCTCGAACCCGTCGATCTCGAGCCGGAAGTAGTACTTGTTGAGCAGGTCGTAGAGCGGCTGCTGCGCCTTCACGACCACGCCGTTCGGCGGCTGCGGCTCGCGCGCGGCGTCGACCCGCCACCGGATGAACCTCGCGAGCAGTGCGGTCGGGTTGGGCGGTCCTGCCACGGGTTCTCCTCGGGTTGCCCCGGGTGTGCTCGCGCCGGCCCGGGCGGAAACCCGGGGCGCGGGGGGACGCGGGGTGGCGCACGGGCCCGGGCGCGGCGAGGGTGGGGCGACCAGCGGGACGACGACAGGAGCGGGCGTGCACTCCGAGGTGCTCATCGTGGGGGGCGGCAACGCCGGCATCTCCCTGGCGGCGCGGCTGCTCGAGGACGGGTGGCGCGACGTCGCCCTCGTCGCGCCGCAGCCGGTGCACCGCTACCGCCCGCTGCTCAACTACGTCAGCGCCGGCGAGGCGTCGATGTCCGACGTCGACCGGCCGATGGCCGACGTCGTGCCGGAGGGCTGCACGTGGGTGCGCGACAGCGTCGTCGGCGTCGACGCGGCCACCTCGACGGTCCGCCTGCGCAGCGGTCGCACCCTGTCGTGGTCGACGCTGGTGCTCTGCCCCGGCATGGTCGAGGACTGGGACGCCACCCCTGGGCTGCAGCTGGCCTACCTCGACGGGTGGGCGGTGTCGTCGTACGTCCCGAGCTCGGCGCCGCAGGTGTGGCCGCGGGTGCAGTCGCTGACCGCCGGCCGAGCGCTGTTCACCGTGCCGCCGGAGCCCGCGCCGTGCGGGCCGACCGCGCTCAAGCCGCTGTTCCTGGCCTGCGACACGTGGCGCCGCGCCGGCGTGCTCGGCGACGTCGACGTGACGCTGGTGCTGCCGGACGCCACGGCGACCGGGCTGCCCGCGGCCGACGAGCGGCTCGAGGCGCTGTTCGCCTCGTACGGCGTGCACGTCCTGCGCGGGGCGCGGGTCGCGGAGGTCGACCCGTACGGCCGGGCGGTGACGGTCTCGACGCCGACCGGGCCGCAGGTCCTCGACGACCTCGACCTCGGGCACGTCGTGCCGCACTACCGCGCGCCGGGCTGGATCGCCGACAGCGGGCTCGCCGGCGACGCCTCCCCCGGCCTCGTCGACATCGACCCCGAGACGCTGCGGTCGCGGCGCGCGCCCTCGGTCTGGGCGATCGGCGACGCCGCGGCGCTGCAGACCCGCTCGTCCGGGGGCGCGCTGCGCAAGCAGGTGAAGGTGCTGTCGAGCAACCTGGCCGCGGCGCGCGACGGCGGGCAGCTGCAGCGCTACGACGGCTACACGGTCCTGCCGATCACCACCGGGCGGCACACGCTGCTGCTCGGCGAGGTCGACCGCAGCGGGAAGGCGATCCCCTCGGCGCGGGTGCTCGACCTGGCGAAGCCGCGGCGGGCCACCTGGTTCTTCGACCGGTACGTCCTGCCGCAGGTCTACTGGCACCGGTTGCTCAAGGGCAAGGTCTAGACACGGGACCGCCCCTGCCGGAGCCGGGGCTCCCGCAGGGGCGGGTCCAACAACGTGCGTACGTGGGTGCGGACGTCACGCTCTTGGAGGTGGCGGGAATCGAACCCGCGTCCTCCGGTACCGCATCAGGGCTTCTCCGGGCGCAGCTGGCTCTGCTTTTCTCGGCCCTCCCGGTGGCACCAGCACCCCGGGAACGGGCTCAGCCGCAGTGGTTCACCACCCGCCCCCGCGGCCAAGACGGGTGGTGGTCCTCCTAGCGATGCCAGGTCCTGAGCCGGAGGCTCTCTCAGGCTGACAGCTCAGCTACTAAGCCGCGAGGGCGAAGTGCTGGGCGCGCGGACTGTTGTCGGCGCTTGTGTGTGTTCCGACGTTGTTGGTTAACGAGATCATCGTCGGCTTCCTCGGCCCGCTTCCCCTGACTCGACATCCGGAGTCGAGACCTGTCACCCCCTGGTCGGTGCTGCTGTTGCTTGCAGGCCAACGCTACCCCCGGAGCGCCCCTCCCGACACCCCCGTCCGGACGATCGACCGCGCACGGCGCACTCGTACGGCGTGTCGCCCGCCCGCAGCGGTAGATCGTCGCCGGAAGGGCCGGCCTACAGGTAGCGCGTCGGGTCGAACGAGGTCAGCGGGATGATCCGCACCCGCGGCAGCGCGACGGTGAAGCAGCCCGTGTCGTCCTCGAGGTCGAACAGCTTCAGCCCCTTGTCGACCAGCGCGGTGTAGCCCGAGGAGAGGTACTCCCGGAAGCCCAGCACGCCGACCTGGCGGGTCCCGTCGAGCAGCGCCTCGACGTGCGGCAGGAAGTCGCCGTCGTGGCTGGCCAGCACCACGTCGCCGGGCCGGCCGACCAGCGCGTCGAGGGTGCGCTGGATGCCGATGTCGACGACCTTCTCCTGCGCGGTGCCCGACAGCGGGATCGGCCGGTAGTCCATCGCCATGAGCGCCTGCACGAAGCTCATCGGCAGGTTGCCCGAGGAGGCGTTGAGGAAGAACAGGCCGCGCACCTCGTCGGGCTCGCCGAAGGCCCCGCCGGCGAAGCCGCGCACCCGGTCCCAGCGCGGCCGCTCCTCCGACGCCGGGCGGCGCCCGCCGAGCAGGTGGTTGCCGAGCGTCGCGTCGAGGTTCTCGCCGTCGACGAGCAGGTAGGTGGTCACGCGCCCTCCCGGGGATGGTCCAGCCCGACGAGCCGGGCAGCGTTGTCGTGCAGGACCGCCCGCAGCCAGTCCTCCCCCAGCCCGAGGTCGACGAGCGACTCGAGCTGGTGGACGTACGGGTAGGGCGTGTTGGGGAAGTCGCTGCCGAGCACGACGCGGTCCTGCAGCGCGACGAGCCGCGGCAGGAGGCCGCGCGGGAAGGGCATCCGCTGCTCGGTGAACGACGTGAAGGCCATCGTGGTGTCGAGGTGCACCCGGTCGTGGCGCTCGGCGAGGTCGAGGAACTCGGCGTACTCCGGCATGCCCAGGTGCGCGACGACGGCGGTCAGCGCCGGGTGGCGCGCCAGCACCTCGCCGAACGGCCCCGGCCCGGTGGAGGCCCCCGGCGTCGGTCCGCTGCCGCAGTGCACGACCACCGGCACGCCCGCGTCGGCGAGCTGCCCCCAGACGTCGTCCAGCAGCGGGTCGCGCGGGTCGTACGCCCCCACCTGCACGTGCGCCTTCCACAGGCGGGCGCCGCCGTCGAGGGCACGACCGACGTACGCCCCGACGCCCTCCTCGGGGTAGAACGTCGCGGTCCGCACGACGTCGGGGTGCTCGGCGGCGAAGTCCTCCGCCCAGGCGTTGAGCCACTCGGCCATCGCGGGCTTGTGCGGGTAGACGAGCGAGCCGAAGGCGCGCACCCCCATCGCCCGCAGCCGGGCGAGCCGGTCGGCCTCGTCGGTGCGGTAGGCGATCGGCCAGGGCGAGCCGGTGAGCGGGCCGGCGCGGTCGAAGTAGGCCCAGACCTTGTCCATCACCGGCCGCGGCATGAAGTGCACGTGCAGGTCGACGAGGCCGGGCAGCCCGAGGCCCTGCCACAGCGCGCGGACGGGTGCCGCCTCGACGTCAGGAGCGAGCACGTCGCTCGGCCCGCATGCCCTTCGCGTTGCGGCCCATGGCGTTGCGGATCTCCTTGGCCGCGTCGCGCTCGGCGAGCGCCTGCCGCTTGTCGTGCGCCTTGCGGCCGCGGGCGAGCGCCACCTCGACCTTGGCGCGGCCGTCCTTGAAGTAGAGCGACAGCGGCACGAGGGCCACACCGCTCTCCTTGGTCTTGCCGAGCAGCCGCTCGATCTCCGACCGGTGCAGCAGCAGCTTGCGCACCCGGCGGGGGGCGTGGTTGTTCCAGGTGCCCTCGGTGTACTCCGGGATGTGCACCCCGTGCATCCACGCCTCGCCGTCGCGGATGTCGGCGTACGCGTCGACGAGCGACGCGCGGCCCTGCCGCAGCGACTTGACCTCGGTGCCGGTCAGGACGATCCCGGCCTCGAAGACGTCCTCGATGGAGTAGTCGTGCCGGGCCTTCTTGTTCTGCGCGACGAGCTTGGGCGGCGCGCCCTTCGTCCCCCGCTCCGGTCCCTTCACCGCCCCAGCGTAGGGCTCAGACGCGCAGGTAGCGCTGCAGGGTGATCAGGGAGGCCAGCCCGCTGATGACGACGCCCAGGCCGATCAGGTAGGGCGAGATCGACAGGATGTCGGCGCCGCTCACCGACGGGATGACGCCGGAGCGGAACAGCGGCGCCAGGGTGCGGTCGAGCACCAGCACCTTGCCCAGGTCGATGAGGCCGATCGCGAGCCCGGCGCCGAGCAGCCCGGCGACGATGCCCTCGAGCAGGAAGGGCAGCTGGATGTAGAGCCGCGTCGCGCCCACCAGGCGCATGACCCCGGTCTCGCGCCGCCGGGAGAAGGCCGCGACGCGCACCGTGTTGCCGATGAGCAGCACCGCCGCGACGAGCTGCACCAGCGCCGTGGCGAAGGCGGCCGTGCGCAGCCCGTTGAGGATCGCGAACAGGTCGTCGAGGTACTTGCGGTAGTCGACGACCTCCCCCACCCCGGGCAGGTCGCGGACCGCGCTGGCGACGACGTCGTACTGCGTCGGGTCGGTGAGCTTGACGCGGTAGGACTCCGGCAGGGCGTCCTCGGTGACGTTGGACAGCAGGTCCGGCTGGTCCTGGAACTGCAGCTGGAAGCGCCGGTAGGCCTCGGCCTTGCTCTCGTAGACGACGTCCTGCACCAGCGGCAGGCTGCCCAGCACGGAGGTGATCTCCTGGCGCTGCGGATCGGTGACGTCCTCGTCGAGGAAGATCGAGATCTCGATCTGGGTGTAGAAGATCTCGCGGATGTCGGTGACCGTCTTGTTGACGAGGAACGCCGTGCCGACGAAGGCCAGCGACACCGCGACCGTGACGATCGCGGCGATGGACATGACCAGGTTGCGGCGCAGGCCGAGGACGGCCTCGCTGCCGACCGTGCGCAGGCGCATGGGGACTCCGGTTCCTGGAGGGGGCGTACGGCGGGGGCGGGCGGGACGGGGCCGGGTCAGCCGCCGTACCCGTAGACGCCGCGGGACTGGTCGCGCACGACCTTGCCGCTGGCCAGCTCGACGACGCGGCGGCGCATCGAGTCGACGATGGCGGCGTCGTGCGTCGCCATGACGACCGTGGTGCCCGTGCGGTTGATGCGGTCGAGCAGCTTCATGATCCCGACGCTGGTGCTCGGGTCGAGGTTGCCGGTCGGCTCGTCGGCCAGCAGGATCATCGGCTTGTTGGCGAAGGCGCGGGCCACCGCCACGCGCTGCTGCTCGCCACCGGAGAGCTCGTCGGGCATCCGGCCGCCCTTGCCCTCCAGCCCGACGAGCTCGAGCACCTCCGGGACGATCCGGTCGACCTGGTGCTTGGGCTTGCCGATCACCTCGAGGGCGAACGCGACGTTCTGCGTGACGGTCTTGTTGGGCAGCAGCCGGAAGTCCTGGAAGACGCAGCCGATCGAGCGGCGCAGCGCCGGCACCTTCCACGACGACAGCGTCGTGAGGTCCTTGCCCGCGACGTGCACCTTGCCGACCGTCGGCTTCTCCTCGCGCAGCAGCAGCCGCAGGAAGGTGCTCTTGCCCGATCCCGACGACCCGACGAGGAAGACGAACTCGCCCTTGTCGATGTCGACGTCCACACCGTCGAGTGCGGGACGGGTGCCGGTGGGGTAGGTCTTGCTCACGCGCTCGAGCCGGATCACAGGACCCGAGTGTAGGTGCGGGACCGCGCGGGGTGCGGGACACTGGAGGGGCGCCGGACGGCGCGCTCAGGTCGGGAGGAGGCAGCGGTGGGCGTCGACGACCTGCTCTGCGCGGCCTGCGGCGGGCGCGTCGGCGAGGGCCGGTGCCCGACCTGCCGGGCGTCCCGCGAGTCGCTGCGCACGTCGCTGCCGGCCGGCCCGGTGCTGCTGCTCGCGCTGGTCCTGCTCGTGCTCGCCCTGCTGCTCGCCTGATCCGGTGGTCGAGCGGACGCCCGACGGCCACCACGTCGTCGTGGACGGTCGCCGCTGGCGGGCGAGCGACCCGGACCTGCCCGAGGACGTCGCGGCGGCGCTGCGGCGCCAGCTCATGAGCGCCCGGCGGGCGGTGGGCGCGGCACTGCGCGCGGGCGACGCCGAGGCGGAGGCCGCGGCGCGCCGCGAGGTGTCTCGGGCCAAGACCGCGCTCGGCGAGCGCGGCACGCCGTGGTGGGAGCAGACGGAGCAGCAGCGGCGGGACCGCTGGCGGGCCGGTCTCGACGAGCGGTTCGTCGAGGGCTGACGCCGACCGGGGCGGACCGCAGCCGACCGGAGCGGGCTAGAGCGCGTCGGCGGGCGCGTCGGCCTGCTCGCGGCGCCACCGGATCGCCGCCTCGACGAGCTCGTCGATCTCGCCGTCGAGGACCGCCCCGGTCTGGCCGGTCTCCACGCCCGTACGCAGGTCCTTGACCATCTGGTAGGGGTGCAGCACGTAGTTGCGGATCTGCGAGCCGAAGGCGACGTCGGCCTTGCCCCCGCGGATCGCGTCCATCGTGGCCGCCTCCTCCTCGCGCTTGCGCTCGAGCAGCTTGGTCGCCAGCACGATCATGGCGGTGGCGCGGTTCTGGATCTGGCTGCGCTCGTTCTGGCAGCTCACGACGATGCCGCTGGGCAGGTGGGTGATGCGCACCGCCGAGTCGGTGGTGTTGACGCCCTGGCCGCCCGGGCCGCTCGAGCGGAACACGTCGACGCGGATCTCCTTCTCGTCGACCTCGACCGCGTCGGTCGTCGACACCACCGGGGTCACGTCGATCGCCGCGAAGCTCGTCTGGCGCCGCGCCTGGTTGTCGAAGGGGCTGATCCGCACCAGGCGGTGCACGCCGTGCTCGCCGGCGAGGATGCCGTAGGCGTAGGGCGCCTTGACCTGGAAGACGACGCTCTTCACGCCGGCCTCCTCGGCGTCCTGCCACTCGAGCACGTCGACGGGGTAGCCGCGCTTCTCGGCCCAGCGGGCGTACATCCGCCAGAGCATCATCGCCCAGTCCTGGCTGTCGACGCCGCCCGCGCCGGGCGAGATCTGCACCAGCGCCTCGCGCTCGTCGTACGGCCCGGACAGCAGGGTGCGGACCTCCAGGCTGCTGATCTCGCGCTGCAGGGCGGTCAGCTCGCCCTCGGCCTCGCCGAGCGCCGCGTCGTCGTCCTCCTCGGCGGCCATCTCGAACATCAGGCCCACGTCGTCGAGCCGGCTGCGCAGGCCCTCGACGCGGGTGATGTCGGCCTGCACGGCCGACAGCCGGCCGGTGACCTCCTGCGCCTTGGCCTGGTCGTCCCACAGGTCGGGCAGCCCGGCCTGCTCCTCGAGGTCGCGCAGCTCGATGCGCAGCCGGGGCAGGTCGAGGACCTTCTCGATGCTCGTCGAGCGTGGCGTCGAGGGCCTGCAGGTCGGACGTCCGGTCAGCCACGAGGACCGAGCCTAGTGGCCGGCGTCAGGCCAGGGGCACCGTGAAGCCGACGCGCAGCCCGTCCTCGCCGGCCAGCCGGGGCGACAGCAGGCGCCAGGCGACGCTCTGCACCGGCCCGGGCGGGGCGGCGGGCACCGGCACGCGCACCTGGAAGGCGACGCTGCCGCCGGCGGGGACCTCGCGCACCGGCCGGCAGTTCAGCCGGTAGACGGTGGAGGTGTTGACGCCGGCCGCGTCGCCGGTGCTCTGCACGAGCGACTCCAGCAGCTGGCCGGGGCAGGGGTCGAGCGCGACGGCGGTCGCGGTCGGGTTGGTCAGCCGCACGACCCAGTCCAGGCTGTTCCCCGCCCGGGCGGTCGCCGGCACCTGCTCGGCGGTCGCCCGCAGCACGGCGAGCGGGGAGTCCAGCGGGGTGGGCACCGGGGCGGGCTCGAAGACGCCGCCGGACACGACGGTGCGCAGGCCGCGGTCACCCTCGGGGCTGCCCGTGCACGGCGGGGTAGCGGGCTCGCGCACCGGGACACGGAGCTCGCCGCCGTCGTCGGGCAGCCCGACGACGAGCTCCTGGGCGCCGGGCGCCGCGCAGTACGGCGGGCTCCAGTCCAGGCGCAGCCCGGCGCCCCGCTCGGCGGTGACCGTCGTGGTGCGCCGCTCCGCCTCGGGGGCGACGCGGTCGCTGTACTGCACCGGCGCCGGCGCGCCGTCGACGAGCAGCCGTACGCGGGCGGTCCCCTGCAGGGTGCAGGCGCGGTCGCCGCGCAGCGCGACCTCGACCTGCCCGATGAGGCCGGGCGGGGGGCGCCGCACGCCGGGCTCGCCGCCGTCGCCCTGACGCCGCCAGCGGGGCAGCACCGCCTCGAGCTGGTCGGCGCGGCACGGCTGCGCGCCCGCGACCGAGGGCGCCGGGGGCAGCTGCAGGTCGTACTCGCGCAGGCCCGCCGGCTCGTCGACCCAGGGCACCGTGCCGTCGGGCAGCAGCGTCGGGGCGGCGCTGACGGCCGGCGGGCGGTCGTCCCCGGGCGCCGCTGACGTCGCCGGCGAGGTGCCGCAGGCGGTCGCGGCGAGCAGGGGCAGCAGGATCAGGCGGCGCACCGGCCGCAGGCTACGGCCGGTCAGGCCGCGGCGACGGCGGCCGTGAGCGCGTCCGGGGTCGGGCTGCGCAGCTGCGTGCCGTCGACGAGGACGTACGGCGTGCCGGTGAGGCCGTCCTGCGAGGCCTGGTCGGTCGTGCGGGCGGCCCACCCCTCGTACGTCTTGTCCGCGACGCAGGAGGAGATGTCGCCGGCGCCGGCCTGCTGCGCCGCCGCGACGAGCGCGCTGTCGGGCAGGCCCGCGCCGCCCTCCTCAGGCTGCTGCTCGAACAGCAGGTGCGCGAACTGCGGGTAGGCCTCGGGCTTGGCGTCGACGACGCAGGCGGCGGCGTTGAGCGCGCGCGTGGAGTACTGCGTGCTCGAGGCCCGGTCGAGGATGGCCACCGGCCTGGCGATGACCTTGACCTTGCCGCTGTCGACGAGCTGCTGCAGGGCCGGACCGGTGGTCTGCTCGAACTGCTTGCAGACCGGGCACTGGAAGTCCTCGTAGACCGTGACCGTCACCGGCGCGGACGCCTGGCCGACCAGCACGCCGCCCTGGGTGAGGTTGCCGGGGACCGCGCTGCTCGCCGACGTGCTGCCCCGGCCGGCCTGCACGAGCACGCCGAGGCCGACAACCACGGCGAGGACGGCGACGACCACGCCGGCGACCACGCCGTTGCGGCGGCGCCTGGCGCCGGCGAGGGCGGCGGCGCGGTCCTCGCGGGCGCGCTCGCGGGCGGCCTCGCGGCGGTTCGGCTGGGTCATGCGGGGTCCTCCACGAGGTCAGGGGTGTCGGTCAGCAGGTGGTCGAGCGACAGGCGGCTGCGCGGCCAGCGGGCCAGCGCGAGGGCGACGACGAGCAGGCCGGCGTCGCGCAGCAGCTCGGCGGAGTAGTGGGTGTCGCCCTCCCCCACCGCCCCGCCGCCGCCGAAGCAGCCGCAGTCGATCGACAGGCCGCGGGCGGCGACCGACGCGATGCCGGCGACGAAGACGGCCAGCAGCGCGGCGCTGATCAGCGCGCCGACCCGCGTCGCGATCCCGAGCAGCAGCAGCGCGGCGAGGGCCACCTCGAGCACGGGCAGGCCGTACGCCACGAGGTGCACCGCCCCCTCGGGCAGCAGCCGGTAGGCCCGCACGGCCCGCACGCTCTCGGCCGGGTCGGGCAGCTTGGCGGCGCCGGCGACGGCGAAGACGGCCGCCAGCAGCAGCCGGGCGAGCGCGCTCAGCCAGGGCTGCACGCTCCCCCTGCGGGCGGCGGCGGTGGTCATCTACCCCACCGTAGGCAGGCGGCCCGTGTGGTGCCTGTCAGCTCGGGCGCGCGCCGCACCGCCGGCCGGTGCGCGCGGTCGCTGCTGCAGCCTGCGGCGTGTCACGGGGGCGGACGTCACAGGGGCTGACGTCGCGGGGTCTGACGTCGCGGGGTCTGACGTCGCGGGGTCTGACGTCGCGGGGGCGGACGTGACGGGGACGGACGTCACGGGGACGGCCCTGCGAGGAAGGCCGTGCGGAGCCGCGTCGGCGCCCGCGCGAGCCACGCGTCGGTGAGCGCCTCCTCGAGGTCCTCCGCCGACGCCCGCTCCACGTGCAGCAGCACCATCGGGTGCACGCCGTAGCCCGCGACCGTGAGGAACAGGTCCGGCCGCCCGGCGACCAGCCCCTGGACGTCGTCGACGTCGGCGACGCGCAGCCCGAGCGCCGGCCCGTCGGGAGCGCGCTCCCCGAGCTGCTCGCGCTCGCCCCGCCGCAGGACCCGCTCCCAGGCGAAGGCCTTGCCGCCGACGCGCCAGGCGGTCGTGCGCTCGCCGACGTCCTCGACCGCGCCGGGCAGGCCGGTCGCCACGCGCCGGACGTCCTCCCAGCTCGCCACGCGCCTCCTGTCCACAGCCCCGGCAGGAGGACCGTCGCGGCGGCCCCCGGTCCGGCAGTGTCCTCGACGTGGCGCGTCGAGGGGAGGGCCGTGACGCAGGTGACGACGACCGCGGTGGACGAGGGGTTCACCGCGGACGACCTCGACCGGCTGCCCGACGACGGGCAGCGCCACGAGCTGCTCGACGGTGAGCTCGCGAGGAGCCCGGCCCCGTCGCTGCGCCACCAGCAGGTCGTGCTGGAGCTCGCCGTCCTGCTGCGGCCGCCCGCCCTCCAGGCGTCCAGGTCGACGTCGCCCCCACCGACCTGCGTCTCGGCCCGCAGGGCCAGGTGCAGCCCGACGTCGTCGTGGTCCGCCGAGCCGGCCTCGACGCCCAGCGCGTCGAGCAGGTCCCGCTGCTCGTCGTCGAGGTGCTGTCCCCCGCCACCCGCAGCTGGGACCTGGTCGCCGAGCGCCGGGCGTCACGAGGAGGCGGGCGTCCCGTCGTACTGGGTCGTCGACCCCGACCAGCCGTCGCTGACCGTCCTGGAGCTGCACGACGGGACGTACGCCGAGGTCGCGCGGGTCGCGGGCGAGCAGGCCTGGCGGGCGACCCGGCCGGTCGACGTGCTGCTCCGACCGGCGGACCTGCTCGCCCGGGTCACTCGACCAGCGGCGAGCGGGCGCGGGCCGTGACCTCCAGCTCGACCGGCGCCCACGCCGAGCCACCCGCCGAAGGGCACCTCGACCGTCCGCCGCGCGGTCACCACCGCCGTGTAGCCGCCGTCGACCGCTCCCGTGAGCACGAGCCCCGGCTGGTCGTCCGCGACGGCGCCGGCGTACGACGCGACCTGCTGCGCGACGCCCGCCGGCGACAGCGGCACCCCCTCGCCCGGACCCCGGGTGTAGAAGACGGCCTCGTCGAGCGCCTGCGCCGCGGCCACCGCCGCGCCGTCGGCCGTGCTCGACAGCGAGCGGCGCGCGAGCACGACGGCGCTGACGTCGACGACGACCCCGACGAGCAGCAGCAGGACGGCGAACAGCCCGAGGACGAGGACGAGCACGGACCCGTCGTCGCCGTGGGGCACGCGCCTCACCGGGCGGCCGTGAAGGTGTCGACGACCGCCACGTGCGTGGCCCGCACCGGGATCACCGGTCCGGGGTCGCCGGGCACGAGCAGGCCGAGCACGGGGAGCGGCACGGCGTAGGTCACCGTCACGCGCACGCGGCTCCCGGGCGCGAGTCCGGTCGGGTCGCTGACCACCGGCGGCGGAGCGTCCGCGATGCCCTGGTCGGCCAGGGCGAGGTCGCTGGCGGCGCGGGCCCGCTCGAGCCCGGTCGCCGGGTCAGGCGCCCGCGCGTACGCCCGCCCGGCCTGCCGGGCCGCCTCGGTCACGCCGAAGGCGGCCCGCTGCACCGCGAAGGCCGACAGCAGCACGTAGACCAGCGGCACCATGAGCAGCACCGCGAGCCAGGTGAACTCCACCAGCGCGTTGCCGTCGTCGCCGCGCCTCACGGCGCCTCCTCGTACGCGTGGCCGTGGACCGTCAGCTGCAGCGGGCCGACGGACAGGAACAGCACCGGCAGCGACGCGGTGACGCGCACGTCGACGACCCGCGGGTCGTCCAGCACCGCCACGGCGGCCGCGCTCGAGGCGACGTCGCCGGACAGGGCCTCGCCGACGACCTGCAGCGCCCGTTGCGCGCCCTGCTCGGGCGTGCGGTCGGCGTTGGCGCCGTAGCGCGCACCCTCGGCCGCCGCCGCGACGAGCACGTTGCGGGTGTGCAGCGCGACACCGACCTGGGCGACGACGAGGAACAGCGCGAGCAGCAGCACCGTGACGAGCACGAACTCGACGACCCCGTTGCCGTCGTCCCCGGTCGGCCGGACCGGGACGCGCACTCAGCCCTTCCCGCCCGGGGACTGCACCGAGTTCAGGGCGTTGTCGAGGATCGTCTCGAGCTGGTCCTTGGCCACGACCCAGATCGCCGTCACGAGCCCGGCCGTCATGATCGTGATGAGCACCCAGCCAGGGACGTCACCGCGCTCACGGTCGTCGTCGAGCCGACCGACGACGCGCAGGACGAGGGCGGTCAGGGCGAGGGACAGGTGCGGCACGGCTACCTCCAGGAGGACGGGTCGTACGGGAAGGACCGGCCCCACCACCGGAGGACGCAGCGGGGACGACGAGGGTCGCGGGGCTCATCCGGCCACCAGCGAGAGGGAGAAGAACCCGGGGAACAAGGCGAAGAGCACGGTCACGGGCAGCACGAGGAACACGACCGGGACCATCATCCCGATCTCCTTGCGCCCGGCGGTCTCGAGCATGGTCCGCTTGCCGGCCTCGCGGACGTCGACCGCCTGAGCCCGCAGCACCTCAGCGAGGGGCGTGCCGCGCTCGACGGCGATCGCGACGCCGTCGACGAAGCGGGCCAGCGGCGCCAGCGTGGTCCGGCGGGAGATGCCCTCGAGCGCCGGCACCAGCCCGGAACCGGCCCGCGCCTCGGCCAGCGCCCTCCCGAGCTCCTTGCTCAGCTCGCCGGAGCTCAGGCGGTGCACCCGCTCGAGCGCACCCACCGGGCCCTCGCCCGCCGTGACGGCCAGCGCCAGCAGCTCGGCCACGGTCGGGAACTCCTCGAGCATGCGGGCGTCGCGGTCGCGGACCTGCCGGGTCAGCCACCGGTCGCGGCCGAGCACGCCCGCGAGGGTGGCCGCCAGGCACAGCCCGAGCACGCCGAGCGGGCTGACGTTCCCCCGCCCGGCGAGCACGAGCAGGCACAGGCCGAGCGCACCGGCGAGCCCGAACGCTCCCCAGAGGACCTGCTCGGTCCGGAACTGCTCCACCGTCGTCGTGCCGCCGAGCTGGTCCAGCCGCCGGCGTACGCCGGTGACGCCGCCGACCCAGCGCTCCACCGCAGCCACCAGGTCGCCGAGCACCGGGCGCAGCACCCGCTCGAGCGTCGGGAACGGCGTCAGGGTCTCGGGCGCGGCGAGGAGCCGCGAGCGGCGGGGAGCGTCGCGCAGGTAGGGCGCCAGGCGGTCGTCGAGCGTCGGTCGGCGCGCGTACGGCACCCGCGTGGCGGCGAGGCACAGGCCCGTGCCCGCGAGCAGGCCCAGACCGACACCCTGCGCGAGGCTCACCGCAGCACCCGCCGCTCGGTCGGGAGGCGTGCGATGCGCAGCATCACGCGGTAGGCGACGAGCGACGTCCCGCCACCCAGCAGCAGGACGAACGCGCCGGCGGTCGTGTTGTAGGCCGCCACCGTCTCGGGCTGGAGCGACAGCAGCAGCAGCAGGACCCACGGCGAGCACAGCGCGAGCCGGGCGGCGTTGACCGTCCAGCCCTGCCGGGTCTCGAGCTCGGCCCGGGTGCGGGCGTCCTCGCGCAGGAACGCCGACAGGGTCCGCAGCAGGCGTCCGAGGTCGGTGCCGCCGACCTCGCGGGCCAGGCGCAGCGCCTCGACGACGCGGTCGCCGACCGGGTCGGCCAGCGCCGTCTTCAGCCGGTCGAGCGACTCGGCGAACCGGCCGCTGGCGCGGTAGTCCTCGCCGAACCGGCGGAAAGCGGGTCGCAGCTGCTCGGGCCCGCGCACCCCGAGCTGGCTGAGCGCCTCGGGCAGCGAGAGCCCCGCACGCACCGCACTGGCCAGGTTGTCGACCGCCTCCGGCCAGACCTCGCGCAGCTCGACCTGCCGCTGCACGCGCCGGCGTCGGACCAGCGCGACCGGCGCCAGCGCGCCGAACAGCCCGAAGGCGGCGGCGATGACCGGCACGCGGCTGGTGCCCAGGACGAGCACGAAGACCACCGCGCCGAGCGCCGCGCAGGCCGCGATCAGCCGAGCAGGCGTCACGCCCTCGACACCCGCCTGGGTCAGCAGGTCCTGCGTACGGTCCTGCCACGTGGCGCCCCGGGGGGCGCGCAGCGGCGCCCGACCGCCGGACCGCCACACGAGCAGCAGCCCGAGCCCGAGGAGCAGCCCCAGCAGCGCGCCCATCAGGCGTCCTGGGCCAGGAGCCGCGGCAGGTCGATGCCCGCCCACTCGAAGCGCTCGGCGTGCGGGGGGAAGCCCTCGGCGCGGACCAGCCGGCCGTCGCGCGTGGAGAACAGGTCGGCCACCTCGACGACGTCGCCCTCGACCCGACCCGGCACCGCCACGACCTCCCGCACCCGCCGGTGACCGGAGCCGTCCTTCGCGGTGTGCACCACGATGTCGACGCAGCTGGCCACGGTCGGGACGACGAAGGCGTGGCCGACGTTCTCCCCCGCCAGCAGCGGCAGGGTGCACATCTTCACGATGGCCTCGCGGGCGCTGTTGGCGTGGATCGAGCACATGCCCGGCAGCCCGCTGTTGAGCGCGATGAGCAGGTCGAGGCACTCCTCCTGGCGGACCTCGCCGACGAGGATCCGGTCCGGCCGCATCCGCAGCGCCTCCTTGACGAGCCGGCGCAGGGGGATCTCGCCCGCTGCCCTCGAGGTTCGCCTGACGCGTCTGCATCGCCACCACGTCGGGCAGCCCGAGCCGCAGCTCGAAGACCTCCTCGCAGGTGATGACGCGCTCGCGGCCCGGGACCGCACCGGCGAGGCAGTTGAGCAGCGTCGTCTTCCCGGCCTGCGTCCCGCCCGCGACGATGATGTTGAGCCCCGCGACGACCGCCGCCTCCAGGAACCGTGCCGCCTGAGCGGTCAACGTGCCCAGCCCCACCAGCTCGTCCAGCGTCCCCGCCGGCAGCACGAACTTGCGGATGTTGACGCTCAGTGCCGCCGCGTGATGTCCGGGATCACCACGTGCAACCGGCTGCCGTCCGGCAGCATCGCGTCCACGAACGGCGTGCTCAGGTCGACCCGCCGCCCGGTGCTCTTGAGCATCTTCTCGACCAGGTCACGCACCTGCGCCGTCGGACAGGATCGTCGTCGTCAACTCCGAACGCCCGTGCCGTGCGACGAACACCCGGCCCGGCTCGTTGATCCAGACCTCCTCGACCGTCGGGTCGTCCAGGTGCCGCTGCAACGGCCCGAACCCCGCCACCGCGTCGTACACCGCCCGCGCCGCCACCGGCCGGTCCACCAGCGGCGGCAACGACGACGTCAGCGACCGCTCGTCGTAGTCGGCGACCACCTCCTCCACGAGGCGACGCACCACCGCCCGGTCCTCCACCGGGTCCAGGCCGCGCCGCCGCACCAGCTCGCGGACCTCGGCCTCCACCGTGTCGACCGCACCCACCGACCCGCTCACCTCCCGCCCGACCAGCCCGGACCCCCGCGACCCCGCGGAGCGGCAGAAACCTAGAACACTGCGCCCAAGATCGGGGACGCCCTGTGGACAGCCATGTCCCGGCGCGCAGAGACGGGTGTCGGAGCTGCCGTAGCAGCAGCACGCGGACGCCCCTGCCGGCGTCAGCGGTCGTCCGCGTGGGCCGCAAGCGCAACGCGTTGCGGACACCGGTGACCGTGCTCGTCGCGGCGCTGGTCAAGCCGGCAGCACGACGGCGAGCTGGCTCCTGGTCACCTCACGCCCAGACGCCCACACTGCTCCCGTGGCCGCGACGACGGGCAGAGCCAACGATGTCGACCCGATGCCGGCCGAGGTCGCAGCCGAGCTGGCCGTGCTGCGGGAGGCGCTGGACGGCGTCGTGCCCGCCAAGGCAGCTCGACCGCAACCTGCTGATCGCCACCTGGAACATCCGGGCCTTCGGCGACCTGACGGTGCTGTGGCAGGCCGGTCCGCGGGACAGCCCGAAGCGGGACCTGCGGGCGCTGGCCTACGTGGCCGAGATCGTGTCGCGGTTCGACGTGGTCGCCGTCCAGGAGGTCAAGGGCAACATCCGGGCGCTGCGGCACCTGCTCAAGGCCCTGGGGCCGAACTGGGGGCTGATCCTGACCGACGTGGTCGCCGGGGCAGCCGGCAACGACGAGCGCCTGGCGTTCGTCTACGACAGCCGGCGGGTGCAGCCAGCGGCCTGGCCGGTGAGCTCGTCGTGCCGACCGACCAGCCCGTGGCGGCCGGCGCGCTCGACCGGCAGTTCGCCCGCACCCCCTACGCGGTCAGCTTCCGGTCCGGCAGCAAGACCTTCATCCTGGTCACCCTGCACGTGCTGTGGGGCAAGAGCCCCGGCGACCGCACCGGCGAGCTGCGCGGCATCGCCCAGTGGCTCGCCGGCTGGGCCAACCAGGTCGACGACTGGGAACCAGAACCTGATCGCCCTGGGCGACTTCAACATCGACCGCGCGCGGCGACCCGCAGTACGAGGCGTTCACCTCCACCGGCCTGCACCCACCGCGAGCAGCTCAACGCCGTGCCCCGCACGATCACCGACGACCCGGCCGCCCCGCACTTCTACGACCAGATCGCCTGGTTCACCGGCGAGCACGGCACCCCGGCGCTGTCGATGACCTACACCGGCCACGCCGGGTCGTTCGACTTCCCCAACGTCGTCTACCCCGGCATGAGCCGCACCGACCTGTCCTGGCGGATCTCCGACCACTACCCGCTGTGGGTCGAGTTCGCGGTCAGGTAGGTGGCTGCTTGCCCTCGGGGCAGTGCTGCTGCCAGGCTGCGCGGCCCGCCCGACGACAACACCAGGAGCCCCCGTGGCCGTGTCCGCCGACCTGTCCAAGTACCTCGACAAGGCCTACGAGGACAGCAGCCTGGAGGAGGTCCTCAAGGCCCCCGTCAGCGCCCTGGCCGGCGTCACCGACGCCGACGCCGAGCACCTCAAGGCCGCGTTCGGCATCAAGACCGTCGCCGACCTGGGCAAGAACAAGTACTTCGCCGCCGCCCAGGCGATGTCGCGCTGACGAAGTAGGTCACCGCTGGCGGGTGACATCGCTTCGGCCAGGAGGAGGCCAACGTGCAGGACATCAACCAGGTCTGGGAGCGCATCCGGCAGCACGCCGGAGAGCCCTCCTCACTGTGACAGGGCTGCCCTTCACGTACGACGTACCCGGCAACTACCTGCGGGTCGACCGAACCATCCGCAACCTGTCCCGGACGAACTTCGCCAAGGCGCTCGACCGACGGCCCTGCGAGGGACCAGGCGGATTGGCCGGCGTGCAGGGTCCCTCGTACACCTACGCCATCCTCAACGACCCGCGACCTGGCCTCGACCTCACCCGGCAACCGGCAACGTCTTGAACTCGCGCGGCGCATCCACATCCAGGTACTCCAAGGCGCAAGCACTGTGTTCCTGGCGTAGTTCCGGTTGCTGCGGCGTCCTCCCCGGCCCGACGACATGACGACGGGCCGCTTCCCGTTCGGGCGTTCCTCGGGGCGCTGCGAGCCCCGGCGGGTCGTGCCCGCGACGGCGTTCGTGCTGGGCGTGTACCCGTCGGCGCTGCACATCCGGTGGGACCACCCGCAGTACCGGATCACGGCCCTGGCCGTCGACCAAGAGCGGTGGCCGTTCTGGGACGGGCAAGACCAGGGCACTCGGGTCGAGCGCTGGAAGGAGCAGGTGGGGTGGCGGCCCGAGTGGGGGCAGGCAGTCCCGCCGGGCGGGTGAACGGGTCCTCGGGGGTGGTCGTCCGCGGCCGGGTCCTTGACCCGCTGGGCCTGGACCTGAACAGCGTCTGGCTGACCGACGCGCTGCCCTTCTTCCACGTCCACCGCGGCCAGGGGACGCAGGGCGATGCGATGAGCCAGCGGTACGACGCCTTCGCCGCACAGGCTGGACTTCAGCCGCACGACCTGCCGGACCGGCCAACACCCGCACAGCTGGTCCACCGGGCCGTCACCGAGGAGGCCGGGCGGCTGCGCAATGAACTCAAGGAGTCCCAGGCGCCGCTGCTGATCACGCTCGGCAACGAAGCCCTGGCAGTTGCCGCAGCCCTCCTGAGCGCGGCACTGCCCCCCAAGCTGACCGCGGGCAACAACTACGGGAAGCGGTTGCCGGCGGAGCTCGACGGTCACGAGTTCGAGGTCCTGCCGCTCGTGCACCCTGGTCAGCGCGGGCAAGCCTGGCGAGCGACCCACGACCTATGGATGGCCCAGCAGGCCTGATCAGACCTGCTGGTGTGCGCGTGAACGCGCTACCCGCCCACTCGTCGTAGCCGCGGTGGCCTGCTCAGCAGCAGCGCCCCGAGGATCGTCATCCAAAGAGGGATCGTGCTGATCGCCAAGCGGAGAACGAGGAACGCCGTCGCTAGGGCAACCGCCACCAAGATCGAGAAGGCCCTCAAGGCGCTCATCGGCTTGTCCTATGCCTGCGCATCAGAGCCGCCAGTCGCCGCGCCACCGCTGAGGGGATCGTCATGGCCAGAGCCTGACCCAGCGCCGCCCCCAGCGCACGAGGTCCTGGGCCAGGCGGGGACGCCCGCCCGGTCATCCCTGACCGTCCTGGCGGACGCCTCCTGGGCGCGAGCTGTAGTGGCAGGCTCGGAGCATGGCTGGACGTCCGGAGCAGGTCCTCTGCAGCGCCTGCGGCAACGTCGTCACGGTCGACAAGCCGGCCCCGCCCGACCACCTGCCAGCGCTGCCGACGGGCCGCCAGGCGCGTGTACCGAATTCGTCCCGGCCTGCCTGGACTGCGGCACGGCTCTGCCGCCGCCCAAAGGTCGGGGCGGAGCGGCGCTACTGCCTGGCGTGCAGCACACGGGGCCGTCCGCTGCCGCCGCGCGGGCCGTCGGGGACCCCTGAGCCAAGGGCGTCACAGGTGGAGGCAGACTGCTGAGCGGGGTCGAGCCCGAACTGACGGAGGCCTACCATGCCCAAGCCCATCCACGCCCAGCAGTCCGCCGAGCTGACCGAACACCGGCGGTTGCTCACGGCCCGGATGGCCGACCTGTGCCGGATTCGCCGGCCCTTTCGCCGCGTGGATGCGGATCGACCTGGCGCGGGCACGGCAGCGCGCGGGCGTCACGCTCTGCCCGCACGCCGTGCTGCGCGACAGGCCGAGCACGGCTTCAGCGAGGACGAGGTCCTGCTGACGGTCGCTGCGCCCCGAGCAGAGCTACCCCTGCGAGGTCGGCAGGCATCCGGTGGGCCGGCGCATGTACCAGCGCGGGCGCTGCGCGGTCGTGGTCGACGAGCAGAACCGCGTGGTCGTCACCGTCCTGCCACGGGTCCACCAGCCCTGGAAGCACGTCCGGCAACTGCCGTGAAGGACAGCCTCAAGTGCCGGGAACCGTCCCCCTCCGCCTCCGCCCTGGTTCGCCAGGGCGGGGGTACGGAGCCTTCTTCTGCGTTGAAGGTTGGCCGCCTACTCGGCTCCTGTCCCGCGAGGGTGTCGGACCGGGGCGGTACAACGACAACCCGCGGAGGAAGTCTCCGAGGACGGAGGTGCAAGGTGGACGACCTGACACGCGCGTTGTTCCGCTTCTTCGGCCCGGCCTCCGGGATCTGCCTGCCGCCGATCCCCGAGGTCTGCCGCGACCGGCTGATGCTTCTGCCGCCTGCCACCTTCACCACCCAGGAGGTAGAGCCCAAGCAGCTGTACCTGTTCTCCCAGGCCGCACAGGAACTGGTGGCCGGTGTCCCCGTCGAGCGGCCCGAGGTGACGGTGTCGCTGTTCGGGCACGGCATGAACAGCTACGCCTGGACGCTGCGGCTGCACCAACCCGGGCTGCGGGTCCTCATGCAGGTGCTGTACGGCGGCGCGCTCATGGACGCCGAGGTCCAGGCGCGGGAGGTCACCGCGATGTTCCAGGACGTCCACCTGCTGCTGACGGACGCCGTGGCGGTGCCTGGCGAGCCTGACCTGGTTGTCCTGCGGAGCCCGTTCCGCCACTTCCACGCGCGGGGACCTGCACCACAGCCCGGCACCAGCGCCAAGGACTGGCTTGCCCGGCACAGCACCCGACGCTCAGGTCCCGCTACGGCAGGTCCCTGAGCACCTCTCGGAGCTTGACCGCGTCCTCGAGCTTGGGCGGGCCGGCGTAGCCGCGCTGCGCGATGACGATCAGCCGCTGCCCGGACGGCAGGTCGTACATCGTCTCTTCGCGGGACTCGACGTCCCAGGCGACGTCCAGCGTGCGGCTTGGCAGATCCAGGTCCGCCGCGGCGTCGAACCAGGGCTTGCCGAAGGCGTAGATGAAGGGCACGTCGATCTCCCTCAGTGGCTGCCAGACGAAGCGCTCCAGCACGTCGCTAGGAGCCGCCATGCGGCCCGTGACGGCCGTGCTGTGCCACGGGTACAGCTCCAGCGTCAGGACGCGCTCTGCGGGCAGCTCAGGGGCCTCCAACATCGTCCTGGCGAACCGCAGCCGGGCCGGGTGGTAGATGTCTCTGCCACCTCGACCCCGCCACTGCTCGGAGCTGTAGGGCAGCGCCCTGGCCCACTCGCTGTAGGAGCTGGCCTTGATCTGCTTCACGAACGTGCCCTCGGCGCCCTGGAAGTCCAGATCGGCCCCGCCCGGGTTCAGCCCGAGGAACACCACCGCTGGCTCGTGGACCGCGCCGGACAGGTCCCCCAGGTAGGGCTCAGGGATGGCCTCCAGCACGACCTGCCCGCGACCGCGCCCACGGTAGGAGCCGAACCACTCCTGCAACTGATCGGGGACCTGCCCGGGCTGCCAGGCCTTGAGCACGCTGTCCCAGTAGGCCGCGATCTCCCCACGGGCCCTCACGCCGGTCGGCCGTGCTCGTCGCACATGCCGTTGACCGGCAACTCCTGACGGCATGTCGGACAGACGTTCGCGGAACCACGAGCAGAGCCACTCCGTGCAGGGCCAGCCTCCGACCTTCGCAGAGACTCCAGCGCCGCAACCCAGTGACGCTGCTGCGGAGGATCCTGCGCTGCCGCGACCGGCATTGTCAGCCGCCAGGTCCGGCCGTTCTTCTCGGCCACCGCGCATTGCGTCAGCGCCTGGTAGTGCCGTCCGCGGTCAGGGTCGACCGCTACGTAGAAGCGGTGTCGCTCGGCGTACCAGGCCGCCTCGCAGTCGAGCCCCGCGGCCACGGGCAGGAACTCCCCACTGCCCTCGCCCACCTTCACGACGACCGCCCGGTCCTCCGACAACTGGTGGACAAGGGCGACGAGGCCGGCGTTGCAGCCGAAGTCCTGCAGAGCTCGCACCGCCTGCTCCCGAGTGCTCACGACGCAGTCTCACACCTTCAAGCGCAAAGGAGGGGGTCGCAACACGGTGCGTCGGACGCAGACCTGGACCCCCCCGACCTGTTCTGCCGGTGAACGGGGACCCGCATCAACGGCGAGGACCCGGGCCGCGGCTATCGCCACCGCCAAGGCACCCTTCCCCGGATGTCAAGGGTCCACGGAGACTGGGTCCGCTGTTCACGACGGGTGCCTCTGCACGAGTGCTGCTGACCTCTTCTGACCAGGCTGGCGCGAACTGCCCCGCGGTGGCCTCAGACCCGAGGACGCTCGCAGCCTGCCCACCGGAGGGTCTTCGCCATGCCGACGCCGACAGCCCAGTCCGCCAAGTCGCCCGCCTGGTTGCTGGCCGTGCCCATCCTGACCATCCTGACCATCGGCCTGAACACCGTCGGAGCGCGTACCGCGGCGACCGTGGAGACCGTCGAGATCAAGACTGTCGCGGCACCGGCGCCGGCCCCGACTGCCACGAAGACGGTGGAAGTTCCCGTCCCCGGTCCGACCGTGACCGTGCCGGGGCCGGCGGTGACGACCAAGGTCGCGCCCGAGGGCTGTCTCAAGGCGATCGAGGATGCACGACAGGTCGCTCAGGTGTCCGCGGACTTCGCCGGCGTCATGGTCCAGTACCCGCCGATGGTCGCAGCGGCCTACCAAGCAGGAGTGCTCGGGAGCGAACGTCAGGCACAGGACGTCATCGACGACATGCACGCGCGCAACAAGGACTTGGACAAGTTGAACAACCGCTTGTCACCGCTGGTGGACGCCTTCAACAAGCACGCCGCAGACTGCAAGGGCTGACCGGCCCTGCAGCCCCTCCTCCGGCAACCGGAGGAGGGGCGCAAGGTCCTTGTCGTCCTTCAAGAGGACCGTTTGCCCTCAACCAGGCTCAGGCACCGGAGTCGTCCAGCACCGCGTACAGCTCGGCCAGCCACGGGTCCAGCGCCGGAAGCACTGCCCGGCTGCCCTGCCCGCCCGACTCCGTAGGAGGCGGGCAGGCGGGCAGCTCGTCGCCGCGCTCAGCATGACCTGCCCGGCTGCCTTGCCCGCCCGACTCCGTAGGAGGCGGGCAGGCAGGCAGCTCGTCGCCGCGCTCAGCATGACCTGCCCGGCTGCCCTGCCCGCCCGACTCCGTAGGAGGCGGGCGGGCAGGCAGCCGTCGCCGCGCTCAGCATGACCTGCCCGGCTGCCCTGCCCGCCCGACTCCGTAGGAGGCGGGCAGGCAGGCAGCTCGTCGCCGCGCTCAGCATGACCTGCCCGGCTGCGCCCTGCCCGCCCGACTCCATAGGAGACGGGCAGGCGGGCAGGCCCTCCGTCTCCTGCCCGAGGCTGCTGCCGGGCGAGTCGCCCTGGTCCCCGGCCGATGCACCTGCCACCGCCGCCGGCCCCGACTTCCGGAGGCTGGCGATCTCGGCCGCTCGGCTCTTGGACACCAGGTGCCCCTGTCCCTCCAGGAACTCCTTGATCTTGTCGCGGCCGGCCTCCAGCGGCAGGCCGTGCTCGTCCAGGACCCGGATCAGGTCCAGGTCCGACAGGCCCTCGGGAGTCGTCACCGTCGCCCTGACCGGCGCCTCGCTGACGACGTGCCGCAGGGGCCCTGCGACCCGCTCGATCTCCAGGTTGTCCTCGCCGTGGTTGGTCCGGCTGTGGGTGCGGCTCAGCTTGAAGTGGCCCTGGTTCTTCGTCCTCTCCAGCAACCAGACCGCGTCCACGTCGTCGACCTTGGCGCTGGCACCACGCTGCCCGGCCTCCTCGTTCTTGCCGGTGTGGTCCAGGCGCAGCACGGTCACACCGGCCCTCTTGAGGGGCATGATCGTGTTCCGGTAGACCGACCGGAAGGTGTCGTTGCTGTTCTCCTCGCCGCGGAAGAAGCGGCTGATGGTGTCCAGGATGACCAGCGTCGCACCGCAGCTCTGCGCGTACTTGAGCAGCGCGTCGCCGCCGGCCTCGGTGTCCAGGTAGGGCAGGTCGGGGAAGGACAGGTAGTGCAGGTTCACCAGGTCGGCGGGCTCGTAGCCCATGTCGTGCAGCCTCTCGCGGATGTCGTCGTGCGAGTTCTCCATGTCGACGACGGAGAGGACGCTGACCGGCTCACGTGCCACGTTGCCCAGCACGGGCCGACCAGCGGCCAGGCCGGCTGCGATCTCGAGCACGAGCAGGCTCTTGCCGGTCTTCGCGGGGCTGTAGAGGGCGATGACCCGCCCCTCCTCGAGCAGAGGCTCACAGAGCCACTTGGGCTCGGTGCGCGGAGCGGTCCAGAGCGCGTGCCAGTCCAGCACGGCACAGACGGTCGCGTCGTGATGCCTCCCGGCGTCGTTCGCCGTCTGTGCCTCGTCCTCCTGCGCCTGTGCACCCTGGGCAGCAGGGGCGCTCCACTCGGCAGCGACCCCCGGCGCAGCGGCATCTGCCCGAAGCACACGAAGGTCCAGTCGAGCGAGCACGGCTGGCAGGAGACTGGGCCGGTGCCGTTGTGCATGGCTGCCTTCACGGCCTCGAGCAGGTCCTCCACGTCGCCCGCGTAGTCGTCACAGGCCAGCAGGTCCACCGTGTCGACGGCAACCTCCGCGCCAGTGCTGTCAGAACGAACCACCAGCACCGGACGACCGCGACCTCGCGCACCTCACCAGCACCGCCCCCGAGCATCGGGTGCCACTGGCTCTCGCCACGATGAGGCAGAATCCAGCCGACGAGGTCCCGGTACTTCAGGCTGTCGACCGGCAGCTGCTCGTTGATGAGCCTGATGAGGCGCTCGTTGGCCTCGTTGGGTGCTGCTCGCTTGAGGTCCGACAGGGGCACGAGCCGACTCGTCACCGTGCACCACCGACGGGCTGCAGCAGCCGGGCCAGCCGATCGCGCTGCTCGGCGGCGAGGTCAGGCGCCTCAGCAACGATCTCGCTGATGTACCGCTCGAGCTTGGCCTGGGCCAGAGCGACCTTGGCCTGCCGGATGCGGTCCGGGTCAGGCTTGCTCTGGGACTTGCTCTTCTTGACCTCGTTGGCCAACGACCGTCACCTGCACGTACACGACGACGGGCGCGGGGCCGGGCAGCTTCGTGGTGCCGGGCGGCGTCACGTCTGTGGACGTGGTGGCGATCGGTGGGCACGGCGGTACGGCGATCGACGACGGCCAGCCGGAAGCCCCCGCACATGGAACGGGGGGGCGTCCGGCGCGGGTCACGGGCAGCCTGTCGGTGCAGCCCGGGACGACGCTGTTCGTCGAGGTCGGCGGGTCAGCCAGCCGCGACGAGACCTGCAACCTCCGGTCTCAGTGCATCCCCCGGCTTCAACGGTGGCGGGGGAGCCAGTGTCGGGACCGGCGCAGGCGGCGGTGCGTCGGACGTCCGGGACGACGGTACTGCGGTCGCCGACACCCTCTCCTCCCGCCTGCTCGTCGCCGGAGGAGGCGGCGCCGCCGGCTACGACGGGTACTGCAGCGGTCCGCACGTCTCGGGCGGGAACGGCGGCGACGCCGGCGCGGCGGGGACGGCAGGTCAGCCCTGCCAGGCCGGCGACCCCGTGCCGGGCGGTGGCGGACCCGGCCTCGCGGACAGCGGCGGCACCGCCGGTGCCGGGGGCGGAGTCGAGGGCCGGCATGGGCGCTGCAGCCGGCTCCGGCGGAGCCGGTGGCGGTGGGCTCCACGGCGGAGGTGCCGGCGGCAACAGCTACGACGTCGGCAGGTTCAGCAACACCGGGTCAGGCGGCGGTGGCGGTGGCTCGTCGCTGGTGCCGTCGAACGGCTCGGTGAGCGTCGTCGACGAGGCCCCGTCGATCGTCATCTCGTACTCGACCCTGCCGACGGCGACACAGATCGCCGCGACGTCCGGGTCGGGGCAGTCCGCTCCTGTCAGCCAGGCGTTCGCGGCGCCGCTGGTGGCGACGGTGTCCAGCGTGGGCGGCCTGCCGGTCCTCGGCCAGAGCGTCACGTTCACCGTCACATCCGGCTCGGCGAGCTTCCCGGGCGGCGCGAGCACGGCGACCGCGACCACCGACACCAGCGGGCAGGCGACCTCCCCCACCCTGAACGCTGGCGCGACGCCCGGCCCCGCGACGGTGAGTGCGAGCACCACCGGCGTCCAGAGCACCGCGACGTTCACCGAGACCGTCACCGCCGCCCCCTCGACCAGGAAGCCGGCGCTGCGGGTGCAGGACCGCTCCGTCGTGGAGGGCGACAGCGGCAGCAAGGTCCTGCGGTTCGTGCTGACGCTCAACGTTCCCAGCGACTCGCCGGTGACGGTGCACTACACGACGGCGAGCGGCACCGCGAAGGCCGGCAGCGACTTCGTCGCAACCTGCCAGCACCGCCACGATCCCGGCGGGTGCCCGGACGGCGCCGGTGCTCGTGCAGGTCCGCGGGGACACCGTCCGCGAGCCGGACGAGACGTTCAACCTGCTACTCACCCGCCCGGTCGGCGCCCGCGTCGCGGACGGCGTCGGCATCGGCGGCATCGTCGACAACGACTGAGCAGGCCGGCCGCACCCTTGCCTCCGACGTCGGCACGCCCGCCCGCCCCGTGGGGCTGCAGCGCCCGCGGGCGCCCGGCGGGTCGGCACTTGGGTGCGGTCGGCGCGGGCTGCTGACGCATCACGCCCGTGACGGGCGGGCTCGTGCACAGCCGGGATGGGGCCGCTCGAGGTCGACGTCGTCGTGCGCGACCAGGGGGTCGAGTCCCGGGACGTGGTGTGCGAAGCGACCACCGTGTGATCCGGTGGTTGCAGTTCAGGCGCTGAGGGCGGTCGCGTTCTGCGGCACGCCGGTCACCTGCTGTTGGTGTCGGTGTCTGCGGGCGCGTCGGTGCTGGCCAGGGTGACGCGGCTGCGTGCCAGGACGTCGAGGCCGAGGTAGCGGCGGCCGACGGACCACTCGTCGTGCTGCTCGGCCAGGACGGCGCAACGAGGCGGATCGTGCTGTGGCGGTCGGGGAAGGTCCCGACGATGCCGGGCCGGCGGCGGAGCTCCTGGAACATGCCGTTCGGTGACGAGGTCCGGCTGTTGGCGACACCCGCCTGAGCGCTGCGCTGCCCCTCGGTCTGACCGCGACGACGACTACGGGAAGCGGCTGCTGCCTGAGCTCGACTTGCGGCGGTACGAGCCGTCGGTCCGGGTACCGCCGCTGGTCGCCTGGCCCGGCACCTGGTGCTCGGGTCGGTGTCGGATCACCGGCTGACCACCAGCATCGACCTGACGCCGAGGCCGCTCGAGGCGACCGGGACACCGCTGGACCCGCGCTACCTCCGCCCGACGGGCACTCGCTGGGCACCGCCGGCAACCGTCCTGCTGTCGGAGTAGCGGGTGGAGCAGCGAGGTGCCGCCACGAGTGCCGACGTGGTCGTCGTGCGCAGGACGCGCGACCTCGACGACCTGCTCGCGCACCCGGACCGTGAGGGCTGGAGGTCGTGGGGCTGCACCGCCGCCTGGCGCGACGCGCATCTGCGCCGGCGCCCCCCGCCGGAGCGCCTGCGCCTGACGCGCCCGCCGGACCGGTCGCGCCCCCGGCGATCTCCCGGTCGACCGCCGCACCCGCTGCGGTCCGTGCTGGCGCGCAGCGGCTCAGCACCTCACCGCTGCCGGGACGCAGAGGACGAGAGCGGTGAGCGGCGGCCAGGGCGAGCAGCGACGGCGTCGAGACGTTCAGGCCGCCACGAGAGCGACGCCCGCGAGCCAGGCCAGCACCACGCCGACGAAGCCGCGCTGCGCGTAGCCACCCCAGCTGCTCTCCTGCGGCGCTGCCGCCATCACGCCGAACGCGAGGGTCGCCACGGCCGTCACGAGCAGGGAGGGGGTGGACCAGGACGACCACGACCCGCTGCTGGCGCGGAACGCGAACGTGGCGACCCACATCGCCGCGAGCAGCGCGACGAACGCGAGCACCGCCGCCAGCAGGTGGGTCTTCGCGGCGCCCGTCTCGCCCTTCGCGCCGGCGTCGACGCGGAAGACCCCGCACAGGAGCACCGCCACGCCCCAGAGCGCCAGCAGTACTGCGGCGACCCCTCCCGGCCGCCCGCTCCACGCGTCGCGCACCGAGTACGCCAGCAGCAGCGATCCTCCGCCCAGCACCAGGAACGCGAGGGACTGCAGCCAGCCCCACGCGCCGAGCGCCCCTTCGCTGATGGACGCCGAGCCGGGCTCGTACGCCGGTCCCTTGAGGGCCGGCACCGCCAGCACCACGAGCGCGAAGAACAGACAGCTCAGGGCAGCGGCACGGGCCATGCCACGAGACCGTAGACCTGCGACGGCACCTCGGTGGGAGAGGTCGCGGCCGGGGCACCCGGGCGGGGCGGTCGGTGTCGCGGCTCACCCCGAGCTCGCCCTGGACGGCGGCGACCCGCTCCAGGGGGCCTCCACCTCCACCGGGCTGCGCCTCACGGACGGGCTCAACGCCGTCCCGCGCACCACCACCGACGACCCGCCCGTCCCCCAGTCCTACGCCCACACCACCTGCTTGACCGGCGACCACGCCACGGCAGCGCTGTCGATGACGCACACCACGCACGCCGGGTCGTTCGCAGGTCCCCGTCAGCGCCCTGGCCGGCGTCATCGACGACGACGCCGAACACCTCGAGGCCGCCCTCGGCATCAGGACCGTCGCCGACCTGGGCAAGAACGCGTACGTCGCTCCCGCCCAGGCGATGCTCGCGCTGACGCGGTAGCCGGTCAGGTGGCCGGCCGCCGGCGCCGGAGGTGCCGCACGCCTCGCCGGGCCCGGCAACGGCGTCGGCCTGCGCCCCCACTGCTGGGCGACCACCCCCGCGACCGGCGGAGCGGCAGGGACCCCGGCACCCCGCCCGGGGACGCCCTGGGGACCGCCGCCCCGGTGGCGGCACGTGCCGATCGGCTCCCTGTCCATCGGGCACCTGCCGTGCGACCATGGGGACAACCAGCCCGGTCCGGGCCTGGTCGACCTCCCGAGCGCCGTCGTCTCGGGGATGATCCTCTGTGACCGCGGCTCCCGAGGGAGCCCGCCTGGCCGTTGCTGCCCAGGGTCAGCCTCGGACACGGTCGCGCTCGGCGATCTGCTGAGCGTGCACCGCCCGGAGCCGCCCGATGCCCACGCCCCACCGTCCCTCCCCGTCCGGCGCAGGACTGCGCCTGGGCATGCTCAGCACGTCTCCCCCTACCGAGTGCGGGCTGGCGACGTTCAACGCGGCGCTGCTCACCGAGCTCGACGAGGGCAGCGGCTCGGTCGGCGTGGTCCGGGTGCTCGACACCCCGGAGCCGGTGCAGGGTGCCGGCGTCGTCGGCCACCTCGTGCGGGGCAGCGGCGCCAGCACCCGGGACGCAGCGGAGCGGCTCAACGGCTTCGACGCCGTGATCGTCCAGCACGAGTACGGCATCTACGGCGGACCGGACGGCGCGCGACGTCCTCGACCTGCTCGACGGCGCTGACGGTGCCGAGATCGTCGTGCTGCACACGGTGCTGCAGGACCCGACCGCCGGACAGCGGTCGACGTGCTGCGGCGGCTGCTGCAGCAGAGCACCGTGGCCGTCACGATGACGCAGACCGCCCGCCAGCGGGCTGATCGACCGTCTACGGGGCCGACCCGCGCCAGGTCGTGGTGATCCCGCACGGCGCCCCCGGTCAGGTCCAGGTCGCCCCGGCCAGCCGCAAGGCCGCCGGTGGCGTCCCCTGATCCTGACCTGGGGCCTGCTCGGACCGGGCAAGGGCATCGAGTGGGCGATCGACGCCCTGGCCGGGCTGCGCGACCTCGACCCGCGCTACCTGGTGCTGGGCAAGACCCACCCGAAGGTGCTCGAGCGACCAGGGCGAGGCGCTACCGGGAGTCGCTGCTGCGCACGGGCGTCCTCGCGGGGCGTCGCTCGACCTCGTCGAGCTCGACGACAGCTACCTCGAGCACCGCCGACCTGGCCCGCGTCGTGGTCGACGCCGACGTGGTGCTGCTGCCCTACGACTCGCGCGAGCAGGTCACGTCGCGGCGTCCTCGTCGAGGCCGTGGCCGCCGGTCGGCCCGTCGTCTCGACGGCGTTCCCGCACGCCGTCGAGCTCCTGCAGGACGGCCCGGGGCTGGTCGTGCCCCAGCCGACCCGGTCGCCCTGGAGGCAGCCCTGCGTCGGGTGCTCAGCGAGCCAGGGCTCCGCGAGCACCTGGCGGAGCAGGCGCGGCCTCCGGCGCGGACAGCCTGCTCTGGAGCCGCGTGGCCGGCCAGTACCGCGATCTCGCCGCGGGCCCTCGTCGACGATGCCCCTCGCCGAGCGTCTCGTGACGCTGCCCGCAGCCGTCGTTCGAGCACCTGCGCCGGCTGCCGACGGCGGCGGCCTCTACGAGCACGCCGAGCTCACCCGACCGCGGCGTCGAGCACGGCTACTGCGTCGACGACGTCGCCCGCGGCGCTGGTGGTGCTGTGGCGCGAACCCCGCTCCGGCCCGAGCTGCGAGCAGACCTCGCGCGGCAGCTACCTGGAGTTCGTGCTCGCTCGCGCAGTCCGCCGACGGGCGCTTCCGCAACCGGCGGGCCGCCGACCTGACCTGGTCGGGCGAGCCGACGGTCGACGACTGCTGGGGACGGGCGCTGTGGGGCCTCGGCGCCGTCGTCGCGGGCACGGCACCCGGCGACGACCGCGACCGGGCGCTCGACGGCCTTCGAGGCGGGGCGCAGCGTGGTCGCTCGCCCTGGCCGCGGGCCATGTCCTTCGCGGCACTCGGCGCCGCCGCCGTGCTCGAGGTGCTGCCCGGACCACGGCGGCGCGCTCGAGCTGCTGGCCGACGCGGCCCGCTCCGACCGGCCGGCCCGTCGCCGCGCCCGGACTGGCCGTGGCCCGAGGCCGCGGCTCACCTACGCCAACGCCGCCGCTGCCCGAGGTGCTGCTCGCCGCAGGCGCCGCACCTCGGCCGACCGCAGTCTGGTCGACGGACGGGCTGCTGCTGCTCGAGTGGCTGCTGCGACCGGCAGACCCGCGACGGCCACCTGTCGCTCGTCCCGGTCGGCGGCGCGGCGGACCCGGCGACGCGAGGCCGGGGTTCGACCAGCAGCCGATCGAGGCGGCGGCCCTCGCCGACGCCTGTGCCCGCGCCTTCGTCGCTGACCGGCGACGCGCAGGGGCGGCGTGACGCGGTCGGGCTCTGCGACGACTGGTTCCTCGGGCGCCAACGACAGCGGCACCAGCCTCTACGACGCGGTCAGCGGGCGGCGGGTGCGACGGCCTCGAGCGCGACGGTCGCAACGAGAACCAGGGCGCCGAGTCCACGCTCGCCCTCATCTCCACCCTGCAGCAGGCCCGACGCGCTCGGCTCCGGTCGACGTCGGTGACCGCCCTGGTCACCCGCCTGCCGACCGTCCTCCTCGCCGACCCGCGCGCGTGCTCGCGCGGCTGTTCGTCCCCGGTCACGAGCACCTCGACGGACAGGAGTCGCGCGCCACCGGCGTGCTCGCGCGCATCCTGAGCCTGTCGGAGGACGCGGTGGTGACGCGACCCTGGCGGACGTCCGGGCCCGCTTCGCGGACCGGCACCGCGACCTCGAGGGCGTCCTCGGCCGCGCACGCCCAGCAGATCGCCCACCGCATCCCCGACGGCAGCGCGTCGGCGCAGCGAGCGCAGAGCGCTGCTCGGCGCGCTGCTTCACGCACGAGTATCGCGATCGAGGCGCGCCGCCCTGTTCAACCCGTCCGTCGTGCGCGCACCCCGACCAGTCCGGGGTCTGGCCGAGGGCGAGCTGCGGTTCGTGCATGAGCCTGCGCGCTGTCGGTGAGGGCCACCTGTCCTAGCGTGGAGTTCCGCACGCGGCGTGCTGGGCCCGGACGGCCAGGTGCGCGTCGACGACCCCGGGCCGCACGTCGAGCCGGGCGCGGTCAGCGCGCACGACCTACGACCGCGACCTGTTCGCCGCGCTGCTCGCAGAGGGCGGGGCAGACGAGGAGAGCACCCGCTACCTGCTGAGCCGCCTGCCGCGCGCGCTTCAGCGAGCGCCGAGCTCGAGGCGGCGCTCGAGGAGCTCGCCGGCCAGCGCGTCACCCGGCACGGCGGCGCGCACACCGACGAGCTGGCGCGGCGGCTCGCCGAGCTGCAGCCTACGAGGTCGACCTTCGCACCCGCGACTCGACGCTCGCCGAGCGGGTGCTGTGGCCGCTCGGGCCCGTCGGAGACGCACGGCATGGAGGACGTCCGCTTCGTCCGCTTCACCGACGACGACGGCGAGGTGGACTACCGCGCACCTACACCGCCTTCGACGGCGACGCAGATCGCGCCCGCAGCTGCTCGAGACCGACGACTTCCGGCACTTCCGGATCTCGCCAGATGGCCGGGCCCGCCGCCAAGAACAAGGGGATGGCGCTGTTCCCGCGCACGGTCGGCGGACGCTGCACTCGCGCTGTCGCGCTGGGACCGGGAGAACTGCTCGGTCGCCTCCTCCGACGACGGGCTGCGTCTGGGAGCGAGCCGCGGACCGTGCACGTGCCCCGGCAGCCGTGGGAGCTCATCCAGACCGGCAACTGCGGCTCCCCGCTGGAGACCGACGGCGGGCTGGCTCGTGCTCACGCACGGCGTCGGGCCGATGCGCGAGTACTCGCATCGGGGCGCTCCTGCTCGACCTCGACGAGCCGCACGACGGTCGTCGGCGCGCCTGCCGGAGCCGCTGCTGCAGCCCGCGGGAGGACGAGCGCGAGGGCTACGTCCCGAACGTCGTCTACTCCTGCGGCGCGCTGCTGCACGGCGACCGCCTGCTCGCTCCCGTACGGCGCCAGCGACGCCTCGGTGCGCTTCGCGGTCGTCGACGTGCCCGCGCTGCTCGGCCGGCTGCCGCCGACGGACCGCCGCGACGACGCGTCGAAGAGCTCGTCGTAGTCGGCGACCATGCGGTCGGCGCTGAAGCGGCGCCTCGACGTCCGCGCGGCAGGCGCGCGCGGTCCAGCGCGCCGACCAGCGCCCACCGCGGCCACCGCGCGCTCGACGTCGTCGACGAGGAAGCCGGTCACGCCGTCCTGCGACGAGCTCGGGCATCGAGCCCAGCCGGAAGGCGACGACCGGCGTCCCGGTCGCCAGCGACTCGACGACCGACAGCCCGAACGGCTCCGCGAACGAGATGAGGTGCAGCAGGGCGAGGGCGCCGCCCAGCAGCGCGTCGCGCTCGGCCGGCACCGACCGGTCCCGACGTAGCGAGATGCCGTCCCGGCCGAGGTGCGGCGCGACCTGCGCGTCGAAGTAGCTCCTGGTCCTGGACGATGCCGGCGATCACCAGCGGCAGGCCGGCCCGGCGGGCCACCTCGATCGCCAGGTGCGTCCCCTTGTCGCGGGTGGATCCGGCCGAGGAAGAGCAGGTAGGTCCCCGGGTCCGGCCGGAAGGTGAACGCGGCCGAGCTCGATGCCGTGGTGGATGGTCGCGGCGTAGCCGAGGTCGGGGTGCCGGTCGGCCGTCGCTGATCGCGACGTAGTGGGCGATGTCGTCGTAGGCCGCGGTAGACCGGGACGATCTCCTCGGAGGAGAAGCCGTGGACGGTCGTCACCACGGGCGTCGGGACGAGCCGGCTGTAGGTCAGCGGCAGGAAGTCGAACTGGTTGGACAGCACGTCGAACTCGCGCGCCCGCTCGAAGGCCGCGGCGATGTGCAGGCCCTCGTACGACCTTCGCGTCGAGCGTGCAGGTCCTCCTCGTAGCCCCGGGGCGCGACTCGGCGTGCAGCCGGCCTGCGCGTCACGCGAGTCCGCCGTGGCGAACAGGGTGACGTCGTGGCCGAGCGCGACCAGCCCCTCGGCGAGCGTCGAGGCGACCTGCTCCCACGGGCCGTACGACCGCGGCGGGGTGCGGTGCGCGATCGAGGCCAGCACGCCGATCCTCACCGCGTGACCGACCTGCGTCGGGCGCGCCGGAGGTGGTCCTCGCCGACGCCGACGCGCTCGGGTCCCCAGCGCGTGGCGGCTGCTCGCGCGCGCCTGGGCCTCGACGTCCAGCTCGACCGCCGGCCACGGGCTGACGCTAGCCGTGCCCAGTCCGTCGGCCTGTTCGCTGCGGGACCGGCCCGCGGTCCGGGGCTGCTACGCCTGGTCCGTCGGCACCGGGGACCGCGCCGGCTGGATGCACCCGACAGACGGTCGGGGCGGCACACCAGCGCCCGCATCCTCGCTCTGCTCGGGACCGGCGTTCGCGCAGGAGCGGGCGGGCGCGGCCTTCCGCGCGGCCGGCGCCGGCGTCGAGGCGCCGGCGTCCGTCCCGTACGGCGCGGGCGTCCTGGAGGGCATCACCGCAGCGGTCGGGCCTGCGGCCTCCTGCTCGCCGGACCCGAGGGAGGTCCAGGACGTCGACGGACTGCTCCGGCAGTCGTTCCGGGCGCTCGACCGCTGCTGCGCCGCGAACGGCGCGATCGCGGCCAGTCCCCGCACGAGCGGGCGGGCCGGACTACTGGTTCTCCTGGCAGCGCGACGGTGCGCACGCCGCGCCGCCCTCCACCTCCTCGGGCGCCACGGCCCGCGGGACGTGCGGCAGGCAGCGGCGCACCGGGCACGGGCCTGGGTGCGCTTCGTGTCAGCGCTGGGACCTCGCCTGGCCGCCACCGGCGGCGTCGGTGCCGGCCGCTGCTCGATGTCCGGCGCACCGGTGGGGAGCTACGGCGACCCGCAGCACGACGGGCCCGCCGCGACAGCGCTGGTGCTCCTGACGCTGGTCGACGACCCGGGATCGGCGCTGCGGGCAGCGGGCCCGTACCTCGACCACCTGCTGGGCCACCTCGAGCCCGGCTACGACCTCTGGGAGCTCGTCCGCGGCCGGTCCTTCCACGCCGAGCACCTCCGCAGCCGGGCGCTGCTCCGAGCCGCGGAGGCCGCGGACCTCGTCGGCGACCCCCGTGCCGGCGCGCTGCGGGCGGCGGGCTCCGGGGAGCGCCTGGCGGACTTCCGCCAGGACGGGACGCTGCGTCCCTTCCTGGCGGCGGACCCGCCGTGGTTCGAGCTGCTGTCGGGCGTCGACGCGAGCACCGTGGGGTCGGCCCTCCTCGCCGCGCCCCGGGACGCGGTCCTCCCCGAGCTGGCCGACCCCGCGATCGCCGCCGTGGTCGACGCGCTGGTGGCCCACTCGGCGCAGCGCGGCTCGAGCGCGGTCGTGCGGTTCCCCGAGGACACCAACGACGGCCTCGGGAGCACAGGCGGACGACCCTGGCCGGTCACGACGCTCTGGATCGCCCAGTGGTACCTCCGGCGCTCGCGCTCCGGCCGGACCGCGGACCCGGCAGGAGACCGGCGCCGGGGGCTCCAGCACCTCAACGCGGTGCTCGCGAGCGACACCCGCGCCCTCGGCGAGCAGCTCGACTGGCACTCCGGAGCACCCCGGGGAGCCCGCCCCCTCGCCTGGTCGCACGCCGAGCTCATCACGACGCTGCTGCTGCTCTGACGGCTGCTCGCCCACCTCGGGTCGGCAGCGGCGGTGGTGCTGACCCCGGAGGCACGTGGTCGTGGGACGGGACGACGTCGGGGCTCAGCGAGCCCCGTCCCGCCCGCACGCAGCAGGCCGCAGCTGCGCCAGGTCGACCCGCTCGGCCATGGCCCGGTAGCCGGCGAGGTTGAGGTGCAGCCCGTCGCCCCCGTCGTACGCCGGGTCCAGCTGCGACGGGTCGCTCGGGTCGCGCACGGCCGCGTCGAAGTCCACGACGGCGTCGGCGGGATCTGCGGCGCTGCGGACCCACGCGTTCACCTGCTGACGCAGCGCCTCGACGGACGCGGTGCCGTACGCCGCGACCAGTCCGCGCGCGCTGCCCATCGGCGGCAGTGTCGCCATGACCACGCGCAGACCGGCGGCGTGCATGCGGTCGATGCCCTCGACGTACCCCGCCTGGAGCGACGCCGCGTCCGTGGTCTTGCCGCTGCCGAGGTCGTTGGACCCCTCCAGCCAGATCACCGTCGTCCGACCGGGCAGGCCGAGCACGTCCCGGTCCAGGCGCTGCAGCGCCGGGACGCCGAAGGCGTCGGTGCTGGCGTCGTGCAGCACGAGGTTGCCGCTGATGCCGGCGTTCTGCACCGTCAGGGGCAGGTGCGCGGCCAGCAGGCGGCGCGCCAGGTCGTCCGGCCAGCGCCCGTCCACGTCGAGGGTCGGCTGGTCCTCGGGCAGCTGGCTCGGCGGTCCCTGGAAGCCGTCGGTCAGCGAGTCGCCGAAGGCGACCACCGAGCCCGTGCTGCCCGGCGCCAGCACGTCGAGACCGGAGACGTACGGCCGCGTCGTCGTCGTGAGCACGAACTGCTCCCCGGTCGCGTCGCGCGTGTGGTCGCCGCTCAGGGGCGACGTCAGGTAGGACGTCTGGCGCGCGGTGTAGTGCTCGGTCGGGGAGCCGGGGTCGTTGCTGACGTGCATGCTCACCGCGACGTGCTGCAGGGCCGTGACCGGGAACCGGACCGGGTCGGAGACGACCTCACTGCCGGCGGGGAGCGTGGTCTGGAGCCGCCCGGAGAAGGTGAGCGGGGTGCTCGGGCCCGACAGGGAGGCTCCGACGGACTGCCGGCCGATCGTCACCGCGCCGAAGGTCACGGGGGACGCGGCGAAGCGGTTCGACAGGCGCACGCGCACCGTCCGGCCGCTGGCGGTCGGGGTGAGCAGCGCGCGCACGGTCTGGTCGTGGAGCCGGGGCTTGGGGCGCCCGGACAGGTCGACGACGTCCTCGACGTTGGTGCCAGCCGTGGTCAGCGCGGTGCTGGCGTCGGACGGACTGGCCGCCCAGGCGCCCACCCAGCGCTGCGCCGCGCACCCGTGCGGCCGTCCGCCGGCCGAGGCGACGGCGGTGCCGGGCAGGGCGACGGCCAGGGCGAGGGCGGCCAGGGCTGCGGAGCGCTTCATGCCGTCATGCTGGTCGGCGCCAGGCGCCCGTGTCACTGGCTGGAGGCACAGGGTCGCGCCCCGACCTGTGTGCCTCTGCACGACCCGCGACGGCCGCAGCACGCCCGCAGCGCGGCCGCGTCAGCGGTGGGTCGACCTGGACACCGGCGGTGCGCCCAGGGGCGCGCCGCCCGGTCCACCGGCGAAGGTCAGCCACGGGACGGACGGCTGCTCCCCCACTCCCGGCTTGCGGTAGTCGCAGACGCCGCTGGGGAACGCCGCGCGGAGCGTGGCCAGCTGCTCCGCGGTGAGCGCCACCCGGTAGTCGGCGGGGTCGAGGGGCTTGAGCCGGCACTTGAGGACCGTCCCGGTCGCCGGACCGCCGGCGACCGCCATCGCGTCGCTGTACGGCGGGGTCGCACCGTCGCAGGTGGGCGAGGTGCTGATCTGCTGCGCGCCCAGGAAGCACCCGTCCGTGGCGCCGGCGGGCTTGTCCGCGACGACCTTCTGCGCGAGCGTCCGTCCGCTGGTGTCGCTCTCGATGCGCGTGAGCCACTCGTCCATGAGCAGCAGGCTCTTGCGCGCGAGCGCCGCGGTCGGGGTGGGCGCGATGGGCGCTGCCGGCGTGAAGGTCCAGATGAGCTGGTTGGCGTGCGTCCCGTTGCGCTCGTCGAGCCGCGCCCGCATCCGGTAGGAGTGGTACGAGGTGTGGATCTCCGCAGCCTCGCTGTAGCCCCGCAGGTCGATGATCGGGACGGTGGCCAGCTGCCGGGCGTCCGTGACCTGCCCCGCGCGGTAGGCGATCGGCAGCGCGCCCGCGTCGGCGTCGTTGCGCCCCGGGACGAACCGGTTGTCGATGTCGAGCCCGCCGACCTTGGCGTTCAGGTCGACGAACTGCTCGGGCGAGATCGTGCCGGCGTCGAGCGCGCCCAGGCCGTACTGCACCCCGACGTTGTCGGTCGGCTTCTTGGCGAAGCCCCTGCCGAGGCGCTTCTCGACCGGGCCCCAGTCCGAGGACCGGCGAGGTCCCCAGACCGCCTGCTGGTAGTCCTGGATCGTGCAGCGCACCGCCGCGGGGCGCGCCTCCCGGTCGTAGACCTGGTCCTGCGGCAGGGCGCAGTTGGAGGCCTTGGAGGGCGTCGCGGCGTCGGCGAACAGGGCGTCCCAGGCCCGGCAGTCGCCCTGGTCCGCGTGGCCGTCGACGGCCGAGCGCTGCCGGTCGTCCGCCCAGAGCTGCGGTGACGTCGCGTCGAAGTAGTTCAGCAGCAGGTTGCAGTCGAAGACCTCGGCCCCGGTGGTCCAGATGTCCTCGAAGGCGCAGTTCGGCTGGATCCCGTCGAGCAGTCCCGGGTACATGCCCGCGATGACGAACTGCATGATCGCGCCGCCCGAGCAGCCGTTGCCGATCGTGTAGCGGATCGGCGCGCCGTACTGCTCGACGATGCGCTCCTTGAGCATCGTGAGCGCCTCGGCCGCGACGACGTGGTTGGCGTTCTGGCCCTGCACGTGCAGGCTGTTGTCCGCCACCATGAAGCCCCGTGACAGCGCCGCGTCGTCCATGACGGACGTGGGTGCGCCCGAGCCGTGGTGGACGCCCGTGCTGGCGCCGAAGGGCACGAGCAGCTTGTGGTTCCAGGTCGGTCCGGTGGGCCGGTCGGGGTCGTACAGCACCCCGATGAGGTAGTTGCCGCGGTCCTGCGTCCCGTGCTCGACGCGGACCACGTAGCGGACCGTCTGCCCCTGGTCGGTCGTCGTCCGGGCGACGGCGGCGTCCGGCGGCGGCGACGTGGGGTCGTAGGCCTGGAAGCTCCCGCTGGCCGCGTCCCGGTACTGGTAGGTGTACGTCGGCGCGGTGCTGCAGGAGGCGTCCACGGCCGGCCCGTTGCCCCCGGCCGCGTTGTCGCAGACCCAGGGCTGGACCTGCGGGCCGGCGAACACCGGTCCGGTGGTGCTGTGGTTGGTGAGGGTCAGGGTGGCTGCCCGACCGTCGGGCACGGTCGCGCGCAGGACGTTGGGACCGTCGACGAGGCCGGTGACGAGCCCTCGCAAGGTCCCCGGCGCTGTCCGCCGCAGAGCACCGGTGACGTCGCGGCCCCCGGTGGTGACCCGGGCCGCGGAGGCGGACGTGCCGGCCGGCACCGTCACCTCGACGAGCGCGTCCCCGCCGGTGACGAGGTCCGCCCGCCCCGACAGGACCTCGACGCGCACCACCCGCGCCGCGGCGGTGCTGTCCGCTGCCTGCGCCACCGCCCCGAGCGCGGCCGGCCCCGGGGTCAGGAGCACCGCCCCGGCGAGCGGCGGCGGAGGTCACGCCGAGGCGTCGGCGTCGAGCAGTGGACATCGTCTCTCCTGGGGGAGCAGCTGCTTCCTGGCGGGTCTTCTTCGGCGTCGGCGGCCGTCCTCCTGTCCGGGGCACGACCCGACCTGCTCCGGCCTGTCGGCCGCCGCCGGTGCGCACCCGGGTCCGGCCGCGGCACGGGCCCACGCCAGGGCCAGGTGCGGTGCAGGTCATCCCCCGCCCGCGTCGAAGTCCCCGAGGACGTCCGGGGCAGCCGGGCCGGCACACGACCAGGAGGACCCCACGTGCGACCGCTCTCCCTGATCACCTGCTCCCTCGCCCTCGGGGCGTCGGTCGCCGTGCTGCCGGCCGTCGCTGCCCCGTCCGGACAGGCCCCACGGGCTGCGGCACCCGTGCGCGGTGCGGACGTGCCGACGCCCACGGTGACCGGACCGATCGGGAGCACACCGACGTCGCACACGTTCCTCAGCGCTCCGGGCCTGGGCGCCGCCGGGTACGTCGAGCGGGAGTACTTCATCGAGGGCACCGCCCGCTGCGGGAACGGCACGAGCGGCGACTACCGCACCCGCCTGGTCGTCCGGCGGCCCGCGAAGGCGGCCGACGCGCAGGGCACGGTGGTCCTGGAGTGGAACAACGTCACCGGCGGCTACGACCAGGAGTACGAGTGGTTCACCGCCCACGACGCCTTCATGCGCGCCGGCATCACCTGGGTCGGCGTCTCCAACCAGTTCGCCGGCGTCAACGACCTCAAGCGCGTCATGCCCGAGCGGTACGGGTCGCTGCAGTTCCCCGGCGACCTGTGCTCCGAGGACGTCTTCTCCCAGGCGGCCAAGGCCCTCCGCTCCCCCGCTGCGGGCGGTCCCCGACCGCTGGCCGGGCAGAAGCTCACCCACCTGGTCGCGGGCGGCCACTCCCAGTCCGGGACCAAGCTGACCGGCTACTACAACACCTTCCAGCCGCAGACCGGGCTCTTCGACGCGTTCATGATCCGCGGCAACCACGACGACATCCACACCGACGAGGTGCGCGTCCCGGTGATGCGCGTGCAGACCGAGACCACGGTGACCGACGGCGCCGACCCGAGCGACCTCGACGGCCCCTGGTACCGCCGCTGGGAGGTCGCCGGCACGTCCCACGTCGACGAGCAGCAGGTGACGTACAAGGACCCGCTCGTGGCGCGGGACCGGGGCGCAGGGACCCCGCTGGCCTGCGTGCAGGAGCCGTTCAGCCGCGTGCCGTTCACGTACGCCCTGAGCGCCGCCTACCTGCACATGGTCCGCTGGCTCGACTCCGGGGTCCGCCCGCCCGTGGCGCCGCGCTTCGAGGTGGACGGGAACGGCCTCATCGCCCGCGACGCCGACGGCAACGCCCGCGGCGGCATCCGCCTGCCGCAGCACGAGGTGCCGACCGCGACCAACACGGGCGACAACGCCGGCGTCGGGTTCTGCGTGCTCTACGGCTCCTGGCAGCCGTTCGACACGGCGACGCTCCGGGCGGACTACGGCACCAAGAAGGCGTACGTCGCGCAGGTCGACGCCGCCGTCCAGCGCGCGCTCGCCGCCGGGTGGGTGCTGCCCGCCGACGCCGCAGCCGCCCGCGGCGAGGCCCGGCGCGCCGACCTCGGTCTGCGGGGGTAGGGCCACCGTCCCCCCCTGGTCGGCGTCCGCGCACAGGTCTAGGTTTCGCGAGCGGACGCGTGGACGGCCGCGCGCTCCTGCCGACCTGCAGCCGAGGAGTCATCGTGGACCGACGTGTGGACCTGGCCGGGGCCGCTGCTCTCCTGGCCGCCGCGGCGCTCGTGACCGGCGCCGCCCCCGCGACGGCGGCAGCGGGGACCCCGCACCCCGCTGCCGTGGTCGCCTGGGGGCACAACGAGAGCGGCCAGAACGAGGTGCCGGACGCCGCTCTGTCCGGCATCACCGCCGTGACCGGAGGTGCGGTCCCGCTGGCCCTGACGTCCAGCGGGCGGGTCATCAGCTGGGGACGCGACGCGGACGGGCAGAGCCGCGTGCCGGCCGCGGCGCAGTCCGGCGTCCAGGCCATCTCCGGCGGCTACCCCAGCCTGGCGCTCAAGGACGGCGGCGTGCTGTCCTGGGGCGACTACTACGCGCACGACGTGCCGCTCGCCGCCCGGTCGGGCGTCACCGCGATCGCTGCCGGCGCGGGGCACAGCCTCGCCCTCAAGGACGGCCGGGTCCTCGCCTGGGGCGATCTGAACGACGACGGCCAGACCTCGGTCCCGCCCGCGGCGCTGTCGGGCGTGACGGCCATCGACGCCGGCAGCGCCAGCAGCATGGCGCTCAAGGACGGCGGGGTCCTCGTCTGGGGGCAGCACATCGACGCCTACGAACCGGGGTTCACCTACGAGGTGCCCGAGGCGGCCAAGAGCGACGTCGTGGCGATCTCCACCGGGGGCTTCCACTGGCTCGCGCTCAAGCGCGACGGCTCCGTCGTGGCATGGGGGTCCGACCGGTACGGCCAGGCCGAGCCGCCGCCGGCGGCCCGCAGCGGGGTCGTCGCGATCTCGGCGGGCGACGAGCACAGCCTGGCGCTCAAGGCGGACGGCAGCGTCCTCGCCTGGGGTCTGGACAGCCACGACGACAGCCCCGGAGGGACCTCCGAGGTGACGGTGCCGGTGACCGCCCTGTCCGGGGTCTCGGCGATCGACGCCGGCAGGTACCACAACCTGGCGCTCAGCAGCGACGCGCTGTGCTTCGGCGAGCGCCCCACCCTGCTGGGCACCGGCGGCGACGACCACCTGGTCGGGACCGCGGGGCGGGACGTCGTGCTCACCGGCCCGGGCGACGACACCGTCGACGGTGGGGACGGCGACGACCTCGTCTGCGGTGGCCCCGGCGCCGACACGCTCCTCGGCGGTGCGGGGACCGACCGGCTCAGCGGCCTGCAGGGCGACGACCTGCTGCGCGGGGGCGACGGGGCCGACGTGCTGCAGGGCGGCGAGGGTGACGACACGGCCTACGGCGAGGCCGGCGACGACCTGGTCAGCGGGGGCGCCGGGGGCGACCTGCTCAACGGAGCACGTGGCGACGACGTCCTGGTCGGCGGAGCGGGTGCGGACCGGTGCGTCGGGGGCGTCGGCCGCGACTCGCTGCGCGGGTGCGAGTCGGGCTAGGGCAGCGGGGGCTCAGGCCCCGGCGTCCAGCGCGACCGCGGCCGGCGTCTCGACCGGCGCGGGTCCGCGCTGCGCGGGCGTCGGGACCGCGGGTCGGACGTTCACGTTGCGGTGGAAGACGTTGCCCGGGTCGTACACCGCCTTGGTGCGTGCGAGCCGCTCGTACTTGTCCGCGCCGTAGGCCGTGCGGACCGGCGCCTCGGTGCCCTCGTCGTCCAGCGCGTTGACGTACGTCCCCCCGGACGCCGCGTGCGGCGCCAGGGCGGCGTGCAGCGCGCGCACCCAGGCGCGGTCCGGCGGCAGCAGCTCGGGGACCGGGGCGTCCGCGATGACGAAGACGCTGTAGCGCGGTGAGCGCCGCGCCGCTGAAGGCGGTCGCGTCGTCGGCGACGTCGCTGTACGCGCCGTCCAGGCGGTACAGCAGGACGACCGACAGCGGCGAGGCCTTCTGCGGGACGTGCTCGACCAGCAGGTCGACGACCTCGTCGCCGAGCTCCTCGAGGTACAGGCTCTTCTCGTAGTAGTGGTGGCCCCAGGCGTTCGGCTCGTCGAGCATCTGCTGCAGCGCGACGTACGGCATCGGCGTCACGACCTCCCACAGCGGCGGCACCGCACGCAGCCGCTCGAGGACCTGCCCGTGCTCGTCGCTGCCGCCGAACCCGGCGACGACGGCACGCGTAGCCGGGCTGCAGCTGGTGCTGCTCGCGGGCACGAACGGCGCCGGGCGGCGCGTTCAGCGCGCGCCAGGATCACGTTGACGCCGGGCGGCAGCGACTCGACGACCTCGCGCGCGTGCCGCAGCGCCTCCGAGCCCTGCTCCAGCCCCCAGAACAGCATCCCGAACTCGATCATCGGCCCGACCGGGTGCAGCGCGAACTCGAACTCGGTGACGACGCCGAAGTTGCCGCCGCCGCCGCGCAGCGCCCAGAACAGGTCGGGGTGCTCGTCGGCCGACGCGCGGACGACCTGCCCGTCGGCGAGCACGACCTCGGCGCTGAGCAGGTTGTCGATGGTCAGGCCGTGCTTGCGGGTCAGCCAGCCCATCCCGCCGCCGAGCGTCAGGCCGCCGACGCCGGTGTGGCTGATCGCGCCCGACCGGCAGCGCGAGCCCGTGCTGCCTGCGCCGCCTCGACGAGGTCGCCGAGCAGCGCTCCCCCGGCGCTGCGGGCCCGCCGCGCCTCGGGGTCGACCGTCACCGCGGTCAGGCGGCTGAGGTCGATCACGAGGCCGTCGTCGACGACGGACTGCCCGCTCATGCTGTGGGCCCCGCCGCGCACCGCGATCTCGAGGCCCGTGCTCGACGCCGTGGCGGACCGCCGCGACGACGTCGTCGACGCTCGCGCAGCGCGCGACGAGCGCGGGGCGACGGTCGATGTCGCCGTTCCAGACCGTGCGGGCCTCGTCGTAGTCGACGTCCCCGGCCTCGACCACCTGCCCGCTCATCGCGGCACGCAGCAGATCCCCACCTGCGATCGACACAGCAAGCCCCCCAGCCCCGTCGTCCTCGTGGGCCGAGCCTGGACGTACCGGGCACTGCCGTCAACCCGTCGACGCCCTGCGGTGCGACGGCACCCTCGAGGCGCCCGCGCACGAGGTCGGGGGGCAGGAGGGGGGGTTGCGCCGGTCCCAGGAGGGCTGAGGAGCCGCGAGGTCCGTCGACCCGCGCGCTGGGACGGAGTGCGGCAGTGTGTGGTCGTGCGTGCCCCGACGTCCGTCGCCTCCCCGTTGGCGCTGGCGCTGGCGCTGCTCGCCTCGGTGCTCGCCACCGGCGTCGCCGTGGTCGTGGCGCTCGTCGCGACCGGCCCGCTCGCCGACGTCCCGGTCGTGTACGCCTTCCCCGCGATCGGCGCGCTCTACGCCGCGACGGGTCTGCTGGCCTGGTCGCGGCGCCCGGCCAACCGCACGGGCGCGCTCCTGGTCTGCGCCGGCGCCACCTGGCTCGGCGCCTCGCTGGCCAACACCTCCCCGCGCGTGCTCATCGCGATCGGGACGGTCACCGCCGTCCTGCCGGTCTCCTTCGTGCTGCACCTGCTGCACGCCAGTCCCGGCGGACGCCTGCACGGTCGCACCTCGACGGCTGCCGTCGTGGCCGGCTACGTCGTCGGGGTCGTGCTGCAGGCGCCGCTCTGGGCGTTCCGGCCGCAGCCCGCGCCGTACGACGTGCTGCTCGTCGCCGCTCGGCCCGACCTCGCGCAGGCCGGCTACCGCGTGCAGCAGGCCGTCGGCGCGGTGGTCGTCGCCGTGACCGTCGGCGTGCTCGTCCGCCGGCTGCGCGAGCACGAGCCGGAGCAGCGGCGCGTGCTGGCCCCGCTGTTCGGCCTCGGCGTGCTGGCGGTGGTGGCCATCCCCCTGGTCGCCAACGTGCTGCGGCCCCTGCTGGGGCTCGGGCCGCAGCTGACGGCCGCCCTGCAGCTCACGACGATCGCGCTCGTCCCGCTCGGGTTCCTGGGCATGGTGCTGCGCGGGGGCTACGCCCGGACGTCCGGGCTCAGCGCGTTCGTCACGTCCGTGGCGTCCTCGTCGGGCTCGCACCACGAGCTCGAGCAGGCCGTCGCGGCGACGCTCGGCGACCCGACCGCGGCGCTGCTGCGCTGGTCGACGGCGGTCGGGCACTACGAGGACGCGGCCGGCCAGGTCGTCGAGCTCCCGAGGCCCGGCCGCGACCGGGCCGCCGTGCGGGTCGGAGCGGGCGACGACCAGCTCGCCGCCGTCGTCTACGACGCCCGTCTCGTCACCGACCCCGACACCGTCGCCGCCGTCGGGCGGGTCGCGGCCATCGCCCTGGAGCGGGAGCGGCTCGCCGAGCAGGTGTCGACCAGCCGGGCCCTGCTGCAGGAGGCGTCGTCGCGCCTTCTGGAGGACGGCGACCAGCAGCGCCGCCGGCTCGCCCAGGACCTGCACGACGGGCTGCAGGGGGCCCTCGTCCGGCTGTCGATGCAGGCGCACCGGCTCGCGGCCGAGGTGGCCGACGACGGCGACCTGGCCGGCCGGTTGGCCGCCGACGTCGACGAGGCCGCCGCCACCCTGCGGGCGATCGTGCACGGCGTCCTGCCGCCCCCGCTCGTCGAGCGCGGGCTGGCCGCCGCCGTGCAGGCGCTCACGGACGACCTGCCGCTGCCGGCGACCCTCGACGTGCGCGACGTCCCGTCCCGCCTGCCCGTCCCGGTCGAGACCACGGCCTACTTCATCGTGTCGGAGGCGCTCACCAACGTCATCAAGCACGCGTCGGCCGACGCGGTCTCGGTGAGCCTCGTCGTCGAGCACGACGTGCTGTGGATCGACGTGGTCGACGACGGCGTCGGCGGCGCGCGCACCGACGGCAGCGGCTCGGGCCTGCGCGGCCTGCGCGACCGTACGGCCGTGCTCGGCGGGACCCTCTCCCTCGACAGCGGTCCGGGCGGCACCCGGCTGCGGGCGGGCCTGCCGTGCGGGTAGTCCTCGGCGAGGACGAGGCGCTGCTCCGCGAGGGTCTCACCCTGCTGCTCGAGCAGGCCGGCTTCGCCGTGGTCGCCGCCGTGGGGGACGCCGACCGCCTGCAGTCCGCCGCGCTCGAGCTGCGTCCCGACCTGGTGGTGACCGACATCCGCATGCCGCCCACGTCCACCGACGACGGGCTGCGCGCGGCCCTCGCCCTGCGGACCGCGCTCCCGGGGACGGGTGTGGTCGTGCTCTCGCAGCACCTGTCCCGGCAGTACGCCCTGGAGCTGCTCGCCGGCGACACGGCCGGGGTGGGCTACCTGCTCAAGCAGCGCGTCGCCGACGCCCGCCGGTTCGTCGCGGCGCTGCGCACCGTCGCGGACGGGGGGACCGTCCTGGACGAGGACATCGCTGCTGCCGCGGTGGCCCGTGCCGAGCGGGTGGACGACCGGGTGTCGCGGCTCACCCGACGGCAGCGCGAGGTGCTGTCGCTGCTCGCCCGCGGGCTGAGCAACGCCGCCATCGCCGACAGCCTGGTCATCACCGAGAAGTCGGTCGTCGAGCACGTGTCGAAGGTCTACGACGCGCTGGAGCTGCCGCAGACCGGCTCCGAGCACCGGCGCGTGCTCGCCGTGCTGCGCTACCTGTCGAGCGCTCCCGGGCCTCGCGACGCCGTGCCGGGCTGAGCGACGCCGTGCCGGGCTGAGCGACGCCGTGCCGGTCGGAGCAGCCCGCCGGACCCCGCCGGACGTCTGCGGACCGTTCCCTTGTGCACCGGCACAACGTGCCGCGGCAGACCTTGGTCACCTGCTGCACAGGGCCGGACCCCCTCCCGACGAAGCAGTCGGAGACGGACCACGCCGCGGTCCGCACCGTCCGCGAGGAGCCCGCGATGAGCGCACACCGCACCGCCCGACGTCGAGCAGCCGCTGCCGCCGCGCTGCTGCTCGGCGGGCTGCTGGTCCTGCCGAGCACCGGAGCCGCTGCTGCGACGACGGGGGCGAGCGGACCGAGCGGCGCGAAGCGCACGACCACCCTCGGGCCGGTCGTCGGGGAGCGCACGGCCGGCACGTACGCCTGGCGCGGCATCCCGTACGCCGAGCCGCCGACCGGTGACCTGCGCTGGCACCCTCCGGTCACGCACCGGCCGTGGAAGGCCGCACGGACGACGACCCGCTTCGGCAACGGCTGCCCGCAGCCGGGACGCTTCTTCAGCCCGTCGCCGAACGGGCCGCAGTACGACCTCGACGTGCGCGACGGCCTCGGCCGGCCCGTCGGCGACGAGGACTGCCTGACGCTCAACGTCTTCCGCCCGGACACGACCCAGCAGCACCTGCCGGTCATCGTCTTCGTGCACGGCGGCAGCAACACCGTCGGCTACTCCGCCGACCCCATGTACGACGGCCGCACCCTCGCGAAGCGCGCGGGCGCCGTCGTCGTGACCGTGAACTACCGGCTGGGCCTGTTCGGCTGGTTCGACGCCGCGAGCGTGAAGACCGGCGACCCGGTCGGCGACTCCGGCAACTTCGGCACGCTGGACCAGGTCGAGGCGCTGCGCTTCGTGAACGCCAACGCGAAGGCGTTCGGCGGCGACCCGGACAACGTCACGGTCATGGGCGAGTCGGCCGGGTCGGTGAACACCTGGGCGCTGCTCGTGTCACCGCTGACCACGGGGCTCATCGACAAGGCGATCCCGATGAGCGGCGGCTTCCAGTTCACGACGCAGGCCGCCTCCAAGGTCTGGGCCGAGGGCTTCGCGGACAAGGCGGTGCGGGAGGCGCAGCCGGGCGAGGACACCTCCGACGTCGCCGCCTACCTGCGCTCCAAGCCGGCGAGCTACCTGGTGGACCTGCTGCTGCGCAACCCGCAGATGAACCAGAACCCGCCGGCGGTCATCCCCGACGGCACCGTGCTCCCGCTCGACCCGCACGTCGCGGTCGCGACCGGGCAGTACCGCAAGGTCCCGGTGCTGGCCGGGAACATGCTCGAGGAGGGCAAGCTCTTCGGCTCGCTCATCAGCGCCTACCGGCCGACCGACCGGGACCGCTTCACGATGCAGTACACCTACGACCCCGACGCCCCCGCGCTGCTGCGGGTCGAGGACCTCATCGCCGACACCTACCTGCCGGTGGACCGGCCGGGGGGCTGGGACGACGCGTCCGCCGCGCTGGGCGACGGCGTCTTCACGCCGCTGACCGTCGACTCGATGAACACGCTGCAGGCCGCCGGGGGCGAGCAGCTCTTCTACTACCAGTTCGCGTGGGACGAGGAGCCGGCGCCGTTCTGCCAGGTGTACGGCGCGGTGCACGCGATGGACCTGCCCTTCGCGTTCGGCAACTTCGGGCGCAGCGTCTACTCGTTCGCCTTCTCGCAGCACAACCGGCCCGGCCGCCTCGACCTGTCCGGCCTGATGACCAGCAGCATCCGGCAGTTCGTCCGCACGGGCAGCCCGCAGACCGAGCGGCTCGGCCGCACGTGGGAGCAGTGGCCGCACGCGATGGTGCTGGACGCCTCCGCGGACCGCGCGTCCACCCGCCTGCTCGACGCCCCGGCCACCCAGGTCGGTCAGGACATCACCGGCTGCTGAGCGCGGCGTGGCGCCGCGCCCAGCAGCCGCGCCGGCTCAGGACAGCGACGTGAGCAGCGCTGTCATCGCCTGCTGCTCGGTCTGCACGTCCGGGTGCTTGGCCCGCGCGGACGTCAGCACGGTGTCGATCTGCCCGTCCAGGACGCCCAGCCCTTGCGGTCCAGGGGCTGCAGGCGCGCCTGGTCGTCGTCCCAGGTCGTCTCGAGGTCCTTGAGCCGGGCGGTGGCGCCCTTCTGGTCACCGGCCTGCACCTTGCTCAGGGCGTCCTGGGTCACCGCGCGCAGCGCCTGCACGTCGGCGGAGGGGAAGGCAGACGTCGCCTTCGTCACCTGGGCCTGCTGGGCCACGGTCAGCGGGGCTGCGGTCGCCGAGCCCTCGCCCTCCGCGGCCGCGTTCACGTGCGGCTGCTGGGAGGCGTGGTGCAGCAGCAGGCCCGTGCCCAGCGCGACGGCGGCCAGCACGCCCAGCAGGACCCGCTCGCGGCCGGGGCCCGACGGCCGGGACGGGGCGGTGGCCGGGTCCGGACCGGTCGCGTCGTCGTCGATGACGTCGACCCGGGTCACGCTGAGGTAGGCCACCGTGGCGAGGATCGCGACGAGGAAGACGACGCTCGTGAGCGCGGTGCCCAGGCCGAGTCCGCGGTCGGTGGTCGGCGAGGCCAGGTAGTCGCCGATGTTGGCACCGAGCGGCCGGGTGAGCACGTAGGCGAGCCAGAACGACAGGACGGCCTGCGCGCCCAGGCGCCAGCACACGACGACCACCGCGATGAGCCCGGCCGGCAGCAGCACCGAGGTGCCCGGACCCCAGCCGGTGAGCTCGAGCGTCCAGTCGCCCGCGGCGGTGCCGAGCGCGAAGGTGACGAGCACGGCCAGCCAGTAGAAGGCCTCCCGCGGGGTGCTGACGATGCTGTGGATGCTGAGGGTGCGCTCCTTGGCGTACCAGACGCCGAACACGACCGCGAGCAGGGCTGCGAAGACGGACGTGCTCACGGCCAGAGGCACGCCGAGGCTGTCGGTGAGGATGTCCGTGTACAGCGTCCCGGTGACGCTCACGACCACGACGGTCAGCCAGTAGACGAAGGGCACGTAGCGGTCCAGGCGCATCTGGAGGCCCAGGACCACCGCGAACACGACCGTGAACAGGACGGCCGTGTTGCCGAGGCCGACACCGAGCGTGGTGCTGATCCAGTCGGCGAAGCTCTCGCCCACCGTGGTGCACAGGATCTTGATGACCCAGAACCAGAGGGTGACCTCGGGCACCTTGTTGAGCATCGTGCGGGCGGCGGAGCGTTCCACAGCAGGCGTCGTCATGCGTCGACCGTGCCGCAGCCCGCCTGTACGGCTCCTGTCCGCGCCCGGCCGAGGACGCTCCCGCGGCCCGGCACTCACCTGCCGGTCAGGGAGCGAGCAGCTCGCGCAACGACACGGCACCTGAGGCGTGCCGCAGCGGGGGCGCGCCCGTGAGCTCGTCGGCCCAGCGGGTCCACGACAGGTGGTCGAGCCCGCTGACCGCGGTGCCGCCGCGGGAGGAGAGCGTCGCGACGACGCAGAGGACGACGTCGTCGCCGCGGCGCTCCGCCTCGTCGAAGGTCACCACCACGGCGAGCCGACCGCTCTGCCGGTCGGGCCCCTTCTGCACCACCCGGAACCAGTCGCGCAACCAGCTGTCGGCGACCGACAGCGGGCAGTCGTGCCCGTCGTGGCACAGGTCGGGGACGAGCATCCCCACCTCGGGCAGCGAGCCCCTCAGCACGTCGTCGTGCAGGCGCCCCGCAGCGGTCGAGCCTGCCGGCACGTCGTCGAGGCGGCAGGCGCGGCGCGACGTGTCGTCGGCGAAGTACACCCAGGGGTTGTGGCGCGCGGCGTACCGCCCGCTGGACCGCGGGTCGCACGGCGCCGGCATCCCCTCCGCGTACGTCCGTGCCGTACGGCCCCTGGCGACCGCCTGGTCGAAGACCGACGGCCCGGACAGCGGGTGCAGGTCAGGAGCGCCGTCGTCCTGGACGCCGAACGTCGAGCCGCCGGCGAGCGCGAGGTAGTTGGGCAGCGAGGGGTGTGACGCCGCGCGGTACCCGGCCGCCCGGGCGTCGTGCTGAGCGAGCGAGGCCAGGAAGGGCATGCGCGCCAGCGCGGTGTCCTCGCCGGCGTTCTCCTCGACGACGAGCAGCACCTTCGACGGCGGTGCCGCCGCGGACGTCTGCGCGGCGAGGGCACCCGGCGTCGCGTCGTGCGGGCCCGGGCGGCAGCCCACCACCGCCACCCCCAGCAGTACGAGGGCGAGGGCCCGCACCGACCGGGTCACGACGGCACCGCACAGGCGGGGGCGCACGCCTCCGGCGATCAGCGCGGCCCGCTCCTGCCGACCGCACACGGCCCGCCAGACCGTGGCGGTGAGCGCCGCGCCCAGCAGCACGTCCAGGACGTAGTGGTTGCCCGTCAGCAGCACCACCCCGACCGTCAGCAGCAGGTGCAGCCAGGCCGCGCCCCGGGACCACCCCGTCCCGCCGACCTCGAGCACGACGAGCAGCACCCACACGGCCCAGGCGACGTGCAGGCTCGGCACCGAGGCGTACTGGTCAGCGTGCTGCACCACGGTGGACGACGTGGACCACGCGCCCCACGTGCGGGAGGACGCGACCACGTCCACGACGCCCGAGCCGGGCAGCAGCCGCGGCGGCGTCACCGGCAGGAGCACGAACACGACGAGCGCGACGAGGCCGACCGACACGAGGGCGCGTCGGCAGCGCACGTACACGTCGGGGCAGCGCCACCAGACGCCGATCAGCAGACCGACGGTGACCAGCCCGTGAGCGAGGTCGTCGTACAGGGCGAGCACCTGACCCACGTGCCGATGAGGGCCCACGGCGGTGCTGAGCACCCGCTCGGGAGCCAGGTGCAGCCCGCGCTCCAGGGCCAGGACGACCTGGGCATGCGCGTCCGCGGTCGCGACGCGCAGCTGCGCGAGGTCGGCGATGCGGTCGTAGGCGACGAGCAGGAACAGCACCGTGAGCAGCTCGCCCCACCAGGGGGGGCGCCTCACGCGCGGGGCGAGCGCGCCCGACGCCGCACGCCGGCGGCCTCTCCCGCACCACCGTCGCGGCGCTCGCACAGAAGACGGGGAGGCTCGACCACGAGACACCCTCGCCCCCGGGAGTTGAAGAGGACCTGAGCAGCGGTGCCGCGTTTGCGCGCTCAGCACGCCGTCAGCGAAGCCGGCCTGCGGTGCGCCGAGCGAGCGGAGGCCGCCCGCTCGAGGCCCGCGTGTGACCCACCCCTCCGCGACGGAGCGGGTGCCGGGTCTGCCGTCGGGCAGACCAGGAGGACCGAACCGAAGGAGGACCCATGACCGACGCATCACCGGCCGACGAGGCCCGCTCGGGCCTGATCGCCTCTGTGACCGGCAAGGCCAAGGAGGTCGCCGGCGCCGTCCTGGGCAACGACTCCCTCGCCGCCGAGGGCCAGCTGCAGCAGGCCGAGGCCGAGGCGCGCAAGCAGGCCAGCACGACCGAGGCGCTCGCCGAGGCCAAGGCCGCCGAGTCCGCCGAGCAGATCCGCGAGGAGCAGGCCGCCGCCGAGGCGCAGACCCGCGCCGCCGAGCAGGCCGCGCAGGAGCGCGAGCAGCAGGCTCGCGAGCAGGGCGCCGTGGCCCAGGTGCAGGCGGCCGTCGAGGTCGAGCGCCAGGAGGCCGCCGAGCACGCCGCGGTCGCCGCCCGTACGGAGCGCGAGCAGCAGCAGGTCGCCGACGAGGCGCAGGCCGCGCAGGCGCGGGCTGCCCGCGAGGAGCGCGACGCGGAGCGCACGGCCGACCGGCAGCTCGACAGCGCCGCGACCGCCGAGCAGGCCGCCGCCCGTGCCCGCGAGGAGGCCGACCGCCTCGCCGCGGACGCCGGCCTCCCGTCCTGACCCGCCCACGAGACCAGGAGTCCCGATGAACGTCCTCACCGTCCCCCGCAGCGTCGCCGCGCTCGAGTACAAGGCGATCCGCTACCCCTCCCACCTGTTCGAGACCCGCGTGGTCGCGACCTGGCTGGCCGACGACAGCCGGGTCCGTCTCGCGCTCGAGCGCGTGCTGGGCACCCTCGACGCCACCGCCGGCTCGTGGTTCGCCGACGAGGCCCTGACCCGTCGTGGGCGCGCCCTCGTGCGCCGCGCCGAGGTCCTCGACAAGGCCGTGCGCCTCGAGGAGAAGGCCGACGACCGCGCGCAGGCCGCCGAGACCGAGCGCCGCGAGCGCACCGAGCAGGCACGTCGTGCCAAGGCCGACGCCACGCGCACGCAGGCCCGTCGGGCCGAGAAGGTGCGCACGAAGGCCGAGGCGGACCGTCAGCGCGTGCAGCGCGACGCCGACGCCCGCGAGCAGTCGGCCGCGGACGCCGTGCGCCAGCAGGTCGAGCAGACCGTCTCGGCCGAGCGCGACCGGCTCGCCGACGTCGAGGAGGCGATCGCGCAGAAGACGAAGGCGCGCACCGCCCCCGCGAAGGCGCAGCTCGACACCGCCGTCGAGGACGCGCAGACGGCCGCCGACGCGAAGGCCGACGCCGACCGGCTCGCCCAGCTCGCCGACCGCGAGCGCGCTGCCCGCACGGCGGACTAGCAGCCCGATGACGACGGCCCGGCCCCGAGGGGTCGGGCCGTCGTCGCGTCCCGGTGGGTCCGCCGGGCCAGACCGGGGTAGCGGAAGGGGGACGGCGCCGACCGGCGCCGCACGACCCCCCGTGCCCTGCACCCCGTACGAGAGGACCAGACGTGTCCCACCACCTCGACACGCCCGAGGCCGCCGAGCGCGGCCAGCTGTTCATCGACGACCTGTTCGTCTTCGACACCGACGGCGGCACCGCCTTCGTGCTCGACGTGAACTCCACCGTCACCGGCTCGCACGCCACCCCGGACTTCTGGCCGGGCGCGCGCTACGAGCTGAAGCTCCACGTCGACGGGTCCGAGCGCGAGCAGGTGACCTACCGCGTGACCTTCGGCGAGCCGGAGGGCTCGGGCCAGACGCTGCGCCTGGAGCAGCTGACCGGTGACGCGGCCTCCGACGACCGCGCCGACGGCGAGCTCGTGCTGGAGGGCCGCACCGGAGAGGTCGTCACGGCGGACGGCGTCCGGCTGTGGGCCGGGCGCGCCGCCGACCCGTTCTTCTTCGACCTGTCGGTCCTCGCCCCGGTGAGCACCTCGGTGCTCGAGGGCAGCGCGCTGGACCTGTCGTCGTTCGACCCGTCCGCGGCCGAGAACACGTTCGGCGGCACCACCGTCGCCTCGATCGTGCTGGAGCTGCCGCACGGCCGCGACGGCCTCGCGCCCGGCGCGCGGCTGGGCGTCTGGTCAGCCACGCGGTTGCGCGACGGCGACACCTGGCGACAGGTCAACCGCGGCGGCCTGCCCATGATGTGGCCGGTCCTGTGGCCCGACGACACCGACTTCTCCGACCCGGCCAACCGGCGGCACCCGTCCGAGGACGTCGCCGAGTTCGGGGACCGGCTGGCCGGCCTGGTCGCGGCGTCCGTCGCAGCGTCGGGCACTGCTGAGGACCCGCAGGCGTACGGCCGCTCCGTCGCGGAGCAGGTGCTGCCGGACGTGCTGCCCTACGAGGTGGGCACGCCCGCCGCGTTCACCGCGCAGCGGCGCAACGGGCGGGCGCTCGCCGACGACGCCCCGGCCGTCATGCTCTCCCTGTTCGCGGGGCGCGAGGTGGAGGTGGGGCTGGACGCCTCCGTCGCCTCGGACGCCCGGTCGGCGGACTTCCCGTACGTCGTCCCTGCGTAGCGCACGACCGGCAGCGCCGTCCGCTCGGGCGGCGCTGCCGGCCCGCACGGGACGTGTCCGCGCCCCGACGGGGTAGGGCGCTGCTGTGCCCCTGCCCCCCTGGCTGCCCGCCGCCGCGCTGCCCGCGACCGAGGCGACCGTCGGGCCGCTGCTGCGGGCGGCGCACGCCGCCGGCGCGCTCGACCTCCCGCTGCCCGGGCAGGGGCGCACCGCCGAGCGCTGGCTCGCGCTCGCCGAGCTGTCGGCGACCGACCTCGTCCTCGGCCGGCTGGCCGAGGCGCACACCGACGCGGTCGCCGTGCTCGCCGAGCTGGACGGGCCGCCCGCCGTCGGGCTGTGGGGGGTGTGGGCGGCCGAGCCGCCCGGAGCGCGCGTCGAGGCGGTGCCCGACGGGGACGGCTGGCTCTTGACCGGGCGCAAGCCGTGGTGCTCCGGCGCCCGCGTGCTCGACGCCGCGCTGGTCACCGCGCACGCGCCGGACGGGCGGCGCCTGTTCGCCGTCGACCTGGCCCGCACCACCCCGGTCGAGGGCACGTGGGCCGCGGTCGGGATGGCCGCGAGCGGGTCGCTGTCGGTCGACCTCGACGCTGCGCCCGCCGTCGCGGTCGGCGGTCCGCGCGCCTACCTCGACCGGCCCGGCTTCTGGCACGGCGGGGCCGGTGTCGCGGCCTGCTGGTACGGCGGCGCGCTCGGCGCGGCGCGCGTGCTGCTCGCGGCCGCGCGCCAGCGGGAGGTGGGCCCGCACGCGCTGGCCCACCTGGGCGCCGTCGACACGCTCGTCGCGGGCCTGCGCGCCCACCTGCTCGCGGCCGCCGCCGAGGTCGACGCCGACCCGGCCGGCCCCGGTGCCCAGCAACGCGCCGGCCGGCTGCGGGCGCACGTCGAGGCCGCGGCGACCGAGGTGCTCGACCGGGTCGGCCGCGCCCTCGGTGCCGCCCCGCTGTGCCTGGACCCGGTGCAGGCGCAGCGCGCCGCCGACCTGCCCGTCTACCTGCGGCAGTCGCACGCCGAGCGCGACCTCGCCGCCCTCGGCGAGCTCGCCGTCGCGGGCAGCACCTGGTGACCGCCATCGAGGGCCCGGGCACGACCGAGCAGGAGTGGCTGCCCTTCCTGGCCGGCCTGGACCTGCCGGCGCTGCCCCTGCAGCCGCCCCCGACCCGCGCCGTCGTCGTCGCCCCCCACCCCGACGACGAGGTGCTCGGCGTCGGCGGCCTGCTGGCGCTGCTGCAGGCCGCGGGCACCCGGGTCGAGGTCGTGGCGGTGACCGACGGCGGCGCCAGCCACCCGGGCGGGTCGCTCTCCCCCGACGAGCTGGTGCCCCTGCGGCGGGCCGAGACCCGTTCCGCCCTGCGGGCGCTGGGCCTGCCCGGTGGCGTCACCGCGCTCGGGCTGCCCGACGGCGGCGCGGGAGCCCTCGAGGAGCCGGTAAGCGAGGCGCTGCGGCTCCAGCCGGACGACTGGCTGCTGGCGCCCTGGGAGCACGACGGGCACCCCGACCACGAGGCCGTCGGGCGCGGGTGCGCGACCGCGGCGCAGCGCGACGGCGCGCGGCTGCTCGCGTACCCGGTGTGGGCCTGGCACTGGGACCGGCCCGGCGGGGCGCTGCCGTGGGCGCGGGCGCACCGGGTCGACCTGCCGGCCGACGTGCGGGCGGTCAAGGACGCCGCCGTCCAGCTCTTCGCCACCCAGGTGCGACCGATCGGCCCGCGGCCCCAGGACGCCCCGGTCCTGCCTCCTGCCGTCCTGGCGCGCTTCGCCCGCGACGTCGAGGTCGTGCTCGCGTGACGCTGCCCGGCGACTACTTCGACGCGATGTACGCCCGCGAGAGCGACCCCTGGGGCTTCGCCAGCCGCTGGTACGAGCAGCGCAAGTACGCCCTCACCCTCGCCGCCCTGCCCGACCGGGCGTACGACCGCGCCCTGGAGGTCGGGTGCTCCGTCGGCGTGCTCACCGCGGCGCTCGCCACCCGGTGCAGGTCGCTGCTCGGCCTGGACCCGAGCGCCGCGGCTCTCGCCACCGCCCGGGAGCGCGTGCCCGCGCACGTGCAGCTGCGGCGGGGCGCGGTGCCCGGCGACTGGCCCGCGGGGACGTACGACCTCGTCGTGCTCTCGGAGGTCGGCTACTACCTGTCCCCCGGCGACCTCACGACGCTGCTCGACCTCGTGGAGCGCGACCTGGCGCCCGGCGGGACCGTCGTCGCCTGCCACTGGCGGCACCCCGTGGCGGACTACCCGCAGACCGGCGACGCCGTGCACGCCGCCCTGCAGCGCTGGCCGCGGCTGTCGCGCACGCAGGAGGAGGACTTCCTGCTCGACGTGCTCGTGCCCGGCGGCGGACCCGGCGTCGCGCGGCGCGAGGGGCTGCTCTGACGACGGTGCGGGCGGTCGGCGTGGTGGTGCCCGCGCACGACGAGCAGGACCTCCTGCCGGCCTGCCTGGCCTCGCTGCGCCGGGCGGCCGCGCACCCCGCGCTGCGGGGCGTGGCCGTGCACCTGGTCCCGGTGCTCGACGCCTGCTCCGACGACAGCGGGCTGCACGCGCCCGGCGCGCTCGAGGTGCAGGCCCGCAACGTCGGCGTGGCCCGGGCGGCCGGCTTCGCCGAGGTGCTGCGCCGCGAGTCCGGGCGCGACCCGGGGTCGCTGTGGCTGGCCACGACCGACGCCGACTCGACGGTGCCTGCCGACTGGCTGGCCGAGCAGCTGCGGCTGGCCGCCCTGGGCGCCGACGCGGTCGCCGGGACCGTCCGCGTGGCCGACTGGACGGAGCAGCCCGGCGCCGTCGCGCAGCGCTTCGCCCGCACGTACGGCCGCCCGGGCGCGGGGCACCTGCACGTGCACGGCGCCAACCTCGGGCTGACGGCCGCGGCCTACGTCGACGCGGGCGGCGTGCCTCCCGTCGCGCTCGCCGAGGACCACGCGCTCGTCGAGGCACTGCACGGGCGGGCCCGCACCGTCGTCGCGACCGGTCGCGTCCCGGTGCTCACCAGCGCGCGGCGCGAGAGCCGCACGGTCGGCGGCTTCGCCGACCACCTGCGCGGCCTCGGCTGACGGCGCAGCGCCCCTGGGCGACCGGCGGTCCGCGGAGCAGCCGAGCGACGCCCGAGGACAGGTCCGACTCGTCCCTCAAGTGGGGAGTCACCGGTGCCGAGAGGGGGTGCACGGGCACGTGTCACCCGGCCGGGTGACCAGCCACGACGAGAGGGCGCCGATGACCCGCCTCCACCGCGCACCGCTGCTGCTCCTGCCGGCCGTCGTGCTGGCGTCCGCCGCCGGGACCGTGCCCGCGCGCGCCGCGTCGGCCCCCTCGACGTCGCCGGCGGCCGCGGCGACGGCGCCGACCTACGACCCGGCCCTCGACCCGTACTCCCTGCGCCGGACGCTCAGCGCGACCGGCGTCCGGGCGGCGTGGTCGCGCACCCGCGCCGGCCGCGGCGTCGACGTCGCGCTCATCGACTCCGGCGTGGCGCCCGTGCCGGGGCTCGACGCGCCGGACCAGCTCGGTCCCGGCGTCGACCTGTCCGTCGACCTGCACGCCGGCCTGGGCACCACGGACACCTTCGGGCACGGCACCCACATGGCCGGGATCATCGCCGGGCGCGACCCCGGCCCGGACCCCGCGGTCAGCCCCGGGGTCCGCACCCGGTTCCTCGGCACGGCGCCGGACGCGCGCGTCGTGCCCGTGAAGGTCGCCGACAGCCGCGGGACGACCGACGTCTCGCAGGTCGTGGCCGCCCTGGACTGGGTCGTCGCGAACGCGCACAGCGACGGCCGCAACGTGCGCGTGGTCAACCTGTCCTTCGGCTCGGACTCGCGTCAGGACTACCGGCTCGACCCGCTCGCCGCCGCCGCGGAGCGCGCCTGGACCGCGGGCATCGTCGTCGTCGTCAGCGCCGGCAACGGCGGCCGCGCCGGCCTCGGCGACCCGGCGTACGACCCGTACGTCCTCGCCGTCGGTGCCGACGACACGGCCGGCACGGCCGGGGTGCGCGACGACGCCGTGCCGCGGTTCTCCAACCGCGGCGACGGCACCCGCGGGCCGGACCTGCTCGCCCCCGGCGTGCACCAGCAGAGCCTGCGGGCACCCGGCTCGCGGCTCGACCGGGCGTACGGCGACCGCGCCCGCGTCGGCGACCGCTTCTTCCGCGGCAGCGGCACCAGCCAGGCCACCGCGATGGTGTCCGGCGCCGCCGCGCTGCTCGTCGCGCAGCGCCCCTCCCTCACCCCGGACCAGGTCAAGCGCCTGCTCACCAGCACCGCCCGCCGCCTGCCGGGCGTCCCGGCCGAGGTGCAGGGCGCCGGGCTGCTCGACGTCGCCGCCGCCTCTCTCGCGCCTGCACCGTCCTCGGCCGCCGCTCGCCAGACGTGGGACCGGTCGTACGGCCGCGGCTCGCTCGACGCGGCGCGCGGCACCCCCGGACGGCTCGTCGGCCGGATCACCGGCGAGGTCGGCGACTACGGCGCCGAGCGGCTCGCGCAGACGACCGACCCCGCGACGATCGCGGCCGGCGTGGCCGCTTCGGTCGGGGCCCTCACCAGCCTGCAGCCGACGCACCTGTTCTCCGAGGGCGTCTTCGCCGGCACCACGTGGGACGGCACGACGTGGGACGGCACGACCTGGGACGGGACGACCTGGGACGGGACCACCTGGGACGGCACCACCTGGGACGGGTCGGCGTGGGGCTGATCCGCTGGCTGCCGACGGCGGCGGCCCGCGGGACCCTGGCGCTCGGCGCCCTCGCGGCGCTCCTGCGACGCCGCCGGCGCCCGGGCCGCTCGACGACGCGCGCTGCGCCGTCGCCGGGCTGGTGCTCGCCGTGCTGTTCGTCGGCACCGAGTGGGGCGCCCGCCGGGTGCACCTGCACGGCGACGACGCGCGCGTCTCGATCAGCGAGCTGCCGCTCGTGCTCGGGCTGTTCCTCGTGCCGCCGGCGGTGCTGCTCGCCGGCCGGGTCGTCGGGTCGGCCGCGGCCTTCGCGCTGCGCCGCCAGTCGCCGCGCAAGCTGGCCTTCAACACCGCGCTCGTGGCCGCCGACGCCGCCCTCACCCTCACGGTCTTCCGCCTGCTGGGCGGCGGGCCGGGGCAGGAACCGCGCTCGTGGCTGGCGGCCACCGGCGCCCTCGTGCTGTCCGGCGCCCTGTCCCGCGCGGCCGTGCTGTCGGTCGTCGCCGCCGAGGAGGGCAGCCGGCTCGACGGGAACGACCTGCGCGCCGCTGCCCGCAGCGGCCTGCGGACCGTCCCGGCGACCGTCATCGGGCTGGTCGCCGTCTGCGCGCTGCACCCCGACCCGTACCGGGCGCTGCTGCTGCTCGCTGCCGCCGCCGTCGTCGTCAGCGCGGAGCGGCGGCACGGCGCGCTGCTCGAGCGGCACGGCCAGGTGCGGCTGCTCGTGGGCTTCACCGCGCGCATCAGCCGCCCCCAGCCGGTCCGGGACGTGCTGCAGACCGCCGTCGGGTCGGTGCGCGAGGTGCTGCGCGCGGAGTGCGCGGCCGTCGTGCTCGAGGGGGCTCCGGGCACCACGCCGCTGCGCCTGTCCGACGGCCTCGACGCCCTGGGGAGGGCCCTGCTCGTGCACCTCGACGAACCCGCCCTCGACGAGCGCCGGCCGCTGCTCGCCCCGCGCGGCACGTGCGACCCGGCGCTGCGCGCGCTGCTCGAGCGGCACGGGCTGCGCGACGCGGTCGTGGCGCCGCTGTCCACCGAGGCCGGGCTGCGCGGCGTGCTCGTCGTCGCCGACCGTCCCGAGCGGCTCCGGTCCTTCGACGCCGAGGACGCCGCCCTGCTCGAGATGCTCGCCGCCCAGACCTCGTTGGCGCTGTCGAGCAGCCAGCTCGTGGAGCAGCTCGAGCGGGAGGCGCACGCCGACACGCTCACCGGACTGGCCAACCGGACCGCCCTGACGGCCGCGCTCGACGCGGCGCTGCACCCGGTCCCCGCTGCCGGACACGCCGGCGCCGGCACCTGCGGCCTGCTCCTGCTCGACCTCGACGGCTTCAAGCAGGTCAACGACGACCTCGGCCACGCGGCCGGCGACACGCTGCTGCAGGTCGTCGCGCAGCGCCTGCTCGCCGCCACGGGGGACGCGGGGACGGTCGCGCGGCTCGGCGGGGACGAGTTCGTCGTCGTGCTGCCCGGCGCCGACGCGGCCGGCGCCCTCCGCCTGGCCGGGCGCGTGCACGCGGCCCTGCGCCAGCCCGTCGCGCTGCCGCAGGCGACGGTCACGCCGGCAGCGTCGGTGGGGATCGCCGTCGGGCCGCAGCACGGCGCCGACCCCTCCGCGCTGCTGCGCGCCGCGGACGCAGCGATGTACACCGCGAAGCGCGCCGGCACCGGCACCGCGACCGCGACGCCCGGCCTGCTGCGCCTCGACGCCCGACCCGGCTCGACGAGCGGACCCGACCGGCGGCTGGACGTCCGACGGGCCGCAGCGGTCTGACCGACCGGGTGCAGGCTGGGTCGGTGGACCTCGACGCGCTGACCCTGCCCGAGCTGCGCCGGCGGCAGAGCGCGAAGTGGCGGACCCACCCGCCCGACGTCCTGCCGCTGTGGGTCGCCGAGCTCGACGTGCCGCTGGCACCGGTCGTGCGCGCCGTGCTGCGCGCCGCCGTCGACGACGGAGACACCGGCTACGCCGCGCCGGCGGTGCTGAGGCAGGCGTTCGCCGCGTGGGCGGCGCGCCGGCAGGGCTGGCCGGTGGACCCCGAGCGCTGCTGGCCGGTCGCCGACGTCATGGTCGGCGTCGGCGAGGCGCTGAAGGTGCTGACGTCGCCCGGCGACGGGGTCGTGGTCTGCCCGCCGGTCTACGCCCCGTTCACCACCGTCCCGGCGGAGTACGGCCGCCGCGTCGTCCCCGTGCCGCTCAGCCGGGCCGACCTCGACCTCGACGGCATCGACGCGGCCCTCGCGCGCGGGGCCCGCGCCGTGCTCCTGTGCAGCCCCCACAACCCGCTCGGCCGGGTGTGGCGCGCCGACGAGCTCGCCGCGCTGTCGGAGGTCGTCGCGCGGCACGACGCGCTCCTCGTCAGCGACGAGATCCACGCGCCGCTGACCCTGCCCGGCGCGACCTTCACCCCCGCGCTCACGGCCGTGTCGTGCCGGGCCGTCGCCGTGGTGAGCGCGTCGAAGGCCTTCAACCTGGCCGGCCTCAAGGCCGCGCTGCTCGTCGCCGGCGACGACGACGTCCAGCGGTCGCTGTCGCGGATGAGCGTCCACGTGGGGCAGCGCGTCGGCCACCTCGGGGTGCTGGCCTCCGTCGCGGCGTACGACGGGGGCGACGACTGGCTCGACGCCCTGCTCGGCCACCTCGACCGCAACCGGGAGCTGGTCGCGGACCTCGTCGCCCAGCACCTGCCGGCAGCCGGGCTGCACCGGCCCGACGCGTCGTACCTGTCGTGGGTGGACTGCCGGGGCGTCGTCGAGGACCCCGGCGCCTTCTTCCTCGAGCACGCCCGGGTCGCGCTCGTCGACGGCGCCGAGCTGGGCGCCCCGGGCTTCGTCCGGCTCAACCACGGCACGACCCGGGCCGTGCTCGAGCAGGCGCTCCAGCAGATGGGAGCGGCGCTGCGCCGCCGCTGACCCCGCCCGCACCCCCGTCGAACGCCTGTTCGACCAGTGGCACCATGGGCGCGTGGCAGGAGGGATGGGCCGGCGCGAGGGGCCGACCCTGGCCGAGCGCAGCGCTGCGGGCCGGGCGGTGGACGGGCCCGTGGGCGCCGTCGACCGGCCGAGGCCGGCCGGGCGGAGGCACTGCTGGGTGACCGGGCGCGCGGCGCACCCGGGGCGGTGGCCGGGCCTGCTCGTGGAGTGGCGCCGCGGGCCCGGGGCCGCGCCGGGCTGGGAGGGCCGCGTCGTCTACGTCGTCGGGCTGCCCTCGGGACGGGCGCTGCTCGTCGAGGACTGGGTCCCGGCGGCGGAGCTCGAGCAGGCCTGAGGCGGCGGTGGCGGTGTCTCGACACCCGCCGGACGTGCCGCTGCCGGCGCCTCCGGGAGATCCGGAAGCGCCGGCAGCACGGTGCACGACGCGTGCGGGCTCAGAACTTGCGCCCTCGCACGGTCGGGTCAGCCACCGAACTTGACGCCGGCACCAGCCACGGTGACGAGGACGCCGAGGGCGGCGGCCGTGACGGCGCCGGAGGTGAGGCGGGTGACGAGCTTCATGGGTGCTCCTGCAGGTCGGGGCCGCTCCGGTGAGCCGCCGCACCTGGTGTCTCGGCACGCGACAGGCCCTCCCGTGCCGCCGGACAGCCCCACTGCGCTGCTCCGGTCGGCCCCGGCCAGGTCAGCCCGGCGAGGGAGCGCCGCGGCCGCGGAACAGCGGCGGGAGGTAGCGCAGCATGAGCGTGGACCAGGTCAGGTGGGTGAGCACCGGCGCCTGGATGCCGCCGGACGCGCGTCGCTGGGCCCCCAGCAGGGTGCCCATGACCCCCGCGGCGAGCACGAGCGCGGGGTTGCGCGTCGCGACCGTCGCGAGCGAGTAGACCGCTGTCGACAGGGCCACCGGGTGCCGCTCGCCGAGCGCGGCGTAGAGCGCGCCGCGGAAGAAGACCTCCTCCGCCGCGCCGTTCGCGAGGGTCGTGAGGAGCACGAGCGGCCCGTTGCCCTGGTCGGCGTAGGACAGGATCGTGCCGATCGCGCGGTCGAGCACCGGGATCTCCCGGGCGACGAGGGCGCAGGCGTAGAAGACCCCGAACGTGCCGACGCCGGTGAGCACCGGGGTGACGACCGGGCGGCGCAGCGTCTCGTCGCGCGCCTGCATCCACCCCAGGTGCAGCGGCCCCGACGCGAAGCCGCCGGCCACCCAGGTGCCGGCCACACCGAGGGTCAGCGCGTAGAACTCCGGCGAGGCGGGCCGGGTCGACAGCGAGACCCCGAGCAGCCCGGCACCGGCCACGGACACCCCGGCCACCACCTTGCGCCGCCGGGCGAAGGCCGCGTCGGACTCCCGGTGGTCGCGCGGGACCTTCTCCACGAGCCAGCGCGGCAGCGCCTGGAGCACCTGCGCCCGGGTGGGACGCCTCACCGCCGCGCCTTCGCGCGCTCGCCGAGGGCCTGGAGCACGGCGTCGTCGTAGTCCATCGGTGTGAAGGGCACGAGCGCGCGGATGCTGTCGTCACGCACGACCACCTCGTTGCTCATCGAGTCGATGAGCGAGCGCCCGGTCTGCAGGTCCACGTCGGTGACGAGCGACAGCCAGCGCGACGACAGCCGCGGCGTGAGCAGCGGCACCGGCACGACGATCATCGTGCGCCCCTCGATGGCGGCGACGCGGCGCAGCATGTCGACGTACTCGAGCACCTCGGTGCCGCCGATGTCGAAGGACCGGGAGCCCTCGACCTCGGCCTCGAGCACCCCGACGAGGTAGCGCACCACGTCGACGACGCCGATGGGCTGGGTGCGGGTGCGGACCCAGCGCGGGGTGATCATCGCGGGCAGGTGCTCGACGAGCTGCCGTGTCATCTCCCAGGAGATGCCGCCGTGCCCGACGATGATCCCGGCGCGCAGCGCGAGGACCTGGACGCCGCCGGTGCCGAGCAGCCGCTCGACCTCCCGGCGGCTGCGCAGGTGCGCCGACAGGTCGTCGGCGTCGTCGCCGAGCCCGCCCAGGTAGACGATGCGCCGCACCCCCGCCCGCCCGGCCGCCTCGGCGAAGGTGCGGGCCGCCTGCGCGTCCTTGGTCATGAAGTCGGGGTCGTCGAGGCTGTGCACGAGGTAGTAGGCGGCCTCGCAGCCCTCGAGCGCCGCGTCGAGCGTGCCCGGGTCGTGCACGTCGCCCCGCACCGCCTGACCGGCGCCGCTGTAGCCGTCGGGGTGCCGCGTCATGGCCCGCACCTCGTGGCCGTCCTCCTCCAGCGCGGGGCACAGCCGTCGCCCGACGAAGCCCGACGCGCCCGCCACCAGCACCCGCACCCGGACCCCGCCTCCCGCTGCCTCGCGAGGGGCCGGCCGGCCCCTCGCGAGGCTCCTGCCCCGCGCCGGCGTGCCGCACCCGTACGGCGGGCAGGTCGGGGACGGGAAGCCGGCACCGCGCGCGGGCGTTGCGCCACGCAGTACGCAGGTCCCGCCTGCCCCCGAGCCGTCGCCGTCCGCGCGCCGCCGCTCCGCCCCGTCCGCCCGACCCGAGGAGACCCCCTGTGCTCACCGTGAACGCCCGCTCCACCTCCGGCCCCGGCGAGCCGTTCGTCGCCACCACCATCGAGCGCCGCGACCTCGGCCCGCACGACGTGCTCATCGACGTCGCGTACGCCGGCATCTGCCACTCCGACATCCACACCGCCCGTGGCGAGTGGGGCAAGACCATCTTCCCGCTCACCCCGGGCCACGAGATCGCCGGCACCGTGTCGGCGGTCGGCTCCGAGGTCACCGCCTTCGCCGTCGGCGACCGCGCGGGCGTCGGCTGCATGGTCGACTCCTGCCGCGAGTGCCCGCCGTGCCTGGCCGGCGAGGAGCAGTACTGCCTGCAGGGCAACGTCGGCACCTACAACGCCATCGGCAAGGACGGGCGCCCCACCGAGGGCGGCTACAGCGAGAAGATCGTCGTCGACGAGCAGTACACGCTGAAGATCCCCGAGGGCATCTCGCTCGAGGAGGCGGCGCCGCTGATGTGCGCCGGCATCACGCTCTACTCCCCGCTCAAGCGCTGGGGGGCCGGTCCCGGCAAGCGGGTCGGCATCGTCGGCCTCGGCGGGCTCGGGCACATGGGCGTGAAGCTCGCCAAGGCGCTCGGCGCCGAGGTCGTCGTGCTCAGCCAGTCGCTCAAGAAGCAGGAGGACGGCCTGCGCCTGGGCGCCGACTCCTACTACGCGACGAGCGACCGAGGGACCTTCAAGCAGCTGCGCGGCTCCTTCGACCTCATCGTGTCGACGATCTCGGCCAAGGCCGACATGGGCGCCTACCTGGGCCTGCTCAAGCTCGACGGCGCGCTCGTCAACGTCGGCGCCCCCGAGGAGCCGCTGTCGGTGCCCGCGTTCGCCCTCATCGGCGGCCGGCGCAGCCTCGCCGGCTCGCTCATCGGCGGCATCCGCGAGACCCAGGAGATGCTCGACTTCTGCGCCGAGCACGGCCTGGGCGCCGAGGTCGAGGTCATCAGCGCCGACCAGATCGACACGGCGTACGACCGGGTCGTGCACAGCGACGTGCGCTACCGCTTCGTCATCGACACGACCACGCTGGCGCCGTCCGCGTAGCGCGGGTTCACCCGTCCGGCGGGCGCCGCACGGGGGACCGCGCCCCTAGCGTGGTCCCCGTGCGCGCCCCCCGGACCGACCCGGCCGCTGTCGCCGCTGCGGCGCTGCTGGGCTGCCGGACCGGGGCCACGGCGGCCGAGGTGCGGGCCGCCTACCGCCGCACGCTGCTCGCCGGCCGCCCGGACCTCGGCACCGCTGACGCGCTCTGGCTGGAGCGGGTGCGGGGCGCGCGCGACCTGCTGCTCGACGCAGCGGCGCCCGACCGGCGCCGCCGACCGCGCGACCGGGCCGGCGACGCCGCACCGCCCGAGGCCTTCCGGGCCCTGCGCCGCGCGGCCTGGGGGCTCGTCGACGACGGACCACCGGCGGTCGACCTCCGGCTCTGAGCGGCCGGTGTGAGCACCGGCACAGCCCTGACAGGGTGCCGGCCGGCAGGACCGGGGCAAGACTGTTGCAGAAGCAACGACCTGCCCGACCCTGACCCCGGGAGCCTCCTGTGAGCGACCTCTTCACCCCGTACGACCTCGGCCCCCACGCCCTGGCCAACCGCCTCGTCATGGCGCCGATGACCCGCAACCGCGCCGGCGAGCGCGGCGTGCCCACGCCCCTCATGGCCGAGTACTACGCCCAGCGCGCGTCCGCCGGCCTCATCGTCACCGAGGGCACCCAGCCCTCCGCCGTCAGCCAGGGCTACCCCAACACCCCGGGCCTGCACACCGACGAGCAGGTCGAGGGCTGGCGCGCCGTCGCCGACGCCGTGCACGCCCAGGGCGGTCGCATCGTGGCGCAGCTCATGCACGCCGGCCGCATCGGCCACCCCAGCATCACCGGGCTGCAGCCGGTCGCCCCCTCGGCGGTCACCCCGGCGGGCGAGGTCTTCACCCCCGAGGGCATGCAGCCGTTCGAGGAGCCGCGCGCGCTCGCCACCGACGAGCTGCCCGGCGTCGTCGAGGAGTTCGTCGACGCCGCTCGCCGCGCGCTGGCCGCCGGGCTCGACGGCGTCGAGCTGCACGCCGCCAACGGCTACCTGCTGCACCAGTTCCTCGCCGACGGCACCAACACCCGCACCGACGGCTACGGCGGCTCGGCGCAGGCGCGCGCCCGCTTCGTCGTCGAGGTCGCGACGGCCGTCGCCGAGGCGGTGGGCGGCGAGCGCGTCGGCATCCGCATCTCCCCCGCCGGCACCTTCAACGACATGACCGAGACCGAGACCGAGCAGACGTACGCCGCGCTGCTCGAGGGGCTCGCGCCGCTCGGCCTGCTCTACCTGCACGTCGTCGAGGGCCCCGAGAGCGACTTCGCCGAGCAGCTGCGCAAGCAGTGGGACGGCGTGTTCGTCTTCAACACCGGCTTCACCGGTCCTTCGGACCTCGCCACCGCGCAGGAGTCCCTCGCCGCCGGCCGCGCGGACCTGTTCAGCATCGGCCGGCCGTTCATCGCCAACCCGGACCTCGTCGAGCGGCTGCGCACCGGCGCCGAGCTCAACGAGCCCGACGCGGCGACGTTCTACGGCGGCGACGAGCACGGCTACACCGACTACCCGGCCCTCGCCCAGACCTGATCCTCCGCACCCTCGAGAGGGGCGTCCCGCACCGCGGGGCGCCCCTCTCGCGCGTGCTCAGCGCAGCACGCCGAACAACACCAGCAGGACCACGGTCACGAGCGCGGACAGCAGCAGGCTCGGCAGGCAGCCGAGCCGGTTCGAGAAGAAGAAGAACATGCGCCGGGCCCTGCCCCCCGGAGCCCGGTCGACGCCTCGCGGCGACGTGGCGCCGGTCGCTGCCCCGCCAGCGCACGACGAGCTCGACGTGCGCGAGCAGGACCTCCGCTGCAGGGCGTCGGCGTGCTCCGCCGCCCGCCGACAGCGCGGCGCGCACCAGGGTCCCGCTAGGACCGGCGCACCGTCACCCGGGCGCGCAGCCGGTCACCCAGCGACGTCGGCCAGCCCTGCGGCCAGCCGCGGCGGAAGTCGTGCCCGAGCCCGCCGCCGTACAGCTCCGCCACGCGCTCGAGCGCCGTGACGGCAGGGGCGTACGCCGGTCGCTGCAGGTCGGGCGGCACGTCGTGCAGCAGCCCGGACGCCGCGTCGCCGGGCCGCAGCCGCCGCCCGTCGACCATCGCCTGCAGCGTCGCCAGCTGGCCGAGCTCGGTCGTCAGCCAGCGCTCGACCCAGGTGTCGCCGTCCCGCCGGGCCGCGTCGCGGGCGCTGCGGACCGCGGCGTCGGCGCGGTCGCACGCCTCGTCCCAGGTGCGCCGCAGCTGCGCGCCGTCGGCCACTCAGGCGTCCCGGCGGTAGTAGGGCTCGTCGACGCCGCGGACGGCGTCGGCGAGCTCCGGGTGCGTGCGCGCGGCACCGTCGACGCACGCGGTGAGGCGCAGCGGGCGCGGCTCGACCGCCGTCGCCGCCTGCGCGAGCGCGGCCATGACCTGCTCCAGGCGGGCGTCGTCCACGGGGTCGAGGTCCACGAGGACGTCCAGGACGGGGCGCGGCGACGGCACGTCGGCGAGGGTCTCGGCCCGGCTGAGCGCCCGCACCTCCGGCAGCCCGGCCGCGGCCTCCCGCGTGGCGCCGAGCAGCTGCACGGGCTCGGGCTGCGGTCGGCGGGACCGGTCCCCCGGGGCGGGCAGGAGGGCGGTGGCGGTCGGCACGCCGGCGATCTCGAGCAGCACGTGCCGCAGCACCGGCAGCGGCACCTCGAGCGCGTCCGGGGAGCCCGCGTCCAGGACGAGGTCGACGCCCTCCGGCCAGGCCGCCGCCAGCGAGGCGAAGGGCAGCGTCGCCCCGCCGGTGCCGTCGCCGAACGCCGCCACGAGCCGCGCGGCCGTGGAGAAGACGAGCGCATGGCGGCCGTCGCCGTCCTCGACGACCCACAGCGGCGGCCCGGCCTCCCCGGTGCTGCGGCTGGACACCACCCGGGGCTGCGGCTCGGCCGGCGCGCCCGGCAGCGGGACGTGCACGACCGAGCGGGCGAGCGCCCGGACGAGCTGACCGGCGTCCAGGCCGTCGCGCCCGGTGGACAGCAGCTCCGACAGCGGCGTCCCGGGCTCGGCCGGGCGCCGGCGCGGCCAGGAGGTCACCGCGGGCCGCCGGAGCGGGCGTCGGCCGCCAGGTCGGCGAGCGCGTCGGGCACCTCCACGACGACCCCGCCCGCCGTGCCGACGGCGCCGCCGCGCAGCAGGTCCGGGCCGGCCCAGGGCGCCCGGCCGGTCCAGACGACCCACTGCCGGTCGACCTCGTGCAGCAGCACCTGCGGGCCGCCCCCGACCTTGAGCCCGGTCGGCACGTCGACGCTGCGGCCGGCCAGCGTGAGCGTGTGCCGGCTCACCTGCGCGGCCGCCGTCCCCGTGGTCATGGTCAGCTCGGTGCCCGCCGGCACCTGCAGCACCGACAGCTCGGTGCGCGGACCCCACTGCGGCACGAGCGCGAGGCGCTGCAGGAACCCGCCGCGGGTGTCGCGCAGCACCTCGTCCAGCGGTGCGCCCCACTTCAGCGACCGCCCGGCGTTGAGCGGCGCCGCCCCGTCGTGCAGGTTGGCCAGCCACAGGTCCTCGTCGAGCGTCACCGTGCCGTTGCTCGTCATGTCGCGGAAGTTCGCGTACTCGTCCTCGACGCGGTAGCTGTAGTCCAGCCGCCCCTCGGGCGTGACGAAGCGGGCCGCCGCCTCGCTGCCCACCGAGCCGGGGGCCAGGGCCTCGCCGCGGGTGAGCAGCGCGGCCCGCTCGGCGTCGCTGAGGTCGTCGAGCGCGCGTCCCGTGCGCCCCGCGGCGCCGACGGCCTCGGCCCCCTTGACGCCGGCGGCGGCGCCCCCGGTGAGGAAGGCGGCGGCGACGCCCGGCAGCAGCTCGCCGGACCAGCGCGCGTAGTGCCCGGCCGAGAGCTCGTCCCAGCCGATGAGGGCCTTGCCGAAGTCGAGCGGGTGCGTGACGCCGTGCCACAGGCCGCCGCCGAGCGCGCCCCAGTTGTCGCTCACGTCGCCGTGCAGGCCGACGAGCCCGCCCACCATGACGACGGGGTCCTTGACCGCGTCCCACGCGCCGCCGCCGAACTCCGCGAACGGGGTGTACCAGTGGTGCTCCTCCGGGGCGGGAGCGGGAGCCGGCTGCGGGCGGTACGGCGCCAGCGTGTCGTCGAGCACGCCGGCGGCGCTCGTCGCCGCGCGGCGCGCGTCGTCGACGGCCTGCTCGGCGCGGGCGCGGGCCAGCGCCCGGAGCGGGCTGACCGGCGGCAGGTCGTACGGCAGCCCGGGCAGCACCGGCAGCGCGCCGAAGGGCGCGGCGGCCTGCGCGGCGGCCTGCTGCTGCTCGCGGGCGCGCTGCTCGGCGAGCTCGTCCTGCAGCGCGCGGTCGGCCAGGGCGCGCGCCGCGTCGTACGCCGCCTGCGCGGTCGCGAGCTCGGTGCCGAAGCGCTGGAGCGCGGCGCCGCCCACGGCGTGCGCGTCGGCGGCGGCCGCGAGCGCTGCGGCCGTGCGCGTGCACTGCGCGGCGCAGGCCATCGCGGCGGTGCCCGTCCACGCCTGGGCGAGCAGCCGGCCGACCATGCCGAGCAGGGCGCTCGAGGTGTGCCCGAGCGACTCCCCGGCCGCGCGGTGCGCGGCGGCCAGGGCGTGCACCTGCGCGGGCGAGCCGGGCGGGCGGGCCAGCCCGGCCAGGGGGTCGCCGAGCAGGGTCACCCGCCGCTCCCGGGCAGGCCGGGCAGGCCGCCGACCGGGGCGACCGGCGCGGGCGACCCCAGCAGCGGCCCGACGAGCAGGGTGGCCAGGCCGTCGTTGCCCGAGAGCGTCGCCTGCACGAACGAGCCCGTCAGCGCGGGCGAGGCCATGACCGTGCTGTCCACGCTCTGGTAGGCCGCCGCCGCGCTCGCCACCGACGCCGCCGTCGCGTCGACCTGCGCCGCCGCGCCCGCGCCGAACTGCGACCAGAACGCGGCGTACGACGACAGCGCGCCGGTCAGGTCGGCGTAGCCGGTGTCGACGCAGCCCTGCGCGTCCACGGGCGCCTGGGCCGCGCGCGCGTCCGACGCCGCCGTGGCGATGCGGAACGACAGCGCGTCGACCGCGGGCACCTCCACCGAGAAGCCGCTCACCGCAGGTCCTCCCCCGCTCTCGTCGTCGGGACGGCCGTCGGGTCAGCGCCCGAAGGACGCCGCGACCGCCTGCTCGTTCTGCTCGTAGGCGCCCGAGGCGCGGTTCATGAGCGCGGAGATCTCGGTGAGCGCCTGGTGGAGCTGGCGCTGCGAGGTCTGCCACTGCTCCCACAGCTGCATGAAGCGGCCCTGCGCGACGCCGGCCCAGTCCGAGCCCAGCGGCGCGACGTTGCCGGCCAGCTGCGACAGCGTGCCCTCGATCGAGCCGGCACCGCCGCTGAGCTGGCCGCCCACGGCCGCCAGCTGCTCCGGGGTGACCTTGATGAGTCCACCAGCCATGACGCTCTCCTCCGTCGCGGGTCGTGCGGTCGCGGTGCCCTCTACCCCCGCTCCCGCCCGGCTCACCCTCCGCCGTCCGCTTCACCCGATCGGCCCCGTCCTGCCCGACCTCGCCCGGAGGCGCCGCCCGGCCCGTACTGTCGCCGTGCCCCGCACCCGGGGCGACCGAGGAGGTGACCGGTGCCGCTGCTCGGCCTGCGCGCGACGCGGGCGCGCTACGACGCCGACCGGGACGTCTGGCTCGTGCACCGGCCGGCGCGGACCTGGCCGCTGCTGCCGCCGGCGTCGCCGGTCGCGCTGCCCGCACCGCCGGAGGACCTCGCGCCCGAGCCCGCGTCGGTGTGGACGACGCTCGTGCCGGTGCTCGGCTCGCTGGGCATCGTCGCGTTCGCCGTCGTCGCGCGGTCCGTCGCCTTCCTCGTCGTCGCAGCGGTCATGGTCGTGGCGGTGGTGGGGGGCTCGCTCGGCGCGCGGGCGGCCTCGCGCCGGCGCGACGCGGCCCGGCGCGAGCGCACCCGTGCGGCGTGGCTGGCGGCGCTCGACCAGGCGCGCACCCGCGCCTGGCGCGCCGCTCGGCAGCAGCAGGACGCGCTGGCGGGCCTCTACCCGGACACCACCGGGCTGCTGCGCGGCGTGCAGGACGAGGGCGCCCTGTGGGAGCGCCGCGCCGGCGGACCCCGACTTCGCCTCCGTACGGCTCGGGACCGGCGGCGTCCCCGCGCTCCGGCCGGTGCGCTGCGAAGGGCTCGGGACCGCTCCCGGCGCCGACGCCGAGCTCGCGCAGCGGGCGGCGGAGGCGGTCGCGCAGGCCGCGCTCGTGCCCGGCTGCCCCGTCGTCGTGCCGCTGCGCGCCCTGTCGTCCGTCGTCGTCGTGGGCGCCCTGGCCGAGGGCCGGGCCCTGGTCGGGGCCTGGCTGGCCGCGCTCGCGGCGTCGTGCGCGCCCACCGACCTGCGGGTGCTCGGCCTCGTGCCGCCCGACGCCGTGGCGGAGTGGGACTGGGCCAAGTGGCTGCCGCACGTGCGTGACCCGCTGGCCGGCGACGGATTCGGGCGCGGGGCCCGCGCCCTCGTGACCGACCCCGCGCTGCTCGGCGACGCCCTGCGCGGCCTCGTCGACGTGCGCCTGGACCAGCAGCGCCGCGCCGCCGAGCAGGGCGGCTGGACCGCCAGCGGCGGCACCGCGGTCGTCGCCGGCGAGCACGTCCTCGTCCTCGTCGACGACTACGACCCCGCCGCCCTGGCCGGCCTGGCGACGCAGCTCGACGCGCTGCTCGTGTCCGGCGCCGAGCTGGCCGTGACCGTCGTGCTGCTCACCGACGACCCCTCGGCGGTGCCCGCCGCCTGCGGCGCCCGCGTCGACCTGCTGCCCGACGGCACCTGCCGCTACCGGGAGGCCGGGCCCGACGGGCGCGTCGAGCAGGACGTCGTCGCCGACCGGGTGGACCGCGCCGAGGCCGAGCGCCTGGCGCGCCTGCTCTCGCCGCTGTGGCTCGTCGAGGCGGACGCCGGGGCCGACCTCGTCGACGTCGTGCGCCTCGTGGAGCTGCTCGGCTACGACGACCCTGAGCAGGTCGACCCCGTCGAGGAGCAGCTCGTCCCGGCCGACCTGCGCGTCGTCGCCGCGGAGCCGGCGCCGGAGACCGTCGACGGCGCGCTGGAGGAGGACGTCCCGGAGGCCGAGGCGCACGCCGACGGCACGGCCGTGCGCCGGCGCCCGGGGCCGCAGGACCTGCTGCGCACCCCGGTCGGCCTGCGCTCGGACGGCACCCCGCTCGTGCTCGACCTCAAGGAGGCCGCGCTCGGCGGCACCGGACCGCACGGCATGCTCGTCGGGGCGACCGGCTCGGGCAAGAGCGAGCTGCTGCGCTCGCTCGTCCTCGGCCTGGCCGTCCGGCACTCCCCCGAGCTGCTGGCCCTGCTGCTCGTCGACTTCAAGGGCGGCGCGACCTTCGCCGACCTCGAGCAGCTGCCGCACACCGCCGGCCTCATCACCAACCTGGCGGACGACCTCACGCTCGTGGACCGCATGCGCGCGTCGCTGGCCGGCGAGCTCGACCGGCGCCAGCAGCTGCTGCGCGACGCCGGCAACGTCGAGTCGATCCACGCCTACCAGGAGCTGCGCGAGGACCGGCCGGAGCTGCCCGCCCTGCCGTACCTGCTCGTCGTCGTCGACGAGTTCGGCGAGCTGCTGGCGGCGCGGCCGGAGTTCCTCGAGGTGTTCGTCGCGATCGGTCGGCTCGGGCGCAGCCTGGGCGTGCACCTGCTGCTCGCCACGCAGCGGCTGGAGGAGGGCCGCATCCGGGGGCTGGAGTCGCACCTGCGCTACCGCCTGTGCCTGCGCACGTACTCCGCCCCCGAGTCGGTCACCGTCATCGGCGTGCCGGACGCGCACACGCTGCCGCCCATGCCCGGCCTGGGCTACCTGCGCGCCGACACCGACCTCGTGCGCTTCAAGGCGGCGACGACCAGCCTGGTCCACCGCCCCGTGGAGGGGCCGCGGCGCGCGCCCGCCACCACCCGTCCCTTCGGCCTGGACCGGGCCGGTGCGGCCCGGCCCACCGCGGGCCCGGCGCCGCGCGGCGCCGCGGCGGCGGGCGACAGCGAGCTGCGCGCGGTGCTCGGACGGCTCGCCGCCGCCCCGCGCCCGCGGGGCCTGGGCCGGCAGCACGTCTGGCTGCCCCCGCTGCCGGACCTGCTGCCGCTGCAGGACCTGCTCGGCACGGCCGACCGCCCCGTACCGGGGGTGCCCGTCGGGCTCGTCGACGACCCCGCGCGCCAGCGGCAGGACCCGCTGCTGCTCGACCCGGACGGCGCCGGCGGCCACGTCGCCTGCGTCGGCGCCCCGCGCACCGGCCGGACGACGTTCCTGCGCACCGTGGCCACCGCCCTGGTGACCGGGCGGTCCGCCGCGCAGGTGAGCGTCTACGTCCTCGACCTCGGCGGCGGCGCGCTGCACGACCTGCAGCAGCTGCCGCACGTCGGGGCCGTGGCGGGTCGGCACGACCCCGAGTCGGTCGGCCGGCTGCTGCGCGAGATGCGGGTGCTCGCCGACGAGCGGGCCGCCGCCTTCCGCCGTCTCGGCGTCACCTCGCTGGCCGCGCTGCGCGCGCACCCCGAGGGCGAGCAGGTGCTGCCCGACCCGCTGGCCGCGGAGGTCTACCTGCTCGTCGACGGCGCGGGGGTGCTGCGCAGCGAGTTCCCCGAGCTCGACCTGGCGCTGGCCGACCTGGCGAGCACCAGCCTGCAGTTCGGCGTGCACGTCGTGCTCACCGCGGGCCGCTGGCTGGACGTGCGTCCGGCCCTGCTCGACGCGATCAGCACCCGCGTCGAGCTGCGCCTCAACGACCCCGTCGACTCCCTCGCCGGCCGCCGGCTGGCCGAGACCCTGCCCGCGGGGCGCCCGGGCCGCGGGCTGCTGCGGGACGGCCGGCACGTGCAGCTCGCGGTGGGCGAGCCCACGGACGTGCGGCCCGTCGACGACCTGCGGGCACCCCGCGTGCTGCCCCTGCCCGAGCGGGTGCACGTGCGCGACGTGCGCGCGCTCGCGGCGGCCGCGGGGCGCGGCGGCGCCGCGGAGCAGGGCCTGCTGCTGGGGGTCGGGGAGTTCCGCCTCACACCGGCGCACGTCGACCTGCACGCGCCCGGCAGCTCGCTGCTCCTGTACGGCGACGACGGCTCGGGGCGCACCACGCTGCTCGACCGGGCCGTCGAGCACCTGCTGACCGGGCCGCGGGACGTCCGCCTGCACCTCGTCGACGTCGGCCGCGGGCTGCTGCGGCACGCCGACGCGCCGAGGGTCGCGCACTACGCCTTCACGGCCTCGCTCGCGGAGCGCCTGGCGCACGAGCTCGTCCGCGAGCTCGTCGAGCGGCTGCCGCCGCCGGACCTGGACCGCCGCGCGCTGCTGGAGCGCTCGTGGTGGTCCGGGCCGGACCACTACCTCGTGGTCGACGACTACGACCTGCTGCTGTCCGGGACCACCGGCCCGCTCGGTGTGCTCGCCGACGCGCTGGGCCACGCCGCCGACATCGGCCTGCACGTGCTGCTGGCCCGTCGCGTCGCCGGCGCCGGCCGCTCCTCCTTCGAGCCCTTCGGGCAGCGCCTGCGCGAGCTCGCCGGGACCGCCCTCGTGCTGGACGGCGACCGCTCCGAGGGGCCGCTGGTCGGCGAGCGCACCGCGCTGCGGCAGCCGCCGGGCCGGGGCTTCCTCGTGCGCCGCCGCACGACGCCCGCGCTCGTCCAGCTCGTCCTGCCCGACCCCGTGCCGGCCGCTGCGCCCGACGAGCACGCCTGCGACGCGCGGGAGCAGGTGCCGGCGTGGCGGTGACCCGGCGGGTGCGCCTTCTCACGCTCGTCGGCCCGGGCGGTCGGCGGGACGTCGTGGCGGCGGCGGAGGCCTCGCTGGTCTACCTCTTCCCGGTGTTCGTCGACCTCGTCGGCGACGGCGAGACGCCGGCCGACAGCCCGCGCTGGGGGCTGTACGACGTGCAGGGACAGGTGCTGCGCCGCACCAGCACGCTGCTCGCCGAGCAGGTGGTCGACGGCGCGGTCCTCACCCTGGCGGCGACCCCGCCCGCAGGGCCGCCCCCCGTCCCGCACCCCGACGTCCGGCCGACCGCGCCGGACCCCGCCGCCCCGCCCCTCGAGGACGGACCCGCCTCATGACCGCACCGGCACGCCCGCGCTTCGGCACCGCCACCCTCGGCGTCCCCCCGCCCGAGCCCCCGCCGGCACCCGCGCCCGACGCCGGCCCGGCTCGCCGCTGGTCCGGCCGCCGCCGCGCGCTCGTGGCGACCGCCGCGGTGCTGCTGCTCGTCGCCGCCTTCGTCGTCGGCCTGCAGGTCGGCGGGCGCGGCACGACCGAGGTCTGGCGCCTGCGCCGCGACCTCGCCGCCGGCGCCGCCCTGCGCCCCGGCGACCTGGTGGCCGTCCCGGTCCGCGGCAGCGCCGCGGACGGGGTCGCACCGGCCGAGCCGCTGGCGCCGGGCAGCACGGCGGGCCGCGACCTGCGCGCCGGCGAGCTGCTGCTGCGCGGCGACGTCGGCCGGGGGCCGGCGCTGCCCGGCGAGGGCGCCGCGCTCGTCGGGGTCGCCCTGGCGCCCGGCGCCGCCCCGGACGGGCTGCGCGCCGGCGCGGAGGTCGCCGTGCTGCGCCTGCCCGCGACCTCCGCCGCCGCCGGGCAGGCCGTCGACCTCGAGCGGCCCTCCGACGTCCTGCTCCCCCGCGTCCTCGTCGCCTCCGTGAGCACCTCGGGCACCGGCCGGGTCGTCACCCTCGTCGTCCCCGCGGATGCGCTCGGCCCGATGACCGCGCTCGGCGCGCAGTCGCGCCTCGCGGTCGTGGGCCTGCCCGGCTGACCCGCCTCACGGCTCCCCGCGCACCGCGCGCCAGAAGCGCCTCCGCAGCCGCGAGCTGGCGAAGTGCGCGACGTCCTCGGCGAACTCGTCGCGCAGGTCCTGCGGCAGCTGCTCCGCCAGCACCACGCTGAGCCACCCGCCTGCCTTGGTCACCGGGGGCGGCGTGCCGCCCCCGGACGAGCGCAGCGTGCGCAGCAGCGCGGACACGGCGTTCGCGGTCTCGTCGCGCCCGCGCCCGGTGCTGCGCAGCTCGCGCAGCACCGAGCGGCCGTCCTGCCGCAGCAGGACGGCCAGCCGGTCGCCGACCTGCTCGGCCGTCTCCCCCGCGGACTCGAGCACCCGCGTCTGCAGCCCCGCGACGTCCTCGTCGACGTCGTGCTCGTCGTCGGGGTCCCCGCCGCAGGAGTGCAGCACCCGCGCGAGGTGCGCGACGCCGTCGAGCCGCCCCCACAGCCAGTCCTGCGTGCGCCACTCGGCCCGGCCGAACGCCCCGAAGTGGCCGAGCTGGGTGCCCCACAGCTTCCACGCCCCCAGCGGCCGCGGGGCGACCTCGTCCTGCGCCACCGCCGCGGGCACCACCGGGCTCTCGACGTCGGGGCCGAGGTGCACCACGTCGAAGCCGACGCTGCGCTGGAAGCGGCTGCCCGCCGCGTACGCGCGGGTGAGCACCTCGACGACGAGCGCGTCGCGCAGCACCGCGTCCTCGTCGCCGGCCGGGTCGACCGCACCGAGCCACGCGCGGGCGCCGTCGCGCAGCAGCGCGTCGAGCAGCTCGGGCGAGCGGGTCGCGCGGGTCGCCTCGTCGCAGGCGTGCACCGCCCGGGGCACCGTCGGCACCCCCGGGCTGGCCGTCGTGATGAGGCGCTCGACGTCGGCCCGCAGCGCGCTCGTGCAGGAGATGACGTCGCTGAGCCGGGACAGGGCCGCCTCCGGACGCGTGACCTCACCGCGCGCGACCCGGCCGGCGAGGTCGCGCAGCAGCAGCCGGGCGACGCGGTCGGCCACCGCGGTGCCCCAGGAGAACGGCGGCGACGTCGAGGCGACCGCCCAGTCCGCCGGGGGCACCCACGCGCCGGCGCTGTCGGGGTCGGCCGCGCCGGCCGCGCTCAGGCAGACCGGGTGGGACGCCCCCACCTGCGCCCACAGCCACAGCGCGCTGCTGACGCCGCTGTCCACCCGCTGCTGGCGGTACGCGGGCAGCAGCGCCCGGGCGGCCTCGACCAGCCCCGGGCCGGCCGAGCCGTCGCGCAGCGCGCGGAACAGGTCCTGCGGCTGCTGCGCCCACTGCCCCGACCGCTGCCCGAGCTCCATGAGCCGCTCGACGTCGCCGCGCAGGTCGGCCTCCGCGGGCAGCCGCAGCGCCGCGGACAGGACGGGCACCCAGCCGGGTCGCGAGCCCGACGACACCGCGGGCGGGGGCGCCGCCCCCGAGGGCACGACGTACGCCAGCACGCGCTTCCACGGCCGGTCGACGGGGCGCCCGGCGATCTCGTCCAGGACCGGGTCGAAGGGCGCGTTGTCGAGGATGCCGCCGTCGACCAGCCACGCGGCGCCGCTCCCGCGCACCCGGCGCTCGCGCAGGTCGACCTCGTCGTCGGCCTCGCGCACCGGCGCGAACGCCAGGGGGAAGCCCGCCGACGCGCGCGCCCCGCGGACCAGGCGCGGGGTGTCCTCGGGCCCGAAGTCGTCCTGCGGGTCCAGCGGGAACAGCGCCGTGACGTCCGCGGCCGGCAGCCCGTCGGCCGCCCGGGCGCGCACCCGCCGGGCGGACGGGTCGTAGCGGAACCGGTAGAGCCGGCGGTGGTCCGGGACGGGGAAGGTACTGCCGTAGCTGTCGACGACGGTGCGCTCGTGCCGGCCGAGCGCGGTGGCGGTGACGAAGAGCGTGACCGGCCTGCGGTCCGGTCCCGGCGCGATGCCCTCGACGACCTTCGCCACCGAGCGGCTGAAGAAGTCGCCGTCGAGGACGCTGGGCAGGGCGTCGACGCCGTCGGGCGGCACCAGCTTGCCGGTGCTCAGCTGCGCCGTGTCGCGCCAGACGGCCTGCAGGTCGGGCAGGGCCGCGCCCCGGGCGACCGCGGTCGCCAGCAGCGTGCCGTTGAGCCCGCCGGCACTCGTGCCGGCGACCACGTCGACGACGACGCGCACGCGGTGCCGCTGGCACAGGTCGCGCCAGGCGTCGTAGACCGGTCGGTCCGGCGAGCCGTCCGGCGGCGGGAGCACGTCCGCCGAGGCCCGGCGCAGCAGGTCGACCTCGTGCACCACGCCGCCCATCCAGACAGCGAGGGAGACGCCGCCGTTGAGCACGAGCGCGATGCGCACCTCGGTGTACGCGTCCATGCCCGGCACGATGGACCTGTCCGGACCGCGTGGGAACCCCCGCGAGCAGGAGTGCTCCTCGCGAGGACGGGTAGACCGGCGTCGAACACACGTTCGCAACCGGTCGAGGAGGACCCCGTGGTCGACAAGGACGCCGTCAGCAACCCGGCGGAGAAGGACCCGCACGACTGGGTCACCGGCGACGAGCCGGCGACCGGCCCGCAGGAGAGCTACCTGTCCACGCTGGCCCAGCAGGCCGGCGAGGAGGTCGACACCGACGGCATCAGCAAGGCCGACGCGTCGATGAAGATCGAGGAGCTCAAGGAGAAGACCGGGCGCTGAGCCCGGCCGACCGGGTCGGCGCGGGCGATCAGCCCGCGCCGACCCGCGAGAAGACGAAGGCCACGAGCCCGAGGAAGGCCAGCACGGCGAGCAGGCCGACGAGCCACTCCATGCCGTCGCGCTCGCCCTCCTGCGCGCCCTCGCCCAGCAGGTCCTGCAGCGTCATGCCGGCGCCGGCGGGCGGCACCCGCCCGTAGCCCTGGAAGCGGTCCGGGTCGAAGGCCGGGTCCAGCGGGCCCGCCGGACCCGCGTCGGCGGCGGCGTCGAACCGGTCCGGGTCCTGCGACAGGTCCAGCGGCCGCCCCAGCCCGGTGTCGGGGACGCCCGTCGCCGGCGGGGGCTCCGCGCGGAACCGGTCGGGGTCCTGCGACAGGTCCAGCGGGCGACCCAGGCCGGTGTCGGGCACGTCCCGCACCGGCTCCTCGCGGCGCGGCGCGTCCTGGTCGTAGAGCTGGTCGAACCGTCCCGGCCCGCGGCGCCGGGTGGGGCCGCGCAGGGCGTCGGGGCTCGCCTCGTACGGTCCCGAGCTGTACGGCGGGAGCTCGTCGAGCGCCGAGGCGTCCTCGGGCACGAAGGAGCCGGAGGCCAGCAGGGCCTCGAGCCCGTCGTCGTCGGGGTCGCGGGGCCGCCGCCCGGTGTCCGTCATGTCCCTAGCGTGACACCCGCGGCGCGCGCCGTCAGCCCTGGTGCGGGTAGCGGTGGTCGCGGGCCGGGTCGAACGTCTCCTTGAGCGTGCGCGGGCTCGTCCAGCGCAGCAGGTTGAGGACCGAGCCGGCCTTGTCGTTGGTGCCGCTGGCCCGCGCGCCGCCGAAGGGCTGCTGCCCCACGACCGCGCCGGTGGGCTTGTCGTTGACGTAGAAGTTGCCGGCGGTGAACCGCAGCCGCTCGCTGGCCTGCGCGACCGCCCCGGCGTCGCGGGCGAAGACCGCGCCGGTGAGCGCGAACGGCGCGGTGCGGTCGACGAGGTCGAGCACGCCGTCCCAGTCGGCGTCCTCGTAGACGTGCACCGCGAGCACCGGGCCGAAGTACTCCTGGACGAAGACCTCGTGCGTCGGGTCGGCGCCCACCAGCACCGTCGGCTCGACGAAGAAGCCGACCTCGTCGGAGGCCGATCCGCCGGCGAGCACCTCGATCGTCGGGTCGGCCGCGGCGGCCTGCTGCACCCGGGACAGCCGGTCGTACGCCCGCCGGTCGATGACCGCGCCGCCGAAGACCGACAGGTCGGTGACGTCGCCGTACCGGACCGAGCGGGTGCGGTCGGCCAGGCCGTCGCGCAGCCCGGCCTCCCACAGCGAGCGCGGGACGTACGCCCGGGAGGCGGCCGAGCACTTCTGGCCCTGGTACTCGAAGGCGCCGCGGACCAGCGCGACCTCCAGCGCGAGCGGGTCGGCGCTCGGGTGGGCGAGCACGAAGTCCTTGCCGCCGGTCTCGCCGACCATCCGCGGGTAGCTGCGGTAGTCCTTCAGCCCGCGGCCGACCGCCTGCCACAGCGCCTGGAAGGTGCCGGTCGAGCCGGTGAAGTGGATGCCCGCGAGGTCGGGGTGCGGCACGGCGGCCTCGCTCACGGCGCTCCCGTTGCCGGTCACCATGTTGACCACGCCGGGCGGCAGGCCGGCCGCCTCGAGCAGCCGCATGGTGTGGTGCGCGGCGAGCTGCTGGGTCGGCGAGGGCTTCCAGACGACGGTGTTGCCCATGAGCGCCGGCGCGAGCGGCAGGTTGCCCGCGATCGCGGTGAAGTTGAAGGGGGTGATCGCCAGCACGAAGCCCTCGAGCGGCCGGTGGTCCATCCGGTTCCACACGCCCGGCGACGACACCGGCTGCTCGGCGAGCACCTGCGCGCCGAACGCCACGTTGAACCGCAGGAAGTCGATGAGCTCGCAGGCGCTGTCGATCTCGGCCTGGTAGCAGCTCTTGCTCTGGCCGAGCACCGTGGCGGCGTTCAGCGTCGCGCGCCACGGCCCGGCGAGCAGGTCGGCGGCCCGCAGCAGCACCCCCGCCCGGTCGTCGTACGACAGGGCGCGCCAGGCGGGCCCGGCGGCGAGCGCCGCGTCGACGGCGTCGCGGACGTCCTGCGCCCCGGCCTCGCGGGTCCGGCCGAGCACCGCCGCGTGCCGGTGCGGCTGCACCACGTCGAGGGGCGCGCCGCTGCCGAGCCGCTGCTCGCCGCCGATCGTCATCGTCAGGTCGGTCTGCGCGGCGCCCAGCTCGTCGACGCGCTCCTGCAGGGCGGCCCGCTCGGGGCTGCCGGGAGCGTAGGAGCGGACCGGTTCGTTGACCGGGAGCGGGACCACGGTGGTGGCGTCGAGCACGGGGGTCTCCCTGGGGTCGGCGGGACCCGAGCCTGTCACGGAGGATGGACGTCATGAGCCCGGCCCGACGACTGCTGCTGACCTGCGTGGCGCTGGCGGCGGTCATCACGGTCGCGGTCGCGGCCCTCGCCGCGGCGCTGGGGCGGGGCGGCGGCGGCGCCGTCGCGCAGGCGCGGGTGCCGCAGGACCGGCCGGGCACGGTCGTGCTGGTGCCCGGCTACGGCGGTTCGACGTCGGCGCTGGACGTGCTGGCCGCGCGGCTGCGCACCGCCGGGCGCCAGGCCGTGGTGGTGCGCCTGCCGGGGGACGGCACCGGCGACCTGAACGCGGTCGTGCCCGTGCTCGACGCGGCCGTGCAGGCCGCGCTCGGGGCCGGGGCACCGTCCGTGGACGTCGTCGGCTACAGCGCCGGCGGGGTCGTGGCGCGGCTGTGGGAGCGGGCCGGCGGCACCGCCGTCACCCGCCGCGTGGTCACGCTGGGCTCGCCGCACCACGGCACCGGCGTCGCGGGTCTCGCGGTCCGCTACGCCCCGGCCGCCTGCCCCACGGCCTGCGAGCAGCTCGCGCCGGGCAGCGACCTGCTCGACGCCCTCAACCGCGGCGACGAGACCCCGGACGGGCCGCTGTGGCTGTCGCTGTGGACCACCGCCGACCGGGTCGTGACGCCGCCCGACAGCGCGCGCCTGGACGGCGCGACCGACCTGGTCCTGCAGGACCTGTGCCCGGGGGCGACGACCTCGCACAGCGACCTGCCGCGCGACCCCGGCGTGCAGGGCGTCGTCCTCGCCGCCCTCGGCGCCGGCCCCCTGCAGGTGCCGACCCGCTGCCCGGCCTGACGGGCAGCGCGGCTAGCTCGTGACGTCCTTGGTCATGAAGTTGGCCCATGCCGCCGACAGCAGCACGCCGATGTAGACCGCCTGCAGCGCCACCCCGCGCCCGATGTCGCGGTAGGCCACCGGCTCGCGGAAGAAGTCGATGAAGGCCAACCAGTAGCGGGTCGGCAGGTAGGGCTGCACGCTGCTCGCGGCGTCCAGCCCGACGAGCACGCCGCTGGTGATGAGCGCCGCGATGGCGCCCAGCGAGGCGGCCAGCGGGCTGTCGGTGACGGTCGACAGGAACAGCGCGATCGAGGCGACGCCGAGCATCGACCAGCCGACGTACGCGATGGCGAGCACCGTGCGCAGCGTCGCCTGCGACGTCGACAGGTCCGGCCCCGACAGGGACGCGACGGCGGGCTGGGTGCCGAACAGCCGGGTGCCGACGACGTACGCGCTCGTGCTCACCGCGGCGACCGCGAGCAGGCAGAAGACCATCACCGACACGAGCTTGGCGACGAGCAGGCGGGTGCGGCCGACGGGACGCACGAGCAGGTAGCGCAGCGTGCCGCCCTGCGCCTCCCCCGCGATCGCGTCGCCGGCGATGAGCGACACGGCGACCGGCAGGAACAGCGGCAGCACGATCGCCAGCGCCGCGGCGGGGAACAGGGCGCCGTTCTGCAGCACGGCCGACAGGAACGCCGGGCCGGTGCCGGGGCGCGGCGCGACGCCGCTGGTCTTGAGGAACACCGCGACGACGGTGGGCAGCAGGCACAGCAGCGCGACCATCACCCAGGTGCGGGGGCGGCGCAGCATCTTGCTGAGCTCGACGGCGATCACGCGCTCACCCGGTCGCTGCTGTCGCTGGTCATCGCGAGCACGGTGTCCTCCAGGGTGCGCCGCTCGGGCTGCAGGGCGCGCACGCGCACGCCCGCCTCGACGAGGCGGACGTTGAGCGCGGCGGGGTCGCCGCCCCAGACGACGAGCCGGTCGCCGTCGACGTGCTCGACCTCGCGGTCGAGCAGCCGGCAGGCGCGGGCGACGTCGGGGGTGTGCAGCACGGTGCGGCCGGTCGGGGCCTGCAGCGCCGCCAGGTCGTCCTGCACGACGAGCCGGCCCCGGTCGAGCACGCCGACGCGGGTGCACAGCGCCTCGATCTCGGACAGCAGGTGGCTGGACAGGAAGACCGTCGTGCCCTGCGCGTTGAGCGCGAGCAGCAGGTCCCTCATCTCCCGGATCCCCTGCGGGTCCAGGCCGTTGGTCGGCTCGTCGAGCACGAGCAGCCGGGGCCGGCGCAGCAGCGCGCCCGCGATCCCGAGGCGCTGCCGCATGCCCAGGCTGTAGGCCTTGACCGGACGGGAGTCGACGCCGGCCAGCCCGACCTGCTCGAGCACCTCCCCGACCCGCTGCCTGCGGCTGCGGCGGGGGCCGCCCCGGCCGGCCGCGTCGGCCAGGGCCAGGTTGGCCCGCCCGGACAGGTGGCCGTACGCCGCCGGCCCCTCCACGAGCGCGCCGACCTGCGGCAGCACGCTGCGCACCTTCGGGCTGCCGAGCAGCTCGACCTCGCCGGAGGTGGGCAGCACGAGCCCGAGCAGCATCCGCACGGTCGTCGTCTTGCCCGAGCCGTTGGGGCCGAGGAAGCCGTAGCGGTCGCCCTCGCCGACCTCGAGGTCGACGGCGTCGACCGCCGTGAGCCGCCCGTAGCGCTTGGTCAGCGCCCGGGTGCGGATGACGGCGGTCACCGGCGGCGGTCCGTGCGCGGCGGCGGGTCGCGGCGCAGCGCGGCGAGCGCGTCGTCGAGCACCTGCTGCGGCACCGAGCCGACGAGCAGGTAGGTCCGCCGCGGGTCGGTGCCGACCAGGGCGTTGACCAGGGGCGTGGACAGCCGCGGGCCGCCGACCGCCTCCAGGCGGCTGCTCAGCCGGGCGGCGACGTCGCGGGGCAGCGGGACGACGACGAAGGAGGAGAAGCCGGCGCCGTACGTCCCGACCCCCCGGGCGCGCTCGAGCCCGGCGACGACCTGTCGCCGGCGGCCGGCCAGCTCGTCCGGGAGCAGGTAGGGCACCGCGCGGTCGACCTCGGCGGCGATGTCGGGGGCCTGGTCGGTGCTGACGTCCGCGCCGTACGGCGTCTCGAAGCGGGTCCGCTCGGCGGCCGGGGTGCTGCGGTCGAGGTCGAGCAGCAGGCTGGTGAGCACGGGCTGCTCCTGCCCGCGGGCGCGCACCTCCACCTGCAGGGCGAGCCCGGTCCGCGGGTCGACCCACAGGTCGACCCGGTCGACGGTGCTGGTGGCGGGGTCGCGGGGGACGACGCGCAGGCCAGCGGCGGAGACCCCCGCGACGCGGCGCGAGGGCGTGCGCGACAGCACCGCGTCGGGCGCGGCGGCGAGGCGGCGGCCCAGCACCGGCGCGACGAGGTCGCTCGCCCGCGGCAGGCGCACCGGCAGCTCGCCGAACAGCTCCTCGACCGTGCGGTCGGCGCTGGTCCACGTCGTGGTGCGCCGGCCCTGCGACGACGACGTCCTGCTCGCCGCTGACCCGCTGCTCGTCGACCCGCCAGGCGTCCGGCGCGCGCCACCAGACGCGGGTGCGGGTCGTGCCGCCGAGCAGCGCCGGCAGGTCGCCGAGGTCGCGCACGTCAGGCAGGGCGAGGCCGGCGCGGCTCTCCGAGGTGCCCGACCAGGCGACGGACGCGCTGGCGCGCACCCGGTCGCGCAGCTGCGGCGCGGTCAGGCCGCTGCTGCCGGCGGGCAGCGCGCCGACGGCGGTCGGCAGGGCGGCGAGCACGGCGACGACGGCCGCGACCGCGACCCACCTCCACCCCGGTCTGCGCACTGACTGTCCGACGCGCGGCGCGGGCGTGGTGTTCCCGGCGCCGGGCAGGACGGGGGCATGGAGCTCGCGCGCACCGCCCGCCTCGACGTGCTCGTCGAGGGCTACGCCCGCATGCCGCACGTCGCCGGGACCGTCTCGCTGGTGCGCGACGCCGGCCGCGTGGTCGTCGTCGACCCCGGGATGGTCGAGCGCCGCGAGCTGATCGTCGACGCGCTGGCGCGCCCTCGGCGTACGGCCCGGGGACGTCACCGACGTCGTCATCAGCCACCACCACCCCGACCACACGCTCAACGTCGCGCTGTTCCCCGTCGTCCCGGTGCACGACGTCCAGGCGGTGTACGAGGGCGACGTGTGGACGAGCCGCCCCGCCGACGGCGTGCTCCTCACGCCCGCGGTCGGGCTGCTCGCCACGCCGGGGCACACCCCGCAGGACCTCACCACGCTGGTGGGCACGCCCGACGGCGTCGTCGCGCTCACCCACCTGTGGTGGACCGCCGAGGGCCCGGAGGACGACCCGTACGCCCCGGACCGCGAGCAGCTGCGGGCGCAGCGCGAGCGGGTCCTCGACCTGGCGCAGCGCGTCGTGCCGGGCCACGGGTCGCCCTTCACCCCCGGGCCGGCCACGCCGCGCTGAGGCTCAGCCGGGCAGGACCGCCGGCTCCCGTCGCTGGCGCAGCGCGTCGACCGCGTCGAGCCAGCGACGGCCCGCCCCGGCGCGGCGCAGCACCGGCTCGGCCTCGTCGAGCACCTGGCGGGCCGCGGCCGCGTCCCCGGCCGCCAGCAGCGCCTGCGCCAGCTCGACCCGCACGACCGCCGCCCAGAGCACCGCACCCATGGCGTCGAGCCCGGCGACGGCGCAGCGCAGCCCGGGCGCCGGGTCGGGCGAGAGCATCGCCCGGCCGCGCTGCAGGTGGGCGTCGAGCAGCCGGTAGCGCTGCCCGTGCGGCAGCGGCTCCAGCAGCGCCGTCACCTCCTCGAGCCGGTCGAGGTCGCCGGCGGCGAGCAGCACGTCGCACGCGAGGGCGTAGAGCAGCGGCAGGTCCTCGTGCGCCAGACCGGGGGTCGCGGCCCGTCTCACCCCGGACGCCGCGAGCCCTGCCGCCGCGTCGAGGTCGCGCGGGGCGGTCTCGACCGCCGCGGTGAGCGCGTCCCAGCCGGCGGTGAGCTCGTCCAGGACGTCCGCGCCGGGCGCGCGGGGCAGCAGCACCGACGGGTCGCCGGTGTGCCAGGACAGCACGGCGCTGCTCAGCGCGGTGTAGGCCTGCCAGTCGGCGGGCCGTTCCTCGTCGTCCTCGGCGAGCGTCCGGCGGGCCAGGTCCGGTTCGCCGCCGAGGACGGCCCCGAGCACGGTGGCGCCGACGGTCGCCGGGCTGCGGATGCCGAGCAGGGCCTCGCCGCGCAACGCCGCCTGCAGGCTCGCGCGGGCGGCCGGGACGTCCTCCGGCAGCAGCGTCACACCGGTGTTGACCCGCGCCGCGACGCCCGCCTTGTCGCGCTCGTCGAGGGCGGTCACCACGTGCTGGCGCAGCACGAGGTTGAGCCGGCGGTAGCCCGCGACCGAGGCCCACGTCGAGACGGTGTCGAGGACGAAGGCGAAGTCGCGGTCGGTGCCGTACCGCTCGGCGTCGTGCAGCGCGCCGAGCGCCGCCTCGCCGGCCCGGTGCGCGTCGCCGGTGAACTGCTGCTCGACGGCCACCAGCCGCGCAGCGGTCAGGCTCAGCTCGAGGCGGTCCGGTCGCCCCACCGTCCGCGCCAGCACGTCGTCGAGGTCGGCGAGGACCGCGGGGCTGCGGTCCCCCAGCCCGGTCGCGACCTCGGCGCGCCGCAGCCGCAGGCGCAGGACCGCCTCCTCGTCGCCCGCCCGCTCGGCCGCCGCGAGCCCGGTGACGATGAGCTCCGCCGCCCGGGTGAGCAGACCCGCGGAGCGGGCGACGGCGGCCGCCCGGGCGCAGGCCCGCGCCACGACGGCGTCGTCGGGCGCGAGGGCGATGAGCCGCTCGTCGTGCGACACCGCGTCCTCCGGTGCCCCGACGTCGGCCGCGTGGCGGGCGGCCTGCTCCAGCAGCGCCACCGCCCGGTCCCGCAGCGCGGGCACGTCGGGGTCGTCCGGCACCGCGGCCGCGGCGTCCAGGACGTGCTCGACGAGGACCCCGGAGATCGCCTCGGCCTCGGGCAGCCCGGCCAGGTGGTCCACCACCGCGAGGTGCCGGGCCTTGCGGTCGCGCCGGGACAGCGAGTCGTACGACACCCCCCGCAGCAGCGCCTGCACGAAGCGCAGCTGGCCCCGCTCGGAGGACCGCGGGTCCAGGTCGACGGTGAGGATCTCCTTGCGCCGCAGCTCCTCCAGCACCGGGTCCAGGTCGGTCCCGGCGGGGGTCAGCACCTCCAGCCCGGCCCGGGTGAACGACAGGCCCAGCACGCTGGCGTCCTGCACCACCCGGCGCTCGACGGGGGTGAGCACGTCGAGCCGGGCGGCGAGCAGCGCCTGCAGGCTGGCGGGAGGCGCGAGGTCGGCCAGCGAGAGCCGCGACGCTGCCTCGGCGTCGACGACGTAGCGGCCACCGCGGGGCACGACCACGTCGCGGTCGATGAGCGAGCGCACCGTCTCGACCGCGTACAGCGGGATGCCGTCCGCCCGGGCGACGAGCTCGTCGCGCAGCGCGCCCGGCAGGTCGGCGACCAGCCCGTCGAGCAGCCGGCACATCACCGGGTCGGGCAGCGGGTCCAGGAACACGGTCGCCGACCGGCGGCCCGCGCCGATCCCCGCGCGGCGCTGCGCGACCTCGGGGCGGGCGAGCGCCAGGACGAGCACCGGTCCGCGGGCCGCGTCGAGCAGGTGGTCCAGGAAGGCGAAGAAGCCGTCGTCGGCCCACTGCAGGTCCTCCACGACGCAGGTCACCGAGGACCCGTCCGACGTGAGGGCCTCGAGGAACCCGCGCCAGCAGGCGAACAGGTCGGCCTGCTCGAAGACCGCGTCGGTCAGCCCCAGCAGGGCCAGCAGCCGGGGGCGCAGGACGCCGCGCTCCCGCTCGTCCGGCACGGCGACCGCGAGCCGCGCGTCGAGCGCCTCACGGGTCGCCGCCTCGTCGTCGGCGCCGACGCGCAGCAGGGACCGCACCAGCTCGGCGACGACCCGGCCCGCCACGCCCTGGCCGTACGACAGGCACCGCGCCCGCATCCACCACGTCGACGCGGTCGTGATGGCGTCGAGGTACTTCTCGAACTCCCACGCCAGCCGCGACTTGCCGATCCCCGGGTCGCCGACGACGAGCACGAGGCGGGCGCGGCGCTCCTCGGTGGTGCTGTGGAACAGCTCCTTGACCATGCGCAGCTCGCGGTCGCGACCGACGAACGGCGCCTCCAGCCCGTCGACCCGCGACTCCCCACCCACCCCACCGGTCGTGCGCAGCACCCGGAACAGCTCCACCGGCACCGCCTTGCCCTTGAGCGCGTGGCCGCCGACGGGCTCGAAGGCCAGCGCCGCGGTGGTCAGCGAGCGGGTGGTGTCGTCGACCCACACCTCCCCCGGCCCCGCCACCGACTGCACCCGCGCCGCCGTGTTCACCGCGTCCCCCGCGACCATCCCCTCCCCGACCGCCCCCAGCGTCACCGCCACCTGCCCGGTCGTCACCCCCGCCCGCAGCACCAGACCCTCGATGCCCAGCTCCCCACCCAACGCCGACACCGCGCTCACCAGGTCCAGCGCCGCCCGCACCGCCAGCTCCGCATCGTCCTCCCGCACCGCCGGCACACCCCACACCGCGAACACCGCATCACCGATGAACTTCTCCACCACCCCGCCGTAGCGCTCCACCACCTCCCGCGCCCGCACGAAGTACGCCGACAACAACTCCCGCACCGCCTCCGGATCACGCCCCTCCGAGATCGGCGTGAACCCCACCAGGTCCGCGAACAACGACGACACCAACCGCCGCTCCGCCACCGGCGCAGGAGGCGACACGGGGGGCAGGGCCGGGGCGACCGCCGGCGGGGGTGCGCTCCCGACGGGCGCGCCGCAGGTCGTGCAGAACCGGCTGCCGGTCAGCAGCGCGCCGCACGAGCCGCACGCCAGCGCCTGCGCGGCCCCGCACTCGCCGCAGAACCGCGCACCGGCCGGCAGCACGGCGGCGCACGCGGAGCAGCTCATGCCCCGGCCGCCAGCAGCGTCGTGCGGCGCAGGGCGCCCGCGCGGTCCAGCAGCCGCGGGGCGGCGCCCGTGGCCCGCAGCGCGCCCTCGGCGGCGTCGAGCACGCGCGCGGCGCCGTCCCCGTCCCCCGCCGCGGCGAGCGCCTCGGCCTGCTCGAGCCGTACGGCGGCGGCCCACAGCACGACCCCCATCTCCTCGAGCTGGTCGGCGGCGGCGCGCAGGCCGGGCGCCGCGTCGGCGGACAGGTGGGCCTGCGCGCGCACCAGGTGCGCGGCCACGAGCCGGGAGCGGTGCCCCCGCGGCAGCGGGGCGAACAGCTCGGCCAGTCGCCGTACGGCGTCGAGGTCGCCGGCCGCGAGAGCCAGGTCGAGGGCGAGCCCGAGCACCAGCGGCAGGTCCTCCTGCGCCAGGCCGAGCTCGGCGCCGTGGCGGACGGCCTGCTCGCCGAGCGACGCGGCGCGCGAGGGGTCGTCGGGCCACGCCTCGACCGCCTGCACGATGCTCGCCCAGCACCGGGAGAAGGAGTCCGGCGGGGCTCCGGGAGGTGCCGGGCTCGGTGGCGTGGCGGTCTGCCCGGAGTGCCAGGTGAGCAGCGCCGCGGACATCCGCTGGTACAGGGCCCACAGGGGCAGCGGGTTCGGCTGGGCCTGCGCCAGCAGGGCCCGGGCGCGCGCCGGGTTGCCCAGCAGGACCTCGGCGGTCACGCGGTGGTCGGGCATCGACTCCTGCAGCAGGCCGAGGTCCGCGGCGAGCCGCACGGCGCGTTCGGCGTGGTCCCGCGCCCGGCGCGGGTCGTCGGACATCTCCGCCGCTGCGGCGTTGAGGTGCGCCACGGGCGTGGCCGGGCTGCGCTCGTCGAGGTCGGGCGATCCACGGCGCACGACCGTGGCGAGCCGACGGTGACCGGCGATGCCGGTCCAGAGCGTGAAGAGCTCCAGCAGGGCGGCGAACTGCCGGTCGTCCCCGAACCGCTCGGTGTCGTCCAGCGCGAGGAGCGCGGCTGCCCGCAGAGCGGTCGTCCCCCCGACCGCTGCTCCACGAGCCCGATCGTGCGCGCGGCCCGCAGGGTGAGGTCGAGCCGGTCCTCGCGCCCGCTGCTGGCGGCCAGGACCTCCTGCAGCTCGGGCAGGACGGCGGCCACCGCCCCCTCGTCGAACGTCACCTCGGTCTCGGCGAGGGCGGCCCGGAACCGCAGGACCTCGGTCTCGTCGCCGAGCTGCCGAGCCGCTTCGAGCCCCTGCTCCCCCAGCCGCCGGCAGGTCGAGGAGGGGTGGCCCAGGCGGATGGCGAGGTCCCAGGCCGGCCCGCAGGCCCGGACCACGCTGCGGTCGTCCGGCGCGAGAGCGAGCACGCGCAGCAGGTGGGCGAGCGCGTCGCCGGGAGCGCCGACCTCCGTCGCGTGCCGGGCCGCGTGCTCGAGCAGCGCGATCCCGCGCTCCCGCAGCACCGCCACGTCGCCGTCGTCGGCCACCGCGGCGGCCGCGTCCAGGACGTGCTCGGCGAGCACGCCGGCCAACGCGTCGGCCTCCGGCAGTCCTGCGAGGTGGTCCACCACCGCCAGGTGCCGGGCCTTGCGGTCGCGCCGGGACAACGAGTCGTACGACACCCCCCGCAGCAGGGCCTGCACGAAGCGCAGCTGGCCCCGCTCGGAGGACCGCGGGTCCAGGTCGACGGTGAGGATCTCCTTGCGCCGCAGCTCCTCCAGCACCGGGTCGAGGTCGCTCCCGACCGGGGTGAGCGACTCCAGCCCGGCCCGCGTGAAGGACAGGCCCAGCACGCTGGCGTCCTGCACGACCCGGCGCTCCAGCGGCGTCAGCGCGTCCAGGCGGGCGGCGAGCAGCGCCTGCAGGCTGGCCGGCGGTGCGAGGTCGGCCAGCGTCAGCCGCGCCGCGGCGTCCGCGTCGACGACGTAGCGGCCACCGCGCGGCACGACGACGTCGCGGTCGATGAGCGAGCGGACCGTCTCGACGGCGTACAGCGGGATGCCGTCCGCCCTCGCCACCAGCTCGTCGCGCAGCGCACCCGGCAGGTCGGCGACCAGCCCGTCGAGCAGCCGGCACATCACCGGGTCGGGCAGCGGGTCCAGGAACACGGTGGTGGAGCGGCGTCCGGCGCCGGTGCCGGACCGCCGCTGCGCGACCTCGGGCCGGGCGAGGGCCAGCACGAGCACCGGCGCGCGCGCCGCGTCGAGCAGGTGCTCCAGGAAGGCGAAGAACCCGTCGTCGGCCCACTGCAGGTCCTCGACGAGCAGCGTGACCGAGGACCCGTCCGACGTGAGGGCCTCGACGAACCCCCGCCAGCAGGCGAACAGGTCGGCCTGCTCGAAGACCGCATCGCTCAGCCCCAGCAGCGCCTCGAGCCGAGGCCGCAGCACGGCCCGCTCGGCGGCGTCCGGCACCGACCGCTCCAGGCGCGACCCCAGCGCCTCGCGCAGGCCGGCGTCGTCGTCGGCGCCGACGCGCAGCAGGGAGCGCACCAGCTCGGCGACGACCCGCCCGGCGACGCCCTGGCCGTACGACAGGCACCGCGCCCGCATCCACCACGTCGTCGCGGACTGGACGGCGCCGAGGTACTTCTCGAACTCCCACGCCAGCCGCGACTTGCCGATCCCCGGGTCGCCGACGACGAGCACCAGGCGCGCCCGCTGGTCGTCGTACGTCGCGTGGAAGAGCTCCTTGACCATGCGCAGCTCGCGGTCGCGACCGACGAACGGCGCCTCCAGCCCGTCGACCCGCGACTCCCCACCCACCCCACCCGTGGTCCGCAGCACCCGGAACAGCTCCACCGGCACCGCCTTGCCCTTGAGCGCGTGCGTGCCGGCCGGCTCCACCGCGAAGGCGGCGGTGGTGAGCGAGCGGGTGGTGTCGTCGACCCACACCTCCCCCGGCCCCGCCACCGACTGCACCCGCGCCGCCGTGTTCACCGCGTCCCCCGCGACCATCCCCTCCCCGACCGCCCCCAGCGTCACCGCCACCTGCCCGGTCGTCACCCCCGCCCGCAGCACCAGACCCTCGATCCCCAGCTCCCCACCCAACGCCGACACCGCGCTCACCAGGTCCAGCGCCGCCCGCACCGCCAGCTCCGCATCGTCCTCCCGCACCGCCGGCACACCCCACACCGCGAACACCGCATCACCGATGAACTTCTCCACCACCCCGCCGTAGCGCTCCACCACCTCCCGCGCCCGCACGAAGTACGCCGACAACAACTCCCGCACCGCCTCCGGATCACGCCCCTCCGAGATCGGCGTGAACCCCACCAGGTCCGCGAACAACGACGACACCAACCGCCGCTCCGCCACCGGCGCAGGAGGCGACACGGGGGGCAGGGCCGGGGCGACCAGGGTCAGCGGCGTCCCGCACTCGCTGCAGAACCGCCCGCCGGCCACGGGCGCGCCGCAGCCGGGGCACGAGGCCGCGGCCGGCGTCCCGCACTCGCTGCAGAACTTCGCCCCGGCAGCCAGGGCCGCTCCGCACGCCGAGCACGCCATGCCGCTCCCCCTCCGCCGCCGTGCGCGGAGCATGACAGCCGCAGGCGTCCGCGTCAGCGTCCCGCGCGACGCCACAGCACGAGGCGGTGCGCGACGGCGAACCCGGCGCGCTCCAGCGCCCTGGCGCCGGCCGAGCCCGGGACGCACCGGGCCGACACGCGGGTGGCCCCCTGCTCCGCCGCCAGCAGCAGCCGGGCCGCCAGCAGCGCCGCGTGCACGCCCTCCCGGCGGGCCGCCGGCACGACCGTCGCCGACCCGACCCAGGCCTCGGCGCCCTCGACGAACAGCGCCCCGGTGCCGACCGGCGCCTCCGGCCCCCGGGCCAGCACCTGCGTCCAGCCGGAGCGGCCGAGCCCGGCCCGCCACCACGCCTGGTCGACCGTCCCCCCGACGCCCGACAGGTAGACGCTCGCGACCGCGGCGCCGGCCTCCGGCCCGACCGGGTCGACGCGGACGGAGCCCGCCGCAGCCGGGGGCCCGGCGAGGTCGCGGACGACCCGCAGCAGCGGGCCGGCCGGGCGGAAGCCGCGGGCGACCAGCTCGTCGTCGGGCACGGCGCCCTCGACGACGGGCAGCACGGGCGTGCGCGCGCCGAGCCGGTCGAGCAGCGCGAGCGCGGCGTCGAGCTGGCGCAGCGGCGGCGGCGCGGACAGGCCCGTGACGACGGCGTGCCAGGCGCTGTCGGGCCAGGCGCCGACGCCGAAGACCGTGAGCGGGCCGAGCGGCGCGACGAGGGCGCGCGCTCCGGGGGGCAGGCCGGCGTACTGCTGCTGCCAGGCGGCGGTCTCGACGCGCTCGAGCTCGGGCGTCACGACAGCTCGAGCAGCGGGCCGATCTCCTGCGTGGCGTACCACTGCAGCTCGTGGCCCTCCGCCGAGGCGACGCGGAAGGCGGCGTCCTCGCTGCCGAGGTCGGCCTCGATGACCGCGTCGGCGGCGACCGCGACGTCGGCCTCGGCCGCCGGGTCGTCGACGTGGACGGCCTGCACGAGCCGCAGCGGCACGGGCGAGAGCACCCGCACGGCCGCCCGGTCGACGTGCGGCGCCGGCTCGACGTCGGGGACCTCGGCGACCACGACCACCCGGCGCCGCGGTGCGTCCTGGTCGGCGTCGAGCAGCCGCACCGACGCCGCGGCCGCGAGGGCGGTCACGGCGTACTCGAGCTCCTCGTCGTCGCCCTCGGCGTACCACTCGCGCAGCGCGGGGGTCACGGCGTAGGCGGGCAGCGGCGGGTCGCCGAGCACGCCGTCGTCGAGCAGCCGGCGCAGGGCGGGCAGGGTCGACGGGAGGTAGACGCGCACGCCGGTCAGCCTGTCAGACCGGGTCAGGAGGCCGACCGCAGCGACCCGGCCCGCAGCGCGGCCCGGGAGGTGCGCACCGACGTCTCGAGCACCTCGGCGCGGCGGCGCGGGTCCATGAGGTTGGCCCCGATGACCGCGAGGTCCTCCGCCCCGGGCCCGAGCAGCGTGACGCGGGTGCCGGTGGCCGCGACCTTCTTGACCTCGCCGACCAGCCGCTTGGTGATGAGCCGCCGGAAGCGCCGCTCGATGCGGGCCGCCACCGACGTCGGCGCGTCGTAGTCCAGGGAGGTCATCGGCGACAGGACGACGACCTCGTCCAGCCCGAGCCGGGCGACGAGGTCCAGCGAGGTCGGCGAGCAGGCACCGCCGTCGACGTAGCGGTGCCGGCCGATCCGCACCGGGGTGTACCAGCCGGGGATGGAGCACGAGGCCATGACCGCCTCGCGGAGCGCGGCCGGCGGGGCGCCCTCGCGACCGAAGACCACCCGGCGGCCGCTGTCGTAGTCCATCGTCACGACCCACGTGCGCGGGTGCGGCGCCCACTCGCCGGCCGGGACGACGGCGTCGACGAGCGCGCCGACCGGCTCGATGGAGCCGCGCCCCTGCGGCAGCACCGTCGACAGCGCCATCATCGGGGTGACCCGGTGCGGGTGCAGCGCCGTGCGCACCAGCCCGCGGGCCGAGCCGATGCCCGGGCCGCGGGAGCGGCGGCAGCGCACTGCCGGTGTCCGCGTCGCCGTCGATCCCCGAGGCGTCGCCGCCGCGCTGGTGGTCGAGCAGGTCGGCCACGCCGAGCCCGCCGCCGAGCGTGGCCGCGAGCACGGAGCCGGCGGACGTGCCGATGAGCACGTCCGCCTCGCGCGGGTCCCAGCCGTACTCCTCGCTCACCGCGGAGAGCGCGCCGATCGTCCAGGCGGCGCCGAGCACACCGCCGGCGCCGAGGACGAGGCCGCGGCGGGTCACGAGCGGGTCCGGGGGGTCAGGAGCACACCGGCACGTTAGTCCCCGTTCACCTCGGGGTGCCGCGGAGTCACCCGGCGAGCCGGCCCCACTCGCCGGCCAGGTCGGCCCAGCGGCCGGTGGCGACCACGCGACCCTGCTCGAGCACGACGACCCGGTCGGCCTGCTCGAGCGCCGCGCGCTTGGACGTCGCGCCGAGCACGGTCGTGCCGCGCGCGCGCAGGGCCTGCCACAGCTCGACCTCGGTGCGGGCGTCCAGGGCGCTGGACACGTCGTCGGCGAGCAGCAGCTCCGCGCCGGCCGACAGCGCCCGGGCGAGCGCGAGGCGCTGCACCTGACCGCCGGACAGGCGTACGCCGCGGTGTCCGACGAGGGCCTCGGCACCACCGGCCGTCCGCACGTCCGGCGCCAGCCGGGCGTCCTCGACGGAGCGGTCGACCTCGCGCCGGTGGTCCAGCCGCAGGTTGTCGGCGAAGCTGCCGGACAGCACGCGCGGCACCTGCGCGACGTGGGCGACCTGACCGGGCCGCAGGAAGACCTGGGGGTCGGTCACGGGCGCGCCGTTCCAGAGCACGGAGCCGGTGGTGTGCACGAGGCCGGCCAGTGCCGCCAGCAGGCTGGACTTGCCCGACCCGACCCGGCCCAGCAGCAGGACGAGCTCGCCGGCACGCACGCTGAGGTCGACGCCCTCGACCCCGACCGTGCCGTCGTCGTGCACCGCCGCGACGCCGACCAGGTCGAGGCGCTGCAGCGCCCGCCGCGGCGGCAGCGGCGGCGCGGGGAGCACGGCCGTGCAGCAGGTCGACGTCGCCGGGCAGCCGGGCCAGGTCGACGCCGCCGGCGAGCCGGCTGGTCGCCCGGGCCCAGGCGCGGGTGCCCGGCGCCTCGGTGATGACCGCGCCGGCGACCCGGCCGAACCAGTCGAAGCCGGCGACGGCGGTCGTGACGAGCAGGGCGGTGGCGAGGTCCCAGCCGCCCAGCAGGTGGACGAGCCAGCCGACGACGACGCCGCACTCGACGAGCACGCCCGGCAGGCCGTCGAGCAGCGCCTGCACGCGGTGCTCGGCGACAGCGCTGCGGACGCGCCCGGCGTCGACCTCCTGCAGGTGCCGGTGCACCGCCGGCGTCGCGGCCGCGAGCTTGACGGTGCGGGTGCACTCCAGGGCCGAGGCCAGCGAGCGCCCGAAGCCGGCCCGCGAGCGGGACGCGGCGGCGGCCGTGCGCCCGGCGAGCGGGGAGCCCAGCGCCGAGACCGCGGCCGACAGCACCATCACCGCGAGCAGGACGGCGCCGGCGAGCAGGCTGCGGCTCACGGCTGACGTCACGGAGACGATGAGCAGCCCGTTGACGAGGTCGACCCAGCGGTCGGCGTAGAGCACGAGGCGCTGCGCGTCGAGGGCGCGTCCGACCACCTCGCCGGGCGGGGTGCGCGGCAGGCGGTGCTGCATCGTCTGTCCGCGCACGACCGACAGGCGCACCCGCAGCAGGACCTCGGTCCACCAGCGCGGGTAGATGCGGAAGGCGGCCGCCAGCACCAGCGGCCCGGCGAGCAGGCACCCGACCAGCAGGACGGGAAGGGCGACGGGACGGCCGCCGGAGTCCAGCTGCGAGACGACCCGGCCCCAGACCCAGCCGGTGAGGGCACCGTAGGAGCCGAGCACCGAGCCGACGAGGAACAGCACTGCCCCGCCGAGCCCCCACCGCGCGTGCGCGCACAGCGCCGACCACACGGTGCGGGACAGCCGCGGGCCGCCGCCCGGGTCGCGCTCGGGCGGCACCGGGCCGGTGCGGCGCGCCGTGCCCACCCCCGCGCCACCCCCGCGCCGACCCCTGTGCCCACCCCTGTGCCCACCCCTGTGCCCGCCGAGGTCGCCGGGCCCCCGGGCCCGCCCCGGCCGCCGGGGACCGGCTCGGCACCGCCGGCCTCGAGCAGCCGCCGGAACGCCCCGGGCTCGGCGGCGAGCCGCTCGCGCGGGCCGCTCTGCACGACCTGCCCGTCGTCGAGGACCGCGACGAGGTCGGCCCGCGCGGTCGTGGCCAGGCGGTGGGCGATGACGATGCCGGTGCGCCCGGACAGCAGCCGGTCGGCGGCGGCGACGACGCGGGCCTCGGTCACCGGGTCCATCCGGGCCGTCGCCTCGTCGAGCACGACGAGGGAGACGTCGCGCACGAGGAGCCGGGCGAAGGCGACGAGCTGCTCCTCCCCGGCGGACAGCGTCGCACCGCCGGGACCGAGGACGGTGTCGAGCCCCTGCGGCAGCCCCGCGACCCAGTCGTCCAGGCCGAGCAGGGCGACCGCCCGCTCGACCTCGGCGCGCGGCACGTCGGCGAACAGCGTGACGTTGTCGAGCAGCGGGGCCGCGAGCAGCTCGGTGCGCTGCGTGACCACCCCGACGGCCCCCCGGAGCCGCTGCAGGTCGAGGTCGAGGACGTCGACCCCGCCGAGCAGCACCGAACCGCGCGGCGGGTCCACGGCGCGTGAGACGAGGGCGGCCAGGGTCGACTTGCCCGACCCGGTGCGCCCGACGAGCGCGAGGGTGCGACCGGCGGGGACGACGAGGTCGACGTCGCGCAGCGCGAAGCCCCCCGAGCCGTAGCGGAAGCGCAGCCGGCGCAGCTCCAGGCCGAGCGGCGCTGCCGGGACGTCCTGCCCGCCGACCGGCTCGGGCTCGCTCTCGAGCACCTGGCGCAGCCGGGTCAGCGCCCCCAGGCCGGCCTGCAGCTCCGGCAGGTGCCGGCTGAGCCGGTCGACCTGCCCGACGAAGCTCGTCGTGACGAGGAACAGCGTCACCAGGGAGGCGGTGGGCAGGTCGCCGCGCGAGACGAGGACGACGCCGGCGACGGCCACCGCCGCGAGCAGGCCGTGCAGCAGCAGGCCGGCGCGGCGGCCGAGCGCGCTCGCGGCGACCGCCGTGCGCAGGACGCGGGCGTGCACCGCGGCCGACAGCTGCGCGCACCGCCGCAGCAGGTAGGCCTGGCCCAGGCTGGAGCGCAGGTCGTCCCGGGCGGCGACGCCCTCCTCGAGCACCGCCGCGTGCTCGGTCCAGGCGGCCTCCTCGGCGAGCTTGCGCCTGCCGACCTCGGCCGCGAGCGGCCGCACGACGCGCACGACGACGACCGCGACCAGCGGGAAGAGCACGAACGCCGGGGTCCACGTCAGCCCGGCGACGAGCCACATCGGGCCGAGCCGCGCCAGCGTGCGGACGACGTCCCAGACCATCCGCCGCAGCAGGGTGCCCAGCTCGTGGGTGTCGTCGTCGACGCGGTCGAGCACCTCCCCGACGGCCAGCTCGGACAGCACTCCCAGGGGCTGGTGCAGCGCCGCGTCCAGCAGGTCGGCGCGCAGCAGCCCCTCGGCCCGGTCGACGGTGCCCACCCAGGCGGCTCGTCCGGCCGTGTCGAGCACGGCCGCACCGACGAGGCACAGGGCGAGCAGCGCCACCAGCGGGCCGGTGGGCCGCTCGGCGAGCCGGCCGGCGACGACCGTGCCGAGCGTCTGGCCGACCGCGGCGACCCCGGCGACGGTCAGGGCCCACCACGTCGCGCGGGCGCGCAGCCGGCGCAGGTGGACCTGCCTGGACGGCGGCAGCGCCGCCCGGGCGGCACCCGGTGACGACCACGACACCGACGACGCGGGGCGGTCGGTGTGCGGGTCGGGCTCGAGCAGCGTCATCGCCCGGGCAGGCTACGGACCGCCTCCGACCACGGCACCCGGGTCCTCCACGCCGCCCGGCGCCCGGTCAGGGCAGGGCGGCGACCAGCTCGGCGAGCGACTCCTCGACGCAGGAGGCGAGCACGTCGAGGTCGGGCATCGCGTCGCGGTCGGCGTTCAGCCCGTAGAACACGCCGCCGTCGTACGACGTCACGCCCACCGACAGCGCCTGGCCGCGGGTCAGCGGCACGACGGGGAACATCTGCAGCATCCGGGCGCCTGCCGCGTACAGCGGGAACTGCGGCCCGGGCACGTTGACGACGAGCAGGTTGTAGGGCCGGCGCGCGACGCTCGCCGCCACCCGTGCCCCCAGCGAGTGCATCGTCGGCGGCGCGAAGCCCGACAGCTGCACGAGCGCCTCGGCCCCGACGGACTGCCCCGACTCGGCGTGGCCGCGCATCGAGAAGCCCACCTGGTGCAGCCGCACGACGGGGTTGCCCTCGCCCACCGGCAGGTCGACGAACCACGAGGAGACCCGGCTGCCGCCGGTGCCCTCGCCGCGCACCGACACCGGCACCATCGCCCGCACCGTCGTCGAGGGGCGCACCGGCTCGCCGCGGGTGAGCAGCCAGGAGCGCAGCGCGCCCGCGACCGTGGCGAGCACGACGTCGTTGACGGTGCCGCCGTGCACGGCGCGCACCCGGCGGTAGTCGTCGAGGCCGGTGGCCACCGACGCGAACCGCCGCAGCGCCCCGATCTCGGTGTTGAGCGGCAGGTCGGGCGCCGGCCGGGCCAGGGTGCGCACCGAGGAGACGACGCTGCCCGCGGCGGAGGCGACGCGCGAGGCGCTGGTGCGCACGTCGAGCACGGCGGTGCGGGCCGTGTCGAGCACCTGGCTGGGGCGGCGGACCAGGTCGGTGACCGCCCCGGCGACCAGCGCCGCCGACCCGGGCGGGCGGGTGGGCCGCCAGTCGTCCTGCGGCACGTCGCGCGGCGTCGGGGTGAGGTCGAGCAGCACGGTGGCGAGGTCGACCGCCGAGACGCCGTCGACCACCGCGTGGTGGGTCTTGGTGACGATCGCGACGCGGCCGCCGGCGAGGCCCTCGACGAGGTAGGTCTCCCACAGCGGCTTGTGCCGGTCCAGCGGCCGGCCCATGAGCCGACCGACGAGCTCGTGCAGCTGCGCGTCGCTGCCCGGGCGCGGCAGCGCGCTGCGGCGGACGTGGTAGTCGATGTCGAAGTCCGCGTCGTCGACCCACACCGGGTTGGCGAGGTGGCCGGGGACGTCCTGCACCTTCTGGCGGTAGCGCGGGACGAGGGCGATCCGCTGCCCGATGAGCTCGACGAGCCGGGCGTGGTCGAACCCGCCGTCCGGGGGCTCGAGCACCGACACGCCGCCGACGTGCATGTGGGTGGTCGGCGTCTCGGTCTGCAGGAACGACACGTCCAGGGGGCTGAGCCGGTCGGGCACGGGTCTCCTCGTCGTCAGTGCTCCAGGATCACACAGCGCCGCCCAGCGCCCCCCGCTCCAGACCGAGCAGCGCCTCGAGCTCGGCGGCGGTCGTCGCGACCCCGCGGTGCAGCACGCCGACCATGCCCGCGGCCGCGGCGCCGCGGACGTTCGCCGGCAGGTCGTCGACGACGACGCACTCCCCCGCGGCGACCCCGAGCCGCTGCGCGACCAGGGCGTACGCCGCGGGCTGCGGCTTGCGCACGCCCGCCTCGCCCGCGAGCACCGCCGCGTCCACCAGGTCGCCGTACGGGTGGGCGCCGCCCTCGGCGTTGGACAGCAGCCCGACCCGCAGCCCGTGCGCGCGGGCCCGCTCGGCGACCTCGCGCATGCCCGGCTCGGCGGCCGACAGCACCCCGGCGTCGTCGAGCACGAGCGCGCGCAGCACGCGCCGACCGTACGGGCCGGTGCTCGTCCTGTCGGTGACGCGAGGCACACTCGGGAGCGACCCCCCTCCCCACGACGAGAGGCTCCCCTCGTGGACTTCGCGCTGTCGGCCAAGGCCGAGGACTACCGCGGCCGCCTGCAGGACTTCCTGGACACCCGCGTGCTGCCCGCCGAGGAGGCGTACGAGGAGTACCGCCGGGAGAAGGGCCGCGACGACCACACGCTCCCGCCGGTCGTCGAGGAGCTCAAGGCCGAGGCCCGCTCGCGCGGCCTGTGGAACCTGTTCCTGCCGGACGTGTCCGGGCTGACCAACCTCGAGTACGCGACGCTCGCCGAGATCACCGGCTGGTCGACGCACATCGCGCCCGAGGCGATCAACTGCGACGCGCCGAACACCGGCAACATGGAGGTGCTGCACATGTTCGGCACCGACGAGCAGAAGTCGCAGTGGCTGCACCCGCTCATGGAGGGCGAGATCCGCTCCGCCTTCGCCATGACCGAGCCCGACGTCGCCTCCTCGGACGCCACCAACATCCAGACCCGCATCGAGCGCGACGGCGACGAGTACGTGATCAACGGGCGCAAGTGGTGGACGACGGGCATCAACGACCCGCGCTGCAAGATCATGATCCTCATGGGCAAGACGGACCCGGACGCGCCGACCTACGGCCAGCAGTCGATGATCCTCGTGCCGACCGACACCCCCGGGGTCGAGGTCGTGCGGGCGCTGCCGGTCTTCGGCTACCAGGACCAGCACGGGCACGGCGAGGTCCGCTTCACCGACGTGCGGGTGCCGGCGAGCAACCTCATCGCCGGCGAGGGCCAGGGCTTCATGATCGCGCAGGCCCGGCTCGGGCCCGGCCGCATCCACCACTGCATGCGCTCCATCGGGGTGGCCGAGCGCGCGCTCAAGCTGATGTGCGAGCGCGCGGCCTCCCGCGAGGCGTTCGGCAAGCCGCTGGCGCAGCAGGGCGTCGTGCAGCAGCAGATCGCCGAGTCGCGCATGGAGATCGAGATGACCCGGCTGCTCACGCTCAAGACCGCCTGGCTCATCGACCAGTACGGCGCCAAGGGCGCGCGCACCGAGATCGCCGCGATCAAGGTCATGGCGCCCCGGGTGGCGCTCAACGTGCTCGACCGGGCGATCCAGGTGCACGGCGGCGGCGGCGTCTCCGACGACTTCCCGCTGGCCCGCATGTGGGCCGGGATGCGCACGCTGCGCCTGGCCGACGGGCCCGACGAGGTCCACGTGCGCACGGTCGCCCGTCAGGAGCTCGGGCCCTACCTGGGCAAGAAGTCGACCGACGAGAAGGTCGCCGAGATGCTCAAGGAGTCCGAGGCCGTCCCGGCCGCGGGCGGCGGCGCGCACGGCGGCGGGGCCTAGTCGACGGCTGCGGCGCTGACCCCGGTCAGCGCCGCAGCGACAGCCGCCCGCGGCGCCGGTGCGCGCGCGGCACGCCGGCCACCTCGGCGGCGAGCGCAGCGAGGGCCCCGCGGGCCGGGCTCGTCGGCGCGACCTCGGCCAGGGTGCGCCCCCTCGCGAGCGCCGCGTCGAGCCCGTCGCGGTCGTACGGCACGAGCAGCACGTCGTCGACGCCGGCCCAGCGGGCCAGCGCGGCGCGGACCTCGGCAGCGGCGTCGCCGGGCACCGCGGCGGGGCGCAGCCGGTTGACGACCACCCGCGGGACGACGCCGGGCAGGACCTCGCGCAGCTCCGCCAGCCCGCGCACCAGCCGCTGCAGCCCGACCGGGTCGGCCGTGCCCACGGCCACGACGACGTCGGCCTGCTCGAGCGCGACGAGCGTGGCGCCGTTGCGGCGCGGCGCGGCCGTGTCGTAGGCCAGCTCCTCGTCCTGCTCGATCGCGAACCCGCAGTCGACGACGGTGACCGGAGCCAGCCCGCGGGCCAGCCCGAGGACGGTCTCGAGCGCGGCGGGGCGCAGCTCGGGCCACCGGTCGGCGCGGGCGATGCCCGACAGCACCCGCAGGCCGGGCGCGACCTGCCGGGCCAGGCCGGCGAGCGAGGGCAGGTCCAGGCCGCCGGCGTTGGCGGCGCGGCAGGCTGCGGCCAGCCCGGGCGCCTCGTCGAGCAGCCCGAGCACCTGGGCGACGACCCCGCCCCACACGTCGGCGTCGACGAGCAGCGCCTCCCTGCCGAGGGCGGCCAGCTCGCTGGCCAGCCCGACCGCCACGGTCGTGCGCCCGGGAGCCCCGGTGGGTCCCCACACCGCGACGAGCCGGCCGGCCTCGCCCGGCGCGGCCCTGCCGAGGAGGGTGTCGTCGTCGTCGCGCGGCAGGCCCAGGTCGGGGAGGGCGCGCAGCGGGTCGGCGGGGGTGCCGAGCGAGAGCACCGGCAGCGGGCCCGCGCCGGCCGCGCCGCCGCCCGGAGCGACCGCGGCCACGACGGCCGCGCTGATGACGTCGGCGGCGGAGTCGGCCGGCAGCACCGTGCTCACGCCGAGCTGGCGCAGCCTCCGCTCGGCGTCCTCGTCGTCCGCAGGGACCAGCCCGACCACGACCACCCCGGCGGCGGACAGGCGCACCAGCGCGTCGCGGTCGAGGCGGCGCAGGTCGGCCGACAGCAGCACGGCCGCCGCCGCGCCCGTGGCAGCCGTGGCGAGCAGGTCGGCGAGGTCGACGCAGCGCCGGACGACGTGCACCGCGTGGTCGCCGCGCTCGAGCGCCGCGACGAGCTCGGACTCCCAGACCGCGCCGGAGACCGCGGTCAGGACGGGGACGCGCATCAGCGGGCCGGGGCGGCGGCGCCCGCCGGGCCGAGGGCCGGCAGACCGGCCGGCTGCGGCACCCGGACGAGGTCGATCCCGCCGGCCTGCAGGGCCGCCACCAGCACCGGCACGTCGGCCTCGGGCACCGACAGCACGACGCCGGCCGCCGAGGCGCCGGTCGCCCCGCTGCCCTTCGGCCTCAGCGCCACGGGCACGCCGGAGAGCACCAGCCGCGTCCCGGCGGGGCCGGCGGCGGCAGGGTCCGAGGGCGGCGTCGCCGCGGACGCCCGGCCCGGCGTCACGAAGACGTCGACGAGCTGGCCGGCGCGCAGGTCCTCCGGCAGGTGCCCGGGGTCCACGGGGACGGACACGTCGCGGCGCGCCCGGTCGGCCACGCCCGGCGCGGCGAGGCTGTCGCGGGGCAGCAGCTCGTCGGCGCCGACGGCCCGCTGGAGCACGTAGCCGACCGGCTCGGCCCCTTCCGCCAGCAGGTAGCGCTCGCCCGAGTCGAAGAGCCGGACCCGACCGGCCCGCAGGTCCCCCGGCGCGAGCGCGCTGCCGGCGGCCAGGTCGTGGGTCGCCACCCAGACCGCCGACGAGTCGTCGGCGGACGCGAGCACCCGGGCACCCACGACCACGCTGGTGAGGACGAGCAGGACGCCCAGCACGAGCCGACCGTCGAGCCAGCCCGGCCGCTGCAGCCGGGACGCCGCGGGGCTGGACAGCTCCGGCACCGACAGACCCCCTCCCACCGCCCCCGTCGGACGGACCGGCGGACATCGTGACCCACGGCGGGCCGGCGGGGAGGTCGTCGTCCACAGGACCACCCGATCGTCGCAGCGCGGCGGCGCGCTGTGGACGGGGGAGCGGTGCGGCGGGCCCTCGGTGCCAGACTGCGGAGGTCGGAGCGGGCGGCAGCCCGCCCGAGCAGACGCACCCGACGAGAGGAGGAGCCGTGGCGTCCGACCGGTTCCTGCAGCTGGCCGACGTGGCCGAGATCCTCAACATCTCCTCGTCCCAGACCTACGCCCTCGTGCGCAACGGCGACCTGCCGGCCATCAAGGTCGGCGGCCGTGGCCAGTGGCGGGTCGAGCGGACCCAGCTCGAGGAGTACATCGAGCGGGCCTACGCGCAGACGCGTGCCTTCGTCGCGTCGAACCCGCTCGGGCGGGCCGACCTCGAGGCCGAGGCCTCGCAGGCCGACCCGCGCTGAGCGCGGCCCTCAGCCGGAGCGCACCACCGACACCGCCTCGAGCGGCACGAGCACGACGCCCGTGACCGCGAGCGCCCGGCGGGCCTCGCCCGGCGGGTGCTCGGCGAGGTCGACGTGGTCGGCACCGACACGGTCGAGCGTCCCGCTCAGCTGACGGCCGTCGCGCCGCTGCAGGCGCACCGCGGCCCGGTCGCGCACCAGTCCCCGCAGGGCCCAGCGCAGGTCCAGGCGCCCGGCGACGACGTCCTGCTCGGGCGCGGCCGTACGCCTGCCGAGCCCGGACACCGACTGCACGGCGGCCAGGGAGACCAGCGCGTCGCGCCCCGGCTGCTCCTCGAGCAGCAGCCAGTCCGGTCCGACGTCGAGCAGCAGGCCGCGCACCGGCGGGTCCGCCGGCAGCACCGACACCTGCAGCACGGCCCCGCGCGCGGCCCGCACCCGGTCGGCCGTGCGCAGCAGCGCCAGCTCACGGCGGGTGCGGTCACGCACCTCCCCGTCGAGCTCCGCGCGCTCGAGGTCGGCGAGCTGCGCCTCCAGGTCCTCGAAGAGCCGCTGCCAGCGCACCCGGCAGTCCTACGGCACCTCCACAGGCTCCGTCAACCGGCCTTGACCGCTACTCGGCGGGGCTGTACGAACGCAAACGCAAGCAAACGCACAGATGGAGGTGCTCGTGCGCACGACCACACTCGGCGGTCTGGCCGCGGGGGCGGTGCTCCTGGCGAGCGCCCCGCAGCCCGCCGTGGCGCTGCGGGCGCTGACCGTTGCCGGCGGACCCCCGACCGGACCGCTGGTCGCCGCGGTCGCCCTGGCCGCCTGGGCGCTGGCGACCTGGCTGCTCCTCGTCTCCGCCCTGACCCTCCTGGCCCACCGCCGCGGCCGCGGTGCTGCGGCCTGCCGCCGGGCGCTGCACCTGGTGGCGCCGCGCACCGTGCGGCACGCGGTCGCCGTCGCGCTCGGGGTGGGCCTCGTCGTCGGCGCGGCGGTGCCCGCCGGCGCCACCCCCGCTCCCCCCGCCGCCGCCGCGTCCTTCGACTGGCCGGGAGTGCTGCCTCCCACACCGGTGCCACCGCCCACCGGGAGCCCGCACCCCGACCGCCACCCCGACCGCCACCCCGACCGCGACCCCGACCGCGACCCCGACCGCCGCCCCGACCGCCGCACCCGTGGCGGCCACCCGCGTCGTGGTCCGACCCGGAGACACGCTCTGGGGCCTGGCCGCGCGCACCCTGCCGCCCGGCGCCTCCCCGGCCCGCGTCGCCGCCGCCTGGCCGTCGTGGTGGACGGCCAACCGGGGGGTCATCGGTGACGACCCCGACCTCCTGCACCCCGGCCAGCACCTGCTGCCGCCGTCCTGACCCGCTGTCCCGACCCGCCGCCCCGCGCCCCCTTCCTGGAGCCCCCGTGCCCGACACCGCCCTGCCCTGCTCCCCCGCCCTGCCCCGACCGAGCCGGGCGGCCCGGCCGGCCCGGCCGGCCCCGCCGCGGCTGCGGCTGCTGCCGGTGCCGCCGAGCGAGCCGCCGTACGACGACGAGCCGGGTGCCCGGCCGCACCTGCGTCTGGTCCCACCGCTCACCAGCACCGCTGCCAGCACCGCTCGCCGCAGCACCTCCCGCAGCACCGCCGGCAGCACGAGCCCTCCCGCCGGCGCCCGCGGCCCGACCGGCGCCCCGGCCGCTGCGCGACGACCGGTCCGGCCGGACGCCGACCAGCGAGCTGCCGGACGCCCGGCGCTTCGCCGCCGCCCTCGTGCAGCGCCTCGTCGAGGTCCGCGGGGGGCTGCGGCCCGTGCCGCAGCTGCAGCGCGACACCACCCCCGGGCTCTACGCCGACCTCGAGCGGGCGCTGGTGCGCCGGGTGCGGCCGGGCCCCGCGGCGCCGCGCGCCACCGGGCCCGACGTGCACAGCGTGCACGTGCAGACCCGGCCGGACGGCGTCGCCGAGGTCTGCGCGACCGTCCGGCGCGGGGACCGGCTCGGAGCGCTCGCGCTGCGCCTGGAGGGCGTGCGGGGACGCTGGCTGTGCACGTCCGTCACGGGCCTGTGAGCGCCCGCCGGGTCAGCCCTGGTGGCGCGGGTCCCCGTGGCAGCGCTTGTACTTCTTGCCCGAGCCGCAGGCGCACAGCGCGTTGCGCGACTGCTCGCCGCCGCCGCGCGCCACGCCGTCGAGCGCCGGGGTGCCGCGCGTCGTGCTGACGCCCCCCTCGGCGGTCGGGGCGGTGTACTGCAGCTGCTGCGGGCGGTCCGGCCGGCCGAAGCCCTCCGGCAGCACACCCCCGGTCGGCGCCGGGGCCGCCTCGGCGGCCGGGCGCGCGGCCGGCTCCTCCTCGACCTCGAGCGACTGCTCCTGCACGAAGGCGGCGGGCGCCTCGGACGGCACCGGCTCACCGGCCACCCCGGCTGCCTCGTCGGGCCCGGGCGTGGAGTCGTGCTCGGCGGTCACCGGCGCGCCGAAGCCGGCCAGGTCGTCGTCGGACACGGCCTCCGCGTCGTCGGCCGGCGGCGAGTGCTGCGCGAGCGAGGGCAGCACCGGCTCGGCGACGACCTCGCCCGGACCCTCCCCCGGGCCGGTCGCGACCAGCGCGGACAGGTCGACGACCGGCGGCGGCGGCGCCTCGACCTGCACCTCGACGTGGAACAGGAAGCCGACCGACTCCTCCTTGATGGCGTCCATCATCTGGTTGAACATGTCGAAGCCCTCGCGCTGGTACTCCACCAGCGGGTCGCGCTGGGCCATGGCCCGCAGGCCGATGCCCTCCTGCAGGTAGTCCATCTCGTAGAGGTGCTCGCGCCACTTGCGGTCCATCACCGACAGCAGCACCCGCCGCTCGAGCTCGCGCATGACGGGCTCGCCCTCGGGCCCGGTGCCCAGCGAGGCCTCGCGGGCGTCGTACGCCGCCTGGGCGTCGGCCTGCAGCTCGCTGACGAGGTACTCCGTCGACAGCGTCCCGCGGTCGGCCTCGACGTCCTCCAGCGGGATCCCGACCGGGTAGAGCGTGCGCAGCGCGGTCCACAGCTGCTCGAGGTCCCACTCCTCCGGGTAGCCCTCGGCCGTCGCCGCGACGACGTAGCCCTCGACGGCATCGTCGACCATGTTGCGGATCTGCTCGTGCAGGTCGGCGCCCTCGAGGACCTTGCGGCGCTCCTCGTAGATGACGGTGCGCTGCCGGTTGAGCACCTCGTCGTACTTCAGGACGTTCTTGCGGATCTCGAAGTTCTGCTGCTCGACCTGGGTCTGCGCCGACCTGATCGCCCGCGAGACCATCTTCGACTCGATCGGGACGTCCTCCGGGATGTTGAGGCGGTCCATGATCGCCTCCACCGCGGTGGAGTTGAACAGCCGCATGAGGTCGTCGCCGAGCGAGAGGTAGAACTTGCTCAGCCCGGGGTCGCCCTGCCTCCCGGAGCGACCGCGCAGCTGGTTGTCGATGCGCCGCGACTCGTGCCGCTCGGTGCCCAGCACGTAGAGACCGCCCGCCGCGACGACCTCGTCGTGCTCGGTCTTGACCGACGCCTCGGCGCGGGCCAGCGCGTCCGCCCAGGCCGCCTCGTAGTCGTCGGGCGTGTCGACCGGCGACAGGCCACGGCCGGCGAGCTCGGCGGCCGCGATGAACTCCGGGTTGCCCCCGAGCATGATGTCGGTGCCTCGGCCGGCCATGTTGGTCGCGACGGTGACCGCGCCCTTGCGCCCCGCCTGCGCGACGATCGTCGCCTCGCGGTCGTGCTGCTTGGCGTTGAGCACCTCGTGCGGGATCCCGCGCTGGCGCAGCAGCTGGGAGAGGTACTCGCTCTTCTCCACCGACACGGTGCCGACGAGCACCGGCTGGCCCTGCTCGTGCTTGTCGGCGATGTCCTCGACCACGGCGTCGAACTTCGCCGGCTCGGTCTTGTAGACGACGTCGGCCTCGTCCACCCGCCGCGGGTCGCGGTTGGTCGGGATGGGGACGACGCCGAGCTTGTACGTCTGGCTGAACTCGGCCGCCTCGGTCGAGGCCGTGCCGGTCATGCCGCCGAGCTTGCCGTACAGCCGGAAGTAGTTCTGCAGCGTGATCGTGGCGAGCGTCTGGTTCTCGTCCTTGATCTCGACGTGCTCCTTGGCCTCGATGGCCTGGTGCATGCCCTCGTTGTAGCGCCGCCCGGCGAGGATGCGGCCGGTGAACTCGTCGACGATGAGCACCTCGCCGCCCTGGACGACGTACTCCTTGTCCTTGCGGTAGAGCTCCTGCGCCTTGAGGGCGTTGTTGAGGTAGCCCACCAGCGGCGTGTTGACCGACTCGTAGAGGTTGTCGATGCCGAGCTGGTCCTCGACCTTCTCCACGCCCGGCTCGAGGATGCCGATGGTGCGCTTCTTCTCGTCGACCTCGTAGTCGACGTCGCGCACCAGCCGGGGCGCGATCCGGGCGAACTCCTGGTACCACTTCGTCGCCTGGTCGGCCGGACCGCTGATGATCAGCGGGGTGCGCGCCTCGTCGATGAGGATCGAGTCGACCTCGTCGACGATGGCGAAGGCGTGGCCGCGCTGGACGAACTCCGCCGCGCTCCAGGCCATGTTGTCGCGCAGGTAGTCGAAGCCGAACTCGTTGTTGGTGCCGTAGGTGATGTCGCAGGCGTACATCGGCCGGCGCTGCTCGGGCCGCTCGTTGGCCAGGATGACGCCGACCTCGAGGCCGAGGAAGCGGTGCACCCGGCCCATCCACTCGCTGTCGCGGCGGGCGAGGTAGTCGTTGACGGTGACGACGTGCACGCCCTTGCCCTCGAGGGCGTTGAGGTAGGCGGGCAGCACGCAGGTGAGGGTCTTGCCCTCGCCGGTGCGCATCTCGGCGATGTTGCCCAGGTGCAGCGCCGCGCCGCCCATGACCTGCACGTCGAAGTGCCGCTGGCCCAGCGTGCGCCGCGCGGCCTCGCGCGCGACCGCGAAGGCCTCCACGAGCAGGTCGTCGAGCGTCTCGCCGTCGGCGAGACGGGCCTTGAAGGCGTCGGTCTCGGCCCGCAGCTCGGCGTCGGACAGCGCGACGATGTCGTCCTCGATGCGGTTGACCGCGTCGGCGATGGCCTTCAGGCGGCGCAGGGTCTTGCCCTCACCGGCGCGCAGGAGCTTGGACAGGACCACGATCGGATGCACCTCTTCGCTGGACGTCGCTGGTCATCCTAGGCGGGGCGACCCCCCAGGACCCGTGCCGGGAAACGCCTGGCCGCCCGCCGGCGTGCCCTGGCAGGGTCGGGGGGTGAGCACCTCTCCGACCGTCCTGGACCTGCCCGAGCCGACGAGCATCAGCGCCGGCGCCCTGCACCTGCGCCCGTGGGAGCCGTCGGACGCGGCCGCCGTCCTCGCGGCCTGCGACGACCCGCTGGTGCAGCGCTGGACGCAGGTGCCGGTGCCGTACACCCCGGAGCACGCCCGCGACTACGTCGAGGGGGCGGACGCGCGCTGGCGCCGCGGCGAGGAGCTGGGCCTCGCGGTCTGCGACAGCACCACCGGCGAGGTCCTCGCCAGCGCGGGCCTGCGGCCGTACGGCGACGGCACCTGGGACGTCGGCTGCTGGGCGGTCGCGGGCGCCCGCGGGCGGGGCGTCGTGCCCGAGGCGGTCGCGGCGCTGTCCCGCTGGGCCTTCGCGGTGCTCGGGGCCCAGCGCGTGCAGTGGCGCGCCTCCACGCGCAACTGGTCCTCGCGCCGGGCGGCGCAGAAGGCGGGCTTCACCGCCGAGGGGGTGCTGCGCGGCGGGCTGCTGCACCGCGGGCAGCGCGAGGACGCCTGGCTCGCCGCCCGCCGGCCCGGGGACCCGGACGGCGACACGGCCCGCCTGCCGCGGGTGCCGCCGCAGCCGGTCGGCGACCGGGTGCTGCGCCGCTACGCCCCCGACGACGTCGACGCGGTCGCCGTCGCGCTGCGGGAGGGCCTCGGGGTCCCGGGGATGTTCGTGCGCGCCGCCGAGCCCGACGAGCAGCGGGCGCGCTGGTGGGTCGAGCAGCAGGCGCCCGAGCGGGAGGAGGCCGGTGCGGGGCTGGCTGCCGGGCTGTGGGACGGCGACCGGCTGGTCGCCTCGGTGCAGCTCATGCTCGCCGGCCGCCGGGCGGGCCTGGCCGAGGTCGGGATCTGGGTCGCGCCCGAGCAGCGCCGCACGGGTACCGGCACGGCCGCCGTCGCCGCGCTGCTGGCCTGGGCCCGCCCGGCGCTGCGCCTCGTGCGTGTCGAGTGGCTGGCGGACCCGGCCAACGCGGCCTCCGTGGCCCTGGCGGAGCGGCTCGGCTTCGTGCGCGAGGGCGTGGCCCGTGCCGCGCTGCCGGACGACGACGCGGGCCGGCTCGACGCGGTCGTGCTCGCGAAGGTCTGGCCGTGACCCGCTTCGTGCCCGTCGAGCTGGCGACGCCGCGCCTGCTGCTGCGCCCGTGGCGGCCCGACGACGCCGAGGCGCTGCGGGCCCTGCTCGACGACCCCGAGGTCGGTCGGTGGACGCCGCACCCCCACCCGTACCCGCTCGAGGCCGCGCACCAGCGGCTGGCGGAGGACGCCGGGCGGTGGGCCGACGGCAGCCGCGCCGAGCTGGCGGTGTGCGACGCCGCGACCGGGGGGCTGCGCGGCACGTCGGCCTCTACCGCGCCGAGGGAGCGACGGCCGGCATCGGCTGGGTGACGGCGGCGGCGGCCCGCGGCGGCGGCGTCGCGCGCGAGGCGGTCGGCGAGCTGTGCCGCTGGGCGCTGGCGACCCAGGACCTCACCCGCCTCGTCGCCCACGTCGTCGTGGGCAACGAGGCCTCCCGCCGGGTCGCGCTGCGCTGCGGCTTCGTCGACGAGGGGGTCGAGCACGAGGCGGACGGCACGGCCCTGCACGTGCTGGCGCGCTCGCGCCGCGGTCAGGTGATCTCGAGCAGCTTCTCGCGGACGGCGTAGACGACCGCCTCCATCCGCGAGTGCAGCTGGAGCTTCTCCAGGATGTTGCGGATGTGGTTCTTGACGGTGTTCTCGCTGATGAAGAGCTGCTTGGCGATGTCGCGGTTGTTGAGGCCCTTGGCGACGAGCTTGAGGACCTCCATCTCGCGGTCGGTGAGCCGCGGGGTCGGCAGCTGCTGCCGGTCGTCGGTGCGCCGGCTCATCGTGGCGAACTCGCTGATGAGCTTGCTGGCCATCGAGGGGCTGATGAGGGACTGGCCGCCGTGCACGGCACGGATCGCCGTCGCGACCTCCTCGATGGAGATCTCCTTGAGCAGGTAGCCGGTCGCGCCCGCCTTGATGGCCTCGTAGAGGTCGGCCTCCTCGTCCGAGATCGTCAGCATGATGATCTTCGCGGAGGGGACGGCGTCGTGGATCGCCGAGCAGGCCTCGATGCCGCTGCGCCGGGGCATGCGCACGTCCATGAGCACGACGTCCGGCGTGTGCTCGCCGGCCTTGGCGACCGCGTCGCTGCCGTCGCTCGCCTCCTCGACGACCTCGATGTCGGGCTCCTGCTCGAGGACCATCTGCAGCCCGCGGCGGAACAGGGCGTGGTCGTCGACCACGAGCACCCGGATCGGGTCCGCCGGACCCGCTCCCGGTGCCGCCGCGTCCGAGGCGTCCTCGACGGGGCCGGGCGAGTCGGTCAAGGGGGCCTCCGAGGGTGCGGCATCGGCCGGTTCTCCGGCGCCCGGGATGATGCCACGCCCCGCGCCGTCCGCCGCCGGGGCGCCGGGCGGCTGCCCGGGCGCCCCGGCGGTCGGGCTCAGCCCGCGCCCAGCCGGATGACGCCGTAGTCGTAGCCGTGCCGGCGGTAGACCACGCTCGGGAGCGTCGTGGCCGCGTCGATGAACAGGTAGAAGTCGTGCCCGACGAGCTCCATCTCGTGCAGCGCGTCCTCGGTGCTCATCGGCTCGGCGGAGTGGGTCTTGTCGCGGACGATGAGCTCGGCCGTGTCGTCGAGCGGCTCGGCCTCCTGCTCGGTGCGCTCGAGCAGCGCGACGGACCCGTCGGGGCTGTCCAGGACCGGCAGCGACGCCGTCGCCTCCGCCACCGAGGGCGGCGTCTTGCCGCCGTGGTGCACGCGGCGGCGGTCGTGCGACTTGCGCAGCCGGGCCTCGAGCTTGAGCACGGCAGCGTCCAGCGCGGCGTAGAACGTCTCGGCACACGCCTCGGCGCGGATGACCGGTCCCTTGCCGCGCACGGTGATCTCGACCCGCTGGCACTTGCTGGACTGCCGGGGGTTCTTCTCGTGGCTGAGCTCGACGTCGAGGTGGTAGACCCGCGGGTCGAGGCGTTCGGAGGGGGCGAGCTTCTCCTGCACGTGCTGCCGGAAGTGGTCCGGCACCTCGACGTTGCGGCCCTTGACGACGATGTCCACGGAGTCTCCTTGCAGAGGGGGGACGTGCCCGGCGCCGACCCGGAGCGGGTCTGGACGCTCTCCTCCTCCCGCCGTCGCGACGCCGGCAGGCACCTGGACGGTGCGTGACAAGACCGTATCCCCCGTGACGGCGCTCACACCCGTCGCCCTGTCCCGTCCCCCGGTCGGGTGACGCCGTCGGGCGCAGCCGCGCCGGGCCCGCGGCGCGGGACCGCCGCCACCACCGCGGCGCCGCGGACCCTCGCCCCCGCGGCCCGCAGTGCCCGGGCCGCCTCGGTGAGCGTCGCGCCGGTGGTGAGGACGTCGTCGACGACGAGGACCGGCAGCCCGCGCAGCGCGCGGCGGGCGCGCAGCGCACCCGCGAGGTTGGCGGCCCGCTCGCGCGCTGCTCAGCCCCGCCTGGTCCAGGACCCGGCGGGCCGGCACCAGCAGCGGCGCCGCGGCGGTGCCCGTGCGGGCGGCGGCCGCCGCGGCGAGCCGTCGGGCGTGGTCGTGGCCCCGCGCCCGCACCGCTGCGGCCGCGGACGGGACGGGCACGAGGACGACCTGCGCCGCGAGCGGGTCGGCCGCGAGCACGCCGCGGACGGCCGGCGCGAGCAGGTCCGCGAGCGGCCCGACCAGCGCGAGCCGGCCGTGCTCCTTGTGGGCGACGAGCAGCCGCCGCACCTCGGGGCCGTACGCCGCCCCGGCCCAGGTGCGGGGCAGGCCGGGCGGGCAGGGGTCGGGCCGGGCGGGACCCGCCCGCGCCGACCGCACGGCGGCCAGGCACCCCGCGCAGCAGCCGGTCGTCAGCGCGAGCTCCGGGCCCGCGCAGCCGGCGCAGGAGCGCGGGAGCACCAGGTCGGCGGCGGCGTCGCCCAGGTCGCGCAGCACGGCGGCCAGGAGGGGGAGCGGGGAGCGCACCGGCCCAGGCTGCGGTCGGGCGAGCGGACGGCCGGTCCCACGACCCGCGCTGGGGACGAGCGGCGCGGCTGTGGACGGGCGCGAGCGCCCCTGCCGTCAGCGGGGGTAGGCGGGCCGGCCCGCGTCCGGCAGCTGCACCTGGAAGCCGCCGGAGCCGTCGCCGCTGTAGACGGTGCTGGAGCGGTCGGAGTCGACCTCCACGAGCAGCGGCTGACCGCCGAAGGCGGCGAGAGCGACCGGCGTGCCCTCGGCCACGCCCACGAGGCCGCCGGTGACGGCGGAGGTGCCGTCCACCGACAGCGACAGCAGCGGCAGCAGCGGCGGCTCGGTGTCCTGGACGAGCACGGCGAGCTGCGTGCCGGTCCGCCACGCGACGTCGCGCACGCCCGTGCTCAGCGTGCGCAGCGCCACCAGCCGCGGGACCGCCCCCTGCTCCAGCCGGCCGACCTGCAGCGCGCCGGCGGCCACGAGGGCCACCCGGACGCCGTCGCGCGACACCCGGAGCAGCGAGGAGGCGTCCAGCGCCGGGGCCCCGACGAGCGCCACCTCCACGGGCACGGCCGTCGGCACCGGGGGCACGAGCAGCACCGCCGGGCGGGCGCCCGTGCGCAGCACGTAGACGCCGCCGTCCCCGCTGCCCCAGGTGGGTGAGCGCAGGCCGGGGTCGCGCAGCACCGCCGTGAGCGGGCCGGCGAGCGGCCCGACGCGCAGGGTGCGGGTGTCGCCGTCGTCGGTGAGCACCGCGAGGCGACCCGTCCGGGCGTCCACGGCCTGGTCGACCACCCGCGAGACGTCGGCGACGGCCGTCGCCGGCCGGTCCTCCACGACCGGCTCGAGGGTGCGCAGCCCCCCAGCGACCAGCGCGAGGCCCGGCGGCCGCTCGAGCGGGCCGTCCGGGGCGTAGCCCGACCACGCGCCGCGGGGCTGGGGCTGCCCGACGCCGGGCACCTGGAGGACCCGGCCGTCGACGAGCAGCGACAGCCGGGTGAAGTCGGGCAGCGCCTCGCGCAGCGTCCACACCAGCTGCGCCGACAGGTCCGCCCGCGAGGGGCCCGGGTAGGCCTCCGGCGGGCCCGTGAGGTCGACCACCACCTCGCCCGTCGCGGACGTGGTCACGGGCCGCCGCAGCGCCGCTCCGGCCGGCACCGCCGTCTCGACGCTGCCGGCGAGCCCGCTGGACGGCCCCGTGAGCAGGTGCTCGACCGCCTGCTGCGCCGGGTCGCCGTCCACCGGCAGCTGCACGAGGTCCGCGACGAGGTGGCGCGGGCCCGGGGCGGCCCGAGCGGAGCGAGGAAGTGCACGGAGAAGGCGTCGTACGACCGGTCGCGCGCCGTCGGGGTGAGGGTCAGGCCGTCGGGGACCTCGACCAGCCGCCACTGCCGGTCGGCGCCCTGCCGCAGGCGGTAGGCCTGCGTGGTCGGCGACGGCCGCTGCACCCGGGCGGCGCCGTCGGCGTCGACCTGGCCCAGCACGTCGAGCTGCAGGGTGACGACGACGGCGTCCCCCTGGACCGTCGGCCGGCTCGTCGCGGCGGTGCGGGGGTCGTAGACCGTGACGCCCGCGTCGTCGCGCCAGCGCGCGCGCTCCTCGGGCGCGAGGAAGCCCCGGGCGATGCCGTGCGCGTCGCGCGCGCTGCTCTGCGCGGTGAGGAAGCCGAGCACGACCGCCTGCGGGGTGGCGTCGGGCTGCGGGCCGGGCGGCAGCACGCTGATCGGCTCGGGACGGCGCTGCTCGGCCGGGACCGCCCCCGGCTGCTGGACCCCGCCCGGCAGCGGCAGGCCGCAGCCGCTCAGAGCAGCAGGGCCGTCGTCAGGGCCGTCGTCAGGGTCGTGGGCAGCCCGGCGGCGCGGCGCCTCACGGGCGCGTCCCCGGGGCGGGCAGCGCAGCGACCGGGAGCGGCGAGCCCGGGGGCGGCGGTCCGAGCGGCAGCGGGCTGCCGGCGTCGGCCCGCTCCCCCGCGCGCCGCGGCAGGGTGAGGCGGAAGGCCGCGCCGGCGCCCTCGCGGCCCCAGACCTCCAGCCGCCCGCCGTGCGAGCGGGCGTCCTCCAGGGCGATGGCCAGACCCAGCCCGGTGCCCCCGGTCGTGCGGGCGCGGGACGGGTCGCCGCGCCAGAACCGGGTGAAGACCCGAGCGGCGTCCTCCGCCCGCAGCCCCACCCCGTGGTCGCGCACGAGCACCGCGACCGCGTCGTCGTCCCCGGCGACGCCGATCTCCACGGGCCCGCCCTCGCCGTGCTCGAGGGCGTTGACGACGAGGTTGCGCAGGACCCGCTCGATCCGTACGTGGTCGATCTCGGCGACGTGGGGGGCGCCGGCACCGCGGCGGAGCACGACCTCGCTGCCCTTGCGGTCCGCGAGCGCCTCGGTCTGGTCGAGGACCGCCTCCACGAGGTGCGCGAGGTCGACCGGCTCGACCTCGAGGTGCAGAGCGCCCGCGTCGTAGCGGCTGATCTCCAGCAGGTCGCCGAGCAGCCCCTCGAAGCGGTCGAGCTCGAGCTGCAGCAGCTCGGCGCTGCGCCGCACGTCGGGGGGGAAGCCGTCGCGCGCCTCGTGCAGCAGGTCGGCGGCCATGCGCACCGTGGTGAGCGGGGTCCGCAGCTCGTGGCTGACGTCGCTGACGAAGCGCTGCTGCACGCGCGACAGCGCCTCGAGCTGGCGGATCTGGCCCTGCAGCGCCTCGGCCATGGTGTTGAAGGTGACGGCGAGCCGGGCGAGCTCGTCCTCGCCACGCACCGCCAGGCGCTCCTCGAGCCGGCCGGCCGCGAGCAGCTCGGCGGTGCCGGCCGCGAGCCGCACCGGCGTCACGACCTGCCGCGCGACCAGCCCGGCGATGAGCGCGAGCAGGGCGACGAGCACCAGCCCCGCGGCGGCGGCGGTGCGCTGCACGAGGCCCAGCGTCGCGACCTCCGCCGACAGCGGGAACAGGTGGTAGAGGCGGTAGTCCAGCCCGAGGGGGGTGCGCAGCACCGACCCGACGACGAGCGCCTCCACGCGACCGCCGCGCCCGTCGGGCACCACGGCGTACGCGTAGATCGGGCCGGTGCCGCTGACCAGCGCGTCGCGCAGCGCGGCCGGCACGTCGGAGGGGTCGACGCCGGAGGAGGAGAACGCGTTGCTGTCGGGCCGGGCCCCGAGCACGACCACGCGGTAGAGGTCGCCGGCCGCGCCGCGGTCGCTGAGCTCCTGCACGACGCCGGCCAGCTCGGTGTCGACCGCCTGCGGGTTGACGACCTCGAGGTTGTCCAGCCGGGTCTGGGCCTGGGCGACGCCCGAGCTCGCCTCCGACAGCGAGGTGCGCGTCTTGGTGTCGACGAGGCCCCGGCCGACCTGGTCGAGCAGCAGCGAGGCGAGCAGCGCGACGACGACGGCGGAGGCCAGCAGGGTGGTCACGACGACCCTCGTCTGCAGGCTCCGGCGCCACCGGGCCCGGCCGGCGCGCAGCGCGCGCAGGGCGGCGGCGCCCGCGACGGGCCCCAGCCGGCCGGCGGTCGTCCGGGTCCTGGCCGCGGTCCCCGGGCGCCCGGTCAGGCGCAGGGGGACGCCGCTCAGGGCGGCCCCGCCTTGTAGCCGACCCCGCGCACGGTGACGACCACCTGCGGGTGCTCGGGGTCGCGCTCGACCTTGGCCCGCAGCCGCTGCACGTGCACGTTGACGAGCCGGGTGTCGGCGGCGTGCCGGTAGTTCCAGACCTGCTCGAGCAGCAGCTCGCGGCTGAAGACGGTGCGGGGCCGCCGCGCCAGCGCGACGAGCAGGTCGAACTCGAGGGGGGTGAGCTGCAGCTGCTCCTCGCCCCGGCGCACCACGTGACCGGGGACGTCGATGCGCACCGGGTCGTCGTCGGGCCCGATGCTCAGCGTCTCGGGCTCGGTGTCCTCGCGGCTGCGCAGCCGCGCGCGCACCCGGGCCACGACCTCCTTGGGCTTGAAGGGCTTGACGACGTAGTCGTCGGCGCCGCTCTCCAGGCCCAGCACCACGTCGACGGTGTCGGTCTTGGCCGTGATCATGATGATGGGGACCCCGCTCTCGGCGCGCACCTGCCGGCACACCTCGAGCCCGTCGGTGCCCGGGAGCATGAGGTCGAGCAGCACGATGTCGGGCCGCTCGCGCCGGAAGGCCGCCAGCGCGGCGTCGCCGTCCGCGACGAAGGCCGTCTCGAAGCCCTCCCCGCGCAGGACGATGCCGAGCATCTCGGCCAGCGCCGGGTCGTCGTCGACGACGAGGACGCGTCCCCTCACCGCCCGCTCCCGGGACGGGGCGCGCTCGTGGGGCTGCTGGCCCCTCCGCTGCTTCCGACCTGCATGGTCACCATGGTGGGCCATGGTCGCACCGCAGGCGCCGCCCCGGGCGTCCACAGGCACCGCGACCAGCGGGTCGGGCCGGTCCGCGCGTGACAGCATGGTCCGCGCCGGCGCGGACGACGAGGAGAGCGGTGAGGCTGCGGTGACGGACCCGGAGCGGTCGACGGGCTGGGGCCTGCCCGGTGGCGACCTCCCCCACGACGACCGGCCCGCGGGTCCGTCCCCGAGCAGCCCTCCGACCGGCCCGCCCGCCCCCCTCCCGCCGTCCGGCTGGGGCGGACCGGCGTCGCCCACCCCGTCGTACGGCGCACCGCCGCCGGGGTGGGGCGGCCCGCAGACCGGGGCGCCCCGGCCGGGCGTGGTGCCGCTGCGGCCGCTCGGGCTCGGCGAGCTGCTGGACGGCGCGGTCGGCGTCGTGCGGCGCTACCCCCGCCCCACGCTCGGGCTGTCCTTCGTCGTCGCCGTCGTGAGCACGCTCCTCACCGTCGGCGTGCTCGTGCTGCTGCCCACGGTCGTCGTCGGCGCCGACAGCAGCGGCGGCGCGGAGCTGAGCGCGGCCGAGATCGGCGGCGCCGCCGTCGGGGCGCTCGCGGCCGCCCTCGTCACCGGCCTCGCGGGCATCGTCCTGGCCGGCATCATCACCGCAGTGGTCGGCAAGGCCGTGCTCGGGCAGCCGCTCACGACGTCACAGGCGTGGCAGGCGGTCCGGCCGCTGCTCGCCCGCCTGGTCGGCCTGTCGCTGCTCGTCGGGCTGCTGCTGGTCGGCGTCCTCGGCGCCGCGGTCCTCGTCGGCGTCCTGGCCGTCGTCGTGCTCGGCGACGCGGGCCTGGCGATCGCGGTGCCGCTCGGGCTGGCCGCCCTCGTCGCCGACGTCTACCTCTACGTCCGGCTCAGCCTCGCCGCCCCCGCCCTGGTGCTCGAGAAGCTCGCCGTCCGCGAGGCGCTGCGGCGCAGCGGTGTGCTGGTGCGCGGCTCGTCCTGGCGGGTGCTCGGCGTCCTCGTGCTCACCGGCCTCATCGCCGGTGCCGTCGGACAGGTGCTGCAGCTGCCCTTCGTCGTGCTGGGCGGCGGCACGTCGATCTTCACCGGGGGCGACGTGGGGCTGCTGGCCCTCGTGCTCGCCCAGGTCGGCGCCGGCCTCGCGCAGACGCTCACCGCGCCGTTCAGCAGCGGGGTGCGGGCGCTGCTCTACGTCGACCGCCGCATGCGGGCGGAGGGCCTCGACGTCGCGCTCACCGCCGCCGCAGCGCCCCGGTGACCGGGCTGCTCGCCGCGGCCGCTCCGCTGTCGCGCGACGCGGCGCGGGAGGCGGCCCGCCGCGAGCTCAGCCGCCAGGAGTACGCCGACGCGCAGCCACCGCTGCTGCTGCGGCTCGTCGGCCGGGCGCTGCGCGCCGTGTCCGACCTGCTCGACCGCGCGGCCGGCGCGGTCGCCGACGGCGCCCTGGCGCGGGTCGTGCTCGCGCTGCTCGTCGTCGGGGCCGTCGCCGTCGTCCTCGTCCGGCTCGGCCCGCTGTCCGCCGGCCGGCGCGGCGCCGCCCCGGTCTTCCCCGACGGGCCGCAGCTCTCGGCCGCCGACCACCGGGCGCGCGCCGAGCAGGCGGCCGCGCAGGGCCGCTGGGCCGAGGCCGTGCGCGAGCGGCTGCGCGCGCTCGTCCGCGAGCTGGCGGCGCAGGGGCTGCTCGACGCCCGACCCGGCCGCACCGCCCTCGAGCTGGCCCGCGAGGCCGGTGCCGCAGCGCCCGCGCTCGCGGCCGACCTGCGCCGCGCGGCCGCGGTCTTCGACGAGGTCAGCTACGGCGGCCGCCCGGGCAGCGCCGCGGCCTACGCCGTGGTCGCCGACGTCGACGCCCGCGCCGCCGCCGGGGTGCGGGTCGCCGCGTGACGCTCGCCGTCGACGCGCCTGCGGGGGGCGCGCCCGCCCCGGGTCCTGCGCCCACCAGCGCCGGCACGAGCACCGCCCCCACCGGTCGCGGCCTCTGGCGGCGCGCCCGCACGCCCCTGCTCGCGGCGCTCGTCCTCGTGCTCGTGTCGCTCGCCGTCGCCGCCCTGCGGGCCACCGGCGGCGGGACGCTCGACCCGCGGTCGTACGCCCCGGAGGGCTCGCGGGCGCTCGCCGCCCTGCTCGAGCAGCAGGGGGTGTCGGTGCGGGTCGTCGGCGACCTGGACGCGCTGCGGTCCGGGCTGGGACCGGGCAGCACCGTGCTCGTCCCGCTGCCGGGGCTGCTGACCCCCGACGAGCTCGCCGCGCTCGGCGGGCTCGACTCCCCCGTCGTCGTCGCCGGCGCGGGCCCGGACGACGTCGCCGCCCTGGACCTGCCGGTCGACGTCGCCCCGGCCGACACCGCCGTGCGCCGGCCCGCCTGCGCGCTGCCCGCCGCCGGCACCGCCGGCGCCGCGCTGTCGGGCACCGCCACCTACGCCCCGCAGGACGGCGTCGACGCCGTCGGCTGCTACGCCACCGGCGGCCGGGCGAGCCTGCTGCAGCTGCCGGGCCGGCAGGTGGTGCTGCTCGGCGAGCCGGCGGTCCTCACCAACGACGAGCTCGACCGGGAGGGCGACGCGGCGCTCGCGCTCGGCCTGCTCGGGGGCGGCGACGAGGTCCGCTGGCTGCTGCCGGCGCCCGGCCGCGCGGTGCCGGGCGCGCCGCAGAGCCTGCGCGACCTGCTGCCGGACAGCATCGAGCTCGGCGTGCTGCAGCTCGCGGTCGCCGTCCTCGCGCTCGGCCTGTGGCGGGCCCGGCGGCTCGGGCGCGTGGTGACCGAGCCGCTGCCGGTGGTCGTCCGCGCGGCCGAGGCCGCCGAGGGCCGGGGCCGGCTCTACCGGGCCGCCGGCGCGCGCGGCACGGCCGCGGAGGCGCTGCGCGCGGGCGCCCGCGACCGGCTCGCCCGGCGGCTGTCGCTGCCGCCCGCGACGGAGCCGGACCGTCTCGTCGAGGTCCTGGCGAGCCGCTCGGGCCGCGCGGCGGGCGAGGTCGGGGCCCTCCTGTACGGTGCGCCTCCGCCCGACGACGCGGCCCTCGTGCGGCTGGCCCGGGCACTGGACGAGCTGCGCCTGCCCCCCGGACCGGCCCCCGCACCCGCCCCGCACGTCCCCCCGCCCGCTCCCGCTCCGGAGGCCGTCGACCGTGACCCCGCGCCATGACCGCTGACGACGAGACGCCGGCCGGCGAGCAGCCCGCCCCGGCGCGCCGCACCCGCGCCCCGCGGGCGCGCACGGGGACGCCGGCGGCCGGCGGCACCCGGTCGACGACGGCCCGCAGCGGCGGCAGCCGCCCGGCGCGCCCGGCGCGACCCGCGCGCCCCTCCCGCGCCGCGGTCGTGGAGCCCCCCGAGGAGCCGGTCGAGCCGGTCGAGCCCGCCGGGCCCGACCCCCGCGACGCGCTCGACGCGCTGCGCGGCGAGATCGCCAAGGCCGTCGTCGGCCAGGACTCGGCCGTCACCGGGCTGGTCATCGCGCTGCTGTGCCGCGGCCACGTCCTGCTCGAGGGCGTGCCGGGCGTGGCCAAGACGCTGCTGGTGCGCGCGCTCGCCGCCGGGCTGCGGCTGGAGACCCGGCGGGTGCAGTTCACCCCCGACCTCATGCCCGGCGACATCACCGGCTCGCTGGTCTACGACCGCTCCTCGTCGTTCACCTTCCGCGAGGGGCCGGTCTTCACCAACCTGCTGCTGGCCGACGAGATCAACCGCACGCCGCCGAAGACCCAGGCGGCACTGCTGGAGGCCATGGAGGAGCGGCAGGTCTCGGTCGACGGCGAGCCGCGCCCGCTTCCCGACCCCTTCGTCGTCGTCGCCACGCAGAACCCCGTCGAGCAGGAGGGCACCTACCCGCTGCCCGAGGCCCAGCTCGACCGCTTCCTGCTCAAGCTCACCGTCCCGCTGCCGCAGCGCGAGGACGAGCTGCAGGTGCTGCGCGCCCACGACGCCGGCTTCGACCCGCGCGACCTGTCCGCGCTCACCCCGGTCGCCGGGGCCGAGGAGCTCGCCCTGGCCCGCGAGGCGGTGCGCGCGGTGACGGTCGCCGACGAGGTCCTCGGCTACGTCGTCGACCTGTGCCGCGCGACCCGCACCTCGCCGTCGCTGGCCCTCGGGGCCTCGCCGCGCGCCGCGACCGCCCTGCTCGCCACGAGCAAGGCGTGGGCCTGGCTGTCGGGCCGCGACTACCTCACCCCCGACGACGTCAAGGCGCTCGCGCGACCGACGCTGCGGCACCGCGTGCAGCTGCGCCCCGAGGCCGAGCTCGAGGGCGTCACGGCCGACGGCGTGCTCGACGGGCTGCTCGCCTCGGTCCCCGTCCCGCGCTGACGCCGTGGCGGTCACCGGTCGGCTGGCGCTGCTCGCCCTCGTCGGCGTCGTCCCGGTCGCGCTGCTGCCCAGCCTGCTGACCGTCCTCGGGGTCGCCCTGCTGCTCGGCGTCGCCGTCGGCGTCGACGTGCTGCGCGCGGCCCCCGTCGCCGGCCTGCAGCTGTCCCGGTCGGGCGCGACGGCCGTACGCCTCGGCGACAGCGCGCAGGTCCGGCTGCTCGTGCGCAACCCGTCGGGGCGCCCGCTGCGCGCAGTCCTGCGCGACGCCTGGGTGCCCTCCGCGGGCGCCGACCCCGCCGTGCAGCGGCTGGAGGTGCCCGCGGGCCAGCAGCGGGTCCTGACGACGACGCTGCGGCCGACCCGGCGCGGGGACCGCCGGCCCGACCGGGTCACCGTCCGCGCGCTCGGGCCGCTCGGCGTCGCCGGCCGGCAGGGCCGGCACGAGGTCCCCTGGCAGGTGCGGGTGCAGCCGCCGTTCACCTCCCGGCGCTTCCTGCCCGAGCGGCTGTCGCGGCTGCGCACGCTCGACGGGCAGACCGCGGCGCGCACCCGCGGCCAGGGCACCGAGTTCGACTCGCTGCGCGACTGGGTCGAGGGCGACGACGTCCGCTCGATCGACTGGCGGGCGACGGCCCGGCGCCGCGACGTCGTCGTGCGCACCTGGCGCCCCGAGCGCGACCGCGCGGTGCTGCTCGTGCTCGACACCGGCCGCACCTCCGCCGGGCGGGTCGGCGACGTCCCCCGGCTCGACGTGGCGCTCGACGCCGCGCTGCTGCTCGCCGCGCTCGCCAGCCGCGCGGGCGACCGGGTCGACCTGCTCGCCCTGGACCGCGCGGTGCGCGGCGCCGTCTCCGGTGCCGGGCGCACCGAGCTGCTCTCCCGGCTCGTCGACGTGCTGGCCGGGCTGGAGCCGGCACTCGTCGAGAGCGACGCCCGGCTGCTGGTGGGCGAGGTCCTGCGGCGCACCCGCCGCCGCAGCCTCGTCGTGCTGTTCACCACCCTCGACACCGCCGCGCTCGAGGAGGGCCTGCTGCCGGTGCTCGGCGCGCTCACCGCCCGCCACACCGTGGTGCTCGCGGCGGTCGGCGACCCGCGGCTGGAGCAGATGCGCGCCGGACGGGAGGACGCCGAGCAGGTCTACGACGCCGCCGCGGCCGAGCGGGTCGCGGCCGAGCGGCGCCGCACGACCGCCCGGCTGCGCCGCGCCGGCGTGGAGGTCGTCGACGCCCCGCCGGCCTCCTTCGCCCCCGCCGTCGCCGACACCTACCTCGCCCTCAAGGCGGCCGGCCGCCTGTAGCGGGTCTTGTGCCGCGCGCCGGGTCGCGGCAGGCTGCGGAGCCACCGCGGTGCGGCGCCGCGGGCCCGACCGCGGCGCCCCCGGCAGCGACGGGAGCGCGTCATGCCCTCGAGAGCCTCCGCACCCGCCCTGGCGGGCGGCCGGTCCCCCGCACCGGAGCCCCGGCCGCCCGAGCGGGTGCGCAACGTCGTGCTGGTGGGCCGCTCGGGCTGCGGCAAGACCACGCTCGTCGAGGCGCTGCTCGCCGAGGCCGGGGCCGTCGGCCGCCCCGGCCGGGTCGAGGACGGCACGACCGTCTGCGACAGCGCCGACCTCGAGCGCCGGCTGCACCGCTCGGTCTTCCTCGCCCTCGCGCCGCTCGAGCACGAGGGCGTCAAGGTGAACCTGCTCGACACCCCCGGCCACCCGGACGGCCTCGGCGAGCTGCGCGCCGGGCTGCGCGCGGCCGACGCGGCGCTGTTCGTCGTCCCGGCGGTCGAGGGCGTCGACGCGCGCACCGAGCAGCTGTGGCAGGAGTGCGCGGCGGCCGGGCTGCCGCGGGCGGTCGCGGTCACCCAGCTCGACCGGCCCCGCGCCGACCTCGCCGGGGCTGTCGCCGCGTGCCGCACCGCCTTCGGCGACGGCGTGCACCCGGTCGAGGTGCCGGTCGCCGACGGGCTGCTCGACCTGCTCAGCCTGCAGGTGCACGCCCGGACCACCGACCGCGCGGCGACCGGCGAGGAGCGGGCTGCCGGCGACGCCGACCGCACCGACCTCGTCGAGAGCGTCATCGCCGAGGCCGAGGACGAGGAGCTGCTCGAGCGCTACCTCGGCGGCGAGGAGCTCGACCCGGTCGTGCTCGTGGCCGACCTCGAGCGGGCCGTCGCCCGCGGCGCCTTCCACCCGGTGCTGCCCGTGTGCGCCGTGGACGGGACGGGCGTGCGGCCGCTGCTGGACCTGCTCGTGCGCGCCTTCCCCGGCCCCTGCGAGCACCCGCTGCCGCCGGGAGCCCGACCGGACGGGACGCCCGCCCCCGCCGCCTCCTGCGACCCCGCCGGCCCGCTGCTCGCCGAGGTCGTGCGCACCAGCACCGACCCCTACCTGGGCCGGGTCTCGCTGGTCCGGGTGTTCTCCGGCACGCTGCGCCCCGACACCGCCGTGCACGTCAGCGGGCACGCCGCCGACCGCGCCGAGCACGACGCCGACGAGCGGGTCGGGCTGCTCGGCAGCCCGCTGGGCGCGACCTCGCGCCCCGTGACCGCCTGCCCCGCCGGCGACCTGTGCACCGTGTCCCGGCTGACGACCGCGACCACCGGCGACACGCTGTCCTCCCCGGAGCTGCCGCTGCTCGTGACCGCCTGGGAGCTGCCCGACCCGCAGCTGCCGGTCGCGCTCGCCGCCGCCTCCCCCGCGGACGAGGACCGGCTGGACGAGGCGCTCGCCCGCCTCGCGGTCGAGGACCCGTCGGTGCGGGTGGAGCGCGACGCGGCCACCGGCCAGCTGCTCGTCTGGTGCCTCGGCGAGGCGCACGCCGAGGTCGTGGTCGACCGGCTCGGCGTGCCCGTCGAGCGCCCCGAGGTCCGCGTCGCGCTGCGCGAGACGCTCGCCCGCCCGGTCACGGCGACCGGCCGGCTCGTCAAGCAGAGCGGCGGGCACGGGCAGTACGCCGTCGTGGTCGTCGAGGTCGCCCCGCGACCGACCGGGTCGGGCACGACCTTCGAGACCCGGGTGGTCGGCGGCGCCGTGCCGACGGCGTACGTCGGCAGCGTCGAGAAGGGGCTGCGCGCCCAGGCCGAGCGCGGCGTGCACGAGGGGCGCCCGCTCGTCGACCTCGCCGTCGTGCTCGTCGACGGCAAGGCGCACGCGGTCGACTCCTCCGACGCCGCCTTCGCCGCGGCCGGGGCGCTCGCGCTGCGCGAGGCGGTCGCCGCGGCCGGCACGACCGTGCTCGAGCCGGTGAGCGAGCTCGAGGTGCACGTGCCGGACGCCTTCGTCGGCGCGGTGATGAGCGACCTCGCCGGGCGCCGGGCCCGGGTGACCGGCACCGAGGCGGGCGAGCGCGGCACCGTGGTGCGCGCCGAGGTGCCCGACGCGGAGCTGCTGCGCTGGGCGACGACGCTGCGCGCGCTCACGTCCGGCACCGGCACCTGCACCCGCCGCTACCTGCGCCACGAGCCCGCGCGCTCGCTCGCCGCCGCGCACTAGCTAGCGTCGGCGCGGTGACCGACCCCCTCCAGCCGACCACCGCCCGCCTGCTGCTCGCCCGCACCGCCCGCGCCCAGCGCGAGGCCCGGGCTCCGGGGCTGGTCGCCGGCGTCGTCCGCGACGGCGCGCTGGCGTGGTCGGCCGCCCGCGGCGACGTCGCCGAGCCGCACGCCGACGTGCAGCACCGGATCGGCTCGATCACCAAGCCGGTCACCGCGGTCGCGGTGCTGCGGCTGCGCGACGAGGGCCTGCTCGACCTCGACGACCGGCTGGAGCAGCACCTGCCCGGCACCCCGGCCGGCGGGTGCACCGTGGCGCAGCTGCTCAGCCACACCGCCGGGCTCACCGCGGAGAGCCCCGGCTCCTGGTGGGAGCGCACCCCCGGGGGCGCGCTGGCCGACCTCGGGCTCGGCCCGGAGCACCTGCCCCTCGGCGCCGGCCGCTTCCACTACTCCAACCTGGGCTTCGGGCTGCTCGGCGAGCTGGTCGCCGCGCTGCGCGGCCGGCCGTGGGCCGACGTCCTGCGCGACGAGGTGCTCCTGCCGCTGGGCATGACGAGGACGACGACCCGCCCGTCCGGCGCGGCGGCGACCGGCTGGGGCGTGCACCCCTGGGCGGACGTGCTGCACCCCGAGCCCGAGCACGACCACGGCACGATGGCCCCGGCCGGGCAGCTGTGGGCCTCGCTGGCCGACCTGGCCCGCTTCGCGGCCTTCCTGCTCGGCGACACCGGCGACGTGCTGTCGCCGGACACGCTCGAGGAGATGACCCGCCCGTACGGCGTCGACGCCTCGCAGGACGGCTGGTCGGCGTACGGCCTCGGGCTGCAGGTGCTGCGCGACGACGGCCGCACGCTCGTCGGGCACGGCGGCTCCATGCCGGGGTTCCTCGCGTCGGTCTTCGTCGACCGCGACCGCGGCGACGGCGCGGTGACGATGCGCAACGCGACCAGCGGCGCCGACGGCGGCCTCACCGGCGACCTGCTGCGGCTGCTCGAGCAGTCCGAGCCGGCCCTCGGCGGGGCCTTCACCCCGACGGCGACCGAGGTCGACCTCGCGCTGCTGGGGCCCTGGTACTGGGGCACCGCGCCGTACGTCCTGCGGCTGCAGGCCGACGGGCTGCTGCACCTGGGCGGGCTGGCCGGGGCCGGGCGCAGCAGCCGGTTCCGCGACCAGGGCGACGGCACGTGGCGCGGCCTGGACGGCTACTACGCCGGCGAGACGATGACCGTGACGCCCGACCTGCTCGTGCTCGCGACGTTCGTCTTCACCCGCACGCCGTACGACCCGGCGCAGCCGGTGCCCGGCGGCACGGAGGGCGGCTGGCGCTGAGGAGGCAGGAGCGCCGCCTGGACCGTTGCACGAGCAACGTTCGGGAGCGGGGCAGAGCGGGCACACGTGCCCCATGTCACCTCGTCGCACCTCAGCAGCCCTGTCCCTCGCCCTGGGCGTGACCACCGCGCTCACCCTGACCGCCGGGCCCGGCACCGCGTCGGCGGCGCCCTCCGCCCGGCCGTTCCCGGACACGATCGCCCTCAAGGCCGGGTCCCGGCCCGAGGGCATCGCCGCCGGCCCCGGCACGACCTTCTTCGCCGGCAGCATGCAGAACGGCGCCGTCTTCGTCGGCGACGTGCGCACCGGCGAGCGCCGCGTGCTCGTGCCGGGCGTCCCCGACACGGCCGCCCGCGGCCTGCAGCTCGACCGCAGCACCGGCCTGCTGTGGGTCGCCGGGGAGCGCCGCAACCCCGACGGCACGACGTCGAGCCGGGTGACGGCGTACGACAGCCGCACCGGGGAGCGGGTCGCCCGCGTCCCCGTCCCGGGCACCCGGTTCCTCAACGACGTGCAGGTCGGCAAGGACGCCGTCTACGTCACCGACTCGCTGTCGGCCCAGCTCGTCCGGGTCACGACCGACGGCGCCACGCTGCTCGACCTGACCGGCGACTACGCCCAGCCGAACGGCGGCTTCGGCCTCAACGGCATCCGCCAGCTGCCCGGCGGCGACCTCATCGTCACGAGCAGCAGCACCGGCGACCTGTTCCGGGTCGACCCGGCGACCGGCCGCACGACGCTCGTCCCGGTCACCGGCGGCGACCTGGTGAGCGGCGACGGGCTCGAGCTGCGCGGCAGCACGCTCTACGTCGTCTACGGGTCCGGCCGCGACGCCGTCTCGGTCGTCGAGCTCCAGCAGGGCGGCCGCAGCGGCCGCCTCACGGGCACGCTCACCGACCCCGACCTCGACCGCCCCACGACGGCCGTCGTGCTCGCCGGCAGCCTCTACGCCGTCAACGGCCGGTTCAGCACCCCGCCGACGCGGACCACGCCGTACTCGGTGGTCGAGGTCGCCCTGCCCGGCACCTACCGGTAACGACCCGCGGGGGCCGGCTACGCGGTCGGCAGCACGTCGCCGACCCGGTCGGCCCCCAGGTCGCCGGTCACCCCCGCCCGGTGCGCCCGCCGGCCCGGGCCGAAGACCCAGGCGAGGAAGAGCGCCTCGGCGAGCACGCCGATGCCGATCCGGGCCCAGGTCGGCAGCCCGCTCGGCGTCACGAAGGCCTCGATCACGCCCGACACGAGCAGCACGAGCGCCAGCCCGAGCGCGCCGCTCACCAGGGCCCTGCCCTCCTGGGCGAGCGCCGCCGAGCGGGTGCGCCGCCCCGGGTCGACCACCGTCCACCCCAGCCGCAGCCCCAGGCCCGCCGCGACGAAGACCGCGGTCAGCTCGAGCAGGCCGTGCGGCAGGACCAGCCCGAAGAACAGCCCGGCACGACCGTTCGCGGCGAGCAGCCCGCCGCTCACCCCCACGTTGAGCGCGTTCTGCAGCAGGACGTACGGCACCGGCAGCAGCAGGATCCCGAACAGCACCGCCTGGGCCGCGACGTAGGCGTTGTTGGTGAACACCTGGGCGGCGAAGTCCTGTGGCGGGGCGGCGCTGTAGTAGCCCTCGAAGTCGGTCTCGACGAGCGCCCGGACCTGCTCGGGGTCGGCGAGCGCCGACTGGACCTGCGGGTCCTGCGCGACCCAGACCCCGAAGGCGACGGCCACGACGAGGAAGCCGAGCGCGGCCCCGCCCCACCACCAGCGGGTGCGGTAGACCACCGCCGGGAAGTCGCGGGACAGGAAGCGCACGGCGTCGCGCCACGACGCCGAGCGCCCGCCGGCGACGCTGCCGCGCGCCCGGGCGACCAGCGAGGACAGCCGGCCGACGAGCTGCGGCTCGCGCCCGGTGCTCTGCACCACCGACAGGTGGGTGGCCACCCGCTGGTAGAGGTCGACGACCTCGTCGACCTCGGGGCCGGTCAGGCGCGAGGGGCGGGACGCCCGGCCGACGAGCCCCTCCAGGCGCTGCCACTCGGCCCGGTGCGCGGCGACGTAGGCGTCCAGGTCCACGGCCGCAGCGTAGGCGGCAGGATGCAGGTCAGCAGGTCCTCGGACGGGGACCGGGGAGGGTGGTCGTGAGCGGGCTCGTGACGGGCGAGGCGGTGGCGCTCGACCTGCGCACCGCTGCCCTGCCCTCCCGGGCCGTCGCCGCCGGCCTGGACGCGCTCGTGCAGCTCGCCCTGCTCGTCGTGCTCGGCCTGCTCGTCGCCGTGTCCTCGGTGGACGTCAGCAGCGCGGCCGGCGCCGCCCTCGGCGTGGGGCTCACCGTGCTCGTGCTGGCCGGCTACCCGATCGCCCTGGAGACGCTGCTGCGCGGTCGCACGCTGGGCAAGATGGCGATGGGGCTGCGCGCCGTCCGCGACGACGGCGGGCCGATCGCCTTCCGGCAGGCCTTCGTCCGGGGGCTGTGCCGGGCGGTGCTCGAGGCCCCCGGCATCACGTTCTTCGTGCTTCCCGTGGTCGTGTCGCTGCTCGACCCGCGGGGGCGACGGCTCGGGGACGTCCTCGCGGGCACCGTCGTGGTGCAGGAGCGGGTCGCGGGCGGCGCCGCCCCGGTCGCGCAGATGCCCCCGCCGCTGGCCGGCTGGGCGGCCACGCTGGACCTGTCCGGCGTGTCCGACGAGCTGGCGCTGTCGCTGCGCTCGTTCGTCGGCCGGTCCGGCTCGCTCACCTCCGCCGCCCGCGAGGACCTCGGCGGACGCCTCGTGCAGGCGGTGCTCAGCGCGACCCGACCGCCGCCGCCGCCGGGCACGCCGGGCTGGGCGGTGCTGTCCGCCGTCCTCGCCGAGCGGCGCCGGCGCTCCGCCGAGCAGCTCGGCGCCCCGCCGGCCGACCCCCCGACCGCCACCCCACCGCCCGCCACCCCCCCGACCGCCACCCCCCGACCGCCACCCCCCCGACCGCCACCCTCCCGACCGCCACCCTCCCGACCGCCACCCCCCCGTCCGGCCGCGAGCCGGACCGCGACCCGGGCCGGTTCGCCCCGCCCGGCTGAGCCCGCCCGGCGGCCGGGCGGGGTCGGGCCGGGGCGCGCGTCGTAGCGTGCGGACGGGCCCCGCTGCGGGTGCCCCACCCGATCCCCCGTGGAGGCGCTCGTGCCGCTCGACCCCCAGATCGCCGGACTGCTCGCGATGATCGAGAGCACCGGCGCGACCGGGCTCGCGTCCGGGAGCCCGGAGCAGGCCCGCGAGGGCTTCCGGCTGATGACCGTGGGGCTGCGCGACCCGAGCACCCTCGCGCCCGTCGACACGGTCGAGGACATCGCCGTCGGCGACGGGACGCCCGCGCGGGTCTACCGCCCGCAGACCGCCGCGCCGGGCACCTCCGGCACCGTCCCGACCATCGTCTTCTTCCACGGCGGCGGCTTCGTCATCGGCGACCTCGACACCCACGACGACCACGCGCGGCTGCTCTGCCACGACGTGCAGGCCGTGGTGGTGAGCGTCGACTACCGCCTCGCGCCCGAGCACCGCTGGCCGGCCGGGCTGCAGGACTGCGTCGCTGCGACCCGCTGGGCGTTCGACCACGTCGACGAGCTCGGCGGCGACCCCGCGCGGATCGCCGTCGCCGGCGACAGCGCCGGGGGCAACCTGTCGGCGGCGGTGTGCCTCGAGCTCAAGGACGGGCCCTACCGCCCCGCCGCGCAGCTGCTGCTCTACCCCGGGACCGACTTCGAGGAGGAGGCCGAGCACCCCTCCCGCGTCGAGAACGCGACGGGCAAGCTGCTCACGGCCGACGACATGGCGTGGTTCGGCGAGCAGTACGTCCCGGAGGGCGCCGACCGCCGCGACCCGCGGCTGTCGGTGCTGCACGCCCCCGACCTGTCCGGCCTGCCGCCCGCGGTCGTCGCCACTGCCGAGTACGACCCGCTGCGCGACGAGGGCGAGGCCTTCGCCGACGCGCTCGCGGCGGCCGGCGTGACCGTGGTGAAGCGGCGCTACGACGGGCTGATCCACGGCTTCTACGGCCTCGGCCCGCTCTCGCCGGCAGCGGCCGACGCCGTCCGCGAGCTCAACGCCGACCTGGCCGCCCTGCTCGCCTGAGCGGAGCAGGACGCACGACGCGCCGCCCGGACGGGGTCCGGGCGGCGCGGTCGTACGGGGGTCGGGCTGGTGGTCGGGCTGGTGGTCGGCTAGTAGCGGTACATCTCGCTCTTGTACGGGCCGGCGACGTCGACGCCGATGTACTCCGCCTGCGTCCTTGCTCAGCTCGGTGAGCTGGACGCCGAGCGCGTCGAGGTGCAGCCGGGCGACCTTCTCGTCGAGGTGCTTGGGCAGCACGTAGACCTGCCGCTCGTACTCGTCGTTCTTCGTCCACAGCTCGATCTGCGCGATCGTCTGGTTGGTGAACGAGTTGCTCATGACGAAGCTCGGGTGACCGGTGGCGTTGCCGAGGTTCAGCAGCCGCCCCTCGCTCAGCATGATGATGGAGTGACCAGGTGGCCCTCGTCCCCGGGGAAGACCCACTCGTCGACCTGCGGCTTGATGTTCTTGCGCTCGATGCCGGGCGTGCGGGCCAGCCCGGCGATGTCGATCTCGTTGTCGAAGTGGCCGATGTTGCCCACGATCGCGAGGTGCTTCATCCGGGCCATGTCGCTGGCCATGATGATGTCCTTGTTGCCCGTGGCGGTGATGAAGACGTCGGCGGTGGAGATGACGTCCTCGAGCCGGGCCACCTGGTAGCCCTGCATGGCCGCCTGCAGCGCGCAGATCGGGTCGATCTCGGTGACGATGACGCGGGCGCCCTGGGCGCGCAGCGACTCCGCCGAGCCCTTGCCGACGTCGCCGAAGCCGCAGACGACGGCGGTCTTGCCCGACAGCATCACGTCGGTCGCCCGGAAGATGCCGTCGACGAGCGAGTGCCGCACGCCGTACAGGTTGTCGAACTTGCTCTTGGTGACCGAGTCGTTGACGTTGATGGCCGGGAAGAGCAGCGTGCCGGCGCGGGCGAACTCGTAGAGCCGCATGACGCCGGTCGTCGTCTCCTCGGTGACGCCCTTGATGTCGGCGGCGATCCGGGTGAAGCGCTGCGGGTCGCGCTCGAGCGAGCGGCGCAGGGTGTCGAGGACGACCTTGTACTCGTCGCTGTGGGTGTCGTCCGTGGCCGGCACGACGCCCGCGCGCTCGAACTCCACGCCCTGGTGGACGAGCAGGGTGACGTCGCCACCGTCGTCGAGGATCATGTTGGGGCCGGAGCCGTCGGGCCAGTCGACGACCTGCTCGGTGCACCACCAGTACTCCTCGAGGGTCTCGCCCTTCCAGGCGAAGACCGGCACGCCCTGCGGGTCGTCCACGGTGCCCTCGGGACCGACGACGACGGCGGCCGCCGCGTGGTCCTGGGTGGAGAAGATGTTGCAGGAGACCCAGCGGACCTGCGCACCGAGCGCGGTGAGGGTCTCGATGAGCACGGCGGTCTGCACGGTCATGTGCAGCGACCCGGTGATGCGGGCACCGGACAGCGGCTTGCTCTCGCCGTACTCGGCGCGCATGGCCATGAGGCCGGGCATCTCGTGCTCGGCGAGCCGGATCTCCTTGCGGCCGAACTCGGCCAGGGACAGGTCGGCGACCTTGAAGTCCTGAAGGGCGGTGCTCATGGGCGTCCTCTCGGGTGGGGGCGGGGTCAGGCGGCGGGGCGTCAGGCGGCGGGCTGTCAGGGGGCGAGCAGCTGCTGGTGCTTGTCCTGCTCGAAGGCGAGCCAGTCGGCGTCGGCCAGCGGCTCGGCGGCGGAGGTGGCCGGGCGGGCCGGGACCGCGTCGAACCAGGCGTCGAGCGCGCCGGCGAGGTCGGGCTCGCGGCGCAGGCGCAGCGCGACGGCCACGTCGCCGAGCTCGAGCCCGTGGGTGTCGAGCAGCCCGCGCAGCGTGCGCAGGCGCTGCAGCTGCTCCGGGCCGTACAGCCGGTAGCCCGAGGGCGAGCGCGGCGCGGTGACGAGGCCGAGCTGCTCGACGTAGCGCAGCATCCGGGGCGACCACCCGGTGGTGGTCGCCGCCTCGTGGATCGTCAGCGCCGTCATCACGACGACCCTACCAGGGACGTGTCAGAGATGCCGCCCAGGGCGGTCATGCCCTCACACGCCCGTGTCAGCCCGCCGCCGGTCCAGCTGCGCCGCGTCGTGGGCGGTGACGACCTCGAACCCGTCCGAGGCGTGCAGCGCGGCGAGCCGGGCGTGGTGGTCGGCGACCGCGCGCCGGTCCAGCGCGACGAGCTGCTCGAAGGCGAGCAGCGCGCGGTTCCGCGGGACCGCCGGGTCGACCGTCGAGCCGTCGAAGGCCGCGTCCCCGGCGTGCACCAGCCAGCCGCTCCCCCCGCCCGGCCGGTCGGCGCGGACCGCCACCGCCGCGTGCCCGCGGCTGTGCCCCGGCATGGGCACCAGCGCGAAGCGCTCGTCGAGCCCGTCCAGGGCGTACGCCTCGGCGAAGCCCTCCCAGGGCTCCCCCGGCCCCCCGTAGGTCCGCCAGCGCGGACCGTGCGCCCACTGCGCCCGGCGGTAGCGGGCGCGCTCGCGGGGCGCCGGGTGCGTCGCCGCCCGGTGCTCCGCAGCCGTGGTGTGCACGACCGCGTGCGGGAAGTCGGCCAGCCCGCCGGCGTGGTCGAGGTCGAGGTGGGTGAGCACGACGTGCCGCACGTCCTCGACCCGGTGGCCGAGCGCCTCGACCTGCCGGGCCGCGGTGTGCCCGGGGGCCAGCGCCGCGCGCAGCAGGTGGCGCGACGGGCCGAGCCGGCGCGCGGGCTCGGCGACGTCCTGCAGCCCGAAGCCGCTGTCGACGAGGACGAGCCCGTCGTCGGCCTCGCACAGCAGCACGTGGGCGACCAGCCGCCCGACGACCAGCGGGTGCATCGGTCCGCAGTCCAGGGAGTGCACGCGCACGTCAGGGCCTCCAGGTCGAGAGGTAGGCGGTCTGGGCGGGGGTGAGGGCGTCGAGCTCGACGTGCACGGCCGACAGCCGGGTGCGGGCCACCTCGGCATCGAGCTCGGCGGGCACCTCGTGCACCCCGGGCGCCAGCGCCGGCCCGAGCGCCAGCCGCTCCAGCACGAGGGCCTGGACCGCGAAGCTGACGTCCATGACCGCCGGCGGGTGGCCGTCGGCCGCCGAGAGGTTGACCAGCCGCCCCTCGGCGAGCAGCAGCACGCGGCGGCCGTCGGCGAGCACGTGCTCGTCGACGTACGGGCGCACCCGCCGCACCTCGACCGCGGCCGCGCGCAGCGCCCTGACGTCGACCTCCACGTCGAAGTGGCCGGCGTTCGCCAGCACGGCGCCGTCGCGCAGCAGCGGCAGGTGCTCGGCCGCCACCACGCCCGGACAGCCGGTCGCGGTGAGGACGACGTCGGCGAGCGGGGCGGCCTGCGCCATCGGCAGCACGCGGTGGCCGTCGAGCAGCGCCTCGAGCGCCCGCAGCGGGTCGACCTCGGTGACGACGACGCTGGCGCCCAGCCCGCGGGCCCGCTCGGCGATCCCCCGGCCGCACCACCCGTAGCCCGCGACGACGACCGTCGCGCCCGCGAGCAGCGTGCCCGTCGTGCGGATGACCGCGTCCAGCGCCGACTGCCCGGTGCCGTGGCGGTTGGCCACGAGCCGCTGGGTCGCCGTGTCGTTGACCGCGACGACCGGCAGCCACAGCGCGCCGTCGGCGGCCATCTGGCGCAGCCGCAGCACCCCGGTCGTCGTCTCCTCGACGCCCGCCCGCACGCCCGGCCGCAGCTCCGGGCGGCGCTGCAGCACCTGCACGAGGTCGCACCCGTCGTCGAGCACGAGCGCCGGGCGTGCCTCGAGCACGCTCGCCAGCTGCCGGGCGTGCGTCGCCCGGTCGGCGCCCTGGCGCGCCGCCACCGCCACGCCCTCGGTCGCCAGCGCCGCCGCCACGTCGTCCTGCGTCGACAGCGGGTTGGACGCCGCCAGGTGCAGCTGCGCGCCGGCCTGCACCAGGGTGCGGGCGAGCACGCCGGTCTCCGGCGTGACGTGCATGCAGGCGGCGACCCGGACCCCCGCCAGGGGCCGCTCGCGCCCGAGCCGCGCCCTCAGCCGGGCGAGCACCGGCATCGCGCGCTCGGCGTAGTCGACGCGGGCGGCGCCCGCACCGGCGAGCACCGGGTCGTACGGGGGGTCGTCGGGCACCCGGCCACCCTGCCACTCCCGGCTGCGGGCACGCCCGAGCCGTAGGGTCCGCACAGCCGCACCCCGAGGAGCTCCTGTGATCGACGTCGCCGCCCGCCTGCACGACTCCCCCGGCTTCGTGGGGCTGCTGGCCCCGCGGGTGCTCGAGACCGGCCGCGACGGCGCCCGGCTGCGCCTGGACGCCGGACCCGAGCTGCACAACCACGTCGGCGGCCCGCACGCGGCGGTGATCTTCGGGCTCGGCGAGACCGCTGCCTTCGCCGTGCTGCTCGAGGTCTTCGGCGACCTCGTCGAGGCCGGCGCGGTGCCGCTGGTGAAGGGCTCGCAGATCGCCTACTCCGACATCGCCACCGGGCCGCTGCTCGCCGAGGCCGCCCTGCAGGGCGACGAGGCGGGGGCGCGGGCGTCGTACGACGCGCGCGGCAGCGCCAGCTTCCCCGTCGAGGTCGTCTTCCGCCGCGAGGCCGACGGCGGTGAGACGGCGCGCGCGACGTACGTCATGGCGGTCAAGCGGATGTCCTGAGGACGGCAGCTCAGGGACGGGCGGCGCTCCGGTCGAGGTCGGGCTCGAGGTACATGACGCGGGCCCGCGGCTCGGCGGCCCGGACCCGTGCCTCGGCCTCGTCGATGGCGCCGGCGACGCCGCGGACGTCCAGGTCGCCCTCGAGGGAGATCTTCGCCGCGACGAGCAGCTCGTCGGGGCCGAGGTGCATCGTGCGCAGGTGCAGGACGCGGGCGACGCCGTCGCCGGTCAACGCCCCGCGGATGCGCGCGACCGCCGCCTTGCTCGCCGCCTCCCCCACCAGCAGGCTCTTCATCTCCACCGCGAGCACGACGGCGACGACGAGCAGCAGCACGCCGATCGCCAGGGTGCCGACGGCGTCCCAGCGCGGTTCGTCGGTCGCCAGCGCCAGCCCGACCCCGGCGAAGGCGAAGACCAGGCCGAGCAGCGCCGCGCAGTCCTCGAGCAGCACCACCGGCAGCTCGGGCACCTTGGCGTGCCGCACGAAGCCCCACCAGCTGTCGTCGCCCTTGAGCGGTCGCGACTCCTGGACGGCCTTGCGGAAGCTGAAGCCCTCCGCGACGATCGCGAAGGCCAGGATGCCCAGGGCCACCCCCGCGCTCTCGACGGCCTCGGGCTCGTGCAGCTTGTGGTAGCCCTCGTAGAGGGAGAACAGCCCGCCGACGCTGAAGAGCACCAGGGCGACGACGAAGGCGTAGAAGTAGCGGTCGCGGCCGTAGCCGAAGGGGTGCTCCTCGTCGGCGTCGCGCTGCGCGCGCTTCTTGCCGACCAGCAGCAGGCCCTGGTTGCCGGAGTCGGCGACCGAGTGCACGGACTCGGCCAGCATCGAGCTCGAGCCGGTGATGAGGAAGCCGACGAACTTCGCGACGGCGATGGTCAGGTTGGCTCCCAGCGCCGCGAGGATGGCGCCGCTGCCGTGACCCTCGCTGCTGGTCACTGTCGGGTCCTGTCCTTGAGGGCGGCGATGGCCGCGACGGGGGTCGGGTCGGTGCCCTGCGCGAGGGCGAGGTAGGCGCTGGCGAAGTCGGTGAGGCCCACCAGGGAGGCGAGGCGGGCCGGCGCCGAGCGGCCCGAGGCCTGCAGCGCGCTCACGCCGACCCCGCGCTCGCGGGCGAGCCCCGCGCAGACGTCGGCGCGGCGGGCGACCCGTGGCAGCTCGCCGTCCTCGCGGAGCAGCACCAGCCGCACGTGCACCGGCTCGGGCTCGTCGGCGCGGTCGCGGAACAGGTCCGAGGTCGCCGGCGACCCGCCGCCCCAGGGCCCGTCGAGGGCGACGACCTGGTTGTGCCCGGCCTCCGGCAGGACGCCCCACGCGGCGGGCAGCGCGGCGTTCTCGTTGAGCTGGCAGGCGAAGCGGTAGGCGGCGGCGCCGGTGAGCGGCGAGGCGCCCCAGACGACCGGCAGCGCCCCGTCGAGCTCGAGGGCGAGGGCCTTGCCGGGGTTCATGACGCTGTCGCTGTCCGGCCGGCACGTGGCGGCGACCTGCTCCAGGACGGTCGCGGTCTCCTCCAGGTCCTCCGGCGCGGCGCGCAGCAGCCCCAGGGCGTCGCCGGCGACGAGCAGCGGCACCGACAGCGACCAGACCGACGCCCGAGGCTGGCGGCCCTGCGTCACGGGGACGAACAGCGCGCGACCACGACCGGCGAGGTCCTCGACGGGCGAGCCGGCTGCCCCGACGACGAGCAGGCGGCAGCCGCGGCGCACCGCCTCCTCCAGGGCCGACAGGGTCTCCTCGGTCCGGCCCGAGCACGACACGGCGACGACCAGGTCGGCCGCCCCCACCCAGGCCGGCAGGCCGAAGCCCCGCCAGGTGAGCACGGGCACCGGGCACGAGGTCCCGGCGACCGCGGCCAGCACGTCGCCGGCGATCCCGGAGCCGCCGAGCCCGCACACCACGACCGCCCGGGGCCGACCCTCGTCGCGCAGGCCGCGCACGCCGGCCTCGGCCGACAGCGTCGCGGCCTCGCGCACCTGCCCGGCGCCGGAGGCGACCGCGCGCAGCATGTCCTCGGGGTCCGCCGCGAGCAGCGCCGCGGGGTCGTCGAGGACCGCCGTGGGACCGACCTGGCTCGTCATCAGCCGGTCACGAGGGGGTGCGGGCCTCGTCGACCAGCAGGACCGGGATGTCGTCGCGCACCGGGTAGGCGAGCCCGCACCCGGTGCACACCAGCTCCTCGGCGGCCTCGTCGGCGCGCAGCGGCGAGCGGCAGGCCGGGCAGGCGAGGATCTCGAGCAGGGCGGCGTCCACCTTCATGCGGCGCAGCCTACGCAGCCGGTCAGCCCGGTCGAGCCCGGTCAGCCCGGTCAGCCGCGGATGACGGCGAGCGCCTCGTCGCGCACCCGGGCGGTGCTCGCCTCGTCGGGGGCCTCGACGTTGAGCCGCAGCAGCGGCTCGGTGTTGCTGGCGCGCACGTTGAACCAGGTGCCGCCGCCGAGGTCGACGGTGAGCCCGTCGAGCTCGTCGAGGTCGGCGTCGGCGTACCGCTGCTTGAGCGCGGCCACCTTCGCCGCGGCGTCGTCGACCCGGGAGTTGATCTCGCCGCTCGCGACGTAGCGCGCGAACGGCGCGAGCAGGTCCGACAGGGTGCCGTCGTGGGTGCCGAGCGCGGCGAGGGCGTGCAGCGCCGCGAGCATCCCGCTGTCGGCGCCCCAGAAGTCGCGGAAGTAGAAGTGGCCCGAGTGCTCGCCGCCGAAGACCGCGCCGGTGCGGGCCATCTCGGCCTTGATGAAGGAGTGCCCGACCCGGGTGCGGACCGGCTCGCCGCCGTTCTCCCGGACGACCTCGGGCACGACCCGGCTGGTGATGAGGTTGTGGATGATGGTCGAGCCGGGCTCCTTGGCGAGCTCGCGGGTCGCGATGAGGGCGGTGAGCACCGACGGGGAGACGATCTCGCCGCGCTCGTCGATGACGAAGCAGCGGTCGGCGTCGCCGTCGAAGGCCAGGCCGAGGTCGGCCCCGACCTCGCGCACCCGCGCCTGCAGGTCGGCGGTGTTGGCGGGGTCGATGGGGTTGGCCTCGTGGTTCGGGAAGCTCCCGTCGAGCTCGAAGTACATCTGCTCGACCTCGAGCGGAAGTCCCTCGAAGGTCACGGGCACGGTGAGCCCGCCCATCCCGTTGCCCGCGTCGACGACGACCTTGAGCGGGCGGACCTGCTCGATCCCCGGCACGAGGGACTTCATGTAGGCCGCGTAGTCGGCCAGCAGGTCGCGGGTCTCCAGCCCGCCCCGCTCCCCCGCGGTCGGCACCTCGCCGGCGTCGAGGAAGCCCTCGGCCGCCTCGCGGATGTCGCGCAGCCCGGTGTCCTGGCCGATCGGCTTCGCGCCCGCCAGGCACATCTTGATGCCGTTGTACTCCGCCGGGTTGTGGCTGGCGGTGAACATCGCCCCGGGCACGTCCAGCGTGCCGGCGGCGTAGTAGAGCAGGTCGGTCGAGCCCTGCCCGGCGTCGACGACGTCGGTGCCCTGGGCGCGCGCGCCGTCGGCGAACGCCTGGGACAGCTCGACGCCCGACTCGCGCATGTCGCGCGCGAGCACGATCCGCGGCGCCCCGGTGAAGCGGGCGAAGGCCGCACCGAGCGCCCGGCAGGTGTCGGCGTCGAGCTGGTCCGGCACGGTGCCGCGGACGTCGTAGGCCTTGACGATGTTCGACAGGTCGGTCACGCGCCGACCCTAGACCCCGCGCCGGGGCGTCCGGGTCAGGGCTTGTGCTTCTTCGCCTTCGTCAGGACGGTGCTGATGTCCAGCAGCCGGCCGGCCTGCGTCCAGGCCTTGTGCTCGCAGCTGTGGCACGACGCGAAGTCGACCAGCGAGCCGTCGGTGAGGGTCATGCTGATGGCGGTCACCCGCCGGCTCGAGCAGGCCGGGCAGGTGGTCAGCTCACGGGCGGGGGTCGTCACGAGGGACACGGGGGCTCCAGCGTTCGGGGACGGGCACCTCCCGCGTCGTCGCCCGGCGCTGCCGGCTGTACGCCGCCGGGCCCGGGTGGTCCGAAGGGACCACACCCGGCCGCGGTCCGGACCACGGCCGACTGGCCCGGCGGGCGAGCAGGGGCTCAGCCCGGGCTGGGCACCGCCCGCAGGTGGCCGCGCCGTCCCGCGCTGTCGCGGCCCGGAGCCGCAGCCGGCCCGCGGCCGGGCCGGGCCGCCTCCCGCACGGCGTCGGCGAGCGCGGTGAGGTCGTCCGACGAGCGGGGCAGCACCAGCGTCGGGTCGGCGGCGTGCCGCACGACCTCCCACCCGCGGGGGGCGGTGAGCCGCTCGGCGTGCCCGGAGCACAGGTCGTAGCAGTGCGGCTCGGCGTGCGTGGCGAGCGGACCCACGACGGCCGTGGAGTCGGCGTAGACGTAGGTGAGCGTCGCGACCGCGGGCAGGCCGCACGCGGTGCGCGAGCAGCGCCGGACAGGGCTCACGGCGAGGGACGGTAGCCGCTCCGGGCCCCGTGCGCCGCGCGCGCCGCTCCGGGACCCGCCGCGGGTTAGCCTCCTGCGCGTGACCCGGGCCGCCGAGCGCCGCCGCGACCGCCACGGCCGCGGCCTGCGGGGCCGGCTCGTGCCGCCGGTCACCGACGTGGACGGCCGCCCCGTCCGGGTGCCCGCCGCCAAGACCCGCGGCGAGCGCTTCGACGCGCTCGTCCTGGACGCCGTCGAGCAGCTGGAGCGGCGCTGGGCCACGCAGCTCGAGCACGTCGAGTTCGCCGTCGTCGACGTGCCGCCGGTCGAGCCGGACGAGGCGTACGACGGTGACGTGGTCCTCGACGAGACCGCTGGCGGCGGTGTGCCGCTGGGGCGCCTCGTGCCGGGCGGCGCCGGTCGGCCGGCCCGCGTCGTCGTCTACCGGCGGCCGCTGGAGGCCCGGGCCGTCGACCGGCTCGACCTGGCCGGTCTCGTGCACGACGTGGTCGTCGACCAGGTCGCCCGGCTGCTCGACCTGGACCCCGACGAGGTCGACCCGCCCCGCGGGTGAGGGCCCCTGCCGCCCGGGTCACGCGCCCGGGTCGAGCCCCACGACGGGCCGCAGCGAGCTCTCCGGCGCCGCCGAGAGGGCCAGCAGCGTGACCAGCGGGCCGTCGGTGGGGTCGTCCCGGAGCAGCCGCGCGGCGTGCACCGGCCCGGAGCCGTCGGCGGGGCGCACCTCCAGGGCCGTCGGAGCACCCGGAGCGCCGCCGAGCGCGGCGGCCGGGACCACGACCGTGCTGCCGCCGGGCACCACGACCGTGCGGGGCGGCGGCAGCGGGCCGGTGCCGCCGGCGACGGGCAGCGGGGTCAGCACGACGGTGGCGTCCTGCAGCAGCGCCGACAGCAGCACCGCGGAGCCGCTGCCGGTCAGGCTCGGGACGAGCGCGGGCCCGGTCAGGGGGCCGGCGGCGCCCGCGTAGGCCAGCTCCGCCGTCGGACCGGCGCCGTCCACGACGAGGCCGACCGCGAGCACCGGACCGACGGCCGAGACGACCCGGGCGGCGGCGGCCGTGCCCGACAGCAGGTCGGTGAGGTCGATGCGGGTGGTGGAGCCGGCCGCGACCGGGACGGCGCCCAGGCCGGTGGGGACGAACTGCCCGTCCCCGCCGGTGAGCTGCACCTGCACCACGGTGGCGTCCTCGCCCGGGTTCGTCACGAGCAGCGCGCGCTCACCGGGTCCGGCCGGCAGTCCGGGCACGACGACCTGCGCGCCCGGCGGCGGCGAGGGCGGGACGAGCTCGGTGCCGCGCGGCGACCCGGCCTCGGTGCGGGTGTGCTCCACGGCGCTGGCCACCCGCCCGCGGGTCGCGGTGACGCGCAGCGCCAGGCCGGAGCGGCCCGGCGCCAGCGCGTCCAGGCCGACGACGCGGCGGCTGCGGGCCGGCACGAGCAGGCCGCGTCCCGGCCGGGCGTCCAGCGGACCCTGCGCGCTCCACAGCGCCACGTCCACCGACGCGGGCGTCTCGTCGGGGTTGACGAGGACGAGCGCGGCGCTCTCGCCGACCGCGGTCGAGCCCCCGGCGTACCAGGTGTCGGGAGCGGCGGGAGCGCAGGCCGCCGACGCCCAGCCGCGGCGCTCGGGGCCGGTCGCGCGGCTGAGCTGCTCGGCGGCCAGGCCTGCGGCGAGGGCGCCGCGGGCGGTCAGCAGGAGCGCGTCGTCGGCGACCCCGGTGCCGGTCCCCGTGGCGACCCGTCCGCGGGCGTCCAGCGGCAGCGGCGCGGGCGGGGTCGCGGCGCCCAGCGCGGCGGTGGTCACCGTCGACAGCACCGACGGGTCGGCGGCCGGCGGCGGGCCGGCGGTGCCCACCGTGCCCGCGCTCACCGCCGTGACGAGCCCGGCGCCCTGGCGCACGACGGGGCACACGAGGGTCTGACCGACGACGGGCACGGGAAGGGGCCCGGCGGTGGGGCCGGCCGGCCGCTGCTCCGCGGCGCGCGTCACCGTGCCCGTCCCCACGAGCGCGACCAGGGCGGCGACGACGGCGACGGTGCCGACCGGGACGCGCCTCACCCCTGCTCCCACCGGGCGTGCCGCGCGCCCTCCACCACGAGCCCGCGGCGCGGCGCGGCGCCGGGACCGGCGAGCACGAGCACGACGAGCAGCCCGAGCACCTGCAGGGCCGCGGCGGCGTGCCGCCCGGTCGAGGCGTGCTCGAGCCGCAGCACGCCGCCGGCCTCGGGCAGGGTGAAGGCGGTCGCCCAGCCCCAGGCCGTGCGCGCCGGCAGCGGCCGCCCGTCGACCTCGGCCCGCCACCCGGGGTCGGCCGCCTCGCTGAGCACGAGCAGCCGGCCCGGCGGGCCCGGCGGCACGACCGTCGCCGGCCCACCGGCCGGCTCGGGCAGCGCGACGGCGGGAGCGCTGCGCTGCAGGTCGTCGTCGGGCGCCCGGTCACCGCGCAGCGCCGCCTGGGCCAGCTCGGGCGGCAGGACCGACAGGTGGGCCGCCGGCGCGGTGACCTGCCAGAGCAGCAGCGCCCCGCGGGCCCGCCGGACGAGGCCGGGCTGGGCGTCGAGGGCCGCGGCGAGCGGGGCCGCGGAGGCGGGCAGGCTGACGTAGCGCACGGCCCGGGTGGCCAGCGCCGCCGCCGCGTCGGAGCCCGTCGAGGACAGCAGGTCGGCGACGACGTCGTCGAGCCGGCCGACCTGGCCGTCAGCCAGCGGCAGGTCGGCCGCCCCGAGGCGCGGCCCGCCGGCACCGGTCAGGGCGTACGCCACCTGCCCCCCGGACGGCTCCAGCCGCAGCACCCGGCTGCCGGGCTCGGCAGCGAGCTCGGCCCGTACGAACGCCGGCAGGTCGTCGCGGCCGCCGCGCTCGAGCGGGCCGTCGGCGCCGCGCACCAGCCAGGCCCCGGCGGCGAGGACCGGGACGAGAGCGGCGAGCAGCGCGGTGCCGCCCGCCAGCAGCTGCCGCCAGCCGAAGTCGGCCGAGGCGAGCCGCTCGCGCGCACCGGTGCCGGCGACGAGGGCGGCCAGCAGCAGCCCCGCGGCCGCCGGGAGCAGGACGGTGCCCGGCCAGACCGGGACCGGCGTGCCCGAGGCGGGCACGTCGACCGGCACCCGGGCCAGGGCCAGGGCCAGCGCCAGCGCGGGCAGCGCGACCGCCCAGCCGAGCAGCGCCGTCCGCCGGGCACGCCGGCGCAGCGTCCCGGCGAGCGCGGCGAGCACCAGACCGGCGCAGACCCAGACCGGCGGCAGCCCCGCGCCGCCCGGGGAGAGCAGCACGAGGTGCCAGGCGGGCAGCGCGCGGTCGGCGAGCGCGGGGTCGAGGACGGCCCGGCCGGGGCCGTGCCAGAGCCGGCCCGGCGACGCGGCGACGGCCGCCGACCAGGGCAGCAGCAGGACGAGCGGCACGGCGGCGGCGACGGCCGCTCGGGTCAGGGCGAGGGCGCGTCCGGCCCCGGGGCGGGTCGCACCGCCCGCGAGCAGCCCGACCGCCAGCAGCGGCCAGAGGGCCGGCGCCGCCGCGGTCAGCAGCGCCAGGCCCAGGCCCACCCCCCACGCCGGCCGCAGCCCCTGCGCCGGGGACCGCCCGAGCAGCCGTGCCCCCGCCGACACGCTGAGCGGGAGCACGACCGCGGCGACGGCGGCGTCCAGGCGGCCGGCGGCGACGGCGCCCGTCGCCGTCGGCAGCAGCGCCCAGGTGGCCGCGGCCCACAGCCGCAGCGGCACCGACCGCACCACCCGGGAGACCGCGGCGTACGCCGTGGCGCCCGCCAGCGGCACGCTGGCGAGAAGAAGCACGTCGACGGCGAGCCAGGGCTTGCCCAGCAGGAGCGTCGACAGCAGCGCGAGCAGGGCCAGCAGCGGCGGCGCGGCCGCGTCGGTGCCCACGGACACGTCGTGCCACGACTGCGCCCAGGTCGACCACAGGTCGGCGGCACCTCCCGGTGCCGGCAGCAGGCGCCCGCCGGCCAGCGTGCCGCCGCCGAGCGCGAGCAGGTCGCGCTCGGCGACCAGGGCGAGCGCGAGCAGGCCGAGGACGAGCAGGACGCCGGGCCGACGGACCAGACGACCGCCGCGGCGGGCCGCGAGCGCGGTGCCGGGGGCCGGACCGGGGGCCGGGTCGTCGAGCGCGTCGAGGCGCGTGGCCCCGGACCCGCCGCTCCACCAGTCGGCGAGGGCCTCCGCCCGGGCCCGGGCCCGGGCCCGTGGGCTGGCGAACAGCGGCGCCAGGGCGCGCGGCGGCAGCCGTCGGGTGGCCGCCCGGGCCCGCCGGGCCGCACGCAGCTGCCGCGGGTGACGGGCGACGGCCGCGGCGGCGCCGAGCTCGTCGAGCGCGGCTGCGGGAGCCGCGGGCGAGCACCAGGCCGAGCACCCTGACCAGCGTCGCGAGCGCGAGGCGCAGCACCTGCACGGGCAGCCGCCAGGCCGGCACGTGCGCCAGCAGGACCGTGAGGGCGTGCCGGCGGTCGACGGCCTCGGCGCGGCCGCGGACCGCGTGCAGGTGCCGCCGCCCGGTGGTGGCCGCGCGCGCGTGCCGGACCGCTGCGGACGGCACGACGACCACCCGCGACCCGGCAGCGTTCACCCTCCACCCGAGGTCGAGGTCGTCGCGGAAGACCGGGAGCGCGGGGTCGAGGCCGCCGAGCGCGTCCCAGACGTCCCGCCGCACGAGCGCCCCCGCGGTGCCGACGGCCAGCACGTCGCGGACCGCGTCGTGCTGGCCCTGGTCGAGCTCACCGCGCTCCAGCCCGGTCGCCCGGTGCCCGGCCCGGTCGGTGGTCAGGCCGACCTCGACGAGCACCCCCGGCTCGTCCCAGTCGAGGGCCTTGGGCCCGAGCAGGCCGACGCTGGGGCTGGCGGCGCCGTGCTCGAGCAGTCGGGCGAGCGCCGGGGGCTCGGGGGCGACGTCGTCGTGCAGGAGCCAGAGCCAGGTGGCCGGGCCCCCGGCGGCGTCGGTCTCGGCGGCCAGCGCCTCGGCGACCGCCGCGCCGAAGCCGGTCCGCCGCGGCAGCGTCAGCACCCGGTCGACGGTGCTGCCGGTGGCGCGGCCCAGCAGCGCCGCCGTGCCGTCGGTGCTGCCGGTGTCGACGGCCAGCACGCGGCGCGGGGCGACGCTGGAGGCCGCCAGGGCGGCCAGCGCCTCGGGCAGCCAGAGCTCACCGTCGTGCGCGACGAGGACCGCCGTGACGTCGACGACCGGGCGGGACGACGCCTGCTCCCGGCCGCCGCGCCGCTGCTCCGGGCGGGCGGCAGGCCCGCCGGCGGGTGCGGTCGTGCGGAGGGGCATCAGCGGCAGGACCGGGGTCGGCGGCACGTCCGGCCGGCCGGTCGGCGGTCGGACGCGGAGGACGGCGGCCGGGCGGACCCGGCGCGGTCCGCCAGCCTAGACGAGGTGGCCCGGACCGCCCGCCGGCGCGGGCCCGACCGCTAGACCGCCAGCCGCTTGAGCCGGCGGCGCTCCCGCTCGGACAGCCCGCCCCAGATGCCGAAGCGCTCGTCGGAGGCCAGGGCGTACTCCAGGCACTCGGCCTTGACCTCGCAGCCCACGCAGATGCGCTTGGCCTCGCGGGTCGAGCCGCCCTTCTCCGGGAAGAACGCCTCCGGGTCGGTCTGGGCGCAGAGGGCCTCCTCCTGCCACGCCAGCACGGTGTCGTCGTCGCCGGGCGCACCCCACGCGCCCACTGCCACCAGTCGGACCGGCTCGTTCATCTGCACTCCTCGTCGACCTCGATCGGGCACCTCGCCGTGCCCGGTGCGGTGTCGCCGGGGGGTCCAGGTGGACCGCTCCGGGGGGAACGACACGGGTGTCATTACAGGCGTGTCGTCCCCCGGAGTCAAGGCCGGGTGTGCTTCTGCCGAGAACTTCCGTCCCGCTGCGCGTCCGCGCCGTCGCGGAGCGTCAGCGCGACGGCCGCTACCGGCGCTTGAGGAAGCGGCGCGCCCGCGGGCCTGGCTCAGCACCGGGCGCAGAAGGGTCTGCCGGTCCGTCGCCCGGCGCCGACCGGGCCTGCTCGCGGGCCTGCTCCAGGGCCTGCTGCACGTCCTCGTCCGGCACCCCGCCCTCCCCCGTCGCGTCCGGCGGCGCGAGGGGGCGGGCCTCGGCCCGGCCCGCCGTCACCGTGCGCACCGGACGGGGAGGTCGGGGGCGCGCGCCCGCGGCCCGGGGCGGCTCGGGGGCGCCGTCGTCGTCGAGCGTCGCCGGAGCGCCGGGGTCGACGGGAGCCGGGCGCCGTCGCGCCGTCGCGCGGGGCGCCGTCCGACCGCGCGCCCGGTCGGAGCGGGCGGCGGAGGCCGCGTCGCCGTCCGCCTCGACGTCCTCGGGCTCCGGGTCCTCGGGCTCCGGGTCCTCGGGCCCCGGGTCCTCGGGCTCCGGGTCCTCGGTCTCCGGGTCCTCGGGCTCCGGGTCCTGGGCCAGCCGGACCGGCACGTCCTCGCCGGGCGCGCCGTCGCGGGCGGTCTCCTCGGGGGCGACCGACACGGCCGGAGCGTCCTCGGCCTCCTGCGGCCCGTGCCCGGCGGCGGGGGCCCGACCGGCGGTCTCCTCGCCCGAGGAGGCCGCCGCGGGGGACCCGGCGCCCGCGGGTGCCACCGCCTCGGTGGCACCACCGACCGCGCTGTCGCCCGCGACGTCCTCGGCGGCGCCCTCGGCGACCGCACCGCCCGGCTCCTGCGGGCCCGGCACCGGCCGGCGACCGAGGTCGGGGCGGGCCGGCCGGTCGGCCGGGCGGCGGCGGCGGGGCGGCGCGGGCCGCTCCTCCGCGGGCGGCACGGGGCGGCGGCGGGCCCGGCCCCGCGGGGCCTCGACCGGCGGGTCGTCCGGGTCCGCGGGAGGTGCGGACCGGCGGCTCGCCGGCACGGGCGACGCGTCGGCTGCCGGCCGGTCGGCACCGTCGGCCCGCTCGGCACCCGCCGGGTCGCTCCCCCCGGCCGGCCGGGCGGCCAGCGCCTCGCGGACGACGCGCTCCTGCTGCTGCAGGTGGCGGAACAGCGCCTGGTCGGCCTCGTCGGCGCGCGCGCTGCCGCTCTCGAGCTCGGCGCGCAGGTCCTCCAGGCCCTCGGCGGTGCGCCGCACGCCCTCGCGCAGCGCGTCGAGCTCCGCCGACCAGGCGTCGACCCGGCCGCGCAGGTCCTCCACCGCGGTCCGTGCGCCCGCGGTCTCGTCGCGCAGGTCCTCGGTGCCGTCCGCCGCGCGCACCGCGTCGAGGTGCAGCGCCCCGAGATCGGCACGCAGGCGGTCGAGCCCCTGAGCACCCCCGGCGACGTCGCCGCGCAACCGGCCGACGTCCTCGGCGGTGCGGGCCAGGTCGCTGCGGACCTGCTCGACCAGCTCGCCGGTGCGCCCGGTGGTGCCCTGCAGGGACACCACCCCGGCGCCCGCCTCGCGGAGCTCGCCGCGCAGCTCGCCCACGGCGGTCGAAGCCCGCTCGGCGTCGGCCCGGACCTCGACGACCTCGGTCGCGACGCGCTCCAGCTCGACGCGTACGCCGCCCAGCCCGTCGGCCAGCCCCTCGACGTCGGAGCGCACCTCGGAGGTGGTCCGCAGCAGCTCGGCCTGCAGCCCCGTCACCTCGCCGGCGACCTGCTGCACCTCGCCCGGCAGGCCGTCGAGCGCCTCGACCCCGCCGGCCACCCGCTCGAGGTCGCCGCGCACGGCGCGCAGCCCGTCGGACAGGCGCGCGACCGCGCCGGGCACCTGCTGCAGCCCGGTCACCGCCGAGGACACCTGCGCCAGCCCGTCCGGCAGCCCCCGCAGGCCGTCGACGGCCTGCACGAGCCCGGCCACCTCGTCCGGCAGCCCCTCCCCGCGGGCCAGCGCCTCGGCCAGCCGCGCGGCGCCCGCCTCCTGCTCGTCGGCGAGCGCGTCCAGGCGCGTCTCCAGGGCCGGGCGCAGCCCCTCGAGCCGCTCGTCGAGCCCGGCGACGGCGTCGCCGAGCTCCGCCCCGAGCCGGTCGAGCTCGGCCCGCACGCCCACCACCTGCTCGCCCACCCGCTCCGGCACGGCCGCGACCCGGTCGCGCACCTCGGCGACCGCGGCGTCGACCGCCCGGGACGCCTCGGCGCTCTCGCCGCGCAGCCCGGTGAGGTCCTCCCGCAGCCCCGTGACGTCGGCCCGGAGCCCGTCGACCGGTCCGCCGAGATCGGCGCGCAGCGACGCCAGCGCCGGCGCCAGCGCCTCGCGGCCGGCCGCCGCGCCGCGGCCCAGCTCGTCGACCGCGGCCTGCAGCGCCGCCAGCCGCTCGGCCTGCTCGCGCCGCGCCGCCGACGCGCTCTCCTGCGCCGCCTGCACCGCGTCGAGCCGCTCGGCGTCGACCGCGTGCTGCTCCTGCAGCCGGTCGAGCACCTGCCCCCGCAGCGTCCGGGTCGACTCGGTGAGCTCGACCCGCAGCTGCTCGAGCCCGGTGCGGACCGTCTCCACGGACGTCACCGTCGCCGTCGTCACCCGCTCGCGCACCGTCTCGAGGGCGTCGCCGAGCTCCGAGCGCAGGCTGGACGTGGCGCTGCCCTGCGCGGCGACGGCCGCCGCCAGCTCGTCGACGACCGGACGCACCGCGCCGAGCTCGCTGGCGAGGTCGGCGCGCACCTCCGCGAGCCCGCTGGACAGGGCGCCGCGCACCCCCTCGACGTCGGCCTCGACCGCGGCCTGCAGGGCGTCGAGCCGGGCGGCCTGCACCTCCGCGCGCCCGCGCAGCCCGGTCTCCAGGGCGGCCACCGCCGCGGTCAGGGTGGCCGCGGTCCTGTCGAGCCGGGCCCGGTCCTGCTCCTGCGCGTCGGCGAGCATCGCCGAGACGCTGCCGCCGAGCCCGGCGAGCCCCCCGGCGACCGCCGTGCCGAAGCCCTCCAGCGCCTCGCGGAGCCCGGCGGCGACCCGCTCGAGCTCGCCGTCGCGGGCCTCGCTGTCGGAGGCGACCCGGTCCAGCCCGGCCAGCAGCTCGCGGCGCACCGCGGCGGTGCGCTCCGCGACGACCGCAGCGAGGCGGTCCTCCAGGGCCCGCAGCCGCTCGTCGGTGCTCGCGCCCAGGCGGGCCACGACGGCCTCGGCCTGGCGGTCGCCGGCCTCGTCGACCCGGCGGCCCAGCGACGTGGACCCGGCCGTCAGCGCCGCGAGCCGCTCGGTGAGCGCCCCGAGGCCGTCGCGGGCGAGGCTCTCCAGCCGGTCGGTCGCCGCGTCGAGCGAGTCCTCGAGCACGGCGAGCCGCGACTCGAGCGCAGAGCGGGCGTCGGCGAGCGCGCCGAGGGAGGCCCCGCTGGCCCGCGCCTCGCTCTCCAGGGCGGTCGTCACGGTGCGCCGCACGTCGCCGACGGCGTCGTCGACCCGCGCGGACACCTGCTCGGTGACGCGGGCCCCGACCTCGACGAGCGAGGTGGACGTGCGCACGGGCAGCAGCTCCAGGCCCTCGCGCAGCTCGCGCGTCAGGCCGGGGACGAGCCCACGGACCTCGTCGACCCGGGTGCCGACCGCGTCCAGCCGGGTGGCGAGCTCGGCGACGCGGCGCACCAGCGTGCCGGTCTCGGTGCGCCCGGCCGCGGCGGAGCCGGACAGGCGCCCGCCGAGCCCGTCGAGGTCGGAGCGCACGCTGCCGACCTCGCTGCGCAGCGACGCGAGGTCCGCGCGCACCGCGGCCATCTCCGCCCGGAGGGCATGCACCCCGCTGCCGCCGGCTGCGCCCGGGTCGGTCTCGTCGTACGTCGCGAGCTGCTCGATGCGGCGCGACAGCGGGTCCTCGCTGGTGCCCTGTGGCGGCATGCCTGTCCCTCCGTCCGCTCGCGAGGGGACGCGAGCGTGGTCGGAGGGTAACGCCGGCTAGAGCAGCGGCAGGGCGACGCGCTCGCGGCGTGCGGCCGCGTGGCGCTCGGGCGGTACGTCCCCGTACGTCGTGGTCCGCTGCCGGGGGGCGCGGCCGGCCGCGCGGACCATCGCCTCGAGGTCCTCGACGGACTTGCGCGAGCCGTGGGCCGAGCCGGCCATGCGGCTGATGGTCTCCTCCATGAGGGTGCCGCCGAGGTCGTCGACCCCGCCCGCGAGCACCTGTCCGCACTGCTCCGGGCCGAGCTTGACCCAGCTGCACTGGACGTGGTCGATGCGGCCGTGCAGCAGCAGCCGCGCGACGGCGTGCACCGCGCGGTTGTCGCGCACCGTGGGCCCCGGCCGGGCGACGCCGGCGAGGTAGAGCGGTGCGTTGGTGTGCACGAAGGGCAGCGGCACGAACTCGGTGAACCCGCCGCTCTCGTCCTGCAGCCGGGCGAGCACGCGCAGGTGGCCCAGCCAGTGGTGCGGCGCGTCGACGTGGCCGTACATCATCGTGCTCGTCGTCGGCAGGCCGACGCGGTGCGCGGCGGTGACGACCTCCACCCACTGCGCGGTCGGCAGCTTGCCCTTGGTGAGCACCCAGCGGACCTCGTCGTCGAGGATCTCGGCGGCGGTGCCGGGCAGGCTGTCGACACCCGCCTCCCGGGCCGCGACGAGGAAATCCTCGATCGACGTGCCGAGCCGCGCGGCGCCGTTGACGACCTCCATCGGGCTGTAGGCGTGCAGGTGCAGGTCGGGGGCGCCCGCCTTCACCGCGCGGGCGAGGTCGAGGTAGGCGGTGCCCGGCAGCTGCGGGTCGATGCCGCCCTGCATGCAGACCTCGGTCGCGCCGACCGCCCAGGCCTCCCGCGCCCGGTCGGCGACCTCGTCGAGGGAGAGCGTGTAGGCGTCGGCGTCGGTGCGGCGCTGGGCGAAGGCGCAGAAGCGGCAGCCGGTGTAGCAGACGTTCGTGAAGTTGATGTTGCGATTGACGACGTAGGTGACCTCGTCGCCCACCGTGTCGCGCCGGACGTCGTCGGCGAGCGCGGCCAGCGCCTCGAGATCGGCCCCGTCGCACTCGAGCAGCGCGAGGTACTGCGCGTCCGTCAGGCCGGCCGGGTCGTCCGCCGCGCGCCGCAGCGCCGCGGCCACGTCGCCGGAGACGTGCTCGCGCGGCGCGGGCAGCTCCAGCGCCGACCAGTCGCCGTACACGTCGTCGAAGTCCGAGCGCCGGTCGCCGGTGCGGCCGGTGGTGTCGACGCTGGCGTGCAGGTCGGTGCGGCCCGACGAGACCAGCCCGCCGTCCGGCTCCTGCCAGGGCCGCGGCTGCGGGAGGACGTCGGCGGCCAGCCCGTCCGGCCCGGCGAGGGCCGCCACGTGCCCGGCGAGCCGCGGGTCGAGCCAGGGCTCGGCGAGGTACGGCGGGTGGGCCGTCAGCCGCTCGCGCAGGACGAAGCCGGCCTCCGCCGTCGCCGCGGCCAGCGCCTCGACCTGCGGCCAGGGGCGCTCGGGGTTGACGTGGTCGGGCGTGAGCGGGCTGACCCCGCCCCAGTCGTCGACGCCGGCGGCCAGCAGGCGGCGGGTCTCGGCGAGGTCGACGAGGTTGGGCGGCGCCTGCACCCGCACGCGCGGGCCCATGACCAGCCGGGTCACGGCGATCGCCGCGAGGTGCTCCTCGAGGTCGACGTCGGGCACCGAGCGCATGGCGGTGTCGTCCTTGGCCCGGAAGTTCTGGACGATCACCTCCTGCACGTGGCCGTGGCGACGGTGCGCCGCGCGGATGGCGAAGACGGTCTCGGCCCGCTCGACGTAGGTCTCGCCGATGCCGACGAGCAGGCCGGTGGTGAAGGGGACGGCGTGCCGGCCGGCGTCCTCGAGCACCTGGAGCCGGACGGCAGGGTCCTTGTCCGGGCTCCCCCGGTGCGCCGGGACGTCCGCGGTCGTCTCCAGCATCATCCCCATGCTCGGCGCCACGGGCTTGAGCCGCTGCAGCTCGGCCCAGCTCAGGACGCCCGGGTTGAGGTGCGGCAGCAGGCCGGTCTGCTCCAGCACCGCCACGGCGCACGCCCGGACGTAGGCCAGGGTGGAGTCGTAGCCCGCCTCGTCGAGCCAGGCGCGGGCCTGCGGCCACCGGTCCTCCGGCCGGTCGCCGAGGGTGAACAGCGCCTCCTTGCAGCCCAGCGCCGCGCCCTGCCGGGCGATCTCCAGCACCTCCTCGACGGACAGGAACGGCGCCGGCAGGCGGCCGGGCACGGTGGCGAACGTGCAGTAGTGGCAGCGGTCGCGGCACAGCCGGGTCAGCGGGACGAACACCTTGCGGCTGTAGGTGACGACCCCCGGCCGGCCGGCGTCGGCCAGGCCCTGGTCGCGGACGCGCGCGGCGCTCGCGCACAGCGCCTCGAGCGCTTCCCCGCGGGCCTGGAGCAGCACCGCGGCCTCGGCGACGTCGAGCGCCTTGCCGTCGCGCGCCCGGGCCAGCGCGCGGGTCGTCCCCGGGGGCGGGGACGGCGGCGCGGGGTCTGGCGGCACCGCCCCACCGTACGTCCGGGAGCGGACGCGCCGCGGCGGGCCGGGAGGCGACCTCCCGACCCGCCGCGGGTCGTGCCGTGCTCAGGCGAGCGGGGTCAGCGGGTGCTGCCGACCGCCACCGTCATCGAGGTGCCGTCCTGCTCGAGCACCCGCAGGGTGACCCCGGCCGCCGGCAGCGTGGAGCCGATGAGCGGGGTGGCCGCCCGGCGGTAGCTCTTCGTGTCGTCGAAGAGCGGCTGCGCCCGGTGCGCGCCGAACCGGTCCGCCACACCCTGCGGGTGCAGCGTGAACGGCGTGGAGTCGAGCAGGCTGAACGGTGCGTCGTACACCTGGACGCGCGAGCGCCAGGGGTTGCCGTCCGGCCGCAGCTCGGGCGTGGGGTGCGCGTCGACCGGCAGGACCAGTCCCTGGCCGGGGTGCTCGCTGGTGTTGTTGTCGGGCTGGCTGGTGTCCCAGTAGCTGACGAGCAGGCCCTGCTGGTACGGGAAGTGCTCGACGTAGTCCGGCCGGTCCGGGTAGCTGAAGTTGTACGGCCCGGTCTTGAGGTACTTGTCGTAGGAGACCCAGCTGCGGTTCGACGCGAGGTAGTAGTGCGCGAAGTCCTGCGTGCTGGACGCGCCCACCACCGAGAAGCCGTCGAGCGCCGGCCCCGGCGTGCCCTCCGCGCCGTCGGCGAACAGCGTCTTGCGTCCGGCGACGACGGCCAGCTGGTCGGCGAAGAAGCCGCCGGCCGAGACGCCGCCGTCGGTGCGGTAGGAGAACCGGACCAGGCCCCGCTTGCCCTGCAGCGTGCTCAGCGGCACGGACAGGTCGACCCAGCGGCCGGCGGTGCTGCCGGTGATCGCCGGGTTGCCGCTGCCGTCCGTGCCGAACACCTTGCCGTCGACCTTGCCCGGCAGGCTCGTCCAGGTCTTCCCGCCGTCCGTCGAGGTCTGGACGTACAGGTAGTCGTAGTCCTCCTCGATGGAGTAGCGGACCTTGCTGGTGAGCGCGCCGCCGTAGGCGCCGCGCAGGTCCACCGGGACGGTCAGCGTCGACGACAGGTCGTCGGCGTTGCCGGAGAAGAACTGCTTCGTCCCGGCGAAGGGCTTGCCGAGCCGGGTCGTCACGCTCTTCTCGGGCAGGACGCTGAGGATGGCCTGCGGCTTGGCCGAGTGGTACTCGTGCGGGCCGATCTGCAGCGTCGTCGTGGTGCCGGCCGGCACGGCCTCGTAGTCCAGCCAGCCGAGCTGCAGCTTGTCCCAGGCGGACAGGTCCCCGGCCCGGGTGCCCAGCGGCTCCCCCGCGCCGTTGAGGCGGCTCTGCGCCATGAGGTTCCAGTACTCCACGCCGTTGTCGCCGCCGGCGGTGTCGTAGTGGTCCGGCAGGCCGAGGTCGTGGCCGTACTCGTGGGTGAAGACGCTCACCCCGCCGTTCTCGGGCTGCATCGTGTAGTCGCCGACGAACAGGCCGGTGTCGCCGACCGGGGTGCCGCCGAGCTTGTTGAAGGCCGGGCCGGTCGTGCCGATGTCGCCGTAGCCGACGTAGGAGCGGTGCGCCCACAGGGCGTCCTCGCCGAACGTCGGGTCGCCGTCGGACTCGTCGCCGCCGGCGTGGACGACCTGGAAGTGGTCGATGTAGCCGTCCGGCTCGCGGAAGTCGCCGTCGCCGTCGTAGTCGTAGCGGTCCTGCTGGTCGAAGCGGGCGAGGTCGGCCTTGATCTGCTGGGCCGTCCTGCCGGAGGCCCTGAGCTGGGCGACGTAGGCGTCGACCGCGTCGGTGACGAGCGCGTAGGCGTTGTTGCAGACCACGCTGGCGCAGACCAGCGGGTCGGTGCCGTCCAGGTCGGTGCTGCGGCCGTAGCGGGCCTCGTTGTAGGGCACCCGGACCCAGGTGCTGACAGCGCCGTCGACGCTGTAGCGGTTGCTCGACTGGCGCTCGTAGTAGCTCTTGAGCGACTCCTCGCCGCTGCCGAAGTAGAGCTCCTGGTAGTGGGCGCTGTCGTAGTCGGGCTGCCAGACCGTCGAGTTGTCGACCGTGCGGTCGGGCTTCGGGATCTGGTTGTGCCGCGGGCCGTCGAAGCGGACCGGGCCGGGCGTGCCGGCGTAGGTGTCGCGGTCCGGGTAGTCCGGGTGCCGCTGCTCGCCGAACTCGGCGAGCACGACGAGGATCTCGTCGGTGCCCTGGCGGTCGAGCTCGACGTACTGGTCGCGGCCGGTGCCGGGACCGGCCGCCGCGCGGACCGCGTCGCCGCGGGCCGGGGCGGCGGTCGTGCCGACCTTGGCCACCCGGCGGCCGTCGCGGACCTCCGGGGTCAGCGTGCCCGCGAGGACACCGGTCAGGGCGGTCTGCTTCAGCGCCCGGCGCTTGGCCTCGAGCGGGAAGACGACCTCGTCGCTGCCGACCGGCCGGTCGGCGGAGGGGGCCGTGCCGACCGGGTCGGACGGGGGGGTCGTCGCGGCGCTGGTGAGGGACGCCTGTCCCACCACCATGCCGGACGCCAGTGCCAGGCTGAGCAGCCCGACGACGGACTTGCGCACTCGCATCTCCTGAGGTTCGGAGACCGGGCCGCAGCTCCCCTGGTGTGGTCACTGCCGGACGGCCCGGACATCGCGGACCGTACGGGCGGGGTGCGACATCGTGCCGCAAGGACCTGATCACAGCCTGACAACGATGCGTGGGGCAACGACCTGGCGGGCCGGCGCCGGCGCGGGTGGCAGGATCAGGGCCATGCGCATCGTGGCCCTGGCCGGGGGCATCGGCGGGGCGCGGTTCCTGCGCGGGCTCCAGGCGGCCGTGCCCGACGCCGCGCTCACCGTCGTCGTCAACACCGGCGACGACCTGACGCTCTACGGCCTGCGGATCTGCCCCGACCTCGACACCGTCATGTACACCCTCGGCGGCGGGATCGACGAGGAGCGCGGGTGGGGGCGGCGCGACGAGACCTTCCACGCCAAGGAGGAGCTGGCGGCGTACGACGCGCCCGCCGCGTGGTTCGGCCTGGGCGACCGCGACCTGGCGACCCACCTCGTGCGGGCGCAGATGACCGCCGCGGGCTACGGCCTGGCGGCGGTCACGGAGGCGCTGTGCGCGCGCTGGCAGGCCGGGCGCCCGGCTGCTCCCGATGACCGAGGACCGCTTCGAGACGCACGTGCTCGTCGAGCTCGACGGGCGGCGCCGGGCGATCCACTTCCAGGAGTGGTGGGTGCGGCACCGGGCGGGGCCGCGCGCCGAGGCCTTCGTCTACGTCGGTGCGGACACCGCGACGACCGGGCCGGGCGTGCTGGACGCGATCGCCGAGGCCGACGTCGTCGTGCTGCCGCCGAGCAACCCGGTGGTGTCGATCGGCACGGTGCTGCAGCTGCCCGGCGTGCGCGAGGCGCTGGCCGCCAAGCCCGTGGTCGGCCTCTCGCCCGTGGTCGGCGGGGCGCCCGTCCGCGGGATGGCCGACGCCTGCCTGACCGCGATCGGCGTGCGAGACGACGGCCGAGGCGGTGGGGCGCCACTACGGCGCGCGCCCGCAGGGCGGGCTGCTCGACGGCTGGCTCGTCGACACGGTCGACGACGGGCGCGGTCGTGCCGGGCGTCGAGGTGCGGGCGGTCCCGCTGCTCATGACCGACCTCGACGCGGCGGCCGCGATGGCCCGGGCGGCGCTGGACCTCGCGGGTGCCTGAGTACACCGTCCGGGGCGTCGAGGGCCTGCCGGACGTGCGGCCGGGCGACGACGTCGCGGCGCTGCTCGCCGCCGCCGTGCCCGACCTCGCCGACGGCGACGTCCTCGTCGTCACCTCCAAGATCCTCAGCAAGGCCGAGGGCCGGCTCGTGCCGGTGCCGCCGGGGGCCGACCGCGAGCAGGTGCGGCTGCAGGCGGTCGCCGACGAGACCGTGCGCGTCGTCGCCCGCCGCGGGCCCGCCGTCATCGCCCAGGACCGGCGCGGACTGGTGCTGGCCGCTGCGGGGGTGGACGCCAGCAACGTCCGCCCCGACGAGGTCGCGCTGCTGCCGGTCGACCCGGACGCCTCCGCCCGGGCGTTGCGCGACCGGCTGCGCGCGCTCACCGGCCGTACGGTCGCGGTGGTCGTCAGCGACACGCTCGGCCGGCCGTGGCGGGTCGGGCAGGTCGACCAGGCGATCGGCGTCGCCGGCCTGGCGCCGGTGCGCGACGCGCGCGGGACCGCTCGACAGCCACGGCTACCGGCTCGAGGTCACCGAGATCGCCGTCGCCGACGAGCTGGCGTCGGCGGCCGAGCTGGTCAAGGGCAAGTCCGACGGCGTGCCGGTCGCGCTGGTCCGCGGGCTGGCGCTGCCGGACGACGGCCGCGGCGCGGCCGCCCTGGTGCGGCCGGCGGAGCAGGACTGGTTCCGGCTCGGCACCCGCGAGGCGCAGGCCGGGCACGCTGGCGCTGCGCCGGACCGTGCGGGCGTTCGCCGACGCGCCGGTGGACCGCGGCGCGGTCCTGCGGGCGGTGGAGGCCGCGCTGCTCGCGCCCGCGCCGCACCACACCGTGCCGTGGCGCTTCGTGCTCGTGGAGCAGCGGCGCGACGCGCTGCTCGACGCGATGGCCGAGCGGTGGGCGGCGGACCTGCGCGGCGACGGCTTCTCCGAGGACAGCGTGGCCCGGCGCCTGCGGCGGGGCGACGTGCTGCGCGCGGCGCCGTACCTCGTGGTGCCGTGCCTCGTGCGCGACGGCGCGCACGACTACCCGGACGAGCGGCGGGCCGCGGCCGAGGAGCGGCTGTTCGTCGTCGCGGGCGGCGCCGGCGTGCAGAACCTGCTCGTGCAGCTCGCCGTCGAGGGGCTGGGCAGCGCCTGGGTGTCGAGCACGATGTTCTGCCCCGACGTCGTACGGCGGGTGCTCGACCTGCCCGCCGACTGGGAGCCGCTGGGCGCGGTGGCGGTGGGCCACTCGGCCGCGCCGGCGCCCGACCGGCCCCCGCGGTCGGCCGACGACGTGGTGCTCGTCCGCTAGGAGCGAGCAGCTCCCCTCAGAAGTCGGGCTCGGGCCACGGCACCGGCGGCGGCGCGGGTGGCGTGGGGACGACGTCGAGCTGCGGGGTGAGCCCCCGGTCGGTGCGCGGTCCCCGCGGCGGCTCGTCCGGAGCGTCGGGACTCGGGGTGCGGTCCGGCTCGGGCGGCGGCGCCCAGGCGGCCGGCACGCGGTAGGTGCGGCCGGTCGGGCTGGTCCACGCGTGCCCTCCCGTGCCGGTGCGCCGGACGGTCCAGCTCAGGGTCTTGGCCCGGTGGCAGCGCCGGCTCTTGGCCGACAGGTTCCACGACGCGGTCGGGCCGCCAGCGTCGTACGGCTCCTCGTGGTCGAGGTCGCAGCGCCGGGCCGCGGTGCCGCACCCCGGGCCGGTGCACAGGCCGTCGTGCAGCTGGACCTGGCGGGCCAGGCCGGCCGACGGGTCGTGCTGCGGCTCGGCGGTCTCCACGAGCTCGAGCGGGCCGGTGGGCAGCAGGCCGAGCAGCTGGCGGCGCAGCTCCGCGGCGTCGGCGGACCCGGTCCGCTGCCGGCCGCGCCGCCGCGCGACCCGCGCAGCCGGCTGCAGCCCCTGGTCGTCGCGGTCGGTCAGGGGCTCGCCGGTCGCCTCGTCGACGAGCAGCCGCCGCAGCACCGCCCCGGGCAGCAGCCGTCGCACCTGCTCGGCGGCGAGCGGCCCGTGCCCCTCGAGGTCGCCGGGGGCGTCGGAGCGGCCCAGGGCCGTCGCCACGGGGACGTGGACGTGCACGACGACGGCCCCGCGGCCGCAGGCGGCGCCGGTCGGGTCGCCCGGCGAGGTGCAGGCGGGCGTGCCGTCGAGGGCGTGCAGCGCCAGCGCCGGCAGCACCGCCAGCAGGTCGGCGCGGCGCTGGTCGGCAGTGCGGTCGACCCCGAGCGCGCGGTCGGTCGCGGCCTGCCGGGCCGCCAGCTCGTCGAGCCCGAGGGTGAACGCCCGCGCCTGCTCGGCGGGCAGCAGCGCCCACAGCGACGCCATCCCGTCCGCCTCGCCCTGCACCGACACCCGCCGCCCGGAACGCGCCCGGGCCCGCCGCCGCTCCGACCCGCCGGGCTCGACGGCCGCCTCCCCCTGCAGCACCAGCCGCGCGACCCGGCGCCGCAGCCGGCCGCCGGACCAGCCCGCCAGGTCGGCGTCGTCGGCCTGCCAGACCCGCGCGTCGACCCACTGCGCCACCGCCGCGGAGCAGGACCGCACCCCGCGCAGCAGCACCTCGGCCTGCCCCACCAGCACGCGGCCGGCCTCGAGCGCCGCCAGCGTCACCGGCAGGCCCTCGACGAGGCGGCACGCGTCGTCCAGCAGGCTGGAGGCGCGGACCTGGCCCACCCGCAGCGTGCCCGCCACGTCGAGCTCCAGGAAGCGGTCCGGCCCCTGCTCGCCCGACCACTGCGCCGAGCGGTGCAGCTGGCGGGCCCGGGCCGCGAACCACCCCGCCTCGAGCTGAGCGAGGTCGCCCAGCAGCCGCAGACCCTCGGCCTCCAGACCGTCCTGCGTGACGAGCTCCATGCGTCAGAACCTAGCCGCCACCTCCGACAGAACCGCAGGTCAGCGGCTCGATGTGGACGACCGCGGCGCCTGTGGGCAGCTCAGCCGCACAGTCGTGCCGGGCACCCCGCGGCGGCCTGCGCCGGCCACCACTGCGGCCCGCCCTGCGCGGCCAGCAGGAGCACCCCGGCGACCGCGAGCAGCGCCAGCCCGAGTCCCGCGGCCGCACCCGGCGACGGAGCCGCAGCCGCCGCGAGCCCGCCCACCGCGTCCCGCGACGACCCGAAGCGGCGCCGCGACAGCGTCACCAGCACCCCCGCCACGACCGCCACGGCCGCGCCCGGTCCGGGTCCGGCGGCCTGGGCCACCAGCCACCCCGGCAGCGCGGCCGCGACGGCGACGAGCGGCAGGCCGAGCAGCAGGTCGAGCGCGGCGCCGAGGGCGCGCCAGGGCAGGCCGAGCACGCGGACCACCGGGTCGCGCCGCCGCGGTCCGCGCCGGGCGACGGTGCGGGCGGAGTGCGCCGCGTCCCGGGCGCCGGTCTGCAGGACCAGCAGCCCCAGCACCGCCAGCCCGCCGACCGCCAGCGGCAGGACCAGGGTGGCCGCCGCGAGCAGGGCGACGGCCGGCGCGAGGACGACGGCGCGCTGCAGGTGCCCCGGCCGGCGCACGGTCGGCGCGGGCAGCGGCGGGTCGGCGAGCAGCGGCGGGTCGAGCGGCGGGGCCGCGAGCGGCGGGCCGCCGCGGCGGCGGCGCCGCGCCGCGACCGGCGGGGCCGCCTGCGTCCGCTCCCCGACCGGCGGCAGCACCTGCGTCCGCTCCCCCACCGGCGGCAGCACCCGCGTCCCGTCCCCGACGGGCTCCCGAGCGAGCGGCACCGTCCCGCCCCGCACCTCCCGCCGGAGCACCTCCGTGACCTCGGCGCCGAGGTCGCCGAGCACCGACGTGACCCCGTCGCCCAGCACGTCGGCGACCTCCGGCGGCCGCAGCCCGGCCGGCTGGGGACCGGAGGACACGCCGACGAGGTCCCGCGACGGCAGCCCGGCCAGCGCCGAGACGACCTCGGCGACCGCCGGCCGCGCGGCGGCGTCCTTGGCGAGCCCCCGCCGCACCAGGTCGGCGACCTCCGCCGGGAGCCCGTCGAGGTCGGGCGGGGCGTGCACGACCCGGTACAGGACCGCGTCGCTGCGTCCGGTGCCGTACGGCGGGCGGCCCGTCCCGGCGAGCGCGACCGTCGCCGCCCAGGCGTGCACGTCGGCGGCCGGGCCGCAGCCGGTGCCCAGCACCTGCTCGGGCGCGAGGTAGCCCGCGGTGCCCATGACGAGCCCCGTGCGGGTCAGCGCCGTGACGTCGGCGACGAGGGCGAGCCCGAGGTCGATGACGTACGGCTCCCCGTCGACGAGCAGGACGTTGCCCGGGGTGAGGTCGCGGTGGACGACCCCGGCGGCGTGCAGCGCCTGCAGCCCGCGGGCCACGCCGAGGGCGACCCGCAGCAGCGCCGCGGGGTCCAGCGGCCCGCCGTCGGCGACGACCTCGTCGAGCCGCCGCCCCGGCACGAAGCGGGTGACGATCCACGGCGTGGCCGCCTCGGCGTCGCCGTCGAGCACCTCGACGAGGTGCGGCCCGCGCACCCGCCGCAGCACCTCCAGCTCCTGCCGGAAGCGCCGCCGCCCGTCGGCGTCGGCCGGCCCGTCGCGCAGCACCTTGACCGCGACCGCCCGCTCGTCGGGCGTCAGCCCGAGGAAGACGGTGCCCATCCCGCCCTGGCCGAGGCGCCCGAGCACCCGGTGCGGCCCGACGGCGGTCGGGTCGCCGGGCGCGAGCGGCTGCACGGGCACCCGCCGAGTGTGCCCGACCCGGCGGCCGGGCGGGCCTCAGTGCGCCCGGTGGTCCTGCACGGTCATCCGCGGCCCGAAGCGGGGCTTGCGCGCTCCCGCGGCCCCGAGCAGCCGCACGACGCGGTAGCGGTGCGGCCGCCACGGCTCCAGCAGCTCGACCATCCCGTCGTCGTCGACCGGCCGGCCGAGCAGCGCCCAGCCGACGGCGGCCGCGAGGTGGTAGTCGCCGACGCTGAGCGCGTCGGCGTCGCCGAGCGCCCGCTGGGCGACCTCCGCCACCGTCCAGACGCCGATGCCGGGCACGGCGCGCAGCCGCCGGGCCGCGTCGTCCGGCGTCATCCCGACCGCCTCCTCGAGGCGCCCGGCGACCCGGGCGGCCTCGCAGACGGTCCGCGCCCGCTTGGGGTCGACGCCGGCCCGGTGCCAGTCCCACGACGGCACGCGCCGCCACACGTCGGCGGGCGGCGGCACGCGCATCCCGTCGGGCGCCGGCCCGGGCGCGGGCGTGCCGTGCCGCAGCACCAGCCACCGCCAGGCCGCGAACGCCTCCTTGCCGGTGACCTTCTGCTCGAGCACGGCGGGCACGAGCGCCTCGAGCACCCGGCCGGACCGCGGCACGCGCAGCCCCGGGCAGCGCCGGTGCGCGTCGGCGAGCGCGGGCGCCGCGGGTCGAAGTCGTCGGCGGCGTCGCGACCGCCGAGCAGGTCGGGCAGCCCGGCGACGACGCGCTGCGCACCCGGGCCCCACGCCGCGCAGGCGACCTCGTGCAGCCCGCGGCCCTCCAGGCGGTACGTCGCGGGCCCGTCCGCCGTCCAGGTGGTCCGCCACAGCGCGCCGTCGGCCGCGGTCCGGTGCGTCGGGTCGCCGGCACCGCGGCGCATCGGCGACAGGGTCTGGTGCACGTCGACCGGGTGCTGCGGGCGCCAGACGGTCTCGACCGGCGGGGCGGCGACGGGGACGGTCGCGGTCACCGGCGCCGGTGCCGCACCCAGGCCACCGCGAGCGCGGCGCCGTACGCGGCGTTGGGCAGGGCGGCCGGCGTGCGGTCCCGGGCGAGCCACCCGGCGACGATCATGACCACCCCGGCCTCGTGCACCGCGAACAGCCGCGCGTCGCGGGCGTGCCACATCCGCTTGAACAGCGACGGGGAGACCACGAAGGGCGTCGCGACCGCGTAGCCGGCCAGGCCGACGACGTCCGTGGCCCTCACGCCAGGTCCGGTGCGGTCGCGGCGACCCGGGCCTGCAGGTCCTTGACCCGCTGCGCCTGGTCGGCCGGGACCACCAGCGTCGCCTGCGGTGTGTGGACCACGACCAGACCCTCGCACCCGACGAGCGTGACGAGGTGGTCGGGGTCGGAGGAGGTCGACGACGCAGTCGCTGCTGCTCGAGCAGCACCGACCGGGCGGCGACCGCGTTGCCGTCGTCGTCGCGGCCGAGGGCGTCGCCGTACGCCGGCCAGGAGCCCACGTCGAGCCAGCGGGTCGCCAGCGGGAGGGCCGCCACGGTGAACTGCTCCGCCGCGGACGCCGGCTCCATGACGCCGTAGTCGACCGACAGCTTGCCCAGGGCGTCCCAGGCCCCGCGGTCGCCGGCGACGACCCGGTCGACGACCTCGGCGGTCTCCGGCGCGAAGGCCCGCACCGCCGCCAGCAGCGTCGCGGCCCGCCAGACGAACATCCCGGAGTTCCACAGCGCGCCCTCGGCGACGAACCGCTCGGCCGTCGCGAGGTCGGGCTTCTCCCGGAACCGCGCGACCTCGCGGGCGTCACCGGACAGGGTCTCGCCGAGCTCGAGGTAGCCGAAGCCGGTGGCGGGCGCGTCCGGCACGACGCCGAAGGTGACGAGCACGTCGGCCCGGTCCTCGGCGAGCGCGAAGCCCTGCGCGAGCGTCGCGGCGAAGTCGGCGACCGGCTCGATGAGGTGGTCGGCGGTGAGGACCGCGACGACGGCGTCCGGGTCGTGCGCGGCGATCGTCGCGCAGCCCAGCGCGACGGCGGGCAGGGTGTCGCGGCCGGAGGGCTCGACGACCAGCCGGTCCGGGTGCAGCCCGGGGACGGCCGCCACCGCGCCGCGCAGCGCCTCGCCGGCGCCGAGCCAGACCTGCTCGGCCGGGACGACCGCGGTCGCCCGCTCGACGGCGATCTCCAGCAGCGAGCGGCCCTGCAGCAGCGGCACGAGCTGCTTCGGCAACCCTGCGGTCGAGAACGGCCACAGCCGGGTGCCGGAGCCCCCGGCCAGGACCAGGCAGTGCCGGCTCATGCGGTCTCCTCGCGGTCGGGGGCGTCCAGCAGGTCGGCCGAGCGGGTGGGCGCCGCGCCCTCGCCGACCGCCCGCACGCGCAGCGCGACGAGCGCCCGCAGCGCGAGCCCGGCGCGCAGCACCAGGCGCACCGGCAGCAGAGCGGGCCCGGCGTACTGCCGCGACAGGTAGCGGTAGAGCGAGCGGTGGTGCTCGAGCACCATCGCCCGCGGGGCGCGGCGCGTGGCGTGGCCGCCGGTGTGCGTGACGACGGCGGACGGCACGTGCACGTTGGCCCAGCCCGCCTCGGCGAGCCGGCGGCACAGGTCCATGTCCTCGCAGTACATGAAGTAGGTCGGGTCGAAGCCGCCGACCTGCCGGAACGCCTCGCGCCGCAGCAGCATGAGCGAGCCCGACAGCCAGCCGGTCGGCCCCTCCTCGGGCCGCCCGACCTCCTCGCGGTAGGCCCGGGTCCACGGGTTGCCCGGCCAGCACCAGCCCAGCAGCGCGTGCCCGGTCCCGCGGCCCAGCGACGGGAACGCCCGCGCCGACGGGTAGAGCTCGCCGTCCGGCGTGCGGATCGCCGGGCCGAGGCAGCCGGCCCGCGGCCAGCGCTCCCCCGCCTCGAGCAGCGCGTCGAGCGAGCCGGGCTCCCAGGTGACGTCGGGGTTGGCCACGACGAGCCAGGGCGCGTCGGTGTCGGAGGCCCCGAGGTTGGCCGCGCGGCCGTAGCCGAGGTTGCCGCCGGTCTCGAGCAGCCGCACGCCCGGCCCCTCGGCGGCCTGCGGCGCGCCGTCGGTGCTGCCGTTGTCGGCGAGCACCACCTCGTACGACCCGGTCGTCGCGGTGCGCAGGCTGGACAGGAACGCGGTCAGCGCGTCGCCGGGCGAGTAGGTCACGACCACGACCCGCACGAGCGGGCCGGCCGTCACGAGGCCGCGGCCAGCGCGTACGACGCCAGGTGCGCCTCGGCGCTGGCGTCCCAGGTGAACTCCTGCGCCCGCTGCGCGCCGGCGGCGGACAGCTGCGACCGGCGGTCGGGGTCGTCCAGGAGCGCGCCGAGCTCGGCGGCGATCGCCTCGACCCCCGGCTCGGTGTAGGCCACGGCGTCGCCGCCGACCTCGGGCAGCGACAGCCGCCGGGTGGTGAGCACGGGCGCCGCGCACGCCATGGCCTCCAGCACGGGCAGGCCGAAGCCCTCGCCGTGCGACGGGTAGGCGACGACCAGCGCACCGCCGAGGAAGCCGGGCAGGTCGGCCACCCGCAGGTAGCCGGGGCGCAGCAGCCGCAGGTGCGGCGGCACCTCGGCGACCGCGGCGTCGATGCCGTCGTCCCAGCCGGCACCGCCGGCGAGCACCAGCGCGGGCGGGTCGTCGCGACCGGCGCACGCCTGCACCCAGCCGCGGACCAGCGCCGGCACGTTCTTGCGGGGCTCCAGGGTCGACAGGAACGCGACGTACGGCTGCCCGCCGAGCCCGAGGCGGGACTGCACCCGCTGCTTCTCGGCGTCGGAGGGCACGTGGAAGCCGGTCGGGTCGACGCCGTGGTGGGCCACGTCGAGCCGGTCGGCGTCGGCGCCCAGCTCGCGGACCAGCTCGTCGCGGGTCGCCCGGCTCGGCACGACGCAGCGGGCCGCCCGACGCAGCGCCGTCCGGGTGGCGGACCGGAAGAAGGTCCCCTTCACCGTCGTGTGCATCCCCGGCTCGGTGAAGAACGTCGCGTCGTGCAGCGTCACGACGACGGGGCGGCCGGCGCGCAGCGGCAGCGTGTAGTGCGGCGAGTGCACGACGTCGGCCTCGACCTGCGACGCGACCAGCGGCAGCCCGGTCTGCTCCCAGGCCAGCCGGGCGGCGCGGTGCGCGATGGGCGCGGGGCCGGCGACGACGCGGGCGTGCGGCGCCAGCGCGCCGTAGCGGTCGGCGTCGGCCCGCTGGCAGACCAGGGCCAGGTCGGCGTCGCGGGCGCCCAGCGCGGCGACCAGGCCGTCGACGTAGCGGCCCACCCCGCCCCGGTCCGCGGGGACGGCGGTCGCGTCGACGAGGACGCGGGGGGACGGGGACAGCGCGGGCTCCTGACGGCACGGGCGAGGGCGCGGGCGGCCCGAGGCTCGACCGGGCACCGGCGCCGAGCCTACGCGCCGAGCAGGTCGCCGTAGGCCAGCCAGAGGGCGCGCGCCGCACCGTCCCAGCTGTAGGCCGCCGCCCGCCCCGGGCCTGCTGCCCGCAGCCGGGCCCGCAGTCCCTCATCGCCGACGACCTGCGCGAGCCCGTCCGCCAGGCCGTCGGGGTCCAGCGGCGCGACGAGCCCGGCGCCCCCGGCGACCTCGACGAGCGCCGGGGCCGGGCTGTGCAGCACCGGCGTGCCGAGGGACATCGCCTCCAGCAGCGGCAGGCCGAAGCCCTCGCTGCGGCTCGGCACGACCAGCGCGGTCGCGCGGGCCATGAGCACCGCGAGGTCGGGGTCGGCGACCCGGCCGAGCACCCGCACCCGGCCGGGGGGCAGGCCCGCGGCCGCGGCCAGGGCCAGCGGGTCGGCGCCGCCCCAACCGGGCTGACCGGCGCACAGCAGCGGCAGGTCGGGAGCGCCCGGGCGGGCGAGCGCCGCGACCAGCTCGGAGAGCCCCTTGCGCGGCTCCAGCGTCGCGACCGTGAGCAGGAAGCGCTCCGGCAACGCCAGCCGGACCGCCCGGGCGGCGGCGTCGACGGGCAGCGCCAGGTCGGCGCTGACGCCCTCCCCCACGACGCGCACCCGGTCGGGGGCGAGCGGGAGGTGCTCGGCGAGCTCGGCCGCGACGGCGTGCGTCGGCACGACGAGCAGGTCCGCGGTGCGCACGGCCCGGCCGACGGCCGCGCGGTGCCAGGCGACGCCGCGCGGGGTGAGCGTCCCGGGGTGCGTCCAGGGCACCGCGTCGTGCACGGTGACGACCAGGGGCCGGCCGCGTCGCGGCGGGGCCAGCGGCGTCGGCGCGTGCACCAGGTCGGCGCGCACCCCCGGCCCGAGCCCGCGCTCCCACGCGCGGAACAGCGCCGGCCGGGGCAGCGGGAGCCGGCGGGGGCCGCCGACCCCGGCCACGCGAGCGGCGCCGACGTCGCGGTGCAGCGCCACGGCGCCCCGCACCGCGGACCCGGCAGGCGCCGTGCGGGCCAGCGCCGCCGCGAGCTCGCGGCTGTAGCGCCCGGTGCCGCCGGGCACGGGCGCGAGCAGCTGCTCGAGCAGGACCGTGACGCGCACCCGCTCCCCCTCGTCGCCCGGGCCGCACCGGCCCCGCTCACTATGCTCGCCGGCATGCCCGAGCCCACCGCGCGCGCCACGCCCACCCGCGAGGAGTCCAGCCCGCTGCAGTCGCAGGTGCTCGACGCCATGGCCGACGCCGGCAACTACATCGGCTGGCTCGCCGGGCTCGCCGAGCCGCACCTGGGCGAGAGCCCGCTGGAGGTCGGCGCCGGCACCGGCGACTACGCCGAGGTCTGGGCCCGTCCGGGCCGCGTGCTCACCGCCTCCGAGGCCGATCCCGGGCGGCTGGCCGGCCTGCGGGCGCGCTTCGCCGGGCGCGAGGACGTCGTCGTGCGCGAGCTCGAGGTGCCGATCACCGAGACCGCCGGGCACAGCGCGCTCGTCGCCCTCAACGTGCTCGAGCACATCGAGGACGACGTCGCGGCGCTGCGGTCCTTCGCCGGCCTGGTCCGGCCGGGCGGGGCCGTGGTGCTCATCGTCCCGGCCTTCGAGATCGCGATGAGCGACTTCGACCGCTCGATCGGCCACTACCGCCGCTACACCCGCCGCACGCTGACCCGCGCGCTGGTCGGCGCCGGGCTGCGGCCGGTCGACGTGCACTACGTCAACGCCGTCGGGCTGCTCGGCTGGATCGTGCTCATGCGCCTGCTCAAGAAGCGCACCGACGAGACCCCGGTGTCGTTCTTCGACACGCGCGTCGTGCCGGTGCTGCGGGCGGTCGAGTCGCGGGTGCGGCCGCCGTTCGGCCAGTCGGTGTTCGCCGTCGCCCAGGTGCCGCTCGACGCTCGCTGACCGGTCACCGGCAGGTCACCGGCAGGTCACCGGCAGGTCACCGGCAGGCCACCGGCCGGACGGGCCTCAGGCCCGGCCCCCCGCGTGCCGAACCTGGACACGTGGACCCGGTCGGCAGCGCCGCGCAGCAGCGCGAGCGTGCGCGGACGGCGTCCCTGCGCCGGCTGCACCGCCTGGTCCGCACGCTCAACGGCGACCTCGACCTCGACCGCACCCTCACCTCGGTCTGCCGCGGGGTGATCGAGGGCCTCGGCTTCCGGGTCGCCGTCGTCAACCTCGTGCGTCCCGACGGCGACCTCGAGGTGGTGGCCTGCGAGGGCGACGACGGCGCGCGCGCCGCGCTCCTCGGGCAGCGCGGGGCGCGCGACGTCTGGGACGCCTGGCTCGCGGCCTGCACGCCGGTGGGCAGCCTGCTCGTCGACTACGACCACCACGACGCGCAGGACGTGCCCACCTGGGTGCCGGCGGCGGTGCAGGTGCCGGTGGGGGTGGCGGTCGAGGTGGCGGTGGGGTCCGGCGAGGACGCCTGGCACCCCGAGGACGCCCTGCTCGCCCCGCTGCAGACCGCCCGCTCCGGCCTCGTCGGCGTCCTCAGCGTCGACCTGCCCGAGGACGGCCGCCGGCCCGGGGCGGACGCCCTCGAGCTGCTCGAGATGTACGCCGCGCAGGCCAGCGTGGCGCTGGACAACGCGCTGCTGCACGAGCGGCTGACCACGGAGGCCACCGAGCGGTCGCAGACGCTGACCCGGCTGTCGGCCGTGGTCGCGCAGGTGCCGACCGCCATCGTCGAGCTCGACCTGGCCGGCCGGGTGCGGACGTGGAACCGGGCGGCGGAGCAGGTCTTCGGCTGGTCCGCGCAGGAGGTGCTCGGGGGCGCCAACCCCGTCGCCGACGCCTCGACCTACGACCGCCGGCTGCGCGACCTCGAGCACGACGGGGCCCGCCGGGGGCAGACCACGCGTCGGCACCGCGACGGTCACGCCGTCGAGGTGGAGATGACGTCGTCGGCGCTGCGCGACGAGACGGGGCGGGTGACCGGCTACCTCGGCGTCTACGCCGACGTCACCGAGCGCCGCCGGCTCGAGCGGCGGCTGCACGACCTGGCGTTCCAGGACCCGCTCACCGGGCTGGCCAACCGCGCCCGCCTCACCGAGCGCCTCGACGGCCCGTCGCCGGTCGGCGGGCTCGTCCTGCTCGACCTCGACGGCTTCAAGGCGGTCAACGACACCTACGGCCACGCGGCCGGCGACGCGGTCCTCGTCGAGGTGGCCCAGCGGCTGCGCGCGGCGTGCGGTGCCCGGGCACTGCCCGTGCGGCTCGGCGGCGACGAGTTCGTCGCGCTGCTCGACGAGGGCAGTCCCGACGAGGTCGACGAGCTCGCCGAGCTCCTCGTCGCGGCGCTGCGCGCGCCGTACGCGCTCGACGGGCAGCAGGTGCGGCTCGGCGCCAGCGCCGGCGCCGCCGTGGCCGACGGCACGGGCGGCCGCGCCCTGCTGCGCGCCGCGGACGTCGCGCTCTACGCGGCGAAGGCCGCGGGCAAGGGCTGCGTGCGGGCGTCGGTGCCCGGCCCCCGGACGGGCTAGCGGACGGCGGAGCGGTCGCGCCGCGACGTCGCCCGGACCCGCCCGAGGATCCACAGCGACTCGACGCCGTCGCGCCAGGTGATCTTCTTGCCCTCTTCGTGGCTGCGCGCCTTGTAGCCGATCGGCACCTCGTACGGCCGCAGCCCGCGCGCGAGCAGCTTGGCCGTGAGCTCGGTGTCCAGCCCGAAGCCGTTGGCCTGCAGCGGCAGCTCGCGGAACAGCTCGAGCGGCATCATCTTCAGGCAGGTGTGCAGGTCGCTGATCCAGGAGTTGAACAGCGCGTTCGCCGCGAAGGTCGTCGCCTTGTTGCCCAGGACGTACCAGAACGAGTGGGCCGTCGAGCTGCCGAAGCGGCGGGCCCCGAAGACGACGGTGGCGTCCTCGTGCAGCACGGCCTGCAGCAGGTGGACGATGTCGTCCGGCGAGTACTCCAGGTCGGCGTCGAAGATGATCATGTAGTCGCCGGTGGCGAGCCCGGCGGCCGTCTTGACCGCCGCGCCCTTGCCCCGGTTGACCGGGTGCCGGGCCACCTTGACCCGCGGGTCGGCGACCGCGCTGGCCAGCGCGCAGGTGTCGTCGGCGCTGCCGTCGTCGACGACGACGAGCTCGACCTCGCAGGGGTACTCGGTGTCGAGCACCTGCTTCACCGCGGCGGCGATGCGGGCCGACTCGTTGTAGGCGGCCATGAGGATGGACAGCTTCACGCGGGGGTGTCCTTCCGGGTGCGGCGCAGCCCACCGGGCGCGCGGAGGGCAGCCAGGGCGGCGGCGGTGGGGAGCACGACGAGCGTCGGCAGCAGGTAGCGGTAGTCGAACGCGGCGGTGGCCGAGGGCACGGCGAGCAGCGTGAGCCCGACGACGGACAGCAGCGCCGGGTCGAGCCGGGCCCGGGAGCCGCCGCTCCCCCGCGGCAGCACGAGGGCGAGCAGGCCGGCGAGCGCGCACAGCCCGAGCACCGGGCCGGGGGTGACGACGAAGACCTGGTACCACTGCAGCGGCCGGACGAGCCCGGGCTCCGCCGCGGTCGTCGGCGGGGTGTCCGCGGCCGTCACGGCGTCGCGCAGCGACCCGGGAGGCGCCAGCAGCGGCAGGCACGCGTGCTCCGGCGAGGCCGGGTCGGGCGCCGCGTCGGGGAACACCCACCAGACCGGGCAGGTGTCGCGCGACCCGGACGCGCGCAGCGGCAGGAAGTAGTGCACCGTGCTGCCCGCGGTCATGGCGAGGAAGTCCAGCGGTTGACCCTCGATCGCGAGCAGCGAGAACGCCTTGAGGTCCTCGTCGGTGTAGCGCGGCGTGCCGCCCGGCGGGGCGTAGTTGGCGGGGCTGTAGACGTCCCAGACGTAGTAGTCGCCGATCGGCCGCTCCTCCGGCGGCACGAGCGGGCACAGCCCCTGCAGCCGCTCGGGCACGTCGAGCCGGTCGCAGCGCACGAAGTTCGACGTCCGGCCGTACAGGAAGTGGCCGGTGTAGTCGGTGATCGCCGCCGTCCCGTGGGTGCTCGCGAACCACTGCGCGTACGGCACGAGGGTCGCGGCGACGACGACGGCGAAGGCGACGAGCGCCGTCCAGCGCAGCGTGCGCAGCACCACCCGCACGACGAGGTAGACCGCGACGACGAGCAGCACGAAGGTGCCGACCGTCCGGGTCAGCGTGAAGGCCGACAGCAGCAGCGCCGAGAGCCCGACGAGCAGCGCGCCCGGGCGCTCCTTCCACAGCAGCGCGGTGACCGCCCCGGCGAGCAGGGCGGTGAACAGGGCCTCGGCGAGCACGAAGTGCTCGATGTCCAGGACGTAGGCGTCGAGCGCGACGGGCGCGGCCGCGAGCAGCGCCCAGCGCCGGCGCACCCCCCGGTGCACCAGCAGGGCGTAGCCGAGCACCGTCGAGACCAGCCCCAGGCCGTGCTGCACGAGGGCGACGCCGCGGTAGGGCACGAGCCCGTCGAGCAGGGCGAGGAACGCCGAGTAGCCGAACGGCCGGTGCACCAGCGGCACGCCGGTCTGCGCCGCCCGGACGTAGTCGGTCGAGTCGGGGAACCACAGCGCCGGGTCGTACGCCAGCACGACGGCGGCGCGGGCCGCGACCGCCAGCGCGAGCAGGACGAGCAGGCCGGCGTGGCGGCGCGTCCCGCGCCCGAGCGCCCGGGCCGGGGACCGGCGGGCGCGCGGCGGGCGCCCGGGGCGCGGCAGCCGCGCCGCCGCCGGGTCGGGGTCGTGCAGGCCGTGGTCGACCAGGGTCACGCCGACACCCGGGCGGCGGGCGCCGCGGAGGGGCGTCCCGGTCCGGGCACGCGCCGCGCCTGCGACCGGCCGAACTCGTGGAACGGCGCCTCGACGAGGCGGTAGGTGACGCTGGAGATCGCCAGGATGATCGCGGTCCAGACCGTGAGCGCCACGACCTTGCCGCCGACCGGCGGCACGACGTGGATGACGATCGCGTGCACGAGGTAGACGCTGTAGCTGATGGTGCCCAGGTAGGTCAGCACCCGCGGGAAGGCCCGGCGGCGCAGCGCGAGCGCCAGGCCGAAGGTCGCGAGCGCCGCGACGTAGGTCGCGAACTCCGGCTTCCAGGTGTGGTGCGCACCGGCGGCCGACAGGTCGATGCGGTCCTCGACGTTGACCCAGGTGCCGACGAGCGCCGCGACGACGGCCGTGGAGGCCGCGACGACGGCCTGGGCGCCGGAGCCCTGCCCGACGTACCAGCGGTAGACGGTCGTCCCGGTGAACATCGTGCCGAGCAGCAGCAGCGCGAACCACCAGGACTCGGGCCGGTTGAGCAGCAGCCCGACGGCCAGGCCCCCGGTGAGCAGCGTGCCGGCGACCGTCGCGCGGGTGCGGGCCGTGCCGGACAGGACGAGCACCGACAGCACGGCGGCGAAGATGCCGAGCGCCAGGGCCGCCGTCTGCCGCGAGGGGTCCTTGAGCGCGTACGACGGGACGAGCACCCCGCCCGCGGCCGAGAGCCAGAGCAGCCCGGTGGCGATCTGCGCGGAGCGCAGGTGCAGCCCGGACAGCAGCAGCGCCGAGCACAGCAGGTAGAAGACCATCTCGAAGGCGAGCGTCCACGAGGCGCCGATGACGTTGGCCCCGGTCGTGAAGTTCTGCACCATGCTGAGGTTGATCGCGAAGTCCCAGCGCCCGAAGCCGGTCGCGAGACTGCGGTCGACGGTGACCGCGAGCAGCGCGATGGCCGCCAGCGCGACCCAGTAGAGCGGGTAGAGGCGGAAGAAGCGCCCGACCCAGAAGGCCCGCACGGAGCCGCGCTTCTCCAGCGACGCCGGGATGATGAAACCGCTCACCAGGAAGAACACGAAGACGCCGTACTCGCCGGGCCGGAAGTACTCCACCGACCAGCGCAGGTAGGCCGGCCACAGCAGCTCGGCACCGTGCTGCAGGGCCACCGAGAGCGCGGCGACGCCGCGCAGCGCGTCGAGGAACTCCATCCGGCGGTCGCCGCCCGGCGGCTTCAGCAGCGGCGGCTCGCTGCGGGTGGTCGCGGCGGCGGGCCGCTCGGCGACGGGGGCGGCGTCCACCCGCCCGAGCCTACCGGCGGGAGCGGGCGCCCAGGGGACGTGCCGCGACCGACCCCGGCGCGTCGCTCAAGCCCGGGGGCAGGTCCGTCGACCTCTCCCGGTAGACAGGTGCCCGCCCCCCTGACCCGAGGAGCTCGACGACGTGCCCCGCACCGCACTGCGCCGACCCGCCGCCGCCGCGGCCACCGCCCTCGCCCTGGGGGCCGCCCTGGCGCTCACCGGGGCCCCCTCCCCGGCTGTCGCCGCCGACGCCGGCACCTCGAGCTCGACCCTGTGGCGCTACGGCCAGGCCTACCCCAACGGCCTGCCGGGCCCGGCGACGAACACCCAGGCGTACGCCGCGCCGGCCCTGCTGCCGGTCGCGGGCGGCGCGCCGCAGGTCGTGACCGGCACCCCCGACGGGTGGGTGCACGTGCGCCGCGGCGAGGACGGCGCGAAGGTCCGCGACCTCTACACCGGGCCGGGCGGCGTGCAGGCCTCGCCCGTGGTCACCGACTGGGACCGCGACGGCCGCCCCGACGTGCTCGCGGCCAACCTGCGCGGCGACCTCGTGGTCTGGAGCGGTGACGGGCGCGAGCTGATGCGCACGCTGGTCTTCACCGACAACTTCCCGACCCACGTGCGCGGCATCTTCTCCACCCCCGTCGCGGCCGACCTCGACGGCGACGGCTGGAGCGAGATCGTCCTCACGTCGCTGGGACCACCACCTCTACGTGCTCAACCACGACGGCTCGGTGCGGCGCAAGGTGTTCCTCAAGGACACCTCGTGGGCCTCACCGGCGGTCGTCGACGTCGACCGCGACGGCGTGCTCGACGTCGTGGCCGCCTGGGACTGCGACGCCAACTCCACCCAGTTCGACTGCGCCTACGGCAACCCCGGCGGGTTCGTCGGGGTCTTCAGCCGCGACCTGGTCCTGAGGTGGAAGCAGTTCATGCCCGGCCAGGTGCCGTGGTCCTCCCCCGCCGTCGGCGACGTCCGCGGCGACGGCCGGCTGTCGGTCGTGCTGGCGACCGGCCAGATGCCCTGCATGATGTACACCGGTGCGAGCGGCCCCTGCGGCACCGGCTCGGCCGTCGACACCCGCTCCTCGGGCCGCCGGGTCTACGGCTTCGACGCCGCCACCGGCGCGCCGCTGCCCGGCTGGCCGGCCGTCCTGCCGGAGAAGACGATGTCCTCGCCGGCGCTGGCCGACGTCGACGGCAACGGCACGCTCGAGACCTTCGTCGGGACCGGCGGCCGGCTCTACCGGATCGACAGCGACGGCAGGGTGCGCTGGGGCGCCGACACCTGCATCGCCCTGCAGAAGAGCCCGTGCGGCTACTCCCCGCTGCCCAAGGTCGACGCCTCCCCGGTCGTCGGCGACCTGCTCGGCGACGGCCGCATGCTCGCCGCGATCCCCTACGACTTCAAGCTGCACCTCGTCGACGCGGCCACCGGCGTCGAGGTGCGCGCCGTCGAGCCGACCCGCGGGCCCGGCGAGATCAGCCAGACGCTCGGCAACGCCGCGACCGCGACGACCTGGGGCGGCCGCACCTGGGTCTACACGGCGGTCATGCTGTGCCGCTCCGACTGCTACGGCTACCACCCGGTGTGGGACGCCGCGACGATGGCCGTCGACCTCGGCCCGGCCGGCAGCCGGCTGGCCTGGCCCACGTTCCGCGGCGACCAGGCGCGGCGCGGGGTGGTCCCCCAGGCGCTCACCGTGAGCGGGGCCATCGGCTCCTACTGGCGCGGCGCGGGCGGCGAGGGCGGGCCGCTGGGCGCGCCGACGACCCCGGAGTACGCCGTGCCGGGCGGCCGGGCGCAGGGCTTCGCCGGCGGGCAGGTGCTGTGGGGCTCCGCCACCGGCGCCCACGCGGTGGTCGGGGCGATCCTGTCCCGCTACTCCGCGTCCGGCGGGCCGGGCGCGCTCGGGCTGCCCACCACGGACGAGACCGGCGGCGGGGTCGCGGGCTCGCGCTCCTCGAGCTTCACCGCGGCCCGGATCTGGTGGAGCCCGTCGACCGGCGCGCAGACCGTGCAGGGCGCGGTCCTGGAGCGCTACCTCGCGCTCGGCGCGGCGGGCGGCCCGCTCGGGCTGCCGGTGAGCAGCGAGGCCGACGGCGAGGTGCCGGGCTCGCGGGTGTCCGCGTTCGCCGGCGGCCGGGTCTGGTGGTCGCGCGCCACCGGGGCCCACGAGGTGTACGGCGGGATCCTGGGCCACTACCTGGCCGCCGGCGGTCCCGCCCGGTTCGGGCTGCCCACGAGCGGCGAGCACGCCGCCGACGGCGCGCGGGTCAACGACACCCAGCTCGGCCGGCTGTGGTGGACCGCCTCCGGCGGCACCCGCAGCCTGCAGGGCGGCATCCTCGACCACTTCGACCGCACGGGGGGTGCGGCCCGCTGGGGCCTGCCGGTCGGTGACGAGCAGCGCGACCCGCGCACCGGGGCCGCCTTCAGCGTCCTGGACCGCGGCGAGATCGACTGGGGCACCGCCACCGGGGCGCACGGCGTGGTCGGCGGCATCCTCACCCGGTGGCGCCAGCTCGGCGGCCCGGCGTCCGTGCTGGGCCTGCCGGTCGCCGAGGAGCAGGACTCCGCCGCGCCGGGCGGCCGGGTCTCGCGCTTCGAGCGCGGCGAGGTGCACTGGTCCGAGCGCACCGGCGCCTGGGAGGTCCTCGGCGCCATCCGCGACCGGTGGAAGGCCACCGGCGGGCCGACCGGCTCGCTCGGCCTGCCGGTGAGCGGCGAGTACTCCGTCGCCGGGGGGCGCCGCAGCGACTTCGTCCGCGGCTCGGTCACCTGGACCGCGGCGACCGGCGCGACGGCGGTCCTGCCCCGCTAGCTGCCCCGCTCGCTGCGCGGGCGGCTCGCCAGCTCGGCCTCGACCGCCTCCAGCGCCCGCACGGTCGCCGTCCGCAGCGCGTCGACGTCCTGCACGAGCGGGCGCACCTGCCAGTCGGTGAGGCGCTGCACCAGCCGCTTGACGGCGGAGACGCCGAGCCGGCTCGAGGTCGGGGCGGGCGTGTGCGCCGGGGGCAGCCGCCGGACGGGCGTGCTCAGGCGCAGGCCGGTCGCGGCGGGGACGGCCGTCGTCGGGGCGGTCCCGGGCCGCACGACCGCGACGCCGCGTCGCTGCGCGGCCCGGCGCCGCACCTCGCCCTGCACCGCCGCCCACAGGTCGTCGTCGGCCACGTCGGCGCCCGGCCAGCGGTCGGCGACCTCGGCGAACTCCTCGAGCCCGGCCACGGCGCGCAGCGCGCTGCGCAGCGCGTCGTCGTCGTCGACGAAGGTCACCCGGCGATCGCCCGCCTGGTCGGCGAGGCCGCCGACGCGGGTGGCGATCACCGGCCGGTCGTAGAGCGCGGCGCGCTCGAGCACCCCGGAGGACCAGATCTCGCGGTAGGGCAGGACGACGACGTCGCAGGCGACCAGCCAGCGGTCGAAGCGCTCGTCGCTGACGTAGCCCACGTGCAGGTGCGCCCCGGGCGTCGCCGCGGTGAGCTCGTCGAGCTCGGCGAGGTAGGCCAGGAACTCCGGCTCGTCGAGGCGGGTGCTGCCGACGACGTGCAGCTCCGCGCCGGCCTCGTGCAGCCCGGCGAACGCCCGCACGGCCCGGTCGAAGCCCTTGTGCCGCTGGATGAAGCCGATGGACAGCATCACCAGCCCGTCGGCGGGCAGCCCGAGGCTGGCCCGCGCGGCGGCCCGGTCGGCGCGGGTGCGCCGGACGAAGGTCTCGCCGTGCGCGACGACCCTCGTGCGGGCCGGGTCGACGGGGAACAGCGCGAGGAAGCGGTCGCGCTCGACCTCGCTGTGGAAGTGCAGCTCGTCCAGGCTGCGCCACAGCACGCCCGCGGCCCGGCGGCGCGAGGCGTCGGCCTCGAACTCGGCGTACTCCACCTCGTGCAGCACGACCACCGACCGCTTCGCGCGGCGGAAGGCGGCGGCCAGCGCGAGGTCGGTCGCCGACCGGCGGCCGGACGCGCCGCTGTCGTAGAAGAAGACCGGGTGGTACTGCACGACGACCTCGTCGTAGGCGCGGACGCGGCGGGCGAGCGCCGCGGCGCCGCGCACGCCGGCCAGGTCCAGGTGCAGGTGCGCCGCGGACGGGCCCGGCGACAGCACGGTGACGTCGTGGCCGGCGGCCCGCAGCGCGAGGACCTGCTGCACGGCGTAGTTGGCGATGCCGTCCCGCAGCGGCGGGTACGGCGTGACCATGAGCACCGAGCTCATCCGAGCCCCCCGGGGCAGGGCGCGACCGGCCGCGGGACGCCGTCGGCGGGCACCCACGCCTCGACCCGGTCCTCGATCCGGTCGAGCACGTCGCCCCAGCGGTAGTGGTCGAGGACGTACTGCCGCCCCCGCGCGCCCAGGCGGGCGGCCAGCTCGGGGCGCTCGGCGACGAACGCCAGCGCCTCCTCGAGCTCGTGCTCGTCGTCGTAGACGATGCCGGCCTGCGAGCGCTCGACGTGCCAGCGCACGACGCCACCCTCCCCCACGCCGATGACCGGCGTGCCGGCCAGCCACGACTCCATGATCGTGCGCGAGAAGGCCTCGTAGCGCGACGGCTGGACGTACGCGGCGGCCGCGGCGTAGGCGTTGTCGCGCTCGTCGTCGGGCAGGAAGCCCAGGTCGACGACCCGGTCCTCCAGCCCCGGCGGCGGCACGACCGGACCGGCGCCCATCGTCACCAGCGAGAACGGCAGGCCCCGGCGGGTGACCGCGCGGCCGAAGGCGGCGAGCAGCTCGTCCCAGCCCTTGGCCCCCTCGCGGCGGCCGGCGTAGAGCAGGAACGGCCGGTCGATGCCGTGGCGCTGCCGGAAGCCCTCCGGGTCGTACGACGCCGGCACCTCCACCCCGCAGCCCACGACGGCGTGCGGCGCGAGCGAGCCGTCGACCCGGTGGGCGAGCTCGTGCTCCGGCCCGGTCTGCAGGAACAGGCCCGCGAGGCCGGACAGCATCGGCTCGAAGACGGGCAGGTAGGCGTACGGCTCGTCGTGCAGGCAGGTCCACAGCAGGCTGCGCTCGGGGGCGATCTGCGAGCACGCGAAGGCCGGCCAGAACAGGTACGGGCCGAACAGCAGCGCGCGGTAGTCGGACGCGTGCTCGAGCAGGTGGCTGTAGAGGTCGGGCACCCGGACGTCGGCGTTGATCCACCGCATCTGCTCCTGCGGCGTGAGCCGGTCGCCGGCGAGCACCCGGTGCCCGAGCGCGTCGCGCTCGGCCTGCGCCGTCGAGGGGGCGACCGGGAAGCGCGTGACCGTCAGGCCGTCCTCGACGGCGGTGCCGGCGGGCGCCTCGTTGGTCCAGGAGAAGTAGTCCAGGGCGCAGGTGGTGAGCACCTCGACGTCCCAGCCGCGCTCCTGCAGGCCCTCGGCGATCTTGCGCAGGACGATCTCGGCGCCGCCGATGATCGTGGGGCCGAAGCGGGCGGGCACGACGGCGATCCGGCCGCGCCGGTCGACCGGCGGGCGCGGGGCGGGGTCAGGCACGCAGGGCCTCCTGCCCGTCGGCCGCCCGCGCGACGCTCACGGCCGGCTCGAGGTGGACCGGCCCGTCCTGCACGAGGTCGCTGAAGACCCGGAAGGCGCCGACCCGGTTGAGCCGGTGGTACTCCGGGCCCTGCGCGCCGTGCACGGCCACGGTGACGTGGTAGTGCCCCTCGGCCAGGTGCAGGCGCGGGACGGTGAAGGTCACCTCGCTGCGGCCCTGCACCGGGCCGAGGTCCTGGCCCATGAGGTGGGTGTTGGAGCCGTAGCAGAGCTGGTCGTACTGGTTCTCGATCGCGATGCCGGCGACCCAGTCCTCGACGCGCGTCGGCGCGCTCACGGTGAAGCGGATGCCGAAGGCCTCCTCCGGCCGGAACCGGGTGGCGGGCCGCCCGGCGCCGTCGAGCACGTCGACCCGGTCGATGGTCATCGTGCGGTCGCCGACCTCGGCGTCGGGCACCTCGCGGCGCTCGGAGTCGGCGAGGTCCTGGAAGTCCTGGCGGATCTTGCGCACCGCGGCGACCGGGTCGCCGTCGAAGGCCACCCGGCCGTGGTCGAGCAGCACCACCCGGTCGCACAGCTCGCGGGCGAGGTCGAGCCCGTGGGTGACGAACACGATGGTCTTGCCGTCGCGCTGGAAGGCCCGGATGCGCTCCAGGCACTTGCGCTGGAACGCCTCGTCGCCGACGGCGAGGACCTCGTCGACGAGCAGGATGTCGGGATCGATGTTGACCGCGACGGCGAAGGCGAGCCGGACGTACATGCCCGAGCTGTAGAACTTCACCGGGGTGTCGATGAACTGCTCGATGCCGGAGAAGTCGACGATCTCGTCGAACGCCGAGGCGGTCGCCCGGCGCGACATGCCCAGGATCGAGGCGTTGAGGAAGACGTTCTCCCGGCCGGTGAGGTCGCCGTGGAAGCCGGCGCCGAGCTCGAGCAGCGCGGCGAGCCGCTCGCGCCGCTCGACGTAGCCCTCGGTCGGCGTGAGGATGCCGCCGATGACCTTGAGCAGGGTCGACTTGCCCGAGCCGTTGTGGCCGATCAGGCCGAGGGTCGTGCCGTCCTCGACCTCCATGCTCACGTCGCGCAGCGCCCAGAAGTCGTGCAGGTTGTCGCGGGTCTGCCGGAAGTTGACGAGCACTTCCTTGAGCGACTTGTTGGCGTTGATGCGGAAGCGCGTGCTGACGTCGTGCACCCGGATGGCGGTGGCCACGGCTCAGAGCTCCTGGGCGAACCGGCCGCGCAGCCGGGCGAAGGTGCGCTGGCTGGCCCAGAGCGCGACGAGCCCGACGACGAGCAGCACGAGCAGCCGCGGCAGCAGCGAGCCGGCGAAGGTGAACTGCTCGCCCATCGTGTAGAACGCCCGCTGGAACGTCGCGATGACGTTGGTCATCGGGTTGGCGAGGTAGACCTCGAGCAGCGTGCCGTGGCCGCGCTGCGACAGGTTGTCGACCGGGTAGGTGATCGGGTAGACGACCGGTGAGAGCCAGAAGCCGGCCAGCAGCATGACGTCGACGAGGTACTGCAGGTCGCGCAGGTAGACCGTCGCGGCGGCCAGCACCAGCCCGACCGCGGCCGCCCACACGACCGCGACCACGAGCGCGAGCGGCACGAGCAGCAGCGTGAGGTTGGGCGCGACCCGGAAGCCGGCGAGCTCGGCGACCCCGAGCGCGAGCAGCAGCACGACCATCTGGAAGCAGAAGTTGACCAGCGCCGCGCCGACCACGGACAGCGGCAGCACCTCGCGCGGGAACGACGTCTTCTTGATGAGGGCGCCGTTGCCGACCACCGACCCGGTGCAGCCGCCGACGACGTCGGTGAAGAAGCCCCAGATGACCAGACCGGTGAAGACGAAGATCGCGAAGGCCGGCTGCTGGCTGCCGAGGAAGATCGTGAAGGCGACGTAGTAGATGACGATCTGGAGCATCGGCCGGGCCATCGACCAGAAGAAGCCGAGGACCGACTCCTTGTACTTGACCTTGAGCTCCTTGCGCACGAGCTGCTCGAGCAGCTCGCGGTAGGCCCAGATCGCGCGGTAGTCCTCGGCGGTCCCGCGCAGGAAGGTCGCGGGCGTGCTGGCCCGCACGAGGCGGTCGTCGCCGGGGTGGGCGTGCAGCGGGCCGTCGGCCCGCGGGTCCAGGACCGCGGTCGAGGGCCGTGCCTGGTCGTCGTGCGGCACGTGCGTCCCCTCGGCAGGCGGATGGGCTGGCTGAGGGGCCGAGCATACCGGCGGGCCCCGTGCCGACCCGGGAGCGCGGCGGTGTGCCAAGGTGCTCGGCGACGACGGCGGGGGGCGACACAGGGGCGGGGGAGGTGGCGACGGTGGGCGAGCTGCTGGGGCGCGGCCGGGGGGCGGTGCGCCGGCTCGGCGCGCGCCTGGTGCAGGCCGACCTCGACGCGCTCGAGCAGCGCCTGGTGCGCGAGGTCGTCGCGCTGGGGGTGCGGCTCGACGGCGAGGACGACCGGCTGCGGCACGGCACGCACGAGGTGCAGCTCGTCGCGACCAGCCTGCTCTCCCGCGTCGAGCGGCTCGAGGCGGCGCTGGAGGAGCTCGGCGCCGCGATGTCGCGCGAGCACGGGCTGGCAGGGGCGGCCGCGGCCTACCGCGAGACGGTCTACCTGGTGCACGAGCTGCGCCGCGACCTGCGCGGCCACACCGCCGCCTCCCCGGGCAGCGCGCCCGCTGCTGCCTCCCCCGGGACCCCCGCCGCCGGCTCCGGGACCCCCGCCCCGACCGACCCGTACGCCGGCAAGCACCCCCGGCGCTTCGACTACGCCGGCTTCGAGCGGCGCTTCCGGGGCGACCCGGCGAGCGTCGGCGCAGCGCTCGCCGCGCGCTACCTGCCGCTGCTCGAGGGCACCGAGGCCGTCGGCCGCGGCCCGCTGGTCGACATCGGCTGCGGGCGCGGCGAGCTGCTCGAGGTGCTGCACGGCCGCGGGTGGGACGTCGTGGGGGTCGAGCCGGAGCCCGCGCTCGCGGCGCAGACCCGCGAGCGCGGCGTGCCGGTGGTGGAGGCGCTCGGCGCCGACCACCTGCGCGGGCTCGAGGACGGCTCGCTCGGCGCCGTCGTCTCCTTCCACGTCGTCGAGCACCTCGTCGTCGACGACCTGCTCGAGCTGCTCGAGCTGTCGGCCCGCAAGCTGCGCCCGGGCGGGCTGTTCGTCGCCGAGACGCCCAACCCGATGACGTTCCTCACGCTGCACGAGAGCTACCTCCTGGACCCGACGCACGTGCAGCCGCTGCACCCGGCGCTGCTGTCCTGGCTCGCGGAGTCCAGCGGGTTCCGCAGCGTCGAGGTGCAGTACCACTCCCCCGCCACCTCGCTGCACGTGCCGCCGCTGGGGGACCTCGACCCCACCGAGGGGCGGCTCGACGAGGCCTTCGCCCGGCTCAACCACCAGCTCTACGGGCCGCAGGACTACTCGCTCGTCGCCCGCCGGTAGGCCTCGAGCGTGAGCCCGGCGCACCGCCCCCAGGTGGCGGTGGCCGCCCGGGCCCGTCGCGGACCGGGTGCCCCGGGGTCGGCGAGCACCGCGAGCAGGCCCGCGGCGAAGGCGTCCACGTCGCCGACCGGGGCGTGCGCGACGACGTCGCCGCCGACCTCGCGCAGCACGGGCAGGTCCGAGGCGAGCACCGGCACGCCGCAGGCCAGCGCCTCGAGCACGGGCAGGCCGAAGCCCTCGTAGAGCGACGGCAGCACCAGGCACGCGGCGCCGGCGACGACGGAGCGCAGGTCGGCGTCGGCGAGGAAGCCGGTGAGCACGACGTCCGGCGGCGGCGCCTCACCGGCCCCCCAGCCGGCCGGCCCGGCCAGCACGAGCGGCGGGACGTCGCGCGAGGTGGCGCGGGCGGCCCGGTGCGCGGCGAGCAGCGTCGGCAGGTCCTTGCGCGGCTCGCGGGTGCCGACGAAGAGCACGTAGCGCTCCGGCAGGCCGAGCCGCTGCCGGTCGACGGGGGCGGGCGGCCGGGCCGACGCCCACGCCGGGTCGACCCCGAGCGGCGTGACCGAGACCCGCTCGGGCGGCAGGGCGTACTCCGCCGCCACCTCGCCGGCGACGGCCGCGGAGGGGCACAGGACGACCGCGGCGCGGCGGACCCCGGCGGGCACGAGGGCGTCGTACGCCCGGGAGGCGCGGTGGACGGTGCCCGGGAAGCGCCGGAAGGCCAGGTCGTGGACGGTGACGACCCCCGCGGCGCGGCGGGTCGGCGGCAGCACGAAGTTGGTGGCGTGGAAGACGTCGACCGGGCCGCCGAGCAGCTCGACGGGCGGCCACGACGCCCGCAGCCAGGCCTCGCGCAGCGCCCGCGCGGGGGCCGGCCGGTGCCGCCAGGTGGTCCCCGGCACCTGCGGCCGGTCGCCGGTGCGCCAGGTGAAGGGCGTCAGGGAGACGTCCACCCCGCCGCCGGCGACGAGCGCGTCGACGAGCGCGGCGGTGTAGCGGCCGATCCCGGTGCGGGCCCCGAGCAGCGGGGTCGCGTCGAGCCCGACGCGCAGCCGGCTCAGCGCGGGACCTGCACCACGTCGTCGGTCGCGGCCCGCCAGACCAGCGCCGCGGTGCGGAAGTCGTTGCGCGCGCCGCCGCTGACGGCGTACTCGTCGCTCACCGGCAGCCCGAGGGCCGACGAGGGCCCGCCGCGCCGGGCGTACTCCGCGGCGATGGCGCCGTGCACCTCGTGGGCGTCGGTCGCGGCCGACCAGTAGACGGCGCCGCCGCGGAAGGTCGATCCCCGACCGCCCGGCACCGCCGCCTCGTCGGCGGTCGGGAGGCCGAGCACGCCGCCCGCCCCGCCGACGGCGAGGTAGCGGGACAGCACGGCCCCGTGCACCTCGTGCGCGCCGGTGGTGGGCGACCAGTAGAGCTCGCCGCCGGAGAAGCGGGCGCGGGTCCCGCCGGGGACGGCGGCCTCGGGCACCGTCGGGAAGCCCAGCAGGCCGCCGCTCTCGCCGAGCCGGGCGTACGCGGCGAGCACGTCGCCGTACAGCGGCTGCGCGTCCGTCGCCGGCGACCAGTAGACGGCGCCGCCGGAGAAGGACTGGCGGCGACCGCCGGGCACGTCCTGCTCACCCGTGCGCGGCAGGCCGAGCACGCCGTCGGGCCCACCGGTGCGCAGCCAGGCGCCGAGGATGCCGCCGTAGAGCTCGTGCGCGCCGGTCGAGGGCGACCACAGGACCCGGCCGCCGGCGAAGCGCTGCTGGCGACCGCCGCGCACGTCCTCCTCGGCCGCGAGCGGCAGCGACAGCGGGCCGGCGGCGCCGCCGAGCGCGGCGTAGAGGTCGCCGACCGCGCCCTCGACGGGCTGCGCGCCGGTGCCGGCGCTCCACCAGACGCCGCCGTGCGCGAAGCGCTGCCGGACGCCCGGACCGTCGGCCTGCTCCTCGGTGAGCGGCAGGCCGAAGCGGCCGGTCGGGCCGCCCAGGGCGCGCCAGCGGGCGCGCACGTCGCCGCGCACGACCAGGGCCCCGGTCGAGGGCGACCACCACAGGTCGCCGCCGGTGAAGGTGTTGCCGGCCCCGCCGGGCGCCGCGGTCTCGTCGGAGGTCGGCAGGCCGAGGGCTCCGCCGGGACCGCCGAGGGCGAGGTAGCGCTCGAGCACGCCGCCGTGCACCTCGCGCGCCCCGGTCGACGGCGACCAGTAGACGCGGCCGCCGCGGAAGTCCTGCGCCCGGCCGCCCGGCACGTCGTACTCCGCGCCCAGCGCGTCGCCGAGCGGCCCGGAGGCGCCGCCGAGCTCGAGCCAGTGCAGCGTGATCGCGCTCGCCTCGGCGTGGAACCACTCCGAGCGCAGTCCCAGGCGGGAGCGGAAGTCGTTGCCGGAGACGGTCTGCCGCAGCACCGCGCCGGTCGGGGAGACGCCCTCGACGCTGAGGCTGGTGATGCGGCCGCCCCACTCGCCGCCGCCGTCGCGGGCGAGGACCCGCAGGGCGCGCACGGACCCGACGGAGGGGTAGGCCGCGCCGATCGCGGACGGGGAGAGCGTCGCGGTCCAGGTGTGCACCGGGTTGCCGCTGAAGTCGTCCCACGGGTCGGCTCCGGCGACCAGGTAGGGCTGGCCGCCCGCGCTGTTCCAGCCGCCGGTGGAGGCGGAGAACTCGGTGAAGGCCGGCTTCCCGCCGTACAGCCGGACCTCACCGGCGGTGCTGTCGACCGCGGCGTCCGTCGAGGCCGTCTCGAGCTCGGTGAGGGTGCCGCTGGTGCCGTAGCTCGCCGACCCGCCGTAGACCTGGCAGGCGGTGGTGGAGCACAGGTCGTAGCCCTTGGCCGTCGACGCGGCCCGCTTCCAGGCCGAGTAGGTGCGCGCGGCGACCGCCTGCGCCTGCAGGGCCGCCGGCCGCCAGGACGCCGGCGACTCGCGCGGCACGACGCCGTAGAGGTACTTCTCGAAGTCGACGGTGTTCACCGTGTCGATGGCGGTGCCCGAGACGCGCACCGCCGTGACGGTGCCGCGGTAGGCCCGCCCCCCGCCGCCGGGCAGGTCGACCCGCACCCGCGCCGGGCCCTCGGCCCGCAGCTGCGTGAAGGCGCTGCGGCCGTCGGGCGAGGTCCACGGCTGCCAGGCGCCGCCGACGAGCTGCTCGACGTGCTGGGCCGCCGCGGCGTCGGCCCGGACCCGCCACGCGGTCGGCCCCGGGGGCAGCTCCCACCGGGCGCCGTCCGCGTCGGCGAGCGCGAGGCCGGGGTCGGGCCGCACGGTGAGGTCGTCGTCGGTGTCCTCGCTGATGAGCACCCGCACGGTGCTCGGCGCCGGCAGCGGACCGACCGAGGTGCCCGGGTAGTAGTGGGCGAGGATGTCGCGGTAGCCGATCCCCTGCAGGGCCGCGCCCTGCGCGCCGTACTGCCCCATCCCGTGCCCGTGGCCGTAGCCGTGGCCGGTGATCGGCAGGCCGCCCGCCGGGACGGCGTAGTACTCCTCCGCCGAGGCCGGCGAGGCCGACCCGAGGACGAGGGCGGCGGGCGCCCCTGCGAGCAGCAGCGGCAGGACGACGGCGACCGCGGCCCCGCGAGGAGGCCGGGTGCGCGCCGCCCTGCCGTCGGTCACCTGCTCCGCACCTTCACGGCGCCCGTGCGCCGGTCGTAGTCGAGGTACGCCCGCTGGGTCTCCAGCGTGGTGCCCACCAGAGTGCCGTACTCGTCCGACGTGGGGAAGCCGTAGCGGGCGACGCCGCCGTCGGCGAGGTAGCGGGCGAGGATCGAGCCGTAGAGCTGGTGCGCGCCGGTCGACGGGGACCAGTACACGCGGCCGTAGACGAAGGTGCCGCGGGCGCCGCCGGGCTCGGCCACCTCGTCGGTGACCGGCAGGCCGAGCACCGAGCGCGGACCGCCCACGGAGGCCCACTTGTCGCGGACCGCGCCGTGCACCTCCCACGCGCCCGTGCGGGCCGACCAGTAGACGTCGCCGGCGGCGAAGCGGCTGATCCGCACACCGCCCGCGCCCGGCGCGTCGGCCTCGTCGGCGGTCGGCAGCCCGAGCACGCCGTTCTCGGCGCCGAGCCGGTCGTAGGCCTGCGCGATGCCGCCGTGCACCTCGTGCGCGCCGGTCGCGTCGGACCAGTACATGCGGCCCTGCTGGAACGGCAGCACGCGGCCGCCCCTGATGTCGGTCTCCTCACCGGTCGGCAGGCCGAGCCCGGCCGAGGACGCGCCGATGCTCTTGAACTGCTCCCAGATGCCGCCGTAGACCGAGTGCGCGCCGGTGCCGGCGGACCAGTAGACGGCGCCCTTGCTGAAGGTGTTGGCGACGCCGCCGGTCACGGCCACCTCGTCGGTGAGCGGCAGGCCCAGCGGGCTGCGCGAGCCGCCCATCCCCAGGTAGCGGCGGGCGATGTCGCCGTGCACCTCGTGCGCGCCCGCGGCGGCGGACCAGTAGATGGCGCCCTGCTGGTACGGCCGGTAGCGCCCGCCGAGGACGTCGGCCTCCGGGCCGGTCGCCGGACCGAGCAGGCCCGTGTCGCCGCCCAGGGCGTCGTGCTTGTCGTCGATCGGCGTCGGCCCGGTCGGGGTGGGCGTCGGCGTCGGCGTCGGCGTCGTCGTGCCGGGCTTGGCGTACGGCCCGTAGTCGACGGGGGCGACCGTGCCGGTCCACCAGGAGGTGGCCTTGCGGGCGCCGGCCCAGCCGAAGGAGAAGTGCACGTGGTTGGTGTGCGGGTCGCTGCCGGTGTAGGCCTGCCAGCCCTTGGTGTCGTCGTACGCCTTCCAGATCCGGTTGTTCCAGATCATGTACATGATCCCGAACCGCCGGGCGTTCGCCGCCCGGCGCCCCTCGCTGTCGGGGGCGGTCAGCCAGTCGGTGACGGCCTGCACCTCGGCGACGTGGTTGGCGTTGTTGACCGACACGGCCCAGTCGAAGGCGCGGCCCTCCTTGTGCTCGCTCTGCGAGCCGATGCCGCAGTCGCGCACGATCCCCAGGGTGCCGGTGTCGCGGTAGGTGTTCATGAGCAGCGTCTGGAAGGCGGTGACGCCGGGCTTGGCGACCGGGTCGCAGCCCGCCTGGCCGACGTAGGGCTGGAACGCCTCGAGGTCGGCCGGCAGCGAGGCCGGGGTCTGCGGCACCGGGGCCGCCGCCAGCCCGGGCAGCGCGCCGACGACGCCGGCGGTGAGCGCCGTGGCGAGCAGCAGCCCGCCCAGCACCCGGCGGGGGGCGCGGCGCACGGCGGCGGGGGCGGCGGCAGGGACGGGTGCAGGTGCAGGTGCAGGTGCAGGTGCAGGTGCGGTCACGAGGGTCTCCGTGCGTCGATGCGGCGGCGCCCGGCGGGGGCGTCGTCCTCGGGTGCCGTGAGGCGTGCGGTCGAGGGCGTGCGGGGGCCGGTGCGGACCGGTCCTGACAGGGATCGGGCGCCGGCGCGCCCTCCTTGAGCCGTCCGGGTGAGCCGCGGGCGGGCGTCCGGCGTCACTCGGCGTCGCCCAGCCGCTGCACGGGGCCGACGCCGAGCAGCCCTCCGCACACCTGCGCGCCGGTGGCCGCCGTCAGCGCCGTGCTCGTGCCCGGCAGCACGACCTGCAGCTGCGCGGCGGGCGTGCAGGACCCGTCGCGCCGGGTGACGAGGAAGAACGACAGGCTGGTGCGGGCCGACAGGGTGAGCGGCGTGCTGCCCGGCGGCGGCAGGCCGGGGCCGCCCTGCGCCGCCTGCGCGACGGTGCCGCCCGCGCCGTCGAGCAGCCGCGCCGACGGGTAGGCGGCGGGCAGCTGGCAGTCGGCGCCGCGGGTGCGCAGGACGAACAGCTCGCGCACGGCGTCGGGGTCGTAGACGGTGTCGGCGTCGGTGACCGTGAGGTCGGCCGGGCGGCAGGGGGGGACGCCGACCGGCGGCGGGGTCTCCAGCGGTCGCCGGGAGGCCAGCGGGTCGGCCGGGCCGGCGGGCGTCGTCGGGCGCCCGGGGCTCGACCGGGACGCGCTCGGGGCCGCCGTCGGCGGCGAGGCGCCGGGGTCGAGCGGCACCGGCTCCGGGTTCGACGACGACGGCACGGCGCTCGCCGCCGGCCGGACCGGGTCGGACGAGCAGGCGGCCAGCCCCAGGAGCAGGACGGGCAGCGCCAGCAGGGCGGTGCGGATGGCGAGCTCCCGGGGGCGGGGCCGCGCGGGTGCGCGGGACAGGTCAGGACGGCACGGGCTCGGACAGGTCGGGCCCACCATGACGGTGGGACGACGATCTGGCAACACCCGTCACGTCGGTCCCACGAGTCACAGCAGTCCCGGCTGCTCCGCGGCGGCAGTGTGCAGCATGTCCCGCCACGGGCGTTGCGGCGGGAGGCCCGCGGCGTCCCAGGCGGTGCCCGACAGGGCGCTCCACGCCGGCCGGGGGGCCGGCCGCGGCACCGCGTGCGAGCCCACCGGCCGCACCCGCTCGGGGTCGGCGCCGACCTCCTCGAAGACCGCTCGGGCCAGCCCGTGCCAGCTCGTCGCGCCGCGCCCGGCCGCGTGCAGGGTGCCCGGCGGCACGTCGCTGCCGGCGAGCGCGACGAGCCCCTCGGCGAGCTCGCGGCTCCACGTCGGGGACCCGACCTGGTCGTCCACGACGTCGACCGTCTCCCGCTCGCGGGACAGCCGCGCCATCGTCGAGACGAACCCGCGGCCGGCCCCGCCGTAGAGCCAGGCGGTGCGCACCACCCACGACGCGTCCGGCAGCACCTCCCGCACGGCGAGCTCGCCGGCGAGCTTGGTCCGGCCGTACGCCGTGCGCGGGCCGGGCTCGTCGTCGACCTCCCACGGCCCCTGGCCGGGCGCCCGCTCGCCGGAGAAGACGTAGTCGGTGCTCACGTGCAGCAGCCGGGCGCCGACCCGGGCGCACGCGGTCGCCAGCAGCGCCGGTCCCGAGGCGTTGACCGCGTACGCCTCGTCCTCGCGCTCCTCCGCCGCGTCGACGTCGGTCCAGGCCGCCGTGTTGACGACGACCAGCCGGTGCGCGGGGCTGTCGGCGCGCAGCACCCGCGCCCAGTGCCCGACGAGGTCGAGCACCGAGAACGGGTCGGTGACGTCGAGGTCGGTGCGCGACAGCCCACGGGCGAAGGCGTCGCGGCGGGAGGCGACGGCGGCGAGCACGTCGCGGCCGAGCTGTCCGGACGCGCCCGGGACGAGCAGGGCGAGGCTCACGGGCGCGTCCGCCGGACCAGCGGGCGCCACCACGACTCGTGCTCGCGGTACCACTGCACGGTCTGCGCGAGGCCCTCCTCGAAGGGCACCCGCGGCGCGTGCCCGAGCGCGGCGGCCCTGCTGCCGTCGAGGCTGTAGCGGCGGTCGTGGCCCTTGCGGTCGGCGACGTGCTGCACGAGCGAGGCGTCGCGGCCGGTCAGGGCCAGCAGCCGCTCGGTGAGCGCGAGGTTGGTCAGCTCGGTGCCGCCGCCGAGGTTGTAGACCTCGCCGGCCGCACCGCGCTCGAGCACCAGGGCGATCCCGCGGCCGTGGTCGTCGACGTGCAGCCAGTCGCGCACCTGCTGCCCGTCGCCGTAGACCGGCACCGGCAGCCCGTCGAGCAGGTTCGTGACGAACAGCGGGACGAGCTTCTCGGGGTAGCAGTACGGCCCGTAGTTGTTGGTGCAGCGGGTGATGCTGACGTCCAGCCCGTGGGTCACGGCGTACGCCCGGGCGAGCAGGTCGGCGGCCGCCTTGCTCGCGGAGTAGGGCGAGCGGGGGTCCAGCGGGTCGGTCTCGCGCGACGAGCCGGTCTCGACCGAGCCGTAGACCTCGTCGGTGCCGACGTGCAGCACCCGGCGCACGCCGGCGGCCAGGCAGGCCTCGAGCAGCACCTGCGTGCCGACCACGTTGGTGCGCACGAAGTCGGCCCCGCCGGCGATGGAGCGGTCGACGTGGGTCTCGGCGGCGAGGTGGACGACCGCGTCGTGACCGGGCAGGACCGCGGCGACGAGGTCGGGGTCGGCGACGTCGCCGTGGACGAAGGCGTAGCGCGGGTCGTCGGCGACCGGCGCCAGGTTGGCGGGGTTGCCGGCGTAGGTGAGCGCGTCGAGGACGGTGAGCCGCTCGACGTCCAGGCCGGGGTAGCCGCCGGCGAGCGCGGTGCGCACGAAGTGCGAGCCGATGAACCCGGCGGCGCCGGTGACCAGCAGCCTCACCCGCGCGGGCCGTCCGGCGAGGCCAGCGACACCCGGCTGTGGTCGCCCAGCACGAGGCGGTGCGCGCGCGGCAGGGCGGCCGAGGGGACGACCTCGACCTCGCGGCCGAGCAGGCTGTCCTCGATCCGGCCGACGCCGCGGATCGTGCACGCGCCGAGCACGATGGAGTGCTCGATCTCGGTGTCCTCGAGCAGGCAGTCCTCGGAGATCGAGGTGAACGGGCCGACGTAGGTGTCGCGCAGCACCGTGCGGGCGCCGATGATCGCCGGGCCGCGGACGGTGGAGCGCTCGACCACGGCGCCGGCCTCGACGACCACCCGGCCGACGAGGCTGCTCCCGGCGTCGACGGTGCCCTCGCAGCGCGACTCCAGCGTCTCGAGGACCGCCCGGTTGCACTCGAGCATGTCCTCGAGACGCCCGGTGTCCTTCCAGTAGCCGCTCACCAGGTGCGGCACGACGGTGCGGCCCGAGTCGATGAGCCACTGGATGGCGTCCGTGATCTCCAGCTCGCCGCGGGCCGACGGCCGGATCGCGGCGACGGCCTCGTGCACGTCCTTGCGGAAGAGGTAGACGCCGACCAGCGCCAGGTCGCTGCGCGGCTCCGCGGGCTTCTCGACGAGGGTGGCGATCGAGCCGTCGGGGGCGAGCTCGGCGACGCCGAACCGGCTCGGGTCCGCGACGCGGGTCAGCAGCACCGACGCCGCGCCGTCGGAGGCCCGGAACTCCTCGACGAGCGAGCGGATCCCGCCGATGAGGAAGTTGTCGCCGAGGTACATGACGAAGTCGTCGTCGCCGAGGAAGTCCCGGGCGATCCTCACGGCGTGGGCGAGGCCGAGCGGCGCCTCCTGCCGCAGGTAGGTCACCGACAGGCCGAAGGCGCTGCCGTCGCCGACCGCCGCCTCGATCTCGGCGTGCGTGTCGCCGACGACGAGCCCGACCTCCGTGACACCGGCGTCGCGGACCGCCTCCAGGCCGTAGAACAGCACCGGCTTGCCGGCGACCGGCACGAGCTGCTTGGCCGAGGTGTGCGTGATCGGGCGCAGCCGGGTGCCGGCTCCCCCGGACAAGACCAGCGCCTTCACGGGCGCGACGCTACCGACGCGGGGACGACACGGCGGGGTCCCGCGCCGCACCGCTGCGCGCCAGTAGCGTGGAACGCGGAGCGCCTCCAGCGCGTCCTGAGTCCCGTGGGGTCCGCAGGCAGGGACGCCCGCCGCCCGCCCCGCCCAGGACCTGAGGAGACGACGCGCCGGTGACCCGACCCGACGAGCCGTCCGGCGCTCCCTGGCCCGCTCGGCCCGCCGGGCCCTGGGCCGGCCCCGGGGGTGGGGCCGCCGGTGGCGGCCCGGCTGGGCTGCCGCCGCACCTCGACCCGCGCCTGCCGCCGTCCGCGAGCCTGCCGCGGATCGCCCGGGGGTCGCGCCGGATCGCGTCGTCCCCGCACGCGCCGTCGTCGACCGGGGGCGGGCGGCACCGCCGCCGGCGGCCGCTGCTGGTGCGCCTGCTGTCGTACGTCGCGGCGACGCTCTCGATCGCCGTCTTCGCCGTCGCCGCGCTCGGCTACGTCCTCTACAGCAAGTACGACGGCAACATCGACCGCATCTCGGGGCTGTCCAAGGCGCTGCCCGGGCTGAACAAGCCCGCCGCGGCCCCGCGGGGTGCGCGCAACGTGCTCCTCGTCGGCTCCGACACCCGCGACACCACCGGCAACCAGTTCCAGGGCAAGGGCGCCGAGGCGACGAAGGGGCAGCGCTCCGACACGATCATCCTGGCGCACCTGTACGGCGGCAGCGACCAGGCCGAGCTGGTGAGCTTCCCGCGCGACAGCTGGGTGCAGATCCCCGCCTTCACGGACCCGGCGACCGGTCAGGTGCACCCGTCGCAGATGAACCGCATCAACTCGGCGATGAACGAGGGCGGCCCCGCGCTGCTCATCGCCACCGTGGAGAACCTCACCGGGATCCGGGTCGACAACTACGTCCAGATCGACTTCGCCGGCTTCCAGCAGATGGTCGACGCGCTCGGCGGCGTCGAGGTGTGCCTCAACAAGCCGGCGCGCGAGAAGGACTCGGGGATCGACCTCAAGGCCGGTCGCCAGGTGGTCAAGGGCGCGCAGGCGCTGGCGTTCGTGCGGCAGCGCAAGGAGCTGCCCAACGGCGACATCGACCGGATCCGGCGGCAGCAGGCGTTCATCGCCTCGATCACGCGAGAGGTGCTCAGCTCGGGGACGCTGCTCGACCCCTTCAAGCTCAACGCGTTCCTCAACGTGGCGACGAGCTCGGTGAAGGTCGACGACACGCTCAGCGGCACGCAGCTCACCCAGCTGGCGCTGCGGCTCAAGGGCTTCACCGCCGGTGGCGTCGCCTTCACGACGCTGCCCTACACCACGCTCGAGGGCGAGGCCGACGGCCAGCGGTACCTGATCTTCATCGACCGTCCCAAGGCGGAGGCGCTGTTCTCGTCGCTGCGCCGCGACAGGCCACCGGGCGAGCCCGCCGCGACGCCGTCGCCCGGCACCAGCGGCGCCCCGCTGACGGTCGCGCCGCGCGCCGTCCGCGTCTCGGTCCTCAACGCCGCCGGGACGGCCGGGCTCGGGCGGCGCGTCGCCGACGACCTGGCGGGCGAGGGCTTCGTCGTCGTCGGGGCGCCGGGCAACCGCGGCACGGGCGCCGCTGACACCGTCGTGCGCTACGCCCCGTCGCGCGCCGAGGCGGCCCGCACCCTGGCCGCGGCCGTCCCCGGCGCCACGCTCGAGCTGGACGCCTCGTTGGGCGCCACCCTCGAGCTCGTCGTCGGCACGTCCTACGCCGGCGTCGTCCCCGTCACCGTCGCCGGTGCGCCGTCGGCGACCCCGTCCCCGGGCGCCGCTGCTCCCCCTGTGACGGCGGCGTCGACCGACTGCGTCGACTAGGTGGCGGCCCTCCCGCTGCTCGGCGCGCGCGAGCCGGCGCAGCCGCTGCTCACCCTGCTCGCCCCCGAGGGCCGGGTCGAGCTGTCCGGCGCGACGACCGCCAACTGGGTGGCCAAGACGGCGAACCTGCTGCACGCGACCGGCGGGCAGCGCGTCGGGCTCCTGCTGCCGCTGCACTGGCAGCTCGCGACGCTGCTGGTCGGCGGGCTGTCGGCCGGGTGGCTCGTCGTCGTCGCCACCTCGCCGGCGGACCTCGCGGGCTGCGACGTGGCCTTCGTGGGCCCGGAGGACGCCGCGGCGGCGCTCGGCACCTGCGCCGGCGACGTCCTCGCCGTCTCGCCGCTGCCGCTCGGCGGGCCGGTGCGCGACCGCCCCGCGATGGTCCTCGACGCCGCGGCCGAGCTGCGGACCTACGGCGACCGGCTGGAGCGACCGGCACCCGGGCTCTGGCGCGTGGAGCACGACGGGCGGGCGTACGGCCCCGGCGCCCTGCCCGACCTCGGGCTCGGGACCGCGGACCGGGTCGCGACGTCTGTGGACCCACGGACCGAGACCGGTCTGCTGACCGGCCTGCTCACCCCGCTCGCCGCGGGGGCGGCGCTCGTGCTCGTGCCGGACCCGACCGCCCTCGCCCCCGGCGCGCTCGCGGCCGAGCAGGTCACCGCGACGGTCGGCCTCGACGTGCCCGAGGCCCGCCGGCTCGGCTGACGCGCTCAGGCGCCGTGCTAGGCCGCCGCGCTCAGGCTGCCGCGCTCAGGCTGCCGCGCTCAGGCTGCCGCGCTCGGTGGGGCCGCCGGCCCGGGGCGCCGGATCGGGCGCCCGCCTCGTGCCCGCTGCCGAGCACGTCCCGCGGTGGCGGCTCCGGGCGTGCCGAGGTCCCGGAGCCTGGTGGGTTCCGGGTCGTCGGGCGCGGGGGGTGGGCGGGTCAGGGTGGTGGGTGGGTGGCGGTCTGGCCGGTGGGGCTGGTCCAGGTGGTGGTGCCGTCGGGGTGGGCGCGGCCGTGCCAGCCGGCGTGCTTGAGCCGGTGGTGGTGTCGGCACAGGGGTTGGAGGTTGGCGGTGGTGGTCTGGCCGTGGGGGTGGGCGTCGCGGTGGTCCAGGTCGCAGCCGCGGGCGCGTCGGTTGCAGCCGGCCCAGCAGCACCGTGGTGTCTGCAGCCGGATCAGGCGTGTGTGGGCGGCGGTGGGGGTGTAGCTGGTGGTCGGGGGCGGCGGGACGGGCAGGTCGCTGGTCAGGGTCTGCAGCAGCTGCGGGATGGTCACCTGCACCGGGTGGTCCTGCGCGGGGCAGGCGGCCTGTCTGCCGTCGGGACGGGCCTTGCCGGTCGGGTGCAGGAGCTGGTCCAGCGGGACGGCGGTGGCGTCGACGGCGACGACCTGCCCGAGCGGGTCGATGCAGACCCGTCGGATGCTGATGCCGCTGAGCCCGACCGGGAGCCCGGCGGGGTCGGTGAGCAGCTCGCTGAGCAGCTGCGGGTCGACCGGCCCGAACCCGACGAGCTCGGCGACACCCTGCCGCGGCCACACGCGCGGCTCGGGCCGCTGGGCTCCCCGGCCCTCCCCGACCGCGCCGACCGCCCCGATGCCCCGTCGACTGCGATGTCCTCGTCGACCGCGGTGTCCTCATCGACCGCGGTGCCGTCGTCGACCGGGTCGCCGTCGGCCGTGTCCTTCGGCAGCAGCGGGCCGGCGGGCGTCGGGGTGCCGATGGGGGCGCCGGCGGGGGTGGGGGTGCTGGTGAGGTGGGCGAGCAGGACGGGGGTGAGCTGGCTGCGGATGCTGACCGGTTCGGCGAGGTCCGGGCCGTGGGGCTGCGGGACCGGCCGGGTGCTGGTGACCTGCACCGGGATCTCCAGGTCCAGCTCCAGCGGCACCCCGCCACCGGCCCGGGCGACCAGCGCGGCGATCAGCGCGTCGACCTGCCGCTGCCCGGACGTGCGCTCATCGGCCGGGTCGTCGGTGTCGGCGAGCTGCTCGAGCAGCCGCTTCGCCGCGCTGAGCCCGACGCCCGGGCCGGTCGCGGTCAGGTCCGCCAGCCCGTCGGGGTAGCCGCGCAGCCGCACCCCGGTGGCGTACCGGGCGGCCTGCTGACGTCGACGGGCCGCCCCTGCCGGGTCCAGCCGGACCTCGGCCCGACCGATCGCCTGCCCGAGCCGGCCCGGAGTGTCGCTCCAGCCGCGCAACCGGCGCTGCTCGTCACGCCGGCCGAGCAGCTGCTGCACGATCCGGTGCGCCAACTGCTCACCCACCGGCGGCAGCCCCTCCACCGGCTCGGCGGCCCCGTCGGGGTCGGCGGGGTCGGCGGTTCCGGCGGTTCCGGCGGTTCCGGGCATCAGCACCGACGGGTCCGGCAGCGCCCGGTCCGCCGCCAGGAACCCCGCGACGCTCAACCCGCCGCCGTCGAGCAGCTCCCGCAGCAGCGGCAGGTCCTCCAGGCGCTGCCACAGCCCCAGCCGCGCCTGCGCCGTCATCGGGTGGACCTGCAGCGCCCACGCCAGCTCGGCACCGGCCTGCTCGCACACCGACACCGCCCGCCCCGGCCGGCCCGAGCCGGCGGTGACGGTCGACCCGCCCAGCAGCCCCTCGTGCTCCAGGCACGCCGCCGCGAACACCTGCTGCGCGGCGTCCAACGACGCCACGAACGCCCGCGCGTACGCCACCTCGACCTGCCGCAACGCCTGCACCGCCCGCTGGGTCCGGCCCTGCCCGGCCAGCCGCTGCCCCTGGTCGCCGGGCAGCCGCTCCTGGCCATCGGGCCCCACACCACTGTCGAACACGTGTTCGAGTCTACGAGGTCGACCGAAGGCCGTCAAGCACCTGTGCACAAGGCGCCGCGCTCGGAACACGAGCCTCGGCACCCGCAGACTGGCCCCGTGCCCGAGCGCTGGCTCCTCGTCCACCCGCCCCTGCTCGGACCGGCTGTGCTCCGCCCCCTCGCGGCCGTCCTGGAGCGCTCCGGGCACACGGTCGACGTCCCCGACCTGCGCCACCTGGTGCAGGACCCGGCGACCAGCGCCCCGTCCGCGCGGGGCTGGGACCGCCGCTGGGCGTCCGCCACCGGGGCCAGAGCCGGGACCGACGTCGCGGTCGCGTTCTCGGGCGCCGGCGCGGTCCTGCCCGCCCTCGCCGCCGCCAGCGGCGCCGACCGGGCGGTCTGGCTCGGCGCGGTCCTGCCGCCGGAGCGCGGCCCGACATGGCCCGACGACCTGCTCGCGCTCGTCGCGGAGCGCACGCGGGCCGACGGCACGGTCGACGACTGGACGACGTGGTGGGGACCCGACGCCCTGGCCGACCTGCTCCCCGACGACCGGCTGCGGGCGGACGTGCTGGCCGAGGGCACCCGGCTGCCCACCTCGACGCCGTGACCGACCCCGTACGGATCGCCGCCCTGCTGACCTGAGCGGACGCCGTCGGCCTGGGGCATCCTGGGGATGTGCAGGCGGCAGGGGCAGCGTCGGCGCTGCGGGCGGTCCAGCCGCAGCCGGCGGCAGCCGTCCCCGCGCCCCTGGACCAGGCAGCGGCGCTCGAGGCGCTGGCGGACCTGCTCCGCGACGGCGACGCCGTGGTGCTGTCCGGCGCCGGGATCTCCACCGAGTCCGGCATCCCCGACTACCGCGGCCCGACGGGCGCCGCCCGACCGTCGAACCCGATGACCTACCAGGTGTTCACCGGCGACCCGGTCGCCCGGCGGCGCTACTGGGCGCGCAGCCACCTGGGCTGGCGCCTCATGACGACGGCCCGGCCCAACGCCGGGCACCGGGCCGTGGCGGCGCTCCAGCAGCAGGGGCTGCTGCGCGGGATCGTCACGCAGAACGTCGACGGACTGCACGCCGCCGCCGGTGCCCGCGACGTGGTCGAGCTGCACGGCGCCCTGTCCCGGGTGGTCTGCCTCGACTGCGGCGACCTCACCCGCCGCACGGAGCTCGACGCCCGGCTGCGCGCCGCCAACGCCGACTGGCAGGCCGAGGTGCTGGGCGTGCACCCGGACGGCGACGTCGACCTGCCCGAGCACGAGCTCGAGGGGTTCCGCCCCGTCGACTGCCTGGTCTGCGGCGGGACGCTCAAGCCCGACGTCGTGTACTTCGGCGAGACGGTCCCCGCGGACCGGGTCGCCCGCTGCTACGGGCTCGTCGAGTCCGCCGGGGCCCTGGTCGTCCTCGGCTCGTCGCTGACGGTCATGTCGGGCTACCGCTTCGTGCTGCGCGCCGCCAAGCTCGGCGTCCCCGTGGCGATCGTCAACCAGGGCCCGACGCGCGGCGACGCCCTGGCAGACGTCCGGGTCGACGCGCCGCTCGGGCAGGTCCTGCCCGAGCTGGCGCGGCGTACGGCCGGGAGCTAGGCCCGCCACTCCGGGGTGCGCTCGGGCGAGGCGGCGGCGAGCGCGTCGCGGACCCCCTGCGCGTCGAGGTCGGGGCCGTAGACCGGGGTGCCCGGCTGCTGGCGCCACGAGTGCGCGAGCGGGCCGGCGTCCACCCCGTCGAAGCCGAGCTCGTCGACGAGCCGCAGCACCGCCGAGCGGGCCGCGTCGTCGTCCCCGGCGACCGGGAGCGCGCGGCGGCCGGCCGTGCCCGGCTCGGTCGGGCGGTCGAGCAGGTCCTGGGCGTAGATGCCGTTGAACGCCTTGACCACCGGCACGCCGAGCTGCTGCGACACCCAGACCGACTCGGGCGTGCCGTCCTCGATCTCGGCGATCCGCCCGTCGCGCTGCTGCGGGTAGTAGTTGCCGGTGTCGACGACGACCGGCACGCCGTCGAGCAGCCCCGCGGGCAGGTCGGGCACGTTCTTCTGCGGGATCGTCACGACGACGAGCTCCGCGCCCTGCGGCGCCTCCTCGACCGTCACCGGCGTGGCGCCGGTCTCCGCGGCCAGGTCCGCCAGCGTCTCCGGACCGCGCGAGTTGGCGACCTGCACTTCGTGGCCGAGGGCGGTGAGCCGCCGCGTCAGGTTGCCACCGATGTTGCCCGCGCCGATGATGCCGATCTTCACGTCTGCCTCCTCGAGGGACCGGGTGCCCCGCCGTTGCAACCCCTCCCCCGCTCGGCGCAGTCCCCGCACGAGGTCAGGAACGCTTCAGGGCCGGCTGCTTACGGTGCGTGACATGACGACGGCCCTGACCCCGCCCGCCCCTGCTCCCGCGCGACCGCTGACCGCGAAGGTCCCCGAGATCACCGCGCTCTTCTGGCTCGTCAAGGTCCTCACCACCGGCATGGGCGAGGCCGCCTCCGACTGGCTCGGCGAGACGAGCCTCGTCGTCGGCGGTGTCGTCGGGGTCGGCGGCTTCGTCCTGGCGATGGGGCTGCAGCTGCGCTCCCGCAGCTACTCCGCGCCGGTCTACTGGTCCGCCGTCGCGATGGTCGCGGTGTTCGGGACCATCGTCGCGGACGTGCTGCACGTCGCGACCGGCCTGTCCTACGGCGTGACCACGGTCTTCTGCGGGCTCGTCGTCGCCGGGCTGTTCGCGATCTGGTACCGCACCGAGGGCACGCTGTCGATCCACAGCATCACCACCCGCCGCCGGGAGCTCTTCTACTGGGCCACCGTGCTGGCGACCTTCGCGCTCGGCACCGCCGCCGGCGACCTCACCGGGCTCACCCTGGGCTGGGGCTTCTTCCCGTCGGGCCTGCTGTTCCTCGCTGTCATCGCCGTGCCGTACGTCGCCTGGCGCCGGGGGGCGAGCGAGGTCGCGGCGTTCTGGGCGGCGTACGTCGTCACCCGTCCGCTGGGCGCGTCCTTCGCCGACTGGCTCGGCAAGCCGCACGACCGCGGCGCGGGCCTCGGCCTGGGAGACGGCCCGGTCACCCTCGTCGGCCTGGCCCTCATCGTCGCGCTCGTCGCCCGGCTCGCCGTGACCCGCTCGGACGTGCAGCAGCCGCACTAGCCTGCGTCCGCGTGACGGTCCTCGACGCCCGCGGGGTGACGCTGGTCCGGGGCGACGCGGTGCTGCTGGCCGACGTCGACGTCCGCGTCGAGGCGGGCCAGCGGTGGGCGCTGCTCGGGGGCAACGGGGCCGGCAAGTCGACCCTGCTGTCCGTGCTCGGGGCGCGGCAGTTCCCCACCCGCGGCACCGTGGAGGTGCTCGGCCGCCGGATGGGCCGCACCCCCGTGCAGGAGCTGTGGCCGCGGATCGGCCAGGTGCACAGCGGCCACGTGCCGGCCGGCCGGCCGACCGCCCGGCAGGTCGTGCTCACCGGCGCCAGCGGGACCGCCGCGCTGCCCCTGCACCGCGACCCCGGCAGCGCCTCCGCCCTGTCCCTCGGCGACCGCGTGGACGCGCTGCTCGAGCGCCTCGGCGTCGCGGCGCTCGCCGGCCACGCCTGGTCGACGCTGTCGGCCGGCGAGCGCGGCCGGGTGCTGCTGGCCCGGGCCCTCGTCAACGACCCGCCCCTGCTGCTGCTCGACGAGCCCGCCAGCGGCCTGGACCTGCCCGCCCGGGAGGCCCTCGTCGCGGCCCTGGACGACCTCGCCGCGCTGGACCCGGCGCGGGCGTCGGTGCTGGTCACCCACCACCTCGAGGAGCTGCCCGCGAGCACCACGCACGCCCTGCTGCTGCGCGGCGGCCGGGTGCTCGCCGCCGGGACCGTCGGCGAGGTGCTCACCGGCCCGCTGCTGAGCGCCTGCTTCGGCCTGCCGCTGCGCGTCGCGCAGGAGCAGGGCCGCTGGTGGGCGCGCCGGGCGTGACCCGGGGCACACTGGGCCGCGTGCGGATCGCGGTGATGTCCACCTGCCTGGCCGACACCCTCTTCCCGGAGGTCGTCCGGGCGACGGTGACGCTGCTCGAGCGGCTCGGCCACGACGTCGACCTGCCCGAGGGCCAGACCTGCTGCGGGCAGATGCACGTCAACACCGGCTACCAGCGCGAGGCCGCGCCGCTCGTCGAGCGCGCCGCCGAGGTCTTCGCGCCGTACGACGCGGTGGTCGCCCCGAGCGGCTCGTGCACCGGCTGCGTGCGCACCCAGCACGCGATGGTCGCCGAGCGGTACGGCCCGCCGGGCCTGGCCGAGCGCTCGCGGGAGCTGGCGGCCAAGACGTACGAGCTGTCCGAGCTGCTCGTGGACGTGCTCGGCGTCGAGGACGTCGGCGCGAGCTACCCGCACCGCGTCACCTACCACCCGACCTGCCACAGCCTGCGGGTGCTGCGCGTCGGCGACAAGCCGCTGCGGCTGCTGCGGCAGGTGAAGGGCCTGGAGCTCGTCGAGCTGCCCGACGCCGAGCAGTGCTGCGGCTTCGGCGGCACCTTCGCGCTGAAGAACGCCGACACCTCGACCGCGATGCTCGCCGACAAGATGCGCGCGGTGCTGACCACCCGCGCGGAGGTCTGCACCGCCGGCGACTCCTCCTGCCTCATGCACCTCGGCGGCGGCCTCGGCCGGCTGCGCACCGGCGTACGCACCGTGCACCTGGCCGAGGTGCTCGCCTCGACGGAGGACCCGGCATGACGACGACCGACCTCGGGATGCCGGCGTACGCCCCGCGCGGCGTGGGGCACCTGCGCGAGCAGGACCCCTTCCCCGTCGCCGCCCGCCGGGCGCTGGCCGACCCGCAGCTGCGGCGCAACATCGGCAAGGCCACCGGCACGATCCGCGACAAGCGCCTGCGCGTCGTCGGCGAGGTGCCCGACTGGGAGCAGCTGCGCGACGCCGGCAAGGCCGTCAAGGCCGATGCCCTCGCCCGGCTGCCCGAGCTGCTCGAGCAGCTCGAGGCCGCGTTCACCGCCGCCGGCGGCTCGGTGCACTGGGCCCGCGACGCCCACGACGCGAACCGGATCGTCACCGAGCTGGTCCGGGCCACCGGCTCCGACGAGGTCGTCAAGGTCAAGTCGATGGCCACCCAGGAGATCGGCCTCAACGAGGCGCTCGAGGCCGCGGGCATCTCCGCCTGGGAGACCGACCTCGCCGAGCTCATCGTGCAGCTCGGGCACGACGCGCCGAGCCACATCCTCGTCCCGGCGATCCACCGCAACCGCGCGGAGATCCGCGAGATCTTCCTGCGCGAGATGGGGGCGGTCGGCCGCCCCGCCGACCCCGGCCTCACCGACGACCCGCCGCTGCTGGCCAACGCCGCCCGGCTGCACCTGCGCGAGAAGTTCCTGTCGGCCCGGGTGGCGGTCAGCGGCGCCAACTTCGCGATCGCCGAGACCGGCACGCTCGGCGTCGTCGAGTCCGAGGGCAACGGCCGGATGTGCCTGACGCTGCCGCAGACGCTCATCACGGTCATGGGCATCGAGAAGGTGCTGCCGACCTGGCAGGACCTCGAGGTGTTCCTGCAGCTGCTCCCCCGCTCGAGCACCGGCGAGCGGATGAACCCCTACACCTCCACCTGGACCGGCGTCACCCCCGGGGACGGCCCGCAGGAGGTGCACCTGGTGCTGCTCGACAACGGCCGGACCGCCGCGCTCGCCGACGAGGTCGGTCGCGAGGCGCTGCAGTGCATCAAGTGCTCGGCCTGCATGAACGTCTGCCCGGTCTACGAGCGCACCGGCGGCCACGCGTACGGCTCGGTCTACCCCGGCCCGATCGGCGCCGTCCTCTCGCCGTTCCTCACCGGCGTCGAGGACAACGCCTCCCTGCCGTACGCCTCGAGCCTGTGCGGGGCGTGCCTGGACGCCTGCCCGGTCAAGATCGACCTGCCGGCGATGCTCGTGGAGCTGCGGCACCGGCACGTCGAGGCCCAGCGCGACGCGCACGCGCTGCCGACGCCCGAGCGCGCCGCGATGGCGACGGCGTCGTACGTCATGGCCGACCCCCGCCGGTTCTCGGCCGCGCAGCGGGCTTCCCGGCTGGGCCGGCTGCTCGGCCGCCGCCGCGGGAGCATCGCCGCGCTGCCCTGGCCGCTGTCGGGCTGGACGTCGGCCCGCGACGCGCCGCGCCCGCCCGAGCGCACGGCCCGCCAGTGGTGGGCGGGCCGGTGAGCGCGCGCGACGACGTGCTCTCGCGCGTGCGCCGAGCGGTCGCCGGGGCGGCCCCGGTGCCCGCGCCCGAGCGGCACTACCGGCGCACCGGCGAGCACCCGCCCGGCGCCCCCGCGCTGCTCGACCTGCTGGCCGACCGGCTCGTCGACTACCGGGCCGAGGTGCGGCGCACCGCGGTGCGCGACCTGCCGGCCGCCGTGGCCGCCGCCGTCCGCGACGGGCTGGCGGGCCGCGAGATCGAGGGCCCCGCGCGCGTCGTCGTCCCGCCCGGGCTCGACCGCGGCTGGCTCGCCGGGGTCGACGCGGAGGTCGTCGTCGACGGCGGGCTCTCTGCGCTCGCGCTGGACGCGCTGCACGCGGTCGTGACCGCGGCGACGGTCGCGGTCGCCGAGACCGGGACGATCGTGCTCGACGCCTCGCCCGACCAGGGCCGCCGCGCGCTGTCGCTGGTGCCCGACCTGCACGTGTGCGTCGTGCGCGCCGAGCAGGTCGTCGCGTCCGTGCCCGAGGGCGTCGCCCGGGTCGACCCCACCCGACCGCTGACCTGGGTGAGCGGGCCGAGCGCGACGAGCGACATCGAGCTGGTCCGCGTCGAGGGCGTGCACGGCCCGCGCCGGCTGCAGGTGGTGCTCGTCGAGGACGACCGGCCCGGCGGGGTGCAGGACGACGCGCCCCGGGGCAGGAGGGCGACGACGCAGGAGCAGCCCGACGCTCCGGCCCGAGAGCGAGGAGATCGCGCATGAGCTCACCCGGCACCAGCGAGGACGCTACGGGCGGCAGCACGTTCGACGCCCGCGACGGCGACGGCGACCCGGAGCGCGACCCGGCCGCCATCGGCGAGGCGAGCGTGACCGCGCCCGACGGCGACGGCGGGGCGACCCCGGGCGCGCCCGAGCGGCCCGAGCCCGGCACGGGCTGAACGCACGCCGGGCGGCGCAGCAGGCACCCTGGAGGGGCGGCGCCGTCCGGCGCCGCGCGGCACGAGAGCGGGAGCACGGCAGCGATGACCGACGAGCGGCGCACCGGCACGGTGGCCTGGTACGACACCGGCAAGGGCTTCGGCTTCCTCACGCCCGACGACGGCGACCTCGGCGGTGACGTGTTCGTGCACTTCCGGGCGCTCGCCGAGGGCCACCGCGGGCTCGTCGAGGGCGACCGGGTCTCCTTCGCCGTGCGCGAGGGCGACCGGGGCCTGCAGGCGGCCGAGGTCGAGGTCGACGAGAGCGCCCCGCGACAGGAGGTCGACGTCGCCGGGCCCAGCGCTCACGGGCGGCTGCTCGGCACCGTCTCCTGGTTCGACGCCGACAAGGGCTTCGGGTTCCTCACCCCCGACGACGGCTCCGCCGACGTCTTCGTGCACTTCTCCGAGATCGCCACCGACGGCTTCCGCACCCTCGACCCCGACGAGCGCGTCGAGTTCGGGGTCAAGGACAGCGACCGCGGGCCGCAGGCCCAGGACGTCGTCGTGCTCCGCGCCGACGCCGGGTCGTACGGCGACCGCCGGGACGACAGGACCGGCGACGGGAGCGGCGCCTCGGCGCTCGGCGAGGGCGGCGACGTCCTGGTGTCGGGCACGCTCACCTGGCTCAACGCCGACAAGGGCTACGGCTTCATCACCCCCGACGACCTGTTCGTGCACGTCTCGCAGCTGCACGGGATGCTCGACGAGGGGGCCCGCGTGAGCTTCGTCGTGCGGCACGGTCCGCGCGGCGCGCAGGCCGAGCAGGTCGGCGCGGCCCCGTCCGCGGTCGCCCGGTCGGCGCCGCAGCGCACCGCGTCGGGGCGGGTCCGCGGCACCGTGAACTGGTTCGACACCACCAAGGGCTTCGGGTTCCTCACCCCGGCCGACGGCAGCGCCGACGTGTTCGTGCACGCCTCGCAGGCCGGCGGCGCCCAGCTGCTCGAGGGCGACGAGGTGGAGTTCGGCGTGCGCCAGGGCGACCGCGGACCGCAGGCCGAGGACGTGCGTCTGCTCGCCTGAGCCGGGGCAGGACTGCCGCGTGGACGACGTCGACGCCATCGCGCTGCTGGCGCGTCAGGAGCTCCGGGACCGCCGGCCCGCCCTGCTCGCCGAGGTCTGCGCCTGGGCGGTCGGCCTGTCCGACCGGCCCCACCTGCAGCGCCGGGCAGGGCGCCTGAGCTCCACCGGCGAGACGCTGGGCCTGCGGGCCGAGGCCGGGCGGACGTCGGCGGCCGAGCTCGACGGGCGGGTCGACCTGGGCGACGCCGCGGCCGGGACCTTCGCCGACGCCGTCGCCGCGCTCGCGCCCGACGGTCGGCCCTGGGCCGACCTGCTCGAGGAGCAGGTGCTCGTGCCCTTCGTCCTGCAGACCTGCGTGCTGGCCTGCCAGCGGGCCCGCCAGACGCTGCCCGACGTCTGGGAGGGGCTGCTCGACGAGCTCGGCGAGGACGGCAGCGACCTCGAGGAGGTCGTGCGCGGCGCCGAGTGGGAGGTGCCGCTGCGGGTGGAGGCCGAGCAGGCGGTGCTCGCCGCGCTCGGGCCCCAGCCGCTCGTCGAGGTGGAGGCCGAGGGGCTGCCGCTGTCGCTCGTGCGGGCCGCCGAGGCCGTCACCCGCGGCGCCGCGCCGACCACCGGGCCGGACGTGCGGCCGGACGACGAGGAGATCGCCGGCGCGCTGTTCCTCGCCGAGGCGGCGGTCGCCGAGGTCGACCTGACCGGGCCACCCCTGCAGGCCGCGGAAGCCGTCCTGGAGGTGCTGCTCGAGGAGGGCCTCATGCCTGAGGAGCTGCCCCGCGTCCTCCCGCACCTGCCGGTGCCGGTCGGGGTGCTCGAGGAGCTGGAGGGGGCCGTGGCGCAGCTGCTGGAGGAGCGCGGCTAGTCCTCGAGCAGCCCGGACAGCGCCGCGAACTCCGCCTCGACGAGGTCGGCGAGGTGCTCGACGTCGGGCACCAGCTCGCGGTCGGCCACGAGCGCGAGGTCGAGCGCGTCCTGGTAGCTCTGCAGCGTGATGTTGAGCCCCTGCCCGTCGCCGATCGTCGACACCGGGTAGTAGTGCTGCAGGAGCGCGCCCTCCAGCTGCAGCGGCCTCCTCGGCCCGGGCACGTTGGAGATGACGAGGTTGAACGGCGGCTGCAGCCAGTCCGCCACCCGCAGCTGGGTGGCGATGCGGGCGGCCCGCACCGACAGCGCCGCCGGCGCGAAGTCGGCGTACTGGGTGAGCAGGTCGGCGGGCATGAGCGCGAACCGCTCCTTCGCCTCGTTCATCGCCTCGTGGACCCGGCGCATGCGCGCCGTCGGGTCGGGCTCGTCGGTGGGGATCGCCGGGAAGATCGCGGACACCCGGTTGGTCCACGGGTCGTCCTCCTCACCGGTGCGGATCGACACCGGGACCATCGCCACGAGCGGCGCAGCCGGCAGGGCGTCCTTCTCCAGCAACCAGGTGCGCAGCGCCCCGCTGCACGCGGCCATCACGACGTCGTTGACCGTGAACCCGGACGCGGCCTTGAACCGCTTCACCTCGGTGAGCGACACGGTGCGCAGCGCCACCCGCCGGTGGCTGCTGATGGTGCCGTTGAAGGGCGTCGGCGGGGCCGAGGTGACGGGCGGGGCCGGCGCGCGGTCAGCGTCGTCCGCGGGCGCCAGCCGGGCGAGCGCGGCGCCGAACGGGTTGGGCACCGTGCGGGCCAGGTCGGCCAGGCCGGTCAGGCCCCGGTTGCGGGTCAGCTCCCCCATGGCGCGCAGGCTGCGCACCTGCAGCCGGGTGAGCCGGGCCGGCTTGCGCAGCGCGTCGGTGAACACCTGGCCGAGCACCGCCGCCGGCGCCGGCACGGGTCTCGTCGAGCGGGGCGCCGCGGACACCTCGCGGGCCGCGACCTCCTCGTCGGCGCCCGGCTCGCGGTAGATCCGGGCCATGAGCTCCGCGCCTGCCGCACCGTCGATCGCGGCGTGGTGCAGCTTCACGAGGACGGCGAAGCGGTCGTCGGTCAGGCCCTCGACGACGTACGCCTCCCACAGCGGGTGCGAGCGGTCCAGCGGCCGGGCGATGAGCCGGGCCACGAGCGCCGACAGCTTGTCGTCGGTGCCGGGCGGCGGCACGGCGGTGTCGCGGACGTGGAACTCGAGGTCGAAGTCCGGGTCGTCCACCCAGTACGGGTGGTCCAGCTGCAGCGGGACCTCGACGAGCCGGCGGCGCAGCGGCGGGAGGTCGGGCAGCAGTGCGGCGATGCGGCGGGACAGGGCGTCGTACGCCGACCAGCCCGGGACGTCGGGGCGCCGCAGGACGGCCAGGCCGCTGACGTGGCCCCAGGTCCGCCCGGACTCCATGTAGAGGAAGCTCGCGTCGACCCCGCTGAGCTGCTGCACCTGGCCACCTCCGGAACCGCGTCAGGAACCGCGTCAGGAACGAGACCTGCCCGCTCCGGCCCGGCGCACGCCTCGCTCAGCGGCGCGCCGCGCGGAAGTCCGCTCCCTGGAGCGGCCCGCCGACCAGCGGGCCGAGCAGGCACACGTCCAGGACACCCGCGAGCAGCGGGACCGCGCCCACCGCGGCGACGGCTGCGCCCGTCCGGTCGCGCCGTCGGCGCCCCGCGAGGATCAGCCCCGTCCCCGCCGCCACGCGCAGCACCCGCCCCGCCTTGCTCCCCATCACGTCCACGAGCGGCACGAGGCTCCTCCTCCGGTCGTGCTGGGTCCTGACGGTCGTGTCGCACAGACTACCCGTGGCCGGGCGGGAACACCCCTCCTCCTATGGTGTTGTGTACCCCCGGGGGTATCCAGTCCGACCAACGAGGAGAGCCGTGACCACCAAGCCGACCGCCCGACCTGAGAGCGCGGACAGCGCGCAGGACGGCCACCCGCTCTCCGTCCGCGCCGCGGATCCCGTCTCCCCGCCCTCGCCCTTCGGCCCGCTGGGTCGCCTCGGCACGTGGACCGCCGGTCACTTCCGCGCGGTGCTCGTCCTCTGGGCGCTCGTCGCCGTAGCCCTCGGCGCCTTCGCGCCGCGCGTCGAGTCGGCGCTGGCCGGTGCCGGGTGGGAGGCCTCCGGCTCCGAGTCGGTCGCCGCGCGCTCGGTGCTGCAGGCGGAGTTCGGCGGCCTGTCCAGCGCCGCGCTGCAGGTGGTCGTGCACAGCGACGACGCGCCGGTGACGACGGGCCGCGGCGCCGAGGTCATCGCCCGCGCGACCGCACTGCTGGAGGCCGATCCCCGCGTCTCGCAGGTCGTGTCGCCGCAGCCGGGCCGGTCGGTGTCGCAGGACGACCGCACCGCCGTCGTGCAGGCCGGCGCCGGCGACGCCAACACCAACGAGATGGTGCGAGCCGCGGACGACCTCAAGGCCCCCCTGCGCGACCTCGGCGGCGACGGCGTCACCGTTGCCCTGACGGGGTCGTCCGGCCTGTGGAGCGACTTCAACGAGGCCAACCGCGACGCGATGATGAAGAGCGAGCTCTACAGCTGGCCGGTGACGCTCGCGATCCTGGTGCTCGCCTTCGGCTCGCTCGTCGCGGCGGGTCTGCCGCTCATGCTCACCATCGTCGGCCTCGTCGCCGCCGCCGGGTCGCTCTACCTCGGCAGCCAGATCGGCGACATCAGCATCTGGGCCATGAACTTCGCCTTGATGTTCGCACTCGCCCTGGGCATCGACTACGCGCTGTTCGTGGTCGTCCGCTACCGCAGCGCCCGGTCCGAGGAGGGCACCACCTCCGCCGTGGCGGTGGGCCGCACCATGGACTCGGCCGGCAAGGCCGTCCTGTTCTCCGGGGTCACGGTGCTCATCAGCCTGTCGGCCGTGATGCTCGTGCCGTCGCCCGCCTTCCGCTCCATGGCGCTCGGCATCATGCTCGCCGTCGTCTTCGTGCTCGCGGCGACGCTGACGCTGCTGCCCGCGGTGCTCGCCCGCCTCGGGGCCCGGGTCGACGGCCTGTCGCTGCCCTTCGCGCACTCCGCGCCCCACTCCTCCCCGCGGTTCGCCGCCTGGGCCGAGCGCCTGTGGGCCCGACCGGTCCGCTACGGCTTGGTCGCTCTCCTGGCCCTCGTGGCACTGGCCCTGCCCTTGGCGGGGCTCCGCACCGGCATGCCCAGCATCGCCGTCGTGCCGGCGACGGACTCCTCGCGGGTCGGCTACGGCCTGATCACCGACGCGTTCGGCCCCGGCGCGCCCGGCACCCTCAGCGTCGTCGCTCCTGCCGCGTCCGCGGAGCAGGTGCAGGGCGTGCTGAGCAGCGACCGCGGCGTCGCGCAGGTCATGCCGCCGATGCCCGGGCAGGGCGACCGGGTCCTGCTGCAGGCCGTGCCGAACACCGACGCGTCGGCGCCGGCCACCGGCGACACCGTCGACCGCCTGCGCTCCGCGCTGCCGCCCGGCGCCCTCGTCGGAGGTGCGGCGGCCGAGAACCACGACCTCGAGCAGCTGCTGTCCGCCCGCACGCCCCTGGTCATCGGGGTCGTCCTCGCCCTCGGCTTCCTGCTGCTCCTGGTGGCCCTCCAGGCCCCGCTCGTCGCGGCCATCGGGGTGCTCACCAACCTGCTGGCGACGGCCGCAGCCTTCGGCGTGGCCCGGCTGGTCTTCCAGGAAGGCGTCGGCTCCGGGCTGCTCGGCTTCGAGCCGCAGGGCTTCCTCGACGCCTGGGCCCCGGTGTTCTTCTTCGCGATGATCTTCGCGATCGGCATGGACTACACCGTCTTCCTGCTGTCCTCCGCCAAGGAGCACTGGCAGCGCACCGGGGACCCGCGCGAGGCGGTGGTCGGTGGGCTCGCGCAGTCGGGCCGCGTGATCTTCGCCGCAGCCGCGGTCATGGTCGCCGTGTTCTTCACCTTCGCGCTGTCGGGCCCGCTGCCGCCCAAGGAGATGGGGGTCGTCCTCGGCATCGCCGTCCTGCTGGACGCGGCGCTCGTGCGGCTGCTGCTCGTGCCGGTGCTCCTGCGCCTGACCGGGAAGGCCGCGTGGGCCACTCCCGCATGGCTGCACCGGGTGTTGCCGGACGTGTCGTTCGGCCACTGAGCCCCTTGCGGGTGGGCCCGCGCTGCCGGGGGAACGGTCCCCGGCAGGGCGGGCCGCCCGGCCGTCCCCTCTCCCGGCAGGAGCAGCCGTGCAGCGCAAGGACCGCACCCGCAAGGACGACCCCCGCAGCGTGCCGTGGGACGTCGAGGGCGAGCCGGACCTGGTCGTCGTCGACACGACCTGGGGGGAGCTGCAGCCGCTCGACGCCGCTCCAGGCGTGCGCACCGTCGGGGAGCTCGAACTCGTCGCGCTCGTCGAGCAGGGCGCGGTCGTCGTCGACTGCCGCACGGCCGGCTCCTTCGGCGGGCGCACGATCCCCGGCTCGGTGCACCTGCCGCACACCGAGATCGTCGAGCGCCGGGGCGAGCTGGACCCCCAGCGGGTCACGGTGCTGTTCTGCAACGGGCCGCAGTGCCCCCAGTCGCCGCACGCCCTGCGCGAGCTCGTCGCCGCCGGGCACCCCGCGGCCGCGCTCGCCTACTACCGGGGCGGTATGCACGACTGGGTCTCGCTGGCCCTCCCGACCAGACCGCGCGCGGACTGACGACTCACGACGGGCCGCGCACCCGCAACTCCGCACCGCCCGGCCCGAACCACAGCGTCCGCTGCGGGAAGGGGATGGCGATCCCGGCCGCGTCCAGCGCCCGCTTGACCTCGACCGCGACGGCGCTGCGGACCCGCCAGCGGCTGGCGATGTCGGCGGCGTGCCAGTAGCGCACGACGAGGTCGATCGAGGAGTCGCCGAACGCGTGCACCCACACCTCGGCCGGCGGCGCCTCCCGCACGCCCTCGGCGCCGCGGCAGGCCTCGAGCAGCACGGCGCGGGCCTGCTCGAGGTCGCTGTCGTACGCCACCCCGACCGCCAGCTCGGTGCGGCTCGTCGGGGTCCTCGTGAAGTTGACGATCGGCGCCTTGAGCACCTCGGCGTTCGGCAGGTAGACCGTCAGCCCGTCGTACGTCGTGAGCGTGACCACCCGCAGGTCGATGTCGTCGACCCGCCCCTCGTAGTCGCCGCTGCCGACCTGGTCGCCGATGCGGAAGGGCCGGCGCACCTGCAGCAGCACCCCGGCGATGAGGTTCTGCAGGATGTCCTGGGCCGCGAAGGCGAGCGCGATCCCGCCGACGCCGAGGGCACCGAGCAGCGGGCCGACGCGGACCCCGACCAGCCCGAGGGCGTAGACGCCGCCGACCGCGACGACGACGACCGACAGGAAGCGCCCGGCGATGCGACCCAGGTGCCGGTCGGCGTCGCGGTCGAGCAGCCGGACGAAGCCGCGCCGCACCACGACGGCGAGCAGCAGGCTCGCGGCGAACACCGCGACGGCGGACAGGACCTCCGCGCGGGTCACCGGCGCCTCCTGCCCACGTCGCCCCCGCCCGGCCGGCGCCCGCCGGACCCTCCCGGCCGTTCTACCGCACGCCCGCGGACGGCACCTGTCCTGCTCGCCCCGACAGGACCACGGTCGCGACCGACGACAGGGCCCTGGTGCTGTGCGCCGGGTCGATGCTCCCCGCTCACGTGGAGGTCACCGGCCCATCGACCTCAACGGTCCCCGAGCCACCCACCGCGACGTACGCACCCGAGGTGCTCGTCCGGCCAGCCCGGGTGCGGCGAGAGCAGGCCGAGTCCGCGCCTGACGAGCAGCGGGTACCTGAAAGCGGTCGACGAACGGCGCTTGGAACGGCTGTCGCAGCCACCGAGTCGCTGCGCGGCTGTCGAACCTGGCGCTGTAGCCCTCCGGTATGACGTCCCACCCGGCCAAGCGCATCGGGTCAGGCTTGCACAGCACGAAGTGCGCAGAACGGGCAAGGAACGGCAGGGATGATGCTTTCCGTGTCCTCCCGCCCGGCCTGACTCGAAGTAACGGCCGGCGCGAACCTGCTGCCTTCTAAGTGATCCGTCGGCCGGGCGGGAGAACATCGGGCACGGCCGCTGGTGGAAGTGACCTAGTAGGAGCCTGCGCCAACAGGCCCCGTCCCTGTCCTGTCCGACCGCCGGTCGCACCGTGCCTGCCCTGATGGTGCGAGCAACGGAGCAGACATGACCACGATGACATCGCCGCGCCCCGCCGTCACCGGCGGCGTCGACACCCACCGCGACGCGCACGTCGCCGCCGCCCTGGACCCGGTCGGCGGGGTCCTGGGAACGGCCAGCTTCCCGACCACAGCGGCGGGCTACCGCGACCTGCTGAACTGGCTGCGCTCCTTCGGCGAGCTCGGTCCGGTCGGGGTCGAGGGCACCGGCAGCTACGGCGCCGCGCTGGCCCGGCACCTGACCGGCCAAGGCGTCCGCGTGCTCGAGGTCAGCCGGCCCAACCGGCAGGTCCGGCGCCGCTACGGCAAGACCGACGTCGTCGATGCGGTCGCCGCCGGCCGGGCCGTGCTGTCCGGCGAGGCCAGCGCCACGCCCAAGACCCACGACGGTCCCGTCGAGGCCCTGCGGGCGCTGAAGTCGTTGCAGCGCAGCGCGAACAAGGCCCGCACCCAGGCGATCAACCAGCTCCACGCGGTCCTGGTCACCGCCCCCGAGCCGCTGCGCGCCAGGCTGCACGGCCTGTCGCGCACCGACCTGCTCCAGACCTGCGCCGCCTTCCGCATCAAGGCAGACGACGACAGCCTGGAAGCGATCACCCGCCTGACGCTGCGCGAGCTGGCAGCCCGCGTGGCCTTCCTCGACGCCCAGCTCAAGAGCACCGTCAACCGGCTGCGCCGGATCACCACCGCCCTGGCCCCCGAGCTCGTCGCCCGCCACGGCGTCGGCCCCGACACCGCCTCCACACTGCTGCTCACCGCCGGCGACAACCCCGACCGGCTCCGCAGCGAGCGCGCCTTCGCCAGCCTCGCCGGCAGCTCCCCGGTGCCCGCCAACAGCGGCCAGATCCAGAAGCGCTACCGCCTCAACCGAGGCGGCGACCGCCAAGCCAACTCCGCACTCTGGCGCATCGCCCTCGTCCGCCTGAGCACCGACCAGACCACCCGCGACTACGTCGCCCGGCGCCAAGCAGAAGGCAAAACCAAAGCCGAAGCCATCCGCTGCCTCAAGCGCTACATCGCCCGCGAAGTCTTCCACGCACTACCGCACCAAGCCCTCGCTTGACAGTAGGAGCATCACTTACCTTCGGAGCTTGGCCGTGACGACGAGGGAGAGCGCCGCGTGCTCAGTCGTGCCGCTCCCACCCGTGGAGGCAGAACTCTTGCTCCGCCTCGCCACCGTCAAGCCAGACGACGCGAAGCCGCCGCCCGCGCCACAGGAAGCAGTCCTGGTCCAACTCAGCGGGGTCTACGTCTACGCCGTCGTCCCAGCCGTCAGGATGGGCGAGGTCGAAGCCAGCCTCGAACTCGAGGAACCACTCGACCCGCTCCTGCGGGTCGACTTCACGCCGTCGCCACCACGGACCTTGAACGGCCCACCAGACGTTGACGCGGGTCAACATGTGACCCGCCAGGATCTCGCCGTCGTACAACCTGGCTGCAGCCCTGCGGTAGCGGTCGAGGCGGGGGTCGGGATGTGGCGCAGGCTCCCGCTTGCTCATCACAGACCGACGCTAACGCCAGGGATGCAGGATGAGCGTCGTTCTCCCGCCCGGCTGACCCGGCTAACGCCCGGCGCTCTGGCTGCCTTGTAACCGATCCGTCGACCGGGCGGGAGACGACTTGGCACGTCGGTTGCTGGTGGAAGTGACCTGATAGGAGCCTGCGCCAACAGGCCCCGTCCCTGGACTGTCCGACCACCGGCGCGCCGTGCCCGTCCTGCACGTGCGACCGAAACGAGGACAGGCATGACCACGATGGCACTGGAACCGGGCAGCGTCACCGGCGGCGTCGACACCCACAGCGACGTGCACGTCGCCGCGGCGGTCGATCACCTCGGCGGGGTGCTCGGGACGCAGTCGTTCCGCACCACCCCGGCCGGCTACCGCAAGCTGCTCACCTGGCTGCGGGGCTTCGGGCCGCTGGTGCAGGTCGGGGTCGAGGGCACCGGCAGCTACGGCGCCGGCCTGGCCCGGCACCTGCACGAGCAGCAGGTCCGGGTCGTGGAGGTCGCCCGACCGAACCGGCAGGTCCGCCGGCGGCACGGCAAGACCGACGTCGTCGACGCGATCGCCGCCGCCCGCGCGGTGCTGTCCGGCGAGGCGACCGCGACCCCCAAGACCCACGACGGGCCGGTCGAGGCGCTGCGGGCGCTGAAAGTGGTGCAGCGCAGCGCGAACAAGGCCCGCACCCAGGCGCTGAACCAGCTCCGGGCGCTGGTCGGGACCGCCCCCGACGAGCTCCGCGAACGCCTACGGCACCTCAAGACCAGCGAGCTCGTCAGCACCTGCGCCGGCTTCCGCGTCCGAGCCGACGACGACACCCTGCCCGGCGTGCTGCGCCTGGCGCTTCGCGAGCTCGCCCAGCGGGTGCAGCACCTCGACAGCCAGCTGGCCCTCGTCGTCGCGCGGCTGCGCCGCATCAGCGCCGCTGTCGCCCCGGAGCTCGTCGCGCTGCAGGGCGTCGGCCCCGACGTCGCCAGCACCCTGCTGGTCACCGCCGGCGACAACCCGCACCGCCTGACCCACGAGCGGTCCTTCGCCTCGCTGTGCGGCACCAGCCCCATCCCGGCCAGCAGCGGCAAACGACAGAACCGGCACCGCCTCAACCGCGGCGGCGACCGCCAGGCCAACGCCGCCCTGTGGCGCATCGCCCTGGTCCGTCTCAGCCACGACCAACGCACCCGCGACTACCTGGCCAAGCGCACCAGCGAGGGCAAGAGCAAGACCGAAGCCCTGCGCTGCCTCAAGCGCTACCTCGCCCGCGAAGTCTTCAACGCGCTGCCCCGACAGGCCCTCGCGTTGACATAGGAGCATCGGCTACCGTCGTGGACCGCCGGCGTGGTGAAGAACGCCGGGCACCGTCGAAGACCGCCGGCGTGGTGAAGAACGCCGGGCACCGTCGAAGACCGCCGGCGTGGTGAAGAACGCCGGGTAGTGCAGCTCGCGGGCAACGTCGCAGCGGCACTTCTCAGCGGTTCGCGAGGCGCCTAGGACCGGTACTCAGCCCCGTGTGCTTCAAGCGATGGGGGGACCGATGCACTCGACTGGCGGGAACTCCTCGGGCCGTTCCTCAGTCACCCACCAGTACTCCAGCGCGGACAGGCGACCGTCGTCCACAAACAGCAAAAGGCCCCCGTCGTATCCAGCCCCATCGACCACAGCCTGGACCGGTTGCCGACTCGTCACCGGTGCGCGTGGAAGGGACTCGTCCACCGACAGGTCGATGACCATCGCCTCGCCAGTTCCTTCTACCGCAGCGTGCCTGGGCGCGCAGATCTGGCGCTCCAGGAAAGTCCGCAGAGAGCAGGTCGGTTGAGCGCCGCTCGCTCTCGTTCTGCCAGCGGTCGGGGCATGGCGACAGCGTGCCAGATGGCTCCCAGCATCCTTCGTCTGAAGGTCAACGCCGGCTACCGTCGTACGACCCGCCGGCGTGGTCGAAAAAAACGCCGGCTACCGTCGAAGACCGCCGGCGTGGTGAAGAACGCCGGCTACCGTCGTAGACCGCCGGCGTGGTGAAGAACGCCGGCTACCGTCGTAGACCGCCGGCGTGGTGAAGAACGCCGGCTACCGTCGTAGACCGCCGGCGTGGTGAAGAACGCCGGCTACCGTCGTAGACCGCCGGCGTGGTGAAGAACGCCGGCTACCGTCGTAGACCGCCGGCGTGGTGAAGAACGCCGGCTACCGTCGTAGACCGCCGGCGTGGTGAAGAACGCCGGCTACCGTCGTAGACCGCCGGCGTGGTGAAGAACGCCGGCTACCGTCGTAGACCGCCGGCGTGGTGAAGAACGCCGGCTACCGTCGTAGACCGCCGGCGTGGTGAAGAACGCCCGGCTACCGTCGTAGACCGCCGGCGTGGTGAAGAACGCCAGGCTACCGTGCCGTAGACCGGCCGGCGTGGTGAAGAACGCCGGCTACCGTCGTAGACCGCCGGCGTGGTGAAGAACGCCGGCTACCGTCGTAGACCGCCGGCGTGGTGAAGAACGCCGGCTACCGTCGAAGAGGGACACGCCGGCTCCCGCGAACACGCCGGCTCCCGCGAGGGGGCCGGGCGACGGTAACGTCCTTCCGCGGCGGGCTATGCGTCGAGCTTGCGTCCGTACCGCTGGCGGGCAGCCTCACCGGTCGTGCCGAGCAGGCCGCCGATGGCCGCCCAGGAGTAGCCCTGCGATCGCGCCGTACCGACTGCCGCGACGACGTCGCGCTCCGCGTCGGCCCGGCCTACAACCGCCTCGCGCAGCGCCACGTAAGCGGCAGGGTCGCGCTCGTCGTCTGCGGCTGGCTCGTAGGCCTCGAACGTCGCAGCAAGCTCGTCAGCGTGGGCGAGGATCTCCTGAACAGTGCGGGGCATCGTGATCACCTCAAGAACTTCTTGCGTGCGCGCATCGCGTGCACGATGACGGGAGTGCTCGTGCCGTCGACGACACCGACCTCGAAGACGATCGCAGCGTGGTTCGCGCCGATGAACATCGTGAAGCCGTCGTCCAGCTCGAAAACACGGACGGGGTTGGCGTAGGCGTGGAGCATGTCGGCGTCGCTGACCCCGTGCTTGCGGGCACTGGCCGCGATGACCGGTGCCGCGCTCACGCAGCGATAGTGCTCCCCCGGCACGACTACCGCAAGTCAACTTGCTGACTGTTCGGCTGGGGTCAGTCCCGGGGCCCTGGTCGGAACAGCCCGCGGGTCACCTGCGAGCAACATCAGGCCACCGCCCCTCCTCCAGCTGGGTCACGTCGCGGCAGCGCATGCAGAGGCGCTCGTCGGAGGGAAGGTAGCGCCGACCACCGTCGTGCCGGCGTCGGAAGACGCCAACGCCTGGTACTCCGACCCATACGTGGGTGAGCGGAGGCGAAACTGTGCGCTCGACCGGACCACGGTGAGAACGCGAGCTGGGTAGCCGTCTTGGCCCGGAGTCTCGTAGTCGAAGGTCACGGTGTCGCCTACCCGTAGCGAGCGATAGCCGTCCATCTGCACCTGCGAGAAGTGGCACCAGACCTGCGTGCCGTCTGGCGCGATGAGCACGCCCCAGCCCTCCTCGTCGCGCCACTCGACGACGGAGCCGTTGACCGGTGCGTGCGGGGTCCTCACCCTGCGACTGGTAACGCCGGCCACCGTCGTAGACCGCCGGCGTGGTGAAGAACGCCGGCCACCGCTCGTCGAGGAGAAGACGACACGGCTCCTGGAGCTGGTCGAGCGGGATGCTCGTGATCCGGTCGCACTCGTCTACCGATGCGTGCGGCTGCCGGGACCCGCCAGGACGTCGGTGGTGACGCTGTCGGCCGTCTTGGTGACGGGTGCGACGGTCACCGTGGACGTCCGGCCGACCATCACCTCGTAGGCGGGGACCAGGACGGGTCGGCGCCCGTCGATCTCAGCCCAGTGCCGCGATCGCATCAGTCGTCGAGCTGGGACGACGACGCGGCGAGCGTCCGCGCCAACACCTCGCAGTCGTGCAGGGCGCCCGCGTCGATCCGCCGCTTCAGGTCCTCCTGCGCTCGCCGACGTGGAGCGAGAACCTCTGAGCCGCTCGCGCAGCGGCTGCGCAGGCTGCCGGTCGGCCGCTACCTCTCGTCGAGGTAGCCGTTCTCGTCGAGCAGCCGGCCGTCGCGCAGGCGCAGGGTGCCGCCGCGGTGGACGTGGGTGTGGTCGGCGAGGCAGAACGGGAGCGAGTCGGCGTAGCTGGTGGTCCCGCAGCTGGCGAAGCCCTCGACGTGGTGCGGGATGAGGGACGTGCCCGGTGGGCTGGGACAGGTGCTGCTGGCACAGCGGGAGTCCCACCGGGTGAGCAGGGCTCGTCGTTCGTGGGGTCTGAGGGTGCGTTCGGTGTGGCTGACGTCCAGGGGGCGACTGCCGAGGTCCAGGACGATGCGGGTGAGGCGGCTGTCGCACAGCTGTCGACGGACGAGGCCCGCCGGCCAGGCGATCCCGCTGTCGGTCACGCCGGGAAGGGCGCCGGGGACGTCGTGCAGCGCGTCGGCGCTGATGGTGACGACGACGTGCGGGGCGACCTTGTCGCGGTCGCCCAGCAGCCCGCCGCCGAGCAGGCGGTCCAGGAGCAGGTGCAGCGCGTCGTGCTGCCGCTGCCAGCGGCTGCGCGGCGCCGGACCGCTCGCGGGCGCCTCGTCCTGGTCCTGCTGAGCCCGCAGGTCCGCCCACGCAGCGGTGTCGGCGGGGTTGTCGGGGTCGACGGCGGCCATGGCGGTCAGGGCGGTGCGGAGCATCTCGCCGGTGACCTCGTCCAGGGTGCCCTTGAGCGCCCAGCCTCCGCCGTGCTCGTGCCGCAGGTCCAGGCTGCGCCGGTCGTGGGCGTCCTCGGCGCGGTCCGCGAGCTGCTGGGGCAGCAGGGCGTCCAGAAGCAGGCCGAGGGCCGGGGCGACCCGCCGGGCGGGAAGCCGGGTCGCGGCGATGACGAACGCGCGCTCGAGCCGGTCGGCCTGGCTGGTGCGGGAGGTGTGGACGTCCAGGAGCGCGTCGATGAGCGCACCTTGCTCGGACTCGGTGCCCAGCGTCCCGCCGTGCTCGCGCCCGACCACGTCCAGCACGCCGCGCAGCACGACGTTGCCCAGCGCCGCCTCGCCGTCGACCCCGTCGATCAACGTGTCGGGGCGGTCCAGGAAGGGCCGGGCCTTGCGGACGGCGGTCGCGACGGCTGAGGCGGCCTCGCCGGACACCTGCCCGGACAGCAGCGCCTCCTGCAGGTGCGGCAGCCCGGACATCTGCTTGGCCAGACCGACCAGCGCGGCGGGCGGCGGCGCGTCCTGCCGAGCGGCCCACGCCCCGACGCTGCGTGCCGACTCCAGCTCGTGCAGCCCGCGGGTGTGCACGTCGGCCAGCCGTCGCGTCACGACCGCCTGCAGCTGGGCCAGGGCGACGAGCAGCCCGCGGCAGTCGTCCAGGGCCACCTGGGCCGGCAGGTCCGCGGGCACCAGGTCCTGGAGCCCGGGGACGGTGGCGAGCAGCGCCTGCACCTGCGGCGTCACGCTCCACCTCCTCCTTCGAACCGGTGTTCGAAGTCTACCCCGCCCTCGTGCCGGCGTCCAGCACGAAGCAGCAGGTGGGAGCCTGTTTCCGAGGGCATGCGGACCGTGCGGACGAGGACGCCGTCCCGCTGCGCCGGGACGCACCGATACGCCGTCCGCGCGGCGAGATCCGCGTCGTACCGGCGGTCAGCAGTGGCCTCGCGACGGGAGGACCCGCTCCCGTCGCGCGGCGTCCGGACCCGCTCCCGGAGCACGTCGACCCGTCGGGTCCGGGGGTGCCCGGCCACCCGGTACCGCCGACGACCGACCGCCGCGGGCGCGCCGACGACGGACGACTCACCCCGACGCCGCGCGGGGCCGTCCGGGACGACCCCCGCCCAGGACCAGCCCCGCGGCCCTACGCCAGCAGCGTGCGGGCCATCACCATGCGCTGCACCTGGTTGGTGCCCTCGTAGATCTGCGTGATCTTCGCGTCGCGCATCATCCGCTCGACCGGGAAGTCGCGGGTGTAGCCGTAGCCGCCGAACAGCTGCACGGCGTCGGTCGTCACCTGCATCGCGGTGTCGGAGGCGAAGGTCTTGCTGGCGCTGGACAGGAAGGTCAGGTCGGCGTCGCCGCGCTCGGCGCTGGCGTTGGCCACGTAGACCAGCTGCCGCGCCGCCTCCACCTTCATCGCCATGTCCGCGAGCATGAACTGCACGCCCTGGTTGGCGCTGACCGGCTTGCCGAACTGCACGCGCTCCTTGGTGTAGGCGATCGCGGCGTCGAGCGCGCCCTGCGCGATCCCGACCGCCTGCGCACCGATCATCGAGCGGGTGTGGTCGAGGGTCTTGAGCGCCGTGATGAAGCCGGTGCCCTCCTCGCCGATGAGCCGGCTGGCCGGGATGCGGCAGTCCTCGAAGTAGATCTCGCAGGTCGGGGAGCCCTTGATCCCCATCTTGCGCTCCTTGGTGCCGACCGAGAAGCCCGGGTCGTCCTTGCTCACGACGAACGCCGAGATGCCCTTGGCGCCCTTGCTCGGGTCGGTGCTCGCCATGACCGTGTAGTGCGTGTTGACCCCAGCGCCGGTGATCCAGCACTTGGTGCCGTTCAGCACGTACTCGTCGCCGTCGCGCACCGCGCGGGTGCGCATCGCGGCGGCGTCGCTGCCCGCCTCGCGCTCGGACAGCGCGTACGAGAACGTGGCCTCCCCCGACGCGACCGCCGGCAGGAACTCACGCTTGAGCTCCTCCGAGCCCGACAGGATCAGCCCCATCGTGCCGAGCTTGTTCCCCGCGACGATGAGCGAGCTCGACGCGCAGACCCGGGCGATCTCCTCGACCACGATCGAGTGCGCGATGCGGTCGGCGCCGGCCCCGCCGTACTCCTCCGGCACGTGCAGGGCGAGCAGGTCGGCCTTCTTCAGCGCCTCGTGCACGTCCCACGGGTACTCCGCCGACTCGTCGATCTCCGTCGCGCGCGGCGCGATGACGTCCTCGGCCAGCTGGCGCACGGTCTTGCGCAGGAGCTGGTGCTCCTCGGTGAGCGAGTACAGCGAGTACGACGGGTCGGTGGCGGCCATGTCCCGATGGTAGGGCGGTGCACCGACGCCTGCCCGGGGAAGGAGACCGCCGTGGACGACACCCTGACCGGCACCCCGGCCGACGTCGAGCAGCTGCTGGGCAAGGACGTCTGGGCGGTCGTGGGCCTGTCCCCCGACCGGTCGCGCGCGGCGTACGGCGTCGCGGCCTTCCTGCAGGCCAGGGGCAAGAAGATCGTCCCGGTGCACCCGTCGGCGCAGGAGGTGCACGGGGAGCAGGGCTACGCGCGGCTCGCCGACGTGCCGTTCCCCGTCGACGTCGTGGACTGCTTCGTCAACAGCCGACTCGTCGGGCCCGTCGTCGACGACGCCGTCGCGGTCGGGGCCGGCGGGGTCTGGATGCAGCTCGCGGTCGTCGACGAGGCCGCGGCCGCGCGGGCCCGGGCCGCCGGGCTCACCGTCGTCATGGACCGCTGCCCGAAGATCGAGTGGCGCTGACCGTCAGGCGCCGAGCGCCAGGGCGGTGTTGACCAGCCCGACGTGGCTGAAGGCCTGCGGGGTGTTGCCGAGCTGGCGGCGCGAGCCGTACGACTGGGTGAAGGTGCGTCGCCCGGCGTCGTAGCCGCGGGCCAGCACCTCGGTGTGGACGGCGGCGCGGGCCGCCCGCCAGCGCTCCAGCGGGGCGGGCAGCCCGGACCGCTCGGCGGTGCGCACCATGCGGTCCAGCCCCACCCAGGCCATGACCTTGGAGTGCACGAAGTGCCGCTGCGGCCCGCGCACCTCCCACAGCGAGCTGTCCGGCTGCTGCCACACCGTCTCGAGGTGCTCGGTGATCATCGTCTGCAGCGACCAGGCGTCCTCGTCCGCCGCCAGCCCCGCCCGCCGCGCGGTGTCCAGCCCGTCGAGCACCTCGCCGTACACGTCGAGCTGGAACTGGCCGGCCGCCGCGTTGCCGACCCGCACCGGTCGCGAGCCCTCGTAGCCGGCCAGGTGGTCGAGCTCCTGCTCGACGAGCCGGCGCCGGCCGGTCAGGCTGTACATGATCTGCAGTTGCGCCGGGTCGCCGGCGACGGCCCGCAGCAACCAGTCGCGCCAGGCCCGCGCCTCGTCGGTGTAGCCGCCGCCGGTCAGCGCCTGCAGGGTGAAGGCCGCGTCGCGCAGCCAGCAGTAGCGGTAGTCCCGGTTGCGGGTGCCGCCCAGCTGCTCGGGCAGCGAGGTGGTCAGCGCGGCGGCGATGCCGCCGCTCGGGGCGTAGGTCAGCGCCTTGAGGGTGAGCAGCGAGCGGCGCACGGCGTCGGCGTACGGCCCGGTGACCCGGCAGCGGCCGAGCCAGTCCCGCCAGAACGCCACCGCGTCGGCCAGCGTCTGGTCGGGGTCGACGCGGTCCGGGGCCGGGTCGGGCGAGGGGGCCCAGGTCGAGCACGAACGGCACCCGCTCCCCCGCCCGCACCTCGAACGTCGCGGTGCTGACGTGGTCGCGCCCGACGAGCTCGACCGGGGTGTCGAGCCACAGGGCGTCCGGCCCGCCGACCGCCGACCAGCGGCCCTCGCGCCGGCGCACCCACGGCACGACCCGGCCGTGGTCCAGGCGCACGACGAGCTCGCAGGTCATCTCGACCGTGCCGGTCAGCCCCTCGACCATCCGCACGACGTCCGGCGCGCGACCGCGCGGCGGCATGAGGTCGACCACCCGCACGCTCCCCGCCGGCGTCTCCCAGACCTGCTCCAGCACGAGCGTCCCGTCGACGTACGACCGGCGGTCCGCGAGCCCCCCGTCGGTCGGCGCGATCAGCCAGCGACCGGCCGCCGGGCTGTCGAGCAGCGCGGCGAAGCACGACGGGGAGTCGAAGCGCGGCAGGCACAGCCAGTCGACCGAGCCGTCACGCCCGACGAGCGCCCCGGTCTGCAGGTCGCCGATCATCGCGTAGTCCTCGGTGCGCAGCGGCACGCGGCTTCCCCTCGCCGGCGACCCGCCGCCGCCGTCGCCCCCACCCTGTCGGACCTGGGCCCGCACCAGGGTCCGCGCCTGGGTCCGCACCGGCTGCACGGGCAGGAGTGCACCGGCCAGGTCCGGGGACGCCTCCCGCGTGCAGGGCGGCCCGGGGACGACGACGACGCGCCCGGCGAGGGACCGGCTCGCCGGGCGCGCGGCCGCCGGTGCGTCGCTCGCCGTCGTGGCCTTCTGGTGCCTGAGCCTGGCCGCCGGCCTGCGCACCCCCGGCTACGACCTGTCCCGCGACACCCTGAGCGCGCTCTACGCCCGCGGGGTCGCCGCCCGCGGCGCCGGCACAGCGGCGGGCGCCTGCCTCGCGCTCGCCCACGCCGCCGTCGCCCTGCTGCTGCTGGCCCGCCGGCTGCGGCTGGCGGCGGCGGCCTTCGCCGCGGCCTCGGTCGCCGGCGGCGTGCTGCTGCTCGCGCCGATCCGCTGCCCCCGCGGCGCCGCCGGCTGCAGCGGACCGTTCTCCGGGCGGGGCGGGCTGACCCACGACGCGGTGCTGCACCGCGACGTCGCGGTCGGGTACGAGGTCCTCTTCCTGATCGCCGGGCTCGCCCTGATCGCCGGGCTCGCGGTCCGGCGCCGCCAGGCCGGGCGAGCGGCCCGGCTGCCCGTCACCGCCGTCCTGCTCGCGCTCGTCGCCTCGGGCGTGCTCGCGCTGCAGCTGCGCGCCGGTCGGCTGCTGGGGCTGTACGAGCGGGGCTGGCTGGCCGCGAACACGCTGCTGCTGCTCGGCCTGGCCCTCGCGGCGGTGCGGGCGCGTCCCGCCGGGCGTCGCCGCACGCTCGACGCTGCCGTCGACGCCCTGCCGCTGCTCGGGCTGCTCGCCGCCGGCGTGCTGCTGCCGCTCTCGGTCGCGGCGCAACCGGCCTTCGACCTGCGGCACGACCTGCTGTCGGGGCTGGCCTCGCGGGGCGCGGTGCTGCCGGGGCTCGCCCAGGCCGCGCTGGTCGGCATCGCGCTGGCCCACGCCGGGCTGGCCGCCGGCCTGCTGCGCGCCCGGCACCGCGTCCTGGCCACCGCCGTCGCGGGGGCCGCGCTCGCCCTGCTCGGGGTCGCGGCGGCGCGGATCACCTGCCCGCGCGGGGCCTCGGGCTGCAGCGGCCCCGACTCGGGCCGGGTGACGCCCCGACCCGTCGGCGACGTCGTGCACCGCGACCTCGTCGCCGCCTTCGAGGTGCTCACCCTGGTCCTGCTCGTCGGCACCGCGCTGCTGCTGCGCCGGCAGGCCCGCCGGGCCCTCGCGGCGGCCGCCCTCGCCGTCGCCGTCGGCTCCGCCACCGCGCTCGGGGTCCAGCAGCGCGGCGCCGACATCGGCGCGTGGCAGCTCGCCTGGCTGACGGCGGTGGCCGCCGGGGTGCTCGTGGTGCGTGCGGCCCTCCGGGCCCCCCGACCTAGGCTCGGCCCCGTGACCTCCCGGTGACCCTGCCCGCCCGCCTGCGCGCGCTCCGGGCCGCGGGCACGCCGCTGCCGGGCCAGTCGCTCGTCCTGCCCGCTCTGGTCGTCGGCGCCGGCGCCGGGCTCGGGGCCGTCGCGTTCCGCTACCTCGTGCTCGGGGTCACGCGGCTGCTGAGCGGCACGCAGGACCCCACCGCGGCGGGCGCCGCCGTCCGGCACCTCCCGCTGCTCGGCGCCGCCACCGTCGTGGTGCTGCCGGTGCTCGCCGGGCTCGTCTACGGCCCGCTCGTCAGCCGCTTCGCCCCGCAGGCGCGCGGCCACGGCGTGCCCGAGGTGATGTACGCCGTCTCCGAGAACGGTGGTCGCATCCCCGGCCAGGTCGCCGGCGTCAAGGCGCTGGCCTCGGCGCTGTGCATCGGCGGCGGCGGCTCTGTCGGCCGGGAGGGCCCGATCGTGCAGATCGGCAGCGCCCTCGGCTCGACCCTCGGTCGCCTGCTGCGCGTGCCGCCGGCCCGGCTGCGGACCCTCGTCGCCTGCGGCGCCGCCGGCGGCATCGCGGCGACCTTCAACGCGCCGCTGGCCGGCGTCTTCTTCTCCCTGGAGCTGATCCTCGTCGACTTCGCCGCCGAGAGCTTCGGCGCGGTCGTGCTGTCGGCCGTCGTCGCGAGCGTGATCGCCCGCTCCGTGCTCGGCGACGAGGCGTTCCTCGACCTGCCGCCGTTCACGGTCCACTCGGTCGCCGAGTACGCCCTGTACGCCGTCCTCGGGCTGCTCGGCGCGCTCGTCGCCCGGGTCTTCACCCGCGTGCTCTACGGGGTCGAGGACCTGTGCGACGCCGCCTGGGCCCGCACCCGCGGGCCGGAGTGGGCCCGCCCGGCCGCCGGCGGCCTGCTGCTCGGCCTGCTGCTGCTGGCGCTGCCCGAGATGTACGGCGTCGGCTACCCCGTGCTCGCGGGCGCCGTCGCCGGCCGCTACACGGTCGCCTTCCTCGCCCTGCTGCTCGTCGGCAAGATGGTCGCCACGAGCCTCACCATCGGCATCGGCGGGTCCGGAGGCGTCTTCGCGCCCTCGCTGTTCCTCGGCGCGGCCCTCGGCTCGGCGGTCGGGCAGACCGGGCACGCGCTGCTGCCGGGCCTGGTCACCCAGCCCGGCGCGTACGCCCTCATCGGCATGGGTGCGGTCTTCGCCGGGGCCGCGCGCGCCCCGATCACCGCCGTCGTCATCCTGTTCGAGCTGACCGGCGAGTACTCGATCATCCTGCCGCTCATGCTCGCGGTGGTCGTCGCGACGGCGACCGGCCAGGTGCTCTCGGCCGACACGATCTACACGCTCAAGCTGCGGCGGCGCGGGGTCGTCCTGCAGCCCGGCGGCACCCGGCGCGACCGCGGTGCCTCCGCCACGGTGCGCGAGCAGTGCGTCGAGCAGCTCATGGACCCGCTGCCCCCGCCCGTGGACGGGCAGGCCGACCTCGACGAGGTGCGCCGCCGCGTGCTCACCGCCGGCGGCGCCGTGCACGTGCGCGACGCGGCCGGGCACTACCTCGGCATCGTCGCCCTCACCAGCCTGGAGGTCGTCGACCCCGAACCGACCGCGGCCGGGCTCGCGAGCCGGCCCGACTGCCCGCGCGCCGACGACCCGCTCGAGCGGGCGATCGGGCTGCTGTCGCAGCCGGACGGCGCCGGCGGGCTGCCGGTGCTCGACGACGGGGGCCGGCCGGTGGGGTGGGTGAGCCACCGCACCGTCGTGCGGGCGCTGGCCGCGGCCAGCGGCTGACGGTCCGGTCGGGTCCTGTCCGGTCCCGTCAGCCCAGCCGCTGCTGCAGCGCGGCGTCCTTGGCGCGGGCGGTGTCGGCCAGGGCGCCGGCGAAGGCCACCACGCGCGACTGCAGGGCCGGGTCGCTCGCGGCGAGGATCCGCACGGCGAGCAGCCCGGCGTTGCGCGCCCCGCCGATCGAGACCGTCGCGACGGGGATGCCCGCCGGCATCTGCACGATCGACAGCAGCGAGTCGAGGCCGTCGAGGTGCCGCAGCGGCACCGGCACCCCGACGACCGGCAGCGGCGTCATCGACGCGACCATGCCGGGCAGGTGCGCGGCCCCGCCGGCACCGGCGACCACGACCCGCAGGCCGCGGCCGGCAGCCGCCGCCGCCCACTCGAGCATGTCCGACGGGGTGCGGTGCGCCGAGACGACGCGCACCTCGTACGGCACGTCGAACTCGGCCAGGGCCTGGGCGGCGCCCTCCATGACCGGCCAGTCGCTGTCGGAGCCCATGACGACCCCGACCAGGGGGCCGCTCAGTGGACCCACCGACCGTCCACGAGCGAGTCGGCGCCCTCGCGGGCCCGCCGGCGGGTCGTCTCGAGGTCGTCGCCGAGCGCCGTCACGTGCCCGATCTTGCGGCCCGGCCGGACCTCCTTGCCGTACAGGTGGACCTTGAGCCCGGGGTCGTGCCCGAACAGCGCGTGCAGCCGGCGGTCGAGCTCGGGGTCGCCCTCGCCGCCCAGCACGTTGGCCATGACCACCCAGGGCGCGGTCAGCCCGGTCTCGCCCATCGGCCAGTCCAGCACCGCGCGCAGGTGCTGCTCGAACTGGGACGTGCGGGAGCCCTCGATCGTCCAGTGGCCGGAGTTGTGCGGGCGCATCGCGAGCTCGTTGACGACCAGCCGGACCCGGCCGTCGCCGTCGACGGTCTCGAAGAGCTCCACCGCCATGACCCCGACGACGCCGAGCTCGTCGGCGAGGCGCAGCGCGAGCTCCTGGGCGGCGACGGCGTCCTCCTCGGCGAGCCCCGGGGCCGGGGCGACGACCTCCACGCAGATGCCGTCCGACTGCACCGTCTCGACGACCGGCCAGGCGGCGCCCTGCCCCTCGGGCGAGCGGGCGACGAGCGCCGCCAGCTCGCGGCGCAGCGGCACGAACGCCTCGGCGAGCAGCCGGACCCCGCTGCGGAGCACCTCGTCGGCCTCCTCGGGGGTGCGCACGACCCACACCCCGCGACCGTCGTAGCCGCCGGTGGCCGCCTTGAGCACCAGCGGCCAGCCGACGTGCGAGGCGAAGCCCTCGACGTCGCGCAGCGTCGCCACCGGGGTGAAGGCGGGCACGGGCACGCCCATCGCCGACAGCCGCTCGCGCATGACGAGCTTGTCCTGGGCGTGCCGCAGCGCGGTGCTGCCGGGCAGGACCGTCGTGCCGTCCGCCTCCAACGCCTGGACCAGGTCGTTCGGCACGTGCTCGTGGTCGAACGTGACGACCTCGCAGCCGGCGGCGAACGCGCGCAGGTCCTCCAGCGAGGTGTGCGCGCCGAGCTGCACGCCCGCGGCGACGAGCGCGGCGCTGTCGTGCGTGGCGTCGGCGAGCACGCGCAGCGACAGGCCGAGGGCGATCCCGGCCTGGTGCGTCATCCGCGAGAGCTGGCCGCCGCCGACCATGCCGACGACCGGCAGCCCCATCGCCGCGCGGACGGTCACGTGGTGGGCCGGCCCGGGCCGACCAGGCGGGTCACGAGGCGGGCGACGGTCTCCTCGTCGAGGCCGATCGACATCGCCAGGCCGTGCGGGCCGCCCCAGCGCCGGTCGACCTCGTCGAGGAAGCGCTCCATGGACGCGGCGACCGGCCGGACGTCGTCGGCGGTCCGGTCGGCGAGGTCGGCGCCGTACGACGGGGAGGCCTGGAGCCGGGCCAGGACCTGCTCGACGCGGTCGGCGCTGGCGACGTAGTCGGCGACCACCGCGTCGCGGGTCACGCCGGCCAGCGACAGGGCCAGGGCGACGACGGTCCCCGTACGGTCCTTGCCGGCCGCGCAGTGCACGAGCACCGCTCCGCTGGCCGGGTCGGCGAGCACCCGCAGCGCCTGCGCGACGTTGTCGGGCCGGTCCTCCAGGTAGCCCAGGTAGTAGCCGGTCATGTCCGTCGGACCGTCGCCGGCGCGGGCGCTGCGGTCGGCGAAGCTCGGCACGGCCCGCTCGACCTCCGCGCGGTCGGGCTCGCCGGGCTCCTCGGGGATCAGGGTGAGGCGGTGGTGCGCGACCCGGCCCTCCAGCGGGGTCGGCCCCTCCAGGTGCACCTCGCCGGTGCTGCGCAGGTCGACGACCGTGCGCACCCCGACCTCGTCGAGCAGGCGGGCGACGTCGCTGTCCGTGAGGTCCTGCAGGTTGTCGGCCCGTACGAGCACGCGCGGCCGGGTCGTCCGCCCGTCCACGGTCGGCAGGCCGCCGACGTCGCGGACGTTGACCGCGCCCTGCAGGTCGAGCCACGCGGGCCGCGCGGGACCGGTCTGGGACGAGCTGCTGGACGTGATGTCCGCCTCCTGCTGGTGCCTGCCGGTGCTGGCCGTGGCGCTGACCCGAGCCCTGAACACTGCCTGTGCGCGCGTGTCGACCGCGCCGCGCGAGGCATCGTGCCACGCCGCGCGGGTAGCCTGGTCGGGTGACCCGCCCCGCGCCCCGTCCCCGGTGAGGGGCCTGCGCGCGCTCCTCGAGCGCTTCCGCTCCCTGCTGTCGGAGCTCACGAAGTTCGGGCTCGTGGGGGTCCTCAGCCTGGGCGTCGACCTGCTCGTGTTCAACCTCGTGCTCCTCGCCGCCCCCGGCAAGCCGCTCACCGCCAAGGTCGTGTCGACGGTGCTGTCGGCGACCAACGCCTTCCTGCTCAACCGGCACTGGTCCTTCCGGCACCGCGAGCGCACGTCGCGCCTGCGCTCCGAGGTCACCCTCTTCGCCGTGCTCAACGCGCTGGGCCTGGTCATCGCCCTGACGTGCCTGGCCACCTCGCACTACCTGCTGGGCTTCGAGAGCCGGCTGGCCGACAACGTCGCGGCGAACGGCGTCGGCCTGGTCCTCGGGACGGCGTTCCGCTTCTGGTCCTACCGGCGCTTCGTCTGGACCGCACCGGTCCAGGAGCCGGACGCCGCGCTCGACGCCCTGCCGGTCGCGACGGTGGCGGTCCTGCCCGACGAGCCCGGTGACCTGCGCGGTGACCTGCCGGGCGACCGCTACGACGAGGTCTACGACCGCGCGGGCTGACCGGCCAGGCCCAGCACGACGAGGGTGAGGTCGTCCTCCGGCTCGCCCTGCTGGTCGCAGGCGACGACGACCGCGTCGGCCAGCGCCTGCTCGTCCACCGGTCCCCGCGAGGGGCACGCGGCGCGTCGCACGACCGGCTCGAGGTCCACCTCGGCGCGACGGTCCAGGAGCCCGTCGGTCCACGCGACGAGCCGGGCCGCGCCGGGCTCGAGGACGACGTCCTCGGCGAGGTCTGCGGCGTCGTCGCCCAGGCCGCAGCCCAGCGGGAGACCCGGTCGGGCCGTCAGCTGCTCGACGCTCCCGTCGGGGCCCACCAGCAGGGGCAGCGGGTGCCCGGCGGACGCCACGACCACCCGACCGCCGTCCACGCGGAGCAGCAGCGCGGTCGCGAACCCCTCCTGACCGGTGGGCCGGGCGGTCTCCAGGGTGGCGGCGACGGCGCGGTCGAGCCGGGCCAGCACCGCGGCCGGGCCCGCACCGGCGTCCTGCCCGGCGGCGACCGCGGCGGGCAGGGCCAGGCGCAGCGCGGCGGCGAGGGGGGCGGCCGCGGCGCCCCGGCCGGCGACGTCGGCGAGCAGCAGCCAGCCCCCACCGGGGCCCGGGCAGGTCGCGACCGCGTCCCCCGACACGAGGCCCCGCAGCGGCCGGCTGCGCACGGCCAGCCGGGTGCCGGGCAGCGCCACGCACGGGGGCTGCTGGAGACCGGCGCCGAGCAGCAGCAGCTCCTGCTCGCGCTCGGCGGTGCGGGCCACCCGGTCGAGCACCCGGCCGACCGCGGCGCAGAGCCGCTCGAGCAGCGCGAGACCGTCGGCGGCGGGCGGCCCGACGAGCAGGCTCAGCAGCAGGCTGCCGCCGGTGCGGCCGCGCACCGGCACGGGCACCGCCACCCAGGCCGGTCCCTCGCCGCGCACCGTGGGCGCGCCGGTGCGGACGGCCTCGGTGACCGGCAGCCCGCTGTCCAGCGGCAGCGTCGCGCCCGCGGCGAAGGACCCGCAGTCGTACCCGGTCGAACCGAGGACGGTGACGTGCCGGCCCGTGCGCTCCACGAGCGCGGCGGCCCGCACCCCCTCGAGCGCGGCGAGCCGGCCCAGCGCCGCCCCGGCCACGTCGTACGGCCACTCGGCGGCGGCGAGGTCGGCCAGCACGTCGGTCAGCAGGCCCGGCGGCACGACCAGCCCGGCGGTCCCGGGCGCCACCGCGAGCGGCGCCGCGGGCGTCGAGGGCACGGTCGAGGGCACGGTCGAGGGAACGGCGGAGCGCAGCGCCGGCCTCCCCCCGCGGACCATGTCCACCCCCTCGCCCGCACGCTAGCGGTCAGTGGGTCCCCCGACCATGGTCCGAGCGGGCGACACCGGGCCCGGGTCGGGATCAGGAGGGGCGGTCCGCCGTCCCTCGCCCCGGGCCGCGGCGCAGGACCGTCGGGCGCAGCGAGCGGTAGCCGCGGACCGGGCGGGCGTGCACGCGGTGGAGGTCGAAGCGCGGGTCGTCCGCGAGCGCCTCCGCGGCCTCGGCGTCGAGCAGCGCCGTACCCGGGCGGGCCTCCTCGGTGAGCCGGCTGGCCAGGTTGACGCACGGGCCGAAGACGTCGCCCAGGCGCGACAGGACCGGTCCGACGGCCAGTCCGGCGCGCACGTCCGGCAGCTCCTCGGCCACCGCGTGCGCCTCGACGCTCGCCAGCGCGACCTCGGCGGCGTCGGCGACGTCGTCGCAGACCCACAGCACGCCGTCGCCGAGGGTCTTGACGACGCGCCCGCCGACCGCGGCGACCCGCAGCGAGGTGTCGCGCTCGAAGCGCTCGAGCAGCCGCTCGAGGTCGGCGACCCCGAGCCCGCGGCTGGTGCGGGTGAAGTCGACGAGGTCGACGAAGCCGACCGCGAGCACCGGCAGGTCGGTGGAGCCGGCCGCCATGGCCCGGTGCGCGGCGGCCGCCAGCTGCCGCCGCCAGACGTGCACGACGAGCCGCTCGAGCCCGGGCAGCACCTCGCGGGCGGTGGCGGCGGCGACCTGCTCGGCGCGCGCGGGCTCGTCCAGGCCGAACTGCCCGCCGAGGACGCTGCCCCGCAGCGCGCCGATGTGCGACTCGGCGAGCCGCGACATCGCCTGACCGGTCCCGCGGGCGAGCACGAGCAGGGTGTCGAGGTCGAGGGTGCCTCGCTCCAGCAGCTCGGCCACCAGCCGCAGCGCCTCGACGTCGAGCTCGGTGAACGCCCGGTCGTCGGCCTCGACCTCGGCGAAGCCCATCGCCGCCCAGGCGGCCCGCGCCTGCTCCTCGGGGACCCCGGCGCGCGCGGCGACCTCGTCCCGGACCAGCGTGCAGGGAGCCCCGAGGAGCACCTCCTCGAGCTCGTGAGCGGTCACCGGCGGAGCCTAGCCAGCGGTCCCCGCGCCCGGGTGCGCTCCCGCCCGGGCGGGCGTACGGTTCGCCGGTGGCGCCGACAGCAGGGACGGGGTCGCCCCGGTGGGGGCGGCGGGAGCTGACCTACTTCGCCGTCCGCGGGGCGGCGGCCCTCGGCTTCGTGCTCTCGGCGGTCGTCCTGCCGCACGGCGGCGCCGCCGCGCTGGTGGCCATCGCCTGCGGTCTCGTGGCGGTGCTCACCTGCCTGGCCACCAACGCCGGCGGTCCCGGCGAGCAGTCGGGCTCCGCGCCGTTCCAGCGGGCGTACGACCGGGTCCGCGCGCCGCAGGGCGACTGGCCGCCGTACGACCCCTCCCGCGTCGTCGACGGCGAGCTGGTCGACTAGTCGGCGGGCCGCAGGTGCACGACGTCTCCTGCGGCGTGCGGCCGGCCGTCGACCACCAGGCGGCCGTCGTCGTCGACGTCCTGCGCGGTGCCCTCCACGGTCCGCCCGCCGGGCAGCTCGAGGCGCACCGGCTGCCCGAGCGTCCCGCAGAGCGCGCGGTAGCCGTCCAGCGACGCGTCGCGCAACGCCTCGGCCAGGCCGCGCAGCACCGCCCGCAGCAGCGGGTCGCGGTCGGTGGTGGACGCGCCCTCGAGCAGCAGCGACGTCGCCGTCGGCACGGGCAGCTCCTCGCGCCGGGTCGTGACGTTGAGCCCGACCCCGAGCACGACGGCGGGCCCGGCGACCTCGGCGAGCAGGCCGCACAGCTTGCGGCCGCCGACGAGCACGTCGTTGGGCCACTTGAGCACGGCGTCCACGCCGGCCTGCTCGCGCAGGGCTCGGGCGACGGCCAGCCCGCCGAGCAGGGGCACCCGGGCGAGCCCGCCGGGCCCGGGAGCGACGAGCGCCGAGAAGGTGAGGCCGGCCCGCGGCGGCGACGTCCAGGACCGCTCGAGCCGACCGCGGCCGGCGCTCTGGCGCTCGGCCACCACGACCAGACCGGGGGCCTCGCCCGCCGCCGCGCGGGCGGCGACGACCGCGTTCGTCGAGCCGGTCTCCGCCAGCACCTCCACCCGCCAGCCGTCGGGCGCCAGCGCGCGGGCGAGCGCCGCGGCCCGCAGCGGCGGCCGGTCGAGGTCGGCGTACGGCGAGGACACCCGCCCATCCTCCGGCACGCGACCGCTCTGCCGCCCGCCCGGACCGGCTCGGTAGCCTCCGCGCGTGACCGCTGAGCCCGTCCCTGCCGACGTCGACCGCCACACGACCGCGGGCAAGCTCGCCGAGCTGCGCGCGCGCGTCGAGGAGTCGCTGCACCCGGGCTCCGACGCCGTCGTCGAGAAGCGCCGCAGCGCGGGCAAGAAGAGCGCCCGCGAGCGTCTGGAGGCGCTGCTCGACGAGGGCAGCTTCGTCGAGACCGACGCGCTCACCCGCCACCGGGCGCGCGACTTCGGCCTGGAGGCCAAGCGGCCGACCGGCGACGGCGTCGTCACCGGCCACGGCACGATCGACGGCCGCCCCGTCTGCGTCTTCAGCCAGGACGCCGCGGTCTTCGGCGGCGCGCTCGGCGAGGTCTACGGCGAGAAGATCCGCAAGGTCATGGACCTCGCGCTCAAGACCGGCTGCCCCCTCGTGGGCCTCAACGAGGGCTCGGGCGCCCGGATCCAGGAGGGGATCATGGGCCTGGCGCTGTACGGCGACATCTTCTACCGCAACGTCCTGGCCTCCGGCGTCGTCCCGCAGATCAGCCTCATCCTCGGCAACTGCGCCGGCGGCCACGTCTACAGCCCCGCCCTCACCGACTTCAACCTCATGGTCGACGGCGGCAGCGCCATGATGATCACCGGGCCCGACGTCATCAAGACCGTCACCGGCGAGGACATCTCCATCGAGGACCTCGGCGGCGCGCGGGCCCACAACGCCAAGAGCGGCGTCGCCCACTTCATGAGCGCCGACGAGGACGAGTGCCTCGAGCTGGCCAAGACGCTGCTGGGCTTCCTGCCGAGCAACAACCTGTCCGAGCCGCCGGTCTACGACGGCGTCGACGCCCTCGCCGAGGACCTGCTCGTCGAGCTCGACACGATCATCCCGGACAGCAACAACGCGCCGTACGACATGCGCACCATCATCACCGCAGTGGTCGACGACGGCGACTACCTCGAGGTGCAGGAGCTCTGGGCGCCGAGCATCACCTGCGGCTTCGGCCGCGTCGAGGGCCGCAGCGTCGGCGTCGTCGGCAACAACCCCATGCAGTTCGCCGGCACCCTCGACATCGACGCCAGCGAGAAGGCGGCGCGCTTCGTGCGCACCTGCGACGCCTTCGGCATCCCGGTGCTCACCTTCTGCGACGTCCCGGGCTACCTGCCGGGCGTCGGGCAGGAGCACGCCGGGATCATCCGGCACGGCGCGAAGCTGCTCTACGCCTACAGCGAGGCCACCGTCCCGCTCGTCACGGTCATCACCCGCAAGGCGTACGGCGGGTCGTACGTCGCGATGGGCTCGAAGCACCTCGGGGCCGACGTCAACCTCGCCTGGCCGACCGCGCAGGTGGCGGTCGTCGGCGCGCTCGGCGCCGTCAACATCGTCCGCCGCAAGGAGATCGCGGCCGCCGACGACCCGGAGGCGGCCCGCGCGCAGTACATGCAGGAGTACGAGGACACGTTCGCGACGCCGTACATCGCCGCCGACCGGGGCTTCGTCGACGCGGTCATCGAGCCGTCGCAGACCCGGCAGGAGGTCGCGAAGGCGCTGCGGCTGCTGCGCGGCAAGCGCGAGACCCTGCCGCCCAAGAAGCACGGCAACATCCCGCTGTGACCCGAGCCGTCCGAAGGAGCGCGCCATGACCGCACCCACCGGCTCGACCGAGCTGCGCGCCGCCGCTGATGCCCTCAAGGCGCGGGTCGACGCCTGGGTGCAGGCGGTCGAGGCCGTCGGGGCGACCGCCGACGACGGCGACGAGGCGCTCGACGACCCGCGGCTCGAGCGGGCCGAGGAGTCCTTCGAGTCGGCCGTCGTCGACTTCCACCGCGCCGCCGGACCGGTCCTCGGGCTCGACGCGCCCGAGGACGACGACGACACCGACCTCGAGGTCGAGGAGCTGGCGCTCCACCTGCTCGTCGGCGTCCCCGAGGGCGGGCCCGACCCGGTGCGCGACGCGGCGCAGATCGTGCACGAGGCGGGCGAGCGGCTCGTCGGCCAGCTCTCCAGCGCCGGCTACCAGGTGCCCGCGTGGCAGTTCGGCTGCGAGGTCGAGCTGCTCATGGACGACGAGGACGAGGACGACCCGGACGAGGACGAGGACGACGACCCGGACGAGGACGACGACCTCGACGACGACGACCTGGACGACGACGCGTGACCGCGCCGGTCGAGCGGCCCGTGCTGCGGGTCGTGCGCGGCGACGCGACCGCCGAGGAGCTCGCGGCCGTCGTCGCGCTGCTCGCCGCGCGGGCCGCCGCCGTCCCGCCGCCCGCCCCGCCCGCGCCCCGCTCGTCGTGGGGCGACCCGGTGCTGCAGCTGCGCGCGCCGCTGCTGCCCGGCCCGGGCGCCTGGCGGGCGTCCGCGCTCCCCCGCTGAACCGCCCACGCCCCAGCCACCCCCGCGCGGGCCGTCGTTAGGCTCCGCGCACCGCCCACCACTCCCCGGGAGCCGTCCGCCGTGCGCAAGGTCCTCATCGCCAACCGCGGCGAGATCGCCGTCCGCGTCGCCCGCGCCTGCAAGGACGCCGGGCTGCAGTCGGTCGCGGTCTACGCCGAGCCCGACCTCGACGCGCTGCACGTCCGGGTCGCCGACGAGGCGTACGCCCTGGGCGGCACCACGCCGGGCGACTCCTACCTGCGGATCGACAAGGTCCTCCAGGCGGTCGCCGACAGCGGCGCCGACGCCGTCCACCCGGGCTACGGCTTCCTGTCGGAGAACGCCGAGTTCGCCCAGGCCGTGATCGACGCGGGGGTGACCTGGATCGGCCCGTCGCCGGAGGCCATCGCGGCGCTCGGCGACAAGACGACCGCCCGGCACATCGCGCTCAAGATCGGTGCGCCGCTCGTCCCGGGCACGGCCGACCCCGTCAAGGGCGTCGACGAGGTCCTCGCCTTCGTCGAGGAGCACGGCCTGCCGGTCGCCATCAAGGCGGCGTTCGGCGGCGGCGGGCGCGGTCTGAAGATCGCCCGCACCAAGGACGAGGTGCCCGAGCTCTACGACTCCGCGGTGCGCGAGGCGGTCGCCGCCTTCGGCCGCGGCGAGTGCTTCGTCGAGCGCTACCTCGACAAGCCGCGGCACGTCGAGACCCAGGTGCTGGCCGACACGCACGGCAACGTCGTCGTCGTCAGCACCCGCGACTGCTCCCTGCAGCGGCGCTACCAGAAGGTCGTCGAGGAGGCGCCCGCGCCGTTCCTGACCGAGGCGCAGCGCGCCGAGCTCTACGACGCCTCGAAGAAGATCATCCGTGAGGCGGGCTACGTCGGGGCCGGCACCTGCGAGTTCCTCGTCGGCGCCGACGGCCTGATCAGCTTCCTCGAGGTCAACACCCGCCTGCAGGTCGAGCACCCGGTCACCGAGGAGGTCACCGGCATCGACCTCGTGCGCGAGCAGTTCCGCATCGCCGACGGCGAGGCGCTCGGCTTCGACGACCCCGCGCCGCGCGGGCACTCCTTCGAGTTCCGCATCAACGGCGAGGACCCGGGCCGCGGCTTCCTGCCCGCCCCCGGCGCGGTGACCTCGTTCGTGGCGCCGAGCGGTCCCGGCGTACGCGTCGACTCCGGTGTCACGACCGGCGACGTCGTCGGCGGCGCCTTCGACTCGCTGCTCGCCAAGCTCATCGTCACCGGCGCCACCCGCGAGCAGGCGCTGCAGCGCGCCGCCCGCGCGCTCGACGAGATGCAGGTCGAGGGCATGGCCACGCTGCTGCCCTTCCACCGCCGGGTCGTGCGCGACGCGGCCTTCACCGCCGAGCCCTTCACGGTGCACAACCGCTGGATCGAGACGGAGTTCGACAACGACCTCGAGCCGTTCGGCGGTGCGGCCGGGGCCGAGGAGGACGCCGCGCCGCGCGAGACCGTGGTGGTCGAGGTCGGCGGCAAGCGCCTCGAGGTGAGCCTGCCCGCCGGACTCGGCGCGGTCGCGGGCGGCGGCGCGGTCGCGGCCGGCCCGGCCAAGAAGCGGGGAGCCGGCAAGAAGAGCGGCGCCGCCGCCTCGGGCGACTCCCTCACCTCGCCGATGCAGGGCACCATCGTGAAGGTGGCCGTGGAGGACGGCGCCACCGTCGCGGCCGGTGACCTCGTCGTCGTCCTCGAGGCGATGAAGATGGAGCAGCCCATCAACGCCCACAAGGCCGGCACCGTCACGGGCCTGTCCGCCGGGGTCGGCGAGGTCGTGCCCAGCGGCACGGTCCTCTGCGAGATCAAGGACTAGGGCCCGCCCCGCTCGCGTCCGCTCGACACGCGGCGAGCGTGTCCGCGTCGGGCGGACGCACGGGGCAGTGGGCTCAGCGCTCGCCGTGCAGCATGAGGCGGCGGGCCGCCTCGGTCACCGAGCCGGACAGCGACGGGTAGATCGCGAAGGTCTGCGCGACCTGGTCGACGGTGAGGCCGTGCTGCACCGCCAGCGAGATCGGCATGACCAGCTCGGAGGCGTTCGGCGCGACCACCACGCCGCCGAGGACGGTGCCGGGCCCGGGACGGCAGAAGAACTTCACGAAGCCGTCGCTGATGCCCTGCATCTTGGCGCGCGCGTTGGTGGCCAGCGGCAGGGTCACGGCGTCGGCGGCGACCTCGCCGGACTCGACCTGCGTCTGCGTCACGCCGACGGAGGCGACCTGCGGGTCGGTGAAGACGTTCGCCGACACCGTGCGCAGCCGCAGCGGCGCCACGGCCTCGCCGAGGGCGTGCCACATCGCGATGCGGCCCTGCATCGCGGCGACGGACGCGAGCATGAGCACGCCGGTGCAGTCGCCCGCGGCGTACACCCCGGGCAGGGACGTGCGCGAGACCCGGTCGACCTCGACGAAGCCGCGGTCGTCGCACCGGACGCCGACCTCCGCCAGGCCCAGCCCCTCGGTGTTGGGGACCGAGCCGACGGTCATGAGGCAGTGCGAGCCCTCGACGACCCGGCCGTCGGTGAGCTCGACGCGCACGCCGTCGGGCGTCCGGGTGACGCCGGCGGCCCGGCCCCGGCAGACGTCCATGCCCCGACGCTCGAAGACCCGCTGCAGCAGCTCGGCGGCGTCGCGGTCCTCCCCCGGCAGCACCCGCTCGCGGCTGGAGACGAGCGTGACGCGCGAGCCCATCGCGTCGTACGCCCCGGCGAACTCCGCGCCGGTCACGCCCGAGCCGACGACGACGAGGTGCTCGGGCAGGTCGGGCAGGTCGTAGAGCTGGCGCCAGTCGAGGACGCGCTCACCGTCGGTCTCGGCGCCGGCGATGACCCGCGGGCGGGCGCCGGTGGCCAGCAGCACGGCGTCGGCCTCGACGGTGCTCGTCGCGCCGGTGCCGTCGGTCACCTCGAGGGTGGACGCGGAGGTCAGCCGGGCCGAGCCGCGCAGCATCGTCACCCCGGCGCGCTCCAGCGAGCCCGCGATGTCGGACGACTGCGCGAGCGCCAGCGCCTTGACCCGCTGGTTGACCTCGGCCAACCGCGTCACGACCTCGCCGTGGGTGGCGATGCCGACCCGGTCGGCGTGCTCGATCGAGGTCATGGCCTCGCTCGTGGCGATGAGGGTCTTGGACGGCACGCAGTCGGCGAGCACGCACTGCCCGCCGACCCCGTCGCGGTCGACGATCGTCACCTGCGCCTCGAGCTGGGCCGCCACCAGCGCCGACTCGTAGCCCGCCGGCCCTCCTCCGATGATCGCGATCCTCGTCACCCCACCATTCTCCCCCACGACGGGCCGGGCGCGCCGTCTCGTAGGGTTCGCCCATGGCGCTCTACGCCGCCTACGGCAGCAACCTCGACCCCACGCAGATGAAGCAGCGCTGCCCGCACTCGCCCGCGCTCGGCACCGGGTGGGTGGAGGGCTGGCGCCTGACCTTCGGCGCCGAGGAGCTGGGCTGGGAGGGCGCGCTCGCGACGCTCGTCGAGGCGCCCGGCGAGCACGTCTACGTCGGGCTCTACGACCTCACCGACGCCGACGCGGGCGAGCTCGACGCGTGGGAGGGCGCCGACACCGGGCTCTACCGCAAGATCAAGCTGCGGGTGCACACGCTCGACGGGGACCGGGTGGCCTGGGTCTACGTGCTCGACGGCTACGAGGGCGGCCTGCCGTCGGCGCGCTACCTCGGCGTGCTCGCGCAGGCCGCCGAGGACGCCGGGGCCCCTGACGACTACGTCGCCGAGCTGCGGGCCCGTCCCTGCCGGTCGACCGGCCCCTGAGCGCCGGGCCCCACCCGCGGCGCGTCGGCCGGCACCTCCAGCGGCTCCCGCGAGCGCGTGCCCTCCTCGGCGACGACGACCGCGACGGCGAGCACCGTGATGGCCCCGCCGAGCAGGGTCGTGCCGGTCACCGGCTCGGCGACGAAGAGCGCGCCGAGCCCGACCGCGACGACCGGGTTGACGTAGGCGTACGTCGACACCCAGCTGATCGGCGCCGCCCCGAGCAGCCAGGAGTAGGCGGTGAAGGCGACGATCGAGCCGAACACGACGAGGTAGGCGAAGGCCAGCACCGAGGACAGCCGGACGTCGACGAGGACCGGCGACTCGCCCCGGCCGTAGCCCCAGAGCACGAGCCCGACGGCGCCGCCGAGCATCTCGACGACCGTCGTGACGAGCGGGTCGGCGGGCAGCGGCACCCGCGCCGCGGTGAACGAGCCGACCGCCCAGAACAGGCTGCTGGCCAGCACGGTGAGCACCGGCAGCAGGGTCACGCCGGCCGGGCGCGCTCCCGGCAGCAGCAGCACGGCGAGCCCGGCGAACCCGAGCACCACCCCGAGCACGGTGCGGCCGGTGGGGCGGTCCCGCGCGGTGGCGCGCAGCACGACGACCCACAGCGGCACACCGGCGACGAGCAGCGCCGTGAGGCCGGACGGCAGGCCGGCCTCCTCGGCGACGGTCACCCCGCCGTTGCCCAGGCACAGCAGCAGCAGCCCCACGCCGGCGGCGGCGGCGTACGCCCGGGGCGGTGCCCGGAACGCGCCGGGGCCGCGGCGCACGAGCACGTACGTGCCGAGCAGCAGCGAGGCGAGCACGAAGCGCGAGCTGGCCGTCAGCAGCGGCGGCAGGCTCTCGACGACGTAGCGGATCGCCAGGTAGGTCGAGCCCCAGACGACGTAGACCAGTCCCAGCGCCGTCCAGGTCTGCCAGCGGGCCGGCGTCATCCCGCGCGCAGGGCGGCGAGCGCGGTGGCGGCAAGCACCCGCACGCCGACCCCGAGGGCGTCCTCGTCGACGTCGAACCCGCCCTGGTGCAGGTCGAGCGGGCGCTCCCGGCCGGGCTCGCGCACGCCGAGGCGGAACATCGAGCCGGGCAGCGCGTCGAGGTACCACGCGAAGTCCTCGCCGCCGAGCGACTGCGTCGTCGGGACGACGCTGCCCTTCCCCAGCGCCTCGACGGCCGCCTGCACGAGCACGCCCGTCGCGCCGGCGTCGTTGACCACCGGCGGGACCCCGCGCTCGTACGTCACGTCGGCCACCGCGCCGAACGGCGCGACGAGGCCCTCCACGACCCGGCGCACGAGGCCCGGCGCGCTCTCCCACGCGCCCTTGTCGAGCACCCGCAGGGTGCCGCGCAGCAGGCCCTCGCGCGGGACCGCGTTGGGCGCGGTGCCGGCCGAGACGTGCCCCCACACCAGGCACAGCCCGGCCCGCGGGTCGACGAGCCGGCCCAGCGCGGCGGGCAGGCCGGTGGCGACGGTGGCGAGCGCGTGGACGAGGTCGACGGTGTTGTGCGGCCGCGAGGTGTGACCGCCCGGGCCGGTGAGCCGGACCGAGACGGCGTCGGCCGCGGCGGTGATCGGGCCGGTCTTCACCCCGATCCGGCCGACCTCCAGCGACGGGTCGCAGTGCAGCGCGTAGATCGAGGACAGGCCCTCGGTCGCGCCCTCGGCGAGCACGTCGAGGGCGCCGCCGGGCATGAGCTCCTCGGCCGGCTGGAAGATCAGGCGGACCCGCCCGGGGAGGTCCTGCCCGGCGAGCGCGAGACCGGCGCCGAGGACCGTCGCGAGGTGCACGTCGTGGCCGCAGGCGTGCGCGACGCCGGGCACCCGCGAGCGGTAGGGGACGTCCTTCTCGTCGCGCAGCGGCAGCGCGTCGAGGTCGGCGCGCAGCCCGACGACGGGTCCGTCGCCGTCCCCGACCTCGCAGACCAGGCCGGTGCCGCCGGCCAGCCGCTCGGGCTTGAGCCCGGCCGCCTCGAGCCGGTCGGCGAGCAGCGCCGTCGTGCGGTGCTCCTGGCGGCCGAGCTCGGGGTGCATGTGCACGTCGCGCCGCAGGGCGCGCAGCCCCTCGCCGTGCTCGGTCAGCCAGTCCTCGACCGCGCTCACGCCGACGCTCCGGCGGTGCCCTCCGTCGCGGGGGCGTCCGCCCACTGCGGCCGGTCCTCGCGGAACTCGCGCAGGAGGCTGTCGACGACCGCGGTGAGGTCGCCGCCGCTGGCGGCCGCCACGGCCCGCTGCCGCGAGTAGGACGCGCCGCGCTCCAGGACCTCGCTGGTGCGGTCGAGCTCGGCCTCGCAGCCCAGCCGCTGGGCGGTCGGCCGCAGCTCGTGCACGAGGTCGGCGATGGCCTCGCGGACCGGGCGGACCCGGCCGTCCTCGGTGATGACCTCGGCGTCGAGCCCGTAGCGGGCGGCCCGCCACTTGTTCTCCCGCACGACCCAGCCCTTGGGGGTCGGCAGCGTGTAGCCCTTGTCGATCTCGCGGTCGAAGGTCTCGACGAGGCACTGCGCGAGCGCGGCGACCATGCCGACCTCGTGCAGCGTCGGCAGCCCGTCGCACATCCGCAGCTCGACCGTGCCGTAGGTGGGGTGCGGCCGCACGTCCCACCACACCTCCTTGATGGAGGCGATCGTGCCGGTCGACAGCAGCGTCTCCATGTAGTCCTCGAACGCCGGCCAGCCGGACAGCTGGTAGGGCAGGCCCGCCGTGGGCAGCCCCTCGAAGACCTTGCTGCGCGCCGACGCCAGCCCCGTGTCGGCCCCCACCCAGTACGGCGAGGACGCCGACAGCGCCAGCAGGTGCGGCAGGTAGGCGGTCAGCGCGTTGACGATGGCGATCGACTTGTCCGGCGAGCGGACCCCCACGTGCACGTGGACGCCGAAGATCTGGAGGCGCCGGGCCAGCCACTGCATGTCGTCGATGAGCTTCTGGTAGCGCGGGGCGGGGCTGATCGTCTGGGTCTGCCAGTCGGTCGTCGGGTGCGTCCCGCTGCACATCAGGCCCAGCCCGCGCCGCTCGACGAGCGGGACGAGCTCGTCGAGGGTCCGGGCCAGGTCGGCCGTGGCCTCCCCCACCGTCGCGCAGACCCCGGTGATGATCTCGATCGTCGACTCGAGCAGCTCGTGCTTGACGCGGGGGTGCTCGCGGCCGGGCGAGAGCTCCTCGAGCACCTCGCTGGCGGCACTGGTGAGGTGCCGCGTCTCGAGGTCGACGACCTCGAGCTCCCACTCCACGCCGAGGCTGGACGTCGGCGAGGACGAGAAGGGGATCTCCACCCCCGGACCCTACGGCCCGTCGGTCAGAAGAACTCCTGCGGGCGGTACTGCCCCCACACCTCGCGCAGCGCCCCGCAGACCTCGCCGACGGTGGCCAGCTCGCGCAGCGCCTCCTTCATCGGGATCAGCACGTTGCTGTCCCCGGCCGCCGCCTCCTTCATCGCCGCCAGGTGGCGCTCCACGGCGGCACCGTCCCGACGGGCGCGCAGCGCCTCGAGCCGGGAGCGCTGGTCGGCCTCGATGGACGGGTCGACGCGCAGCGGCTCGTAGCGCTCCTCCGACGGCGCGCGGAACCGGTTGAGCCCGACCACGGTGCGCTCGCCGGACTCGATGCTGAGGGCGATCCGGTAGGCGGAGGTCTCGATCTCGTTCTTCTGGAAGCCCTGCTCGATGGCGGCGACCGCGCCGCCCATCTCCTCGACCTGCTCCATGAGGCGGCGCGCGCCGGCCTCCACCTCGTCGGTCATGGCCTCCACGACGTACGACCCGGCGAAGGGGTCGACGGTGGCGGTCACGTCGGTCTCGTACGCCAGCACCTGCTGGGTGCGCAGCGCCAGCGTCGCGGCCTTCACCGTCGGCAGCGCGATCGCCTCGTCGAAGGAGTTGGTGTGCAGCGACTGGGTGCCGCCGAGCACGGCGGCCAGGCCCTGCACGGCGACCCGGACGAGGTTGACCTCGGGCTGCTGCGCGGTGAGCTGCACGCCGGCGGTCTGGGTGTGGAAGCGCAGCATCAGCGACTTCGGGTCCTTCGCCCCGAACTCGTCCCTCATGACCTGCGCCCAGACCCGCCGGGCGGCGCGGAACTTCGCGACCTCCTCGAGCAGGGTGGTGCGCGAGACGAAGAAGAAGGCGAGGCGCGGCGCGAAGTCGTCGACGTCGAGGCCGGCGGCGACGGCGGCCCGGACGTACTCGATGCCGTCGGCCAGGGTGAAGGCGATCTCCTGCGTGGGCGTCGCCCCGGCCTCGGCCATGTGGTAGCCGGAGATCGAGATCGTGTTCCACCGCGGCAGCTCGGTGCGGCAGTAGGCGAAGATGTCGGTGATGAGCCGCAGCGAGTGCGCCGGCGGGTAGATGTAGGTGCCGCGGGCGATGTACTCCTTGAGCACGTCGTTCTGGATCGTCCCGGTGATCTCCTCCTTCGGGACGCCCTGCTCCTCGGCGACGAGCTGGTACATGAGCAGCAGCACCGACGCCGGCGCGTTGATCGTCATCGAGGTCGAGACGTCGCCGAGCGGGATGCCGTCGAACAGCACCCGCATGTCCTCGAGCGAGTCGATGGCCACGCCGACCTTGCCGACCTCGCCGGAGGCGATCGGGTCGTCGGAGTCGTAGCCCATCTGCGTCGGCAGGTCGAAGGCGACGCTCAGGCCGCCGGTGCCCTGCGCGACCAGGTGCCGGTAGCGCTCGTTGGACTCCTTCGCCGTCCCGAAGCCGGCGTACTGCCGCATCGTCCACGGCCGGCCGGTGTACATCGAGGCGTAGACGCCCCGGGTGTACGGGAACCCGCCGGGCTCGCCGAGCCGCTCCTCGAGCCCGGGAGCCACGTCGCCGGGGCCGTACAGCGGGGCGATCGGGAAGCCGGACTCGGACTCGCGCGTCATGCCGCGCACTGTACGGACGCGGTCACGGGTGGTCCTGCGGTCCCGGGGTACGGGCGCAGGCGTGGCAGCGGGGGGCGGGCAGGAGGGCGGCAGCGGCGGCGGGACCCTCGTCGGGGGGCGCTACCGGCTGGTCTCGCGGATCGGGTCCGGCGGGATGGGCACCGTGTGGCGGGCCGAGGACACCCTGCTGGGCCGCGCGGTGGCCGTGAAGTCGGTCGACGTGCCGCCGGGCACGTCGACCGCCGACGCCGCCGTGCTGCACGAGCGCACCCGGCGCGAGGCCCGCGCCGCGGCGCGGCTGCACCACCCGTCCGCCGTCACCGTCTTCGACGTCGTCGAGCAGGACGGCCGGCCCTGGCTCGTCCTCGAGCTCGTCGAGGCCCCGACGCTCGCCGAGGTCGTGCAGCGCGGGGGACCGCTGTCGCCCGAGCGGGCCGCCCGGGTCGGGCTGGCCCTGCTCAGCGCGCTCGAGGCCGCCCACGAGCGCGGGATCGTGCACCGCGACGTCAAGCCCGGCAACGTGCTGCTCGTGCCGCCGCGCGGCGACCGGGCCGAGCGCGCCGTGCTGACCGACTTCGGGATCGCGACCGCCACCGGCGACTCCTCCCTGACCTCCAGCGGCCTCATGCTCGGCTCGCCCGCCTACATCTCCCCCGAGCGGCTGCGCGGCGACCCGCCCGGCCCGCCCGCCGACCTGTGGTCGCTCGGCGCGACGCTGTTCGCCGCCGTGGAGGGGCGGCCGGCCTTCTCCGGCGACGCCCCCCTCGTCGTGGTCAGCGCGGTCGCCTCCGGCGGGCACGCGCCGTACACCCTCGCCGGGCCGCTCGCCCCCGTCCTCGACGGGCTGCTCGCGCCCGACCCGGCCCGCCGGCTCGACGCGGCCGGCGCGCGGGGGGCGCTGCAGCGGGTCGCCGACGGCCGGTCCGCGCCGCCGGCCCCGGCCCCGGCGACGGCCCCGGTCCTGACCCCGGCGACGGCCCCGGCGACACGGCCGGTCCCGCTGGCCGCGACCGCCGCGGAGCCGCTGGGCGGCGGCACCGCTGCGCTGGACGCGGCGGAGCTGCGCCGGGCAGCGGCCCGCCCGGCCGCCCGGACCGCCCCTCCCGGCAGCAGCGCACGACGGCCGGTGCTGGTCGCCGGCGCGCTCGTCGCCCTGCTCCTGCTGGCCGGCCTCGGGGTGGCCCTGAGCCGCGGCGGCGGGGACGGGGCGGGCGGGGCGGCCGCCCGGACCGGCGCGAGCCCGGTGCCCGCCGCGCCGACGACGCCCGCCGCGGCGAGCCCGCCGGAGCCGCCCTCACCCTCAGCCTCACCCTCAGCCTCGGCCTCCACCTCACCCCCAGGGCCGGACGGCGACGAGGAGGGCGGGGACGGGCCGGTCGCCGCGCCCGCCGGCTGGCGCACGGTGACCGGCGACGGCTGGACGGTCTCGGTGCCGCCGTCCTGGTCCGGCGACGGCCGCGGGAACCCGGCGGAGTTCCGCGACCCGGCGACGGGCCGCACCCTGCGGGTCGAGACCGGCAAGGGCCAGGACGACCCGGTGCAGGACCGCGAGAAGCAGGCGAAGTCGTTCGCCAAGCGCCACCCGTCGTACTCCGAGATCGGCATCCGGGCGGTCACCTACCGCGGGTACGACGCCGCGGACTGGGAGTTCACCTACGAGGGGCTGCACGCGCTCGACCGGGTGTTCAACGCCGACGGGACCGGCAACTCCCTGCTCTTCCAGACCCCCGCCGGCGACTTCGACGCCGGGGTGCAGCAGTTCCGGCAGGTCCTGCAGGCGTACCGGCCGGCGGTCGGCTGAGCCGGGTGCGGCAGGTCACGCGCCGCCCCGGGGTGCCGCAGCCGTCGTACGTCGATACGATCGGCAGGTTCCGGCCCGTCGCCGGACACCGCGAGCTCCAGACCAGCACCGGCCAGCACCGGGACCAGCACGGGAAGTGGGCGCCACGATGGCGAAGGCACCGGCAGGAACGCTCTACCGGGGGCGCGAGGGCATGTGGTCGTGGGTCGGCCACCGCGTCACCGGCGTGCTCATCTTCTTCTTCCTGTTCGCGCACGTCCTGGACACCGCCCTGGTGCGCGTCTCCCCCGACGCGTACGACCGGATCATCGACACCTACAAGACGCCGGTGGTCAACCTCATGGAGGTCGGCCTCACCGGCGCGGTGCTCTACCACGCGCTCAACGGCCTGCGGATCATGGCGATCGACTTCTGGGAGAAGGGCCCCCGCTACCAGAAGCAGATGACGTTCGCCGTCGTCGGCCTCGTCGCGCTGGTGATGGTGCCCGGTACGTACTTCATGCTCGCCCACACCGTCCGCGACCTCTTCGGGAACGCCTGATGACCTCCGTGGTGCCGGACACCGGCAGCCTGCAGCAGCCCGACACCCAGGACCGCCTGGTCATCGAGAGCCCGCGCACGCGGCGCTCCCGCCCGACGCAGAGCCGGTCGAAGACCAACTTCGAGATGTACAGCTGGATCTTCATGCGCATGAGCGGGCTGCTGCTCGTCGTGCTCGTGCTCGGCCACCTGCTGATCATGAACGTGCTCGACGGCGGGGTGCAGCGGATCAACTTCGGCTTCGTCGCGGGCCGGTGGGCCTCGCCCTTCTGGCGCACCTGGGACCTCGCGCAGCTGTGGCTCGCCGAGCTGCACGGCACCAACGGCCTGCGCGTGATCATCAACGACTACGCCGAGCGCGACGGCACCCGCTTCTGGCTCAAGATGCTGCTCTACACCTCGGCGCTGCTCGTGCTCATGCTCGGCACGCTCGTCATCTTCACCTTCGACCCCAACATCTAGGGAGCGCGTCGGCATGGTGCAGTTCCACCGCTACGACACGATCATCGTCGGCGCCGGCGGCGCCGGGATGCGGGCCGCCCTGGAGGCCGGTCAGCGCTCCAAGACCGCTGTGCTCACCAAGCTCTACCCGACGCGCTCCCACACCGGCGCGGCGCAGGGCGGCATGTGCGCCGCCCTGGCCAACGTCGAGGAGGACAACTGGGAGTGGCACACCTTCGACACCGTCAAGGGCGGCGACTACCTCGTCGACCAGGACGCCGCCGAGGTGATGTGCAAGGAGGCCATCGACGCGGTCCTCGACCTGGAGAAGATGGGGCTGCCGTTCAACCGCACCCCGGAGGGACGCATCGACCAGCGCCGCTTCGGCGGGCACACCCGCAACCACGGCGAGGCGGCCGTGCGCCGCTCGTGCTTCGCGGCCGACCGCACCGGCCACATGATCCTGCAGACGCTCTACCAGCAGTGCGTCAAGCACGAGATCGACTTCTTCAACGAGTTCTACGTCCTCGACCTCGCGATGACCGAGGTCGAGCAGCCCGACGGCACGACCGAGCGGGTGACCTCCGGCGTGGTGGCGTACGAGCTCGCCACCGGCGAGATCCACGTCTTCCAGGCCAAGGCCGTGCTCTTCGCGACCGGCGGCTTCGGCAAGGTCTTCAAGGTGACGTCCAACGCGCACACCCTCACCGGTGACGGCATGGGCATCATCTACCGCCAGGGCCTGCCGCTGGAGGACATGGAGTTCTACCAGTTCCACCCGACGGGCATCTGGAAGATGGGCATCCTGCTCACCGAGGGCGCCCGCGGCGAGGGCGGGATCCTGCGCAACAAGGACGGCGAGCGCTTCATGGAGCGCTACGCCCCCACCATCAAGGACCTCGCGCCCCGCGACATGGTCGCCCGCGCGATCTACACCGAGATCCGCCAGGGCCGCGGCTGCGGGCCCAACGGCGACCACGTCTTCCTCGACCTCACGCACCTGCCGCCGGAGCAGCTCGACGCCAAGCTGCCCGACATCACCGAGTTCGCCCGCACCTACCTGGGGATCGAGCCCTACACCGACCCCATCCCGATCCAGCCCACCGCGCACTACGCGATGGGCGGCGTGCCGACCAACATCTCGGCCGAGGTGCTGCGCGACAACGAGCACGTCGTGCCGGGCCTGTACGCCGCGGGCGAGGTCGCCTGCGTGTCGGTGCACGGCGCCAACCGCCTGGGCACCAACTCGCTGCTCGACATCAACGTCTTCGGCCGGCGCGGCGGCATCTCGGCGGCCGACTACGCCACCAGCCACGACTTCGTCGAGCTCCCGCCGTCGCCCGAGGCGGGCGTGGTCGCCCTGCTGCAGCGCATGCGCGACGGCAGCGGCACGGAGAACGCCGCGGCGATCCGCAAGGACCTGCAGGAGACGATGGACACCAACGCGTCGGTCTACCGGACCGAGGCGACCCTCAAGCAGGCCGAGATCGACCTCGCGTCGCTCAAGGACCGCTACACCCGGGTCGGCGTGAGCGACCGCGGCTCGCGCTACAACACCGAGCTGCTCGAGGCCGTCGAGCTGGGCTTCCTCATCGACCTCGCCGAGGCGCTGGTCGTGTCGGCCAAGGCCCGCAACGAGTCCCGCGGCGGGCACTTCCGCGAGGACTACCCGACCCGCGACGACGTCAACTTCATGCGCCACACGATGGCCTACAAGGTCGGGACGGGCCCCGACAGCGAGGTCCGCCTCGACTACAAGCCCGTGGTGCAGACCCGCTACGAGCCGATGGAGCGCAAGTACTAGTGACCGCCACGACCGAGGAGCGCCCGGCCGAGGGACCGGCCGGCGACGTCGCCGACCACCTGCAGACCGTCACGCTGAAGATCCGGCGCTACGACCCGGAGTCCGGCGCGGACGCGCACTGGCAGGAGTTCCAGGTCCCCGTCGAGAAGGGCGACCGCCTGCTCGACGCGCTGCACCAGGTGAAGTGGTACCAGGACGGCTCGCTGTCGTTCCGCCGCTCCTGCGCGCACGGCGTCTGCGGCTCCGACGCGATGCGCATCAACGGCGTCAACCGGCTCGCCTGCAAGGTGCTCGTCAAGGACCTCGGCGACGAGATCCTCATCGAGCCCATCAAGGGCCTGCCGGTGGAGAAGGACCTCATCGTCGACATGGAGCCCTTCTTCGAGGCCTTCCGGTCGGTGAAGCCGTTCCTCATCACCGACGGCCGCGAGCCCACCCGCGAGCGCCTGCAGTCCGCCGAGGACCGCGCGCGCTTCGACGACACCACCAAGTGCATCATGTGCGCGGCCTGCACCACCTCGTGCCCGGTCTTCTGGACCGACGAGAGCTACTTCGGCCCGCAGGCGATCGTGGCGGCCCACCGCTTCATCTTCGACAGCCGCGACGCCGGCGCCGAGGAGCGCCTCGAGATCCTCAACGACCGCGAGGGCGTGTGGCGCTGCCGCACCACCTTCAACTGCACCGACGCCTGCCCCCGCGGCATCCAGGTCACCAAGGCGATCCAGGAGGTCAAGCGCGCGCTGATCTTCCGCCGCGGCTGACCGACCGCGAGCCCGGGCCGCTACCTCCGTACGGGGGGAGCGGCCCGTCGCGCGTCCGGAGCCGGTCGTGGGGCCGGGCGCGGGGCGCGGCGCCAGGCCCGGCCGCCGAGCACGAGCAGCCCGGTGCCGAGCAGCAGGGCCGGCACGACGATCGCGAGGTGCACGAGCAGGAAGGCCGTCGGCGAGCCCGCGGGGTCGAAGGCGCGGTCGTCGCGCCACACGACGCGCAGGAACCCGGGCCACACCACCCACTGGAAGGCACCGGCAGCCAGCAGGAACGCCGCGAGCCGGCGGGTGAGCACCACCCGTCCAGTGTGTCCGACCGGGCAGGTCGCCGCCCGGCGGGTAGTTTCGCGCCACCATGCCGACCCCTCGTCGCTGCCGGGCGCTCCTGCCGGCCCTCGTCGCCGTCGTCGTCCTCGCCCCCGGCGCTGCCGGCGCGCAGGACGCTCCCGCCCCGCTGCTGCCGGTGCCGCTGGTGGGCGGCCCTGCGCCCGCGGCGCCCCCCGTGCCGGTCGGCGGCCCGCTGCTCGCCGGCACCGAGGTCGTCACCGGGTCGTCCGCCGATCCCGCTCCCCGCGGTGAGCGCCGCGTCGTACGTCGTGGCCGACCTCGACACCGGCGCGGTCCTGGCCGCCAAGGACCCGCACGGGCAGTACGCCCCGGCCAGCACCCTCAAGACGCTGACCGCCGTGGCGCTCATCCCGCGGCTCGACCCCGCGACGTCGATCACCCCGACCCGCGAGGACGTCGACGTCGAGGGCAGCAAGGTCGGCCTGGTGACGCAGCTCGACTACACGGCGAAGGACCTGTTCACCGCGATGCTCGTGGTGTCCGGCAACGACGCGGCCGGGGCGCTCGCGTCGGCCGTCGGCGGGATGCCGGCCGCGGCCGGGCTCATGAACGCCGAGGCCGACCGGCTGCAGGCGCGCGACACCCGCGCGGTCAACACCAGCGGGCTCGACGCCGAGGGCCAGGTCAGCTCGGCCTACGACCTCGCTCTCATCGCCCGGGCCGGCATGGCGGTGCCGGACTTCCGGTCGTACGTCGCGGTCGGGCGCAGCACGATCCCCGCTCCCGGCGGGCGCACGATCGAGATCGCCAACCACAACCGCCTGCTCGCCGACTACCCCGGCGCGCTGGGCATCAAGAACGGCTTCACCAGCTCCGCCCGGGCGAGCTTCGTCGGCGCGGCCACCCGCGACGGCCACACCCTCGTGGTCACGCTCATGCGGGCCGACCCCGCGGTGTGGAAGGAGGCCGGGCTGCTGCTCGACTGGGGCTTCGCCGCCGAGGCCCGCGGTGCCCAGCCGGTCGGGCAGCTCGTGGACCCGGTGGTCCCGGTGTCGGCTGCCCCTGCCGCGCAGGCCGCAGCCGGGGGCGGTGGCGGGGGCGGGGGCGCAGCCGGGGGCGGGGGCGCGGTCGACGGGCGGCCCGCCGCCGCGACCGCACCGACCGGCGGGGGGCTGCCGGTGCTCCGGCTGACCGGGGGGCTGCTCGCGCTGCTGACCCTGCTCGTCGTGCTGCGCCGCCGCGCGGTCGTCAAGGCCCGGCGCCGGCGGCGGCTCGCGGCGCGGCGGGCCGCGGCCGCGCGCGGCGGCCGCCCGCTGCCGGTGCGGCCGGGCAGCCGCCCCTCGGCGCCCCGGCCGCGCCCCGCTCCCGTGCTGCCGCACGACGGCGCGGGACCCGAGCTGCGGCTCGTGCCGCGGGTGGCTGCCCGGCGCTGACCCTCGGCTGACCCTCGGCTGACCGGCGCAGACCGGGCGCCGGCGCACCTGCGGGACCCGTCAGGGACGCACCGGGAACAGCCCGACCCGCTCGCGCACCTGCGCCATCGTGGCCCGGGCGACCTCCCGGGCCCGCGCGGCGCCCTCGGCCAGGACGGCGTCGACCGCGGCCGGGTCGGCGACCAGCTCGGCGTAGCGCTCGCGCACCGGCGCGAACAGCTCGACGACGGCCGCGGCGACGTCGGCCTTGAAGTCGCCGTAGCCGCGTCCCTCGTAGTCGGCCTCGAGCTCGGGCACGGCGCGGCCGCTGGCCACCGACAGGACCGTGAGCAGGTTGCTGATGCCCGGCTTGTCGGGGGCGGCCCGCACCTCGCGGCCGGGATCGGTCACCGCGCTCTTCACCTTCTTGGTGATCGCCCGCGGCTCGTCGACGACCCACAGCGTGCCCGGGCCGCCGCGGCTCGTGCTCATCTTCGCGGTCGGGTCCTGCAGGTCCTTGATCCGCTCCGCCGAGCGCTGGACGTACGGCTCCGGCACGGTGAAGGTCTGGCCGTAGCGGCTGTTGAAGCGCTGGGCGAGGTCGCGGGTCAGCTCGAGGTGCTGGCGCTGGTCCTCGCCGACCGGGACCTGCTGCGGGCGGTAGAGCAGGATGTCGGCCGCCTGCAGCACGGGGTAGGTGAACAGCCCGACGTTGCCGCCGCCCTTGTCCTTGAACTGCGTCATCCGGCCGGCCTCGCCGAAGCCGGTGAGGCAGCCGAGCACCCACGCGAGCTCGGCGTGCTCGGGCACGTCGGACTGCAGGAACAGCACGCTGCGGGCCGGGTCGACGCCCATCGCCAGCAGCTCGGCGGCGGTGCGCCGGGTCCGGTCGCGCAGCTCGGCCGGGTCGGGCGTCGTGGTGAGCGCGTGCAGGTCGGCGACGAAGTAGAAGCACTCGTTCGCGTCCTGCAGCGCCGCCCAGTGCCGGACGGCGCCGAGGTAGTTGCCCAGGTGCTTGCCCTGGCCGGTGGGCTGGATGCCGGACAGGACGCGGGGACGCTCGGACATGCCGCCAGTCTCCCAGGCGGCCCGGGGAGCCCCCCGGGGTGCCGCCCGGCGACGGGCCAGGCAGGCTGAGGGGGTGCCGGAGCCGTACGACGTCGCCGTGGTCGGAGCCGGACCGGCGGGGTCGGCCGCGGCCCTGTCCGCGCTGCGGGCCCGCCCCGGCGCCCGCGTCCTGCTCCTCGACAAGGCCGAGTTCCCCCGCGACAAGAGCTGCGGGGACGGGGTCGCCCCGCACGCGCTCGACGAGCTCGCCCGGCTCGGCGTGGCCTCCGTGCTCGCCGACCGGGTGCCGGTGCGGCGGCTGCGGCTGCGCTCCCCCGGCGGGCGCGAGGTCGCTGCGACGCTGCAGCGGCCCGACGTCGTCGTGCCCCGCACCGTGCTCGACGCGCGGCTCGTGGAGCAGGCGGTGGGCGCCGGTGCGGTCCTCGTGCGCCACCAGGTCCGGCGTGTCGAGGTGCGCGGCGGCGAGGTCGTGCTGGACGGCCGGCTGCGCGCCCGCACGGTGGTCGCGGCCGACGGCGCCAACGGCGTGGTCCGGCGCCAGCTCGGCCTGGCGCGCCAGCCCGAGGGCTCCCTCGCCGTCGCCGTCCGCGGCTACGCGGCGGCGCCGCCGGGCGAGCCGGAGCAGTACATCGTCATGGCCGACGACGGCTGGCCGGCGTACGCGTGGTCCTTCGGCGCCGGCGACGGCACCGCCAACGTCGGCTTCGGGATGCTCCTCCCCCGGCTGCGCGCCACCGGGCAGGGCGGCCGCGCCGTGCTGCACGGCCGGCTGGAGCAGATGCTGCCGGGCGTGCGGGCCGAGCGGCTCGTCAGCCACCACCTGCCGCTGTCGTCCTCCCGCCCCCGCCAGCCCGCCGGGCGGGTGCTGCTCGCCGGCGACGCCGCGTCGCTGGTCAACCCGTTGACCGGCGAGGGCATCTACTACGCGCTGCACAGCGGCCGGCTCGCCGGCGCCGCCGCGGTCACCGGGCTCGACACCGGCACGGACCCGGGCACCGCCTACCGCGCCGCGCTCGACCGCGAGCTGGGCCGCCACCTGCGGCACACGTCGCTGCTGACCCGGCTCACCGCCCGCACCGGCGTCGTCGACGCCGGCGTGGCGGCGGCCGGCCGCTCGCCCGGCGCCTTCGACGCGCTCGTCGAGGTCGGCCTGGGGCGCGGCCTCATCACCGGGCCGCTCCTGAGGGCGATGGCCGGCGAGGTCGGGCGGACCGCGGTGCGGCGCGTGGTGAGCGGCGTCACCCGCTAGGTGCAGCAGGAGACCGCGGGGGCGGCGGCGAAGCACCCCCGCGACGCACCCCCTGCTCGAGGAGCCCCCCTTGTTGCTGCGCACCCCTCGTCGCCGCACCCGGTCCCTGGTGGCCGGCGTCGGCGCCGCCGCCCTGCTGGCCGGCGGGTTGACCGCCGCCCTCGGTGGCCCGGCCGCCTCCACGGCCGCTGCCGCGCCGACGGCCTGCCCGCCCGGCTACACGTCGTACGCCGACCACCTGCGCGAGGAGCAGCAGGTCAAGACGCTGGCCGCCGGAGGGTCGCAGGACGCCCTGCAGTCCCTCGCCGACGCCTTCGCGCTGGAGAAGGCCCGCAACGGCGAGTCCGTCGCGGCCGGCACCTGCGTCAACGCGCAGCACCCCGAGTCGCTGGGCGAGCTGGCCCTGGCCAACCTGGCCCACGAGCTGCCGCGGGTCGCCCCGGTCGGCACGGTGCAGCCCGGCGCCTTCAGCGCCGCGCTGAAGCAGAAGGCCGCGATGACCAAGCCGGTCCCGGGCACCTCGGGCGTGGCCAAGGCGTACGGCACCGGGCCCCTCATCGTCGACGACCCGGCCTACCCCGAGGTCAACGGCCTCGGCCTGGCCGACAACTCGGCGCGCATCGACGCGTTCTCCTACGACGCGGCCAGCAACCGGCTGCTCGCGGCCGTCTCCAGCGCCGGCGTCTACCTGTCCACCGACCTCGGCCTGCACTGGCGCAGCATCAGCGACCGGCTGCCGAGCACCATCACCAGCGGCGTGGGCTACGTGCCCGCCAAGGGGGCGCGCAAGTCCCGCGTCGTCGCGCTGACCGGTGAGGGCACCTACGGCGCGTCGTCCTACCTGGGCTTCGGCGCCTACTACACCAACGACCTCGAGGCCGCGATCGCCAACAAGCGGCAGCCGGCCTGGGTCAAGGCGACGGGGGTGCCGGACGGCGCCCTCGGCTTCCAGGTCGCGGTCGACCCGACCAACTCCGACGTCGTCTACGCAGCCACCTCGCTGGGCCTCTACCGCTCGGCCAACGGCGGCAGGAGCTACACCAACGTGGCGCTGCCGACCGGGGTGGCCAAGACCGGCGGGCAGCCCTGCGCCGGGGTCATGGACCTCACCGCCCGGCCCGAGTGCGCCCTCGCCAACATGGTGACCTCGGTGGTCGTGCAGTCCGCCGGCGGCACCACCCTCGCCCGGGGCGGCAAGGTCGTCGCGGCGGTCGGCTGGCGCGGTGGCATGCGCAAGAACCCGGACGGCACCGTCCAGTCGCCGAGCAACGGCCTCTACGGCTCGGACACCGGCGCCCCCGGCACCTTCACCAAGCTCACCACCAACACGGTCGACCGGCCGGACGCCTTCACCGAGCAGGTCGGGGTCGGCCGCATCGCGCTCGGCGCGGCGACCGGCCCGACGCAGGACCACGGCTACCTCTACGCGCTCGTGCAGGACGCCCGCCTGCTCAACGGCGGCCTCAAGGGCCTCGACGCGCCGCTCGGCGGCGAGGAGCAGCCCAAGCCCCCGCACGTCTGCGACCCGGTGCTCGGCGCCTGCCCGGCCGAGGGCGGCACCGTCCTCGAGGGGCTCTACGTGAGCAAGGACTTCGGCGTCAGCTGGGTCCGGATCGGCGACGACAACAGCATCGCCCGCAACCCGTCGTCCGGCTCCGCGCTGGTCGGCCTGGGCACCGCGATCGGCTACGAGCCCGGCGTGCAGGGCTGGTACAACCTGTGGGTCACGCCCGACCCCACCTCCTCGCTGGGCGGCGCGCCGACCCGGCTCGCCTTCGGCCTCGAGGAGGTCTGGGAGAACGAGATCGTGCCCGGCGTCCCGAACGCCGTGGACGGCGTCGGCGACACCTTCAAGGTCATCGGCCGCTACTTCGCCGGTGACTCCTGCCAGCTGCTCTCGCTCGGCCTGCCGGCCTGCCCGACCAACCGGCAGCCGACCAACAGCTACACGACCCACCCCGACCAGCACGCCGGCCTGTTCGTCCCGGTGGACGCGAACGACCTCAGCAAGGGCGTCCACCTCCTCGTCGGCAACGACGGCGGCGCCTACCGCCAGACCGTGACGCCGGACCCCTCGGACGACACGCCCCCGCAGACGACGCGCGACCAGACCAGCCCGGTCGGCGTCACCACCGGCGACTTCGACAACGGGCACTGGGGACGCGGCGCCAACACCGGCTTCGAGGCCACGCTGCCCTACCACGCCGTGATGGCCAAGGACGGCACCGTCTGGGCCGGCCTGCAGGACAACGGGCACATGAAGATCGACCCGAAGAAGGGCCTGCAGCGCTACGAGACGTACGGCGGCGACGGCTTCTTCGCCGCGGTCGACCCCGACAACAGCAAGGTCGCCTACGAGGAGTACGTCGGCGGCCGCATCGCGGTCACCGTCGACGGCGGCACGAACTGGACGGCGATCGCGCCCACGCTCACCGGTGCGCAGTTCGCCAACCCGTTCGTCATGGACCCCTTCGACGCCAAGCACCTGCTCACCGCGGGCAACGAGGTCGTCGAGCGGCTCGGCGGCCCGGACGGCGACTGGACCCAGGTCTACGACCTGGGCACCGCGCAGCACCCGGGCGACCCGGCGGCGGCCCCCACCGCCACCGACCCGATCAACCGGATGTCGGCCGTCGACCTGCGCGGCGACTCCGCCTACGTCGGCTTCTGCGGCAGCTGCGACACGCTGAACAACGGCGCGGCGTTCAAGCGGGGCCTGGCCACCAACGTCGCGGGCGCCGCCCCGGCGAAGAAGGGCACCCCGGCGGGCTGGCACGTCGCCGCGGCGAAGGGCCTGCCCAACCGCTACGTCACCGGCATCGCCCAGAGCGCGTACGACGCGAAGACGGTCTACGTGGCTCTCGGCGGCTACTCGCGCCGGTGGACCCCGCCGGGCACCGTCGGCGACGTCAACGACCAGGTCGGCACGGGGCACCTGTTCCTGTCCCGCGACGCCGGTGAGACCTTCACCGACGTCAGCGCGAACCTGCCCGACGTCAACGTCACCGCGGTGGCCCTGCGCGGCCGCCAGGTGATCGTCGGCACCGACCTGGGGGCCTTCGCCTCCGGGCCGTCCGGCATCAACCAGCTCGGCTTCGCCCCGCTCAAGGGCATGCCGAACACGCCGGTCAACTCGATCACCCGCAGCCCCTCCGACCCGCGCACCCTCGTGCTGGCGACGAACGGCCGCGGGGTGTGGACGTACCGCTTCGTCAGCGACGTGCAGGAGCCGGCCCCGCCGGCCCCGCCCGCGCCGCCGGCGCCGCTGTCCGGCACGCCCGTCGCCGGGCCGTTCACCTTCGACACCGGCGCGGACGGCTTCACCACGACGACCGACGACGTGCTCGGCCGCGGCTGGTCCCGACCGCTCGCCGGTGGGGGCGCCCACGGCTCGGCCGGCAGCTTCGCGGTCCAGCAGTACGGCGACTCGCTGACCACGACGCTCACCTCGCCCGCCCTGCAGCACCCGGGCGGCAGCGCGGCGGTGCAGTTCTCGTACGCCATCAACACCGAGGACGGCTTCGACGGCGTGGGCGTGCAGTGGTCCAGCGACGGCAAGACCTGGAACACGGTCGCGAACGTCACCGGGACCAACGCGACCTACCCGGACTACGCCAGCCTGACGACGCCCTCGTTCGCGGTGCCGGCCGGCCCGGTCTACGTCCGGTTGACCTTCACCAGCGACGACGTCGTCTCCTACCCGGTCTACGACGGGGTCTCGGTGGACGACCTGGTGCTGCTGAAGTAGCCGCACGCACGACAGCAGCAGGGGCGGGAGCCGGTCGGCTCCCGCCCCTGCTGCTGTCGGCGAGGTGGCTGGACAGCTCGCGGTGGGCGCCCGACCACGTCCTGGAGGGGCTCACGGCGAGGGCCGTAGCGCTGGCGTCCGGTGCACCGGGGCGGTCCACCCTGCAGGCGGCGATCGCCGGCGTGCACGCGATGGCGCCGTCCCTGGAGCAGGCCGACCGGCGCGCGTCGTGCACCTCGAGGACCTGCTGCCGGCGGTGTCGGACGCCCCGGTGGTCGCGCTCAGCCGGGCCGCTGCCGTGGCGTTCGCCGACGGCCCGGCGGCTGCCCTGCCGCTGCTGGACGAGCTGACGACCGACCGCCGGCTACCCGTCCCTGCCCGCCACCCGCGCCGCTCGCGGCGCCGCCTCGTGTGCCGGCAGCCGGCTGCGGGAGGTCGACGCCCACGCGGGCCCGGGGGATGCGCTCCCTCCCGGGATGCGATAGGCAGTGGTCGGCGGTGCCTCGCCCGCCGCCGCGACGAGGGGGTCGGGATGGCCGACGAGGACGCGCCGAAGGTGATCCTCCGCGGACGCGGTGACGGCGACAGCATCGTCCTGCCCATGAGTGGGCTCCACGCGCACATCACGCGCAAGGCGGCGCGGACGGAGACCGGCGGGCACTGGGCCCTCGGCGAGGCCTGGCAAGACCCCGACTTCGACAACCCACCGCACACCCACGACGAGGTCGAGGCGTTCTACGTGCTCGAGGGGAGCTACACCTTCTACACCGACAGCGACCCGGCCGAGGACGTCGGGCCCGGCGGCTTCGTCCTGATCCCGCCCGGCGCGGTGCACGGGTTCCGGACCGGTCCCCACGGCGGACGCCTCCTGTGCTTCTGGCCTTCGACCGTGGAGAACGCCTTCTTCGACCTGCGGAGCACCGGCGGGCAGTAGCGGCAGCGTCCGGTGAGTCGTCACACCTCGGAGCGGCCGGTCTGGAGAGCCTGGCCGACCGATGAGGAGTGCCGCTCGCCGTGCCCCTTAGCTGTGTCCAGGGCGGCGGCGAGGGCTCGGACCCTCTGACACCTGCTGCTCCGCGGTGGACTCCTCCGGCGACCTCCGCCCGGTCGCCCGTCGCTGCGGGTCGTCCGTCGCCGGGTCGGACGCACTGCCTTGTCGAGCGCAGCGCCCGAGGCGCTGTCGGTGGCACCCGCGGGATGGGCCCGTCGCACCACCCGCTCGGCGTCCGTGGGGCTACACCTCGGCGCGGACGACGTCGGCCTGCTTGCTGACGAGCTTCTCGACCAGCGGCGCGAGGAAGCCCTCCACCTTGCCGCCCAGGAGCGGGATCTTGACCGTGACCGTGCCCTCGACGTGCCAGGTGCAGCCGCCGCCGGCCCGCGGCTCGATGCGGGTCTCGCCGACGATCTGCCCCGGGCTGCCCGGGAACGAGACCGCCCAGGTGCCCCGGCGCACGCCGTCGGCGTCCGGGCCCCAGGTGTCGGTCTGGGTGACCCGGCCGTCCTGGGGCGCGAACTTCTGCATGAAGCCCGGGATGCCGTCCGGCAGCCGCCGGCTGACCACCATCGTGGCGCCGCCGTCGGGCCGCCGGTCGACCGACACGAGCCGGCTGCCGTCGTGCAGGTGACGGTCCTGGACCACGGGCCAGTCGTCGCCCGTGAACAGTGCGTAGACGGCCTCGACGTCCGCGTCGACCGCTGCCGAGGTCGACAGTGGCCGGCTCACGCCGAGAACTCCGCGAGGGCCGCGGTGAAGGTCGCGCTCGGCCGCATCACCGCGTCGGTCTTGTCCTTGTCGACCGAGTAGTAGCCGCCGAGGTCGACCGGCGAGCCCTGCACGCCGAGCAGCTCGTCGACGATCGTCTGCTCGTCCGCGGCGAGCCGCTCCGCGAGCGGGCCGAACAGCGCTGCCGCCTCCGCGTCCTCCGTCTGCCGGGCCAGCGCCTGCGCCCAGTAGAGGGCCAGGTAGAAGTGGCTGCCGCGGTTGTCGGTCTGGCCGACCTTGCGGGCCGGCGAGCGGCCCTCCTCCAGCACCCGGCCGGTCGCCTCGTCGAGGGTCCGGCCGAGCAACGCCGCGCGCGCGTTGCCGGTCTTCTCGCCGAGGAACTCGAACGACACCGCGAGCGCGAGGAACTCGCCGAGGGAGTCCCAGCGCAGGTAGTTCGACTGGACCAGCTGCTGCACGTGCTTCGGGGCGGAGCCGCCGGCGCCGGTCTCGAACAGCCCGCCGCCCGCCATGAGCGGGACGATGGACAGCATCTTCGCCGACGTGCCGAGCTCGAGGATCGGGAACAGGTCGGTGAGGTAGTCGCGCAGCACGTTGCCGGTGACGCTGATCGTGTCCTCTCCGGCCCGCGCGCGCTCGAGCGTGTAGCGGGTCGCGGCCGCGACGTCCATGACCTCGATCGTCAGCCCATCGGTGTCTTCGTCCGCGAGGTACGCCCGGACCTTCTTCAGCACCTCGGCGTCGTGGGCGCGGGTCTCGTCGAGCCAGAAGACAGCGGGCACGCCCGTGGCCCGGGCCCGTCGCACTGCCAGCTGCACCCAGTCGCGCACCGGCGCGTCCTTGGTCTGGCAGGCCCGGAAGACGTCCCCCGCCTCGACGTCCTGGGTCAACAGCACCGTCCCGGCCTCGTCCACCACGTCGACCCGGCCGGCCGCACCGATCTCGGAGGTCTTGTCGTGGCTGCCGTACTCCTCGGCCTTCTGCGCCATGAGGCCGACGTTGGGCACCGAGCCCATCGTCGCCGGGTCGAACGCGCCGTGCTCGCGGCAGTGGTCCACCGTCTCGGCGTACAGCGCCGCGTAGGAGGAGTCCGGGATGACGAACTTGGTGTCCTGCAGCGTGTCGTCGGCGTCCCACATCTGACCGCTGCTGCGGATCGCGGCGGGCATCGAGGCGTCGATGATGACGTCGCTCGGCACGTGCAGGTTGGTGATGCCGCGGGCGCTGTCGACCTGAGCCAGCCGCGGCCCGGAGTCGTACGTCGCGGTGATGGCCGCCTCGATCTCGCTGCGGCGACCCTCGGGCAGCCGCTGCAGCGCCGCGAGCACCCCGCCGAGCCCCTGGTCGGGGTTCGCGCCGACGGAGGCGAGGTCGTCGGCGTACCGCTGGAAGACGTCGGCGAAGTAGGCGCGCACGACGTGGCCGAAGACGATCGGGTCGCTGACCTTCATCATCGTGGCCTTGAGGTGCACTGAGAACAGCACGCCCCGGGCCTTCGCGTCGGCGACCTGCTCGGCGAGGAACGCCTGCAGCGCTGCCTTGCGCATGACCGAGGCGTCGACGATCTCGCCGGCCAGCACCGGGAAGCTCGTGAGGTCGGTGGTCGTGCCGTCGGCGGCGGTGTGCCGGAGCGTCAGCGTCGTCGGCGCCTCGACGGTCGCCGAGACCTCGCTGTGCCGGAAGTCGCCCTCGGCCATCGTCGACACGTGGCTCTTCGAGTCGCGCGACCAGGCGCCCATCGAGTGCGGGTGCTTCCTGGCGTAGTTCTTCACCGACAGCGGCGCGCGGCGGTCGGAGTTGCCCTCGCGCAGCACCGGGTTGACCGCGCTGCCCTTGACGGAGTCGTACGCCGCCCGGGCCTCCCGCTCGTCGTCGGTCTGCGGCGACTCCGGGTAGTCGGGCAGGGCGTGGCCCTCGGCCTGCAGCTCGGCGATCGCGGCCTTGAGCTGCGGCACCGACGCGCTGACGTTGGGCAGCTTGATGATGTTGGCGTCGGGGGTCTTGGCCAGCTCCCCGAGCTCGCCGAGCGCGTCGTCGGCCAGCCCGAACGCCGCCAGCGTGCGCGCCGCCAGCGAGATGTCGCGCGTCTCGACGTCGACCCCCGCCGCACCGGCGTACGCCTGCAGCACCGGCAGCAGCGAGTGGGTCGCCAGTGCCGGTGCCTCGTCGGTGTAGGTGTAGATGATCTTCATGTCAGATCAGGCCGAGCTCGCGGACGGCGTCGCGCTCCTCGGTGAGCTCGGTCACCGAGGCGTCGATCTTGCCGCGGGAGAAGTCGTCGACCGCCAGGCCCTGCACGATCTCCCACTCCCCGCCGCTGCTCGTCACCGGGAACGAGCTGATGATCCCCTCGGGGACGCCGTACGACCCGTCGCTCATGATCGCGGCGGAGGTCCAGTCGCCCTGGGGGGTGCCGTTGACCCAGTCGTGGACGTGGTCGACCGCGGCGTTGGCGGCGCTCGCCGCGCTGCTGGACCCGCGGGCCTCGATGATCGCCGCGCCGCGCTTGGCGACGGTGGGGATGAAGGTGCTCTCGAGCCAGGAGCGGTCGCCCACGACCTCCTCGACCGGGCGGCCGCCGATCGTGGCCGCGCTCCAGTCCGGGTACTGCGTCGCGGAGTGGTTGCCCCAGATCGTCAGGTGCGCGATGTCGGTGACGGCCGCGCCGGTCTTCTTCGCCAGCTGCGACAGGGCCCGGTTGTGGTCCAGCCGGGTCATCGCGGTGAAGCGCGAGCCCGGGATGTCGGGGGCGTGCGAGGCCGCGATGAGCGCGTTGGTGTTGGCCGGGTTGCCGACGACGAGCACGCGGACGTCGCTGGCGGCACCGGCGTTGAGCGCCTCGCCCTGCGGCTTGAAGATGCCGCCGTTGGCCGAGAGCAGGTCGCCGCGCTCCATGCCGGCGGTGCGGGGACGGGCGCCGACGAGCAGCGCGACGTTGCACCCGTCGAACGCCTCGCGGGCGTCGGCGGTGATGTCGATGCCGGACAGCAGCGGGAAGGCGCAGTCGTCGATCTCCATGGCCGTGCCCTCGGCCGCCTTGAGGGCCGGCTCGATCTCCAGCAGCCGCAGCCGCACCGGGCGGTCCGGCCCGAGCAGCTGGCCGGAGGCGATGCGGAACAGCAGCGCGTAGCCGATCTGGCCGGCGGCACCGGTGACGGTGACCGTCGTGACCGGGGTGGGAGAGGCGTTCGCGCTGCTCATCGGGGACTGCTCCGCTCGTCGACGTCGGGATCGTCGGCCAGCGTACGAGCCGGGTGCGACGGTCCGGACCGCCGGGTCGGCACCGCCGTCGTCCGGCGTGCCGTGCGGGCTCAGCCCCGCGGGATGGTGCTCGCGAGCACCAGGACCGCGGCCCCGGTGCCCACGAGCAGGGCCGCGTCCACGGCCCGGGCGCGCACCACCAGCCAGCCCGCCCGGGCGGGCGGCAGGACCAGCCGCAGCCCGGCGGCCAGCACCAGGGACAGCCCGATCAGGCCCGACCCGGTCCTCCAGCGCCCCGACGCGGCAGCCACCAGGCCGGCGGCGACGACGGCGAGCACGACCAGGGTCGGAGCCTGCCGCGCCAGCCCGCGCCGCGTCCGCGCTCCTCGGGCACGGCGGCGCGGCGTCACCGGAGTGCCCGGACGTCCCGTCTTCGCCGAATCGCCCCCGGACACGACGCCAGCCTGTCACCCTGCAGCACGTCCGGACGGGAGCGCGCCCGCGCTCCGCCGGGAGCAGGGTGCCGGAGGCTCCCGCGAGGAGGAGGACGCGCGGCGTGAGCAGCCCGTACGTGGTGGTCGAGGGCTCGGCCGAGCAGCGCGCCCTGGAGACGACGGTGACCACGGTCGGCCGGGGTCCCGGCGTGGACCTGCACCTGGACGAGCCGAGCGTGTCCCGGCTGCACGCCGAGCTCGTGCGGCGCGGCCCGCACCTGTACGTCTCCGACCTCGGGCTGTCGGCCAACGGCACCCGGGTCAACGGCCGGCCGGTGGGGCGCCGGGTGCTGCGCGAGGGCGACGTCGTCGCCTTCGGCCGGGCGCGGGTGCGCGTCGGCGGCCTCCCGGACGACGGGCCGGACGACGCGGTCGCGCTGCGCCGGGCCGTCCCGGACCTCACCCGCCGGGAGCGCGACGTGCTGCGGGCGCTGTGCCGCCCGGCGCTGGACCAGCAGGCGTTCGTCGCGCCGGCCACGCCTCGGGAGATCGCCGCCGCGCTCGTGGTCACCGAGGCGGCCGTCAAGCAGCACCTGGTGCGGCTCTACCGCAAGTTCGCGGTCCCGGAGGGCGTCGACCGCCGGCGGCAGCTGGCCAACGCCGCCCTCGAGGACGGTCTGGTGCGGCTCGACGACGGCCCCGTCGGCTGACCGGCCCCTGCCCGGCCCCTGCCCGGCCCCTGCCCGGCCCCTGAACGGCCCCTGACCGCCCGCGCGTCCTCAGGCCAGGCCGGTCCGCCGCTCGGCGGCCTCCACGGCGTTGCGGAAGAGCATCGCGACGGTCGTCGGGCCCACGCCGCCGACCCGCGGGGTGATCGCTGCGGCCACCTCGGCGCAGGACTCGTCGACGTCGGGCAGCAGCCGCTTGCCCTCGTAGCGCACCCCGCCGCCGACGACCGTGACGCCGGGCGACAGGTGCTCGGGCCGCAGGATGCCGGGCACGCCGACGGCCGCGACGACGACCGCGGCCCGGCGGGTGTAGCGGTCCCAGTCGGGCACGCCGGTGTGCACGACGGTCACGGCGGCGTTGGCGGTGGGCCGCTTCTGGCTGAGCAGCAGCGCCAGCGGGCGGCCCAGGGTCGTGCCGCGCCCCAGCACGCAGACCTCCCTGCCGGCGACCTCGACCCCGTGGTGCGCGAGCAGCGCCTCGATGCCGGCCGGCGTGCAGGGCACGGGTCCGCGCATCCCGAGGGCGAGGCGGCCCATGTTGACCGGGTGCAGCCCGTCGACGTCCTTGTCCGGGTCCATCTCCAGCAGCGCCGCCTCGAAGTCGATCTGCGGCGGCGTCGGGTGCTGCACGAGCATCGCGTCCACGGCCGGGTCGTCGTTGAAGGCGCGGATCGCGGCGACGAGGTCGGCCTGGGTCGCCGTGCCCGGCAGGTGCGCGTGCGGGCTCGTGAAGCCCAGCCCGGTCGCCCGGTCCATCTTCATGCGGATGTAGCCGGCGCTCGCGGAGTCCTCCCCGACGAGGACCGTGCCGAGCCCCGGGCGGTGGCCGGCCGCGACGAGCGCCTCGATGCGGGGCGCCAGGTCGGCGTAGACGGCGTCGGCGACGGGGGCTCCGGGCAGCAGGCGGGCGCTCATGCCGCCACGCTAGTGACATGAGCGCGCCCGCTTCCCCCGACGGCCTCCCGCACCCGTCCCCCGACGCGTCCCGACCGGACTTCCCCGACGGCTTCTTCGGGCGCGACGACGAGCGGCCCGACCCGGAGTTCTACGCCAGCCCCCGGCTGGTCACCCACCTCGACGAGGGGGCCGTCGCCGCGGTGGGCGCGCTCTACGACGAGCTCGGGCTGACCGGGGACGTGCTCGACCTCATGAGCTCGTGGGTCTCGCACTTCCGCACGGCCCCCCGGTCGCTCACCGTGCTCGGGCTCAACGAGGTCGAGCTCGCCGCCAACCGCTCGGCCACCGCGCGGGTGCTGCAGGACCTCAACGCCTCGCCGCGGCTGCCGTTCGACGACGCCTCCTTCGACGCCGTCGTCAACTGCGTCTCGGTCGACTACCTCGTGCGCCCGGTCGAGGTGCTGGCCGAGGTCGCCCGGGTGCTGCGGCCCGGCGGGCTGTCGGTCTGCACCTTCAGCAACCGCTGCTTCCCCACCAAGGCCGTACGCGGCTGGCTGCTCGTCGACGAGCAGGACCGGCCCGGGCTGGTCGCCGAGTACCACCGCCGCGCCGGCGGCTACGACGAGCCGGTGACCGAGCAGCGGGTGCGCGGCACCTGGCGGGCCGACCCGCTGTGGGCGGTCTGGGCGCGCCGGGCGGGCTGACCGGGTCCGGCTGGACCGCTACCCGACGAGCGCTCCCCGCGCCCGGGCCAGCAGGACCGCCTGCTCGACGTCGATCCGCACGCCCTCCCACACGACGCCGTCGACGTCGCAGCCGTCGAGCCGGGCGCCCCGCAGGTCGGCGCCGCGGAGCCGGGCGTCGCGCAGCCGGGCGTGCGACAGGTCGGCCCCGGACAGGTCGCACCCGCTCAGGTCGGCGTGCGAGAGGTCGGCCTCGACGAGCCGCAGGCCGACCAGCGCGGTGCCCGACAGGTCCTCGCCGCGCAGGGTCACCCACGACCAGTCGCCGCCCTCGACGGTGAGCGGCCGCAGGCGGCACCGCGAGAAGCTCGACCCGGTGAGCTTGCAGTCCTCCAGGCGCGCCAGCTGCCAGCGGCTGCGCTCGGAGCGGCAGGACAGGAAGGCGCAGCCCCGCGCCACGAGCCCGCCGAGGTCGGCACCGGACAGGTCGCAGCGCTCGAAGACGCACCGCTCGAGCTCGGCCTCGGACAGGTCGGCCTCGACGAGGCGGCAGTCCTCGAAGCGCGCGCCGACCAGCTGCTCGCGGCACAGGTCGAGGCCGGTCAGGTCCTCGCCCACGCGCTCCACGGCGACGCCCGCGGTCTCAGTGCGCGAAGTGCCGCGTGCCGGTGAGGTACATCGTCGCGCCGGCGGCCGCCGCGGCGGCGACGACCTCCTCGTCGCGGACGGAGCCACCGGGCTGGACCACGGCGCGCACGCCGGCGTCGAGCAGCACCTGCAGGCCGTCGGCGAACGGGAAGAACGCGTCGGAGGCGGCCACGGAGCCGGCCGCGCGGGCGCCGGCCCGGGCCACCGCGAGGCGGGCGCTGTCGACCCGGTTGACCTGGCCCATGCCCACGCCCACGGTCGCGCCGCCGGCGGCCAGCAGGACGGCGTTGGACTTCGTGGCCCGCACCGCTCGCCAGGCGAACGCCAGGTCGGCCAGGTCCTCCAGCGGCTCGCCGGTGGCGAGGGTCCACCCCGACGGGTCGTCGCCGGGCGCCTGCAGCCGGTCGGCGACCTGCAGGAGCAGCCCGCCGCTGATCGGCCGGGCCTCGAGCGCGGACGGTGCGCCGTCCGGCACCACGAGCAGGCGGATCGACGGCTTGCGCGCGAGCAGCTCGACGGCGCCGTCCTCGTACGCCGGGGCCAGGACCACCTCGGTGAAGACGTCCTTGACCTGCTCGGCCATCGCCAGCGACACCGGCCGGTTGGTGGCGATGACCCCGCCGAAGGCCGAGACCGGGTCGCAGGCGTGCGCCTTGGCGTGCGCGTCGGCGACGTCGTGGCCGACCGCGATGCCGCACGGGTTGGCGTGCTTGATCACCGCCACCGTCGGCTGGTCGCCGTGGTCGTGCGCCGCGCGCCACGCCGCGTCGGAGTCGACGTAGTTGTTGTAGGACATCTCCTTGCCGTGCAGCTGCTGCGCCGCCGCGAGGCCGGGCGACCCGTCGAGGTAGAGCGCGGCCGGCTGGTGCGGGTTCTCGCCGTAGCGCAGGACCGCAGAGCGCTCCCAGGTGCTGCCCACCCACGCGGGGAAGCCCCCCTCGGCGTCGCTGTCGTCGTAGGCGGAGGCGAACCAGGAGGCGACCGCCACGTCGTACGACGCGGTGTGGCGGAAGGCCAGGGAGGCCAGCGCGCGGCGCTGCTCGAGGGTGAACCCGCCCGCCTGCACCGCCGCCAGCACGTCGCCGTACGCCGCGGGGTCGACGACCACCGCGACGCTCGGGTGGTTCTTGGCCGCCGCCCGCACCATCGTCGGACCGCCGATGTCGATCTGCTCGACGCACTCGTCGGGCGCCGCGCCCGAGGCCACCGTGTCGCGGAAGGGGTAGAGGTTGACCACGACGAGGTCGAACGGCGCGACGTCGAGGTCGGCCAGCTGCTGCACGTGCTCGGGCAGCCGCCGGTCGGCGAGGATCCCGGCGTGCACCCGGGGGTGCAGCGTCTTGACCCGGCCGTCGAGGCACTCGGGGAAGCCGGTGAGCTCGTCGACGGCCGTCACCGCGACGCCGGCGTCGCGCAGCCGCGCAGCGGTCGACCCGGTCGAGACGATCTCGACCCCTGCGGCGGCCAGACCGCGGCCGAGCTCCTCGAGGCCGCTCTTGTCGTAGACGCTCACGAGCGCGCGCGTGACCGGGATCTGGCTCACAGGTGGACGGTCCTTCCCTCGACGGTCCAGCCCCCGCGGGCCAGCCGGGCGACGGCGTCGACGTAGAGCGGCTGCTCCACGTCCTGGATGCGGGCGTGCAGGCTCTGCTCGGTGTCGCCCGGCAGCACGGGCACCGCGGCCTGCGCGACGACCGGGCCGGTGTCGACCCCCTCGTCGACGAGGTGCACGGTCACCCCGGTCACCTTCACGCCGTACGCCAGGGCGTCGCGGACGGCGTGCGCGCCCGGGAAGCTCGGCAGCAGCGCGGGGTGGGTGTTGACAACGGTGCACCGGGCGAGGAACGACGGCGCGAGGACCCGCATGAAGCCGGCGCACACCACGAGGTCGGGCGCGTGCTCGGCGACGGCGTCGGCGAGCTCGGCGTCCCACGCGGCGCGGTCGCCGACCAGCGGCACCGCGAAGGTCGGCACGCCGGCGAGGGCGGCGCGCTCCAGCGCCCGGCAGCCCGGGCGGTCGGTGCCCACCGCGACGACCTGCGCGCCCCAGGACGGGTCGGCGGCGGCGTCGAGCAGCGCCTGCAACGTCGAGCCCGCGCCCGAGGCGAGCACGACGAGGCGGGCGGTCAGGGCTGCTCCTCGTGCCGGCGGTCGTGGTCGGGGCGGACGGGTCACCCTAGCGAGGCCCGGCGACGCGGCGCCGGGTCGTCCCCCACCGCCCCGCGCCCTCCCCCGGTCGCCGTCCGGCCCTCGACGCGGCTCCCCGGACCTGTCACCGTGCCTGCCTGGACCGTCCCAGCGCAGGAGGAACCGTGACCGCACCGCAGGACCCGTTCTCGAAGCGGCCCGAGCAGGCGGGCGGCGTGCCGTCGTACCCGTCCTCGACCCCTCCGGGCGAGCCGCAGGGCTACGGCCCGCCCGCCTACGGCCCGCCCGCCGGCTACGGCGGCACGGCGGGCTACGGCCCGGCCGCCGGCGGCGGCTGGGGCGCGCCGGGCAGCGACCGGCCCGCGCTCGCGTCGTGGGGGCTGCGGGCCGCCGGCTACCTGGTCGACCTCGCGATCGTGCTCGTCGTGACCATCGTGCTGAGCCTGATCAGCGGCGGCCTCGCCCGGATCGGTCAGCTGGGGCTCGGCCTGTACTTCGGCTACCTCACCGGCACGACCGGCCAGACCCCCGGTCGCCGCGTCGTCGGGATCACGGTGCGGCGGGAGTCCGACGGCCAGTTCCTCGGCGCCGGGGCAGGCATCGGCCGCGGCTTCCTGCACATCGTCGACGCGCTGCCGCTGCTGCTCGGCTACTTCTGGCCGATCTGGGACGCCAAGAAGCAGACGTTCGCCGACAAGATCATCGGGTCGGTCGTGGTGCGCGCCTGAGCGGCCTACGCTGGCGGGGATGAGCTCCCCGGACGACCCCTTCGCCTCCCCGCCGCGCGAGCGCGAGGCCGGGCGCGGCGACGGCCCGGGCGGCGGGCGGGGCGACGGCGGGGCACGGGTGCCCTTCGGGACGCCGGCCGCGACGGGGTGGGGCGCGCCGACCGGCCCTCCCGACCCGCGTCCGGCACCGCCGTCCGACCGCGCGGGAGCAGGCGGTCTCGGCGTGGCCGCGCTCGTCGTCGGGGTGCTCGCCCTCGTCACCGGCGTGTCGATCGTGGGCGGCGCCCTGCTCGGGCCGGTCGCGGTCGCGCTCGGCGCCCGCGGCAGGGCCCGCGCCCGCAGCGGTCCGGCCGGTCCCGGGCCGGCCGGGACCGCCGTGGCCGGGATCGTGCTGGGCGTGCTCGGGATGCTGGCGGCGGCCGGGGCCTACCTCTACGTCCGGCCGGCGCTCGAGGAGTACCAGGGCTGCCGCAGGGAGTCGGTGAGCGTCGCCCAGGACAAGGCCTGCGAGCGGGAGCTGCGGGACACCCTCGAGCGCCGCTGAGCGATCGCGCTCAGGAGCGGCGTCAGGAGCGGCGTCAGGAGCGGCGTCAGGAGCGGCGCAGCCGCCGGGCCCCGTCCCACAGCAGCACGCCGCACGTCACCTCGGCGGTGACCGCGAGGCCGACCGGGAGCCAGCCCGGCCCGAGCTCGCGCAGCGCGCCGCCGCCCACCGGGCCGGACGACACGGCGGCGAGCAGGGCGAGCCCGGCGCCGGCGAGCGGCCCGATGAGCAGGCCGTCGACCAGCCCGGCGCCGCGCCGCTCGGCCAGCCGGCCGGCGAGCACCCCCAGCAGCACCGGCACGGCGAGCAGCGCGAGGGCCGCCACCCGCGGCAGCGCTCCAGCGGGCAGGGCGGCGAGCACGGGCAGCGGCGGCAGCGCGGTGACCCCTACGCCGGTCGGGCTGACGACCGCCCCTGCGCCGAGCGCGAAGCCGGGGCCGGCGACGTAGGCCGCCCCCCAGACCACCGCCGTGGGCGCCAGCAGCACCCCGACGAGCAGCAGCCCGAGGCCGCCGACGACGCCGGGGGCGGTCGCCGCGGCCAGGTCGGCGCCGCGGACGAGCGAGAAGGCCAGCGAGCCCCCGACGAGCGCGGCGCTGAGCCCGAGCAGGGCGAGCAGCACCGCGGCCGCCGGCGGCCCGGCGGCGCGCAGCCGGGCGGGCACGGCGGCGGCGAGCGCGCCGCCCAGCCCGGCGCCGCGCACCACCCCGGTGAACGCGCCGACGAGCCCGAGCAGGCTCGCGCCGACCAGGGCCTGCGCGAGCGCCGGCTGGACCGCCTCGCTGCCCGACAGGCCGGCGACGACCGTGAGGACCAGGGCGTACGGCCCGGCCACCCCCGCGGCGAGCCGGCCGGCGTCGGCGAGCGTCGCGACGGCGTGCTGCCCAGCGGCGGAGCGCGCCGCCCGCTCGAGCAGCAGCAGCGGCAGCGCCATGAGCCCCAGCGGGGCGAGCCCGACGGTGCCCCCGGGCACGTGCAGCGCGGCGCCGTGCGCGACGAGCCAGACCTGAGCGGCGGTGCGCGCCGCGGCGCCGGCCCCCGCGTGCGACCGGCTGTCGGCGACCCACAGCACGAGCACCGGGACGGCGACCGCGACGACGCCGGCGAGCAGCGCCCAGCCAGCAGCCGGCAGCCCGGCCCGCAGCATGCCCGAGCGGTCGGTGCGGGCGACGGCGTCCGGGGCCGGGCGCGACGCGGCGCGACGGGGGGCCGCACGGCGCGGCAGCGACCTCGCCCGAGCGGGCGCCGGGTCCGGGTCAGGCGCTGAGGCCGGCGCTGGGTCAGGCGCGGTCAGGCGAGGCAGGCGCCGAGGCAGGGACTGTCGCGGGGCCCTGGGCGGCCGCCGCGGCACGGGCGAGCACCCGGGGCAGCCGCGGGGTCCGCGGCGCGCCGGGCGCGTCCTGACCGCTCTCGCGGGCGGCCTGGCGGGCCGCGCGTCGGGCCGCCCGGCTCGTGGACCGGGTCGGCAGGGCAGGGCGCGGGATGGTGTCGGTCATCGCCCGCCGAGTCTCCCCCGGGACGGCCGCGCCGCCCGGACCGGACACGCCGGGGACAGCACGACGGCCCGGACCCGCACGGGGGCCGGGCCGTCGTCGAGCAGCTAGCGGGAGGTCATGATCTCCCGCATGAGCGCGGCGGTGGCCGACGGCGTCTTGCCGACCTTGACGCCCGCGGCCTCCAGGGCCTCCTGCTTGGCGGCGGCCGTGCCGGACGAGCCCGAGACGATGGCGCCGGCGTGGCCCATGGTCTTGCCCTCGGGCGCGGTGAAGCCGGCGACGTAGCCGACGACCGGCTTGGTGACGTTCGCCTTGATGAAGTCCGCGGCGCGCTCCTCGGCGTCGCCGCCGATCTCGCCGATCATGACGATGGCGTCGGTGTCCGGGTCGTCCTGGAACGCCTGCAGGCAGTCGATGTGCGTCGTCCCGATGACCGGGTCGCCGCCGATGCCCACCGCCGTGGAGAAGCCGAACTCCCGCAGCTCGTACATCATCTGGTAGGTCAGCGTGCCGGACTTGCTGACCAGCCCGATCCGGCCGGGCTCCGGCGCGATCGTCGCCGGGATGATGCCCGCGTTGCTCTTGCCGGGGCTGATCAGGCCGGGGCAGTTCGGCCCGATGATCCGGGTCGCCCCGCCCTGGGAGTGCTGCCAGAACCACGCGCTGTCCTGCACCGGGATGCCCTCGGTGATGACGACGGCGAGCGCGATCCGCGCGTCGACGGCCTCCACGACCGCCGCCTTGGCGAACGCCGGCGGCACGAAGAGCACGCTCACGTCCGCGCCGGTCTCGGCCATGGCGTCGGCGACCCCGCCGAAGACCGGCACCGAGGTGCCGTCGACGTCCACCGACGTGCCGGCCTTGCGCGGGTTGACCCCGCCGACGACCCGGGTGCCGGAGGCGAGCATGCGGCGGGTGTGCTTCATGCCCTCCGAGCCGGTCATGCCCTGGACGATGACCTTGCTGTTCTCGTTCAGGAAGATCGCCATGTCTACGCAGCCTCTCCGGCGAGCTCGGCGGCCTTGTCGGCGGCGCCGTCCATGGTGTCGACCACGGTGACGAGCGGGTGGGCGGCCTCGGCGAGGATCCGCTGGCCCTCCTCGACGTTGTTGCCGTCGAGGCGGACGACGAGCGGCTTGCTCGCCGCGTCGCCGAGCATCTGCAGGGCCTGCACGATGCCGTTCGCGACGGCGTCGCAGGAGGTGATGCCGCCGAAGACGTTGACGAAGACGGACCGCACGTCCGGGTCGCCCAGGATGATCTCGAGCCCGTCGGCCATGACCTGCGCCGAGGCGCCGCCGCCGATGTCGAGGAAGTTGGCGGGCTTGACCCCGCCGTGCGCCTCACCGGCGTACGCCACGACGTCGAGCGTCGACATGACGAGCCCCGCGCCGTTGCCGATGATGCCGACCGAGCCGTCGAGCTTGACGTAGTTCAGGCCCTTGCCCTTGGCCCGGCCCTCCAGGTCGTCGTCCGCGACCGGGTCGGCGTACGAGGTGAAGACGTCCTCGTGCCGGAACTCGGCGTTGCCGTCGAGGGTGACCTTGCCGTCGAGGGCGACGATGCGGCCGTCCGGCGTCCTCACCAGCGGGTTGACCTCGACGAGCGTGGCCTCCTCCTCGACGAAGACCGTCCACAGCCGCTGCAGCACCGAGGCGACCTCGTCGGCGACGTCGGCCGGGAAGCCGGCGGTCTCGACGATCTCGCGCGCCTTGGCCTCGTCGCAGCCGGTGACGGCGTCGACGGCGACCCGGGCGAGCGCCTCGGGGCGCTCCACCGCGAGCTGCTCGATCTCCATGCCGCCCTCGACGCTGGCCATCGCCAGGTACGTCCGGTGGGCCCGGTCGAGCAGGAAGGAGACGTAGTACTCGACGTCGATGTCGCTGGCCTCGGTGACGAGGACCTTGTGCACGAGGTGGCCCTTGATGTCGAGCCCGAGGATGGCCTGGGCCTTCTCGACCGCCTCGTCGGGGGTCTCGGCGAGCTTGACGCCGCCGGCCTTGCCGCGACCGCCGGTCTTGACCTGCGCCTTGACGACGACGGGCTTGCCGATGCGCTCGGCGACCGCGCGGGCGGCATCGGCCGTGTCGACCGTCTCGCCCGGCAGCACGGGCACGCCGTGCTTGGCGAAGAGCTCCTTCGCCTGGTACTCCATGAGGTCCACGAGGGGTCCTGTCCGTTCGACGACAGTGTCGCCGCAGGCTAGCGAGCGGCCGGGGACCGGCGCGGCCCGGGTCCGTGCGCCGGGCCGGTCAGAAGACTCCACGTGGGACTCCACGTCGCGGCGCCTCCTGCCGAGGCACACTGCGGACGACCGAGGTGGCGGCACCGCCGCGCCCACGACCCGGGAGACGACGTGCGCCGTACGCGCCCTGCCCTGCGCCTGCTCGCCCTGGCCGCGCTGCTGCCCGGCGCCGCGGTGGTCCCGCTGACCGCCGGGCCCGCCGCCGCCGGTCCGGCCGCCGCCGCCGCTGACGGGCTGGAGGCGGTCACGACGACCGAGGCGAAGATCGACGTCACCGACGGTCCCCAGGGCGGGGTGCCGCGGCCGGTCACCCTCGACACCACGCTCTACGTCCCCGAGGGCGCCTCGGCGGACGACCCCCGGCCGGCGATCGTCATGACCAACGGCTTCGGCCTGTCCAAGAGCGCCGCCGAGATCGTCTCGACCTCGACCTACCTCGCCCGCCACGGCTACGTCGTGCTCGCCTACACCGCCGCCGGCTTCGGCGGGTCGACCGGCTGCATCAGCCTGCAGTCCGCCGACTTCGACGCGAGGAGCACCTCCGAGCTCATCGACACCGTCCTCGAGCCCCGCGACGACGTGCTCCACGACGAGCTCGGCGTCGTCGCCGGGACGGTCGGCGGGTCGTACGGCGGGGGCGGGCAGCTCGTCCTCGCCGGCACCGACGAGCGGGTCCGCGCCGCCGCGCCCGGCCGCACCTGGAACTCGCTGCGCTACTCGCTCGACCCCAACAACCGCGTGGCGCCCGGCGACCCGACCGGCTTCTCCCACGAGCTGAACGCGCAGGGCGTGTTCAAGGCCGAGTGGTCGGGGCTGTTCTTCGCCTCCGGCAACGCCCAGCCCGTCGGCGGCGTCCCGCCGTCCGGCGGGCCCAAGGGCGGCTGCCCGGGCGACCCCTACCGCTCGCTGCCCAGCGTGCCGGTCGCCGGCGTGCCCTGCATCGGGTTCATCGGCCAGGTCTGCGAGACCTTCGCCCGCATCACCGCCACCGGCGACACCACGCAGGTCGACCGCGACCTGCTCGACCGTGCGTCCGCCGAGACCTTCCTGCCGCAGCTGCGGATCCCGGTGCTGCTCGTGCAGGGCCAGCGCGACACGCTGTTCAACGTCAACGACGCGCTCGCCACGTACACGGACCTGCGCGCCCGGGGCGTCCCGGTGACGATGATCTGGAACTGGGGCGGCCACGGCGGCTACGACTCGCGCCCCGGCGAGTGCGAGACCTACGGCGGCGGCACCGGCGGGGCGGACTACACCGGCCTGGAGGGCTGCTACCTCACCTCCCGCACGCTGGCGTTCTTCGACGCGGCGCTGCGCGGCGAGGGCGACGCGGGCCCCGGGTTCGCGTGGTACCGCGACGACGTGGCCTACGACGGCGACGGCTCCGCCGACGAGCAGTACGGCTCCGCGCCCGCCTTCCCCGCCCTGCCGTCCACGACGTACGCCCTGTCCGGCGTGGGCGACCTCGTGCCGGCCGGCGGGCCCGTGAGCGCGGGCAGCGCGACCGTGGTGAACCCGCCGGGGGCGCTGCCGGGCTCGCCGCTGGCGGCCTACAGCGAGACGAGCAACTTCTCCGGGCCGGCGAGCAGCCCGCGCGACCCGCGCGAGCCCAGCGAGGTGCCGGGGCAGCACGCCGACTTCACCAGCCCGCCCTTCGCGAGCTCGGTGGAGAGCGTCGGCGTGCCGAGCGCCCACCTGCTGCTGTCGCACACCAACGGCTCCGACCTCGTGCTCTTCGGCAAGGTCTACGACGTCGCGCCGGACGGCACCGCCGAGCTGGTGCACCGGCTCATCGCCCCCGTCCGGGTGCCGGCCGCCGCGGTCGCCGCGCCGGTCGACCTGAAGCTCATCGGCTTCGCCCACCGGTTCGAGGCCGGCCACCGGGTGCGCCTGACGCTGGCCACCACCGACCAGACCAGCCGCAACAGCCAGCTGCCGGACACCATCGCGGTCGCCACCGGGACCGGCTCGACCTTCTCCCTGCCGCTGCCCGCCGGCGCGGTCACCGTCCCTCCGGCCCCCACCACACCGGGCACGACGCCGCCCACGCCGCCCACGCCGCCCACGACGCCTGCGACACCTGCGACGCCGACGGCCGCGCCCCGCGGCGAGCTGCCGCGCACCGGCGCCACCGCCGCGCTCCCGGCCCTGGCGGCCGCCCTCGTCGGCGGCGCGCTCGTGCTGCGGCGGCGCCGGCGCACGGCCTAGGAGGCCGCGGGCTCCCCGACGTGGTCGCGGACCCACTGCACGATCTCGGTGGTGGTGGCGCCGGGGGTGAAGACCCGGGCCACGCCCAGCGCCTCGAGCTGGGGGATGTCGTCCTCGGGGATGATCCCGCCGCCGAAGACGACGACGTCGTCGGCCCCGCGCTCGCGCAGCAGCGTCATCACCCGCTCGAAGAGCGTGAGGTGCGCGCCCGACAGCACCGACAGGCCGACGCAGTCGGCGTCCTCCTGCAGCGTGGTCTCCACGATCTGCTCGGGCGTCTGGTGCAGCCCGGTGTAGACGACCTCCATGCCGGCGTCGCGCAGCGCCCGCGCGACGACCTTGGCCCCCCGGTCGTGGCCGTCCAGGCCCGGCTTGGCGACGACCACGCGGATCCGGCCGGGCGTCGCGTCGGCGCTGGTCACGGGGCCTCCTCGGGGGCGTCGGTGTGCCGGTGGGAGAGTACGCGCCCGTGAGCAGCCCCCCGGACCCGGCAGGTCCCGCCCGGCGCCGCTGGGAACCCCCGGCCTGGCAGTCGCGGCTGCTCGAGGGCGCCTCGCCGGTGCCCGTGCTGTCGGCTCGACGCGACCCGACGTCCTGGCCCGGCTACGCCCCGCGCCCGGCCGTCGCGCTGTGGCGGGTCCCCCGGCTGCGGGGTGCGGTCGCCGCCGTGTGGGACTTCGACGTGTACGGCGGCAGCTTCGGCGAGGACGACGCCACCGCGCTCGTGGCCGCCGCCGGGCTGGCCCGCGAGCAGCGCGTCCCGCTGGTCACGCTGGTCCGCTCCGGCGGGACCCGCCTGCAGGAGGGGATGGCCGCGCTCGTCGGCATCCCCCGCGCCCGGGTGGCGCTGCTGGCGCTGGCGGCGGCCGGGCTGCCGCACCTGTCGGTCGCCGATGCGCCGACCACCGGCGGCGTCTGGATCTCGGTCGGCGCCGCGGCCGACCTGCGGGTCGCCGTGGCGGGCGCCACCGTCGGGTTCGCCGGCCCCCGGGTCGTCGAGGCGGTCACCGGCGCGCTGCCCGGGCCCGACAGCCACACCGCGGCCGCCGCGGCCGCCGCCGGGCTGGTCGACGCGGCGCTGGCCGGCGACGACGTGCCGGCCTGGCTCGAGCGCGCGGTCGCCGCGGTCGCGCCCGCGGTGCTGCTCGGGACGGGAGCCCCGGCGCCCGAGGCCCCGCGACGGACCGCCGGGACCCGCTCCGGGGCCGAGCAGGTGCGCCGCTCGCGCGCCCCGCGAGCCTCCGGCGCGGACCTGCTCGACCGGCTGCTCCCCGGCGCCGTGTCCCTGGCCGCCCCGCACGGCGACGACACCGTGGCGGTCCGGCTCGGCCGCACCGGCGGCACCGGCGGCACCGGTGTCGTCGCGGTCGCGCTGGCCGCCCGGCAGGGCGTGCGGCCCGGGCCGGACGGCTACCGCCTCGCGACCCGCGCCTTCCGGCTGGCCGACCGGCTCGGGCTGCCGGTGCTCACCCTCGTCGACACCCCGGGCGCCGAGCCGGGGCCGGCCGCCGAGCGCGACGGCATCGCGCCGGCGATGGGCGAGGCGCTGGACGCGCTGCTGGGCTGCCGCAGCCCGACGCTGTGCCTGCTGCACGGCGAGGGCGGCAGCGGCGGCGCGCTCGCCGTGGCCGCGGCCGACCGGCTGCTCGTCACGCCGGACAGCTGGTTCGCCGCCATCGCCCCCGAGGGGGCCGCCGCCGCGCTGCGCCGGCCGGCGGAGGAGTGCGCCGAGCTGCTGCGGCTCACCCCCGCCGACCTGCTCGCGCTCGGCGCCGCCGACGCCCTCGTCGAGGGACCGGACGAGGTCCTCGCCGCGCTGGCCGCCCTCGTCGCGCAGGACCCGCAGCAGCGGCGGGACGCCCGCCGCGACCGCTGGTCCCGACCGCTGCCGCGGACCCTCGGACCCCGCTGACCGACCCCGCGGCCCCGCTCCCGCGGCGCGTCGCATAACGTATCGGTCACGAACGGGTCTCCGCACCCGTCAGCACGCGCTCGCGCCGGCCGGTCCTCCAGGGCCCCGGGCCCGTGCACGCCCTGTCCCCGGACCGAGAGCGAGCCCGTGCCCGCCCACGCCGCCCCCCGCCGCGCCCCGGCGCTGCCCGCCCGCACCCGCCGCGGCAAGCACGCCGCCCCCCGCAGCACGTCGCGCACCGTCGTCGTGCCGGGCGTGGCCCTGACCGCCACCGGCGGCTTCGTCGCGCTGTCCGGCAGCGCGGCCGGCTCGCCCGCCCGCCCGGCCACCGTCGAGGTGCGCCCGGTCGCCCTGCCCGCCTGGACCGGCGCCGCCGCGGCGACCCCCGCGGTCGCCACCCCCGTGCTGCCGGTGCTGCCGGCGCCGCAGCCCGAGCGCGCGTCGCGCTCCGCCGACCGTACGGCTCCCGGGCCCGCCGTCGTCCGGCCGGTCGACGGCCCGGTCACCTCCGGCTTCGGCAAGCGCTGGGGCCGGCTGCACGCCGGCCTCGACTTCGGCGTCCCGGTCGGCACCGAGGTGCGGGCGGCGCAGGCCGGCACCGTGCAGTCGGTGACCTTCGACCGCGGTGGCTACGGCAAGCACGTCGTGCTCGTGCACCCCGACGGCACGACCACGCTCTACGGCCACCTGTCGCAGGTCCTCGTGACCGGCGGCAGCGTCGCGGCGGGCCAGGTGTTCGCCCTGTCCGGCAACACCGGCCACTCCACCGGCCCGCACCTGCACTTCGAGGTCCGCGGCGCCGACGGCCCGGTCGACCCGCGGGCCTGGCTGGTCGCCCGCGGCGTCGAGCTCTAGGGCCCTCCCGCCGTCCGTCCGCACGACAGGCCACCAGCGCGTCCGCGTCGGGCGGACGCAAGGGCCTCTCCGGCAGCTAGAGCTTCTGCAGGGGCGCGTAGCGCAGCAGCAGCCACTTGCGGCCGGTGCCGGCGCCGAAGTCGACCTCGGCCTGCGCGCTGTCGCCGGCGCCGCGGGTCGCCACGACCGTCCCGAGGCCGAACGCGTCGTGGGTCACCCGCTCCCCCACGTCGAGCTGCGGCACCGCGCGCAGCCCCGGCCCGGCCGACGCGCCGCGCGCCGTGCCGGTGAGCCGGGCGGTGACCGTCGCCAGCGCCGGCGTGCTCGTCACCGTGCTCGCCGCGCGGCGCCAGTCGAGGACCGCCTCGGGCACCTCGTCGAGGAAGCGCGACGCCGGGTTGTACGACGTCTGCCCCCAGGCGCTGCGCACGGAGGCGCGCGAGAGGTAGAGCCGCTCGCGGGCCCGGGTGATCCCGACGTACGCCAGGCGCCGCTCCTCCTCGAGCTCCTTGCTGTCGCCGAGGGTGCGCAGGTGCGGGAAGACGCCGTCCTCGAGGCCGGTGAGGAAGACGACGGGGTACTCCAGGCCCTTCGCGGCGTGCAGCGTCATCAGCGTGACGACCCCGCCGGTGCCGTCGGCGTCGGGGATGGAGTCCGCGTCGGCGACCAGCGAGACCTGCTCGAGGAACTCCGCGACCCCGCCCTCGGGGACCCGCTCGTTGAACTCGCGGGCGACGCCGACGAGCTCGGAGAGGTTCTCCACCCGGCTCTCGTCCTGCGGGTCGCTGCTCGCGGCCAGCTCGGCGAGGTAGCCGGTGCGGTCGAGCACGGCCTCGAGCACCTCGGCCGGCGGCATGCCGCCCTGCACGAGGGTGCGCAGCTCGTCCATGAGGTCGGCGAACTCCCGCACCGCCTTCGCCGAGCGCGGGGCGAGCGTGGTCACCTCGTCGCACCGCCGCAGCGCGTCGCCGAAGCCGATCCGCTCGCGCTCGGCGAACGAGGTCAGGCACGCCTCCGCCTTGTCGCCGATCCCCCGGCGCGGGGTGTTGAGCACCCGGCGGACGCTGACGACGTCGGCGGGGTTGTCCAGCGCCCGCAGGTAGGCCAGCGCGTCGCGGACCTCCTTGCGCTCGTAGAAGCGCACGCCCCCGACGACGCGGTACGGCAGGCCGACCCGGACGAAGACCTCCTCGAAGACGCGGGACTGCGCGTTGGTGCGGTAGAAGACCGCCACGTCGTGCGGCTGGACCCCGTGCTCGTCGTGGAGCCGGTCGACCTCGGCGGCCACGAACGCCGCCTCGTCGTGCTCGTTGTCGGCGACGTAGCCGACGACCTGCTCGCCGTCGCCCGCGTCGGTCCACAGCCGCTTGTCCTTGCGCCCCTCGTTGCGGGCGATGACGGCGTTGGCGGCGGTGAGGATCGTCTGCGTCGAGCGGTAGTTCTGCTCCAGCAGGACGACCTTGGCGTCCGGGAAGTCGGTCTCGAAGTCCATGATGTTGCGGATGTCGGCGCCGCGGAAGGCGTAGATGGACTGGTCGGCGTCGCCGACGACGCACAGCTCGGCGGGCGGCACCTCGCCCGACTCCTGGCCCGACCCCTGGCCCGACTCCTGGCCCGGCTCCTGCCCGGCCCCGACGAGCTCGCGGACCAGCGTGTACTGCGCGTGGTTGGTGTCCTGGTACTCGTCGACGAGGACGTGCCGGAAGCGCCGCCGGTAGTGCTCGGCGACGTCGGGGAACGCCTGCAGCAGGTGCACCGCCGTCATGATCAGGTCGTCGAAGTCCATCGCGTTGGCCTGCCGCAGCCGCGCCTGGTAGAGCGCGTAGACCGCGGCGACCTGCTCCTCGACGCCGTTGGCCGCGCGCGTCCGGGCGTCCTCCGGGTCGACCAGCTCGTTCTTGAGGTCGCTGACCTGGTTGCTCATCGAGCGCGCCGGGAAGCGCTTGGGGTCCAGGTCGAGCTCGCGGCAGACCAGCGTCATGAGCCGCTGCGCGTCGGCCGCGTCGTAGATCGAGAAGCTGCGGGTGAAGCCGAGCTTGTCGGCCTCGGCGCGCAGGATGCGCACGCAGGCGCTGTGGAAGGTGCTGACCCACATCGCGCGGGCGCGGTTGCCCACGAGCGCGGCGACGCGCTCCTTCATCTCCCCGGCGGCCTTGTTGGTGAAGGTGATGGCCAGCACCTGACCGGGCTGCACCCCGCGGGCCGCCAGCAGGTGGGCGATGCGCGTCGTGAGCGCCTTGGTCTTGCCCGAGCCGGCGCCCGCGACGATGAGCAGCGGGCTGCCGGCGTGCACCACGGCCTCGCGCTGCTGCGGGTTGAGCCCCTCGAGCAGCCGCTCCGCCGACGGCGGCCGCGGTGCGAGGACCGCCGGCGCGCCGTCGTCCGACGTCAGGGCGTCGAACAGCAGGTCGCTCACCCGTTCGAGTCTAGGCCCTGCCCGGGGCCGCGCCCGCCTCCCAGTCCGACCGCAGCCGGGCGTACAGGTGCACGTCGGTGTGCCGGCCCTCGCGCCACTCCGCGTCGCGCAGGACGCCCTCGAGCACGAACCCGGCGGCGAGCAGGGCGCGCTGCTCGGCGACGTTGCCGGCGTTGGTCACGGCCTCGACCCGCACCTGCCGCGTGGTGAGGAACAGGTGGTCGACGAGGGCGCGCTGCGCCGCGGACCCGTGGCCCTTGCCCCGGTGCTCCGGCAGCAGCGTGATGCCGACCTCCCACGACTGCGAGTGCGGCGGCGTCGACCAGTGCCGGGGCCCCCACGAGACGGTGCCCACCGCCGTCCCGTCGGCGTCGACGACCAGGGTGCTGCTGCGCTCGGACAGGAAGCCGTCCCGGGCGAAGGTCTCGCGGACCTGGGCGGCAGGCGTCCACCCGGTCCAGTTCCACGCCGCCTCCGGTCCGGCCAGGCGCTCGAGCACCGGGAGGTCGGCCTCGACGACGGGCCGCAGCACGAGGGTCGGCGGGAGGGACACGGCGGCACCGTACGCGCGGGCGGGGTCCGCGGTCGGCTAGCCGCCGCGCCGCGGGCCGCCCTTGTGCAGGAGCAGCCGCACCAGCCCGACCGCGCCGAGCAGCGCCAGGGCGAAGAACACCAGCGCCAGCGCCGGCTCGCCGCGCCGCACCCCGGTCACGCCGATGACCGCGCCCAGCACGAGCGCGACGAGCGCCTGCGCCGACCCGGGCGGGAAGCCGCGGGTCGGCCGGCCGCCGCGCACGTCGGGTCGCCCGCTCACCGGGAGCCCGCCCGTGCCCGCGTCCCCCGCTCGGCTCGCCGCTGCACGTCCCGCATGATGTCGTACGGCGGTGCGCCCGGACGGGGCGGCGCGGGAGCGGGAGCGGGGCAGCCGTGGGACAGGTGCTGGAGCAGGCCGAGGTCGAGCGGGCGCTGGTCGTCGTCGCGCACCCGGACGACGTGGACTTCGGGGCCGGCGGCACCGTCGCCGCGTGGACGGAGGCCGGCATCGCCGTGACCTACTGCGTGTGCACCGACGGCGACGCGGGCGGCTTCGACCCGGCCGTGCCGCGCGGCGACATCGCGGGGATCCGGCAGGCCGAGCAGCGCGCGGCCGGCAAGGAGCTCGGCGTGGAGGACGTCGTGTTCCTCGGCTACCCGGACGGCCGGCTCACGCCGAGCTTCGACCTGCGGCGCGACATCAGCCGGGTCGTGCGCCAGGTGCGCCCGCAGCGGCTGATGATGCAGTCGCCGGAGATCAACTGGGAGCGGGTCGGCGCCTCGCACCCGGACCACCGGGCGGCCGGCGAGGCGGCGCTGTGCGCGGTCTACCCCGACGCGCGCAACCCCTTCACCCACCTCGAGCTGGCCGCGGAGGGCCTGGAGGCGTGGAAGGTCTCCGAGACCTGGGTGATGGCGGTCGGGCAGGGCGCGGACACCTACGTCGACGTCACCGACACCTTCGACCGCAAGGTCGAGGCGCTGCGTCGGCACGCGTCGCAGACCGCCCACATGGACGACCTGCCGGGACTGCTGCGCACCTGGCTCGGCCGCAACGCCGCTGCCGCCGGGCTGCCCGAGGGCCGGCTCGCCGAGGGGTTCCGGGTCGTCGACACCCGCTGAGCGTCACGCCCGGCGGCGCAGCGCCCCCGCGGCGACGAGCAGGACCAGCGCGAGCCCGGCCGGGCCGTACGGCGCCCCGGTCCGCGGCAGGGTCGCCGGCGCGGCGACCGGCGCCGCTGCGGTGGTGGTGGGGGTCGTCGGCGTCCCCGCGGCCCCCGGGCAGACGACCTCCCGCGCGCTGGGCCCCGCCGGCAGGTCGCCGGAGGACAGCGCCGCACCGGCCGGCAGCCCGGTCACGGTCAGCACCGCCGGGCCGTCGCTGGTGGTGACGACCCGGGCGCCGCAGCCCAGGCCGGCGCGGGCGGCGTCGACGGTCAGCGCGGAGACGTCGGTGAGGGTGAGGTCGAGCCGCTGGGCGGCAGCGGGGCGGGCGCCGAGGTCCCACAGCAGGTCCATCGCGACGCCGGGCGTGGGCCCGGTCAGCGGGCTGCTCGTGCGGCGGACCGTGACCGCCGGGTCCGGCCGGGCCGCGGAGGTCGCGTCGACCCGGGCGACCGTGCCCGGGCTCCCGTCGCGGGCCCGCAGGCCCGACAGCCAGTAGGCCGTCGTCGCACCGATGCCGAGCCCGCCGTCGTCGAGGTCGGGGTACCAGCCGTACGTCACGTGGCCCGGGTCGACGGCCCGCGACGGGGTGCCGCCGAGCGCCTCGACCTGGCTGCCGAAGCGGTCCTGCACGGCGAACAGCAGGTGGTCCTCCGCCGGGTAGAGCTCGAAGTGGTAGCGCTGGCCGAGCGCGTCGACCGCCTGCTGCTGCTCGACCCCGCTGGTCACCGGCACGAGCTGGTCGACCGCGCCCTGGTCGATGCCGTACGGCACCCAGCGGGCGTTGGCGAGCAGGTCCTTGCTGCGGCCGTCGGCCCCGCACCGCCCCGGCGCCGAGCTGTCCGCGGGGGCCCGGACGTAGCCCTCGGCCACCGCGACGCCGCAGGTCGGCGGGCCCTCCAGCGACAGCGCCCGGGCGAACAGGTCGGCGTGCGCGAGCCCGAGCTTGTACGCCGCCCAGCCGCCCATCGAGTAGCCGGAGACCACGGTCTGCTCGGTGCTCGGGGGCGTACGCCTGCGCCACCTCGCGCCAGACCTGCCAGAAGTCGGCCTCGGCCTCGTCGAAGTACCACCCGTCGGGGCCGTGGCCGAGCGTGCTCGCGCAGATCGAGCCGCGGCCGTCGCACAGCTGCTGCAGGAACGTGGGGTCGAGCGCGCCGTACTGGTTCATGTTGACGCCGAGGCTGTGCAGCACCCAGGTCAGCGGCGCCCCCTCGCCGACGCCCTCGGGCACCTGCACGGCGTACGGCTGGACGCGCGCGCGGTAGTTGGGCTCGAGGTCGCCGGTCGGCGCGGGCGAGCCGTCGCCGTCGCGGACGACGCCCGGGCCGAGGGCCGTCTCGAGGTCGAGGGAGCTGACGTACCAGCGGTTGCTGTAGCCGGTGGGACGCGGCTCGGGGGTGGTCGTGCCGAGCGCGGACCAGTCGACGCGGCTCGAGAAGGCCGCGACCGAGCCGGCGAGCAGGTCGTCGGCCTGGTGGTCCTCCATCCAGAAGTTGCCGGTGATGAAGCGGGTCTGGCCGTCCAGGCCGACCTGCGCGAGCGGGCCGGTGGTGAGCAGCCCGGCGAGCCCGCCGAGCAGCAGGCCGGTCGTGGCCGGGTCGTCGGTGTAGACCGGCGGCTCCTGCTCGACCGCGTCGTAGGCCACGTCGTAGACGCGGGGCAGGCCGGGCTGCAGCGCGGCGAGCCCGGTGTCCTGCGGCTCGGCCATGCCCGTGCCGGCCGCGTCGGCGAGCCCGCTGACCAGGCGCACCCGGGAGGCGGGGGGCAGCGCCAGGTCGGAGCGCGGCACCCGCACGACGAAGCTGCGGCTGGGCAGGTCGACGACCACCGGCAGCGTCACCGGGGCGGCCCCGCCGAGCAGCTGCGCGCCGGCGCGCCGAGACGACGAGGAAGCGGTCGGAGCCGGGGCTGGTCACCCCGGCGGCGGCGGGCCAGGTCGGCGTGCCGGTCGCGGGGTCGTCGTCGAGGTCGATGCCCCAGACGGCGATCGGCACGGCCGCGTCGACGAGCGTGGTCCAGTCGACGCGCCACCAGGAGGCGTCGGCGTCCGCCCCGACGGCGCTGCGGAAGACGTCCGCGCCGTTGCCGGCCGCGCGGGGGTCGGTGTAGCCGTAGGTCCCCTGGGTCGGCGCCAGGTTGCTCGTCATGGCGGCCTGCGAGCCGGGCAGCCCGCCGGGCACCGCCGCGCCGTGGTCGTCGTCGAGGAAGTCGCTCCACAGCGCCGCTCCCCCGGCGGTGCGGCCGGTGCCGGAGGTGCGCGGGAACTGCTCGCCGAACGGCCAGCCCGGCGGCGCGGGCAGCGTGGGCTCGGGTCGCAGCGCGACCGCGGGCACGCCGGCCGGCAGCCCGGTGGGCGGCGTGGTGGGCGGCGTGGTGGGCGGCGTGGTGGGCGGCGCGGTGGGCGGCGTGGTGGCGCGCGCGGGGACGGCCTGCGCCGGGGCGGCGGCCGACCCGGCGAGCAGGGCCGCGGCCGCGACGAGCAGGGCAGCGAGCGCGGCGGCGGGACGGGCGGGGCGGGTCGGGCGCAGCACAGGAGGACTGTGGCACGGGACACCCCGGCGCCGGTCCGCTACTCGTGCCGGCCGCGGGCCCCGGCCAGGCGCGGCAGCCCGCCGGACCCGCCGAGCAGGACGAGCGCGACGGGCGCCGCCCAGGTCGACAGCGCGCCGACGGCGGCGGGCACGAGCCCGAGCCCGTGCCGCAGGGCCACGAGCAGGCAGCCCAGCCCGACCGCCGAGGCCGCGGCGGACGCCGCGCCCCACCGCACCGGCCCGGCGCCGACCCGCTCGGCCAGCCCGAGCGCCACCACGAGCGGCACGACCGTCAGCACGAGCACGCCGGCGAGCCCGACCGCGGCGAGGGCCAGCGCCGCGCCGGTCGCCAGCAGCGCGTCGGTCACAGCGGCAGCCCCACGCCGAGCACGGCCGCGACGGCCAGCCCGCCGACGAGCGCGGCGCCGGCCCGGGTGACGTGCACGAAGCAGACCGCGGCGAACCACAGCGGCCACACCGGGAAGCCCTCCGGCGGCGACTCCGGCCGGCCGGCCCGGAAGGCGCCGACGACCTTGACCAGCGTCGGCAGCGCGACGACGACCAGCAGCACCGGCCAGGGCAGCGCCCCGACGAGCACGGCGACGGCGGTGGTGACGTAGAAGGAGAGGAGCAGCCCGACGGTGACCGCCCGCGCCCGCGGCTCGCCGAGCAGCACCGGCAGCGTCCGCGTCCCGGTCGGCTCGTCGTACGGGATCTTGTCGATGTGCTTGCCCATGAGCACCGTGGTGCACAGCAGGCCGTACGGCACGCTCGCCACCCACACCTGCCACGGCAGCTCGCCCGACGGCGGAGAAGTAGGTGCCGGCCACCATGAGCGGCCCCCAGGTGAGCAGCACGTCGGGCTCGCCCAGCCCGCGCTTCTTCAGGCGCAGCGGCGGCGCGGTGTAGGCGTACGACAGGAACAGGCCGGTGAGCGCGAACGCGATCACCGGCCAGCCCCGCTCGGCGAACAGCACCAGCATGATGGCCAGGTCGGCGAGGTTGGTGAGCAGCACCGCGACGAGCAGCTGGCGCCGGGTCACCAGCCCGGACAGGAACGGGTGCGGGGCGTAGAGCGCCCGCGGGTAGCTCTCGGTGTCGAGCCCGACGTCGGTGTCGGCGAGGTCGTTGAGCAGGTTGTTGCTCGTGTGGGCCAGGACGATCCCGAGCGTGGCGAGCGCCCACAGGCCGTACGAGAACCCGTCCGCGCGCACGCCGAGCAGGCCCGCGACGAGCCCGCCGAACAGCGTCATCGGCAGCACCGCCGCGCGGGTCACGACCAGCCAGCGGGTCACGCCGTCCAGCGACGCGATCGGGCGGTCGGGCGGCGGGTTGGTGGTGCGCAGCGCGTAGAGCCAGGCGCCGCGGCGGCCGGGGCGCGGCGGCGCGAGCAGCCGGTGGACCTTGGGGGCGGGAGCGGTCACCGCCCGACCGTACGGCCGTCCGCCCTCCTCCCGCCGCTCCCGGCCCGCCGGGCAGGGGGCAGGCTGGCGGCGTGCCCGCCTCCCGCCCCGCCGCCGGCGGCGGCCGCTGGGTCGAGGTCGCCCCGGAGCGGCTCGAGCGGTGGCTGGCGGGCTTCGCCGAGCGGCACGGGCCGCCGGTGCGCACCGGGGCGCGGTACGAGGCGCCCGACGGGGCCGTCGCCGAGCTCACCGTGCCGTACGGCGAGGTCCTCGGCGACCCCGTCCCCGCGCTGCGGGCGCCCCGCCGGCTGGGCCTGCTGCTCGTCCGGCTCGGCGGGCACGCCGTCGGGGTGGCCGAGGGGCCCGAGCTGGTGGTGAGCAAGGTCGGCTCGCGCCAGGTGCACGGCCGCTCGGCGGCGGGCGGCTGGAGCCAGCAGCGGTTCGCCCGGCGGCGCGAGGGCCAGGTGCGGGTGGCGCTGCAGGCCGCGGCGCAGACCGCGTTCGAGGTGCTGCTCCCGCACGTGGCGACGCTGGAGGGCCTGGTGCCCGGCGGCGAGCGCACCGCCGTCGAGGCGGTGCTCGAGGACCGCCGGCTGGCTGCGCTGGCGGCGCTGCCGCGCGGACCGTTCCTCGACGTGCCCGACCCCCGGCTGACGGTGCTGCGGGCCGCCGTCGCGCAGGCCCGGGCGGTGCGCGTCCGGGTCGTCGACCCGGCCTAGGGTCGGGCGGTGACCGACCTCGACCCCGACCTGCGCGACCGCCCTGGACCAGGTGCTGCCCGGCGCCCGCGCCGACCTCGAGGCGCTCGCCCGCGTCCCGTCGATCTCGGCCGACCCGGCGCGCGCAGGCGACGTCCGCCGGGCCGCCGAGCTCGTCGCCGGGCACGCCCGCGACGCCGGCGCCGCGCAGGTCGACGTCGTCGACGCCGGCGGCGCCCCCGCGGTGATCGCGTCCTGGCCGGCGCCCGCCGGGCGCGCCGACGGTGCTGCTCTACGCCCACCTCGACGTGCAGCCCACCGGGCCGGCGCGAGGAGTGGACGAGCCCGCCGTTCGAGCCGACCGAGCGCGACGGGCGGCTGTACGGCCGGGGCGCCGCCGACGACAAGGCCGGCGTGCTCATGCACCTGGCGGTGCTGCGCGCCTTCGGCGGCACGCCCCCGGTCGGCGTCGTGCTGTTCGTCGAGGGCGAGGAGGAGGTCGGCTCGCCGACCCTGACCGGCCTGCTGGCCGAGCACCGCGACCGGCTGCGCCGCCGACGTCATCGTCATCGCCGACTCGGCCAACGCCGCCGTCGACGTCCCCGCCTTCACCACGAGCCTGCGCGGCCTGGTCGACCTCGACCGTCGAGGTGCGCCTGCTCGAGCGGCCGGTGCACTCCGGGATGTTCGGCGGGCCGGTCGGCGACGCGCTCACCGGGCTGTGCCGGCTGCTCGCCACGCTGCACGACGACGCCGGCGACGTCGCGGTCGCCGGGCTGCACCGCGGCGACGTCCGACGCGCCCGACCTGGCCGTCGAGGTGTTCTGCCGCCGACGCCGGCCTGCGCGAGGGCGCGCCGCTGATCGGCACCGGCACGGTCCCCGAGCGGCTCTGGCACCGCCCGGCCGTCGCCGTCATCGGCCTGGACGCCCCGAGCGTCGCCGACTCCTCCAACGTGCTGCTCCCCCGCGCCCGCGCCAAGGTCAGCCTGCGCCTCGCGCCCGGCGACGACGCGGCCCGCGCCGCCGGCTGCCTGACCGCGCACCTGCAGGAGCGCGCGCCGTGGGGCGCCGAGGTCGTCGTCACGGCCGGGAGCAGTCGGCGAGCCGTACGCCCTCGAGGCCACCGGCGACGTCTACGACCTGGCGCGCGCGGCGTTCGCGCAGGCGTACGGCAACGACGCCGTCGAGGCGGGCATCGGCGGCTCGATCCCCTTCATCGCGGAGTTCGCCCGCACGTTCCCGGGCGCGACGGTGCTCGTCACCGGGGTCGGCGACCCGGCGTCGCGCTGGCACGGCATCGACGAGAGCCTGGACCTCGCGATGTGGCGGCGGGCGTGCCTGGCCGAGGCCCTGCTGCTGCAGCGCCTGGCCTGACGGGTCAGGCCGGCGGCTCGTCCTGCCCGGCGGCCTCGGCCGCGTCGGCCTCCTGCTTCGTGCGGTGCACCGTGCCCGGCGCGTGGTCGGGCGGGCCGTAGACGGTCGACAGCACCAGCGGCTGCTCGCCGGCGTTGACGAAGTCGTGCTCGACCCCGGCGGGGACGACCACCACCTCGCCGGCGCCGACCTCGCGGGTCTCGTCGCCGACGTACGCGGTCGCGCGCCCGCGCAGGAAGGTGAGGATCTGGTCGTTCGCGTCGTGCGTCTCGCGCCCGATCGACCCGCCCACCGGGATGGTCATCACGACCAGCTGGGTGTGCCGCCCGGTCCACAGGACCCGTCGGAAGACGTCGTTGCCGTCGGCCTCGGCCGTCATGTCGAAGTGCTCCACGGCACCTGCGTGCCCCGCTCCCGCGGTCGTACGCGCCTCAGGCGGTGAGCTCGTCCTCGAAGCCGGCGGTCGCCATGCCCGACCAGGTGCCCTCGACGAGGTGGGCGAGCACGACGAGGTCGCGCAGGCCGCCGGTGCGGTCGCGCACCTGGTCGCGCAGCAGCGCCTCCGGCTCGAAGCCGATCGCCTCGAACATCCCGATCGCGGGCACGTTGTCGGCCACGACCTCGACGACGACCTTCGTCAGGCCGAGGTCGAGGGCGGTGAGCAGCCCGGCGCGGGCCAGCTGCCGCCCGACCCCCTGCCCCCGGGCGGCGGGGTCGACGACGACGCGCAGGCTCGCGACGTGGGCGGACCAGCCCACCTGCGGCAGGACCGCGACGTAGCCGGCGACCCTGCCGGCGTCGTCGACGGCGACGGAGCGGCGGCCGCGGGTGTCGGCGACCCAGCCGGCGACCGTGCCGGGCGCGGTGATGTCCTCGGCGAAGGAGTTGTGGTCGGACTCCGGGATCCGGCCGAAGAAGGCCTCGACCTCGTCGGCGAGGTCGGGCGTGAGGGGGCGGACGTCCATCTAGTCCTCGCCGAGGTCGGTGTGGGCGCGCAGCCAGTCGGCGATGCGCGGCAGGGTGGTGGTGGCGGCCGAGCGGCCCATGACCAGGCCGACGTGCCCGGCGGGCAGCTCGAGGGTCTGCGGCCTCCGCCGACCCGACGAGGTCGGCGACGGGCATCGCGCAGGCCGACGGGACGATGTGGTCCTTCTGCGCGACGACGTTGAGCAGCGGCCAGGTGACCTCGCCCAGGGTGAGCGTGCGGTCGCCGACCCGCGCGCCGCCGCGCACCAGCGCCTCGGACTCCATGATCGCGGCGGTCTCGCGGAAGGCCTGGCCGGGGAACGGGATGTGCTCCCGGGTCCACTGGCCCATCGACCTGGAAGCCCTCCATCTGCTTGTCGTCCCAGAGCTTCTCCCACAGCACGGCGTACTGGTTGAGGTCGGCGGTGGGCTTGAGCACGCGGAAGGCGTTGCGGATGACCTCGGGCGGCACGTTGCCCGTCTCGTCGATGACGTCGTCCGGCCCGAGCCGGCCGCCGGAGAACATCCGGCCGAACATCCCCATCTCGCCGAACTCCACCGGGGTGGCCATGGTGATGAGCGAGGCGACGGGCAGCTCGGGGTGCGCCGCCGCCAGCAGCAGCGAGAGCAGCCCGCCGTAGCAGTAGCCGATCACGTTGACGGCCTCCGCGCCGGTCTCCGCCGCGACCGCGTCGATCGCGGCGGGCAGCATGTCGTCGACGTAGTAGCCCAGCGAGTTGCCCGCGTCGCGCTCGTCGGGGACGCCCCAGTCGAGCAGGTGCACGTCGAAGCCGAGGTCGCGCAGCGCCGCGACGAAGCTCATGCCCGGGTAGAGGTCCAGGACGTACGACCGGCTCACCAGGCTCATGACGATGAGCACCGGCGTGCGCTCGGTCACCGCGTCGCTGCGGTAGCGCCAGACCTCCGCGCGGTCACGCCTCCAGACGACGTCCTTGGGGGTCTGGCCCACCTTCGGACGGTCGATCCCCGTCACGTACTTGACGCCGTTGCGCGCCCGCAGCAGGTTGCGCCCGACGTCGCGGCGCACCCGCGCCACCAGGTCGCCCGGGTCGGTCACCGGTGTCGTGGCCACGTGCCGCTCCCTCCTCGCGCGCCCTGGACAGGGCGTCCTCCAGCCGTCGCACGGTGCGGTGCAGGTCGGCGACCTGCTCGCGCAGCCGGGCGACGTCGCTCGCCGCCGGCACGTTCGCCCGGTGCAGGGCGTGCCGGGTGCTGCGCTCGTAGCGCCGCTCCACCTCCGCGCGGGCCCGCAGCACCAGGCCGGCCACGTCGGCGAACGACCTCGGTCTGCACCGCCGACTCCAGGCGCGACCCGACAGGGCGCTCGACGGCGTCGTACACGCGCCGCCACAGCGGTCGTCCCACGGCTGCCCCCTCCCGTCGGTGTGGTGCGCAGCACACCACGGGGGTCCCCTCCCCGGGCGCACGGCCCGTCAACCTAGGGTCCGGCCATGCCGCTGTTCAGCTTCGAGGGCCGGGCGCCCTCCGTGCACCCCGACGCCTGGATCGCCCCGACCGCGACCCTGGTCGGCGACGTGCGGGTCGAGGCGGGCGCCTCGGTCTGGTACGGCGCGGTCCTGCGCGCGGACTTCGGCACCATCGTGGTGCGCGAGGGCGCCAACGTGCAGGACGGCTCGGTCGTGCACGGCGGCGGCGACGTGCCGACCGAGATCGGGCCCGGCGTGACCGTCGGGCACCTGTGCGTCGTGCACGGCTGCGTCGTCGGCGCCGGCGCGCTCATCGGCAACGGCGCCACCGTGCAGGACGGCGCGCGGATCGGCGAGCGCGCGCTCGTCGGCGCCGGGAGCACCGTCACCCCGGGCACCGTCGTGCCCGCCGAGGTCGTCGTCGTCGGCTCGCCCGCCCGGGTGCGCGGGCCGCTGGAGGGCACCGCGAAGACCTGGGTCGACCTCAACGAGGAGATCTACCGCGACCTCGCCGCCCGCCACCGCGACGGCGTCGTCGAGCTCTGACCCGGGCGGGCCGCACGGGCAGGCCCCCTCCGAGCGTGGCGATCATGCACGCTCAGCAGGCCCGCAAGATCACCACGCACGGGCGCGCCTCCTCCGAGCGTGGCGATCATGCACGCTCAGCAGGCCCGCAAGATCACCACACACGGGCGCGCCCGTGCGGCTCAGCCCCGGCGCAGGTGCGCGTCGAAGAACCGGAGGATGCGCGTCCAGGCGTCCTCGGCCGAGGGGTGGTGGTAGTCCAGCCCGGCGACCTTCTCCAGCACCCCGAACGGCCCGGCGTTGTGCCGGTTGAGGAACGAGTGCCCGGCCTCGGCGTACTCCTTCACGTCGTGCTCGACGCCGACGTCCGTGAGCACCTCCTCCAGCGTCGCCGCCGCCCCGCGCAGCCCCCGGTCGCGCGCGCCGTAGCTCGCCACCACCGGGCACGCGCCGCGCAGGACCTCCCGCGGGTCCTTCGGCAGCTGGCCGTAGTTGGGCGCCGAGGCGTCGAAGCCGCGCGCCGCGGTCATGAGCGCGAAGCCGCCGCCCATGCAGAAGCCGATCACCCCGACCCGCCCCGTGCAGTCCGGACGCCCGGCCAGCAGCGTGCGCGCCGCCTCCAGGTCGCCGTACGCCGCCCCCTCGCCCGAGACCAGCGCCGAGAAGGTCGAGCGCAGGCAGCGCAGCGCGCCGCCGGCGGTGAACAGGTCCGGCGCGACGGCCAGGTAGCCGGCGGCAGCGAGCCGGTCGGCCTGCTGGCGCGTGTCGTCGGTGAGACCGAAGGCCTCGTGCACCACGACGACGCCGGGGAACGGCCCCTGCCCGACAGGGGGCACCGCGAGGTAGGCCGACAGCTGCGGAGCACTGGCCCCGCCGGGGACGGTCACGTCGGGCACGGGTCCTCCTGGGGGTCGACGACCGCGCCATCCTGCCCGGTCCGCTCCGCCCCGCCCGAGGCACCACACTGGCGGCATGACCCGCACCCCGCCTCCGCCCTCCCGGCCCGGCCGCGCGTGAGCGAGCTGTCGACCAGCGCCACCAGCACCCGCCGCGCCGTCGTCGCCGACGCCTTCCGCAGCCAGCTGTGGCCGGTGCCGACGCTCGCGGTCGTCGTCGCGGTCCTGCTCGGCGTGCTCGTGCCCGAGCTCGACGCGCGGGTCGACACCGGGCTGTCGGGCCGGACGGCGGCGCTGCTGTTCGGCGGCGGGGCGGAGGCGGCCCGCACCGTGCTCGGCGCGGTCGCCAGCTCCCTGGTGACGCTGACCTCGCTCACCTTCAGCCTCACCGTCGTCACGCTGCAGCTGGCCAGCGGGCAGTTCTCGCCGCGGCTGCTGCGGACCTTCAGCTCCGACCGCTTCGTCCACGTCACGCTGGGCCTGTTCCTGGCGACCTTCGTCTACTCGCTGACGGTGCTGCGGACGGTGCGCACCGGCTCCGACGCGCAGGCCGAGGTGGTGCCGCGCATCTCGGTCACGCTGTCGTACGTCCTGGCGGTCGCCAGCGCGCTCGCGCTGGTGCTGTTCCTGGCGCACCTGGCCCGCGAGATCCGGGTCGAGACGATGCTGCGCCGGGTGCACGCCGAGGCCGGCGCCACGGCCGAGCGCACGCTCAGCGAGCGCTCCGGCCCGGTCGCCCCCGAGGGCCTGCCGACGCCGCCGAGCACCGCCGTCCCGCTGCTGGCGCCGCGCTCGGGCTTCCTCACCAGCCTCGACGCCCCCGCGCTGCTCGCCGCGGCGGTCGACGCGGGCGCGGTCGTGCTGCTCGAGCGCCCGCCGGGCAGCAGCCTGGTCGCCGGGACCCCGGTCGGCTGGGCCTGGTCGCTGGCGGGCCCGGACCTGCCCGCCGGGCAGCTCGAGGCGCTGCAGGAGCGGCTGGCGGCGGCGCTGACCACCGGGCACGAGCCGACCGGCGCGCAGGACGTGACGTTCGGGCTCAAGCAGATCACCGACGTCGCGTGCAAGGCGCTGTCGCCGGGCGTCAACGACCCCCGTACGGCCGTGCACGCCCTCGGGCACAGCGCCGCGCTGCTGAGCACCCTGTCGACGTACGCCCTCGGGCCGCAGGTCGGGCGCGACGAGCAGGGGCGGCCCCGGCTGCACTGGGACCGGCCGGCCCTCGCCGACCTGCTCGACCTCGCCGTGTCCGGTCCCCGGCGGTACGGCTCCAGCGACCCCGACGTGCTCGCCCGGCTCTACGCGCTGCTCGCCGAGGTGGCGTGGAGCTCGGACGACCCGGTGCACCGGCGGGCGGTGCTGCACCAGCTCGAGCGGCTCGACGCCACGGCGGCCGCGGCCGAGGCCGATGAGGACGAGCGGGCCCGGCACGCCGACCTCGCCGAGCAGGTCCGCTCCGCCGCCCGTGGCCGGCACCGCAGCCCGGCGCGCGCCGTCGTCAGCTGAGGGCCGTCGCGCCCCGCGGTGCGGCATCATGCCGCGCGTGACCGAGCCGCTGCACCTGTCCGACGTCTTCGCCGGCTTCGACGAGACCTGGTCGCCACGGGTCGTCGCCCGCATGAACGGCGACGACGTGAAGGTCGCCAAGGTCGAGGGCGAGTTCCCGGAGCACGCCCACGACGAGACCGACGAGTTCTTCCTCGTGCTCGCCGGGGAGCTGCACCTGGACCTGCCCGACCGCACGGTGACGCTGCGCGAGGGCGGGACCTTCACGGTGCCGCGGGGGGTGCGGCACCGGCCGCGGGCCGAGCCGGGCACCCGGCTGCTGCTCATCGAGCCGCGAGGAACCCTCAACACCGGCGACAGCACCGAGCGGGCGGGCACGACCGGGCAGGACCCGGCGTGACGACCTGGCGCCGTCCGGCTCGACGAGCCGCTCACCTGACCGGCGGCACCATGAGCACCGCGTCGACCGTGCGGTGCCCCCACTGCTGCCGGGCCGCGCCGACCTCGCGCCACCCGCGGCGGGCGTAGAAGCCGCGCGCGGGGCCGTCCGGGTCGACCTGCAGCACCGCGAGCCGGTCCCGCCCCCGCGCCGCCTCGACCCCGGCGCTGAGCAGGGCGGTGCCGGCGCCCGGCACGGTCCCGTCGGTGTAGAGCCGCGAGACCACCGCGAGCCCGTCCGGCCCGCGCCCCGTCGCTGCGCACCACTGCTCGACCGCCACCGGCGGCCCGTCGGCCGGGTGCAGGGCCACGTGGCCGACGACCCGGTCGCCGTACGCCGCGACCGCCGACCACAGCTCGTCGGGCGACGCGAGCCACTCGGCCGCGACCGCCTCGGCCCGTACGGGGTAGCCGACGGTCTCGTGCGTGCGCTGCAGCAGCGCGAGCAGCACCGGCAGGTCGGCGGCCGCGCGCGGCCGCAGGATCACTTGGGCTGCAGCCGGGCCCCGCCGTCGCAGCGCACGACCTCGGCGTTCATGTACGAGTTGGTGAGCAGCTCGACGATGAGCGTCGCCAGCTCGTCGGCCGTGCCCAGCCGCTTGGGGAACAGCACGTCGCGCTTGAGCCCGTCCTTGAACGCCTCGCTGGCCGGCCCCTCGCCGTAGATCGGGGTGTCGAAGAGCCCCGGCGCGACGCAGTTGACGCGTACGCCCACGACGGCGAGGTCGCGGGCCACCGGCAGCGTCATGCCGACCACGCCGCCCTTGCTCGCGCTGTAGGCCGCCTGCCCGATCTGCCCGTCGAACGCCGCGAGCGACGCCAGGGTGACGATCGCGCCGCGCTCACCGGAGTCGTCGACCGGCTGGGTGCGGGCCATGGCGGTGGCCGCGAGGCGGATCGTGTTGAACGTCCCGACGAGGTTGACCGACACGACCTTGCTGAACGCGCCGAGGTCGTGCGCGCTGGCGAACTCGCCGTCGCGGCCGATCGTGCGCGACGCCCAGCCGATCCCGGCCGCGGTGACGACGGTGCGCAGCGGCCCGAGCTCGGCCGCCGCGGTGACGGCCTCCTCGACCTGCGCGGCGTCGGTGACGTCGGCCCGGACGTACGCCCCGCCGAGCTCGGCGGCGACCTGCTGGCCGCGCTCGTCGTTGAGGTCGGCGACCAGGACGTGTGCGCCGCGGGCGGCCAGGCGGCGCGCGGCCGCCTCGCCGAGGCCGGAGGCCCCGCCGGTGACGAGGGACGAGGTGCCGGTCAGGTCGAGCACGGTGGGCCTCCAGGGTTGCGGGGTCTCCAGCCTGCCAGGGCGGGCAGACCCGGCGTTGACCCGGGCCGCCTGCCGGGACGATCATCGGGCGCACCTGCTCAGGGAGGCGCAGCCGCATGTCGACGGGCTCCGGCACGAAGGACGACCCCTGGCTGCTCACGACCGCGCCCGGCTCGTCGGACTACGCGACGTACCGCGAGGACGGGGACGTCCCCGCGCTGGTCTGCCGGGTGGGCTCGACGACGCTGCGCTACCACGGGCGGGCGGTGGACGACCTGCACGCCTGGCTCGTCGAGCAGGGCGACTGGGTGCCCCTCGGCGCCGCCGACGAGGGCAAGGCCGCGGCGGAGGGCACGGTGGAGGCCTGGGGCCGGTCCTCCGACAACCCGGTCGGCGGCTGGTACGGCCTGCGCAAGGGCTACCGCGGGCGGTTCGGGATGTACCTGCCGCCCCTGCTGGAGCACCTGGGCCTCGTCGAGCTGACCCACGACGCTCGCAACAACCGGGTCCGCGCCGTCCCGACGGGCTGAGCGGCTACTCCCACTCGATCGTGCCCGGCGGCTTGCTCGTCACGTCGAGGACGACCCGGTTGACCTCGCGCACCTCGTTGGTGATCCGCGTCGAGATGGTCGCCAGCACGTCGTACGGCACGCGGGTCCAGTCCGCGGTCATCGCGTCCTCGGACGAGACCGGCCGCAGGACGACCGGGTGCCCGTACGTCCGGCCGTCGCCCTGGACGCCGACGCTGCGCACGTCGCCGAGCAGCACGACCGGGCACTGCCACACCTCGCGGTCCAGCCCGGCGCGGGTGAGCTCCTCGCGCGCGATCGCGTCGGCCTCGCGCAGCACCTCCAGCCGGTCGCGGGTGACCTCGCCGACGATCCGGATCCCCAGGCCCGGGCCCGGGAACGGCTGCCGCCAGACGATCGCCTCCGGCAGCCCGAGCTCGAGCCCGACCGCGCGCACCTCGTCCTTGAACAGCGCCCGCAGCGGCTCGACCAGCGCGAACTGCATGTCGTCCGGGAGCCCGCCGACGTTGTGGTGCGACTTGATCGTCGAGGTGCCGGCGCCGCCGCCGGACTCCACGACGTCCGGGTAGAGCGTCCCCTGCACGAGGAACTCGACGTGCCCGTCGGCCTCGACCGCCCGCGCCTCGGCCTCGAAGACCCGGATGAACTCCCGGCCGATCACCTTGCGCTTGGTCTCCGGGTCGGTGACGCCGGCGAGCGCGTCGAGGAACTGGTCGGCGACCGACGCGACCCGCAGCTGCACGCCGGTGGAGGCGACGAAGTCCTTCTCCACCTGCTCGGCCTCGCCCTTGCGCAGCAGCCCGTGGTCGACGAAGACGCAGGTCAGCTGGTCGCCGACGGCGCGCTGCACCAGCGCCGCCGCCACCGCGGAGTCGACCCCGCCGGACAGCCCGCAGACGACCCGCTTGTCGCCGACCTGCGCGCGGATCCGCTCGACCTGCTCCTCGACGACGTTGAGCGTCGTCCAGGTCGGCCGGCAGCCGGCGGCCTCGAGCAGGAAGCGCTTGAGCACCTCCTGCCCGTGCTCGCTGTGCAGCACCTCGGGGTGGAACTGCACGCCGTACAGCCCCCGCTCCCGGTCCTCGAACGCCGCCACGGGGGTGGCAGCCGTCGAGGCGGTCACCGCGAAGCCGGGGGGCGCCTCGGACACCGCGTCGCCGTGCGACATCCACACCGACATGGCGCCGGGCAGCCCGGACAGCAGGACGCCGGGGTCGACGACCGCCAGGGCCGTGCGGCCGTACTCCGCCGTGCCGGTCTGCGCGACGGTCCCGCCGAGCGCGGCCGCCATCGCCTGGTGGCCGTAGCAGATGCCGAAGGTCGGCACGCCGGTCTCGAAGAAGCCGGCCGGCACCTGCGGGGCGCCGTCGGCGTAGACGCTGGAGGGCCCGCCGGACAGGATCACGGCCCTGGGCGCCCGCGCGCGGATCTCCTCCGCGGTGATCGTGTGCGGGACGATCTCGCTGTAGACGTGGCACTCGCGCACGCGGCGCGCGATGAGCTGGGCGTACTGCGCCCCGAAGTCGACGACGAGGACGGTGTCGGCGTCGGCCGCCGGGTGCGCGCTCACCGGGCGCAGCCTACCGAGCGCGCAGCCCCACGAGACCGCGCGCCGGCCCCCGGCAGGAACCGGACGCCCGACGGCGAAGAGGACGGGTGGACCACCTGCCCGACACCTCCGAGGAGTCCCCGTGCGCCTGCGATCCGCCCTCCTGCCCGCGCTCGCCGTGAGCGCCCTGCTCGCGCCGCTGCTGCTCGAGACCGGTCCGGCCGGCGCCGCGGCCGGCGCGGCCACCGGTCCGCGCTTCGTCGCGCCCGTGGCCCTCAACGACGCCAGCGGAGCGTCCACGCTCGGCGCCGAGCCCTCGATCGAGGTCGACAGCAAGGGCCAGGTCTACGTGAGCGCGCCCGCCGGCGTGCCGACCGGCGGCTGCCCGTTCTGGAACGTCCACCCCGACACCCGCAACGCCAAGGGCCTGCCGTACGACTACCGCGGCACGATCGACACCGACCACGGCTCGATCGGCGGCGGCGACTGCGACGTCTCGATCACCCCGCAGCCGGGCGCGGCGTACGACCAGGTGTCGGTCACCAGCCTCTCGCTGGCGAACCTCACGTCCAACACGACCAAGGACGGCGGCAAGACCTTCACGACCGTCGCCAACCCGGCCAGCCAGCAGGTCTTCGGCGTCGACCGCCAGTGGCAGGCCAGCGACCCCGGCCTGGGCCGGCACTACCTCAGCGTCCACGACCTGGCCACCACCAACATCCAGGTCAGCGTCTCGACCGACGGCGGCTACCAGTACGTCCAGAACACCCCGGCCATCAACCCGCAGCAGGCCCCGGGCGCCGTCGGCCTGGGCGGCAACCACTTCGGCACGACCGTCGTCGACCCGGTCACCCACAAGCTCTACATCCCGTTCCTGGCGCCCGGTCCGGACGAGCCGAGCGGGGGCAACGAGCACGCGGTCTGGGTCGCCGAGGGCGACCCCTGCGCCACCGTCGCCTGCACGCCCGGCGCCCCGGCCGGTCCGATCTCCTGGACCGACCACCTCGTCTACAGCGCGCCGGCCTCGGTGAAGCTGTCGCACATCTTCCCGGCGATCGCGATCGACCGGGCCGGCACCGTCTACGTCGCCTGGACCGGCGACACCACGAAGGCGGCCGACAGCTCGCCCGGCGACCAGGCCGCCAACCACATCTTCGTCACCCACAGCAGGCCGCGGGTCGTCACCGCGGGCTCCTGGACGACCCCGCGCGCCATCGACGGCGGCGTGGCGCACAGCAACATGTTCCCGTGGCTCATCGCGGGCGAGCGCGGCCAGGTCGCCGCGGTCTGGTACTCCGGCCGCCTCGCCGGCGACGCGGCCTGCGGCGCCCGCTCCGGCACGGCGACCGACGACGACGGCGTCAACAACAACTGCCGCAACGCCTGGCGGGTCGTCTACGCCCAGACCCGCAACGGCGACACCGCCCGGCCCAGCTGGTCGCACTCCCCCGCCTCGCCGGTCGTGCACCACGGCTCGGTCTGCGACTCCGGCACCGCCTGCCTCACCTTCGGCGGCGACCGCACCCTGCTCGACTTCTTCGACGTGGCGCTCGACCAGCTCGGCCGGCCGAACATCGCCTACGTCAGCGACGTGCGGGCGCCCGGCACGGCCGACGTGCAGTACACCCGGCAGTGCGCCGGCACCACGCTGACCGGCGTCACCCTGCCCGCGAAGTGCGGCCCGCTCGGCGCCAAGCCCGCGGCCTGCACCGCCGACGCGGCCTACACCGACGCCTCGGGCGACGCGAACGCGGTCCTCGGCAACAGCACCCCGCTGCCCAGCGACCCGGCTCTCGACGTCGTGGGCGGCTCGCTGGCCACCACCGCCGAGGGCGTCGCGCTCACGACGCGCCTGCTCGACCTCGAGCCCGGCACGTACGGCCAGATCGTGGAGCAGCACTTCACCATCGGCGGCCAGGGCTACTACGTCATGGCGTCGCGCGACACCGGCACCAGCGCGACGTCGTACGACTACGGCACGAGCGACGCGACGACGTTCCGCGGCAAGCTCGGCAGCACCACGGGCAGCTTCGACGACGCCGGCAACACCGTCTCGATCGTGCTGCCGCGCACGCTGAGCCCCACGGCCTCGCTGCACGCCGGCGACGTGCTCAGCGGGCTGGTGACCACGACGCGTCGTGACGGGGTCCTGCTCATCCCGGACGCCGACACCGCCGTCGACCCCTGCGGCTACACCGTCGCCTCGTAGCGCAGGCACCCCGGGAGCGCGGCGCGGTGACGTGCCGCGCTCCTGGCACGTCCGGGCCCTTGCGCACCGGCGCGCGCGGTGCCAGTGTGCGCTCGCCTCGCACACCGGGCGGGCCCTCGAGCGACGTCGCCGCTGCCGTCCGGGCGAGTCGGAGGTCTCCATGGCCCGACCGTCCCGCGCCCGCGCGCTGACCGCCGCCCTCATCGGCGGCGTCGCCCTGGCCACCGCCCTGGCCGGCGCCGCCCCACCCGGGGCGGCCGCCGGCTCGGCGCTCGCCGTCGCCGCCGGCGGCGAGGGCGCCTCCCCCGCGCTCTCCCGCCACCAGGAGGAGCTCGGCCTGCTGCGCGCGCTCGTCGGCAACGGCGGCGAGCCCGCCGAGGGCCCGGGCACCGCGGCCGACCAGGCCTTCGCCTCGCGCGCCTACCCCGCCGACACGATCAGCCTGGCCCAGTCCCAGCGCGCGCAGGACGCCTTCACCACCGTCCAGGCCCGCGGGGCCGTGGCCTCGGCCGCCGCCCGCCCGTGGCAGCCCGCCGGCCCGAGCCGCGCGCTCTACCCCTTCAAGCAGCTGCGCAACAGGGACAACTACGTCCCCAACACCTACGTCGCCGGCGGCCGCACGACCTCCCTGGCCGTGGCGCCGACCTGCCGCCCGGGTGCCTGCCGGATGTGGGTGACGCCCGCCGGCGGAGGCGTGTGGCGCACCGAGGACGCCCTGGCCGCGACGCCGGCCTGGCGCTACCTGTCCGGCCCGTTCGGCATCAACGCGATGGGCACCGTCTCGCTCGACCCCAACGACCCGACCGGCAACACGCTCTACGTCGGCACCGGTGAGGCCAACGTCTGCGGCTCCGGCTGCGTCGCCGGAGTGGGGCTCTACCGCTCCACCGACGGCGGGGACAGCTGGTCCGCGACGCTGGGCGCCAGCGCCCTCTCGGGCAAGGGCATCGGCAGGATCGCCGTGAAGCCCGGCAGTCCCGACACGCTCTACGCGGCGACGACCACCGCCCTGCGCGGCATGTCCGGCGCCTGCTGCAGCGGCGTGACGCGGCCGGTGCCGGACGCGGCCAAGTGGGGCCTCTACAAGAGCACCGACCGCGGACGCAGCTGGACCTTCGTGCACAACGGGTCCGCCGACGCCCGCAGCTGCACCGGCAGCCTCAGCGAGTTCGCCAACAACGGCGACTGCAGCCCGCGCGGCGTCTCGGAGGTGGCCTTCGACCCGTCCGACCCGGCCACGCTCTACGCCGCCTCGTTCGCGCGGGGCGTGTGGCGCTCCACCGACGAGGGCCGCACCTGGTCGCAGATCAAGCCGTCGCTCAACGCCGCCCTGTTCACCAGCCGCCCGGCCCTCGCCGTCACCCGGCTGTCCAACGGCAAGACCCGGATGTACGTCTACGAGGGCAACGTCGGGAACCCGACCGCGCGGCTCTTCCGCAGCGACAGCGTCGCCTCGGGCAGCCCGACCTTCACCGACCTGAGCAGCGCCGACCCCGCCTCGCCGGGCTACGCGACGTACGACCAGTGCGGTGGCCAGTGCTGGTACGACGTCTTCGTGCACACGCCCGAGGGGCACCCGGACGTCGTCTACACCGGCGGCTCCTACGCGTACGGCGAGACCGGGCGGATCTCCAACGGTCGCGCGGTCGTGCTGTCCACCGACGCCGGCGTCTCCGGCACCGACATGACGATGGACGACACCTCGCGGCTGCACCCCAACGGGCTGCACCCGGACCAGCACGCCCTCGTGACGCGCCCCGGCCGCCCGTTCGAGTTCTTCGAGGCCAACGACGGCGGCGTGATGCGCTCCAGCGGCGAGTTCGCGAGCGCGTCCGACACCTGCGGCGACCGCGGGCTCGACGGCGACGCGCTGCGGCGCTGCCGCCAGCTGCTGTCGAAGGTGCCGACCCGGCTCACCGGCATCAACGAGGGGCTGCGCACGCTGCAGTTCATCGACCTGTCGGTCAGCCCGCACGACCCGTCGGTCGTCCAGGGCGGCACGCAGGACAACGGCACCTGGGAGACCGGCGGCAGCGCGGTGACGTGGCGCAACACGATCATCGGCGACGGCGGGTTCTCCGGCTTCGACGCCCGCCTCCCCGACTTCCGGGTGCACGACTACTACGACGCGAGCCCCGACGTGAACTTCGACGCCGGCCGCTTCGACAAGTGGATCTGGACCGGTGACCCGGTCTTCGGCATCGCGGGCACGCTGTTCTACACGCCGCTCACCACCGACCCGCTGGTCAGCGGGACGATGTTCATCGGCACCGGCGCCGGTGTGCACCGCACCACGACGTACGGCCTGGGCACGCGCTCGAAGGCCGATGCGCTGCGGATCTGCAACACCCTCACGGGCACCTTCGAGGACACCTGCGGCGACTGGCGGCTGCTCGGCGTCACGCCGCTCACCTCGACCGGCTGGGGCAACCGCGAGGGCGGCGCCGTCTCGGCGATCGCCCGCACGACCGCGACCGCCACGACCGCCTGGGCCGGCACCGGCACCGGACGCGTCTTCGTCTCGCGCAACGTCGACGCCGCCGACCCGGCGGCCGTCCGCTGGACGCGGGTGGACCTGCCGAGCACGCCGGGCCGCTTCGTCAGCGGGATCACCGTCGACCCGCGCGACGGCAACCGGGCGTGGGTCTCCTACAGCGGCTACGGCTCCAACACGCCGGGTGAGACCGGCCACGTCTACTCCGTGGCCTTCGACCCCGGTCGCGGTACCGCCCGGTGGACCGACCTGTCCGACGGGCTCGACGACCTGCCCGTGACCGACGTCGCCCGCGACGCCGGGACCGGCACGGTCTACGCGTCGACCGACTTCGGCGTCATGGCGCTGCCCCAGGGCGGCACCTGGCGGGAGGCCGCCCGCGGGCTGCCCCAGGTCGAGGTCGCCGGGCTGACCCTGTCGCCGGACGGCCGCACGCTGTGGGCCGCGACGCACGGGCTCGCCGCGTACAAGCTCGACCTGCGCTGAACCCGACCGGGCCCGGTCCCCGCTGCTGCGGGGGCCGGGCCCGGTCGCGTGCTCAGGCGGTGACCTGCACGCCCTTCCAGAAGGCGATCCGGTCCTGGACCTGGGCGGCGGCGTCCTTCGGCTCGGGGTAGGTCCACGCAGCGTCCTCGTTGACCTGCCCGTCGACCTCGACGGAGAAGTACGACGCGGTCCCCTTCCACGGGCAGACCGTGTGCGTGTCCGACGGCCGCAGGGTCGCGGTCACCGCCTCGCGCGGGAAGTAGTGGTTGCCCTCCACGACGACGGTGTCGTCCGAGGAGGCGAGGGTGGTGCCGTTCCAGGTCGCGGTAGCCATGACCGGGTCAACGCCGGCCGCCGGCCGGCCATGCCCGGACACCATGCCGTGCCGGCGACGGCTAGCGCGCCATCCCCACGGACTGCCCGCGCTGGAGGTCCTTGCCCTCGGTCCGGATGGCCGGCGCGACCATGACCTCGACGCGCTGGAACTCCTTGATCGAGGAGTAGCCGGTGAGCGCCATCGACCGGCGCAGCGCGCCGAACAGGTTGGTCGTGCCGTCGTCGGTGATCGCCGGGCCGAGCAGCACCTGCTCGAGCGTGCCGACCTGCTCGACGCGCACCCGGGTGCCGCGCGGGACCTCGGGGTGGTGGCTGCCGTGCCCCCAGTGCCAGCCGCGGCCGGGCGCCTCGGTGGCGCGGGCCAGCGGGCTGCCCATCATGACCGCGTCCGCGCCGCAGGCGATGGCCTTGGCGACGTCGCCGCCGGTGCGCATGCCGCCGTCGGCGATGACGTGCACGTAGCGCCCGCCGGACTCGTCGAGGTAGTCGCGCCGGGCCCCGGCCGCGTCGGCGATGGCGGTCGCCATGGGCACCCCGAGGCCGAGCACGCCGCGGGTGGTGTTGGCCTGTCCGGGACCGACGCCGACCATGATCCCCGCGGCACCGGTGCGCATGAGGTGCAGCGCGCTCTGGTAGGTCGCGCAGCCGCCGACGAGCACGGGGACGTCGAGGTCGGCGATGAACCGCTTGAGGTTGAGCGGCTCGTGCCGGGTCGACACGTGCTCCGCCGACACGACCGTGCCCTGGATGACGAACAGGTCCACCCCGGCGTCGAGCACCGTCTGGGCGAACTGCACCGTCCGCTGCGGGGTGAGCGAGGCCGCCACCGTGACGCCCGCGTCGCGGACCTGCTTGACCCGCGCGGTGATGAGGTCGGCCTGCACCGGCGCGGCGTACATCTCGCGCATCCGCTCGAGCGCGCCGTCAGCGGGCAGCCCGGCGATCTCCGCCAGCAGCGGCTCGGGGTCGTCGTAGCGCGTCCACAGCCCCTCGAGGTCGAGCACGCCGAGGCCGCCGAGCCGGCCGACGGCCACGCACGTGTCGGGCGACATGACGCCGTCCATCGCGCTGGCGACCAGCGGCAGGTCGAAGCGGTACGCGTCGATGTCCCACGCGATGGAGACGTCCTCCGGGTCGCGGGTGCGCCGCGAGGGCACGAGCGCGATGTCGTCGAAGCCGTACGCCCGGCGCCCCGACTTGCCGATGCCGATCTCGACGGTCTCGCTGCCGGCCACCTATCGCCCCGAGCTGTAGTTGGGGGCCTCGACGGTCATCTGCACGTCGTGCGGGTGGCTCTCCTTGAGCCCCGCGGCCGTGATCCGGACGAAGCGCCCGCGCTCCTGCAGCTGCGGGATCGTGCGCGCGCCGACGTAGAACATCGACTGCCGCAGCCCGCCGACCAGCTGGTGGGCGACGGCGGCCAGCGGCCCGCGGTAGGGCACCTGCCCCTCGATGCCCTCCGGCACGATCTGCGCGTCGCTGGTGACGTCGGACTGGAAGTAGCGGTCCTTGGAGTACGACGTCTTGCCGCGCGAGGCCATCGCGCCGAGCGAGCCCATCCCGCGGTAGGTCTTGAACTGCTTGCCGTTGACGAAGACGAGGTCGCCCGGGCTCTCCTCGCAGCCGGCGAGCAGCGAGCCGAGCATGACGGTGTCGGCGCCGGCGACGAGCGCCTTGGCGATGTCGCCGGAGTACTGCAGCCCGCCGTCCCCCACGACCGGGACGCCCGCGGGCCGGCACGCCTTCGCCACGTCGTTGATGGCGGTGACCTGGGGCACTCCGACCCCCGCGACGACTCTCGTGGTGCAGATCGAACCAGGACCCACACCTGCCTTCACGCCGTCGGCACCGGCGTCGACGAGCGCCTGGGCGCCGGCGCGGGTGGCGACGTTGCCGGCGAGGACCTGCACGTGCCGGGTGGCCGGGTCCTTCTTGAGCCTCTCGATCATCTCGAGCATGAGCCGGGCGTGGCCGTTGGCGACGTCCGGCACGAGCACGTCGACGCCGGCCTCGACGAGCCGGGTCGCCCGCTCCCACGCGTCGCCGAAGTAGCCGATGGCGGCGCGCGACGAGCAGCCGGCCGTCGGCGTCCTTGGAGGCGTGCGGGAACTGCTCGGACTTGACGAAGTCCTTGACGGTGATGAGCCCGGCGAGCCGGCCCTGCTCGTCGACGAGCGGCAGCCGCTCGCGCTTGTGGCGCCGCAGGATGACCGTCGCGTCCTCGTTGCTGATGCCGACCGGCGCGGTGATGAGCGGCATGGGCGTCATGACGTCGGCGACGAGCGTGCTCGACCACTGCGCGACCGGGACGAAGCGCAGGTCGCGGTTGGTGATGATGCCCAGCAGCGTGCGGTCCTCGTCGACGACCGGCAGGCCCGAGACGCGGTAGCGCCCGCACAGGTCGTCGAGGTCCTCGAGCGTCGCCTTCGGCCCGATCGTCACCGGGTTGCTGATCTTGCCGGTCTGGGTGCGCTTGACGAGGTCGACCTGGTAGGCCTGGTCGTCGATCGACAGGTTGCGGTGCAGGACGCCGATGCCGCCCTGCCGCGCCATGGCGATGGCCATCCGCGACTCGGTCACCGTGTCCATCGCGCTGGAGACCAGCGGCAGGCGCAGGCTGATCCCGCGGGTCAGCCGGGTCGTGGTGTCGACCTCGCTGGGGATGACGTCGGTGTCGCCGGGCAGCAGCAGCACGTCGTCGTAGGTCAGCCCGAGCGGGGCGAGCGCGAGGTCGCCGCTGGGGTCGGGGGCCGAGGAGGTCATGGCGCCTTCCGGACGGGGAGCGACCAGTCTACGGCCGCAGCGCCGACCGTCCGGGCCGCGGCACCGGGCTGTGGACGGGCCCCCGACGGAGCCGTACGACCTAGGCTGGGCGGGTGCCCAGCGAGCCCGTCGACCCCTTCGCCGGGGACCCGGACGACCCGGCGCGCGAGATGGCGGCGCTCGACGACGACCTCGAGGCCGACCCGCCGCTGACGCCGGACGCCCGCGAGGGCGTGCTCGGCGACCTCGAGGACCTCGAGGTGTTCCAGGCCCTGCTGTCGCCCCGGGGCGTGCGCGGCCTGGTCACCGACTGCCTGGACTGCCAGGAGCCGCACTACTTCGACTGGGACCTGCTGCGCGGCACGATGCGCTCGGTCCTGGACCGCGGCCGGCCACCCGTGCACGAGCCGGCGCACGCGCCCGACCCGGGGGCGTACGTCAGCTGGGACTACGCCCGCGGCTACGCCGACGGCGTGACCGACGCCAGCTCCGAGGCGCCGGAGGACTGAGCGGGCGTCTCACCCGTCGCCCGCGGGGCGCAACGAGCTCATCGTCCGTCCTCCACGTCCCCCCGGTGCCCAGGCCGGCTGCAGCCCACCTGAGCGCGCCGCGTTCAGGCGGCGGCCAGGCCCGGGCGACGACCGTGTCCGGGTGACGGACCCGGGCAGGACCCCCCTCGCCGTCGAGGCCGTCGGGGTGACCAAGGCGTACGGCGCCCTCACCGCGGTCGACGACGTGTCGATGGCGGTGGAGCAGGGCGAGGTCTACGGCGTCCTCGGGCCGAACGGAGCAGGCAAGACGACCCTCCTGCGGATGCTGTTCGGGCTGGTCCGCCCCGACGCGGGCACCCTGCGGGTGCTGGGCCGCACCTGGCAGGAGGCCGGCGTGCACGCGCTCGACGGCGTCGCCGGGTTCCTGGAGAGCCCGCGCTTCTACCCCTACCTGACCGGCCGGGCCAACCTCGAGCTGCTCGCCGGGCTCGACGGCGGCGACGCCTCCTCCCGCGTCGACGAGGTGCTCGACACCGTCGACCTCACCGGCCGCGACCGCGACCGGGTGAGCGGCTACTCCTTCGGCATGCGCCAGCGCCTCGGCGTGGCCGCCGCGCTGCTGCGCGCCCCGCGGCTGCTCGTGCTCGACGAGCCGGCCAACGGGCTCGACCCGGCCGGCATCCGGGACATGCGCGCCCTGGTCAAGCAGCTCGCAAGCAGCGGCCTGACGGTGCTGCTCAGCAGCCACGACATGGCCGAGGTCGAGGAGATCTGCGACAACGTCACGATCATGCGCACGGGCTCGGTCGTCTACCACGGGACCATCACCGCCCTGCGGGCACGGGCGCCCGAGCCGGCGCACCGGCTGCGCACCGACGACGACCGCCGCGCGGCGGCGCTGGCCGCCCGCGTGCCGGGCCTGGTCGTCGGCCTGCACGACGACGGGCTCGCGGTGCGCGGCAGCCAGGCCCAGCTCGACGCGTACGTCGCCGCGCTCGTCGCGGACGGCCGGTCGCTGCGCGCGCTCGTCCTGCACGAGGCGCCCCTCGAGCAGCTGTTCTTCCTGCTCACCGAGACCGCTGCGGAGCCCGCGTGACCACCGCCCCCGCCGCCCCCGCCACCCCCGCCACGGCGCCGCCCGTCGTCGCTTCCCGGGTGCGGACCGCCACCGTCCTGCGCTGGGAGCTGCGCAAGCTCGCCGCGCAGGCCCGCGGTCGCTGGACCCTGCTCGGCTGCCTGCTCGGCCCGCCGCTCGTCGTGCTCGTGCTGCACGCGCAGGCCCGGCCGCCCAAGGACACGCTGTACGGCCGGCACGTGCCCGAGAGCGGCTACGCGGTGCCGCTGCTCCTGCTGGGCTTCGCCGCGCAGTGGGTGCTGCCGCTGCTCACCGCGCTGGTCGCCGGCGACCTGTTCGCCGCCGAGGACCACCACGGGACGTGGAAGACGGTGCTCACCCGCTCGGTGAGCCGCGGGCAGCTGTTCTGGGCCAAGACGGCCGCGGCGGCGCTGTTCTCGACCGCCGTGCTGGCGGTGCTGGCGGCCAGCACGATCGCGAGCAGCCTGCTGGTCGTCGGCCGCCAGCCGCTCATCGGGCTCACCGGCCAGCTCGTCCCGTCCGGCACGGCGCTGCCGCTCGTCGTCGCCGCCTGGGCGACCGCCCTGCCGCCGGTGCTCGCCCTGACCGCGGTCGGCCTGCTGCTGTCGGTCGTGTCGCGCAACCCCTCGGTCGGCGTGGTCGGGCCGGTCGTCGTCGCCCTCGTGCTGCAGCTGCTCGCGAGCCTCGGCGGGCTGGACGTCGTCCGCCCCCTGCTGCTCACCACCGGCTTCGAGTCCTGGCACGGGCTGCTCACCGAGCACCGCTACCTCGGACCTGGTGGTCGAGAGCGTCGTGGTGTCCGCGGTCTGGGCCGCCGCTCGCTGGCCGTCGCCGCCACGCGTGCTCCGCCGCCGCGACGTCACCGGAGGCTGACCGTGCCGCACCGCCCGCCCGCCCGCCGCACCCCGGCCGCGCTGCTGGCCGCCCTCGCCGTGCTCGGCCTGACGGGCTGCGGGCGCAGCGACGTCACGAGGAGCCGGCTGGAGGCCTCGCTCGCGCCGACCTTCGCGCACCTGTACGTGCACCAGCAGGTCGACCTGCTCGGCCACCCCGGCGTGACGACCGCGTCCGTCGCCGCCCGGGCCACGTGCGACAAGGGCGGCCCCAAGGTGGCCGACCGCGGCGCCGGCGCCGACTGGGTCTGCCTGGTCGACTACCGCGACGAGACGCAGGCGGCGCAGGAGGGCAAGTTCGAGCTGCAGGCCCGGTCGAGCTCCTGCTGGACGGCCAGCGGGCCCTCGAAGCTCATCGGCCCCGTGATGATCTCCGACCGGCGGGGCCGCGACGTCCCCAACCCGGTCTTCGAGTTCGACGGCTGCTTCGACCCGCGCGGCTGACGACCGGCCGGAGCAGCACCAGCGCGGCGACCTGCGCGGCGGCGACGACGACCACGAGCAGGGCGAGCGGCCGGGCGTACGGGCGACGGGTGAGACGCCCGGTCGGCCAGGGGCCCGGCGACCAGCCGCAGCAGCAGCGCCCCGGCCTCCCCGGCCCCCGTGACGGCGCCGACGGCGACCACGGACGCGCCGAGCTGGCCGAGCAGCGGGCCGGACACCGACCGGCGGCCCTCGTACACGGCGTCGGCGGCGACGCTGACCAGCCCCAGTGCGCGCGGTCGGTCCGGGGCACGCGAGGACGCGACGACCGCGCCCGGGCGGTCAGGTGACGAGCCCGCGCCGGAAGCCGAGGGCGACGGCCTGCGCCCGGTCGTTGACCCCGAGCTTGCGGAACAGCCGCCGCGCGTGGGTCTTGATCGTGTCCTCGGACAGGTAGAGCTCGCGCCCGATCTGCCCGTTGCTCTTGCCCTGGCTCATCCCGGTGAGCACCTGCAGCTCGCGCTCGGTGAGCGCGGCGACGGGGGCGGCGCTGCGGGACGGCTCGCGGGAGGCGAGCGCCCGGCGCAGCGACGGCTCGACGAGGTCGGCGCCGCCGAGCGCGTGCGCGACGGCCGCGCACAGCTCCTCGTGGCTGACGTCCTTGGACAGGTAGCCGCGGGCGCCGTTGCTCACCGCCGCCGCCACCTGGTCCCGGTCGTCCGCGGCGGTCAGCATGATGACCTTGGCCTCGGGGTGGGCGACCATGAGGCGGCGGGTGGCCTCGAGCCCGCCGAGGCCGGGCATGCGCACGTCCATGAGCACGAGGTCGGGCTGCTCGTGGGGGAAGCGCGCGAGGACCTCCTCGCCGCAGGCGGCGGTCTCCACGCGCTCGACCCCCGGGACCTGGGACACGAACTGGCGCAGTCCCTCGCGCACCAGCCGGTGGTCGTCGCAGATGAGGACAGTGGTCACGGGGCTGCCTTACTTGTCGGGACGGGACGTGTCGGGACGGGACGTGGCGGGAGGGACAGGCGCAGGACCGTACGGTCGCCCGCACCGGGCGAGCAGGCGAGCACGGCGCCGACGGCCTGCGCGGCGCGGGACCACGCGGGGTCGGGACCGTCCGGGAGGACGGCCGCGAGCTCGAGGACCCCGCCGTCGAGGCGGACGCGTACGGGGTGCGGGTGCGGCACGCCGGTCGGGTCGCCGGCGAGGGCCTGGACGAGCCGGTAGGCCAGAGCGCCGACAGGGCCGTGGACGGTGTCGAGCGGCTGCTCGGGGAGGTCGAGGGCGGGGCCGCCGGCGGCCTGGAGCTGGTCCGACAGCGCGCCGAGCGCGGCGCCGAGGCCGTCGGCGCCGCGGCCGCGCAGCTGCCACAGGGTGCGGCGCAGCCCGACCAGGGCGGTGTGCACGGCGTCGCGCAGCTCGGCGGCGGCCGGGTCGCCGCCGCGGGCGAGCAGGTCGCAGGCCCAGCGGGCGGCGACGAGCTCCTGGACGGGTCCGTCGTGCAGGGCGCCCGCGAGGGCGGCCCGGACGGCGTCGGCGTCCTGCAGCAGGGCGGCGGCCGGGGCCGGGCGGTCGGCGGCGAGCGCGAGGCCCAGCAGGCCGACCGCGGCGCGCAGCAGCGGCCGCGCGGCTCCCGGTCCGGCGGGGCCGGGCACGACGACGAGGCGGCCCAGCACCTCGCCGTCGGGCGCGGTCACGTCGAGGGGGTCGGGAGCGCGGCGCGGTGCGGGCACGACGGCGCGCACGTGCTCGCCGGCGGCGGCCAGCAGGGCGCCCGCGTCGTCGCGGAGCACGGCTGAGCGCGCGCCGGTGCCCTCGACGAGCAGCGCGAGGGCGTCGGGCAGCCCGGCCCGGCCGGAGCCCGCGAGCGCGGCGGCCAGCCGACCGAGCAGCACCGAGGGGTCGGCGAGGTCGGTGGCGAGGTCGGTGGCGAGGTCGGTCGCGGGGTCGGTCGCGGCGCGCGCGGGGGCCGGGGGCAGGTGCGTCGCGCCGGTCACGCCGCGCTCCCTCCGGTCCGGCGACGCCCGACGGGGCCGCTCGCTGTCCCTTCGGCAGCACCGCGCCCGGACGTGAGCCCTGTGCCGGGCGGAGTTCCCCCGACCGGGGGAACGGCCGGTCGCTCTACCCGGCCAGCAGGGCGGCGACGTCCGGCCGCTCGAGCCACTGCGCGCGCACGACGGGCGGCAGGTCGCCGGCGACGGCGAGGACGGCCGCGCGGGCGGCGTGCAGGCTGCGGGCGCTCTCGTCGGGATCGCTGCCGGCGACGAGCGCGCCGAGCAGGGCCCGGGACGGCCAGACCAGCGGCACGGTGCCGAGCGACTCGGCGAGGGTGGCGGCCCGGCGCAGGGTGGCCACCGCGTCCGGCAGGTCGGCCCCGACCTGCGCGATCCCCAGGATGAGCAGCCCCTTGGCGACGTGCCGGGGGGCGCGGGCCCGCTCCGCGCCCTCCACCGCCGCGGTGGCCGCCGCGACCGCCTCGGCCGCCCGCCCCTCGAGACCGGCGAGCTCGGCGCGCGTCCAGGCCAGGCGCACCCGCTGGCGCCACCACTCGTCCCCGCGCTCCGGGAGCAGCGCCGCGGCCTCGGCCAGGCGGGCGGCGGCCTCGTCGGGACGGTCCAGCCCGACCGCGTCGCTGGCCAGCCCGAGCAGGGCGTCGAAGCGGGCCTGGGGCCCGGTGCCCTCGAGCGCCAGCGCTGCGGTGTCGGCCTCGGTGGCCACGTCGTGCCGCCCCAGCTGGCGGTGGACGCTGGCGACGGTGGCCCCGGCGAGCGCGGCGAACAGCCGCGACTCGGCCGGAGCGCCGGCCGAGGACCCGGCGTCGACGAGCGGCGCGAGGACGGTGAGCGCGCCGCCGTAGCGCCCGGCCGCGCCCAGGGCGACGCCGAGCAGCCAGGCCGCCGCGGCCACCTCGGCGCTGCGCCCCTGGGCCTGGGCGGTGACCACGGCCTGCTCGAGCACGCCGACGGCGTCGGCGGGCTTGCCGTGGAAGGCCGCGTGCTCGCCGGTCGACAGCAGTGCGGCGAGCTCTGCCGGGGCGGTCACCGCGGCAGGCTAGCGCCGCGGCCCGGGCTCATGCCGCGGCGGCGCTGGCGAGCAGCTCGACGGCGTCGGCGAGGTCGCGCGCGACGGTCACCCGCTCGGGCAGCTCGTCGGGCCGCCACCCCGGTCCGCCGACGACGACCGCCGTCGGGGGCCGTTGCACGGGCAGGTCCGCGACGGCAGCCGCTCCCCCGGGGCCCGCGAGCTGGGACCAGACGAACAGCGCCGACGGCCCGATGCGGCGCACGGCCGCCTGCAGCGCCGACGCGGGCAGGGAGCCGCCCAGCACCCGGCACCCCGTGCCGCGCTCGGCGAGCGCCGCGGCCAGCGCGTGCAGCGGGAGGGCGTGCTGGTCCTCCGGCGCGCTGGCGAGCAGCACCGGCCGCACCGACGCGGGCGGGCGGCTCGCCGCCACCTCGCGCAACGCGGCCGTGACGCAGTCCGACAGCAGGTGCTCGACCTCCACGCCCTCCCCGGTCGAGGCCCAGCGGGCACCGGCGGCGGCGAGCACCGGGCGCAGCAGGTGCTCCCACGTGCTGAGCACGCCGGCCCCCGACAGCGAGGCCCGGACCGAGGCGAGGACGGCATCGCTGTCGAGCGCCATCGCGGCGCGACCCAGCCCGACCACGGCGTCCTCGGCGCCGGGCAGCGCCAGGACGCGCCCGCCGGGACCGCCGCGGCGCAGGCGGCCGTCCGTGCCGGGCAGCATGCGCACCGACGTGGGCAGGCCCCGGGTCTGCAGCGCCTGCCGGGCGGCCTCGCCCGGAGCCACCCCGGCCAGCGTGAGCCGGCGCATCGTCTCCAGGCGCAGCACGTCCTCGGGCCCGTAGCGCCGGTGCGCGCCCGACGCGTGCTCGGACGGGCCGAGGCCGTAGCGCCGGTCCCAGGTCCGCAGCGTCGCGGGGGCCACCCCCAGCCGCCGCGCGACGGCGGCCACCGGCAGACCGGGCCCCTCGGCGAGCTCCCCGGGGGGCCCGGTGTCCTCGAGCGGGCCCTCGCGCGGGGTGCGTTCGGCGGCGGCCACGAGAAGAGGATGCGGTCGCGGTCTCCCGCCCACAAGTCGAACCGCTGTGCCCGGCGTGACGAACGTGCCCACGGGAGGAGTAGGACGCTCCCGGCGAGGTACTTGAACAACCTGTGGCGCGGTTGTAGCGTTGCAGCAGCAGGCCGGACCCCCCTGCCACGACAGATCGGACCGCGCATGACCGACATCCGCCGCCTCCCCGGCCCCCAGGTGGAGAAGTGGGAGTGGCAGCTGCTCGGCCGCTGCCGCGGGGAGGACACCGAGCTGTTCTTCCACCCCGAGGGAGAGCGCGGCCCGAGCCGCGCCAACCGCGAGGCCGCCGCGAAGGCGGTCTGCGCGACCTGCCCGGTGCTGCTCCAGTGCCGTGCGCACGCCCTGGCCAGCCGCGAGCCGTACGGCGTGTGGGGCGGCCTGTCGGAGCACGAGCGCGAGCAGATCCTCGGACCGGCCAGCGCCCTGCCGGTCGCCGGCTGAGCAGCCGCTCGCCGCAGGACCCCTGACCCCGGTCCCGCGGCGAGCGGCCGGCTCCGACCCCTGCGCACGCACCCGCTCCGGGATAGCCTGCGAGCACCCCCTCCCTCCAGGAGCGCAGCCGCGTGCCCCGCCCGTCCCGCCCCCGCCGGGCCGTCCCGGCCCTGCCCGTGGCCCTCGCCGCGCTCGCCGTCCTCGGCACCGGCGTCTCCACGGCGGCGTCAGGGCTGCGCGCCACCTCTTCCTCGCCCCCGGTCGCCGCGGCCGTCCCGACCGCTGCCGGCACCCCGGGCGCGGGCCCCGCGCCGTCCGCCGTCCCGCAGGCCCGGGTCGCCGGCACCCTCCCGCCGCTGACCGCCCGGCAACGGGCGGACGTCTCCGTCACCGCGGCCGACGCGCTCACCCCTGAGTCGCTCGCGTCCCTGGTCGCCCTGACGCCCGGCGCCGTCGCCGTGCGCTCGGCCCCGGTCACCAGCGGCGACGCGCCGCTGCCCGCCGTGGCCGTCGACCCCAGCACCTTCCGGGCCTTCGCCGCCGAGGGCACCGCCGAGGCCGACGCCGTCTGGCAGGCCGTCGCCCGCGGCGAGGCCGTCGTCAGCCACGAGGCCGCGCAGCGCCTGCAGCTGGTGCTCGGCGGCACCGTCCCGGTCGTGCCGCGCGGCGGCGGCGCCCCCGTCCTGCTGCGGGTCGGCGCGCTCGCCACCACCGGGCTGCCCCGCACCGACCTCGTCGTCGACGACGCCGTGGGCGGCGCGCTCGGCCTGCCCGGCCCCAACGAGGTGCTGCTCGGCGCCGGGGACGGCGACCCGCTGGCGCTGGCCTCCGCCGCCCGGGCGGTGGCCGGACCGGCCGACGTCGACCTGCTCACCGAGCCCGCCGCCCCGACGGCCTTCCTCACCGGCGGGAAGGCGGCCAAGGCCTTCGGCGCCTTCTCCTACCGCTACTTCCCCGACGGCACCATCGAGCCCGACGCCGCGTGGGTGCGCCAGAACATCGCCACCGCCGACGTGCCGGTGATGGGTCGGGTGACCTGCCACCGGCTCATGCTCCCGCAGCTGCGCGGCGCGCTCGCCGAGGTGCAGGCGCGCGGGCTCGCCGGCTCGCTGCACACCTTCGACGGCTGCTACGTGCCGCGCTTCATCGAGCGCAACCCGGCCCGCTCCGTGTCGCTGCACACCTGGGGCATCGCCATCGACCTCGACGCGTCGACGAACGGCCGCGGCATCCGGGGGACGATGGACCCGCAGGTCGTCGAGGTCTTCAAGCGCTGGGGCTTCCGCTGGGGCGGCGACTGGGCCTGGTCCGACCCGATGCACTTCGAGCTCGGCGCCGTGCTGGACGGCCCGCCGCCGCGCTGAGCGCTCATCCCCGGCGCACGGTCCGGGACCGCAGCGCGGGCAGGGCCAGCCGGACGTCGCGCAGCACCTCGTCGGCGGCGTTGCGGCCGCACCAGCCGTGCACCCCGCCGCCCGGGTGGGTGCCCGCGCCGCACTGGTAGAGGCCCGCGACCGGGAGCGCGTACGGCGACCAGCCCGGGACCGGCCGCAGCACGGACAGCTGGTCGAGCGACGCGGAGCCGCCCCCGACGTCGCCGCCGGCGAGGTTCGGGTCGCGGGCCTGCAGGTCCAGCGGGGTCGTGACCGTCATGGCGACGACGTGCGCCCGCAGCCCCGGGGCGTGGCGCTCCAGCCGGTCGAGCACCCGCTCGGCGAAGACCGGCGCCCAGTCGGCGGCCAGCGCGCCCGCGGCGTCGCCCCGCGGCGCCGCCGGGCAGTGGCACTCGACCCACAGCGACGCCGCGCCGGCCGGGACGCGGGTCGGGTCGGCGCGGTCCTGCTGCCCGACGATGAGCTGCGGCGCCGCGGGCAGGAGCCCCCGCCGCACCTGCGCCTGCGCCAGCGCCAGCTCGTCGAGGTCGCCCGTGACGTGCACGACGAGGCTGTCGCGCAGCCGCTGGTCGCGCCAGGGGGCGGGGGCGTCCAGGTCGACGTCGAGCCGGAAGTAGCCGCTCGTGCCCCGGTGCCGGCCCAGCGCCGCGAGCCAGCGGGCCGGCAGGTGCTCCTCGCCGACCAGGTCCCGAGCGAGCGCCGCGGGCGCGACGTCGCACACGACGGCGCGGCGGGCCCGCACCCCCGAGCCGTCGGCGGCGACCACGCCGAGCGCGCGCCCGCCGCGCACGACCACCCGCCGCACGTCGACGCCGGTGCGCACGACGACCCCCGCCTCCCGCGCGGCGTCGGCCATCGCCTCCGCGAGCCGGACCGCGCCGCCGACCGGGACCGGCATGCCGTGCGCCTGCGCCGACATGGCCAGCAGCAGCGCCGGGGGCGTCGAGCCGGCCCCGTCGACGGGCACGTCGGCGTGCGTCGCCCCTGCGCAGAGCAGCATCCGGGCGGCCGACGACGTCAGGGCCGTCTGGGCGTACGCCTCCACCGGCGCCAGCAGCGTCTTCGCCGTGCCGAGCGCACCGCGCACACCCTCCCCGGCGAGCGCGCGCAGCAGCGGCAGCGGCGCCGACAGCGGCGGCCCCAGCAGCGCCCGGAACAGCAGCGCGCCGCGGCGCTCCCACCAGCCGCTCAGCTCCGCCCAGCGCGGGTCGCCCAGCTGCTCGGCGGTCTGCGCCGCCGTCGTCGCCATGACGGCGGCCGGCACGTCCGGGTCCCAGACCGCGCTGACCGGCGACGACGTGCGCGCCCAGTCGACCCGGCGGTCCAGGCCGAGCTCGGCGAGCACCGGGCTGGTGTGGAGCACGCCGTAGAAGGCCGAGCCCCAGTCGTGCAGGTAGCCGCCCGGGGTGGTGTCGCTGCCCACCGCGCCCCCGACGACCGGCGCGCGCTCGAGCAGCTCGACGCTCCACCCGGCACGGGCCAGCCGGACGGCGGCCACCAGCCCGTTGGGCCCCGCGCCGACGACGACGGCGTCCGCCGACCCGCCCGCCGACCCGCCCGCCGAGCCGCCGACCGCCACGCCCGGCACGGTGCCACAGGTGGCGGACGCGCGACGGCCCGGTCCCGCGGGACCGGGCCGTCGGACGGCGGTGGAGCGCCTAGTGGCTGTGCCCGTGGCCGTGCCCGTGACCGGCCTCGGCCACCGGCGCCGCCGGCTTCTCGGTGACGATCGTCTCGGTGGTCAGCAGCATCGCGGCGATGGAGGCGGCGTTGCGGACCGCCGAGCGGGAGACCTTGACCGGGTCGACGATGCCCTGGGCGACGAGGTCGCCGTACTCGCCGGTGGCGGCGTTCAGGCCCTGCCCGGCGCCGAGCTCGCGGGCCTTGTTGACGGCCACGCGGCCCTCGAGGCCGGCGTTCTGCGCGATCCAGCGGGCCGGCTCGTCGAGCGCCTTGCGCACGACGTTGACCCCGACGAGCTCGTCGCCGCTGCGGCCCAGCCCGCCCTCGAGCGCCGCCGCGGCGTGCACGAGCGCCGCGCCGCCGCCGGGGACGATGCCCTCCTCGACCGCCGCGCGGGTCGCCGAGATGGCGTCCTCGAGGCGGTGCTTGCGCTCCTTGAGCTCGGTCTCGGTGTGCGCGCCGACCTTGAGGACGCCGATGCCGCCGGCCAGCTTGGCCAGCCGCTCCTGCAGCTTCTCGCGGTCCCAGTCGGAGTCGGTCGCCTCGATCTCCTGGCGGATCTGCGCGACCCGGCCGGCGACGTCCTCGCGGGTGCCGCCGCCGTCGACGATGGTGGTCGTGTCCTTGGTGACGGTGACGCTGCGGGCGCTGCCGAGCACCTCGAGGCCGACCTGGTCGAGCTTGAGCCCGACCTCGGCGGAGACGACCTGGGCGCCGGTGAGCACGGCCATGTCCTGCAGCATCGCCTTGCGGCGGTCGCCGAAGCCGGGGGCCTTCACCGCGACGACCTTGACGGTCTTGCGGATGGAGTTGACGACCAGGGTCGACAGCGCCTCGCCGTCGACGTCCTCGGCGACGATGAGCAGCGGCCGGGTCGAGGCGACGACCTTCTCCAGCAGGGGCAGCAGCTCGGCGAGCGCCGACACCTTCCCGTTGACGACGAGCACCGAGGCGTCCTCGAGGACGGTCTCCATGCGCTCGGCGTCGGTGACGAAGTACGGGCTGATGTAGCCCTTGTCGAACTGCATGCCCTCGGTGAGCTCGAGCTCCAGGCCGGTGGTCTGGCTCTCCTCGACGGTGATGACGCCGTCCTTGCCGACCTTGTCCATGGCGTCGGCGACGAGCTCGCCGACCTGCGCGTCCTGCGCGGAGATGGCGGCGACCGCGGCGATCTCGGCGTGGGTCTGCACCTCGGTGGCGGCGGCGAGCAGGGCCTCGCTGACGGCCTCGACCGCGGCGTCCATGCCGGCCTTGACCGACAGCGGGTTGGCGCCGGCGGCGACGGCGCGCAGGCCCTCGTGGACCATCGCCTGGCCGAGCACGGTGGCCGTGGTGGTGCCGTCACCCGCGACGTCGTTGGTCTTGGTGGCGACCTCCTTCGCGAGCTGGGCGCCGAGGTTCTCCTGGGGGTCCTCCAGCTCGATCTCGCGGGCGATGGTGACGCCGTCGTTGGTGATGGTGGGGCCGCCGTAGGCCTTGGCGATGACGACGTTGCGGCCGCGCGGGCCGAGGGTGACCTTGACGGCGTTGGCCAGCTGGTCGACGCCGCGCTCGAGCGCCCGGCGGGCGTCCTCGGAGAAGCTCAGGGACTTGGACATGCGTTCCTCTGCGTCCTTGTGGAGTGCGTGGGGTGGGTCACGGACAGGGCACGAGACGACGCCCCGGGGGCCCGAGTCGGGCCGCCCGGGGCGTCGGTCGTGCTGGGTGCGGGAGAGCGGGGTGCGCTCAGCCCTCGATGACGGCGAGCACGTCGCGGGCGGAGAGCACGAGGTACTCCTCGCCGGCGTACTTGACCTCGGTGCCGCCGTACTTGCTGTAGAGCACCTTGTCGCCGACGTTGACGTCGAGGGGGACGCGGTTGCCGTCCTCGAAGCGGCCCGGGCCGACGGCCAGGACGATGCCCTCCTGGGGCTTCTCCTTGGCCGTGTCCGGGATGACGAGGCCGCTGGCGGTCGTGGTCTCGGCCTCGACGGCCTGCACGACGATGCGGTCCTCGAGCGGCTTGATGGCGACCTTGGTCGCGGTGGTCACGGTGCCTCCATGGGGTCGTACGCAGTCGTGGGGTCCAGACCGGCGGCTCGCCGTCGCGGGGGTCGAGCGCCGGGTCTGACTGGCACTCTAGACCCAGGAGTGCCAACGGGGCAACGGGGCCGGGTGGCGCGCCTCGGGCCGCCCGGCGACGCAGGGGCCATGATTCCTGCAGGGGCCGCGGGGAAGCGTCCCCGGGGGGACCGACGGGGGGACCGCGTGCCGACGCCAGCCGCACGCGCGCTCGGGCCGTACGTCGCCGGCGTGTGCACCCTGGCCCTGGTCGTCACGGGGCTGTCGCTCCTGTCGCCGCACCGGCCCGCCGCCGAGCCGTGGCCGACCTTCGTCCTGCTCGCCGCGGCCGTGGTCGTCGGCGAGCTGCGGCCGGTCGTCGTCACCCGCGGCGACCGCAAGGACGAGCTCACCGTCTCCCCCACCCTCGCGCTCGTGCTCGTCGTGCTCGGCCCGCTGTGGTTCGCGCTGGCGGTGCTCGCCGCGGGGGTGGCGCTGGAGGACCTGAGGCGGCGCAAGGACCCCGTCAAGGTCGCCTTCAACACCGCGCAGTACGTCGTCAGCCTGGGTGCCGCGCGGCTCACCTGGTCCCTGACCTCCGGCGAGCCGCTGTCGGCCAGCGCGCCGGTCGCGCTCCCCCGCGACCTTCTGCCGGTGCTGCTGGCCGGTCTCGTGTGGTTCGTCGTCAACTACGTCCTGGCCGGCACGGCCTCCGCCCTGGCGCAGGGCCAGCCGGTGCTGGCGGACCTGCGCGAGGACGTCCGCTTCCACGCCGCCACCAGCGGGGTGCTGCTCGGCTTCGCCCCCGTGGTGCTCGCGGCCGTCCAGACCTCGCTGTGGCTGCTGCCGCTGTCGCTGGTGCCCCTGCAGGCCGTCTACGTCAGTGCCCGGCTCGCGGCCAGCCGGGAGCACGACGCGCTGCACGACGGGCTCACCGGGCTGGGCAACCGCGAGCTGCTGCGACAGCGGGTCGGGAGCGTCGACCCGCAGGGCCCGAGCCGCTACGCGCTGCTCCTCGTCGACCTCGACCACTTCAAGGAGATCAACGACACCCTGGGGCACCCGGTCGGCGACGACCTGCTGCGGGAGGTCGCGGTGCGCCTGCGGCGCGCGACGCGGGTCGGCGACACGGTCTGCCGGCTCGGCGGCGACGAGTTCGCCGTGCTCGTCCCCCGCGAGGACGGCTCGGGCGGGCTCGACCTCGCCGCCCGGCTGCTGGCCGGGCTGGAGGAGTCCTTCGTCGTCGACGGCGCACGGCTCGACGTCGACGCCAGCATCGGCGTGGCGCTGCTGCCCGAGCACGGCCGCGACGTCGACGTGCTGCTGCAGCGCGCCGACGTCGCGCTGTACTCCGCCAAGTCCGACCGCGGCACCGCCCGGCTCTACGACGAGACGACCGACCTGCACACCCGCGAGCGGCTGGCGCTCGCCACCGACCTGCGGGGGGCGCTGGAGACCGGCGCGCTGTTCTGCGTCTACCAGCCCAAGGTCGACGCCGCGTCGGGACGCCCGGTCGGGGTCGAGGCCCTGGTGCGCTGGCGCACGCCCGACGGCGTGCTCGCCCCGGAGGCGTTCCTGTCGGTCGCCGAGAACACCGGCCTGGTCCGGCCGCTGACGCTGGCCGTCCTCGACCGGGCCCTGGGCGACCGGGCCGCCTGGGGCCGGCCCGGCTCCGACCTCGAGCTGTCGGTCAACCTGTCGGTGCGCCAGCTCACCGACCTCGAGCTGCCTCGCCAGGTCGAGCGGCTGCTGCGCCGGCACGCGGCGACGCCGACGTCGCTGGTGCTGGAGATGACCGAGACGGCGGTGATGTCGGACCCCGCCCGCGCGCTCGTCGTGCTCGACGAGCTGCGCCGGCTCGGCGTGCGGCTCGCCATCGACGACTTCGGCACCGGCTACTCGTCGCTGTCCTACCTCGACCGGCTGGACGTCGACGAGCTCAAGATCGACCGGTCCTTCGTCACGGGGCTCGGGGCCGGCCTCGGCAACGCCAGCATCGTGCGCTCGACGATCGAGCTCGGCCACAACCTGGGCCTGCGGCTGGTCGCCGAGGGCGTGGAGGACCAGCGGTCGTACGACCTGGTGCGCGGCTGGGGCTGCGACCAGGTGCAGGGGTTCCTGCTCAGCCGGCCGCTGGAGGCGGCGCAGGTGCCGCGGTGGCTGGTCGAGCGGGCGGGCGCGCGAGGCCTCTGAGCACGCGCGCGGGGACGGTGCCGCAGGTGCCGTGCACGAGCCACAGCACGCCGGCGAGGACCGCGAGGTCGCCGGGGCTGAAGACGTTGCCCAGCGGCAGCCAGGCCGGCGAGGCCCAGACGTCGCCGAGCGCGGCCAGGTGGGCGTGCGGCAGCACCTCGCTGTTGGTGTAGCCGTCGACGACCGGCGTCAGGCCGGCCCGGCGCACCGCCTGCTCGGCGGCGGGCATCGTGCCGCCGTTGACCGCGAGCACGAGCGCGTTGCCCGCCGCGCCGAGGGCGACCAGCGGCAGCCCGGGCACCGCCCGGTTGCGCAGCACGACGAGCCCCGCCAGGGCGTACGAGAGCGCGTGCAGCGCCAGCAGCAGCGCTCGCGGGCCCGGGAGCACGACCAGCGCGAGCACCTGGCAGGCCAGCGCGGCGACGAGCAGCGGCAGCCCGCGCAGGTGCAGGCCGGCCAGGCGGCCCAGCCTGCCGCCCGTCACGGGGACGAGCAGCAGGCCCAGGCCGACGACGGCGACGAGCAGCACGACGTGCGGGTCAGCCGCTCAGTGCCACTTGCGCCCGGCCTCCACGACCGCGACGAGCAGGGCCAGGGTGGTGCCGGAACCGCTCAGACGCAGCAGGTGCTTCCACATGCGGACCTCCAGGGTCGAGGGGGCGTGCGCTGCCGGGCTCAGGGGCGGAGGGCGGTCGGCCCTCCGCCCTGCATCCTCGGCGCTGCGGGCGCCCCGGCCCATGGTCACTTGGTGCCATCTTCGCGTACCTGAGCGTGACGGAGGGGGGCGGACGGCGGCTCAGACCCGCACGTCGTGCACCGGCAGGCCGCTGTCCGCGCCCAGGTCCAGACCGCTGGCCGGGGCGCCGGCCGCCGCCAGCCGCGCCCCGAGCGCTGCGACCATCGCGCCGTTGTCGGTGCACAGCCCCGGTCGTGGCACCCGCAGGCGCAGTCCCGCCGCGTCGCACCGCTGCTGCGCGAGCGCCCGCAGGCGGCTGTTGGCCGCCACCCCACCACCGATGAGCAGGGTGTCGACGCCGGAGTCGCGGCAGGCCCGCACCGCCTTGGCCGTGAGGACGTCGACGACCGCCTCCTGGAAGCTCGCGCAGACGTCGGCGACCGGCACCGGCCCGTCGTGCGCCTCCACCCAGCGCGCGACCGCGGTCTTGAGCCCGGAGAAGCTCACGTCGTAGGACCCGTCGCGCAGCGCCCTCGGGAAGGCGATCGCCGCCGGGTCGCCCTCGCGGGCCAGGCGGTCGACGACCGGGCCGCCGGGGAAGCCGAGCCCGAGCAGCCGGGCGACCTTGTCGAAGGCCTCCCCCGCCGCGTCGTCGAGCGTCGAGCCCAGCGCGGTCAGCCCCGCGGTGAGGTCCTCGACGAGCAGCAGGCTGGAGTGCCCTCCGGAGACGAGCAGCGCCACGCACGGCTCGGGCAGCGGGCCGTGCTCGAGGACGTCGACGGCGACGTGCGCGGCGAGGTGGTTGACGCCGTAGAGCGGCACGTCGAGGGCGAGGGCGTACGCCTTGGCCGCCGCGACCCCGACGAGCAGAGCGCCGGCGAGCCCCGGCCCGGCGGTCACCGCGACCGCGTCGACGTCGCCGAGCCGCGACCCCGGCCTCGGCGAGCGCCCGGTGCACCGTCGGCACCATCGCCTCGACGTGCGCCCGGCTGGCCACCTCGGGCACCACCCCGCCGAAGCGGGCGTGCTCCTCGACGCAGGAGGCGACGGCGTCGGCCAGCAGCGTGTGCCCGCGCACGACGCCGACGCCGGTCTCGTCGCAGGAGGTCTCGATGCCCAGGACGAGCGGCTCGTCGGTCACCGGGCCAGCCTAGGAGCGCCGGGTCAGCACGAGCGCGTCCGTGCCGCTGGGGCGGTAGTAGCCGCGCCGCACGCCGGTGCGCACGAAGCCGGCGCGCGCGTACAGCCGCTGCGCCGGCGCGTTGTCGGCGCGGACCTCCAGCGACACCGCCCGCTGCCCGCGGCGCGCCGCCTCGGCCAGCAGCGCGCCGAGCAGCCGCGCCCCCAGGCCCTGCCCCTGCGCGGCGGGCGCCACCGCCATCGTCTGCACCCACGCCTCGTCGGGGTAGTCGCACAGGCCGGCGTAGCCGACCAGCCGCATCGCCTCGCAGCGCGACGAGGTAGTGGCGGGTGTCGAGCTGCCCGAGCTCGGACCAGAAGGCGCGCGCCGTCCAGGGCTCGTCGCCGAACAGGGCCTGCTCCAGCGGCAGCACCTGCTCGACGTGCCACCAGCGCATCCGCTCCAGGCGCGCGCTCACCGGCTCCTCACCACGGCGCCGCCTCGCTCGTCGTGCGCCCGTGCCGCAGGTCGACGCGGTGCAGCACGTCGCCCGAGCGCAGGTGCACCTCGTCGTCGAGCCGGCCCAGCCAGGTGGCGCCCGCTCCCAGCGGGCCGCTCTCCCACGCCAGGCCGCGCGCGTCGTACGCCGCGAGCACCTCGTCGCCGAGCAGCAGCGCGAGGCCGCGGTCGGCGGCCGGCACCAGCAGCCGGCTGCCCGGCACGTCGAGCCGGGCCCAGACGTCGGGGTCCCGGACGTCGACGACGAAGGGCAGGCCGCCGAGCGCGACGAGCAGCGTGTGCGGCTCCGGCCAGCTCGCCACGACCGACAGCCGGCCGGCCGCGAGCTCGCTGGCGAAGACCCCCGTCCACGGCGCCCGGTCGCGCGGCCCGATCCGCAGCCAGGCGCCGTCGGAGCCGCCGTCGCGCCGGGCCCCCGGGTAGTAGACGACCTCGTCCAGCCGGCCCCGGACCGTGCGCTCGTGCGCGACGTCGTAGGCGTGCGGGAAGGCCTCCAGCCACAGCGGCGTGTCGCTCACGGCTCAGGCCGTGACCGGCTTGGGCGCCCCCGGCGGCGTCGCGTCGGGCCGGCGCAGGTAGAGCGGCGACCAGCGGCTCGGTCGGCGCGCCGGCGAGCGCGCGGCGGGCCGCCAGCAGCACGACGCCCTCCGCGCTGAGGGTAGCGCGGCTCCGCGGCCTGCGGGAAGTGCTCGGCGTGCGCAGCGCGCCGTCGCCGACGACCCGGCCGGTCCAGCCGACGTCCGAGAGCGCCTGCGCGAGCGCGGCCGGGGTCAGCACCGACGGGCCCGCGACCCGCTCGTCGTCGTCGGCGTACTCCGCCCAGTAGACCTCCTTGCGCCGGGCGTCGGTCACCACCACGCGCTCGCCCTCGCCCCAGGGGTCGACGGCGTCGAGCGAGCAGCAGCCGTACGCCGGGACGCCCAGCGCGTCGGCCGTCGCCGCGGCCGTGACCACGCCGACCCGCAGCCCGGTGAAGGGGCCGGGCCCGAGGCCGACCGCGACGGCGCCGAGGTCGCGCGGCCGGGCGCCGAGCTCGTCGAGCACGGCCCGCACGCCGGTCGCGAGCAGCTCGCCGTGCGCCCGCGCGTCGACGACCTGCCACGTCGCGCTGCGGCCCCAGCGGGGCGTCGCCGTCCTCGCCGGCGCGAGCTCGACGAGCGCGACCTGCACCGCGGGGCTGGAGGTGTCGAGGCCGAGGACGAGCACGCCGACCAGCCTAGGGACCGGCGAGCGAGACCACGGCGTACCACCGGGCAGCCGGCGACCGGCGCGGCGACCGTGAGCCGGTAGGCGGTCGTACCTCCCCCGCGGCGCGACGGGCGGCTCGACGACGAGCTCCTCGGGCTCGTCCTCGCGGCAGGCCAGCTCGCTCTCGGCGTCCGAGGCCGGGTCGGTCGTCACGGTCACCGACGTGCGCCCCTGGCAGACCGTGCGCACCCGCAGCCGCTGACCGGCGGGGACGACGACGTCGAAGGCGCGCGCCTGCAGGGCGCTGTCCTCGTCGTTGCCGCCGCGCGCCAGCTCGCCCGGCCCCGGCGCGACGACGAGCGCGTCGTACGCCGCGCTGCCCTCCTCGGGCGCGCTGCCGGTCGGCGACGGCAGCGGCTCCGGCGTGCCGGGGCAGGTCGGCGGGCACGGGTCGGGCGGCGGGAGCGCCTCGCGGGAGGACCCGCAGCCCGCCACGAGCAGCAGGCCCGCCGAGGGCGAGGACGACCGCGGACCTCACCCCTGCGCGTCGCCGCCGTACTGCGCGACGAGCTCGCGCTTGAGCACCTTGCCCGACGGCCCGAGCGGGAGGGCGTCGGTGAAGATGACGCGCCGGGGGTACTTGTACGACGCCAGCTTCTCCTTGCCCCAGGCCCGCAGCTCGTCCTCGGTGAGCTCGCCGCCCGCGGGGTCCGGGACGACGACCGCGCAGACCTCCTCGCCGTACTGCGGGTCCGGCAGGCCGATGACCGCGACCTGGCCGACGCCGGGGTGGCGCAGCAGCACCTCCTCGACGTCGCGCGGGTAGACGTTGTAGCCGCCGCGCAGCACCATGTCCTTCTTGCGGTCGACGATGGTCACGTAGCCCTCGTCGTCCTTGGTGCCGAGGTCGCCGGTGCGGAACCAGCCGTCGACGATCGCGGCCTCGGTCGCCTCGGGCTTGTTGAGGTAGCCCTTGAAGACGTTGTGCCCGCGCACGACGATCTCGCCGAGCTCTCCGGTGGGCAGCAGCTCGATCGCGTCGTCGACCTCGGCCTTGGCGACCTGCACCTCGACGCCCCAGATCTGCTTGCCGACGGTGCCGGGGCGGGGCTCGAACCCGACCTGGTTGAACGTGGCGACCGGCGAGGTCTCGGTGAGCCCGTAGCCCTCGAGCACGTCGGTGCCGAAGACCTCGCCGAACTTCTCCAGGACCGCGACGGGCAGCGCGGCGCCGCCGGACAGCGCGCTCTTGAGCTGCGGCCGCAGGTCGGAGGACTTGGCGGCCTCGAGCAGCGCGACGTACATGGTCGGGACGCCCATGAAGATCGTGCAGCCCTGGTCGACGAGCAGCTGCAGGGCGGTCGCGCCGTCGAAGCGCGGCAGCATGACCACCGAGGCGCCGACGAAGAACGCGGTGTTCATGCAGCACGTCTGGCCGAAGGTGTGGAACAGCGGCAGGCAGCCGAGCACGACGTCGGTCTCGTCGATGTCGAAGCTGTAGGTCGCGGAGGCGAGCACGTTCATCGTCACGTTGAGGTGGGTGATCTCCGCGCCCTTGGGCTTGCCGGTGGTGCCGCTGGTGTAGAGCACGACGGCGGTGTCCTCCGGCTCGCGCATCACCACCGGCTCGACGGGCGTCGCCGCGGCGGCCAGGTCGTCGAGGCGCTCGATGCCCTCGTCGCCGCCGGGCATGACCGCGAGCACCGGCACGCCGGCGAGCTCGGCGCCCTTGGCGCCCTCGCCGAGCAGCGGCGAGGCGCAGACCAGCGCCTTCGCGCCCGAGTCGGTGAGGACGTACTCGATCTCCTCGGCCTTGAGCAGCGCGTGCACCGGCACCGCCACGCCCCCGAGGGCGAGCACGCCGTAGTAGGCCAGCGGGAAGTGCGGCGTGTTGGGCAGCAGCAGCGCGACCTTGTCGCCCGCGCCGATCCCCCGGTCGCGCAGCACGGCGGCGTACTGCCGGGCCGGCGCCCACAGCTGCGCGTAGCTGATCGCAGGTCGCCGAGCACGACGGCGGTACGGTCGGCGTGGCGGACGGCGGACTCCGCCAGGATGCTGGCGATCGACAGGGTCACCGGGGCTCCAGGGTCGTGGGCGGGACGCGGACGGCCGGGGACCCCGGCCGGTGTACAGGTGACGTGCGGCACAGCACGGACGTGCCCGGACCGCGCGAGCGGCCCGGACGCGGCGGCGGCCGGCCCCGGGGGACCGGCCGCCGGTCGGGCGCGCCGCAGGTCGCGGGGTCAGCCGGTCGGGACGCCGTTCGCCGGCGGCGCGGGCGGGGTGTAGGTCGACGCCTCGACGGGCCGTCCTTGTCGCCGGTGGTCTGCACGGCGCGTGACGTCGACCGGCACGCCGCTCTTGACCTGGACGACCTTCACACCGCTGATGCCGCGGTGCGAGTCCTTGCTGTAGTCGAACGGCGCCAGGGCCGGGCCCTGGAACTTCCCGCCCTTGGCCTCGAGGGCCTTGACCAGCCCCTCGCGGGTCAGGTCCTTGCCGGCCGCCGCGACGGTCTGGGCGAAGGTGTAGGCGCCGGCCATGCCGTAGAGGTCTGGTAGTTCGTGAGCGGCTTGCCGTCGCCCTTGGCCTGCCAGACCTTCGTCCAGAGCTGGACCCACGGGTCGTCGGTCTTGTCGTTGCCGTTGAGGTAGGCGGTGGTGTAGATGCCCTCGAGCGGCCCCGGGCCGGTCACGCTGCCCTTGGAGAAGCGGTTGAGCAGCCCGCCGACGAGGCTGGCGTCCAGGCCGACGCCGCAGTAGAACCACTGCGGCTTGTAGCCCTGCGCCGAGGCCCTGGAGCTGCGAGAGCGCGGTGTAGGCCGGCACGTTGAAGCCGAGCACCACGTCGGCACCGGAGGCCTTGAGCTGCTGGATCTGCGGGCTCACGTCGGTGTTGCCGGAGGTGTAGGTCACCTCCTGGACGATCTGGTTGGACAGGAACTGCTTCACGCCGGCGGCACCGTCGCGCCCGAAGTCGTCGCCCTGCAGGAACAGGCCGACCTTGGCGTTGGGCATGTTGTCCGCGATGTACTTGCCCATGACCTTGCCCTCGACCGTGTAGTCGGGCTGCCAGCCGAAGGTGTTCGGGTACTTGTCGGGCTGGTTCCACGCGAGCGCGCCGGAGGACACGAACAGGTCCGGGACGTCGTTCTCGTCGAGGAAGTCGAGGACCGCCGAGTGGGTCGGCGTGCCCAGCCCCTGGATCATCGAGAAGACCTTGTCCTGCAGCACCAGCTGGTTGGTGACGTTCGTGGTGTTGGTCGGGTTGTAGCCGTCGTCGCGGACGAGGTACTCGATCGTGCGGCCGTTGATGCCGCCCTGGTCGTTGAGGTAGTCGAAGTAGGCCTTGGCCCCGACCGGGATCTCGCTGTAGCCGGGCGCGGCCACACCGGTGAGCGGCATGTGCGTGCCGATCTTGATGCTGGACGAGGTCAGGCCCGGCTGGTCGGCGGAGCTGCCGCCGCTGCTCCCGCTCGAGCCCGTGTCGGAGCCGCCTCCGCAGGCGGCGAGCAGCACCGTCGCCCCGGCGACGGCGGCGACCGCCCGCGCGAGCGAGCGGCTGGATGAGATCCTCACGTGTTCCTCCTCCTGGCACCGGCTCCGGGGGCGGGGTCGGCAGTCGTCCGCAGTCGGGCCGGTCGGACCGCTGCGGAGCTCGGGCGGGTCGTGGCCACAGCGGCGACGACCCGGTGGTGGTGCTCGGTGCAGGCGCGCATCAGGCGGCCGCGGCCCGGCGACGGGCGGCGCGGCGACCCAGGTAGGCGAAGCGGATCGACCCCACGACGCCGCGGGGGGCCAGCAGCATGACCAGCACGAGCATCACCCCGTAGACGAGCGGGGCGATGTTCGCGGCCTGCGCGCTGCTGAGCCCGGCGTCCAGACCGCGGTCGGTGATGAACGGCTGGGCGAAGACGAGCAGCGCCGCGCCGAGGACCGCGCCGGTGAGGCTGCCGAGCCCGCCGATGACCATGCCCGTGAGCAGGCCCAGCGACAGGACGACGGTGAAGCTCGTCGGCGCGGCGAGCCGGCCGACCACGGCGAGCAGCGCGCCGGCGACCCCGGCGCAGGCCGCGCTCACGACGAAGGCGAGGACCCGGGCCCGGCCCAGGTCGATGCCGGCGAGCTGCGCGGCGACCTCGTCGTCGCGCACGGCCCGCCACTGCCGGCCGACCCGGCTGGTGAGCAGGTTGCTCAGCAGCAGCAGCACGACCAGCGCCAGCGCCCACCCGTAGTAGGCCAGGTAGGTCGCCCCGGTCGGCCGGGCGCCGCCGAGGCCCTCGACGAGCGAGCTGAACCAGTCGGGGGCGCGCGGCGGGCGCACGCGCAGGCCCTGCTCGCCGCCCAGCAGGTCGTCGTAGCGGATCGCGAGCCCGGGCAGCCCGACCGCGAGCGCCAGCGTGGCGCCGGCGAGGTAGGGGCCGTGCAACCGGGCAGCGGCGATCGCCGACCACGAACCCGACGAGGCTGGCGGTGACGACGGACGCCAGGACGATGACGAGGAAGGGCAGGCCCTCCTGCCGCTCGAGCAGGACCGCCGTCGTGTAGGCGCCGACGGCCATGAGCGCGCCGTGCCCGAGGCTGATCTGCCCGTTGATGCCGGTGAGCACGCTCAGCCCGGCGACCGCGGGGACGTAGTAGGCCATCGAGGCCAGCTGCGAGGCCCGGAACGGGTCGACCGCCAGCAGCAGCAGGACGATCCCGACGTACGCCAGGACCATGAGCGCGAGGTGCGTGAGCAGCGTGCTGCCCAGCCCCCGTCGGCCGGGGCGGCAGGGACGGCGGTGCCGGGCTCGGCGCCCGGCTCGCGGCGCGGCTCGTCGGTGCGGGTGGTCATCTCACACCTTCCTGGCGACGCTGCTGGAGAACAGGCCGCCGGGCCGCAGCAGCAGCACGGCGACGAGGATGACGAGCGCGGCGAGCGTGACGAGCTCGCTGCCGAGGTAGCCCGAGACGTACGACGAGGTCAGCCCCAGGACGGCGCCGCCGACGAGCGCGCCGACGAAGCTGTCCAGGCCGCCGAGCACCGCGGCGACGAAGCCGAAGACGACCACGCCCTGCATGTACTGCGGCGAGACGAGCCCGCCGCCGGCGATGAGCAGGCCGGCGAGCGAGCCGAACAGCCCGGCCAGCGCCCAGCCGAGCGTGAGCATCCGCCCGACCCGGACGCCGAGCAGGCGGGCGACCTCCTGGCCGAAGGCCGCGGCGCGCATCTGCAGGCCCAGGCTGGTCGCGGAGAACAGCAGCAGCAGCGCGACCATCGCCACGAGCACGGCGCCGTACTTCCAGAGGTCGTTCGCGCGTGAGCGAGACGGTCGGTGTCGCCGAACTCGACAGCCCGTTGAGCGAGAACGGCGCCGGGAACGCCTCGAGCACGTTGCCGAACAGGATGGCGGCGAGCGCCTCGATCGCGACGAAGATGCCCGAGCGTGACGATGACCGGGTTGATCTCCGGACCGTTCTCGACGGGCCGGACGATGACCCGCTCGACGAACGCCGCCGAGCAGGAACCCGGCGGCGAGCGCGGCCGGCAGCGCCAGCCAGTACGACTGGCCGTGCTGGACGAGCTCGAGGGCCAGGTAGCTGGTGAACATGGCCTGCGCGCCCTGGGCGAAGTTGATGACCCGGGTGGCGCGGAAGATGAGGACCAGGCAGAGCGCGAACGCGGCGAAGACCACGCCGAGCGTCAGCCCGGAGAGGGTGAAGTTCAGGAACTGCAGCACGGTCGCTCCCGGGAGGGGGTACGAGGGCCGGGCGGGCCTCAGAAGCCGAGGTAGGCGTGGCGCAGGGCCTCGTCGGCAGCGAGCACGGAGGCGTCGTCGGTGGCGACGACCCGGCCGAGGTTGAGGACCACCCCGGTGTCGGCGATGGACAGGGCCGACTTGGCGTTCTGCTCGACGAGGAGGACGGCGAGCCCGGTCTGGTCGACCAGGTCGCGGACCATGTCGAAGATCTGCGCGACGATGAGCGGTGCGAGCCCGAGGCTGGGCTCGTCGAGCAGCAGCACGGTCGGCTGGGCGAGCAGCGCCCGCCCCACGACCAGCATCTGGCGCTCGCCGCCGGAGAGCGTGTGCGCCGACCGCTTGGCGCGCTGGCGCAGCGCCGGGAACATGTCGTAGACCCGGTCGATCTCGGCGGCGTCGCTCTTGCCGCGGAACAGCCCGCCGAGGCGCAGGTTCTCCTCGATGGTGAGCTCGGCGATGACGCCGCGGCCCTCCGGCACGTGCGCCATGCCCAGCATCACCATCTGCTCCACGGCGGCGCGGGTGATGTCGCGCGCCGTCGAGCGTGATCGTGCCGGCCTTGGGGCGCACGAGGCCGGAGACGGTGCGCAGCAGCGTGGTCTTGCCGGCGCCGTTCGCGCCGAGCACCGCAGTGATCTTGCCCTTGGGCACCGACAGGCTCACGCCGTCGAGCGCGAGCACCGGGCCGTACGCCGTGACCAGGTCGCGGATCTCGAGCACGTCAGGCCTCCCCGCCGGCAGGGGCGTGCTCGTGCTGGACCTCGTCGCCGAGGTAGGCCGAGAGCACGGCCGGGTCGGTGCGCACCTCGTCGGGGGTGCCGTCGGCGATGACCTTGCCGAAGTCGAGGACGGTGATCCGCTCGCAGACCCGCATGACGAGGTCCATGTGGTGCTCGACGAGCATCACCGACGTGCGGCCCGACAGCGCCGTGATCGTGTCGCCGAGCTCGTCCATCTCGTCGTTGGACAACCCGGCCGCCGGCTCGTCGAGCAGCAGCAGCTCGGGCTCCGCGACGAGCGCGCGGGCCAGCGCGACGCGCTTCTGCACCGGGTAGGGCAGCGACCCCGGGTAGCGGTCGGCGACGTCGGCGGCGCCGAGCTCGGCGAGCACCGCGTAGGCCCGGTCGCGCAGGGCACGCTCGTCGCGGTCGCTGCGCGGGAGCCCGAGCAGCGCGCTGACGAAGCCCGACCGGCTGCGCGGCCCGCCCCGGTGACCACGTTGTCGAGCACGGTGAGCCCGGGGAAGAGCCCCACGCCCTGCAGCGTGCGGCTGATGCCGAGGCCGGCGAGCTGGTGCGGCCGCAGGCCGCGCAGCTCCTCGTCGCGCCAGCGCAGGTCGCCCTCCGACGGCGCCAGGAAGCCGCAGACGACGTTGAAGAGCGTCGTCTTGCCGGCGCCGTTGGGGCCGATGACCCCGTGCACCTCGCCGGGCAGCACCGTCAGCGAGACGTCGTCGAGGGCGGTGAGCCCGCCGAACCGGACCGTCACCCCGCGGACCTCGAAGCTGCTGCTCGCCGTGGCGCCGACCTCAGGGGCCGCGCCGGTCGAGGTGCTCACGCCGTCCGTCCTCGCGCCATGCCGCGGCTCCCTCGGTCGTCGCTGCGGGCCGGAGCCCACCCGGTCGTCCGTGACCGGGACCACATGGACCGCACGCCGGGGGCGCCCCGACAGGCACCCTCCGGTCGTGCTGCGTTCGTGACCCGCCCGTGACCGGCGGTCCACCGTCCGGGCCGGGGTCAGGGACGCGCTGCCGCGCTCCCGGCCCAGCGCGCGCCGTACGGCCGGACCTCCGCCGTGCGCAGGTCCTCGGCACCGCCCGCCGGCCGGTCGAGGCGCACCTCCAGGCGCGCGTCGGCGAGGCCCTCCACGAGGCCCTCGCCCCACTCGACGACGACGACGCTGCTCGGCAGGTCGGCGTCGAGGTCGAGGTCGTCGAGCTCGAGCCCCGGCGCGCCCGCGTCGCGCAGCCGGTAGGCGTCGACGTGCACCAGCGGCAGCGGCCCCCGGTGCACCCGGGCGAGGACGAAGGTCGGGCTGGTCACCGGCCCGCGCACGCCGAGACCGTCGCCGATGCCCGAGGTGAGCGCGGTCTTGCCCGCGCCGAGCGGGCCGGACAGCACGACGAGGTCACCCGGCCGCAGCAGGCCCGCCAGCCGCCGGCCGAGCGCGCGGGTCTGCTCCGGGGCCGGGAGCCGCAGGGGCACCGGCCGGACCAGCTCGGCGGGGGTGAGCGCGGTGAAGCCGAGCGCGGACCAGGACCCGTCGAGCGGCCCGGGCGCGCGCAGGTCGAGCGCGTCGCCGGGCGCGGCGAGGGCGGCGGCGACCTCCTCGGGCGCCCGCACCCACAGCGAGGTGCTCACGGCCCCTCCGCCAGGCGTACGGCCCGGGCGAGGTCCTCGCGCAGCAGCCGGCGCGGCTCGCCCGCCGGGCCCGAGCGGATCGCGGCGCTGGGGTGGTAGGTCGGCAGCACCCGGCGGCCGCCGACCTCGTGGACGCGACCGCGGACGGCGCCGAGCGCGACCGGCCCGAGGAACCAGCGGGCCGACGACAGCCCCAGGGCGACGACCACCACCGGGTCGAGCAGCTCGAGCTGCCGCTCGACCCAGCCGCGGCAGTGCGCCGACTCGGCCGGTCGCGGCGGCCGGTTCGCCGGCGGCCGGCACTTGAGCGTGTTGAGGACCGCCGTGCGCGCGCGGTCGCCGCCGACCTCGGCGAGCAGCTGGTCGAGCAGCTGCCCGCTGCGGCCCACGAACGGCTCGCCGGTCAGGTCCTCCTGCGCGCCCGGGGCCTCGCCGACGACGAGCAGCCGGGCGCCGGCCGGGGCGCTGCCGACGACCACGCGGGTGCGGGTGGTCGCGAGCTCCGGGCAGGCCGTGCAGGTGCGCACGTCGTCGGCGAGCGCGCCCCAGTCGGGTGCGGCCCGGGCGCGCGCGTCGACCTCGGCCGCCGCCTGCCGCACGGCCGGCGGCAGACCCCTCACGCCCCCCTCACGCCCCCCTCACGCCCCGCTCGCGCCCACCGCGACGCGGTCGGCCGCCCGCCGCAGCAGCGCCTGCAGGTGGGCGGAGACGACGTCGGCGCGCTCCAGCAGGGCCATGTGCCCCGCGCCCTCCACGACGACGAGGTGCGCGTCGGGCAGCGCGGCGGCGATCCCGCGGCTGTGCTCCTCGGGCGTCACGAGGTCGCGGGTGCCGACCAGGACGAGCACGTCGACCGCGCGGAGCACGTCGAGCGCGGCGAGCTTGTCGTGGCTCATGAACGTGTCGTAGAACTCCGCGATCACCTCGACCGGGCACTCCGCGGTCATCTGCTCGACGAAGCCGACGAGGGCGGGGCTCACGTCGCGGTCCCCGAAGGCGATCCGCCGGGCCACGAGGAAGGCCAGGTCGGTGCCCAGCCGGCGGGTCCGCTCGAACGCGGTGGGCCGCGAGCGCGCACCGCGGGTGAGCAGCGGCAGCGCCCGCCGGGTCAGCGGGGTGGCCGCCGCCGGCAGGCCGAAGGTGAGCTCGCGACAGCCGGCCCGCCGAGGTGCTGAGGAGCGCGACGGCGACCACCCGCGGGCCGAACAGCTCCGGCCGGGCGTCGGCCAGCGACATGACCGTCATCCCGCCCATCGAGTGCCCGACGAGCACGACCGGGCCGGTCGGTGCGCAGGTCTCCAGCACCGCGGCGAGGTCGCGGCCGAGCTGGTCGATCGTGGCGTGCTCCGGGCTGCTGCGGCCGCTGCGGCCGTGGCTGCGCTGGTCCCACAGCACCAGGCGCACCCCGGGCCCGGCGAGCGCCTGCCGCTGGTAGTGCCAGACGGCGAGCTGCTGGGTGTAGCCGTGGCAGAGCACGACGGTCAGCGGGGCGTCCGGGCGCCGACCTCCTCGACGTGCAGCGGCACCCCGTCGTCGGCGACCACCCGGCGCACCCGGTCGGCGGGCAGCGCGAAGAACGGCTGCCCGGCCTCCGGGTCGGGCGCCAGGCGCACCCGACCGACGGCGTAGCGCTCCGCGGCGAGCCCCGCCGCGACGCCGGTGACGACGAGCCCGGCGAGCCCGCCGGCGACGCCGGCGCGCGCCCAGGGCGCTCACGCGTACGTCCGGGGCACCCGGGCACCGACCCGCGTGACGACCTCGTAGTCGATGGTGCCGAGCACGTCGGCCCACTCCTGCGCGGTCGGCTCGCCGTCGTCGCCGGGGCCGAAGAGCAGCACCTCGTCGCCGGCGCTCACCGGCGTCGTCGCCGACGTCGAGGACGAACTGGTCCATGCAGACGGTCCCGGCGACGGTGCGGCGCCGCCCGCCGAGCTGCACCGGCAGCGGCGTTGGTGCCGGCGCGCGGCACCCCGTCGGCGTAGCCGAGCGGCACCAGCGCGAGGGTCGTCTCGCGCTCGGTCGTGTAGCGGTGCAGGTAGCTCACGCCCGGCCCCGCCGGCACCCGCTTGACCAGCGCCACGCGGCCGGCGAGCGTCATCGCGGGCCGCAGGCCGTAAGTCGGCCGGGCTGCCCAGCTGCGGCACCGGCGACAGGCCGTAGAGCGCGACACCGGGACGCACGAGGTCGTAGTGCGTGGCGGGCGCCGTGAGGGTGGCGGCGGAGTTGGCCAGGTGCCGCACCTGCGGGACGCACGCCCGCCCGCGCCGCGACCTCCAGCGCCTCGGCGAAGACCGCCGACTGCCGCAGTTGACCGGGTGGTCGGGCCCGCCGTCGGCGAAGGCGAAGTGGCTCCAGACGCCGACGACCTCGACGCCGTCGGTCCGCGCGGCCTGCGCGCACAGCCCGGGCCAGTCCTCGACGGTCGCGCCGCCCCGGGACAGGCCGGTGTCGACCTTGAGGTGCACCCGGGCCGTACGGCCGGTCCGCGCGGCAGCCTCCGCCGCCCGGCGCAGCTCGGCGAGGTCGTAGATCCCGAGGTCGACGCCCGCGGCGACCGCCGGCGCGAGGTCCTCCTGCGGGGAGGACAGCCAGGCGAGCACGGGCGCCTCGATCCCGGCCGCGCGCAGGCCGAGGGCCTCCTCGAGGAAGGCGACGCCCAGCCACGCCGCGCCGCCGGCGAGCACCGCGCGGCGCTGCGGCACCAGCCCGTGGCCGTAGCCGTCGGCCTTCACGACGGCCATCACGCCCGCGGCGCCGGCGAGCTCGTCGAGGCGCCGCGTGTTGGCGGTGATGGCGGCGAGGTCGATGCGCGCCTCGCTCCTCATGCCCTCCCCGCCATGCCCGGCAGTCTGGCAGCCAGCAGCTCGCGGACGGCGTCGGGCCACGCCGAGACGACCCGGCCCGCGCTCGTGGCCACCCCGTCGGAGGACAGCGTGCCGGCCCGGCCGTGCAGCAGCGCGGCGGCGCTCGCGGCCTCGAGCACCGGGAGCCCCTGGGCGAGCAGCGCTCCGCAGGCACCGCTGAGCACGTCGCCGGAGCCGGCGCTGGCGAGCGCCGGGGTGCCGGTGCGGTTGACCCGCGCCGGCCCGTCGGGACCGGCGACGACCGTGGCGGCGCCCTTGAGCAGGACGTGCACGCCGAGCGCGCGGGCGAGCGCGCGGGCCGCGCCGACCCGGTCCGCGCCCACCTCGAGCCCGAACCGCTCGTACTCCCGGTCGTGCGGGGTCAGCAGCGTCGGGGCGTCCCGGCGCAGCCACCGCGGGTGCTGCGCGCACAGCGTGAGCGCGTCGGCGTCGACGAGCACCGGCACGTCGGTCCCGAGCACGGCGCGGACGGTCTCGGCCGCCGCGTCGTCGGTGCCGAGCCCGGGTCCGACCGCCCAGGCCTGCACGCGCCCCGCCTCGACGACCCCCGCCCCCCGGGCCTCGGTGACGACGACCTCCGGCCAGCGCAGCCGGACCTGCTCGGCGGGGTGCGCGGCGCCGGCGAAGCGCACCATGCCCGCCCCGGCGGCCACCGCCGCCCCGACCGCGAGCACGGCCGCACCGGGGTAGGTCGGCGAGCCGGCCGCCACGCCGAGCACGCCGCGGTCGTACTTGTCGCGAGGGGTCCGCGGCAGCACGACGTCGGCCGGTTCCAGGGCCTCGACCGGCGCCGGCGGCAGGTGGGGGGCCAGCCCCAGGTCGACGAGCTCGACCCGCCCGGCGTGCTCGCGCCCCTCCCCGACGAGCAGCCCGGGCTTGTGCGTGCCGAAGGTGACGGTGCGCTCCGCGGTGACGGCCTCGCCGGCGACCGCGCCGGTGTCGGCGTCGACGCCGCTCGGCAGGTCGACGGCCAGGACGGGGCCGGCCGCCCGGCGCACGAGGTCGGCCGCGGCCTCGCGCAGCGGCCCGCGGCCGCCGATCCCGACGAGACCGTCGACGACGAGGTCGGCCGCACCCGGCGGGCCGGTCCGCCCGCCGGCGGCCCGCAGGGCGGCGAGCGCGTCGGCGCGCGGCTCACCGACGAGGGCAGCGGTCACCTGGGCGCCCCGCCGGGCGAGCAGGGCCCCCGCGAAGAGCGCGTCGGCGCCGTTGTCGCCGCCCCCGACGAGCAGCAGGACCCGCCGGCCGTACGTCCCGCCCATCGCGCGGCTGCACGCGTGCGCGAGGCCGGTCGACGCCCGAGCCATGAGGGTGCCGGGCGGCAGGGTGGCCGCCAGCGCCGCCTCGGCCGCCCGGACCTGCTCCACCGTGTGCGCCCGGATCACGCCGGGAGCCTGCCCCGTCGACGGCCGGCGCTCACCCCTGCGCGCCGGCCACCGCGTGCCCGCCCGCCGCCCGTCGCCGTCGCCCGTCCGCCCGCCGCCGTCAGCCCGTCCGCCCGGCTGGCCGGCCCGCCGCCGCCGGGGAGCACGGTGCTCCGCAGGGGCGTTGCGCCTCGCTGCGACGTGCGGCCGTCCGTTGCGCCCGGCCGCAACCGACCCGGCACCACCACGTGCCCTGTCGGCGCACCGGACCGGGCCACCCCCGCGCTGGCCCCTCGTCCACCGGGGATCGCTGCTGCGGCACGCCGGCGCGCCGCGACCGCGATCCCCCTCCAGCCCGCCGCCGGAGCGACCCGTCACCCCCGGTGGCTCAGGACTCGGCGACGACCACCGCCGTCGCGACGCCGCCGTCGTGCGACAGCGACAGGTGCCAGGTGGTGATGCCCTGCGCGCGGGCCTCGTCGGCGACCCGGCCGTGCAGCGCGAGCCGGGGCCGGCCGCGCTCGCCGACCACCACCTCGGCGTCGCGCCAGCGCAGCCCGCCCGGCGCACCGAGCGCCTTGGCGACCGCCTCCTTGGCCGCGAAGCGCGCCGCCAGCGACGCCACCGGCCGGTCCCGCTCGCCGTCGGTGAACAGGCGCGCGAGCAGGCCCGGTGTGCGCGCGAGGACCCGCTCCAGGCGGGCCACGTCCACGACGTCGATCCCGACGCCGACGACCGGCACGACGGTCCGCTACTCGACCGTGACGGACTTGGCCAGGTTGCGCGGCTGGTCGACGTCGAGGCCGCGCAGCGCGGGCGACCTCGGCGGACAGCACCTGCAGCGGCACGATCGTCAGCAGCGGGGTGAGCAGCGACTTGGTGTCGGGCACCCGGATCACGGTGTCGGCGTACGGCTCGACGGTGCGGTCGCCGTCGGTCGCGATGACGATGGTGCGGGCGCCGCGGGCCCGCACCTCCTGCACGTTGTTGACCAGCTTGGCCTGCAGCGCGTGCCGCGGGGCGATCACGACGACCGGCGTGCCCTGCTCCACGAGCGCGATCGGCCCGTGCTTGATCTCGCCGGCCGGGAAGCCCTCGGCGCGAGACGTACGCCAGCTCCTTGAGCTTGAGGGCGCCCTCGAGGGCCATCGGGTAGCCGACGTGGCGGCCGAGGAACAGCACCCGCTCCTCGTCCTTGATCTCGCGCGCCAGCGCCCGGCACCGCGTCCATCCGGTCGAGCACCACCTGCACGAGGTCGGGGATCTCGGCAGGTCGGCGAGGTGGGCGCGCACCTCGTCGGCGTCGCGGGTGCCGCGGACCTGCGCGAGGTAGAGCCCGACGAGGTACATCGCGGCGAGCTGGGCGATGACCGCCTTGGTCGACGCGACCGCGACCTCCGGGCCGGACCGGGTGAACAGCGACGCGTCGCTCTCCGGCGAGATCGTCGAGCCGACGGTGTTGGTCACCGCCAGCACCCAGGCCTTCTGCGCGCGGGCGTGCCGCAGCGCCTCGAGCGTGTCGGCGGTCTCGCCGCTCTGGCTGATGGCGATGACCAGCGTGCCGCGGCCGACGACCGGGTCGCGGTAGCGGAACTCGCTGGCCAGCTCGACGTGCACGGGCAGGCGGCACCAGCGCTCGATGGCGTACTTGCCGACCAGGCCGGAGTGGTAGCTCGACCCGCAGGCGATGACGACGACCTGCTCGATGCCGCGCAGGTCCTCGTCGGACAGCGCGATCTCGTCGAGGTGCAGCCGCCCGTCGGCGCCGAGCCGCCCGCCGAGCGTCTCGCGCACCGCCTCCGGCTGCTCGTCGATCTCCTTGAGCATGAAGGACGCGTAGCCGCCCTTCTCGGCGGCGTCGGTGTCCCAGTCGACGTGGTAGGTCTCGCCCTCGACCGGCGCGCCGTCGAGGTCGGTCACCACCACGCCGTCGCGCCGCAGCTCGACGACCTCGTCCTGCCCGACCGCCCGGGCCGTACGGGTGTGGGCGATGAACGCCGTGACGTCGGACCCGACGAAGTTCTCCCCCTGCCCGAGGCCGATGACCAGCGGCAGGTTGCGGCGGGCGGCGACGACGAGGTCGGGCACGCGCGGTGGGTGACGACGAGGACGAACGAGCCCTCGAGGTCGCGGCAGATCCCGCGGACCGTGGCGGCCAGGTCGCCCGCGGTCGGGCCGGCGGTGAACCGCTCCTCGACGAGGTGCGCGACGACCTCGGTGTCGGTGTCGCTGGAGCGCGCGTGGCCGCGGGCGAGCAGGCCCTCGACGAGCTCCTCGAAGTTCTCGATCGTGCCGTTGTGGACGACGGCGACGTCGCCCGCGCAGTCGACGTGCGGGTGGGCGTTGCGGTCGGTCGGCGGGCCGTGGGTCGCCCAGCGGGTGTGCCCGATGGCCAGCGTGCCCGGCAGCGGCGGCAGCTCGCCGAGCCGCTTCTCGAGGTTGGCCAGCTTGCCGGCCCGCCGCTCGACCCGCAGGACGCCCTCGCCGTCGAGCACGGCGACGCCGGCGCTGTCGTAGCCGCGGTACTCCAGGCGGCGCAGGCCCTCCAGGACGACGTCCAGCCCGGCCTGCTCCCCGACGTAGCCCACGATCCCGCACATGACGGGCAGGTTAGCCGCGCACGACCCGCCGGCGGCTCAGCCCGCGCGCCGCTCCCCCGATCGGGCGCGCAGCGCCCGGGCCAGCTCGTCGCGCTCCTCGAGGACCACCCGGTGCAGGCCGGGAGGCAGGTCGCCCTCGAGGGCGGTGACCTCGAGCGTCGCCGGCTCGACGAGGGTGGAGGGGAACAGCCCCCGGGCCACGGCCGTCGCGATCGCCGGGGTGCGGCGCGCGAACACGCCGGGCACCTCCGCGGCCCAGCGCGCGGCGTACGGCCGGAGCAGGTCCTCCTGCCCGCTCTGCCAGAACGCGCCGGACACCGCCCGCGCCCGGCCGTTGGACAGCTCGCCGGGGCCCGTGAGCTCCGCCCACGCAGCGGCCTTGGCCTGCGGGTCGGGCCGGGCGGTGAGCGCCCGGGCCTCCGCGAGGGCCCCGGCGGCGGTGCGGTCGCGCTCGCCCTCGGCGCGCACGGCCTCCTCGTCGAGCCCGCCCAGCGCCGCGAGCCGGACGACGAGGTGCCAGCGCAGCTCGGCGTCGAGCTGGACGCCCGGCGGCAGCCCGCGCCCGACCAGCCAGCCGGCGAGCCGCTCGCCGCTGCGGGCGCAGGACACGGCCGCGCGCAGGTGGACCAGCTGCAGGTCGCTGCCGGCCCCCGCCTCGGCCAGCCCCTGCAGGCACCGTCGGGCGAGCCGGTCGAGCAGCCCGTCGCGGTCGTCGGTCCACAGCAGGGCGGCCGTGCGGGCCTGCTCGAGCAGCGTCTGCACGACGTCGGGGTCGGTCTCGGCGCCGAGCCCCGCGCAGACGGCGTCGACGAGGTCGGCGGCCGGCAGCTCGCCGTCGCGCGCGGCGTCCCAGAGCGCCGACCAGACCACGGCCCGGGCGAGCGGGTCGGGCAGGTCGGCCGTGCGGGCCAGCGCGGTGCGCAGCGACGGCGGGTCGAGCCGCACCTTGGCGTACGTCAGGTCGCCGTCGTTGGGGAGGACGAGGGCGGCCGGCGGCAGGTCGACGGGCGCGGCCGCGCCGTCGAGGTCGACGACGACGCCACCGGTGCGGACCAGCACGCCGTCCCGGCCGTCCCAGGCGCCGACGCCGACGCGGTGCGGCCGCAGCACGTCGGCCTCCTGCTCGAGCACGCCGTCGCGCACCCGCAGCAGCGGGACCCCCGACGTGCGCAGCCACACCCGCGCCCAGTCCGCGAGGTCGGTGCCGCTCTCGGCCTCGAGCGCGGCGAGCAGGTCGGCCAGCGAGGTGTTGCCCCAGGCGTGCTCGGTCAGGTAGCGGCGCACCCCCGCGAAGAAGACGTCCTCGCCGAGGCGGGCCATGAGCTGGCGCAGGACCGACGCGCCCTTGGCGTAGCTGATGCCGTCGAAGTTGAGCAGCGCGGCGCGGTTGTCCGGCACGTCCCCGGCCACGGGGTGCGTCGTCGGCAGCTGGTCGGCGCGGTAGCCCCAGGCCTTGCGCCCCAGGCTGAAGTCGGTGAGGGCGCCGGTCCACGGCAGGGTGCCGCGCTCGGCGCAGCGCTCCAGGGTCCAGACGCCCAGCATCTCGGCGAACGACTCGTTGAGCCACAGGTCGTCCCACCAGCGCATCGTCACGAGGTCGCCGAACCACATGTGCGCCATCTCGTGGGCGACGACCTGGGCGCGCAGCCGCCGCCGCCCCGTGGTGACCCGCGAGCGGAAGACGAAGTCGTCGGAGAAGGTGACCATCCCCGGGTTCTCCATCGCCCCCGCGTTGAACTCCGGCACGAACACCTGGTCGTAGCTGTCGCCGAAGGGGAACCGGCTGCCGAAGACCTCCTGCTGCACGTCCAGGCAGGCCCGGGTCGTGCCGAGCAGCTCCGGCGCCTCGAGGACCGTCGCCAGCGAGCGGCGGCACCACACGCCGAGCTCGACGCCGTCGTGCCAGGACCGCTCCCCCGCCCACGGACCGCCGGCGAGCGTGACCAGGTAGGTCGACACCGGCCGGGTCGGCGCGAACACGTGCACCCCGCCGACGAGCTCGGCGCGCGTGTTGGCCAGCACGGTCCAGCCCTCGGGCGCCCGCACCCGCAGGGCGACCGCCGCCTTGAGGTCCGGCTGGTCGAAGCAGGCGAACAGGCGCTGGGCGTCGTCGAGGAACGCCTGCGCGTAGACGTAGACCTCCCCGTCGGCCGGGTCGACGCTGCGGTGCAGGCCCTCACCGGTGCGGGTGGTGGTGCAGCGGGCCCGCACCGTGACCTCCTCCTGCGCCGCCAGGTCGCGCAGGACGACCCGGTTGCCGCGCACCTCCGGCTCGACCTCCGCCCCGCCGCGGACGAGCCCGAGCAGCTCGCCGTCGAGCTCGAGGAACGAGGTCGCGCCGGGCTGCCGGCAGGTGAACCGGACGGTGCTCGTCGAGGAGAAGCAGGTGCCGTCGCGCAGCCCGGTGAGGTCGAGCTCGACGTCGTACGTCGACACGCTCAGCAGCGCGGCGCGCTCCGCGGCCTCGGCGCGGGTGAGCGTGCGGGCGGGGGTGGGGGGTGCGGGGTCGGCCACCCGCCCGACCCTAGGACCGAGCGGCGACGGGCGACCGGTCAGGCGGTCGCGTCGAGCACGACCCGCACGGTCTCCTCGGGGCGGTCCCACATCGGGAAGTGGCCGCAGGAGTCGAACCAGTGCAGGGACGCCTGCGGGAACGCGGCCTGCGCCCGGGCGGCCTGCCGCGGCAGCGTCACGCGGTCGCGGCGCCCCCACCCCAGCAGCACCCGCCCCGGCGTCGGGCCGCCCTGCTGCGGGCCGCTGTCGACGAGGGCCTGCAGCGTCTCGAACAGCGCCGGCGTGTCGGCGATGCTGCGCAGGTCGGCCAGCGCGACCTCGCCCGGCACCGCCCAGGGGCGTGCGCTGAACTGCGGCAGCAGCGCCGTACGGCCGACCGGGCTGCCCGCCAGCGCCGGCAGCGCCGGGCGCAGCGCCCTGACCAGGGCGAAGGACGCCTTGACGGAGGCGCCGAAGACGGCCTTCTCGGGAGCGTTCCAGAACCCGCCGGGGTCGAGCGCCACGACGTGCCGGCCGACGCCCCGCCGGGCCAGCTCGAGCACCGTGCGGGCGCCCATCGAGCTGCCGACGAGGTCGGCCTGGGCCAGGCCCTCCTGCCGCAGCCACTGCTGCAGCGCGTCGGTGAGGCGGTCCAGGGTGAGCTCGCCCGGCAGCGGCGCCGACCCGCCGTGGCCGGGCAGGTCGACCGTCACCACCTCGCGGGACGCGGCGAGGCCGGGCAGCACCGGCCGCCACGACGCGCTGCGGGCACCGAGGCCGTGGACGAGCACGAGCGGCGCACCGCTGCCGGTGCGGGACGAGACGAGGTCGGGCACCTGCCCAGTCTGCGCGACGCGACCGGGACCCGCGACCCGCGGGCGGGTGCCCGCGTCAGCCGGCGACGACCGCCGCGAGCGCGTCGGCGACCTCGCGGGCCCGCTCGGCGGTCGGCGCCTCGACCATGACCCGCACGAGCGGCTCGGTGCCGGACGGCCGCAGCAGCACCCGGCCGCCGTCGCCGAGCGCCGCCTCCTGCTGCGCCACCGCGTCGAGCACCTCCGGCGCCTGCGCCCGGGAGCGCTCCGCCCGCACGTTGACGAGCACCTGGGGCAGCAGCGCCACGACGTCGGCGAGGTCGGCGAGCGGCGTGCCCGTCCGCACCACCCGGTCCATGACGGCCAGCGCGGTGAGCAGCCCGTCGCCGGTGGTCGCGTGGTCGAGCTGCACGACGTGCCCGCTCTGCTCGCCGCCGAGCCGGAAGCCCCCGGCGAGCATGGCCTCGAGCACGTAGCGGTCGCCGACCGCCGTCTGCACGACGTCGATGCCCGCCTCGCGCATGGCGAGCAGCAGCCCGAGGTTGCTCATCACCGTGACGACCAGCGTGTCGCTGGCCGGCAGGCCGGCGTCGCGCCGGGCCAGCGCGAGCAGCCCGAGGACCTGGTCGCCGTTGACGACCCGGCCGGTCGCGTCCACGACGATGCAGCGGTCCGCGTCGCCGTCGTGGGCGATCCCGAGGTCGGCACCGAGCTCGACGACCCGCCGGGCCAGCGGCTCGGGGTGCGTCGCCCCGCAGCCGTCGTTGATCCGGGAGCCGTCGCCCTCGCAGTGCAGCTCGGTGACGCGGGCCCCCGCCGCGCGGTAGACCGGCGGCGCGACCTGCGAGGCCGCGCCGTGGGCGCCGTCGACGACCACGTGCAGCCCGTCGAGCGGGCCGACGGAGGCCAGCAGGTGCTCGGCGTACGTCGGGTCGCCCCCGGCCGGGTGCTCCCGCCGCGCGTGCTCGTCGACCTGCGTGACGTCCGTGCCGAGGTCCAGCCCGCGCCGACCCGGCGGGAGGTCGGCGAGGCGCGCCTCGACCGCGTCCTCGTCGGCGTCCGAGAGCTTGCCCCCGCCCGGGCCGAAGAGCTTGAGCCCGTTGTCCGCCGCCGGGTTGTGCGAGGCGCTGATGACCAGGCCGAGCGCCGCGCCGCGCTGCACCTCGTACGCCACCGCCGGCGTCGGCACGATCCCGAGGCGCACGACGTCGCAGCCGGCCGAGGTGAAGCCGGCGACCGACGCCGCCTCGAGCATCGGCCCGGACGGGCGGGTGTCGCGGCCGACGACGACCAGCGGCCGGGCGCCGGCGGCGAGCGCGTCGCCGCAGAGCTCGTACGCCGCCGCGCTCGCCAGCCGCAGCGCGAGGTCGGCGGTGAGCACGTCGCCGCCGGCGAGCCCGCGCACCCCGTCCGTCCCGAACAACCGGGTCATGACGTCCTCCTCCGGACAGCCGTCGAGGCGGCCACCTCGGGAGGTGGCCGCCTCGGACGGGACGACTAGCGCTTGGAGTACTGGGGCGCCTTGCGGGCCTTCTTCAGGCCGTACTTCTTGCGCTCCTTGATCCGCGGGTCGCGGGTCAGGAAGCCCTCCTTCTTCAGCGCCGGGCGGTCGTCGGGCTCGACCTCGATGAGCGCGCGGGCGATGGCCAGGCGCAGCGCACCGGCCTGGCCGGAGATGCCGCCGCCGTGCAGGCGCGCCACGACGTCGTACTGCTCGGCCTTCTCGAGCGTGACGAACGGCTCGTTGATGGCCTGCTGGTGCACCTTGTTCGGGAAGTACTGCTCGAGCGTGCGCCCGTTGAGCTTGTACTGGCCCGAGCCCGGCACGAGGCGCACGCGGACGATGGCCTCCTTGCGGCGGCCGACGGTCTGGACGAGGTCTGCGGGGGCGGTCACTGCGACACCTGGGTGAGCTCGTAGGGCACCGGGCTCTGCGCCTGGTGGGGGTGGGTCGGGCCGGCGTAGACCTTGAGCTTGCTCATGACCTGACGCCCGAGGCTGTTGTGCGGGACCATCCCGCGCACGGCCTTCTCGATGATCCGCTCGGGGCGGGTGGCGAGGACGTCGGCGTACGACGTGCTCGTCAGGCCGCCCGGGTAGCCGGAGTGGCGGTGCACCCGCGACTGCGCGGCCTTGTTGCCGGTCATCGCGACCTTGCCCGCGTTGATGATCACGACGAAGTCGCCGCAGTCGAGGTGCGGGGCGAAGTACGGCTTGTGCTTGCCGCGCAGCAGCTTGGCCGTCTGGCTGGCCAGCCGTCCGAGCACCACGTCGGTGGCGTCGATGACGTGCCACGTCCGCTGGACGTCGGCCGGCTTCGGGGAGTACGTGGGCACGCTGCTTCGCTCTCGTCGGTGATCGGTGGTCCTGCTCGACGCTCTCCGGACCCGCCCGTCAACAGGGCGCGCCGGGGCAACAGCCCGCAACGGTACCCGACGCCCCCGCGGCCCGGCAAAGCCCCTGCGCTACGACGGGGCCGGCGTCAGGATGCGCCGGGCTCCACCGGGCGCACGTGCAGCAGCTCGACCGACTCCGACGCGCACGCGGTCAGCTCCGCGGCCACGAAGACCGAGGCGGTCGAGTCCGGCGGGTAGACCCGCAGGCCGCGCGCGGGCGTCGGCCGGCAGTCGGCCTCCGGGTAGTTGCCGGCGCTCGTGATCTGCAGCGTCGCGTGCGCCGACTCCCCCGGGGGCAGCGCCACCGGCGCCGGTCCGAGCTCGCGCGTGGCCGCCGCGCCGACCTGGTGCCCGTCGTCGCCGGCGACGAACGAGACCCCCGGGTGCCCGTCGAGCCGGCAGGTCGCGCCGGAGGTGTTGCGGAAGACGACCGGGACGTACGTCGACCCGGCCGCGCCCGAGCGCTCGCCGAGGGTCACCTGCAGGTCGGGGACGCCGCACGGCGCAGGCCGGGAGGGGGTGCCCGCGGAGGTCGCCGGGGCGGACGCGGACGCGGGCGTCGGTGCGCCCCCGGTGCTCCCCGCGCCACCCGCCGGCGACGCCGCCACGGTCGGGTCCTCCCCGCCGCACGCGCCGACCAGCAGCAGCCCGGCGAGCGCGAGCGGGGCCGCGGCGCGCGCCCTCACGCGTCCAGCCGGTCGAGCACGAGCGCGGTGACGACGCCGTAGCCCAGGTGGGGTCCGAGGTCGGCCGCCCACGACGACGCCGGCCAGGTCCGCGGGTCGGTGACGCCGAGCACGGCCATCGGCCCGTCGCTGCCGGCCATCGCCGCCACGGTGCCGGCCGCCGCCGCGACCGCCCACCGCGGCCGCCACCCGGCGGCGCGGCCCAGGCCCAGCAGCACGCCGACGCCGATGCCGGTGACCAGGCCGGTCAGCGGCCCGAGCCCGGCCAGCCGGTTGTCGCGGGTGTCGCCCTCGCCCGGCACCGGGACGTGCGTGGCCTCGGACAGCGCCTCCACCGTCTGCTGCGGGGTGCTGCTCGACGGGCGGCCGCGCACGGCCATGTCGAGGTAGGTCAGGGCGTTGAGGGCCGTCGTCCCGGCCGCGCCCGCCGCCGCGCCGGCGAGGGCGAGCTGGCCGGGGCTGAGGCGACGGGGGCCGGTGAGGGCGCGCAGGGAGGTCCGCATGCCCGCCCCCTTCCCGCCGCCCGCGCGGGCAGAACCCCCTCAGGCGGCGGGCCACGGCCAGGCGTCGGCCCGCACGAGCCGGGCGAGCCGCTCGCGCCGCGCGCGGTGCTCGCGCAGCCCCGCCCGCCAGACGTCCTCGGCGACCAGCGGCACCCCTGCCCGCTCGAGCGCCGCGCGGTCCGCGGCGGGGGCGGCGGTACGCCGTCGCACCCCCGGTCGAGGCGACCGTCTCGCCGTCGTGCTCGAGCGCGGCGCGGGCTCACGCCAGCCCCAGCACGAGGCCGGCGCCCAGACCGAGCGCGACCGAGGCGCCCGCGGCGGCGTACGCGCACGCGGCCGCGACCGGCCGCACGACCGGCGGCGGGACCCCGGCAGCGCCCTCGCGCGACAGCGCAGGACCGGCCCAGCGCAGGTAGTAGAACAGCGACGCCACCGTGTTGACGGCGGCGACCGCGACGAGCCAGCCGAGCCCGCCGTCGAGCGCGGCGGCGAAGACCGTGAGCTTGCCGGTGAAGACCGCGGTCGGCGGCGTGCCGACCAGGCCGAGCAGCACGACGAGCAGCGACAGGGCGAGCAGCGGCCGGCGGGCGACGAGCCCGCGGGCGTGCACCAGCCGGGTCTGCTGCGGGAGCGCTGCCGCGACGGCGAACGCGCCGAGGTTGGTGACGGCGTAGGCGGCCAGGTAGAGCCCGAGCGAGGGCAGCGCGAGGTCGCTGCGCCCGGCGACCGCGACGGCCAGGAGCAGGTAGCCGCTCTGGCTGACCGTCGACCAGCCGAGCAGGCGGCGGACGGACTCCTGGCCGAAGGCCGCCAGGTTGCCCAGGGTCATCGTCGCCGCGGCGAGCAGCGCGACGAGCAGCGGCCAGTCCACGACCGCGGTCGGGACGGCGTCCAGCACCCGGTAGGCCGCGAGCAGGCCGCCCACCTTGGGCACGGTGGTGAGGAACGCCGCCGGTCCGGTGCGCGCGGCCTCGGCGGCGTCCGGCACCCAGAAGTGCCCGGGCACGAAGCCGCCCTTGAAGGCCAGCCCCGCCAGCAGCGCGACCAGTCCGACGGCGACCGGCGCCCGGTCGGCGCGGGTCAGCCCGGCGAGCAGGCCGTAGCCGGTGCCTCCCGCGACGCCCGCGAGCACCGTCACGCCGAGCAGCATCGCGACGCCGAGGAACGCCCCGAGCAGGTAGGTCTTGAGCGCCGCCTCGGTGCCCCGCCGGTCGCGCGCGGCGCCCGCGAGGGCGTAGAGCGGCACCGAGGCGATGAGGTAGCCGACCGACAGCACGAGCAGGTCGCTGCTGCCGGCGAGCACGACGGTCCCGAGCGTGGCCAGCAGGTAGAGCACGCCGTGCTCGGCCTCCCGCGCGTCGCCGCGGACGTCCTCCACGGTCAGCCCGAGCGCGAGCAGCGCGGCCAGCGGCGCCACCAGCCGCGCGACGCCGGTCAGGGTGTCGACGGCGTACGTGCCGGTGTAGACGCTGCGGTCCGGCCGCACGAGGGCGTACGCGCCGAGCGCCGCGGCGACGAGCAGCACCGCCGCCGTCGCCGCGTGCGCGAGGTGCTGGCGCCGGCGCGGCAGGAAGCTGCCCAGCAGCAGCACCGCGGCGGCGCCGAGCGAGCAGCACGAGCTCGGGCAGCAGCGCGAGCGGGTCCTCCGACACCGGCTACCTCGCCACGAGCTGCGCGACGGTCGTCGCCGCCGGCTCGACGAGGTCCAGCAGCGGCCGGGGCACGATGCCGAGCGCGAGGGCGAGCAGCAGCAGCGGCACGACGCCGGCGAGCTCGGAGGGGCGCAGGTCGGTGAGCGCCCCGCTGCTCGGGCCGGGCTCGCCGAGCAGCAGCCGGCTGATCGCCCACAGGAACAGCCCGGCGGTGACGAGCAGGCCGAGCACGGCGACGACGACGCCGACGGGCGCCGAGCCGAGCGAGCCGGCGAGCACCTGGAACTCGGCGAGGAACCCGGTGAAGCCCGGCAGCCCGAGGCTGGCGAACGCCGCGACGGCGAACAGGCCGGAGAAGCGCGGCGCGGTGGGGGTGAGGCCGCCGTACGCCCCGAGGTCGTAGGTGCCGGCGCGGTCCTGCAGCACCCCGGCGAGCAGGAACAGCGCGCCGGTGATGAGCCCGTGGCTGACCATCTGGGTCACCGCGCCGGTGATCGCCACGCTGCGCGCCTGCTCGTCGGTGCCGCCGAGCATCCCGGCGGCGCCGACGGCGAGCAGCACGTAGCCCATGTGGGCGACCGAGGTGTAGGCGATCATGCGCTTGAGGTCGGTCTGGGCGAGCGCGACGAGGGCGCCGTAGAGGACGCCGGCGGCGCCGAGCACGACGGCGACGACCGCCCAGGTGCGCCAGGCCTCCGGCAGCAGCGGGAGCGCGATGCGCACGAAGCCGTACGTGCCCATCTTCAGCAGCACCCCGGCGAGCACCGCCGAGCCCACGGCGGGCGCGTCGGTGTGCGCCGGCGGCAGCCAGGTGTGGAACGGCACGGTCGGCGTCTTGACGGCCAGCCCGATCCCGATCGCGAGCAGCGCCAGGCCGCCGGCCACCGGGCGGCCCTGCAGCGGCGGGTCCTGCGCGAGCCGGACCATGTCGAACGTGTGCGGCGCCGAGCCGGCGAACAGCACGAGGAAGCCGACGAGCAGAGCCAGGCTGCCCAGGAAGGTGTAGAGGAAGAACTTCAACGCCGAGCGGGCGGCGCCGCCGTGCCCCCAGCCGGCGATGAGGACGTACATCCCGACGATCGACAGGTCGAAGAAGACGAAGAACAGGACGAGGTCGAGGCTGGCGAAGACGCCGAGGCAGGTGGTCTGCAGGAACAGCAGCAGCGCGGCGAACGACCGCGGCCGGCGCGACTCGCGCCACGCGTAGAGCGCGCAGCACAGGAAGACGCCGCAGGTGAGCAGCAGCAGCGGCAGCGACAGCCCGTCGACGCCGACGTGGTAGCCGCTGTCGACCGTCGGGATCCAGCGCAGCCGGCGCTCGAAGGCGATGCCGCCCGTGACGCCGGGCCCGCCGTCGTAGCGGGCCCAGAGCACCAGCGCGAGCAGCATCTCGACGGCGGTGGCGCCGACGAGCACCGCGCGGGCGGCGGCGTCGGGCAGCCGCGGCACGGCGGCGAGCACCAGCGCCGCGGCGAGCGGCAGGAAGACGAGCAGGTCGAGCACGGTCGGGTCCGTCCGGTGGTCGGGGTCGGTCAGGTCGCGAGCAGGAGCAGCAGGGTGGCGGCCACGAGCAGGGCGGCGGCCTGGCCGTAGTAGTCGTGCAGCTGGCCGGTCTGCGGGCGGCGGGCCAGCGCGCCCAGGCGTCGTGCCCCGGTGGCGAGCGCCTCCACCGCGCCGTCGACGGTGCGCACGTCGGCCCGCCCGGCCCGGCCGGCGAGGGCGACGGTGCCGCGCGCGGTCGCCTCGACGGCGCCGTCGACGACCCCGTCGTCGAGGCGGGCCAGGGCTCGGGCCGTGCGCCGCGCCACCGGGACGGCGCCCTCGACCGCGCGGTCGAGCACCCGGTCGTCGAAGACGGCCAGCGCCGCGGCGAGGGCGAGCACCGGGCGCACGGCGACGGCGTGGGCGGCGCGCTCCAGGTGCAGCCAGTCGCGCAGCAGCGGCGGTCCGGGCGTGCCGAGCCGCACGACCGCGACGAGCGCGAGCGCGGCCAGCACCGCCGAGACCACCAGGCCGGACTCCGAGCCCGTCGCCGGCCCGCCGACGAGCGCGGCCCAGCGGTCCGCGACCGGGCCGACGGCGAGCACCCCCAGCCCGACGGCGCCGAGCGCCAGCGGCACGAGCGGGCCCCAGGCCTCCGGGCCCACCGCCGGGCCGCTCCCGCGGGGCGGTCGGAGCAGCGCGACGAGGGCGGCGCCGGCGTACGCCGCGGACAGGGCCGCCCCGACCAGGGCCACGGCGTACAGCGCCGGGCCGCGCTCGAGCGCGGCCGCCAGCACAGCGTCCTTGGTGCCCCAGAGCGCCAGCGGCGGCAGGCCGGCCAGCGAGAGCAGGCCGGCGACGGCGAGCGCGCCGACCGCCGGGGTGCGCCGGGCGGCCCCGCGCAGCCGGTCGAGGTCGCGGGTGCCGAGCGCGTGCAGCCACACGCCGGCGGCGAGGAAGAGCAGGGACTTCACCGCGGCGTGCCCGACGAGGTGCGCGCTGCCCGCGGCGGTCGCGCCCAGGCCGCCGGCGAGCACGACGAAGCCGAGCTGCGCGGCCGTGGAGGCGGCGAGCAGCTGCTTGAGGTCGCGCTGGGCGAGGGCGACGAGGCCGAGCGCGACCGCGGTCAGCGCACCGGTCCAGGCGACGAGGTCGTCGGCCCAGCCGCTCGCGGCGAGCAGCGGCGCGGTGCGCAGCAGCAGGTAGCCGCCCATCGCCACCATCGCGGCGCTGTGCAGCAGCGCGCTCACCGGGCTCGGGCCGTCCATCGCCCGCGACAGCCAGAACGACACGGGCAGCTGCGCGGCCTTGCCGAGGGCGGCCGCCGCGACGCCCAGCGCCGCCAGGTGCAGCGGCGCCCCGGTGAGGTCCGGCAGCGCGGCGAGGTCGAGCGAGGAGCCGCCGGCGTACGCCGCGCCCGCCGCCACGTAGAGCCCGACGTCCAGCGAGCGGGTCGTGAGCAGGGCGGTGGTCGCCGAGCCGACGGCCCGGCCGTCGCGCAGGTCGTGCGCGATGAGGGCGTACGACGCCGCGCCCATGAGCTCCCAGCCCACGAGCAGCGGCACCAGCCCGCGCGCGGCCAGGGTGAGCAGGACGGCAGCGACGAAGACGAGCAGGCCGCCGGCGAGGCGGGCCCGCCGCCGCTCGACCTGGGTGGCGCTGGCCAGCAGCACGCAGACCGCGACGACGCCGACCGTCGCGCCGAGCGCGAGGCTCAACCCGTCGACGCCGAGCACGAACGGCCCGCCGCGCAGGAAGGGGGCGCTGTCCCGCTCCTGCTGGCCCGCCCCGAGCAGCAGCCCGAGGCCGCCGGCCGCCGTCGCGACGGCGACGGGCAGCGCAGCCCGGTCGGCGCGCGGGCCCAGCAGCAGCAGGAGCACCCCGACCGCCGCGGGCAGCAGGACGGGGAGCAGCAGGGCGGTCATCCCGACAGCTCGCCGGCCTCGTCGGTGAGCTCGACCTCACCGGCGCGGAAGACCGCGGTCTGCACCGCGAAACCCATCGCCATCTCGATGGTCATCGCGGAGACGACGACGAGCACGAGGACCTGCAGGTCGGGCCGGGCGGGGCTGACCGCCCACCAGAAGGCGCCGCCGGCGAGCACGACGCCGTTGAGCATGAGCTCAAGGCCCATCATGAGCATGACGATGGACTGCTGGGACAGGGCGCCGTACAGGCCGATGGCGATGAGCGCGGCGGCGAGCACGAGCAGCAGCTGCAGCGTCACCGGTCCACCCCTCCGGGGACGGGGTCGGCCGGCGGGCGCCGGGCCAGGTCGTCGCCGTAGCGGTCGTAGCGGCTGCGGGCGGCGCCGAGCACGAGGGCGCTGACGATCGTGGTGAGCACGACCGCCCCGATCCCGACCATGACGAGCATGTGGGTGCCCATGACGCCCTCGCCGAGCTGCCGGGTCGGGTCGGGCGGCGGCGCGCCCCGTCGCTGCGGCCAGTCGACGAGCAGCGCCCCGCCGGCGAGCACGACGAAGGTGCCGACGGCGACCGACATCGCGCGGGGCTTGTCGTGGTACATCGCCATCGGCATGAGCCCCGCCGGGTTCATCATGTAGGCGATCATGAAGACGGCCATCACCGCCATCTCCATGACCATCATCACGACCACGACGATGCCGAGGTAGGCCAGGTCGACGGCGAGCAGCACGACCGCCACGCCGACGAAGCTCACGGCCAGCAGGAACGTCGCCCGGGCCATCGAGCCCACCCGGAAGACGCCGAAGCCGCTGACGACGGCGACGACGCCGGCCACCGCTGCGACCACGACGGCCAGCGCGCTCACCGGCCGGCCAGCACGACGAGCGCGGTGACGAGCAGCTGGGCGAGGGTCAGCGGCAGCAGGACGACCCACCCCGCCTCGGCGAACCGCTCCGGGCGCAGCAGCGGCAGCCGCCGGCGGACGAGCACGAGACCTCCCAGCACGACGAGCGTCTTGAGCAGCTGCCACAGCCAGCCCGGCAGCCCCGGACCGAGGTCGCCGCCGAGGAACAGCGGCACCGCGACAGCGGCGCCGGCGGCGAGCAGGGCGTGCCGGCCGGCGAGCAGCAGCAGCCGGTCTGCCCCGGAGACCTCGGCGAGCACCCCGCCGCCGAGGTCGGGGCCGGCGGGCGCCCGGAACGGCCCCCACAGCGAGAACGCGGCGACGCACACCAGGTAGACGACCAGCGCGACCGGCTGGTCCACGACGTGCCACCGGTCGGCCTGCGCCGCGACGACGTCGCGCAGGTCCAGGCTGCCCGCGTCCAGCGCCGGCGCGGTCAGGGCGAACATCAGCGGCAGCTCGTACGCCAGGGCCAGCGCCAGGTAGCGGTAGCCGCCGACGAGGGAGGCGGCGCTGGCCGCGCCCCACCCGGCCAGCCAGACGAACGCCCACAGCAGCACGTCCAGCGCGTTGAGCCAGACCACCCCCACCGGGAGCGGCGCGGCGACCACGTCGCCGACCGGGACGACCGCCGCGACGAGCACCGCCACGACGAGGAGGCCGGCGCCGCCGGTGCGCCACAGCAGCGCGTCCGGGGCGGTCGTCGTGCGGCGGCGCTGGACGAGCAGCCGGGCCAGGTCGGGCCAGGGCGAGGCCGCGGCACGCAGCGGACGGCCGGCGGTGCGCGCGACCAGCACCCGGTCGCCCGCGGCCGACACCACGGCGAGCGCGGCCAGCACGAGCAGGGCGGCCGCGGCGAGCAGCACCTCACGCACGGGCCGGCACCCGCCCGGACAGGCACGGGCCCCAGGCCGCGACGAGCAGCGCGGCCGTCGCCGCCTCCTGCCCGGTCACGGCGGCGGCGAGGTCCTCAGGGCGCGCCGGCGGGAGCCGACGGCCGTCGCGCACGGCAGCGACGAGCACGCCGAGGTGGGCGACCAGGTCGCCGCCGCCGGGCGCCGGCAGCCGGCGGAGCGCCCAGCGCAGCACCCGGGCCCGGGCCAGGCGGCGCAGCAGGTCGTCGGTCACCGGTCCCCGGCCTCCCTCGGCGCGGGCCCGGCGGGCCCGCAGCGCACCGTCGTCCCAGCCGGCGGCCGCCAGCAGCAGCGCCAGCGCGTCGAGCGCGGCGACGGGCCCCGGGACGGGCGGCTCGGGGACCGGGTCGAGCAGACGCACCTGCGCGTCGGTCAGCACGTCGCCGGACAGCGCCACGTCGAGCACCAGGCCGGCCGGCCAGGCCGGCAGCAGCGGGCCGAGCGACAGGTGCAGCCCCTCCAGGCGCAGGCCGTCGCGGTCGGGCATCCGGTCGGCCATGACGAGCCCGCCCGGCAGGTCCATCGACATGTCCATGTCCATGTCCATGTCCATGTCCATCGACATGTCCATGTCCATGTCGCCCCCCGTGTCCGTGTCGCCCCCCGTGTCCGTGTCGCCGCCGTCGTCCTCGTCGGCGGCGGACAGCGCCGGCGCCGGGCGGTGCGCGGCGTCCTCGACGTGGGTCCGCCGGTCCGCCAGCGCCGCACGGGCGGCGTCGAGCGCCTCTGCGGCGCGGCCGGCGGCCGGCACGTCCGCCCGGACCCGCGGCCCGGGCATCGCCGCGAAGGCCCGGGCGACGTGCGGGGCGAGCTGCTCGCCCGGCCGCCCGCAGACGACGAGCAGGTCGGCCGCCGCGGGAGAGGCCGCGACCGGCCACCCGCGCTCGTCGAGCAGGTCCTGCACGACCCGCAGCACGTCCGCCGCGCCGGGCACCGCGACGAGCAGCGCGGCGGGGCGGCGCGCCGCGGCAGCGTGCAGGCGCTCGGTCAGGCCCACCGGAACGCCCCCTCGCGCCAGGCGTAGACGATCCCCACGAGCAGCAGCGCGAGGAAGCCGAACATCTCGACGACGGCCGACGTGCCGACCTGCGCGACGACGACCGCCCACGGGTACATGAACAGCATCTCGAGGTCGAAGGCCAGGAAGACGAAGGTCATCGCGTACCACCGCACGTGGAAGCGCGACAGCGGGTGCTCCCCCGGCAGCACCCCGCCGCTCCACGGCGCGACCCGCAGCGGCTCGCGGGCCACCGCCAGCAGCACGCCCGCGCCGTAGACGGCCGCGACGGACGCGCAGCCCAGCAGCACGGCCGCCGTGACCCCTGCGTAGCCGCCCACCGGCCTCCTCCCGTCCTGGCGCGCCTACCCGGGTCCGTGCGTGCCACGCCTCGCGGGGTAGGAGCGCGACGTGCCTGCCACCACCTCGGACCCGCTCCGCACCCGCTCCTGGGGGCTGTCCCGCGTCGAGTGGCTGACCACCGCGGTCGCCGCGGCGGTCTCGACCACGGGCTACCTCGTCGGCGGGGCCGACTACCTGGCCCGCGGCGTGGTCGGCGACCTCGTCGGGTTCCTGCTCCTGGGCGCGGTCGGCACGGCCCTGCGCGCCCGGGTGCGCCACGAGGCCCTGCTCTGCCTGGTCCTCATCGGCGTCGTGCTGCTGGCCTCGCCCGACTGGCCGCTGCGCGCGTCGTCGACGACCTGGTGGGTCGCGTTCGCCGCCGGCCTGCTGGCCTACCTGGCCGTACGGCGGCGGCTCGCCCCGCGCTGAGACCGCGCTGCGCCCCGTCAGCCGCCGAGCACGCGCACGGCCCGGGTGACCTGCTGGCGTGCGGCGAGCTCCTCGTCGGGCGGGTAGCCGACCTGCTCCAGGCACAGCCCGTGCGGCGGGGCGACCGCGACGTCGGTCGCGCGCTCCGCGCGGCCGAGCAGTCCCGCGGGCCACCCCGCGGCCCGGCGGCCCTCCCCCACCGCGAGCAGCGCGCCGACGAGCGAGCGGACCATGGAGTGGCAGAAGGCGTCGGCGGTGATGCGCAGGACGAGGACCCCGTCGTCCTCCCGCGCCCAGGTCGCCCCGAGCACCGCCCGTACGGTGGTCGCGCCCTCCCGGCGGCGGCAGAAGGCCGCGAAGTCGTGCTCGCCGAGCAGCCCGGCCGACGCCTGCTCGAGCGCCGCGAGGTCGAGCGGGCGCGGCCAGGCCAGGGTGTCGGCGCGGCGCAGCGGGTCGACCGCGGTCGCGTCGTCGGCGACCCGGTAGCGGTAGCGGCGCCACAGCGCGGAGAAGCGGGCGTCGAAGCCCGGCGGGGCGGGCGCGACGCGCCGCACCCGCACGTCGGGCGGCAGCAGCCCGTTGAGCCGGCGCAGCAGCAGCGGGTCGGCCGCGGTGCCGGGGGCGAGGTCGACGTGCGCGACCTGCCCGCTGGCGTGCACCCCGGCGTCGGTGCGCCCCGCGACGGTCAGCCGGGGCGGGTCGGTGCGGGCCAGGGTGCCGAGCGCCGCCCCGAGCTCGCCCTGCACCGTGCGGCGGTCGCGCTGCGCCGCCCAGCCCGAGAAGGCGCTCCCGTCGTACGCCAGGTCCAGCCGCACCCGCGACGCGACGAGCCCGCCCTCCCGGAGCGGGAGGGCGGGCTCGTCGGCCGTGCGGTCGTTCAGGACTGCTGCTCGCCCCGCTCGTCGGCGGCGCCGGCGCCGCCCTGGTCGGCCTCGGCGGCGAAGTCGACCGTGCCGGCACCCTCGACGCCGTCACCGGCGACCTCGGTGCTCTCCGGGAGCGCGGCGTCGTCGACGGCGCCCTCCTCGGCGGCGGGCTCCTCGACGGTCGCGTCGGTGGCGGCCGGCGTGGTGCCGGCCTCCTGCGCCACGCCGGCGGCCGTCGGGCTCTCGCCGGCCAGCTCGGCCGCCGACTCCGCGGTCGCCCCGGTCGGCGCGGTGCGCGCGGCGAACTGCGTGCCGCGGGCGCGCTCGGCCTCGCCGACGGCGGACTGCGCGACGGTCAGCGCCTCGACGAGCTCGATGATCGCCATCTGCGCGTTGTCGCCCTTGCGCGGGCCGAGCTTGGTGATGCGGGTGTAGCCGCCGGGCCGGTTCGCGTAGCGCGGACCGATCTCGTCGAAGAGCGTGTGCACGACGCTCTTGTCGCGCAGGCGCTTGAGCACCTGGCGGCGGGCGTGCAGGTCACCGCGCTTGCCGAAGGTGATGAGGTGCTCGGCGTACGGCCGCAGCCGCTTGGCCTTGGTCTCGGTCGTGGTGATCCGGCCGTGCTCGAACAGCGCCGTGGCGAGGTTCGCCAGCATGAGCCGCTCGTGCGCCGGGCTGCCCCCCATGCGGGGACCCTTGGCGGGGGTGGGCATCGCGTTCTCCGTCCTGGAGCGGGAGCCGGAGGCTCCGTGGGGGCCAGCCGCGGTCGCGGAGGCCCGGCGTGCGGGGGTTAGAGCTGCTCGGTCTCGGCGAAGCCGCCGTCGTCGTCGCCACCGTCGGCGAACGGCGCACCGTACTCGTCGGTGCCGAACGTCGTGACGACCTGGCTGGGGTCGAAGCCGGGGGGCTGTCCTTGAGCGCCAGGCCCATCCCGTGCAGCTTGACCTTGACCTCGTCGATCGACTTCGCGCCGAAGTTGCGGATGTCGAGCAGGTCCGCCTCGGAGCGGCTGACGAGCTCGCCCACGGTGTGGATGCCCTCGCGCTTGAGGCAGTTGTACGAGCGCACCGTGAGGTCCATGTCCTCGATCGGCAGCGCCAGGTCGGCCGCGAGCGCGGCGTCCGTCGGCGACGGCCCGATGTCGATGCCCTCGGCCTGCTCGTTGAGCTCCTGCGCCAGGCCGAACAGCCCGACGAGGGTCTTGCCGGCGCTGGCGACCGCGTCGCGCGGCGTCATGCCCGGCTTGGTCTCGACGTCGAGGACGAGCCGGTCGAAGTCGGTGCGCTGCTCGACGCGGGTGGCCTCGACCTTGTAGGTGACCTTGAGGACCGGCGAGTAGATGGAGTCGACCGGGATGCGGCCGATCTCCTGGCCGGCCTGCTTGTTCTGCACCGCGGAGACGTAGCCGCGGCCGCGCTCGACGGTGAGCTCGATCTCGAGCCGGCCCTTGCCGTTGAGCGTGGCGATGTGCAGGTCGGGGGTGTGCACCTCGACGCCGGCGGGCGGCGCGATGTCGGCCGCGGTGACCGGGCCGGGACCCTGCTTGCGCAGGTACATGACGACCGGCTCGTCGGACTCCGACGACACGACGAGCTCCTTGAGGTTGAGGATGACGTCGGTGACGTCCTCCTTCACCCCGGGGACCGTGGTGAACTCGTGCAGCACGCCGTCGATGCGGATGCTGGTGACCGCCGCGCCGGGGATGGAGCTGAGCAGGGTGCGGCGCAGGGAGTTGCCGAGGGTGTAGCCGAAGCCCGGCTCGAGCGGCTCGAGGACGAACCGCGAGCGGTGCTCGCTGACCTGCTCCTCGGTCAGGGTGGGGCGCTGTGCGATGAGCACGTGGTGTCCTTCCGGGACTGTTCCGCGACGACCGCCATCTGACGTCGCGAGGGGTGCCCGGGGTGGCGAGGCCCGGGCCAGGGGTGCGTGCGGGGCGTGCGGGGCGTACGGCGTCCGGTGGGGCTGGACGCAGACGTGCGGCAGCCGACCGGGCCCGCGCGGGGACCCGGTCGGCGGACCGGCTACTTCGAGTAGAGCTCGACGATGAGCTGCTCCTGGACCGGCGTGTCGATGACCGCGCGGGCAGGCAGGGCGTGCACGAGCACGCGCATCTGGCTGGAGATGACCTCGAGCCAGGCGGGGGGCGTGCGGTCGCCGGCGGTCTCGCGGGCGATGACGAACGGCGTGAGCTCGCGGCTCTTCGGCCGGATCTCGACGATGTCGTTCGCCGTGACGCGGTAGGACGGGATGTCGACCTTCTTGCCGTTCACGAGCACGTGCCCGTGCCGGACGGCCTGGCGGGCGGCGTCGCGGGAGGTGCCGAAGCCGGCGCGGTAGACGACGTTGTCGAGCCGGCTCTCGAGGATGACGAGCAGGTTCTCACCGGTCTTCCCGGTCTTCTTGTTCGCCTCCTCGTAGTAGCCCCGGAACTGCTTCTCGAGGATGCCGTAGATGCGCGCGCACTTCTGCTTCTCGCGCTTCTGCAGCAGGTACTCGGAGTCCTTGGTGCGACCGCGACCGTGCTCGCCCGGGGGGTACGGGCGGATCTCGATCGGGCACTTCGGGGACTCGCACTTGCTGCCCTTGAGGAACAGCTTCATCTTCTCGCGACGGCAGCGGCGGCAGTCTGCGCCGGTGTAGCGGGCCATGGTGTCGTTCTCCTCGAGTCTCTGCGGCGTCAGACGCGGCGGCGCTTGGGCGGGCGGCAGCCGTTGTGCGGCACGGGGGTCACGTCGCTGATCGCGCCGACCTCGAGGCCGGCGGCCTGCAGGGAGCGGATCGCGGTCTCGCGGCCGGAGCCGGGACCCTTGACGAAGACGTCGACCTTCTTCATCCCGTGCTCCTGCGCCTTGCGCGCGCAGTTCTCCGCGGCCATCTGGGCGGCGAAGGGGGTGGACTTGCGCGAGCCCTTGAAGCCGACGTGGCCGGCGGAGGCCCAGCTGATCACGTTGCCCTGCGGGTCGGTGATCGAGACGATCGTGTTGTTGAACGTCGACTTGATGTGCGCCTGGCCGTGGGCGACGTTCTTCTTCTCCTTGCGCCGGACCTTCTTGACCCCGGCGCCGGTGCGGGTCTTGGGAGGCAATGCAGTGCCTTTCAGGCTGAGGTGATCACGGATCGGGGCTGTCTGGGGGCGGGGCCCCCAGATCCGCTACTTCTTCGGCTTCTTCTTGCCGGCGACGGTCTTCTTCGGGCCCTTGCGCGTGCGGGCGTTGGTGTGCGTGCGCTGGCCGTGGACCGGCAGGCCGCGACGGTGCCGGATGCCCTGGTAGCAGCCGATCTCGATCTTGCGGCGGATGTCCTGCGCCACCTCGCGGCGCAGGTCGCCCTCGACCTGGTAGTTCGCGTCGATGTGCCGCGCGAGCTTGACGAGGTCGTCCTCGGACAGGTCCTTGACCCGCACGTCGGGGCTGACCCCGGTCTCGGCCAGGGTCTGCTGGGCGCGGGTACGGCCGATGCCGTAGATGTACGTGAGCGCGATCTCGAGCCGCTTCTCGCGGGGGAGGTCGACGCCGGACAGGCGTGCCATCGGGCGGGGTCTTCTCTCTGTCGTCGGAGGTCGTGCCCGACCCGTCCCCTCCCGCCCGGGAGGGGCCCCGGCCTCCGACCGGGGGTGCCCGCGGCGCCGGAGCGCTGCGGGGTGGGACAGGCTTGCGGGTGGTGCCCCGCCGGAGCGGGTCGTGCGGCTCCGCCGGGGCGGAGCGGTCGGGACTAGCCCTGCCGCTGCTTGTGGCGCGCGGTCGAGGAGCAGATCACCATGACGCGGCCGTTGCGACGGATGACGCGGCACTTGTCGCAGATCGGCTTGACGCTGGGCTTGACCTTCACAGGTTCGCTTCCTTCGGGCTGGGACGCGCCGGAGCGCGGTCGGTCACTTGTAGCGGTAGACGATGCGTCCGCGGGTCAGGTCGTACGGCGACAGCTCCACGACCACGCGGTCCTCCGGCAGGATCCGGATGTAGTGCTGACGCATCTTGCCGCTGATGTGAGCCAGGACCCGGTGACCGTTCTGCAGCTCCACCCGGAACATGGCGTTGGGGAGCGGCTCGACCACACGGCCCTCGATCTCGATGGCCCCGTCCTTCTTCGGCATGTCCTCCGCGATCCGTCGCTGTGGGGTGGTGCAGTACAGGGGTCGTGCTGGTGCTCGACCCGTCAGGGCCCAGCAGGACCGCCGCAGCCCGCCCGGCGCGCGCTCAGACCCGGAGGCCCGGCAGGCACGCCAGGGAGCGGACGAGGTCCGACGGGAGAGTGTACGTCGTCGCCGTGCGGGCCGTCCAACCCCGCTGCCGGCGCGGCTCAGCCGGGCGCGGCCCCGCCGACCGCGGCCAGCCCCGCCGCCCCGCCGTCGAGCGCCGTGAGCACCCACGGTCCCTGCGGCGTGACGGCGACGGTGTGCTCCCAGTGGGCGGCCTGCTGCCCGTCGTGCGTGACGACCGTCCAGCCGTCGTCGAGCTCCTCGACCGCGGGGTCGCCCAGCACCACCATGGGCTCGACGGCCAGCACGATGCCCACCTCCAGGGCCATCCCGCGACCGCGTCCCCGGGGCGCCAGGTTGGGCACGTCGGGCGGCTCGTGCATCGCCGTGCCGATGCCGTGCCCGGTGTAGTCCTCGACGAGCCCGTAGCCGTGCGGACGCACGACCTCCTGCACCGCCGCGCCGACGTCGGACAGCGACCCGCCCGGCCGGACGGCGGCCAGACCGGCCCACATCGCCCGCTCCGTGACCCGTGACAGCGCGAGCAGATCGGCCCCGCACTCCCCCACGGCGACGGTGACCGCGCTGTCGCCGTGCCAGCCGTCGAGCACGGCCCCGCAGTCGACCGACAGGAGCACGCCGTCCGGGACGACCCGGTCGACCGACGGGATGCCGTGCACGACCTCGGCCCCGACCGACGCGCAGATCGAGGCCGGGAAGCCGTAGTAGCCCAGGAACGACGGCACCGCGCCCTCGTCGCGGATGCTCTGCTCGGCGATCGCGTCGAGGGCGCCGGTGGTGACGCCGGGTCGGACCGCCTCGACGACCCGGGCGAGGGTGCGGGCGACGACCAGGCCGGCGGCGCGCATCCGCTCGACCTGCTCGGGCGTCTTGACCGTCACGCCACGCGGGCGGCGGGTGCGCACCTCAGGCGTCGCGGAACGGTCGCAGCGCCTCGATCGCCCGCTCGGTGACGTCGTCGACCGGACCGGTCGCGTCGATGCCCACGAGGACGCCGCGGCTGGCGTAGTAGGCCACCAGCGGTGCGGTCGACGTCGCGTAGACCGCGAGGCGGTTGGCGATGGTCTCGGCCTTGTCGTCGTCGCGCTGGAAGAGCTCGCCGCCGTCCACGTCGCAGACCCCGGGGGTCGACGGCGGGTCGAAGTCGACGTGCCAGATGCGGTTGCAGGTGCGGCAGGTCCGCCGGCCGGAGAGCCGGCGGATGACCTCGTCGTCGTCGACGACGAGCTCGAGCACGACGTCGAGCTTGGTGCCCGACTCCCTCAGCACGTCGTCGAGCACCTCGGCCTGCGGGACGGTGCGCGGGAAGCCGTCGAGCAGGAAGCCGCCCACGGCGTCGTCCTCGCGCAGCCGCATCTTCACCATCTCGATGGTGATGTCGTCCGGCACGAGGTCGCCGCGGTCCATGAAGGCCTTGGCCTGCACGCCCAGCGGCGTGCCCTCGCTGACGTTGGCCCGGAAGATGTCACCGGTCGAGATCTTGGGCACCCGGGCGTGCTCGGCGATGAACTGGGCCTGGGTGCCCTTGCCGGCACCGGGAGGCCCCACGAGGACGAGGCGCACTACCGGCCCCCCACTACCGCAGGAACCCTTCGTAGTTGCGCAGCATGAGCTGGCTCTCGACCTGCTTCACGGTCTCGAGGCCCACGCCCACGATGATGAGCACCGCGGTCCCGCCGAAGGGGATCTGGTTGGCGCCGCCGGTGAAGCTGAACAGCAGGTACGGCAGGACGGCGACGAGCCCGAGGTAGAGGGCGCCGAAGGCGGTGATCCGCGACAGGATGTAGTCGAGGTACTCCGCGGTCGCGCGGCCCGGGCGGATGCCGGGCACGAACCCGCCGTACTTCTTCATGTTGTCGCTGACCTCCACCGGGTTGAAGGTGATGGCGACGTAGAAGTACGTGAAGAAGATGATGAGCAGGAAGTAGCTGGCGAGGTACAGCGGGTCGGTCGACTGCAGGAACCGCGCGATGAAGCGGGTGAAGGTCTCGTTGCTCGACCAGACGTTGGTGAGCAGCTGCGGCAGGTAGAGCAGCGAGCTCGCGAAGATCACCGGGATGACGCCGGCCTGGTTGACCTTCAGCGGGATGTACGTCGAGGTCCCGCCGTACATGCGGCGGCCGATCTGGCGCTTGGCGTACTGCACCGGGATGCGCCGCTGCGCCTGCTCGACGAAGACGACCAGGGTGATGACGACCACGCACAGCGCCGCCACCGCGGCGAGGACCAGTCCGCCGTTGTTCTGCTGCAGCAGGTTGGCACCCTGCCCCGGGATGGAGCTGATGATCGAGGAGAAGATCAAGACCGACATGCCGTTGCCGACCCCGCGGTCGGTGATCAGCTCGCCCAACCACATGATCACCCCCGTGCCGGCGGTGAGCGTCAGCACGAGCACGAGGATCCGGAACAGGCTGTCGTCCGGGATGATCTGGTTGTCGCAGCTGGGGAACAGCCGGCCCGAGCGGGCCAGGGCGATGATCCCCGTCGACTGCAGGATCGCCAGGGCGATCGTGAGGTAGCGGGTGTACTGCGTGAGCTTCGCCTGGCCGGACTGGCCCTCCTGCTTGAGGGTCTCCAGCCGTGGGATGACGACCACGAGCAGCTGCACGATGATCGAGCTCGTGATGTACGGCATGATGCCGAGCGCGAAGATGCTCAGCTGCAGCAGCGCCCCGCCGCTGAACAGGTTGACCAGGCCGTACAGGCTGTTGTCCTGCACCTGGGCGAGGCAGTCCTGGATGGCGACGTACGAGACGCCGGGGCCGGGGATGACGGAGCCGAGCCGGTAGAGGCCGATCAGCGCGAGGGTGAACAGCAGCTTCCTGCGCAGGTCGGGCGTCTTGAAGGCCCGGCCGAAGGCGGTGAGCACGGCTCCTCCTGGCGTCCGCCCGGTCGTCCGGACGGGTCGGGAAACCCGGCCCCGGGCGGGGCGGGCGGTGTCCCGTCGCCCGGAGGCGCCGGGACGGCCGGACGACGGCCGACCCGGATCGGGACGGTGCTCGCGCGCGGCCTCACGTGGACGTGACACCGCGGGGCGACTGTAACAGGACGCCCCGGGGGCCGGTCCTCGTCGGGACCGGCCGCCCGGGGCGGTCGTGCGGAGGGCCCTGCGGGACCGCTAGAGCTGCCGGGCCGTGCCGCCGGCGGCGGCGATCTTGTCCCGGGCCGAGGCGGAGAACCGGTGGGCGCTGAGCGTCACGGCGACGGTGAGCTCGCCGTCGCCGAGCACCTTGACCGGCTGACCGCCGCGCACCGCCCCCGCGGCGACGAGCTCGTCGACGCCGACCTCGCCGCCCTCGGGGAACAGCGCCGAGATCCGGTCGAGGTTGACGACCTGGTACTCGGTGCGGAAGTGGTTCGTGAAGCCCTTGAGCTTGGGCAGCCGCATGTGCAGCGGCATCTGCCCGCCCTCGAAGGCGGCCGGGACCTGGTAGCGCGCCTTGGTGCCCTTGGTGCCTCGGCCGGCCGTCTTGCCCTTGCTGGCCTCACCACGGCCCACGCGGGTCTTGGCGGTCTTGGCCCCGGGGGCCGGGCGCAGGTGGTGGACCTTGAGGGTCCCGCCCGCGCCGTTCTGCTCGGGTGTGCTCATGCCTCGTCGACCTCCTCGACGGTCACGAGGTGCGTGACCGTGTTGATCATGCCACGGATCTCCGGGCGGTCCTCCTTGACGACCGTGTCGGAGATGCGCCGCAGGCCCAGCGTGCGCAGCGTGTCGCGCTGGTTCTGCTTGCCCCCGATGCCGGAGCGGGTCTGGGTGACCTTGAGCTTGGCCATCAGCTCGTCCCCCCCACCCCGGCGGGCGCCGCGGCGGCCGCGGCGCGGGCGCGGAGCATGGCGGCCGGCGCGACGTCCTCGATCGGCAGGCCGCGGCGGGCCGCGATCTCCTCGGGACGCACCAGGCCGCGCAGCGCCGCCACCGTGGCGTGCACGATGTTGATCGGGTTGGAGGACCCGAGCGACTTGCTGAGCACGTCGTGGATGCCTGCGCACTCCAGCACGGCGCGCACCGGGCCACCGGCGATGACGCCGGTACCGGGGCTGGCCGGCTTGAGCAGCACGACACCCGCCGCCGCCTCGCCCTGGATCGGGTGCGGGATGGTGGCGGCGATCCGCGGGACGCGGAAGAAGTGCTTCTTGGCCTCCTCGACGCCCTTGGCGATCGCCGCGGGCACCTCCTTGGCCTTGCCGTAGCCGACACCGACCTGGCCGTCGCCGTCGCCGACGACCACCAGCGCGGTGAAGCTGAAGCGCCGGCCGCCCTTGACGACCTTGGCGACGCGGTTGATCGCGACGACGCGCTCGATGTGCGGGTTCTTCTCGGGTCCGGCCCCGCCACGGCCGCCGCGGCCGTCGCGGCGGTCGCCGCCGGCGCTGCCGCCGGCCGTGCCGCCTCGGCGCTGCTGTCCTGGCATCAGGAGGTCCTCGTCTTCGTCTCGGTGTGCGGTGCAGGAGTGCTGGGGGTCATCAGAAGTCCAGCCCCTTCTCGCGGGCGCCGTCGGCCAGGGCGGCGATGCGCCCGTGGTAGGCGTTGCCGCCGCGGTCGAAGACGACCGCGGTGACGCCCTGGGCCTGGGCGCGCTCGGCGACGAGCGCACCGACCCGGCGGGCGAGCGCGGACTTGTCGCCCTCCCCCGCGCTCTTGGCCGAGCGCAGCTCGGCCTCCAGCGTCGAGGCGCTGGCCAGCGTGTGGCCGGCCAGGTCGTCGACGACCTGCGCGGTGATGTGCCGCGAGGACCGGGTGACGACCAGGCGCGGACGCGCCGGGGTGCCCGTGACCCGCTTGCGCAGTCGGAAGTGGCGGCGGGCCTTGCCCAGCCGTCGCGTGGCGGAGATCCCCATCACTTACCCGTCTTCCCGACCTTGAGCTTGATCTGCTCGCCCTCGTAGCGGACGCCCTTGCCCTTGTACGGGTCGGGCTTGCGCAGCTTGCGGATGTTGGCGGCGACCTCGCCGACCTTCTGCTTGTCGATGCCGGACACGGTGAACCGGGTCGGCGTCGCGACGGCGAAGGTGATGCCGTCCGGCGCCGCGACCGGCACCGCGTGGCTGTAGCCCAGGGCGAACTCGAGGTCCGCGCCCTTGGCGGTGACGCGGTAGCCGACCCCGCGGATCTCCATGGCCTTGGTGTAGCCCTCGGTGACGCCGGTGACCATGTTGGCCACCAGCGAGCGGGTCAGGCCGTGCAGGCTCCGGCTCTCGCGCTGGTCGTCGGGGCGCGCGACCGACAGCGTGCCGTCCTCCGCGCGCTCGACGGTGATCGGCTCCGCGACGACGTGGGACAGGGTGCCCTTGGGGCCCGTGACCGTCACGCGCTGGCCGTCGAGGGTGACCTCGACGCCGGCGGGGACGGGGATGGGCAGGCGTCCGATGCGGGACATCTGTGCTCCTCCTCCCCGACTAGTAGACGTAGGCGAGGACTTCCCCACCCACGCCCTTCTTGTTGGCCTGGCGGTCGGTCAGCAGGCCGCTGGACGTCGAGATGATCGCGACACCCAGCCCGCCGAGGACCTTCGGCAGGTTGCCGGCCTTGGCGTACACGCGCAGGCCCGGCTTGGACACCCGGCGCACCCCGGCGATGGACCGCTCGCGGTTGGGCCCGTACTTGAGCTCGACGGCGAGGACCTTGCCCTTCTCGCCCTCCTCGACGGTCCAGCCGGCGATGTAGCCCTCCTGCTGGAGGATCTCCGCGATGTGGGTCTTGATCTTGCTGTGCGGCATCCGCACGCTGTCGTGGTACGCCGCGTTGGCGTTGCGCACGCGCGTGAGCATGTCCGCGATCGGGTCGGTCATGGTCATGAGCAGCTCATCTCTGTGGCCTGTCGGCCTTTCCCGTCATGGTTTCCGCGGCGGACCTGTGACGTGTCGTGCCCGGTCCCCACCGCGGCGCGGCGGGGACGAGGAGCGGGGACTACCAGGAGGACTTGGTGATGCCGGGCAGCTCGCCGGCGTGGGCCATCTCGCGCACGCAGATGCGGCACAGCCCGAACGTGCGGTAGACCGCGCGGGGACGGCCGCAGCGGTTGCACCGCGTGTAGCCGCGCACCGCGAACTTCGGCTTCTTCTTCGCCTTCTCGACGAGCGCCTTCTTCGCCATGTCTAGCTCTCCTTGAACGGGAAGCCGAGCGCCCGCAGCAGCGCGCGGCCCTCGTCGTCGTTGGCGGCCGTGGTGACGACCGTGATGTCCATGCCCCGCGGGCGGTCGATCCGGTCGACGTCGATCTCCACGAACATCGACTGCTCGTTGAGGCCGAACGTGTAGTTGCCGTTGCCGTCGAACTGCTTGGGCGACAGGCCGCGGAAGTCGCGGATGCGCGGCAGCGCGATCGTCACCAGCCGGTCGAGGAACTCCCACATCCGGTCGCCGCGCAGGGTGACCTTCGCGCCGATCGGCATGCCCTCGCGGAGCTTGAACTGCGCGATGGACTTGGTCGCCCGCCGCACCTGCGGCTTCTGGCCGGTGATCGCGGTGAGGTCGCGCAGGGCCCCGTCGATGAGCTTGGCGTCGCGCGCCGCCTCGCCGACACCCATGTTGACGACGACCTTGACGACGCCGGGCACCTGCATGGGGTTGGCGAAGGAGAACTGCTCGGTCAGCGCCGGCTTGATCTCCTCGCGGTAGCGCTGCTTGAGCCGCGGCAGGGTGCGCGCCTCGGGGGCGGTGCTCGTCATCAGATGTCTCCGTTGCAGCGCTTGCACACGCGGACGCTGTGGGTCTTGCCGGACGCGTCGGGCTCGCTGCGCCGGTGCCCGACGCGCGAGGGCTTCCCGCAGGACGGGCAGACGACCTGCACGTTGCTCACGTGCACGGCGGCCTCCTGCGTGATGATGCCGCCCTGCTGCGAGCCCCGCTGCGACTGCGTGACGCGGGTGTGCTTCTTGATGCGGTTGGCTCCCTCGACGAGGACCCGGGAGGTCTCGGGGCTGGCCGAGATGACCCGCCCCTGCACTCCCTTGTCCTTGCCCGAGATGACCTGGACGGTGTCGCCCTTCTTGACGAAGAGGCCTGCCATGGCTACAGCACCTCCGGTGCGAGCGAGATGATCTTCATGAACCGCTTGTCGCGCAGCTCGCGGCCGACCGGGCCGAAGATGCGCGTACCGCGGGGGTCCCCGCCGTCACGGATGAGGACGGCGGCGTTCTCGTCGAAGCGGATGTAGGACCCGTCCGGGCGCCGCCGCTCCTTGACGGTGCGCACGACGACCGCCTTGACGACGTCGCCCTTCTTGACGCCGGCGCCGGGGATGGCGTCCTTGACGGTCCCGACGATGATGTCGCCGATGCCGGCGTAGCGCCGCCCGGAGCCGCCGAGGACGCGGATGCAGAGGATCTCCTTGGCACCCGTGTTGTCGGCGACACGCAGTCGCGACTCCTGCTGGATCACTACAACTCCATTCGGATCCCGTATCCCCGAGGGACGTGGATCCATCTCGTTCCCGCCTCGCGGCGGGGCTGTCTGGGGGTGGACGACGCGGCGGCGAGCGCCGCGGCACGTCCTGCTACTTGGCCTTCTCGAGGACCTCGACGACCCGCCAGCGCTTCGTGGCGCTGAGCGGTCGGGTCTCCATGAGGAGCACGCGGTCGCCGACACCGCAGGTGTTCGCCTCGTCGTGCGCCTTGAGCTTGTGCGTGCGGCGCAGCGTCTTCTTGTACAGCGGGTGCTGGACGCGGTCCTCGACGGCGACGACGACGGTCTTGTCCATCTTGTCGCTGATCACCAGACCCTCGCGGGTCTTGCGGAAGCCGCGCTCGGCCGGGCTCGGGGCGGTGCTGGGAGCGGGGGTGGTCACAGGGGTCCCTGTCGTCTGCTCGGGCTCGGTCACGCCGTGGTCGCCGTCCGGTCGATGCCGAGCTCGCGCTCGCGCATCACGGTGTAGATCCGCGCGATGTCGCGGCGGACGGTCTGCAGCCGGCGGTTGTTGTCCAGCTGGCCGGTGGCCACCTGGAAGCGGAGGTTGAACAGCTCCTCCTTGGCCTCGCGGAGCGCGGTCAGCAGCTCCTCGTCGCCGGTCTCGCGCAGCTCCTGCGCACGGGCGTCGGCCATCAGTCGCTCACCTCCCGGGTGACGAAGCGGCACTTCATGGGCAGCTTGTGCATGGCGCGGCGCATGGCCTCCTTGGCCAGCGGCTCCGGCGGGCCCGCCAGCTCGAACAGGATGCGTCCGGGCTTGACGTTGGCCACCCACCACTCCGGCGAGCCCTTGCCGGAACCCATGCGGGTCTCGGCCGGCTTCTTCGTGAGCGGACGGTCCGGGTAGATGTTGATCCACACCTTACCGCCACGGCGGATGTGCCGGGTCATGGCGATACGGGCGGACTCGATCTGGCGGTTGGTGACGTACGCCGGCTCGAGGGCCTGGATGCCGTACTCGCCGAAGGCCAGCGTGTTGCCGCCCTTGGAGAAGCCCGAGCGGTCCGGGTGGTGCTGCTTGCGGTGCTTGACCCTGCGGGGGATCAGCATGGGTCAGCCCTCCTTCTGCTGGTCGACCTGCTCGGAGGTGGTCTCCTCCGAGCCCGGGGCGCCGGTCTGGCCCTGCTCGGACTCGACGACGGCGGGGAGCGTGCGGTCGGCGCCCGAGCGGCTCGGGTCGCTGCCCGTGGCGCCGCTGCTCTCGCTGCTGACCTCGCCCACGGGGACGGCCGGGGTCTCGGCGACGTCCGGGGTGCGCTCGGCGGGGGCGTCGGCCAGCGCCGGGTCGGCCGTCGGCAGGACGACCTCGCCGCCGGCGGTCGTGTCGACCTGCGACAGGTCCGGACCGGTGCCGGCGCGCCCGGCCTCCGTGCCGCCGGCGGTGGTGCCGGTGGAGCCGGAGCGGGGGCCCCGGCGGGCCGGGCGGTCGCGACGCTGCTGGCGCTGGGCGGCCTCCTGGGCCTCCCGCTCCGCGCGGCTCTGCACGACGTCGCCCTTGTAGATCCAGACCTTGACGCCGATCCGCCCGAAGGTGGTGCGCGCCTCGTACAGCCCGAAGTCGATGTTGGCGCGCAGCGTGTGCAGCGGCACCCGACCCTCGCGGTAGAACTCCGAGCGGCTCATCTCGGCCCCGCCGAGGCGGCCGGAGCACTGGACCCGGATGCCCTTGACGCCGGGGTTCTTCATGGCCGACTGCATCGACTTGCGCATGGCGCGGCGGAAGCTCACGCGGCTGCTCAGCTGCTCGGCGACGCCCTGCGCGACGAGCTGGGCGTCGGACTCGGGGTTCTTCACCTCGAGGATGTTGAGCTGCACCTGCTTGCCGGTGAGCTTCTCGAGGTCGCCGCGGATGCGGTCGGCCTCGGCGCCGCGGCGGCCGATGACGATGCCCGGGCGGGCGGTGTGGATGTCGACCCGGACGCGGTCGCGGGTGCGCTCGATCTCGACCTTCGCGATGCCCGCGCGCTCCATGCCCTTGGACATCATCTTGCGGATCGCCACGTCCTCCTTGACGTACTCCGCGTAGTTCTTGTCCGCGTACCAGCGGGACGTCCAGTCGGTGGTGATCCCGAGCCGGAACCCGTGCGGGTTGACCTTCTGCCCCACTAGGAAGCACGTCCCTTCGACGTCGTCGCCGGCGTCTCGTCCCCGAGGACGGACTGCACGACGATCGTGATGTGGCTGGTGCGCTTGCGGATGCGGTAGGCGCGGCCCTGGGCCCGCGGGCGGAACCGCTTGAGGGTCGGGCCCTCGTCGACGTACGCCTGGGCGACGTAGAGGTCGTCGGCGTCGAGCTGCTTGTTGTGCTCGGCGTTGGCCACCGCGCTGGCGAGGACCTTGTAGATCGGGTCGCTCGCGGCGTGCACGTCGAAGCGGAGCACGTCGAGCGCCTGGGCGACCGGCATGCCGCGCACCAGGTCGATGACCCGGCGGCACTTCATCGGCGTCATGCGGACGTAGCGCGCCTGCGCCAGCGCGGCGTGCGCAGGCAGGTGGCGCGACTTGTTCTCAGCCACGACGCGACCTCCGGTCGTCCTTGATGTGCCCGCGGAACGTCCGGGTCGGCGCGAACTCGCCGAGCTTGTGCCCGACCATCGACTCGGTGACGAACACCGGCACGTGCTTGCGGCCGTCGTGCACGGCGATCGTGTGCCCGAGCATGTCGGGGATGATCGTCGAGCGACGGGACCAGGTCTTGATGACGTTCTTGGAGCCCCGGTCGTTCTGCACGTCCACCTTCTTGAGCAGGTGGTCGTCGACGAACGGGCCCTTCTTCAGGCTGCGCGGCACTGTCCGGTCCCCTAGCGCTTCTTGTTGGTGCGACGGCGACGGACGATGAGCGCGTCGCTCGGCTTGCGGCGGCGGGTGCGACCCTCGGGCTTGCCGGCCGGGTTCACCGGGTGGCGGCCACCGGAGGTCTTGCCCTCACCACCACCGTGCGGGTGGTCGATCGGGTTCATGGCAACGCCGCGGACGCTCGGACGCTTCCCCTTCCAGCGCATCCGGCCGGCCTTGCCCCAGTTGATGTTGCTCTGCTCGGCGTTGCCCACCTCGCCGACCGTCGCGCGGCAGCGCAGGTCGACGTTGCGGATCTCACCGGAGGGCATGCGCAGCTGGGCGTACGGCCCGTCCTTGGCGACGAGCTGCACGCTGGTGCCGGCCGAGCGGGCGATCTTCGCCCCGCCGCCGGGCCGCAGCTCGATGTTGTGCACCGTCGTACCGGTCGGGATGTTGCGCAGCGGGAGCGCGTTGCCCGGCTTGATGTCGGCCGTGGGGCCGGACTCGACGACGTCGCCCTGCGACAGGCCGCGCGGCGCGACGATGTAGCGCTTCTCGCCGTCGGCGTAGTGCAGCAGCGCGATGCGCGCGGTGCGGTTGGGGTCGTACTCGATGTGCGCGACCTTCGCCGGCACGCCGTCCTTGCCGACCCGGCGGAAGTCGATGACGCGGTAGGCGCGCTTGTGGCCGCCACCCTGGTGCCGCGTCGTGACCCGCCCGTAGGAGTTGCGGCCGCCCTTGCTGTGCAGCGGACGGACCAGCGACTTCTCCGGCTCGGAGCGCGTGATCTCGGCGAAGTCGGCCACGCTGGAGCCACGACGGCCCGGAGTGGTCGGCTTGTACTTGCGGATGCCCATGTCAGTCCCTCGTCAGTGGTGGACCGGTCAGGAGACCGGGCCCCCGAAGATCTCGATGCGGCCCTCGCGCAGCGTCACCACGGCCCGCTTGGTGGCGGCCCGCCGGCCGAAGCCGGACTTGGACCGCTTGCGCTTGCCCTGGCGGTTGAGGGTGTTGACGTCGCTGACCTTGACCCCGAAGACCTTCTCGACCGCGATCTTGATCTGCGTCTTGTTGGCGTCGGGGCGGACGATGAACGTGTACTTGTTCTCGTCCAGCAGGCCGTAGCTCTTCTCGGAGATGACCGGCGACAGCAGGATGTCGCGCGGGTCCGTCAGGTCGCTCATGCCTGCCCGTCCTCGTCGGTCGCCGGAGCGATGCTGGGCACGTCGCTGTCGAGCGCGTGCGGGGTCAGGTCCTCGCCCGGCGTGCCGGGCTCACCGGGCGCCGGGGACGTGCCCTCGACGGCCTCCGTGCGGGTACCGGCGCTGCCCGGCAGGTCGCCGCGGAAGACCGCGGTCGCCTTCGCGCTGCGCCCCTTCGGGGAACCGGCCAGGAAGGCCTGCAGCGCGCCCTCGGTGAAGACGACGTCGTCGCTGACGAGGACGTCGTAGGTGTTGAGCTGCCCGGGCGCCAGCAGGTGCACGTTGGTCACGTTGCGCAGCGACTTCCAGGTCAGCGTGTCGTCCCGCTCGGCCACCACGAGCACGTGCGTGCGGGTGGTGAGGCCGGCCAGCAGGGCCGACGCGGCCTTGGTCGACGGGACGTCGCCGGAGGTGAGCCGGTCGACGACGAAGACCCGGCCGTGCCGGAAGCGGTCGGACAGCGCTCCGCGCAGGGCGGCGGCCTTCATCTTCTTGGGCGTCCGCTGGGCGTAGTCGCGCGGCACCGGGCCGTGGACGACGCCACCGCCGGTGAACTGCGGCGCGCGGGTCGAGCCCTGGCGGGCCCGGCCGGTGCCCTTCTGGCGGTACGGCTTCTTGCCGCCGCCACGGACCTCGCCGCGCGTCTTGGTCTTGTGCGTCCCCTGGCGGGCCGCGGCGAGCTGCGCCACGACGACCTGGTGGATGAGCGGCACGTTGACCTGCACGTCGAAGACGGAGGCGGGCACCTCGACGGTGCGCTCGCTCTCCAGGCCCGCCGTGCGGACCTCGAGCTGCAGGGTCTGCTCCTGCGCGTCAGCGGTCGCGGTCGTCACTGGGCACTCCCCTTCGGCTGACCGCCCTTGACGGCGGTGCGGACGAGGACGGTGCCGCCGCGGGGGCCGGGGACGGCACCCTTGATGAGCAGCAGACCGCGCTCGCTGTCCACGGCGTGGACCGTGAGGTTCAGCGTCGTGGTGCGGACGGCGCCCATGCGGCCCGCCATGCGGGTGCCCTTGAAGACGCGCGCCGGCGTGGCGCAGGCGCCGATGGAGCCGGGCGAGCGGTGCTTGCGCTGCACGCCGTGGCCGGCACCGAGGCCCTTGAAGTTGTGACGCTTCATGACACCGGCGTAGCCCTTGCCCTTGCTGGTGCCGATCACGTCGATCTTGGCGCCGGAGGCGAAGACCTCGGTCGTCACCTCCTGGCCCACGGTGTACGACGAGGCGTCGTCGGTGCGGATCTCCACGAGGAAGCGGCGCGGCGGCACGCCGGCCTTCGCGAAGTGACCGGCCTCGGGCTTGGTCACCTTGCGCGGGTCGACCGCGCCGAACGCGATCTGCACGGCGGAGTAGCCGTCCTTCTCGGGGGTGCGGACCTGGGTGACCACGCACGGCCCGGCCTTGACGACGGTCACCGGGACGATCCGGTTGTTCTCGTCGAAGACCTGGGTCATGCCCAGCTTCTCGCCCAGGACCCCCTGGGTGTTTCGCGACATGTCGGCGTCCCTACAGCTTGATCTCGATGTCGACGCCCGCCGGCAGGTCGAGTCGCATGAGCGAGTCGACGGTCTTCGGCGTGGGGTCGAGGATGTCGATGAGGCGCTTGTGCGTGCGCATCTCGAAGTGCTCGCGCGAGTCCTTGTACTTGTGCGGCGAGCGGATGACGCAGTAGACGTTCTTCTCGGTCGGCAGCGGCACCGGCCCGGCGACCTGCGCGCCCGTGCGCGTCACCGTCTCGACGATCTTGCGCGCCGAGCTGTCGATGACCTCGTGGTCGTAGGCCTTGAGCCTGATGCGGATCTTCTGTCCCGCCATGGTGGCTGTACGTCCTGTCTCCCCCGGGCGAGCCCGGATGTGTCGGATGGTGCCGCTGTCGGTGAGGGCGGGAGCCAGGGCTCCGACCCACGCGGTCGGGTGTGTCGCGCCGGTCGTACTCCGTCGCGCCCCGGAGGGCACGAGGGGGTACAAGGCACGGACCCCGCCGTGCATTCCCGGGCGCGCTCCCCGCGGGGAGCGCGCCCGGGACGGTGCTACTTGGTGATCTTGGTGACGCGACCGGCGCCCACGGTACGGCCGCCCTCGCGGATGGCGAAGCGCAGGCCCTCCTCCATGGCGATGGGCTGGATGAGGGTCACCTTCATCTCGGTGTTGTCACCGGGCATGACCATCTCCGTGCCCTCCGGCAGGTCCACGACGCCGGTGACGTCCGTGGTCCGGAAGTAGAACTGCGGGCGGTAGTTGTTGAAGAACGGCGTGTGCCGGCCACCCTCGTCCTTGGACAGGATGTAGACGTTCGCCTCGAACTCGGTGTGCGGGGTGATCGACTTGGGCTTGCAGACGACCTGGCCGCGCTCGACCTCCTCGCGCTTGATGCCGCGGATGAGCAGGCCCACGTTGTCGCCGGCCATGCCCTGGTCGAGCAGCTTGCGGAACATCTCGACGCCGGTGACCGTGGTCGTCTGGACGGCGTCCTTGATGCCGACGATCTCGACGGACTCGTTGACGTTGATGACACCGCGCTCGATGCGGCCGGTGACGACCGTGCCGCGGCCGGTGATCGTGAAGACGTCCTCGACGGGCATGAGGAACGGCTTGTCGGTCTCGCGGACGGGCTCCGGGATGGAGGCGTCGACGGCGGCCATGAGCTCGAGGAGCTTGTCGCCCCACTCCTTGTCGCCCTCGAGCGCCTTGAGCGCCGAGACGCGCACGACCGGCAGGTCGTCGCCCGGGAACTCGTACTCGCTGAGCAGCTCGCGCACCTCGAGCTCGACGAGCTCGAGGATCTCCTCGTCGTCGACCATGTCGGCCTTGTTGAGGGCCACGACGATGTAGGGGACGCCGACCTGGCGGGCCAGGAGCACGTGCTCCTTGGTCTGCGGCATCGGGCCGTCGGTGGCGGCGACGACGAGGATCGCGCCGTCCATCTGCGCGGCACCCGTGATCATGTTCTTGATGTAGTCGGCGTGCCCGGGGCAGTCGACGTGGGCGTAGTGGCGCGCCTCGGTCTGGTACTCGACGTGGGCGATCGAGATCGTGATGCCGCGGGCCTTCTCCTCGGGCGCCTTGTCGATCTGGTCGAAGGCCGACGCCTCGTTGAGGTTCGGGTACGCGTCGTGCAGCACCTTGGTGATGGCCGCGGTCAGCGTGGTCTTCCCGTGGTCGATGTGACCGATGGTGCCGATGTTGACATGCGGCTTGGTGCGCTCGAACTTGGCCTTGGCCATGGAGCTCGTCCTCCTGTGCGGTGGTCTGAGGGTCGTGCTGGACGGTGGTGCGGGGGGTGCTGCGGGAGCAGGTGCTAGCGGGTCACTCGCCCCGCACCTTCGCGATGATCTCCTTGGCCACGTTTCCGGGGACCTCGGCGTAGCTGTCGAACTGCATGGAGTAGCTGGCGCGGCCCTGGGTGCGGCTGCGCAGGTCGCCCACGTAGCCGAACATCTCGGACAGCGGCACGAGCGCCCGCACCACGCGGACGCCGGCGCGCTCGTCCATGGCCTGGATGAGGCCGCGGCGGCTGTTGAGGTCGCCGATGACGTCGCCCATGTTCTCCTCGGGCGTGGTCACCTCGACGGCCATCATCGGCTCCATGAGGGCCGGGTCCGCCTTGCGGGCCGCCTCCTTGAAGCCCATCGAGCCGGCGATCTTGAACGCCATCTCCGAGGAGTCGACGTCGTGGTACTGGCCGTCGAGCAGCGAGACCTTGACGCCGACCAGCGGGTAGCCGGCGAGGACGCCGTGCTGCATGGCCTCCTGGCAGCCCTGGTCGACCGAGGGGATGTACTCCTTCGGGATCCGCCCGCCGGTGACGGCGTTGACGAACTGGTAGGTGCCCTCGACCTCGGGGTCGGTCAGCGGCTCGATCTTGAGCTGGATCTTCGCGAACTGGCCGGAGCCGCCGGTCTGCTTCTTGTGCGTGTAGTCGTAGCGCTCGACGGTGCCGCGCAGGGTCTCGCGGTAGGCGACCTGCGGCTTGCCGACGTTGGCCTCGACCTTGAACTCGCGCTTCATCCGGTCGACGAGGATGTCGAGGTGGAGCTCGCCCATGCCGGCGATGATGGTCTGGCCGGTCTCCTCGTCGGTGTAGACCTTGAACGTCGGGTCCTCCTCGGCGAGCCGCTGGATCGCGGTGCCGAGCTTCTCCTGGTCGCCCTTCGTCTTGGGCTCGATCGCCACGGAGATGACCGGGTCCGGGAAGCTCATGGACTCGAGCACGATCGGCGCCTCGGCGCCGGACAGCGTGTCGCCGGTGGTCGTCTGCTTGAGGCCGATGACCGCGCAGATGTCGCCCGCACGCACCTCGCTGATGTCCTCGCGCGAGTTCGCGTGCATCTGCATGAGGCGGCCGATCTTCTCCTTGCGGTCCTTGGTGCTGTTCAGGACCTGCGTGCCCGCGGTGAGCGTGCCGGAGTAGACGCGGATGTAGGTGAGCTTGCCGACGTGGGGATCGGTCTGGATCTTGAAGGCGAGCGCGGACAGCGGGGCGTCGAACTCCGGCTCGCGGGACTCGAGGACCGTCTCGTCCTTCACCGAGTGGCCGGTGACGGCGCCGACGTCGAGCGGCGAGGGCAGGAAGTCGACGACCGCGTCGAGCATGGGCTGCACGCCCTTGTTCTTGAAGGCCGAGCCGCACAGGACCGCGGTGACAGTGTGCTCGGTCGTGGAGCCGAGCACCGCGCGGCGGATGCCGGCGCGGATCTCGTCGGCCGTGAGCTCGTCGCCCTCGAGGTACTTCTCCATGACGGCGTCGTCGTTCTCGGCGAGCGCCTCGAGCAGCTTGGTCCGCCACTCGGCGGCCTGCTCGGCGTAGTCCTCCGGGATGTCGACGACGTCGAACTTGTCGCCCTTGGCGGACTTGTCGTCGAGGGCCCAGAGCAGGCCCTTCATGTTGATGAGGTCGATGACGCCGGTGAACCGGTCCTCGCCGCCCCAGGGCAGCTGCACGACGAGCGGCGTGGCGTTGAGCCGCGACACGATCATGTCGACGGTGCGGTAGAAGTTCGCCCCGGTGCGGTCCATCTTGTTGACGAAGCAGATGCGCGGCACGCCGTACTTGTCGGCCTGGCGCCACACCGTCTCGGACTGCGGCTCGACCCCGGCGACGGAGTCGAAGACCGCCACCGCGCCGTCGAGGACGCGCAGCGAGCGCTCGACCTCGACGGTGAAGTCGACGTGTCCGGGCGTGTCGATGATGTTGATGCGGTGCCCGGCCCACTGGCAGGTGGTCGCGGCCGACGTGATCGTGATGCCGCGCTCCTGCTCCTGCGCCATCCAGTCCATCGTCGCGGCGCCGTCGTGCACCTCACCGATCTTGTACGCACGACCGGTGTAGTACAGGACGCGCTCGGTCGTGGTGGTCTTGCCCGCGTCGATGTGCGCCATGATCCCGATGTTGCGGGTCTTGGCGAGGACCTCGTTGCTGGCCACAGCTGCTGCTCTTTCCCGGGGGTCTGGGGTCGTGCCGTACGGGGCGCCGGGGTCTCCGGCGGGGGGGCGGGGGCTCCCGCCGCGCGCTACCAGCGGTAGTGCGCGAAGGCCTTGTTCGACTCGGCCATCTTGTGCATGTCCTCGCGCCGCTTGACGCTGGCGCCGAGGCCGTTGCTCGCGTCGAGCAGCTCGTTCATGAGCCGCTCGGTCATCGTCTTCTCGCGGCGGGCGCGGGAGTACTGCACCAGCCAGCGCAGGGCCAGCGTGGTGGAGCGGCCGGCGCGCACCTCGATCGGCACCTGGTAGGTCGCACCGCCGACGCGGCGGCTCTTGACCTCCAGCGTGGGCTTGACGTTGTCGAGCGCGCGCTTGAGCGTGATGACCGGGTCGGCCCCGCTCTTGTCGCGGCAGCCCTCGAGCGCGCCGTAGACGATCTTCTCGGCCGTGGAGCGCTTGCCGTCCAGCAGGACCTTGTTGATGAGGCTCGTGACGAGCGGGGCGCCGTAGACGGGGTCGACGACGACCGGGTGCTTCGGGGCAGGACCCTTGCGAGGCACTACTTCTTCTCCTTCTTGGCGCCGTAGCGGCTGCGGGCCTGCTTGCGGTTGCGCACGCCCTGCGTGTCGAGGGACCCTCGGATGATCTTGTAGCGCACGCCCGGCAGGTCCTTCACGCGACCCCCGCGCACGAGCACGATGCTGTGCTCCTGCAGGTTGTGGCCGACACCGGGGATGTAGGCCGTGACCTCGACGCCGCTGGTGAGCCGCACGCGGGCGACCTTCCGCAGCGCGGAGTTCGGCTTCTTCGGGGTCGTCGTGTAGACGCGCGTGCAGACACCGCGACGCTGCGGGCTCCCCTTGAGAGCCGGCGTCTTGGTCTTCTCGATCTTGTCCTGCCGGCCCTTGCGGACCAGCTGCTGGATCGTGGGCAACGCGTCTCCTGATCGATCTGCTCGTGGACGTCCTGGCGACCCACGCGGTCGGGTGTGTCGCCCTGCTCGCGCTGCCCCGCGTGGATCTGGCTGCGGGGACGGGGTGCTGTCCGTCGCGCCTGGGCCACGACCCGGGTGGGTCGCGCGCCGCGGAGGCGTGCGGGACGGCCCGGGTCACCCCAGGCACGGGTCACGACACTACCCGGCGCCCGGCGGGGGGTCAAAAGCGCCCGGCGCGCCTGCCGGACGGCGCCTCGCGCGCACGCTACGCCGCACTGCCCGACGGCGCGGTCCGGGGGCTAGGGAGAGCTGAACAGCGCGCCCACGAGCAGGACGAGGGCGACCACCGCGAGCACGCACAGCGCCACGTCGACCCAGGCGAGGACGACGGCCGCACGGACGAGCCCGAGGCCGACGACCCGACCGCGGCTGGCCTCGATCTCGCGCCGGGCGCCGGGCGCGAGCACGAGCGCGACGACCGCCGGCACGAACGGCAGGACCACGAAGGAGCCGATCGCGCACACCAGCGCCACGACGGCGCGGCTCGAGGTCTCCGGCACGCCGCTGGACCAGCCACCCGCTCCCCCGCCCGTCCACCCGCCGGGGGCCGGCGGGCCGTACGAGGGCTGACCGTACGAGGGCTGACCGTACGAGGGCTGGCCGTACGAGGGAGGGGGCGCGGACGGCTGACCGGGCGGCGGGCCGTACGGCTGCTCCGGGGGCGTGCTCACGCTGCGCTCCGCATGCCCGCAGCGTAGGGCCGGGAGCGGTTCCCGGACAGGCCGACGGCCGCCCGCCTCGGGAGAGGCGAGCGGCCGTCGGTGCGGAGCCGGACTACGAGCGGTACTGCTGCCCGTAGTCGTAGTCGTCGAGCGGGACGGCCTGGCCGCCGCCGGAGCCGAACGCGTAGTCCGGGTCGTCGTAGCCGGCCATCGAGTAGACCTGCGCCCGCGCCTCCTCGGTGGGCTCGACCCGGATGTTGCGGTAGCGGCTGATGCCGGTGCCCGCCGGGATGAGCTTGCCGATGATGACGTTCTCCTTGAGGCCGAGCAGCGAGTCGCTCTTGGCCTGGATCGCCGCGTCGGTGAGGACGCGGGTCGTCTCCTGGAACGACGCCGCCGACAGCCACGACTCGGTCGCCAGCGAGGCCTTGGTGATGCCCATGAGCACGGGACGGCCGGCGGCCGGCTCCCCGCCCTCGGCGACGACGCGGCGGTTCTCCGTCTCGAAGATCGCCCGCTCCACGAGCGACCCCGGCAGGAAGTCGGTGCCGCCGGACTCGAGGACGTTCACCCGCTTGAGCATCTGGCGGATGATGACCTCGATGTGCTTGTCGTGGATCGACACGCCCTGCGAGCGGTAGACCTCCTGGACCTCGGCCACGAGGTGCAGCTGCACCGCGCGCGGGCCCTGGATGCGCAGCACCTCGTGCGGGTTGACCGCACCCTCGTGCAGCTTCTCGCCGACCGAGACGTGGTCGCCGTCCTGGATGCGCAGCCGGGCGCGCTTGGAGACCGCGTAGGCGATCTCCTCGCCGCCGTCGTCCGGGATGACGACGACCTTGCGGGTCTTGTCGGTGTCGTCGATCCGGACCCGGCCCTCCACCTCGCTGATCGGGGCCACGCCCTTGGGGGTGCGGGCCTCGAAGAGCTCGACGACGCGGGGCAGGCCCTGCGTGATGTCGTCACCGGCGACGCCGCCGGTGTGGAAGGTGCGCATCGTCAGCTGCGTGCCGGGCTCGCCGATGGACTGGGCGGCGATGATGCCGACCGCCTCGCCCACGTCGACCGTCTTGCCGGTGGCCAGCGAGCGGCCGTAGCAGGCGGCGCAGGTGCCGACCTTGGAGTCGCAGGTCAGCACGCAGCGGACCTTGACCCGGTCGACACCGGCCTCGACGAGCCGGCTGATGTTGACGTCGCCGAGGTCGGCGCCCGCGGTCAGGACGACCTCGCCGTCCTTCTCGACGTCGGCGGCCAGCGTCCGGGCGTACACGCTGGTCTCGACGTGGGTGCCCTTGACGAGGGTGCCCTCGGCGTTCTGCGCGCCGATGGACATGAGCACGCCGCGCTCGGTGCCGCAGTCCTCCTCGCGGATGATGACGTCCTGCGACACGTCGACGAGGCGGCGGGTGAGGTAGCCCGAGTCGGCGGTGCGCAGCGCCGTGTCGGCCAGGCCCTTGCGCGCGCCGTGGGTGCTGATGAAGTACTCCAGCACCGTCAGGCCCTCGCGGAAGTTGGCCTTGATCGGACGCGGGATGATCTCGCCCTTGGGGTTGGCCACGAGACCACGCATGCCGGCGATCTGGCGCACCTGCATCATGTTCCCGCGCGCCCCCGAGTGGACCATCATCCACACCGGGTTGTCCTCGGGGAAGTTCTCCTCCATGGCGCGGGCGACCTCGGCGGTGGCCTTGGTCCAGATCTCGATGAGCTCCTGGCGGCGCTCCTCGACGGTGATGACGCCACGGCCGTACTGCTTCTCGACCTTCTCGGCGTCGCCCTCGTAGCGCTCGAGGATCTCGGCCTTGCCGGCCGGGGTGACGACGTCCTCGATGGAGATCGTCACGCCCGGAGCGGGTCGCCCAGTGGAAGCCGGTCTCCTTGAGCGCGTCGAGCGTCGCCGCGACCTGCACCTTGGGGTAGCGCTCGGCGAGGTCGTTGACGATCGCCCCGAGCTCGCGCTTGGTCACCGTCGCGTCGACGAAGGGGTAGTCCTCCGGCAGCGTCTCGTTGAACAGCGCGCGGCCCAGCGTGGTCTCGAGCAGGTAGAGCCCGCCGTCCTCCGGCAGGACGGCGCCGCGCGGCGGCACGACGTCGCGCATGCGCAGCTTGACCTTGGCCTGCAGGTCGAGCTCGCCGGCGTCCTTGGCCATGACGGCCTCGGCCAGCGAGGAGAACGCCCGGCCCTCGCCCGCGGCGCCGTCGCGTCTGCGTCGTGAGGTAGTAGATGCCCAGGACCATGTCCTGCGTCGGCGCGGTGATCGGGCGGCCGTTCGCCGGCGACAGGATGTTGTTGCTGGACAGCATGAGGATGCGGGCCTCGGCCTGCGCCTCGGCCGACAGCGGCAGGTGCACCGCCA
>CAVSEK010000002.1:0-106717 GCA_963726975.1 uncultured Actinomycetota bacterium
CCATGAAGTGCTACGCGTCCACTGTGCGGTTCCCGAGACACGGGCACCGCCACCCGGGGCTCCGGGATCCCTGCTCTGCAGGTGGTCCTGCGGGCATCTCGGGTGGCGCCCGGCTCGACAAGTGTCACGGCGGCCATGGCGAGAGGGAAACGCCCGGCTCCATTCCGAACCCGGAAGCTAAGCCTTTCAGCGCCGATGGTACTGCACGGGAGACTGTGTGGGAGAGTAGGACGCCGCCGGACTTCAACCCCTCACGACGAGGGCCACCCCACCGGGTGGCCCTCGTCGTGCGTTCCAGGACCAGACCCGCGGAGGCCTCCCGCCGTGCGACGAGCAGCACCCGTGACCGCCCTGCTGGCGGCCGGGCTGCTCGCGGCGGGCTGCAGCTCGGGGCCCGCTCCGGTCGGGGCGCCGCCGCCCGCCGCAGGTCCCGCGGTGTCGAGCCCGACAGAGGGCTCTGCCCCGCCCTCCGCGCCGAGCCGGCGTCCCGTCGCCGCCCCGCCACCGGGGACGGCCACCGGGGAGCCGGTGACGATCGCGTTCGCCGGCGACACGCACTTCGAGCGCGGCCTCGTCGACGGCCGGGTCCCTGCCGGGTTCGCCGACGTGCTGCGCGCCGCGGACGTCGCCATGGTCAACCTCGAGACGGCCGTGACCTCACGAGGGGAGGCCGCGAGCAAGCAGTACGTCTTCCGCGGTCCCGCCTCGGCGCTGGACGGTCTCACCTCGGCCGGGATCGACGTCGTCACCCTCGCGAACAACCACGGCGAGGACTACGGGCGGACCGGGCTGCTCGACACCCTCGACGCCGCTGCGGCGCACCGGTTGCCCCTGGTCGGGGCCGGTCGCGACGCCGACCAGGCGTACGCGCCGTTCCGCACGACCGTGAAGGGGCAGCGTCTGGCCTTCCTCGGAGCGACCCAGGTGCTCGACTCCTCGGTGAAGGCGGCCTGGACGGCCGGTCCGGGCAAGCCCGGGCTGGCGTCCGCCTACGAGGTCGACCGGCTGGTGGCGGCGGTGCGCGAGGCGCGGGCGACCAGCGACACCGTCGTCGTCTTCCTGCACTGGGGGGTGGAGCGGTCCCCCTGCCCCCCTCCCCAGGCGACGACGATCGCCCGGACGCTGGCGGACGCCGGCGCCGACGTCGTCGTGGGCAGCCACGCCCACGTGCTGCTCGGGGACGGCCGGCTGGGCGGCGCCTACGTCGCCTACGGGCTCGGGAACTTCCTCTTCTACAGCGCGTCCGGCGCGACCGCCCAGACCGGCGTGCTCACCCTGACCGTCCGGGGGCGCGCCACCACCGGGGCGCGGTTCGACCCCGGCGTCATCACGGCCATGCGGCCCGTCCCCCTGACCGGCGCCGCGCGCGATCGGGCGCTGCGCGAGCGCGAGCAGCGCCGGACCTGCACCGGGCTGGAGCCGCTCTAGGTGCGTGCGACGGCCCGCCGGGCCCGCCGGGCGTCGACCCGCGGGAGGAGCGCGGCGACCGCAGCCACCGAGGCCCCGGCGTACGCCCAGCCGAGCAGCACGTCGACGACGTAGTGCTCCCCGCCGTACACCAGGGTGAAGGTCATGGCGGCCAGGTAGCCGGAGAGCAGCGTGCGGCCGAGCCGCCGGCAGTACGGCCACGCCAGCAGGACGATGAGCATCGGCACGGCGCTGTGCAGCGACGGGATCGCCGCCACCGGGTTGGCGTAGGCCTCACCCCGCTGCACCGCGTTGTGGATGGTCGGGATCCCGCTGACGGCCAGGGTGTGCGGGGTGACCCGCACGACCGGCGACAGCAGGTCGGGGTGCGTCGTGCTGGCCAGCCACGGCGGCTCGGCCGGGAACAGCGCGTACGTCGACAGCGTCGCTGCGGTGAGCACGACCAGGCTCCAGGCGAAGCGCCGGAACCGCTCGTAGGAGCGCGCCCACAGCCCCGCCGCGACGGCCGTGGGCACCACGAAGTGGCTCATGTAGACGGGCACGACCGCGTAGTCGTACCAGGCGGGCACGGCGCGGTAGAGGTGCTCCTGCAGCCACACCGTCGGCACCCGGCCGCCGGTGGCCCAGCCGAAGAGCGCCTCGTCGGCCCGCAGCTGCGGCAGCACGTGCGCCCGGCCGACGAGGTCCTTGGCGAAGCCGCGCAGGGTGTCGTAGGCGAACAGCACCGCCAGCAGCGGCAGCCAGTCGTGGACCACGGCGCGGCGCCACGCCCGCCCGTCCCCGCCGACGACGCCGTACAGCAGCAGGAGCAGCCACGCGGTCACGACCTCGCGGCCCGTGGGGAAGCCGAAGAAGGCCGACACCAGCGCGAAGGCCGCCGCGGAGCCGAGCAGCAGCCGACGCCGGTGGACCGGTCGCCGGCTCCCCACCTGCCAGGGGGAGGGGCGCAGCGCCGGCTCTCCCTCCAGCAGCTGCGACACGCTCCGAGCCTAGGCTGGACGAGCAGTCCGCCCGCCCGGGCGCACGCAGCGAGAGGACGACCGTGACCGAGGCCCCGCCCGCCCAGGACGAGCGCGCGTACGACCCGCACGCCGTGCAGGACCGCTGGCTGCCGGTGTGGGACCGCCTCGACCTCTACCGCGCCGGGCGGCGCGACGGGGCTCCGAAGACCTACGTGCTCGACATGTTCCCGTACCCCAGCGGCGACCTGCACATGGGGCACGCGGAGGCGTGGGGCCTGGCGGACGTGCTCGCCCGCTACTGGATGCGCCGCGGGCACGACGTGCTCCACCCGGTCGGCTGGGACTCCTTCGGCCTGCCGGCGGAGAACGCCGCCATCAAGCGCGACGAGCACCCGGCGACCTACACGTACGCCAACATCGAGACGCAGGCCGAGTCGTTCCGCCGGTACGCCGTCAGCTTCGACTGGTCGCGGCGGCTGCACACGTCGGACCCGGAGTACTACCGCTGGACGCAGTGGTTGTTCCTGCGCTTCCGCGAGCGGGGGCTGGCCTACCGCAAGAGCTCGGCGGTCAACTGGTGCCCGAAGGACCAGACCGTGCTCGCCAACGAGCAGGTGGTGCAGGGGGCCTGCGAGCGCTGCGGCACCCCGGTCACCAAGCGCGAGCTGACCCAGTGGTTCTTCCGGGTCACCGAGTACGCCGACCGGCTGCTCGCCGACATGGAGCAGCTGCGCGGCCGCTGGCCCGACCGCGTGCTCAAGATGCAGGAGAACTGGATCGGCCGGTCCCAGGGCGCCCACGTCGACTTCGTCGTCGGCGAGCGGGTCGTCACGGTCTTCACCACCCGGCCGGACACGCTGTACGGCGCGACCTTCTTCGTCGTGGCGGCCGACGCGCCCCTGGCGCTGGAGCTGTGCGCGCCCGAGCAGCGCGAGGCGCTCGAGGCCTACCGGGAGCAGGTCCGCGCGCTGTCGGACATCGACCGGCAGTCCACCGACCGGCCCAAGACCGGCGTCGACCTCGGCGTCACCGCGCTCAACCCGGTGACCGGTGAGCAGGTCCCGGTCTACGCCGCCGACTACGTGCTCGCCGACTACGGCACCGGCGCCATCATGGCCGTGCCGGCGCACGACCAGCGCGACCTGGACTTCGCCCGTGCCTTCGGCCTGCCGGTGCGGGTGGTCGTCGACACCGGCCAGCCCGACCCCGGCGAGACCGGGGGAGCGACTGCCGGTGACGGCGTGCTGGTCAACAGCGGCCCGTACGACGGCCTGCGCAAGGCCGAGGCGATCGAGCGGGTCGTCGCCGACCTCGAGGCGCGCGGTGGCGGGAAGGGCGCCGTCAACTACCGGCTGCGCGACTGGCTGCTGTCCCGCCAGCGCTTCTGGGGCACCCCCATCCCGATCGTGCACTGCCCGTCGTGCGGCGAGGTCGCCGTGCCGGACGACCAGCTGCCCGTCGAGCTGCCCGACCTGCGCGGCGACGCGCTCAAGCCGGCCGGCACCTCGCCGCTGGGTGCGGCCACCGACTGGGTGAGCACGACCTGCCCGTCCTGCGGCGGGCCGGCGCAGCGCGACACCGACACCATGGACACGTTCGTCGACTCGTCCTGGTACTACCTGCGCTACTGCTCGCCGCGCCACGAGGGCGGACCGTTCGACGTCGCCGCGGTGCGCGAGTGGATGCCGGTCGCGCAGTACGTCGGCGGCGTCGAGCACGCGATCCTGCACCTGCTCTACAGCCGGTTCTTCATGAAGGTCCTGCACGACATGGGCCTCGTCGAGCCGGTGGAGCCCTTCGCCGCGCTCATGAACCAGGGCCAGGTCGTCAACCAGGGCAAGGCCATGAGCAAGTCGCTCGGCAACGGCGTCGACCTGGGTCAGCAGCTGTCGGCGTACGGCGTCGACGCGGTGCGCCTGACGATCGTCTTCGCCGGCCCCCCGGAGGACGACATCGACTGGGCGGACGTGTCGCCGTCGGGCTCGGTGAAGTACCTGTCGCGGGTGCTGCGCCTGGCCGCGGACGTCGCGGCGCTCCCGGGGGGCGGCGCCCGCGACGAGGTCGTCGACCGCGCGGTCGCCCGCAGCGTCGACGAGGTGACCCGCCTCGTCGAGGGCCAGCGGCTCAACGTCGGGATCGCGCGGCTCATGGAGCTCACGTCGGCGCTGCGCAAGGGCGTCGACGCGGCGCAGCCCGCGGCGGGCTCGCTGCGCGAGGGCGTCGAGGCGCTCGCGACGATGCTGTCCTGCTACGTGCCCTACACGGCCGAGGAGGTCTGGTCGCGGCTCGGGCACGACGTCGAGGCCGGCGACTCGGTGCACGACAGCACCTGGCCGACCGCCGACCCTGCCCTGCTCGTCGAGGACACCGTCACCTGCGTCGTGCAGGTGGCGGGCAAGGTCCGCGAGCGGCTGGAGGTGCCGCCCGGCATCGGGGAGGACGAGCTGCGCGAGCTCGCGCTCGCCTCGGACGGCGTGGTCCGCACGCTGGACGGGCGCGGCGTGCGGACCGTGGTCGTGCGGGCGCCGCGGCTCGTCAACGTCGTGCCCGCCTGACGGCGGTCAGACCAGCGCGACCTGCTCGTGCGGGGTCGTCGCCGCCGGCGCGGGCCGCTCGTCGAGGCGCACCAGCGCGATGCCGCCCAGCACGAGCAGGCCGCCGACCAGCTGCACGGCGCCCAGTCCCTGACCCACGAGCAGCCAGGCGAACAGGACCGCGAAGAGCACCTCGGTGAGCCCGACGAAGGACGACACCGTGGCGCCGAGCAGCCGCGCGGCGGCGATCCCGGCGACGTACGCCACGACCGCCGCGACCAGGGCGAGGCCGAGCACCGGGACCAGCCAGGACACCTGCGCGCCGGAGAGCACGACGTCGGTCCGCGGCGCGGCGAGCGGCAGCACGCCGACCGCTCCTGCGGCGAGCAGCAGCGCGCCGCCGACGGCCAGGCCGCCCCAGGCGACGACGAGCGGCGGGAGCGCGTCGCCGTCGGTGCTCGCGGACACGACGAAGTAGACGGCGAGCCCGACGGCCGCGCCGAGCCCCCACAGCACCCCCACCGGGTCGACGTCGGCGGCCCCGAGGAGGTCGAGGACCAGGCCGAGCCCGACGAGGCACAGCGCCGCGCCGCCGAGCGTGAGCCGTCCGGGACGGGAGCCCGAGCGCAACCACACCCAGAGCACGACGAGCAGGGTGCCGGAGTACTCCAGCAGCAGGGCGACGGCGACCGACAGGTGCTGGACGGCCTGGAAGTAGCACAGCTGCGCTGCCGTCACCGCGAACAGGCCGTACGCGCCGAGCAGCGGCAGGCCGCGCCGCAGCCGGTCTCCGGTGCCGCGCAGCTGCAGCGCCGCGGGCACGGTGAGCACGAGGGCGGCGAGCACGATGCGGACGGTCACCGCGGAGCCGGGCGTCCAGCCGGCGTCGATGAGGCTCGAGGCGAAGGCGCCCGAGGTGCCGAAGGTGCCGGCCGAGAGCAGGGCCAGACCCAGCCCGGCCGAGCTGCTGCGCGTCGCCACGGTCCTCCTGTCAGGGGCAATGTCTCGCCACGACCATTACGGTGGGGCCTGTCGGAGAGTAGCGGTCGAGGTGAAAGGGGTCAACGTGCTGTTCACCCATGACACCGAGGTCGCGCTGGCGGGCGCCGCAGCCCTGGTCAACACCGCGGTCGCACCGGGCCGGGCCGAGGGGCTGCCGGACGTGGCGGCGCTGGCGGCCTTCACCCGCGACTGGTCGTGGACGGGCGACCTGCGGGGCGACGCGCGCGAGCTCGACGAGGTGCGGGCGCTCCGGCCCCGGCTGCGGGCGCTCTGGGCCGGCGACGAGGGGGCGGTCGTGGCGCTGGTCAACGACCTGCTCCGCGAGGGCAGCGCGCTGCCCCAGCTGGTCACGCACGGCGGGTGGGGATGGCACCTGCACGCCACGGCCCCGCACGCCCCGCTGGCGCACCGGATGGCGGTCGAGGCGGCGATGGCCCTCGTCGACGTCGTGCGGGCCGGCGAGCTGTCGCGCCTGCGGGTGTGCGCGGCCGAGCGCTGCGACGACGTGCTCGTCGACCTGTCCAAGAACCGCTCGCGGCTCTTCTGCGGGACCGCGTGCGCGAACCGCACGCACGTGGCCGCGTTCCGCGCGCGGCGCGCACCGGGCCCGTGAACTCCCGCCGGCGGACCTCCCGCGTCGCCGTGGTCACCGACAGCACGGCCTACCTGCCGGCCGACCTCGTCGAGCGGCACCGCCTCGGTGTGGTGCCGCTGCACGTCGTGCTGGGGCGCCAGACCGGTGAGGAGGGCCGGCAGGTGTCGCCGGACGACGTCGCGGAGGCCCTGCGCGACCGGCGCGCCCGGGTCACGACGTCGCGCCCCACGCCGGCCGAGCTGGCCGCGGCCTACCGGCGCAGCGGGGCCGAGGCGGTCGTGTCTATCCACCTGTCGGCGGAGCTGTCGGGGACGGTGGCCGCCGCCCGGCTCGCAGCGGACTCGGTGGCGGCGGAGGGCCTGGACGTGGTGGTCGTCGACTCCCGCACGGTGGCGATGGGTCTGGGCTTCGCCGTGCTCGCGGCCGCCCGCGCGGCGGCGGGAGGGGCGGACGTGAGCGAGGTCGTCGCCGCTGCGGAGCGCTCGGCGGCAGCGAGCACGCTGCTGTTCTACGTGGACACGCTGGAGCACCTGCGCCGCGGGGGCCGCACCGGCGCCGCGCAGGCCCTCGTCGGCACGGCACTGGGCGTCAAGCCGCTGCTGCAGGTGGTCGACGGGTCGATCGCCCCCCGGGAGAAGGTGCGGACGACCGCCCGGGCGCTGGCGCGCCTGGAGGACCTCGCCGTCGAGGCGGCGGGCGACCGGCCGGTCGAGCTGGCCGTGCACCACCTCGCGGCGCCCGAGAGGGCTGGCCTGCTCGCCGAGCGGCTGCGGCGCCGGCTGCCCCGCGTCCTGGCGCTGCACGTCGTGCAGGTGGGAGCCGTCGTCGGCGCGCACGCCGGACCGGGCCTGCTCGGCGTGGTCGTCGCCCGACGCTGACACCGGGGGCCGTCGGGACCGGCGCTCCGTCCCCAGGGCGCGGCCCCGTCCACAGCGACCTGCGAGGAGCACGCTCGCCCCGCGCCGCCTGCCTACGGTCCGGCGGTGCCGTCCCTGCGCCGTCCTCCGTCCCCCGACCCGGCGGTGCACCGGCGCCTGGCGGTCCTGCTGCCCGCGCCGGTCGGGTGGGTGCCGGGTGGTCCCGGACCGGCCGGCCCGCGGGTGGGCGGGCACGGCGCGGACGAGGTCGGCGGGCACGGCGAGGACAGCGGCGAGGACAGCGGCGGGGGCAGCGGGGACGCGTGGGGGACCGGGCTCCCGGGGGAGGAGGCGGTGCGGGACCGGTGGGTGCGGGACGGACCGTCGGACGCCTCGGCGGTCGCGCCGGACGGCCCGTCCGCAGTCCCGGCGGCCCCCGGTGCAGCGACGCGCCCGGGGGACGCGCGCCACGGCGCAGGCGGCGGGACGGGCGTCCTCGACGCCTGGCGCGCCGCACGCGTCGACCCCGGACGCCGCGGCCTGGTCGTGCTCGCCCTCGTGGGGCTGCTCGCCGCGGCGTTGAGCGCCGGCGTGGTCCTGCGCGGCCGGCCGTCTCCCGTGCCGGCGCCCGACGTGGTCCGCAGCGGTGCACCGGTCCCCGGCAGCGCCGGGGGTGCGTCGCCCGGCCCGGGCGGCGAGGTGGTCGTGTCGGTCGGTGGCCGGGTCGCGCACCCCGGCCTGCTGCGCCTGCCGGCGGGCAGCCGGGTCGACGACGCCGTCCGCGCGGCCGGGGGTGCCGCTCCTGACGCCGACCTCACCGGGCTCAACCTCGCGAGGCGGCTCGTGGACGGCGAGCAGGTGCTCGTCGGCGTCCCTCCGGGCACCGGTGTCGCCGCTCCGGGCGGGGCCGGAGGCGCGGGTGCCCGGGGGCTCGTCGACCTCAACACCGCGACGACGGCCGACCTCGACGCCCTGCCGGGGGTGGGCCCGGTGCTCGCGCAGCGCATCGTCGACTGGCGCACCGAGCACGGCCGGTTCGGCAGCGTCGACCAGCTGCGCGAGGTGGAGGGGATCGGCGAGAGCAAGTACGCCCAGATCAAGGCGAAGGTGGCCGTGTGACCGGCCCGGCGGAGCGGCCGGTCGAGCCGGCGCCGGGGGGGACCCCGGACCAGCCGCAGGCGCCGCCTCCCGACCTGCGCCTGGTCCTGCCGGCGGTGGCGGGGTGGACCGCGGCCTGGCTGGGGCGCCTGCCGCCGCCGCGGGTGGTCCTGCTGGCCGCCGCCGCCTCGACGGCCCTCGGCCTGCTGCTGGTGCTGCGGCGCCGCTGCCCCCCGCGGCAGCGCGTCGCGGCGGCGGTGCTGCTGTGCGCCGCGGCCGCCGGGCTGGCGACGGCGGCGCGGGTCGCCGCTCGCGAGGGCGGGCCGTTGCCGGCGCTCGCGCAGCGCGAGGCCGCGGTGCGGCTGTCGGGGGTGCTCGTCGACGACCCGCGCCCCGCGGCACCACGAGCCGGCCGCGAGCCCCTGTTCGTCGCTCGCCTGCGCGCGGAGCGGGTCGACGCCGGCAGCCGGAGCAGCCGACTCCGGACACCGGTCCTCGTCCTGTCGAGCGACCCCGGCTGGCGCGGCCTGCTGCCGTCGCAGCACCTCGTCGTCGAGGGGAGACTGGCGCCCGCACGCTCCGGGGACGACGTCTCGGCGGTGCTCTCCGCCCGCGGCGCACCGCACGTCCTGTCCCCGCCCAGTCGGGTCCAGCGCACCGCGGGGCGCCTGCGCCAGGGTCTGCGCGACGCCGTGGCGCCCCTGCCGACGGACGAGCGGGGCCTGCTGCCGGGCCTGGTGGTGGGGGACACCGGGGGCCAGTCGCCCGAGCTCACCGCCGACTTCCGGACGGTCGGCCTCACGCACCTCACGGCCGTCTCCGGCACGAACGTCGCCATCCTGCTCGCGGCGGTCCTGGCCGCCTGCGGCCGAGCCGGGGTGGGACGACGCTGGCGCCCCGCCCTGGCGGGGCTGGTGCTCGTCGGGTTCGTCGTGCTCGTGCGACCGTCCCCGTCGGTGCTGCGGGCAGCCGGGATGGGCGGTCTCGGGCTGCTGGCCCTGCAGACCGGCGGCCGCCGCCGCGCCCTGCCCGGACTGTCGGCCACGGTCCTCGTCCTCGTGCTCGTCGCCCCCGAGCTCGCGGGCAGCCCGGGCTTCGCGCTGTCGGTGCTGGCCACTGCCGGGCTGCTCGTGCTCGCCCCGCCCTGGCGGGACGCACTGGCCCGGCGGCTGCCCGGGTGGGCCGCCGACGCCGTGGCCGTGCCGGCGGCCGCCTCGGCGGCCTGCGGCCCGGTGGTCGTCGCGCTGTCCGGTCAGCTCGGCGCGCTCTCGGTGCCGGCCAACCTCGTGGCCGCGCCCGCGGTCGCCCCCGCCACCGTGCTCGGGGTCGCGGCCGCGCTGGTGGCGCCGGTGTGCCTGCCGGCGGCCCAGCTGCTCGCGTGGGTGGCCTGGCTGCCGACGGCCTGGCTGGTCCTGGTGGCCTCCACGGGCGCCCGCCTCCCGCTGGCCGGTCTGCCGTGGCCGGACGGCACCCCGGGCGGACTGCTGCTGGCCGGCTGCACGCTGCTCGTCGTGGCGGCGCTCGCCGTCCCGCCGGCCCGGCGCGTGCTCCTCGTCGCCGGGACCGCCGCGGCGACGGCATGGGGCGGCCTCGCCGTGGCCCACCCGGCCTGGCCGCCGGCCGGGTGGGCCGTCGTGGCCTGCGACGTCGGCCAGGGCGACGCCGTGGTCGTGCGCACGGCCCCCGGCAGCGCCCTGGTCGTCGACGCGGGTCCGGACCCCGACCTCGTGGACGGGTGCCTGCGCCGGCTCGGCGTCCGCCGGGTGCCGCTGCTCGTGCTCACGCACCCCCACGCGGACCACGTCGACGGGCTGCCCGGCGTGCTGCGCGGCCGCCAGGTCGCCGCGGTGGAGGTCGGGCCGAGCGACCAGCCGCCGCGGCAGGTGGCCGACGTGGCGGCCGAGGCGCGGCGGGCGGGGGTGCCGCTCGTGCCGGCGTCCCTGGGGGAGGAGCGCGTGGCAGGAGCGGCCCGCTGGCAGGTGCTGGCGCCGCTGCGCAGCTACCACGGCTCGAGCTCGGACCCCAACAACGACAGCGTCGTGCTGCGGGTCGTCGTGCAGGGGGTCGTCGTCCTGCTCCCCGGAGACGCCGAGCCCGAGGGGCAGGCCGACCTGCTCGCCACGGGCGTCGACCTGCGCGCGGACGTGCTCAAGGTGCCGCACCACGGCAGCGCGTCGCAGGACGCGGCGTTCCTCGCCGCCGTCGCGCCCCGGCTGGCGCTCACCAGCGTCGGCGCCGGCAACACCTACGGCCACCCGTCGGCGCGCACCCTGGCCGGCCTGGAGCAGCGGGGCGCCCACACGGCCCGCACCGACCGGGACGGCGACCTCGCGGTCGTCGTGGGCTCAGGCGGGACGCTGCACCTCGTGTCCCGCGGAGGACGCGGACCGTCCCGCTGACCCGCGCGCCGCGCGCGTGGCAGCATCTCCCGGTGCTGCGCCGACCGCTGCCCGGGGCCTGGGCCCGCCGACGCCGGGTCCCGGCCCTCGCCGGGCTCCTGCTGGCGGTCGTGGTCGCCCTGGCGGGCGCCTCCGCCTCCGCCGCCGCCGACGACGCGCTGCGCGGGCTGCCGTCCGCGCCGACCCGGTCGTGGGCGAACGACGGCAACCCCTACGTCTTCGCGATCGGCGACAGCGTGCTCGCCGGGTGCGTGCTCAGCGCTCGGCAGGGCGGCGGCCTCGGGCTGGGCTGGCGCGACCTCGGGCACGTCGCGTGGCCCGGGGTGACCACGACGCTCATGCGGCAGCGCCTGCAGGGCCAGGGCAGCTGGCCGCCCGAGACGGTCACCGAGGACTCCAACGCCCTGGAGCAGGTGTGGTTCCACGACGCGGGGGCGCTGATCGTCGGCCTGGGCACCAACGACGTGCGGCACCTGACGCTGGAGGAGTACGTCGACAACGTCCGGTGGTTCCTCGAGCAGGCGCACGGCCGGCCGGTGCTGTGGATCACCAGCCACGACCCGGTCACCCAGGACCGGCTCGACGTCTTCAACGCGGCGCTGCGCCGGCTCGCGGCGGGCGCGGCCAACCTCAAGGTCGTCGAGTGGGACGCCCTGCTCCAGCAGCACCCCGAGCACGTGCGCGGCGACGGCGTGCACCCGGCCGACGGGGCTGCGTGTGCCGCGTACGAGGCGCTCCTCGACGCGGCCGTGCCCGGCGTCGTCGGTGACGACGGCCCGCGGGGCTGGTGGTACGGCGCGACCCGGTCCTCCCGCTTCGTGACGCTGCACGGGTGGGCCGCCGCGTGGACCAGCCCGCGCACGGACCTGCCGCGGGTCGCCGTGCAGGTCGACGGCCGCCCCTACACGACGGCCGTGGTCAGAGCGGCGAGCGCCGGCGGGGACCTCTACGCCGAGGCGGCGTCCGGCCGGACGTGGGGGATCCGCCTGCCGCTGAGCGCCGTCGGGCACCCGGTGTGCGTCCAGGTGCTCGACGGGAGCGGCCGCCGTCGCGACCTGGGCTGCGCCACGGTCTGAGCCGTCCCCGGCCCAGCCCGCGCGCCGTCGGCCGGGTCCGTGCCGTGGCAGCATCGTCGGGTGCCGCCCCGGTCCGTGCTCGTGCCGCTCACGCTCGTCGTCGGCGACGAGGAGCTGCTCGTCACGCGCGCCGTCGGCCGGGTCGTGCGGGCCGCGCGGGAGCAGGACCCGCAGGTCGACGTCCGGGACCTCGCCGCGGTCGAGCTGCAGCCCGGCGACCTCCCCGAGCTGCTGAGCCCCTCGCTGTTCGGCGAGGGCCGGGTCGTGGTCGTCCGCGGCGCGCAGGACCTGGACAAGCGGGTGGCCGCCGAGCTGACGGCGTACGCGGGCGACCCGCTGGAGGAGGTGCACCTCGTCGTCCACCACGCCGGCGGGGCCAAGGGCAAGGCGCTCGTCGCGTCGCTCGCCGAGGCGGGCGCCGTCCGGGTCGACGCGCCCAAGCTGACCCGGCCGAGCGCGCGACGCGACTTCGTGCGCGACGAGCTGCGGGCCGACGGCAGGTCGGTCACCGAGGCGGCGGTGACCGCTCTGCTCGACGCGGTCGGCACCGACCTGCGCGAGCTGACGTCCGCGGCGTCGCAGCTGCTGTCCGACACCGCCGGTCCGATCGACGAGGAGGTCGTCGGGCGCTACCACCGCGGCCGGGCCGACCTCAAGGGCTTCGCCGTCGCCGACCGCGCGGTCGAGGGCGACCTGGCCGGCGCGCTGGAGCTCACCCGCTACGGGCAGGCGACCGGGCTGGCGCCCGTGCTCGTGACGAGCGCCCTCGCCGACGCCCTGCGCTCCATCGCCTTCGTCGCCTCGGCGGGGCACGAGCCGGCGGCCTCGGTGGCGACCCGGCTCGGGATGCCGCCGTGGAAGGTCGACCGCACCCGCAAGCAGGCCCGCGGCTGGCAGCCCGAGGGGCTGTCGCAGGCGCTGCGCGCCGTCGCCCGGGCCGATGCCGAGGTCAAGGGCGGTGCCGCCGACGGCCAGCACGCTGTCGAGCGTGCGCTGCTGGCCGTCGTGCAGGCCCACGGGGCCCGGTGAGCCGGACCCCGCTCACCTGGCGGCTGCTGAGGCTGCGCCGGGTCCGGCCCCGGGGCTGGCAGCGCGCGCTCCTGTCGGACGGCTCGGTCGCCCTCGCCGCGGTGCTCGTGCTCGCCGACGTCGCGACGGCCTGGACGCTGCTCGTGCTGCCGCTCACCGTCGCCGCCCTGGTCAAGGCGCACGACGTCCTCGCCGGGCTGCTGGCCCGTCCGTTGCGGCGGGTCGTGGCGGGCGCGCCACCGCCGGAGCCCGGCGGCTGACCTCCGGACACGCCGACGGCGCCGGACCCGGAGGGGACCGGCGCCGTCGGGCGCGGGCGAGGCGCTGACCGGCCGGTCAGCGCGAGGCTCAGCTGCTGGGCGTGCTCGCGGCCAGCTGCGCGGTGCGCTTCGCCATCGCGGACTTGCGGTTGGCGGCCTGGTTGGCGTGGATGACGCCCTTGCTGGCGGCCTTGTCGAGCTGGCGGCTCGCGACCTGCAGCTGCGCGGTCGCCGTCGCCACGTCGCCGGACTCCGCGGCCGCGCGGAAGCGCCGCACCGCCGTCTTCAGCGAGCTCTTGACCGACTTGTTGCGCAGCCGCGCCTTCTCGTTGGTCTTGTTGCGCTTGATCTGGGACTTGATGTTGGCCACGCGCTGAGGTCCTCGTCGGTCTGGGGGGTCGTGCCGGCGTCTACAGGCGTGCGGCAGCGCAGCACGCGTCTGCACGAAGGCTAGCAGCCGGTCCGGCCGGACGGCCCGGCCACCGCACCCCTGACGGACCGCGGACGGCCGGCGGCAGGCGTCACACGGCCGACACGGGAGGGGCTTACCGTGCCCCGCGTGGGCGACCTCTTCGACGGCTACCGGCTCGACCCGGCCGGAGCGTACGACGAGGTCGTGGGCCGGGACGGCCGGCCGCACCCGGAGAGCGCCGAGCTGCACCGTGCGCTCAGCGAGCTGAGCACCGCCGACCTCGACACCCGCGCGGCCGCTCTCTCGCGGGCCTTCCGGGACCAGGGCATCACCTTCAGCCTGTCCGGGGAGGAGCGTCCCTTCCCGCTCGACCTCGTGCCGCGGGTGGTGACCGCCTCCGAGTGGGACCTCGTCGAGCGCGGGGTCCAGCAGCGGGTGCGCACGCTGGAGGCGTTCCTCGCGGACGTCTACGGCACCCAGCAGGTGCTGGACGACGGCATCGTGCCGCGCCGCGTGGTCGCCAGCTGCGGCGCGCACAGCCGCGCCGCGCACGGGGTCGTCCCGCCCAACGGCGTGCGTGTCCACGTCAGCGGTGTGGACCTCATCCGCGACGAGCGCGGGGACTTCCGGGTGCTCGAGGACAACCTGCGCACACCGAGCGGGGTCAGCTACGTCGTGGAGAACCGGCGGGCCATGGCGCGCACCTTCCCGGAGCTGCTCGCGCGGCACCGGGTCCGCCCGGTGAGCGACTACCCGGCTCGCCTGCTGGCGGCGCTGCGGGCCGCCGCGCCGGGGCGTACGGACGACCCCGTCGTCGTGGTCCTGACGCCGGGCGTCTACAACAGCGCCTACTTCGAGCACTCGCTGCTCGCGCGGCTCATGGGCGTCGAGCTGGTCGAGGGGCGCGACCTCAGCTGCCGGGACGACGCGGTGTGGATGCGCACCACGCAGGGCGAGCGGCGCGTCGACGTGGTGTACCGCCGGGTCGACGACGAGTTCCTCGACCCGCTGCACTTCCGCCCGGACAGCCTGGTCGGGTGCCCGGGACTGCTCAACGCCGCCCGGGCCGGCGGCGTCACGATCGCCAACGCGGTCGGCAACGGCGTGGCGGACGACAAGCTCCTCTACACCTACGTCCCGGACCTGGTCCGCTACTACCTGGGCGAGGAGCCGCTGCTGCCGAACGTCGACACGCACCGGCTCGAGGACCCCGACGAGCTCGCGCTCGTGCTGGACACGCTCGACCAGCTGGTCCTCAAGCCGGTCGACGGGTCGGGCGGCAAGGGCCTGGTCATCGGCCCGCAGGCCACCGACGAGGAGCTCGCCCGGCTCCGGCGCGCGGTGCAGGCCGACCCGCGCGGCTGGATCGCCCAGCGCGTCGTGCGGCTGTCGACGAGCCCGACGCACGTGGGGGACCGGCTCGCGCCGCGGCACGTGGACCTGCGGCCCTTCGCGGTGCACGACGGGCGGGACGTCTGGGTCGTGCCCGGCGGGCTGACGCGGGTGGCCCTGCCGGAGGGCTCGCTGGTCGTCAACTCCAGCCAGGGCGGCGGCAGCAAGGACACCTGGGTGCTCGCCGGCGAGGCGGGGCAGGCCGGCGAGGACCCGGACGCCGAGGCCCCGGTGCAGCTCCCGCAGGCGGGCGCCGGCCGGCACCGCATGGCCCGCGGCCCCGGTGCCGGGACCGACGAGCAGCAGCAGCAGCAGCAGCAGCAGCCGCCGGGGGTGCGTCGTGCTGAGCCGGGTCGCGGAGGAGCTCTACTGGATCGGCCGCTACGTCGAGCGCGCCGAGGACACCAGCCGGCTGCTCGACGTGCACGTCCACGCGCTGCTCGAGGACCCGTGGGTGGACGCCCAGGTGGCCTCGCGCGACGTGCTGCAGGTGATGGGGGCGCCGGTGCCCGACGGCGAGCTCGACCCGCGCCGGGTGGCCGAGGGGCTGTGCTTCCCCCGCACCGTGCCCGGCACGATCTCCGGGGCGCTGGCGTCGGCCCGGGACGCCGCGCGGGGGGTGCGGGAGGCGCTGTCCAGCGAGCTGTGGGAGGCCCTGAACGCGACCTACCACGCGCTGCCCACCCAGGAGGTGGCGGCGCGGGCGATGGGGGGGCCGCACGGCTTCTTCCGCTACGTCCGCGAGCGGTCCGCCCTCGTCGCGGGACTGCTCGACACGACGATGCCGCGCGACGACGGGTGGCGCTTCCTGGTGCTGGGGCGCTCGGTCGAGCGGGTGGACATGACGGCCCGGCTGCTGCGGGTCCGGATCGGTCGCTCCCGGACGAACAGCGGGTGGGTCGACCTGCTGCGGTCCTGCAGCGCCCACGAGGCCTACCTGCGCACCTACCGCTCCGCGGTCGAGCCCGAGCGGGTGGTGCAGTTCCTCGTGCTGGACCGGCTCTTCCCGCGCTCGGCCTTCGCGGCGCTGGCCCAGGCCGAGGCCTGCCTCGTGCAGCTGGACCCGACGGCCGACCGCGCCGGGGTGGAGGACGGGGCGCGCCGCGCGCTGGGGCGGGCCCGGACCGACCTGGAGTTCCGCACGCACGACGAGCTGCTGCGCGACCTGCCCGAGCTGCTCGACCGGCTGCAGCAGTCGGTGCAGGAGGCCGGCGAGGCGCTGGGGGCGCGCTACTTCGCGCACGGCCCGGCCCTGTCCTGGACCGCGGAGGGGGAGGCATGAGCTGGCGCGTGGGGGTCCGGCACACCACGGGCTACCGCTACGACGGGGAGGTGACCGCCTCCTACAACGAGGCGCGGCTCGTGCCGCAGACGGGGCCGGCGCAGCTCACGCTCGAGGCGCGGGTGGAGACCGTGCCGCCGGCCCGGCAGCAGCGCTACTGGGACTACTGGGGCACGCAGGTGACCTCCTTCGGCGTCCACGTCCCGCACACCGAGCTGGAGGTCACCGCCACGTCGGTGGTGGAGACCGCCGACGAGCAGCCGCCGCCGTCCGACGCCGGGTGGGACCTCCTGCGCGACGAAGCGGTCCGCGACCGGCACGTCGAGCTGCTGGTGCCGAGCGTGCGGGCCGTCCCGGACGAGGCGCTCGTCGCCCTCGCCCAGGAGTGCCGCGCGGGCTCGCCGACCGAGACGGCGCAGCGCGTCTTCGCGACCGTGCACGACGGGGTGACCTACCGACCGGGCTCCACCGGTGTGTCCACGAGCGCCGTGGAGGCCTGGCAGCTGGGCGCCGGCGTGTGCCAGGACATCGCCCACGTGAGCCTGGCCCTGCTGCGCGCGTGCGGCCTGCCGGCGCGCTACGTCAGCGGCTACCTGCACCCCGGCGGGGACCGGGCGGTGCTCGGTGAGGTGGCGCGCGGCGAGAGCCACGCCTGGGTCGAGGTCTGGCTCGGCGACTGGTGGGGCTTCGACCCGACGAACGCCGTCGCCGCGGGGGAGCAGCACGTCGTCGTCGCCCGTGGCCGGGACTACGCCGACGTCCCGCCGCTCAAGGGCGTCTACGCCGGCGGGCCCTCGCACTCGCTGGGCGTGGTCGTCGAGGTGACCCGGCTCGCCTGAGGCCGGGCGGCGCACGAGCGCCACCTCCGTACGATGGGGCGTGCCCATCGCTCCCGGTCTGACGGATCCCGCCACGATCCGCAACTTCTGCATCATCGCGCACATCGACCACGGCAAGTCGACGCTGGCCGACCGGATGCTGCAGCTGACCGGCGTCGTGGACGCCCGGTCGATGCGCGCGCAGTACCTCGACAAGATGGACATCGAGCGCGAGCGCGGCATCACCATCAAGGCGCAGAACGTCCGGATGCCGTGGACCGCGGACGACGGCCGGGCGTACGTCCTGCACATGATCGACACTCCGGGACACGTCGACTTCACCTACGAGGTGAGCCGCTCGCTGGCGGCCTGCGAGGGCACGCTGCTGCTCGTCGACGCCGCGCAGGGCATCGAGGCCCAGACGCTGGCCAACCTCTACCTGGCGCTCGAGAACGACCTGCACATCATCCCGGTCCTGAACAAGATCGACCTGCCGGCGGCGCAGCCGGACAAGTACGCCGAGGAGGTCGCCAAGATCATCGGCTGCGACCCCGACGACGTGCTGCGGATCAGCGCCAAGACCGGGCAGGGCGTCCCCGACGTCCTGAACGCCATCGTGCGCGACGTGCCGGCGCCGACCGGCTCGGTCGACAGCCCTGCCCGCGCGATGATCTTCGACTCGGTCTACGACAGCTACCGGGGCGTCATCACCTACGTCCGGGTCTTCGACGGTCAGCTGTCGACCAAGGACCGCGGGCTCATGATGTCGACGCAGAACGCGCACGAGATCCTCGAGGTCGGTGTCGTCAGCCCCGAGATGACCCCGACCGCGCTGCTGTCGGCCGGCGAGGTCGGCTACGTCATCCCCGGCGTGAAGAACGTCCGGCAGGCGCGGGTGGGCGACACGCTGACCACCGTGCGCAACCCGGCGACCGAGTCGCTCGGCGGCTACCAGGACGCCAAGCCGATGGTGTTCAGCGGCCTGTACCCGGTGGAGGGCAGCGAGTACCCGGCGCTGCGCGAGGCGCTGGACAAGCTGCGGCTCAACGACGCGGCCCTGACGTACGAGCCGGAGACGTCGCTCGCGCTCGGCTTCGGCTTCCGCGTCGGGTTCCTCGGGCTGCTGCACCTCGAGATCGTCCGCGAGCGGCTGGAGCGCGAGGCGGGGCTGGCGCTCATCTCGACCGCGCCCAACGTCGTCTACACGGTCGCGCTGGAGACCGGCGAGGAGGTCGTCGTCACCAACCCCAGCGACTGGCCGGCCAACACCGGCAAGATCGCCGAGATCCGGGAGCCCGTCGCCAAGGCCATGGTGCTGCTGCCCAGCGACTACGTCGGTGCGGTCATGGAGCTGTGCCAGGGGCGGCGCGGGGTGCTGCAGGGCATGGACTACCTGTCCGAGGACCGCGTCGAGCTGCGCTACCTGCTGCCGATGGGCGAGATCATCTTCGACTTCTTCGACCAGCTCAAGTCGCGGACCAAGGGCTACGCGAGCCTGGACTACGAGCTCGCCGGCGAGCAGGTGAGCGACCTCGTCAAGGTCGACATCCTGCTGCAGGGCGAGCCGGTCGACGCCTTCAGCGCCATCGTGCACAAGGACAAGGCGTACGCCTACGGCACGTCGATGGCCAGCAAGCTGCGCGAGCTCATCCCGCGGCAGAACTTCGAGGTGCCCATCCAGGCGGCGATCGGCGCCCGGGTCATCGCCCGCGAGAACATCCGGGCGATCCGCAAGGACGTGCTCGCCAAGTGCTACGGCGGTGACATCACCCGCAAGCGCAAGCTGCTGGAGAAGCAGAAGGAGGGCAAGAAGCGGATGAAGATGGTCGGCCGGGTCGAGGTGCCGCAGGAGGCCTTCATCGCGGCGCTGTCCACCGGCGAGGCGCCGTCGGGCAAGTAGCCCGGCTGGTAGGCAGGACCGGTGACCTCACCGCTGGCCGACCTCGACGCCCTGCTCGCCCTGCCGCGGGTGTCGGGCCTGGCCCTGAGCCCCGACGGGCGCCGGCTCGTCACCACCGTCGCGACGCTGTCGCCGGACGCGACGAAGCACGTGTCGGCGCTGTGGGAGGTCGACCCGACCGGCGAGCAGCCGGCCCGGCGGCTCACGCGCAGCCGGGCCGGGGAGTCCGCCCCCGTCTTCGCCGCAGACGGCTCGCTGCTGTTCGCGTCGAAGCGCCCCGACCCCGACACCGGCGAGGACGACGACGCCGCACCGCCGGCGCTGTGGCTGCTCCCGACCGGCAGCGAGGCCCGTGTGGTCGCGACCCGCCCCGGCGGGCTGACCGGCACGACGCCGGCGCAGGACGGGCCGCGGCTGGTGGTCCTGTCGGACACCCTGCCGTCCTCCACCGACGGCGCCGACGACGCGACCCGCGTCGCCCGCCGCCGGGAGCGCAAGGTCGCGGCGGTGCTCCACGAGGGCTACCCCGTGCGCTTCTGGGACAGCGACCTCGGGCCGGCGCGGCCGCGGCTGCTGGTCGGTGAGCTCGGGGAGGGCAGCGTCGAGTGGCGCGACCTCACGCCGGCTCCGGGCGCCGCGCTGGAGCAGACCTCGCTGCACGTGTCGCCGGACGGCGGCACGGCGGTGGTCGCCTGGTGGGTCGCGGAGCCCCGCGGCTCCCGGCGCAGCACGCTGGTGGCGGTCGACACCGCGACGGGCGAGCGGCGCACCCTGTTCGACGACGGCAGCAGCGAGGCCGGCGACCCGCAGGTGTCGCCGGACGGGTCGCAGGTCGCCTTCGTCGTCGAGCGCCGCAGCAGCCCCGACGAGCCGCCGGACATGCTGCTGCACGTCGTGCCGCTGGCCGGCGGTGAGGCGCGCGAGCTGGCGCCCGGCTGGGACCGGTGGCCCGCCGGGCCGCGGTGGACCCCGGACGGCACGGCCGTGCTGGTCACCGCCGACGACGAGGGCGCCCGGCCGGTGTTCCGCGTCGACGTCGCGACGGGTCGGGTGACCCGCCTGACGGGCGACCGCGGGCACTACGGCGACGTGCAGGTGGCCCGGGACGGCTCGGCGCTCTACGCGCTGCGCGACGCCCTGGACGCGGCTCCGGCGCCCGTGCGGCTCGACCCGCGGACGACCGACCAGCAGCCGCAACGGCTGCGGGGCCCGGCCGACGACGTGCCGCTGCCCGGCACGCTCACCGAGGTGCGCACGACGGCCGAGGACGGCACCCCGCTGCGGGCCTGGCTCGCGCTGCCCGCGGGCGACGGCCCGCACCCGCTGCTGCTGTGGGTGCACGGCGGCCCGCTGAGCTCCTGGAACGGCTGGTCCTGGCGCTGGCAGCCGTGGCGGCTGGTGGCGCAGGGCTACGCGGTGCTGCTGCCCGACCCCGCCCTGTCCACCGGGTACGGCCGCGACATGGTCCGGCGCGGGTGGGGCCAGTGGGGCGGCACGCCGTACACCGACGTGCTGGCGCTCACCGACGCGGCGCTCGAGCGCGAGGACCTCGACGCCTCGCGGACGGCCGCCATGGGCGGGTCGTACGGCGGCTACCTCGTCAACTGGGTCGCCGGGCACACCGACCGCTTCCGGGCGATCGTCAGCCACGCCAGCATCTGGGACATGACGCAGTTCGCCGGCACGACGGACGTGTCCTACTACTGGGCCCGGGAGATGTCGCCGGAGATGGCCGCGGCGAACAACCCGAGCGCGCACGCCGGTGCCATCACGACGCCGATGCTCGTCGTGCACGGCGACGAGGACGACCGGGTGCCGGTCGGCGAGGGCCTGCGGCTGTGGTGGGACCTCGTGTCGCGCGCCGAGGGGCCGGACCTGCCGCACCGCTTCCTGCTCTTCCCCGACGAGGACCACTGGGTGCTGGCGCCGCAGAACGCCAAGACCTGGTACGAGACGGTCGAGGCGTTCCTCGCCTGGCACGTGCTCGGGCACGAGTGGGTCGCTCCCGACGTGCTGCGCTAGCAGGACCTACCGGGTGTCGAGCACCCGGTAGGCCTCGGCCAGGCGGCCCTCGGGCAGGCCGTGCTCGACCGCCGTGCGCCCGAGGTGGTCGCGCAGCTCGGCCTCGACGGAGCGGTCGAGCATCGGCGTCTGGCTGTCGTGCGCCGAGCACGCCCGGACCTTGGCCGCGAAGGCGTCGGTGACGTCCACCGCCGTGTCGTCGCCCGGACCGCCGAACAGCCACACCTGCGGCACCTCCCACGGCTCGAGGTCGAGCTCCTCGGGCGGGAAGGCGAACGCGTTGCGCGCGTCGGGGTAGACGGCGGCGAGCACCGCGGCGCCGGTCGCCAGGTGGTCCGGGTGGTAGAGGTAGACGAAGCGGTAGTTGCGCTCGGGGGAGTGGGTGACGACCGCCTCGGGCCGCAGCTCGCGCACCAGCCGGGCGAGCTCGCGGCGCAGGTCGCGGTCGACCGTCACCCAGCCGTCGGGCCGGCCGAGGAAGCGCACGTCGGTCACGCCGAGGGCGGCCGCGGCCGCGCGCTGCTCGTCGCGGCGGATGCCCGGGACGTCCTCGCGCGGGACGGCGGCGTCGAAGCCGCCGCTGTCGCCGTCGGTGACGCAGACGACGGTGACGGCGCAGCCGGCAGCGGTCCAGGTGGCGATCAGCCCGCCGGCGCCGAAGTCGGCGTCGTCCGGGTGCGCGCCGACGAACAGGGCACGGGTCGGGGTGCTCACGAGCGCCCCCTACCCGCGCAGCAGGTCCTTCACGTGCCCGGTCTCGTTGAGGCTGACGACGCCGCGGCGGCCGTCGCGCGACACCGCCACCCGCTGCAGGGAGCAGTAGGCGGGGGCGTACCACAGGGCGCGCGACTGGCCGAGGACGTCGCCGACGTACGCGTTGCACGCGCCGGCGTGCGTGAAGAGCACGGCGCGCCCGCCGGGGTGCCGGGCGGCGACCGCCTCCACCGCGGCCACCACCCGCGACCGGAAGGCGACCGGGTCGACCCCGGCGCTGTAGAGGTCGCCGCGGGCCAGGGCGTGCCAGCGCGGGTCGCCCGCGGCGCGCAGCTCCTCCACCGGGACGTACGACGCGTCGGCGCTGTCGAACTCCGCGATCCCCGGCTCCACGACCGGCTCGAGGCCGAGCGCCGCCGCGAGCGGGGCCGCGGTCTGCCGGGCCCGGGCCGCGGGGGAGGTGTAGAGCGCGTCGACCGCGTCGCCGGCGAGCGCCTGCACGACGCGGCGCGCCTGCTCCTGCCCGAGCGGCGCCAGACCCGGGTCGGCGGGCCCTCCACCGGGCACCGCGTCGACACGCACCGGGAGGGCGTGCCGGACCAGGACGACCTCCACCGTCAGGAGACCGTGCGGTAGCGGCGGACGGCCAGGACGCTGAACACGACGGTGATGCCGACGATCCAGGCGAGGCTCGTGAGCAGCGGCGCCTGCAGCGGCAGCCCGTCGTTGAGCAGCGCGCGCACCGCGTCGACCGTCGGTGTCACCGGCGTGCACTGCGCGAAGGCCCGCAGCCAGCCGGGCATGGTGTCGAGGGGGACGAACGCGGAGCTGGCGAAGGTGAGCGGGAACAGCCAGACGAACCCGGCGAGGTTGGCGGCCTCGACGTTCGGCACCGACAGGCCGATGAAGGCCTGGATCCACGAGAAGGCGAACCCGAACAGCGACGTGAGCCCGATCGCGGCGACGAGCCCGAGGAACGACGCGGGGCGCAGCCCGACCGCCAGGCCGACCGCGGTCATGACGAGCACCACCAGGACGATGCGGGCGAGGTCGCCGAGGGTACGGCCGGCGAGCACCGCCGAGCGGGCCATCGGCAGCGAGCGGAAGCGGTCGACGATCCCCTTGGACAGGTCGGTCGCCAGGCCCACCGCGCTGCTCGTGGAGGCGAAGGCCGTGGTCTGCACGAAGATGCCGGCCATGAGGAAGTTGACGTACGACAGGCCGGGCGTGGCGATGGCGCCGCCGAACACGTAGCGGAACAGCAGCACGAAGATGACCGGCTGCACGGTGCTGAAGAACAGCAGCTCCGGCTGGCGGGTCGTGTGCTGCAGGTTGCGCCCGGTGAGCACCAGCGCGTCGTGGACGGCCCAGCGCAGCCCGCCGGCCGCGGGCGCGTCCAGGGCCCGCGGGTCGGTCGTGGTGGTCATGCGCCCTCCTCGTCCTCGGCGGCCTGCTCGGCCGCGTGGCCGGTCAGGGTCAGGAACACGTCGTCGAGGGTCGGCCGGCGCAGCGCCAGCTCGCTCACCTCGACCCCCGCCTCCTGGAGCGCCGTGGCGGCGGCGGTCACCAGCGACACGCCGGCGGTCGCGGGGATGCTCAGCTCGTCGCCGTCGCCCACGCGCTGCGGCTCCCCGAGCGCCGACAGCGCCTGCGCGGCCCGGGCGACGTCGCCGGCCGCGGCCGGGCGCACCACGACGACGCTCCCGCCGACCTGGTCCTTGAGCTCGTCGCTCGTGCCCTCCGCGATGACCCGACCGGTGTCGATCACCGCGATGCGGTCGGCGAGGCGGTCGGCCTCCTCGAGGTACTGCGTCGTGAGCAGCAGCGTGGTGCCGTCGCGCACCAGCCCCTCGATGACCTCCCACAACCGCAGGCGGCTGCGCGGGTCGAGGCCGGTGGTGGGCTCGTCGAGGAAGAGCACCCGCGGCCGGTTGACCAGCGACGCGGCGAGGTCCAGCCGCCGCCGCATGCCGCCGGAGTAGCCGCCGACGACGCGGTCGGCGGCGTCGGTGAGCTCGAAGCGCTCGAGCAGCTCGTCGGCGCGACGGGCCACCTCCCGGCGGGGCAGGTGGTAGAGCCGACCGACCAGCGTGAGGTTCTCCCGCCCGGTGAGCAGCTCGTCGACCGCGGCGTACTGCCCGGCCACGCCGATGACGCGGCGCAGCTGCCCGGGATCGCGCAGCACGTCGATGCCGAGGACGGTGGCGCGGCCGCTGTCGGGCCGCAGCAGCGTCGTGAGCACGCGCACCGTCGTCGTCTTGCCCGCCCCGTTGGGCCCGAGCACGCCGAGCACGCTGCCCTCCGGGACCGTCAGGGACACGCCGTCGAGCGCCCGCGTGGACCCGTACGTCTTGACCAGGTCCTCGACGACCACCGCGTCCGCCACCCGCCACCTCCGCTCGTGCCGCACCACCGACGACCCCGGGCGACCACCGATACTGGGACGTGCCCACCAGCCTGCCCGACGGGGAGCCCGTGCCGCCGGGCGGCGCGCTGCCCGAGGGGGTACGGGTCGGCCGGCCCTTCGGGCTGTACGTGCACGTGCCGTTCTGCGCGTCCCGGTGCGGCTACTGCGACTTCAACACCTACACCGGGCTCGGCGAGCTGCGCAGCACCTGGGCGCAGACGGCGGTGGCGGAGGTGCGCCTCGCCCGGCAGGTGCTCGGTCCGGTCCCCGTGGACACGGTCTTCGTGGGGGGCGGCACGCCGACGCTGCTGCCGGCGCAGGACCTCGTACGGGTGCTGCGCGAGGTCGACGACTGCTTCGGGCTGGAGCCGGGCGCGGAGGTGACCACGGAGGCCAACCCCGACTCGGTGGACCCCGGCTCGCTGGCGGAGCTCCGCGAGGGCGGCTTCACCCGCGTCTCCTTCGGCATGCAGTCGGCGGTGAGCCGGGTGCTGCAGGTGCTCGACCGCACGCACACCCCGGGGCGGCCCCAGCAGGCCGTGCGGGAGGCCGTCGCCGCCGGGTTCGAGCAGGTGTCGCTCGACCTCATCTACGGCACGCCGGGGGAGAGCGACGACGACTGGCGGCGCTCGCTGGACGCGGCGCGCGCGGCCGGGCCGACGCACGTGTCGGCGTACGCGCTCATCGTCGAGGACGGCACGGCGCTGGGCCGCGACGTGGCCCGGGGGGCGCTGCCGGCCCCCGACGACGACGTGCTCGCCGACCGCTACCTGCTCGCCGAGCAGGCCCTGGGCGACCTCGGCTGGTACGAGGTCAGCAACTGGGGCGAGCCGTGCCGGCACAACCTGGGCTACTGGCGCGGCGGCGACTGGTGGGGGATCGGCCCGGGCGCCCACAGCCACGTCGGGGGCGTGCGCTGGTGGAACGTCAAGCACCCGGCGGCCTGGACCGCTGCGCTCGCGCAGGGCTCGCCCGGCGCCGGGCGCGAGGTGCTCGACGACGAGGACCGGCGCGTCGAGCGGGTGCTGCTCGAGGTGCGGCTGCGCGAGGGGCTGCCGCTGGCCGTGCTGCGGCCCGCTGGTCTGCGGGCCGCGGCCGCGCACGTCGCCGGCGGCCTGCTCGAGCCGGGGCCGTACGCGGCCGGCCGGGCCGTGCTGACCCTGCGAGGGCGGCTGCTCGCCGACGCCGTGGTGCGCGACCTCGTCGACTGAGGTCGCGCCCGTCGGGTGACCGAGGGCACACGCGTCGGGAGCGCCGCGGAGCGCCGCGGGGCCGTAGGTTGGACCCCTCGACGGGCACCGGTCCGTCACCTCCCGCGGGCGAGCCGCCCGTGAGGTCGCTCGCGCACCGCGCTCCCCCTGCTGCACGCCCGGTCAGGCCCTCGCGCTCCACGTCGTCGCGCGACCCCTGATCGTTGACGGAGCACCCCTGTGCCTTCTGCACCCTCCCCCTTCCCGCCCTCCCGCACCTCCTCGCGCCCCGGGCCCCGCTCCGGGCGGCCCTCGGGCCGGTCCCGCTCCGGCGGCCGCGCCCCGTCGTCCGCGCCGGTCCGCAACGAGCTCGAGCTCGCGCTCGACACCGCCGCCGAGGTCCCCGTGCCCGACCCGGTGCCGACCTTCAGCGCGCTGGGCCTGCCCGACGCGCTGGTCACCGCGCTGGCCCGCCGCGGCATGGAGGCGCCCTTCGCCATCCAGGTGCGCGCCCTCCCGGACGCCCTGGCCGGTCGTGACGTGCTCGGCCGCGGCCAGACCGGGTCGGGCAAGACGCTGGCCTTCGGCCTGCCGCTGCTGGCCCGGCTCGCCGGTGGTCAGCGCGCCCCCCGCACGCCGCGCGGCCTGGTCCTCGTGCCGACCCGCGAGCTGGCCCAGCAGGTCGCCGACGCCCTCGCGCCGCTCGGGCAGGCGCTCGACGTCAAGGTGACCACCGTCTACGGCGGTGCCTCCATGGGCCGCCAGATCGACCAGCTCCGGCGGGGGATCGACCTCGTCGTCGCGACGCCGGGCCGGCTCACCGACCTCGTCGAGCAGCGCGAGTGCGACCTGTCCCAGGTCGAGATCACCGTGCTCGACGAGGCGGACCACATGGCCGACCTGGGCTTCCTGCCCGCGGTCACGGCGCTGCTCGACCTCACGCCGGGCACCGCGCAGCGGCTGCTCTTCTCCGCGACGCTCGACCGCGGCGTCGACCGGCTGGTCCGCACCTACCTCACCGACCCGGCGCTGCACGCGGTCGCGTCCTCGGTGTCGCCGGTCGACGCCATGGACCACAAGGTCTTCGCGGTCGCGCACGGGGCCAAGACCGACATCGCGGCCGAGATCGCGGCCCGGCCGGCCCGCACCCTGTTCTTCGTGCGGACCAAGCACGGCGCCGACCGGCTCGCGACGCAGCTGCGCACCAAGGGCGTCGACGCGGCGGCCATCCACGGCGACCTGACGCAGGGCGCGCGCCGCAAGGCGCTCGAGGACTTCAGCACCGGGCACGCCCGCGTGCTCGTCGCGACCGACGTCGCCGCCCGCGGCATCCACGTCGACGACGTCGACCTCGTCGTGCACTACGACCCGCCGGCCGACCACAAGGACTACCTGCACCGCTCCGGCCGCACGGCCCGGGCCGGCAACCGCGGCACCGTCGTCTCGCTGGTGGCCTCCGACCAGGTCCGCGACCACCAGCGGCTGCGTGAGCGCGCGGGCGTCGAGGCCAGCGCCGTCGCCGTCGTGCCCGGTCACCCCGCCGTCCGCGAGGTGGCGGAGTCCGGCGAGCCGGTCGTCGTGCAGCCCCGCGCCGCCCGGGCCCCGTCCTCCGGCCGGCCGCGCCGACCGTACGGCTCGGCCCGCCCGGCGGGCTCCGGCCGGCCGCACCCGGCGCAGGGCCGGCCCTCGACGGGGGTCCGCCGCAGCGCCTGAGCCCGACCGGCGACCGGCGGGGCACCGAGGTGCCCCGCCGGTCGCCGCTGCGTCAGCGCGGGACGCGCACGAGCACCCCGCCGTCGGGGTTGAAGACGTCGGCGGTGGCGTAGAGCACGCCGTGCGACACCTCGAGCGCCGCGGGCAGCGGGAGCGAGGCGACGGGGTGCGCGACCCCTCCGCGCACGAGCGACACCCGGCCGCCGAAGAGCTCGGAGACCCAGATGCGCCCGGCCTGGTCCACGGCCAGGCCCGTGGCACCGGCGAGCCCGGCGGCGATGCGGGTGACCGCGCCGGTCGTCGGGTTGACCCGGAAGACGCCCCCGGTCCCGCCGAGCGAGCCGTCCTCGGGGCCGCCCGCGAGGCTGGTGACGTAGAGCAGGCCGTCGGGTCCCACCTCGACGTCGGTCGGCACCGGCTCCAGCCGGTAGACGTGGTCGACGACGCACTCGGGCAGGTGGTTCGCCCGGGCCATCGCCGGCGTCACCACGACGGGCACGGGCGGCAGGACCGCGACCGTGCGGGTGGTCGAGCCGGGCCCGACCTCGACGAGGTCGTTGCCCCCCGCGTCCGCCACGACGTACGTGCCGGGCGCCGTCCGCGCCGTCGAGTACGGGTGCGAGTCGACGGTGCCGGAGTACGGCCGGCCGCGGTGCGGGAGCATCCCCTTCGGGACCCGCTGGACGCACGACGCGCTCAGGCCCTGGAAGCCGTAGGTGTTGGTGCTGTCCGGGTTCTGCTCCACCTCGTGGCCGCCGAGGTAGCCGAGCACCTCCACGCCGCCGGTGGGCGTCCAGCGGCGCAGCTGCGCGACGGGGGCGCCCCTCCCGCCCTTGCCGGAGAAGGCGAACACGACGCCGTCGCCGTCCGCGAGCGGCCCCTCGACCTCTCCCGGTTGCTCGACGACCGTCGAGCGCGTGCCGTCCATCTGCACCCGCGTGATGGCGCCGCGGAACGCCTCCGCGACGAGCGCCGACCCGTCCGGCGCGATGTCGAGCCCCAGCGGGCCCACCAGCCCGCCGGCGATCGGCGCGGCCGCCGCGCCCGCCTGCGCGGGCCCCGCGCCCGAGACCGCCCCCGCCAGGCCCAGCACCGCCGCCGCGACCGCGGCCCCTACCCGTGCTCTGCTGCTCATCTGGTCCTCCGACCTCCCCCGGGGCGCTCCGCGCCCTCGGCCCGACACCATGGCCGCGTCCGGGCCCCTCGACAACCCCCCGGGACGCCCCGGTCGGTGCGCGCGGTCGTGCGGGACGGTCGCGAGCGGGCCGGTCTGGCAGGGTCCGGTCATGACCGGCCCGCTGTCGCTGTCGCTGCCCGGACCCCTGGCCGCCCAGCTGGCCGAGGAGCTGCCCTCGCTGGCGGGGGAGGTCCTGTCCGCCATCGCCCGGGAGGTGCCGGCGTACGCCCGGCCCCTCGAGGGGGAGTTCGGCGCCGGGGTGCGGCGCGGTGTGCAGCTCGCGCTCGCCCGCTTCCTGCAGCTCACCGCGGAGTCGCCGGAGGGCGACGAGGACGTCGCCGCCCGCGGCCGGGAGGTCTACACCGAGCTCGGGCGCGGCGAAGCGCGGGTGGGCCGGTCCCTCGACGCGCTGCTCGGCGCCTACCGCACCGGTGCGCGCGTGGCCTGGGCGCGGCTGGCCCGGCTCGGCCTGGACGCGGGGCTGCCCGCGACCGAGCTCGTCGAGCTGGCGGGTGCCGTCTTCGCCTACATCGACGAGCTGTCCGCGGCCAGCGCCGAGGGGTTCACCGCCGAGCAGGCGCGGCTCAGCGGTGATCGGGAGCGGCGCTCCCGCGCCCTCGCGCAGCTGCTGCTGTCGGACGCCTCGGCGCGCGAGCTCGCCGCCGCCGCCGCCGTCGCCGGCTGGCTGCCCCCGGCGACCCTCACCGCGGTGCTCGTGCCGGTCGCCGCGGGCCACGAGGTGGCGGGGCGGTGGGACCCGCGCAGCCTGGTCGCCGCGGAGGACGACCCGGCGGGGACGGGTGCCGGCCCCTGGGCGCTGCTCCTGCTGCCCGACGTCGACGGCCCCGGCCAGCGCGAGCGGCTCGACCGCCTCCTGTCGGGCCGGCCCTGCGTCGTCGGGCTCCCGCGCCCCTGGTCCGAGGTGCGCCACTCGGTGGCGCTCGTGCGCCGGGCCGCCGCCGGAGCGGGCCCCGGCGTGCACCGGGTCGAGGACGTGCTCGCCGGGCTCGTGGTCGGTGCCGACCCGCTGGCCCTCCAGGAGCTGGCGACGCGTCGGCTGGCGCCCTTCGACGCCCTCACGGCAGGCAGCCGCACGCGCCTGCTGGCCACGCTGCGGGCCTGGCTGGCGGCCCAGGGCGACCGGTCCGCGGTCGCCGCCGAGCTCGGCGTGCACCCCCAGACGGTGCGCTACCGCCTCGGCCTGCTGCGCGAGGTGCTGGGCGAGGACCTCGACGACCCGGCGCGGCGCTTCGAGCTCGCGCTGGTGCTGCACGCCGACCGCGCCCCCTGAGGTGCCCACGGCCGGACCCCTTCGCGGCGCCCGTCCCGGTCCGTCCCCGGCGTGTCGAGATCGTTACCGGAGCGGGACGCCGAGCGGCCACCGCCCGCGGGCCCGGGGTCCTACAGTCGCCGCGCCGCCCCGACCGGGGCGGGCGGGGTCGTGGTGCCCAGAAGGCGCCCCTCGGCCCGGGCGAGAGGGGGCCGTCGTGACCGCGCCGCTCGAGGTGACCGCCGCGCAGGAGCGGGCGCCCCAGGAGTCCGACGTGGCCGGGCGCGCCCCGATCGAGGGCCGGTCGCTCGGCCAGATCGCGTGGGGACGCCTCAAGCGCGACCGGGTCGCGATGGGCGGCGGCGTGGTCATCGTGCTGCTCGTGCTCATGGCGGTGTTCGCGCCGCTGCTGGTCAAGGCCTTCGGGCACCCGCCGAACGAGTTCCACTCCAACCTCATCGACCCCACCTTCAGCCGCCCGAAGGGGCGCTTCGGCGGGATCACCAAGGACTTCCTGCTCGGCGTCGAGCCGATCAACGGGCGCGACGTCTTCAGCCGCATCGTCTACGGGGCCCGGATCTCGCTGCTCGTGGCGTTCCTCGCCACCCTGCTGTCCGTGGTCATCGGCGTGACGCTGGGCATCGTCGCCGGCTACCGCGGCGGGTGGGTCGACACCGTCATCAGCCGCACGATGGACATCTTCCTGGCCTTCCCGCTGCTGCTGTTCGCGATCGCCCTGGCCGGGGTCGTGCGCAACCAGGCCTTCGGGCTCAGCGGCGACGCGCTGCACATCGCCGTGCTGATCTTCGTCATCGGCTTCTTCAACTGGCCGTACATCGGCCGCATCGTGCGCGGTCAGACGCTCAGCCTGCGTGAGCGCGAGTACGTCGAGGCGGCCCGGGCCCTCGGGGCCCGCACGCCGTACATCCTCGTGCGGGAGCTGCTGCCCAACCTGCTCGCGCCGATCCTCGTCTACGCGACCCTGCTCATCCCCACCAACATCCTGTTCGAGGCGGCGCTGTCGTTCCTCGGGGTCGGCATCCAGCCGCCGACGCCGTCCTGGGGCGGGATGCTCTCGACGGCGGTGCCCTTCTACGCCATCGCCCCGGTCTTCATGATCGTCCCCGGGGTCGCGATCTTCATCACCGTCCTCGCCTTCAACCTGCTCGGCGACGGCCTGCGCGACGCGCTCGACCCGCGCGCCCGCTGACCGACGACCGGCACGACCCCCGACGCCCTGACCCGCCCAGCCACCGCAACGCAAGGGAGCACCCCACCGAATGACAACGCGCAGAAGGTCAGCAGCGGTCGCCGCGACCGCCCTGCTGGCGATGACCGCCGCCGCCGCGTGCGGCGGCAGCGACAGCGACGGAGCCAGCGGCGGCTCCGGCGGGACCACGACCACGGGCTCGGCCGCCGCCGCGTACGACGCCGCGACGTCCAAGATCGTCAACGCCTCGGACGCCAAGGGCGGGACGCTCAAGCTGGTGCACCCGGACGACTGGGACTCCCCGGACCCCGGCAACACCTACTACGCCTTCGCGTGGAACTTCGAGCGGCTCTACGGCCGCACGCTCATGACCTACAAGGACGAGCCGGGCAAGCCCCAGGTCGTCCCGGACATGGCGACGGCTCCCGGCGTCGCGAGCGACGGCGGCAAGACCTGGACCTACAAGATCAAGCCCGGCCTGAAGTACGACGACGGCAGCCCCGTCACGACCAAGGACATCAAGTACGCCATCGAGCGCAGCAACTACGCGCCCGACGTCCTGTCCAACGGCCCGACCTACTTCAACCAGCTGCTCGGCACCGACTACCCGGGGCCCTACAAGGACACCGCCGCCGACAAGCTCGGCCTGGTCCCGATCGAGACGCCGGACGACACGACCATCGTCTTCAAGCTGCAGCAGCCGTTCGCGGAGTTCGACTTCCTCGCCACGCTGCCGCAGACGACGCCGGTCCCGCCGGCCAAGGACACCGGCGCCGACTACCAGCTCAAGCCCGCCTCGACCGGCCCGTACAAGATCGACAGCTACGAGCCCGGCAAGTCGATGATGCTGAGCAAGAACCCCAACTGGGACGCCGCGAGCGACCCGAACCGCAAGCAGAACGTCGACAACATCGAGGTCACGCTCAAGGTCGAGGCCAACGACCTCGACAACCGGCTGACCTCGGGTCAGGCCGACCTCGACCTCGGCGGCACCGGGGTCTCGGCCGCGTCGCAGGCGAAGGTGCTGTCCGACCCGAACCTCAAGAAGAACGCCGACAACCCGGTCAACGGCTTCGTCCGCTACGTCGCGATCTCGACGAAGACCCCGCCGCTGGACAACGTCCACTGCCGGCGCGCCGTGCTCCTCGCGGCGAACCACACCGACCTGCAGACGGCGTACGGCGGCCCCACCAGCGGTGACATCAGCACCACGATGATGCCCCCGACGGTGCTGGGCTACGAGAAGGCCGACCAGTACGGCATCCTCGACTCGCCCACGGGCAACGTCGAGAAGGCCAAGGACGAGCTGAACCAGTGCGGTCAGCCCAGCGGCTTCTCCACGGTCATCACGGCGCGCAACAACCGTCCCAAGGAGGTCGCGGGGGCGCAGGCCCTGCAGCAGGCGCTGCAGAAGGTCGGCATCTCGACGACGATCCAGACCTTCCCGTCGGGCCAGTACTTCGCCAACTACGCCGGCTCGACGAACTTCGTCGCCCAGAACGGCGTCGGCCTGATGTTCATGGGCTGGGGCGCCGACTGGCCGTCGGGCTACGGCTTCCTGCAGCAGGTGGTGGACAGCCGGTCGATCAAGGCCTCCGGCAACACGAACCTGTCCGAGCTGCGCGACCCGGCGATCGACGCGCTCTTCGACCAGAGCCTCGGCGTCACCGACACCGCCGAGCGCAACAAGATCTGGACGCAGATCGACAAGAAGGTCATGGACGCCGCGGCGATCCTGCCGATCGTCTACGAGAAGGCGCTGCTCTACCGCAACCCCGAGGTGACGAACGTCTTCGTCTCCCAGGCGTACGGCATGTACAGCTACGCCGGGCTCGGCATCAAGAAGTAGTCCCCAGCCGTCCGGGCGGGCCGGCAGGAGCTGTTCCTGCCGGCCCGCCCGGACGGCGGCACGTCCGCCCCCGACCGTCCCCGGAGACCGCTGCGCATGATCGCCTACATCCTCCGCCGTGTGGCGGCCGGCGTGCTGCTGCTCGCCGTGGTCAGCCTCGTGACGTTCGGGATCTTCTTCCTCGTGCCGCGCCTGGCCGGTCAGAACACCGACCAGCTCGCGGTGCAGTACGTCGGCCGCGACCCCAGCCCCGCAGCCATCGCCGCGGTGAAGGAGGCCCTGCACCTCGACGACCCCGTGCTGGTGCAGTACGGCCGCTTCCTCAAGGGCATCGTCGCCGGCGCCGACTACGACCTCGGCCCGACCACCGAGCACTGCCCCGCGCCGTGCTTCGGCTACTCCTTCAAGACCCGCCAGCCGGTCTGGCCGCTGCTGCTCGACCGCCTGCCGGTCACGCTCTCGCTCGCGGCGGGAGCCTCGCTGCTCTGGGTCGTCGGCGGCGTCTCGGTGGGCGTGCTGTCCGCCCTGCGGCGCGGCACGGTGTTCGACCGGGCGGCCATGGCCGTGGCGCTCGCCGGCGTCTCCCTGCCCATCTTCTTCACCGGGCTGCTGTCCCTGGCGATCTTCAGCTACGGGCTCAAGATCTTCCCGACCGTCAGCTACGTCCCCATCACCGAGGAGCCGCTCGTGTGGGCGCGCAACCTCGTGCTGCCGTGGGTGACCCTGGCGTTCCTCTACGCCGCGCTCTACGCCCGGCTCACCCGCGCAGGCATGCTCGAGACCATGAACGAGGACTACATCCGCACGGCCCGGGCCAAGGGGCTGCGCGAGCGGCGCGTCGTCGTCAAGCACGGGCTGCGCTCGGCGCTCACGCCGATCGTCACGATCTTCGGGCTCGACGTGGGGCTGCTGCTCGGCGGCGCCGTGCTCACCGAGACGACCTTCTCGCTGCCGGGGATCGGCAAGCTCGCGGTCGACGCCATCAACCAGAACGACCTGCCCGAGGTGCTCGGCGTCACCATGGTCGCCGCCTTCTTCATCGTGCTCATGAACATCGTGGTGGACGTCGTCTACGCCGCCCTCGACCCGAAGGTGAGGCTCTCGTGACGACCGCGACGTCGGTGCGGCCCGAGGCGGCGGGCGGTCCGCCGACCGCCTTCCTCGACGTGCGCGACCTGCGCGTGCACTTCCCGACCGACGACGGGCTCGTCCGCTCGGTCGACGGGCTGTCCTTCACCCTCGAGCGGGGCAAGACGCTGGGCATCGTCGGCGAGTCGGGCTCGGGCAAGAGCGTCACGAGCCTGGCGGTCCTCGGGCTGCACAAGGGCCGGCACGCGCGCGTCTCGGGCGAGGTCTGGCTCGACGGCGAGGAGCTCGTCGCGGCCAGCGCCGAGGACGTGCGCCGGCTGCGCGGCAAGAAGATGTCGATGATCTTCCAGGACCCGCTGTCCGCCCTGCACCCCTACTACACGGTCGGCGCGCAGATCGTCGAGGCCTACCGGGTGCACAACGCGGTGAGCAGGAAGGCCGCCCGCAAGCACGCCGTGGACATGCTGGGCCGGGTCGGCATCCCGCGGCCCGAGAGCCGCCTCGACGACTACCCGCACCAGTTCTCCGGCGGCATGCGCCAGCGCGCGATGATCGCGATGGCGCTGTCCTGCGACCCCGAGCTGCTCATCGCCGACGAGCCCACGACCGCGCTCGACGTGACGGTGCAGGCGCAGATCCTCGACCTCATCCGCGACCTGCAGCGCGAGTTCGACTCGGCGGTCATCCTCATCACCCACGACCTGGGCGTCGTCGCCGAGATCGCCGACGACGTGCTCGTCATGTACGCCGGGCGGCCGGTCGAGCACGCGAGCGCCCGAGACGTCTTCCGCCGGCCGGAGCACCCGTACACCTGGGGCCTGCTCGGGTCGATGCCGCGCCTGGACCGCGACCGGCAGGAGCGGCTGCAGCCGATCACCGGGACGCCGCCCAGCCTCATCAACGTGCCGTCGGGGTGCGCCTTCCACCCGCGCTGCCCCTACTGCGCGCTCAACGGCGACCGCAGCGTCACCGAGGTGCCGCTGCTGCGCCCGTCCGCCCCGGGGCACGCCGTCGCGTGCCACCTCCCGCCCGAGGAGCGCGAGCGCCTCTTCACCGACGAGATCCGGCCGCACCTGTGAGCGAGGCAGTCATGACCGCACCCGTCGGCGCCGGGGAGGACCTGCTGCTGCGCGCCACCGGGCTCCAGAAGCACTTCCCGGTCCGCCGAGGGCTGCTGCAGCGCCAGTCCGGCGCGGTCCGCGCGGTCGACGGCATCGACCTGTCCGTGCAGCGCGGGCAGACGCTCGGGCTGGTGGGGGAGTCCGGCTGCGGCAAGACCACCACCGGCCGGATGCTGTGCCGGCTGACCGAGCCGACCGGCGGCACCATCGAGCTGGACGGTCGCGACATCACCCACCTGTCCACCGCGCAGATGCGCCCGCTGCGCAAGGACGTGCAGCTGGTCTTCCAGGACCCGTACAGCTCGCTCAACCCGCGGCACACCGTCGGCACCATCGTGGGCGCGCCGTTCCGGCTGCAGAAGGTGCAGACCGAGCACGGCGTGAAGCGCGCGGTGCAGGACCTGCTCGAGCTCGTCGGGCTCAACCCCGAGCACTACAACCGCTACCCGCACGAGTTCTCCGGCGGTCAGCGCCAGCGCATCGGCATCGCGCGGTCGCTGGCCCTGCGGCCCAAGCTCATCGTGGCGGACGAGCCGGTCTCGGCGCTCGACGTGAGCATCCAGGCGCAGGTCATCAACCTGCTCGAGGACCTGCAGGAGGAGCTCGGGCTCACCTACGTCGTCATCGCGCACGACCTCTCGGTCGTGCGGCACATCGCCGACCGCGTGGCGGTGATGTACCTCGGCAAGATCGTCGAGGTCGGCGAGCGCAGCGACGTCTACGAGCGCCCGCTCCACCCCTACACGACGGCGCTCCTGTCCGCCGTGCCGGTGCCCGACCCGGACGGTCGCGAGGGACGCGAGCGGGTGCGCCTGCAGGGCGACCCGCCGAGCCCGGCGGCCCCGCCCCCGGCCTGCCGCTTCCACACCCGCTGCTGGAAGGCGCAGGAGGTCTGCCGCACGGTCGAGCCGCCGCTCGTCGAGCACGCGCCCGGTCACCTCGCCGCCTGCCACTTCCCGGAGCAGCGGGTCGCCGACGCGGCCGGACAGCCGGTCGCCGCCGAGCCCGCCGAGACCGCCGGGCGCGACCGTCCGGCACAGGGCGGTCCGGCGAGCGGCTGAGCGGACGCCGCGGGGCCTCCCGCCGTACACTTGGCACTCCCGGACGACGAGTGCCAGCGCGCGGCGCCGCCGGCCGGGGCGAGGACCGAGGCAGCCGGAGGTGACGCGTGCTCGACGACCGCAAGCTCGAGGTGCTGCGGGCCATCGTCACCGACTTCGTCTCCAGCAACGAGCCGGTGGGCAGCAAGACGCTCGCCGAGCGGCACGGCCTGGGGGTCAGCCCGGCGACCGTCCGCAACGACATGGCGGCCCTGGAGGACGAGGGCTACATCACGCACCCGCACACCAGCGCGGGACGCGTCCCGACCGACCGCGGCTACCGCCTGTTCGTCGACCGGCTGTCGTCGGTGAAGCCGCTGTCGACGGCCGAGCGCCGCGCGATCGAGAGCTTCCTCAACGGGGCCGTCGACCTCGACGACGTCGTGCGGCGCACCGTGCGGCTGCTGGCGCAGCTCACGCACCAGGTGGCGGTCGTCCAGTACCCCAGCCTGTCCCGCAGCGCCGTGCGGCACCTGGAGATCGTCCACCTGGCACCGTCGCGCCTGCTGCTCGTGCTCATCACCGACACCGGCCGGGTCGAGCAGCGCGTGCTCGAGCTGCCCGAGCCGCTCACCGAGGACGACGTCGCCGCCCTGCGCCAGGCGTTCGGCACGCGGCTGCACGGGGCTCGCCTGGTCGACGCGCCGGCGGCCCTGGCCGACCTGCCCGACGCTGCCCCGGTGGCGATCCGCCCCGTGCTGACGTCCATCATGGCCGTGGTGCTCGAGACGCTGGTGGAGAAGCCGGAGGAGCGGGTCGCCCTCGGCGGCACCGCCAACCTCACCCGCTCGGCGCTGGACTTCCCGCGCACGCTGCGGCCGGTCCTCGAGTCGCTCGAGGAGCAGGTCGTCCTGCTCAAGCTCATCGGTGAGGTCAACGACCCCACCACCGTGCACGTCAAGATCGGTGAGGAGAACAGCGTGGAGGGCCTGCGGTCCACCTCGGTGGTGACGGTGGGCTACGGCCCCGAGGGCGGTGCGTACGCCGGTCTCGGCGTGGTCGGCCCGACGCGGATGGACTACCCGGGCGCGATCGGCAGCGTCCGCGCCGTCGCGCGCTACGTCGGCGACCTGCTGGCCGGCGGCTGAGGTGGCGGACTACTACGGCACGCTCGGCGTCGCCCAGGACGCGACCGACGACGAGCTCAAGAAGGCCTACCGTCGCCTGGCCCGCCAGCTGCACCCCGACGTCAACCCCGACCCCGAGGCGCAGGAGCGCTTCAAGGCGGTCACGGCGGCGTACGAGGTGCTCTCGGACCCGCAGAAGCGCCAGGTCGTCGACCTCGGCGGGGACCCGCTGTCGTCCGGCCCGGGCAGCGCCGGGAGCCCGTTCACGCAGGGCTTCGGCGGCCTCGGCGACATCATGGACGCGTTCTTCGGAGGTGCCGGCGGGGGCCGGGGTCCCCGCAGCCGGACCCGACAAGGAGCCGATGCCTTGATCCGCATCGAGTGCGACCTGGCCGAGACGGTGTTCGGCGCCTCGCGCGAGCTGAGCATCGACACCGCGGTCGTCTGCCCGACCTGCACGGGTGCGGGCGCCGCCCCGGGCACGCACCCGCAGACCTGCGACACCTGCCGCGGTGCGGGGGAGGTGCAGCAGGTGCAGCGCAGCTTCCTGGGTCAGGTCATGACCACGCGGGTGTGCCCGCGCTGCCAGGGCACCGGCTCGACCATCCCGCACCCGTGCGGCGAGTGCGGGGGCGACGGCCGCGTCCGGGCCCGGCGCACGCTCACCGTCAAGGTCCCCGCGGGCATCGAGAACGGCATGCGCATCCGGCTCACCGGCGAGGGCGAGGTCGGCCCGGGCGGCGGCCCGGCCGGCGACCTGTTCGTCGAGGTCGTCGAGCGGCCGCACCCGGTCTTCACCCGCGACGGCGACGACCTGCACTGCCGGGTGCCGCTGCCGATGACGGCGGCCGCCCTGGGCACGACGATGAAGCTCGAGACGCTGGACGGCGAGGAGCAGCTCGACGTCCCCGCCGGCACGCAGCCCGACGAGGTCATGACGCTGCGCGCCCGCGGCGTGCCGCACCTGCGCGGCACCGGCCGCGGCGACCTGCACGTGCACCTCGAGGTCCAGGTGCCCACCCGGCTCGACGCCGAGCAGGAGCGGCTGCTGCGCGAGCTGGCGGCGCTGCGCGGCGAGGAGCGCCCGGGCAGCAGCGGCAAGTCCGGGCTGTTCGGCCGGCGCCGGCGGTGACGGGCCGCTGAGCGCGCCCGTCTTCCTCGCGCCGGACCTGTCCGGCGGCCGCGTCCTGCTCGACGGTCCGGAGGGCCGGCACGCCGCCGGGTCCCGGCGGCTCCAGCCGGGGGAGGCCGTCGACCTCGTCGACGGCCGGGGCACCCGTGCCGACTGCCGCGTCGTGCGCGCCGGTCGCGACGAGGTGCTGCTCGAGGTGCTCGGGCGCGAGCACGAGCCGGCCCCCTCGCCGCGGCTCGTGCTGGTGCAGGCGCTGCCCAAGGGCGACCGCGGCGAGCTGGCGGTCGAGCTGGCGACCGAGGTCGGGGTCGACGAGGTCGTGCCCTGGGTCGCCGCGCGCTGCGTCATGCAGTGGAAGGGCGAGCGCGGCGAGCGCGCCAGGGAGAGGTGGCAGGCGACGGCCCGCGAGGCCGCCAAGCAGTCCCGGCGGTCGTGGGTCCCCGACGTGGCGCCGCTGCACACGACCCGCCAGGTCGCCGAGCGGGCCACCGGCGGCGCGGTCCTCGTGCTGCACGAGGCGGCCCGCACGCCGCTGACCGGTGTCGACCTGCCCGCGCACGGCGACGTGCTGCTCGTGGTGGGCCCGGAGGGCGGCCTCACCGAGGACGAGCTCGCCCTGCTCGGCGGCACGGCCGTACGCCTCGGACCGACCGTCCTGCGCACGTCGACGGCGGGCGCCGCGGCGGTCGCGGTGCTGAGCGCGCGCACCGGCCGGTGGTGACTCAGGTCCGGTCCTGCACGCCCCCGGGCACGTCGAGGGCCTCGGCGACGAGCGGGCCGTGCCCTCGCCGCCGGCGCACCAGGTGCACGGCGACGAGCGCGACGCCCACGACAGCGGTGAGGGCGAGCGCTCCGCGCCCCAGCCAGCGCTCGAGCTGGTGGTACGACGCCCCCGCCGCGGTGCCGCCGAGCACGCAGGCGTTCGCCCAGACGAGGCCCCCGAGGGCGTTCCAGACGAGGAAGGTGCGGAACGGCAGGCGCGCCATCCCGGCGGCGCTGGGCAGCAGCGCGCGCAGCAGCGCCGTGAAGCGCCCCAGGAAGACGGCCGGACCGCCACGGCGGCGCAGGAACGCCTCCGCCGTGCGCCACCGCGCGTCGCCGACCACGCGGCCGAGGCGGCTGCGCTGCACCGCCGGCCCGTAGCGCCTGCCCACCAGCCACCCGACGCTGTCCCCGAGCACGGCGCCCAGGGTCGCCAGCACGCAGAGCGCGACGACGTCGACGCGACCGGTCCCCGGCACCGCGCCGGAGGCCAGCACCCCCGCCAGGACCAGCGCCGTCTCGCCGGGGAACAGGAACCCGACGAACAGCGAGCACTCGACGAACGGCAGGAGGAAGACCAGCAGGTAGACGGTCCAGACCGGGACCGCGACGAGCAGGTCCTCGAGGACGGCGCCCACGGCCGGAGCGTAGGTCGTCGCGCGCCCTCGTGCAGGCGGCGCGCGTAGGATCGAGGGCGACACGCCCTCCACAGGAAGCAGGTACGGCGCCCGCCGACCCCATGCCCGACACCCCTGCCGCTCGCCCCGGCGTCCGCCCCGACGCGCTGGCCCGGCCCGTGACGACCCGCATCGTGGTCCCCGGCAGCCACAGCATGGTCAGCCTGCTCGGCAGCGGTGACGAGTTCCTGCGCGTCGTCGAGGGCCTCGTGCGCAGCGACGTCCACGTGCGCGGCAACGAGATCACGCTGACGGGCACGCCGGCCGACAACGCGCTGACCGCCGGGCTCTTCGAGCAGCTGCTGCTGCTCCTGGACCGCGGCGAGGTGCTCACCCGGGACGCGGTCGAGCGCAGCCACGCGATGCTCACCCAGGACGACGGCGACAAGCCGGCCGACGTCCTCACGCTCAACATCCTGTCCAACCGCGGCCGCACGATCCGGCCCAAGACGGTCAACCAGAAGCGCTACGTCGAGGCGATCGACCGGCACACGATCGTCTTCGGCATCGGGCCCGCCGGCACCGGCAAGACCTACCTGGCGATGGCCAAGGCCGTGCAGGCGCTGCAGGCCAAGCAGGTGAACCGCCTCATCCTGACCCGGCCCGCGGTCGAGGCCGGGGAGAAGCTCGGCTTCCTGCCCGGCACGCTGTACGACAAGATCGACCCCTACCTGCGACCGCTCTACGACGCGCTGCACGACATGCTCGACCCCGAGTCCATCCCCCGGCTCATGGCGGCGGGGACGATCGAGGTCGCGCCCCTGGCCTACATGCGTGGGCGCACGCTCAACGATGCCTTCATCATCCTCGACGAGGCGCAGAACACCACGCCCGAGCAGATGAAGATGTTCCTCACCCGCCTGGGCTTCGGCAGCCGGATCGTGGTCACCGGCGACATCACCCAGGTCGACCTGCCGGGCACCGCGACCTCGGGGCTGCGGGTGGTGCGCGAGATCCTCGACGGGGTCGAGGACGTGCACTTCGCCACGCTGAGCAGCAGCGACGTCGTCCGGCACAAGCTCGTCAGCCGGATCGTCGACGCCTACGACACGTACGACGCGGAGCAGGAGCAGCGGCGCGGGCCCCAGCGCGGCCCCGGCCGCCGGGACGACGCCCGCCGCGGCCCGCGGTGAGCGGCCGCCCGTGAGCATCGAGGTCGCCAACGAGAGCGGCACGACGGTCGACGAGGACGCCCTCGTGCGCGTCGCGCGGCACGTGCTCGACCGGATGGGCGTGTCGCCGCTGGCCGAGCTGTCGCTGCTCGTCGTCGACGAGCAGGCCATGGAGGAGCTGCACGTGCGCTGGATGGGGGAGCCCGGCCCCACCGACGTGCTGGCCTTCCCCATGGACGAGCTCGACCTGCGCGGCTCCCGGGGAGTGGGGCACGACGGCGCCGAGGCCGACGCGGCCCCGGACTCCGCGGCGGTGCTCGGCGACGTCGTGCTCTGCCCGCCGGTCGCGGCGCGCCAGGCGGTCGAGGCGGGGCACGGGCAGCAGGACGAGCTCGAGCTGCTGTGCACGCACGGCGTGCTGCACCTGCTGGGCTACGACCACGCCGAGCCCGAGGAGCACGCCGAGATGTTCGGGCTGCAGGCGCAGCTGCTGCGCTCCTGGCGCGAGGCGCGCCCGCGCAGCTCGTGATCAGCACCGACCTCGGACCGCTCCTGACGGCCGTGCTCTTCGTCCTCGTCGCCGGCGCCTTCGCCAGCCTCGAGGTGGCCCTCGCGCGGGTCAGCCGGGTCAGCGTCGAGGAGCTGGTGCGGCAGGGCCGGCCCGGTGCGGGACGCCTGCAGACGGTGCTCGCCGACCCGCCCCGCTCGCTCAACCTGCTGCTGCTGCTGCGGCTGGCCGCCGAGCTGGCGGCCGCCGGCATCGTCACCGCGTACTGCCTGGACCGGCTGCCCGGCTCGGCGGCCGTCGCCCTGGCCGTCGCCGTCATGGTGGTCGTCAGCTACGTCTTCATCGGCGTCGCGCCGCGGACCATCGGCCGCCAGCAGGCCGAGCGCATCGCGCTGCTCGGCGCGCCCGTCGCCCTCGGGCTGACCCGCGTCTTCGGCCCCCTGCCCCGGCTGCTCATCGCCCTCGGCAACGCCCTGACCCCCGGGCGCGGGCTGCGCGAGGGGCCGTTCGCCTCCGAGGCCGAGCTGCGCGACCTCGTCGACCTCGCCCGCGAGCGCGGCGTCGTCGAGGAGGCCGAGCGCGACATGATCGACAACGTCTTCGACCTCGGCGACACGCTCGCCCGCGAGGTGATGGTGCCGCGGACCGACATGGTCGTCATCGAGCAGGACAAGACGGTCCGCCAGGGGCTGAACCTGGCGCTGCGCAGCGGCTTCAGCCGCGTGCCCGTCGTCGGCGAGGACGGCCCCGACGACGTCGTCGGCGTCGCCTACCTCAAGGACCTCGTGCGCGTGGAGCGGGTCGACGGCGGCGCCCACCGGCCCCTGTCTCAGGTGGTCCGGGCGCCGGTCTTCGTGCCCGAGAGCAAGCCGGTCGACGACCTGCTGCGCGAGATGCAGAGCTCGCTCGGGCACCTCGCGATCGTCGTGGACGAGTACGGCGGCACGGCCGGGCTCGTCACCATGGAGGACGTCCTCGAGGAGATCGTCGGCGAGATCGTCGACGAGTACGACCGCGAGCGCCCACCGGTCGAGCAGCTGGACCCCGACACCTACCGGGTGACGTCGCGGCTGCCCGTCGAGGACCTCGAGGAGCTCTTCGAGGTGGAGCTGCCGCACGAGGACGTCGAGACCGTCGGGGGGCTGCTCGCCAGCGCCCTCGGCAAGGTGCCGATCCCGGGCGCGACCGCGACCGTCTCGGGGGTCACCCTCGTGGCCGAGACCGCGGCCGGTCGCCGCAACAAGATCACCACGGTGCTGGCCAGCCGCACCGGAGAGCAGGAGGAGCTGCGTTGACGCCGGAGGACGGCAAGATCGTGACCCTGGCCCGCGGGGCCCGGCTGCGGGCGCACGCGCCGCACACCGGCCTCGCCGAGGGAGCGGCCGTGCGCGACGGCGACGGGCGCACCTACGCCGCGGCCACCGTCGAGAACCACGACCCGGCCCTGACGACCTCCGCGCTGCGCGGCGCCGTCGCCGCCGGCGCGTCCAGCGGGGTGCGCACCTTCGAGGCGGCGGCCCTCGTCACCGAGGGGCTGGTCTCCGAGGCCGACCTCGCCGTGCTGAGGGAGTTCGGCGTCGGCGTGCCCGTGCACGTCGCCGGACCGGACGGCGCGGTGCGGGAGACGCTGAGCACCTGAGCGCGCCGGTCCGCCCGGGCGCGGCGTCCGGCAGACTGGTCCCACCATGACCAGCCCCCAGCCCCCGGCCTCCCCGCACCGGTCGGGCTTCGTGTGCTTCGTCGGCCGCCCCAACGCCGGCAAGTCGACCCTCACCAACGCCCTCACGGGCGCGAAGGTCGCCATCACCTCGAGCCGCCCCCAGACCACCCGGCACGCCGTGCGCGGCATCGTCCACCGGCCGGACGCCCAGCTCGTCCTCGTCGACACCCCCGGTCTGCACAAGCCGCGCACCCTGCTGGGCCAGCGGCTCAACGACCTGGTGCGGGAGACGTACGCCGGGGTCGACGTCATCTGCCTGTGCGTGCCCGCGGGGGAGAAGGTCGGGCCGGGCGACCGCTTCATCGCCGCCGAGCTCGGCCAGGTGTCGACGCCCGTCGTCGCCGTGCTCACCAAGACCGACCTCGCGACCAAGCAGGAGACCGGCGAGCAGCTGCTGGCGCTCACCGCGCTCGGCGACTGGGCGGAGGTCGTGCCGGTGAGCGCGGTCGCCGGGTCCCAGGTCGACCTGCTCGCCGACCTGCTCGTCGCGCGGCTGCCCGAGGGCCCGCCGCTCTACCCCGACGGGGAGCTCACCGACGAGCCCGAGCAGGTGCTCGTGGGCGAGTTCATCCGCGAGGCGGCGCTCGAGGGCGTGCGCGACGAGCTGCCGCACTCGATCGCCGTGACGATCGAGGAGATGCTGCCGCGCGCCGGCCGGTCCCCGGAGCGGCCGCTGCTCGACGTCTACGCCACCCTCTGGGTCGAGCGCGACAGCCAGAAGGCGATCGTGCTCGGCAAGGGCGGCGCCCGGCTGCGCGGCGTCGGGACGCAGGCGCGGCGGCAGATCGAGACGCTGCTCGGCACGCAGGTCTACCTCGACCTCAAGGTGACGGTCGCCAAGGACTGGCAGCGCGACCCGCGGCAGCTGCGCAAGCTGGGGTTCTGAGCCCGGCCGCCCTAGGATCACGAGGTGGCGCTCTACCGGGACGAGGGCGTCGTCCTGCGGGTGCACAAGCTCGGCGAGGCCGACCGCATCGTCACCGTCCTGACCCGCACGCACGGGCGCGTGCGGGCCGTCGCCAAGGGCGTGCGGCGCACGCGCTCGCGGTTCGGCGCCTCGGTCGAGCCCTTCAGCCACGTCGACCTGCAGCTGTGGCAGGGGCGCGGCGGGCTCGACGTGGTCACCCAGGCCGACGGGCTCACGCCCTTCGGGGAGACGCTCGTCGCCGACTACCCGCGCTACACCGCCGGCACCGCCGTGCTCGAGACGGCGGAGCGCCTCACGGCCGAGGAGCGCGAGCCGGCGCTGCGGCTGTTCCTGCTCGTCGTCGGCGCGCTGCGCGCGCTCACCGGGCAGCAGGTGCGCCAGCGCGACCCCGGCCTCGTGCTCGACGCCTTCCTGCTGCGCGCCATGACGGTCGCCGGCTACGCGCCCGCGCTCGGCGACTGCGCGCGCTGCGGAGCGCCCGGGCCGCACCGGGCCTTCTCGGTGCCCGCCGGAGGCACCGTCTGCCCGGTCTGCCGCCCGGCGGGTGCCGCCTCGCCGTCGCCCGCGGCGCTGGCCCTGCTCGTCGACCTGCTCACCGGTGCCTGGGACCCGGCGGAGGCCAGCGAGGAGCGCACCCGGCGCGAGGCCAGCGGCCTGGTCGCGGCCCACCTGCAGTGGCACCTCGAGCGGGGGCTGCGCAGCCTGCCGCTGGTGGAGCGCGCGTGAGGCGGAGGTCACCGGCACCCGCCCCGGTGCGCGCGCCCGCCCCGCACCCGAGCGGTGCCCGCCCGCCGGACCTGCCGCCCGAGCTGGTGCCGCGGCACGTGGCGATCGTCATGGACGGCAACGGGCGGTGGGCCAAGGACCGGCAGCTGCCGCGCACGGCCGGGCACACCGAGGGCGAGAGCTCGCTGTTCGACGTCGTCGAGGGCGCGATCGAGCTCGGCGTCGGGTGGGTGTCGGCGTACGCCTTCTCGACCGAGAACTGGAAGCGCTCGCCCGACGAGGTGCGCTTCCTCATGGGCTTCAACCGCGACGTCATCCGGCGGCGGCGCGACGAGATGCACGCGCTCGGCGTGCGGGTGCGCTGGGCCGGGCGCCGACCGCGGCTGTGGCGCTCGGTGGTGCGCGAGCTCGAGGAGGCCGAGGAGCTCACCCGGCACAACACCGTCTGCACGCTCACCATGTGCGTCAACTACGGCGGGCGGGCCGAGATCGCCGACGCGGCGCGGGCGCTCGCGCGCGACGTCGCCGACGGCCGGCTCGACCCCGAGCGCGTCGACGAGCGGGTGCTCGCGCGCTACCTCGACGAGCCGGACATGCCCGACGTCGACCTGTTCCTGCGCACCTCGGGGGAGCAGCGCACGAGCAACTTCCTGCTCTGGCAGTCGGCGTACGCCGAGATGGTCTTCCTCGACACGCTCTGGCCCGACGTCGACCGGCGGCACCTGTGGCGCGCCTGCGAGCTCTACGCCTCCCGCGACCGCCGGTACGGCGGGGCCCTCCCGAACCGGGTCGAACTGCCCGGCGACCCCTGATGTTCACCGGTCCTGGCCCGCAACCCGCTGGATCGTGTCGGACGGCACCTCTACCGTCCCGCTCGTGGAGACCCTCGCGCGACTCGTCCTGCGCCACCGCCGCCTCGTCGCGCTGGGGTGGCTGCTGCTGTTCGTCGCCGGGGGAGCCGCGGCCGGCCCGGTCTCCGAGCGGCTGACCTTCGACTTCTCGCTGCCGGGGCAGCCGGGCTACGAGACCGAGCAGCGGCTCGTCGAGACGTTCGGCACCAGCACCTTCGACACGTTCGTGCCGGTCGTGACGGTGCCGACCGGCAGCACGGTCCAGCAGCGGGCCGCGGACGTGGCGGCGGTCTTCGACGCCGTGCGGGCAGCCGTGCCGCAGGCCCGGGTCGTCGACCTCGCCAGCACGGGCGACGCCCGGTTCGTGACCGACGACGGCCGCAGCACCTTCGCGCTCGTGCAGGGGCCGCTGCCGGCCGGGTTCGGACCCGGCATCGAGGTGCAGGTCGAGCCGGCGCTGCAGGCGGCCGCCGCCGCCCGCGGGCTCTCCGGGGGGCTCACGTCCTACAACCTGCTCGCGGCGGGCGGGGAGACCGAGGGGCCCAGCGTGCTGGCCGAGACGCTGCTCGGCGCCACCGGCGCCCTCGCCGTGCTGGCCTTCGTCTTCGCGTCCTTCCTCGCGCTCGTGCCGCTGCTCATCGCCGCGGTCTCGATCCTCACGACGTTCCTGCTCGTGCTCGGGCTGACCTACCTCACCGACGTGAGCTTCGTCGTGCAGTTCCTCATCTCGCTGGTGGGCCTCGGCGTCGCGATCGACTACTCGCTGCTGCTCGTGTCGCGCTGGCGCGAGGAGCGGGCGCACGGCCGCACCAACGAGGAGGCGGTCGTCGTCGCCGTCCAGACGGCGGGCCACGCGGTGCTCGCGTCCGGCGTGACCGTCGCCATCAGCCTGCGTCGCCCTGCTGGTCGTGCCGGTGCCGTTCCTGCGCAGCATGGGGCTCGGCGGCATGCTCATCCCGCTCGTCAGCGTCGCGGTCGTGCTCACCCTGCTGCCCGCGCTGCTGTCGACGCATCGGACCGCGGGTCGACTGGCCGCGGATCCGCCACGACGCCGTCGCGGCCCGCGGCTGGTCGGCCTGGGCGCGGGCCATCGTGCGGCGCCGCTGGGTGGCGACGGGGGTGGCGGTGCTGGCGCTCGGCCTGCTCGTGGCGCCGGTGTTCGGGCTGAAGATCGGGCAGGCCGGCACGACCTCGCTGGCCCGCAGCGGCCCGGCGTACGAGGTGCTGGCCGGTCTGGAGGCGGCCGGCGTCGGCAGCGGGGTGCTCACCCCGATCGAGGTGCTCGTGCCCGACGCGCAGGCGCGCGCCGCGGCGTCGGCCGCGGCCCAGGTGCCGGGCGTGCGCACCGCCGTCGTCGGCACCTCGCGCGGCGGGTCCACCGTCGTCGACGTGCTGCCCGTGCGGGAGACGGTCGACAGCGAGAGCAACGTCGTCGTGGACCGGGTCCGCGACGCGGTGACCGGTGCCGTCGACGGGCCCGTGGGCGTCACCGGCACCGGCGCCGTCGTGCAGGACTACTTCAGCGCCGTCTACGACAACTTCCCCTACGTGCTGGCGCTCATCGCCGCGATCACCTTCGTGCTGCTGGTGCGGACCTTCCGCTCCGTGCTGCTGCCCATCAAGGCGGTGCTGCTCAACCTCGTGTCGCTGGCGGCGGTGTTCGGCGCCGTGACGTTCTTCTGGCAGTCCGGGCACGGCTCGGACGCGGTCTTCTCCACCTCGCCGACCGGCGCCATCACGTTCTGGTTGCCGGTGCTGATCTTCGCCTTCCTGTTCGGCCTGTCGATGGACTACGAGGTGTTCATCCTGGCGCGCATGCGGGAGGAGTACGACGCCACCGGCTCGACCGCGCAGGCGGTGGTCACCGGGCTCGGCCGCACGGGACGCCTCGTGACCTCGGCGGCGCTCATCCTGTTCTTCTCCTTCGCCGCCCTCGCGTCCGCACCGGGCACCGACATCAAGGTCCTGGGCACGGCCCTCGGCGTCGGCATCCTCATCGACGCGACCCTGGTGCGGGCGCTGCTCGTGCCGGCGCTGGTCAGCCTGTTCGGGCGGTGGAACTGGTGGCTGCCCGCCGGGCTGGCCCGGGTGCTCTTCGTCGCGCCCTCCCCGGTGGCCCCGGCCGGCAGCGAGCCGGGGCTCCCGCCGCGGCTCGCCCCGGCGCCGACGGCCTGAGGGTGCCGCTCAGGACAGCAGGGCCGTGAGACCGAGCAGGACGAGCAGCCCCAGGCCGGCGACGCGCAGCACGCGCCCGGTCGGGTCGAGGACGGGCCAGGACAGGTAGGACAGCCAGCCGACGAGGACGAGCAGGCCGACCAGGCACAGGCCCGAGGCACCCGACGGCAGGAACAGCACCCCGCCGAGCAGCAGCGCCCCGACGACGGGCACCAGCCAGCCCGGGCGGCGACCCAGCTGGGCGAGCAGCGGCGCGCTGCGGCGCTCGACGGCAGTGCGCAACGGCCCGGGCGCGGCAGGTGGGGTCACCGGGCTAGCGTGCCAGCGTGCTGGTGGTGACGCGCCTCGACGTGCCGGAGGAGGAGGCCGCCTCCTTCCTGACCCAGGCCCGGGCGGCGCTGGCGGCCTTCGCCGGCCGCCCGGGCTACCGGCGCGGCCGCGTGGGGCGGGCCGCGGACGACCCGCGCGCCTGGGTGCTGACCACCGAGTGGGACGGCGTGGGCGCCTACCGCCGCGCGCTCGGGGCGTACGACGTCAAGGTCGACGCGGCGCCCCTGCTGGCCCGGGGTCGCGACGAGCCGAGCGCCTTCGAGGTGCTGCTCTCCGACGACGGCGCGGCCGACTCCGGGCGGGCCGCCGACGCGGGCTCGGCCGGGGTGGGGACCTCGTCGGGCCCGGCCGTCACCGACCTGCCGGCAGCCCGCTGAGCACGCCGGCGAGCGTGTCGACGTCCTGGTAGGTCAGCCCGACGGTGCTGACGTGCCGCCAGGCGACCGTGCCGGTGGCGTCCACGACGAAGACGGACCGCTTGGTGAGCCCGAAGGGGCCGACGACGCCGTACGCCCGCTGGACGGCCCGCTCGGTGTCGGCCAGCAGCGGGAAGGTCAGCCCGCGCTTCTGCGCGAAGCGCTCGTGGCTGGCGAGGTCCTGGCTCGAGATGCCCCAGACCTGCGCGCCGAGCCCGCGCAGCACGCCCAGGTCGTCCTGGTAGGAGCAGAGCTGACGGGTGCAGACCGGGGTGTCGTCGCCCGGGTAGAAGGCCAGCACCACCGGTGCTCCGCGCTGCTCGGACAGCCGCAGCCGACCGGGCGCGCCGTCGACCCACGCGGGCAGGTCGACCTCGGGGGCGGGGGAGCCGGGCTCGGGGGTCATGCCCCCATCCTCGCGCACCGGTAGCGTCGGGCGCTCGACCGACAGCCAGCCGGACCCCGGGGAGCACCATGGCCAGCACGTCCGCCCGCATGGACACCATCGTCAGCCTCGCCAAGCGGCGCGGGCTCGTCTACCCGTCCTCGGAGATCTACGGCGGCCTGCGGGCGTCCTGGGACTACGGCCCGCTCGGCGTCGAGCTGAAGAACAACGTCAAGCGCCAGTGGTGGCGCGCGGTGGTGCAGGAGCGCGACGACGTCGTCGGCCTGGACAGCTGCGTCATCCTCGCCCGCGAGGTCTGGGAGACCAGCGGCCACGTGGCGACGTTCGTCGACCCGCTGGTCGAGTGCACGTCCTGCCACAAGCGCTTCCGCGCCGACCACCTCGAGGAGGGCGCGGGCAAGCCCCTCGCCGAGCTGGCCTGCCCGAACTGCGGCAACCGCGGCACCTGGACCGAGCCGCGCGACTTCAACGGGCTGCTGAAGACCTCGCTCGGGCCGGTCGACGACGGCAGCGGGCTGGCCTACCTGCGCCCCGAGACCGCGCAGGGCATCTTCATCAACTACGCCAACGTGCAGCAGAGCTCGCGCAAGAAGCCGCCGTTCGGCATCGGCCAGATCGGCAAGAGCTTCCGCAACGAGATCACACCCGGCAACTTCATCTTCCGGACCCGCGAGTTCGAGCAGATGGAGATGGAGTTCTTCTGCCAGCCGGGCACCGACGCCGACTGGCACCAGTACTGGATCGACACCCGGATGGCCTGGTACGTCGACCTGGGCATCACCCCGGACGACCTGCGGCTGTTCGAGCACCCGCAGGAGAAGCTGTCCCACTACTCGACGCGCACCGTCGACATCGAGTACCGCTTCGGCTTCTCCGGCAGCGAGTGGGGCGAGCTCGAGGGCATCGCGAACCGGACCGACTACGACCTGACCGTCCACAGCAAGGCGTCGGGGGCCAACCTCGACCACTTCGACCAGGAGTCCGGCGAGCGCTGGACGCCGTACGTCATCGAGCCGGCCGCGGGCGTCGACCGCGCGGCGCTCACCTTCCTGCTCGACGCGTACACCGAGGACGAGGCACCCAACGCCAAGGGCGGCGTCGACAAGCGCGTCGTGCTCCGGCTCGACCCCCGGCTGGCCCCGGTCAAGGCTGCGGTGCTGCCCCTGTCGCGCAACGCCGACCTGTCCCCGGTCGCGCGCGACCTGGCGGCGGCCCTGCGCAAGCGCTTCCCGACCGACTTCGACGACGCGGGGGCGATCGGCCGCCGCTACCGCCGTCAGGACGAGATCGGCACGCCCTTCTGCGTCACGGTCGACTTCGACTCGCTGCAGGACTCGGCGGTCACGGTGCGCTCGCGCGACGAGATGACGCAGGAGCGCGTCTCGCTGGACGCCGTGGAGCGCTACCTCACCGACCAGCTCGGCCCGCTCTAGCCGCGCCGGCAGCGGTCCGGGCAGCGGGTCCGGGCAGCGGTCTGCAGCAGTCCGGGCAGCGTCCTACAGGTCGCGCGCGCGGCAGGTCGCTCGGGCTCGAGCCGGTCGGCTCGGTGAGCGAGCGCCGCTGCAGGACGCGCATGACCCGGTAGGTGACGACCGCGGTCAGCGAGCCGATCGAGATGCCCTCGAAGGCCAGGTCGCCGACGGTGAAGGTGTAGTTGGCCGCCCCGACCACGACCGCGATGGCCGCCGTGACGAGGTTGGCCGGGTCGCGGAAGTCGATCCGCGACTCGATCCAGATCCGCGCGCCGAGCACGGCGATGAGGCCGTAGAGCACCGTCGTCACGCCGCCGAGCACGCCCGCCGGGATCGCGGCGACCAGCGCGCCGATCTTCGGGCAGAGCCCCAGCAGCACGGCGAACCCGGCGGCGACCCAGTAGGGCGCCGTCGAGTAGACGCGCGTCGCCGCCATCACCCCGATGTTCTCGGCGTACGTCGTGGTGCCCGACCCGCCGCCGAGCCCGGCCACGACGGTGGCGAGGCCGTCTCCGAGGTAGGCGCGCCCGACCGTGTCGTCCAGCGACCGCTCGGTCATCGCGGCGACGGCCTTCACGTGGCCGGTGTTCTCGGCGACGAGCACGAGCACGACCGGCAGGACGAGCACGACCGCGTGCAGCGTGAAGCGCGGGCCGGTGAGGTCGGGCAGCCCCACCCAGTCGGCGGCGCGCACCCCGGACAGGTCGACGTCGCCGCGCAGCCCGCTGAGCAGGTAGCCGACGACGACGCCCAGCACGATCGACAGGCGGCCGAGCAGCCCGCGCGAGGCGACGGTCACGACCACGACGACGAGCAGGGTGACGAGCGCGACGAGCGGGTCCGCGGCGAAGTTCGTCTTGGCGACCGGCGCGAGGTTGAGGCCGATGAGCAGCACGATCGCCCCGGTGACGACCGGCGGGAGCAACCAGTCGACCGGTCCGGTCCCGACGGCCTGCACGAGCAGTCCGACCAGCGCCAGCAGCACGCCCGCGGCGACGATGCCGCCCAGCGCCTCGGGGATGCCGCCGTCGGCCGTCGCCGCGGTCACCGGCGCGATGAACGCGAAGCTCGAGCCGAGGTAGGACGGCAGCCGGTTGCGGGTGAGCAGCAGGAACAGCACGGTGCCGACGCCGCTGAAGAAGATGGTGGTGCTCGGCGGGAAGCCGGTGAGCACGGGCACGAGGAACGTCGCGCCGAACATCGCGACCACGTGCTGCAGCCCGATCCCGACCGTGGCCGGCCAGGCGAGCCGCTCCTCGGGCCGCACGACGTCGTCGGGTCCGACGGTGCGGCCGTCGCCGTGCAGGGTCCAGACGGGCACCGGGGCTCCTCGGAGGGGCTTGGCAGGCGGTGGGGGCGGCGGCACGATAGCGGCGCCGGGGTGCCCGCGGGCGACTACCGTCGCCGCCGTGCGCACCCTCGTCGTGGACCACCCGCTCGTCGCGCACAAGCTGACGACGCTGCGGGACGCCCGCACCGACTCGCCGACCTTCCGCCGGCTCGCCGACGAGCTCGTCACGCTGCTGGCGTACGAGGCGACGAGGTCGATCCGCACCGAGCCGCTGGTGGTCGACACGCCCGTCGCGGCGGCCCACGGCGTGCGCCTGGCCCGGCCGCTGCCGCTCGTCGTCCCGGTCCTGCGGGCCGGGCTGGGGATGCTCGACGGCATGACCCGGCTGCTGCCGACGGCCGAGGTGGGCTTCCTGGGCATGGTGCGCGACGAGGGCTCGCTGGTCGCCACGACGTACGCCACCCGGCTGCCGGAGGACCTCTCGCAGCGCGAGGTGTTCGTGCTCGACCCGATGCTGGCCACGGGCGGGACGCTGGTCGCGACGATCGAGCTGCTCGTCGCGCGGGGGGCCAGCAGCGTCACGGCGATCTGCCTGCTCGCCGCCCCCGAGGGGCTGGCCCGGGTCGACGCGGCCTTCGCCGACGACGTCGGCTGCCCCGTGACCGTCGTGACCGCGGCCCTGGACGAGCGCCTGGACGAGCGCGGCTACATCACCCCCGGCCTGGGCGACGCGGGCGACCGCCTGTACGGCGTCGTCTGAGCCGTGCGGACCCACACCGCCACCCGCACCGCCACCCTCACCGCCGCCCTCACCGCGCCTCACCGCCACCGTCACCGCCACCCTCGCCGGTCTGGTGCTGGCGGCCGCCCCCGCGGTGGCCGCCCCCGCGGGAGGCGGGACCGTGCTCTTCCGCTTCGCGGACGAGCGCATCACCGAGTCGAGCTCGCTCGTCGCGTCGACCCGCGCCGACCTCGTCTGGACGGCCAACGACAGCGGCGACGTGCCGCGCCTGTTCGCGGTCGGTCCGGACGGGCGCACGCTGGCCGTGGCCCGGGTGCCGGGGACCGCGCAGGACCTCGAGGACGCCGCGGCCGGTCCCGGCGGGACGCTCTACCTCGCCGACACCGGCGACAACCGCGCCCGGCGCCGGTCGGTGGCCGTGCTCGTCGTGCCGGAGCCCGCGGTCGACCCGCGCGGCGGGGACGTCGCCCTCACGACCGCGGCGCCCCGGCGCGCTGCCCTGACCTACGAGGACGGCCCGCACGACGCCGAGACGCTGCTCGTGCACCCGCGCACCGGTCAGGTGCTCGTGGTGACCAAGGGCCTGCTCGGCAGCGCCGCCTACGCCGCCCCGCTGCCGCTGTCCGACGGCGTCCTTCGCCGGGTCGCGGACGTGCCGCTGCGCCCGACGGGCACGGCCGGGGGTCCCGCTCCGGGCGGGGCCGCGCAGCTGCTCGCCACCGGCGGGGCCGTCTCGGGCGACGGGCGCCGGCTCGTGGTGCGCACCTACACCGACGCCTACCTGTGGGACGTCCCGGGGGAGGACCTGGTCGCGGCCCTGCAGGGCGCGCCGACGGTGCTGCCGCTGCCCGCGGCGCCGCAGGGCGAGGCGGTCACCTTCACCTCCGACGGGTCCGCGCTGCTGCTCAGCAGCGAGGGCCGGGGGGCGGCCGTCGTCCGCGTGCCGCTGCCGGCCGTGGCTGCGGCGGCCACGCCCGCGGTCCCGCCCGTCGCCGCACCGGCGCCGGAGCCCGCCCCGGACCCGGCGCCCCCCGTCACCACGACCACGTCGCGCCGCGCGCTGGTGCCCCTGCTCGCGGCCGTCGGCGCGCTCGCGGTGCTGTCCCTGGTCGCCCGGCGAGGGCGACGAGGGCGCGGGTAACCTCGCGCCACCCCGCGACCGACCGAGGAGCACCCGCCGTGGCCAAGTACGTGTACGACTTCTCCGAGGGCGGTCGGGACATGAAGGACCTGCTCGGCGGCAAGGGCGCCAACCTCGCGGAGATGACCGGGCTCGGCCTGCCCGTGCCCCCGGGCTTCACCATCACGACACAGGCGTGCCAGGTCTACCTGGAGACGGGCGACCTGCCCGAGGACCTGGCGGCCGAGGTCGAGGCGCACCTCAGCGCCCTCGAGAGCGCGATGGGCAAGCGGCTCGGCGACCCTGCGGACCCGCTGCTGGTGAGCGTGCGCTCCGGCGCGAAGTTCTCCATGCCCGGCATGATGGACACCGTCCTCAACATCGGGCTCAACGACGAGTCGGTGGAGGGCCTGGCCTCGCAGGCCGGCAGCGAGCGCTTCGCCTGGGACTCCTACCGGCGGCTGCTGCAGATGTTCGGCAAGACGGTGCTGGGTGTCGAGGGCTTCGAGGAGGTGCTCGACGAGGTCAAGCGGGCCAAGGGCGTGCGCAGCGACCTCGACCTCGACGAGGGCGACCTGAAGACCGTCGTCGAGCGCTTCCAGGGACTCGTCCAGGAGGCGACCGGGGAGCCCTTCCCGCAGGACCCGCGGGCCCAGATGGAGCTCGCGACCCGCGCGGTCTTCGACTCCTGGAACGGCGAGCGGGCGCAGCTCTACCGCCGTCAGGAGCGCATCCCCGCCGACCTCGGCACGGCCGTCAACATCTGCTCGATGGTGTTCGGCAACCTCGGGATGGACTCCGGCACCGGGGTCGCGTTCACCCGCGACCCGGGGTCGGGCAGCCAGGGCATCTACGGCGACTACCTGCAGAACGCGCAGGGCGAGGACGTCGTCGCCGGCATCCGCAACACCGTGCCGCTGGCCGACCTCGAGGGCCTGGACAAGGCGTCGTACGACCAGCTGCTGAGCATCATGCAGACCCTCGAGGAGCACTACCGCGACCTGTGCGACATCGAGTTCACCGTCGAGCGCGGCAAGCTCTGGATGCTGCAGACCCGGGTGGGCAAGCGCACGGCGGGCGCGGCCTTCCGGATCGCCACCCAGCTCGTCGACGAGGGCCTCATCGACCTCGACGAGGCGCTGGACCGGGTGACGGGGGCGCAGCTGGCCCGGCTGATGTTCCCGGCCTTCGGCAAGGACGACGACGCGACCAAGGACCTGACGCTGCTCGGCAAGGGCATGGGCGCCTCGCCGGGCGCCGCCGTCGGCAAGGTCGTCTTCGACAGCGCGACCGCGGTGGAGTGGGCCGCCCGCGGCGAGGACGTCGTGCTCGTGCGCCGCGAGACCAACCCCGACGACCTGGCCGGGATGATCGCCGCCCAGGGGGTGCTCACCAGCCGGGGCGGCAAGACCAGCCACGCGGCCGTGGTCGCCCGCGGCATGGGCAAGACCTGCGTCTGCGGCGCGGAGGACCTCGAGGTCGACCTCGAGGGCCGCACCATCACCGCGCCGGACGGCACGGTGGTGAGCGAGGGCGACGTGCTGTCGATCGACGGCACCAGCGGCGCGGTCTTCCTGGGCGCGGTCCCGGTGCGGCCCAGCCCGGTCGTGCAGTACTTCGAGGGCGAGCTGTCCGCCGAGGACGGGGACGACCTCGTGCAGGCGGTCCACCGCGTCGTCGCGCACGCGGACGAGGCCCGCCGGCTGGGCGTGCGCACGAACGCCGACACCGCCGAGGACGCGGAGCGGGCGCGGCGCTTCGGCGCCGAGGGGATCGGCCTGTGCCGGACCGAGCACATGTTCCTCGGCGAGCGGCGCCAGCTCGTCGAGGACCTCGTGCTCGCCGACGGCGAGGACGAGCAGCGGGCGGCCCTGGAGGCGCTGCTGCCGCTGCAGCGCGACGACTTCACGGCGATCCTGCGCGCGATGGACGGCCTGCCGGTCACGGTGCGGCTGCTCGACCCGCCGCTGCACGAGTTCCTGCCCGACCTCACCGAGCTGTCGGTCGAGGTCGCGGTCGCCGAGGCCCGCGGCGAGACCGTCGACCCCAAGCGCTGCGACCTGCTGGAGGCGGTGCGCCGCCTGCACGAGAGCAACCCGATGATCGGGCTGCGCGGCGTACGGCTGGGGCTGGTCATCCCCGGCCTGTTCGCCATGCAGGTGCGGGCCCTCGCCGAGGCGGCCCGGTCGCTGCGCGACGAGGGGCTGGACCCCCGGCCGGAGGTCATGGTGCCGCTCGTCGGCGCGGTGCAGGAGCTCGAGGTCGTCCGCGAGGAGGCCCGCCGGATCCTCGCCGAGGTCGGCGTCGAGGCCCCGGTCGGCACCATGGTCGAGGTGCCGCGCGCGGCGCTGACCGCGGGCCAGATCGCCGAGGCCGCCGACTTCTTCTCCTTCGGCACCAACGACCTCACCCAGATGAGCTGGGGCTTCAGCCGCGACGACGTCGAGGCGTCGTTCTTCGCGCGCTACCTCGACCTCGGCATCTTCGGCGTCAGCCCGTTCGAGTCGATCGACCGCGACGGCGTCGGTCGCCTCGTCCGGCTGGCCGTCGAGGAGGGCCGGGCCGCCAAGCCCGAGCTCAAGGTCGGTGTGTGCGGCGAGCACGGCGGCGACCCCGACAGCGTCCACTTCTTCGCCGAGGCAGGCCTGGACTACGTCTCGTGCTCGCCGTTCCGGGTGCCCGTGGCCCGGCTCGAGGCCGGGCGCGCCGCCGCCCGCGCGCGCAGCGGCGAGACTGGCTGAGTGCCGCTGCTCCTGCTCTCCACGACCTTCCGCCGCCTCGTCGGCCTCGTGCTGCTCGCCGCCGTGGTGGTGGTCGGGGGGACGGCGGCCCGGGTGTGGTGGGTGGCGCGCCAGGACGAGCGGCCGGTGAGCGACGTCATCGTCGTGCTGGGGGCCAGCCAGTTCGACGGCCGGCCGAGCTCGGTCTTCGAGGCCCGGCTCGAGCACGCCAAGGCCCTGTACGACGCCGGCGTCGCGCCCCGGGTCGTCACCGTCGGCGGCTCGGCACCGGGGGACCGCTTCACCGAGGCCGCCTCCGGGGCCACCTACCTCACGAGCCGCGGGGTGGACCAGGTGCTCGCGGTGGGGGAGGGCCGCGACACGCTGCAGAGCCTGCGCGCCCTGGACCGCACCATGACCGACCGCGGATGGCGCAGCGCGGTGCTCGTCACCGACCCGTGGCACTCGCTGCGCAGCCGGCGCATGGCCAGCGACCTGGGGATCGCCGCGACGACCTCGCCGACCCGACAGGGGCCGTCGGTGCGCAGCCGCAGCACCGAGGTGCGCTACGTGCTGCGCGAGACCGCCGCCTACCTGTACTACCGCGCGTTCGGGCGCAGCAGCGACGGGGGACCGCGGGCGGTCTGACCGCAGGAGGGCGTCGGAAGGCCCGGACCGCCGCGCAGCGCGCGGCCGGCCACCGTCCCTGAGCCGACCTAGGCTGCGCCGGTGACGTACGACGAGGCCGACCGCGCGCGGCTCGTCGGCGGGCCGGAGCGCGACGGCCGCGGTCCCTTCCAGCGCGACCGGGCCAGGGTGCTGCACTCGGGCGCGCTGCGGCGCCTCGCCGGCAAGACCCAGGTGGTCGAGCCCATCACGCCCTCGCCGATGGCGCCGCGGACCCGCTTGACCCACTCGCTGGAGTGCGCGCAGGTCGGCCGCGAGCTCGGTGCCGCGCTGGGGTGCGACCCCGACCTCGTCGACGCCGCGTGCCTGGCGCACGACCTGGGGCACCCGCCGTACGGCCACAACGGCGAGACGGCGCTGGACGAGGCAGCGCAGCCCTGCGGCGGCTTCGAGGGCAACGCGCAGTCGCTGCGGGTGCTCACCCGGCTCGAGGTCAAGGTGCCGGGCGCGGGCCTCGACCTCACCCGGGCCTCGCTGGACGCCGCGACGAAGTACCCGTGGCCGCGCCGGGAGGGCACCTCGAAGTTCGGCGTCTACGAGGACGACCTGCCGGTGTTCACCTGGCTGCGCGAGGGGGCGCCGCAGGGCCGCCGCTGCCTGGAGTCGCAGGTCATGGACTGGGCCGACGACGTCGCCTACTCGGTGCACGACCTGGAGGACGGGGTGCTCGCGGGCCTGGTGCAGCTGCCCGACCTGGGCGACCCGGACGAGCGCGACGAGCTGGCCGCCCTGGCGGCGCAGGTCTACAGCGGGGAGAGCGCCGCCGACCTGCGGACCGTGCTCGACGAGCTGCTCGGCCGACCCGGGTGGCCTCCGCCGTACGACGGGGGCTCGGCGACGACCGCGGCCCTCAAGGCGGCGGCCAGCGGGCTGATCGGGCGCTTCTGCACCGCCGCCGAGCGGGCGACCCGCGCCTCCCACGGCGAGGGGCCGCTCACCCGCTACGCCGCCGACCTGGTCGTGCCGGCGACCGAGCGGGCCGAGTGCGCGCTGCTCAAGGCGGTCGCGGCGCGCTACGTCATGGCCCGCGACGGGGTCCGCGACGCGCAGGCCCGCGAGCGCGCGGTCGTGCGGGGGCTCGTCGAGCTGCTGTGCCGGCGCCCGGCGGCGCTCGGTCCGCTCGCGGCGGAGGCGTGGGACGCGGCGGGGGACGACCGGGCGCGGCTGCGGGCGGTCGTCGACCAGGTCGCGAGCCTCACCGACGCGTCCGCGGCGCACCTGCACGCCCGGTTGCAGGCCGCCTGACCCGACCGCTTTCCTCTTGGGGCAGCCGCGCCGCGGCAGGGTCGCCGGGCCGTACCATGGCGCAGCAGACCCTCGTCCCCGGTCTCGCGGGCCGGGGCAGGACGGGGGTGGACGGTGGCGGGACGCATCCGCGACGCGGACGTCGTGCTCGTCCGGGAGCGCGCCCGCATCGACGAGGTCGTCGGCGAGCGGCTGCAGCTGCGCCCGGCGGGCGGCGGACGGCTCAAGGGCCTGTGCCCCTTCCACGACGAGAAGTCCCCGTCGTTCAACGTCAACCCCTCGCTCGGCTTCTACCACTGCCTCGCGGGCGAGACGCGCGTGCTCACCTGGGAGGGCGTGCGGCCGATCCGCGAGCTCGCCGGCGGCACCCACCGCGTGCTCGGCAGGCGCGGCGACTGGGTCGACGCCCCCTTCGCCAGCTACGGCCGGCAGAAGCTCTTCGCCCTCACGCTGAGCCGCGACGGCCAGCGCAAGGTCGTGCGTGCGACGTCCGGGCACCGGTGGTTCGTCCCGTCCGGCCGGGGGCGCACTCCCCTGCGCGAGGTGGTCACGACCGACCTGCGGCCCGGGCACCGGCTGGCGACCGTCGCGCCGCGCCACCGCGCGCGACGCACCGCGCTGTCGCCCGTCGGCGTGCAGCACGGCATCACCTCCGCCGCCGGCACGCGCACGCCGGACGGCTGCCGGGCGCAGCTGCGCGGCGACCAGGACGCGCTGCTCAAGTGGTTCCCGCTGGACCGCACGGTGCAGGCCGAGCCGGGGCGCCTGCTGGTCCTGGACCTGCCGAACGCCTTCGCGGACCTGCCCGACCTCGACGAGTCCACGTCCTACCTGCTCGGCTGGCTCGCGGGTTGCCTCGCCGCTGCCGGGCACGTGTCCGAGGACGGCACGGTCGTGCTCGACACGGCGCGCCGCGAGCACCTGGAGCACGTCCGGCTCCTCTGCGCGCGGCTGGGCATCGGGACGTACGCCGTCACCGGTCAGGTGCGCGAGGGCTTCGCGGGGCGGGAGCCGAGCGAGGTCCTCGCGGTGCACCTCGTGCCCGGCGACCTGTCGGAGGAGCTCTTCCTGCTCGACGAGCACCGGCGACGCGTCGCCGCCCGCGGGGGGTCGTCCGCCCGTCGCGGCTGGACGGTCGTCGGTGTCGAGGAGACCGACGACGTCGAGGAGGTCTTCTGCGCCGAGGTCGCGGACGGGCACGCCTTCGTCCTCGAGGACGACCTGCTCACGGGCAACTGCTTCGGCTGCGGGGTCAGCGGCGACGTGATCACGTTCCTGCGCGAGTCCGAGCACCTGAGCTTCGTCGAGGCGGTGGAGGTGCTCGCGGGGCGCTACGGCGTGCAGCTCACCTACGAGCAGGGCGGCGCGGCGCCGGGCCGGCAGGTCAGCCAGCGGGCCCGGCTCGTCGAGGTCAACCGGGCCGCCGCCGCCTTCTTCGCCGAGCAGCTCGGCGCCCCCGGGGCCGCCCCGGCCCGGGCGTTCCTCGCCGAGCGCGGCTTCGACCGGGCGACGGCGGCGACGTACGGCCTGGGGCACGCGCCCGAGGGCTGGGACCTGCTCGTGCGCCACCTGCGCGGCAAGGGCTTCTCGACCGAGGAGCTGCTCGCCGCGGGCGTGGCCAGCCAGGGTCGGCAGGGACCGATCGACCGCTTCCGGCAGCGGCTGGTCTGGCCGATCCGCGACCTCACCGGCGAGGTCGTCGGCTTCGGCGCGCGCAAGCTGTCGACCGACCCGCGCGACGACAGCCCGAAGTACCTCAACACGCCGGAGACGCCGCTCTACAAGAAGAGCAGCGTCCTGTACGGCCTGGACGCCGCCAAGAAGGAGATCGCGCGGCGCCGGCAGGTCGTCGTCGTCGAGGGCTACACCGACGTCATGGCCTGCCACCTGGCGGGCGTACCGACCGCGGTCGCGACGTGCGGCACCGCGTTCGGCAGCGAGCACATCGGCGTGCTGCGGCGGCTGCTCATGGACTCCGGCGAGCTGCGCGGAGAGGTGGTGTTCCTCTTCGACGGCGACGCGGCCGGGCAGAAGGCGGCGCTCAAGGCGTTCGACAGCGAGCAGGAGTTCGTCACCCAGACGTTCGTGGCCATCAGCCCGGGCGGCACCGACCCGTGCGAGCTGCGCCTGGCCGCCGGCGACACGGCCGTGCGCGACCTGGTCGCGGCCCGGGTGCCGCTCGTGGAGTTCGCCGTCCGGTCGACCCTGGCGCGGCACGACCTGGAGACCGCCGAGGGCCGGGTCAACGCGCTGGCCGCCGCCGCGCCGCTCGTCGCGCGGGTCAAGGACCGCGCGCTGCGCCCGGAGTACGCCCGGCGGCTCGCGGGCTGGCTGGGGATGGACGTCGAGACGGTGCTCGGGAGGGTCGCCGAGCTCTCCGGCGACGCCCGGGCACCGCGGCAGCGCCGCACCGGACCACCCGCCCTCGACGCGGCGACCGTCGCCGTCGAGCGCGAGGCCGTCAAGCTCGCGGTGCAGCTGCCGGTGCTCGTCGCGCCGCTGTTCGACGCCGTCGACGAGCAGGCCTGGACCGACGAGGCGCTGCGTGCCGTACGGGCCGTCGTGGCCAAGGCCGGCGGGGTGTCCACGACGGCCGGCGGCGAGGCCTGGGTCGCGCTGCTGCGCGAGACGGCCGACGACGAGGCGGTGCGCGGGACGGTCGCGGAGCTGGCGGTCGAGCCGCTGCGCAGCGGCGACGAGCCCGACCAGCGCTACGCCGCGGCCGTGCTGGGGCGGCTGCAGGAGTTCGCACTCAGCCGTCGCACCGCCGAGCTCAAGCCCCAGCTGCAGCGGGTCAACCCGGTGGAGGAGCCGGAGCGCTACGGGCGCTTGTTCGCCGAGCTCGTCGCGCTGGAGCAGTCGGTGCGCGCCCTGCGCGAGCGGGGGGCCGGGCAGCCGTGACCACCGAGCAGGTGCAGGGCACGCTGGACGCGCCCGAGCGACCTGCTGCGGTGCTGCCCGCCGGCCCTGCTGCCGGGGCCCCGACGGCGCCCGTCGACGCCGTGCTCGACCTGCCGGAGATCCGGGAGCTGCTGGACCGCGGGCGAGCGGCGGGCTCGCTGACGACCGAGGAGGTCGCCGCCGCGGTCGGCGCCGCCGACCTCGCCGTCGAGACGCTCGAGGCGGTCCTCACGGCCGTGACGGCCGCGGGCATCGAGGTGCTCGACGGCGAGCCCGACGTCGACCAGGAGGAGGAGCGCGAGGCCCGGCTGCCCGTCGCCGACGGCCGCGACCAGGTCGTGCCGACGAGCGACCCGGTGCGGCTCTACCTCAAGGAGATCGGCCGGGTCGCGCTGCTCACCGCCGAGCAGGAGGTCGACCTGGCCAAGCGGATCGAGGCGGGGCTGTTCGCGGGGGAGAAGCTCGCGGAGCCGGGCCTGCCGGCGGCGCTGCGCCGCGACCTCGTCGCGCTGCAGTGGGACGGCGCCATCGCCAAGCGACAGCTCGTCGAGGCCAACCTGCGCCTGGTCGTCAGCATCGCCAAGCGCTACGTCGGGCGCGGCATGCTCTTCCTCGACCTCGTGCAGGAGGGCAACCTCGGGCTCATCCGCGCGGTGGAGAAGTTCGACTACACCAAGGGCTTCAAGTTCTCGACCTACGCGACCTGGTGGATCCGCCAGGCCGTGACCCGGGCGATCGCCGACCAGGCCCGCACGATCCGGATCCCCGTGCACATGGTCGAGACGATCAACAAGGTGGTGCGGCTGCAGCGGCCGATGCTGCAGGAGCTGGGGCGCGACGCCACGCCCGAGGAGATCGGGGCGGCGCTGGCGCTGTCGCCCGACAAGGTCCTCGAGATCCAGCGGATGGCCCTCGAGCCGGTCTCGCTCGACACCCCGATCGGGACCGAGGACGACTCCCACCTGGGCGACTTCATCGAGGACGGCGACGCCGTCCGCCCGGCGGACGCCGCGTCGTACGTCCTGCTCCAGGAGCAGCTGCGGCGCGTCCTGCGGGGCCTGTCCGAGCGCGAGCAGAAGGTCATCGCGCTGCGCTTCGGGCTCGTCGACGGGCACCCCCGCACGCTCGAGGAGGTCGGGCCGCGAGTTCGGCGTCACGCGGGAGCGGATCCGGCAGATCGAGAGCAAGACGCTGGCCAAGCTGCGGCACCCGTCGCGCGCCGACAAGCTGCGCGAGTACCTCGACGAGTAGGCCCGCCTAGGCTCGGGCCGTGCCGCTGCGCCGCCGCAAGGTCCCCGAGGTCGTCCGTGCCGTCGCGGTGCCCCGCGAGGAGCGCCGCGAGGCCTGGGGGCTGACCGACCGGGGCGAGCCGGTCGTCGCCACCGACCGCGCGCTCGTGCTGCCCGGCGGGGTGCGGCTGCCGTGGGAGCGGGTCGAGCGCGCCGGCTGGGCCCGCCCCCGCCTCACGCTCGTCGAGGTCTCCGCCGTCGAGGGCACCGGCGCCGCGCACCTGCTCGTGCTCGACGAGGAGGGCGAGCTGCCCGCCGTCGTGCACACCCGCGTGACGGGCAGCGTGGCGTGGTCCCAGCACGAGCGGCTCGCGCCCCGCGGCGGGGTGCGCGTGGTCGGGCGCCGCGTGCCGGGTCAGGAGCTGCTGACCTGGCAGCTGGTGTTCGACGCCGACACGGACCGCGACGACCCGCTGCTGCGGGCCCAGGCCGAGGCCCTGCTCGAGGGCGCCCGGCGCAGCATCGGATGAGCCCGACCGAGACGCCCGGCGAGCACCCGTCCGTGGTCCGCTTCCGCGCCGAGCTCGCCCGGCTCGGCGGCAGCGGCCGGGTGGTGGTCCTGCCGTCGTCGGCGCACACCGCCGCGCTGGCCGCGCAGGCCCTGGGCTGCGAGGTCGGGGCGATCGCCAACAGCCTGCTCTTCGACGCCGACGGCGCGCCGCTGATGGTGCTCACCAGCGGGGCGCACCGCGTCGACACGGCGAAGGTCGCGCGGGCGCAGGGCGTCGGACGACTGAGCCGGGCCACGCCGGAGTTCGTCCGCGAGCACACCGGGCAGGTCATCGGGGGCGTCTCGCCGATCGCCCACCCGACCCCGTTGCGGACGCTGCTCGACGTGGACCTGCGGGCCTACGAGCAGGTGTGGGCGGCGGCCGGCCACCCCGCGGCGGTCTTCAGCACGACGCCCGACGAGCTCCTGCGGATGACCGGGGCCACCGAGACCGAGGTCGCCTGAGCGAACGGTGCCGCAGGGACGGCGTGGGCGTCAGGCCTGCCGACGCCGCACGGCAGCGCCGACCCCCGACCCGACGCCGACCACGAGCGCCAGCGCCACCGCGGCGGTGCCGACCGGCACGCGCCGCCCGTCGAGGGCGACGACCGCGACCGGCTCGTCGGCGGGTGCCGGCGCGACCGGCAGCGGGTCGACGGGCGAGGTGACGGCGTCCGGTTGCACCGTCGCCGGTGTCGGCGGGACGGTGTCCGGCCGGGGCACCGCGGGCCGCACCCCGAGGGCGGCGGCGGCGTCCACGAGGCCGGCCCCGGCCCCGGCGAGCGGCCGGGCCGTGCCGACCAGCGCCGCGAGGACCTGGCTGCGGCTGCGCGACGGGTCCTGGGCGAGCAGCAGGGCCGCGACGCCGCTCACCGTCGGGGCAGCCATCGACGTGCCGGCCGCCACCGCGTAGCGGCCCCCGGGGTAGAGCGACGTCACGCAGTCGTCCTGCGTGCACGTGCCGGGCACGACCGGGTCGCCGCCGGGCGCGGCGAGGGTGACGCCCGGGCCGTACTCGCTGTAGCTCGCCAGCCGCCCGCTCGGGCCGGTCGCGGCGACCACCACCGCCTGCCCGCCGTACGTCTCGGCGCCCGAGCGCTCGTCGTTGCCCGCGGAGAACACCACGACGGCGCCCGCCGCCGCCGCCTCGTCGACGGCCCGCGGGATCGCGCTGCTGCCGGCGAGCGAGGGCACGTCGGCGCCGAGGGACAGGTTGAGGACCCGGGCGCCGCGGCGCAGCGCCTCGCGCACACCGGCCGCGACGTCCTCCGGGCGGCCGGTGCAGTCCCCGGTCACGGGGTCGTACGACAGCACGCGCACGGGAAGCACGCGGGCACGGGGAGCGACGCCGAACGAGCTCGCCGCCACCGTCCCCGCCACGTGGGTGCCGTGGTCGCAGTCGTCAGCCGTCTGCCCGGGTCGGCACGGGCCGCCGACGCAGTCGACGCCCTCGAGGGCGCGTCCGGTGAAGTCGGGGTGGGTGCGGTCGACCCAGCTGTCGAGGACGGCGACGAGGACCCCCTCGCCGTCCCGGCCCGCGGGCCGCGCGGCCGGCACCCCGGCCTGCTGCGCGCTCCAGGTGTCCTGCTGGGCGAGGGCCGCCGCGGCAGCGGCCGGCGCGGCGGACCAGGCGCCGAGGGCGAGCAGGCCCGCGGCCACGGCGACGGCGGGACGGGGCACGCGACGACGGTACGACGCGTTCCCCGTCCCGGCCGGGCGGCCTACGGCCAGGAACCCTCCCAGGCGGAGGCGATGACGAGCTCCTTGATCTCGCAGCCGGGCGGCTGCGTGAGCACGTGCAGCACGCTCTGCGCCACGTCCTCGGGGCGGTTGAGCTTGGCGTCCGGGCCGGGCTTGTACTGCTCGTCGCGGTCGTCGAAGAACGCCGTGTGCATGCCGCCGGGGGTGAGCAGCGTGACGCCGACCTCGCCCTTGAGCTCGCTCTGCAGCGCGCGGGTGAACCCGACGACGCCGAACTTGCTGGCGCAGTACGCCGTCGCGTCGGGGAAGACCCGGTGGCCGAGCGTCGACGCGACGGTGACGACCTTGCCGCCGGTCGCCTTGAGGTAGGGCAGGGACGCCCGGACGACCGCGGCGGTGCCGAGCAGGTTGACCATGACCACGCGGTCCCAGTCGTCGCCGTCGACGTCGACGAGCGCCCCGCACTTGTCGGTGCCGGCGGCGGTGAAGACGGCGTCGAGCCGGCCGCCGGCGCCGTCGACGACGCGCTTGACGGCGGCCTCGGCGGCGCGGGTGTCGGACAGGTCGACGACCTCGGAGGGCACGCCCTCGACGGGCACGCGGTCCAGGGCGAGCGGCCGGCCGCCGGCCTCGCGGACGGCGGCGACGACGGCGGCACCCAGGCCGCTGGCGGCGCCGGTCACGAGGACCGTGCCGGGGGAGGAGGGGCTGCGGGAAGGGTCAGGGCTGGACACGGGTCGCGGCCTCTCTGATCAGGTGGGTGGTGGACCGGCCGGCGAGGTAGGGCAGGACGACCGCCTGGCCGCCCCACCCCGCCACGACGTCGGCCTCCGGGATGGACGTGAGGGCGTAGTCGCCCCCCTTGGCGAAGACGTCCGGCCGCAGGGCGGCCAGCGCCTCGGCCGGGGTGTCCTCGCCGAAGACGTGGACGGCGTCGACGCAGCCGAGCGCGCGCAGCACGTCGGCCCGGTCGCCCTCGCTCTGCAGCGGACGCGTGGGGCCCTTGAGCCGGCGCACCGAGTCGTCGCTGTTGAGCAGCACGACCAGGCAGTCGCCGAGCGCGCGGGCCTGCTGCAGCACGGCGACGTGACCGGCGTGCAGCAGGTCGAAGCAGCCGCCGGTGGCGACGACCGTGCCGCCGGCCGCCCGCACCCGGGCCACCACGTCGGCGGCTCCGCGGGGCGTGGCCGACGCCGCCGGGGCGGCCTCGCCGACGCGGACGCTCGCGGCGCCACCGGCAGCGACGAACGCGCTCGCCGACAGGACCGCCCCGGCCACCGCCTCGCTGGGCAGCGCCCCGTCGGCCAGCAGCCCCGCAGCCGTGGAGGCGAAGCGGTCGCCGGCGCCGCACGGGTCGGGGCACGGGACGTCGGGAGCGGGCACGACGCTCGGCGGAGCGTCGCCCTCGACGACGAGCGCGCCCTTGGCGCCCAGGGTCACCGAGACGGCGGTGGCGCCCCAGCGGCGCTGCAGCTCGCGCGCGCGCCCGGTGGTGGCGTGCAGCAGACCGCCGCCGTGTCCCGGGGCGAAGTGCGCCGCCTCGGCGCCGTTCGGCGTGACGAGCACGGTGCCGGGGACCGGCTCGGGCCCGCGCGGGTGGGGGTCCCAGACCAGGGGCGTGCGACGGGGCAGCGCGGCGAGGGCGGCGCGCAGCCGCGGCCCGCGCGCGACGCCGCGCCCGTAGTCGGCGACGAGGACGGCGCCCGCGCCGTCGAGCGCGTCCTGCGCCTCCGGGGTGAGGTCGCCGGGGGTGCCCGCCGGGCCGCCGCGGTCCATCCGCAGCAGCGAGCGGCCGGCCGCGCGCACCCGCACCTTCTCCGGCGTCGCGCCGGCCAGGCCGAGGTCGACGAGGCGCACGCCGCTGCGCGCGACGAGCTCGCGCAGCTCCGCGCCGCCGGCGTCGTCGGCCAGGGCCGTGACGAGCACGACCTCCCGGCCGTCGGCGGCGGCGAGCAGCGCGGCCAGCCCGGCGCCGCCCGGTCGGGCGTGCGGGACGGGCTCCTCGACGACCGGCACCGGGGCGTCGGGGCTGAGGCGCTCGACGGTGCCGACGAGGTCGCGGTCGAGCAGCGTGTCGCCGACGACGACCAGGGGCCGGGTCATGCGGACGTCGGGGAGGGCTCGGGGAGCGCGGAGGACGGCCGGTCGGCACCGACCTGCAGGTCGACGGCGGCGCACAGCAGGTGCAGCGCCACCTGGTGCACCTCCTGCACCGTGGCGGTCGCCGCGGCCCGCACGGCGACGGCCTCGTCGGCCTGGTCGGCCATCGGGTTGGGGCCCGGGCCGGTCATCGCCCAGACGAGCAGACCACCCTCGCGGGCCGCCCGCATGGCGTGCAGGACGTTGGGGCTGCGGCCGCTGGTGGACATGCCCAGCAGCACGTCGCCGGGGCGCCCGTGCGCCTGCACCTGCCGGGTGAAGACGTGGTCGTAGCCGTAGTCGTTGGCGATCGCGGTGACCGACGACGTCTCGGCGTGCAGGGCCAGCGCCGACAGGGCCGGCCGGTCGTCGCGGTAGCGGCCGACGAGCTCGGCGGTGAGGTGCTGCGCCTGCGCCGCGCTGCCGCCGTTGCCGGCGACGAGCAGCCGGCCGCCACCGACGAGCCGGGCGGCCAGGCGGGTGCCCCAGTCGTCGAGCAGGTCGGTGTCGAGCAGCGGCAGGGCGGCCATCAGCGCCTCGACGTGCGCGCGGCCGGACAGCAGGGGGGAGCTCACGGGTCAGGCCTCCTCTTCCACCTGGTGCGCCGCGGGGAGCGGCAGCAGGTGCTGGTACGCGGTCAGGGTCGCCGAGGCCACGCGGCCCCAGGCGTAGCGGCTGCGGGCGCGGGCCGCGCCCGCCGCGCCGTACGAGCGGCGGCGGGCGTCGTCGGCGAGCAGGTCGCGCAGCGCGTCCGCGACGAGGTCGGGGCGCCGCGGCGGGACGTGCACGCCGGTCTTGCCGTCCACCACGCTGTCGACGATGCCGCCGACGGCGGAGGCGACGACGGGCACGCCGCACGCCATCGCCTCGAGCGGCACGATGCCGAAGGGCTCGTACCACGGCAGGCAGACGACGGCGTCCGCGCTGCGCAGCAGCGCGGGCAGCTCGCCGCGGCCGAGCCGCCCGAGGAAGTGCACCCGGTCCGGCACGCCGGCCTGCTCGGCCAGCGCGCGCAGCCGGAGCACCTCGGGGTCGGTGTCGACGTCGCAGGCGGCCGGTCCGCCGGCGACGACGAGCTCGGTGTCGGGGCCGCCGCCGCCGACCAGCGAGGCGAGCGCCGTGATGGCGTTGCCGATCCCCTTGCGCTCGACCAGCCGACCCACGTAGACCAACCGGGAGCGCCCGGGCACGCGGGGGAGCGCCGGGCCGGTCGGGGTGAACGTGGAGACGTCGACGCCGCACGGCACGACGGTGATGCGCCGCCGGTCGCCGCCGAGCCGGAGCAGCTCGAAGACCTCGTCGCTGCAGGTGGCCACCACGCGGTCGCACTCCCGCACGAGCCGCTCCTCGACGGCCAGCCGCTCGGCCGGGCTGGTGTCGCGGTCGCCCTGGTGCCGCCGCTTCACGACGCCGAGGGCGTGGAAGGTCATGACGACGGGGATGCCGAGCGGCCGGGCGGCCTCGAGCGCGGCGTAGCCGCTCATCCAGAAGTGCGCGTGCACGACGTCGGGGCGCCGGCGCAGCCACTGGCGGCGGAGGTCGGCCGCGAAGGCGTCCATGTAGGGGAAGAGCTCGTCCTTGCCCACCACCGTCGGGGGACCGGCCGGCACGTGGTCGACGACGACGCCCCGGCCCATCGGGACCTGCCGCGGCAGCCCGGCGTCCTCGCGGCGGGTGTGGACGACCACCTCGGCGCCGCGGGCCCCCAGGGCCTGGGCGAGGGCGGCGACGTGCACGTTCTGCCCGCCGGCATCCACACCGCCGAGGGTCGCCAGCGGGCTGGCGTGCTCGGAGACCATCGCGAGCCTCACACCGGCACCTCCTCGTCGGCGAGCAGCAGCCCGAGCGCGTCGAGCACCTCCTCGGGCCGCACCCCGTCCAGGCAAGGGTGCCCTGCCACCGGGCAGTGCTGCGCCCGGGTCAGCCGGCACGGCGTGTCCTGGTCGCCGAGCAGCACGCAGGGCACGCCCCACGGGCGCCAGCGCTCGGCCGGCACGACGGGGGCGAACAGCGACACCACCGGGGTGCCGACGGCCGCGGCCAGATGGGCCGGGCCGGTGTTGCCGACCACCACCGCGCGCGCCCCGGCCAGGACCGCGGCGAGGCCGTCGAGGCCGGTCGCGCCCCCCAGGTCGGTGCCGCCGCCGGCGGCGACCTCCGCGGTCAGGGCGCGCTCGCCCGGGCCGCCGGTGACGAGCACGCGGTGACCCGCGTCGTGCAGGACCTCGACGGCGCGCCGCGACCAGCCGGCCGACGGCTGGCGGGCCGGCACGCTGGCACCGGGGTGCACGACGACGTACGGCCCGTCGCCGACGAGGGCGGACACGTCGGGCAGCGGGCCGCGCAGGGCGAGGCCCCCGCCGTCACCGGGCGGCAGCGGGAAGCCCGCGGCGCCCGCCAGCGACAGCATCCGCTCGACCTCGTGCAGGCCGGTCGCGGGCAGCCGGTGCCGGAGGTCGAGCAGGCTGCCCGGGTAGTCCTCGCTGACCGCCCCGACCCACGGCACCCCGGCCAGGCGCAGCAGGAGCGCGGTGGGCAGCGGGCTCTGGTGGAAGCTCGTGAGGACCAGCGCCCGGTCGGCCCCGACGGCCGCGACCCGCTCGACGACCTCGGCGACGTCGGCCGGGTGGACCGGCTCGGGTCGGGCGACGATCCAGGGGCAGCGCCAGACCAGCACCTCGTCGACCCCGGGCAGCAGGTGCGCGGCGGCCGCGCCCTGCGGGCCCGCGAGCAGCACGGTGCGGTCGCTGCCGGCCGCGACGGCGCGGACCGCCGGTCCGGACAGCAGCACGTCGCCGTCGCTGTCGAGCCGCACGACGAGGGTGGTCGTCATGCCGGGCCGGACAGCAGCAGCGCCACCGCCTCGCCGAGGTCGGCGCAGACCTCGGGAGCGGCCGCGACCTCCTCCGGGAGGGTGACCGGGGTCGGTACGAGCACCGGCCGGGCGCCCGCGGCGATCGCCGCGCCGACGTCAGCGCCGATGTCGCCGACGACGGCGCACTCCTCGGGGGCCACGCCGAGCCCGGCGGCGGCCTGCAGCACGAGCCCCGGGGCGGGCTTGCGGCAGCCGCAGCCGTCGTCGGGGGCGTGCTCGCAGACGAAGACGGGACCCAGGTCGGCGAGCAGCTCGCGCAGGCGGAGGTGGACGGCGTCGACCTGCTCCGTCGTGATCAGCCCCAGACCGACGCCGCCCTGGTTGGTCACGACTGCCGTCGGGACGCCGGCGGCGCGCAGCCGCGCCAGCGCTTCGGCGGCACCGGGGACCGGCCGCACGCGTCCGGGGTCACCGTTGTGCGGGACGTCGACGACGAGCGTCCCGTCACGGTCGAACAGCACGGCGCGGGGACGGGGGCGCGTCACGCCGAGACCCGCGCGGGGACGCGGGCGGGCGCGACGGCGGACACGAGGCTCCGGCTACCCGGGCCTCCGGGGGTCAAACCCGGCGCTGAGGGCGACGCACCTCACCGCGGCCGGTCGGCGCCGGCTGCCCCGGTTCAGCCGGCGAGTCGGGCCGTCGCCGGTTCGCGCAGCAGCCGCAGCACCGCCGCCTCGAGCCGCCCCTGCACCGCCGGCTGCCCGAACACCGTGTCCAGACCCAGGTCGGGCAGCTCGTCGGCGACGGTCACGCCGTTCTCGTAGAGGTCGATGATCCGCGGGTCGATGTAGGAGGCCCGGCAGACCGCGGCCGTGTTGCCGAGGTACGCGGCGACCTCCTTGACGACGCGGGTCACGGCCCGGCGCCGCGCGGTGGGGCTCGTCGCGTACGTCGACACGGCCAGGCCGACGGCGGTGAAGACCGTGGCGTTCCAGGTGCGGAAGTCCTTCGCGGAGAAGTCGCCGCCGGTGACCTCGCGCAGGTGCTCGTTGATGTCGTGGCTCTTGACGTCGACCCACGCGTCGCCGGCCTTCCACGCCAGCAGCTCCTCGCCGCCGCCCCGCCGGCGCTTCATCGCCCGCACGACGGCGACCACCTCCTCGTCGGCCACCGACTGCACCCGGTGCTTGCCGCTCTTGGCGGTGTAGTCGAAGGTGATGACGCCGCTGCGGGTGACGGTCACGTGCTCGCGCCGGATGGTCGCCAGGCCGTACGTGTGGTTCTCCTCGGCGTACTGCTCGCTGCCCACGCGGAAGAACCCGAGGTCGAGCAGCCGCACGGCGCACGCGAGCACCCGGCGCCGGGTCAGCTGCCGGTCGGCGAGCTGCTCGTGCAGCCGCTCGCGGGCGGTCGGGAGCGTCTCGGCGAAGTCGAGGATGCGCTCGTGCTTCTGCAGGTCGCGCTGGACCCGCCAGGCGTCGTGGTAGCGGTACTGCCGGCGTCCGCGGGCATCCACGCCGGTCGCCTGGATGTGCCCGTGCGCGAGCGGGCAGATCCACACGTCCTCCCAGGCGGGCGGCAGGACGAGCGCCTCGACGCGCGCCAGCACGTCCGGGTCGGTGACCGGCTCCCCGGCCGCGTCGAGGTAGCGGAAGCCCTTGCCGTGCCGCCTGCGGGTCAGGCCGGGCGCGGAGCAGCTGACGCGCTTGAGCGGGGACACCCCCGCGTCCTACCCCCGTGCGACCGGCTCGCAACGGCCGGTCGCACGGGCTCCTGGCACGGGCCGGTTCAGCCGTTGTCGAGGTGCATGGCCGACTCCTCGGCGCTGTAGCCGCCGAGATCGGTGCCCTCGTCGCGGGCCACCAGGTCGCTCTCGGTGTCGCCGCGGCCGCCCTCGTCGGGCTCGACGAGGCGCCCCACGCCCTGCCCGGCGCCCGCGCCGACCGAGCCGTCCGCCGTCTCCGACTCGTCCGCGGCCTGGTCGACGGCGGCGAGCACGTCGGGCTCCTCGTGCGAGACCCGGAGGTCCAGCGGCTCGCCGGCGTGCTCCTCCGCGGCCGTCGTGCCGTAGTCGTCGACCGCCAGCGGGACGTCGTGCGGCGGCTCCTCGCCGTAGGCCGACGCGGCGTCGCCGGTGGCGCGCTGCGCGTCCGTGGCCTCCCCGGTGTCGGGGATGCCCTCGGCCTCGAAGGGCGAGGCGGGCTCAGGGGTGTGGGTGGTCATGGCGGTCCTCTCAGCGGGGTGCGGGTGGGCGTGCGGACCGGGCGCGGCGCGGGCCGCCCCGCGCGTGCGGGGCGGCCCGGGACCGTGCGGGTCGGGCTCAGGTGCTCTTGACGGTCGGCCCGGAGGCGGGCGTGGCCCGCTCGATCTCGGCCTTGAAGGCCTCGAGGGCCCGCTCGACCTTGCCCTGCGGGTCGCTGAACAGCGCGGCGACGGCGTCGCCGAGCAGGCCCGCCGGCGGGTCGTAGGACAGGCTGACCTCGACGCCGGTGGTGCCGCCGTGGTCGTCGAAGCGGACGGCGCCGGAGTTCTTCACGTCCAGCCCGGAGCTGTCCTGCGTCGCCCACGCGATCCGGGTGTCCTCGACGTCCTCGACGATGTGGGCGTCCCACTCGACGGTGGTCCCGAGCGGGCCGCGGACCTTCCAGTGCGTGACCTGCGTGCTGCCGCTCGCGGGCTCGACCGACTCCACGTCCGGCATGATCTGCGGGAGGTTGGTCAGACCGCGCCACCAGGCGTAGCACTGGGCGGCAGGGGCCTCGACCTCGAGGTAGTGCGCGACGGTGCCCACGGCTGCTCTCCTGTCCCGGCTCAGACCACGTCGGGCGCGGTGCCGCTGGCCGTGGCACCGACGACCGGACCGGTGCCCAGGTCGACGACCACGTCGGACGAGGCGCCGGTCGCGCTGCCCGTGCTGCTGCCCGTGCTGCCGACGGCGGAGCTGGCCTTGTCGCTGGCCTTGTCGCTGGCCGAGGCGACCTTGTCGCTCACGGTCTCCACCGTCTCGTTGGCCTTGGCCTTGGCGCGGTCGGCGGCGCTCGAGGCGGTCGACGCGACGTTCTGGGTGAGGTCCTGCACGGCGGGCTGGCCCATGAGCTCGCGGACCTTGGACTCGATCTGCGCGTAGCGCTCCTTGCCGGCGCGGGCGCCGAGCACGTAGCCGGCGCCGAAGCCGACGGCGAGGGTGAGCTTGCGGATCACGGGGGGCCTCCTGAGGGCGGTGGGGGATCGTGCGGTGGTGCAGGTCGCTGCGCGCCGACGCGGTCGAGCCGGGCGGCACGCGCTCGACCGGCCCCTACCCCCCCTGCGGGCACCGATCACCCTGAGGGGGCTCTGATCGCGGCCGGGCTCCGGGCCGCCCGGGGAGCTCGCCGTGCGCTAGTCTGGCGGCCCGCCGGGAGACCGGCGCCTTCCCGCGTAGCTCAATTGGCAGAGCATGCGACTGTTAATCGCAGGGTTCCTGGTTCAAGTCCAGGCGCGGGAGCCCACGTCCGTCCGGTCCCGGCTGCTGGCCCCGAGCGGCCTCGTCCTGCGGGCTGGGTCCCACCACGTCGCGAGACGCTGAGGAGGCACCGTGGCGCGGCGCGTCGTCGTGGCGGGCGCCGGCCTCGCCGCCGTCCACGCGGTGCAGGCGCTGCGGGAGGCCGAGTCCGAGGCCGAGGCCGGCGGCACCGTCGCCGAGGTCGTGCTCGTCGGGGACGAGCGGGTCCTGCCCTACGACCGGCCGCCGCTGTCCAAGCACGTGCTGCGCGGGGAGCGCCCGGTCCCGCCGCTGCTCACCGAGGACGACGTCGCCCGGCTGCGGCTCGACGTCCGCCTGGGCGCGCCCGTCCGGGGTCTGCAGGACGGCCGGGTGCTGCTCGACGACGGCAGCGACCTCGCGTACGACGCCCTGCTCGTCGCCACCGGCGCCGCGCCGCGGACGCTCCCCGGGCTCGCAGGACCGGACGTGCACGTGCTCCGCACCGCGGGCGACGCCGAGGCGCTGCGCGCGGCGGTGCGCAGCGCCGGCCGGCTCACCGTCGTCGGCGCCGGGCTGGTCGGTTGCGAGGCGGCGGCGAGCGCGCGGGCCTTGGGAGCGGAGGTCGTGCTGCTCGAGGTGCTCGACCAGCCGGTCCTGCGCTCGCTCGGGCCGGTCGCCGCGGAGCACGTCGCCGCGGCGCACCGGGCGGCCGGGGTCGACCTGCGCTGCGGCACGAGCGTCCTCGAGGTCGAGGGCGACCGCGGGTCGCGACGGCTGCACCTGTCGGACGGGACGGTCGTCGACGGCGGCCCCCTGCTGGTGGCCGTCGGCGCCGCGCCGGCGACCGGCTGGCTGGCCGGGTCGGGCGTCGCGGTCGACGACGGCGTGCTCTGCGGGGCGGACGGGCGCACGTCGGTGCCGGGGGTGTGGGCCGCGGGCGACGTCGCGCGCTGGCAGGTGCCGTCGCAGGGCCGCACCGCGCGGATCGAGCACTGGACGAGCGCCGCCGAGCAGGGCGACGTGGTGGGTCGGCAGCTGGCCGGCGGCCCGGCTGTCGAGCACGACCCCGTGCCGTACGTCTGGAGCGAGCAGTACGGCGTGCGCTGGGAGGTGGTCGGGTTGCCGGCAGCGGCCGACGACCACGTGGTGCTGCGGGTCGGCCCGAGGCAGCGGCTGCTCGTGCTGCACGGCCGGGAGGGCCGGCTGACGGGCGCCGTCGGGGCCGGGGTCCCGCGGCAGGTGGCGCGGGTGCGCGAGCTGCTGGCGGGGGGCGGAGGGCTCGACGAGGCCGAGGCGGCGGTCGGCGCACGCCTAGGCTGAGCGACGGCGGGGTCCCGGACCACAGGAGGCGGTGTGCGGCAGACCGTCGACCGGGCGCCGCGCGAGCCGGTCCCGCAGCACCCGTCGCCGCGCGACGTGCGGCGGTGGCGGCGCTACCTCGCCGACGAGCGGCTCGAGGCGGCCGTCTACCGCCAGCTCGCCTCCCGTCGCGAGGGCGAGGAGCGCGAGATCCTGCTGGCGCTCGCCGAGGCCGAGGCGCGCCACGCGGCGCACTGGGCGGGGCTGCTGGGCGGTCGGCCCGGCCGGCGCGCCCGGCCCGGGCTGCGCGGGCTCCTGCTCGTCTGGCTCGCCCGCCGCTTCGGCTCGGTCTTCGTCCTGGCGCTCGCCCAGCGAGCCGAGGCCCGCAGCCCGTACGCGGAGGAGGCGCACGCCACCCCGGCGATGGCCGCCGACGAGCAGGTGCACGCCGAGGTGGTGCGCGGCCTGGCGGCGCGGGGGCGCGAGCAGGTGTCGGGCACCTTCCGTGCTGCGGTCTTCGGGGCCAACGACGGGCTGGTGAGCAACCTGGCCCTGGTGCTCGGCGTCGCCGGCAGCGGCGTCGCGACCGCGACGGTGCTCGTCACCGGGCTGGCCGGTCTGCTCGCGGGGGCGCTCTCGATGGGGGCGGGCGAGTTCATCTCCGTGCGCTCGCAGCGCGAGCTGCTCGACGCCTCGACCCCCGGGGCGGGCCACCGGGCCGCCACACCGCACCTCGACGTGGACGCCAACGAGCTGGCCCTGGTGTACCGGGCCCGCGGGATGACGCTCGAGCAGGCCCACCTGCGCGCCCGGGCGCAGCTGAGCGCGACCGCGGAGGCCGAGGAGGACGACGGGCCCGTCGCCGGTGTCGACGTGGTCGGCAGCGGCGTGGCGGCCGCCCTGTCGAGCTTCGCGTTCTTCGCCTCGGGCGCCGCCGTCCCGGTGCTGCCGTTCGTGCTCGGGATGGGGGGCCGTGCTGCCCTCGCCGTCGCCACGCTGCTCGTCGGGCTCGCGCTGCTGGCGACCGGGGCGACCGTCGGCGTGCTGTCGGGGGCACCGCCGCTCCGCCGGGCGCTGCGCCAGCTCGCGGTGGGAGCGGGGGCGGCGGCAGTGACGTACGTGCTGGGCGCCGTGCTGGGCTCGGGACTGGCCTGAACCCACGGGGCTACGGACCGGTGCTGGCGTCGGTCACCCCGTCCGGCACGCCGTCCCCGTCGGCGTCGGCCACGCGGGCGTAGTGCCGGTTGCGTAGCCGCAGCAGGACACCGGCGAGCAGGGCGGCGAGCACGCTCCCGGCGAGGACGGCGACCTTGACGTGCTCGTCGCGCGCGCTGCCGGGCCCGAACGCGAGCTCGCCGATGAGCAGGCTGACCGTGAACCCGATGCCGCCCAGCACCGCGAGCCCGGCCACGTCGGTCCAGCTCACGTCCGGGTCGAGCTCCGCCCGGGTCGTGCGGGCCAGGACGACGGTGGCGAGCAGGATGCCGATCGGCTTGCCGACGACGAGCCCGAGCACGATGCCGATCGCCACCCGGTCCTGCAGCGAGTCGGCCAGCCCGGAGAGGCCGCCGACCTCGACGCCGGCCGCCAGGAAGGCGAAGACCGGCACGGCGATGCCGGCGGACAGCGGGCGGAAGCGGTGCTCGAAGTGCTCCGCCAGGCCCGGCCCGTCGCCCTCGGCCTGGCGCACCACCGGGACGGCGAAGCCGAGCAGGACGCCGGCCACGGTCGCGTGCACGCCGGAGTCGTGCACGAGGACCCAGGTCGCGGCGGCCAGCGGCAGCAGCAGCCACCAGGACCGCACGCGCCGCTGCACGAGCACCGTGAAGATCCCGAGCGGGACCAGCGCGAGCAGCAGGGGCCCGACGGCCAGGTCCGACGTGTAGGCGACCGCGATGATGACGATGGCCAGCAGGTCGTCCACGACCGCGAGCGTGAGCAGGAACGTCCGCATGGCCGGGGGCAGGTGGCTGCCGACCACGGCGAGCACCGCCAGGGCGAAGGCGATGTCGGTGGCGGTCGGGATCGCCCAGCCGGACGCCCCTCCGCCCTCGCGGTTGATGAGCAGGTAGAGCAGCGCGGGCACGACGACCCCGCCGACCGCCGCGGCGACCGGGATGGCAGCGCGCCGGGGGTCGCGCAGGTCGCCGGCGACGAACTCCCGCTTGAGCTCGAGCCCGGCCACGAAGAAGAAGACGGCCAGCAGGCCGTCCGCCGCCCAGGTGCCGGCGCTCAGGTCCAGGTGCAGCGCCGACGGCCCGAAGCGCGCGTCGCGCAGGTCGGCGTAGGTCTCCGACCACGGGGAGTTGGCCCAGACGAGGGCGGCGACGGCGGCGACGAGCAGCAGCGCCCCGCCCAGGGTCTCGGCGCGGAGCACCTCGGCCAGCCGGGCCGCCTCGCGGCGGGTGCCCTCGCTGAACAGGCGCACCTTCTCGGCGGCGGCGGGGGGCAGGGGAGAGGTCACCCCGGTGACCTGCCCGCACCCGCGGCGCGGACACCCCGCCGCGGCCCGGGCGCCCGCTCCACCGGCGCCTGCGGGGTGGTCGTGACGTGCGCGAGGGCTCGCGCGGCTCAGCGGCCGCTGACGCGGTGCGCCTGCACGCGGGGAGCGCTGAGCGGCCTGTCGTAGACGGCGAGGTCGGCCACGTCGCCGCGGAAGCTCGTCGCCGTGGGCTCCTGCGGCCAGGCGTAGAGCGAGTCCGGCCCGACGCGCCACCAGCCGGTGTACGCCGCTGCCGAGGTGACCGGCCGGGTCCCCGGGGCCTGGCCCGACGCGACCCCGTCGACCCGCACGACCAGCCCGTCGCTGCCCCACTCGGCCACGACGTGGTGCCAGCTGCCGTCGTTGTAGGCGAGGGGGGTCCACGCCACCCGCGGCCCGCCGTCGTACACGCCCCAGAGCAGCTGTCCGCCGTCGTCCATGTAGAGGTGCCGGTCGAAGGCGACGCTCGTGCCGGTGAGGGCGCTGCTGAACCCGGCGAGCCGACCGCCGGTCCGGGTCGTGGTGCGGAACCACAGCTCCAGCGCCGTCGTGGTCGGCGCCCAGGTGGCCGGACCGTCCGTGGTCACGGTGCCGCCGCCCGGCTCGACGGCGCCTCGCCCGGGCCACGGGCCCGGGCGGCCCTGGGTGCGCACGTCGCGGTAGGTGCCGGTGGTGCCGTGCCCGCTGTCGTCCGGCTCGAGCGGGGCGTACGGCTCGCTCAGGCGCCAGAACCTGCTCGGGGCGTCGCCGAGGACGGCCGAGGTGTAGAGGTCGCGGCTGCGCGTCGCGGTGCGCACGTCGACGGACACGGGCGAGCTCGTGAGCCCCTGCGGATCGACGGCGACCACCTCGTAGCGGTGCGTGCCGCGCCGGGCACCGCGGTCGCGCACGACCTGCTGCGGCGCGGTCCAGAAGTGCGTCGCCACCGGAGGCAGGGTCGTGAGCAGCCGGCCGTCGCGGTAGACGCGGTGCTGCAGGAGGCCGTCGTCGAGGTCGTGACCCGCGGCGAAGCGCAGGACGACCGACCCGGGGCCGCCGCTGGAGGCCACGAGCCCGGTCGGGGCCGTGGGGCCGACCGTGTCGGGTCCCGGGCTGAAGCGCGCCAGGCCCTGCTGCGGGTGGCCGCTGACCCGCGTCGACTGGCCGCCGACGAACAGGCTCGTGCCGTCGGTCGCCAGCGCCCGCGGCCCGAGCTCGTTGGGGGTGCGCCCCTCCGTCGGGCCGGCGTCCACGTCCGGGTACCAGTCGACCTGGCTGCCGTCGGCGAGCGACTCCGACATGAGGTGGTGCCAGGTGGACGGGCCGCCGGTGAAGGGGACGTCGGGGAAGCCGCCGGTGGCGCTGCAGTCGTGCGCGTGCGACCCCACGTAGAGGCGGTCGCCGAGCACGGCCAGGCCCTGCGTCGCGCCGAGGCAGGCGCTGCGCCACACCTGCGCGCCGTTCAGCGGGTCGACGGCGAGCGTGCCGTCGAACCACTCGAAGCCGGTGCCCTCCGCCCCGACGTAGACCCTGCGGCCGTCGGTGGCGAGCGTCTTGACGTCGGAGTGCTCCGTGCAGCCCGGCGTCCCGCAGCGCGGGATGAGCCCGGCCTCCAGGACCTCCTGCTCTCCCGTGCGCAGGTCGAGCGAGGCGAGGGCACGACGGTCCGCGCCGTCGACGGTGTCGAAGGCCCCGCCGACGAAGATCCGGTCGCCGGTCGGCGAGACCAGCAGCGCCGTGACGTTGCCGTCGACCGTCGCGCGCCAGTCCGGGCGCGGGGAACCGTCGGTGCCGACCGCCGTGAGGTACGGCTGCGCCGCACCCCGGGCGGTCGCGAAGCTGCCGCCGGCCCAGAGCGTGTCCGCCGTCGCGGCCAGGGACCGCACGGCGCCGCCGTCCAGGCCCAGGTCCAGCGGCAGCAGCGGCGAGCCCGGGCGGGTGAGGTCGAAGGCGGCGACCCGACCGCGCGGCTTGCCGTCGACCGTCGTGAACTCGCCGCCGGCGTAGAGCACCGTCTGGTCCGGCGAGAGGGCCAGCGCGCTCACCTGCCCGCTGACGCTGTGCACGAAGTCGGGGTCGACCGCGCCGGTGACGGGGTCGTACGCCGCCAGCCGCTTGCGGTCCACCTGCGCCGGATCGCCGGTCTGCGTCCCGGGCGGCCGCGTGGTGAGGAAGTCGCCCCCGGCGAAGACCCGCCCGTGCCCGACCGCGAGTGCCCAGACGGCGCCGTCGGTCTGCCACATCGGCTCGTCGACGCTGTCGATCACCGGAGCCGCCGGCGGTGCCGGGTCGGCCTGCGCGGGCCCCGTCGCAGCGGTGCCGAGGCCGATCAGCAGGAGCAGCGCGCAGCCCAGCGCCGACCGGGCGAGGGGACGTGCTCGCACGGCGTCCTCCTGTCGGCTCGTCGGACCTCCAGTGTCGCCCCTGCGGGCGCGTCTCCCCACCCGACCCGCGGGCAGGACGCTGCTGCTCCTGCACCGCGTCCGGGCGCGGTGGTGGCGTCGACGCGGCTCGGGGTGGCCTCAGCCGCCGCGGGCCCGGCCGAGCCCGGCCTCGCGCGCCAGCCCGGCGGCCTGCGCGCGGTCCAGGAGCTGCAGCTTCACGAGGATGCTCGACACGACGTTGCTGACCGTCTTGCCGGCGATCCCCAGCCGCGCCCCGATCTCGCGCGGGCCGAGGCCGGCCGCGAGCAGGTCCAGCACCTCGAGCTCGCGCGCGGTCAGCTGGGGGAAGGGGCGCTGCGCCGGGGCCGGCGCGGCCAGCTGCGCGAGCACGCGCTGGGACACGGCGGCGCCGAAGACGGCCTCGCCGGCGGCGACGCTGCGCACGGCCCGTTCGATCTCCTCCTGCTCCGCGCCCTTGAGCAGGTAGCCCCGGGCGCCCGCCCGCACGGCCGCGAACAGCGAGTCGTCGTCGTCGAACATGGTGAGCACGCAGACGGCTGCCGAGGGCACGCAGCGGCCCAGCTCGCGCAGCGTCGTGAAGCCGTCCGCGCCGGGCATCTGCAGGTCCAGGAGCACGACGTCGGGCCGGCTCAGGACCGCCTCGCGGACCGCTGCCCTGCCGTCGGCGGCCTGACCGACGACCTCGATGCCCGGCAGGGAGCCCAGCAGGGCCGCCAGGCCCTGCCTCATGACCGGGTGGTCGTCGGCCACCAGCACGCGGATCACAGCGGCAGCACGGCGCGGACCCGGCCGCCGGCGGGGCCCGGACCGGCCACGCAGGTGCCGCCCAGCTCGACGGCCCGCTCGCGCATGCTCGTCGTCCCCACACCGCTGCCCCAGACCTGCCCGGGACCGTCGTCCAGCACCTCGACGACGAGCGTGCCGCCGTCCCGGTGCAGCCGCACCTCGGCGTGGCGGGCCCCGCTGTGCCGCAGGACGTTCGTCAGCCCCTCGGTCGCGATCCGGTAGGCGGCGACCTCGAGCGCGGGGGGCAGCTCGCCGAGCGCGGGTGCCGTGACGGTGACCGTGACCCCGGGGGCGGCCGACGCCCGCAGCTCCAGGGCGGCCACGAGCCCGACCTCGTCGAGGGTGCGCGGCCGCAGGTCGTCGACGAGGCGCCGCACCTCCGCGATGGCCGTGCGCGTGCCGGTGCGCACCTCCCGCAGCAGCAGGCGGGCCTGCGCCGGGTCGGCCGACTGGACGTTCGTCGCGGCGTCGGCGGTCAGCGCGACGCCCGTGAGCAGGGGCCCGAGGCCGTCGTGGAGGTCGCGCCGCAGCCGTCGGCGCTCCTCCTCGCGCGCCGTGACGATCCGCTCGCGCGACACCCGCACCTCGTGCGCCGCGCGGGTCGCGGCGACCGCGACGGCGAGCGGCCCGGACAGCATCGCGAGCACCTCGGCGTCGGCCGCGGCCAGGGACCGCTCGCCGGTGCGCAGCCCGACCTCGAGCACGGCGTCGTCCAGCAGGTCCACGGGGACGACCGCACCCGCGGCGGTGCCCGAGGACGCCAGGACCGTCCCGCCCGACAGCACGACCGCCACCCGGGGCAGCCGCATCGACCGGCGCACCTCGTCGAGCGCGGCCGACAGGTCGGTGAGCCTGCCGCCCACGCGGCGCGCCACCCGCGCGGGGTCGCCGCGGTCCCCGTACAGGAGGCGGTCCACCGCGACCTGGAGCCGGGCGCGCAGGGGCAGGGCCAGCAGCGCGACCAGCAGGGCGGACGCGACGCCGGAGAGCAGCAGCACGAGCAGCGCGTAGCCGGCGAGCACCAGCGCGGAGAGCAGTCCGTACAGCACGCCCCGGGCGACCACCAGGCGGATGTCGAGCAGCCCGTGGCGCAGCACCGCGACGGTGATGGCGGCGGGGAGCAGCGGGACGGCGAAGAGGACCCCGATGGGCGTGCCCGAGACGAGGGCCCACGGGGTCACCGCCACGAGCACGAACGCGGCAGCCGCCACGACCCAGAGCAGCTGTCGGCGCACCTGCTCGTCCCCGCGCCGGTAGCGCACGGCCAGCACGACGACCCCGAAGAGCACCGACAGCGCCCAGCGTGCCTCGCTGAAGGTCCAGAGCGCGGCCAGCGCCCCGTCGTGCGGCAGGGTGAGGTAGCCGTCGGGCAGCCCGGCCAGGGGGCCGGGGGAGGTGCCGGTCTCCACGACGAACAGCGGTGACGTGACGGCGACCAGGAGGAACCACGGCCGCCAGCGGTGCGACGGCAGCCGCCCGTCCGGCAGCAGCGCGAGCGACAGCGGCAGGCAGATGCCGATGTGCACGGGCCAGGCCCACATGAAGGCGGTGATCAGCGTCCGCACCACCGGGGTCGGGGCGCCGTGCTCGGAGAGCAGCTCCACGGCGGGAGCGGTGGCGGCGGTCACGGTCTGCAGGAGGCCGCCGACCAGGTAGAGCCACCCCACGGGGTGCTCGGGCCGGTGGTGGACGAGCAGGGCGCCGCACAGACCGAAGCCCAGCCCGATGACCACGTTGCTCACCACGAAGGACTCGAGCGCCGTCGTGAAGCTCCAGCCGGCGACGACCGCCCCGGCGACGCCCGCCGCGGCGAGCAGCACGCACAGCGCCGCTCCTGCTGCCGCCGCCGCGCGGGTCCTCATGACGGGAGTGTGGCCCTGCGGCTTCCCGGTGTCCCGGGACGACTTCCCGGGCCGGACGGGCCCGCTGCTCTGTCGTCCGGGAAGCCGGGGGTCGCAGGGTCGGGAGGTCCCCACACCCAGGAGGTCCCCATGACCCACCGCACCGCCCCCGCGCTCCTCGCGCAGCCGGTCCAGCCGGCCCGCCGCCGCGGCCGGCAGCGCCGTCCGTCGCTCCTGCTGCTCCCGCTCGGCCCGCTCTGCGTCGGGTTCCTGCGGTTCCTCTACCCGGGCTACACCGCGGACGGGGGAGCGCAGACGGCGGCGGCCGCACTCGCGCACCCCGGCAGGCAGAGCGCCGTCGTCTGGCTCGGTCTCGCCGCGATGCTGACGCTCGTACCGGGCATCTACGCCGCCCGCCCGCTCCTGCCGCCGACCCGGCTGCGCGCCTGGGCGGTCGGTCTCGTCGTCGCCGGCTACCTCTGCCTGCCCGCCCTCGTCGCCGGTGACCTGATCGCGTGGCTGGGTGCTGACCAGCAGCTGGACCCCGCGCTCACCGGGCGGCTCCTGGAGGGGTGGCACCCGGCGTTCGACGTCGCGCTCGGCGTCTTCATCGTCGGCCACGTCGTCGGCACCGTGCTGCTCGGCCTCGCGTGCCGGCGCTCGGGTCTGCTGCCGCCGGCGATCTGCTGGGCGCTGGTCCTGTCCCAGCCGCTGCACTTCGCGACCACGGTGTTCCTCGGACTCGCCTGGGTGGACCTGCTGGCGTGGTCCCTCACCGCCCTCGGCATGGCGGCGATCGCGGCCGCCCTCGCCGGCCGGCCGGAGCAGGAGGACCGGCTCGCCGCGTCGCTGTAGCGCAGGACCCGCCCCGCAGGACGCCCGCGCGCCTGCGGGGCGGGTCTCCCGGCGGCCGGCTGGCGAGGGCGGTCCTGCTCCCGGCGCCTAGGCTCCGACCCTGGGGCGGTAGCTCAGCCGGTCAGAGCAGGAGACTCATAATCTCTCGGTCGTGGGTTCGAGCCCCACCCGCCCCACGGCGAAACTGCAGGTCAGAGCACTGCGGCCTGTGGACAACTCGAGATCTTGAGCCGCTGGACAGCCAGACTTCTCACAGACCTCTAACGGAGGTCCTGGAGAGGCGGCGTCGTGCGCGGCAGCGTGGTGCAGAAGAAGGACTCCAAGACCTGGTACGTGGTGCTCGATCTGGAGCCGGACGGGACCCGCCGCCGGCGGCAGAAGTGGCACTCGGGCTACGCGACCAAGCGCGAAGCGCAGCGGGCGCTGGCAGCCCTGCTGGCCGCGCGGTACGACGGCAGCTACGTCGAGCCGACCCGGATGACCGTGGGGGCCTACCTGACCGAGCGGTGGCTGCCGGCAGCGGAGACGACCGTCCGGTCGACGACCTTCGCCGGCTACGCGCGGCATGTGCGCCTGTACCTGGTGCCGCGGATAGGCGGGATCCTGCTGCAGGGGCTCACCCCGGACCGGGTGACGGTGCTGTACCGCGAGCTTCTCGAGGGCGGGGGAGCCGGCGGGCGGCCGCTCGCGCCGAACACAGTGCGTCGGGTGCACGCGAGGGACTGCTGCACGAGTAGGTGACAGGTCGGGTTAGGCCGCTTGTGCGGCCGGGGTCATGATCTTCTCGTACTCGATCGGGGTCAATCGGCCGAGGGTGGCTTGGCGTCGGCGGCGGTGGTAGGTCCGTTCGATCCAGGTGACGATCGCGATCCGCAGGTCCTGCTGGATGGCCCAGGTCCGGCGGTCCAGGACGTTCTTCTGCAGCAGCGCGAAGAACGACTCCATGGCCGCGTTGTCGCCGGCGGCGCCGACTTTGCCCATGCTCCCGACGAGGTTGTGGCGGTGCAGCGCGAGGACGAACTTGCGGCTGCGGAATTGACTGCCGCGGTCGCTGTGCACGATGCAGCCGGCGACGTCGGCGCGACCAGCCGCGTTCTTTGCGCAGCGCCTTGACGGTCTCGCCGAGCGGCATGGTCACGTCCTTCACCGGGGTTCGCACTGCGGCCAAGTGTGACGCCATCTGCCCTCCGAGTCTTGCGCGTCGGCCCTCCCGGCCTTGCACCGTCATGCATACTCTGCCCAAGGACTTGTAAGTAGCACAAGTTCGGCGAGTTTCCGGGAGGCGGCGTGGCGAGGGTGCCGGAGGCCGAGCTGGAGCGGCTGAAGGAGCAGGTGTCGCTCGTCTCGCTCGTTGCGGCGCACGGCGTCGAGCTGCGCAAGGCCGGCGCTGATCTGGTGGGGCGGTGTCCGTTCCACGACGACAAGACCCCGTCGCTGGTGGTGACGCCGGGCAAGAACCTGTGGCACTGCCTGGGGGCGTGTCAGGTCGGCGGCAGTGTCGTGGACTGGGTGATGCGCGCTCAGGGCGTGAGCTTTCGGCATGCGGTGGAGCTGCTGCGCGACGGGATGCCGACCGGCCCCTCAAGCCCGTCGCCGAGCACGTCGTCATCGAGTACACCGGCAGCCACGGGGGCGCCGAAGCGCTCGACGGTCCGCCGGCTGCCGGCGCCGGTGGCGCAGTCGGCGGCCGACGGTGAGCTGCTGGGTCAGGTGGTCGACTTCTACGCGCGGGTGCTGACCGAGTCACCGGAGGCGCTCGAGTTCCTGCGGCGCCGCCGGATCGCCCATCCGGAGGCGCTGGCGGCGTTCCGGCTCGGCTATGCCAACCGGACGCTGGGGCTGCGGCTGCCGGACAAGCGCCGGGCGGCGGGCGCGGACCTGCGTGGCCGGCTCACCACGCTCGGGGTCTTCCGCGCCTCCGGGCACGAGCACCTGGCCGGCTCGCTGGTGGTGCCGGTCCTGGACGAGCACGGCCAGGTGGTGGAGCTCTACGGCCGCAAGATCCGCGACGACCTGCGGCCGGGCACTCCGAAGCACCTGTATCTGCCGGGTCCGCACCGCGGTGTGTTCAACCTGTCGGCGCTGGCCGCCTCTGACGAGATCGTGCTGACCGAGTCGCTGATCGACGCGCTGACGTTGTGGTGCGCGGGGTTCCGGCACGTCACCGCCGCGTTCGGCACCGAGGGGTTCACCGTCGACCTGGCCGAGGCGATCGCCGGGCACGGGGTGCGCCGGGTGCTGATCGCCTACGACAACGACGGCGCCGGCAACAAGGCCGCAGCCACCCTGGCCGCCTCGCTGCTCGAGGACGGGGTGGAGTGCTTTCGGGTGGGCCTGCCGGCCGGCGCGGACGTCAACGACGTCGCGGTCGCCGCCCGCAATCCGACCGACGTGCTGGGCCGGGCGCTGCGAACCGCGACTTGGATGGGCAAGGGCCCGGCGCCCAAGTCCGCCCAGCCGGCACTGCCGCCTGCTCAGGCACCGTCAGCGCAGGCTCAGCCGGTTGTCTTCTCAGCCGCTGCTGGCCTCGACGAGCCGAGCGTCGAGCCGCCCGGTTCAGCCGCGCCGGTTCCTGAGCCGGAAGTGCCGTCGGAGCCGGCGGAGCCGGTGGCGCCGGCGGTGGTCTCACCCGCGCCGCCGGTCGCCGAACTCGGCGAGGGCGGCGGGCCGCAGGTGAGCGAGCGGGAGGTGCTGCTGTCCTTCGCCGAACGCCGCTGGCGTGTCCGCGGCCTGGCCAAGGCCAGCTCGTTCGAGCTGCTGCGGGTGAACCTGATGGTGTCGGTCCCGGACGGCTCGACCTCAGGCAGCGGTGGGGTGCGGTTCCACGTCGACACCCTGGACCTCTACGCCGCCCGGGCCCGCGCGGCGTTTCTGGCCGCGGCGGCGGCCGAGCTCGGCCTGGGTGAGGACGTGGTGAAGCGGGACCTGGGCCGGGTGCTGCTGGCCTGCGAGCAGCTCGCCGACCAAGCCGTCACGGCCGCGCAGACCGCGCAAGACGAGCGGCCGCCGATGACGGAGGCGGACAAGACCCAGGCCCTTGAGCTGCTGCGCGACCCGCGGCTGGTCCAGCGGATCACCGCGGACTTCGCCCGCGCCGGGGTGGTCGGGGAGGCCACCAACTGCCTGGTCGGCTACCTGGCCGCCACATCCCGCAAGCTGCCCCGGCCGCTGGCGGTGCTGGTGCAGTCCACCTCGGCGGCCGGCAAGTCCACGCTGGCCGACGCGGTGCTGTCGCTGCTGCCGGAGGAGGAGTGCGTGCGCTTCTCGGCGATGACCGGCCAGTCGCTGTTCTACGTCGGGGAGTCCGACCTGGCGCACAAGGTGCTGGCGATCGCCGAGGAGGAAGGCGCGTCCCGCGCGGCCTACGCGCTGAAGCTGCTGCAGTCCGAAGGGGAGATCTCGATCGCCTCCACCGGCAAGGACACCGCCACCGGACGCCTGGTCACCCACACCTACCGGGTCACCGGGCCGACCGCGATCCTGCTGACCACGACCTCGATCGAGATCGACGAGGAGCTGCTCAACCGCTGCCTGGTGCTGACCGTGGATGAGGACCGGGCGCAGACCCGCGCGATCCACGACCGGCAACGCGCCGCGCAGACGCTCGGTGGTCTGGTCGCCTCGGTCGAGCGGGAGCAGGTCCTGGCGTTGCACCGCAACGCCCAGCGGCTGCTCGAGCCGCTGGCGGTGGTCAACCCCTACGCCGACCGGCTGACGTTCGCCGACACCGCCACCCGCACCCGCCGCGACCACATCAAGTACCTGACGCTGATCGCCGCGGTGACGCTGCTGCACCAGCACCAACGCCCGATCAAGACCACGAGCGCGCCCGCCAGCGCGGGCGGCGCATCCGGCCGGGCGCCGGTGCGCTACATCGAGACGACCCTGGCCGACATCGCGCTGGCCAATGCGCTGGCGCACGAGGTCCTCGGCCGGTCGCTGGACGAGCTTCCGCCGGGCACCCGCCGGCTGCTCGACGCGCTGCACACCCACGTCACCGGGCGCTGCCAAGCAGAGCACCTGGACCGGGACCTGGTCCGCTTCACCCGTCGGCAGCTACGGGAGCAGCTGGGGTTCGGCGACACCCAGCTCAAGGTGCACCTGGCCCGCCTGGTCGACCTCGAGCTGGTCCTGCCGCACCGCGTCGACGGCGGCGGGTTCTGCTACGAGCTGGCCTGGCACCCCGAGGTCGGAGCGGGCGGGCGGGTGCTGCCCGGACTGCTCGACCCCGCCATCCTGAACAGCACCGTCCTCGACGAGCCGGCCGACGACACGACCGGGGCTGCGGCTACGACACTCGGACGGTCGGGGCCGCAGGCGGCCCGGTCGGGGCCTGGTCGGCCCCCGGTCGGGGGCCGGTCGGGGCCTGGTCGGGGCGGTCTGCACGAGGTGAAAGCCCTGCACCACAACGACTTTGAGACTGCTGAGCAGCGCGCAGGCTCCCAAGGCACTGCTCCCGGCACCGAGAACTCGCCCGAGGACGTCGTCATAGCCGCACCTGCTGCCGCCGCCGGTGGGGGTCGGCGGTGAGCCCGCGCCGCGGCCAGCACCGCCCGCACCCGATCGTGGGGGACCCGGCCGACCTGGCCGGCTTCCCCGGTTGGTCGGCGAGTTCACCGAGTGGATGGGCACCCGCGGCTACAGCCCCCGCACGATCGACAACCGGCGGGCGATGCTGAGCTTCCTGGTGGCGTTCCTCGCCGAGCGGGGCGTGACCCGGCCGGTCGAGGTGACCCGGCCGATGCTGGAGTCCTACCAGCGGTTCTGCTTCCACTACCGCACCCGCACCGGCGCCCCGCTGTCGTTCCGGTCGCAGTCCCAGCGGCTGCTGGCGGTCCGGGCGTTCTTCAAGTGGGCCGCCCGCGCCCACCACGTGCTGCACAACCCGGCGTCGGAGATCGAGCTGCCCAAGGTCGAGCAGCGGCTGCCCCGCCCCGCGCTGACGGCCGCCGAGGCCGAGCTGGTGCTGGCCCAACCCGACCTGGCCACACCGGCCGGGCTGCGGGACCGGACGATGCTCGAGGTCCTCTACGCCACCGGCATCCGGCGGTCCGAGCTGGCGCACCTGGCGGTGTTCGACGTCGACGTCGACCGGCAGACCCTGCTGGTCCGCCAGGGCAAGGGCCGGCGGGACCGGATGGTCCCGATCGGTGAGCGGGCGCTGGCCTGGATCGGCCGCTACCTCAGATCCGCCCGGCCGGCGCTGGTCCTCGAGCCCGACGACGGGGCGCTGTTCGTCTCCGCCGACGGGATCGGGTTCTCCCCGGACCGGCTGACCCAGATCGTCGGTGGCTACGTGGTCGCCTCCGGGGTCGGCAAGCAGGGCGCCTGCCACCTGTTCCGGCACACCCTGGCCACGCTCATGCTCGAAGGCGGCGCCGACATCCGCTACATCCAGGCGATGCTCGGCCACGCCGAGCTGTCGACGACCCAGATCTACACCCAGGTCTCGATCCGAGCCCTGCAAGCCGTGCACGCCGCGACCCACCCCGCCGCCAGCAACACCCGACACCGATCCCCGACGTCGTCCACAACGTCGGCAGCGGAGGTGTCGTCGACGACGCCACGAACGGCAGCAGCAGCATTGTCGCCGTCCACAGAATCCGATGGGTGCAGGCCGTCCACAGAACCGGCCGTCGTCGACGAGGACGACGTCGAGCGGCCCGACGGTGAGGTCATGACCGAGTTGCTGTCTGCTCTTGTTGAAGAGATCGATCAAGAGAACCGCGCGGACCCCGGATCGCCCGCGCCGACCCTGCGGCGGCCGCGGTGACCGGCGGGCGGCTCGACGACCCGCCGGGCTGCGCCGACGCCGCGGCCGAGGCGATCCGGGCGCTTATCCACACCACCCAGTTGCCTACCGCTGCGACCGGCCCCGCCGACGTCTACGCCGTGCTCGGCGCCCTGGCGCTGCTGGCCGGCCGGCTGCCGCAGGCGCTGACCCAGCTGCGCGAGCTGGTCGCCGACCAGCACACCGCCGGCCGGCTGCGGATCGTCGACGGCGAGCACACCGACGACCCCGCCGCCGCGCTCACCGACCTGGCCCGGCAGCTCTGCTGGGCGACCGCCAGCGCCGAGGCGCTGCGCGTCGGGCTCGAGCAGGCCCAGACCACCCTGACCTGGGCCGCCCGCGCCGACCAGCCCTGATCGCCGGCACCACGGCCGGCACGGCCGGTCTTGCCCGCCGCCCGGAGCACCCTTGCCCACCCGCCGGACACGCCGTCGGCAGTCTTGCCCGTGACGCGGCGGACCCTTGCCCGCACGCCGCGGCAGTCTTGCCCGCGACCGACGGAGTCTTGCCCACCCACGACCACGGTCGGCCCGTCGCTGCAGCCAGCGCCGCCGTCGGGCTGTCAGACTCGCCCCGTGACCGCCGCTGCTGCACCGCCTCGGGCGCGCTGGCGGCTTGTTCTCTTAGCCGCCCTGACCGCCGTCCTGGCGCTGCTGCTGCCGGCCGCACCGGCGTCGGCAACAGCGTTGCCCGCAGCCGAAACTCGCGTCGGGGCTTTCCACCCCGCGACCACGGTGGTCGTCGGGGTTCACGAGTGCATCACCGCAGGTCAGCGTCCGATTCGAGGGCCGTCGCAGCTGCAGGTCGTGTCAGGGTCGTGTGTTGCCGCAGAAGGCGCCGACACCCTTCTCAGTGCGGGAGGCGGCGCAGCTCGCCTACCCATGAACATGGGCACGGTGCAAGGCGTCGCCGCCAAGTTCGGCATCAAGATCGACGATCTGTCCATCGTGATCAACAAATCCCGAGCCGGCATGCGTGGCTCCACCGCGCCGAATGGCTGCGTGACGCTCTGCCGTGGCGCGTTCGAGAGCGAGGAGCAACTAGCGAAGACGTTGGTCCACGAGCGTGTTCACGTTGAAGATCTCCGGGCCGGTATGCCGTACCCCTCCACCTACGACGCGGCTTCAGCGGCGGAGATCAGGGCAGAGGAGTTCGCTCAGGCGTGGTGGGCGGGGCTCGGATGAGCGACATAGCCGGAACCCGTGGATACGAGATCTGGACTCGAACTTTCGACGAAGCGTGGGCCGATCCTGGCGCTCTCGCCAAAATTGCTTGCCCGACCTGCTCGGAAAGGCGGATCAATCTGGTCTACGTAGCCGAGGACCTGGATGCCGCCGCAGGCATGTTCGCCTTCTGGTGCGATGCCTGCCTGACCGGGCTCCCGCCGGGGATGGGGCCAATCCCGCCTGATGCACAACGCGTGCGTCGTGGCGAGGAGGACGTGCCGAACTACCGTCTAGTCGTGGAGTGAGTCGTGGTCTCCTCCACGTGGCAATCGTCGACGGCCAGGATCGCGGCTCTTGTGCTCCTCTTGGTGGCCTTGGCCGTCCTGGTCACGCCTGGACAAGCAGTCGCGGCTGCAGCTACGACACCCCATGCCGTTGTTGCCGCAGAAGGCGGCTTGGGCGAGCTTTCGGCGGCGACGCAGGCGAACGTCGACAATGCGATCGAGCGAGCCGCGGCAGGAAAGGTCCGATTCCCTGGGCACGATGGAAAGCCATATCTGAACTCCGACGGGCTCCTGCCTGAAGGCGACTACACGGCGTGGACGGCGGCCGAAGCCGGAGCGAAGCGCGGTGCGGACCGCGTGATCACCGAGGGCGACCCTGCCAATCCGAGTGCCATTTACTACTGGGACCACGTGAACCCACCCGTGCGGATTCGATGACGCACGCCTCGTGGGTTGCAGCCCCACACGTCGTACACCTGGCGGGTGACGAGTCAGTAGCTGTCGAACTTGAGCGTCAGGCTCGTGCCGAGGGCGCAAGTGTCATTCGCTTCAGCCTCGCGGATGCTCAGGATCGGACCTCTCTCGGTGATCTGCTTGGCCGCAGTTTCCTGTTCCCACATGAGACAAGTGGGCTTGACGCCGCGGTCGACTTGATTTCTGACCTGGAGTGGCTCGGAAATGTGCACGGCTACCTTGTGATCACCGGAATGCTCGGCGCACGCAACGAGGTGGTCACTGCTTGGGCCGAGATGTTGCCGGCCATCATCGATCGATGGCGATCGCAGGACAGGCCCTTTGCCGCGGTTCTGCTGGACGGTGAGGCTGCCGGTGTCGCTCGAGCTGCCTTATCGCAGGCGAACCGGCGGCTGCAGCGGGCCGGTCAACTTGCATGGGCGCAGGCCGGGACAGGCCCGGTCGAGATCCTTGATCACATAGCGGACGCGTAGTCGTGCCACGGACTCGGCTGGCGCGGACCTTGGCGGCCGTGTTCGCCCTCTTCGCCGCCGTCCTCGTTGCCGGGTGCGTGGTGAGCGCGGCATCAGCAAGCACGTCCACATACCACTACGACGGCGTCCAGCACTTGTCGGCCCGGGCGCACGCGTCGTCGGCAGTGACGCTGCCCGCAGGGCGTACCGCCTCCGGCTCCGGGGCCGCAACCGACGACGAGCTGACGTCGGGTGCGGCTACGGGCGCTGCCGCAGAAGGCGCAGACGAGTTCGTTGATCTTGCATCTTCGGCCCGCCGCAATCACATCCTCGCTGAAGATGCCACAGGTGGCGGCCACCTGTGGCCGGGGCTGCCAGGCAAGACCCCGTTCCCGAGGGGCTGGTCCGCCGACCGGGTCATGCATGAGGTCTCGGAAATCGCCACCGATCCCGCCGCTTGGCGGAACGTTCAGTACCAAGGCCAGCGAGCTGTTCTCAATGGCGCCCGGGACGGTGTCGACATCAAGGTCGTCGTCAGCCGCCAAACCGGTGAGATCATCACCGGCCATCCCACCAACCTGCCGAGAAACCCGTGGTGAGCTACGGGCAGTCGTACTACGACGACATCCGTGGCCGGCTGCAGGCCGTGCTCTTCTCTGTGGCCGACCTGCTGCCTGCGTCCACATACGAGTTCGTTGCGGAGGAACTCGACGCGAACGAACTCGGGGTTTCCCTCGAGACGATTGTCGACGTTTTGGCCGAGAGTTCCGCGCCGGTGCCAGTCGACATCGTCGACAGCCTCGCTGACCTGTCGAAAACCATGCGGATGGACTGCGACGTGCGGGCGATACTCGCCACCGTCAACGATGCTTCGGGCGAAGGGTGAGTCGACTGCACCGCCGCGTCAACGGCGCGACACCACCCAGGCCGCACTGGCGTGTTCTTCTCTTAGCCGCCCTGACCGCGGTCCTGGCCCTGCTGCTGCCGGCCGCTCCGGCGTCGGCGGCGCCCTTGCCTGCAGCCGAAACTCGCTTCGGGGCCTCGACCCTCGCCACCCCCGACGTCGTCGGAGTCCATGAGTGCATCACCGCAGGTCAGCGTCCGGTCCGAGGTCCGTCACAGCTGCAGATCGTGGTGGGCAACTGTGTTGCCGCAGAAGACGTACCGACGGTGGTGTTCAGCCGGAGCCGTGCTCCGGGCATCGCTGACAACTTCGACAACGCGGTAGCCGATGGCGCGCCCACACGGCTGTCGCGAGTGGATGACGCGGCGCGTCGGGCCAATCGCCGTGATGCTCTGCGTGGGCAACCGCGTGCACCCGCCGGGCAGTCGCTGGACGAGTACCCCTTCGCCTGCTCAGCTCAAGGCGGTTGCGGTGCGACCGTGAGCGCGGTTCCCGTCGGCGAGCAGAGTTACCAAGGCGGCGTCTTGAGAGTTGAGTCCAGGGACGTGGTGTACGGCCTCGACGGCGAGCGTGTCGTGAGGACGTAGACGGCGGCCACCGCGTGATCCTTCAGAAGACCTCTCACAGTCGCCCTGAAGGAGAACCACAACGATGACCGCCATCTCGAGTATCGACCCTGCGCGCTTCCTGGACGAGCACCTCGAGCGCGCCGAGCCCGACCTTCTTCGCTCGATGCTCCGCACGTTCGTCCAGACATTGATGGGCGCCGAGGCCGACGCGATCTGCGGTGCGCCCTACGGCGCCCGCAGCGACGAGCGGGTCAACTCCCGCAACGGCTACCGGCCCCGCGAGTGGGACACCCGCGCCGGCACGATCGACCTGGCGATCCCCAAGCTCCGGGCCGGCAGCTACTTCCCGGACTGGCTGCTCGAGCGCCGCAAGCGCGCCGAACGGGCCCTGACCACGGTGGTGGCGACCTGCTACCTGCTCGGGGTGAGTACCCGTCGGATGGAGAAGCTGGTTGAGACCCTCGGCATCACGAGCCTGTCCAAGAGCCAGGTCAGTGTGATGGCCAAGGAGCTCGACGAGCACGTCGAGTCCTTCCGGACCCGGCCGCTGGAGGCCGGCCCCTACACGTTCGTCGCCGCCGACGCGTTGGTGATGAAGGTCCGCGAGGGCGGCCGGGTCGTGAACGTCCACGCGCTGCTGGCCTGCGGCGTCAACGCCGACGGGCACCGCGAGATCCTGGGCCTGCAGGGTCACCTCGGGTGAAGACGGCGCCGGCTGGCTCGCCTTCTTCCGCGACCTGACCGCCCGGGGCCTGGCCGGCGTCAAGCTCGTCACCAGCGACGCCCACGCCGGGCTGGTCGCGGCGATCGGCGCGACGCTGCCCGGCGCCAGCTGGCAGCGGTGCCGCACGCACTACGCCGCGAACCTGATGAGCGCCACGCCCAAGGCCTCCTGGCCGTGGGTCAAGACGCTGCTGCACAGCGTCTACGACCAGCCCGACGCCACGTCCGTGAACGAGCAGTACGACCGGATCCTGGACGCCCTGAGCGAGAAGCTCCCCGCCGTGGTCGAGCACCTGGAAGCGGCCCGCCCCGACGTCCTGGCGTTCACCACGTTCCCGCGCGACATCTGGCGCCAGATCTGGTCCAACAACCCGCAGGAACGGCTCAACCGGGAGATCCGCCGGCGCACCGATGTCGTCGGGATCTTTCCTGACCGCAACAGCCTCATCCGGCTCGTCGGCGCCGTCCTGGCCGAGCAGCACGACGAATGGACCGAAGGCCGCAGATACTTCGGCCTCGAGGTCCTGGCCCGCAGCCGCGGCACCCTCGCCAGCAACACCAACGACACGACCGCCACACCGACCACCAAGGAGGTAACCGGCGAACCGCTGACCGCGACCGCCCTCAGCGCCTAACGTGCAACCACCGGATCACACGGTGGTCGCCTCACACACCACGTCCCGGGACTCGACCGTCTTGAGTCAGTTCTTCCAGAGATCGGGCGTGCAGCCGGGTGTTCCCTTCGACGTGATGTTTGGGCCGTGATGTCTGACGACTTTTCGGTATCGCTGGCCAGCGTCGAGGCGGCCCTTCGTGAGCTAGGCCGTGATGTTCTATTGCTTGCGCTGCAAGAAGGCCTGACACCGGACGCGGTTCGCTCGATGCTCGACAAGGTCGAGCTGCCCTCTACATTCGATCTGGAGCGGCTTTACGGCTGGCACAACGGAACCTCGTCCGCTAGTTCGGCGAGCCTTGATGACATCCAGATCTTCCCCGGCTTTCATTTCCTGTCGCTAGAGGACGCTGTCACCAACTATCGCGCGTTCGGCTCTGATCCACGCTGGTCACCGGGATGGCTGCCGGTCTTCGCCAACGGTGGAGGAGACTTCTACGTGGTAGATCTCAGCCTTGCTGGAGACGGCCAAGTTCGCCATTTCTGGATCGATGCGGCCGATCACCCAGTCGAGTTCTCCTCGGTGACGGCGATGATGCGAACTCTGGCGCAGGGTTTTGAGCGAGGGATCTTCTACGTTGATGCCAATGGCTATCTGTCGATGAAGGACCTTGTCTTCGGACAGCTGTCGACGGAAATGAACCCCGAGGTCGCTTACTGGCGTGAGTTGACCTGAACTCGAATCTCGAACTTGCGCGCTCAGCCAGCGGTGAGGGCGTTGCGGACGCGGGTGTTGGCGAGCAGGCCGTCGATGATGTGCAGGAGGGCGCTGCGGTCGTCGGCGCTGAGCTGGTCGAGGTGGGCGAGGCGTTCACCGAGCAGGTCGGTGGGGGCGCGGAAAGGCCTACGGGCGGTGCCCTCGACAAGCAGGTAGTCGGTGGCGACGTCGAAGGCTTCGGCGAGCTTGACGACGACGTCGACTGAGGGGCTGATCTTGCCGTTCTCGTAACGGCTGATCTGGCCGGCGTCGCCGCCGACGCGGCTGGCGAGGTCGGCTTGGGACCAGCCGCGTTCCTTGCGGAGCGCCTTCACGGCCTCGCCGAGCGGCATGGTCACGTCCTTCACCGGGATCTGCACTGCGGCCAAGTGTGACGCCATCTTCGCTCCTCGACTTGCCGGGTCGTCCCATGCGCCTTGAGCTGTCATGCATACTCTGCCATGCAGGGTTGGAAGTCATACAAGTTGAAGTTTCTTGCGGAGGCAGCGTGGCGAGGGTCGCTGAAACCGAGATAGAGCGGCTGAAGGAGCAGGTGTCGCTGGTCTCGCTCGTGTGACAGCGGCCACGAGATCCTGCCCGGAGACGGTCACGTAGCTGCCCGCTGGCGGACATGAGAACTGCCCGCTGACGGTCTTGGGATCTGCCTGACACGACGTCGTCTGCCTCGCCGCTTCCGGCGGTTGAGGCCCCTCCTCGGGTGCGCTGGCGGTGCTGATGCGCCGCACTCCCGAGGAGGGACACCGTGAAGTCTGCAGGGGAGATCATGGAGATGTTGGAAGCGTTCGACCTGACTGGGTCGTTGCGTGATGCCGGCGAGTTGGCGGGCTGTTCGCATCACACCGTCGGCCGTTATGTCGCGGCGCGGGAGCAGGGCGGTCTGAGCGACCGGCCGGCGGCGCGGCCGCAGCTGATCGATGAGTTCCGGCCCAAGCTGGAGGAGTGGATCGAGCGCTCGGCCGGCAAGCTGCGTGCTGATGTGGCGCACGACAAGCTCCTCGCCCTGGGCTTCACCGGCTCGGAGCGCACGACCCGCCGGGCGGTGCGGGAGGCCAAGGTGGCGTTCAAGGCGGGCAGGGTGCGGGTGCACCGGCCGTGGGTGACCGAGCCGGGGATGTGGCTGCAGTACGACTTCGGGGACGGCCCGGTCATCGACGGCCGCAAGACGGTGCTGTTCTGCGCCTGGCTGGCGTGGTCACGGTTCCGGGTGGTGCTGGCGTTGCGGGACCGGACCGCCCCGAGCGTGTTCGCCGCCCTGGACGTGACGCTGCGCCGCCTGGGTGGCGCGCCGACCTACGTGCTGACTGACAACGAGAAGACCGTCACCGTTGAGCACGTCGCCGGGCTGGCGGTCCGCAACCCGCAGACGGTGGCGTTCGCCCGGCACTACGGCCTGACCGTGCACACCTGCGAGCCGGCGGACCCGGCGAGCAAGGGCGGGTCGGAGTCGACCGTCAAGCTCGCCAAGGCCGACCTGGTGCCGACCGAGACGAACTTGCTGGGCGCTTACGGCTCGTTCGCCGAGCTCGAGCGGGCGTGTGAGGTGTTCTGCGAGCAGGTCAACGCCCGCGTCCACCGCACGACCCGGCGGGCTCCGGTCGACATGCTGGCCGAGGAGCGCGCCAGGCTGCACGTGCTGCCCGCCGCCCCGCACACCGTCGCGCTCGGCCTGTCCCGCACGGTCGCGGCCAAGACGCCGATGGTCACCTTCGACGGCGGCCAGTACTCGGTCCCGCACACCCTGCTCGGGCGCGCCGTCTGGGTCCGGGTCCACGGCCAGGGCGGCGACGAACGGGTCGTGATCATGCACGTCGGGCGAGGCCGGGCCGGTTGAGGTCGCCCGGCACCTGCGCGCCCGGCCTGGCAGCCCGCGCATCGACGACGCGCACTTCCCGCCGGCTCCGGCCGGCGCGCTGGCCCGTCAGCCCAAGGCGAAGAACGACGCGGAGAGCGAGTTCCTCGCGCTCGGGGACGGCGCCAGGCTGTGGCTGACCGAGGCGGCCGCGGCCGGCAGCACCAAGACGCGGGTGAAGATGGCCGCTGCTGTTGAGCTGGCCAAGCTCGGCGACCCGGTCGCGGTCGACTGGGCGCTGGGTCACGCCGCGGTCCACGGCCGGTTCGCCGAGGCCGACCTGGGCTCGATCCTGGCCCACCACGCCCAGTCGCAAGCCGGACCCACCTGCTCGGCCGGTGAGGACCGCAGCCTGACCCAAGGCACCGGCGGCTGGGCTGCCCTGGGCGCCAGCACCAGCACCAGCACCAGCACCAGCACCAGCACCAGCACCAGGACCACCACTGGGGATGCCACGTGACCGCGGCGACCGCCACGTCTGCGACGACGACGACGGGCACGAAGACCGCTCCGGTCGTCGGGGTTCCGGCCGCACCGCCGCTGCCGGCGGACCTCGAAGCGCTGCTGCGAAGGCTCCGGCTGCCGCACATCCGCCAGCACGCACCCGACGTGCTGGCGACCGCCCGGGCGCAGCGCTGGGAGCCCGTTGAGGTGTTGCGCGCGCTGTTCGGTGAGGAGGCCGCCGGCCGGGAACGCTCGGCGCTGGCGACCCGACGGGCCGCGGCGGCGTTCCCGACCGGCAAGACCTTCGGCGCCTGGCAGCCCGCCGCGAGCAGCATCCCGGCGCCGACGCAGCAGGCACTGCGGACGCTGGAGTGGGTCGGGCGGCGGGAGAACCTCGTGGTCTGCGGACCGTCCGGGACCGGCAAGACGTTCCTGCTCGAAGCCCTCGGGCAGCAAGCCGTCGAGACCGGCCTGAAGGTCGCCTGGTTCACCCTGGAAGACCTCGGGGTGTTCGTCCGCCGGCACCGCGCCGACGACACCGTCACCAAAGCACTGTCCCGGCTGCTGCGCGCCGACCTCGTCGTCGTCGACGACATCGGCCTGCTCCCGGTCGGCCCGGACGCCGCCGAAGGGCTCTACCGGCTCGTCGACGCCGCCTACGAGAAACGGTCCATCGCGATCAGCAGCAACCTGCACCCCGCCGCGTTCGACGAACTCATGCCCAAGACCCTCGCGACCCGACCGCGACCGTCGACCGGCTGCTGCACCACGCGCACATCTGCCAGACCAGCGGCGACAGCGTCCGCCTCAGCCAAGCCCTCGCCGGCCAAGGCGTGATGCCGCTGGCCTGACCACCCGACCGTGATGGCCACCCAGGGCAGACCCCACGGCCATCACCGGGCAGATCTCGTGACCGTCAACGGGCAGCTCTCGTGACCGCCTCCGGGCAGATCCTCATGGCCCTTGACAGTCGGGGCCGCTGTTCGCTAACCGAATTGCTAACGGAGCCCGCAGCACTAGGCGGCACGTGAGCGCATGAGACGGACCACGGCCTCGACCGTGCCGGCACCGTGCACGCTCAGCCGGACGGGGGCGGACGGACAGCAGGGCGCCCTCAGGCCTACGGATCAAGAGGTTGCAGGTTCGAATCCTGCCGAGCGCACTCAATCCCGCAGGTCAGCGGCTAGACGGTCGTCAGCACGAGCGACGTTGCTAAGGGACTTGCTAATGGCACCTCCGCCGCTGGGCCTCGAGAGCCCGGTGCAGTGGCCCGATCTGACACTCTTCGGTGCTGTGCCGTGCGGGTTCGTGCCGCCGCGTCCAAGCGCCAGACGGTCGCCAGAACGCCGAGTCAAGAGCCCGCGTGGCCGCTGCAAGCGGCCCGTTCCTCTGCAGCGTGATCGAGCCTCAAGGCGAGATGCGCCTGCTCCGGCCCGTCGTGTTCGAGCACCAGCAAACACCGTCGCAGCCGTGCGTCGCCGGGCGTCGAGACAGCAGGTCGGAGCCTCCACGGAACCCGGTGCGAGACATGGCCGTGCTTGACCTGGACCTCAACCGGACGGGCGTGATCGAGGGTGCTGTGATGCGGAGTCTTCGAAGCCTGAGAAGGAAGATCACGGGGTTGAGCGATAGGCCCGGTTCGGGCTGCGTGGCGGAGCAGTTGGCTCAAGGCGCCCTGACGCGACAAGCCGGGACAGGTACCGGCTCGTCATCGCGGCGCCCAGCCCTGACATGTGCCGCACTTGCGCCGCCGTCAGGGTCGCGCCGTCCGCGAACAGAGCCTCGATCTCGGAGGTCCTGTCGTAGCGACGGGGCTGCCGCTCACTGTTGGGCGCCAGCTCGGACCTGGAGTCGCCGGCCGGCGGTGCGTCGTCGAGGACGCCATCGAACAGGCCGGGCTCGTTGGAGGCTTCGTCGTTGAGCAGGTACTCGGCGTACCGGCGGCCGCCGACGCGGTAAGCGAGCCCGCGCGCCACCAGGTCCACAAGCGCTTGCGTGGCGTCCCGGCTGTCAAGGCCGAGCTGGCGCAGCGTGCCGTTGGACACCTGCCTGCCCTCCCGCATCAGGGCTAGGGCGCTGACCTGCGCCTGGCTCAGCCCTGGCTGTCCCAGGCGTTCAATCCACTTCACGGTTTCCGGCGTCAGGAGAGTGTGCTTCGGGAACGTGACCGTGAAGCGGCTCAGCCTGCTGTCGAAAGTAGGAAGAGTCAGATTGGCCCGACGGAGCCGGGCCAGCATGTCCGGGATGCCGCTGCCCCTGTTGTCGGCGACGACCTGGTCCGTGCCGGGCAGATACACGTCCGCCAGCAGCGGTATCAGGTAGCCGTTGCGCGAGGACGACACGCCCTCCTGTCCGAGGTCGTCCGGGGTAACAGTGCCGAACAGCCCGCCGGGGTTCCGGATCACGAGACGGTCCACGTAGAGCTCGACCTGAACCTGGGTGCCTCGGGCGTGGCGGCTGTAGTCGCGGTGTGCCAGTGCGTTCGTCACGGCCTCCCGAAGGGCCTCGACCGGGTACTCGCCGACGTCCTCTCGGCCCAGCCCGCGGACGTGGCCTGCCACCCGCGTGTTCCGCAGGATCACGCGCACGGTGTCCTCGATCATCTGGGGGAGAGGGCCCCGCAGGGTCGCATTGTCAGTGAATCGCGGTGCGCCTTCCGGAACAGCATCTTTGTGCACGGCCGGGACGGCAATGAAGGTCACGCACAGTTGCGGCAGGAACTGCTGAGGCCAGTGCCCCAACGTGATCAGCCCCCCGAGCGTGACGCCCAGCCGGTCCTGCTCCCGCCGTAGAACCCCAAGACGGATCAGTGCGGTCTCGTCGTCTACGGAGGAGAAGGCGGCCGGCTCGCGGTTGCGGACTCGGCGCAGCAGCCGGTCTACGGCGTCGCGGTCCAGGTCGTCGAGCCCGGCCTCCGGCACGATCTCGTGGTCGTCCTGGGGCTGTCCCCGGTTGACGTGCAGGAGGTAGATCTCGTAGGCGGTCAGAAGACGGTCGCCGTCTCCGCCTCGGGTGTAGCTGCCGCCCGTCATCCCCTTGGTCTTGACGTAGCAGGGCTTCAGGGCGGGGTCCAGCTCTGGGACCAGGGCAACGACGATCTGCCGGCCCTCGAAGTCCTGGATCTCGATATCCGCGCGCACGGGCGGCTCGAAGGCGTCGCTGCACAACGAGGCGAGGTCGTCGCGGATCTTCGCCGCGTCGAAGCCCGGTGCGGCTACGAATCCCGCGCCTTCGTCGAGCCCGAGCAGGAGCAGGCCCCCCTGGTCGTTGCTGTACGCCGACACAGTCTCGCGGACGCTCTTGGGGAGTCCACCGGCGGCCGACTTGGCCTCCACCGAGGGGAGATCGGTGCGGCGGCGGCGCAGCAGCGCGACCAAGGAGGGCAGATCTGATTCCAAGTACTCTCTACTCACGTCCTGAGTATGAAGCTTCCAGAACGAAGTAGCAAGTGAGTGCGATGTTCGCCGACCAGAACGCCCTGCCGCGAACCTCTTGCGCAGACGCGATCCATGCCGGACCCGACCAACCTGGATCCGTGTTCAGCGCTGCGTCGGGGCTGTGAGCGGGTTGGCCCTCGTCGTGGCGTGTGTCCTGTTGACTGGACCGCGCCGAACGGTGGAGACAGGCGGCCGGGAGTGCCCCGGCTTCCCGGACACCTGTCGTAGGTCGACGATGGTCGCCCGAGAGGAGTCCGTATGCCGGCACCCAAGAGCCCGGAGTTCCGGCCGTCGAGCTCGCCCGCGGGCGGGACAAGCCGATCGCGCAGATCGCGAAGGACCTCGGGGTCGCCGAGTCGGGGCTGCGCCGTCGGATGGCGCAGGCCGACATCGATGAGGGCAAGCGCGAGGGCTCGACCAGCGACGAGCGCAAGGAGCAGCGCCGGCGTCACCCTGTGCACGAGCACCACCTTGTACGACGGGCTGGACCAGCCGTTCGCGGTCAGCGACCCCAACGGCCAGGTCAGCACCGCCACCTTCGACGCGCTCGGGCGCACCACCAGCACGACCAGCCCGCGCGGCGGCGGTGCGCTCAAGCAGAGTCTTGACGTCACCACGAGCCGGGTCACCTACGACGCCGACGGCAACGTCCTGGACGCTTGCCGGCCCCGGCAGGCCAGCGACGGCGGCGGCGGCTGCGACGCGACCAGCCGCTACGCCACCCACACCGCCTACGACGTCGCCGGCCGCCCGGTCGCCAGCATCAGCTACCGCGACACCAGCGGCAGCGGCGCCAGCACCCTGACCCGACGGTGGACCTACGACGCCGACGGCAACCCGAGCGCCGTCACCGACCCCAACGGCCACACCACCAGCAGCACCTACGACCTGCTGGACCGGCAGACCGCCCAGACCCGGCCGCGCACGGATGCGAGCGGCACCACCGCGGCGACCGCGTTCACCACCCGGATGGTCTACGACCGGGTCGGCAACCGCATCAGCGTCTCGCTGCCCACCACCGGCACCTTGTTCCGCTACCAGATCTACCGCTACGACGCCGACAACCGGCTCGTCGACAGCATCGACGGCGCGACCGGCGACACCGACCGGCCGGCCAGCGCCGACGGCGGCGCCGACAGCCGCACCCGCCGGCTCTACGACGCCGACGGCCACCCCGTCGCCACGCTACGGCCCCCGGGCGTTCACCACGCAGCGTCACCGACCCCGACGAGCGCTTCCTGACCCGCGTCGACCTCGACGCCAACGGCCGGCCGGTCGCCTCCTACGCCCCCCGCTACGACCCGACCACCGCCGACCCGACCGGCGGCACCAGCAGCGACGCCCAGCAGGCCCAGTGCCCAGTCGCCGGCGGCGCGAACAGCACCCCCGCCGCGGTCGTGGTGTCCCCGGCGATGCCCGCCGTCCCCGGCTACCCCGCCGGCACCGGGCTGTGCGTCACCCGCACCGCCTACGACCCGGCCGGCCAGCCGACCAGCACCACCCTGCCGACGGCCGGCGGCGCCCAGCCCGCCGCGACCGCCCGCCGGGTCGACCTGACCTGGACCGACGACCACCTGCAGGCCGCGGTCACCAGCCCGTCGCCGACCGGCACCGGCACCGCCGTGCGCCGCACCCGGTACGACGCGGCCGGCCGCCCGCTGGCCGTCACCGACGCGCTCGGCAAGACCAGCACCACCAGCTGGACCCCCGACGGGCTGCTCGCGATCGCGACCCGCCCCGGCTACACCCGCCCCAGCACCACCGACAGCAGCAAGACGGTCACGATCAGCCACGTCGCGATCACCGGCTACGACGCCGACGGCCAGCCGGTGCTGGACACCGACCCGCTCGGCCAGATCTCCGACCGCGCCTGGACCGCCGACGGCCTGCTGGCCGCGCCACCGCCCCGCACGCCAGCGGCGCCGCGGCCGGCTCGATCCTGACCACCCGCTACGGCTACGACAGCGCGGGCAACGTCACCAGCACCGCCAGCCCGTCTGCGGTCGCCGCCGACGACACCAACCCCGACGGCGTCCCGACGGTGTTCACCTACACGGCCGACGACCTGCTGGCCAGCACCTGGCAGCCGCCGACCAGCAGCACCCGGCGCCGGCTGACCAGCTGGACCTACGACGGCACCGGCCGCAAGCTCAGCCAGACCACCTCCGACACCAGCCCCACCGACCGCACCGCGATCACCGGCGCCGCCAGCACCCAGACGTTCGCCTACTACCAGACCAGCCGGCTGCAGACCGAGACCGGCCGCGGCGGCGAGACCATCACCAGCACCTACACCCCCGACGGGCTGACCACCAGCACCACCGACAGCACCAACCCGACCGCCAAGGTCAGCACCGACTACTACCTCGACGGCACCGTCCGCACCGTCACCGACGGCACCGCCAGCACCGCGGGCGTCACCCGGTACGCCTACGACGGCGCCGGCCAGATCACCCGGCGCGCCAGCACCGCACCGCCCGGCACCGCCCCGGCCGTCACCGACCTCACCACCTACACGTACACCGACGCCGAAACCCCCACCAGCAGCACCAGCAGCGCCGTCGCCGTCCTCCGCCGCCACCCCGTGGACCTGGACCTCCGACGCCCTCGGCCGGCCCGTCACCGAACGCGCCCCGAACGGCCAGAACACCACCTGGGCCTACCAGGTCGACGACAGCCTGCTGCGCAAGACCACCCGCGCCACCACCTCGGCCACCAGCGCGCTGGTCGCCGACTGGGCCTACGCCTACGACAACCTCGGCCGCCAGACCCAGGTCGACAACACCGCCCTGCAACGCCCCGGCACCGGCGGCGCCGCCCCCACCGGCACCACCGCCAGCCCCAGCAAGCAGGTCCGGCACACCTACGCCTACGACACCGCCGGCCGGGTCGTCAGCACCACCGACGACCAGGGCGCCCACCAGATCAGCTACGACGCCGACAGCAACCGGCTCACCTACAGCACCACCAGCCCCACCGCCGGCACCACCACCCAGACCAGCAACTACAACCCCGACGACAGCATCCGCACCGCCACCGACGGCACCGCCACCGGCCAGCCGCTGCTCAGCAGTTACAACACCACCGGCACCCTGGCCGACGACGGCTGCTACGCCTACACCTACGACGGCTTCGACCGGCTCACCCGCGCCAAGCCCAGCAGCACCACCTGCATCAGCGCGCCGTCGGTCAGCGACACCAGCTACACCTACGACGGGCTGGATCGCCAGCGCACCCGCACCGACACCACCAAAACCACCACTGTCACCACCTACAACGACGGCACCAACACCAAAAGCGTCGCGACCCCCACCACCCGCACCGACCTCACCTATGACGGCCCGACCGGCATCACCACCGCCGAGACCGCCGGCGGCCAAACCCCGATGCGCTACACCCTGGACCCGACCGGCCAGCCCAACGCCCTCACCCAGACCAACACCACCGGCAGCAACCCGACCACCCAGTACCTCACCGACGACGGCTACGGAAACATCACCACCGTCACCAACCAGAGCGCCACCGACACCACCACCGGCGCCGGACTCGTCGCCTGCGCCACCCGCTACGACCCCTGGGGACGACCCCGCACCGACGCCACCGCCGGCAGCCCCGCCCCCCAGACCACCCCCACCGGCACCACCGTCGGCACCGCCGCAACCGGCACCACCGCTACCAGCACCACCACCACCAACAACGGGCTGTCCCCCAACCCCTGCGCCACCAGCGCCACCGACAGCCGACCCACCACCGCCAACGACACCTTTTACCGCGGCAGCCGCCGCGACACCGGCACCGGCAACTACCAGCTCGGCAGCCGCACCTACGACCCCGGCAAGGCCGCCTTCCTGTCCCAAGACACGTACCGGCAGCAGCACAGCGACGCCGAGCTCGCCCTGGGCACCGACCCCCTCACCCTGAATCGCTACAACTATGTCAACGGCGACCCCATCAACCGCTACGACCCAACCGGGCACCGACCGGAGTGCGGCGACACCGCGGCCTGCCATGAGCAGCGCCAAGAGGTGGATCGGGACTACGGCAAGCGGGTCGTGCAGACGCAACACCGCATACGCACTGACGCAGAGGTGGCGCACCAGAACAAGATCGAACAAGACGTTGCGACAGCGCGCGCGTTCGTCATGTACGGTCCGCTCCCCAAAGAGTTCGTGGATAACCCCGCCGTCTACTGCTTCAAGTACCTGTCCCTCGGCAGTAACAACCTGTGCTCCACCGCGCTGGACGCCGCTCAAGCGTTCACCGACCTGCATGACGACCTCTCGGACTCCTTGATCGCACAGCTCACCGGGGTGGGCGATATCGTCGACAACTGCGAAGAGTCGGCCACCCTCTCCTGTTGGGTTGCCATTGGCATGGTCCTCCCGGTGGGCAAGGGCGCGAAAGTGGCGTCGGAACTCAAGGAGCTTCAGCGCCTCCGTCGCGGGGAACAGGCCGCAGAATCAGGATCGACGGCTTTGCGAGGCGTCGACGACGTCCTCAGCGGGTTGTCTAAGGGCAAGCAGTCGTTCGTACGCACCGTGCCCGACGAGGCATCGCTCAACAGCACCTTCGCTGAGCTCACGCAGGGTGGCAGCCCCGCGACGTGGAAGAACTTCAGCGGGCCGGTCATCGAGCGCAGCGATGGCGTCCAGGTCGGCCTGAGGAGCTACTCGAAGAGCGGTGGTCCGACCATCGACATCCGGATGCCCGACGGCACCAACTACCGAATTCACGTGGGCTGAGGATGACAGCGCCACGAACGCCCAAGGAAGACCTTCTCGTCGGCGGTCTCGACGACTGGGCGGATGCCGGCTGGGCCCTGCAGTCGGCACGGCTCTCCGGAGAGACGGACCCCGTCGCGCTCCGCGATCTGACTCTTCGACTGATCGCCGAGGTGCTTGACGAAGGTCTCATGGTGGCAGGCGACATCGTTGGTGAACAGCACGTGCCGTGGCACGGCAGCCCTGAGGAGGTGGCGGAGCGCATCAGGCGGGAGTGGCTTGATGAGTGGGGCGAGGAGATCCCAACCCCGGGCGCCGTTGTTTGGTTGGACAACACACCGGCCGGCGACGTCATAGCGCGGGGAGTCCTGGCTCGCGAGGCGCGTGCATGAGGCGCCTCGTCGCCACGCTGCTCGCGATCCTGGCCGCCTGGGTCGTGACGCCTCAAGCGGTGGGGGCAACGATCACGCCACCAGGTGCGTCGGCCCACGGCTACGACCGGACCACGCAACTGTTGCGCGGTACGCAGCTTGATCCAGCGATCCTTACCAGCGTCGATCACAGCGGGTCGATATCGACGGCCACGACTCGAACGGCATCACGCCCCGAGGCGGCGTCCGGTTTCGCCGCAGAGCAGGCGTTGACGCCGCGGCACCCGTTTCGAAGTTCAGCGACTACCTGTTCAAGGAGGGTGCCGATCATGGCAAGGACGCCATCTTCCGCTCCTACGGTTACGGTGCGGCGGACAGTGAGGCTCTCGCGGCCGCGTATCAAGAGCAAGCTGCGGCTCGGTTTGCCTCTGGCGATTATCAGCTCGGGAAACTTGATCAGTACGGCCAGCGGATCAACATCACCATCGACCTACCTGGACAAGGAGCGGCCGCAGGGCGCAGCACGCAAGTCGTGTCAGGTTGGATGATCCGAGGCGATGGCTCAATCACCCTCAACACCCCCTTCTCGGGGTTTGCTCAATGACTCGCCCGTTCCAGCTGTATGAGCGAGTCCGAGTCGTCGTCGATCGATTCGAATCTGACGGAGTTCCACCCGATTCCGTCGGGTACGTGATCGAGCGCTACAGCGACGGCGCGCTGGAAGTGGAGGTCTCGAATCCAGCTACGGGAGAGACGATCGCTACGGTCGTCGTGACTGAAGCGGAGCTGGATCGTGCGCCCGTTGTGGACTGAACGGCCGCATCGTCCGCCTTGGGGATCGGCCCAGGCGATCGCCTGCGTTTTCGCTCTGCTGACGCTTCTCATGGCCGGGATGCCGGTTCACTGGTCAGCGGCGGCAGCCCCGGGCGAGGCTACGACTTCATCGACGTACACCTACGACGACTCCGCACAACATGCGAGACCGCGTCAGGCTTCGGCGCGCAGCCCGGCGGTAGTCGCCATCGAGCATGGTCGGAAGCCGAGCGCCGCTGATGAGGATCACGCGGTCGTCGCCGTCGCCGGTGTTGCCGCAGAATCAGCTAGCAAGCCGATCTACCGAGGCGTTGCCCGCGATCACCCTGGCTACGACGACGCCCTGAACGGGAACGCATACCCACGCAACCCCAACGGACTGACCAGCGCAGAAGCACACAACGCCGGCGCGGCCGACGACCTAGCTGACAGTCCGTTCACCTCCTGGACCCACAGCCTCGACGTAGCGCGGACCCACGCCCGTGGCGACGGCGCCATCCTCCAATGGAGGACGGGAGCACCGCCGCCTGGCGCCTCGTGGAAGTTCGAATGGTCGCCGGATGTCTGGCACGAGCAGGAAGTCCTCATCCGGGGTGCCATCGAGGGCGCCAGGGTGCTGCCATGAGCGATCTGATGAGCGTGTCCGAGCTGGTCGAAATGCTAGAAGCGGGACGCGGCCTTGCCGCGGCTGCGGCCAAGTCGCTGCACGCCTGTCCCGATGAATACTTCCGCCTCGGCGGCGGACCGGCTTCTGCGTTACTCCCGACGTACGTCGCTCGACTCGAGCACGTGACGAGGCAACAGATCCCTTACGAGGGGCTTGAAGAGTTTGTGACCCTCCTCAAGCGGCTGCAAGACACGCGCGTGCTCATCGCAGCCGTCCCCGCGGA
>CAVSEK010000003.1:0-44044 GCA_963726975.1 uncultured Actinomycetota bacterium
CTGCAGGTGCCGTACGGCGCGGTGCCGCCGTCGCTGCCCGGGCGGAACGTCATGCCGCTGTACCAGGAGCCGCCGGAGCCGCCGGTGTGCACGCAGTGGCCGGCGGTGACCAGGGTGTCCTTGCTGACCATCCAGCCGGTGCAGTGCAGCCTGCCGTTGCGCAGGATGAGCACGGTGGCGCGCGCCGGGAAGCTCGTCGTCGGGCTCACCCGCGTGCGCTGGTCGGAGCCGATGATGGACTCGGACCCGACCGCCGCTCCGGCGCTGCCGGTGCTGCTCGAGAAGCCGTGCGAGAGGCCTTCTCGTGGTGACGTGGCGGCGACCCGCTCGCCGGTCGAGCTCTGCAGGCCGGCGGGTCCGGCCCCGCCGGCGCTCGCCGGTGCGGCGAGCGCGCCGCTGAGCAGCAGCCCGGTGACGGCTGCGCCCAGCCCGGCCCGCACCTGCCACCGTGGTGCACGGCGGCCAGATCCGATCATGATCCCCCCCAGGGACACGGCGCCGGACGTCCCGGCGCCGGTCGTGCGGCGCGTCGGGCGGGTGCCCGGCGCGCTGAGCGGCGGTCCCGGGACGTCCGCTGGTCGTCCGGGCCGCCGCTGCAGGAACGGCGGCCCGGACACCCCCCCAGGTGCCAGCGACGGAAAGGTGCTCTGATCGGATCGGCCTGTCAAGGGGCATTCGACGTGTACCGCCCCGGCAGCCGGGGTCAGGCCCCGCCGGAGCGGAGCGGCACCGGCGCCACCCCCGGCGTCGCGAAACCCCAGCACCTGGCCGTAGAAGGCCAGCTCGGACTCCAGCGCCGCGACCTGGCGGCGGCGCGCCGGAAGCCGTGCCCCTCGACCGCGAACTCCACGGAGCGCGTGCGGCACGCCGCGGGCGGCCAGCGCGTCGAGCAGCAGCGCGGCCTGCTGCGGCGGCACGACCTTGTCCTCGGTGCCCTGCAGGACGAGCAGCGGCCGGTCGAGGGCGTCGACCCGGGCCAGCGGTGAGCGGGCCATGCTGCTCCTCGGGCGGCACGAGCCCGTCGAGGTAGCGCGACTCGAAGTCGTGCGTGTGGCGGCCATCGCCTGCAGGTCGGCCACGCCGTAGTACGACGTGCCGGCCGCGAAGACGCTCCCGCCGCGGGTCAGGGCCGACAGCACCGTCCAGCCTCCTGCGCTGCCCCCGCGGACGACCACCGACGAGGCCCGGCCGGTCTCGAGCAGCCAGCGCGCCACCGCCTCGCAGTCGTCGACGTCGACGACTGCCCCCACCGGCCGCGCAGCAGCTCGCGGTAGGCCCGGCCGTGCCCGGTCGAGCCGCCGTGGTCGACGTCGGCGACGCCGAAGCCGCGGCTGGTCCAGAAGGCCTTGGCGGGTCGTAGCGCCGCAGCGCCTGGGAGGTCGGGCCGCCGTGCACGAACAGCACGTACGGCGCGGGCCCGACAGCCGCGTGGTGGGGCGAGGTCGGCGGGGACAGCCGGGCGTGCGTGGTGCGGTCGCCGGACGGCACCTGCGACCAGCTCGGGCAGCGGCGCCCAGGCCGGGTCGGGCAGGGCCGGCCCGGCCAGCTCGCCGCCAGGCGCCTGTGGCCGTGTCGACCTCGACCACGCCGACCGGCTCGGCTGGACCGCCCGCGAGGCCCAGGACGAGGTCACCGGCGGTCGCCGAGGGCGGGCTCCCAGGCAGGGACGGCACGTCGAGCAGCAGCAGCTGCCGCCCGGGGGCGAGCACCGACAGCTGCTGGTCGCCGCGCCCGTGCAGCACGCACCAGGCGCCGGCCGGGCAGCGTCGCGTACCAGCGTGGCCGCTCTCCCAGCTCGGGCCGCCGCACTCCTCCTCCACGGCCACACCGGTGGCGCCCTCGCCGCCGGGCAGCCGGACGAGGTTCCACCAGCCGCTGGCGTCGGTGACCGCCCGCAGGCCGCCGCCGTCCCACCCCGGCTGCAGCACCGACTCCTCCGGGCCGCCGAGCACCACCTCGACCGGGCCGAGCCGCGGCGGTCGAGGTGTACGCGGCGAGGCGCAGCTCGGTGCCGTCCCACGGCATCTGCGGGTGGTCCCAGGTCACGAAGGCCACCGCCGGCCGTCGGGCGAGACCGCGGGCGCGTCGACGAAGTCGCTGCCGTCCCACAGCACGGTCGGGTGCCCGCCGTCGAGCGGCACGTGCACCAGCTCGTGCCGGGCGCGCCGGCGCCCGTTGCCGTCGAGCCGCTCGCGCAGGCACAGCAGACCGGCCGGGCACCGGCCGGGCAGCGCCCAGCGGTCCCTCCGGTCCGACGCGGGCGTGAGGGCGCGCGGCGGCTGCCCGGGCGCGAGCAGCCACAGCCGCTGGTCCGTCCACGAGCTGGTGACCACCGCGCCGTCCTCGAGCGGCGCCCAGCAGGTGCCGCCGTACTCGTGGAAGCCGGTGCGGGCGTCGAACCCCTCCGGCACCTGCGGGCCGGCCTCGGTCATGAGCACGACCCGGCCGCCCTCGGCCGGCCGGTCCTCCGACCACCACGGCGTGCCGTCGGGCGCGTGCGCGACGGCGCGCACGCCGCGCACGCCCGCGGTGGCCCGGGCGGCGGACAGCGGGCTCGGCCAGGAGCCGGGGACGGGGCGGGGACCGGTCATGCGGCGACCCTGCCACGCACCTGCGACAGGACGCGGGCAGCAGCCGGCCGCCCCGCGCAGGGTGCGCGGGGCGGCCGGGGACGTGCGGCGGGCTCAGGCGATCAGCGCGTCACGCAGCGACTTGGACGAGTCGTCGAAGTACGGCGTGTAGAGCTCCAGCTTCTCGTCCGGCGTCGTGTACCGGTAGCTGGCGTTGCCGTTGAGGAAGTTGCCCTGCCGGTAGCTCATGACGTACGGCCCGCCGGAGACGCCACCGGTCGAGTCGCAGCCGACCGCGAAGGTCCGCGGCGAGAAGCTCTGCCGGGTGTCCCAGTGCCCGAACGAGCTCTGGCACTGCACCTGCAGCTGGCCGTTGAACGGCGCGGCCTGCGGGTAGCCGAGCACGTTGAGGTGCCGGCTGTCCGCGGGCTGGTTCCACGCGAAGCCGAGCGCGCCGACCGACTGCTGGACCGTCTTGCCGTTGCCCAGCGAGCTGCGGCCGCACGAGGCCCCGCCGCTGTCGCGGGACAGGCTGCCGCCGCTGTGCCACGCCGAGAAGACGATGATGGCATTGCAGTCGAAGCGGCCGTACGGCGCGTTGCCGTTCTGGTAGGCGGGGACGAACACCAGGTTGCTGGAGAAGTGGCCCGCGCCGTCGCTCACGCAGTGCCCGGCGGTCCAGATCGCGTCGTTGCCCACGGAGGAGGCCGAGCAGACGAACGACCCGCCGTTCTGGGTGAAGAACAGCTTGCCGGTCGCCTTGTGCGGGAACAGCTTGTAGTCGCCGGCGGCGATGTTGTAGCGGTCGAACGGCGTCGGGTAGCTGAAGCTGCCCGACGTCGGCGTCGCTGCCGGGGGAGCGCTCTCGGTCGCGAGGGCCGTGCCCGTGGGCGACGTGCCTGCGGCCGCGCCGGCGCGCCCGGTGGGCGTCGGGGCGGGGGTCCGGGTGGAACCGGCCCTCGGGGCGAGCAGGTCCATCGGGCGGGCCGCGGCCATCTGCTCGGCCGTCCACGGGTAGGACGACTCGCTGGCGACCGAGCGGGTGAGCGCGCCGGAGTCCGGTGCGGCGGGGGCCGCGGCCGAGGAGCCGCCGGCGGTGGTGGCGAGCGCGGCGCCGCTGAGCAGGCCGGTCGCGGCGACCAGGCAGGCGGAGCGCTTCAGGGTGCGGATCGTGGTCAACGGAGGAACCCCCAGGTCCGGGCGGCCCCGGTGGCCGCCCTTGCACCTGCTCAGAGCGACCGGCCGCCCCGCTGATACACGCCCGTACGCTGGACCCGTGAGCGCGCCCCGGACGTACGAGGTCCGCACGTACGGCTGCCAGATGAACGTGCACGACAGCGAGCGGATCGGCGGCCTGCTCGACGGCGCCGGCTACGTCCCGGTGGCGGTGGGGGAGCGGCCCGACGTGGTCGTCTTCAACACCTGCGCGGTCCGGGAGAACGCCGACAACCGGCTCTACGGCAACCTGGGGCACCTCAAGCCGGTCAAGGACGCCCACCCCGACATGCAGATCGCGGTCGGCGGCTGCCTGGCGCAGAAGGACCAGGCGGCGATCACGGCCCGGGCGCCGCACGTCGACGTCGTCTTCGGGACGCACAACCTGGGCTCGCTGCCGGTGCTGCTCGAGCGGGCGCGGGTCGAGCAGGAGAGCCAGGTGGAGCTGCTCGAGGCGCTCGAGGTCTTCCCGAGCGCGCTGCCGGCCCGCCGGTCGAGCGCCGCGAGCGCCTGGGTGAGCATCAGCGTCGGCTGCGACAACACCTGCACCTTCTGCATCGTGCCGTCGCTGCGGGGCAAGGAGCGCGACCGGCGACCGGGCGAGGTGCTGCGCGAGGTGCAGGTCCTGGCCGACCAGGGCGTCGTCGAGGTGACGCTGCTGGGGCAGAACGTCAACAGCTACGGCCGCGAGTTCGGCGAGCGGGGCGCCTTCGCCGACCTGCTGCGCGCGGTCGGGCCGCTCGTCGAGCGGGTCCGCTTCACCAGCCCGCACCCGCGCGACTTCACCGACGACGTGGTCGCGGCCATGGCCGAGACGCCGCAGGTCTGCCCGTCGCTGCACATGCCGCTGCAGTCGGGGTCGGACGCGGTGCTGCGGGCGATGCGCCGCTCCTACCGCGCCGAGCGCTTCCTCGGCATCCTCGACCGGGTCCGGGCGCGGGTCCCCGACGCCGCCATCACGACCGACATCATCGTCGGCTTCCCGGGCGAGACCGACGAGGACTTCGAGCAGACCCTGCGGGTCGTCGAGGCCAGCCGCTTCTCCGGCGCCTTCACCTTCCAGTACAGCCCGCGCCCCGGCACGCCCGCCGCCTCGTACGACGGGCAGGTGCCCAAGCCGGTCGTGCAGGAGCGCTACGAGCGGCTCGTCGCGCTGCAGGACCGGATCACGCTCGAGGGCAACGAGGCGCAGGTCGGCCGCCGGGTCGAGGTGCTCGTCTCGACCTCGACGGCCGGCGCGGCCGGATCGACGGGCGGGCCCGCGACAACCGGCTCGTGCACCTCGCCGCGGCGCCCGGCGTGCGGGTCGGCGACGTCGTCGAGACGGTGGTCACCCGCGGTGGTCCGCACTACCTGGAGGCGGACGGCGCGCTGCTGTCGCACCGGCGTACGGCGGCGGGCGACGCGTGGGCGGCGGGGCGGCTGCCGACGACCCCGGGCGTGGCGCTGGGCATGCCCCTCGTCGGGGTGCCTGCGCCGCTGCCGGTGCTGGCCTGCTCGTGACCGGGCCCGGCCCCGAGGACCTGCCCGAGGGGCTGCGGGGACTGACGCCCGACCAGGTCCTCGCCTTCCTGCGCGAGTCGTCCGACGACGAGCTGCGCACCCGGGTGCACGGGATCGGCACCGCCGAGGTGCTCGGCCTGGTCTTCGGCGCGTGGGCCGCGCGCGTGCAGCCGGCCGAGCGCCGGGCCGCGGGACTGCTGGTCTTCGTGCTCGACGACGACGGCGCGACGCTGCGCTACGGCCTGCGCCTGGACGCGCGGGGCGCCGCGGCAGCGGTCGAGCCGGCCGACGACGCCCGGGCCACGGTGAGCACGACGCTGGTGCGCTTCCTGCGGGTGGCGGCGGGCGCCCAGGACCCCAAGCGGCTCGTCCTCACCGGGCGCATGCGCCTGGGCGGCGACGTGGTGTGGTCGGTGAGCACGCTGGCCGGGCTCTCGCGGGGGTGACCGGGCGGGTCGCCGGACGCGTCGTGGCGGTGGTCGGCCCGACCGCGACCGGCAAGTCCGACCTCGCGGTCGAGCTGGCGCTGGCGCTCGGCGGCGAGGTGGTCAACGCCGACTCGATGCAGCTCTACGAGGGCATGGACATCGGCACCGCGAAGCTGTCCGGGGCCGAGCGCCGGGGCGTGCCGCACGCCCTGCTCGACGTGTGGCCGGTGACGCGGACGGCGACCGCGGCCGACTACCAGGTGCTGTGCCGCACCGTCGTCGACGACCTGCTGGCCCGGGGCCGGACGCCGGTGGTCGTCGGCGGCAGCGGGCTCTACCTGCGGGCGGCCCTGGACGACCTGCGCTTCCCCGGCACCGACCCCGAGGTGCGGGCGGCGCTGGAGACCGAGCTGGCGCAGCTGGGGGCGCCGGCGCTGCACGCGCGGCTCGCGGCGCTCGACCCGGCGGCGGCCGGGCGCATGCAGCCGGAGAACGGGCGGCGGGTCGTCCGGGCCCTGGAGGTCGTCGCGCTGCAGGAGAGCATGCCGGGGGAGCTCTCGTCGTACGCCGGCCCCGGCCCGTACGACGTGGTCTGGCTCGGGCTGGACCGCGACGACCTCGCCGGACGGGTGGCGCTGCGGGTGGACCGCATGTGGGAGCAGGGGCTCGTCGACGAGGTCGCGGGCCTCGTGCCGCGCGGGCTGCGCGACGGTGTCACCGCGTCGCGTGCGCTGGGCTACGCGCAGGCGCTCGCGCAGCTCGACGGGGCGCTCACCGCCGAAGCGGCCCGCCAGGCGACCGTGGTCGCCACCCGCCGCTTCGTGCGCCGGCAGCGGGCCTGGTTCCGCCGCGACCCGCGGACGGCCTGGCTGGAGCGCGACGGCACCGAGCTCGGCCAGGCGCTGCGGCTCGTCGAGGCCCCTACGCTGCGGTCGTGAGGTTCTGGAAGGGCCACGGCACCGAGAACGACTTCGTCGTGCTCCCGGACCTCGACGGTGCGCTCGACCTGACGCCGGAGCTCGTCGCCCGGCTGTGCGACCGGCGAGCCGGGATCGGCGGCGACGGGGTGCTGCGCGTCGTGCGGCACGACCGGCCGCAGGAGGCGGAGTTCTTCATGGACTACCGCAACGCCGACGGCAGCACCGCCGAGATGTGCGGCAACGGCGTGCGGGTCTACGCCCGCTACCTCGTCCAGGCGGGGCTGGTGGGCAGCGGGGCCTTCCCGCTGGCCACGCGCGGTGGGCTCAAGCAGGTCGAGCTGCGCGGCGAGCAGGTCGTCGTCGACATGGGTCCGGCCACCGTCGGGCCGGACGTGCACGTCGACGGGGTGGCCGCGACGGCCGTCGACATGGGCAACCCGCACGCGGTGCTGCCGGTGGGCTCCGTCGAGGCGCTGGGCGTGCTCGCGCCGGACCGCCTCGACCTCAACGTCGAGTACGCCGAGACGCTCGGGCCGCGGCACGTGCGCATGCGGGTGCACGAGCGCGGTGTCGGCGAGACGCGCTCGTGCGGCACCGGCGCCTGCGCGGTGGTCGTGGCGCAGGTGCTGCGGTCCGGGACGGGGCGCGGCGAGCCGCACCGGGTCGACGTGCCCGGCGGGACGCTCACGGTCACCTGGCGCGAGGACGGGCACGTGGAGCTCGCGGGTCCGGCGGTGCTGGTGGCGGAGGGGGAGTGGCATGGGGCCTGACGAGGCGGTGCGGGCGGTCGCGGGGCCGGTGGGCCGGCTCGGCGGCGCGTGGATGTTCGACGCCGCGACCGCCGCGCGCGGCGGGGAGCTCGGGCTGAGCGGCTGGTCCTGGTACCACTGCGGCCGCGGGGGCGTGCTCGGCGACGGCGACGCGTCCGTGGTGGTCGCGGCCTTCGGCTTCTTCCCGCCCGCGCTGCAGCGCAAGGCCTGGGACCGCGGCCGCGCCGTGCTGCCGGTCGGCGAGATCGCGGCGGCGTACGCCTCCGCCTGCGCGCAGTGGGGACGCCGGCGGTTCGCGCAGGTCGAGGGCGCCGGGCGCCTGGCCGACCTGCTGCTCGCCGCGGGCGACGCGGCGCAGCCGGCGGGCCTGCCGCTGTTCGCCGGCTGGCGGGCCCTGGCGCCGGGCGTCGCGACCGACGACCCGGCTCGGCTCGCCCTCGCGCTGCAGGTGATGCGCGAGCACCGGGGCGGCCTGCACCTCGTCGCGGTCGTCGCCGCCGGGGTCGACCCGCTGCAGGCGGTGGTGTCCGGGCGCTACGGCCCGTCCAACGCCGAGTTCTTCGGCTGGCCGCAGCCGTGGCCCGACCCGGAGGTCGCGCGCGAGCAGATGGCGCAGGTCGAGGCGCGCACCGACGAGCTGGTGCGGCCGGCGTACGCGGCGCTGTCCGACGGCGAGCGCGCGGAGCTCGTCGAGGCCCTCCGGGCGCTGCCGCGGTGAGACAGGGGTGCCGGCGGAGCCGCGGCGTGCCACGCTGGGCGGGATGACGGAGTCCGCGCGCGGTGTTGACGAGTCGATGACTGCTGCACCCGCACCGCTGGGCGACCCCGCGATCCACCTCGACGACGACCGGCCCGACGAGCTGCTCCACGACCTCGAGGGCGAGGGCTTCGACCTCGAGGAGCGCCAGTCGCTGCGCCGGGTCGCCGGGATCCGCACCGACCTGCAGGACATCTCCGAGGTCGAGTACCGCCAGCTGCGCCTCGAGCGCGTCGTGCTCATGGGCGTCTACACCGGCGGCGACGCGGTCGAGGCGGAGAACTCGCTGCTCGAGCTGCAGGCGCTCGCCGAGACCGCGGGCTGCGAGGTGCTCGAGGGGCTGGCGCAGCGGCGGGACAAGCCCGACCCCAAGACGTACGTCGGCTCGGGCAAGGCGCGCGAGCTGCGCGACGCCGTCCTGTCCTCCGGCGCCGACACCGTCATCTGCGACGGCGAGCTCACGCCCGGCCAGCTCCGCAGCCTCGAGGACGTCGTCAAGGTCAAGGTCATCGACCGGACCTGGTTGATCCTGGACATCTTCGCCCAGCACGCCACCTCGCGGGAGGGCAAGGCGCAGGTCGAGCTCGCGCAGATGACCTACATGCTCCCGCGACTGCGCGGCTGGGGCGAGTCGCTGTCCCGGCAGGGCGGTGGCGCGGGTGGTTCCGGGTCCGGCGGGGTCGGGACCCGTGGGCCCGGCGAGACCAAGATCGAGACCGACCGGCGCCGCATCCGCTCGCGCAAGGCCAAGCTGGCGCGCGAGATCGCCCTCATGAAGACCGCGCGCGACACGAAGCGCCAGGAGCGCGTCCGGGGCGCCGTCCCGTCGGTCGCCATCGCCGGCTACACCAACGCCGGCAAGTCGTCGCTGCTCAACCGGCTCACCGGCGCGGGCGTGCTCGTCGAGGACGCCCTGTTCGCGACGCTCGACCCGACGGTGCGCCGGGCGCAGACCCCGACCGGGCGCGAGTTCACGCTCTCGGACACCGTCGGCTTCGTCCGGCTGCTGCCGCACCAGCTCGTCGAGGCGTTCCGCTCGACGCTGGAGGAGGTCGCCGGGGCCGACCTCGTGCTGCACGTCGTCGACGGGTCGCACCCCGACCCGGAGGGCCAGCTCGCCGCGGTCCGGGAGGTCTTCGCCGACATCGGCGCCGGCGGCATCCCCGAGGTCGTCGTGGTCAACAAGGCCGATCTCGCCGACCCGCTCGTGCTCGGTCGCCTGCAACGGCGTGAGAAGCACGCCGTCCTCGTCTCGGCCAAGACCGGCGAGGGCCTGGCCGAGCTGCGGCAGGTCCTCGAGGACGAGGTGCCCCACCCGGACGTGCTCGTGCACGTCGTCCTGCCCTACGACTCCGGTCGCCTGGTGTCCCGCATCCACGCCGAGGGCGAGGTCCTGCAGGAGGAGCACCTGGGCGAGGGCACCCGGCTGCAGGCCCGTGTCGGGCAGCGGCTCGCCGCCGAGCTGCGGGCGTACGCGGTCGCCTGAGCCCGTCGTCCACAGCCCGGCTCCACGCAGGCCCGCGGACTCGTACGATCCGCGACGTGCGGAACGTCCTCGTCCTCCTGCTCGGGTTGGCGCTCAGCGGGTGCAGCAGTGGTGGTGGTGGTGGGGCGGGCCCGTGGCCCTGCCGCCGGTGACCTCGGCGCCGTCGGTGAGCCCGACGGTCAGCGTGGCCGAGGAGCGGCTCGAGGAGACGCCCGCTGGTGCGGAGGAGTTCGCTCGTCGGTTCTTCGATGCCTTCAACGATGCGTACCGTCGGATGGACCCGCAGCCCATCGCGGAGTTGAGCACTGCCGCATGTCAGGCATGTGCGGGGATGGTCTAATGACTTGACGAGAACCCGAAGCGCTAAGGTGAACCTACATCGGCGGGCAGGTGGTATCACTAGCGTGGCAGCGCCTCCAGTTGAAACCGGTGCGACAGACGTCTTGGTGCAATACGCAGTATCGGAGCTGATCCTCGTAAAGGCCGACGGTACCCGGTGAAGTAGTCGTCTCATCGAAGAGCGATGACATCAGTAATCATGCGCGTCATTGGTCGGGCTCGGGCTGGCGAGTTGGGGAGGTGTCGGTAACATGAGTGCCCGATGGAGGGCTCGTGAAACTCGAGTCCCTGGTTCTTTGGCTCTTGTCTTCGTAAGCGGTCTTGCCATGCCCGCGCTCGGCCCTTGGCTGCGTGTGAGCCTATTGCGATATGCCGAGGGACGAATTGCAAAGTGGGGCTTTGTGCAGCCTCGGCCGCCGGTCACGGCGGGGCGGGGCGTAGTACCGTATCGCAGATGGCCATCCGATGCTCTTCCAGTACCTTCCTGCTTGCTGTGGGAAATGCGCCTGGACGCGCCGGGTCAGTCATGTCCGGGAGCGACCGCGACTTGTCCAACCATAGGTGACGTTCGCTACTGGGTTTTTTCCCGTACCTGGTCCGCGGAGGCCGCTGGGTATGGGCCATGGCTTAAGCAGGCGGCCCCGCCGTCTGTGTGCGTCAGTCCCGATCTGGTACCCCAGGTCGACCCCCTGGTGGCGGTCTTGGACCGCGTCCGGTCCGAGTGGAAGTCCTTCGGCTTGCCGGCTGCGGTGGTCACGACCCGCCCGGGCGATCAGACGCTGGCCGGCGCGACGACGCTGTTCTCGACGCCGACGCCGCCTCGAGCAGTGTTGCCGCCCAAGGACGTCCTCGGCTACCGCGTGACGCTGACCGTGACCGCGAGCCGCTACGTCTGGGACTTCGGCGACGGCAGCACGCAGACGGTCCCGGCCGCCACGGGTGCCCCCTCGACGAGGCACGTCTACCGCACTGCTGGGCCGCTGACCGTCACGCTGCGGACCTACTACACGGCGACGTTCACGATCAACGGCGGGACGGAGGCACTGCCCCTCGCCGGTGAGGCGGACGTGCCGGGCACCCCCACGCCGCTCACGGTCCGCGAAGCCCGCAGCCAGCTCGAGGCGGGCGCGCAGGGCTGAGCGTCAGCGACGCGGCAGCCCGCTGAGGAACACCTGTGAGGCGCGGCGGGGCAACCAGGTCAGCCCCAGCAGCGCACGCATCCGGCCGGGCAGCACCACATGAGCACGGTCCTGCTGCACAGCGGCCACGACGCGCGCGGCCACGGCGTCCGGCTCGACCGCCACGACGGCCCGCAGTCGGACAGCCCGGCGGAGCGCGGGGCCGGCCAGGTGGTGGCGGAGGATGTCGCCGTACATCTCGGTGTCCACCGGTCCGAGCTCGACCAGCGTGGTGCCGACGCCCGAGCCGGCCAGCTCGAGCCGCAGGGCGCCGGTGAAGTGCGACAGGCCGGCCTTGGACGCGCAGTAGGGCCCCATGCCGGCGGCGAGCACGGTCGAGAAGCCCGACGACACGTTGACCAGCCGCCCACGCCGCCGCTGCAGCATGCCCGGCAGGACCTGCCTGCACAGCTCGGCAGCTGCCACGAGGTTGACCTGCAGCACCGTCTCCAGCTCCTGCGCCGACAGGCTCGAGACGGCGCCCGTGCCGTCGACCCCTGCAGCGTTGACGAGCACGTCCACCGGCCCGAGCTCGGCCTCGGCGCGCTCGACCACCCCGCGCCGCTGCTCAGGGTCGCCGAGGTCGGCGACGAGCGCCCGCCCGCCGATCTGGTCGGCCACGGCCCCCAGGCTGTCGCGTGAACGGGCGAGGACGGTGACGACCGCGCCGGCCCCCGCTGCCCGGACCGCGATGTCCCGGCCGATGCCCCTCGAGGCGCCGGTCACGAGGACGTGGGCCCCCGTCAGGTCCACGTCGTCCCCCGCTGTGCGGGCAGGGCGTTCACACCTTCCGCAACACGGTGACGACGCGACCCAGCACCACGGCGGCGTCGCCGGAGATGGGCGCGTAGGCCGCGTTCTGCGGCAGCAGCCAGACGTGCCCGTCGCGCTTCCGGTAGGTCTTGACCGTGGCCTCGCCGTCGATCATGGCGGCGACGATCTCGCCGTTGTCGGCCGTCGGCTGCTGACGGACGACGACCCAGTCGCCGTCGGCGATCGCGACGTCGACCATGGAGTCGCCGACGACGCGCAGCAGGAACAGGGTGCCGCTCCCGACCAGCTCGCGGGGGAGCGGGAAGACGTCCTCCACCGCCTGCTCGGCGAGGATCGGCCCGCCCGCGGCGATCCGGCCGAGGACCGGCACGTAGGCCGGCTGCGGGTGCGCAGCGTTGCGCTCCGCCTCGTCGGTCTCCCGCTGCGCAGCGGCCGCGGGGTCGGCCGGGAGCCGGACGTCGACCGCCCGAGGGCGACTGGGGTCGCGGCGCAGGAAGCCCTTCTTCTGCAGCATCGCCAGCTGGTGGGAGACGCTCGACGTGCTCGTCAGCCCCACCGCCTCCCCGATCTCGCGGACGGTGGGCGGGTAGCCGCGCCGCTCGACGGAGTCGCGGATCACCTCGAGCACCTTGCGCTGCCGCACCGTCAAGCCGGACTCGTCAGCCGGACCCTCCGGCAGGTCCCGCACGGTCCCGCGGTCCTTCGTCGTCACTGGGGCTCCTCCACGTGTCGGGGTCGGCCGCCCCGAGATCACGTCCGGAAGGTAGCCCCGCAGCGCGGCCAGATCAAACACCTGTTCGAACGTGTCGCGACTTTGTCGGACCGGTGCGGTACAACTTCGCGCAGACGTTCGATCGAACGCCCGTTCGGGTAGGCCGAGGGCGTGGTGGACCGGAGGAGACGCACATGAACGGCACAGCACTGCAGGGCTCGGTCTCGTCGCGCAGCACGGCTCGCCCCGAGCGGCGACCCGGCGTGCACCTCACCGGTCGCGGGCGCTTCGTGGTCACCGCGCTGCTGGCCCTGCTGCTGCTCGCGGCCTTCGCCGTCGGTCGGTCGGCGAGCAGCCAGGCAGCGGTGGAGCCGGGCGAGCGCCCGGTCCTGACGCAGGTCACCGTCGAGCAGGGCGACACGCTGTGGTCGGTGGCTCGCCGCGTCGCGCCTCAGCGTGACCCCCGCGACGTCGTCGAGCAGCTCCGCCGGCTCAACCACCTGACGACGGCTCGCCTCCAGGTGGGGCAGCAGCTGCTCCTGCCCGAAGTCGTCTGAAGCCGTTCCCTGCCGCCCGCGGATGCGTCATCATGGTCGCGATCGGGACGAGCCCGACCAGTCGGGCCACCGGCACCGTCGACGACGAGGAGCCGCCGTGAGCGTGCGCCGCTGGACCGCCCTGACCGCGACGGGCGCAGCGGCCGCGGTGTCGATCGCGGTGGGCAGCGCGGCCGCGGCGCAGTCGGCCCCCGCCGGCGCCGGGCAGCTGCAGGCGTACGTGGTGACGCTGTCCGAGGGCAGCGCCGCCCCCGACGTCCTCGCTGGCCGCGCCGCGGCCCTGGGCGGGCGCCGCGGGGTCGTCTTCGACAGTGCCGTGCGCGGCTTCTCCGTGGTCCTGCCGACGCGTGCGCTCGCGAGGCTGCGCGCGCTGCCGGGTGTCGCTGCCGTGGAGCCGGACGGCGTCGTGCAGGCGACCTCGGTGCAGGGCCAGCCCCCCTCCTACGGGCTGGACCGCGTCGACCAGCGCTCCCTGCCCCTCAACGGGTCCTACCGCTACCGGGGGACGGGCAGCGGCGTCACGGCCTACGTCGTCGACACGGGGGTGCGGCTCCGCCACGAGGACTTCGGCGGACGGGCGGTCACCGGCGTCGACCTCGTCGACGGCGGCCCGGCCAGCGACTGCAACGGGCACGGCACCCACGTGGCGGGCACCCTCGGAGGTGCTGTCGCCGGGGTCGCCAAGGGCGTCCGGCTGGTCAGCGTCCGCGTCCTGGACTGCGGGGGCTACGGCACGATCTCCGACGTGGTCGCCGGGCTCGACTGGGTCGTGCGGGACCACGTCGCGGGGGAGCCGGCCGTGGCCAACCTCTCCCTGAACGCGGCCGCGTCCCCGGCGCTCGACCAGGCCGTCCAGGCCGCCGTGGCCGACGGGGTGCTGGTGATCGTCGCGGCGGGCAACGCCGCGGTCGCAGGCGGCGGCGTGAGCGGCGCTGCCGACGCCTGCAACAGCTCTCCCGCCCGCGTCCGGTCCGTCCTGACCGTCGGGGCGACGACCAGGTCCGACGCGCGCGCCGACTACTCGAACGGCGGCCCCTGCCTCGACCTGTTCGCTCCGGGCAGCGACGTCGTCTCGGACTGGTCCTCCAGCAACACGGCGACGCAGGTGCTGTCCGGCACGTCCATGGCGGCGCCGCACGTCGCGGGGATCGCCGCGCTCTACCTGCAGGCGCACCGCGCCGCCACACCCGCGCAGGTCGCGCAGGCCGTGGTGGCGGGGGCGACGGCGGGCAAGGTCAAGAACGCCGGGGCGGGCTCGCCGAACCTGCTGGCCTTCAGCCGGTTCTAGTCGCGGGTCCGCGCTGCGAGCACGGCGAGGTCGTCGCAGATGACCGCGCCGACGCCGGCGGCCACCACCTGGTCGTACTCCGCGACCGTGTCGACGGGCCAGGTGAGCACCACCTCGGCGTGCGCCCGCAGTCGCGCGACGCGCTCCTCGGTGACGTGCTCGCGGTGCAGGCACGCGCCCCAGCTGCCCAGGCGCCCGATCCGCCGCTCGAGGCGCGCCACCTCCACGCGGTTGCGCGCCGAGTGCACGACGCGGACCTCGGGGTCGGAACGGAAGACGGCCAGCGCCCGCCAGGCGCGACCGCAGACGGTGTAGCTGCCCCACCCCCGCATCCCGTCCCGGACCCGGTGGCCCAGCCACGGCTGCCACCCCTTGAGGTCGAGCAGCAGCGGTGCGTCCCGGGGGAGGTCGGCGAGCAGGTCGGGCAGCAGGACCCGGGGCTCGCGCACGAGGTACCAGCGCTCCCAGAGCCACGGCAGCGGGCCCAGGCTCTTGGCGTGCCGCACCTCCAGCCGGCCCCAGCGCAGGTGCACGTCGAGCTCGAGCAGGTCGCAGCCCGCGGTGAGGGCCGAGCGGGCGCGGCCCGGGTCGTTGCCCGCGCGGTGCGCCACGAGCAGGACGCCAGGTGCGCGCGCGGGCTCGTCCACGGCGGGCATGCTGCCCGACGCGCAGCCGGACGTCACGACGCCGCGACCGGCAGGGCTCCGGTCCGGCCTCGAGCCGCGGCGCGTCGCCGGACCAGCAGGCAGCCGCCTCCGAGCAGGATCGCCGGGCCCCAGGCGGCGACGGCGACCAGGCTCACGGCACCCACGGCCGAGCCGAGCGGCACGCCCAGGGAGACCAGGCCCGCCACCAGGGCGCCCTCCTTCGGGCCGGCCCCGTGCAGCCCCGGGAGCAGCCCCGCGACCTGACCGGCGCCGAAGACGGTCACGAGCTCCAGCGGCGCCACGCTGGCACCGGTGGCCGCCACGCCGCCGAGCAGCAGCAGCAGCAGGGTCGCCTGGTAGCCGACCGACAGCGCCAGGCCCTGGGCCAGGCGGCCGGCCGGCGGGCGGGGTCGTCCGGCCAGCAGTGCGGGGTGCCGCCGGCGGACCACGACGAGCAGTCCCACGCTCCCGGCGAGGACCAGGCCGCCCACCACGGCGACGCGGGGCGGGAGCGAGGCGCCGGCCAGCAGCACGAAGACGGCGGTGCCGACAGCCCCCAGCACGCGGTCCAGCGCCACGTCCGCGATCCCGGTGGCCCGGTCCAGCCCCAGTCCCCGCAGCTGCGCGACCCTCCACACGTCCGCTGCGGCGTGCCCCGGGCTGAGCAGGCCGAGCAGCTCGCCCTCGGCGTAGACGCGCAGGTGCCACCGGCGACCCCGGCCGCTCACCGACACGCCGTGCCAGCGCAGGGGACACAGCACGTACTTGCCGAGCAGCCACGGGACGGACCCGAGCAGCACGGGGCCGGGTCGGAGCCGGGGGAGCCGGCTGACTTCCCACACGGCCACGGCGAGGGTGAGGACCAGCACTGCCAGGACGGCCGGGCGGCTGCTCGCCGCGCGGCGCAGGGCCCCGGCCGACCGTGCGACGAGAGCAGGCACGGGCAGCTCCACGGGTCGGTGCGTCGGGGGTCTTCCTGCGTGTCGACCCGGGACACCCGGACCTGGAGCCGCGGACCGTTCTTGTCGGACCCCGGTGCCACCGTCCAGGTCGTGCACCTCGACCCGCCCCGCGGCCGGCGCCCGCCGAGGGCGACACGCCGGGACGGCGCGCGTCTGCGCCGGCCCGACCCGTCGCCGACCTGCGCTTTCCCGCCGGAGACCGACCCGGTCCGCGATCCGCGCTTGCCCAACCCCTCGTGGGGCCCTACTGTCGCCGACACCACATCTAGTGCTTACAACGGTGTAGTTCTCCACATCCTGTGGAGGAGGTCCTCCACAGCTGTGGAGGACGACAGCCCGAGAGGAGGTGCACCGGTGCGCTGCCCGTACTGCCGGTCCGCCGACTCCCGGGTCGTGGACAGCCGCGAGACGAGCGACGGTGACGCCATCCGGCGGCGCCGGTCGTGCCCGCAGTGCGGCCGGCGCTTCACCACGGTCGAGGAGACCTCCTTGGCCGTGGTGAAGCGCTCCGGGGTGACCGAGCCGTTCAGCCGGGCCAAGGTCGTCAGCGGTGTCCGCAAGGCGTGCCAGGGACGACCTGTGGACGAGGACGCGCTCGCGCTGCTCGCCCAGCGGGTCGAGGAGGCCGTCCGCGGCGGAGGTGTCGCCGAGGTCCCGGCCCACGAGGTCGGCCTGGCGATCCTCGCCCCCTGCGGGAGCTCGACGAGGTCGCCTACCTGCGCTTCGCCAGCGTCTACCGCTCCTTCGAGTCGCTGGCCGACTTCGAGGCCGAGATCACCGCCCTGCGAGCCGGGCACGGGCCCGTTCCCGACCGTCCCGCTCCCTCCGACGCGGGGCCGCCGGGCCGCGCGCTGGCCCCCGCCTGACCCCTCCGCACGTCCTCCTGCACCCGCCCACCCGGGCGCCCTGCCGGTGAATGCCGCGCGCTGCGCGGTTGTTGTACATCCACGACACGAGAAGAGGACCTCCATGACCGAGACGGTCAGCGGCGCCCCGCGCCAGCAGCGGCGCTCCGGCTCCCGCCTGCGGATCGACCGCGTCTACACCACCCCCGGTGTGCACCCCTACGACGAGGTGACCTGGGAGCGGCGCGACGTCGTCATGACCAACTGGCGCGACGGCTCGGTCAACTTCGAGCAGCGCGGCGTGGAGTTCCCGGCCTCGTGGTCGGTCAACGCCGCCAACATCGTCACGACGAAGTACTTCCGCGGTGCCGTCGGCAGCGACACGCGTGAGCAGAGCCTGCGCCAGCTCATCGACCGGGTCGTGAAGAAGTACGCCGCCGCCGGCGCCGAGCACGGCTACTTCGCCACCGAGACCGACGCGGAGGTGTTCGAGCACGAGCTGACCTGGATGCTGCTGCACCAGGTGTTCAGCTTCAACAGCCCGGTCTGGTTCAACGTCGGCACCAGCGCGCCGCAGCAGGTGTCGGCCTGCTTCATCCTCGCCGTCGACGACCACATGGACTCGATCCTCAACTGGTACCGCGAGGAGGGGCTGATCTTCAAGGGCGGCTCGGGGGCCGGCCTCAACCTCTCGCGGATCCGGTCGTCCAAGGAGCTGCTGTCCTCCGGCGGCACGGCCTCCGGCCCGGTCTCGTTCATGCGGGGGGCCGACGCGTCCGCCGGCACGATCAAGAGCGGCGGGGCGACCCGTCGCGCGGCGAAGATGGTCGTGCTCGACGTGGACCACCCCGACATCGAGGAGTTCATCGAGACCAAGGCGCGCGAGGAGGACAAGATCCGCGCCCTGCGCGACGCCGGCTTCGACATGGACCTCGGTGGCAAGGACATCGTCAGCGTCCAGTACCAGAACGCCAACAACTCCGTGCGGGTCAGCGACGAGTTCATGCGCGCGGTCGAGGACGGCAAGGAGTTCGGCCTGCGGGCCCGGCTCGACGGCCGCGTCATCGAGAGCGTCGACGCGCGCACGTTGTGGACGAAGATGGCCACGGCCGCCTGGGAGTGCGCCGACCCCGGCATCCAGTACGACGACACCATCAACGACTGGCACACCAACCCCGAGTCGGGCCGCATCACGGCGTCCAACCCCTGCTCGGAGTACATGAGCCTGGACAACTCGTCGTGCAACCTGGCCTCGTTGAACCTGCTGACCTTCCTGCGGCCGGACGGCACCTTCGACGCGCGTCAGTTCGCGAAGGCGGTCGAGGTCATCATCACCGCGATGGACATCTCGATCTGCTTCGCGGACTTCCCGACCGAGCCGATCGCTGCGACGACCCGCGCCTACCGCCAGCTCGGGATCGGCTACGCCAACCTCGGCGCGCTGCTCATGGCGACCGGCCACGCCTACGACTCCGACGGCGGGCGGGCGCTCGCCGGCGCGATCACCTCCCTCATGACCGGGACGGCCTACAAGCGCTCGGCCGAGCTCGCCGGGATCGTCGGCCCGTACGACGGCTACGCCCGCAACGAGGCCGGCCACAAGCGCGTCATGCGCAAGCACGCCGCGGCGAACGACGCGGTCCGCCCCGTCGGCGCGGACGACGCCCGGATCCTGCACGAGGCCACCAAGGCCTGGCAGGAGTGCCTCGCGCTGGGGGAGAAGAACGGCTACCGCAACGCCCAGGCGTCGGTGATCGCCCCGACCGGCACCATCGGTCTGATGATGGACTGCGACACCACCGGCCTCGAGCCCGACCTGGCGCTGGTGAAGTTCAAGAAGCTCGTCGGTGGCGGGTCGATGCAGATCGTCAACCAGACCGTGCCGCGCGCCCTGCGGGCCCTGGGCTACCAGGAGGAGCAGGTCGAGGCGATCGTCGAGCACATCGCCCAGCACGGCCACGTCGTCGACGCGCCGGGGCTCAAGACCGAGCACTACGAGGTCTTCGACTGCGCGATGGGCGCCCGCTCGATCAGCCCCATGGGCCACGTGAACATGATGGCGGCGATCCAGCCGTTCGTGTCCGGCGCGCTGTCCAAGACCGTCAACCTGCCTGCCGAGGCGAGCGTCGACGACGTGGCGAACGTCTACTTCCAGGGCTGGAAGCTCGGCCTCAAGGCGCTGGCGATCTACCGCAACAACAGCAAGGTCGGCCAGCCGCTGCAGGACAAGAAGGACTCGGAGAAGACCGCCGAGGTCCAGACGGTCGTGGAGTACCGCCCGACCCGCAAGCGGCTGCCCAAGAAGCGCCGCAGCCAGACCGTGTCGTTCTCGGTCGCCGGCGCCGAGGGCTACATGACGGCGGGGGAGTACGACGACGGCACCCTCGGCGAGGTCTTCATCAAGATGAGCAAGCAGGGCAGCACGCTCGCCGGGGTGATGGACGCCTTCTCGGTGTCCATCTCCATCGGGCTGCAGTACGGCGTGCCGCTCGAGGCGTTCGTGTCGAAGTACATCAACATGCGCTTCGACCCGGCGGGGATGACCGACGACGCCGACATCCGGATCGCCCAGTCGGTCATGGACTACCTGTTCCGCCGGCTCGCGCTGGACTACCTGCCGTACGACACGCGGGCCGAGCTCGGCGTCTTCACGGCCGAGGAGCGGGCCGCGACGGTCTCCACCTCGTACGGCAGCGTGCCGACCGCGGAGGAGGACGTCGACGTCGAGGGGCTCGCCAGCTCCGTGCCCGTCGAGCGTTCGCGCCCGGCCGCTCCGGCCACGGCGCAGGCGCACAGCAGCACCGAGCTGCTCGAGCTGCAGCAGGGCACGTCTGCCGACGCGCCCCTGTGCATGACCTGCGGCGTCAAGATGCGGCCGGCCGGCAGCTGCTACGTCTGCGAGTCCTGCGGCAGCACCAGCGGCTGCAGCTGACGGCACCGCCCAGGCCCGGGCCCCCTCCCGCGCGGAGGAGGCCCGGGCCTGCGCGCTGCCGGGGCAGGACCACCGCACCGGCCCGGCCTCGCGCCCTCGCCGCGCCGGGCGGTCCTGTCCCGTCGGACCGGCCGCAGGGTCCACAGCCCGCGTGCCCCTTGACGTCGCGCCCCCGCTCTGCAACCTTCCGGTTGGGCAACCACCTGGTTGCGCGGAGGAGGGCACGTGACCACAGCAGACGACTGGCGACGGACGGCCCAGGAGTTCACGACCTGCGTCGAGGGCGTCGGGGACCAGGACTGGGAACGACCGGCCCCGCCGGAGGGCTGGGTAGCCCGCGACGTGGTGCGCCACCTCGTCGAGTGGGTGCCCGGCCTGTTCTTCGGCAGCGCCGGACTGCCGGTCCCGCCGGTCCCGAGCGTCGACGACGACCCGGTCGCCGCGTGGCGGGCTCTGGACGAGGCGGTGCAGGCGCTGCTCGAGGACCCGGCGCGGTCGGCGCTGCCCACGAGCAGCCCCGCAGGGTCGATGAGCGTCGAGCAGCTCGTCGCCATGACCGGCGTCCCCGACGTGTTCCTGCACCGCTGGGACCTCGCCCGGGCCACCGGCCAGGACGAGCGCCTCGACCCCGACCGCGTGCACGCCCTGCTCGTCGGCATGCTGCCGTGGGACCAGGCCCTGCGGGCCAGCGGTCAGTACGGTCCGCGCGTCGAGGTGCCGGACGACGCCGACGAGCAGACGCAGCTGCTCGCCTTCGTCGGGCGTCGCCCCTGATGGAGCGCGACCCGCTCAGCGCGGTCTTCGCCGCCCTGGCCGACCCGACCCGCCGGGCGATCCTCGCCCGCCTCACCGAGGGCGAGGCCGCGGTCGGCGAGCTCGCGGCGCCCTTCGCCATGACCGGTGCCGCGGTGAGCAAGCACCTCAAGGTCCTCGAGACCGCCGGGCTCGTGACCCGCGGCCGCGAGGCCCAGTGGCGGCCCGCCCGGCTGGCCGCCACACCGTTGAGGGAGGTCGCCGCGTACGCCGACGGCTTCCGCTCGTTCTGGGACGACAGCTACCGCCGTCTCGACCGCCACCTCGAGGAGGTCCAGCGCCATGACGCCGACCACTGAGTTCAGCACCCCCGGCGAGACCGACGTCGTCGCCGTCCGCCGCTTCGCCGCTCCCGCAGCCCTGGTGTGGCGGGCCCACACCGAGCCGGAGCAGGTCCGGCAGTGGCTGGCCCAACCGCACTCGCCGATGATCGTCTGCGAGATCGACCTGCGGGTCGGCGGTCGCTACCGCTACGCCTGGTCCCTGCCGGACGGCTCGGCCTTCGGCTTCACCGGCACGTACGTCGAGGTCGTCCCGCCGCGCCGCCTGGTGTCGACCGAGGTCTACCTGCCGCACGTCCCCGAGGCGGGCGTGTCGGGGACGGTTCCCGACCAGCCGGGGGTCGAGGCGCTCAACACCCTCGAGCTCGAGGAGCGGGACGGTGCGACCACGCTGACCATGACGATGCGCTACCCGAGCCGCGAGGTCCGCGACCAGGTCCTCGCGACCGGCATGGCCGACGGCATGAGCGCCTGCCTCGACCTGCTCGAGCGGCTGCTCGTGCAGGACACCGCTCGGGCCTGAGGCCGGCTCAGGCCGGGCGCGCGGCGTAGACCGTGTAGTCGGCCGGGGAGTGGTGCTCGGACGCGACGACGAAACCGGTGGCGTCGAAGAGCCGGTGCGCCCCGGCCGACCCCCACATGCCCCCGAGCCCGGGTCCGCCGCCGGCCAGGCTCACCTGCACGCAGTGCCCGAGGCTCATGGCGTAGCCGATGACGGACAGGGGGTTCGCCGCGTCCTGCGCGATGTCCCCCGTCGCGGTCGGCTCGACCACGACGAACACGCCGTCGGGCCGCAGGGCGCGGTGCACCGAGCGCAGCACCTGCTCGGGCGCCGCCTGGTCGTGCACCGCGTCGACGGCGAGCACCACGTCGAGCTCCCGTTCCAGCCCGAGGTCCGCGACGTCGCGGTGCACGAAGGCGAGGTTGCTCAGCCCCTGCTCGGCGGCGGCGGTGCGGGCGTTGTCCAAGGCCGCCTCGTCGAGGTCGTAGCCGGTGAACCGCGACGCGGGGAACGCGCCCGCCAGCAGCCGGAGCGCCCGGCCGCCGCCGCAGCCGACGTCGGCGACGTCGACCCCCCGCTCGAGCGCCGCGCCCAGGCCGTCGACGGACGGGACCCACTCCTGCAGCAGGCACATCTCGTAGAGCGGCGCGTTCATCGCCTCCTGCCCCGCGCTGAACTCCGGCTGGTACCGGGCGTACGGCACTCCCGAACCGTCGCGCAGCGAGCGCTCGACGTCCGGCTGCACCCGAGCGAGGACGTCGACCATCATGAACAGCACGGTCGGGTCGAAGGGCAGGACACCTCCCTCGAAGAGCGCCGCCTGGCTCGCCGGCATCGCGAAGCGCCCGGCGTCGTGCTGCAGGTAGCCGGCCGCGGTCATCCCGGCCAGCCACTCGTACGTCGAGCGCTCGTGCGTCCCCGCCCGGGCCGCGACCTCGGCCGCCGTGCCCCCGCCGGACCGCACCGCGTCGAGCAGACCGACCCGGTGCCCGGTCGCGAGCAGCCAGAACGACAACCAGCCCTGCACGTGCCCCATGAACCGCTCGACGCCCTCACCGACGGCCTGCTCGGTCACCTCGTCCACCGTCATGACCCACCCCCTCGAGCCCGGGAGCATGCACCCGTGCGCGCCGCGGGGGAAGACCCCGAGTGGTCCCGGCGTCGACGGGGCAGGCTCCGGCCGTGACCGATCCCGCCCCGACCCGCGGCTTCACCGGCCGTCCCCGGCCGAGCAGCGACCGCGCCCGCCGGCTGCCCCCGGGCCAGTACGACACCGGCAGCTCCTTCCCCGTCCTCACCGTCGAGCGGACCCCTGCCGTCCGGCTCGACGACTGGACGTTCCGCGTGGAGGGCCACGTCGCCGAGCCGCGCAGCTGGACCTGGCCGCAGGTGCAGCAGCTGCCCGGCTCGACCTACGCGGGCGACATCCACTGCGTGACGACGTGGTCGAAGTTCGACACCAGCTTCGGAGGGGTGTCGCTCGACGCGCTGCTGGACGAGGTCGAGCTGCTGCCCGGCGCCTCGCACGTCATGGCCTTCTCCAGCACCGGCTACACGACGAACCTGCCGCTCGACGACGTGCGCGGCGGCAAGGCGTGGCTGGTCTGGGAGCACGAGGGCAGGCCGCTGCCGGTCGAGCACGGCGGTCCGGTGCGGCTGCTCGTGCCGCACCTGTACTTCTGGAAGTCGGCCAAGTGGGTCGCCGGGCTGCGGCTCATGGACCACGACGAGCCCGGCTTCTGGGAGCAGAACGGCTACCACGACCGGGGTGACCCCTGGCGCGAGCAGCGCTACGCGGGTGACTGACCCGACCGGCCTGTTCGCCCCGGTCGGGCGCCGGGTGCCGCCGGACGGGGCGCGCCGCCGCTGGCAGACCGGCGAGGTGGTCCAGGTCCGCCGGGAGACGCCCGCGCGCAGCGACCCTGCGCCTCGCGCTGCCGGAGTGGACGCCGCACCTGCCGGGGCAGCACTACGTGCTGCGCCTGACGGCGCCCGACGGGTACGTCGCGCAGCGCGACTACTCGGTCGCGTCGGCGCCGGACGACGAGGGCGTCGTCGAGCTCACCGTCGACCGGCTCGAGGGCGGCGAGGTGTCGACGTTCCTGCACGACGTGCTGCAGGTCGGCGACCGGCTCGACGTGCGCGGCCCGTTCGGCGGCTTGTTCGTCTGGCGGGGCGACGTGCCGGCGCTGCTCGTCGGCGGTGGCTCGGGCGTCGTGCCGCTCATGGCGATGCTGCGCCACCGGCGCCGCCGCGGCCTGGACGTCCCCGTGCACCTGGTCGCGTCGGTCCGCACGCCCGAGGACCTGCTGTACGCCGACGAGCTCGGCGCCGACGCGACGCTGGTCTTCTCCCGCGCTGCGCCGCCGGGATCGCGCCGGCCGGCCGGGCGGCTCCGGGTCGAGGACCTGCAGCCGCACGTGCACACCGGAGCGGAGGCGTACGTCTGCGGCTCGGACCCGTTCGCCGAGGCCGCTGCGGCGCTGCTCGTGCAGGCCGGTCAGCCCGAGGAGCGGATCCGCGTCGAGCGCTTCGGCGCGCCGTCGCCGGGCTGAGCGCGGGGCCGTGACGGCGGGCGGACGCTGGTCGCACGTCGTCGACCGCAGGCAGGCGCCGTGTCTTTCGCCGACTTCGTCCGAGCGGCCGGCGTGCCCGTGCAGGGCGACGCGCCGGCGACCTGGGAGTTCGACGTCGGCCGCATCCTGTCGGCGGCGGCCGCGCACGACATCGACGTGGTCGGCCCGCCGCCGCAGCTGCCGGGCTGACGGCGACCGGCCTTGACGCCCGCTGCGCGGAGCACGACGCTGCGGCCGTCGAGGGGGAGGCCATGGGGCTGCTGGGACGTGTCGCGGTGGTGGCGCTGACGACGGGGCTGGTGCTGGGGGCGGGCACGGCTCCCGGGCTGGCCGACGGGCGGCACGGCGTGCGCTCGGTCGACGTGGTCGTGAGCGACGCGAGGCTCGTGACCGGGGACACGGCGGAGCTGACGACCACGGCGTCGTACGCGAACGGGCGCTCCGCGATCGTCCTCGCCGACTACCGCAGCAGCGACGGGGACGTCGTGCAGGTGCGCGACGGCTCCCTCGTCGCGGTCGCGCCCGGCGCCGCGGTGATCACGGCCACCGCCTACCGGCAGACCGACCGCGTCCGGGTCGTCGTGCGGGCGGCCCCGGCCCTGGCGTACCAGGAGGTCTGGAGCGACAAGTACGGCATCAACCGCATCTACCTGCTGCGCGGCACCGGCTTCACCCCGGGCACCGAGGTGGTCGTGACCCAGGACAGCGACCGTGTCACGCTGCGCGGCGACCGGGCGCGCGTCGCTCCCGACGGCAGCTTCACGGGGACGGCGACCTTCGACCCCTACGGCTACGGGGCGCCGACGACGTCCGGGCCGTCCTTCTCGACCGGTTGCGGCAACCCGTACTCCCCGCCCGCTCCGCCCTTCGACGTGCGGTTCCGGGTGGTCGACGGGCGCGGCGTGGCCGGGGAGCTGCTGACGACGCTGCGCTGCTGAGCCGTGGCGCTCACCGACGTCGACGTCGGCGAGGTCGTCCTGCGGGTGCGCGTCGAGGGGCAGGGACCGCCGCTGCTCCTGCTGCACGGCTACCCGCAGATGCTCACCGCATGTGGGACGCGGTCGTCGAGCAGCTCGCCGACGCGCACACCCTCGTCGCGCCCGACCTGCGCGGCTACGGCGACAGCAGCGCGCCGCCCGACGAGCCCGGGTCACGCGTCGTACGGCAAGCGGGCGATGGCCCGCGACGCGCGTCGCGCTGATGGCGCACCTCGGGCACGACCGGTTCGACGTCGCGGGCCACGACCGCGGCGGCCGGGTCGGCTACCGCCTCGCCCTCGACGCGCCCGAGGTCGTCCGCCGCCTGACCGTGCTCGACATCGTGCCGACCGCCGAGGTCTGGGCCCGCGCGGACGCCCGCTTCGCCCTGGGCTACTGGCACTGGTCGTTCCTCGCGCAGGCCCGCGGCGTGCCCGAGCGGCACATCGCCGCCGACCCGGAGCACTTCTTCCTCGACGCGCAGTTCGGCGGCGTGCTGCGCACCTTCCCGGCCGCCGCCGACTACGCGCGGCACCTGCACGACCCGCGCGTCGTGCACGCGGTCTGCGAGGACTACCGGGCCGGCGCGACGTACGACCGGGAGCTCGACGAGGCCGACCGCGGCCGGACGATCACGTGCCCGGTGCAGGTGCTCTGGGGCTCCCGCGGCGCGCTGCCCGCGTGGTACGACGTGCTCGAGGTGTGGCGCGACTGGGCCGACGACGTCGTCGGCGCCGAGCTGGACTGCGGGCACTTCCTGCCCGAGGAGCGGCCGGCGGAGACGGCGGCTGCCCTGCGGGCGTTCCACGCGGCCTGAGCCGGCCGTCACCGCAGCCCGCCGTCGACGCCGCTGCACGAGCGCGCCGCGCCCTCCTCGCCGGCGCGCTCGGCCTGCGCGGCCGCGCACAGCAGCGCCACTCCGACCCGCCCTGTGGACGGCCGCGCGCCCGGCCGCCGGCGCGGCAGGATGGGGGGGTGCGCAGCCAGGTCGAGGGGGAGCTGCCGGGCTGGCTGGCGGAGCAGGACGACGCCGCGCTCGCCCGGCAGGTGCCGACGGGCACGCTGCTGCGGGCCCGGGCGTACGTCCTCGAGGACGCCGTCCAGCAGCTGACCGTCACCTCCTCCGGCGACCTCGTCGCGGCCGTGCGCGGGAGCGGGACGGCGGTCTACCGGGTGCTCGTGCGCCCCCGCCGCGGGCGCAGCGGCTGGAGCGGGCAGTGCAGCTGCCCGGTCACCTTCGACTGCAAGCACGCGGTGGCAGCCGTCCTGGCCGCCCGCGCGCTCGTGCCCGTCGAGACCGTGCCGGCCTGGCGCGCCCGGCTCGACGAGCTGCTCGACGCCGGCCCCGGGCCCGAGCAGGACGCCCCGCTCGCCCTCTCGCTGGAGCTGGTGGCGCCGACGCCCCGCCCCTACCCGACCTCCTCCGACCCGCGCCTGCTGCTGCGGCCCCTGACCAAGGGCCGCTCCGGACGGTGGGTCAAGACCGGGGCGAGCTGGCGCGACCTCGACCTGGGCTACGGCTACACCTACGGCTCGGTGTCGCTGGTCCGGCCGCAGCGGCTCGCCCTGCGGCTGCTGCTGCTCGCCTGGCGGGCCTCGCAGCCCGCCTGGTCGCAGCCCTACCCGGCGGGGGACCTCGACGCCGCCGCCGCCGGCCCCGACGTCTGGCGCCTCCTGGCGGCGGCCCGCGAGGCCGGGGTCGAGCTGCTGCCGCCCCGCGAGGGGCAGCAGGTCGTGCTCGACGCGCCGGCCCGCGTCGTGCTCGACCTCGCCCGCCCGGCCGGCGGCGACGCCGTCCTGACCCCCCGGCTGCTGCTCGCCGACGGCTCGCGGACCGCCGGACAGGTGCTGGGCCTGCCGGGGCACGGGCTGGTCCTCGACGAGCCCGACCGGCTGCTGCTCGCCCCGCTCGAGCGCCCCCTGGACGAGCCGACCCGGCGGCTGCTCACCGGTGGTGCCCTCGCCGTCCCCGCCGCCGACGTGCCCGCGCTGCTCAGCAGCTACTACCCGGCGCTGCGCTCGCGCCTGCCGGTGGTCAGCGCGGACGCGAGCGTGGCCCTGCCGGAGGTGCGGCCGCCGCACCTCGCGCTCGAGGTCACCTTCGCCCCCGGCCACCTGGTGACGCTGCGCTGGGCGTACGGCTACCCGGTCGGTGACGAGGTGGTCCGGGTCCCGCTGCGCGGCCCCGGCGGCCGGGCCCCGCGGGACGCCGCCGCCGAGGCCGCCCTGCGCGCCGCGACCGACCTCGACCTCACCGACCGCGACCTGGTCGGGCTCGACACCGCCCGCTTCGCGGTCGACGAGCTGCCCCGGCTGCAGGCGCGCGACGACCTGCGGGTGACCGTGCGCGGACAGGCGCTGGCGTACGCCGAGAGCACCGAGCCGCCGACCGTCCAGCTGGGCGTGCAGGACACGCCGAGCACCGACTGGTTCGACCTGCAGGTCGAGGTGTCGGTGGCGGGGGAGGCGGTGCCGCTCGGCCCGCTCGTGGCGGCGCTGACGCACGGCGAGGCAGCCGTGCTGCTCGACAGCGGCACCTGGTTCAGCCTCGACCGGCCCGAGCTGGTCGCGCTCGCCGAGCTCGTCGTCGAGGCGCGCTCGCTGGCCGACCGCGACGGCGGGCTGCGCCTCAGCCGCTACCACGCGGGCGCCTGGGAGCAGCTCGTCGAGCTGGGCATCGTGGCCCGGCAGAGCGAGCGGTGGGAGCGGTCGGTCGGCGCGCTGCTCGCGCTGGAGAGCCTGCCGCAGCCGGACCCGCCGGCGGGCCTGCAGGCGCAGCTGCGGCCCTACCAGCGCGAGGGCTACGCCTGGCTCTCGCTGCTGTGGGACCTGCGGCTCGGCGGCGTGCTCGCCGACGACATGGGCCTGGGCAAGACGCTGCAGACGCTCGCGATGGCGGTCCGGGCGCGCGAGCAGGGCACGCTCGGCGGCGACGCGGGCCCGCTGCTCGTGGTCGCTCCGACCAGCGTGCTGGCCACGTGGCTGCACGAGGCCGAGCGCTTCGCCCCCGACCTCGACGTCCGGCTGCTCGGCGAGACGCAGCGCCGCCGCGGGACGCTGCTGGCCGACGCGGTGCGGGGCGCGGACGTGGTGGTGACGTCGTACGCCGTGCTCCGCCTCGACGCCGACGACTTCGCGGCGCAGGGCTGGTGCGGCGTGGTGCTCGACGAGGCGCAGGCGGTGAAGAACCGCCAGTCCAAGACGTACGTCGCGGCCCGCCGCCTGGACGCGCCGTTCACCCTCGTGGTGACCGGCACGCCGCTGGAGAACTCCCTCATGGACCTGTGGTCGCTGCTGTCGCTGGCCGCGCCGGGGCTGTTCCCCAGCCCGCAGCGGTTCACCGACGAGTGGCGGCGGCCGGTCGAGTCCGGCACCGACCCCGAGCGGCTCGCCCAGCTGCGACGGCGCATCCGCCCGCTCGTGCTGCGCCGCACGAAGACCGCCGTCGCGCCCGAGCTCCCGCCGAAGGTCGAGCAGGTCCTCGAGGTGCCGCTGCAGCCGGCGCACCGCCGCGTCTACGACCGGCAGCTGCAGCGCGAGCGGCAGCGCGTGCTCGGGCTGCTCGACGAGCCGGCGCGCAACCGCATCGCCATCCTGCGCTCGCTCACCCTCATGCGGCAGATGAGCCTCGCGCCGGTGCTCGTCGACGACGCGCACGCCGCGGTGCCGTCGAGCAAGCTCGACGCGCTGCTCGAGCTGCTCGTCGAGGTCGTCGCGGAGGGCCACCGGGCGCTGGTCTTCAGCCAGTTCACCGGCTTCCTCGGCCTGGCCCGCGAGCGGCTGCGCGCCGCGGGCCTCGGCGCACGCCTACCTCGACGGCCGCACCCGCGACCGGCCGGCGCGGATCGCGCAGTTCACCTCGGGCGAGGTGCCGGTGTTCCTCATCAGCCTCAAGGCCGGCGGCACCGGCCTCACCCTCGTCGAGGCCGACCACGTCTTCCTGCTCGACCCGTGGTGGAACCCGGCGACCGAGGCGCAGGCGGTCGACCGCGCCCACCGGATCGGCCAGGACAAGACGGTCTTCGTGCACCGCCTCGTCGCCGCCGACACCGTCGAGGAGAAGGTCGTCGCCCTGCAGGCCCGCAAGCGCGACCTGTTCGACCGGGTCGTCGACGACGGCGAGGTGCTCGGTGGCGGGCTGAGCGTCGACGAGGTGCGCGGCCTGTTCGCCTGAGCAGGTCAGCGGCAGCGGGCAGCGCTGGGCCCTGACCAACACGAACGGGTCCAGCAGCCCCGTCTACGCTTCGGCTGGGCATCAGCGAGCTGCACGCCCGTCGCCGGCGACTGGGACGGGGACGGGCGGACGACGCCCGGCAACGTCGGCAAGGACACCTCGACGAACCCGGCCACGTGGTCGTGGCGGCTGCACGACCACAACAGCGGGGGCGGCGTCGAGGCCCGGTTCAGCTACGGCAACGCCACGTGCCAGCCTGTCGTCGGGGACTGGGACGGCGACGGCCGCGACACCATCGGCGTGAGCTGCGACTCCGGTGCGGGTCGCACCTGGTCCCTGCGCAACAGCAACACCGCGGGCGGGGCCGACATCAGCTACGGCTGGGGCAACGCAGGGTGCATCGCCCTGCCCGGTGACTGGGACGGCAACGGCACCACCACGGCCGGACAGGCCTGCGAGTCGGAGAACGACCACGGCATCGGGTGGATGTTCGCGGAGACCGACTACAACGCCTCCAGCGGCGGCGTGAAGTTCGGCTACGGCGACGCGGCGACGCGCTCGCCGCTCGTCGGCGACTGGGACGGCAACGGCACGACGACGATCGGCGTCGTCACCGCGCCCCCCGCCCCGGCCGGCTCCGGGACGGTGGCGCCCAACCCGTACGGCGCGTCCGAGGTCAGCTACGGGTGGACGTCGCGGATGCAGTACGTCGTCGACCGGTTCCGAGCGGCGCACCCCGCGGTCGGCCCGTGCGGCGGGCAGGCGAACGGGAGCAGCTCCGGTCACATCTCCGGCAGCGACCACTACAGCGGGAACGCGGCCGACTGCCTCGGCAGCTCCCGGTACGGGTCCGTGCCCACGAGCACGGAGAAGAGCCAGGGCGACGCCGCCGCCACGTGGACCGCGGGGAACGCCTCGCGGCTCGCCGTCAAGTACGTCATCTGGTACGGCCGCATCTGGACGCCCAGCCAGGGCTGGCACGCCTACTGCAACTCCGGCGCCTCGACCTGCGGCAACCCGTACTCGGACACGACCCTGAACCACTACGACCACGTGCACGTGTCGGTGATCCACTAGTCCGTCGCAGGGGGCCCGGTGCTCGGCGCCGGGCTCCCGCGCTGTCGGGAGGTGCGCGACCGCCGCCGAGGGCGCACAGTGGCAGGACCTCTCCGGGGGACGGCCCGCCGTCCGCCGCTCTGGCGCCCCGCCCCCTGCTCGAGGAGCCCGCCGTGCAGCTCATCAGCCAGAACGAGCGCGACCGCCGCGCCGCCGAGCGCGAGGCCCGGGCCGCCGCGGCCCGGTCCCGTGCCGTCCCCGTCCCGGACGCCGAGGGTGCCGAGGGCTCGCTCACGGTCTGGCGCACCCGCGACCTGCCCCGCCCCCGCTCGGCGTCGGTCGGGGTCCCGCTCAGCGAGGGCATCTCCAGCGTCTTCCTCGGCGCCGTGCTCTACGTCCCGATCGCCCTCGTCACCGGCTACGCGACCTGGAACTACCCGGTGGCGCTCGTGCTCGTCCTCGCCCTGTCGTACGCGCTGTGCTCGCGCCGGGTCGTCGTCGGCCCCGGGTTCGTGGCCGTCCGCAAGTTCGGCCCGTACCGGGTGGCCCGCGCGGAGAGCGTCGCCAGCGGCGCGCTGCGCGACAGCCAGCGCGGCGGGGTCCTGCTGCTGCGCACCGGCGACGGGCGCACGATGCGCCTGCGCCGCGTCGAGTTCAGCAACCCGGCGGTCAACACGGCGTTGCGGGAGTTCGTCCTCCGCAGCGGGCGGACCTACGACCAGGCCGTGATGCGGCGCCTGGACCTGCCCTTCCGCGAGGACTTCGGGCACCACCGCTACCTGCTCGACGCGGTGCAGTAGCCGCACCTCCCGGCTGCCGCGTCGTAGGGTCGCGGCGTGGACGACTTCGTCATCGCCCGCAACCCCGACCCCGACTCAGCGCTGCCCTACCTGCTGCGCCTGCCGCTTCCCCGCCCCGTGGTGCTCAAGGCCCGCGAGACGTGGCCGCGCACCGCCAAGGTCTACTGCCACCGCGCCGAGTCCTGGCCCGCCGAGGCCGAGGTGCTCGAGCGCGTCCCGGTGAAGTCCTGCACGACCCGCGGGCCGGCGGTCGACCTGGTGCTCGACCGCGGGCGGGAGAACCGCAGCCAGCTGGTCTTCACCCGGCTCAAGGGCGGCCGTGAGGCGATCTTCTGGCAGAGCGCGCGCACGGCGAAGAAGGCCCGCCCGGGGGTCCGCACGCCCACCGCCCGCGCCAGCGGGCTCGCCGCGCTCGAGGTGCTCGTCGACAGCCACGAGCGCTACCCCTACCGCTTCGCGTCCCAGCAGGCGACGACGCTGCGGGAGGCCCTGCCGTGCGGCGACTACGGCGTGCGCCGCGACGGGCAGCTGCTCGCCGTCGTCGAGCGCAAGTCGCTGGAGGACCTGGCGCGCAGCCTCGTCGACGGCCGGCTCCCGGCGCAGCTGGCCGAGCTGGCGACGGTGCCGCGCGCGGCCGTCGTCGTGGAGGAGCGGTGGTCGCGGCTGTTCACGCTGCCGTACGTCAAGCCCGGGTTCGTGGTCGACCTGCTGGCGCGCGTGCAGGTGCGCTGGCCGTCGGTGCCCGTGTTCTTCGCCGAGACCCGGCCGCTCGCGGAGGAGTGGACCTTCCGCTTCCTCGGTGCGTCGCTGAGCGAGTCCTACGCCGACGAGCGCGTGCTGCAGCGGCTGGAGGGGCTCGTCGAGGCGCCCGTGCTCGCGGCGGCCGCGCCGACCCCGGCCCAGGTGCGCGCCTGGGCGGTGGCTGAGGGCCTCGCGGTCTCGACCAAGGGTCGCGTGCCCGCCGGCGTCGTCGCGGCGTACGAGGCGGCGCACCCCCGCTGACGTCGCGGGCCGGCGGGGAGTGGTGGCGCGTGCTGGACCGCCCCACGTGCCGGTCGAGGCCCGCCCCGGCCCCCGGGGCCAGCGGGCCTACACCGCCAGGCGCTGCGCGAGGAAGGCCAGCGACAGCGGGTAGCGGTGGTCGAGAGCGCCGTGCCCCATGTCGTACGTCTCGTGGTGCACGTCGGTCACGCCGATGCCGGCGAGCGCGTCGACGAAGGCCTGGGCGCCGAGGTCGAGGAAGTACTCGTCGCGGGTGCCCGCGTCGAGCCACACGGCCCGCAGCCCGCGCAGCGCACCGGCGTGCGCCGGCACCATCCGCACCGGGTCCCAGGCCAGCCAGCGCGCCCACACGTCCTCGCGCACCCGCCCGCTGCGCGGGTCGAAGGGGAGCACGGGGGTGCCGTCGGCCTCGGCCGAGAACGCGGCCGAGCAGCCGAGCGCGCTGAGCAGCGCCGCGTCCTCGGGCCGGGTGAACGCGGCGCGCTCCCGGAAGCCCCGCCACCAGGCGGTGATGTCGCCGTCGTACGCCCGCAGTGCGCGCACGGCCTGGGCGAACTCCGGCAGGTAGCAGTACTCGTAGAGCGTGTCGCCGGCGTGCGACGCGAGACCGCCGAACAGGTCCGGCCGGAGCATCGGCGTGATGAGCGCGCCGAACCCGCCGCTGGACTTGCCGGTGATCCCGCGGTGCTCGCGCGCGGGAGCCGTGCGGTAGTGCGCGTCCACCCACGGCACGACCTCGTCGCAGAGGTAGGAGTGGTAGTCGCCCGTGCCGGGGGAGTCGACGAACTGCGAGCCGCCGTACGCCGTCCAGGCGTCGACGAAGACGACGACCGCGGGCGGGGCCTCGCCGCGCGCGAAGACCGCGTCAGCGGTCTCGTAGAAGGGCTGCCGGAACGGCGTGCGGTTGTCCCACATGCCCAGGTGCCCGGTGTAGCCCTGCAGCACGTAGACGCTGGCGTACGTGCGGCCGGGCTCGTCGTCGTAGCCCGGCGGCACGTAGACGTGCAGCGGGCGCTCGTGGGGGTCGCCGAGCGGGTTGCCGCGCAACCGCTCGGAGGTGACGACGTGCCGGTCGAGCCGGCCGGCGAGCTCGCTGGACCAGGGGAGGGGCATGTCCGCAGCCTGCCGCAGGCGCCGTCAGGTCGTCAGGTGGTCACCAGGCCGGCGAGCCGGTCGCAGGCGGCGGCGACCGCGTCCTGCAGCCCGGCGTCGCGCAGCCGGCCGGGCACGGGGGCCGGGCGCTCGTCCTTCCAGGAGGGCGCGGAACCCAGGTCCACCGTGGTGCAGCAGGCGGCGAGCGACTGGCCCCCGGCCTGGACCTCGCCGGGCGCGCCCGCGCTGGCGAGCTTGGTGCGCACCCAGCCCGGGTCGAGCGAGGCGGACGCGAGGTGCGGCAGGCGCCGGCCCCAGGCCAGGGCGAGGGCGACGTCGCAGGCCTTGCTGTCGGCGTAGGCCTGCCGCGGGTCGCGCTCGCCGCCGAGCGCGGAGGGACGGGGGCGCCCCGAGCCGGCCATGCCCGAGCCCAGCCAGACGAGCCGCTCGCGGACGGCGTCGCCGAGCTCGGCGGTGAGCAGGTGCGGGGCGAGCACGTTGACCGCGAAGGTGGTCTCGAAGCCGTCGACCGTCAGGCGCGGGGTGTCCCCGCGCACCCAGACGCCGGCGTTGTGCGCGAGCACGTCGACGCCGCCGAGGTCGCGCAGCTGCCCGGCGAGCGCCCGCACCTCGGCGAGGCTCGCGAGGTCGCCGACGACCAGGGCGACGTCCTCGTGCCCGGCGTCGCGCAGCGACTGCACGACGGGCTCGCCCCGCTCGGCGCTGCGGGCGTGCACGAGCACCCGGTGCCCCTGCTCGAGCAGCAGCCGCACGGCCTCCCGGCCGATGCCGTCGGTGGAGCCGGTCACGCAGATCGTCGTCACCCCGGGCCCCTACCCCGGCACGGCAGCGGGACGCCGCGGACGACGAGAGCACGGCGCCGACGCCCGGTGCGGCTGGTGGGCTGAGCCGGGGCTCACCGGCCCGCGTGCAGCTCCAGGGCCGCGACGAGCAGCAGCGCGTCGCGCAGCCGGCGCGGGTCGTGCCCGGTGAGCGCGCGCACCCGGTCGAGCCGGTAGGTCACGGTGTTGGGGTGCACGTGCAGCCGCGTGGCCGCCTGCCGGGTGGAGCCGTCGGCGTCGAGGTAGGCCTGCAGGGTCAGCACGAGGTCGGTCGAGCGCAGCTCGTCCTCCTCGCGCAGCGGGTCGAGCAGCCCGCCGACGACGCGCGTGGTCCGCCCGCCGGCCTGGCGCACCAGCGCCTGCAGGGGCACGTCGTCCAGCGTCTGCACGCCGCACCGCTGCCGGCCGCTGATCGCGAGGACGTGCGCCGCCTCCTCGACCGCACCGGCGTAGCCGTCGTGCTGCGCCGGGTCGGCGAGCGCGACCGCGAGCCGCTCGCCGCGGGTCAGCCGGGGGAGCGCCTGCTCGACCGCCGCGCGCACCTGCGGGCCGCGCGGCCACAGCACGAGCACGTCCTGCTGCCGGGGCGCGGCGAGCACGTGCGGCACCTGCTCCAGCGCGCGCAGCTCCTTGGCCGTGCGCGGGTGCGCCCGCGGGTTGCCCGGGTCGGCGGCGAGCACCACGACGTACTCCGGCGCCAGCTCGACCCCGGCGAGCTCGGCGAGGGCCTGCACGTCTCCCCGCGAGCGCGACATGAGCGCCTGCATGAGCCGGTGGTGCCGGCGGTCCTCGTCCGCGGCCAGGTGCTCGGCCTCGTCGGTCCAGCTCTGCACGACCGTCGACTGGGCCGCGTCGCTGAACTGCAGCAGACCGGCGGCGAGCTCCACGAGCGCGGTGAGGTCCTGCGGGTGCTGCCCGGCCTCCTCGCGCACGACGTCCCACCACGCGCCGACCGCCACCCGGTAGCCCTGCAGCAGCGCGTTCAGCGGCCACCCCTGGCGGGCGCGCTGCCGGGCGCTGTCCGCCATCCGGCGCAGCTCGCCGGCGGTCGGTCCGCGTCCCTCGCGCGCCGCCTGCAGGCAGCCGTCGACGTACGCCGCGGTGATCGCCCGGACGCTCTCCAGCGTGGGCGCGTCCAGGGCGGCGTAGAGCGGGATCTCCGCCACCATCCGCTGCATCATCGCGTCGAGGATGACCTCGCGGCGACCGGCCACGTCCGCGATGGAACGGGCGGTCTGCCCGACTCCCTTGTGCGTGCTCACAACGAGCGGTCCTGTCCGTTGGCCGGTCCCCAGCGTTCTCCCGCGACAGCGTGGCGCCTGTCACTGTCGAGGGCAACAGCCCCGCCCGTCCGACCGCCTTTCTCGAAGGAGCACGCATGACCCACCGCCGCACCGGCGTCCTGCTCGCGGCCGCCCTGCTGGCTGCCGCCACCGGCTGCAGCACCAAGGCCGCGGACACCGGCACCGCCACGAGCGGCTCGGGGGTCAAGACCGGCCCGGGCATCTCCGGCACGACGATCGGCCTGGGCCTGCTCACCGACCTCACCGGCGTCTTCGCCGCGCAGGGCAAGGACATGACCAACGCGCAGAAGCTCTACTGGGACGGGGCCAACGCCGCCGGCGGGGTCTGCGGGAAGTACCAGGTCTCCCTGAACGTCAAGGACCACGGCTACGTCACCCAGCAGGGCGTCTCGCTCTACAGCGCGATGAAGAACGACGTCCTCGCGCTCCAGCAGACCATCGGGTCGCCGATCAACACCGCGCTCGCGCCGCAGCTCGAGGCGGACAAGATGGTCAACTTCCCGGCGGCCTGGGCGGCCTCGCTGACGGAGAACCCCGAGAACGCGGTGGTCGGCGCGACGTACGAGATCGAGATGATCAACGCGCTCGACTACCTGCTGGAGCAGGGCAAGATCGCGCCCGGCGACACGATCGGCCACATCTACTTCGAGGGCGAGTACGGCGCGGGCGGCCTGCAGGGCTCGAAGTACTTCGCGGGCAAGCACGGCATGCGGGTCGTCGAGTCGCGGATCAAGTCGACCGACTCCGACATGACCGCCCAGGTGACCCAGCTCAAGGCCGAGGGCGTCAAGGCGATCGCGCTGACCGTGGCGCCCGGGCAGACGGCGTCGGCCGCCGGCGTGGCGGCGGCGCAGGGCCTGGACGTGCCGATCGTCGGCAACAACCCGGTCTACGCCCCCGGGCTGCTCAAGGGCCCGGCCGCCGCCGCGCTCAAGAAGAACCTGTACGTCGCGTCGCCGGTCAGCTCGTTCGACAAGCAGCCCAAGCTGCTCGCGGACTTCACCGCCGCCTACCCCGGCGACCCGAGCCTGAGCGTCGTCTACGCCACGGCCGCCGCCGACACGCTCAAGAAGATCCTCGAGAAGGCGTGCGCCGACGGCGACCTCACCCGCGAGGGCGTCTCGAAGGCCAAGGCCGCGCTCGGCAGCGTCGACAACGGGCTCTCGGTGCCCGTCGACTTCTCCCGGCCCGGTGTCTCGCCGAGCCTGAAGAGCTTCATCATCACGCCCGCGGACGTGCCGGGCGGCGCGAAGGCGGTGGCCGACCTCTACCAGGGGCCCGACTCCGCCGGCTTCACCCCGTCCGCCTGACCCTCCCCCTCCTGGAGCCCCCGACATGCTGCCTGCCCTGAGGACCCCGCTGCGCACCGCCGCCGTCGCGACGGTGGCGGCCGGCCTGCTCGCCACGACGACCGGGCTGCTCACGCCGGGTGCGGCCGCCGCGGCCCCCGCGACCGGGGCGGTCCGGATCGAGGTGCTGTCCGGCCGCCCCGACCTCGTCAGCGGCGGCGACGCCCTGGTGCAGGTCGACGTGCCGGCGGGGGTGTCGCCCCGCGACGCGCGGATGACCGTCGACGGGCGCAGCGTCACGGCGGCGTTCGAGCAGGTGGGCGCGACGCGGCTGCGCGGCCTCGTGACGGGGCTGCGGGTCGGGCAGAGCACGCTGCGGGCGGTGCTGCCCGACCGGCGCGGCGCCACGCTGGGGCTGACCAACCACCCGCAGGGCGGACCGGTGTTCGCCGGTCCGCAGGTGCAGCCGTGGTTGTGCGACAACGCCGCGGGCGGCAACGGCCCGGCCCAGGACGCGCAGTGCGGCACCCCGGTGACCTACACGTACTCCTACAAGGACTCCGTCACCGGGCTGTTCGGCGACTACGACCCGGCCAACCCGCCCGGCGACGGCTCCGTCGCCCGCACGACGACCGACCAGGGCAAGACGGTGCGCTACGTCGTGCGGACCGAGCACGGCGTGCAGGACCGCGGCAACTACCTCGTCGCGGTGCTGTTCGACCCGAAGCAGCCGACCCTGTCGACCTGGAACCACAAGCTGCTCGTGCCCTTCGGCTCGGGCGCGGGCGCCCACCACGGCTCGGGCGCGCCGACGACCGTGCTGGACGACCCGGCGCTGTCCCGCGGCTACGCGGTCGCGAACAACAGCCTGTTCGTGCACAGCGAGAACATCAACAAGACGGTCGCGGCCGAGGCCCTGACGATGCTCAAGGAGCACGTCGTCGAGGCGTACGGCGCCCCGATCCGCTTCACCATCGGCAACGGCTGCTCCGGCGGCAGCATCATGCAGCACATGATCGCGGGGGAGTACCCGGGCCTGCTCGACGGGCTGCAGCCCTCCTGCAGCTTCGAGGACAGCTGGACCACGCACGCCGAGGTCGAGGACTGCCACCTGCTCCTGCACTACTTCACGAGCACCTCCCCCCAGCTGTGGGCCGACGAGCAGCAGCGGGCCGCCGTCGACGGGCACAAGGACTCCAGCGACTGCGTCGCCTGGGAGGCGCTGTTCGCCTCGATCATCGACCCCAAGAAGGCGTCGAACTGCGCCCTGCCGGCGGCCCAGGTCTACGACCCGAAGAACAACCCGGCGGGCGTGCGCTGCTCGTCGCAGGACTACGACCAGGCGGTCTGGGGCCCGCGGCCGAGCTCGGTGTGGGGCGCCGTCGAGACGTCGCTCGGGCGCGGCTTCGCGAGGCGGCCGCTGGACAACGTCGGGCGGCAGTACGGCCTCGAGGCGCTCAACGCCGGCCGGATCACCGCGGAGCAGTTCCTCGACCTCAACAGCAAGCTCGGCGGGCTGGACATCGACTTCGGCTACAGCCCGCAGCGGATGGCGGCCGATCCCGGCAGCCTCGACATCGCCTACCGCTCGGGCCAGGTGACCGACGCCCGTCAGCTCGCCGACCGTGCCGATCATCGACCTGCGCGGCTACAGCGAGACGGGCGAGATCCACACGGCCTACCACTCGTACCGGATGCGGGCGCGCCTCGACCAGCGCAACGGCACGCACGCCAACCAGCTCATCTGGACCTTCAGCCCGGCCGTGCCGATCGTGCCGACGCCTCCCGCGGGCCTCGCCGCCAAGGCGTTCGTGCTCATGGACCGCTGGCTCTCGCGGGTCGAGGCCGACACGAGCAGCCGCACGCTCGCCCAGAAGGTCGTCGCCGGCAGGCCGCTCGACGCGACCGACGGCTGCTTCGCCGACGCGACGATGCTCAGCACGTCGCCGACCTGCGACGGGCTGGCGCCGGCGTACGACGACGCGCTCGGGGTCGCCGGCGGGCCGGACACGGGGATGAGCCTGAAGTGCGCGCTCAAGCCGGTGGACCCGGCGGACTACACGACCCCGCTGACCGACCCGCAGCTCGCGGCGCTGCGCGCGGCCTTCCCGGCGGGCGTGTGCGACTGGTCCCGGCCGGGGGTCGGCGAGCAGCCGGCGACGACGTGGAACAGCTTCGCGGGTGGTCCCGGTGGCCGGCCGCTCCCGGCGGCGCCGGTGTCGGTGGCGTTCAGGCGCTGAGGCGCCGGGCCGGGCCGGCGGTGGCCCCTCCGGCTGCCCTTCCGGGCCGACCTGGCGCCCTGGGCCCGGTACGGCCGGCTCGTCGGTCGGACCGCCGGTACGGTCCGGTCAGGTGCACGGCGGCGACGTGCACCGGACCGCCGGCACGACGAGGAGCCCCGGTTGCCCCGTGGAGGACTGTTCCAGCGCAAGCCGGCGGTCCAGCAGGACCCGAAGGCCACGCCGGACGCGAAGGTCGAGCAGGAGGACCCGAAGGCGGCCGTGAAGCGGCAGGCCGAGGCGCGCAAGCGGAACGCCGCCGACGCAGCGGGCGTGGGGACCTCGGGGGCGGTGCAGGCCGACCGGGAGCGCGCGCGGGTCGCCGCCGAGGGCCGTACGGCGTTCCTGCTCCCCCTGCTGACGATGCAGCTCGGCGGCTCGAAGGACCTCGGCACGGGGGGCGGGTCCTCGTACGCCAAGATCGTCAGCACCTTCGCGGCGTACCGGAAGGCGCTCGAGGCCGGTGACGTCCAGGGCCAGCGCAGCAACCTCACGGCCGTGCAGGGGATGGCGCGGCTGTGGCTCAACGACCCCGAGCACAAGGGCGCGGACCTGCAGACCGACAACCGGCGCAGGTCCCTCGACCAGCTCGTCGACGCCGCCGCGGCGGAGGACGTGGCGCTGCGGAAGCAGGCGGGCCAGGAGCTGTACCTGGCCGCGCTGGGCGCGGGGCAGGGGTCCGCGTACACCGACGAGAAGCAGGCCCGCGTCTCGGCCGCCTACGAGAACAGGTTCACGGCGGCGATGGACGAGTCGCGCGGTGCCGCTGCCGAGTCGATGAACGGCTGGGCGAGCCGCGCACCGACGATCCTCACCGACGAGGACGACCCGGAGAAGCTGCGGTACGAGAAGTTCGTCGCGGACATGGAGGCGCACGGCGTCAGCACGGCCGAGGCCGCAGCGCTGTACACGTACACCAACCAGGACTACCGCTACATCAACCCCGGGACGGCCAACGACAAGGGCTGGATGGAGGGCACGAAGAGCAGCGGGGTCCTCCCGTCGATCAAGGGCAAGGACAGCAAGGTCCTCCAGGAGGAGGCCGGCGCCCACAGCGCGGTGGCCATGCAGGGCGCCGAGAAGCTGCCCGCCTTCAGCGGCACCACCTACCGCGGGGACTCCCGCAAGCTCACCGAGCTGCCCTCGATGAAGCTGGGCGTCGGCAACGTGCTGACGCTGCCCAACCTCACCAGCAGCAGCAAGCGGGTCGGCGCGACCGACGCCTACTCCAAGGCCTCGGACCAGTCGGTCGTCGTGCTGTGGGAGTACCAGGACTGCGGGCGCGACATCGCCGCCTTCTCGAAGCACAAGGACGAGCAGGAGGTGCTCCTGCTCGTCGGCGACCGCGTCAAGATCACGTCGGTCGTCGAGGTCACGGGCCAGGAGGACGCGTCCCGCGGCGGGCCGCTCATGGCGCAGGCGGTCAAGGTGCGCAACTCCAGCAAGGCGGCGAAGGTGTTCGCGGTCAAGGCCGTCGGGGTCGGCAAGCCGCCGCCGCCGCCGCAGCGCCCGCGCAAGCAGGCGCCCCCGCCGAAGCGGCCGTCTGCGCCCCCGCCTGTGGGCGGGCCGTGAGCCTCGCCGAGGACGAGGCCGGCGACGCGGAGGTCGACGTCGCCGGTGAGGTGACGGACGCCCTGCTCGCCCGCCTCGTGGCGGGGGCGGGGGAGGCACCCGGCGACGCCGCCCGGCTCGTCGAGGCGCTGGGCACCCCGCTCGGTGGTACGGCCGGTGGGCCCGGCGACGTCGCGCTGCTCCGGCGCGCGCTGCACGCGCGGCTGCCCGCCTGGCACCCCGTCCGGCGGCTCGCGGGTGCGGCCGGGCTGACTCCCGTCGAGACCGAGGTGCTCGCGGTGCTGGGCGCGCTCGCCGCCGACCCCCGGCGCGGCCGGCTGCTGGCCTGGCTGCACGACGACCCCGCGGTGCGCACCGCGACCGTCGGCACGCTGGCCGCGCTGTTCGCCGGGGACCGCGAGGCCGTACGCGCCGTCGGGCCGGGCGGCGGTCTCGAGCGCGCCTGCCTGCTGGTGCCGCTCAGCGGCGCGGGCAGCTGGGCGGACAGCGCGGTGGCGCTGCACCCGGACGTGGTCTGGTGGCTGTGGGCGGAGGGGGAGCAGCCGCCGCCGTTGCCCCCCGGGGTCGAGCGGGTGGCGTTGCCGGGCACGGGCACGCACCCGCTGGTCGTCGTGGCCGGGCCGGACCGGGTGCGCCGGCTGCAGGCGGTCGGGGGCGTCGCTCGCTGCCGGCTGCGCGCTGGTCGGGCCGGTGCCGGCGACGGAGCCGGAGTGGGACGCGCTGGTGCGTACGGCGACGCTGGCGGGTGCGGGCGTCGTGCTCGAGGCGACGGCCGACCTGCCGGTGCGGGCGCTGGAGCGGGTGGCGCGCGCCGACCACCTGGCGTGGGCGCTGTGCAGCGACGCCGACCTGCCGGTGGCGCAGCTGCCGCGGGGGCGGTGGCACGAGGTGCGCCCGGCACCTGCTGCGGCGACGCCGCAGGAGCGGGCGGACGTGCTCGGCGAGCAGGCGGACGTCGCGGAGCGGCTGACGGCGCAGCAGCTCGAGCAGGTGCGCCGCCTGCTGCCGGCCGTCGGGGGCCGGGTCGACACCGCCGTACGCCGCCTGGCCGTCGGGGGCATCGCGCGCCTGGCCGAGCGGATCGTCCCCAGCCGCGGGTGGGACGACCTCGTGCTGCCCGAGCGGCAGGCCGAGCAGGTCCACCACCTGGTGGCGCGCGCCCGCCACCGCTCGCTGGTCTACGACGTGTGGGGCGTGAGCGACCGGCCGTCGCGGGGCGTCGTCGCGATGTTCTCCGGCCCGTCGGGCACCGGGAAGACGCTGGCGGCCGAGGTCGTCGCCGGTGAGCTCGGCCTCGACCTGTACCGCGTGGACCTGTCGCAGGTGGTCGACAAGTACGTCGGGGAGACCGAGAAGAACCTGTCCGAGGCCTTCGACGCGGCCGCCGCGAGCCCGGTGGTGCTGTTCTTCGACGAGGCGGACGCGATGCTGGGCACGCGCTCGGCGGTCAAGGACTCCCACGACCGGTACGCCAACCTGCAGGTGGCGTACCTGCTGCAGCGGCTCGAGCGGCACGACGGCGTCGTCGTGCTCGCGTCGAACCTGCCGGGCAACCTGGACGACGCCTTCAACCGGCGGGTGCACGTGAGCGTGGAGTTCGCCCTGCCGGGACCGGCCGAGCGCCGGCGGATCTGGCGCAGCGCCGTGCCGGACGGGGTGCCGCGGGACGGGGTCGACCTGGACGTGCTGGCGGACCGGTTCGAGCTGTCCGGTGGGGCGATCCGCAACGCCGCGCAGACCGCCGCCTTCCTCGCCGCCGGGGCCGGGACCGGGCTGACCCTGCGGCTGCTCGAGCAGGCCGTGCGCACCGAGCTGGTCAAGGAGGGCCGGCTGGTGCAGGACGCGGACTTCTCGACGGCCCGCTGACGTCTGGCCGTCGGCCCGGGCCCGGCTCGGTACCGTCGCGGGCGTGGCGGCGGAGCTCGAGGAGCTGGTGGTGCCCGACGCAGGCGGCGCTGCGGGCCTGGCTGGCCGAGCACGCCGCGACCTCGCCCGGGGTGTGGCTGGCGCTGACCCGCAAGGGCGGCACGACCACCACGCTGACGTGGCAGGAGGCGGTCGACGAGGCGCTGTGCGTCGGCTGGATCGACGGGCAGGGGCGCAAGCGCGACGAGCACACGTCGTCCGTACGCCTGACCCCGCGCGGCCGGCGGAGCATGTGGGCGAAGCGCAACGTCGAGAACGTCGCCCGGCTCGAGGCGGAGGGCCGCATGCAGCCCGCGGGCCTCGCGGCGGTCGAGGCGGCGAAGGCCGACGGCCGGTGGGCCGCGGCGTACGCCCCGCCGTCGGAGGCGGAGGTGCCGGCCGACCTGCTCGAGGCGGTGGCGGCCGACCCGGCGGCGCAGGCGATGTTCGACGTCCTCACCAAGACCAACCGCTACGCGCTGATCCACCGGCTCGGTGCGGTCAAGCGCGCGGAGACGCGCGAGCGCAAGGTGCGCGAGTACGTCGCGATGCTCGCCCGCGGCGAGACGATCCACCCGCAGAAGGCGCGGCCCGAAACGGGTTGACCCCGGCTGGGACGGTGGGCCGGTGACCTCCTCGGTGAACCACGTGACGTTCGACTGCTCCGACGCGTACGCGCTGGCCGGCTTCTGGGCCCAGGTCGTCGGCGGCCGGCGCCAGGACGAGGACTTCCCGGGGGACCCGGAGGTGCTGGTGACGTCGGCCGGGCCGCCGCTGCTGTTCATCCAGGTGCCCGACGAGAAGGTGGTCAAGAACCGCGTGCACCTGGACCTGCGGCCCGACACCACCCGCGACGAGGAGGTGGCGCGCCTGCTCGCGCTGGGCGCGCAGCTGTACGAGGACCACCGGCGGCCGGACGGCACGGGCTGGGTGACGCTCACCGACCCGGAGGGCAACGAGCTGTGCGTGGAGCGCAGCGCGGCCGAGCGCGGGCAGGCACCGGTCGACAGCGGACCGCGGGCGATGCCGCCGGTCCACGCGGCCGACGAGCGGACGATGCTCGAGGGGATGCTCGAGTGGTACCGCGAGGGCGTCGTGCGCAAGGTGGCCGGGCTGTCGCAGGCGCACGCCACGACGTCGCCGCTGCGCTCCGGCACCACCGTCGCCGGGCTGGTGAAGCACCTGGCGCTGGTGGAGGACACCTGGTTCTGGGTCCGGGCGGCCGGTCGGCCCGAGCCCGAGCCGTGGGCGAGCGCGCCCTTCGACGCCGACCCGGACTGGGAGTTCAGCTCCGCCCGCGACGAGCCGCTCGGGGACGCGGTCGCGCTGTACGAGGCGGCGTGCGCGCGGTCTCGGGAGGTGGCGGCCTCGCGGTCGTTGGACGACACGGCGACCGACGAGCGGGGGCGGACGTCGTCGCTGCGCTTCGTGCTGCTGCACCTCATCGAGGAGACGGCGCGGCACCTCGGGCACCTCGACGTCCTGTGCGAGCTGGCCGACGGGAGGACGGGGGAGTAGCGAGGATACCTTGCGGTGTCCTGGACGAGCACCACGCGAGCTCCCCGGAAACAGGTGCGGCTATGCCGGCATACCGGTGGTCGACCCGGAGCGGGCCCGTGGCGCCTACCGTCCGCATGCGATCGCAGGTCTCCGGCGCTGCCGAACAGCCGCCCGGAGAGCGCCGCTGTGATGAGTTG
>CAVSEK010000004.1:0-808644 GCA_963726975.1 uncultured Actinomycetota bacterium
GGCTCCTGACTGGCAACGACCTCGTGTCGCTCCCGGACGTCGGAGGGCCACCGCGTGAGGCTCTGTGAGAACCGACCAAGGAACTCACGACAGGACTCAGCGCGATGGCCCTAGACGATTCTGCCCTGCTCGAGATGATCGAGATGCTCCGCACCGCCGACGGCGGTGAGCTCATGCGCAAGCTGCTCGGCGGGATGCTCCAAGCCGTGGTCGACGCCGAGGCGACCGCCCACGTCGGCGCCGGGATGCACGAGCGCTCCGAGGCGCGCACGACCCAGCGCAACGGCACCCGCGACAAGCTGGTCACGACCGCCGCCGGGGACCTGACGGTCAAGATCCCCAAAGTCAGGACCGGGTCGTTCTTCCCGGCCCTGCTCGCGCCCCGCCGGCGCATCGACGTGGCGTTGCACGCGATCGTGATGCAGGCCTACGTCGAGGGCGTGAGTACGCGACGGGTCGACGACCTGGTCGTGGCGATGGGCGGCACCGGGATCAGTAGGAGCGAGGTGAGCCGCATCTGCACCCAGCTCGACGCCGAGGTCGCGCTCTGGCGCAGCCGGCCCTTGGACCACCTGGCCTTCCCCTACGTGTTCCTGGACGCGACCTACTGCAAGGTCCGCCTCGGCGGTCGGGTCGTGTCCCAGGCCGTGGTCATCGCCACCGGCGTCAGCGCCGACGGGCGCCGCGAAGTGCTGGGCTGCGCGGTCGGCGACAGCGAGACCGAGCCGTTCTGGACCGCGTTTCTGCGCGAGCTGCGCGACCGCGGCCTGGGCGGCGTCCAGCTGGTCATCAGTGACGCCCACCGCGGCCTGGTCAACGCCATCAACACCGTCTTGCAGGGCAGCAGCTGGCAACGCTGCCGCGTGCACTTCATGCGCAACGTGCTGGCCAAGGTCAGCAAGGGCCACGAGGAGATGGTCGCCGCGACGATCCGCACGATCTTCGCCCAGCCCGGCCACGCCGAGGTCCGCGCCCAGGTCGACCTCGTCGCCGACATGCTCGCCAAGCAGTTCCCCGCCGTCACGCAGATGCTGCTCGATGCCAAGGCCGACCTCACCGCGTTCAGCGACTTCCCGCACGCCCACTGGCGCAAGATCTGGTCCACCAACCCCATCGAGCGCCTCAACCGCGAGGTCAAGCGCCGCACCGACGTCGTCGGGATCTTCCCCAACCCCGCCGCCCTGCTCCGGCTCTCCAGCTGCGTGCTCATCGAGGCCCACGACGAGTGGCAAGACAGCGACCGCCGCTACCTGTCCGAGGAGTCCATGGCCCTGCTCAACCCACCCGCCCCGACCCTGCTGCAACCCAACAACCCCGACACCGACAACGACCCGCGGAAGGAGATCGCCGCCACCGCATAATCAGCTCTACCCGCAGAGCAACACGCGACGAGCTACACCACTCCCCGGGACGCGATCGGTGGACCACGACCTCGGCCGCCCCAGGGTGCAGATCGAGCATCTGTTCGCCGCCCACGAACTTGTCTCCGTGCACCTGACCCTGAACGGTCGGCACGCCGCGTCCACCAGCCGCTTCTGACGGGGTGGGTGCCGTCAGCCGAACGCCGGCGGACCTCTGCGTGCCACACAAGAGTCCTCGGGTGTGCCGGTGGCGCCACCGGCTCCTGGCTCGTCTGGCGTCACGGCGGGGGTTGCCGCCCACGACCGGCAGGGACTCCTAGGCGGGCAGCGTCGCCCCCGGCGGCCGGGACTCCAGCCAGGCGAGGAAGCCCGTCGCCGCGCCGTCGCCCATGGCCAGCTCGACCGGTCCGTGCGCCGAGGAGCACTGCACCACCACCGAGCCGGTGAGCAGCGCGAGGGTCTCGCCCCCGACCGGCTGGCGCCGCCCGAGCACGGTGAGGTCGCTGCGCGAGAGCGTGCGGCGAGGGCCCGGGGCGAGGCTGAACACGCGGTACCACCGCAGCTCGTCGCCCTCGAATCGCCCGACCCCGAGCACCCAGCCGCGGCCGTGGCTGGCGTGGCGCAGCCGCAGCGAGACGTCGATCGTGCCGCCTCGCCGCTGCAGCAGCCGGCGACGGACCGCGACCGCCACGAGGGGCAGCGCGAGCAGGAGCAGGACCGCCGCGAGGAGCTCGAGGGCGATCACGTGCTGTCCCGCGCCCCCGCGACCTAGACGGAGGCGCCGGAGGCGCGCAGACGGCTCTCGGCACGCGCCGCCGCGGCGTCGTCGCCCTCGGAGCGGGCGCGGTCCAGGGCGCTGCGGGCCCGGGACTGGTCGATGTCGTCGGCGAGCTCGGCCACCTCGGCCAGGACCGTCACGCCCTGGTCGGTCACCGACAGGAAGCCGCCGTGCACGGCGGCGACGACCTCGCCGCCACCGGCCTCCAGCACCCGCAGCGTGCTGCCCTGAGCGATCTCGCCGAGCAGCGGTGCGTGCCCCGGCAGGATCCCGACCTCGCCCTCGGTGGTGCGCGCGATCACCGTGGTGGCCTCGCCGCTCCACACCTCGCGCTCGACCGAGACCAGCTCGACGTGCAGCTCCGCCACCGTGTGTCCTCCAGGCTCCTCGGGCCGGTGTCGACCGGCTCCTGGGGGCAGACTACCGGGCTGTTCAGATCCGCTCGCGCCGGGACGCGCGTCGGGCCGGCCTCCCCGCAGGGAGACCGGCCCGGGCGTGGCGCGGGAGGGCTAGGCCAGCTTCTTGGCCTTCTCCTCGACGTCCTCGATGCCACCGCACAGGAAGAAGGCCTGCTCGGGGATGTGGTCGTACTCGCCCTCGGTGAGCTTCTTGAACGACGCGATGGTCTCGTCCAGCGGGACGAACTTGCCCGGCTGGCCGGTGAACGCCTCGGCGACGAAGAACGGCTGGCTCAGGAAGCGCTCGATGCGGCGGGCCCGGTTGACGAGGACCTTGTCCTCCTCGCCGAGCTCGTCCATGCCGAGGATGGCGATGATGTCCTGCAGGTCCTTGTTGCGCTGCAGGATGCGCTGCACCTCGCGCGCGACCGCGTAGTGCTCCTCGCCCAGGTAGCGGGCGTCCAGGATGCGCGACGTCGAGTCCAGCGGGTCGACGGCCGGGTAGATGCCCTTCTCCGAGATCGAGCGCGACAGCACGGTCGTCGCGTCGAGGTGGGTGAAGGTGGTGTGCGGCGCCGGGTCGGTGATGTCGTCGGCGGGGACGTAGATCGCCTGCAGCGAGGTGATCGAGTGGCCGCGGGTGGAGGTGATGCGCTCCTGCAGCACACCCATCTCGTCGGCGAGCGTCGGCTGGTAGCCCACGGCGCTCGGCATGCGGCCGAGCAGCGTCGACACCTCCGAGCCCGCCTGCGTGAAGCGGAAGATGTTGTCGATGAACAGGAGCACGTCCTGCTTCTGCACGTCGCGGAAGTACTCGGCCATCGTCAGCGCGGACAGGGCGACCCGCAGGCGGGTGCCCGGCGGCTCGTCCATCTGGCCGAAGACGAGCGCGGTGTCGTTGATGACGCCGGACTCGGTCATCTCGCCGAACAGGTCGTTGCCCTCGCGGGTGCGCTCCCCCACCCCGGCGAACACCGAGACGCCGGAGAACTCCTTGGCGACGCGGTAGATCATCTCCTGGATGAGGACGGTCTTGCCGACCCCGGCACCGCCGAACAGGCCGATCTTGCCGCCGGCGACGTACGGCGCCAGCAGGTCGATGACCTTGATCCCGGTCGGGAACAGCTCGGTCTTGCTCTCGAGCTGGTCGAAGGCCGGCGACGGCCGGTGGATCGGCCAGTAGGTGTCGGCGTCGACGCTCTCGACGTCCATCGGCTTGCCGAGGGCGTTGAAGACGTGGCCCTTGGTCACGTCGCCCACGGGGACCGAGATCGCCGAGCCGGTGTCGCGCACCGAGGCCCCGCGGGTCAGGCCGTCGGTCGGCTGCATGGCGATGGCGCGCACCATGTTGTCGCCGATGTGCTGCGCCGCCTCGAGCGTGAGGGTGGCGGTCTCGCCCCCGAGGGTGCGGTCGACCTCCAGCGCGTTGTAGATCTCCGGCATCTCGTCCGGGGGAACTCGACGTCGACGACGGGGCCGATGACGCGGGCGACCCGGCCGGTGCCGCCGGTCGAGGTCGAGCCGGCGGGCGGGGCGGTGACGGTCACGGGGTGCCTCTTCCTCTTCTCAGGCGTCGGCCAGCGCGGATGCGCCGCCCACGATCTCGCTGATCTCCTGCGTGATCTCGGCCTGTCGGGCCGAGTTGGCCGCTCGGGTGAGCGACTTGATGAGCTCGTCCGCGTTGTCCGTCGCGGCCTTCATGGCGCGCCGGCGTGAGGCCGACTCCGAGGCGGCCGACTCCAGCAGCGCGGCGTAGACGCGGGTCTCGACGTAGCGCGGCAGCAGAGAGTCGAGCAGCGCCTCGGCCGAGGGCTCGAACTCGTACAGCGGCAGCGGGCCGTCCGGCGGCGGCGCGTCGCTCTCCTCCACCACCAGCGGCAGGACGCGGCTGGCGACCGGGCGCTGGGTGAGGGCCGAGACGTACTCGGAGTAGACGACGTGGATCTCGTCGACCCCGCCCTCGTCGGTCGGCCGCACGAACGCCTCGATGAGGGCGTCGGCGACCTCCTTGGCGTCGGCGTAGGTGGGCTGCTCGGAGAAGCCCGTCCAGCTCTGCTCGACCTCACGGCCGCGGAAGCGGTAGAAGGACACCGCCTTGCGCCCGACCAGGAAGCGCACCGGCTCCTTGCCCTCGCCGCGCAGCGTCTCCTCCAGCGACCCGGCCTGGCGGATGGCGTTGGCGTTGTAGCCGCCGGCCAGCCCGCGGTCGCTGGTGATGACGAGCACGGCCGCGCGCCGGGGGTCGGGCTTCTCCGACACCAGCGGGTGGTCGATGGTCGATTGCGACGCCAGCGCGGAGATGACCCGGGTGATCTGGCGCGTGTACGGCTGGGCAGCGCTCACCCGCTGCTGCGCCTTGACGATGCGCGACGCGGCGATGAGCTCCATCGCCCGGGTGATCTTCTTGGTCGACTGCACGGAGCGGATGCGCCGGCGGTAGACCCGCAGCTGGCCGGCCACGTCAGTCCTTCTTCGGCTGCGTGTAGCGGGTGATCTTCTCCTGGCTCCGGTCGCCCTCGTCGATCGGCTCGGCGTCGGCCTCGGTGCCGAGGCCCTTCCCCTCGCCGGTCTGGAACTGCCGCTTGAACTCGGCGATCCCCTTCTCCAGCTGCGAGACCGTGTCGTCGTCGAGCTTGCCGGTCCCCGCGACGCTGTCGTAGATCCCCTTGTAGGACCGACCGAGGAAGTCGAGGAACTCCGACTCGAAGCGGCGGACGTCGTTGACGGGCACGTCGTCGAGGTGGCCGTTGATGCCGGCCCAGATCGAGGCGACCTGGCGCTCGACCGGGAACGGGGAGTACTGCGCCTGCTTGAGCAGCTCGACGAGGCGGGCGCCACGCTCGAGCTGGGCCTTGGAGGCCTTGTCGAGGTCGGAGCTGAAGGCGGCGAAGGCCTCGAGCTCGCGGTACTGCGCGAGGTCCAGGCGCAGCCGGCCGGAGACCGCCTTCATCGCCTTGATCTGCGCGGAGCCGCCGACGCGGGACACCGAGATGCCGACGTTGATCGCCGGGCGGACCCCGGAGTTGAACAGGTCGGTCTCGAGGAAGATCTGCCCGTCGGTGATCGAGATCACGTTGGTCGGGATGAACGCCGAGACGTCGTTGCCCTTGGTCTCGATGATCGGCAGGCCGGTCATCGAGCCGCCGCCGAGCTCGTCGGAGAGCTTCGCGCAGCGCTCGAGCAGCCGGGAGTGCAGGTAGAAGACGTCGCCCGGGTAGGCCTCGCGGCCCGGCGGGCGGCGCAGCAGCAGCGAGATCGCGCGGTAGGCGTCGGCCTGCTTGGACAGGTCGTCGAAGACGATGAGCACGTGCTGGCCCTGGTACATCCAGTGCTGGCCGATGCTCGAGCCGGCGTACGGCGCGAGGTACTTGAAGCCCGCCGGCTGCGAGGCCGGGGCGGCGACGACGGTGGTGTACTCCATCGCGCCGGTCTCCTCGAGACGGCCGACGAGCTCGGCGATCGTCGAGCCCTTCTGGCCGATCGCGACGTAGATGCACTTGACCTGGCGCTTCGGGTCGCCGCTCTTCCAGTTGTCGCGCTGGTTGATGATCGCGTCGAGCGCGACGGCGGTCTTGCCGGTCTGGCGGTCGCCGATGATGAGCTGGCGCTGGCCGCGCCCGATGGCGGTCATGGCGTCGACGGCCTTGATGCCGGTCTGCAGCGGCTCGTTGACCGGCTGGCGCTGCACCACGGTCGGCGCCTGCAGCTCGAGGATGCGGCGCGCCTCGGCCTGGATCTCGCCCTTGCCGTCGAGCGGGTTGCCCAGCGGGTCGACCACGCGACCGAGGAAGCCGTCGCCGACGGGGACCGACAGCACCTCGCCGGTGCGGCGGACGTTCTGGCCCTCCTCGATGGCGCTGGGGTCGCCGAGGATGACGCAGCCGACCTCGCGCACGTCGAGGTTGAGGGCGAGCCCGAGGGCGCCGCCCTCGAACTCGAGCAGCTCGTTGGCCATCGTCGAGTACAGGCCCTCCACCCGCGCGATGCCGTCGCCGACCTCGGTGACGGTGCCGACCTCCTCGCGGGTGGTCTCGGCGGTGTAGGACGTGACGTACTGCTCGATCGCGGACCGGACGTCCTCCGGGCGGATGCTGAGCTCCGTCATCTGCGTCTCCTGCTTCCTGGCTGTCGGTGGTGCGGGGGGCCGTACGAGGGGTGCGCGCCGGGCGGGGCCGCGGTGCGGGCGTGCGAGTCGGGCTAGCGGGTGAGGCGGGTGCGGACGTCCTCGAGCCGGCGGGCGACGGTGCCGTCGAGCACCTCGTCGCCGACACGGACCTGCACGCCGCCGAGGACCCGGGGGTCGACGTCGACCTGCAGCTGGACCTCGCGGCCGTAGATCCTGCCGAGGACGGCGCCGAGGCGGTCGGCCTGCTCGTCGGTGAGCGGCGCGGCGACCCGCACCTCCGCGACGAGCCGCTGGCGGCGGGCCGCGGCCAGCCGGGACAGGTCCTCCAGCACGGTCTCGAGCGACCGCCCGCGGGGCCGCGTGACCGCGACCTCGACGAGGCGGACCGTCGCCGGGCGGGCGCGGTCGCCGAGCAGCGAGCGCAGCAGCGCGCTCTTGCGCTCGTCGGGCAGGCCCGGGTCGGTGAGCGCGGCCCGCAGCTGCGGCTCGCGCTCGAGGAGCCGGGCGAACCGGAAGAGCTCGTCCTCGACGTCGTCGAGGACGCCGTCGCCCTCGGCGGCGACGAGCGCCGCCTGCGCGGCGAGGGTCTCGACGGCCTCGCGCAGGTCGGCCGGGCTGTGCCAGCTCGAGGCGACGAGGTCGGACAGCACCCGCAGCGGGAGCGCGGACAGCTGCCGGCCCAGCAGGCCGTCGACCAGACCGCGGCGGCTGTCGGGCGAGGACGCCGGGTCGGTGAGGGCCCGGCGCAGCGACGGCTCGCGGTCGAGCAGGCCGGCGACGGCGTAGAGCCCCTCGCTGACCTCCCCGCTGCCCGCACCGGCGGGCAGCGAGCCGATCTGCTCCTCGAAGCGCTGCAGCGCAGCGCGCATCGCCTCCCGGCTGGTGCCCTCCATCAGACGGTCGTCCCGGCGGGCGTGCTGCCCGAGCCGGTGGACGCCTCGAGCTCGGCCAGGTAGCGGTCGACCGTGCCGCGCTGGCGGGCCTCGCTCTCCAGCGACTCCCCGACCACGCGGCCGGCGAGCTCGACGGCGAGCGTGCCGACCTCGCGGCGCAGCTGCGCGAGCGCGGCCGCCCGCTCGGAGGCGATCTGCGCCTGCGCGGACTCCGTGATGCGCTGGGCCTCGACGCGAGCCTCGTTGCGGGCCTCGTCGACGATCTCGGCGCGCTGGGACTGCGCGTCGGTGCGGATGCGCGCCGCCTCCTCGCGGGCCTCGGCGAGCTGCGCGCGGTACTGCTCGAGCAGGCGCTGCGCCTCGGCGCGGTCCTTCTCGGCCGTCGCGATCGCGCCCTCGATGGCCTCGGTGCGGTCGGCGTAGGTCTTCTCGAAGACCGGGAAGACCTTCGCCCGCAGGAACAGGAAGAGCAGCACGAAGGCGACGAGGCCGACGATGAGCTCGCCGGTCGCCGGCACCAGGGGGCTGGGCTCTTCGGTCGCCGCCAGCGGGGCGGCCAGGGTGGCGAACACCGTCAGAGCGCGAACGCGAGGCCGATGCCGATGATGGCGAGGGCCTCGGCGAGGGCGAAGCCGAGGATCGCGATGCTCTGCAGCACGCCGCGCGCCTCCGGCTGACGGGCCACGCCGCTGATGTACGCGGCGAAGATCAGACCGATGCCGATGCCCGGGCCGATGGCCGCGAGGCCGTACCCGATCATGTTCAGGCTGCCGAGGTCTGCGATGTTGCCTTCCAGCATTGCTGTCCCTTTCAGAGGTGGGTACGCGCGCGGAGCGGCGCGTCGAAGACGTGCGGGCGGAGCGGGATCAGTGCTCGTCCACCAGCGCGCCGCCGATGTAGAGGGCGGAGAGCAAGGTGAACACGTAGGCCTGGAGCAGCTGCACGAAGCCCTCGAAGAAGGTGAGGACGATGCTACCGATGAGGCTGACGGACCCGGCGAGGACACCGACCAGGCCGCCCTTGTCGAAGACCAGGAACTCGCCGCCGAGCACGAACAGCAGCAGCACGAGGTGGCCGGCGAACATGTTGAAGGTCAGTCGCAGGGTGAGCGTCAGCGGCCGGATGATGATCGTCGAGACGAACTCGATGGGCGCCAGCAGGACGTAGACCGGGACGGGGAGCCCGGACGGGAACATCATGTCCTTGAAGTACTTGCCGACGCCGACCCGCTTGATGCCGACGTAGTTGAAGATCACGCAGCTGATGACCGCCAGGAACAGCGGGAAGGCGATCCGCGAGGTGGCCGGGAACTGCAGCACCGGGACGATGCCGGCGATGTTGTTGACGGCGAGGAAGAAGAACAGGGTGGCGAGGTAGGGGACGTACGCCAGGCCGCCCTTGCCGATCGCGTCCAGCGCGATGGAGTTGCGGACGAAGCCGTACAGCGACTCCCCCACGAACTGCGCCTTGCCCGGGACGCGCGCGGCGTGGCGGGTCGCGAGGTAGAAGAACGCGCCGATGAGCACGGTCGCCAGGACGATGATGAGCATCGGCTTGGTGAAGAAGGTGCCCTCGCCGAACAGCGGCGGGTACACGAAGTCGCGGGGTCCGGGCGCCTCGAAGGTGTGTCCGGAGCCGCCTTCGGCAGCGAGCAGCGAGAGGGTCACGTCGTCCTTCCTGTCGACCCCGCAGGCAGGGCACTAGCGGGCGCAGGGGGTCCTGCGCCGGGTCCTGCCGGAGCGGCCGGTCTCACGCCCGACCATAGCGAAACCACACGAGGTACAAGCCGCCCGCCATGCCGAGCAGCAGGCCGAGCAGCACCGGCAGCCTGCTGTCGAGCCAGGCACCGACGAGCGCCCCCGCACCGCCCCAGACGAGCACGCCCGAGACCACGAGGCCGAAGGCGCCCCACGCGTCCTGCTCCCCCTCGCGGGGTGAGCCGTCCGGCGGCGGGGCGGCGCCGGGCCGGTCGGACGTCATGGTGCGAGCACCCTAACAAGGGCAGGCGCGGCTCCGGGCACGGGGTGGCTGTGCCCCGCCTGAGCGCCGTGCCCGGGTGCGCGCCAGGCGCTCAGGCGCGGGCGAGCACGACCGCCTGGGTCAGGGTCCAGGTCAGGGCGCACACCACGAGGGTGGTCCCGAGCGCCCGGGGGTCGACCGCACCGAGTCGGACGGCGACCCGCAGGACGACGAGCAGGACCACCAGGCGCAAGCCGTAGTTGGTCAGCGCGACGAGCAGCGCGGCCCGGGTGCGACCGACCGCGCTGCGGGCCAGCGCGAGCGGGAGCAGGCCCGAGGTGAAGAAGGCCACGACCACGGCGAGCGCGAGCCCGGCGGAGACCACGCCCCGGCCGCCGCCGGACAGGCCCGCCACGAGCGCGCAGGCGGCGCCGGCGAGGGCGGTGGTCGCCGGCGCGGCCCAGCGCCGCACCGGGGTCGACGCGGCCAGCCCGCCGAGCGGCACGGGCCCGTCGAGCACGGCGTACGGCAGCTCGCGCTCGCGCTCGCCCTCGCCCTCCGGCGGCGGGGGCCGGTCAGCCACGGGTGCGCTCCCGCAGCCGCGGCAGCCTGCCGACGGCGACGCCGCCGAGCGCCAGCGCGACCACGGCCGTGAGCACGAGCAGGGGGCCGCCGCTGATGCTCGCCGCGACGGCGCCGAACCCGACGAGGGCCGTCCAGAAGTACATGATCAGCACCGCCCGGGTGTGGCTGTGGCCGATCTGCAGCAACCGGTGGTGCAGGTGCGCCTTGTCGGGCGCGAACGGCGACCGGCCGGACCGGGTGCGCCGCACGACGGCCAGCAGCAGGTCCACGAAGGGCACGGCGAGCACCGCGAGGGGCAGCAGCAGCGGCAGCAGCGCCGGGAAGGTCGTCGAGGCGGGCAGCGTCGACCAGTTGAACTGCCCGGTCAGGCTGGTCGCCGCCGCCGCGAGCACGAGGCCGATGAGCATCGAGCCGGAGTCGCCCATGAACAGCCGGGCCGGGCTGAAGTTGTGCGGCAGGAAGCCCAGGCAGGCACCGGCGAGCACGGCCGCGAGCAGCGTCGGCGAGCTGATCCGCTCCAGCGCCACGCCGGAGGTGACCTGCCCGGTCGACAGCGAGTAGGAGTAGGCGAAGAAGGCGAGCGCGGCGATGGCGCCGACCCCCGCGGCGAGGCCGTCCAGCCCGTCGACGAAGTTGATCGCGTTGACCGTGACGAGCGCCAGCAGGACGGTCAGCGGCACGCCCTCGGGCCCGAGGCTGATGGCCCCGACGCCGGGCAGGGTGAGGGTCAGCAGCTGCAGCCCCAGCAGCACCATGACGCCGGCCGCGACCACCTGCCCGGCCAGCTTGGTGAGCGCGTCGAGCCCCCAGGTGTCGTCGACCACCCCCAGCAGCACGATCACGCCGCCCCCCACGAGCACGGCCTGGACGTCGGAGTAGGTGAAGACCTGCCGCAGCGCCGGCAGCTGGTGCGCCACGAGCAGGGCCGCGCAGATGCCGGCGTACATGGCGGTGCCGCCCAGCCGCGGGGTGGGGATGGCGTGCACGTCCCGGTCGCGCGGCTCGGCCATGGCGCCGACCTGCACGGCCGCCCGCCGCGCGAGCGGGGTGAGCAGGTAGGTCACCGCCGCGGCGACGAGCAGGACGAGCAGGTACTCCCGCACGGCGGGGAGGTCAGCCCTGCGGGTAGGCGGGGTGCGCCGCGACGAGCGCGTGCACGCCCTGGCGCACCTCGTCGGCCGCGGACCCGTCGGCGTCGCGGACCGCCCGGGCGATGAGGCCGCCGATCTCCTTCATCTCGGCCTCGCCCATGCCCTGCGTCGTGACGCTCGGGGTGCCCACCCGGATGCCGCTGGCGACCGAGGCCGGCTGCGGGTCGTACGGGATGGCGTTCTTGTTGAGCACGATGCCTGCGCGGTCGCAGCGCGCCTCGGCGTCCTTGCCGGTGACCCCGATGCCCTGCAGGTCGAGCAGCGCGAGGTGGGTGTCGGTGCCGCCGGTGACCGCGCGCATGCCCTCGTCGGCCAGCGCCGAGGTGAGCGCCTGCGCGTTGGCGACGACCTGGCGGGTGTAGGCGGCGTACTCGGGGGTCGAGGCCTCCTTGAGCGCGACCGCCTTGGCCGCCACGCCCTGCATCAGCGGCCCGCCCTGCATCATCGGGAACACCGCCTTGTCGAGCGCCGCGGCGTGCTCGGCCTTGCAGACGAGCATCCCGCCGCGCGGCCCGCGCAGGACCTTGTGGGTCGTGAAGGTGACCACGTCGGCGTACGGCACCGGGCTGGGGATCGCGCCGCCGGCGACCAGGCCGATGAAGTGCGCCGCGTCGACCATGAAGACCGCGCCGACCTCGTCGGCGACCTCGCGGAAGGCCGCGAAGTCGATGGTGCGCGGGATCGCTGACCCGCCGGCGATGATCATCTTGGGCCGGTGCTCGCGGGCGAGCGCGCGCACCTGGTCGTAGTCGATGTCCTCGGTCTCCTGCGCGACGCCGTAGTGCACCGCGTTGAACCACTTGCCGCTGAAGCTCACCTTGCTGCCGTGGGTGAGGTGCCCGCCGTGCGGCAGCGACATCGCCAGCACCGTGTCGCCGGGCTGCAGGAACGCGCCGTAGACCGCGATGTTGGCGCTCGCCCCGGAGTGCGGCTGCAGGTTGGCGTGCTCGGCGCCGAACAGCGCCTTGGCCCGCTCGATCCCGATCGTCTCGGCCCGGTCGACGACCTCGCAGCCGCCGTAGTAGCGCTTGCCGGGGTAGCCCTCGGCGTACTTGTTCGACAGCGTCGAGCCCAGGGCGGCGAGCACGGCCGGGCTCGTGAAGTTCTCGCTCGCGATGAGCTGCAGGCCGCCGCGGAGCCGGGCGAGCTCGTCGACGACGACGTCGGCGATCTCGGGGTCCTGCGTGGCGAGCGCGTCGAAGTCCGGGCCGTAGTAGGTCATGCGGGTGTCCCCCAGGTCGGACGGCGGTCGGTCGTGCCACTCTACGGCGGCACCGGCCTCCCGCCGTCAGCCGACGAGCAGGTCCAGCGGCCCCCGCAGCGCGTCCTCGACGATCCGCGCGCACTGCTCGAAGCCCGACAGCGGGCCGTGGTACGGGTCGGCCAGGTCGTCGTGCGCCGGGCTCTCGGCGACGACGCGACCCCGCTGCAGCGCCGCCTGGCGCACCAGCGCCCGGGCCCGCTCGACGACGTCGCCGGCGGGCAGGGCCGCCGGGTCGACCGCCGTGCACAGGCGGGCGAACTCCAGCAGCGTGAAGGTGCGCGCCGCGGCACGCGGCTGCAGCACGACGGCCGACGCCCGGTGCTCACGGGTCGCGGCGAGCACCAGGTCGGCGCCGACGACGTGCTCGGCAGCGAGCTCCCGGGCCCGGAAGTCGGCGCCGTCGATCCCGGCCGAGCCGAGGGTGGTGAGCGCGTGCGGCTCCATCGGGCTGCCGGTGTGGCCCCACGTGCCGGCGCTGCGGACCTGCACCCGCTCGGCCTGGACCCCGAGCCGGGCGTCGAGGCCGGCGCGGGTGAGCCGCTCGGCCATCGGCGAGCGGCAGATGTTGCCGGTGCAGACGTGCAGGACGCGGAAGACCTCGGCGTCGGGCGAGGTCACGGGAGCACCTCGAGGTCGGGCAGCAGCTCGAGCAGCTCCTTGCTGGGGACCGCGCCCTCGCGCAGCACCCGCGGCCGCTCGCCGGTGAGGTCGAGCACGGTGCTCGCACGGCCGCCCGGGCTGGTGCCGCCGTCGAGGTAGACCGGGACGGCGGTGCCGAGCTGCCGAGCCGCCTCGGCGGCGTCGGTCGCCGCGGGCAGGCCGCTGCGGTTGGCGCTGCGAGACGGCCAGCGGACCGGTGCGCGCGAGCACCGACAGGGTCACGGGGTGCAGCGGCATCCGCACGCCGACGGTGCCGCGGGTCTCCCCCAGGTCCCAGGACAGGCTCGGCGCAGCGCGCACGACGAGGGTGAGGCCGCCCGGCCAGAACGCCTCGACGAGGTCGCGGGCGCGCTGCGGGACGTCCTCGGCGAGCCCGTCCAGGGTGTTGTAGGCGCCGACGAGGACGGCGACCGGCATGTCGCGGCCGCGGCCCTTGGCCTCGAGCAGCGCGCGGACCGCGCCCGGGGAGAACGCGTCGGCGGCGAGACCGTAGACGGTGTCGGTGGGGAGCACGACGAGCTCGCCGCGCTGCAGCGCGCCGACGGCGGCGTCGATGCCGGCGGCCGCGTCGCTGCCCTCGCGCACGTCCCAGGTGGTGCTCACCCGGCCCACCGGGCGGTGACGAAGCGGTCGCGGCCCAGCTGGTCGACGTGGTCCTGCACCTCGACCCAGCCGCCCGCCTGCTCGAGCAGCGCGGGGGCCGTCGTCCCCTGGCGGTCGGAGTGCTCGACGACGAGCAGCCCGCCGGGCTTGAGCAGCCGCCGTGCGGCCTGCTCGACGAGCCGGACGACGTCGAGCCCGTCCTCGCCGGCCCACAGCGCGATGCCGGGGTCGTGGTCGAGCACCTCCGGGTCGGGGATGTGCGCCTCGGTGGTCGCGACGTACGGCGGGTTGCTCGCGACCAGGTCGAGCGTGCCGTCGAGCCCCGGCAGCGCGTCCTCGGCGCTGCCCAGGTGCAGCTGCACCTCGGGGTCGCCGGCCGCGACCCGGTGGGCGGCGTTGCGCCGGGCCCAGGCGAGCGCGTCGGGGTCGCGCTCGACGGCGTGCACGGTGATGCCGGGCACCTCGTTGGCCAGCGCGAAGGCGATCGTGCCCGAGCCGGTGCACAGGTCGACCGCGACCGGGTGCTCCAGGCCCTCGGCGCGCCGGGCGGCGAGGGCGTCGACCGCCCACTGCACGACCGCCTCGGTCTCGGGCCGCGGCACGAAGACGCCCGGGCCCACCTCGAGCTCGACCCAGCGGAAGCCCACCGAGCCGGTCAGGTGCTGCAGCGGCACCCGCGACTCCCGGCGCGCCACGAGCTCCTCGTACGCCCCGGCCTGCTCGCCGAGCTCGTCGTGCAGGGCGAGGTCGCCCGGGCTGCGCAGCCCGAGCACGTGCACCGCGAGCGCGCGGGCGTCGTGGTCGGGGCTGTCGACGCCGGCGGCGGCGAGGCGGGCCGACGCGGCGCGGACCGCGGTCTGCAGCGGGGTCATGCGTCTCCCTGGAGCGCGGCGGCGCGGTCGGCGTCCACGAGGGACGAGATCACCGGGTCGAGGTCGCCGTCCAGCACCGACGACAGGTTGTTGGCCTTGTAGCCGCTGCGGTGGTCGGCGACCCGGTTGTCCGGGAAGTTGTAGGTGCGGACCTTCTCGCTGCGGTCCATCGTGCGGATCTGCGAACCGCGCACGGCGCTGTCCTTGGCGGCCTGCTCCTCGAGCGCCAGCGCGAGCAGCCGCGAGCGCAGCACGCGCATGCCGGCCTCGCGGTTCTGCAGCTGGCTCTTCTCGTTCTGCATGCTCACGGTCACGCCCGTGGGCAGGTGCGTGATCCGCACCGCGCTGTCGGTGGTGTTGACGCTCTGCCCACCGGGGCCGCTGGAGCGGTAGACGTCGATGCGCAGGTCGTTCGGGTCGATCTGCACGTCGACCTCCTCGGCCTCGGGCAGCACGAGCACCCCCGCGGCGCTGGTGTGGATGCGGCCCTGGCTCTCGGTGACCGGCACCCGCTGCACGCGGTGCACCCCGCCCTCGTACTTCAACCGGCCGTAGACCGGGTTGGCGGGGTCGCGGCTGCGCACGGCCAGCTGGATGTCCTTGTAGCCGCCCAGCTCGCCCTCGGTCGCGCTCACCAGCTCGGTCTTCCAGCCCTGGCGCTCCGCGTAGCGCAGGTACATCCGCACCAGGTCGCCGGCGAACAGCGCGGCCTCGTCGCCGCCCTCGCCGCCCTTGACCTCGAGCAGCACGTCCTTCGCGTCGGTCGGGTCGCGCGGCACGAGCAGCTCGGCGATGCGCTCGTCGAGACGGGCGACCTCCCGCTCGAGCCCGGGCACCTCGTCGTCCATGCCGAGCTCGCGGGCGGCCTGCAGGTCGCCGCGCAGCGCGTCGCGCTCGCGGGCGGCGGCCACCACCGGCCCGATCTCGGCGTAGCGGCGGCCGAGCTCGCGCGCCACGCCCTGGTCGGCGTGCACGCCCGGGTCGGCCAGGCGGTGCTCCAGCTCGGCGTGCTCGGCGAGCAGGTCGTCCAGCGGGTCGGCCACCGGCTGCTCCTCCTCCTGCTGCGGGTCGGGCGCGGTCCGTACGGGGCGCGCGTCGGGGTCCTGACACGGCGGCGGCGCCCGTCCCTCTGTCGAGGGGCGGGCGCCGCAGGGGAGCTACTTGCCGGCGCGCTTGCCGAAGCGCTGCTCGAACTTCGCGACCCGGCCACCGGTGTCGAGGATCTTCTGCTTGCCGGTGTAGAAGGGGTGGCACGCCGCGCAGACCTCGACGCGGGTGTCGCCGCCCTTCGTGCTGCGGGTCGTGAACGTGTTGCCGCAGGTGCAGGAGACCGTGGTCTCGGCGTAGCTGGGGTGGATGTCGGTCTTCACTGCTGCTCCTCGGGTCCGATGAGCCGCCGGGTCGTGCTGCTGCACGGGAGCCGGAGCTCGCAAGGGGTCCAGTGTGCCAGAGCGGCGCACCACGTCGTACAACGGCGGCCGCCCGGGACGTCTTCCCCGGGCGGCCGGCCACTGCGGGGTCAGCGCCGCGACACGCCGCGCGCCACGACGGCGACCCCGCGCTCGTCAGGCCTCGGGGGCCGACTTCTGGATCTGCATGAGGAACTCGACGTTGGTGCGCGTCTTCTTCATCTTGTCGAGGAGCAGCTCCAGGCTGGCCCCGGTGTCGAGGGCGTGCAGCACGCGGCGCAGCTGCAGGACGATGCGCAGCTCCTCCGGCGCGAGCAGGATCTCCTCCTTGCGCGTGCCCGAGGCGTCGACGTCGATCGCCGGGAAGATCCGCTTGTCCGCGAGCCGGCGGTCGAGCTTGAGCTCGGCGTTGCCGGTGCCCTTGAACTCCTCGAAGATCACGGTGTCCATCGCCGAGCCGGTCTCCACGAGGGCGGTCGCGAAGATCGTCAGCGAGCCGCCGTTCTCGATGTTGCGCGCTGCGCCCAGGAAGCGCTTGGGCGGGTAGAGCGCCGCGGAGTCGACACCGCCGGTGAGGATCCGCCCGCTGGCGGGGGCGCCCAGGTTGTAGGCCCGGCCCAGGCGGGTGATCGAGTCCAGCAGCACGACGACGTCGTGGCCCAGCTCGACGAGCCGCTTGGCCCGCTCGATCGACAGCTCGGCGACCGTGATGTGGTCCGTCGGCGGGCGGTCGAAGGTGGAGGCGATGACCTCGCCCTTCACCGACCGCTGCATGTCGGTGACCTCCTCGGGCCGCTCGTCGACGAGGACGACCATGAGGTGGCACTCCGGGTTGTTCTGCGTGATCGCGTTGGCGATCGACTGCAGGACCATCGTCTTGCCGGCCTTCGGCGGGCTGACCACCAGGGCGCGCTGCCCCTTGCCGACCGGCATGACGAGGTCGATGACCCGGGTGGTGAGGATGCCCGGCTCGGTCTCCAGGCGCAGCCGCTCCTGCGGGTACAGCGGCGTGAGCTTGGTGAACTCCGGCCGGGTCCGCGCCTCCTCGACGTCGAGGCCGTTGACGCTGTCGAGGCGCACGAGCGCGTTGTACTTGTCGCGGCGCTCCCCGTCGCGCAGCTGCCGCACGGCGCCGGTCACCGCGTCGCCGCGCCGCAGGCCGTACTTGCGGACCTGCTGCAGCGAGACGTAGACGTCGTTGGGGCCGGTGAGGTAGCCGGAGGTGCGGACGAACGCGTAGTTCTCCAGCACGTCGAGGATGCCGCCGATCGGGACGAGCACGTCGTCCTCGCTGACCACGGGCTCGTCGCCGGCGAAGCGGTCGTTGCGGTTGCGCCGGTTGCGGCCGCGCTCGCGGAAGCGCCCGCGGCGGGTGGCGTCGTCGTCGTCGCGCTGCAGGTCGCGGTCCTGCTGGCCGCGGTCCTGCTGGCCCCGGTCCTGCTGGCCCCGGTCCTGCTGGCCCCGGTCCTGCTGGCTGCGGTCCTGCTGGCCGCGGTCCTGCTGGCGCGCGGTCCTGCTGGCCCCGGTCCAGGCGGTCCTGCTGGCCGCGGTCCGGGCGGTCCTGCTGGACACGCTCCTGGCGGTCCTGCTGCGGGCGGTCCGGCCGGTCCTGCTGACCCCGGTCCTGCTCACCCCGCCCCTCGGACTGCTGCTGGGCGGCCCGCTCCTGACGGCGGGCCTCCCGCTCGAGGAAGCGCTCGCGGCCACGGTCGACCCGCTCGGTCGGCCCGTCGCCGTCCGACCCGCCGTCCGACCCGCCGTCCGACCCGCCGTCCGACCCTGCGCCCTCCTGCTCGTCACCGCCGCGCGCGACCGGGCCCTCGCCGTCGCCGCGCCCGTCGGTGCTCTGCTGCGCGACCGGCGCGCTCCCGGTCGCCGCCCCCTCGCCGGGGGCGTCGCCGTCCGCGCGGGGCGTGCGGCTGGTGCGAGCAGCACCAGCACCAGCACCAGCGCTCGGCGCCTCCGCGGCCGCCGACGTGCTGGCCCCGCTGCCGCCCTGCCGCGCCTGGATCGCCTCGATGAGCTGGCTCTTGCGCATGCGGGCGGTGCTGCCGATCCCCAGCTCGCCCGCGAGCGCCTGCAGCTCAGGCAGCACCATGGCGCTCAGCCCGCCGGAGGTGGCGCGGCGTCGGGTGCGCGGGGCGGCGGTCGTGACCTGCGCGTCGGGCGCCGGGCCCTCGGGGCCGGCGTCCTGCAGCAGGTCGGTCGTGTCGGTCAAGGAGGGTCCTCCCGGTGGGCCACCGGCCGCACGACGCGGCGGGGTGGAGTGCGCCGGCCGGTGGCCGGGGACCCCGCCGAGCGGCGGGGCGTCTGTGGGGTGGGTGCGGCCGGCGGGGGTGCGCGCGCCTGCCGGGGCCGCGACCGGGCTCCGCGGGCGATCCGCCCGGGGGCACAGGGGCCGGAGCGGTGCTGCTGCTCGCCGGCTGTGCACACGCTACCGGCAGCCGGAGCGCTTCGTGCGTGGACATCGTCGCACACGGTGACGACCGGACCGCTGCGCCGCGCCGCTAGGTGCGGTCGGCGCGCGCTCCCCCCGCGTCGACGGCCAGCCGCCTCGCGGTCCAGCCGTCCGGTGCGGAGCGCACCACGGCGTCGACCTCGTCGCGGGTGCACAGCGCGAGCACCGTCGGTCCGGCGCCGCTGACGACCGCCGCGGTCCCGCGCTCGCGCAGCTCCGCCACCAGCCGCGCCGTCCCCGGCATCGCCGCCGCGCGGTAGGGCTGGTGCAGCCGGTCCTGCGTCGCCGCGAGCAGCAGCGACGGGTCGGAGGTCAGCGCGAGCGCGAGCAGGGCGGCCCGGGCGGCCCCGGCGGCGGCGTCCGCGTGCGGCACGGTCGCGGGCAGGAGCCCGCGCACCTGCGCGGTGGAAGAGCGCTGCTGCGGCACCAGCACGACCGGCACGACCGCCTCCGCGACGTCGCGCCGCACGACGTGCACGCCGGCGGCGTCGCGCCAGGCCAGCGTGAACCCGCCGCGCAGGCAGGCCGCGACGTTGTCGGGGTGGCCCTCGATCTCGTCGGCGAGGGCCAGCACCGCGTCGTCGTCGAGCAGTTCCTCGCCGCCGTCGACGAGGGCGCGGGCGGCGAGCACGCCGGCCACGATCGCGGCCGACGAGGACCCCAGGCCGCGCGACTGCGGCACCCGGTTGACGCAGTGCACGCGCAGCCCGGGCGGCGACCCGCCGAGCCGCTCGAACGCGGCCCGCGCGGCGCGCACGAGCAGGTGCCGCTCGTCGAGGGGCAGCGCCCCGGCGCCCTCGCCCTCGACCTGCACGACCAGCCCCGAGGCGGTGACCTCGGCGACCACCTCGTCGGCCAGGCCGAGGCACAGCCCGGCGCTGTCGAAGGCGGGTCCGAGGTTGGCGCTCGTGGCGGGCGCGCGCACGACGACGGGGGACGGGGCGTACGACGGCACGGCTACTCCTGGCTCTCGGTCCCGGCGGGCGGGGCCGGGGTGGTGGTCGGCAGCAGGTCGGGCGCCGCCGCGGCGAGCCCGGCCCTCACCCGCCGGGTCGCGAGCCACCAGGTGCCGGCGTAGACCACCGACGTGGCGCCGAAGGCGGCGACGAGCGGGCGGGTGGGCACGGCGTCGGCGAGCACGCCGGACACGAGCTGGCTGGCGGACGACGGCGAGCGTGACGAGCATGAGGTCGGCGCTGGCGACCCGGCCGAGGACCCGGTCGGGCACGACCGCCTGCAGACCGTACGTCGACACGACCCAGTTGGCGCCGCCGCCGACGTGCGCGACGACGACCAGCAGCAGCACCAGCGCGAAGGACGGCGCGGCTGCCGCGGCGACGTAGGCGAGCCCGCACCCGCCGATGCACAGCGCGAGCAGGCGGTGCACGGCGGCCTCGCTGCGCGGGCGGCCCAGCACGAGGGGCCCGAGGACGGCGCCGAGGCCGCGGGCGGCGAAGAGCAGGCCGATGCCCGTACCGCCGACGTCGAAGACGTCCAGCGCCAGCAGCGGGAACAGCACGAGCGCGCCGTTGGCGGGGCCGACCCCGGGCTTGGCGGTGACGAGGGCGAGGACCCGGGGCTCGCCCCGGGCGTAGCGGACCGCCTCCGCCACGTCGGCGCGGAAGCCCGGCCGGGCGCCGGTCCCCGCCCGCGGCCGCTGGAACGGGCGCCGGCAGCGCGCGACGAGCAGCGCCGAGACGAGGAAGCTCCCGGCGTCGACGAGGAAGCAGGCCCGCTCCCCCAGCACCGCCGCGCCGAGGCCGCCGAGCGCCGCGCCGACGGCGAGCATCGTGCCCCAGGCGGTGCCGGTGAGGACGTTGGCCGTGCGCAGCTCGGAGCGGTCGACGAGGTTGGGCAGCGCCGCCTGCGACGCCGGTTGCGCGAAGGCCTTGCACGCGGCGATCCCGCCGACCGCGGCGACCGCGACCCACGCGGTGCCCGGGCCGGTGACGAGGAGCAGCAGCAGCGCGCACCCGGCGCTGGCCAGGTCGGCGGCGACGAGCAGCCGACGGCGGTCGACCCGGTCGGCGACCGTGCCCGCGTACGGCGACAGCAGCGCGAAGACCGCCGTGTCCGCGACGAGCACGAGCCCGCCGGCGAGGCCGCCACCGGTGAGGCGCGGGAGCAGCGCCAGCAGCGGCACCACGGCGAACCAGTCGCCGCCGAGGCTGACGAGCGTCGCGAGGTAGGTGCGCCGGAAGTCGCCCTGCCGGCGCAGCAGCGCCAGCGCCTCGCGCACCCCGGGGCCGTCAGGCCAGGCCGAGGGCCGCCGCGGCGGCGGAGGCGTCGGCCGCGACCGTCACCGGCTTGGGGGCGCCGGCGATGGCCCACTCGGTGTCCTTGAGCCCGTTGCCGGTCACCGTGCAGACCACGCGCGCGCCGGGCGGCACGCGTCCGGCCTCCGACAGCTGCAGCAGACCCGCCACGCTCGCGGCCGACGCGGGCTCGACGAAGACGGCCTCGCGCGCGGCGAGCAGCTTGTAGGCCGCGAGGATCTGCCGGTCGGTCACCGAGGCGATGTCGCCGCCGCTGGCGTCGCGGGCGTCGAGCGCCTGCTGCCAGGAGGCGGGGTTGCCGATGCGGATGGCGGTGGCGATGGTCGTGGGGTGGGGCACCCGCCGGCCCGTGACGATCGGCGCGGCACCGGCGGCCTGGAAGCCCATCATCCGGGGGCGCTGCGTCGCGGTGCCGTCCGCGGCGTACTCCTCGTAGCCCTTCCAGTAGGCCGTGATGTTGCCGGCGTTGCCGACCGGCAGGCAGTGCAGGTCCGGGGCGTCGCCGAGCACGTCGCACACCTCGAACGCGGCGGTCTTCTGGCCCTCGATGCGGTCGGGGTTGACCGAGTTGACGAGCGTGACGGGGTAGTCGCGCGACAGGTCGCGGCACAGCTCGAGGCAGTCGTCGAAGTTGCCCTGCACCTGCAGCAGCCGGGCGCCGTGCACCAGCGCCTGGGCGAGCTTCCCGAGGGCGATCTTGCCCTCGGGGACGAGCACGGCGCAGGTGAGGTCGCCCTTGGCGGCGTACGCCGCGGCGCTCGCGCTGGTGTTGCCGGTGGAGGCGCAGATGACCGCCCGCGACCCGGCCTCGGCGGCCTTGCTGATCGCCATGGTCATGCCGCGGTCCTTGAAGGACCCGGTGGGGTTGGCGCCCTCGACCTTCAGCCACACCTGCGCGCCGACCCGCTCGGACAGGTGGCAGGCGTAGACGAGCGGGGTGGCGCCCTCGTGCAGCGTGACCACGGGGGTGTCGGCGGTGACCGGCAGCCGGTCGCGGTACTCCTCGATGAGGCCGCGCCAGCCGGCCCGGGCGGCGGGTCGGGCCGGCGGGGGCGTCCGGTGCCGGTGCGTCTGCTGCTCGGTCACGGCTGACCCTCCACGCGCATGACGGAGGCGACGGCCCGGACGCTGTCCAGCCCCCGCAGCTCCTCGACGGTCGCCTGCAGCGCCGCGTCCGTCGCCGTGTGGGTCACGACGACGAGGCTGGCGTCGCTGCCGTGCCCCTCCTGGCGCACGGTGCGGATGCTGACGTCGTGCGTCGCGAAGGCTCCGGCGACGGCCGAGAGCACACCGGCCTTGTCGGCGACGTCGAGGCTGACGTGGTAGCGGGTGACCGCCTCGCCCATCGGGCGCACCCGCAGGTCGGCGTACGAGGACTCCCCCGCCCCGCGCGCGCCGGAGACCGCGTTGCGACCCACCGCGACGAGGTCGCCGAGGACGGCGCTCGCGGTCGGCGCCCCGCCCGCGCCGCGGCCGTAGAACATCAGCTGACCGGCGGAGACCGCCTCGACGAAGACGGCGTTGTAGGCCTCGCGCACGCCGCCGAGCGGGTGGCTGCGCGGGATCATCGCGGGGTGCACGCGCACGCTGACCCCGTCCCCGTCACCGGTGTCGGAGCGCTCGGCGATGGCGAGCAGCTTGACCACGCAGCCCATCGCCTGCGCGCTCGCCACGTCGGCGGCGGTGACCTCGGTGATGCCCTCGCGGTGCACGTCGGCGGCGGTGACCCGGGTGTGGAAGGCCAGGGAGGCGAGGATCGCCGCCTTCGCCGCGGCGTCGAAGCCCTCGACGTCGGCGGTCGGGTCGGCCTCGGCGTAGCCCAGCGCCGTCGCCTCGTCGAGCGCCTCGGCGAAGCCGGCCCCGGTCTCGTCCATCCGGGTCAGCACGAAGTTCGTCGTGCCGTTGACGATGCCCATGACACGGCGCACGTCGTCGCCGGCCAACGACTCGCGCAGCGGCCGCAGCAGCGGGATCGCGCCCGCGACGCTCGCCTCGTAGTAGAGGTCGGCCCCGCCGCGCGCCGCCGCCTCGTGCAGCGTCGCGCCGTCCTCGGCGAGCAGTGCCTTGTTGGCGGTGACGACGCCCTTGCCGGCCTCGAGCGCCGCGACGAGCAGGGTGCGGGCCGGCTCGATGCCGCCGATGACCTCGACGACGAGGTCGACGTCGTCGCGCGCGACGAGCCCGGCGGCGTCGGCGGTGAACAGCCCGGGGTCGACCGGGAGGTCGCGCGGCCGCGACGGCCGGCGCACGGCGATGCCGGCGATCTCCAGCGGCGCGCCGACGCGGGCCGCGAGGTCGGCGGCGCTGCCGTGCAGCAGCCGCACGACCTCCGCGCCGACCGTGCCGCAGCCGAGCAGCGCGACGCGCAGCGGCCGCACCGCCCCCGCGCCCGTCACCGGACCTGCACGGGGTCGTGGACGGTGCTCGTGCAGCACGAGCAGGTGCGCCCGACCGGCTGCGCCGCGACGCGGGCGCGGTAGGCGCCGACGAGCAGCAGGACGACGACGGCGACCCCGTACGCGACAGCGCCGACCGTGCCGGCGATGCCCCAGGCGAGCACGCCGAGCACGACGAGGACCCCCAGCAGGGCGAGCAGGAACAGCACCTGCAGGCGACGCGTCATCTGCCTGGACCTTCCTCGTCGGGCTCGTCCACGTCCAGCGCGAGCAGGTCGTCCTCGGTCTCGCGGCGGACCAGCACGCGGGTGCGCCCGTCCTGCACCGCGACGACCGGCGGGCGCCCGACGTGGTTGTAGTTGCTGGCCATCGAGCGGTGGTAGGCGCCGCTGGCCGGCACGGCGACGAGGTCACCGGGCTCGAGGTCACCGGGCAGCAGCGCGCTCTGCACGACGATGTCGCCGCTCTCGCAGTGCTTGCCGCACACCGTCACCGCCTCCGGTCCCGCCTCGGACGACCGGTTGGCGAGCACCGCGGTGTAGCGCGCGTCGTACAGGGCCGTGCGCACGTTGTCGCTCATGCCGCCGTCGACGCTGACGTACGTCCGCAGGCCCGGCAGCTCCTTGACCGTGCCGACCTCGTAGAGGGTCACCGTCGTCGGCCCGACGACCGCGCGGCCGGGCTCGACGGCCAGCCGCGGCACGGCCAGCCCGACGGCGGCGCACTCGCGCTCGACGACCCGCCGCAGCCCGTCGGCGTAGTCCTGCACGTCCATCGGGTCGTCGGCGGAGGTGTAGGCGATGCCCTGCCCGCCGCCGAGGTCGAGCTCGGGCAGCACCACGCCGTGCTCGTCGCGCACCTGCGCGAGCAGCCCGACCATGCGGTGCGCGGCGAGCTCGAAGCCGTGCACGTCGAAGATGTGCGAGCCGATGTGGCAGTGCAGGCCGACGAGCTCCAGCTGCGGCAGCGCGAGCACCTGCGCGACCGCGGCGGCCGCCGCGCCGGAGGCCAGCGAGAAGCCGAACTTCTGGTCCTCCTGGCCGGTCTGGACGTACTCGTGGGTGTGCGCCTCGACGCCCGGCGTCACGCGGACGTAGACGCGCTGGCGCACGCCCGCCCGCCCGGCGACGGCAGCCAGCCGCCCGACCTCGACGGCGGAGTCGACGACGATGCGGCCGACCCCGACGGCGACGGCCCGCTCCAGCTCCGCGACGCTCTTGTTGTTGCCGTGGAACAGCAGCCGGTCGGTCGGGAAGCCGGCGCGCAGCGCCACGGCCAGCTCGCCGCCGGTGCACACGTCCAGCGACAGCCCCTCCTGGGCCACCCAGCGGGCGACCGTGGTGCACAGGAAGGCCTTGCCGGCGTAGTAGACGTCGGCGTCGGGGAAGGCGGCCCGCCACGCGCGGCAGCGCGCGAGCAGGTCGTCGGTGTCCAGGACGTACGCCGGGGTGCCGTGCTCGGCGGCGAGCGCGCGCAGGTCGACGCCGCCGAGGTGCAGGGCGCCGTCGACGCGCTCGGCCGTGCGCGGCCAGACCACCGGGTCGAGGTCGAGACCGGGGCGGCGGACCGCGGCCGCCGGGACGGTGCTCACATGCGCTCCGGCGCCGACACCCGAGCAGCCCCAGGCCGTTCTCCAGGACCGTGCGGGTCGCGCGCCACAGCAGCAGCCGGGGCGCGGTCGTCGGCGCGACCGGCTCGTCGCCCTTGGGCAGCACCTGGCAGTCGTCCCAGAAGCGCTGCGCGGCCTTCGCGACGCGCTCCTCGAGGTAGCGCGCTACCCGGTGCGGCTCGCGCAGCTCGGCCGCGGTCGCGACGACCTGCGGGAACTCGGCGAGCGCGAGCAGCAGCTCGGTCTCGCGCGGGTGGCGAGAGCAGCGACAGGTCGACCGTCGCCGGGGTCGGGCTCGGCGATGCCGAGGTCGGCCGCGTTGCGCAGGACGCTGCGCCGCGCGGGTCGCGGCGTACTGCACGTAGAAGACGGGGTTGTCGCTGGTCCGCCGGGTGACGAGCTCGACGTCGAGGTCCATCGTGCGTGTCGGCGGAGGAGCGGGCCAGCGTGTAGCGGGCGGCGTCGACGCCGGTGAGCGCGACGAGGTCCTCGAGCGTGACCATCGTGCCGGCGCGCTTGCTCATCTTCACCGGCACGCCGCCCTGCAGGACGTTGACGAGCTGCCCGATCCGCACCTCGAGGGTCTGGTCGGGGTCGTCGCCGGCGCAGGCGGCGAGCGCCCGCAGCCGCCCGACGTAGCCGTGGTGGTCGGCGCCGAGCATGTAGATGCAGCGGTCGAAGCCGCGCGAGCGCTTGTCGACGTAGTAGGCGGCGTCGGACAGGAAGTAGGTGCCGGTGCCGTCGCTCTTGACGAGCACCCGGTCCTTGTCGTCGCCGAAGTCGGTCGTGCGCAGCCACACCGCGCCGTCGCGCTCGTCGACGTGCCCCTGCTCGCGCAGCCGCGCGAGCGCCCGGTCGACCGCGCCCGGACTCGGCCAGCGACGCCTCGGAGAACCAGACGTCGAAGTCGACGCCGAACGCCGCGAGCGAGCCGCGGATCTCCTCCAGCGCCACCTGCAGCCCGACCACCCGGAACCGCTCGACCGCCTCGACCTCGGGCAGGTCGAGCAGGCCGGGCTCGCGCTCGAGCACCCGCTGCGCCCACTCGCCGACGTACTCCCCGGCGTAGCCGTCCTCGGGCACCGGCCCGCCGGTGGCGGCCGCGTGCAGCGACTGCGCGAAGCGGTCGATCTGCGTGCCGGCGTCGTTGACGTAGTACTCCCGGGTGACCGTCGCGCCGCTGGCCTCCAGCAGCCGGGCGAGCGCGTCGCCGAGCGCCGCCCAGCGCACCCCGCCGACGTGCATCGGCCCGGTCGGGTTGGCGCTGACGAACTCGAGGTCCACCGAGGTGCCGGCGCCGGTGTCGTTGCGGCCGTACGCGGCACCGGCAGCCACGACCTGCAGCGCGACCCGCGCGGCGGCGTCCTCGGCCAGCCGCACGTTGAGGAAGCCCGGACCGGCGACCTCGACCTCGGCGATGCCGCCGACCTCGCGCAGCCGCCCGGCGAGCAGCTCGGCGACCTGGCGGGGCGGCCGCCCGGCCGGCCCGGCCAGCTGCAGGGCGACGCTCGTCGCGTAGTCGCCGTGGTCCTTGCTGCGGGGGCGCTCCACGGGCACGCTGTCGGGCACCGGCACGGCCAGCTCCCCGGCCTCGACGGCGGCCGCCACGACGGCACGGACGGCCGCGGCCAGCTCGGGAGGGGTCACCTGCCGAGGCTAGCGTCCCGCCCGGCACCGAGCGCCGCCCTAGACTGCGCTCGCGCAGGCGCGGGAACGCGCCCGCCGCCCGGCTCGTCCCCCGAGGCGCAGGCCCGCACGGCGGGCGCGAGCAGCAGACCCCCGAGCAGGACGGACCCGCATGGCCCAGCGCGACGGCACGACCGGCCCCACCGGGCGCCCCCCGGGCGGGCGTCCGCCCGGCGGCCGACCCCCCGGCGGTCGCCCCGGCGGCGGTCGCCCGACCGGCGGGGGCTCCCGCCGCCGGCAGCCGCTCGCCCCGGTCAAGAAGCCCTTCCCGTACGGCTTCGTCGCGGGCGCGGCCGTGCTCGTGCTCGCCCTCGCCGGCGTGCTCTTCTACGCGGTGAGCAACAGCGGCAGCGGCTTCAAGACCGCCGCGGACAAGCTCGACGCGACGTTCTCCGGACTGCAGGTGACGAAGAACCCGTCCGCCAACCACGTGACGACCCGGGTGGACTACCCGGACGAGGCGACCCGGGCGCCGGACGGCGGCAACCACAACCCCTACCCGCAGACCTGCGCGGTCTACGACGCGGCGGTCGTGCCCGAGCACGCGGTCCACAGCATGGAGCACGGCGCGGTCTGGGTGACCTACCGCCCCGACCTGCCGGCGGACCAGGTCGACGTGCTCAAGACCCTGGTCGAGGGCAACCAGTACCGGCTGCTCAGCCCCTACCCGGGCCAGACCGCGCCGGTGGCGCTGCAGGCGTGGGGCCGGCGGCTCGACGTGACGTCGGCGAACGACCCGCGCGTGCGCGAGTTCCTCGACGGCTACACCGACGGGCCGCAGACCCGCGAGAAGGGCGCGGCGTGCACCGGCGTCGACCAGCCCGGGACCGTTCCCTTCGTCGTCGCCGCCGACGGCAAGAGCTTCGTGCCCGGTGACGCCACCACCTCCGTGCCCGCGTCGGGCTCCGTCCCGACCCCGGCGCTGCCGTCCTCGGCGCCCGGTACGGCGAGCAGCGGACCGGTCAGCGACCCGTCGGTCGTGCCGACGGTGGTGCCGACGGTGGTCCCGACGCCCTAGACCGGGGGGAGGTCGGCCAGCCGGCGGACCGTGGCGATGAGCTCGTCGGGGTCGAAGGGCTTCGTGAGGTAGGCGTCGACCCCGATCCGGCCGCCCCGCTGCAGGTCGGCCTCCTGCGCCCGGGCGCTGAGCAGGACGACCTTCACCCCCGCCGTACGGGGGTCGTCGCGCAGCCGCTCCGCGGTCGCCCAGCCGTCCAGCCGGGGCATCATCACGTCCAGCGTGATGACGACCGGGTCGACGTCGCCGACCTTGTCGAGGCAGTCCTGGCCGTCGACCGCGGGGAACACCTCGAAGCCCTCGAGCTCGAGGTTCACGGTGATCAGCTGACGGATGACGTCGTCGTCGTCGACCACCAGGACCCGCCCGAGACTCGTCACCCGCCGGACCCTAGCGGCCCTGGTCGCCACGCTCGCGGCTGGTAGCGTCGGCCGCGCCCCGAGCCCCCGTAGCTCAGGGGATAGAGCGCTACCCTCCGGAGGTAGAAGCGCAGGTTCGAATCCTGCCGGGGGCACGCCTCGCGCCCCGCCGGGAAGGTGTCCTCAGCACGTCAGCGCCGGCGGCGCGACCGCGCTGACGAGGTAGTCCGTGACCGGGCCGACCAGGCACCCGGCGGCTCCCGCCCGGTAGGCGGTGTGGCCGTCGCCGACGTGCGTGACGAGCACCCCTGCGGCCAGCTGCGCCGCGAGGGCCTGCGACCAGGCGTACGGCGTCGCCGGGTCGCCCGTCGTCCCGACGACGACGACCGGCGGCGCGTCCGGGGCCCCGACCTCGTGCGGGACCGACACCGGCGGGACCGGCCAGGTGGCGCACGGCAGGCCCGACAGCGCGATGGCCGGGCCGAAGCGCGGCGCGGTCGTCGCCAGCCGCTCGGCCAGCGCGACGTACGCCCCCGCCTCGCGCGGCCAGGGCCGGTCGACGCAGTTCACGGCCACGTTGGCCTGCACGACCGGCGCGTAGCCGTCGCGGGTGCGCTCCAGGTAGCCGTCGGACAGCGCGAGCAGCGGCGCGCCGTCGCCGCGCACCGCCGCCGCCAGGGCGGCCTGGACCGCCGGCCAGCCGGAGGCGCGGCTGTAGAGCCCCGCGCCGGCGCCGAGCGACAGCTCGCCCGGGCCGAGCACCCGCGCACCGACCCGCAGCGGCTCGGCGTCGACCCGGGCGGCGAGGGCGTCGTACGCCTCGGGCAGCGGGCCGGTCACCGCCCGGCGGAAGGGGCAGGCGGTGCGCTCGCAGTCGTCGAGCATCGCCAGGAGGGCCGCGTCGAAGCCGCGCGCCTGGCCCTCGAGCAGCGCGTCCCAGCTCAGGGTCGGGTCGAGCGCACCGTCGAGCACGGCGGCGCGCACCCGGGTCGGGAAGGCGTCGAGGTAGGCGGCGCCGATCGCGGTGCCGTAGGAGTAGCCGAGGTAGTCGATCCGCTCCTCGCCGAGCGCGCGGCGCAGCCGGTCGAGGTCGGCCGCCGCCTCGGCCGTGGACACGTGCGCGAGCAGACCCCCTGCCCGGGCGGCACACCCCCGGGCGAGCGCCGCGCTGCCGGCCTCGAGCGCGGCGAGCTCGACCGCGTCGTCGGGGTCGGGGTCGAGGGCGAAGAACGCGTCGAGCTCGGCCGTCGTGCCGCAGCGCACCGGCGCGCTGTGCCCGACCCCCAGCGGGTCGACCGCGACGAGGTCGAAGCGCTCGCGCAGTGCCACGGGCAGGCGAGCCAGCCCGCCCTGCAGGCTGTCGACGGCGCTCGCCCCCGGCCCGCCGGGGTTGACGACGAGCACGCCGACCCGGTCGCGGGTCGCCCGGTGCCGGGTCACCGCCAGGTCGAGCCGCTCGCCGTCGCCCCGCGGCACGGGCAGCACCGAGCACTCGAAGCCGCGCGCGCAGTCGCGCCAGACCAGCGAGACCGGCCGGTCGGGCCCGCTCGGCGGGCCCGGCGGTGGCGCGGCTCGTGGAGCCCCTGAGCAGGCGGACAGCAGGAGGACGACGAGCAGCAGGACGGGGCTCACGGTGCGACGGAGGCACGCGACCGCCCGGCTCGGCCTCACCAGGGCACCTGCTGCCCGTCCTCCCAGAGCAACCCGGTCGGCCCGTCGACCCGGCAGGCCAGCTCGACGGCCGTCGCGGCGCCCTCGGCAGCGCTGCGCGGCGCCGCGTCGCCGCCCATGTCGGTGCGGCAGTGGCCGGGGCAGGTGGCGTCGACGAGCACGCCGCGGCGACCGTCGCCGAGCTCGGCCGACAGGTTCTTGACCAGCGCGTTGAGCGCGGCCTTGGAGACGCGGTACGGCGCGAGGCCGCCGCTCGTCCCCGGTCCGCTCATCCGGCCCAGGCACGCCGACAGGTGCACCACCCGGCCCCAGCGGCGCTCGACCATGCCGGGCACGAAGGTCGCCGTCACCGCGAACGCGCCGTCGAGGTTGACGCCCAGCACCCGGCGCCACTCCTCGTCGGCGGTCCGCAGCGTCTTCGCCGTCCGCTCGCTCATGACCCCCGCGGCGCCGACGAGCACGTCGACCTCCGCGAGCGGGCCGAGCCGCACGGGCAGGGCGCGTACGGCCGCGGTGTCCGCCAGGTCGACGGCGGCCCCCGTCACGTCGAGCCCCTCGTCGACGAGAGCGTCGACCGCGAGGCCGAGCCGGTCCGCGTCGCGGGCGACCAGCACGACCGTCGCGCCCTCCCGGCCCAGCCCGCGGGCGACCTCCAGGCCGATGCCGCGGCTCGCACCGGTGACCAGCGCCGTCCTGCCCTCGAGCCGCCCCATCGGCCCAGCGTGCTGCGCGGGGCGGGCCGGCGCCAGTCCGGCGGGACCGGCACGCCCCGCCGGCCGTGCTGGCCACGCTCCCGCCGCCGGGTGGCATGCCGCTCGTCGCGGACGTTGCGCACGGGAGCACGGACGGCGCCGTCGATGCGGCTGGACGCAAGGCCTCTGCCGGCGCACCTGCCTCCCGGCGGACCGGCGCTCGGCGGTGGCCGACCGGGTCGCGCAGGAGCGGTTGGGCTGCCCGTCGCCGGAGGCGATCGCTGTCGTGGCGCGCCGGCGTGTCGCAGCAGCGGTCGCCGGGGCAGACCGGCCGGGGCCCGCCAGACGGCGATCGCTGTCGTGGCGCGCCGGCGTGTCGCAGCAGCGGTCGCCGAGGCAGGCCGGCCGGGGCCCGGTGAGACGGGCAGGCACCGGGGTACGGCCCGGGCATGACCGAGACCCCGCAGACCCCGCAGACCCGCAGGACCCGCAGGACCCGCAGGACCGCGGACCCGAGCCCCAGGACAGCCCGCAGCGGCGGCTGGTGGAGAGCGTCGCGGCGTACGAGGTCGACCCGCCGGCGCCGGCCCGGGCCCGCACCGACGGGGCCGGGCAGGAGCCGGGTCAGCCGGCCTGACCCGACCGCGCGAACAGGCCGCCGACGTGCCGGTCCGCAGCGGTCGGCGCCCTCGCCGGGAGTAACCTCGGACCCCGGGTGGTGTGCCCCACGACGGGAAGAGGCGGGTCGCGTGTCGACGCCGGGACAGCAGACGGACTTCGGTGCCAACGAGTGGCTGGTGTACGAGATCCACCAGCAGTACCTCAAGGACCCCGACAGCGTCTCGCCCGCCTGGCGCGAGTTCCTCTCCGACTACGACCCGAGCGCCGACGGCGACGAACGGCACCAGCAACGGCTCGAGCGCCGGCAACGGCTCCGGCGCGGCCGGTCAGGGCCCCGCCGCCGAGCAGCCCCCGGTCGCCCCGGCCGCGCCCGCCGCGGCACCGGTCGCGCCGCGTCCCACCCCGGCCGCGGCCAAGGCCCCCGCCCCGCCGAGCGCGCCGACGCCGGCCCCCTCCCCGTCCCCCGCGGCGAAGGTCGAGCCGGCCGCCGGCGCGAAGAAGCCCGCTCCGGCGCAGCCGGCCGACGAGCCCACCGGCGGTCCGACGACGACCCCGCTCAAGGGCGCCGCGTCGCGGGTCGTCGCCAACATGAACGCCTCGCTGACCGTGCCCACGGCCACCTCCGTGCGCGCCGTGCCGGCCAAGCTGCTCGCCGACAACCGCACCGTCATCAACAACCACCTCAAGCGGGCCCGCGGCGGCAAGGTCAGCTTCACCCACCTCATCGGCTACGCCCTCGTCCGGGCCGTCGCCGACGTGCCCGTCATGAACACCTCCTTCGCCGAGGTCGACGGCAAGCCCGTGCTGGTGACCCCCGACTCGGTCGGCCTCGGCCTCGCGATCGACCTGCAGAACGCCAACGGCAGCCGCTCGCTCGTCGTCGCGGCGATCCGCGGCGCCGACGGCATGGACTTCGCGCAGTTCCTCGCGGCGTACGAGGACATCGTGCGCCGGGCCCGGCAGGGCAAGCTCACCACCGAGGACTTCCAGGGCACGACGATCAGCCTCACCAACCCCGGCGGCATCGGCACGGTCCACTCCGTGCCGCGGCTCATGCAGGGCGCGGGCGCGATCATCGGCGTCGGTGCGATGGAGTACCCCGCCGAGTTCTCCGGCGCCTCCGAGGAGACCCTCGCCCGCCTCGCGATCAGCAAGACGATCACGCTCACCAGCACGTACGACCACCGCGTCATCCAGGGCGCCCAGTCCGGCGAGTTCCTGCGCCGCATGCACGAGCTGCTGCTGGGCGCGGACGGCTTCTACGACGACGTCTTCGCCGCGCTGCGCGTGCCGTACGAGCCGGTGCGCTGGGTGCCGGACGTGCAGACCAGCCACGAGGGCGACCTCGACAAGGCCACCCGCGTCATGGAGCTCATCCACGCCTACCGGGTGCGCGGGCACCTCATGGCCGACACGGACCCCCTCGAGTTCAAGGTCCGCACGCACCCCGACCTCGACGTCGTCAACCACGGGCTGACGCTGTGGGACCTCGACCGCGAGTTCCCCGTCGGCGGCTTCGCCGGCCAGCGCGTGATGAAGCTGCGCGACGTCCTGGGCGTCCTGCGCGACTCGTACTGCCGCAACGTCGGCATCGAGTACATGCACATCCAGGACCCCGAGCAGCGCCGGTGGATCCAGGCCCGGGTGGAGAAGAAGGCGCAGGCGCCCGACCGCGACCTGCAGCTGCACGTGCTCGGGCGGCTCAACGCCGCCGAGGCGTTCGAGAGCTTCCTGCAGACCAAGTTCGTCGGGCAGAAGCGGTTCTCGCTCGAGGGCGGCGAGTCGGTCATCCCGATGCTCGACGCGGCGCTGCACGGTGCGGCGCAGCGCGGCCTCGACGAGGTCGTCATCGGCATGGCGCACCGCGGCCGCCTCAACGTGCTCGCCAACATCGTCGGCAAGAGCTACGAGCAGATCTTCCGCGAGTTCGAGGGCAACATCGACCCGCGCACGGTGCAGGGCTCGGGCGACGTGAAGTACCACCTCGGCGCCGAGGGCACCTTCACGTCGTACGACGGCAAGACGACCCGGGTCTCGCTGACGAGCAACCCCTCGCACCTCGAGGCCGTCGACCCCGTGCTCGAGGGCATCGTGCGGGCCAAGCAGGACGTCATCGACAAGGGCGAGGCGGGGTTCACCGTCATGCCGGTCGTCCTGCACGGCGACGCGGCCTTCGCCGGGCAGGGCGTCGTGGCCGAGACGCTGCAGATGGGGCAGCTGCGCGGCTACCGCACCGGCGGCACCTTCCACATCGTCATCAACAACCAGGTCGGCTTCACGACGGCGCCCGAGCAGTCGCGCTCCAGCGTCTACTCCACCGACGTCGCGCGGACGGTGCAGGCGCCGATCTTCCACGTCAACGGCGACGACCCCGAGGCCTGCGTGCGGGTGACGCAGCTGGCCTTCGACTTCCTCCAGGAGTTCAAGAAGGACGTCGTCGTCGACCTGGTCTGCTACCGGCGGCGCGGGCACAACGAGGGCGACGACCCCTCGATGACGCAGCCGCTCATGTACGACGTCATCGACGCCAAGCGGTCGGTGCGCAAGGTCTACACCGAGCAGCTCGTCGGCCGCGGCGACATCACGCTCGAGGAGGCCGAGGAGGCGCTCAAGGACTACCAGGCGCAGCTCGAGCGGGTCTTCAAGGAGACCCGCGAGGTCGCCGCGGGCGCCCCGCGGGCGAGCGCGATGGACGGCGTGCTCACCCTGTCGTCCGTCGACACCGCCGTGCCCGCCGAGGTGCTGCAGCGGGTCGGCCGGGCCCACACGCAGCTGCCCGAGGGCTTCACCCCGCACCCCAAGCTCGCGCCGCTCATGCAGCGCCGGGCGACGATGGTCGACGAGGGCGGCATCGACTGGGGCATGGGCGAGCTGCTCGCCTTCGGCTCGCTGCTGCTGGAGGGCCGGCCGGTGCGCCTGGCCGGGCAGGACTCGCGGCGCGGCACGTTCGTGCAGCGCCACGCCGTGCTCATCGACCGGCGGACCGGCGCGGAGCACACCCCGCTGCGCCACCTCGGCGAGGACGGCGGCCCGACGGCGGCGCCGTTCAACGTCTACGACTCGCTGCTGTCGGAGTACGCCGCGCTCGGCTTCGAGTACGGCTACTCGGTGGCCCGGCCCGAGGCGCTGGTCATGTGGGAGGCGCAGTTCGGCGACTTCGTCAACGGCGCGATGACGATCGTCGACGAGTTCATCGCCTCCGGCGAGGCCAAGTGGGGGCAGCGCAGCGGCGTGACGCTGCTGCTGCCGCACGGCTACGAGGGCCAGGGGCCCGACCACAGCAGCATGCGGATCGAGCGCTTCCTGCAGCTGTGCGCCGAGGACAACATGACGGTCGCCTACCCGACGACCCCGGCGCAGCACTTCCACCTGCTGCGCGCGCAGGCCCTCATCGACGTGCACCGCCCGCTCGTGGTCGTCACGCCCAAGTCGATGCTGCGGCTCAAGGCCGCCGTGAGCGCGGTGGAGGACTTCACCTCCGGCCGCTTCGCGCCGGTCCTCGGCGACCCGGACGCCCCGGACCCCGACGGCGTCACCCGCGTGGTGCTCTGCTCGGGCAAGGTCTTCTACGACCTGCTGGCGGCCCGCCGCAAGGCCGGGCTCACCGACGTGGCGCTGCTGCGCATGGAGCAGCTCTACCCGCTGCCCGCCGAGGAGGTCGGGGACGCGCTGGCGGTCTACCGCTCGGCCACCGACCTCGTCTGGGCGCAGGAGGAGCCGGCCAACCAGGGCGCCTGGTCGCACGTCGCGCTGTCGCTGCCCGACGAGCTGCCCGAGCACCTGCGGCTGCGCCGGGTCTCGCGCCGGCACGCCGCGTCGCCGGCCGCCGGGTCGAGCAAGGTGCACGAGGCCGAGCAGGTCGCGCTCGTGCAGGCCGCCCTGCAGGGCTGAGCCGGTGTACAGCACCGACCGCGGGCTGGAGGAGCTGGCCGACCGCCGGGGCGAGGAGACCGTCGCCCTGGCGTGGCTGGCCGGCCGGATGACCGAGTTCGTCGACCTGCACCCCGAGTTCGAGGTCGCGGTCGACCGGCTGGCCACCTGGCTGGCCCGCCTCGACGACGAGGAGTGAGGGTGCGACCGCGCGCGAGCGGACCAGGTCCGGCGCTGCCGGACCTGACCACTCGCGAGGCCACCGGGGCCACCCGACCGGGCCAGGGGGCACCACCCGTCCGGGTCGTTCGAGCAGATGGTCCGTCCCGATCCGTCCGGACCTGACGCACCTCTGCCAGCCTGACGCCGTGCGCACCCCTGCTCGACGCCCCCTGACCGTCCTGCTCGGCGGGCTGCTCGTCGCCGGGGGTGCGCCCGGGGTGGCGCACCTGGCGACCGCAGGCGGCGCGGCGGCGACCGGCACCACGGCCACCGCCGGCGCGACCGCCGAGCCGGGCCCCGCTGTCGTGCCCGCACGCAGCGCGGCGGCCTTCCTGGACTCCGTCGGCGTGGTGGTGCACACCGACGACACGACCGGCCCCTACACGCGCAGCACCCTTCTCGCGCAGCGCCTGCAGGAGCTCGGCGTGCGGCACGTGCGCACCCACCTGTCACCGACCCCGCTGGCCTCCCAGACCGCCACGCTCCAGGCCTTCGCCGCTGCGGGCATCGGGCTCGACGTCACCGGCCCGCGCCCCACCGGAGACCCGGTGCGCGACCGGAGGCTGGCCGACGCCCTGGTGCAGAGCCTCGGGACGTACGGCGGGCCGGTCGACAGCGTCGAAGGCACCAACGAGTACGACGTGCGCGGACCCGCCGACTGGCCGGACCGGCTGCGGTCGATGTCGAGCACCCTCTACGCGGCCGTGCGGGCCGCGCCCTCCCCGTCGCTCGCGGCCGTGCCGGTCCTCTCCCCGAGCCTCGTCGGGCACGCGCTGGCGACCGACGCCCCCCTGCTCGGTGACCTGAGCGCGGTGACGACCTCCGGCGGGCTGCACAGCTACCCCGGCGCCGCCGCGCCGGAGGTGAGCCGTGTGCTGGCCGATGCCGACGTGCTGCGGCGCACCGTCTCGGGCCCGACCGCGCCGGTCGTCGTCACCGAGACCGGCTACCACGGAGCGCTCGCCTCGACGGGCGGCGTGCCGGACCAGGTAGCGGCCACGTACCTGCCCCGGCTGCTGCTCGGCGACTTCGCGGCCGGGCTGCCTCGGACCTACGTCTACGAGCTCGCCGACGAGGGCTCGGTCGTGGACGGCGCGCACGTGCCGGAGACCGGGCTCGTGGACCCCGAGGCCCACTTCGGGCTGCTCGACGTCGCGCTGGAGCCGAAGCCGGCCGCCCAGACCCTCTCGACCCTCATGTCGCTGCTGGCGGGGCCCGACCCCGCCGCTCCCGCCGCTGACCCGGGCGGTCTCGCGTACTCCCTCAGCGGCGGGCCCACCGACCTGCGCCAGGTGCTGCTGCAGCGCGCGGACGGCACCTTCGTCGTCGCGCTGTGGCGAGCTGCCCCGGTCTACGACGCCAAGGCCAAGCAGCAGGTCGCGGTGCCCGCCGTGCCCGTCCGCCTCGACCTGGGCCGCGCCGCCGCCGAGCTCGCGGCGTACGACCTCGCGTCGGGCACGCAGCCGGTGACCACCGCGCGGGGTGCCGGGCTGGCGCTCACGGTCGGGGCCGGTGTCACGCTCGTCCGAGTGCGTCCCGTGCAGGCACCGCCCACCGACGTGCAGGCCACCCCGCTGCCCGGCGCCGCTGACGTCTCGTGGACGGCGCCGCCGGTCGGCCCGTCGCCCGTCACGGGCTACCGCGTCACCGCCGAGCCGGGCGCCGTCAGCACGACGGTGGGCGTCGATGAGCGGAAGGTGGTCCTCGGCGGCCTCGTCAACGGCGTACCGCAGACCGTGCGGGTCACAGCGCTGTCGGCCGCCGGCGACTCCGACCCGTCCGCCCCCTCGGGACCCGTCGTCCCCGCTGCGGTCCCCGGCCCGCCCCGGGACGTCCGCACCGTCGCCGGAGACGGCCGCGCCGACGTCAGCTGGACGCCCCCGGCCGACGACGGCGGCGCACCGGTCACCGGCTACACCGTCACCGCCGACCCCGGCGGCGCGACCGCCACCACCACCGGGACCGCCGTCGTGCTGAGCGGGCTCGTCGACGGCACGGAGTACCGCCTCACGGTGCAGGCGACGAACCGGGTCGGCGCCGGACCCGGTTCGCTCCCCAGCGACCCGGTCCGGCCCCACCACGAGCCGTCGGCGCCGTCGGCGGTCGTCGCCGAGCCCCACGACGGGTCGGTGAGCGTCTCCTGGACGCCGGCCCCCGGCACCCTGCCGGGTACGACCTTCACCGCGACCGCCACTCCCGGGGGCCGCAGCGCCACCGGTCTCGCCCCACCGCTGCTCGTCGACGGGCTGGTCGACGGCACTGCCTACACCGTCACGGTCACCGCCACGGACCCGGTCGACCCCGACGCCGGCCCGTCTGGGGTGGCGGAGTCCGCCCCGTCGGCCCCGGTCGTGCCGGCAGGGGTCCCCGCGACGCCGTCGGCACCCGTCGTCACCGTCGCCGGCGGGACGGCGGTCGCGCTCGCCTGGTCCGCCCCGGACGGCCGCGGTGCGGACATCACCGCCTACCGCGTGACCGTGCTGCCCGACGGCCGCCAGATCGACGTCACCGGTCCCGGAGCCACGGCGACCGGGCTGACCCCGGGCGCGACCTACCGCTTCACCGTCGCGGCGCACAACGCCGTCGGCAGCTCCGGGGACTCCGACCCCTCCCTGCCCGTGGTCCCTGCGGCCGCGCCGGACGCCCCGAGCCGCGTCGTCGCCGTCCGCGGCGACGGTGCGGCGACCCTGTCCTGGACCGCACCGGCGGACAACGGCTCCCCCGTGACGTCGTACGTCGTCACCACCTCCCCGGGCGGGGCGACGACCAGGGTGGACACGCCCGGCGCTGTCGTGACCGGGCTGACCAACGGCACGTCGTACACGTTCGTGGTGCGGGCGGTGAACGCGGCCGGGGCAGGTCTGGACTCGGGCCCGAGCGCCGCGGTGGCCCCGGCCGGCCTGCCGCCGGCCCCCGGGGCGGTGACGGCCGTGCCCGGCAGCACCGGTGCCCTCGTGCGGTGGCTGCCCTCCGCGACCACCGGCGGACCGCTCCTGCGCTACGCGGTGACGGCGACGCCGGGCGGCAGCACGGTGGTCGTCGACGGCGCCACGACCAGCGCCGTCGTGCCCGGGCTGGTCAACGGAACCCGCTACAGCTTCGCCGTGCGCGCCGCGACGGTCGCCGGGAGCGGTCCGAGCGGCCGGTCGGGCCCGGTCGTCCCCTCGCTCGCCCCCGTCGTGCTCGACGACCGCAGCCCGGCCGTGGTGCCCGGCGGCTGGACCGCGGTCCCCGACCGGGCGGTGACCGGCGGGTCGTACCGCGTCAGCACCACCGCCGGCGACACCGTCTCGATCCGCTTCACCGGCGACACGGTCTCGTGGGCGACCCGTACCGGGCCCGCGGCCGGCGCCGTCACGGCGCAGGTCGACGCGAAGCCGCCTGTCACGATCGACCTGCGCAGCACGGGCGCGGGGCGCACCACCCGGACCCTGTCGGGATGGGGCGCCGGGGTCCACCAGCTGACCCTGACCCTCACCGGGAGCGGCGCACCGGTCGCGGTGGAGGGCTTCGGCACCGCCGCCGGCGTCGTCGACGACAGCGCCGTACCCGTCTCCTGGAGCGGCTGGTCCGGGACGGCGGCCGCCCAGGCCTCCGGCGGCGGGCAACTGGTCTCGAGCCTGCGCGGCACGCTCACGGTGACCGGCACGGGCACCGGCCTCGAGTGGCTGACGACCGTCGGGCCGTCGGCGGGCAGGGCGACCGTGCTGGTCGACGGGGTGCTGCAGCCGGAGGTCGACCTCTACGCGCCGTCGGCGGCTCCGCGGACCCTGTCCTGGTTGGGCCTGCCGCCCGGCCCGCACACCCTCACCGTCGTGGTGCTGGGCAAGCGGCGCGTCGTGTCGACCGGCACCGACGTCGTCGTCGACGCCTTCGGGGTCCGCCGCTGACGTCCGTGGACCTCAGCGGCGCGCTGACCGGGCGGCGACCGCCACCCCGGCGTTGGCGGCGAGCACCGCGGACGCCATGACCACGCTGCGGCGCTCGAGCGCCCCGGCCCGCCGGCCGGCCACCACGGCCGCGAGGTCGAGCGCCGTCAGCGGCAGGAACAGCCGCGCCGAGCGCTGCACGTCGGTCGGCCGGCGGGTGAGCAGCGCCAGCCCCACGACGGCCTGGCGGGCCGCGTTCAGCCGCACGAGCAGCGGGAGCGACGGGTCGTCGGGCGTGCGCACGCCCCCGGCCGCCGCCACGGCCCGGGGCCGCGCGGTGCTGACGGCAGCCAGCGCGAGCGAGGTCCAGCCGACCGCGCGGACGAAGCGCGGCAGCCCGCTCGGGTCGGCGCTCACCGGCGCGCGTACGGGCCGAAGCGGGGCTGCGCGATGCGGCGGTCGCGGCCGCTGCCGCGCAGCCGCAGCACCAGCACCGCCCCCACGACGAACCCGACGACGTGCGCGACGTACGCCACCCCGCCGCCGGTGGCGTCGGTGATCCCGCCGCCCGCCGAGTAGAAGGCCTGCAGCAGGAACCAGCTGCCGAGGACCAGCCAGGCGGGCAACCGCACCGGCAGGAAGAAGAAGAACGTCAGCAGCGACCAGACGCGGGCCCGGGGGAACAGCACGAGGTAGGCGCCGAGCACGCCGGCGATGGCTCCCGACGCGCCGACGAGCGGAGCGTCCGAGGACGGGTCGACGAGCGAGAAGCCGTACGTCGCGGCGTAGCCGCAGACCAGGTAGAAGAGCAGGTACTTCACCCGGCCGAGCCGGTCCTCGACGTTGTCGCCGAACACGTAGAGGAAGAGCATGTTGCCGAGCAGGTGCAGCCAGCCGCCGTGCACGAACATCGCGGTGAGGACCGAGAGCACGGGGCTCTTGTCGTACGGCGGCGGCGACTGCACGACACAGCCGACCTGGCCGCCCTGGCTGCCCACCGCTCCGGTCGCCGCGTCGCCCGGCGGGTCGTTGCCGATGACCTCGTCGGGCACCGCGGCCCAGTGGTCGAGGTAGGCGACCTGGCTGCAGGCCTGCGAGGGGCTGCCCGGGTCGTTGAGGACCGTGACGGCGAGCGGGCTGAGCAGGAAGACGACGACGTTGACCGCGAGGAGCAGGTAGGTGACGACCGGGGTGCGCCGGTGCGGGTTGGTGTCGTGGACGGGCAGCACCACGGCAGTGCTCCTGGGGAGTCGGGCGGTCGGCTCAGGGGGTGAGCACGAGCTTGCCGAACAGGTCCCCCGCAGCCAGGCGCTCGAAGCCCCGGCGCGCGTCCGACAGCGGCAGCACCTCGTCGACGAGCGGCCGCACGCCGGTGGCGCCGCAGAAGGCCAGCAGCGACTGCAGCTCGCTGCGCGTGCCCATCGTCGAGCCGACGACCCGCAGCTGCAGGAAGAACAGCCGGTTGAGGTCGGCGCTCGGGTCGGCGCCCGACGTCGCGCCGGAGACGACCAGCGTGCCGCCCGGGCGCAGGGCGCGCATCGAGTGCGCCCACGTCGCCTTGCCCACGGTCTCGATGACCGCGTCGACCTTGCCGGGCAGGCGGGCGCCGCTGTCGAACGCCTCGTGGGCGCCGATCTCGACGGCGCGGCGCTGCTTGGCCTCGTCGCGGCTGGTCGCCCAGACCACGAACCCGGCGGCCCGGGCCAGGGTGATCGCCGCCGTCGCGACCCCGCCGCCGGCGCCCTGCACGAGCACCCGGTCACCCGGCTTGAGCCCGCTCTGCGTGAAGAGCATGCGGTAGGCGGTGAGCCAGGCCGTCGGCAGGCAGGCCGCCTCCTCGAAGGACAGCTCGGCCGGCTTGGCCACCAGGTTGCGCCGCGGGACGACGACCTGCTCGGCCAGCGTGCCCTGGTGCACCTCGGACAGGATCGAGCGCTTCGGGTCGAGCGTCTCGTCGCCGTCCCAGTCGGGGTCGCCGACCAGTCCGTGCACGACGACCTCGCGGCCGTCGTCGGTGACGCCCGCCGCGTCGCAGCCGAGCACCATGGGCAGCCGGTCCGCCGGCAGCCCGACGCCCTTGAGCGACCACAGGTCGTGGTGGTTGAGCGACGCGGCCTTGACGGTGACCCGGGCCCAGCCGTCGGGCACCTCGGGGTCGGGGCGGTTCCCGACCTCGAGGCCGGACAGCGGGTCGTCGGCGGACTGGGACACGCAGGTGGCGGCAAGCACGTCCGCACGGTAGCGAGCGCGGTGCGCGCCGGCCCGACCGGGTCGGGCCCGGCGGCGGCGGGGTCAGCGACGGGCGACCCCGCCGGCCCGCGCCGCGCGGGCGACCGCCTCGGCCACGGCCGGCGCCACGCGCTCGTCGAACGGCGACGGGATGACGCAGTCGGGCGCGAGGTCGTCGCCCACGACGCCGGCGAGCGCGTCGGCGGCCGCGAGCTTCATCCCCTCGGTGATCCGGCTGGCCCGCACGTCCATCGCGCCGCGGAAGACGCCGGGGAAGGCGAGCACGTTGTTGATCTGGTTGGGGAAGTCGCTCCGGCCGGTCGCCACGACCGCGGCGCCCGCGGCGTGCGCCACCTCCGGCAGCACCTCCGGCACCGGGTTGGCCATCGCGAAGACGATCGCGCGCGGCGCCATCGCCCGCACCGCCTCGGCCGGCACGGTCCCGCCGGACAGGCCGAGCAGGACGTCGGCGCCGGCCAGCGCGTCGACGAAGCTGCCGGTGAGCCCGGCGCGGTTGCTGTCCGCCGCGAAGGAGCGCTTGGACGCGTTGAGGTCCTCGCGGCCCAGGTGCACGATCCCGCGGCTGTCGGCGACGGCGAGGTCGCCCACGCCCGCCTCCAGCACCATCCGCGACACCGCGATGCCCGCAGCGCCGGCGCCGCTGCAGACCACGCGCAGGTCCTGCAGCCGCCGGCCGGTGAGGCGGGCGGCGTTCTTGAGCGCGGCGAGGACGACGATGGCGGTGCCGTGCTGGTCGTCGTGGAAGACCGGGATGTCGAGCCGCTCCTGCAGCCGCCGCTCCACCTCGAAGCAGCGCGGCGCGCTGATGTCCTCCAGGTTGATCCCGCCGAACGCCGGCGCGAGCCGGACCACGGTCTCCACGAGGTCGTCGACGTCCGTGACGTCCAGGCAGATCGGCACGGCGTCGACCCCGCCGAACTGCTTGAACAGCAGCGCCTTGCCCTCCATCACCGGCAGCGCCGCCACGGGACCGATGTCGCCCAGGCCGAGCACGGCCGTGCCGTCGGTGACCACCGCGACGGTGTGCGACTTCCAGGTGTAGTCCCAGGCGAGCTCGGGCTCGGCAGCGATCGCCGTGCAGACCCGGGCGACACCCGGGGTGTACGCGAGGGACAGGTCCTCGCGGTCGCGCAGCGGCACGCGGGAGACCACCTCGACCTTGCCCCCGCGGTGCAGCGCGAAGACGGGGTCGTCGTCGCGGGCGGTGGTCGCGGTCGGGGCGTCCGCGGGTGAGGTCACGACAGGCTCCTCGGAGCAGGGCCGGGCAGGGCCGGCGGCGGGCGGTCAGCAGGGGCGCGGCGCTGCGTCCGGGCGTCGCGGTCGACGGGCCGGGGCGGCCGGGCCGGGGGTCGCCCGGGGCGTCCATCGTCCCACGCTCGGCGGCCGCTCCCCGCCGTAGGGTGCCGGGCGTGCAGGTCGAGCAGCTCGCGGTCCCGGACGCGTTCCTGCTGACCCCGGCCGTGCACGCCGACGGCCGCGGCACCTTCCGCGAGCAGTACCGCGCCGACGCCCTGCGGGAGGTGCTCGGGCACGTGCCGCAGGTGGCGCAGGTCAACGCCAGCACCTCCCGGCGCGGCGTGCTGCGCGGCCTGCACTTCGCCGACGTCGGTCCCGGCCAGGCCAAGTACGTCTGGTGCGCCCGCGGGGCGGTGCTCGACGTGGCGGTCGACCTGCGCACCGGGTCGCCGGCGTACGGCCGGAGCGCGGCGGTGCGGCTCGACGACGAGACGGGCTGCGCCGTCTACCTGGCCGAGGGCCTGGGGCACGCGTTCCTCGCGCTCACCGACGAGGCCGTCGTGCACTACCTGTGCAGCACGCCGTACGACCCGGGCGCCGAGCACACCGTGGACCCGCGCGACCCGGCGCTCGCGCTGCCCTGGCCGCGGGACGTGCCGCCGGTGCTGTCCGAGCGGGACGCCGCCGCGCCCCCGCTCGCGCAGGCCGAGCAGGCCGGGCTGCTCCCCACGTACGCCGCCTGCCAGCAGCGCTACGCCGACCTCCGGGCGGCCGACCGCCGCAGCGCCGCGGGCGGCAGCGGCCAGTAGCGCGCGACGGCGACCGCGAGCACCTCCCCCGGGCCGGACAGCGCGCCCGGCGCGCCCGCGTCGTCCGAGGCCAGCTCCCAGTCGGTCGTCGCCGGACCGCTGCCGAGCGGCGTGACCGCGCGCTTCACCACGAGCAGCCCCGGCCGCCCGACGGGCCGGGCCACGACGACGTCGCCCGGCCGCACCGTCGCCCCCGGACGCACCAGCAGCGCGTCGCCGTCGCGCAGGCCCGGCTCCATCGACGCCCCGCGCACGAGGACCGCGGCGTACGGACCGCCGGGCAGCAGACGGGTCCAGCGCGGCGCGGCGAGGGGCACACCCGCAGTGTCCGGCACGTGATCCACCGGCCGCAGCGGGCATAGGGACACCGACCACCCGTCGACGAGAGGACCCTCCGTGCTCCTGTCCCGCCTCTTCACCCCGTCCACCGTCGTGTCCGCGCACTGCGACCTGCCCTGCGGCGTCTACGACCCCGCGCAGGCCCGCATCGAGGCCCAGTCGGTCAAGGCGATGCAGACCAAGTACCAGGCCAACGAGGACCCGGTCTTCCGCACCCGCGCCATCACGATCATCGGCGAGCGGGCAGACCTGGCCAAGCACCACCTGGCCGTGCTCTGGCACGACTACTTCAAGCCCGAGCACTTCGAGAAGCACCCGCAGCTGCACGACCTGTTCAACAAGACCATCAAGGCCGCCAGCGGCACCGGCGCCAAGCAGAGCACCGACCCGGCGAGCGGCCAGGCGCTGCTCGACGGCATCGACGAGATCGCCTCGGTCTTCTGGGAGACCAAGGGCAAGGAGTACACCAAGCCCCAGTCGGCCGACCAGGCCGCCTGAGCCTCGCGACGCACCGACGGCCCGGCCCCGCGAGGGGCCGGGCCGTCGGCGTCCCGCGGCCCCTGCTTGGCTGCAGCCATGGGAGACCTCCTGCTCGTGCGGCACGGCCAGACCGAGTGGTCCCGCACGCACAAGCACACCGGCCGCACCGACGTCCCGCTCACGGCGTACGGCGAGCGCCAGGCCGCCGCGCTCGCCCCTCTCCTCGCCGCCCGCTCTCTCGCCGCGGTCTGGTCCTCGCCGCTGCAGCGGGCCTGGCGCACCGCCGAGCTCGCCGGCCTGTCGCCCGAGCCCGACGAGGACCTGCTCGAGTGGGACAACGGGGAGTACGAGGGCCGCACCACCGCCGAGATCCGCGAGGACCGGCCCGGCTGGTGGCTGTGGTCGGACGGGGCGCCGGGCGGCGAGGACGCCGCGGCCGTCCAGGTGCGCTGCGAGCGCACCGTCGGGCGCGTGGTGCCGGCGCTCGAGCGGGGCGACGTCGCGCTGTTCGGGCACGGCCACTCGCTGCGGGCGCTCGCCGCCGTGTGGGTCGGCCTGACCGCCGTCGAGGGCGGCATCTTCACCCAGGACCCGGCGTCGCTGTCGGTGCTGGGCTGGTACCGCGGCCACCGGGTCGTCCAGAGCTGGAACGACGTGGGCGCGCACCCTGCCGAGGACGCGTGATCCGCCCGGCGGTGCCCGCCGACGTGCCCGTGCTGCTCGAGCTCGTGCACGAGCTGGCGGCGTACGAGCGCGAGCCCGACGCGGTGGAGGCCACCGAGGACGACCTGGCGAGGGCGCTGTTCGTCGACGGCAGCGCCTCGGCGCACGTCGCGGTCGACGCCGGCGGCGCGGTCGTCGGCTTCGCGCTCTGGTACCCGACGTTCTCGACGTGGACGGGCCGGCAGGGGCTGTGGCTGGAGGACCTGTTCGTGCGCCCGGTCGCGCGCGGCGCCGGGCACGGCCGCGCGCTCCTGCAGGCGCTGGCGGGGGTGTGCGTCGAGCGGGGGTGGCCGCGGTTCGAGTGGTGGGTGCTCGACTGGAACGCGCCGGCGATCGGCTTCTACACCGCGCTCGGCGCCGTCGCGGAGTCCGACTGGACGACCTACCGCGTCTCGGGCGACGCGCTCCGGGCGCTGGCCGACGGCTGAGCGCTCGGCCCGGGCCCGGCCTGCCCGGCACCGCTCAGCGCAGCGGGAACGGGGCCCGGACGACGAGCTCGACGTTGCGGTCCTCGACCGAGCCGCGCCGGGCGCCGGGCGTCTCCTGCCAGTCGTTCGCGGCCAGCTCGCGCGCCAGCGAGGCCAGCCGGCGCGGGTCGGCCGTGCTCCCGCCGTACGACAGGGGCGCAGCGGCGTCCAGGACGGTGCCGAAGACCGACAGCGTGCCGTCGCCGTTGTCGGCCAGCTCGACGAGCCGCGCGCAGCTCGGGAAGTCGACGTGCGAGGCGGTGCTGACCTCCCAGAAGCCGCCGCCGGTGGCGCGCCGGTGCGCGGTGACGCGGTGGACGTGCGTGTGCCCGTCGACCCACAGGACCACGGCCGGCCGGGCCAGCAGCGCGGCCACCACGTCGCTGCCGAGCACCCGCGGCTGCGGGTCGTCGACCGAGACCAGCGGGTTGTCCATCGTGGCGCTCGTGTGGTGGCTGAACACGACGACGGTCCGGCGCTGCCGCGTCGCGCGCGCCAGCTCGGCCTGCAGCCAGGCGAACTGCGCCGCGTCCAGCGAGCCGTCCGACTCGCCGTGGGGGTTGACGGTGTCGAGCACGATCCCGCGCACCCGCGGCGTGGGGTCGAAGACGTAGTGGGCGGTGCCGGTCGACAGGTTCTGCGAGGTGTAGCCGTGGCCGAGCGGGCGGCCGCCGGTGCGGAAGTGCTCGGCGACGGTCTCGGCGCGGGTGAGCACCCGCCGCTCCGGGTCGGGCGTCACCGGCCGGCCGGGTGCGGCCAGGACCGCGGCCACCGCCTCGGCGTCCCCGCGGGCGAGGTCGTCCGGGCTGACCCCCGCCGGCAGCGACGTCACCTTGACCGGCCCGACGGCCAGCTGCCCGAGCGGCAGGCTGCGGGGGAAGTTGCCCTGGACGAGCCCGTCGTGGTTGCCGAAGCAGGTGTACCAGGGGATCGACAGCCCGCGGGCGGGAAAGGCCCGGGTCGCCGCGGCGAGCAGCCCGCGCACGACCGGGAAGCCGTAGCGGGTGCGGGCCTGGTCGTCGGGGTGGCCCGCCGGCGCGCCCTCGGGGTGCCAGTAGTGCGGGTCGTAGGTGAGCGGGTCCCCGTCCGCGACGCCCTCGAAGCGGGCCGGGTCGCCCGAGCCCGGGTGCACCCGCCCGCCGTCGAGCACCGCCATCTGCCAGCGCAGCTCGTTGCGCTGGCCGTTGTCGGTGTTGTCGCCGGTGCAGACCGCGAAGTCCAGCCGGCGCCCCGACGCCGGGCCCCGTCCGACCTGCTCGACGGCCTGCACGACCCGGTCCGCGACCTGCGCGGTGAGCAGCTCCTGAGGGCGGTAGGCCGCGCCGAAGGGCAGGGCCGAGCCGGGCCCGTCGTCGTACCGGTCGAGGTACTCCACCCGGGCCGGCGACTGCACGTCGACGACGTGCACGTCGGTGAGGTGCGCGAAGGCCAGCAGCCCGGTCCGCCGGGCCCGCCTCCCGGCCCGCGCCCGCACCCCCAGGTCCTCGCGCACCTGGTGCGGCTCCCCCGGGCCGCTCACCAGGCGGCGGTAGCCCTGGGCGTTGACCGCCGGGCCCGGCACGACGGTGCTGTCGAGCGTCGTGCCCTCGACCGCCGGCGCCTGGCCGGTCGCCGGCGCGGCGAGCGCCTCGCGCAGCGGGAGGGCGAGGCCGGCGAGCGCCGCGGCCCCCAGCACGGTCCTGCGGGTGGGCTCCACGCGCGCCTCCGGGATGCGTCGGACGGGCGGGCGCCGTACGGTCGTCGGCGCGGGCCCGCCGGACAGGCTCCCACGCCGGAGCGCGTCGCGCGCCCCGCGCGGCGGGGACGAGCCGGGCAGGTGCCGGGACCAGACACACATAGGATCGTCGTCGTGGCGCGCCGCCTCCTGCGGACGCCGGCGGGAGGAGCAGGGTGGAGCAGACCGGGACCGCACCGGCGGGCAGTGCCCTGTCGGGGGCGACGCGCGACGTGGTGACGCTGCGGCTGCCGGCCGCCGGCGCCTACCTGTCGGTGCTGCGCACCGCCACCGCGAGCCTCGCCTCACGGCTCGACTTCACCATCGACGACATCGAGGACCTGCGGATCGCGGTCGACGAGGCCTGCGCGATGCTCCTCGTGCAGACGGTGCCCGGCGCCGACCTCGAGTGCTCGTTCGAGCTCACCGAGGACGCGATCAGCGTCGCCGTGACCGTGCCGACGCTCGACGGCGAGCAGCCGTCGCGCGACACCTTCGCCTGGACGGTGCTCACGGCGCTCGCCGGGGAGGTCGACAGCGCGGTCGACGCCGACCGTCGCGTCACCCTCTCGCTGCGCAAGACGCGCGGCGCCTACGGCGACGCGCCGTGACGGACGCCTCCGCCGAGACCGTCGTCGCCGAGGTGCCGGCGCAGGAGGCGCCCGAGCGCGCTCCCGCGGCCGTCGAGCCCGACCCGCCCGCGCTGTCGCGCAGCGACAAGACCGCGCAGGACCGGGCCCACGCCCGGGCCCTGTTCGCCCAGCTCGCCGAGCTGCCCGACGACGACCCCCGGCGGGCCCGGCTGCGCGACGAGCTCGTCGAGCAGCACCTGCCGCTCGTGGAGTACCTGGCCCGTCGCTTCCGCAACCGCGGCGAGCCGCTCGACGACCTCGTGCAGGTCGCCACCATCGGCCTCATCAAGAGCGTCGACCGCTTCGACCTCGAGCGCGGGGTCGAGTTCTCCACCTACGCCACCCCGACCATCGTCGGCGAGGTCAAGCGGCACTTCCGCGACAAGGGCTGGGCGATCCGGGTGCCGCGGCGCCTGCAGGAGCTCAAGCTCAGCCTCACCAAGGCGACCAGCGAGCTGTCCCAGAAGAACGGACGGTCGCCGACGGTCGCCGAGCTCGCCGGCCACCTGGGGCTCACCGAGGAGGAGATCCTCGAGGGCCTGGAGTCGGCCAACGCCTACTCCGCCGTCAGCCTGGACGCGCCCGACGGCGGCGACGACGACTCGCCGTCGGTGTCGGACTCGCTCGGGATCACCGACGACGCGCTCGAGGGCGTGGAGTACCGCGAGTCGCTCAAGCCGCTGCTCGAGCAGCTGCCCGCGCGGGAGAAGAAGATCCTGCTGCTGCGCTTCTTCGGCGGCATGACGCAGAGCCAGATCGCCGGCGAGCTCGGCATCAGCCAGATGCACGTCTCCCGGCTGCTGGCCCGCACGCTGGCGCAGCTGCGCGAGGGCCTGCTCGCCGACGACTGAGGCGCCGGGTCAGGCCGCGCCGCGGAAGACGTCGCGGCTGGCCCGCGAGGCGAGCAGGGCGAGCACCGCGACCGCAGCGAGGGCCAGCGGCAGGCCGACGCCGAGCACACCGCCCTGCAGCAGCCCGACGGCGACGACGAGCAGCAGGACCTGCGCCAGCACGGTGGGCGCGAGCGCCCAGGGGCGCACCAGCGCCAGCCCGCGCCCGGCCGCTACGAGTCCTGCGCCGGCCACGGCCGCGAAGAGCCCGGCCAGCACGGTGGCGGTGCGGTCCTCCGGCGAGCCGACGACCCCGCTGATCGCGTAGCCGACGCCGAGCACCGCGAGCGCCGTGCCCTCGACGGCCACGAGCACGGCCGCCCGGCGCAGCGCCGCGGGCTGCGCGCTGCCGGGGGGCTGCGGACGCCGCGGCCGGGCCCGGGGACCGCTGCCCGACGGGGATGCGGGCTCGGGGTCGCGGCGGGGCTCGGCGTCCACGGGCGGAAGGCTAGCCGCCGCTACGCTCGAGCGATGCGCGCGCTGCTGGTCGTCAACCCCAAGGCCACGGCGACGACGGAGCGGGCGCGCGACGTCCTCGCCCACGCCCTCGCCAGCGAGAGCCGGCTCGAGGTGGTCGAGACCAAGGCGCGGGGGCACGCCAGCGAGCTCGCCGCCGACGCCGTCGGCGCCTTCGACGTCGTCGTCGCGCTCGGCGGGGACGGCACGGTCAACGAGGTCGTCAACGGCCTGCTCGCCGACGGTCCCCGCCCCGACGTGCCGGCGCTCGCGGTCGTGCCGGGAGGCAGCACCAACGTCTTCGCGCGGGCCCTCGGGCTCCCCGACCAGCCGGTCGACGCCACGAGCGTGCTGCTCGACGCGCTGCGCAACGAGCGCCGGCGCACGGTGGGGCTGGGCCGCGCCGACGACCGCTGGTTCACCTTCAACGCCGGGCTCGGCCTGGACGCCGACGTCGTGCGGCACGTCGACGTCGCCCGGGCGCGGGGTCGGCGCGCCACGCCGACCCTGTACATCCGCACCGCGGTGCGCCGCTTCTTCCTGCACACCGAGCGCCGCAGACCGGCTCTCCGGCTCGAGGTCGACGGCCGCCCGCCGGTCGACCTGTCCCTGGCGCTGGTGTGCAACGCCGCGCCCTGGACCTTCCTCGGCCCGCGTCCGGTGCAGCCGTGCCCCCGCGCCTCCTTCGACGCGGGGCTGGACCTGTTCGGCCTGCGCCGCCTGGGGACCGCCCGGACGCTGTGGCACGTGCAGCAGATCCTGGCCCGCACGCCGCGCCCGCACGGCCGCGACGTCGTCGCGCTGCACGACGAGCGCCGGCTCGTGCTCACGGCCCGCACGCCCCAGCCGCTGCAGCTCGACGGCGAGGACCTCGGCGACCGCACCCGGGTCGAGCTGACCAGCGTGCCCGGCGCCCTGCAGGTCGTCGTCTGAGCGGACGGGCCGGGCCCTCGCGCCCTTCCCGCATCGCCGACGTGTGCCGTGACCTGCGCGTCCGGATCCGCCTGCGCCGCGCGGTTTGCCTCACGGGGCGGCGGGGAGGGCCGCCGACGGACGTGACCAAGGCAACAGCGCCGCGCCGCGGCCGACCTCGGACTGTGCTTGCTCCGCGACGGATGAAGGTGCAACTGTGTGCGCACGACGGCCATGCACGCGGTCGGTCCGGGTGACCCCCGGCGGCCTCCTCCGTGCGTGCGCCGCTGGTCAGGCACCGTTGCGACGGTGACGCACGACCCCGGCGCACCGCCGCGCCGGGAGCAGAGCGGGGGCCCTCCCGGGCCTCCGCCCCAGACGAGGAGTTGGACCGCATGGACTGGCGCCACCACGCGCTCTGCCGTGACGAGGACCCCGAGCTGTTCTTCCCCATCGGGACGGCGGGCCCGGCCGCGGTGCAGGTCGAGGAGGCCAAGGTCGTCTGCCGCCGCTGCGCGGTGCTCGGCGACTGCCTGGCGTGGGCGCTCGAGACCGGCCAGGACTCCGGCGTGTGGGGCGGGACCAGCGAGGACGAGCGACGCGCGCTCGCCCGCCGCGGTGCCCGCGTCCGGGCCACCACCGCCTGAGCGGCAGCTCTCCGCTCGTGGCCGAGCGCTGGGTGCGCCCGCCCCTGGTCGGCGCGGAGCCGCTCCCGACCTGGCGGACCGTGTGGCCCTACCGCGTCGGCGTGCTGCTGCTCACCGCCCTGCTGGTGCTGCTCGCCGTCTTGGGCTACCGGGCGCTGTCCGGTGCGACGGCCCAGGACCCCGGCGTCGGCGCGCTGGGCACGGCGACCGCGCTCAGCGCTCCGGCTCCTGCGGCGCGTCCGGGACCGGAGCCGGCAGCGGCACGCTGACCCGGGCCCGGGTGCCGTGGGCGGAGCGCCGCTCGAGGGTGATCGTGCCGCGGAGCTCACCCTCGACCAGCGTGCGCACGATCTGCAGCCCCAGCCGCGTCGAGGTCCGCAGCTCGAAGCCGTCGGGCAGCCCGCGCCCGTCGTCCTCGACGCGCACCTGGAGGGCGTCCTCGCCGCGCTCGACGAGCACCTCGATCACGCCCGGGCCCGTCGGGTAGGCGTGCTCGACGGCGTTCTGGACCAGCTCTGTGAGCACCATGGCCAGCGGGGTGGCGACCTCGGCCGGCAGCTGACCCACCCGGCCGGTGCGGCGCACGACGACGTCGGCCTCCGGCGCGGCGACCTCCGCGCACATCGCGAGCACCCGGTCGGCGACGCCGTCGAAGGCCACCAGCTCGTCGAGGCCCTGCGAGAGCGTCTCGTGCACCAGAGCGATGCTGGCGACCCGGCGGACGGACTCCTGCAGCGCGGCCCGCGCGGACGGGTCGTCCAGCCGGCGGGCCTGCAGCCGCAGCAGCGCCGCCACGGTCTGCAGGTTGTTCTTCACCCGGTGGTGGATCTCGCGGATCGTCGCGTCCTTGCCCATGATCTGCCGGTCCCGGCGGCGCAGCTCGGTGACGTCGCGCACGAGCACCAGCGCTCCCCGCGGCTGCCCTCCGGGCACCAGCGGCATCGCGCGCAGCAGGACGGTGGCGCCCTGCGCCTCCACCTCGGTCTCGCGCGGCTCGCGGAAGCGCAGCGCCGCGGCGAGCGCGGCCGAGCCGCGCGGCTCGTCCAGCCCCGGGCCCGCCGACAGCCGGGCGACGGTGGACCCCAGGTGGGCACCGAGCAGGTCTCCCGCCACGCCCAGCCGGCGGCAGGCCGACAGCGCGTTGGGGCTGGCGTAGACGACGTGGCCGGTGCGGTCCAGCCGCAGGAGGCCGTCGCCCACCCGCGGGGCCGACTCCGGGTCGGTGTCCTGGCCCGGGTACGGGAAGGTGCCCTCGGAGATCATCTGGAGCAGCTCCCCGGCGCTCGACAGGTAGGCCAGCTCCAGCTGGCTCGGGGTGCGCCCCGCGGTCAGGGTCGCGTCGCGGGACAGCACGGCGACCACGGTGGTGCCGCGGCGCACCGGCACGGTCTCCTGCCGCAGCGTGCGCGGGCCCGCCTCGCTGACCCGGGCACCCGGCGCCGCGCGCTCCAGCCGGCGCGCCGGCTCCCCCGCCAGCTCGCTGCCGACCACGTCCTCGGGGTAGGCGGTGGCGCTCGTGGTCGGCCGCATGTGGGCCACGGCCAGCCAGGTCTGCTCGCGGGTGCGGACCCACAGCACCAGGTCGGCGAAGCTCAGGTCGCTGATGAGCTGCCACTCGCCGACCAGCCGGTGCAGCTGGTCGACGTCCGCGCGGGCGAGCGCCGTCCGGCCGTGCAGCAGGTCGGCGAGGGTCGACACGCCGCCAGACTAGGAGCGCCCCGGCGGCCCCGGTCGCTCAGGCGGCGAGCGCGGTGAGGCTCTCGAGCCGGCGCTCGAGCCAGGTGAGCCCGTCCTCGTCCCACCGAGCGGTGCGCCAGCCGTCCAGCAGCGCGTCGACGACCCGCTCCTCGGGCAGCACGGCCAGCAGCCGCACCTCCGAGCAGGTGCCGACGAGGCTGTCGTTGCGGCAGACGTAGAGCTCGCCGGTGTCGCGCAGCCACGCCAGGTGCCACGTGTCGACCGAGCCGGCGCGGTGCCAGGTGGAGCCCAGGTCGACCTCGTCGCTGCTGCGGCGCCGGCGGTCCTCGGACAGGAAGGCGTGCTCGTCGGTCCAGCTCTGCAGGGCGTGCACGGCGGCCTCCTCGAGGTGCGGGTGGACCCTCAGCCTTCCCCGCCCCGCCGCTCCTGCCCATGACGGACCGGTGAACGTCCGGAGACGTTCCCGCCTGTCCAGGGCCCCCGGGCCTGCGGGGCGGCGCGACGGCGGCTGGCAGACTGCGCGGGTGACCGAGCTGATGACCCCGCCCGACGCGCCCACCACCTCCCCCGCCGCGCTGCTCGCCGCGGTCCGCGAGCAGGTCCTCGAGCAGGGCACGGGCCTCGACGAGGCTCAGGCCCTGGCCTGCCTGCGCCTGCCCGAGGAGCACCTGCCGGCGCTGCTGCAGCTGGCCCACGAGGTCCGCGAGCGGTGGTGCGGCCCCGAGGTCGAGGTCGAGGGCATCATCAGCCTCAAGACCGGCGGCTGCCCCGAGGACTGCCACTTCTGCAGCCAGTCCGGCCTGTTCACCTCCCCCGTGCGGGCGGCCTGGCTCGACGTGCCGTCGCTGGTGAAGGCCGCCGTCGAGACCCGGGCCACCGGGGCCACCGAGTTCTGCATCGTCGCGGCCGTGCGCGGACCGGACGCCCGGCTCATGCGGCAGGTCGCCGAGGGCGTCGCCGCGATCCGCGAGGCCGTCGACATCCAGATCGCCTGCTCGCTGGGGATGCTCACCCAGGAGCAGGTGGACGAGCTCGCCGCGCTCGGGGTGCACCGCTACAACCACAACCTGGAGACGGCGCGCTCGTACTTCCCGCAGGTGGTCACGACGCACACCTGGGAGGAGCGGGCGACGACGCTGCAGATGGTGCGCGACGCCGGCATGGAGGTCTGCTGCGGCGGCATCCTCGGCATGGGCGAGACGCTCGAGCAGCGGGCGGAGTTCACCGCGCAGCTGGCGGCGCTCGAGCCGGACGAGGTGCCGCTGAACTTCCTCAACCCGCGGCCGGGCACGCCCTTCGGCGACCGCCCGGTCCTGTCGGCCGCCGAGGCGCTGCAGGCCGTCGCGGTGTTCCGCCTGGCGCTGCCGCGCACGGTCCTGCGCTACGCCGGCGGCCGCGAGATCACGCTCGGCGACCTGGCGCGCGACGGGATGCTCGGCGGGATCAACGCCGTCATCGTCGGCAACTACCTGACCACCCTCGGCCGCCCGGCCACGGAGGACCTGGACATGCTCGCCGACCTGAAGATGCCGCTCAAGGCCCTGTCCTCGACCCTGTAGCGGTGCGCTGCTTCGGGGAGGGCGACCCGCTCTACGAGGCCTACCACGACACCGAGTGGGGGCGGCCGCAGCTGTCGGAGCAGCAGCTGTTCGAGAAGGTCTGCCTGGAGGGCTTCCAGGCCGGCCTGTCGTGGATCACGGTGCTGCGCAAGCGGGCCGCCCTGCGGGAGGCCTTCGGCGGCTTCGACCCGGCGCACGTCGTGCACCTCGACGTCGAGCCGCTGCTCGCGGACGCCCGGCTCATCCGCAGCGGTCCGAAGCTGCGGGCCTGCGTGACGAACGCCCGCGCCGTCCTCGCCCTCGGCGGCACGCTGCCGGACCTGGTGCGCGAGCACGCCGAGCCGCACCGCGCCGCGCCGCGAAGCTGGTCCGACGTGCCCGCCAGCACCCCGGCGAGCGCGGCCCTGGCGCGCACGCTCAAGCGGGCCGGCTTCACCTTCGTCGGGCCCGTGACGGTCTACTCGCTGCTCCAGGCCTGCGGCCTCGTCGACGACCACCTCGCCGCGTGTCCCGTGCGCGGGCAGGTCGAGGCCGAGCGGGCCGCGGCCCTGGCGTGACGGCGTGCTGACGGGATGCTGACGGGATGCTGACGGCGGCGGTGCTGCTGGCCGTCCTGGCCGGCACGCTCGCCCAGTCGGTGAGCGGCCTGGGCTTCTCCCTGGTCAGCGGGCCGCTGCTCGTCGCGGCCCTCGGGGCGTACGACGGGGTGCGGCTGTCGGTCGCGCTGTCGATCGTCCTCAACGTCGTGCTGCTCGCCCGGCTGCACCGCGACGTCGACCGGCGCCGCGCGCTGCAGCTGCTCCTGCCGGCCGCGCTGGCGACCCCGGGGCTCGCCCGGCTGGCCCGCGGGCTGCCCGAGCGCCCGGCCGCGCTGCTGGCGGGCCTGGTCGTGCTGCTCGGCACCGTCCTCGTCGCGAGCGGGCTGCGCTGGCGGGCGGCCCGGGGCACGGCCGGGGCGATCGCGGTGTCGCTGCTCGCCGCCGTGACGACGGTGCTCGCCGCGGTGGGCGGCCCGCCGCTGGTCCTGTGGGGCGCGAACGCCGACTGGGCCCCCGCCCGGCAGCGGGCCAGCCTGCAGGCGGTCTTCCTCGGCCTGAACCTCGTCGCCCTGCCCTCGCTGGGCCTGCCCCGGGTGTCTCCCGGCCTGCTCGCCGGGATGCTCGCGGCGCTCGCCGCCGGCGCCCTGCTCGGTGTCCCGCTCGGCCGCCGGGTGGGCCACGACGCGGCCCGGCGCGCGACCCTGGTGCTGGCCGGCGCGGGCGGGACCGCGGTGCTCGTCGGCGCCCTGCTCGGTTGAGCGCCCCGCCGGGTGCAGGTGCGCCCGCAGGCGCGTAGCGCCACCGCGCAACGTCCGGCCGACCGGTGCGCGCAGCCGCAACCCGCCCGACGCCACCACGTGCCCTGGGGAGCCGCACCCGCGGACGGCGGTGCAGGTCAGGCCGCCCGGCGCGCCCGCACCTGGTCCAGCGCCGAGAGCAGTGCCGCGACGAACTCCCGTGGCGACACCGAGCAGGCGTCGTGGTCCGCCTGGACCTCGTGCGGCACGACGCCGAGGGCCTGCGCGAGCTGGTGCTGCTTGCGCGGCGGCACCAGCCGGTCCTTCGCGGTCAGCACCACCGCTGCGGGCTGGGGCAGGTCGCCGACCCACCCGCTGCTGTCGAAGCGGCCCAGCTCGCGCCCGGCCTCGGCGAGGTCGCGGGCACTGCCGCGCGACAGCTCCGAGGCGACCCAGCTGCGGTACTGCGCGTCGGCGCCCTGCACCCGCACGACGGCTCGCCACAGCCCGAGCGGGAAGGCGCCGAGCAGCACCCGGAGCCCGCCCATGGTGTGCCAGACGGCCTTCTGCCACGGGTCGTCCCAGGCCAGGGCCGTCGCGCACAGCACGATGCCGGCGACCCGCTCGGGGTGCCGCCGGGCCAGCAGCTGCGTCACCGGTCCGCCCATCGAGTAGCCGGCGACGAGCGCGCGGTCGACGTCGAGCACCTCCAGCAGGCCGGCGAGGTCGTCGGCGCACTCCGCCAGCCGGAAGGGCTCGGCGCTGCGCAACCCGCGCCCGTGCCCGCGCAGGTCCGCCGCGAGCACGCGGTAGCCCGCGACCGCCAGCGGGGCGTAGGTCCTCAGCCAGTTGAGGTCGCTGCCGAACATCCAGCCGTGCACGAGGAGCACCACCGGGCCGGGCCCGCCGCTGTCGCGGACGAAGAGCTCGCCGCGTCCGGGCACGACCACCGTCCGGCCCGGCGGCAGGACCGTCGGCGGGACGGGGGCGAGCGGGCGGCGTCGACGGCGTCCGGGCACGGCTCTCCTCGGGGCGGGCGGCACGGCTACTGCAGCGGCAGCGGGGCGCCCCGCTCGGCCTCGGGCCGCGGGCCGGAGATCCGGCGGTCGGCCTCGTCGATGGCGACGTCGTCGATGCTCGCCTCGCGGCGGCGCATGTACCCCTCGGCGTCGAACTCCCAGTCCTCGTTGCCGTAGGAGCGCCACCACTGCCCGTCGGCGTCGTGCCACTCGTACTGGAAGCGCACCGCGATCCGGTCCGCCGAGAAGCACCACAGGTCCTTGCGCAGCGCGTAGTCGAGCTCGCGCTCCCACTTGCGCACCAGGAAGGCCCGCACCTGCTCCCGGCCGGTGAGGAACTCCGAGCGGTTGCGCCAGACGGTGTCGACCGAGTACGCCGCGGCGACCCGGTCGGGGTCGCGGGTGTTCCAGGCGTCCTCGGCGGCCTGCACCTTCTGGCGCGCGGCCGTCTCGTCGAAGGGCGGGACGGGAGGTCGGGTCACGCGGGCTCCTCGGTCGTGGGCGGCGGCCCAGCGTGTCAGGCCGCGCGCGCGTCGGTGTCCATGGGTCGGACCGTCTGCTCCTCGCAGACCGGTCCGAGCGGGTGCCCCTCGCGGGCGGCCAGGCGCAGGGTCGTGACGTAGCCGACGAGCACCACCGCGTGCAGCAGGTAGAGCCACAGCAGGCTGGTCGCCACCGCCGCGACGGGCACGGACCCGCCGTACGCGTGCTCCAGCGGGATCCGGATGCCCAGGAAGAGCACCCACCCCAGCGAGGTGCCCGACAGCATCGACCCCGTGCCGAAGGCGCCCCACAGCAGCGCGCGGAGCCCGGGGCGCTCCGGGGCGATGGCCCGGTAGGCGAACAGCAGGCACACGCTGATGGCGACCCAGCCGGCGAGGAAGGCCAGGTAGATGCCGAGCAGCCGGGCGCCGAGCCCGTCGCCGAGCGCGCGGGTGAGCCCGCTGGTCGTGGCGAGGCCGAAGAGCAGCAGCACCGGCGACAGCGCGACGATGCCGACGCTGGACAGCCGCCCGCGCAGCGAGCGCCGGCCGCGGTCGCCGCGCACCGAGAGCCGGTCGAAGGCGCGCACGAGCCCCTCGCCGTAGAGGCTGGCCGGCACCAGCGCCGCCAGCGCGCTCCCCCAGGTCAGCCGCCCGCCGGCCTCCGCCAGCGCGGTGGCGGTGCTCTCGGCGCCCAGGTTGCGCGGCAGGCGCATCACCAGACCCCGGGCCAGCTCCTGCACGGTGTCCTGCCCGACGACCAGCCCCGCGAGGTACACCGACAGGAGCAGCAGCGGCACGATGCCGATGGCGGCGTAGAAGGTGACGCCGGCGGAGTAGAGCGCGAGGTCGTGGCCGCGGGAGCTGCGCACGACGTCGCGGGCCAGACCGCCCAGGCCCGCCGGGTCGGTGCGGGGTCGGGTAGACACGTGCGGTGCCTACCCCGATCGAGGTCCGGCGAGCCGGGCCGGAGGAGCTCGACGCCGCGGGCGAGCTCACGGCCCGCGTCTACCTGGACGAGGGCTGGGCCAGCGAGCAGTACGCGCCGGTGGTGCGCGACGCGCGGAGCCGCTCCCGGTCCGCCGACGTGCTCGTCGCGCTCGACGGCGGGGTCGTCGTCGGCGCGGTGACGGTGGCGAGCCGCGGCGGCCCCTACGCGGAGCAGGCCGGTCCGGGAGAGGCGGTCGTCCGGATGCTCGTCACCGACCCGGCCGCCCGCGGTCGCGGCGTCGGGACCGCGCTCGTCGAGGCCTGCCTGCGGGCAGCCGCCGCCGACGGGTGCACCCGGGTGCTGCTGTCGACGCAGCGGCAGATGGCGGCGGCGCACCGGCTGTACGAGCGGGCCGGCTTCGTGCGGACGCCGGAGCGCGACTGGCGGCCCGAGCCCGACCTGCTGCTGCTCACGTACGCCCGGGACCTGCCGTGAGCGGGCCCTGGTGCGAGCAGTGCGGCGAGCCGGGTGAGCACCCGGCGTGCCGGAGGGCGGCCGTGCTCGACCCGCCGCGCTGGTGCCCGCGGTGCCGCCGCCGGATGGTCGTGCAGGTGGTGCCGACCGGCTGGACCGCGCGCTGCGTCGAGCACGGGACCCGCACGTCGACGGACGGCTAGGCGACCAGGCCCAGCCGGCGCAGCTCGACGGTGAGGTCGTGCGGGCTCGTGCTCGCCGCCATGGCGGCGTCCAGCGAGATGAGGCCGTCGCGCACGTACGACACCAGGTGCTGGTCGAAGGTCTGCATGCCGTAGTAGCCGCCGTCGGCGATGAGCTGGCCGATCGTGCTCGTCTTGTCGGGGTCGGCGATGGCGTCGGAGATCCGGCCGGTGCCGACGGCGATCTCCATGACGACGCAGCGCCCCTCACCGTCGGCGCGCGGCACGAGGCGCTGGCAGACGATGCCCTTGAGGGCGCCCGCGAGGCCCAGCCGGACCTGCTTCTGCTCGTGCGGCGGGAAGAAGTCGATGATCCGGTTGATCGTCTCGGCCGCGTCGGTGGTGTGCAGCGTCGACATGACGAAGTGGCCGGTCTCGGCGGCGGCGAGCGCGGCCTTCACCGTCTCGTGGTCGCGCATCTCGCCCACCAGGATGATGTCGGGGTCCTGCCGCATGGCGGCGCGCATCGCGGTGACGAAGTCGTCGGTGTCGACGCGGACCTCGCGCTGGTTGACCATCGCCAGCTTGTCGAAGTGCAGCACCTCGATCGGGTCCTCGATCGTGACGATGTGGCACTCCTTGCTGGCGTTGATGTGGTCGATCATGCCGGCGAGCGTCGTCGTCTTGCCCGACCCGGTCGGGCCGGTGACGAGCACGAGGCCGCGCGGCTCCATCGCCAGCGAGGCCAGCACCGGCGGCAGCCCCAGCTCCTCCAGCGGGATGGCGCCGACCGACACCCGGCGGAAGACCATGCCGCAGGAGCCGCGGGACCGGAAGGCGTTGACGCGGAAGCGTCCGACGCCGGACAGCGAGTAGGCGAAGTCGGCCTCGTTGGTGCGGTGGAACTCCTCGACGAGGTCCTCGCGCAGCACCTCCGACACCATGCGCTCGGTGTCGGAGGCGGTGAGGTCGCGGGTCTGCAGCTTGCGCAGCTTGCCGTCGATGCGCACCCGGGGCGGAGACCCGACCTTGACGTGCAGGTCGGACCCGCCGCAGTCCACCAGCGCCCGCAGGAACGGCTCGATCGAGGTGGTCACGCCAGGTGCTTCGGCGGCTCGGCCCGGCCGCTTGACCGGCCGTGCACGGCTCAGCCGAGCAGGCCCGCCATCCACGCCTCGACGGCGGCGCTCCCGCGCGGCAGCGCCGCCGACAGGTTGCGGCAGCCGGCCGGGTCGCCCTCGGCCAGCACGAGCACGTCGTCCTCGATGCGCACGCCGGTGCCGCGCAGGTCCTCGGGCACGAGCAGGTCGTCGGGCTGGAAGTACAGCCCCGGCTCGATGGTGAGCACCATGCCCGGCTGCAGCGTGCCGCCGCGGTAGGTCTCGGTCCGGGCGTGCGCGCAGTCGTGCACGTCGATGCCGAGCATGTGGCTCACCGAGTGCAGCGTCCAGCGGGCGTAGCGCTTGTCGTCGTCGGCGAGCGCGGCCTCGGCGTCGTCGAGCACGCCGAGGTCGACGAGCCCGTGCGCGAGCACCCGCATGGCCGCGCGGTGCGGGTCGAGGAAGTCGGCGCCGGCGCGGCAGGCGGCCATCGCGGCGTCGGCGGCCGCGACGACGAGGTCGTAGACCTGCCGCTGGCGGTCGGTGAACCGTCCGCTCACCGGGAGGGTGCGGGTGACGTCGGCGGTGTAGAGCTCGTGCCCCTCGACGCCCATGTCGAGCAGCACGAGGTCGCCGTCGCGCACCGGCCCGTCGTTGTCGGTCCAGTGCAGCGTGCAGGCGTGCGACCCCGCCGCGCAGATGCTGCCGTAGCCGACGTCGTTGCCGTCGACCCGGGCGCGCAGGCCGAACACGCCCTCGAGCCAGCGCTCGCTGGACGCCTTGGCCTCGCCGAGCGAGCGCACGACGTCCTCGAAGCCGCGCACCGTCGCGTCGACGGCCTCCTGCAGCTGGCCGACCTCGTGCTCGTCCTTGACGAGCCGCAGCTCGGACAGGAACGCGGCCAGCTCGCGGTCGCGCTCCTCGTCGAGGTCGAACAGCCCCTCGACCCGGGCGTCGAGGCCGCGCACGACCCGGGCGGTCGTGCCGCCGAGCTTGTCGAGCTCCTCGAGCGGGCGGGTCTCCAGGCCCAGCAGCGCGCTGGTCGCCGCCAGCGAGGGGCGCGGTCCGACCCACAGCTCGCCGTACATCCGGTCGCTGAAGAACGCCGGCGTGGACCGGTCCATCGTCGGCGCCTGGTAGAGCACGGAGGACCCGTCCGGGTCGACGACGAGCACGGCGTCGGGCTCGTGCGAGCCGGCGAGGTGCGCGAACTCGGTGCCGGGGCGGAAGCGGTACTCGGTGTCGTTGCTGCGCGTGCGGTAGCCGCCGGTCGGCACGACGAGGGTCTCGCCGGGGAAGCGCGCCGCCAGCGCCGCACGCCGCTGCGCGCGGTAGGGCGCGGCGGGCGAGGGCTCCGGCAGCTCCTCGGTGCGCTCGGCCCACCCCGTGGTCATGAGCTCGAGCAGCTTCGTGGGCCGCTCGTCGTCGTGGCCGACCGCACCGGGCAGCGGCGCCTGCGGCGCCTCGGAGGGGACGGAGCTGCCGGGGGTCTCGGTCATGGGCGCAGCGTACGACCGGGAGCGCGGCAGACTGGCCGCGTGGGCCTGGTCGTCGCGGTGCTGCTCGGGGCGCTGCTCGTCGCGCTCGCGGCCGGGGGCCGGCCGGCGCGGCTGGCCGACCTGACGCTGCGGTCGAGGCGCCTGCTCGTGCTCGCGCTGGCCGCGCAGGCGGTCGGCGCAGCCGTCGGCGGACCGGTCTGGGCCGGCGGTCTCGTCGCCTCCGCGGCGCTGGTGGTCGCGTTCCTGGCCCGCAACCGCGGGGTGCGGGGGCTGGGGCTGGTCGCGCTGGGCCTGCTGCTCAACGGCGTCGTCGTCGCGGCGAACGGGGCGATGCCGGTGTCGGAGCGGGCGGCGCTGCGCGCCGGCGTCCCCCTCGAGGCGCTGCCCGCCGCCCCCGGGCCCGGCCTGGCGCCGTACGGCGTGGACGACCCGCGGCACGAGCCCGAGACGGCCTCGACGCGGCTGCGGCTGCTCGGCGACGTCGTGCCCGTGCCGCTGCCGCTGCGCCCGGAGGTCGTCAGCCCCGGCGACGTGCTCGTCGCCGCCGGGCTGGGTCAGCTGGTGCTGCTGGGCCTGCTCGGGCGGGCCGGGGGCGGGGCACACGGCGCGCCCGAGCAGGCCCCCGCGCTGGTCCCCGGCGCCGTCAGCCCTCGACGGCCTGCCGGTCGCCGGGCTCCTGCCCGCTCGCCTCGGCCACGACCTCGCGGCGGCCGGCGGCCCGGCGGATCGGGACCTTGACCGGCTGCGGCTCGGGCGTGACGGCGGCGCGGACGCGGACGTCGAGCAGCCCGGAGTCGTACGACGCCTCGACCTGCTCCGGCGAGATCCCCTGCGGCAGGGCGAACTCGCGGCGGAACGCGCCGTAGCGCAGCTCGCGCACCAGCACGCCCTCGCCGTCGGAGGCGCTGCGCCGCTCGCCGCTGATGACCAGCTTGCCGCGCTCGACCTCGATGCTCACGTCGCGCTCGACGTCGATCCCGGGCAGCTCGACCCGCACCACGACGTCCTCGCCGTCGCGCACCACCTCGACCGCCGGCACGAAGCCGGCCGGGGCGGGCGTGCGGCCCGGGCCGCCCCACGTGCGGCGCACCAGCTCGTCGAACTCGCGGTCCATCCGGGCGAGCACCGTGAAGGGGTCCCAGGAACGCTGCACCTGCATCTCTCCTCCTCGTGGTCCCGCCGCGCCCCCTGCGCGGCTGCCGGTCAACATGTTGAGCCCCAGTCGCTCAGGTGTCAAGTGTGCGACCCTGGACGCCGCAGCAGGACCACGACGACAGCAGGAGGACGCCATGGCCAAGAAGGGCCGCAAGAAGCGCGCGCGCAAGAAGAACAAGGCGAACCACGGCAACCGCCCCAACGCCTGATCCCGGACGCGCGGGAGCCCCGGACCGCTGCTCGCGGCCGGGGCTCCCGCGCGTCTAGCGGTCGTCGCGGGCGGCCCGCCAGGCGCCCCAGGCACTGCTGACCATGTCGCGCAGGTCGCGCTGGGCCGTGAAGCCCAGGCCGTCGCGGACCCGCTCGACGCTGGCCACGACCCGGGCCGGGTCGCCCGGCCGTCGGTCGACGACCTCGGGAGTGGTGTCCCGGCCCGTCACCTCGCCGACGACGCGCAGCACGTCGAGCACGCTGGCGCCCTCACCCCGGCCGATGTTGTAGGTCGCGCCGGGCCCGCCGGCGTCGAGCGCCCGGGCGGCCGCGAGGTGGGCGTCGGCGATGTCGGCGACGTGCACGTAGTCGCGCACGCAGGTGCCGTCCGCCGTCGGGTAGTCGGCGCCGAAGACCCGCGGCCGCTCGCCGGCCTCGACCCGCTCGAAGACCATGGGGACGAGGTTGAAGATCCCGGCGTCGCCGAGCTCGGGGGCCGCCGTGCCCGCCACGTTGAAGTAGCGCAGCAGGACGGCCCGCATCCCGTACGCCCGCTCGCAGTCGCGCAGCAGCCACTCGCCGACGAGCTTGCTCTCGCCGTACGGCGACAGCGGCTCGCCCGGGGTGTCCTCGGTGACGAGGTCGACGTCGGGCAGGCCGTACGTGGCGGCGCTGGAGGAGAAGACGAACCGGTCGACGCCCTTGTCCCGGCAGGAGTCGAGCAGCGCGACGAGGCCCTCGACGTTCTCGCGGTAGTACAGCAGCGGGTCCGCGACGGACTCCCCGACCTGCTTCTTGGCCGCGACGTGCACCACGCCGGTGACCCCGTGCTCGCGCAGGACGCGACGCACGAGGCCGCGGTCGAGGACGCTGCCCTCCTCGAAGGCCGCGCCGGGGTCGACCCGGTCGGCCCGGCCGGTGGACAGGTCGTCGAGCGCGACGACCCGCTGCCCGTCGGCCACCATCGCGCGCACCACGTGCGCCCCGATGTAGCCCGCCCCGCCCGTCACCAGCCACGTCATGGCACGGACCCTAGGCGGTCCGGCCACGCTGCGTGCCCGGGCGGTCTACTCCGCGCGGTACTCCAGGCTGTCGATCTCCACCCGCACCTGGCGGATCCGGCCCAGGACCCGGTCGCGCAGGTCGCCCGGCACCGGGTCGGCCCCGCAGCAGCGGGCGACCAGCGCCTTCACGGCCTGCTCGAGGCCGAACTGCCGCAGGCACGGGGCGCACTCGTCCAGGTGCTGGCGGACCTTCTCGCGGCTGGGGGCGTCCTGCTCGCCGTCGAGGTAGAGGTAGACCGCGTCGAGGACCTCGCTGCAGGGGGTCTCGTGCGGCTCGCCGCAGCTCACGACGTCTCCTGCGCGCCGGCGCGGACGAGGCCCCGCTCGACGGCGTAGTCCGACAGGCGGCTGCGCAGCCCCCGGCGGCCACGGTGCAGCCGGCTCATCACCGTGCCGATGGGCGTGCCCATGATCTCGGCGATCTCCTTGTAGGAGAAGCCCTCGACGTCGGCGAGGTAGACCGCCATCCGGAAGTCCTCGGGCAGCTCCTGCAGCGCCTGCTTCACGTCGCTGTCGGGCAGGTGGTCGAGCGCCTCGGTCTCCGCGCTCTTGAGACCGCTGGAGGTGTGCTGCTCCGCGGCCGCCAGCTGCCAGTCGGTGATCTCCTCCGTGGGGGCCTGCAGCGGCTGCCGCTGCTTCTTGCGGTAGGAGTTGATGAAGGTGTTGGTGAGGATGCGGTAGAGCCAGGCCTTGAGGTTGGTGCCCTCCTGGAACTGGTGGAACGCCGCGAAGGCCTTGACGAAGGTCTCCTGCACCAGGTCCTCGGCATCGGCCGGGTTGCGCGTCATGCGCAGCGCCGCGGAGTACAGCTGGTCCAGGAACGGCAGGGCGTCGCGCTCGAACCGGGCGCTGCGCTGCTCGCTCGTCTCGGTCTCGACGGGGCCCACCTCCTCCGGGGAACGGCCCGCGGGCCGCTCCGGCGAGACTACCCGCGCGCTCACCTGCGGACCCGGCGGCGGCGCGGCGGCGCTCCCCACGGTCCCGGCCTCGCACAGCCGGGGCTCGGCGGCGTGGAACGGCATCCGACCTCCTCGCGGGACGTGCGGCGGCGCCGGACCGGCGTCGTCACGGTGCGTACAACCGGGTCCGCTCGGGCCCGATTCCCGCCCGCACCCGGACCGTAGGATCGGGCCATGTCCGCCGGCCACCACCCCGCCGTGGACCAGTACCTCGAGACGATCCTGGAGCTCGAGGAGCTGGGCATCGTGCCGATGCGCGCGCGGCTCGTGGAGCGGCTGGGCGTCTCCGCCCCCGCCGTCAGCGAGACGGTGAAGCGCCTGGAGCGCGAGGGCTACCTCGTGCTCGACCGCGACCGCGTCATGCACCTCACCGAGACCGGGCGGGAGTACGGCACCTCGATGCTGCGCCGCCACCGGCTGGCCGAGCTGCTGCTCGTCGACGTGCTCAAGGTGCCGTGGTCGCAGGTGCACGAGGAGGCCTGCCGGCTCGAGCACGCCATCAGCCCGATCCTCGAGGAGCACCTCGTGGCGCTGCTCGGCGACCCCGGGGCCTGCCCGCACGGCAACCCGATCCCCGGCTCGGCCAACGCCTCCGACCCCGGGCCGCTGCGCAAGCTGTCCGACGTCTCCCCCGGCACCACCTGCACGGTGCTGCGCATCGACGAGCACCTGCAGACCCAGCTGGAGCACATGCGCACGCTGGAGGCCGGGCGGCTGCTCCCCGGCCAGGAGGTGGTCGTCGCCGAGGACCGCGACGGCGACCTCGTGCTGCGGGTCGACGGGCGCGACGTGGTCGTGCTCGGCGCCGTCGCCGCCGAGGTCTACGTCAGCGCCTGACGGCCCAGCCACCTGACCACGGCGGCGCGCACCTGCCCGAGCGGGTCGGGCACGCCGTCGCGCCGGCGGACCGCGAAGGCGTGGTCGGCGCCCTCGACGACGACGACCTCGCGGCCCGGCACCGCGTCCGGCACCCCGAAGCGGTCGCGGCCGCCCTGCACGACGAGCACCGGCACCGGGGGCAGGGCCAGCTCGGCGGTCCGGTCCGTCCCCCGCGGCGGACGCAGGGGGAAGGCGAGGCAGAGCACCGCCCGCACGTCGGGCAGGTCCGCGGTGCGGCAGGCGACCCGGGCTCCCGCGCTGCGCCCGCCGAGCACCGTCGGTGCGGGCGGCAGGACCGCCAGCGCCGCCCGCCAGGCCAGGTCCAGCCGGGCCGGCGCCTCGGCGACCCGCCTGCCGGCGACCCGCCAGGGCTGCTCGACGCGGACGACCTGCAGACCGGCGGACAGCGCCGCGTCGCGGGCGGCGAGCAGGTCCGGCGCGTCGACCCCGCCGCCGGCCCCGTGGCCGAGGACCAGGCGGGCCGGGCCCGCACCGTCGACGTGCAGCCGCGCGGTCCCCGTGGGCGTGCTCACCTGCTCGCAGGACGTGACGGGCACGGGCGGGAGGGTAGGTGCTGCAGGTGCGTGCCGCCGGACCGTCCTCGGGCAGCGCTGGTGCGGGCTCGCCGCGCCCGCCCGACGACTCGACCTACTGGACCTTCTACGAGGAGGTCGCGGCGCGGCAGGTGGCGGCGTGGGCGCCCGAGCAGCCGAGCCGGGTGCTGGACCTGTCCGGCGGACGGGCCCGGTTCGCCCGTCAGCTGGCCGCGGCCGGGCACGAGGTGGTGCACGCGGCCCTCTCGCCCGCGCCGCTGCCCCGCGACGGGGTCCCCGGCCGGCTCCTGCGGGTGCAGGCCGACTCCCGCTCGCTGTCGTGGCTCGCGGACGCGTCGGTCGACGCCGTGCTCGCCGAGTCGCGGGCGCTGTCGTCGTGCCTGGCGATGGAGGTCACCTGCGCCGACCTGTTCCGCGTGCTGCGTCCTGGTGGGCGGCTCCTGCTCGTCGTGGAGTCGCTCGGCCTGGGTCTCGCCCTGCTCGCCGAGCAGGGCCGCTGGGCCGAGCTCGCCGACGTGCCGAGCGCCGACGTCGTGCTCGTGCCCGACCCGTCGGACGGGTCGGTCTCGCGCTGCTTCTGGCCGGAGGAGCTGGCCGGCCTGCTCGCCGACGCCGGCCTGGAGGTCGACTGGGTCCGGCCGCGGACCGTGCTCGCGCCGGCCGCCGTCGAGCGGTCCCTGGCGCAGGGCGGGTCGGCGGCGCTGGAGGCGCTCAGCACCACCGAGCTGTCCCTGGAGGAGAAGCGGGCCGGGGAGTCGGCGGGGCTGCACCTGGTGGCGAGCGCCCGCCGGCCCGCCTGAGCGGACCCGCCCGGGCCGGGCGCTCAGCCCGCGGCGGCCTCGTGCCTGGTCTGGTCCTCCAGGCAGCGCGCGGCCTCGGGGCGGAACTCCAGCCGGGCCTCGTCGATCTGCCGGCCGCAGTCGACGCAGGTGCCCCACGTCCCGGCGTCGAGCCGGGCGAGAGCGGCCTCGACCTCGGCGCGCTGCTCGTCGGCGGCGTCGAGCAGCGCGTGCTCGCGGTCGTTGTCGGCCACCTCGCTGCCGAGGTCGCCGGGGTGCTGGCTGAGGTGGCTGAGCTCGGAGCTCTCGCCGGCGCCCTCCGCCTCCAGCGTCGTCGTCGCGCTGTCGAGCTCGCGCAGCCGCTGCTCGAGCGCGGTGCGGGCGGCGTCGGTGTCCACGGGGGTGCTCCTTCGGGAAGGTCGTGCAGAGGATGGGCAGGGGCCGCCAGCGGCCCGTCGGTGGTCGGCCTACCCAGCGGACCGCACCGGTCACCTAGCCTCGGGGCGTGGTGCGGGTCGCAGCTCGGCGGGGCCCGTGCCGGCGCGGCCTGCTGCTGCTGCTGCTGCCGGCCGCCCTCACCGCTCCCGGGCCAGGAGCCCCGGTGGCCCCGGCGGTCGCCGCTCCCCTGCCCGCGGGCACCGTGCCGCTGCGGCTGCCCACGCCCGCCGAGGCGCAGAGCACCTCGGCCGCGCTGCTGGCCGCGGTCGGCGCGCGCCCGGACCGGCGGCTCGTCTCGCGGGTGCCCGGACCGGCCGACGACGACGAGCAGGTGCGCGTGGCCCTGGACGGCTCGGGCGACGTCGCGCAGGTCCTGCTCGAGCAGCGCGTCGTCCTGTCGGGCACCGGCGACTTCCAGGTGCGCGAGCGCGGCCCGGCGCGGGCGGCGGTGTCGCTGTCGGAGGAGTCGGCGCCGGTCACCAAGTTCGGCGCCGTGGTCTGGCAGGGCTTCACCAGCGGCGACCCGCCGCGCGAGCTCGCCGCCCTGCTCACGCTGGACCCGGGGCTGGAGCAGCCGCGCCTGCCGCTGGACGTGGCGCTGGCCTGGACCCCGACCGGCGGGCTGCCCGGGCCGGTCCCGCCGGGGGGCGTGCTGCCCTCCGGCGGCACGGTGTCGGTCGTGGTCGCCGACCGCACCGCCCAGCCGGCGGAGCTGCCGACCGCGCTCGACGCCGAGCCGGCTCCGGTCGCCGCCGCGCTCGACGCGGCCCGCGCCGTCGCGGTCGCGCCGCCGGGGCCGCGGCTGCCGACCACCGCCGCGGGCCTGCCCGACACGGTCCCGGTCACGACGCCGGGCACCCGTGCGGCGGCGCAGCAGGTGCCGCTGCGCCTGACCGGGAGGCTGGCCCTGACGGGCACGACGGGCACGGTGACCGGCCCGGGCACGACGCCGACGGCGGACGGCGCCGCGGTCGCCGGGACGCTGGCCGGTGCCCCGGCCCGCTTCGAGGTGCGCGCCGACGGCCCCGGCACCCTCGTGCTCGACCTGCTCGCGGTGCCGGCGCTCGACCCCCGCGCGCTGACCCCGCCCGGCGGGGCCGCGAGCTGGGCGGCCTGGGCGGCGGCCGGTCCCGACGCTGCGGCCCGGCGGGCGGCGCTCGACCTGCTCGTCGACGTGGCGGCGGCCGGCGCCCGCGCGACGGCCTACTCGCCGTACCTGGGCGCCGACCTGCCCGGCACCGGCCGCACGACCTTCTCCTACGCCCTGGCGGTGCCGCCGGTGCCCGCGGCGGTGCGCGCGCCGCTGCGGCCCCGGCCGTACGCCCTCGCGCTCGGCGGCGTCGCCCTGCTGCTCGTGCTGACCGGAGCCGTCGGGGTGTGGCGGCAGGCCTGACGGCAGGCGCTCAGGTGGAGGGCAGCGCGGTGCGCAGCGCGCCCGCCTGCTCCTCCCGCAACGCCTCCGTGAGCAGCGAGACGAGGGCCTCCAGCTGGACGTCGACGGAGGAGCCGACCTCCTCGTCGCTGCCGTCGAGGGCGCGGGCCGCCAGCCCCGCCTTCTCGTCGAGCAGCTCGGCGACCCGGGCGTCGATCGTCTGGGCGGCGATGATCCGCCAGGCGGTGACCGGCTGGTCCTGCCCGATCCGGTGCACGCGGTCGATCGCCTGGGTCTGCTCCGCCGCCGTCCAGCTCAGCTCGGCCAGCACGACGTCGGAGGCGACCTGCAGGTTGAGGCCGACCCCGGCCGCGGTGAGCGAGCAGACGGCGATCTGCACGTCGGGGTCGGTGGTGAACGCGTCGATGGCCGCCTGACGCACCCGGTTGGTCTGGTTGCCGCGGACCGAGCAGTGGCCGATGCCGCGGGCGGCGAAGGTCTGCTCCGCGGTGTCCATGACGTCGACGTGCTTGGCGAACAGCACGACCTTGCCGACGCTGCGGGCCAGCTGCGCGGCGTAGTCGGCAGCCAGCCCGGCCTTGGCCTGGCCGATCCGCCGCATCATGCTGAAGACGTTCTCCACGGTGCCGTCCTCGGCGGAGTCCTGCCGCTCCCACCCGGCGACCTTGCGCACCAGGTCGGCGTCGATGCCCTCGACCTCGACGCCCGGGGACCGCGCCTCCAGCGCGCTGCGGTAGCGCCGCACGAGCCGCCGGGCGAGGACGCGCTCGGCCTCGCGCACCGACCGGCCCAGCGCGCCGTCGAGCTCGACGGGCAGGTCGGCGATGCGCCGGGCGGGGATGTCGGCGGCCACGTCGACCTTGCGGCGCCGCACGATCCCCAGGTCGATGACGGCCGCGCGGGCCGCGGGTCGGAAGCCGGGGTCGACCGGGGTGAGGCCGTTGCGCTCCAGCGCGGCCACGAGCTCGGGCGACGGCTCGCTGTCGCCGGTCCAGCCCAGGAACTGCCAGATGGCCAGGAAGTCCTCGACGTCGTTGATGAGCGGCGTGCCGGTGAGCGCCATGAGCAGCGGCCGCGGGGTGCGGCTGCGGACCCGCGTCGACAGCTCGAGCACGTGGCGCGAGCGCTGCGACGTCTTGTTCTTGATGAAGTGCGCCTCGTCGACGACCATCCCGCGGAAGCCGAAGCTGCCGAGCCAGCCGACGTGCCGGTCGAGCACCTCGTAGTTGACGACCACGACGTCGGAGAAGGCGTCGACGTCGTGGCCGTCGCCGTGCACGACGGTCGCCGAGCGGCCGGGGGTCCACAGCGCCGCCTCGCGCGCCCAGTTGGTCTTGACCACGTTGGGCACGACCGCGAGCAGCGGGAAGGCGTCCGCCGCCTGCGCCGCCAGCAGCGCCTGCGCGGTCTTGCCGAGGCCCGGCTCGTCGGCCAGCAGGAAGGTGCGGTGCCCGGCAGCGGCTGCGGCGACCACCTGCGCCTGGTGCGGCATGAGCTCGCGCCCGGAGGCGGTGCCCACCGGCCCGGCGCCGGGCAGGCGCATGCACGACGGCGCGCCGCCGGACGCCTCCTCGAAGGAGCGCAGCAGCGGCCCGAGCAGCTCCCACGAGGCGAGCAGCCGCGGCTTGGGAGGCGCCGGCGCCGCCGAGAAGTCCGGCTCGAGGAAGGGGTTGGCCAGCTGGCGGGACAGGACCGAGCGCGGCACGACCTGCCGCTCCGCGCGCGGCGCGGACACCGCGGTCGGCTCGGGCGCGACGGGCTCGTCGGGAGCGTCCACGCCGGCGGCGGCGCGCAGCTCGCGCACCAGCGAGCGGGTCTCGGGCAGCGTCTCCGCGTCGTCGGCGAGCAGCGCCAGCAGCGTGCCGTCGCGCGCCGCGGTGCGGGCGAGCGCGGTCGCCACGCCGTCCAGCCGCTTGAGCTGGTCACCACGGCGCGCCTCGGACACCTCGGCCGCCTGGATGCGCGCCCGCTCCTCGCGCACGAGCAGCGCCACCGCCTGGAAGGTGCTGCGCGTCGAGGTGCGCGGGCGACCGCTCTGCACGGCCGTCTCGACGTCGCGCACCGCCCGGGTCAGCACCGCGACGATCCCCTGCGCCTGCGGGCGCACCGGCCGCCGCGGGGGCGCGGACGCCCGTCGTTCTCGTGCCACGCCGTCCTCCTTCACCGTCCGGCCGCCCGCGGCGGGACCGCGGGCCGCTCCCCCGTCGGCACGGGCGCCGAGGCCGCCGGGGACGTGGTCGGCCGGGTCCCGGGCGGGCAGCGCGCGCAGCGCTGTCGGCCGGGCGGGGGTGCCGGCGGCGACGTGCCGTCGGCCGCGGTCCGGCGACCCCGGCCGAGGAGTCCGCCGAGGTGTCCGAGCCGGACACGCACCACCATCGTACGGCGCGGGCGCCCCGACCGGGCGCAGACGCGCTCAGCCCTCGAGGGCCACCTGCTGCACCAGCTCGGGACCGTCGTGGCGCACGTTGCCCACGGCGCGGCCCACCGGCCAGGCGTCGAGCACGCCGGGCGTGCCCGGCACGAGCAGGTCGTCGCCCGGGTCGGCGAGCTCCGGGTCGAGCCAGCGCGACCAGTCCTGCCGGCCGACGAGCAGCGGCGTGCGGTCGTGGATGTCGCCGTGCTCGTCCGCGGCGTCGGTGGTGACGACCGTGCAGGTCCACAGCGCCGCGCCGCCGGGGTCGCGCCACACCTCGTACAGCCCGGCCATGGCCAGCGGCGCCCCGTCGCGGGCGGACAGGTACCACGGCTGCTTGCGGCCGCCGCGCTGCTGCCACTCGTAGTAGCCGTCGGCGGGGACGAGGCAGCGGCGCCGGGCGTACGCGCTGCGGAACGCGGGCTTGTCGGCCAGCGTCTCGCGCCGCGCGTTGATGAGCCGTGCGGCGCCCTTGGCGTCGCGGGCCCAGGACGGCACGAGCCCCCAGCGCGCGACGGCGAGCCGGCGGCGGCCGGACCGCTCGAGCACGACGGCGACCGGGTCGGTGGGGGCGACGTTCCACGACGGCGGCAGCCGCTCCTCCGGCGGGTCGTCGACCTCGAAGTGCACGAGCAGGTCGTCGACCGGCCGGCTGCTGGCGTAGCGACCGCACACGGCTACTGCGCCACCGGCGGCAGGCCGGTCGACAGGACGTCGTCGCCGACGGGGGTGAAGCGCAGGTCGGGGCCGAAGCGGCCGAAGTACATGTCGTCGGGCGACACGCCCTCGCGGTCGGTCGGTCCGTAGCCGCGCTCGTCGCCGTTCGCGCCGGTGACGACCGTGGTCTCCAGCGCGGCCATGAGCGGGGCGCCGGGCTCGCCGCCGGCGCGCTCGAGCGCGGCGTGCACGAGCACGACGGCGTCGTAGGAGTACATCGACCAGTCCGGCGGCTGCACGACGTCGCCGACGCCGACGCGCTCCGGGCCGTACTCCGCCTCGTACGCCGCGCGGTAGGCCGCGAACGGCTCCGGCCCGGTCTCGCTGGTGATGCGGAAGGACACGAAGGTGAGCCCGTCGACCCACTCGGGGTGGTCGGCGAGGCGCTGGCGCACCAGCGGGTCCTCCCCGGTCGGGCCGGTGTAGACGGGCACGTCCCAGCCGGCGCCGCGGGCGGCCGACAGGACCTCGGCGACCCCCGCGGCGCCGGTCCACACGACGAGCACCTGCGCGCCGGCGCGGCGCGCCTCGAGCACCTGCGCGCTGAGGTCCGCGGCGCCCGCGGGCACGGTCGCGCGGCTCGCGACGCGCACCCCGTTGCGCTCGAGCTCGGCAGCCGTCGCGTCGGTGCCCTCCCGGCCGTACGACGTGTCGTCCCCGATGAGCGAGACCGCGCTCGCCTTCTCCGACAGGTACGACGCGAGCCGCCGGCTCATCGGCTTGTCGGCCGGCGCCATCCGGAACAGCGTCGGGTGCGCCTGCGGGTCGACGAGCGAGGCGCCGCCCTCGAAGACGACGAACACCGGCAGGGGCACCGGGTCGGTGACGGCGGCGACGGCCAGGGCGCCCACCCCGTCGGTGATGAGCGCGACCGCGCCGCGCTCGACGGCGGTGCGGGCGTCGGCGGCGGCCTGGGCGGCCGAGCCGCGGTTGTCGAGCACCTCGACGCGCACGTCGCCGAGCTGCTCGGCCGCGAGCCGGGCCCCCCGCTCGGCGAAGGCGCCGATCCACGGCGAGCTGGACAGCGGGGCGCTCACGACGACGAGAGCGTCCGTGCCGTCGCCGTCGCCGGCGCCGCAGCCGGCGAGCAGCGCCCCGGAGCCGAGCAGCAGGGCGGCCGCGGCGGCGCGGGAGCGGGGGGACCTCATGCGGAGCTCCTCGGGGCAGGGTCAGCGGCAGGGTCAGCGGCGGGGTCAGCGGCGGGGTCAGCGGCGGGGTCAGCCGGCGCGGCCGCGCGGGAGCCGGGTCCGGGGAGACGCCGCCCAGGTAGGCGCGGCGCACCGCGGGGTCGTCCCGGACGGCGGAGGGGCGGCCACGGGCGAGCACGCGCCCACCGTCCAGCACGGTGACCCGGTCGGCCACCTCGCCGACCAGGCGCATGTCGTGCTCGACGAGCAGGACGGCGGCGCCGTTCCCCGCGAGCCCGCGCAGCGCGGCGACGAGGCGCCGCCGCTCCGGCGCCGACATGCCGGCGGCCGGCTCGTCGAGCAGGAGGACGCCGGCACCGGTGCCGGCGGCGCGGGCGACCTGCAGCAGCCGCTGGTCGCCGGCGCGCAGCCGGGGAGCGTCGGCGCCGGCCTGCTCGAGCAGTCCGGTGCCGCGCAGCGCGGCCGCGACGACGCCGCGGCGGCGGGCGGCGGCCGCGCGGGCCGACGGCGTCGACAGCAGGCCGCGCAGCACGGCGAGCGGCGCGCGGCTGCTGCCGCGCGCGCCCACCTCGACCTGCCGCGCGGGCGCGAGGCCCGGCAGCAGCACGGTGCGCTGCGGGGTGCGCACGACGCCGGCGGCGACCCGGGCGGCGGTGCCCGCCGGCGCCGGGGCCCCGGCGACCTCCACGCGGCCGCTCGTGGGGGCGAGGTCGCCGGCGAGCACGGCGAGCAGCGTCGACTTGCCCGAGCCGTTGGGCCCGACGAGCGCGTGCACCTCCCCGGCGCGCACGGTGAGGTCGACGTCCTCGAGGACGGTGCGCGAGCCGTACGCCGCGCCGACCCCGTGGGCGCGCAGCAGCACCGGGCGCCACGCGACCGGGTCGGCCGGGGCCGGTGCCTCGCCGGACGGCGGCAGCGGCTCACCGTCGGGCAGCCGGCGCCGCAGCGCGGCGCGCACGGCGAGGGCGACGACCAGCAGGCCGGCGGTCAGGGCCCCGCGGGAGCGTGCCGGGTCGAGGGCGGCCGCCCGGGCCAGGGCGTCCGCGACCGGCGGGACAGCGGTGAGCACGGCGACGCCGAGGACCGGGCCCCACCAGCGCGCCGTGCCGCCGACCAGCACCGCGACGAACAGCTGCAGCGACAGCAGCGGCCCGACGTCCTGCGCGGCGACGAGCCCGAGCAGGACAGCGGTGCCGGCGCCGGCCAGCCCCCCGGTGCCGGCGGTCGCGGCGAGCACGGCCCGGCGACGGGCCCCGACGGGGAGGCCGAGGCCGGCAGCCAGCTCCGGGCCCTCGCGCAGGGCCGCGAGGTCCAGGCCCCCGGCGCTGCGGTCCAGGCGGACGAGCACGGCCACGGCGAGCAGGCACAGGCCCAGCGCGCAGGCGACGTGCACGGCGGGGGTCAGGGCGACCTCGACGCCGAGCGCCGGCGAGCGCAGGACCGCCGGAGCGCGGCGGACCAGGCCCTGCTCCCCGCCGTACGTCCCCGGGAAGGCGCGCAGGACCTCGGCCGCGAGCCAGGCCAGGCCCCAGGTCGCGAGGGCCAGCGGGGCGCCGGACAGCCGGCCCCCGGCGAGCCCGACCAGCCAGCCCGCAGCAGCCGCTGCCGTCACGGCGAGCACCACGGCGACGCCGAGCGGCAGTCCGGCCCCGCCGGGGCCCAGCAGGGCGGTGCCGAAGCCGCCGACCGCGACGAAGGCGCCCTGGCTGAGCACGGGGAGCCCGGCCCAGGACACCGACAGGGCCAGCCCGAGGGCGGCCAGCAGCAGGTAGAGCGCCGCGGCGAGGTCGACGGCGCTCACGCCGCGACCCGCCGGCGCAGGCCCTCCGGCCGCACGGCCAGCAGCGCGACGAGCACGGCCAGCGGGACGACCGGGGCCCACTGCCCGCCCGCCTCGACGACGACCACGGAGCGGACGACGCCCAGGCCGAGCCCGGCGAGCAGGGCCCCGCGCAGCGACCCGAGCCCGCCGAGCAGCGCCGCGGCGGCGCCGGACAGGCCGAGCACCACCCCGTCGTCGACCTGCACCGCCCGACCCGAGGCGTCGAGCAGCCCGGCCAGCCCGGCGAGCAGGCCCGCGGCGGCGAACGCGAGCAGCAGCGCCCGTCGCGGCGGGACGCCGCACAGGGCGGCGGCCTGCGGGTCGTCGGCGACCGCGCGCAGCGCCCGGCCGGTGCGCGAGCGCACCAGCAGCCGCTCGGCGGCGATGCCGGCGGCCGCGCCCAGGACGAGCACCGGCAGCACGGCGGCGGGCAGCGCGGTGCCGCCCGGCAGCGCCAGCGGCCCGACGACCTGCTGCAGCCGCAGCGGGTCGGGCACGGCGCTGGCCTGCGCGGGCAGCAGCAGTCCCAGCCCCTCGCGGAGCAGCAGGCCGGCGGTGACCAGACCGGCGACCCAGCCCAGCGGGTCCTCCGCCCGCCCCGCGGGCTCGTCGCCCAGGGCCGGCGCGACCGCGACCGCGGCGACGAGCACCGACAGGGCGGCGCCCGCGGCCAGGGCGAGGACGACCAGCAGGACGCTCGCCACCGCTCCGGGAGTGCTCGCCACCGGGGTGCGGCCGACGACCAGCAGCACGGCCGTGAGCACGGCCGCGACCACGACGTCGCCGTGGGCCAGGTGCAGCACGCGGACGGTGCCCGCGACGAGCGTGAAGCCCAGGGCCACGAGCCCGAGGACGGCGCCGTCCGCCAGCCCGACGAGCAGCGCCTGCAGCAGGACGCCCGCGCTCACGCCGCTCGGTCTAGCCGAAGGGCAGCGGTGAGGTGCTGCCGGTCGGCGTGGGCAGCAGCGGTCCCGGGGCTCCGCCGGACGAGCTGGTGAGCGCGAGCAGCCAGTCGGTGGTGCAGGTGTCGCGGGCCACCATGCGGTAGACGCCGCGCAGGTCGCCGCGGCTGAACGGCGCGTCGGCCTCGGCGGCCTCGGCGTCGCCGCGGCCGACCGCGTAGCCCGCCGCGGGGAGCGCGCGCACGACGAACAGGACCCCCTGGCGCAGGCTGTCCTGCGTCGTGAAGCGCACGACGCGCACCCCGCCCTCGGCCGTGCTGGCGGAGGTGACGGAGGTGCCTGGCGGCTGCGGCAGGTCCGGCGGGACGCCGTCCGGCCAGGTGGTGCTGCTCGCCGACGGCGCGGGGCAGCTCGGCGACGTCGCCCCGGGTGCCGCGGGCGCGGTGCTCGGTGCCGTCGGAGGTCCGGAGGTCGGCGACGCGCTGCTGCTCGCACCCCCGCACCCGGTCAGCAGGGCGAGCAGGAGAGGACCCGATGCGGCAGCGGCGTACGCGGTCCTCACCCGTGCAGTCTAGGGCGGCCCAGGGCGGCGAGGCGCGCCCGGCGGCCGAGCGCTCGGGCAGACTGCCCGGGGACGCGGCCGCCGGCCGCCCGGTCCGAGGGGGGTGCGCCGTGCCGGCTGACGGGCAGGGGCGCCCGGCGCTGCCCGACCCGTGGCCGGCGCCGGTCTCGCCGGGCCCGCTGGACGCGGTCGTGGCGCTGCCGGGGAGCAAGAGCGTCACCAACCGCTCGCTCGTGCTGGCGGCCCTCGCCGACGGGACGAGCACGCTGCGCCGTCCGCTGCGCAGCCGCGACACCGAGCTCATGGCCGCGGCGCTGCGGGTCCTGGGCGTCCGGGTCGAGGACACCGACGCGGGCGACTGGCGGGTCACCGGCAGCGCCGGACCGCTCGCGCCGACCGCGGCCGCCGTCGACGTGGGCAACGCCGGCACCGTCGCGCGCTTCCTGCCGGCGGTCGCGGCGCTCGCGAACGGGCCGGTGCGCTTCGACGGCGACCCGCGGGTGCGGGAGCGCCCGCTCGGCCCGCTGCTCGCCGCGCTGCGGCGCCTCGGCGCCGACCTGGACGGCGTCGACGCGCTGCCCGTCGTCGTGCACGGCCGCGGCGCCCTGCGCGGCGGTGAGGTGGAGCTCGACGCGTCACCGTCCTCGCAGCTCGTCAGCGGGCTGCTGCTGGCCGCTCCCCGCTACGACGAGGGCGTCGTCGTGCGCGCGGTCGGGGCGCGGGTGCCGAGCGCCCCGCACCTGGCGATGACCGTGGAGGCGCTGCGCGCCTGCGGCGCCGTCGTCGACGACGCGGGGCCCGCGACCTGGCGGGTCGCCCCGGGCCCGCTGCGCCCGCGCGACGCGGCGGTCGAGCCCGACCTGTCCACCGCGGCGGCCTACCTCGCCGCGCCGCTGGTCTGCGGCGGGCAGGTGACCGTCGCCGACTGGCCGGCCCGCACCACGCAGCCGGGCGCCGCGCTGCCGGACCTGCTCGCCCGGATGGGCGGCCAGGTGCGCCGCGGCGAGGACGGGCTCACGGTCGCGGCGGGCGACCGGCTGGTCGGCGTCGAGGCCGACCTCACCGACTGCGGCGAGCTGACCCCGGTGCTCGCGGCGCTGGCGGCGCTGGCGAGCACGCCCAGCCGCTTCACCGGCATCGCCCACCTGCGGCTGCAGGAGACCGACCGCCTCGCCGCCCTGGCCACCGAGCTGACCCGCGTCGGAGGTCGCGTCGAGGAGCTCGCCGGACGGGCTCGTCGTGCACCCGCGACCGCTGCGACCCGGCGTGCTGGCGTCGTACGACGACCACCGGATCGCCATGGCGTGGGCCGTGCTGGGGCTCGGGACGCCGGGCACCGAGGTCGTCGACGTCGCGACGACGCGCAAGACCGTGCCCGACTTCGTCGGCTCGTGGGACCGCCTGCTGGCGCGCGCGTGACGGCTGCCCGGTGAGCCCGCGCGAGCTCGACGAGGACGACGTGCGGGTGCGGCCCGGGAAGGGGCTCGCGACCGCGGACCCGCACGCGACCCGCGCACGAGGACGCCAGCGCCGCCACCGTCGTCACGGTCGACCGCGGGCGCTACCGCTTGCGCCTCGCCGGGGGCGGCCTGCTGACGGCGGTCCGCGCGCGCGAGCTCGGCCGGCGCGCGGTCGTCGTCGGCGACGAGGTGGCGCGTGGTCGGTGACCTGTCCGGCGGCCCGGACGCGCTCGGCCGGGTCGTGCGGGTGGAGGAGCGCCGCTCGCTGCTGCGCCGCACGCCGGACGACACCGACCCGGTCGAGCGGCCGGTCGTCGCCAACGCCGACCTGCTCGTCGTGGTCACCGCCCTGGCCGACCCGGTCCCCCGCCCCCGGCTCGTGGACCGGTGCCTCGTCGCGGCGTACGACGGCGGGCTCACCCCGCTGCTGTGCCTCACCAAGAGCGACCTCGCCGACCCGGCGGAGCTGCTCGGGCTGTACGCCCCCCTCGGCGTCGACGCGGTCGTCACCGGCCAGGGGACGGGGGTCGAGGAGCTGCGCGAGCGGCTCGCCGGGCGGGTCAGCGTGCTGTTCGGGCAGTCCGGCGTCGGGAAGTCGACCCTGGTCAACCAGCTCGTGCCCGACGCGGGCCGCGCGGTCGCCGACGTCAGCGGCGTCGGCAAGGGCCGGCACACCAGCTCCAGCGCCGTCGCGCTGCCGCTGCCCGGCGGCGGCACCGTCGTCGACACCCCGGGCGTGCGCAGCTTCGGGCTGGGGGCGGTGAGCCCGGAGGGGGTGCTCGCGGCCTTCCCCGACCTGGCGGACGAGGCCCAGTCCTGCCCGCCGGGATGCGAGCACGCGGCCGGCACCCCCGGCTGCGCGCTGGACGCCGCCGTGGCTGGCGGCCGGGCCAGCGCGGCCCGGCTGGACTCGCTGCGCCGGCTGCTCACCGCGCTGCGCGGGGGCGACGAGGCGTGAGCGCGCCGGTCGGCCCGGTGCTGCGGCAGCGGCTGCGCGCGCAGCTGCTCAGCGGTCCGCCGGCACCCGACGCGCTCGCCGTCGTGGACCGGCTGCTCGCCGTGCAGGCCCAGGACCCCCGCGGCGCCCGGCTCTCGGTGCGCTCCCGCTCGCGCGTCGCGCACGCGACCGAGGTCGACCGGGCGCTCACCGAGGACCGCTCCCTCGTCGTCGACACGCTCGCCCGCGGCACCCTGCACCTGGTGCTCGCCGAGGACCTGGGCTGGCTGCACGCGCTGCTCACCCCGCCGCTGCACGTCGGCAACGCCCGGCGGCTGCGGCAGGAGGGCGTCGACGAGGCGGCCGCCGAGCGCGGGGTGGCGGCGGTCGTACGCGCCCTGGCCAGCGGACCGCTGCTGCGGGCGCAGCTGCGCGAGGTGGTCCGGGGCGCGGACGTGCCGGTCGCCGGCCAGGCCCTGGTGCACGTGCTCATGCTGGCGGGGCTGCGCGGGCTCGTGGTGCGGGGTCCCGTCGTCGGGCGCGAGCAGGCGTGGGTGCTGCGCGGCGACTGGTTGCCCGCGGCGCCGCCGGTCGACCGCGACCTCGCACTGGTCCGCCTGGCCGAGCGCTACCTGGCCGGGCACGGACCGGCCGACGACCGCGACCTGGCGAGGTGGTCGGGGCTGCCGCTGGGCGACGTGCGCCGCGGCCTGGCCGGGGTGCGCGGCCTGCGGGAGCGGCCCGACGGCCTGCTCGAGGCCCCGGGCGCGCCGCAGGACGTCCCGCCGGTGCCGGGGCCCCGTCTGCTGGGACCCTTCGAGCCCCTGCTGCTCGGGTGGGCCTCGCGCGACGAGGTGGTCGGCGGCCACGTCGGGCTGGTCACGGTCAACGGGCTGTTCCGCGCCTTCGCGCTGGTGGACGGCCGGGCCGCCGGCACCTGGTCGGCGGCCGGGGGTCGCGTCGTGCTGACGCCCTTCGCGCCGCTGCCGCCGGTGACGACGGAGGCGCTGGAGGCCGACGGGGAGCGGGTGCTCGCGTTCCTCGGGGGCTGACGCCGGACCGCCACGGCCCGCGCGGCGATGCGACACACTGCACCCGACGCACCGCGGCGTCCTCGACGGGGGAGCACGACGATGACGACCTACCTGGTCACCGGTGGCACCGGCTTCCTGGGGCGCAACCTGCTGGCTCGGCTCGCCCGTCGAGAGGGCGCGACGGTGCACGTGCTCGTGCGCGAGGCGTCGGTCGCGCGGCTGGCCCGGCTGACCGCCGGGCTGAAGGGACCGGCGACCTTCGAGCCGCTGGTCGGGGACATCCGCGCCGAGCTGCTGGGGCTCGACGACGCGACGCTGGAGCGGCTGTCCGGCACGGTCGACCACGTCGTGCACCTGGCCGCGCTCTACGACATGACCGCAGACCTCGCGGACAACGAGGACCTCAACATCGGCGGCACCCGCCGGGTCGTCGAGGTCGCCACCCGGCTGGGGGCCCGCCACCTGCACCACGTGTCCTCGATCGCCGTCGCCGGCGAGCACCGGGGCACGTTCACCGAGGACATGTTCGCGGAGGGCCAGGAGCTGCCCTCGCCGTACCACGCGACGAAGTACGAGGCGGAGCGCCTGGTGCGGGAGCAGACCGCGGTGCCGTGGCGGGTCTACCGCCCGGTCATCGTGGTCGGCGACAGCCGGACCGGCGAGATGGACAAGGTCGACGGCCCGTACTACTTCCTCCCCTTCCTGACCAGCATCGGGAGCCTGCCGCTCGCCGGTCGCGTCCCCCTCGTGCTGCCCGACCTCGGCGACACCAACGTGGTGCCCGTCGACTACGTCGCGGACGCGATGGACGCCCTCATCGCCGAGGAGGGGCTCGACGGTCGCGCGTTCCACCTCGGGCACCCCCGCATGCAGCCGCTGCTCGACGTCTACAACGCGCTGGCCCGGGCCGCCGGAGCCCCGCAGGTCGCGGTCGGCCTGACGCGGCGGCTGCTGCCGCCGGCGACCTCGCTGCTGCAGCTGGCCGCGCAGCTGCCCGGCGTGCAGAGCGTCGCCGAGGTCACCGCCGCCCGGTTGGGCATCCCCCCGTCGGTCATCCCGCACAGCACGTTCCGCGCCGACTTCTCGACCGCGGCGACCCGCGAGGTGCTCGACGGCCTCGGCGTGGCGCAGCCGCCGGAGTTCGCCGAGTACGCCAACACGCTCTACGCCTACTGGAAGCAGCACCTCGACCCGCTGCGGGCCCGGCGCAAGACGCCCGGCCGCAGCCCGCTGACCGGCCGCACCGTCATCGTCACCGGCGCCTCCTCCGGCATCGGCCGGGAGGTCGCGCTGGCCGTCGCCGCCCGGGGCGGCGTGCCGCTGCTGCTCGCGCGGCGGGCCCCCGAGCTCGAGGCGGTGCGCGACGAGATCGTCGCCGCCGGCGGCAAGGCGCACGTCTACACCGTCGACCTCACCGAGCAGGACTCCGTCGACGCCTGCGTGAAGCAGATGCTCGCCGACCACGACGGCATCGACATGCTCGTCAACAACGCGGGCCGCTCGATCCGCCGGTCGGTCAAGCTCTCCTACGACCGGTTCCACGACTTCGAGCGCACCATGACGCTCAACTACTTCGCGCCGGTCCGCCTCGTTCTCGCCCTGCTGCCGCACATGACCTCGCGCCGCTTCGGCCACATCGTCAACGTGTCCTCCATCGGCGTGCAGACCAACCCGCCGCGCTTCTCGGCGTACGTCGCGAGCAAGGCGGCGCTCGACGCCTTCAGCCGCGTCGTCGCGACGGAGGTCGTCGGCGACGGGGTGACCTTCACCAACATCCACATGCCGCTGGTGCGCACGCCGATGATCGCGCCGACGACCATCTACGACCGCTTCCCGACGCTGTCCCCGACCGAGGCCGCCGGGCTCGTCCTGCACGCGCTCGAGGACCAGCCCAAGCACGTCGGCACGACGCTCGGCACCGTCGCCGTGGTGGCGAACGCGCTGGCGCCCAAGCTCGTCGACGCGGTCCTGCACACCGCCTACCACCTGTTCCCGGACTCGACGGCGGCCACCGGCGGGTCGGCGGCCCGCCGGGCCACGCCGCCGGAGGCGCTGTCGCGCGGCGCCGTGGTGCTCAGCCGGCTGCTGCCGGGGGTGCACTGGTAGGTCGCCCCTCACGCGCCGGCCGGGTGGGGGACGCCACGCTCAGGAGGCACGGCACTGCGCGGGTGCGTTGCGCGGGGGCGCACGGAGCGCTCGCCGCGTTGCGTCCAGGCGCAACGCTGCGGGACCCGCACCCGGCGCTGCCCCGGGGACGCCAGCGGCGACCGTCGGAGGCGACGGCGGCGAGCCCGGAGCAGGCGCGGGCGCGTTCCCGGCCGGACAGATCGCCCCGGCACCCGCCGAGGAGGGCGGGCGGGGCACGTCGTCGGGCTGCACCTGCTGCGGCTGCCACTGCTCGCGCACCACGCGCCGCCCGTCAGGGTCAGGGTCAGCGTCAGGGTCAGGTCAGGTCGGCGCGCCGGCCGCGCCGGGTCCGCGGAGGCGCCACCCCGCCGCGCCGAGGACGGCCACCCGACGGCGTACGGGCCGGAAGGGACGCGGACGGCGCCGCGACACGCACCGGTCAGGCGGTGCGGCCCAGCTCGACGGTCGCGTCGACGACGGCGGCGGACGCCGCCAGCTCGCGCTTCTCGCGCGTCGACGGCCTCGGCGATGTCCTCGTCCTGCTTCATGAGGGCGTTGAGGTCGACGCCGGCCATGTCGAGCACGCCCATGTCGGCGTAGGCCTTCTGCACCTTGTCGCCCCACAGGCCGATGTCCTTGACGCACGGGACGATCCGGCTGAACAGCAGCGACTGGTAGGCCTGGAAGTACGGCGAGGTCTTCACGGCCTCCATGCACGCCGGCACGTCGAAGCCCATGTTCTCCCAGACCTCCTGCATGCGGAAGCGGTCGCGCATGAGGTAGCAGCCCTCGACGACGAACTCCTCGCGCTCCTCGCGCTCCTTGCTCGTCAGCTGCGCGTAGTAGTCCTTGAGCGCCATGCGGCCGAACGCGACGTGCCGCGCCTCGTCCTGCATGACGTAGGCCAGGATCTGCTTGGGCAGCGGCTTGGTCGTCATGTCGCGCAGCACGCCGAACGCCGCGAGCGCCAGGCCCTCGATGAGCACCTGCATGCCGAGGTAGGGCATGTCCCAGCGGCTGTCGGTGAGGGTGTCGTCGAGCAGCGACTTCAGGTACGGGTTGATCGGGTAGAGCAGGCCGACCTTGTCCTGCAGGAAGCGCGCGTAGGTCTCGGCGTGCCGGGCCTCGTCCATCGTCTGCGTGGCGGCGTAGAACTTGCTGTCCAGGTCGGGCACCGACTCGACGATCCGCGCGGAGCAGATCATCGCGCCCTGCTCACCGTGCAGGAACTGGCTGAACTGCCAGCTGGTCAGGTGCAGCGACAGCTCGTCGATCGCCTTCTGGTCACCCTCGATGCGCTCCCACTGGTCGGTGCCGTAGATGCCGATCGTCTCGACCGGCAGACCCAGCACGTCGTGCGGCTCGACCTCGAGGTCCCAGTCGATGCGGTGCACCTGGTCCCACTGCTTGTCCTTGCCCTTCTGGTAGAGCGACAGCAGGCGGTCGCGCCCGTCGTCGTACTCCCACGTGAAGCGGGACGCGCCCTGCATCTCGACGTCCCACGTCGCGTGCTCCGCCGGGATCGTGTAGAGGTCGTGGGTGCTCATGCGGGGTCTCCCGGGGTGGGTGCGGTGGGCAGCAGGCGGGCGACGAGGTGCGCGACGTCCCGCGCCACCTCCTCGGCAGGACGGCCGGGCAGCACGAGGTGGCTGACCGTGAGGCGGGTGACGACGTCGGCGACGAGGCGCACCTCGTCGGCGGGCAGCGCGGGCCAGTGGCCGAGCAGGTGCGCGGCGCAGTGGTCGCGGGCGACGTCGAGGATCGCGTCGGCGCGGGTGGTCACCAGGGGCAGCAGGTCGCCGGCGTCGTCGGTGAGCACCGCCTTGAGCAGCGGGTTGGCCGCCGCCTCGCGCAGCGTGTACTCCGTGGCCGCGCCGACCGCCTCGGCCGGGCTGCCGCCGTGCTCGCCGTACGCCGCGGCGGCCCCCGCCAGGTAGCGCTCGGCCTCGCGCATCGCGAGTGCCTGCGCGAGGCCGTCCTTGCTGCCGAACTCGTAGTAGAGCGTCTGACGGCTCAGCCCGGCGGCGCGGGCGACGTCGGCCATCCGGGTGCGCGCCCAGTCGCCCGCCAGCACGGCGTCGGCCGCGGCGTCGAGGAGGGCCTGCCGGGTGGGTGACACACCTCACACGTTGACACAGATGCGCCCGGTGTCAAGACACCCGTGCCGTCGGTGTCATGGGCTACGGCAGGGCCAGCCGGTTGATGCGACGCAGCACCTGCAGGTACTGCTTCTTCAGCGACCCGCTCGTGTACTCGATGCCGTACTCCTCGCACAGCGCGCGCACCTGCGGCGCGAGCTCGGCGTAGCGGTTGCTCGGCAGGTCCGGGAACAGGTGGTGCTCGATCTGGAACGACAGGTTGCCCGTCATGAGGTGGAACAGCGGGCCGCCGTCGAGGTTCGCCGAGCCCATCATCTGGCGGACGTACCACTGCCCGCGGGTCTCGCCGTCGAGCTGCTCCTCCTCGAACTGCACCGCCCCGTCGGGGAAGTGGCCGCAGAAGATGATCGCGTGCGACCAGACGTTGCGCACCAGGTTGGCGGTGAGGTTGCCCAGCAGCACGGGGGCGAAGAACGGGCCGGCCAGCGCCGGGAACAGCAGGTAGTCCTTGGTGAACTGCTTGCGCACCTTGCGGCCGATCCCCTTGAGGACGCCCCAGGCCTCCTTCGTGCTCTTCTCGCCCGACAGCACCTTCTCGACCTCGAGGTCGTGCAGCGCGACGCCCCACTGGAAGAACACCGACAGCGCCACGTTGAGCACCGGGTTGAGCAGGTAGTACGGGTTCCAGGCCTGCTCCTCGCTCATCCGCAGGATCCCGTAGCCCACGTCGCGGTCCTTGCCGACGACGTTGGTGTAGGTGTGGTGCAGGTAGTTGTGCGAGTGCTTCCAGGCCTCGCTCGGGCTCATGGTGTCCCACTCCCAGGTGCTGGAGTGGATCGTCGGGTCGCGCATCCAGTCCCACTGGCCGTGCAGGACGTTGTGGCCGATCTCCATGTTCTCCAGGACCTTGGCGACCGACAGCGCGGCGGTGCCCGCGAGCCAGCACGGCGGCAGCACGCCGGCGAACAGCAGCGCGCGACCGGCGACCTCCAGGCGGCGCTGCGCGGCGATCACCCCGCGGATGTACGCGGCGTCGCTCGCCCCGCGGTCCGCGAGCACGGCGTCGCGCAGCTCGTCGAGGCGGCGGCCGAGCTCCTCGACCTGCTCCGCGGTCAGCTCCGCGGTCGGGGTCGAGGGGACGGGCAGGAGCGGGGGGCGGGTCTCGAGGACGGGCGGGTCGAGCAGGGCGGTGCTCATGCGGACCTCCGGGAGGAGTCGGGGCGGGTCAGGCGTCGAGGACGACGTCGCCGCACGGGGTGGTGATGCAGGTCTGGACGAGGTCGCCGGGCTCCCCGGCGGCCTCACCGGTGCGCAGGTCGCGCAGGACGCCGGAGCGCAGCGGCACGACGCAGCCGAAGCAGATGCCCATGCGGCAGCCGCTGGGCAGCAGCACGCCCGCGTCCTCGCCGGCGGACAGGACCGGGCCGCCGGCCACGGCGGCCGTCCGGCCGGTGCGGGCGAAGGTGACGGTCCCGCCGTCGCCGGCCCCGGGCGCGAGCCGCGCCGCGAAGCGCTCGGTGCGCAGCACGCCGCCGCTGCGCGCCCAGTGCGCCTCGAGCGCGTCGAGCAGCTCCGCCGGCCCGCAGGCGTACGCGGCGCGCTCGGCGCGGTCGGGCACGAGGGCGTCGAGCTGCTCCGGGGTCAGCCGGCCGTCGGCGCGGGTGTGCCGCTCGACGAGCCGGCACCCCGGGTGGTTCGCGGCGAGGGAGCGGAGCTCCTCGCCGAGCACGACGTCCTCGCGGGTGCGGGCGCTGTGCACGAGCACGACGTCGGCCAGCGGGCCCCGGGCGGCGAGGTCGCGCAGCAGGCCGACGACCGGGGTGATGCCGCTGCCCGCGCTGATGAGCAGCAGCCGCTCGGGCAGCGGCGACGGCAGCACGAACTCCCCCGCCGCGCGGTCCAGCCGCAGGAGGTCCCCGGGGCGGACCTCGCGGGCCAGCACCGTCGAGACGACGCCGCCCGCGACCGGGACCACGGTGACGGAGAGGAGGCCGTCCGGGCGGGGCGGCGAGGTCAGCGAGTAGGAGCGCGACTGCACGACGCCGTCGACCTCGACGCCGAGGCGGACCCACTGCCCGGCGAGGTGGCCGGTCCACCCGGCGCCCGGCCGCAGCACCAGCGTGGTCGCCCCGGCCGCCTCCGGGCGGACCTCGACGACCCGCGCCCGCAGGTCGGTCGTGGACCACAGCGGGTCGAGGAGGCCGAGGTAGTCGTCGGGCAGCAGCGGCGTCGTCAGGCGCGCCGCGCCTGCGAGCAGGCGGTCGCGCAGCCGGGGGGTGCTCGTCGTCTGGACCATGACACCACCTGAGCACAGGTCTGTGTCACATGCAACGCTTGACCGACCGTATGCTGTGTCACATGGTCGAGGACGACAGCGGTGTCGAGTGGCTGACCATCGACGAGCTGGCCCGGGCGAGCGGCGTGACGGTCCGCAACATCCGGGCCCACCAGGCCCGCGGCCTGCTGCCGCCGCCGCAGGTCCGGGCCCGCACCGGCTACTACGGGCCGGAGCACCGGGCCCGCCTCGAGCTGGTCTCGGACCTGCAGGGCGAGGGCGTCAAGCTCGACACCATCAAGAAGCTGCTCGAGACGACCGGCGGCTCGACCGAGCAGGTGCTCGTCTTCCTGCGCACGGTGCGGGGGCTGTTCGCCGAGCCCGAGGGCGAGATCGTGTCCACCGCCGAGCTGGCGGAGCGCTTCGGCGCCGACGACCCCGGGCTGCTGCGCAAGGCCCAGCGGATGGGCCTGCTGCGCCAGGTGGCCGACGACTCCTTCCAGGAGGTCAGCCCGCGCCTGGTCGGGGCCGGGGCAGCGCTCGCCGGGCTCGGCATCCCCCTCGAGCGCAGCCTGGACGTCGTCACGCAGCTGCGCCGGCACGCCGACGGCATCGCCCGGCTCTACGTGCAGGTCTTCCTCGACGAGGTGTGGCGGCCCTTCGACGCCTCGGGCCGGCCCGAGCAGGAGTGGCCGCGGGTGCACGAGACCATCCAGCAGATGCGCCGGATCGCGGGCGAGGCGATGCTCGCCGTCCTCGCCTCGGCGGTCAGCGACCGGCTGGACGTCGTCTTCGGGCGCGAGATCACCCGGAACGTCAAGGCCCCCGACAAGGGGACCCGGGCCGAGCAGTAGCGTGCGGCGCATGATCAAGGCGACGGCGTACTACACGCCCCCCACGGACCCCTCGGCCTTCGACGAGCACTACGCGGCGGTGCACGTGCCCCTGGCCCGGCGGCTGCCCGGTCTCGTGCGCTTCGAGAGCGGCAAGGTGCTCGCGACCGCCGACGGCAGCCCGGCGCCCTACCACCGCACCGCGGACCTCTACTTCGAGGACATGGACGCGGCCGGCGCCGCCTTCACCTCCGACATCGGCGTCGAGACCGGCCGCGACGCGCGCGAGCTCGCCGAGCGCACCGGCTCGCAGTTCAGCCTGACCTTCACCGCCGTCGACCCCTCCTGAGGACCTCCCCCCGCCCGGCCGCACCGTGGCTGGGCGGGGGCCGGGCGGGGGCCGGACGACGGTCCTGCGCCTACTGTCGTGCGCGATGGACGACCCGGCGCACGACCTCGACGACCGGCCGGGCGACCCGGTCGTCGTCGAGCCCTGGCTCGGCGCGCCCGCCCGGTCGTACGCCCGGCGCCCGGCCACGGTCGTCGACGTCCTCGACCGCGCGGTGCGCCGCTGCCCGCGGGCCACCGCGGTCGTCGACGGCGAGCGGTCGGTGACCTACGAGCAGCTCGGCGGCCTGGTCGAGACGGCCGCGGCGTCGCTGCTGGCCCGGGGCCTGCAGCCGGGGGACGCGGTCGCGGTCGCGGCCGGCAACACCCTCGAGCAGGCGGTGCTGCTGCTCGCCTGCGCCCGCGCGCAGCTGGTCATGGTCGGGCTCGGCACCCGGCTCGCCCCGCCGCAGTGGGAGTACATGGCGGGCCACATGCGGGCGCGGCTGCGGTTGGCCGAGCCGCGCTACGCGCTGGAGGGCGCCGAGGACCTGGCCGCCGTGCTGGCCGAGGCGGGCCCCCGGCCCTGGGCGTACGACGCGGCGACCCAGCAGCCGCCGCAGGACGCGACCTACGCCGTGGTCTTCACCTCCGGCACGACGGGCCGGCCCAAGGCCTCGCAGGTCGTCCACCGCTGCTCGGTGCACTCCGGGATGAGCTACCAGCGGGTGCTGCAGCTGCGCGAGGGCGAGGCGACGGCGGTGCTGTTCCCGCTGTCCTACATCTCCGCGGTGCACGCGCACGTGCTGCCGGCGCTGCTGGCCGGCGCGACCTGCGTGCTCGTCGACCCGACGTCGCCGAGGGAGTACGTCGAGCAGCTGCGCCGGCACCGGGTCTCGTGGGCGTACGCCGTCCCGAGCTGGTGGCGGCTGTGCCTGCGGCTGCTCGACGACCTGCCGGCGCTGACCCGGCTGGCCGCGGGCGGCGCGCCGTTCCCGGCCGACCTGCAGCAGTCCCTGCGCGAGCGGCTGCCGGGCGTGCGGCTGCTCGACGTCTACGGGCTCTCCGAGACGCACTCCCCCGCCTGCATCGCCACCGACGACGACCTGCGCGCCCGCCCGGGCAGCGTCGGCCGCCCGCTGGACTGCGTGGAGGCCCAGGTGCGCGACGACGACGGGCAGGTCCTCGGACCCGGCGAGCCGGGGGTGCTGTGGCTGCGCGGCTCGCTGGTGACCACCGGCTACGCCCGCGACGAGCAGGCCACGGCGCGGGCCGTCGTCGACGGCTGGTTCGACACCGGAGACGTGGCGCGGCTGGACGAGGACGGCTACGTGACGGTCCTGGACCGCACCAAGGACATGATCAACCGCGGGGGGACGAAGGTGTTCTCGGCCGAGGTGGAGGAGCTGCTGCGGGCCCACCCGGCCGTCGAGGACGCCGCCGTCGTCGGCGTCCCCGACGCGCTCGCCGGGGAGGCCGTCGCGGCCTTCCTCGTGCTCCGCGCCGAGGTGAGCGACGCGCAGGTCCGCGCCTGGGTGCGCGAGCGGATGGCCGACCACGCGGCTCCCAAGACGGTCGTGCGGCTCGACGAGCTCCCCCGCAACGCCGTCGGCAAGACCGACAAGGCCGCCCTGCGCGCGCGGGCGGGCGCGTGAGCCTCGCCGACCGCCTGCCGGCGACCGACGACCCGGACGAGGTGTTCGAGGTCTTCGAGACCTGGGTCGGCGAGCGGGGGCTGACGCTCTACCCGGCGCAGACGGAGGCCCTGATCGAGGTGGTCTCCGGCGCCAACGTCGTGCTCGCCACGCCGACCGGTTCGGGCAAGAGCCTCGTCGCGACGGGGGCGCACTTCGCCGCGATGGCCCGCGGGGTGCGCACCTGGTACACCGCGCCGCTCAAGGCGCTGGTGAGCGAGAAGTTCTTCGCGCTCGTCGAGGTCTTCGGCGCCGACGCCGTGGGGCTGGCGACCGGCGACGCGAGCGTCAACAGCGGGGCGCCCATCGTGTGCTGCACCGCCGAGGTGCTGGCCAACCGCGCGCTGCGCGAGGGCCGGCGCGCCGACCTCGGCCAGGTCGTCATGGACGAGTTCCACTTCTACGCCGACCCCTCGCGCGGCTGGGCCTGGCAGGTGCCGCTGCTCGAGCTGCCGCAGGCGCAGTTCCTGCTCATGTCGGCGACCCTCGGCGACATGACCCGCGTGCGCGACGGGCTGACCCGCCGCACCGGCCGGCCCACCGCGCTCGTCACCTCCGTCGAGCGTCCCGTCCCGCTCTACCCGTCGTACGTCACCACCCCGCTGCACGAGACCGTCGAGGGCCTGCTCGCCGGCGGGCAGGCGCCGCTCTACGTCGTGCACCCGACGCAGGCGGGCGCCGCGGAGCAGGCGCAGTCGCTCATGAGCCTCAACGTCTGCACCCGCGAGGAGAAGGACGCGATCGCCGAGGCCATCGGCGCCTTCCGCTTCTCCACCGGGTTCGGCAGGACGCTGTCCCGCCTGGTGCGGCACGGCGTCGGCGTGCACCACGCCGGGATGCTGCCCAAGTACCGCCGGCTCGTCGAGGTGCTGGCCCAGCAGGGCCTGCTCAAGGTCATCTGCGGCACCGACACCCTCGGCGTGGGCATCAACGTCCCGATCCGCACCGTCGTCATGACGTCGCTGACCAAGTACGACGGCGTCCGGGTGCGGCACCTGAGCGCCCGCGAGTTCGCCCAGGTCGCGGGACGCGCGGGGCGAGCCGGTTTCGACACCGCCGGCGGCGTCGTCGTCGAGGCGCCCGAGCACGACATCGAGAACGCGCGCCGGCTCGCCAAGGCCGGCGACGACCCCAAGAAGCGCCGGCGGGTCGAGCGCAAGAAGGCACCCGAGGGCTTCGTGTCGTGGGGCCAGCCGACCTTCGAGCGGCTGGTGGCCGCCGAGCCCGAGCCGCTCACGCCGTCGTTCCGCGTGTCGCACGCGATGCTGCTGCACGTCGCGCACCGGCCGGGCGACTTCTTCGCGCACATGCGGCACCTGCTGCTCGCCAACGACGCGGACCGCGCGACGCAGCGCCGACTGGTCCGCGAGGCCATCGCGGCGTACCGCTCGCTGCTGGCCGGCGGCGTCGTCGAGCGCCTCGCCGAGCCCGACGACGAGGGGCGCACCGTGCGCGTCACGGTCGACCTGCAGCCCGACTTCGCGCTCAACCAGCCGCTCGCGCCGTTCGCCCTGGCCGCGCTGGACCTGCTCGACCGGGAGGCCCCGACGTACGCCCTGGACGTGCTCTCGGTGCTCGAGGCGACGCTCGACGACCCGCGGCAGGTGCTGCTCGCGCAGCGCACGAAGGCGCGCGGCGAGGCGGTCGCCGAGATGAAGGCGCAGGGCATCGAGTACGACGAGCGCATGGAGCGGCTCGAGGAGGTCACCTGGGCGAAGCCGCTCGAGGAGCTGCTGCTCGCCGGCTACGACGCGTACGGCACGGGCCACCCGTGGGTGCGCGACCACCAGCTGTCGCCCAAGTCGGTGGCGCGCGACCTGTTCGAGCGGGCCATGACCTTCGTCGAGTACGTCTCGTACTACGGCCTCGCGCGCTCGGAGGGGCTGCTGCTGCGCTACCTCGGGGACGCCTACCGCACGCTGCGCCAGACGGTGCCGGAGGACAGCCGCACCGAGGAGCTCGTCGACCTCGTCGAGTGGCTGGGCGAGCTCGTGCGGCAGGTCGACAGCTCGCTGCTCGACGAGTGGGAGGCGCTGTCGGCCGGCACCGACGCGGCCTCGCTCGCCTCGGCCGCGACCGAGGTCGAGCGGCCGGCCCGCCCGGTCACCGGCAACCCGCGCGCGTTCCGGGTGCTCGTGCGCAACGCGGTCTTCCGCCGGGTCGAGCTGCTCGCCCTGCGCCGGCCCGACCTGCTCGCCGAGCTCGACCCGGACGTCGACTGGGTCGCGGCGATGGAGGACTACTACGCCGAGCACCAGGTCGTCGGCACCGGGCCGGACGCGCGCGGACCGCAGCTGTTCCAGGTCGAGCAGGGCGCCGAGCTCTGGAGCGTGCGGCAGGTGCTCGACGACCCCGCCGGCGACCGCGACTGGGCGCTGCTCGCCGAGGTCGACCTGCCGGCCAGCGACGCCGAGGGCACCGCCGTGGTGCACGTGCGGGGCCTCACCCGCCTGGACGGGCTCGGGTGACCCGGCTGGGCCGCGCGGGGCTGCTCGCCGGGGTCGCGGGACCCGCCGCCTTCGTCGGCGCGTGGGTCCTCGGCGGCCTGCAGCGCCCCGGCTACGACCCCGTGTCGCAGGCGATCAGCCAGCTGGCGCGCAGCGGCACGAGCACGCAGCCGCTCATGACGACCGGCTTCGTGGCCTTCGGGCTGCTGCTCCCGGCGTACGCCCTCGCGCTGCGCGACCGGGTCGGCACCGCGCCGGCGGTCGCCGCAGCGGTGTCCGGCCTGGCGACGCTGGCGGTGGCGGCGTCCCCCCTGTCGGCGGCCGGCGCCCAGCCGGTCGACGTGCGGCACGCGGTGGCGGCCGGCACGGGCTACGCCGCGCAGGTGCTCGCGCCGCTGCTCGCCGCTCGACGGCTGCCGGCGGCGCCGCTGTCGTACGCCGTGTCGGGCACCGCGCTGGCCGCTCTGCTGGGCAGCGTGCTGCTGCCCGACCTGACCGGTCTGCTGCAGCGCACCGGCCTCACGGTGGTCGACGCGTGGTACGCCGTCGTCGCCGGCCACCTGCTCCGCACCCGCGTCAGGGGCTGAGCTCGCGCAGCAGCCGCAGCGTCGCCGAGCGCACCGGCCGGGTCTGCGCCTGCACGAGCAGGAACAGCGCCTGCCGGGCCAGGCGCTGCGGCGCCGCGTCGAGCGCCATCGCGCTGCCGCCGGTGGCCGCGACCAGGCCGGTGGCCGCCCGGACGGCCAGCTCGAGCGACGCCGCGCGCAGCTCCAGGCGGTCGTCCAGCTGGTCCGGGGCGGGCACGTGGTCCACGAGCGCGTACGCGGTGCGCCGCAGGTCGTCGAGCTCCTCGCCGAGCCGGGCCGCGAGGTCGGCCGCGTCCGGGTCCTCGCGGCGCACGGCGGTCTCCGCCAGGCGGGCCACCGCCTCGGCGGTGAGGCCGAACACCGCAGGCGTCGCGTTGGCGGTCTTGACCCGGTCGGCCTCGAGCCACTCGTCCAGGCGCGCCACGTCGGCGACGTCGGCGTCGCCGACCCGCAGGTCGTGCAGCGCCAGGGTGACGGTGCGCGTGCCCTGCACCGCGGCCAGCCGCAGCGGCGGACCGGCGACCAGGCCGGGCGCCTCCCGAGCCGGCAGGAGCACCTGCACGAGCTCGCCGTCCGGCGACGCCCCGGCGAGGAGCAGCAGGTCGGCCAGGCCCCAGGACGTCGTCCACGGCACGTCGCCGTCGAGACGCCAGCCGCCCGGGACCCGCACCGCCGTCACCGGTGGCGGCCCGGAGCGCCGCACGTGCGCGAGCGCGATGGCGCCGAGCGCCGTCCCCGCGCACAGCGCCGCGAGGTGCCGCTCCTTGAGCGCGACGTTGCCGCTGCGCGCCAGCACCGTCACCGGTGTCGTGTGCTGGGTGGTGACGAACCAGGTCGCCAGGCAGCCGCCGGCGAGCAGCTCGGTGACCTCGCGCTGCACGCGCGCCGGCGCGTCGCTCCCGCCGTACCCCCGCGGGCCGGCCAGGCCCAGCAGCCCGGCGCGGGCGACCTCGTCGACGACCGCGCGCTGCACGCCGTCCACGTCGGCCCGCTCGGCCTGCGGCCGCAGCACCTGCTCGGCGACCCGGCGCGCCGCGTCGGTCGGGGAGGGTGCCACGTGCCCACGGTAGGTGGCAGGCTCGGACCGCACGACCGGGGACGGGAGGCACCGTGGAGCGCTGCGCCGTCCTGCTGCGCGGCGTCAACGTGGGCCGGGGCAACCGGTTGGCCATGGCCGACCTGCGGGCGCTGCTCGAGGGGCTCGGCGGCACGCGAGGTGTCGACCCTGCTCAACAGCGGCAACGCGGTGCTGACCGCGGACCCGCGCGGCCTGGCCGGGCGGGTCGAGGCGGCGCTGCGCGAGCAGCTCGACCTCGCGGTGGGTGTCGTCGTGCTCACCGCGGGGGAGCTGGCCGCGGTCGTCGCGTCGTGCCCGTGGGAGGAGCGCGCCGCGGCGCAGCCGCAGCAGGTGCACGTCGCCTACCTCGCCGGCGCGCCCGACGAGGCGGCCGTGCGGGCGCTGCGCGACGTGCCGGGGAACGACGACGTCGCCCTCGGCCCGCGCGCGCTCTACCTGTCGTACGCCGGCCGGTCGGTCGACAGCCCGCTGGGCAGGGCCCTCACCCGCGCCGACCTCGGCACGGTGTGGACGGCGCGCAACTGGTCGACGGCGACCCGGCTGGTCGCCCTGGCGGGCTAGCCGTCGGCGTTCAGCGCGGTGTCGAGCTTGGTCATGATGACGTCGAGGAAGCCGCCGATCGTCGTCAGCCCCTCGAGCTCCTCCTCGGGCAGCTCCACGCCGAGCGCGTCCTCGAGGTCCATCGTGTACTCCACGAGCGACAGCGAGTCGACCTGCAGGTCGTCGACGAAGGACTTCTCCTCCTGCACGTCCTGCGGGTCGACCTCGAGCAGCTCCTCGGCCTTGTCCCGCATGACCTGCAGCACCTCAGCGCGTTCCATGGGGCAGACGCTAGTGCCCCATGCCCAGGCCGCCGTCCACCGGCAGGACGGCGCCCGTGACGTACGACGACGACTCCCCCGCGAGGAACGCGACGACGCCGGCCACCTCGTCGGCGTGCGCGGTGCGGCCGAGCGGGATGGTGCGCAGCAGCTCCTCGCGGCGCGCGTCGCCGAGCTCGGCGGTCATGTCGGTGTCGACGAAGCCGGGGGCGACGACGTTGCTCGTGATGCCGCGGCTGCCGAGCTCGCGGGCCAGCGACCGGCTGAAGCCGACGAGCCCGGCCTTGCTTGCGGCGTAGTTGGCCTGCCCCGGCCCGCCGGTCAGCGCCACGACCGACGACACGAAGACCAGCCGCCCCCACCGGCCCTTGAGCATGCCCCGCGAGGCGCGCTTGGCGACCCGGAACGCGGCGGTCAGGTTGGCGTCGACGACCCGGGTGAAGGAGTCCTCGCTCATCCGCAGCAGCAGCTGGTCGTCGGTGATGCCGGCGTTGGAGACGAGCACCTCGACCGGCCCCTGCGCCTGCTCGACCTCGCGGAAGGCCCGGTCGACGTCGTCGCTGCTCGTCACGTCGCAGCGCACGCCCAGCAGGTCCTCGGGCGCGCTGCTGCGGTAGGTGACCGCCACCCGGTGCCCCTCCCGCGCGAGCAGCCGGGCGGTCGCGAGGCCGATCCCGCGGTTGCCGCCGGTGACGAGGACCGACCGGCTCGGGCGCGTCTCGGGTCCGGGAGAGGTCACAGCTGCTCCAGGTGCTCGGGGGTGGACAGGCTGAGCACCCGCACGCCGGGCAGCGTGCGGGACACCAGGCCGGCGAGGACGCCGCCCGGACCGACCTCGAGCACGGTGTCGACGCCGAGCGCGCCGAGCGCCTCGACGCAGGCGCGCCAGCGCACCGGTGCGGTGAGCTGCTCGGACAGCAGCGCCGAGGGGTCTGCGCCGTGCGGCTGCGCGGTGACGCCGCTGAGCACCGGGGCCCGTGCCGCCGACCAGGGCACGCCCGACAGGGCCGCCTCGAGCCGGGGCCGGGCGGGCGCCATGAGCGGCGTGTGGAAGGCGCCGCCGACCTGCAGCGGCAGCACGCGGCGGGCACCGGCGGCCCGCAGCGCCGGGCCCGCGGCCGCCACCCCCTCGAGCGTGCCGGAGACGACCACGTGCCGCGGGGCGTTGACGTTCGCCGGCCAGACGCCCGCCAGCCCGGCGCACACCTGCTCGACCACGTCGTCCTCGAGCCCGAGGACGGCCGCCATCGTGCCGGGCGCCGCGTCGGCAGCCGCCTGCATGGCCGCGCCGCGCTCGGCGACCACGCGCACGACCTCGTCGGCCCCCAGGGCGCCGGCGGCGTGCAGCGCGGTGACCTCGCCGAGGCTGTGGCCGGCGACAGCGACGACGGGCAGGTCCGGCAGCGCGGCGAGCACGAGCAGCGAGCCGAGCAGGGTGGCCAGCTGCGCCTGCGCCGTCGGGCGGAGCTCGTCGGCGTCGGCGTCCAGCAGCAGGCCGGCGACGTCCCGGCCGACCACCTCGCCCGCCCGCTCGACGACGGCCCAGGAGGGCGTGCCGCGCCACGGCAGGCCGGCTCCCGGGCGCTGCGAGCCCTGCCCGGGCAGGACGAGGGCGGCGCGCACCCGGCGACCCTAGCCGCGCCGCCGATCTACGCTGACGGGCGTGAGCGACGCCGACCCGTACGCCCGCCTGCGGACGCTGTCCGCCGGACTGCTCAGCGTGCCCGAGCGCGACCTCGCGCGGGAGGCGCGGCTCGTCGACGACCTCGGCGTCGACAGCCTCGCCGCGATCGAGTGGGGCATGGCCATCGAGGACGAGTTCGGCGTGGCGCTGCCCGACGACGCGTGGGAGACCACCGAGTCGTACGGCGCCGTCGAGGACCTGCTCACCCGGCTGCTCGCGGCCGCGCCCTCCTCGTGAGGCCGACCCTCGCGCGCCGCGTCGTCGTCACCGGGATCGGCGTCGTCTCGCCCGCCGGCGTCGGCCTGGACGCCTTCTGGACCGGGCTGCGCACGCCCCCGGCCGACCGCCAGGAGCGCTGGGTCGAGGACTTCGACCCCTCGCCGTGGCTGTCGGGCAAGGAGGCCCGCCACCAGGACCGCTTCACCCAGTTCGCGATCGCCGCGTCGGAGATGGCGCTCGAGCACGCCGGCGGCGCCCCCGACGTCGACCCGGCGCGCGCCGGGGTCCACCTGGGCACCGGCATCGGCGGCGTGGGGACGCTGGAGACGCAGGTCGGCGTGCTCGCCGCGCGGGGCCCCAAGCGGGTGTCGCCCTTCACCATCCCGATGGTCATGCCCAACGCCGGCGCCGCGGCGGTGTCTTTGCGCCAGGGCTGGCGGGGGCCGAGCGAGACGCTGACGACGGCGTGCGCCGCGGGCACCCACTCGGTCGCGGCCGGCGCGCGGATGGTCGCCGACGGCCGCTGCGACGCGGTGCTCGCCGGCGGGAGCGAGTCGTCCATGACGCCGACCACCGTGGCCGCCTTCACCGTCATGACGGCGCTGTCGCGCAGCGGACGCTCGCGGCCGTTCGACGTGGCCCGCGACGGGTTCTGCATCAGCGAGGGCGCTGCGGTGCTGCTGCTGGAGGAGCGCGACGCCGCGCTCGCGCGGGGCGCGCGGGTGCTCGGCGAGGTGCTCGGCGCGGCCTCGACCTGCGACGCCCACCACGTCACGTCCCCGTCGCCCGGCGGTCGCGGCGCCGAGGAGTGCATGCGCCTGGCGCTCGAGGACGCCGGTCTGTCCCCCACCGACGTGCGGCACGTCAACGCGCACGGCACGTCCACGCCGCTCAACGACGCCGCGGAGGCCCAGGCCGTCGCCCGGCTGTTCGGCCCGCACGCCGTCCCCGTGACGAGCATCAAGGGCGTCACCGGGCACGGCCTGGGCGCCGCGGGGGCGCTGGAGGCGGCGTCGGTGCTGCTGTCCTTCGAGCACCGCGAGCTCCCGCCGACGATGGGCACGACCGACGTCGACCCCGAGCTCGAGGTCGACGTCGTGCTCGCCCCGCGGCCGTTCGAGCCGGGGCCGGTGGTCTCCAACTCGTTCGGGTTCGGCGGCCACAACGGGACGCTCGTGCTCGGCCCGGCATGACGCTGCTCGAGGACCTGGCGCTGGCCCACGAGCTCGCCGACGCGGCCGACGAGGTCACCCTGGCCCGCTTCCGCGCGCAGGACCTGCAGGTGGCCACCAAGCCCGACCTCACCCCGGTGAGCGACGCCGACACGGCGGTGGAGGCGGCCGTCCGCCGGCGGCTCGCGCAGGCCCGGCCCGGCGACGCGGTGCTCGGCGAGGAGCAGGGCCTGGTCGGCGACGGCCCGAGGCAGTGGGTCGTCGACCCCGTCGACGGGACGAAGAACTTCGTGCGCGGCGTCCCGGTGTGGGCCACGCTCGTCGCACTGCGCGTCGAGGGCTCGGTCGACGTCGGCGTCGTCAGCGCCCCCGCGCTCGGCCGCCGCTGGTGGGCCGCGCGCGGGACAGGTGCTTTCGCCGGGGCCTCGCGGTCCGGAGCGGCGCGGCTGCGGGTCAGCGCCGTGGCGGACCTGCCGGACGCCTCGCTGTCGTACTCCTCGCTCACCGGCTGGGAGGAGCAGGGCCGGCTGCCCGGGCTGCTGGGGCTGTCGCGGAAGGTCTGGCGCACCCGGGCGTACGGCGACTTCTGGTCGCACGTGCTGGTCGCCGAGGGAGCGGTCGACGCCTCCTGCGAGCCCGAGGTGTCGCTGTGGGACCTCGCGGCGCTGCAGCCGGTCGTGGAGGAGGCCGGCGGGCGCTTCACCGACCTGTCCGGCGCCGCCACCCCCGACGGCGGCAGCGTCGTCTGCAGCAACGGCCTGCTGCACGACGAGGTGCTGTCGGCGCTGCGGGCGCCGTGACCGGCCCCGACGACGGCGAGCAGCCGCGTCCCACAGCGCGCGACCTGGTGCGCAAGCGGCGCGGCGACTACCGCGCGCCGGAGACCGGGCGGCACCACCACATCGGCGCCGCGCCGCTGCGCCAGCCGCAGCTCGGCGACGACGGCGCGGAGTACGTCGAGACGTCCCCGGTGCAGCTCGCGCAGCGCACGGTGGCGCAGCTGGAGCAGCAGCGCGACCGCACCCGCGAGCAGATGACCTCAGCGGCCGAGGCGCTCGACTTCGAGCTCGCCGCGCGGCTGCGCGACGACCTCGCCGCGGTCGAGGGCGAGATCGCCCGCCGCGCGCCGGCCTGAGGGCAGCCGCCGCAGCCGCCGCAGCAGCCACGGCGTCGCGGCGAGGGCCGCGGCGTCGAACCAGGCGTAGCCGCCGGCGATGCCGCTCGGCGGGTTGCCGATGCTCACCAGGCCGGTCGGGTCGTGCGGCTGCCAGGTCCAGGTGCCCAGGGAGGTGCCGACGATCTCGAGGTAGCTGACGACGAGGAAGGCCCCGGCGTACAGCAGCGGGCTGCGGCCCCAGCGCGCGAAGACGCACAGGCAGGCGAACCAGAACGCGCCGAGCGCGTCCGGGCGCGGGGAGAGCGTCAGCCCCCACACCGCCCAGGCGCCGGAGGCGACCAGGGCGCTGCCCAGCAGCAGCCGGCGGTGCCGGTGCGCGACGGCGCTGCGCCCCAGGCACAGCGCCGCCAGGTAGACCAGGCCGTGGCCGGGCGGGACGAAGGCCGGGACGTTGTCGAGGCGGTAGACGTAGACGCCCAGCCAGCCGGAGAAGACGTACTCGACCAGCGAGGCGAAGACCACGACGACCGCGACCTGCACGCGCACGGCGCGGTCCTCGCCGCGCAGCAGCACGAGCAGCAGCAGCCAGGTGCCCGCGCCGAGCAGGCGCTGCTGCGCGAGCGAGGCGACCGTGTCCAGGCCGAGGACGACCGCGACCCACGCCCCGACGACGGACGCGGGGCGCAGGTCGCGGGTCACCCGCAGGACGCTAGGCGGACGCGGCGGGAGCCGCAGGCGGGAGCACGTCGACCTGCGCCGGCACGTCCAGCCCGACGGGGCAGGAGACCCCGTTGAAGCCGTGGTTGCAGTAGCCGCCCGGGTTCTTCGACAGGTACTGCTGGTGGTAGCCCTCGGCCGGGTAGAACGGGCCGGCCGGCACGATCTCGGTCGTGATGGTGCCGCGCCCGGCCCCCGACAGCGCCGCCTGGTAGCGCTCGCGGCTCGCCCGGGCCACGGCCAGCTGCGCGTCGGAGTGGGTGTAGACCGCCGACCGGTAGTTGGTGCCCACGTCGTTGCCCTGGCGCATGCCCTGCGTCGGGTCGTGGTTCTCCCAGAAGTCCTTGAGCAGCGCGTCCACGGAGGTCTGCGCCGGGTCGAAGACCACGCGCACGACCTCGGTGTGGCCGGTCAGGCCGCTGCACACCTCGTCGTAGGTCGGGTTCGGCGTCGCGCCGCCCTGGTAGCCGACGAGCGTGGTGAACACGCCCGGCGCGCGCCAGAAGATGCGCTCGGCACCCCAGAAGCAGCCCATCGCGACGTCGACGACCTCGAGCCCGTCGGGGTAGGGCCCGTCGAGCGGCGCGTCGAGCACGTCGTGGCGCGCGGGCAGCGGGATGCGCTGCTCCCGGCCCGGCAGCGCCTCCTCGGCGGTGGGCAGGGACGTCGGCTTGCTGCGGAACCACACGGTGTTCTCCTCGCCTCGGGTGCACCCCGTGCAACCTCGGGCGGGAGCCCCGGCTTCCCGGCGCGCTCAGCCGCGCGGGCCGGTGCCGTACCAGCCGGCGAGGCGGCCGCCGCGGGCCACGTCGCGCAGCCGCTGCTCGGTGGCGGCGCGGGTGCCGGCGGCGGCGACCACCAGCAGCGAGTCGCCGGTGCGCAGGCGCGTCTCGGGCGTCGGCACGCTGCTGCGGCCGTCGCGCACGACCAGGGTGACGTGTGCCCCGGGCGGCAGCCGCAGCTCGGAGACGTAGACGCCCCGCAGCTGCGAGCCGTCCCGCACGCGCAGCTGCAGCAGGTCCGCCCCGACCTCCTCCAGCGGCGCGACCTCGACCTCGAGGTCGCGCGGCTGGCTGCTCTCGACGACGCCGAGCAGCCGCCCGACGGCGGGCAGCGTCGGCGCCTGCAGCAGGGTGAAGACCACGACCAGCACGAAGACGACGTCGAGCACGCGCGTGCCGCCGGGCACCCCCTGGGTCACGGGGATGGTCGCGACGACGATGGGCACCGCCCCGCGCAGCCCCGCCCACGACAGGAACGCCTGCTCGCGCCACGGCAGCCGGAAGGGCAGCGCGCAGACGAGCACCGACAGGGGCCTGCCGAGGAAGGTCGCCGCCGCACCGACCAGCAGCGCGTCGAGGACCGCGGACGGCAGCCGGGCCGGCGACACGAGCAGGCCGAGCAGCACGAACAGCCCCGCCTCGGCCAGCAGCGCGAGCGACGTCGCGAAACCGAGCACCGCGCGGCGGTGCGGCAGCGCGGCGTTGCCGAGCACCAGGCTCGCCACGTAGACGGCGAGGAACCCGCTCGCGTGCACGGCGTTCCCGCTCGTGAAGACGAGCATCGCCAGGCCGACGGTCGCCAGCGGGTAGAGGCCCGCCGACGGCAGCGCCGCGCGGGCGAGCAGGGCGACCCCGAGCCGGCCGAGCACCAGCCCGACCGCCGCCCCCGCGACCAGCTCGTACGCGACCGTCCCCAGCGCCTCGAGCGGGCCGGTGCTCTCCCAGCCGTCCGAGGAGGCGAGCAGCACCAGCACGACGACCGGGGCGTCGTTGAGCCCCGACTCGGCCTCCAGCGCGCTGCGCACCCGCTCGCGCAGCGGGAGCCGCCGCAGCACCGAGAACACCGCGGCCGCGTCGGTCGAGGAGACGACGCCGCCGAGCAGCAGCGCCAGGCGCAGGTCGGCCCCGAGCACGAGCGAGGCGACCAGGGCGACGACGCCGAGCGACACGCCGACCCCGAGCGTGGACAGCAGCGCGGCGAAGGGCAGCACGGGGCGTACGGCCGCCCACCTCGTCGTGAGCCCGCCCTCGGCCAGGATGACGGCGAGGGCGAGCAGGCCGAGGTCGGCCGTCAGGCGGTAGTCGTCGAAGCGCACGCCCAGCCCGGACTCGCCGACCGCGACACCGAGCGCGAGGTAGAGCAGCAGCGCCGGCAGGCCGGTCCGGCTCGCCAGGCGGACCGCCAGCAGCGCGACGAGCAGGACCGCGCAACCGAGCAGGACGGACAGGTTGAGGTGCTCGTCCACCCGCCCCCCTCACGACCCGAGCGCCCAGTCTCCCAGCAGCGCCGGTCAGACGGTCGCGGCGACCAGCGGCTCGAGGAGGGCGTCCGGGAAGTCGCGCTCGACGCGCGACAGCCGCCAGCGGTCGGCGAAGACGGCCAGCAGCGCGCCGTCCCCCCGCTCGAGCACCTCCACGCCCGACTGGCCGGTCAGCTGCCGGGCCGTGACCAGGTCGGTGAGCCGGGCCAGCGAGTAGGGCAAGCGGTCCAGCCGCGCGGGCGCGCCGAACTCGCCGGCGAGCCGGTGCTGCGCGACCTCGAACTGCATCGGCCCGACCGCGGCGAGCACCGGCGCCTGGTCGCCGCGCACGTCGCTGCGCAGCACCTGCACGGTGCCCTCCTGCTCGAGCTGCTCGATGCCTCGGCGGAACTGCTTGTAGCGCCCCGAGTCCTCCGCCCGGCAGACCGCGAAGTGCTCCGGAGCGAAGCTCGGGATCGCCGGGAAGGTGACGGGCAGGTCGGCGTAGAGGCTGTCGCCGACCCGCAGCGCGGTGGCGTTGACCAGGCCGACGACGTCGCCGGGGTAGGCCAGGTCGACCGTCTCGCGGTCGCGCCCGAAGACCTGCTGGGCGTACTTGGTGGCGAAGGGCTTGCCCGTCGTCGCGTGGGTGACGACGCTGCCGCGCTCGAAGACCCCCGAGCACACCCGCACGTACGCCAGGCGGTCGCGGTGCTGGGTGTCCATGCCGGCCTGCACCTTGAAGACGAACGCGCTGAACGGCGCGTCGAGCTCGCGCGGCTCGCCCTTGGCGTCCTCGCGGGGCCCCGGCGGCGGGGCGATCCGCAGCAGCACGTCGAGCAGCTGCCGGACGCCGAAGTTGAGGACGGCGGAGCCGAAGAGCACGGGAGTCGTACGACCGGCGAGGAAGCCCTCCTGGTCGTGGACCTGGCCCATCGCCTCGAGCAGCTCGCTCTCCTCGACGGCGGTCGTCCAGGCGTCGCCCTCGGTGGTCGCGGCCTGCGCCGCGGGCACGTGCTCCTCGGGCGCGACCGTGGCGCCGCCGGCGGTCCTCGTGAAGCGCACGAAGTCGCCGGTGCTGCGGTCGAGCACGCCGCGGAAGTCGCCGGCGATCCCGACCGGCCAGGTCAGCGGCGTCGGCTCGAGACCGGTGCGGTCGCGCACCTCGTCCATGAGCTGCAGGGCCTCCAGGCCCGGCCGGTCCCACTTGTTGACCACCGTGAGCACCGGGATGCCCCGGTGCCGGCAGACGTCGAAGAGCTTCATGGTCTGCGGCTCGAGGCCCTTCGCCGCGTCCAGCAGCATCACGGCGCTGTCGACGGCGGCGAGCACCCGGTAGGTGTCCTCGGAGAAGTCGGCGTGGCCGGGCGTGTCGACGAGGTTGACGACCGTGTCGCCGTACGCGAACTGCAGCGCGGCCGAGCTGATGGAGATGCCGCGCGCCTTCTCCATGTCCATCCAGTCGGAGACGGTGCTCTTGCGGCCCGCCTTGCCGTGGATGGCGCCGGCCTCCTGGATGACCCGGGCGTGCAGCGCCAGCGCCTCGGTCAGGGTGCTCTTGCCGGCGTCGGGGTGGCTGATGACGGCGAAGGTGCGGCGGCGGGCGGCCTCCGCGGCGGCGCGCGTCGAGGGCGCAGCGGTGCTCGTCACCCTCCCAGGCTACGTGCGCCGGTGAGCCGTCCCAGGGCCGTGATCGGCGGGGTGAGCAGCAGCCGCCCGGTCGCGACGACGACCGCGGCGAAGGCGAGCACGAGCATGCCCACCACGTAGAGCACCAGGGCCGCGCCGAGCAGCACCCACGTCGGCAGGAGCAGGGCGGCGCCGAGCGGTCCGGGACGGCGGCGGGCGAGGGCGGCGAGCAGTCTCACGGGACCAGTGTCGCGCAGACCCCACCCGGACCCGCACCGGTCGGCCCGCCTGGACCGGCCTCGCCATCGTGTCAGCGGTAGGTGACGAGGTGGCGCAGGTCGCCCTCGAAGTGCGCGTGGTCGTTGAAGGCGACCAGGCTCGCGCCGGACCGGCCGACGACGACCTTGGTGACGGCCGCGTTGGCGGTCACCCGGTTGAGGGCGACGACCGACGCGTCCCCGGCCTGCAGCAGCACCGAGGTCACCGCGGCCACCACGCCGCCGGAGGTGACGACGACCGCGTCCCGGCCGTGTTCGGCGACCTCGCGCAGCGCCGCTCCCGCGTCGTCGCGGAACGTCGACCAGCCGCCGTCCGGGTCGGCCGCCCACGCCGCCAGCGCCTCGTCGAGCAGGGCCTGCACGCCGCGGCTGGTGCCGTCGGAGGACCGGCCGGACGGGTAGCGCTGCAGCAGCCCGAGGTGGTCGTACTCGTCCCAGCGTCCGTCGACGGCCGGCTCGCCGAGGCCGAGGTGCTCGGCGGTCTCGCGCTGGCGGCGCAGCGTGCCGCAGACGAGCAGCGGGTCGCGCAGCCGGCGGCGGGCCAGCTCGGCACCGACCACGCGCGCCTGCTCGTGACCGGTCTGTGAGAGCACGTCGTAGTCGTCGGCGCCGAACGACGCCTGGCCGTGCCGCACGAGCAGGACGACGGGCACCTCAGGCCGTCCCGGTGATCGTGCGGCAGCGCTCGTCGAGGTAGGACACGAAGTACCAGAAGTGCTCGAAGGCCGGGTTGGTCGTCGCCCCGCTGGCGAACCGGGCGTAGATCTGCTGGGCGATCACCGCCAGGCGGAAGAGCCCGAAGACCTCGTAGAACGTCCAGTCGTCGACCGGGAGCCCGGTGCCCGCGCTCCAGCGGGCGACGACCTCGGCCCGGGTGGGCATCCCGGGCAGGTCGGTCGGCTGTCGCCTGGACAGCCGCATCATCTCGTCGTCGTCGGCCTGCACCCAGTACGCCAGGGCGCCGCCCAGGTCCATGAGCGGGTCGCCGACGGTCGCCATCTCCCAGTCGAGGACGCCGACGACGCGCAGGTCGTCCAGGGGCGAGCACGAGGTTGTCGAGCCGGAAGTCGTTGTGCAGCAGCCGGGCGGCGGCGTCGGGCGGCTGGTGCGCGGCCAGCCAGGAGGTGACGGCGGCGAAGTCGGGGACGTTGTCGGTGCGGGCCCGGCCGTAGCGCTCGGTCCAGCCGGCCACCTGGCGCGCGACGTAGCCCGGCCCGCGCCCGAGGTCGGCGAGTCCGGCGGCCTCGACGTCCACGGTGTGCAGCCCGACGAGGGTGTCGACGGCGCGCCTGCCGAGGTCGGCGGCCTGCTCCGCCGTCAGGACGAGGCCGTCCGGCAGCCGGCCGCGCAGCACCAGCCCCTCCAGCCGCTCCATGACGTAGAAGTCCGCGCCCAGCACGGCCGGGTCCTGGCACAGCGCGACCATGCGCGGCACGGCCGGGAAGACCGGGCGCAGGCGGTCCTGCACCCGGTGCTCCCGCGCCATGTCGTGCGCGGACGCCGCCCGGGGGCCCAGCGGCGGGCGGCGCAGCACGAGGTCGCGGTCGGGGTAGCCGAGCAGGTAGGTCAGGTTGCTCGCGCCGCCGGCGAACTGCCGCACCTCGGGCAGCGCGTCGGGCAGGCCGGGCACCGAGCCCGCCAGCCAGCCGTGCACGGCGGCGAGGTCGAAGGCGTCCTCGTCGCGCAGCGGCGACGGCTCGTCCGAGCGGGCGGCGCGGGTGTGCTCACCGACCGATCGTGCCGTCCCGACCCCGGCGCACCGGGGCCGGGTCGGGTCAGCGGGCCCGCGAGCGCCGGGCCGGCGTCGCCTGGCCGGCGCGGGCGGCGAGCTCCGCGCGGGTGCGCGCGGGGCCGGCGGGGCGTGCGGGCGACGACGCCGCACCCCCCGAGCGCCCGCCGCCACGACGGGAGCGGGCCGCGGTCCCCGTGCCGGCGGCGGCACCACCGGACGAGCGGGGCGCCGACCGCGGGGGCACGGGCTGCTCCACCGGCGGGGCGACGTACGGCGCGGGCGGGCCGGTGAGCTCGCCCAGCAGCGCGTCGCCGGGGCGGACCGTGGCCGTCGTCGGACGGATGCCGGCCTGCTTGGCGAGCGTGCGCACCTCCGCGGCCTGGTCGGGCGTGGCCAGGGTGACGACGGTGCCGCCGGCACCGGCGCGGGCGGTGCGCCCGGAGCGGTGCAGGTAGGCCTTGTGCTCGGTCGGCGGGTCGACGTGCACGACGAGCGCGACGTCGTCGACGTGGATGCCCCGGGCGGCGATGTCGGTGGCGACGAGGACGCGCGTGGAGCCGTCGGTGAACGCGGCCAGGTTGCGCTCGCGGGCGCCCTGGCTGAGGTTGCCGTGCAGCTCCACGGCAGGGACGCCGGCGGCGGTGAGCTGCTTGGCGAGCTTCTTGGCGGTGTGCTTGGTGCGCATGAACAGCAGGCTGCGGTCCTGGCCCGACGCCAGGGCGCGCACGACCTCCGGCTTGTCGGCGGCGCTCACGCTGAGCACGTGGTGGGTCATGGTGCTCACGGGGGCGACCGCCGGGTCGACCGAGTGCGTCGTCGGCGACTGGAGGTAGCGCTTCACGAGGACGTCGACGCCGTTGTCGAGGGTGGCGGAGAACAGCAGCCGCTGACCGCGCGCGGGGGTCCGGTCGAGCAGGCGCTTCACCCCGGGCAGGAAGCCCAGGTCGGCCATGTGGTCGGCCTCGTCGAGCACGGTGACCTCGACGCCCGACAGGTCGACGTGGCCCTGGCCGATGAGGTCCTCGAGCCGTCCGGGGCAGGCCACGAGCACGTCGACGCCCGGGGCGAGCGCCTTGACCTGCGGGTTCTGCCCGACCCCGCCGAAGACCACGGTGCTGGTCAGGCCCGCGGCCCGGGCCAGCGGCGCCACGACGGCGAGCACCTGGTTGGCGAGCTCGCGGGTCGGCACGAGGACGAGCCCGCGGGGCTGCCGCGGTCGGCGCGCGCCGCCGACGAGGCGGGTGACGAGCGGGAGGCTGAAGGCCAGCGTCTTGCCCGATCCGGTGCGCCCGCGGCCGAGCACGTCTCGGCCGGCGAGCGTGTCGCGCAGGGTCGCCGCCTGGATGGGGAAGGGCGCGCCGATGCCCTGCTGGGCGAGCTCGGCGACGAGCGCGGCGGGGACGCCGAGCTCGGCGAAGCCGGGCACCGGGCCGTCCGCGGCAGGAGCCGCGGCCGGGGCCGGCCGGGCCGGCGCAGCGGCAGGACCCGCCGGAGCCAGGGCGGCCGGGGCGGGGGCCGGGGTGACGGCCACCGGCGCCGAGCGCGCGGGCTCCGCAGGGCGGGAGCCGCGGCGCCGGCGCCGGGAGGGGGTGGACGGGGAGGGGTCGACGGGCACAGAGGTCCTTCGGGCTGGGGCGGCGGCCGCGGGTGCGGGCGCCGGTGCAGGTCGGTCGGGCCGTCAGGCCTCGACGTCGACGAGCGTGGCGGTGAGCGCGGCGCCGGAGGCGGCGCGGTAGGTGACCTCGTCGCCGCGACGGGCGCCGAGCAGGGCCCGGCCGAGCGGGCTGGACGGCGTGATGACGTCGAAGCTGCCGCTGGCCTCCTCGCGCTGGCCGACGAGGAACGGCTCCGGCTCGGTCTCGCCGGGGAAGCGCAGCGTGATCCGGCTGCCCACCTGCACCGTGCCGTCGTCGTCCGCCGCGCTGCGGGGGGCGGGCGGGGCGGTCAGCTTCTCGCGCAGGCTGGAGATGCGGGAGTCGAGCTCCTCCAGGCGGATGATCGCCTCGACGTTGCCCGCCCGGTCCGCCGCGTCACCCGTCGAGGACGTCGTCGTCTCGGTGAAGACCTCGACCCGCTGCGCCAGCAGCATGTCGAGCCGGGCCGTGAGGGCGACCCGAGCGGTGTCGGTCAGGCCGGCGGGGGCGGTGGAGGTGGTCATGCGGGTCCTTCGACGGGAGGGAGGGGGGACAGCGGTCCTGCCCAGCCCAACGTCGGCCGACTCCCGGTGTTCCTGGAGCGGGCGCAGTGCCAGGAACCTCACAGGTCCGGTCCAGCCGCTCGACGGGCTCAGGCGAACAGCACGCCGGGGTTGAGCAGCCCCTGCGGGTCCAGGGCGTCCTTGACGGCCCGCATGGCGCGCACCTCGGCGTCCGAGCGCGACAGGTGCAGCCAGGCGGCCTTGGCCCGTCCGACGCCGTGCTCGCTGCTGATGCTGCCGCCGCGTGCCGCGACGGCCTGCAGCACCGCCTCGCTCACCTCGTCGTGCCGGTCGAGCGCGTCCAGCACGTTGACGTGCAGGTTGCCCTCGTTGACGTGCCCGAACAGCACGGTCCGGGCGCCCGGGGCGACGCCCTCGACGACGCCGGGCAGCTCCTGCACGAGGGCGGGCAGCTCGGCGACCGCGACCGACACGTCGAGCTTGACGGGCACGCCCTCGGCGTTGATCGCCTCGGTGTGCTGCTCGCGGTAGGCCCAGAGAGCCCGCGCGCCGGCGGCGTCGGAGGCGATGCGCGCGTCGAGCAGGCCCTCGGCCTCGGCCACCGCCTCGACGAGCGCGTCCGTGGGGTCGGTGCGGTCGAGGCACTCGAGCAGCAGGTGCACGGGCGCCTCCTGCTCGAAGGGCGCGGGCAGCCCGCCGTGCTTGCGCACCAGCGCGAGCCCCGGGCCGTAGAAGACCTCGGCCGCGGCCAGGCTCGGCAGCCGTTCGCGCAGCCCCGGCAGCAGGTCGACCGCGGCCTGCGTGCTCGGCAGCGCGAGCAGCGCGACGCAGGAGGAGCGCATGAGCGGCACCGTGCGCAGCCGCAGGGCGGTGAGGATCGCCGAGGGTGCCCTCGCTGCCGGCGAGCAGGCCGACGAGGTCGTAGCCCGTGCCGTCCTTGAGCAGGCCGCCCGTGCGCCGCACCACGGACCCGTCGGCCAGCACCGCCTCCGCGCCGACGACCTGGGCGCGCATGCTGCCGTGGCGCAGCACGCGGATGCCGCCGGCGTTGGTCGCGACGAGACCGCCGACGGTGGCGGAGTCGCGGGCCGCGAGGTCGACGCCGAAGTCGGCGCCGGCCGCGCGCACGTGGCGCTGCAGGTCGGCCAGCGTCACCCCGGCGCCCACGGTGAGCTGGCCGGCGGCCGGTCGACCGCGCCGAGCGCCGTGAGCCGGCGCAGGCTCACGACCACCTCGCCGCCGGCGGGCACGCCGCCGCCGACGAGCCCGGTGTTGCCGCCCTGGGTCACGACCGGCACGACGGCCTCCGCGCAGGCCGTCACGACCGCCTGCACCTGGCCGGTGTCGGCGGGCCGTACGACGCAGCCGGCGCGGCCGGAGAAGCGGCCGGTCCAGTCGCGCTCGTAGGAGGCGGTCAGGTCCGGGTCGGTGAGCACGTGCTCCGGCCCGACGGCCCCGCGCAGGCGGTCGAGCAGGGCCCCGGGCAGCTCGCGCGCCGTCACGGCAGGACCCGCAGCCGGACGGTCTCGGGCAGCGCCGCGAGCGCGTCGACGACGTCGTGCACGAGCGCGACGTCGGTGACGACGTAGCCGAGCGGTCCGCGGGTGCCGAGCACCTGCGCCTCCACGTTGATGCCGTGGTCGGCGAGCACGCCGTTGACGTGCGCCAGCACGCCAGGGGTGTTGCGGTGCAGCAGCAGCAGCCGCTGCGTGCCGGGCGTGTCCGGCAGCGCGACGGTCGGCAGGTTGACGCTCAGCGCCGTCGTGCCGGCGGTGCAGTAGTCGCGCAGCTTGCCGGCGACGAACGCGCCGATGTCCTGCTGCGCCTCCTCGGTCGAGCCCCCGACGTGCGGCGTGAGGATGACGTTGCGCAGCCCGCGGAGCGCGGAGACGAACGGCTCCCCCTTGGTCTTGGGCTCGACGGGGAAGACGTCGACCGCGGCGCCGGCGACGTGGCCGCTCTCGACGTGCCGGCGCAGGGCGCCGTGGTCGACGACGAAGCCGCGGGACAGGTTGAGGAACAGGCTGCCGGGCCGCATCCGGGCGAACTGCTCCTCCCCGAACAGGTCGCTGTTGCCCGGCCGCCCGTCGACGTGCAGCGTGACCACGTCGGCCTCGGCGAGCAGCTCCTCGAGCGTGCCGCAGCGGCGGGCGTTGCCGAGCGCGAGCTTGTCGGCGGTGTCGAAGAACAGGACCGACATCCCGAGCGCCTCGGCGAGCACCGACAGCTGGCTGCCGATGTTGCCGTAGCCGACGATGCCCAGCCGCCGGCCGCGCACCTCGTGGCTGCCGACCGCCGACTTGTCCCAGACGCCCTCGTGCATGTCGGCGTTCTTGTCGGTGAGCCGCCGGGTCAGCGCGATGATCTCGCTCACCGCGAGCTCGACGACGCTGCGGGTGTTGGAGAAGGGCGCGTTGAAGACGGCGACGCCGGCGGTCGAGCAGGCGGTGAGGTCGATCTGGTTGGTGCCGATGCAGAAGGCGCCCACGGCGAGCAGGTCGGGCGCGCTCTGCACGGCCCGTGCCGTCAGCTGCGTGTTGGACCGCAGGCCCAGGACCTGCACGCCCGCCAGCGCGGCGACGAGGTCGTCCTCGCCGAGGGCACCGGCGACGCGCTCCACGTCGAACCCGGCCTCGCGCAGGGTGGCGGCAGCGTCGTCGTGGATGTTCTCGAGCAGCAGCGCGCGGGGGCGCGTCGACATGGGGCTCCGTCCGGGACGTTCCAGGGGCACTGGACGCTACCGGGGGCGCGCCGCGACCCGCCTGCCGCGACGGGCCGGAGCGGGCCGTAGCGTGCGGCGCGTGGCGGGGTGGCAGGGACTGCTGAGGCGGGCGGCGGGCGTCGCCGCCCGCACCGCCGTCCGCGAGGCCCCCCGGGTGCTGCGGGGGGTGCGGGAGGTGCGGGAGGTGCGGGAGGTGCAGCGTCGCCGGGGGTCCGCGCCGGCCCGTCCCGCCGCGCCCGTACGGCCGGTTCCCGGCACCGGGCGGGTCCTGGCGTACGCGCCGGACCTCGACGGGCGCGCCGATCCCGGCGAGGTCGTGTGGACCTGGGTGGCGTACGAGGAGGACCCCTCGCAGGGCAAGGACCGGCCGGTGCTGGTCGTCGGCCGCGAGGGCACCGCCCTGGTCGGCCTCATGCTGTCGAGCCAGGCCGAGCGCGACGGCCAGCGCGGCTGGCTCGCGCTCGGCGAGGGGGCCTGGGACCGGGAGTCGCGTGCCAGCTGGGTGCGGCTGGACCGCGTCCTGACGGTGCAGGAGGACGGCATCCGGCGCGAGGGCGCCGTGCTGGACCGGCCCCGCTTCGACCGGGTCGCCGAGGCGCTGCGCCGCGACCACGGCTGGGGCTGACGCGGCCTCAGCCGCGCAGGCGCCGGGCCCGGGCCACGGCGACCCCGACGAGGACCACCGCGGACGCCAGGCAGACCAGGGCGGGCGAGGTGAAGCCCCCGCCGGCCTGCAGCCCGCCCACGAGGGCGGCGAGCGCCGCCAGGAGCAGCAGCAGCGCTCCCCCGCCGTCGGCGCCCGTCTGCCCGCCGCTGCCCCCCTGCTCCGCCACGGGGGCAGTGTGCCGGACCGTCCCGGGGTCCGGGGCCGGCGGGCGGCTCAGCCGGCGAGGTCGCGCAGCTGGCGGTCGACCCACCGGTGCACGTCGTTGGTCCGGACCCGGCGCGCCATCGCCGTGAGCGCCGCGCGGCGGTCGCTCTCGGGCTGCTCCAGGACGCCCTCGACGACGCGCGACAGGCCCTCGACGTCGAAGGGGTTGCACCGGGTGGCCTCGCGCAGCTCGGCGGCCGCGCCGGTGAACTCCGACAGCACGAGGGCCCCGGACCGCCGCAGCGCCTGCTGCACGACGACGTACTCCTTGGCCACGAGGTTCATCCCGTCCATGAGCGGGGTGACCAGCAGCGCGTCGGCGCGGGCGTAGTAGGCGGCGAGGTGCTCCTGCGGCAGCCCGCGGTAGAGGTAGTGCACCGGCACGTCCGCCCCCGGCTCGGTGAAGCGCCCGTTGATGCGCCCGATCGTCTGCTCGACGGTGGCGCGCAGGTCGCGGTACTCCTGCACGTCGTCCCGGCTGGGCACCGCCACCTGCACGAAGACCAGCGAGGAGCGCAGGTCGGGCCGGCGCTCGAGCAGCAGCTCGACGGCGAGCAGCCGCTCGACGATCCCCTTGGTGTAGTCGAGCCGGTCGACGCCGAGCAGCACGGTGCGCCCGGCGAACTGCTCCTCGAGCAGGGCGAGCTCGCGCAGCGCCTCGGACGACCGGGCGGCGGAGCCGTACTGCGCGGCGTCGATGGAGATCGGGGCGGCGGTCGTGCGCACCTCGCGGCCGTCGCGCAGGGCGAGGACGCTGCCGCGCGCCTCGACGAGGTCCTGCCCGACGTGCCGCACGACCGAGCGGACGAAGTTGCGCCGGTAGGCCTCGGTGTGGAACGACACGACGTCGGCGCCGAGCAGGCCGCGCAGCAGGTCCGCCCGCCAGGGCAGCCGGGCGTACAGGTCGGGCGAGGGCCACGGGACGTGCAGGAAGAAGCCCGAGCGCTGCTCCGGGAGCGCCCGGCGGACCAGCTCCGGGACGAGCACGAGGTGGTAGTCGTGCACCCACAGCAGCGCGTCGGGCTGGTCCCGCAGGGCGTGCACGGCGGCCTCGGCGAAGGCCTCGTTGACCGCGCGGTAGCGCGTCCACCAGGCCCGCTCCAGGACCGGCTTCTCCACCGCGTCGTGCAGCAGCGGCCACAGCGTCCGGTTGGCGAAGCCGTGGTAGTAGCCGGCGACGTCGTCCGCCGACAGGGCGACGCCCTCCAGGTCGATGCTCATCGACGGCAGCCGCTCGGGCGCACCGCTCTCACCGCCGTCCCAGCCGACCCACGTGCCGCTGCGCGACTCCATGACGGGGCGCAGGGCGGTGACCAGGCCGCCCGGGGACAGCTCCCAGCCGTCCGCCCCGCGGTGCACGGGCAGCCGGTTGGCGACGGCGACGACGGGACGGGCGGCAGAGGTGGCGGCAGAGGCGGCGGCAGGCACGGTGGCAGACGCGGTGGCGGTCACGGTCCACAGCCTGCCCGCCTTGCCCTGCGGCGACCCCGGTCGCGCAGATAGCAGGACGTCCAGGTAGTCTGTGACGTCCTCGACGCCCCGGGAGGCGACATGGCCGACGCGGCCGCCCTGCACAAGGCCACGCACCCGGTGCGGTTCGTGACCTCCGCCAGCCTGTTCGACGGGCACGACGCCGCGATCAACATCATGCGGCGGGTGCTGCAGAGCCAGGGCGCGGAGGTCGTGCACCTCGGCCACGACCGCAGCGTCGAGGAGGTCGTCACCGCGGCCCTGCAGGAGGACGCGCAGGGCGTCGCCGTGAGCAGCTACCAGGGCGGCCACGTCGAGTACTTCAGCTACCTCAAGGAGCGCCTCGAGCAGGTCGGCGCCGGCCACGTGCAGGTGTTCGGCGGCGGCGGCGGCGTCATCGTCCCCGAGGAGATCGCGCTGCTGCGCAGCCGCGGCGTCACGATCTTCGCGCCGGAGGACGGGCAGCGGCTCGGCCTCGCCGGCATGATCAACACCCTGGTGCGCTCGTGCGACGTCGACCTGGCCGCGCAGCCGCCGTCGGTCGAGGACGTCCTGGCCGGCAGCGCCCCCGCGCTGGCCCGGGCGCTCACCGTCCTGCAGGAGGGCCGCGACCCCGAGCTCGCCGCGGCGCTGCGCGGGGCCGGGCGCGACGTGCCCGTCCTCGGCATCACCGGCACCGGCGGCTCGGGCAAGTCCAGCCTCACCGACGAGCTGCTGCGCCGGTTGCGCCTGGACCAGGAGGACAAGCTGCGCGTCGTCGTCCTGGCCGTCGACCCGACGCGGCGCAAGGGCGGCGGCGCGCTGCTCGGCGACCGGATCCGGATGAACTCCCTCGGCGGCGACCAGGTCTTCTTCCGCAGCCTGGCCACGCGCACGTCCGGCAGCCCGGTCCCCGAGCACCTCGACGACCTGCTGGCCGCCTGCCAGCGCGTCCGGGCCCGACCTCGTCGTGGTCGAGACGCCGGGGGTGGGCCAGGGCGACGCCACCATCACGTCCTACTGCGACGTGTCGCTCTACGTCATGACACCCGAGTACGGCGCCAGCTCGCAGCTGGAGAAGATCGACCTGCTCGACGCGGCCGACGTCGTCGCCATCAACAAGTACGAGCGGCGCGGCGCCGAGGACGCCCGGCGCGACGTCGCCCGCCAGGTGGTGCGCAACCGCGAGGCCTTCGGCGCCTCCTGGGAGGACATGCCGGTCTTCGGCACCTCCGCCGCGCGCTTCCACGACGACGGCGTCACCGCGCTCTACCAGCACCTGCGGGGGCTGCTCGTCGACCGCGGCCTGGCCGCCGGGCCCGGCCTGCTGCCGCCGGTGAGCACGAAGGTCTCGACGGGGCTCACGTCGGTGCTCCCGGCGGCGCGCGAGCGCTACCTCGCCGACGTCGCCGAGACGGTGCGCTCCTACCACCGCCGCACCGCCGAGCAGGCGGCGCTGGCCCGCCGCCGCGAGCACCTGCAGACCGCGCGCGACCTCGTCGAGGACGCCGGCGAGCTCGACGCCCTGATCGCGCAGACGGTGCTCGACCCCGAGGTCGACGCGGCGCTCGGCCAGTGGCCCGAGCGGGTCGCGGCCTACAGCGCCGACGAGCTCGTCTACACCGTGCGGGGACGCGAGATCCGCACCCCGCTGACGCGGGAGACCCTCTCGGGCAGCCGGGTGCGCCGGGTCGCCCTGCCCAGGACGCAGGACGCCGGCGAGGTCGTGCGGTTCCTGCGCCGCGAGAACCTGCCGGGCACCTACCCCTTCACCGCCGGCGTCTTCCCGCTCAAGCGCACCGGCGAGGCGCCGGCGCGGATGTTCGCCGGCGAGGGCGACGCCTTCCGCACCAACCGGCGCTTCCGGGTGCTCTCCGAGGGCCAGCCCGCCACCCGGCTGTCGACCGCCTTCGACTCCGTCACGCTGTACGGCCGCGACCCCGACGAGCGGCCCGACGTCTACGGCAAGGTCGGCACGTCCGGCGTCTCCATCGCGACGCTCGACGACATGAAGGCCCTCTACGACGGCTTCGACCTGCTCTCGCCGACGACGTCGGTGTCGATGACGATCAACGGGCCCGCGCCGACGATCCTCGCCATGTTCCTGTGCACGGCGGTCGACCAGCGGCTCGACCGCTTCCGCGCCGAGGAGGGCCGCGAGCCCGACGCGGCGGAGGCCGACGCGCTGCGCGAGCAGGTGCTGCAGACCGTCCGCGGCACCGTGCAGGCGGACATCCTCAAGGAGGACCAGGGCCAGAACACCTGCATCTTCTCGACCGAGTTCGCCCTGCGGTGCATGGCCGACATCCAGGAGTACTTCGTCGAGCACCGCGTGCAGAACTTCTACTCGGTGAGCATCTCCGGCTACCACATCGCCGAGGCCGGGGCCAACCCGCTGAGCCAGCTGGCCTTCACCCTGGCCAACGGCTTCACCTACGTCGAGGCCTACCTGGCCCGCGGGATGGCGATCGACGACTTCGCGCCGAACCTGTCGTTCTTCTTCAGCAACGGCATGGACGCGGAGTACACCGTGCTCGGCCGGGTCGCGCGCCGCATCTGGGCCATCGCGATGAAGGAGCGCTACGGCGCCTCCGAGCGGTCGCAGAAGCTCAAGTACCACGTGCAGACGTCGGGCCGGTCGCTGCACGCGCAGGAGATGGCGTTCAACGACATCCGCACGACGCTGCAGGCGCTGTGCGCGCTCTACGACAACGCCAACAGCCTGCACACCAACGCCTACGACGAGGCGGTGACGACCCCCTCGGCGGAGTCGGTGCGCCGCGCGCTCGCCATCCAGATGGTCATCGACCAGGAGTGGGGCCTGTCGATGAACGAGAACCCGCTGCAGGGGTCGTACGTCGTCGAGGAGCTCACCGACCTCGTCGAGGAGGCGGTGCTCGCGGAGTTCGACCGGATCGCCGAGCGCGGCGGCGTCCTCGGCGCGATGGAGACCGGCTACCAGCGCGGGCGGATCCAGGACGAGTCCATGCTGTACGAGCACAGGAAGCACGACGGGTCGCTGCCGATCGTCGGCGTGAACACGTTCGTCCGCCCCGACAGCGAGGTGTCGCCCGCGACCGTCGAGCTGGCCCGGGCCACCGAGGCGGAGAAGCGGTCGCAGCTGGAGCGGCTGGCCGACTTCCACGCCCGGCACCGCGAGGAGGCCCCCGCGGCGCTGGCCCGCCTGCAGCAGGTGGCCACGGACGGCGGCAACGTCTTCGCGGCGCTCGTCGAGGCCGTGCGGTCGTGCTCGCTCGGCCAGGTCTCCGAGGCGTTCTTCGAGGTCGGCGGCCAGTACCGCCGCAACGTCTGACGCCGTGGACCCGATCGCCGAGGCGGCCCGGCACTGGGACGAGCACGGCTGGGGCGAGGCCACCGCGGGCATGGTGGCGGTCACCTCCCTCATGCGCGCCCAGCAGATCGTGCAGGCGCGCGTCGACGAGGCGCTGCGCCCGTACGGCCTGACCTTCGCCCGCTACGAGCTGCTCATGCTGCTGTCCTTCAGCCGCACCGGTGCCCTGCCGGTGAGCGTGGCCGGGGCGCGGCTGCAGGTCCACCCGACGAGCGTGACGAGCGCGGTCGACCGGCTGCAGCGGGCCGGGCTCGTCGAGCGGGTCCCGCACCCCACCGACGGGCGCGCCGTGCTGCTCAGCATCACCGAGCAGGGCCGGACGCTGGCCGGCGAGGCCACCGAGGCGCTCAACGTCAAGGTGTTCGCCGAGCCCGGCCTGCCGCCCCGTCGCCTGCAGACCCTCGTGGGGGCGCTGCGCGACCTCCGGCGAGCGGCCGGTGACCCCTGCTGACCCGTGGGCGACGGCGGGAGGTCGGGGGACTTGCGCCGAGGGCCGGACAGGACTAGATCGGGACCAGCGCCGCCGCCGGCGGCCTGACCCGGGAGGCCTGATGGCCTGGACGATGAAGGGCACGTACTTCGAGAACTGCTCCTGCAACACCATCTGCCCGTGCACGTGGTCGGCCTTCACCGCGCCCGCCGACACCGAGCGCTGCCGGGCGCTGCTCGCCTTCCACGTCGACGACGGCCAGGTGGACGGGGTCGACGTCGCCGGGCTCGGCTTCGCGATGCTCGTGGACACCCCGCGGGTGATGGCCGACGGCGGGTGGCGGATGGGCGTCTTCCTCGACGACGCGGCCACCCCGCAGCAGCAGGAGAGCCTCGGCGCGGTGCTCGGCGGCGCGCTCGGCGGCCCTCCCGCGGCCCTCGGCCCGCTGCTCGGGGAGATGCTCGGCATCCAGGTGGTGCCCTTCGACTACTCCGACGACGGGCTGCGCCACCGGGTGCGGATCGGCGACGGCGTCGACATCGAGGTCGAGGACTACGTCGCCGGCGGGGCGGACGGACCGGTCCGGCTCACGCACGTCTCCCACCCGGCGGGCACGACGCTCACCGTGGGCAGGGGGCTGCGGTCGCGCGTGTCGGCCTTCGGCATCGAGCTCGACGGGGAGGGGCGCAGCGCCCTGTCCGCGCCCTTCGCCTGGTCGGCGTGACCGCCGGGACCGGCTTGGCGCCCGGGACGGTCCGACGCCCGGCAGCGCTGCTGCGCCGCGGCGTGCCCGGCGCCTCGGCGCTGCTGGTCGTCGCCGCCGTCGCCTGGGTGCTCACCGTGCGGGGTGCCGCGGCGATGGGCGGCGCCGCGCCGGGCCGGGCGGGCCTGTCGCTGCCGGCCTTCCTCGTCGCCTGGTCCTTGATGATGACAGCCATGATGCTTCCCGCCGTGGCGCCCGTCGCGACGCTCTACGCGCGGACGGTCCGCGGGCACCGGGGGATGCGGCTCGCGGCGTTCACGGTCGGGTACCTGCTCGTCTGGACCGCCGCGGGCGTGCCGGCCTTCGTGCTCGCCGACGCGGCGGGGCGGCTCGCGGGCAGCAGCCCGGTCGCGGCCCGGGTCGCCGCGGTCGTCGTGTTCACCGCCTGCGGGCTCTACCAGCTCACGTCGTGGAAGGACCGCTGCCTGCAGCACTGCCGCTCCCCGCTGTCGCTGCTGCTGCAGTACGGCTCGTACCGCGGCCGCGGCCGCGACCTCGCCGCCGGGGCGCACCACGGGGCGTACTGCGCGGGGTGCTGCTGGGCGCTGTTCGCGGTGCTGCTGGCGGTCGGGGTGATGAACCTGCCCGCGATGCTCCTGCTGACGGTCGTGGTGCTCCTGGAGAAGCTGTGGTCCCGCGGCGTCGGCGTCGCCCGGGCCGTCGGCGTGGCGGCGCTCGTCCTGGCGGCCCTGGTCGCGGTGGCGCCGCAGCTGGCCCCCGGCCTGCACGCGCCCGCAGGCGGGACGACGCCGATGCGCATGGGCTGACACCCGCCGGGTGACCCCCGCGCACCACCCGGCCTGACCCCTTGTGACCACCCCGGCGCACCGTCACTGGTCGTTGTTGCTCAACTACGCGGAGCACGGGCGCGAGCCCGCCCGGCGCACGGCATCCTGGACCGGCGCGGGCCCTCCGCCGCGCCCGGCGAGGGGACCTGCGGTGCAGTGGTGGGTGGTGGCTGCCGCCGCGGACGGGGTCGTCGCCCTCGCCTACCTGGGCATCTCGGCCGCGATCTTCCTGCCGCTGCTCCGCGCCGGCGAGCTGTTCACCAACCGCCTGGGCACGGCCACCGGCGCCATCTTCTACACCTGCGCGGTGGGCCACGGCCTGCACGTGACGCACGCCCTGCTCCCCCTCGCGGGCGCCGACAGCCCGGAGACGGCCGGCGCCCGGGCCGTCGCGCTGCACGACGCGGTCTGGGCGGTCGTCACCGCCGTCATCGGCGTCTACTACTGGACCCTGCGGCGGACGTACGGCCGGCTGCTCGAGGGCGGGACCCTGTTCGCCGACCTGCAGGCCCGTCAGCGGGAGGCCGTCGAGGTCAACGACGAGATCGTGCAGAACCTCGTCGCGACCCAGCTCGCCCGCGGCCTGGGGCGCGACGCCGAGGCCGATGCCGCGCTCGCCCGGGCGCTCACCGGCGCCCAGGACCTCGTCGGGCGGCTGCTCGCCGACTCCTCCCAGGGCCGGGCACCGGCCGCCGGTGACTTCGTGCGGCACGCGGCACCGGCGGCCGGCGCCCGGTGAACCAGGTCGGCAGCGCGGACCGCGTCCGGGTGCTCGTGGCCGACGACGCCGAGGAGGTCCGCACCCTGGTCCGGCTGGTCCTGGAGGACAGCGGCCTCGAGGTGGTGGCCGAGGCCACGAACGGCGCCGAGGCCGTCGCCCTGGCGGAGGCCCACCGCCCTCAGGTCCTGCTCCTGGACGTCGCCATGCCCGTGATGGACGGTCTCGAGGCGCTCGACGCGCTGCGCCGCCGCTGTCCCGACGTCCCCGTCGTCATGCACTCCGGCTTCGCGGCGGCCGACCTGGCGGACCGCTGCCTGCGCTCGGGTGCCGTCGCCTACGTGCAGAAGGGGGGCGACCCGGCACCCCTGGCGGCCGCCCTGCGCGCCGCGGCCCTCGGCGGACTCCCGGCAGTCCCGGCGCCCCGCAGCGCCCCGTACGCACCGACCGTCCCCCGGGGAGCCGCCCACGACCGGGCCCGGCGCCGACCGGGAGCGCTCCTGCTCGCCCGGCTGCGGCGACGCCGCTGCGAGGCCCTGGCGGCGGTCCTGCACGCCCTCGTCCTCGGGCTGCAGACGGCGCTCGGCCCCGGCGACCCGGCGGCCACGCTCTCGCTGCTGCACGTCGTCCCGGTCACCCTGCTCGCCCGCCGGTCGGGCCTGCGCGGAGGCGCCCTCGGCGCTGCCGTCGGGACCGCCCTGCTCGCGCTGCACCTGCAGCTGCGCGCAGCCCCTCCCCCGGGCTGGACCGCCACCGTCCCGGTGGTCCTCGCGCTGCTCGTCGCCGCGGTCGGCGTCGGCGCGTCGGCGGACCGCCTGCAGCTGCTGCTCTCCGACGAGCAGCGCTCGTCGGAGGCGGTCGTCGCGGCGAACCAGCAGCTGGCGAAGGCCCTCGCCGAGAGCCGCCGCACGGTCGGCGCCCTCGAGGCGGCCAACGGCGACCTGACGCAGTTCGGCTACGTCGTCAGCCACGACCTCGCCGACCCGCTGCGCACGATGTCCGGTTTCTGCGGCCTGCTGGAGGCCGACTACGCCGACGTCCTCGACGACCGGGGCCGCGAGTACCTGGGGCTCGTGCGCTCGGGCGCGGTGCGGATGCGGGCGCTCATCGACGACCTGCGGACCTACACCGCCGCCGGCCAGCGCGACCTCGTGCCCGCGCCGGTGGACCTCGCGCTCGTGGTGGCGGACGTGCGCGCGGCGCTCGCCGCGCGCCTCGAGGAACGGCACGCCGTCGTCGAGCACGGGCCGCTGCCCACCGTGCTCGGGGACCGCTCCATGCTCGCCGTCGTCCTGCAGAACCTCGTGGCCAACGCGGTCAAGTTCAACGCGAGCGGCGCACCCACCGTCCGGCTCAGCGCCCGGCCCGCGGCCGCCGGCGCCTGGGCGGTCGACGTCCGCGACAACGGGATCGGCATCGACCCCGGCTCCGCCGACCGCGTCTTCGGGCTGTTCGCCCGGCTGCACGCCCGTGAGGAGTACCCCGGCACGGGGCTCGGGCTCGCCGTGGCCAGGCGCGTGGTGGAGCGCCACGACGGGCACATCGAGGTGCTGCCGGTGCCGTCGGGCGCCCTGCTCCGGATCACGATCCCCGGGGTGCCGGCCGGCGGCGGGGCGTGCGGGTGAGGACGCCCGCGGCCCCGGACCGACCGCGGCCCGGGGCCACCGGCCGCCACCCGGTGGTGCTCGCCGACGACTCGCTGGACATGCGGCTGCTGCTGCGCGCGGTCCTGGAGCGGTCGGGGTGCTTCGCCGTCGTCGGAGAGGCCGCCGAGGGCACCCGCGCCATCGAGCTCAGCCTGCGGCTTCAGCCCGCCCTGCTGGTCCTCGACCTGTCGATGCCGGGCGTGGACGGCTTCGCCGTGCTCTCCGAGCTGCGCGTCCGCGCACCGGGCGTGGCGGTGGTCGTGCACACCGGCCTGGCCAGCGAGCTCACCGGGCTCGGCCCGGAGGACGGCGTCGCGGCCTACCTGCCCAAGGACCTGCCCGACGGCGAGCTCGTCGCGCGGCTCCTGGAGGTGGTCGGGGCGCCGCGGGCGCTGCCCTCACCGCGCGCGGCGACCTCCCCGGTCGCCGTCGACCTCGTCTCGCGGCTGGGCGCGGCCCTGCGCTTCCAGGACGAGCTGCTCGCGAGCGGGCCCGGCCCGGACCAGGTGCTGGCCCTGCTCGCCGACCACGCCGCGGAGCTCGTCGGCGCGACGGGCAGCGGGTTCGCCGTCCTCGAGGGCGGCGGCCTGCACCTGCGGGGGTGCCGCGGCCTGCTCGCCGGGGCCGAGGGCGCCCGGTGGGACGCCGACGGCGGCCTGGCGGCGACGGCCCTGCGCGACGGTCAGGTGCTCAGCAGCGCGGCTGGCCGGACCGCGACGGGCCCCTGGGCCGGGCTCGGCGTCGGGTCGCTCGTCGCGGTGCCGCTGCGTCCCACCCGGCACCCCCACCTCGTCCTCACCCTCGCCTCGCCGCACCCCGGCGCGTTCGACAACCACGACCGGCACGTGCTGGCGCTCGTGTCGCGCGTCGCGGCGGCCCGCCTCGACCTGGCCCACACCAGCGACGCCCTCGCCGCGTCCGAGCGGCTCTTCCGCACGACCCTGGACGGCGCGCCCATCGGCACCGGCGTCGTCTCCCTGGAGGGCTGCTGGCTGCAGGTCAACGACGCGCTGTCGCGCACCGTCGGCCACCCGCGCGAGGCGCTGCTCGGCCGCCACCTGCAGGCGCTCGTCCACCCCGCCGACGTCCCGAGCGGGCAGGTCGACCTCGACCTGCTGCTCGCGGGTGCGGTCACCGGCTGCTCGCGGGAGACCCGCTTCCGGCACGCCGACGGGCACACCGTCTGGGCACGCCGGCACCTGTCGCTGGTGCGCGACGAGGCCGGGACGCCGCAGCACCTCGTCGTGCAGGTCGAGGACATCAGCGAGGTCAAGGCGCAGCAGTCGGCGCTCGAGCGGCTCACGCTCACCGACCCGCTCACCGGGCTGGCCAACCGCACCCTCGTCATGGACCGGCTCGACACCGCGCTGCAGCGGCTGCGCCGCAGCCGCGGGCGGGTCGCCTTCCTCATCGTCGACCTCGACCACTTCAAGGTGGTCAACGACAGCCTCGGCCACCAGGCGGGCGACGCCCTCGTCGTCGCCGTCGGCGCGCGGCTGCGCCAGCTCGCCCGGGCGCAGGACACCGTCGGCCGGCTCGGCGGCGACGAGTTCGTGCTGCTGCTCGAGGACCTCGACAGCACCGACGACGCAAACGGCATCGGGCAACGGGTCGTCGACGCGCTCACCCGGCCCTTCCACCTGCCCGGGTTCGGCGAGGTGCGGGTCGGCGGCAGCGTCGGGGTCGCGACGACCACCTCCGCGGCGGTGACCCGCGACGACCTCTACCGGCAGGCCGACCTCGCGCTCTACCAGGCCAAGGCCGACGGCCGCGGCCAGGCGGCCGTCTTCGACCTGGCGATGCAGGCCACGGCGCAGCGCCGGCTGCAGGCCGAGAACGCGCTGCGGCGGGCCCTGGCCACCGACGGGCTCACCGCCCACTACCAGCCGATCGTCGACCTGCGGACCGGTCGCACGGTCGCGGCCGAGGCCCTCGCGCGGCTGCGCAGCGACCCGGCGCTGCCCGCGGGCGACCTCGTCGTCGTCGCCGAGGACTGCGGGCTCGTCGCCGAGCTGGACGCCGTCGTGCTGCGGCAGGTCGCGCGGTGGACGCAGCACCCACCGCCCGGTGCCGCCGGCCTCACCGAGGTGCACGTCAACGTCTCCTCGGCCAGCCTGTCCTCGCCGGCCTGGCGCGAGGTGGCCCGCTCGCTCGGTCCGCGCCCGGTGCCGGTGTCGCTGGAGGTCACCGAGCGCACCCTGCTCGAGCCGAGCTCGCCGGGCTCGGCGGAGCTGGACGCGCTCATGGCGGCGGGCGTGCGGGTCGGCCTCGACGACTTCGGGACCGGCTTCTCGTCGCTGGCCTGCCTGCACGAGCGCGCCCTGTCGTTCGTGAAGCTCGACCGCTCCTTCGTCGTCCGGCTGCCCGGTTCGGCACGCGCCCGCGGCGTGGTCGAGGGCGTCGTCGGGATCGCCCACCGGCTCGGGCTGCTCGTCGTCGCGGAGGGCATCGAGACGCAGGACGAGCTCGCCGCGGTGCGCGCGCTGGGGTGCGACCGCGGTCAGGGCTGGCTGTTCGGCGCCGCCGTCCCGCTGGAGGCGCTCGGCGGCCGCTGAGCCCACGGGTCGGCGAGCAGCGCGTCGTGCTCCCCCAGCAGCGGCGGCGGCAGGCTGCCCTCGCGCACGGGGGTGTCGGACAGGCCGATCGGGGTGCGGACGTAGCGCAGCGGCCCGCGCACCGGGTCGTCGACCTCGAACGTGCTGCCGGCGGCCTCCGGAGCCTCGAACACCTGGTCCATCGAGCGCACCAGTCCCGCCGGGACGCCGGCCTGCTGGCAGCGCTCGACCCACTCGGCGCCCGGCCGCTGCAGGAACGCCTCCTGCAGCCGCCCGACGACCTCGTCGCGGTGCGCCACCCGCCCCGGGTTGGCCGCCAGCCGCGGGTCCGCGGCGAGGTCGGGCAGCCCGGCGAGCAGGGCGGTGGCGCGGAAGAGCTTGTCGTTGCCGGCCGCGACGACGAAGGGCAGGTCGCTGCTCTCGAACGACTGGTACGGGACGATGCTGGGGTGCGCGTTGCCGGACAGGCCCGGCACGACGCCGCCGAGCAGGTGGCTGGCGCCCTGGCTGACGGTGCCGGCGAGCGCCGCCTCGTACAGCCCGACGGTCACGTGCTGACCGCGGCCGGTGCGCTCCCGGGCGTGGAGCGCGGCGAGCACGCCGTTGCTGGCCCACAGCCCGGTCATGACGTCGAGCACGGCGATGCCGGCCTTGACCGGCCGACCCTCCCCCGTCACCGACATGAGGCCGCTGGCGGCCTGCATGAGCAGGTCGTAGCCGGGCTGACCGGTGTCGACCCGCGCGAAGGCCGGCACCGAGCAGTAGACGAGCCGCGGGTTGCGGGCCGAGAGCACGTCCCAGCCCAGACCGAGCCGGTCCATGACGCCCGACCGGAAGTTCTCCACGACGACGTCGCAGTCGTCGGCGAGCCGCAGCGCCGCCTCCCGCCCGTCCTCGGCGGCGAGGTCGAGCACGACCGAGCGCTTGCCCCGATTGACGCTGAGGAAGTACGTCGCGTCGTCGCCGCGGAACGGCGGGCCCCAGCCGCGGGTGTCGTCGCCGGTGCCCGGGCGCTCGACCTTGACGACGTCGGCACCGAGGTCGCTGAGCAGCATCGTCGCCAGCGGCCCGGCGAGCACCCGGGTGAAGTCGAGCACGCGCAGTCCGTCGAGCGGCGGCGGGGACGGCACCCCGCGACCCTACGGGCGCGTCCCCCTCCGCCTCACAGCCAGGTGCTGATGCGCACGACCGAGCCTTCCGGCCCGGAGCGGACCTGCACGAGGTCGGCCAGCTGGTGCAGCATCCAGCAGCCGCGCCCGCTCGTGCCGTCGAGCGCCGGGCGCCGGCGCCCGATGAGCGGGTCGTCGATGACCCCGCGGTCGCGGACCTCGCAGACCAGCGCGCCGTCCTGCACCCAGGTGCGCAGGACGCCCGACCCGCCGCCGTGCCGCACGCTGTTGGTCGCCGCCTCCGACACCGCGAGGGTCAGGTCGGCGCGGGCGGCGGCGGGCAGCAGCCCGCTCGCCCGGCGGCCGACCGCGCGGCGGACGTCGACGAGGCCCTGCTCGGCGAAGGCGAGCTCCTCGACGGGGACCTCCGGCTCGGGGAGGCCGCGCGAGAACGCGTCCGTGGCGTGGTGCGCCCCGCCGTAGGTCGGGCTGCCGCGGTAGTCGTCCCCGACGACGAGGACCGGGTGGCTGTGGCCCGCCTCGACGAGCAGCTCCTCCGGCAGCTGCTGCACGTCGTACGCGCAGCGCAGCCACAGCGGGGTGTCGGGGTCCACGGCGAGGTTGACCAGCGCCTCGGAGACGGCGCACTCCTCGACCTCCGCGGGCCGTCGACCGGGCCACAGCAGCTGCCCGATCCCGCGCACGGCCCGGCCGCCGGCCTCGTCGACGAAGGCGCCGAGCGCCGGGACGAGCCGGGCGGGGTTGCCGCCCAGCTCGCTCATGTCGACCCAGGCGACCTCCCCGGTCGGGTCCACGACGGCGGCCCGCACCTGCGCCAGCTGCTGCGGCGGCAGCGCCACCAGCACCGGCTGTCCCCGGTCGAGCCCGTCCTGCACGAACGGCGCGGCGGCCGCGACGAGCCCGGCCTCCCCGTCGTACAGCAGCGCCTCGTGCCGGAAGCCGTCGTGCGCGCCCTGGTCGCGCGGCTGAGGGACCGGCGCCCGCGCGGCGCGGACCGGGGCGGGCGGTCCGACGAGCGAGCGGGCCCGCGACGTCGACACGCCGAGCAGCACGCCGACGTCGCGCACCGGGAAGCCCGACGCGGCCAGTGCCCGGGCCAGCCCGCGGCGCAGCGTCACCGCCTCGACGGAGACCTGGTCGGGGTCCTCGCGCAGCTCCTTGGCGGCCGCGAGCAGCTCGGCGGAGCCGTGCCGGGCCACGAGGTCGACGACGACGTGCGCCTCCGCGGGCCCGTCGTCGGCGGCGACGTGCTCCAGGACGAGCGACCGCGCGACGTCCTGCACCTCGCGCAGCCGCGTCGTGCGGGCCTCGCGGTCCAGACCGGGCAGCCGGACGACCCAGGTCGGGCCGTCCTGCCAGCACGTGGCCGTCCAGGTGGTCGCGGACATCCCGCTCCCTCGTCCCGGGCCTGCCGGGAGAGTCGCTCCGGGTCCGGTGGGCCAGGGGCCGGACGGTGCTGCTCGTCGAGCGTAGCCCCGGACCGGTCAGGCGGCAGGTGCGAGCCGGCCGAGCGCCGTCCGGGCGACCTGCGCCTGGAACTGCAGCAGCGACTGGCCGTCGGGCGCCGCGCCGTAGCCGGTGACGAGCAGCAGCACGCGGCCCGAGCGCACCAGCGTGCGCACGTCGCCGGACACCACGCCCGGGGTCGTCAACCGGTAGTGCGTCCCGACCGCGGGCGCCGGGACGTCGACCGGCCCGAGCTCCTCCACCGCGTACGGCGTGCCCTGCAGCTCGTAGGTCGAGCAGCCGGTCGCGGCCGCGACGGCCCGGTCGTACGCCGCCTGCGCCCCGGTCTCGTCGGCGTAGACCGACAGCACCTCGAAGACGTTGGCCTGCCCGGTGCGGCCGGACTGCGCGAGCACGTTGGCCACCTGGTGCGGCGCGTCGGGCTGCGGGGCCCGGCACAGCGCCAGCTGCGGCACGCCCTGGGTGGTGAGGTCGGCCGAGGCGTACGGCCGGCGCGAGGTGAGGTCGGGCAGGTCGGAGGCCTGCAGCAGCATCGCCGACAGCTGCGCGGACGTGAGGTCGCCCTGGGCCGGCGGGGTGGTCGCGACGTCCTGCGGCGGCACCGGCACCGCCCGCGGGGCGCCCGCACCGGCGCAGCCGGTCAGCAGCGCCACGACGAGCAGGCCGGGGACGGTCCGGGCGGAGGTCGACGGGCGCACACCCCCAGTCTGCGGGGTGGCCGGCCGACGGGCAGGTCGGGCGGGTCAGCCCACGACATCGACCACGGCGTCGACCACGGCGTCGACCACGGCCCGCTGCCGCTCCGCCCGGTACATCACGTCGTCGGCGCGCGCGAGCAGGTCGACGACCTCCTCCCCGGGACCGGCCAGGGCCACGCCGGTCGAGCAGGTCACCTGCTGGCCGGCCAGCCGCGCCGTGGCCGCCCCCGAGACCCGTCCGGTCCCGTCCTGCGCCACCTCGCGCAGCCGGGCGCCCGGCCCGGCGAGCACGCCGTCGCCCGCGGTGTGGCCGTAGCGGTCGTTGACCGGCTCGACGTCGTCGACGTCGAGGGAGACGAGCGCGACGACCCCACCTCGACGGCGCCGTCGTCGGCGGCGCACCGGCACCGACACGCAGGTCTCGATGCCGAGCTCCCGCGCGGCCCTCGTCGAGCGCGCTTGCAGAGCGTGTCGTGCCAGGGCACGCACAGCCCCTCGGGCACCGCGAAGCCGGCGCCGCGCGAGCTGCAGCAGCTGCTGGACCCGGCTCACCCCCGCACGGTCGCCGCCCGACGCCCCCGCGCACGACCCGTACGGGCTGGTCCGTCCTGCCCAGCGCCGTCGTGGGGCGTCCGGCTACCGTCGGTCCGGGTCGAGGAGGGCCGTGGACGAGGCAGAGCCGCTGTTCGTGCAGCGCGTCGGTGACGACGGACCCGTGGTGGCCTTCCTGCACGGCCTGTTCGGGCAGGGCAAGAACTTCACGGCGATCGCCAAGGCGCTGACGCCGGACCTGCGCTCGCTGCTGCTCGACCTGCCCAACCACGGCCGGTCGCCCTGGACGGGCACCACCGACTACCTCGCGGCCGCCGACGCCGTCGCCGCGAGGCTGCGGACCGAGCACGACGGGCCGGTGCACGTCGTCGGGCACTCCATGGGCGGCAAGGTCGCGATGGTGCTCGCGCTGCGCCACCCGCAGCTGGTGGACCGGCTCGTCGTCGTCGACATCTCCCCCGTCGACAGCGAGGGCGGCGACGAGTTCGAGCACCTGCTCGGCAGCCTGCAGCGCCTGGACCTCACGACGCTGTCGCGGCGCGGCGAGGCCGACGAGCGCCTGCGCGCCGACGTCCCCGACGACCGCGTGCGGGGCTTCCTCCTGCAGAACCTGCGCTCCGGACCGGACGGCCTGCGCTGGCAGGCCGACCTGGCGCTGCTGCGTCGCGAGCTGCCGAGCATCACCGGCTGGCCGGAGCTGGCGGGCTCCTTCGACGGGCGCGTGCTGTGGCTGGCCGGCGACCGGTCGCCGTACGTCCGGCCCGAGCACGCGGCGCCCATGCGCGCCCTGTTCCCCCGCACGCTGCTCGTCACGGTCAAGGACGCCGGGCACTGGGTGCACGCCGAGCAGCCCGCGGCCGTCGTCTCGGCGCTGCGGACCTTCCTGGCCGCCTGAGGGCGGGTCGGGACGAGCGCCGGCGGGGCTGTGCGGCAGTACCGTCCCCCCGTGCCCCTGGAGCTGCTCGGCCTGCGCACCGCGATCTACCCCGCGCCGGACCTGGAGGCGGCCAAGGACTGGTGGACGGCGCAGCTGGGGGTCGAGCCGTACTTCGACCAGCCCTTCTACGTCGGCTACGCGGTCGGCGGCTTCGAGCTCGGGCTGCTGCCCGACGGCGACCCGGCCGACGGCGTCCTCACCTACTGGGGCGTCGCCGACGTCCGGGCGGCGGTGGACGCGCTGCTCGCGTCCGGAGCGACCGAGCACAGGCCGGCCACCGAGGTCGGTGACGACATCGTCACCGCGACCGTGCGGACCCCTGACGGGTCGGTGCTCGGCCTGATCCGCAACCCGCACTTCCGCGCGTGACCGCCGTGGCGGAGCGCTGCCGGCACTGACCCCGGACGCGACGAGGCCCCCCAGGAGTCCTGGGGGGCCTCGTCGTCGTGCGTCTGTAGCGGGGGCAGGATTTGAACCTGCGACCTCTGGGTTATGAGCCCAGCGAGCTACCGAGCTGCTCCACCCCGCGTCGGTGAGACCACCCTAGACGACGCGGAGCGGGTCGTGCAAACCGCCCGCCGGCGGCTCAGCCGGACGGGGTCGGCGTCGGCGCGGCGAGCCCGCCCTGCAGCTGGGTGAGCCGCTGCAGCGCGGTCTGCAGCCGCTGCTGCGCCTCGCCGTACGCCGCGAAGTCACCCCGGCCGAAGGCGGCCTGGCCGTCGCGGAACGCCTGGTCGGCCGCGGTGATGGCGGCGGCGATGTCCGGCGCCGGCGCGGGCGCGGGCGGCGTCCCCGGGGCCGGGGTCGCCGCCGGAGGCGTCACAGGGGGGGTGGGCGCACCGCCGAACCGGCCGTAGAGCTCGGCGAGCGCCTGGGAGAGCGTCGGCTGCGACACCGTCTCGGTGCCGAAGCTGACGATGACCCGCTGCAGCGTCGGGAACGCGTTGGCCCCCGAGCGCGCCTGCACGAAGACGGGCTGGACGTAGAGCAGCCCGTCCGCGACCGGCAGCGTGAGCAGGTTGCCGAAGGTGACGGTGCCGTTGCGCTGCAGCGCGAACAGCGACTCGGCGACCGCCGGGTTGGACAGGAAGGTGTTGGCCACCTGGCCGGGACCGTCGATCGTCACGCCGCGCGGCAGCTGCAGGACCCGGATCTTGCCGTAGTCCTGCTCATCGGAGCTCACCGAGGCGAAGGCGGCGAGGTTGGCGCCGTTGCTCGCCACGAACGACGTCGACAGCGAGAAGCGCGGCTCGGGCCGACCCGGGAACTGCAGCAGCGCGTAGTACGGCGGCTGGTCCTCGATGCCGGACGTGGGCACCGCCTGCACCGGGGTCGCCGGCGCGCCGCCCGCGGCCGGCTGCGTGCCGTCGCCGCTGACCGCGGTGCGGTTGGCCGCCGCCGCAGGGTCCACCGGTACCCGCCAGAAGTCCTCCTTGTTGAAGAACGCCCGCGAGTCCTGCACGTGGTACTGCGTGAGCAGCTCGCGCTGCACCTTGAACAGGTCCTCCGGGTAGCGGAAGTGCGAGCGCAGCTCGTCGGTGATCGCCGACGACGCCTCGATCGTGCCCGGGAAGGCCTTCGCCCAGGTCTCGAGCACCGGGTCGCGGTCGCCGAAGCGGTAGAGGGTGACCTTGCCGGTGTAGGCGTCGACCGTGGCCTTGACCGAGTTGCGGATGTAGTTGACCGGCTGCTGCGGCTGCGCGGGTCGGCCCGGTGCTGTCCCGCGTCACGTCGCCGAAGATGCGCTGCTCGGCGTAGGGGTAGCCCGCGCTGGTGGTGTAGCCGTCGACGATCCACAGCACCCGCCCGTCGACGACCGCGGGGTACGGGTCGCTGTCGAGCTGCAGGAACGGCGCGACCTTCTTGACCCGGTCGCGCGGCTCGCGGTCGTACATGAGCCGGGAGTCGGGGTTGATCGAGCCCGACAGCAGCAGGTTGGGCTCGCGGAACTTCAGCGCGTACGCCACCTTGCGGACCGCGCTGGACAGCTGCACGCCGCCGTCGCCGTCGTACCGGAAGGTGATCTGCTCGTCCCCGACCGCCGGCCCGTCGATCTCGCCCTGGTCGGTGTTCACGACCGAGTACGACGGCGACAGCTCGCCGAAGTAGATGCGGGCCTGGTCGATCGGGAAGGGCAGGGGCGCCCCGCCGGGGCCGCTCGGCGGCACGTTGCCGACGGTGAAGATCGGCTTGCCCTCGCTGTCGACCTGGTTGGCCGGCGCCGCGATGATGCCGTTGCCGTGCGTGTAGATGAGCCGCTGGTTGATCCAGTTGCGCTGGTTGGGCTGCAGCTGGGTCTGGTCGAGCTCGCGGGCCGCGACGATGAAGTCCTGGACCTTGCCGTCGACGGGGTAGCGGTCGATGTCGAGCCGGTTCGTCACGCCGAAGTAGTTGCGGAAGCGCTGCAGCTGCTCGAAGGTCGGCGCGAGCACCGTCGGGTCGAGCAACCGGGCGTTGGGGATCGTGCCCGTGTCGGAGTCCAGCTCCGCCGGCGACGTCGTCTGCTGCGCCTCGTACGGCCGCACCTCGGTGTCGGCGATGCCGTACGCCTGGCGGGTCGCGGCGATGTTGCGCGTGATGTACTGCGCCTCGCGGTCGATCTCGTTGGGCTTGACCCGGAACTGCTGCGTGTAGGCGGGGAACAGCCCGCCCAGCACGACGGCCGAGAGCACGAGCAGCGCCAGCGCGCCCGCGGGCAGCAGGATGTTGCGCACGACGATGTTGGCGAAGAACAGCAGCGAGCACAGCACCGCGACGGCGATGAGGATGTTCTTGGCCGGCAGGACGGCGTTGACGTCGGTGTAGGACGCGCCCTGCACCACGCCGCGGGTGGAGAACGCCAGGCCGAACCGGTCGAGGTAGTAGGCGACGGCCTTGAGCAGCACGACCACGCCGACGAGCACCGACAGGTGCGCCCGCGCCGCGGGGCTGACCTTCTCCCCCGCGGTCTGCAGCCGCAGACCGCCGAACAGGTAGTGCGTCGCGGCGGCGACGAGCGCCGACAGGACGACCGCGGTGAGCAGGAAGCCCAGCACGAAGCGCTGGAAGGGGTAGGTCATGGCGAAGTACGAGACGTCACGGCCGAACTGCGCGTCGGCCACGCCGAAGGGCGTGGCGTTGCGCCACAGCAGCCAGGTCTGCCAGCGGCTCGCCGCCGACAGCCCGGCGAACAGGCCGAAGAGCCCGGCGCCGCCGAGGAGCACCGGCAGGAGGTAGGGCTCGACGCCGACCCGGTAGCGCTCGAGGTTCTGCTGCTCGAGGCTCATCGGCCGGAACGGCGGGCGCACCCGGTAGGCGATGCTGGCGTTGGCCCCGACGACCACCGCCATGAGCACGCCGAAGCCCACGAACAGCCCGAGCTTGGTGAACAGCACCGTGGTGAAGACCGTCGACTTGCCCACGCTGCGGAACCAGAGCAGGTCGGTGTAGAGCGACACGCCGATCCCGCCCAGCACGAGGACGAGGAGGACGGCGACGATCACCGGGGTGAGCAGGCGGGGACGGGCGGGCAGGCCCGCCCGGGAGGTGCGGACGGCCACGCGGCTCACTCTCTCCAGGGCCGGCGGCGGTCTGCCACCGGGCTCCGTACGGTCCAACCCTCCCACAGCGCTCCCGGTTCCCACCCGCCGAGACGGACCCGGGCAGACTGGGGCGCATGAGCGCGCTGGAGGCCGTCGTCGGCGAGGTGGAGGCCCACGTGGCCGAGGCCGGGTGGGACCAGCCGCCGCAGCTGTTCGCGCTGGTCCCGACCGAGCAGTTGCTGCGCGCCGAGCCGCAGCTGGCGGCGACGATGGGCATCGTGGCCGGAGCGCCGGGCGCGCTGACCCCGGTGGCGCAGGACCCGCTCGCCGAGGGGCCGCTGGACGAGGCCCTGGCGCGCATCGAGTTCGGCGAGGCGGTGCTCGGCGTCGTGCTCGCGCACGAGGTGCTCGTGCTGCCGCCGTCGGCGGAGGCCGAGCTGGCCGACCTCGACGAGGTCGACGCGCAGGCCGCCGCCGCCCACCCCGGGGCACGTGAGGTGCGCATGGTCGTCGCCGTGGTGCGCGACGGCACCCGCGCCGCCGTGCTCCGGCTGCGCGGCTCCGACGACGCGCCCGACGAGCGGGTGACCGGGCCCGACCTCGCGCCGGCGCTCGCCGAGGCGCTGCTCGCCACGCTGGCCTGAGCGGGGACAGCGGGGACAGCGGGGACAGCGGGGACAGCGGGGTCAGCGGCGCACGAGCCGCCGACGCCGGACGGGTGCCGCCGCCGGCACCGACAGGCTGAAGGTCGCGCCCTCCCCCGGCGCGGAGTCGACCTCCAGCGGGAAGCCGGCGTCGGAGGCGATCCGGCTGACGAACGACAGGCCGAGGCCGAGGCCACCCACCCGGCGCGTGGCGGACCCGTCGACCTGCTCGAACGACGTGAGCAGCACCCGCTGGTCGGCCTCGGCGATGCCGGGCCCGGTGTCGGCCACGGAGATCCGCACCCGGCCGCGCCGACCGGCGGCGGCGCCGAGCACGACCGAGGTGCCCGGCGGGGTGTGCTTGAGGGCGTTGTCGACGAGCTCGTCGAGGGCCTTGCCGAGCCACTCCGGGTCGACGAGGACGTCGGGCAGGCCGGGCGCCAGCCGTACGGAGAGGTCCCGGGCGCGCTCGGGCACGCGGGTGCGCCAGCGCTCCAGCCGCGGCTCGAGCAGGGCTGCCGGCGCCACCTCGCGCGGTTCCACCTGCACGCGCCCGGCCTCGAGCGCGGCGACGTCGACGAGCAGGTCGACGACCCGGTTCATCTTCAGGCTCTCGGACAGGATCGTGCCGGCGAACGTGCTCACCTGCTGCGGGGTCAGTCCGGGGCGGCTGGCGAGCAGGTCGGCGTAGCCGCGGATCGGGGTGAGCGGCGTGCGCAGCTCGTGGCTGACGTTGGACAGGAACTCGGTCTTCATCCGCTCGACCTCCCGCTCGCGCGAGGTGTCGCGCAGCACGAGGACGTGCCCGAGGCCGTCGGCGAGCGGGAGCAGGTCGACGCGCACCGGCAGCGGTCGGCGACCGGCGACCACGAGGGCGGCGTCGACGTCGCGCAGCCGCAGGTCGGGGTCGTCGAGGTCGACGTCCGGGCCGGGCGCCGCGCCCTCGCCCCCGGGCAGCTGCAGGCGCACCACCTCGCCGAGCGTCGCCCCGAGCACCTGCGGCTCGTCGAGCCCGACCAGCGCCAGGGCCGCCGGGTTGGCGGTGGTGACCAGGCCGTCCGGCCCGGTGGCGAGCAGCCCGTCGCCCATGGCCGTGAGCACGGCCGACAGGCGTACGGCGGAGGCCCGCAGGTCGTCGGTCAGCCGGACGAGCGAGCCCGTCATGCCGTCGAAGGTGCGCGACAGCACGCCGACCTCGTCGCGGGTGCGCTCGGCGGTGACGACGTCGAGGTCGCCCGCCGCGACCCGGCGGGCCGCGGCGGTGAGCCGCCGGACGGGCGCGACCGTGCGGCGGCCGAGCGCCACCGCGAGCGCGCAGGAGGCGGTCGCGGCGACGAGCACGGCCAGCAGCAGGGCGGTGAGCGCGGACCGCTGGGCGGTGAGCGCGGCGCCGGCGTTGCGGGCGACGGCGAGCACGGCGACCGGCCCGGCGACGCCCGGGAGCGGGCGGAAGGACACGGTCGGCTCGGCGCCCTGCGCGGCGACGGTCCGCGGCGCGCTCAGCCGGTCGCCGACGCCGGCCTGCTGCGCGGCGGCGAGGACCGCCGCGGCCTGGTCGGGGTCGCTGGTGGCCAGGACGCGGCCGCCGCCGAGCAGGCTCACGGCGTACTCCGCGGTCCCGGCGCCGGCGGCCAGGTAGTCGCCGTCCAGCCGGACGACGTAGGCGAGGGCGCCGTCGGCGACCGGGACGGCCGCGACCGCCGCGAGCTGCGGCGGCTCGCCGGCCAGGCGCACCAGCGCGGAGCCGATCCCCGGCGTCCGGTCGGTGCCCGGACCGGTCTGCGCCGCCGTGACGACCGGCTCGGTGCCCAGCCCGAGCAGCTCCGTGGGCGACAGCTGACCCCGCCCGGCGACCTGGCGCGGCGCCCCGGCGCGCGGCAGCCGCACGACGGCGTCCTGCGCGACGGCCGGCAGCAGCGCGACGACCCCGCGGCAGCGGGCGGGCTCGTCGCCGCCGCAACCGACCTGCAGCAGCCGGGTGGCGAGCTCGAGCCGGGCGGGTTGGGCCGCCAGCTGCGCGGCCCGGTCCTGCGCGGCGACCTCGACGAGCAGGCGGGCCTGCGCGTCGTACGCCCCGACGAGCACCGTGCCGACGACCCCGACGGCCGCGGCCGCGGTGAGCAGCACGCCGGCGAGGATCGCGGCGACGACCTTGCTGAGCAGGCTCCGACGACCGACCAGCGCCAGGCCGGTGAGCACCAGCGCCGCCCCGGTGCCGCGCAGCAGCAGCTCCAGCAGCGCGCCGCGGGACGTGTCGGCGAGCGGGCCGACCGCGGACGCGGCGGCTGCGGCGAGCAGGCCTCCTGCGACGAGCCGGCCGGGGCCGTCGCGGCGCGCGCGCAGGGCCGCACCGGCGGCCAGCACGCCGGCGGTGGTGGCGAGCAGCGCGGGGGCGAGACCGCTCGACAGCGGCGCGACGACCCCGGGCAGCGCGACGACCGCGAGCCCGGCGTCGGGGCGGCGCGCCGGAGCAGGCCGGCGCAGCGCTCCCAGGCCGAGGCCGCCGCCGAGCAGCAGCGCCCCGGCGGCCCGGACCAGGGGCAGCACGTCGGACGCGGCCGAGCCCGACGCGGCGGCGGTGCGCACCTCGACGCCGCTCAGGACGAGCGCCCCCGCCGCCACGAGCAGCGGTGCGGCCCCGGGCCGGCGACCCGCCCGGGAGAGGGCGGCGGCGGCCAGCGCGAGCCAGCCGGCGACGGCGAGCAGCTCGACGACCCCGAGCAGCGCGAAGGGGACCGCCGGCGCCATGCGGGCGAGCATAGGAGCGAGGCGCGCTGCGGCGGCGCCGGGCGGACCCGGCGCGCAGGCGGCCGTCGCGCCGGGTCAGCAGCCGACCGGCTGCCGTCCCTCCCGCACCGCGGCGAGCGCCTCCAGGGCGTCGGGCAGCGACCCGACCTCCGCCAGGGTCAGCCCGTCCGGGCGGCTCGACGCCGCGTCGGCGCAGTTCTGCGCCGGCACGAGGAAGACCGTCGCGCCCTTGTCGCGGGCCGCGACGAGCTTCTGCTGGATCCCGCCGATCGGCAGGACCCCGCCCTCGGGCGTGATCTCGCCGGTGCCGGCGACGAAGCGCCCGCCGTTGAGCGGGCCCGGCTGCAGCTTGTCGATGATGCCGAGGGCGAACATCAGGCCGGCGCTGGGGCCGCCGACGTCCATGAGCGAGATGTCGACCGTGAAGGGGTAGACGACGCGGGTCCCGACGCCGACGACGGCCCGCGCCGGGGTCTCCCCCGAGGACGTCGTGGCGAGGGTGGTCTCGCGGGTCGCCCCGCCCCGGACGTACTCCAGGGTCACGGTGGCGCCCGGCGCCCGGTCCGAGACGAGGGTGCGCAGCTGCGCGGCCCCGGTCACGGCCGTGCCGTCGACGCGGGTGAGGACGTCGTCGGGCTGCAGCTGGCCCTGCGCCGGGCTGCCCTCGGCGACCGAGGCCACCGCGACCTGCACCGGGATGCCGAGCTGGGCCAGCGCGGCGCTGGTGGCGGCGTCCTGCGAGGCGGTCATCTGCTGCGCGTTCTCGGCGTCGACCTGCTTGTCGGTCTTGCCGGGCGGGAAGACGAGCTCGCGCGGGACGACCGCCTGGCTGCGGTCGAACCACCCCAGGAGGGCCTGCCCGAGGGTCAGGCGGCTGCGCACCCCGACGGTGACGAGGTCCAGGTGCCCCTCGGTCGGGAACGTCTCACGGCCGGAGATGGTGATGACCGGCCGCCCGCCGGAGCTGCCGAGGGTGTCGAAGGTCGGCCCCGGGCCGAGCGAGACGTACGGGACGCTGGCGAAGACGGCGGCGAACAGCAGCACGACCGCGAGCACCCCCGACGTGAGGAGGGTCCCGGAGCGCCGCGTCACCGGCCCACGCTAACCGGCGGGACCGCGGTCGGCCCGCCGCGCGTCACCGGCCGTCGTCGTCCCGTCGTCGTCCCGTCGCGGGGCCGGCGCGCCGGGCGGCGGCGAGGCCAGCGCGCTGCGGAACCGCTCGTACGCCGCCACCGACTCGGTCGCCTCCCCCGGCCCGCGGGCGCGACCGGCCCACGCGTTCCACGCGACCGCGGCCAGGGTCGCGGCGGGGACGGGCAGGAGCCACAGCAGCCAGCTCGGCAGCCCCAGCACGGCACCTCCTCCGCCGGCGACCCCTCCGGGTGCCGGTGCCGCCGAGCCTAGGACCTGCTCAGGGCGTGCCGACCCACTCCTCGTCGCCCTCGCGGAAGACCTGCCGCTTCCACACGGGCACGGTCGCCTTGAGGTCGTCGATGAGCCGCCGGGCGGCCTCGAACGCCTCGCCGCGGTGCGCGGCCGAGGCGGCGACGACCACGGCGACCTCGCCGACCTGGAGCAGGCCGGTGCGGTGGACGGCGGCCAGCCCGATCACGGGCAGGTCGTCGGCGACGGCCTGCGCGACCCGCTCGAGCGCGGCGGGCGCGTCGGGGTGCGCGACGTACTCCAGCTCGCGGACGTCGCGGCCGCCGTCGGAGTCGCGCACGACGCCGGTGAAGGACACGACGCCACCCGCGGCGGGGTCGTCCACGGCGGCGAGCACCTCGTCGACCTGCAGGGGGGTGTCGCGCAGCGCGAGCAGGCGCAGGACGGGGCCGGTCACGGCGCGAGCGTAGGTCGCGCGGCGGGGCGGGCGCCGCCGGTGCGGCGATAGCGTGGACCCATGACCAGCGCGAGCCCGCGATGACCCGCCCGCCGTTCGGCTTCGGGCCGGCCGACCGGCCCGAGGAGCCGGAGGGCGACCCGTTCGGCCTGTCGGCGATGTTCGGCGGTGGTGACGTCTTCGCCACGCTCAGCCGGCTGATGTCCTGGAGCGGCGGCCCCGTGAACTGGGACCTCGCCACGCAGGTCGCCGAGGCCGCCGCGCGCGAGGGCGACCGGCCGGTCACCGAGCAGGAGGCGGCCGAGGTCGCCGACGCCTGCCGCCTGGCCGACGTGTGGCTCGACCCGGTGACGACGCTGCCGGCGCACGGCGCGCAGGCGCGGGCGTGGACGCGGACGGGCTGGCTGAGCTCGACGCTGCCGGCCTGGCGCCAGCTCGTCGACCCGGTCGCGGGCCGCGTCGTCGCGGCGATGGGCGGCGCGCTGGAGCAGGGGCTCAGCAGCGGGCTGCTGGGCGAGGGCGGCGGGCTGCCCGAGGGGCTCCCGCCTGAGGTCGCCGGGCTGCTCGGCGGGCTCGGCGGCGGGCCGGGCGGGCTGGGCGGTGCCGACCTGGGCGGGGCGCTGCGCGGCGTCATGGCGCAGGTCGGCGGCATGGTGTTCGGCGCGCAGGTCGGCCAGGCCCTCGGCGCGCTGGCCGGCGAGGTGCTCGGCGCGACCGACGTCGGGCTCCCGCTCGGCGACGCCGGCCGCGCGGCCCTGCTGCCGGCCAACGTCGCGGCCTTCGGCGAGGGGCTGGAGGTGCCGCTGGACGAGGTCCGCCTCTACCTGGCGCTGCGCGAGGCGGCGCACCAGCGCCTGTTCGCCTCGGTGCCGTGGCTGCGGGCGCACCTCTACGACGCTGTCGACGCGTACGCCCGGGGCATCCAGGTCGACCCGGCGGCCATCGAGCGGGCGGTCGGCTCCTTCGACCCGTCGGACCCGGAGAGCCTGCAGCGGGCGATGGGCGAGGGGATGTTCGACCTGGCTCCGACGCCGGCGCAGCAGGCCGCGCTCGACCGGCTCGAGACCGCCCTCGCGCTCGTCGAGGGCTGGGTCGACGCGGTCGTGCAGGACGCCGCGACGAGCCTGCCGTCGGCGGTGCCGCTGCGCGAGACCGTGCGGCGCCGCCGGGCCACGGGCGGGCCGGCGGAGCAGACGTTCGCGGCGCTGGTGGGGCTGCAGCTGCGCCCGCGGCGACTGCGCGAGGCGGCCGAGCTGTGGGCGGCCGTCGCCGGGGCGCGCGGGGCGGAGGGCCGCGACGCGCTCTGGGCGCACCCCGACCTGCTGCCGGGGCCGAGCGACCTCGACGACCCCGCGGCGTTCGTCGGCACCGGCGGCACCGACTGGGACGCCGGGCTCGCCGCGCTCGACAAGGACCTCGACGGCGAGCTCGACGACGACGCCCGCGGGTCGGGCGAGGACGGGGCCGACGGCGAGGTGCCCGAGGGCTGAGCCCGGCGGGGAGCGACCGGTCCGCGGGCACAGGCCCGTGCGGGCGTCCCCGCAGGTGACGGACCCTTCCTCCGGTCCCGGGGCCGCCCCTCCACAGCGCCGCGCACCGCTCGTCCACAGAACCGCGCCGGGTGCTCCCCACCTCGTCCCCAGGCCCGTCCACAGGCCTGGTCGACGCGCGTTGACCGGCGGGGCCCGGGCTGCCTAACGTCGGTCGCGACGGAGCCTCCGGGCCCCGGGGCCGCGCGCAAGGGGAAGGCGAGCGGACCCGGGGGCCGGGGGCTCCGCTGTGCCGGGGGCGGCCGAACAGCGCCGGCTCAGCGGCCGGTGAACTCCGCCCGCCGCTTCTCGGCCCGCGCCCTGAGCCCCTCCTGCAGGTCCTGGGTCGCGAGCGTCAGCGGCTGCACGACCGACTCCCACTGCAGCGCGTCGGCGAACGTGGCGTGGCCGCCGCGCGCGAGCGCGACCTTGTGCAGCCGCTGCGCGACCGGCGCGCCGGAGGCGACCATGCGGGCCCGCTCCATCGTCTTGTCGAGCAGCTCGTCGTCGGCGAAGACCTCGGTGGCGAGCCCGAGCCGGACCATCTCGTCGGCGTCGCACACCCGGCCGGTCAGCAGCAGCTCGCGGGCCGCGGCGAGGCCGACGACCTCGGGCAGCAGCCAGGTGCTGGCCATCCCGGCGTGCATGCCCAGCTGCGCGAACGGCACGGTGAACTTCGCGGAGGCGCCGGCGTAGCGGATGTCGCAGGACAGCGCCATGATCCCGCCGGCACCGACGGCCGCGCCGTTCACCGCCGCGATCGAGGGCACGTCGAGGGCTCCCAGCGACAGCCACGTCTCGTAGAAGGGCAGCATGCGGTCGCGCAGCTGGTCGACCGTCGCGTCGGGCTCGGAGGCGAGCCAGCCGACGTCGCCGCCCGCGCAGAAGGCCTTGCCGGCGCCGGTCACCACCACGCAGCGGACGCTGCGGTCGCGGCGCAGCGACTCCACGGTCTCGGCCCACGCCGCGGTGAGCTCGTCCTTCATCGCGTTGCGGACGTCCGGCAGGTCCAGCGTCAGCACGACGGTGCCCGCATCGGGGCCGGAGGTCGAGCGCTCCACGCGCAGGGGTCCGGTCACGGCTGCTCCTTCGTCCGGGGGTGGCGCCGCGGCGACCGTACGAGAGGCGACCGCCCCGAGCGCGGACGGGGCGGCGCGACACGCTCAGCGCGCCCGTTCTCGCGTGCGGCCGCAGGCGGTCCCCCTGCCGCTACCCTGATCACCGGAGCGCGCGCCGACCGGTGCGCCGGAGCGGCCGGGGCGAGCCCCGTCGACGACAAGGAGGCCCCCGATGGCCGAGACCTACAACGGCTACTGCGTGAAGTGCAAGGAGAAGCGCGACTTCGACGGCGAGGTCAAGGTGAGCGAGTCCGGTCGGCGCATGGCCCAGGGCCCCTGCCCCGTCTGCGGCACCAAGATGAACCGGATCCTCGGCAAGGCCTGACGCACTCCCGCACGTCGCCCGGAGGGCGGCTCCCCGCACGGGGGGCCGCCCTCCGGCGCGTCCGGGGTGTGGACGTCCGCGGCGCTGTGGACGGTGCGCGGCGCTGTGGACGGCGACCCGCCGCGCCGCCGGGCGGTGCGACGCTCGCCCGGTCCCGCCCGAGGAGGTGCCCGTGCGACCCGTCCTGTCCCCCGCCGCGTCCCGGCTGTGGCGCGACCCGCAGACCCTGCAGCTCGGCCGCGGCGGGGCCACCGCCGTCGTGCTCGCCGGGCTCGAGGAGTCCGACCGCCGCCTGCTGGCCCTGCTCGACGGCACCCGCGACCGCGGGCAGGTCGAGCAGGACGCCGCCGCGCAGGGCTGCCCGCCGCACCGGTCCCGCGAGCTGATGGCCCTGCTCGGCGGTGCCGGGGTGCTCGTCGACGCGGCCGCCCGGTGGCCGGCCCGGCTGCCCGTCGACGAGCGCGACCGGCTCGCGCCCGACGTCGCCTCGCTGCACCTGCTGCACCGCGGCGAGGGGCTGTCGGTGCTGGAGCGCCGCGACGCCGCGAGCGTCCTCGTGCTCGGCGCCGGCCGGGTCGGCGCGCCGCTGGCCGGGCTGCTCGCCGCCGCGGGCGTCGGCTCGGTCGACCTGCAGGACGACGGGCCGGCTCGCCGCGGCGACGCCGCGGTCGGCGGGCTGCTGCCGCACGACGCCGGTCGGCGCCGGTCCGAGGCCGCCCGCGAGCGGCTCGCCGCGGTCGCACCGACCACCCGGTCCGGCCCGGTGCCCCGGCCCGACCTCGTCGTCGTCGCTCCCGTCGGCGCTCGCGACGACGTCGACGTGCGGCTGCTGCAGCGCCAGGGGCTGACCCACCTGCTCGCCGAGGTGCGGGACACGGTCGGGGTGGTCGGGCCGCTCGTCGTCCCCGGCGCGAGCCCCTGCCTGCGCTGCCTGGACCTCGCCCGCACCGACGCCGACCCCGACTGGCCCGCCCTCGCCGTGCAGCTCGGACGGCCGGCCCGCAGCCCGGCCGCCTGCGACGCCGTCCTCGCCGCCGCCGTCGCGGCGCAGGCCGCGCAGCAGGCCCTCGCGCGGCTCGACGGCGCGAGCCCGGCCGCGCTCGGCGGCACGCTGGAGCTCGCGCTGCCCGACTGGCGCTGGCGGCGGCGGGCCTGGGTGCCGCACCCGGCGTGCGAGTGCCGCTGGCAGACCGCCGTGACCGCCGCCTGACCCGCCGCCTGACCCGCCGCCTGACCCGCCGCCTGACCCGCCGCAGCGGCGCGCTCCCCCGGGCAGGGGTGTCCGGCGCGCGCCCCGCCCGTCCGGCGAGCAGACTGACCCCGTGCCCGACATCCCCCGCCGCGCCGTCGCGCGCTCGGCCAAGCTCGCCACCCTGCCGCTGGGCGTCGCCGGCCGCGCGACGCTCGGGCTGGGCAAGCGGCTGGGCGGCAAGCCGGCCGAGGCCGTCGCGCTCGAGCTGCAGCAGCGCACGGCCGAGCAGCTGTTCCAGGTGCTCGGGCAGCTCAAGGGCGGTGCCATGAAGATGGGCCAGGCGCTCAGCGTCTTCGAGGCCGCGCTGCCCGAGGAGGTCGCCGCCCCCTACCGGGCCGCGCTCACCAAGCTGCAGGAGGCGGCGCCGCCGCTGCCGACCGCCACCGTCCACCGGGTGCTCGACGACGAGCTCGGCCGCGACTGGCGCGGCTTCTTCCGCAGCTTCGAGGACACCCCCTCGGCCGCCGCGAGCATCGGGCAGGTCCACCGGGCGGTCTGGGCCGACGGGCGCGCGGTCGCCGTCAAGGTGCAGTACCCCGGCGCCGGGCCCGCGCTGCTCGGCGACCTCAAGCAGCTCGGCCGGCTGGCCCGGGTCTTCAGCGCCATGACCCCCGGGCTCGACGTCAAGCCGCTGCTCGCCGAGCTCACCGCGCGGGTCGCCGAGGAGCTCGACTACCGCCTGGAGGCCGAGGCCCAGGCGACCTTCGCGCTCGCGTACGACGGCGACCCCGAGATCAAGGTGCCGGAGGTGCTCACCGGCTCGGAGCGGGTCCTCGTCACCGAGTGGCTCGACGGGACACCGCTGTCGGCGGTCGTGCGCGACGGCACGCCCGGGCAGCGCGACCGCGCGGCCCTGCTGCTGGCGCGCTTCCTGTTCAGCGGACCGGTGCTGGCCGGGCTGCTGCACGCCGACCCCCACCCCGGCAACTTCCGGCTGCTCGAGGACGGTCGGCTCGGCGTCCTCGACTTCGGGGCGGTCAACCGACTGCCCGACGGGTCGCCGGAGCCGATCGGCCGGCTCGCCCGGCTCGCCCTGGCGGGCGAGGCCGAGCAGGTGCTCGCCGCGCTGCGGGAGGAGGGCTTCGTCAAGCCCGGGATCTCGGTCGACGCCGCCGAGGTCCTCGACTACCTGCTGCCGCTGCTCGCCCCGGTCGCCGAGCCGCGCTTCCGCTTCACCCGCGAGTGGCTGCGCGCGCAGGCGCTGCGCCTGGGCGACCCGCGCTCGCCCGCGGCCCAGCTCGGCCGCCAGCTCAACCTGCCGCCGGCCTACCTGCTCATCCACCGGGTCACCCTCGGGACGATCGGCGTGCTGTGCCAGCTCGCCGGCGAGGCGCCGTTCCGCGAGGAGATGATGCGCTGGCAGCCCGGCTTCGCCGAGCCCGGGAGCGACCTCGCCCGTCAGGCCGCCGACGCGGGCGGGCGCCGCGTCGAGACGCCGTCGGTGCCCACGCCCGAGCAGACCGCCGTCGTGCTGCCGCCGCCGGACGACACCGTCCTGGCCTGAGGGCGGGCTCGGCCCGGTCGGGTCACCACCACTGCTCGGCGAGCCGGCCCTCGATCGCCCGCACGTTCTCGCGCGTGCAGTCGTCGCACAGCAGCCGTACGCCGCGCTCGTCCACCTCCCGCGACCACGTGAGCGGCGGCCGGGCCTCCTGGCGACCGCACCGCCCGCAGGTCGCCGGCCCGTCGCTCACCGGTCGGCGGCGAGGTCGGCCAGCCCCTGCCGCAGCAGCTCCAGCCCCCGCTGGGCGAGCGCGTGCGCCTCGTCCGGCTCGAGCTCGACCTCCATCGCCGCCCCGACGGCCCCCTCGCCGTAGCCGACAGCAGCGACGACGGCCGTGCGCTCGGCCGGGGGGAGCGCGGCGAGCGCCTGCTGCAGCCGCTCGGCGAGCTCGGCCTCGGACAGCGCCGCCTCGGGCGAGGCGGCCGCGCGGTCGCGGACGGCGTCGACGACGGCCGGCGGCAAGGGGCGGCAGCGGGGCGGGCGGGGGTCGGTCACGCGGCCTCCTCGGCGGGCGGGAGCGGGTCGGCGGGTCCGGACGCACGAGAGCCGCCCCGGTCTCCCGGAGCGGCTCCCGCACGCCTCCCCGTCAGGTCGCCTCACGGCGGTGCGTCGCTCGTAGCGACTGATTCGGGACCGGGGGCCATGTATCGGGTCGGCACCTGTAGTGAACCCCATCCCCGGCCCTCGTCTTCCCCCTATCAGGGGATCCGGTGGTCCGGCCGCCCGCTCCCGAGGCTGCGGGCGACCTCCTCGACGACGTCCGGGTCGCGGGTCATGGCCCACCGGAACGGGCGGCGGAGCTCGTCGGGCTCCCCGGCGCGGCAGTCGGCCGCCGCGAACGCGACCGGGTGGTCCGAGCCGGTGAGCACGACGGCCCACTGGTCGGCCCACGGGTCGTCGTCGGGCAGCGCCACCCCCGTCACGCCGGGCGCGAGCCAGGCCTGCAGCCCCCGGGCGTACAGGCGCACCGCGGTGCCGCGCGTCGCCAGCCGGGCGTACGCCTGCCGGGTGCTCGCCGTGACGTACCGGACGTCCTGCAGCACGGCCGCCGCCCGCGCCGGCGGGTCGGTGAGGGCCTCGTGCTCCAGGCCCCGCGAGATCGCGATGAGCGCCCGCTTCGGGCCCTGCCGCACGACGGCGACGGCGCTCACCAGGGCGAAGGGGGTGGTGTGCAGCGTCGGACCCACGCAGACCTCGTCCGGGTCGCGGACTGCGGGGACGCGGCAGTGCGGCGAGCGGGTGGCCGGCCGGCCCCCCGCTGCCCACCGTACGACTACTCGCCGGCCGGCTGCTCCGCGGCCGGGGCGGCGGGCCCCTGCGGGAGCGGCGGCGCCTCGGCGACCGGTGCGCCGAGGTCGGGAGCCGGGCGGGCGTCCTGCGCCGGCGCTCCGGCCGCGGGCTCCGGCTCCGGCGACGGCGCCAGCGCCGGCGCGGCCTGCCCCTGCCCTGCGCCGTCCGTGCTGCTGTCCGAGCCGGCCTCCGGCCCGCTCGCCCCGCCGGTCGCCGGCGCGTCGCCCTCGCCCGTCCCCGGCCGGTCGCCCCGCTCGCCGCGACCGCGCCGCCCGCGCCGACCGGAGCGGCCCTCACCGGCCTGCTCCCCGCGCTCCTGGCGCTCGCCGCGCTCGGGACGCTCGCCGCGCGGCGGCCGCTGCGCCGAGCCGTCGGGTCGGGGCTGCCCGGTCATGTCCATGGCGCCGGCGAGGGTGTACTCGTGCATGAGCAGCTCCAGGCCGGGCTGCTCCTCGACCGGGGCGGTCGCCGACTTGGTCTCGGCGAGCGCGCGGAGCTGCTGCAGTCGCGCCCGGCGGCGCCCGGGGGCGTCCTGGGGGTGGGTGAGCAGCACGGCGTGGGCGGCGCAGGAGGCCGTGCCGCCGACGGCGGTGACCGCCTCCCGCAGCAGGGCCAGGTCGCTGATGCAGGGAGCGCAGTACGTGGTCATGGCGGCACACGCTACGGCCTGCCGCGGCGGCCCGCCGCGGCGCTCAGCCGCGGGCGCGGGCGACGGTCAGCGCGACCGCGACGAGCAGGGCCGGGACCACGACCAGGTCGCCGGTGGTGATGCCGTGCCCGCGACCGATCACGAGCAGGACGCGCCCCTCGACCGGGGAGTTGCACAGCAGCCAGGCGAGGGACAGCACGACGATCTGCGCGACCTGCCGCACGGTGCCGGAGCGCAGGCCCAGCTCGCCCGTCGCGGTGCCGAGGCCCTGCAGCACCGCCAGCACGAGGGCGACGAGGACGACGAGGGCGAGCGAGCGCGGCAGGGTGTCAGGCACCGGCACCGGCCTCGTCGAGGTAGACGAACCCGTGTCCCTCGTCCCGGAAGGCGACCCCGGCCGCGGTGAGGGCGGCGTCCCAGTCGCCGCGCACGGCCGGGTCGGCGGTCTGCATGCCGTGGTCGGCGGTGAGCAGCACGACGACGTCGTCGACGAGCCCCCGCTCCTCGAGCAGGTCGAGGAACGCCCCGAGCCGCCGGTCGCTGTCGACCAGCCCGGCCCGGGCGAGCGCGGAGCCGCGGCCGCCGGCGTGGTGCGCGCCGTCGGTGAGCGTCGTGTTCCACCAGGTCAGCCGAGGCGGCTCGCCCTCGCGCCACAGGCCGAGCACCTGCTGGAGTCCGACCGCGTCGACCTGGCTGGCCCAGCGGTAGTCGTCGAGCGCCAGGTGCTCCGGCTGGTGTGCGGGTCGTCCTCCGCCGGCGGCAGCCCGCCGACCAGGGACCCGGCCGCTCCCCCGCTGCTGGCGCGCACGAGCGCGAAGGTGGAGTACGCCGCGCCCCGGTCGCAGGGCTCGTCGACGCAGGCGGTCACGGCTGTCGGGTCGGCCTCGGCGAGCCGCTCCCACACCGTGCGCACGCCCGGGCGCAGCAGCGTCATCGCGTGCGCCCACGTGTCGGGCGAGTTGGGCACGTGCCGCTGCCCCGTGCGCCGGTCGGCGAAGGCGTTGTGCACGATCCCGTGCCGGCCGGGCGACAGGCCGGTGAGGGCGCTGGTGTGGTTGGCCAGGGTGACGCTCGGGAACTCCGCGACGGCGCCGCCGCGCAGCGCGCAGCCGCGCTCGAGCAGGCGGGCGACGGCCGGCAGGGTGCCGTCCGCGGCCAGCGCCAGCAGGTCGTCGCAGGGCGCGCCGTCCCACAGCAGGCCGACGACGTGCCGCGCGCCCGGCCCGGCCTGCGGCACCGGCCGGCCGTCCATCCCGTCGTACGACGCGCCGGTCAGCGCCGCCAGCGTCGCGGCGACGTCGACCGTGCGGGCCACCCCGTCGACGACGCCGCGGGCCGTCACGCCGGAGCCGGACAGCAGCAGCGGCGCGCGGGACTGCACCGCGTTGAGCGAGCCGTGCTCGCCGCGGGCCCCGCCCCGGTCGGTCCAGTCCAGGGCCCCGGTCGCCACGACGGCGAGGTCGGGCGCGCGGTCGTCGGCGACGAACAGGCCGTGCAGCCGCTCGGCGGCGAAGGGGTAGCAGCGGTCGCCCGAGCCGTACGGGTCGTCGTCGGCGAGCGGGTCGCGGCCGGTCAGCAGCCTGCGCGAGCCGTCGGCCCGCACGGCGGTGCGCCCGCAGGCGTCGGCGACGTGCACCTCGTCGCCGGCGCGCCAGCAGACCAGCGCGACGGCGGGTGCCAGCTCGGCGGACAGGAGCACCTCGAGCGCCCGGTCGCGCTGGGCTGCGGGATCCGGCACGGGAGCGGCGGCGAGCACGGGAGCGACGGTGCGCGAGGGCAGGGGCACGGGTCAGACGCTAGGACGCCGGGGCCCCGGACCGGGGAGGTCCGGGGCCCCGGCGGTCAGCCGGCGGTCAGCCGGCGGTCAGCCGGTCAGCGGGTCAGCCGACGGTCAGCCGGGCGCGTCAGCGCACGGCGGCGCGGGCGAGCCGGGCACGGCGGGCGGCGACGGCGGCCCGGCGCTCCCAGCGGCGGGCCGCCAGCAGCCGGGCCGCGCGGTTGAGCGCCTCGGCCTGCTGCTGCCGCTCGGACATGATCAGCTGCAGGCCCTCGGCGAGCACGGGGACGGTCATGGCTTCCTCCTCCCTGCGGTACGAGGGGCGGTGTCAGGGGCGGTGTCAGGGGCGGTGTCAGGGGCGGGCGCGGTCACGCCGCCACCGGGTGCTTGCGGGGACGGCCGCGCGGCCGCTTGCGGGCGACGACGACGCCGAGCACGAGCAGCTGCCCGCCCCACACGCCCCAGGGCTCGCGGCGCTCGAGCGCCCCGGTCAGGCACGTCTCGCGCAGCGGGCAGGGGACGCAGAGGGCCTTGGCGGCCTCGACGTCGTCGGGCCGCTCGGCGAACCACAGGTCCACCTGCGCGGTCCGGCAGGGCAGGTCCTCCGGAGCGGTGTCCGGGTCGAGCGGGGTCATCGGGTCTCCTGGCGGGTGCAGCGGGGCACAGCGGGTGAGGGGCCGGGCGGCCCGGACAAGCGCAGAGGCCGCGGATCCCGGGTGTCCGGGGTCCGCGGCCTCGAGGTGCTGGCGCGCTGAGGGGTCTCAGGCGGGAGCGGCTCGAGGCGGGCGGGGGCTACGGGAGCAGGCCGAAGAGCAGGCCGAAGGGCGTGCCGGTGGGCAGACCGGTGGCGTCGACCCCGGCTCCGGGCGCGAGCACGGCGAGGTGCTCCACCGCGGGACGCCGGCGCGCGGGCGCCCAGGTCGTCGTCGGGTCGACCACGGGGCACCTCCTCGTCGCGGTCCCGGCACGGTGCCGGGCAGTGGGACGCACGGTAGAGATCGCCGGCAGGACCCGCAAGGGGTTTTCCGCGGCCGTGCTGGACCCGGTCAGCCCGCGGCCGCGGACCCCTCGGTGACGAGCCGCAGCACGTCCTCGCCGAACTTGTCGAGCTTGCTCTGGCCGATGCCGGGCACGGCGACGAGCGCCGGGACGGTGCGGGGGGTCTGCTCGGCGATCGCGGCGAGCGTCGCGTCGGTGAAGACGCAGTACGCCGGCTGGCTGAGCTCCTTGGCCTTCTCGGCCCGCCAGGCGCGCAGCCGCTCGTAGAGGGCGTCGTCGCGGTCGGAGGGGCAGCCCTCGCAGCGGCCGAGCTTGCGGTCGACGGCGGCGACGAGCGTGGCGCCGCAGACCCGGCAGGTCGCCTTCGCGGCGGCCCGGCGGGCGGCGGGGCGCGCCGCGGCGGCCGACCGCGCCCCGACGGCGCCGGTGAGCCCGTCGAGGAAGCGGGACGGCCGGCGGGTCGCCCGGCCGCCGGGCGAGCGGGCGAGCGCCCACGACAGCCACAGGTGCTCGCGGGCCCGGGTGACGCCGACGTAGAGCAGGCGGCGCTCCTCCTCGACCTGCTCGTCGGTGTCGGCGTGCACCAGCGGCAGCGTGCCGTCGACGAGGCCGACGAGGAAGACGGCGTCCCACTCCAGGCCCTTCGCCGCGTGCAGCGACGCGAGGGTGACCCCGTCGACGGTCGGGGCGTGCTGCGCGGCGGCCCGCTCCTCGAGCTCGGCGACGAGCTCGCGCAGCCCGGCGCCGGGGACCGCGGCGGCGACGTCGCCGGCCAGGCGGTGCAGGGCGGCGAGCGACTCCCAGCGCTCCCGGGCCGCGCCGGCGCCGGGCGGCGGGGCGTCCGCCGACCAGCCCGGCCGCCGCGCAGCACGTCGGCGGCCGGCGTCCGCCAGCGCCTCCGGGGCGTCGGTGTCGGCCGCGCGCGACGCGCCGCGCAGCAGCAGCAGGGCCTCGCGCACCTCGGCGCGGTCGAAGAAGCGCTCACCGCCGCGCACGACGTACGGCACCCCGGCGTCGGCGAGCGCGGACTCGTAGGCCGCGGACTGGGCGTTGACCCGGTAGAGCACGGCGATCTCGCTGGCCGGGGTGCCCGCGGCGACCAGCTCGCGGCAGCCGCCGCGCCACCGCGGTCGCCTCGGCCGGCTCGTCGGGGTGCTCGCGACACGCGCGGGCGCCGGTCCGGGCGGCCGCTGCGCGACGAGCTCGAGGCGCGGCCGCGCGGACCGTCGCCCGCGCGATGACCGCGTTGGCCAGCCCGACGACCTGCGGGGTCGAGCGGTAGTCGCGCACGAGCCGCACCTCGGTCGGCGCGCGGGGTAGCGGCCGCGGAAGCCGACGAGGAAGTCCGGGCGTGGCGCCGGTGAAGGAGTAGATCGTCTGGTTGGCGTCGCCGACGACGCACAGGTCGTCGCGGCCGCCGAGCCAGGCGTCGAGCAGCCGCTGCTGCAGGGGCGTGACGTCCTGGTACTCGTCGACGACGAAGGACCGGTAGCGCGCCCGGAACTCCTCGGCGACGTCGGCGTGCTCCTCGAGCACCGCCGCGGTGAGCATCAGCAGGTCGTCGAAGTCGGCGACGCCCTGCGCCTGCTTGAGGTCGCGCGTAGGACCGCATGACCTGCGCGACGACGGCCGCGTCGAACGGCGGCACCCGGCCGCCCCGGACCGCGGCGGCGGGGTAGTCGTCCGGCCCGACGAGGGTGCTGGCGGCCCACTCGAGCTCGGAGAGCAGGTCGCGCAGCTCGGCGTTGCCCGGCCGCAGCCGGGCCCGGGCCGCAGCGTTGGCGACCATCCCGAACTTGTTGGTGAGCAGCTGCGGCGGCGGGCCGCCGACCACCTTGGGCCAGAAGTAGCCGAGCTGCTTCATGGCGGCGGCGTGGAAGGTGCGGGCCTGCACCCCGCCGACGCCCAGCCCGCGCAGCCGGGTGCGCATCTCGCCCGCCGCGCGCGCCGTGAAGGTCACGGCCAGCAGCGCGCTGGGCGGCACCACGCCCGAGGCGACCGCGTAGGCGGCCCGGTGGGTGATCGTGCGCGTCTTGCCGGTGCCCGCGCCGGCGAGCACGCAGACCGGGCCGCGGACGGCGCGGGCCGCCTCGCGCTGCTCGGGGTCGAGGGCGTCGAGCAGGGCGTCGGGCGTCACGCCTCCAGTGTCGCATGCCGCCGGCCGGGGAAGGGCCGGGGCCCGCCGGAGGTTGAGGGACGGGAGCCGACCCGTCCCCGTCCCGAGCAGGAGCCCCCGTGACCGTCGACGCCACCCCCGACCGCATGACGATCTACAGCACCTCCTGGTGCGGCTACTGCCACCGGCTCATGAAGCAGCTCGACCGCGAGGGCGTCGGCTACGACGTCGTCGACATCGAGCAGGAGCCGACCGCGGCGGAGTACGTCATGAAGGTCAACGGCGGCAACCAGACCGTCCCGACGGTCGTCTTCCCGGACGGCACGGCGCTCACGAACCCCAGCGTGGCGCAGGTCAAGGAGCGCCTGTCGGCCTGAACCGGCCTGACGACCCCTCGACCGAGGGGTGACACTGGGAGGGAACCGCCCTGTCCCCGTCCCGGAAGCAGCCCCGTGTCCTCCACCAGCCTCGACCACCCGGCGATCGACGCGGTGCTCGCCACCGCGGCCAGCCTGCTCGGCATGGAGGTGGTCTTCATCGGCGGCCTGACCGAGGACACCTTCACCTTCGAGCGCGTGCACGCCGCGGGCGACGGCTGGGAGGTCGAGGAGGGCACCTCGACCCCGCTGGCCGACAGCCTGTGCTCGCGGATGCTGGCCGCCGACGTGCACGCCACCGCCGATGCCGCCGCCGACCCGGCGTTCGCCGACGCCCCGGTGCGCCAGGAGCTGGGCATCACGTCGTACGTCGGGGTGCCGGTGCGCGACGGCGGCGGCCACGTCGTGGCGACGCTGTGCGGGATCGACCGCGGCAGCGTGCCCGTCCACGAGCACGCGGTCGAGGTGCTCACCCAGCTCGCCGAGGTCGTCAGTCGCCCACCTCGGGCCACTGGCCGACGAGGGCATCGTCATCCGGCGCGCTCCGGGGGGCGGCTGGGAGGTGGGCGGCGAGCAGACCGGCGACCTGACCAGCGCGATGGTGCTCGCCGACCTGCTCGCGGCCGAGGTCGGGCCGGGCGGGCGGCCGCGGCGGCCCGACGTGCCGCTCGACGAGATCGGCCAGCTGCGGCTGTCGGTGACGCAGCTCGAGCACGCCCTCGCCGCGCGCGTCGTCGTCGAGCAGGCCATCGGCGTGCTCACCGAGCGGCAGCGCCACAGCCCCCGCGAGGCCTTCGAGCGGCTGCGCAAGGTCGCCCGCTCGCGCGGCCGCAAGGTCCACGACCTCGCCAAGGAGGTCGTCATGTCCTCGACCGACCCGGCGGTGCCCCTGCCGCCCGAGCTCGCCGGGCGCCGCTGAGCGAGCCCCGGTTCGCCCCGCGCTCGCCCGACGCGCTGGCGGCGGACCTCGTCGCGCTCGTCGCCGGCCTGCCCGACCCGGCGCGCGTGCTCGTGGACGGGTTCGGCGGCGAGCTGCTCGCCGACGCCCTCGTCGACGGCCTGGTGCTCGCCGGGCGGGTCCCGCTGCGGGTCCGCGGCGCGGCGTACGCCCGGCCGGCCGGGGAGCGCTTCCAGCACGGCCGGGAGGACCCGGAGGCGTTCCGGGACGGCTGGCTCGACCTCGGCGCGCTCCGGCGCGAGGTGCTGGAGGCCGACGGCACCTGGCTGCCGGCGCTGCGCGACCCGGCGTCGGACCGCTCCGCGCGGGCGGCGCGCCGGCCGGTGCCCGAGCGCGCCGTGCTGCTCGTCGACGGGTTGTTCCTGCTGGGGCTGGGGCTGCCCGCCGAGCTCGTCGTGCACGTCGCCCTCTCGCCCGGCGCGCTGCGGCGCCGCGGGGTGCCGGCGTGGCAGCTGCCGGCCTTCGCGTCCTACGACGACCTCGTGCGACCGGGCGAGCAGTGCGACGTGCTCGTGCGCGCGGAGGACCCGCAGCGGCCGGCCGTGCTCGTGCGCCCCCGCTGACCCGGCGGGTCAGCCCTCGGCGGCCCACTCGGTGATGAGCCGGTGGGCGATCGACACCGGTGGCGGCAGCAGCACCGGGCCGGGCCCGCCCGCCCAGTCGCCGGCCGCCCGCAGCTCCTCGCGGGTGAACCAGCGGGCCTCGGCGAGCTCGCCGTCGCGCCGCTCGGGAACGCTGTCGGGGTCGCAGACGGCGCGGAAGCCGAGCATGAGGCTGGCGGGGAACGGCCAGGGCTGGCTGCCGCGGTAGACGACCTCGCGCACGTCGAGCCCGGCCTCCTCCCCGACCTCGCGGACGACGGCCTGCTCGGCGCTCTCCCCCGGTTCGACGAACCCGGCGAGGGTGGAGAAGCGCCGCTCGGGCCAGCTGGCCTGGCGGCCGAGCACGGCCCGGTCGGCGCCGTCGGTCACCAGGACGATCACGGCCGGGTCGGTGCGCGGGAAGTGCGAGCTGCCGTCGACCGGGCAGCGCCGGACCGAGCCGCCCTGCTCGACGGCGGTGGGGGCGCCGCAGCGCGGGCAGTGCGTGTGGGTCGCGTGCCAGTTGGCGAGCCCGACGGCGTGCACGAGCAGCCCCGCGTCCCGGGCCGACAGCGCCGCCCCGACGTCGCGCAGCCCCTGCGGCCGGGCACCGAGCCGCCGGGGCAGCTCCCCCAGCACCGCGAAGAAGGGCTGGCCGTCCTCGCTGCCGAGGTAGAACCGCTCACCGCCCGGCGCCTCGTCGGGGCCGACGAGCACGAGCTGCGTGCCGTCGACGAGCGCGCGCCCGTCGTCGACGACGAGGACCTGCGCGCGCGCCCAGGCGGCCGCGAGGGCCGGCTCGTCGGTGCGCGTCGCGGCGTCCCGGTCGACGGTGGCGCGCGACAGCGCCGGGACCTGCGCGGCCGAGCTCACCCGCGCACGAGGTCGAGCACCCGGCGCACCGGCTCCTCGACCTCACCGGCGTCGCCGACGAGCACGCCGGTGAGCGCGGTCGGCGCGAGGTAGCGCGCCGCGACCTCCTGCACCTGCTCGACCGTGACCTCCTGCAGCGCCCGGGGCGAGTCGCGCAGCCACTCGACGCCCAGGCCGCTGGCGACCAGCGCCGACAGGGTGCTCGCCAGCCCCGCCTGCGAGGCGGTCGACAGCGCCAGGCTCCCGACCGCGTAGCGCCGGGCCTGGTCGAGCTCCGCCTGCCCGACGGGGACCGTCGCGATGCGGCCGAGCTCGTACCAGGTCTCGAGCAGCGCGGGCGCGGTGACGCCGGTGGCGACGTCGGCGGCCAGCGTGATCCGGGAGCCGGCCGGCGGGTGGTCGATGCCGGAGTGCGGGCTGTAGGTGTAGCCCTTGTCCTCGCGGATGTTGGCGACCCAGCGCGAGGAGAAGTAGCCGCCGAAGACGAGGTTGGCCAACGTCAGCGCCGGGTGGTCGGGGTCGGTGCGCCGCGGCGCGGGACCGCCGAGCCGCACGGTCGTCTGCACCGACCCGGGCCGGTCCACGAGCAGCAGCGGACCGCCCGGGGGGCGCGGCAGCTCGGGCGCGACGAGCGCCTCGGCCGTCGCCGACCAGCCGGAGAGCGCGCCCTCGACCTCGTCGAGCGCGCCCTGCGGGTCGAGGTCGCCGACGAGCACGAGCACGCTGCCCGACGGCGCGACCCGCTCGGCGTGCACGCGGCGCAGCGCCTCGGGCTCGACGCCGCGGACGGCCTCGCCGGTCGGCAGCTCGCGGCCGTACGGGTGGTCGCCGTACATCCGCTGCAGCAGCGCCTCGCGGGCCACGACCCCGGCCGAGCTGCGGTAGATCGCGAGCTCCTGCACGAGCCGCTCGCGCTCGCCCTCGACCTCCTCGGTCGGGTAGGCGGCGCTGCGCAGCACCTCCGAGACCAGCTCGAGCAGGCCCGGCAGGCCGTCGGCCAGGACGCTGCCGCCCAGGCCCAGGCGGTCGCTGTCGGTGCTCGCCGACAGGCTGCCGCCGAGGGCCTGCAGGTCGGCGGCCACCTGGGCGGCGCTGCGCCGGTCGGTGCCGAGCAGCAGGGTGTCGCCGAGCAGCTGGGCGCGGGCGGTGTGCTCCTCGCCGGAGCCGGAGAACGGCACCCGCAGCCGCACCTCGGCCAGCGGCACCCCCGCTCGGCGGACGGCGAGCACGCGCAGGCCGTTGCCGAGGGTGCGCTCGGCCACCTCGGGCAGCTCCGGCGTGCGCTGCGGGCCGAGCGCGGGCAGGGGGCGTGCGGCGGCGCTCACGCGGCGTCCCCGGGCACGACCTGCAGCACGGCGCGGTCGCGGCCGAGCGCGCCCGCGGCCGCCTGCACGGCCTCGGCGGGGACGGCGGCGAGCAGCCCGGGCACCTCGTTGACGAGCTCGGCGCGGCCGCGCTGCTGCTCCAGCACGCTCAGCACCTGGGCCCGGCCGAGCACCGGGTCGACCTCGCGCAGGTAGCGGGCGCGCATCCGGGCGACGGTGCGCTCGAGCTCGCCGGGCTGCAGCCCGCCGGTCGCGAGCCGGTCGAGCTCCTCGTCCACGGTGCGCAGCACGGTGTCGACGTCGACCTCCGCCGGGTGGTGGACCTCGAGCAGCAGCGGGGTGGGGTCGCGGGCGTCGAGCGGGTCGCCCATGACGCCCAGGTAGCCCCCGACGCTGGTGGCGGTGCGGTCGCGCATGACGAGGCGGTCCTGCAGCCGGCTGGCGTCGCCGTCGGTGAGGACCTCGGCGAGCACGACGTAGGGCAGGAAGGCCTCGAGGTCGGCGGGGTCCGGCACCCGCCAGCCGACGGCGACCGCGGGAGCGGGGGCGAGCCGGTCGGTGTGGACCTCGCGCTGCTCGCCGGACGGCGGCGGCTCGGCGAAGCCGGGCCGCTGCGGCACCTCGCGGGCGGCGATGTCGCCGAAGTGCTGCTCGGCCCAGCCCAGCACCTGCGACGGGTCGACGTCGCCGGCCACCGTGAGCACGGCGTTGCCCGGCGCGTAGTAGCGGTCGAAGAAGGCCTGCGCGTCCTCGAGCGTCGCGTCCTCGAGGTCGACGAAGTCGCCGTAGCCGTTGTGGGCGTTGGGGAACGTGCCGTAGAGCACCGGCGGGAGCAGGATCCAGGGGAAGCCGCCGTACGGCCGGTTGAGCACGTTGACCCGGATCTCGTTCTGCACGACCGCGACCTGGTTGTCGAGGTTCTCCTGGGTCAGCGCCACCGAGCGCATGCGGTCGGCCTCGAGGAACATCGCCAGCTCGGTCGCGCTGCTCGGCAGCAGCTCGTAGTAGTTCGTGTAGTCCAGGTGCGTGCTGCCGTTGAGCGTGCCGCCGCTGCCCTGGACGTACGTGAAGTGCTCGGTCTTGCCCAGGCTCGCCGAGCCCTGGAACATCAGGTGCTCGAACAGGTGGGCGAAGCCGGTGCGGCCCTCGGGCTCGCTGCGGATGCCGACGTCGTAGTAGACGGCGACGGCGACCACGGGGCTGCTGCGGTCGGGGCTGACGACCACCCGCAGGCCGTTGCCGAGCGTGGCGCGCTCGACGGGGACGGCGAGGGCAGGGGCGAGGGCAGGGGCGAGGGCAGCGGCGAGGTCAGCGCGGGGTCCGGGCGGCACCCGACCGACGCTAGTACGGGCCCCCGACGGCGGCGCGGGGGTGCGGGGCCGCGGGCCGGCCGGCGACGACGGCCAGCCGGGCCCGGCGCTCGCCGCGGCGGGCCCCGACGAACAGGGCCGACAGGGCGAGCACGACCACGACGGAGACGACGGTCCACAGACCGAGGACGACGAGCAGCGGGACCAGGAAGCCGGGCACAGGGACTCCAGGGGAAGGGGCGGCACCCCGTCCGACGAGCGGGACGGGGGAACGGTGCCATTCCTACCACGCCGCTAGGGAAGCAGCACGTCAGCGGGTGCGCCACACCTCCGGGTCGGCGGCCAGCGCGCGCACGTGGGCCGGCAGCTCGCCGGTGGCGACGTCGGCCACCGTCACGCGCTCGAGCACGTCGCGGGTGCTGGCGCGCACGGCCATCCACACGACCTGCAGGTCGCTCGCCACGCCGTCGTACGTCGCGGCCTCGGGCGGCCCGCCGCGGACCTCGGCGAGCGGGCCGTCGACCGCCCGGATGACGTCGGCGACGCTGATCCGGTCGGCGGGCCTCGCCAGCCAGTAGCCGCCGTCGGCGCCGCGGCGGCTCTGCACGATGCCCGCCTGCCGCAGGGCGCCGAGGATGGCCTCGAGGAACTTCGCGGGGATCTGCTGGGCGGCCGCCACGGCCTCCCCCTTGGTCGGGCCGTCGCCTGCTGAGGCGAGCACGACGACGGCCCGCACGGCGTAGTCGGACCGGGCCGAGATGTGCACCCCCGCTCAGCGCGCGCCGGCGGGCAGCGCCCGCTCCAGCACCGCGTCGACGCCGCCCGGCAGGGTGCCGTAGGCGTGGCCCCAGTCGCCGCCGAGCCGGGTCGCGCAGAACGCGTCCGCGACCGCCGGGGGCGCGTGCCGCACGAGCAGCGAGCCCTGCAGCACCAGCGCCATGCGCTCGACGAGCCGCCGGGCGCGCAGCTCGAGGTCGTCCGGCCGCGCCAGCTCGGCCTGCAGCCCTCCCACGGCCGCGTCGAGCCGGGCATCGGCGCCCTGCGCGAGACGCACCTCGCCGGTGAACGCCTCCAGCGCTGCGGGCTCGCGGCCCAGCGCGCGCAGCACGTCGAGGGCCTGCACGTTGCCCGAGCCCTCCCAGATGCTGTTGAGCGGCGCCTCGCGGTAGAGCCGCGGCATCCCGGACTCCTCGACGTAGCCGTTGCCGCCCAGGCACTCCAGCGCCTCGGCGACGAAGCCGGGCTGCCGCTTGCAGACCCAGTACTTGCCGACCGCGGTCGCGACCCGCGTGAAGGCCTGCTCCTGCTCGTCGCCGCGGGCCGCCCGGTCGACGGCGCCGGCCAGGCGCAGCGCGAGCGTCGTCGCGGCCTCGGACTCGACCGCGAGGTCGGCGAGGACGTTGCGCATGAGCGGCTTGTCGACGAGCAGGCCGCCGAAGGCCGCGCGGTGCTGCGCGTGGTGGGCGGCCTGCACGAAGGCCTGCCGCATGCCGGCGCTGCTCCCCAGGACGCAGTCGAGCCGGGTCATGGCGACCATCTCCAGGATCGTCTTGACGCCGCGGCCCTCCTCCCCCACGAGCCAGGCGACGGTGCCGTCGAACTCGGGCTCGGAGGAGGCGTTGCTGCGGTTGCCGAGCTTGTCCTTGAGCCGCTGGATGCGGAACGGGTTGCGCGTCCCGTCGGGCAGGACGCGCGGCAGCAGGAAGCACGACAGCCCGCCCGGCGCCTGGGCCAGCACGAGGAACAGGTCGCACATCGGCGCGCTGGTGAACCACTTGTGGCCGCGCAGCGTCCAGGTGCCGTCGCCCGAGGGCAGCGCGACGGTCGTGCCCGCGCGGACGTCCGAGCCGCCCTGCTTCTCGGTCATCCCCATCCCGGCGAGCAGCCCGCGCTTGCCCAGCGGCGGGCGCAGGCCCGGGTCGTACACCCGGGAGGTCAGCAGCGGCTCGTACGCCTGCGCGAGGTCGGGCTGCCGGCGCAGGGCGGGCACCACGGCGTACGTCATGGACACCGGGCAGCCGTGGCCGGCCTCCACCTGGCCCCAGGTGGAGAAGGTGGCGGCACGGGCCACGTGCGCGCCGGGCCGCGGGTCGGCCCACGGGGCACCCGCCGCGCCCTCGGCGACCGCCACGTCGAGCAGCCGGTGCCAGGACGGGTGGAAGTCGACCTCGTCGACCCGGTGCCCGTACCGGTCGTGGGTGCGCAGCACCGGACCGACCCGGTCGGCCTCCTCGCCCCAGCGCTGCGCCTCTGCGGAGCCGGCCCGCCGCCCGACCCGGTGCAGGTCGTCCGCGGCCCAGCCGGCGCCCTCGCGGACCAGGCCCTCGAGCAGCGGGGCGTCGTCGGCGACGTCGTGGTCGACGAGCGGCGGGACCTGGTTGGTCACCTCGTGCGTCGCGGGGCTGACCGGCGGCAGCAGGGTCGTCATGGGCCCATGATGCCGCGCTCCGGCCCGCGCGGGCCCCGTCCTGCCCGTCCCTGGGGACGGGCCTAGCCTCGCGCGCATGAGCTCCCCGCGCCCCGCCGTCCCGACCGCGCTGCCGGACCCCGCGCCGGACGAGTGCCTGTTCTGCGGCATCGTCGCCGGGCGGGTGCCGTCGGTCCGGCTCGCCGAGGACGAGCGCACCGTCGCGTTCCTCGACGCGTTCCCCGGCGCGCGCGGGCACGCGCTGGTCGTGCCGCGCGCCCACGCCCGCGACCTCATGGCCGCGCCGGACGAGGACCTCGCGGCCTGCCTGGTGGCGGCGGCCGACCTCGCCGCCCGGCTGGTGCCCGCTCTCGGGGCGACGGGCGTCAACGTCGTCAACGCCTGCGGCAGCAGCTCCGGGCAGTCGGTGCCGCACCTGCACCTGCACGTCCTGCCGCGCTACGACGACGACGCCGTCCCGCACCCGTGGACCCCGCGCCGGGCCTCGCCCGAGGAGCTGCAGGAGCTCGGCCGGGTCATCACGGCCGGCTGAACCCGGACGCGCGGGTGCGGGGCCGCGGCCTGCCGGCCACGACCCCGCACGCCGACGCTCAGCGGGCCGTCGGCGCGTCCTGCGGCGCGGCGACGGCGTCGGCCGCGCCGTCGGGCACCTCGGGGGCGTCCTCGGGGTCGACCGGCCGGCGCAGGCTCAGCACCACGCTGGCGGTGAGCACCACCACGATCACGCCGAGGCTGACCAGCGACGGGATCTCGGGGATCGAGGTGCTGATGACCTTGTGACCGGCCTGAAGGACCAGCTTGACGCCGATGAAGGCGAGGATGACGGCCAGGCCCTTGCTCAGGTAGTGGAAGCGCTCGAGCAGCCCGGCGAGCAGGAAGTACAGCGCCCGCAGGCCGAGGATCGCGAAGGCGTTGCTGGAGTAGACGATGAACGGGTCGTCGCTGACGGCCAGCACCGCGGGCACGCTGTCGACCGCGAAGACCAGGTCGGCGGCCTCGATCGCGACGACGACGGCGAGCAGCGGCGTCGCGACCCGCCTGCCGGCCTCCTTGACGAAGAAGTGCGTGCCGGAGTACTCGTCGCGCACCGGGACGACCTTGCGCAGCAGGCGCACGGCGACGCTGCTGCCGGGGTCGTACGTGTCCTCCTCGTCCTTGAGCAGCTTCCACGCGCTGTAGAGCAGCACCGCGGCGAAGGCGAACAGCACGGCGGTGAACCTCGTGACGATGGCGACGCCGGCGGCCAGGAAGATGCCGCGGAACACCAGCGCGCCGACGACGCCGAAGAAGAGCACCCGGTGCTGGTACTCCCGGGGCACCTTGAAGTAGCCGAAGATGAGCGCGAAGACGAACAGGTTGTCGACCGACAGGCTCTTCTCCAGCAGCCAGGCGGTCGTGAACTCGACGCCCGCGGTGGTGCCGAGCGTCAGCCCGACCACGACGGCGAAGACGAGCGACAGCCCGACCCACAGGGCGCTCCACCACGCGGCCTCGCGGAAGCCGATGACGTGGGCGCCGCGGTGGGCGAGCAGGTCGATGGTGAGCATGACGAGGACCACGGCGGCGAAGGCCGCCCAGGCCCAGAACGGGACGTCGAGCACGGGGAGCTCCTGCGGGTCAGGGGTTGCTGTCCCTGTCAGGGTGTCCGTTCCCGAGCCTCGCCACCGGGGCTGCCGCCGGACGAGTACGGGTCAGCGACCTTGCCGACCGTCGGCAACCGGCCAGCCCGTGGCGCGGGCCCCGAGGACGGCGGCCTGGAGCGCGAACCGCTCCGCCGGGTCGGTCGGGTCGATCCCGAGCAGCGCCTCGACCCGGGCCAGCCGGTAGGTCACCGCCCGCACCGACAGGTGCAGCCGCCGGGCGGTCTCGGTCGCGACGCCGCCGGTGTCGTAGTAGGCCTCCAGCGTCTCGAGCAGCGGCCCGGCGCCGCCGCGCGCCGCGGCCAGGGGCCCGAGGCGTACGGCGATGAGCTCGTCGAGGGCCTCCCGGTCCCGCAGCAGCACCCGGTGCGCGGCGAGGTCGCGGGCGTCGAGGACGGGGCCGGGCAGGTGCAGCCGGCGGGCCAGGTCGAGGGCGTCGCGCGCCTGGTCGTACGACGCCCTGACGCCGTCGGGACCGGGCAGCGGGCGCCCGAGCGCGCCGCGCCACCCGTCCGGCCCGAGCACGGACGTGACGCGCTCGCGCACCAGGGCGACCGCCGCGGCGTCCGGGGCGGCGGCGATGACGACGAGGTCGTCGCCCTTGAGCGCGACGAGCAGCGCGGCGTCGCCGTACTTGCCCTGCAGGGCCCGCTCGACCCGGCCCAGCAGCGACGGGCCGCCGGCGCCGGCCTCGAAGCCGGCGGGCGTCGTGCTGGCCGCGACGAGCACGACGTGCGGCGCGGCCAGGTCCAGTCCGAGGTCCGCGGCGCGACCCAGCACGGCGGTCGCCTCCGACCCGCCGGCCAGCAGCGCGTCGAAGACCTCGCGGCGGGTGGACTCCTGTCGGCGGGACAGCTCGTTGCGGGCCAGCTGGAACCCGCCCGCCAGCGCGGCCACCCCGTCGTCGGCGGCCCGCAGCACCGCCAGCCCGGCCGCGGCGACCTGCGGGCCGCTGCCCTCCCGCACCACCGGCAGCACCTCCCACAGCCGCCAGGCGGCCGACAGGTACAGGTCGACGAGCGCCCGCAGCGCCACCCCGGCACGGGCCGCCGCGTCGCCCCGCTCGGCGTAGCGCTCGAGCTCGCCCCGCCGCAGCCGGCGCCCGCTGGCCGCAGCGTCCACGACCGTGCGCAGGAAGTCGCCGAGCAGCTCCGGGTCGAGGCCGCCCGCGTCGTCGGCGGCGCCCGCCGCGACGGCCGCCAGGTCGGGCTGGTTGCCGGTCACCGGCAGAGCCTAGGGTGCCCGCATGCAGATCACCGTCTCGGACCTGACGTTCGACGCCGCCGTCTTCGGCGAGGAGGACGGCGAGGTCGTGCTGCTGCTGCACGGCTTCCCGCAGAGCGGCGCCTGCTGGCGCTGGGTGTGGCCGACGCTGGTGGAGGCCGGCTACCGCACCGTCGCGCCGGACCTGCGCGGCTCCTCGCCGGGCGCCCGTCCGCAGGGGGTGGAGGCCTACCGGATGCCCGAGCTCGTCGGCGACGCCGTCGGCATCCTCGACGCGCTCGGCGTGGAGCGGGCGCACGTCGTCGGCCACGACTGGGGCGCCGCGGTCGCGTGGCAGCTCGCCGCCCACCACCCCGAGCGCGTCCGGACCCTCACCGCGGTGTCCGTCCCCCACCCGGTGGCGTTCACCGAGGCGCTCGTGACCGACGCCGACCAGCGCGAGCGCTCGCAGTACATGCGGCTGTTCCAGCAGGAGGAGGGCAAGCCCGAGCGGGTGCTGCTCGAGGACGGCGCGGAGCGGCTGCGCGGCTTCCTGCAGGCGTCGCTCATGGGCGAGGAGGCCGACCGCTACGTCGAGCAGATGCAGGAGCCGGGCCGCCTCACCGCCGCGCTGAACTGGTACCGCGCGGCCCGGCGCGAGGACGTCGAGGGCTTCCCGCCCGTGACCGTCCCGACGCTGTACGTCTGGAGCGACGGCGACCTCGCGCTCGGCCGCACCGCCGCCGAGGCGACCGGGTCGCACGTACAGGGTCCGTACCGCTTCGTGGAGCTGCCGGGGGTGAGCCACTGGGTGCCGGAGGAGGCGTCGGAGCGGCTCGCCGCCGAGCTGCTGGAGCACCTCTCGGCGTGAGCCCGCTCGACGCCGTCGCGGCGGTGCGGCCGGGCGTCGCGCTGCGCGCGGTCCCGGGACCGGTGGACGAGCTGGTCGTGCGCGGCGGCGAGGAGGTCTTCCGGCTGCCGCGCACGCCGGGAGCGGCCGCCCGGTTGCAGCTGGTCGTACGGCTCCTGCCGCTGCTGCGCCCGCGCCTGCCGCTGGCGCTGCCCGCGCCGCGGCTGGTCGGCGTGCTGGCCGACGGGGCGACCCCGTTCACCGCCGAGCGACGCCTGCCCGGCCGCCCGCCGGAGGGCGCCCTCGCACCGGTCGCCGCCGGGCAGCTGGCCGGCCTGGTCGCCGCCCTGGACGACGTCTCCGAGCGCGAGGCGGCGATGTGGGGCGTGCCCGGGTCGGGCGCGCTGCTGCACGGCGCCCTGTCCCGGGCGGCCCTGCTCGCCGACCCCGCCCGCGGCGTGCTGACCGCGGTCGTCGGCTGGGCGCCGCGGCGCGGCGACCGCGCCGAGGACCTCGCCGGGCTCGACCCGGCCCTGCGCGCCGCTCTCGGCTAGCGTCGCCCGGTGCGCCTGGCGACCTGGAACGTCCTCAACGGCACGTCCTTGGCCGACGGCCGGGTCGACGCCGCCCGCCTGCGCGCCTCCGCCGCCGCGCTGGAGGCCGATGTCCTCGGCCTGCAGGAGGTCGACCGCGGTCAGCCCCGCTCGCACGGCCTCGACCTCGTCGCGGAGGTCGCCGACGGCACCGGAGCCGCCGGCTGGCGGTTCGTGCCCGCGCTCATCGGCACGCCGGGCGGCGCGTGGCGGCCGGCCCACGACGGCGACGACGCGGCCGAGCCCCGGGCGTACGGCGTGGGGCTGGTCTCGGCGCACCCGGTGCTGTCCTGGCACGTGCTGCGGCTCCCGGCGGCACGGCTGCGCTCCCCGATCGTGCTGCCGGGCAGCCGGCAGGTCGTGTGGCTCGAGGACGAGCCGCGGGTCGTGGTGGCAGCAGTGGTCGACGGGCCGTACGGCGTCCTGACCGTCGCCTCGACCCACCTGTCCTTCGTGCCGGTCTGGAACGTCGTCCAGCTGCGCCGGGTGACCCGGTGGCTGGGTCGCCTGCCCGGACCGCAGGTGCTGCTCGGCGACCTCAACCTGCCGGGGCGGGTGGCCGGGCTGGCGTCGGGGTGGCGGATGCTCGCCCGGGAGCGGACGTACCCCTCGCCGGAGCCGAAGGTGCAGCTCGACCACGTGCTCGGCGCCGGCCTCCTGCCACCGGTGCGGGCCGTCTCCACGCCCGTGCTGGACGTCTCGGACCACCGGCCGCTCGTCGTGGACCTCGGGTGAGCGCGGCCGACAGCGCCCTCGAGCTGTGGCGGGCGTCGCTCGCCGCCGCCGGGCGCCGCCCGTCCGCCGGAGCCGTCGCGGAGCAGGCCTCGTCGCTCGCCGACCCGGCCGCGCTGCTGGTGGTGGACGGGCCCGGCTACGCGCTGGGCCGCGTCGAGCAGGACGTGCTGCGCCTCGTGCAGCTCGTCGTGCACCCGGCCTCGCGGCGGCAGGGCCGCGGCGCGGCGCTGGCCGAGGCGCTGGCCGACGCCGCCTGGCCGCGGGGGGCGCGTCGGCTCGTCGCCGAGGCCGCCGACGACGCCGCCCGCGCCTTCCTGCTCGCGGTGGGGCTCGAGGAGGGCGACGAGGGTCTGGAGGCGGAGCTCGAACCGCCGGTGCGCGACCTCGTCCTGCGCGAGGCCGGGCTGCGTCTCGGGCAGCTGCTCAAGCTCGCCGGGCTCGTCGACACCGGCGCCGAGGGCAAGGCGCTGCTCGAGTCCGGCGAGGTGCTCGTCGACGGCGAGGTCGAGACCCGGCGCGGCCGCCAGGTGCGCGACGGCGAGGTGGTCGTCGCGCGCGACCAGGCCGTGCGGGTGGTCCTGCCGCCGACCTGACGCTCCCGGGCCGTCGCCCGTCGTGCGCTCACCACACCGGTCGGACCCCGCTCAGCCCTGACCCAGGACGGGGACGGAGGCGACGAGCGCGCGCAGCCCGTCGGCGTCGAGCAGGTCGGCGGGCCGCACCGTGACGCCGTCGGCGACGTAGTGGAACGCGGCCCCGATCTGCGCCAGCGGCGTGCCGGTGAGCCGGTGCCAGGCGAGCCGGTAGGCGGCCAGCTGCACCGCGTCGGCCTGCGCCTGCTCGCCGGTCGGCACCCGGCCGGTCTTCCAGTCGACGACGTCGACGCGGCGACGCTCGGGAGCGGTGCTGAGCAGGTCGAGCTGGCCACCGGGACCCTCCTCGACGTCGTCGACGAAGACGGCGTCCATGCGGCCCCGCACGAGCACCCCCTCGACCTCCGTCTCGAAGGGCACCTCGACCTCGCGCGGCCGCCTCCCCCACCACGGCGAGCGGCGGAACGCCTCCTTGAGCGTCTCGAGGGCGGTGTCACCGGCGCTGCCGTCGGCCGACCCGGGCAGCTCGAGGGGGTCGAGGAGCGTCGGGGCTCCGAAGACGTCGCGCTCGAGCCAGGCGTGGAAGGCCGTGCCTCGGCGGGTGACCGGCGACGGCCGGCGCGGCACCGGCCGGGCCAGCGCGCGCGCGAGCGCCTCGGGGTCGCGGCGCAGGTCGGTCAGGGCAGACACGGACAGGGCCGCCGGCAGGACCGCGACACCGCTGCGGCTGCGCCGCCGGCGGGCCTCGTCGGCGAGCCGGGCGAGGTCGTCGTCCCAGCCCGCGACGAGCTCGGCGGCGGCGGCGCCGAGCTCGGGGTCGGGACCGGGCCCCTGCCGCTGCAGGGCGCGCACGCGGTCGGCGACCCGCTGCACCGCTGCCCCGGCCGGAGGCTCCGGCGACGGCCACGGCGCGGTGCGGCCGACGGCGCCGACCGGGTTGACGTCCGGCGGCACCTCCGTCCAGACGTCGACCCGGCCCGCGCCGTCCTCGCAGGCCTGCCGGGCCTCCTGCAGGAAGACCGACGGCCCGAGCGGCAGCTTGCCCTCGCCCCAGTGGTGGCCAGAGCACAGCAGCAGCCGCTCGGCCCGGGTGAAGGCGACGTAGGCGAGCCGCCGCTCCTCGCGCGCGTCGCGCGCGTCGAGCTGCTCCTTGTAGGCGGCGAGCGCCGTCTTGTCGAGGCCGGCGAGCCGGGGCAGGTCGGCGGCGTCGCCGCGCAGCGGGAAGGGGAGCAGGTGCGGCGTGGTGGCCCACGAGGTGCCCTTGGCCCGGCCCGGGAAGACCGCCGAACCTCCCCGGGCGGCGCGGGCGAGGCCGGGCACGGCGACGACCGGCCACTCCAGCCCCTTGGCGGCGTGGACCGTCATGAGCTTGACCGTGTCGGCGCTGCCCGGGGCGCCGGCGTCCAGGCCGTGCTCCTCCTCCTGCGCGGCGGCCAGGTAGGCCAGGAACGCCCGCAGCACGGCCTCCCCGGTGCCGTCCTGGGCGGCGTCGCCCGCGAAGGAGGCGGCGGCGTCGGCGAAGGCGTCCAGGTCGGCCCGGGCCTGGGCCGGCCCCGCGGCGCCCGGCCGGGCGGCGACCTCCACGTCGAGCCCGAGGGTGCGCTCGACGTCGGCGACCAGCTCGGGCAGCGGCTGGTCGGCACGGCGGCGCAGCGCCCGCAGCTCGTCGCCGAGCGCGGTGAGCCGGGCCCGGCCGGGCGCGGACAGGCCCTGTGCGGGCAGCTCGTCGAGCGCGTCGACGAGGCTGCCGGACGCCTCGTCGTCGACGCCGAGCACGACCGCCTCGAGCGGCCCGGCCGGCTCGCGCCCGGGCAGCCGGGCGAGCGCGCGGGCGTGGCGGCCCAGGGCGGCCAGGTCGCGCGGGCCGATCCGCCACCGCGGGCCGGTGAGCAGGCGCAGCAGCGCCGCGTCGGCGGCCGGGTCGTCGACGACGGCGAGGGTCGCGACGAGGTCGGCCACCTCCGGCACCGTGAGCAGCCCGCCGAGCCCGACGACCTCGACGGGCACCTCGAGCGCCTCGAAGGCCGCCCGCAGCCGGGGGAACATCGACCGCTTGCGGCACAGCACCGCCGCCCGGGCCCAGAGCCGGCCCCTGTCGTCGCGACCGGCCTCGACGACGGCGTCGCGGACCTGCCGGGCGACCCAGCCCGCCTCCTCGTCGACATCGGGCAGGAGCGCGACCCGCACCTCGCCCTCGTGCTCCGCCCCCGGCCTGGGCGCGAGCTCGGCGACCGGCACCCCCTCGGCGCGCAGCTCGGCGCTGACGAGGTTGGCCAGCCGCAGCACCCGCCCGCCGCTGCGGTAGGTGGTGCGCAGGCCCAGCGGGTGCGGGTCGGCAGCGCCGAACCGCTCCGCGAAGCGCCGCAGCGTGCCGGCGCTGGCGCCCCGCCAGCCGTAGATGCTCTGGCAGGGGTCGCCGACCGCCGTCACCGGGTGACCGTCGCCGAACAGGCTCGCCAGCAGCACCTCCTGCGCCGCACCGGTGTCCTGGTACTCGTCGAGCAGCACCACCGGGTGCGCCGCCCGCTCGGCCTCGCGCACCGGGGGGCAGTCGCGGGCCAGCGCGGCGGCGAGCGCGACGACGTCGCCGAAGTCGAGCAGCTCGCGGGCCCGCTTGGCGGCGGTGTAGCGCGCCACGACCGGCAGCAGCTGCTCGCGGACCGCCTGCGCGACGAGCACGTCCCTGCCGTCCTTGAGGACCCCCGGCGCGGATCCCCACCCGCGCAGCTGCTCGCCGAGGGCCAGCACGCGCTCGGGCTCGACGAGGTGCTCGGCGAGGTCGCCGGCGAGCGCCAGGACGGCCTGCACCACCGTCGACTCGGCCATGTCCTTCGCGTCCAGCGGGCCGTCGTACGACGCCACCGTGCGCGAGGCCAGCTGCCAGCTGGTCGCCGGTGTGATGAGCCGCGCCCCGGGCTCGCGGCCCAGCCGCAGGGCGTGGTCGCGGACGAGCTGGCCGGCGTAGGCGTGGTAGGTCGAGATGACCGGTTCGAGGTCGGCGAGCTCGTCCGGCAGCAGCCCCTCGACGCGCAGCAGCCGCAGGGCCGCCCGGGTGCGCGACGCGAGCTCGTCGGCGGCCTTGGTGGTGAACGTCAGCCCGAGCACCCCGTCGGGGGCGACCTCCCCGCGGGCCACGAGCCAGACGACGCGCGCGACCATCGTGGCGGTCTTGCCGCTGCCGGCCCCGGCGACGACGACGCCCGCGTCGAGAGGCGCCTGCACGACCCGGGCCTGCTCCTCGCTCACCGGCTTGTCCAGGACGCGCCGCAGGTCCTCGAGGGTGAAGGCGCGCACGAGCGCCGTCACCGCAGCACCCCCTCGCCCTCGGGCCACAGCGGGCAGCAGGACCGCACGGGGCAGCGCTCGCAGTGCTCGTTGAGCTGGGCCGGGAAGGTGCTGCCGCTCATGCCGGTGACGACCCGCTCGAGCAGCTCGCCGGCCCAGCCGGGCTCCCCGTCGTCGGCGAGGGCGGGCTGCTGCTGCTCGGCGGCGGTCTTGTTCTTCTTGAGCTGCAGCAGCGAGGCGCCGCCCGAGCCCTGGACCCCGTGCTCGGCGAAGGCGCCGCGCTCGGCCGCGAGCTGGTAGGCGCCGAGCTGCGGGTGGCGGGCGACCTCCTCGCTCCTGGGCGCCGTGCTGGAGGTCTTGAGGTCGACGACGACCCCTCGGCCCTGCTCGTCGCGCTCGAGCCGGTCGACCCGCCCGCGCAGCGTCGCGCCACCGCCGAGGTCGACGACGACGTCGAGCTCGGTCGCGACGAGCTCGCGCGGGTTGCCCGCCTGCCAGGCGAGGAACTTGTCGAGCCACAGCAGCGCCTCCCTGCGGCGTCGCCGGGCCGCCCACGGCGCACCGAGGTCGAGCTCGGGCAGCACGCCGTCGAGCCGCGCCTCCAGCTCGGTGCGTGTCAACGCCGCCGGTCCGCTGGCGAGCTCGCAGAGGGCGTGGACGAGGCTGCCGAGCACCTGCGGCGGGCCGGAGCCGCCACCGACCCCCACGCCGCTCTGCAGGAACCACCGCAGCGCGCACAGGTCGAACGACTCGACCTTGGACGGCGACACCCTGAGCGCCTCCCCCGGGGCGACGAGCGGCGCGTCGTCGGACAGCGGGGCGAGGCCCCACCAGCGCTCCGGGTCGGCCGCCGCGGCGACCGGCACGTCCCCCTCCCCGCCGCGCCCCGCGCCGCGCCCCCGCCGTCGATCAGGCTCGCCAGCCGGCGGCAGGCCGCCTCCACGAGGGCCGGGTCGTCGGACGTCGCCGCGACGTGCCGCAGCTCGGCGACCAGACCGGCGGCCGTCAGCGGCCGGCCGGGCGCCACGGGAGCCGCGGGCAGCGGCGTGCCCAGCTCCTCGAGGAACCGGCTCGGCCGGTCGTCCCCGCCCTCCCCGGACGACACGGCCGTCACGACGAGGCGCTCGCGGGCGCGGGTGACGGCGACGTAGAAGAGCCGCCGCTCCTCGGCGAGCAGGTCGGCCCGCCGGTCGACCCGCTCGGGCAGGCCGCGGTCGGCGTCGGCGAGCTCGTCGGCGCCGAGCAGCGACCCCCGGCGCCGCAGGTCGGGCCAGACCCCCTCCTGCACGCCGGGGACGACGACCACGCGCCACTCCAGGCCCTTGCTGGCGTGGGCGGTCATCACCCGGACGGCGTCGCCCTCGGGCGTGCGCTGGGCGAGGGTGTCGCCGGGCACCTCCTGCGCGGCGACGTCGCCGAGGAAGCCGAGCGCGTCGGCGCCGGGCAGCCGGTCGACGTAGCGGGCGGCGGCGTCGAACAGCGCCAGCACCGCGTCGAGCGACCGGTCGGCGACGGCGCCCCGGCTGCCGCCGCCGCGACTGGCCTCCTCGAGCCGCCCGGCCAGGCCGGAGCGGTCCCAGACCGCCCAGAGCACGTCCTCGACAGGAGCCGCGGCCTGCCCCGACGCGGTCTGCCGGGCCGCCCCGACGAGCTCGCCGAACCGGCGCAGCGGTCGGGCCGCGCGCGCCTCGAGCCCCTGCGCGCGGTCGGGGTCGCGCGCGGCCTGCACGAGCAGCTCGCCGGTGCCGGTCGTCGCCCCCTCGGCCAGCGCCCGCTCACGCAGGGCGCGGCGCAGCCGCCGCACGGCCAGCGCGTCGGCCCGCACGAGCGGGCCCGACAGCAGGCCGAGCACGCCCTCCTCGTCGAGCTCGTCGGGGCGCAGCGCCGCCTGCAGCAGGTCGAGCAGCGCCCGGACCACCGGCTCCTCGCGCAGCGGCACCTCGTCGCCCGGCACGACGACGGGGACACCGGCCTGCAGCAGGCCGCGGCGCAGCACCGCCAGGGACCGCGGTGTGGAGCGCAGCAGCACCGCCATGTCGGACCACGCGACGCCGTCGTGCAGGTGGGCCCGGCGCAGGACGTCGGCGACCAGCGCCGCCTCGCCGGTCGCCGTCGCCGCCAGCCGCACCTCGACCCGGCCGGGGCCGGGGACGACGCCCGGGTCGGGGGCGAGCTCGCGGAAGCCCGGCCCGAGCCGGCCGGCGGGCAGCCGGGCCGCCACGGCCCTGCTGGCCGCGAGCAGCTCGGAGCCCGAGCGGCGGCAGGTGCGCAGCGCGACCACCCTCGCCGGCGAGCCGTCGACGGCCGGGAACCGCTCGGGGAAGCCGAGGATCCCGCCGACGTCGGCGCCGCGGAAGCCGTAGATGCTCTGGTCGGGGTCGCCGACCGCCACGAGGTCGCGGCCCTGCCCCGCCAGGGCCTGCAGCAGCCGCACCTGCGCGGGGTCGGTGTCCTGGTACTCGTCGACGAGCACGACCGCGCGGGCCTCGCGCTCGCGCCGCCGCAGGTCGTCGTCGCCCTCGAGCAGGGCGGCCGCGGTGCGCACCAGCCCGGCGTGGTCGAGCACCTCGGCGAACGGGTCGAGGTCGAAGCGGCTCTCGTAGTCGCGCAGGAAGCCCGCGGCGGCGACCCACTCGGGTCGCCCGCGGTCGCGACCGAGGGCGGCGAGCCGCTCCGGGCCGATCCCCTGCTCCTGCGCGCGCAGCAGCAGGTCGCGCAGCTCCTGGCGGAGACCGGCGAGCCCCAGCGCCGGGCGGAGCGCCTCCGGCCACCGCCGCGCGCCGTCGTCCCGCTCGCCCTCGAGCAGCCGGCGCACCTCGAGGTCCTGCTCCGGCCCGCTGAGCAGCCGCAGCTCGCGCCCCTCCGGACCGGAGAGCTCGCGCCGCAGCAGCGCGTAGGCGTACGAGGAGAAGGTCATCGCGAGCGCGCCGCGCGTGGTGCGCCCGAGCCGCGCGGTGACCCGCTCGCGCAGCTCCTGCGCCGCCTTGCGGCTGAAGGTGAGCAGCAGCACCTGCTCGGGCGCCAGCCCGCGCTCCTGGACCCGCTGCACGACCGTCTCGACGAGCGTCGTGGTCTTGCCGGTGCCGGGACCCGCCAGCACGAGCAGCGGCCCGCCCGGGTGCTCGACGACGCTGCGCTGGGCAGGGTCGAGGGCCGGCGCGGCCGCAGGAGCGGCGGGCCGGCGCACCAGGCGGGGGGCGTCCACGCGGCGAGTCCACCACGCGGGTCCGACAGTCCTGGCGCGCCGGCGCCCTGCTACAGCGGCGGCGCGAAGGGCTCGGTGCCCGGCACCAGCGCGAGACCGGCGACGCCGTGCGAGCGGGCGTACGACAGCTCCTTCGCCAGGTCGCCCACGCCGTTCGAGAGCGCCAGGGGAGCGATCGCGACGGTCGACAGCACGCCGACGGCCCGGCCGTCGGCGTCGAGGAAGCCCGAGCCGGAGTCGCCGGGGATCCCCGGCGTGAGCGTGTAGACGGTCGTGCTCCAGCCGCCGCCCGAGTCGCCGAGCGACGTGCCGTACTTCGGGCTCAGCGGCGACAGGCCGAGCCGCAGCGAGGAGTTGCCGTAGCTGTAGACCTGCTCACCGGCAGCCGGACCGGTGCCGACCGCGGTCGGGCCGCCGAAGAACGGGACGGACGGGTTGGTGCGGCCCACGTCGGCCGGGTCGAGCTCGACGAGCGCGAAGTCGTTGTAGGCGCAGGTGTCCGGGTCGGTCTCGCCCGCGGCCTGCATCGCCAGCCAGGAGTTGTAGACCAGCCGCCCGGGGCGGGAGGCGCCGTCGACCTCGACGGCCGTGCCGAGCGGCAGCGACGCCGCCAGGCAGCCGTCGGTCTCGGTCGCCGCACCCGTGCCCGAGCAGTGCGCCGCCTGGCCGATCAGGGTGCGCGCGCCGTCGGTGAAGACGAAGTTGGCCGTGCACTGGGCGCCGTCGGTGTAGGTCATGACGCCCGGGTGCACGGCGGCCGTCGCGGCGGGGGCGTACGTCGAGGCGTCCGCCGGCAGGGCCGTCGCGGCCCCGGCGGCGAGCGCGAGGGCGGCGAGCGGGGTGAGCACGGAGCGGGGGCGCATGCGGCGTCTCCAGACGGTGTCGGACGGGGCCCGGGGAGGGGCTAGCCGTCCAGAGTGCCCCAGATGTCCGCCCTTGTCACCCCTGCGGACCGCGCCAGCGGGCCCGGGCGAGGTCCACGCGCTCCCCGACGAGCGGGCAGCCCTCGGCACGCAGCCGGGCCAGCGCATCGGCGACGTGCGGCTCGGCGGGCCGCCCCGACGCCTGCACGACGCGCCACCAGGGCACCTCCCGGCCGTACCGGCTCAGCACCGTGCCCACCGTGCGGCCGGTCCCCCGACCGGTCCACTCGGCGACGTCGCCGTACGTCACGGCCTGCCCGGCCGGGACGAGGTCGACGGCGTCGAGCACGAGCCGGGCGTACGGCGAGGGCGGCGCCGTCCCGGGCCGGACCGCGAGGCCGGCCGAGACGGACGCCGCCCGTGGCACGCCGCTAGTAGGTCGGCAGCGAGGGGTCGACCTGGGCCTGCCAGGCCAGCACCCCGCCCTGCACGTGCACGGCGTTCTTGAACCCGGCGGCCTTGAGCGCGGCCAGCGCCTCGGCCGAGCGGACCCCGCTCTTGCAGTGCAGGACGACCTGCTTGTCCTGCGGCAGCTGCGACAGCGCCGAGCCGTCCAGGATCTCGCCCTTGGGGATGAGCACCGAGCCCGGGATCTTGACGATCTCGTACTCCGCCGGCTCGCGGACGTCGACGAGCACGAACTCCTCGCCCGCGTCCATCTTGGCCTTGAGCTCGGTGGCGAGGATCGTGCTGCCGGCGGCGGCCTCCTGCGCCGCCTCCGACACGGTCCCGCAGAACGCCTCGTAGTCGATGAGCTCGGTGATGCTCGGGTCCTTGCCGCACAGCGGGCACTCCGGGTCCTTGCGGACCGTGAGCTTGCGGTACTCCATCTCGAGGGCGTCGTAGACCACGAGCGACCCGACGAGGGGCTCGCCGATGCCCATGAGCAGCTTGACCGCCTCGGTCGCCTGGATCGAGCCGATCGAGGCGCACAGGATGCCGAGCACCCCGCCCTCCGCGCACGACGGCACCATGCCGGGCGGCGGCGGCTCGGGGTAGAGGCACCGGTAGCAGGGCGCGTCCGCGCCGGGAGCCGTCGGCCAGAAGACGCTGGCCTGGCCGTCGAAGCGGTAGATCGAGCCCCAGACGTAGGGCTTGCCGAGGAAGAACGCCGCGTCGTTGACCAGGTAGCGGGTCGCGAAGTTGTCGGTGCCGTCGACGATGAGGTCGTACTGCTCGAAGATCTCGTAGACGTTCGTCGAGTCGAGGCGCTCCTGGTGGAGCACGACCTCGACGAGCGGGTTGATCTCCTTGACCGAGTCGCGCGCGCTCTCGGCCTTGCTGCGTCCCACGTCGCTCTGGCCGTGGATGACCTGGCGCTGGAGGTTGGACTCGTCGACGACGTCGAAGTCGACGATGCCCAGCGTCCCGACGCCCGCGGCGGCGAGGTAGAGCAGCGTCGGCGAGCCGAGCCCGCCGGCGCCGATGGCGAGGACCTTCGCGTTCTTGAGCCGCTTCTGCCCGGCGGTGGTGACGTCCGGGATGATGAGGTGGCGGCTGTAGCGCATGACCTCGTCGCGCGACAGCTCGGCGGCCGGCTCGACCAGGGGCGGCAGGGACACGATCGGTTCTCCTTCGACGTCTGAGGCCGTACGGCGGCGCCGGCGTACGGCGACCGTCCTTCCCGGGTCAAGGCCGCCGGGGCCCCTGCTGTTCCCCGCGGAGCGCCGCGGGCCGGACGCGCGTGGCGCGCTAGGGGAACGGCCAGGGCGAGGGGCTGCACGCCCCGACTCCCTTGGTCTGCTGCATCATCACCGGCGCGGCGGCACCGGCCGCCGGGCAGCCGGCGTGGCCGTGCCCGAGGGTGTGCCCGACCTCGTGGTTGACGACGTACTGCCGGTACTCCGCGAGGTGGCCGGTGTAGGCGTCGGCGCCCCGCAGCCAGCGCATGCTGTTGAGCACCGCGCGGGTGCCGTTGCCGCAGGAGTAGATGCCGGCCGTGGACAGCGGGCGGCACAGGCGGTCGGTCGTGCGGGGGCTGGCGAGCAGCACCTGCACGTCGACCGGTCCGGAGTCCACCCGCTGGAAGGACAGCCGCCCGCCGGCACCCCACGACCGGGGATCGGCGAGCGTGCGCTCGACGGTCGCGGCGAAGGCCGCCACGTCGACGCCCAGACCGCCCTCGACCGACACGGTGTAGGTGCGCAGCGGGCCGCTGCCGGAGGGGCGGCCCCCGCCGGGCACGACGCTGAAGCTGCCGGACCCTGACGTCACCACCGGGAGGTCGGCGTCGCCGACCCCCGGAGGCGGCGGGGGGCTCGGCGGCGCGGGGATCGACGGCGCGGGAGCCGGGACGGCGGGTGCGAGGGCCGCGGGCACCCGCGCGGAGGCGGCTGCCGGGGCGGCGCGTCGCGGCGCGTCCTGCGCCTGCCCGCCGCCGCTCAACGCGTACCAGGCCAGCGGCACGGTCACCACGGTCAGCAGCAGGATCCGGTCGCGGTCCCTCACGACGGGCAGCGTCCCACGGCGGGGACCGGCGTCGCAGGCACGACACGGCGGTCGAGATCGTGCTCACGCGGGCCCGACGGTTCGCGGAGCACCGGCTCGGGCATCTCGTACGCGTCGAAGGGAGGCCTCATCGTGAGTGCCACGGACAAGATCAGCAACAAGGTCGAGGAGCTCAAGGGCCAGGCCAAGGAGTCGGTCGGCGGCGCCACCGGCAACGACGACCTCAAGGCCGAGGGCCAGGGCGACCAGGCCAAGGGCGACCTCAAGCAGGCCGGCGAGAAGGTCAAGGACGTCTTCAAGTAGGACACCCGGACAGCACGGAGGCCGGACCCCTCGGGGTCCGGCCTCTGTGCTGTCCGCGTCCGACGCAGGCCTAGGTCCCTGCTCGCCACCACGGCTTGCGGCGCGGCTCGTCGTCGTCGTCAGCGGCGGCGGCGGGGCTGCGGCCGGCCGCCCCCGCGGCGGCACGGGCAGCGGCGCCGGACGCCGCCGACCCGGCGCGCTGGGGCGAGGCCTTGAGCGGCTGGTGCGCGGGGCGCGGCCGGGCCGGCCGCGCGCTGGCCGGCCGCACCTCCGCCTCGTCGGCGCTCCCGCCGCCGCCCGCCGCGGGCACGTCCTGCGCGGTCGCGGCCGCCTGCGCCTCGCCCTCGACGTCCGCCGGCTCGTCGACGCCCTCGTCGGCAGCGGTCACCTCCGCCGGCGCGTCCTGCTGGGCGGCGTCTGCGGCGCGCGTCCTGCTGGGCGGCGTCCTGCTGGGCGGCGGCGAGCTCGTCGTGGTCCTCGGCCGCGCTCTCCTCGACCGGAGCGGTCGCCCCCTCGGCCTCGACCGCCTGCGAGGGCGACGTCTCGTCCCGTACCGCGTCGCGCTCCGACGTGGAGGTCACCCCCACCGGGGCGACCGGGACGTCCTCGTGCTCGTGGACCGGCGGCCCGGCGGGGTCGGCCGCCACCGCGGCGGTGTCGCCGGTGCCCGCGGGCACCGGCGGGCGTCCGGAGGTCGCTCCCCGGCTGCTCGCGCGGCCGCGGCCGGTCGCGGGGACCAGGGGCGCCGGAGCAGCCGGGGCGGCAGTCTCCGCAGGGGCAGCCGCAGGGGCAGGGGAGGCAGCGGCAGGAGCAGGAGCGGGGTTCGACGCGCCCCGGCGCCGCCGCAGCAGCGCCTCGGCGAGGGCCAGCACGGCCTCGTCGACGTGCGCGAGGACCCGCCGCTCGCTGGCCGCGACCGTCTCGCGCAGCAGCTCGCCGACACCGGCGAGGACCTGCTCGGCGGCCGCGGCCGCGACCGGCCCGGTGAGCGTCTCGCCGACCCGGCTCGCGACGACCTCGGCCAGCCGCGGCGCGAGCTGCTCGGTGAGGCCGTCGCTGACCCGCGGCCCGACGGCGCCGGCGACCTCCTCGGCCGTCGGCACGCGCAGGGCGGCGACCCGGTCGGTGAGCTCCTCGAGGTCGCCGCGCACCGCCGAGAGCGTGACCTGCACCGCCCGGGTGGTGCCGTCCTCGCGCAGCTCGGTGACCTGCGCGCGCAGCACGGCGAGGTCCTGCCGCAGCCCGGTCAGCGCCTCGACGCTGCCGGCCAGCCGCGCCACGTCGGTGCCGAGGCCGGGCACGCCGCCCGCGGACCGGGCGACCTCGCTGACCCGCCCGTCGAGGGTCGACAGGTGGGCGTCGAGCCCGTCGAGCCGGGCCTGCAGGCCGCCCACCGCGGTGGGCAGCGTGTCGAGCCGTCCGCCGAGCTCGGCCAGGGCCGAGCGCAGCTCCTCGGGCACCTCGGCCGTCCCCGTGCTGAGCCCCTCGAGGCGGTCCAGGCGCGGGGACACGTCGCCGAGCACGGCCTGGGCGACCGCGTCGCGGACCGCGTCGAGGTCGGGTGCGGCCGGCAGCTCGGCGACGGAGCGGCGCAGCCCCTCCAGCTCCGGGCGCAGCGCCTCGCCGTCGGCCCGTGCCGCGAGGTCGGCCACGTCGGCGCGCAGGCCGGCCAGCGGCGACACCCGGTCGTGCAGCCCGGCCAGGTCGCGCTGCAGCGCGGCGAGCGCGTCGGGGAAGGCCCCGACGGCCCGCGACAGCTCCTCGACGGCGCCGCCGTGCGCACCGATGTCGGCGGCGAGCGCCGTGACCCGTACGGCCAGCTGGTCGGCACCCGCGGCGCTGCCGCCACCGGCAGCGCCGATCTCCTCCAGCCGCCGCGCCAGGCCGTCGACCCGCTCGGCGAGCGAGGCCTGCGTGCGGCGCAGCTCGCCCGACTGCGCCGACAGCTCGCCGCTGAGCCGCTCGACGGCGGTGCCCGACGCCGTGCCGGTCAGCGCCTCGGCGACCCGGGCGATCTGGCTGCGCAGGTCGGTGAGCACGGCCGCCACCTGGCGCTGCTCGCCGATCTGGTCCTCGACGGCCCGGCTGAGCAGCGCCTGCATGCGCTGCGCCACGGGTCCCTCGCTGGGGACCAGCCCGGGCACCGCCGTCGGTGCCTCCTGGCCGCTCCTGCTGCTGTCCGCCACGCATCCTCCTCGTCCGACCTGCGCGGTGATCCTGTCACTCCGCGCAGCGTCCCGCGGCGGGTCGGCTCAGCCCGGCCGGGCCGCCAGCTCCTCGCGCAGGCCCAGGAACGCCCGCGCGACGACGTCGGGCCGCTCCATCTGCGCGACGTGCCCCACGTCGTCGAGCACGAGCAGCCGCGCGTCCGGGAAGGTCCGCGCGGCCCGGGGGGCGATGGACACGTCGACGAGCCGGTCCTGCGCGCCCCACACGAGCAGCGTCGGTGCGGTCGCCCGGGCCGCCTGCTGCCACAGGCTGCGCGCGCCCGGCGCGAGGTAGGCGGCGACCAGCCCGCGCAGCGAGTCGCGGAAGGCGACCGCCTCGTGCGGGAGGCCGCTGCGCCGGCGGACCTCCTCGACGGCCTCCGCGACCCGCTCGGCGGAGATCCGCGAGGGGTCGGCGTAGCACAGCTGCAGCACGGCCCGCGCCCGCTGCTCCGGCGTCGTGCGCGCCAGGGCCCGCCGGGCGAGCCGGTCGAGGCCGGGCAGCAGCAGCAGCGGCAGCCGCGGGTCGCTCCCCCGGCGCGGCCGCAGCGCCGGCAGCGCCGGGGAGACCAGCGTGAGGGTGCGCACGAGGTCGGGCCGGCGCGCGGCGACGACCGTGCTCACCGCGCCCCCGAGCGAGTTGCCGAACAGGTGCACCGGACCCCGGCCGCTGCGCTCGACGCACCGCACGACGGCCTGGGCGTGCGTGCGCAGCCGGTAGCGCCCGTCGGCCGGCGGTGCGCTGCGCCCGAAGCCGGGCAGGTCGAGCGCCTCGGCCTCGACCTGCCCGGCGAGCAGCGCCACGAGGTCGGTCCAGTTGGTCGACGACCCGCCCAGCCCGTGCACGAACAGGGCCGGCTCCCCGCCCTCGCGCGGGCCGGTGCGCACCCAGGTCCCGTCGCGGTCCTCGCCGGGCCACGGCGGCACGTGCCCGTCCAGGACGGGCAGCGGCGCCCGCGACAGCGAGGGCGACCGGACCGGCGCGTCCGTCACGGCCGCACCGCCCGGCTCTGCCCGACCTCGAGCAGCTCGCCCTCGCGCACCAGCGCGGTGGGCGCGCTGCCGACCGCGGTGAGCACGCCGTCGCGCACGACGACGCCGGACTGCTCGGGCAGGCCGAGCACCAGGCCGTACGGCGGGAGCGCGGCGAGCAGCGCGCGCGTCCAGCCCGCGCGCTGACCCGTCCAGTGCGGCACGACGGCCAGGTCGGGCAGCACGCCCAGGCCGGGCACGACCCCCGCGTCGCCCTCGGGCAGCACGGTCGCGCCGCAGAGCACCATCGCGCCGGCGCTCGAGCCCGACACCGTGCCGCCGTCGTCGAGCAGGGCGCGCACGACGTCGCCGACCGGCGTGCCGGTGAGCGCCTGCAGCAACCGTGCCGGGGAGCCGCCGGGCAGCACGAGCAGCCGGGCCCGGCGCAGCACCTCGAGCGCGCCCTCGGGGTCGACGCGGACGTCGGGGGCCGAGACGGCGTCGCTCGCGCCCAGCGCGCGGAAGTGCTCCACGCCGTGGCGGCCGGCGGTGTCGTACTCGCGACCGACCGCCCCGGCGAGCGCGGTCACGACGACCGGGCCACCGGCGTCGCGCAGCAGCGCCGCGTCCATCTCGCGGCAGTCGGGCCCGAACTCCGCGCCGCCCTGCAGGCACACGGTGCCGGTCACGCCGCCCCCTCGGGCAGGTGCGACAGCACGAGCAGGGCGACGTCGTCGTCGGCGCCCTGGGCCCGGCCGAGCGCCTCCAGCACGGCGTCGCAGACCTCGTCCGGCGACAGCCGCAGCCCGCGGAGCGCTCGGCGCAGCCGCTCGAGCCCGTCGTCGAGCGGCTCGGTGCGGTTCTCGACGAGGCCGTCGGTGTAGAGGACCAGCGTGTCGCCGGGGCTCAGCCCGACGGTGCGCTCGGTGTAGCGGGCGGCGAACGACCCCAGCGGCGGCCCGGGGTCGAGCTCGACGAAGGCCGGCTCGCCGTCCCGCGGCGCGAGCAGCGGCGGCGGGTGCCCGGCCGAGGCGACGGTCAGCGTCGCGGCCTCCTGGTCGTAGGCCGCGACGAGCAGGGTGGCGAGCTCGAGGTCGAGCAGGACGTCGACGCTGGCCGCGAGCCGGGTGAGCAGGTCGGCGGGGCCGTGGCCCTCGAGCGCCAAGGTGGCCACGATGGCGCGCAGCTGGCCCATCCGGGCGGCGCTGCGCATGCCGTGGCCCATGACGTCGCCCATGGCGACGACGAGCCCGCGCCCGACCGCGACGCCCTGGTACCAGTCGCCACCGACGAAGGCGCCGGTCGTGCCGGGCAGGTAGCGCGCGGCGGCCCGCAGGCCGGGCAGGTCGGGCAGCCGGCCCGGGAGCAGGCTGCGCTGCAGCGTGATGCCGGTGCGCCGCTCCGCGCCGTAGAGCAGCGCGTTGTCCAGGGCCACCCCCGCCCGTCCGGCGAGGTCCTCCAGCAGCGAGCGGTCGACCGGGCCGCCGGAGGGCTGGCCGACGGTCATCGCGCCGAGCACGCGGCCGCGGCTCGCCAGCGGCACGGTGAGCGCCGACGACTGCTCCCCCGAGCGGGCCGCGGCCAGGGTCTGCTCGTCGAGGTCGGCCTCGGCGAGCATCTCGTCGACCGCCTCCTGGGGCACGGTCGGCAGCCACTCGGCCACGCCGGTGCGGGCGACGGCGCCGACGCCGATCGGGTCGTCGGTGCTCAGCGGCAGCGCCAGCACGAGCTCGCGCAGGCCGTCGAGCTCGTCGGGGTGCTCGTGCGCGACGAGCACGACGTGCACGCGCGACGGGTCGGCCCCGGTCGAGCCGCGCAGCTGCGCGTGCGTCTCCCCGGTCATGGCCACGACCACCCACGAGCCGAGGTCGGGCACGACCAGGTCGCTGAGCCGCTCGAGCACCTGCGACGGCTCCAGCGACTCGGCGAGGCGCCGGGAGGCGTCGGCGAGCAGGGCCAGCCGGGTGTTGGCGGCCGCGGCCTCGGCGTACGCCCGCTCGCGCTCCACCACCGCCTGGCGGCGCTCCGCGTCGGCCCGCTCGCGCTCCTTCTCGGCGCGCCGGCGGCCGGTGATCTCGCGGAAGTAGACCGACAGCCCCTCCGGGCCGGGCCAGGCGTTCAGCGCGTACCAGGCGCCGTCCGGGCCGCTGGCCGCCTCGAAGACGACCGGCTCGCCGCTGCGGGCCGCCCGCTCGTACTGCTCCTGGAACGGGCTGTCCAGCGTCTCGGGGAACTCCTGCCAGAGCACCGTGCCGAGCAGGTCCTCGCGGCGGCGGCCGAGCAGCCGCTCGGCCTCGCGGTTGACGTAGGTGAAGCGCCAGGCCCCGTCGAGGGCGTAGAACGCGTCGTTCATCGTCTCGAGGACGCGCACGACGCGGTCGCGCGCCTCGCGCAGCTCGGTCGTGTCGTACGCGACGCCGAGCAGGCGCGGCGCGCCGCTGCGACCGCGCTCGACGAGCACCCGGCCGCGGGCCTCGACCCAGCGGACGTCGCCGCCCGGCCGGACGATGCGGTACTCCGCGGAGAAGTCGCCGCTGGTGCGCACGGCCTGCTCGATGAGCGTCGAGACCCGCTCGAGGTCCTCGGGGTGGACCCGCTCGGTGAAGCTGTCCAGGTGCTCGCGGAACGTGGCGCGCTCGTAGCCGAACAGCCGCACGAGCCGGTCGTCCCAGCGCAGCACGCCGCTGTGGATCTCGAGGTCGAAGCTGCCGATGTCGGCGGCGTCCAGGGCGAGGTCGAGCCGGGCGGCGGTGCCCGCCGCCTCGCGGCTCAGGGCCTGCAGCTCCAGCTCCGCGACGACCGAGGTGGCGAGCTCGGTGAGCACGTCGAGGTGCCGGTCGGTCCAGGGCCGCCGGACGCTGTCGTACGCGCAGAGCGCCCCCAGCACGGCGCCGGAGGCGTCCCGCAGGGGGACGCCGAGGTAGGCGCCGACGCTGCCGGAGGCGACCGGCGGCAGCTGCCGGACCCGGTCGTCGCCGGCGGCGTCGGGCACCACCAGCGGGCCGCCCTCGGTCACCGTGACGGTGCACAGGCTGTCCGACCGCGGGCTGCGGACCGGACCGGGAGCGACCTCGGCCAGCTCGCCGTAGGCGCTGACGACGACCTGGGCCTCCCCCGTGAGGGAGACCTGGGCACGGGGCGCCTCGAGCAGCAGGGCCGCCAGCCGGGTCAGCCCGTCGAGGCCGGCCGCGTCCGCGGAGGCCGAGACGAGCCGGTCCACGGCGGCCAGGCGCGCCGGGTCGCCGAGCGCGGCGGAGGACCCGTCCTCCAGCGGCAGGGCGTTGACGGTCGGCACCGCCGAAGACTAGCGGCGGGGGCGGGACGGGCGCGCCCTCAGGCGCTCGCCCCGAGGCCCAGCCGCCGGTTGAGGGCGTCGAGGGTCGCCCGGATGACGGCGGAGCGGACGTCGTCGCGCACCACCGCCGCGCCGGTCAGCCGCTCGGTCGCGCGGGAGGTGAGCAGGGTCAGCGCGACGAGCACGGTGCGCTCGGAGCCGAGCTCGGCCACCTCGACCTGCTCGAGCTCCAGCCGCAGCGCGCCGCCCGACAGCGCCTCGACCGACCGCAGCGTGGCGTTCGCGACGGCCCGCTGCACACCGCGGCTCGACGCGGCAGAGGACGACGTGCCGGTGCTCGAGCGCCCCTGCTGCTCGAGCACGACGGTCGCCGTCACCTCCAGCCCCGCGGACACCAGCCGCACCTCCGTGATCGACGGCCGGAGGCCCCGCTGCGCGGGGACCTCCGCGGGGGACGGGGCGGGGGCTGGGCTTGGGGCTGCGGCGGGGGCTGGGCTGGGGGCCGGGGCGGCCGGCGGGGTGCTCTCCAGGGCGATCCGCGACGGGTCGACGCCGACGCCGTACTCCTGCTCGAGCAGCAGGCCGACCGCAGCCGCCACGGCGACCCCGTCGGCACCGGGTTCGAGCGCGAGCCGCAGCGTGCCGAGGTCGGCGGGGTCGGCGCCGTGCGCCTCCGCCTGCAGGTCGGCGGACGCCACGCCCGGGACGGCGCGCAGCGCCTCCTCCAGGTCGTGCTGCTCCTGCGGACGCATGGTCCCCCTCGACGGCTGCGGCGGTGTCGCCCTCCCTCGCGGATCGGCGCGCGAGGCGGCTTCCTTGAGCGCCCGGCGGGGAGGCGGTCGGGGCGGAAGGCTAGGCGCTCTTGCGCCCCTGCCCGCGGCTGGCCTTCGCGGGGGCCTCCTTGGCGGGGGACTTCTCCGCCGGGGCCTGCTGGGCCGGAGCCTTCTCCGCGGCAGCCTTCTTCGCGGCGACCTTCTTCGCGGCAGCCTTCTTCGCGGGAGCCCGCTTCGCCGGGGCCTGCTCCTCGGCGACCTCCTCGGCAGGCGCCTGCGCCGCGGCGGCGGACCCGGCGCGGCCCTTGGCCGCCTCGACGCTGGCGCGCAGCGCGGCCATGAGGTCGACGACCTGCCCGGACGTCGGCTGCTCGTCGGCGGTCTGCACGACCTCGCGGCCGGCGACCTTGGCCTCGATGACCTCCTGCAGGGCCTCCCGGTAGGTGTCGGTGTACTGCGACGGGTCGAAGTCGCCCGACAGCGTCTCGATGAGCGACCCGGCCATCGCCAGCTCCTGCGGCCGCACGTCGACCGTCTCGTCGAGGAAGCCGAACTCCGGGGCGCGCACCTCGTCGGGCCACAGCATCGTCTCGAGGACGAAGACCCCGTCGCGCACCCGCAGGGTGGCCAGCGACTCGCGGTTGCGCAGGGCGACCTTGACGACGGCGACCTTGCCCGACTGCTCGAGCGCGTCGCGCAGCAGGGCGTACGGCTTGACGCCGCTCTTGTCGGGCTCGAGGTAGTAGCTCTTCTCGAAGTAGATCGGGTCGACCTGCTCGAGGGGCACGAACTGCAGCACGTCGATCGCCCGGCTCGTCGTCAGCGGCAGGTCCTTGAAGTCCTCGTCGGTGAGCACGACCGTCTCGCCGGAGGACAGCTCGTAGCCCTTGGCGATGTCGCCGTAGGCGACCTCCTCGCCGTCGACGGCCGCCACCCGCTTGTACTTGATCCGGCTGCCGTCGCTGCGCCGCACCTGGTGGAACGACACGTCCTTGGCCTCGGTGGCGCTGTAGAGCTTCACCGGGATCGTCACCAGACCGAAGCTGATGGCGCCCTTCCAGATCGACCGCACCTGCGTCCCCCGTCCGTGGTGCCGCCCAGGTTAGGCCGATCTTGCTGACCGGTCACCCAGCGGGTAGGGGCGCTGCGTGCCCCCGGACACCGCGCTGCCCCGCGACCTGTCGCCCATGCTGGCGACGGCCGGACCGCTGCCCGTCGGGGACGGCTGGGCGTACGAGGTGAAGTGGGACGGGGTGCGCGCGCTCGTCGCCGTCGACGCCGACGGGCTGCGCATCACCTCGCGGGCGGGCAACGACGTGACCTCGTCCTACCCCGAGCTCGGCCCGCTCCGCTCCGCCGTCGGCCGGCGGTCGCTGCTGCTCGACGGCGAGCTCGTCGCGCTCGGCCACCGGGGCGTGCCGGACTTCGGCCTGCTGCAGTCGCGCCTGCACGTCGCCCGGCCGACACCGGCGCAGCGCCGGGCGGCGCCGGTGACCCTGCTGCCCTTCGACCTGCTGCACGCCGACGGCCGGTCGCTGCTGGGCGCGGCGTACGACGAGCGCCGGGCCGCGCTGGACGCCCTCGGCCTGGGCGGGCCCTCGTGGCAGGTGCCGCCGGCCTTCCCCGGCGACGGTCCCGGCGACGGCGAGGCGGTGCTCGCGTCGACCCGCCAGCAGGGCCTGGAGGGCGTGGTCGCCAAGCGCCGCGACAGCCGCTACCTGCCCGGCCGGCGCACCGACGCCTGGGTGAAGGTCAAGCACGTGCGGCGGCAGAGCGCCGTCGTCGTGGGCTGGCAGCCCGGCGAGGGCGGCCGGGCCGGGCGGGTCGGCTCGCTGCTGCTGGCGGTGCAGGGCGAGGGCGGCCTGGAGTTCGCCGGGCACGTGGGCACCGGCTTCAGCGCCGCGGCGCTGGCCCTGCTCGGCCGGCTGCTCGGCGAGCGGGCCGCGGACGACCCGCCGTGCCAGGTGCCGCGGGAGCACGCGCGCACCGCCCGCTGGGTGCGCCCGGAGCTGGTCGTCGACGTGGAGTTCACCGCGTGGACGCGCGACGGGCGGCTGCGGCACCCGTCGTACAAGGGGCTGCGCGACGACGTGGCGCCCGCGGACGTGGCCCGGGAGGACGTGGTGCGGGAGTGAGCGGCAGCAGGGTCGTCGTCGACGTCCAGGGGCGTCAGCTGGCGCTGACCAACCTGGAGAAGGTGCTCTACCCGGCCGTCGGGTTCACCAAGGGCCAGGTGCTCGACTACTACACGCGCATCGCCCCGGTGCTGCTGCCGCACCTGGCCGGTCGGGCGCTGACCCGCAAGCGCTACCCCGACGGCGTCGACGGCCAGGTCTTCTTCGAGAAGAACGCACCGCGCGGGACGCCCGAGTGGGTGCGCACCGTGCGCCTGCCCTCCCCCGGGTCGTCGAAGGGGCGCGAGACCATCGACTACACCGTCGTGGACTCCCTGGCGGCGCTCGTCTGGACCGCCAACCTGGCCGCCCTGGAGCTGCACACGCACCAGTGGGCCGTCGACGGGGACGGCGCCGCCCTGCCGCCGGACCTGCTCGTGCTCGACCTCGACCCGGGCCCGCCCGCCACCGTCGTCGAGTGCTGCGAGGTGGCCCTGCTGCTGCGCGAGGCGCTCGCGCAGGACGGGCTCACCGCGTACGCGAAGACCAGCGGCAGCAAGGGCCTGCAGCTGGCCGCGCGCGCCGGTGCGGGGGCCTCGGCCGAGCAGACCTCGGCGTACGCCAAGGAGCTCGCCCAGCGCCTCGAGTCCTCGCACCCGGACCTCGTCGTGTCGCGGATGACCAAGGCGCTGCGCCCCGGCAAGGTGCTCGTCGACTGGTCCCAGAACAGCGCCGCGAAGACGACCGTCACCGTCTACAGCCTGCGGGCCCGGGAGCGGCCGACCGCCTCCACGCCCGTGACCTGGGACGAGGTGGCCGCCTGCCGGTCCCCGGAGGACCTGGTCTTCACCAGCGACGACGTGCTCGCCCGGGTGGCCGGCCACGGCGACCTGTTCGCCCCGCTGCTGGGCTGACCGCTAGCGCAGCAGTGCCCCGACCGGGCTGGCGTCGAGGTCGTCGAGCAGGTCCGAGCAGTTGCCGTAGACCGCGGCAGGGCGCTCCTGGCGCAGCTCCTGCTCGCCGATCCCGCCGGCGAGCAGCGCCACGCACGCGACGCCCGCCGCCCGTGCGGCCCGCACGTCGTAGACGGTGTCGCCGACCATCACGGCCCGCTCCGCCGGGACCCCCGCCGCCTCCAGCGCCGCCTGCACGATGTCGGGCGCCGGCTTGCTCCGCTCGACGTCGCCGCTGTTCACGACCGCGTGCAGGGCGTCGCGCACGTCGAGCGTGCCGAGGAAGTCCTCCACGTCCTCCGGCGCGCCGCTGGTCGCCAGCACGACGCGCAGCCCCCGGTCGGCGCACGCGCGGACCAGCTCGGCGGCCCGGTGGAAGGGCACCATGCGCTCCCGCAGCGGCGCCCACCGCTCGCTGTGCCCCTGGACGACCCCGGGGGCGTCGCGCCCGAGCACCTGGCGGACCAGGTCGTCCGAGCCCCGGCCGAGGTTGCGGTGGACGTCGAAGCAGCTCACCTGCTCGCCGGCCGCGAGGAAGCTCTCCCACCAGGCCAGGACGTGCAGGTAGTTGGTGTCGAGCAGCGTGCCGTCGACGTCGAGCAGGACAGCGGCCGGGTCGGGGGTCATGGCGCTCCCGTTCCCGGGTAGGGCCCCGGCCACCCCCGACCCCCTGGAGGACCCGTGACCGGCGTACCGGCCCGAGATCTCGTCGACGAGGCGCTCGAGCGCGAGCTCCAGCACCTGCACGAGACGCGGCACGACACGTTCCTGCACGGCAGCGAGGACGCCCTCGCCTTCCACACGGCGCGCACCGCCGAGCTGGAGGAGGAGTACCTGCGCCGCACCCCCGACCGGGTCATCGACGCCCGCCGCACGCGCCACGGCTCGCGCGAGCTCAGCGACCAGGACCCGACGTGACCGGCCCCCGCGAGGTCCAGGACGACGCGGGGCGGGACGCTCCCGAGGGGGCGCGCCGCGCTGGCTAGGGTCGTGCCGTGACGACCACGACCCGGCTGCCGCGCCCGGCCCGGCGCAAGCAGCTGCTCAGCGCCGCGCAGGAGGTCTTCGTCGCGCAGGGCTACCACGCCGCCGCGATGGACGACATCGCCGAGCGGGCGGGCGTGAGCAAGCCGGTGCTCTACCAGCACTTCCCGGGCAAGCTCGACCTCTACCTGGCGCTGCTCGACCAGCACGCCGAGGACCTCGTCGGCAAGGTGCGCTCGGCGCTGGCCTCCACGACCGACAACCGGTCGCGCGTGCAGGCCTCGGTCGAGGCGTACTTCGACTTCGTCGACGGCGGCGGCACCGACCGCGCCGGCGCGTTCCGCCTGGTCTTCGAGAGCGACCTCAAGAGCGAGCCGGCGGTGCGCGAGCGGGTCGAGCGGATGACCCGGTCGTGCGTCGAGGCGATCGCCGAGACGATCGCCGCCGACACCGGCTTCCGCGAGGAGGAGGCCCTGCTGCTGTCGGTGGGGCTCGCCGGGCTCGCGGAGGTCGGCGCCCGCTGGTGGCTCTCCTCGCCGGACCGGCTGCCCAAGCAGCGCGCCGTCGAGCTGCTCGTCGGCCTGTCCTGGCGCGGCATCTCCGGGGCCCCGCTCACCAGCTGACGCGTCCTGCGGAGCGGTTGCGCTGTGCGCGTACGCGCGAGCCGGGCCGCACCGCCCGGACTAGCCTCGGGAGCAGGACGGTTCCCGGGAGAGCCCGCGGACCCCAGACGGAAGAGGCCCAGCGTGGAGGTCAAGATCGGCGTGCAGTACGCCGTGCGCGAGCTCGTCCTGGAGAGCGCGCAGACACCGGACGAGGTCGAGGCGGCCGTGGGCGCCGCCCTCCGGGCCGACCTCGGTGTGCTCAGCCTGGTCGACGAGAAGGGCCGCAAGGTCCTCGTCCCGGCCGACAAGCTCGCCTACGTGGAGATCGCCCCCGCCAGCGAGAACCGCCGGGTCGGGTTCGGCGCGATGTAGGTCCGGCCGCCGCTCGCTCAGGCGGTGAGCCCCAGCGCCGCCATGCGCTCGGTGTGCCGGTCGGTCAGCGTCGACAGCAGCCGGACGACGCCGGTCAGCTCGCCGGCGCCGACGAGCAGCTCGGTGAGGGCGTCGCGCTCGACGGCGACGCGCTGCGCCTGGATGAGCGCCTCGCCCATGAGCCGCCGCCCCCACAGCGCGAGCCGGCCGGCGACCGCGGGCTCCGCGCGGATGGCCTCGGTCACCCGCGCCACTGCGAACGCCGCCTGCCCGGTGTCGGCGAGCACCTCGAGCACGAGCCCGCGGGTCTTCTCGTCGCGCAGCAGCCCGGCGACCTCGCGGTAGAAGTCGGTCGCGAGCCCGTCGCCGACGTACGCCTTGATGAGGCCCTCGAGCCAGTCGTTGGGCTCGGTCGAGTCGTGGAAGGCGTCCAGCGGCCGCACGAAGGGCTCCATCGCCGCCTGCGGGTCGACGCCGGAGGCCGCCAGGTGGTCGCGCAGCACGACGAAGTGGCCGTACTCCGCGGCCGCCATGCTCGCCAGCTCGGCCTTGTCGGCCACCGTCGGCGCCAGCCGGGCGTCGCTGGCGAGCCGCTCGAAGGCGGTCAGCTCGCCGTAGGCCAGCACCCCCAGCAGGTCGACCGTCGCCGGGTCCAGACCCGGTCCCGCTGCCTGCGTCACGCCCGCCTCCCGAGTGCCCCGCGCGGCCGTACGGCCCGGTCGGACCCTAGCCGGTAGGCTGACCCGCAGCCGGGGAGGCACTCGCCCCCCGCACCGTGTGCGTGGACCGCGTCCCCGTGGCGCGCCGGACGACCCGCCGCTCCTGCCGGAGCCCGGACGGGGCGGCCGCAGCGAGCCCCTCTGCCGGCCCGCGCGTCGACGAGAGGCACGACCCTGAGCACCTCGACCGCTCCCACCCCCGACGCCGCCGAGACCCCTGTGGCGGACACCCGGCCGAACGGCTTCGCCGCCATCGGCGCACGACCCGAGACCGTCGCCGCCCTCGAGGCCGTCGGCATCACCCAGCCCTTCGCGATCCAGACGATGACGCTGCCGATCGCGCTCGCCGGCCAGGACCTCATCGGCCAGGCCCGCACCGGCACCGGCAAGACGCTCGGCTTCGGCGTCCCGCTGCTGCAGGGCATCACGACCAAGGACGAGGGCAGCAACGGCGTCCCGCAGGCGCTCGTCGTCGTGCCGACCCGCGAGCTGTGCGTCCAGGTCACCAGCGACCTCGAGATCGCCGGCAAGACGCGGCGGATCCGCGTGCAGTCGATCTACGGCGGGCGCGCGTTCGAGCCGCAGGTCGAGTCGCTGCGCCGCGGCGTCGAGGTCGTCGTCGGCACGCCCGGCCGCCTGCTCGACCTCGCCCGCCAGGGCCACCTGGACCTCTCGCAGGTCGAGGTGCTCGTGCTCGACGAGGCCGACGAGATGCTCGACCTGGGCTTCCTGCCGGACGTGGAGCGCATCCTCGAGCTCACGCCGAGCGAGCGCCAGACCATGCTGTTCTCCGCCACCATGCCCGGCCCGGTCGTGACGATGGCGCGGCGCTTCATGCGCCAGCCGACGCACATCCGCGCCGAGGAGCCCGACGAGGGCCGTACGGTCCCGACACCAAGATCTTCGTCTACCGCGCCCACGCGATGGACAAGGGCGAGGTGCTCGCGCGGGTCCTGCAGTCGCGCGGCCGTGGCCTGACGATGGTCTTCTGCCGCACGAAGCGGACCTGCGACAAGGTCGCCGCCGACATGGTCGACCGCGGCTTCGCCGCCGCTGCCGTGCACGGCGACCTCGGCCAGGGCGCCCGCGAGCAGGCGCTGCGCGCCTTCCGCAGCGGCAAGATCGACGTCCTCGTCGCGACCGACGTCGCCGCCCGCGGCATCGACGTGCAGGACGTCACGCACGTCGTCAACTACCAGTGCCCCGACGACGAGCGCACCTTCCTGCACCGGATCGGCCGCACCGGGCGGGCGGGCGCCAAGGGCGTCGCGGTGACGTTCGTCGACTGGGACGACATGCCCAAGTGGGGGCTCATCAACAAGGCCCTCGACCTGCCGCACCCCGAGCCGGTCGAGACCTACAGCTCCAGCCCGCACCTCTACGCCGACCTCGAGATCCCGGAGGGCACCAGCGGCAAGCTGCCGCGCTCCTCGCGGGTGCGCGAGGGCCTGGACGCCGAGGAGCTCGAGGACGTCGGCGAGACCGGTCGCAAGCCCAAGGCCCCCGCGCGCGGCCGCACCGGCCGCGACGGCGGGCGCGAGTCCGGCCGCGACGACCGGCCGTCCGCGGCCGAGGCCGACGACGCGCCGGTCCTGCCCAAGCGCAGCGGGAGCCCGCGCCGCCGTACGCGCGGCGCCGGGCTCGCGGCCGGCGAGGCCGTCGGCGCCGAGGCGGGCTCCGGTCCGGACGCTCCCCCCGCCGGCGGGGCGTCGGAGGACGGGGCGCCCCCGCGCCGTCGCCGCCGCGGTGGCCGGGGCCGGGGCAAGGGCGCCGGTGGCGAGACCGCCGGCGAGACCGCGGCGGAGTAGTCCGCTGCGCCTGCTGCTGCTCGCCGACACGCACGTGCCGAAGCGGGCCCGCGACCTGCCCGCGCAGGTCTGGCAGGCCGTCGACGACGCCGACGTCGTCGTGCACGCGGGCGACTGGGTCGACGTGCCGCTGCTCGACGCGCTCGAGGCCCGGGCCGCCCGCCTGCTCGCCTGCTGGGGCAACAACGACGGCCCCGCGCTGCGCGCCCGGCTGCCCGAGGTCGCCACCGCGGTGCTCGAGGGCCTGCGCGTGTCGGTCGTGCACGAGACGGGCCCGGCGGGCGGCCGCGAGGCCCGCGCGGAGCGGGCGCACCCCGAGGCCGACGTGCTCGTCTTCGGCCACAGCCACGTCCCGTGGGACACGACCAGCGCCCGCGGGCTGCGGCTGCTCAACCCCGGCTCGCCCACCGACCGCCGGCGCCAGCCGACGTGCACGTACGTCACGGCCACCGTCGCGGGCGGCGCCCTGTCGGACGTGCGGCGGCACGACGTGGTGCGGCCGTGAGCTGGGTGAGCGCGGCGCTGCCCGCGGGGGCGCGTCGCACGGCGTACGCCGGGCTGGCGGCCTGGGAGCTCGACCCGGGCGTCGCGCGCGGCACGGTCCTGCTCGTGCCGGGCTTCAGCGGCAGCAAGGAGGACGTCGGCCCGCTGCTGCCGCTGCTGGCCGCTGCCGGCTGGCGGTGCGTCGCGGTGGACCAGCGAGGACAGTACGAGTCGCCCGGTCCCGACGACCCGGCGGCGTACACGGTCGACGCGCTCGCGGCCGACCTGCTCGCGGTCGTCGGCGCGCTCGGGGCGCCGGTGCACCTGCTCGGCCACAGCTTCGGCGGACTCGTGTCGCGGGCGGCGGCCGTGCGCTCACCCGCCGCGCTGCGCTCGCTCGTGCTGCTCGGCTCCGGGCCTGCGGCGCTCACAGGGCCGCGCGTCGACGTGCTGCACCTGCTGCCCGAGGTGCTGGCGGCGGGCGGCACGGCGGCGGTGGCGGACGCCTCCGAGCAGCTGTCGGCGCTGGACCCGGACGCGCCCGTCGTGCCCGACGCGGTCCGGGCGTTCCTGCGGGAACGCTGGACCCGCTCCTCGGGCACCGGTCTGGTCGCCATGGCGTCGGCGCTCATGACCGAGCCGGACCGGGTCGACGCGCTGCGCGCCACCGGGCTGCCGGTGCTCGTCGCGCACGGGGCGGACGACGACGCGTGGCTGCCGCCGGTGCAGCGGGAGATGGCCGAGCGGCTGGGTGCGGCGTACGCCGTCGTGCCCGGCGCGCGGCACTCCCCCGCGGTCGAGGCGCCGGAGGCGACGGCGGTCGCGCTCGCCGGCTTCTGGGCCCAGCACTAGCCGGCGAGCCACTGCGCGAAGCTGCGCCCGTGGCCCGGGTGCCCCGGGCACAGCGCGCCCTCGCGCAGACCGCGCGCCGCCGCGCCCGGCAGCGGCAGGGTCACGACGGCCCGCCGCCGTCCCCGGGCCTGCGCCCACTGCCGGGCGAGGTCGGCGAGGTCCTCGCGCCGCGGCCCCCCGAGGTCGCCCACCCGGCCGGACGGTCCCGCCGCCACGAGCTCGGCCAGCCGCTCGCCGACGACGGTCGGCTCGACCGGCTGCAGCACGGCCCGGGGCAGGGCCAGCACGGGCAGCCGGGCCGCAGCCGTCAGCAGCCGGTCGACGAGGTCGTGGAACTGGGTCGCCCTCAGCAGCGTCCACGGCAGGCCCGCCGCCGCCACGACCCGCTCCTCCTCGAGCTTGACCCGGTAGTACGCCGTCGGCACCCGCTCGATCCCGACGATGCCGAGGTCCACGACGTGGCCCACGCCGGCCTCCCGGGCCGCCTGCAGGAGCGTCCGCGTGCCGTCGACGTGCAGCCGCCGGGCGGGTCCGCCGCGGGTGCTGCCGCTGCTGGCCGCCAGGACGACCGTCCCCACGCCGGCGAGCGCGGTCGCCAGCCCGTCGCCGGTCGTGAGGTCGCCCTGCACCGCCCGCGCACCGGCCGTCGCCGGCCGCTGCCCCCGGGACAGCACCCGCACGTCCGCTCCGCGTCGCAGCAGCGCGGCCACCGTCGCCGCGCCCGCCGTGCCCGTCCCGCCCACCACCAGCACCGGCTCGTCCACGCTGCGATCCTGCCGCCCTGCGGCGGTGCGGGCTCACGCGGCCTGCTGCAGCAGGACCCAGACGACGTGGCGCAGGTCCATCCGGCGCTCGACGGTGTCCGGCGGGAGCGTCCGGGCGGTGACTGCCGCCGGCAGGGTGTCGGCGCCGGCGACCGGCAGAGCGGGCAGGCGCAGGACCGGGACGCCGTCGGCGGTGGCTGACGCGCAGGCTCCGGTCGGGCCGCAGCTCGAGGCGGAACCCCTGCTCGTGCACGAGCGTGTGGTGCCGGCCGCAGAGCAGCACGAGGTTGTCGAGGTCGGTCGGACCGCCCCGCGACCACCAGACGACGTGGTGGGCGTCCAGGCGACGGCGGCGGGTGCAGCCGGGGAAACGGCAGCACTCGCCGTCGACGACCCCCAGCAGGTCGCGCAGCGCCGGGCTGACCAGGCGCTGACGGCGGCCGAGGTCGCGCAGCCGCAGGTCGGCCGCGGCCAGGGGGCGCAGACGCACGCCGCCGCGGCCGGGCAGGGTGCGCAGGACCGCGGTCAGGGACGTGGGCGGCAGGAGCTCGCCGTCGCGGGTGCGGGCCCAGCCGGACAGCGGGTCGACCTGCAGCGTCGTCTGCGCGCGGGCAGCCCGCGCTGCGGTCGGGTGCCCGCGGCGCTGCTCGTCGAGCGCGAGGCCGGCCAGCGCGACGAGGGCGTCGGCATCGGTCACGGGCTCAGGGTCGGCGCCGGGACCGCCGAGACCGTCGCCGGGCGTTCCCGCGGGAACGTCGACCGCGCGCCGCCGCGCGCCGTCGGCGCGCTGCCGCTCGAGCTCGGTCCGCTGCGCCGCGAGGCCGGCCCGGACCTGCGCGGCGTGCTCGGCGGGCACCGTGACGGTCAGGACGAGGTTGCCGTCGGCGTCCCACCGCTCGCGGGTGCGGCGGCGCCAGCGCGCCAGCTCCGGGTCGGCCGCGCCCTCGTCGACGGCCCGGGCGCGGCGCACCCCGCGCACGAGGCGTTCGAGCTGCGCCGCGGTCGACGCCCGGGCCAGCCCCGGCCAGTCGACGCCGTCGTCGGGCTCGGCGACGCGGGTGACCGCGCGCACCTGCGACCACGACATGCGGCCGATGGCGAACGCCTCCTGCACGTCCGGCAGACCGGGCAGCCGGCGGGCGACGCGGACCCACTCGCGGGCGGTGCCCGGGGACAGCCCGATCCTCCAGGCCAGCCAGTGCGCGCAGGAGAGCAGCCCGGGCCCGGCCCAGGCCTCACGCCGGTCGCACTCGCCGACGAGGGCGAGCAGGCGGGCGGTGCCGGCCGCGACCCGGCCCGCCCAGGTGCAGATCGCGTCGCGGAGGTCGTCGTCGCTGAGGTCCTCGAGGACTGTCACACCTCGAACGTACGTTCGAGGTGTGACACTCCCCTACGCGAAGCCGGGCTCGCCCTGCGGGTCCTCCGGCGGCCGGGTCCCCTGCTCCTCCGGCGACAGCTCGCCCTGCCCCGGGGCCTGCTGCGGGCCGGGGTCGGTCGTGACGATGCCCTCGACGTCCTCGTGCGGGTCCTGCTGCGGCTCGGTCATGCCGGGGACACTGCCCCGTCCGAGCTCTGCACCACCTCGAAGGCCCAGATGGTGCTGCCGGTGGCCGCGGGCCGCTCCCCCTCGCCGCGGCCGCTGGCCCGCGCGTGGCCCTGCCCGAACGACTGCGACTCCCGCCAGGCGACGAAGTCGGCCTCGCTGCGCCACCGGGTGTAGACGAGGTAGTCCTGCGTGCCCTCGACCGGGCGGAGCAGCTCGAAGTGCTCGAACCCCGGGGCGCTGTCGACCGCCCCCTGCCGGGCGGCGAACCGCTGCTCGAGGGTCTCCCCCTGACCCTCCGGCACGGTGAGGACGTTGACGGCGACATAGCTCACGCCGGCTCGCCCACGTGCAGGCCGACCTCGACGTTGCCGCGGGTGGCGTTGCTGTAGGGGCAGATCGTGTGGGTGACCTCGAGCAGCCGACGGGCCTGGTCGTCGTCCATGCCCGGCGCGGTGAACCACAGGTCCACGGCGAGGGCGAACGTCGACGGCTCCTCCTTGTCGAAGTGCACCTGCGCGGTGACCTGCGAGCCCTCCAGCGCCTTGGGCGTGAGCCCGACCTCGCGCAGCCCCCAGCGCATGGCGCTGTGGAAGCAGGCCGCGTAGCCCGCGGCGAACAGCTGCTCGGGGTTGGTGCCCGGCCCGCCGTCGCCGCCCATCTCCGACGGCCGGGACAGCTGCACCTCGAGCCGCCCGTCGGAGGACTTCACCTCCCCGAGCCGTGCGCCGTACGCCGTCGCCTGAGCCGTGTAGAGCCGCTGCACCGCGGGGTCCTCTCGTCGTCGGACTCGCAGTCTGCCCCGCCGGGTGGGACCCTTGCAGCGATGACCGCCGCACCGACGCCGGAGACCGACCGCGACCCGGGGCTGTACGGGCCCGACAGCGTCACGTGGCGCGTGCACGCCGACCCGTCCATGGCGCTCGCCGGGCTGCGCGCGCTGCTGCTGCAGGCCGTGCACCCCGTCGCGATGCACGGCGTGTTCACCAACAGCGCCTTCCGCGACGACCCGTGGGGGCGGCTGTTCCGCACGGCCGAGTTCGTCGCGGTGACGGCGTACGGCACCACCCGCGAGGCGGAGCGGGCCGGTGCGCGCGTGCGCGGCATCCACCGGCAGCTGCGCGGGGTCGAGCCGACCACCGGCCGGGCCTACCGCGTCGACGACGAGGACCTGCTGCTGTGGGTGCACTGCAGCGAGGTCGAGTCGTTCCTGTCGACCGCGGTCCGCTCCGGGCTCCGGCTGTCCCGGGCCGACCAGGACCGCTACTACGCCGAGCAGGTCACCAACGGCCGGCTCGTCGGCCTCGACCCGTCCGCGGTGCCGGCCTCCGTCGCGCAGATGGGCGAGTACTTCGCCCGGGTGCGCCCGCAGCTGAGCGTCGGGGCGGACGCGCGGGCGGCGGCGCGCTTCGTCGTGTGGCCGCCCATGCCGGCGCTCGTGCGGCTCGGCACGCCCGCCCGACCGGCGTGGACCGCGCTCGCGACGGCGGCGTTCGCGATGCTCCCGCGCTGGGCGCGGCGGCTCTACGCCCTGCCGGGGCTGCCGACGACCGACCTGGCGGCCAGCGCGGCGGGGCTCGCGCTGCGCTCCGGGCTGCTCGTCGTGCCGCAGCGGCTGCGCAACGGGCCGCACCTGTCCGCGGCGCGGGAGCGGCTGGCCCTGGCCTGACCTGCTGCGGCAGGATGCCCGGCGTGCGGGAGCGACCGGCGCGGACCGAGGACCTGGCGGCCGTCGTCGACCTGTGGCGGCGGTACGAGACGGCGACCAGCGGCGCGCCCGAGACGTCCGAGGCCGAGGTCCTGCGCGACTGGCGGGGCCCGTCGGCCGACCTCGAGCAGCGCACCCGCGTGCTCGAGGACGCAGGCACGCTCGTCGGCTACGCGGTCGTCGACGGACACGGCGGGTGCGACAGCGTCGTCGACCCCGGGCGGCCCGGCGAGGGGCTCGAGGACCGGCTGCTCGCCTTCCTCGAGGAGACGCCCGGGCCGCTCCAGCACTACTGGGGCAGCGGCGACGACGCGGCCGCGGACCGGTTCGGCCGTCGGGGCTGGACGGCGACCCGCACCTTCGCCCGCCTCCGCCGCGAGCTCGACGGCACCGTGCCGGAGCCGCGGTGGCCCGCCGGCACGAGCGTGCGCGACCTCGAGCCCGACCGCGACGTCGGGGCGGCGCACGCCCTGATCACCCGGGCGTTCGCCGACATCGGCGACCCGCGCGGCACCGCGGACCTGCCGAGCTGGCGGTCGGGAGTGCTCGCGCAGGCCGTGCCGCGCTGGTGCCCGGTCGTCGAGCAGGGCGGCACGCTCGTGGCCGCCGCCGTCGTCGAGCCCCTGGAGGCCGACGGCTTCGTCCGCCAGCTCGCCGTCGCCCGCGGGGCCCGCCGGCAGGGGCTCGGTCGGGCAGTGCTCGAGGAGGTGTTCCGCCGGTGCGCCGCTGACGGCTGCGGCGCGGTGGTGCTCGGCGTCGACACGGCCAACCCGACCGGCGCCCTGGCGCTCTACGAGCAGGCGGGGATGCACCTGGTCGAGTCGTTCACCCGCTGGGAGCGCGGCTGAGGCGTCACGCCCCGCGCAGGCGCTCCCGCAGCACGAACTTCTGGATCTTGCCGGTGCCGGTCTTGGGCAGCTCCCCGAACACCACGGTCCTCGGCGCCTTGAACCGCGCGATCCGCCCCCGGACGTGCTCGATGAGCTCGGCCTCGGTGACGCTCGCGCCGGGCCGCAGCACGACGAACGCCGCCACCGTCTCCCCCCACTTCTCGTCGGGCGCGGCGACCACCGCGCTCTCCAGCACCGCGGGGTGCGAGTCGAGGGCCTGCTCCACCTCGATGGAGGCGATGTTCTCCCCGCCGGAGATGATCACGTCCTTGCTGCGGTCGCGCAGCTCGAGGTAGCCGTCGGGGTGCAGGACCCCCACGTCGCCGGTGCGGAACCACGCGCTGCCGTCCGGCGCGAGCGACGTCGCCGCCGCCGTCGCCTCGGGGTCGCGGTAGTAGCCGAGCAGCACGTTGTTGCCGCGCAGCACGACCTCGCCGACCGCCTCCCCGTCGGCGGGCACGTCCCGCCCCTCGGCGTCGACGACCCGCAGCGGCTCGCTGACGAGGTTGCCGACGCCCTGCCGGGCCTTGAGCCTGGCCTGCTCGCCGGCGTCGAGGTCGTCCCACTCGGGCTTCCAGTCGCAGATCGCCGCCGGGCCGTACGTCTCGGTGAGCCCGTAGAGGTGCGTCACCTGCACGCCGAGCGCGGCCATCCGCTCCAGCAGCGCCGGCGAGGGCGGGGCCCCGCCGGTCGCGGTCCACACCGGCGGGTCGGCCGGACCGTCCGCGGCGGCCTCGGCGGCGGCCAGCCCGGTCAGCACCGTCGGGGCGGCGCACATCGCCGTCACGCCCTCGGAGCGGATCGCCCGCCAGATCCGCTCCGGCTCGACCTTGCGCAGCGCGACGTGCGTCGCGCCCGCGGCGGTGACCGCCCACGGGAAGCACCAGCCGTTGCAGTGGAACATCGGCAGCGTCCACAGGTAGACCGACCGCGGCGACAGCCCGGTCTGCGCGGCCATGGCCAGCGACTGCAGGTACGCGCCGCGGGCGGAGTACATGACGCCCTTCGGCGTGCCGGTGGTGCCGCTGGTGTAGTTGAGCGAGAACAGCGCGAGCTCGTCCTCCACCGGCAGGTGCAGCGGCTCGGCCGCGGCCAGCAGCGCCTCGAGCTCGTCGCCGGGACCGCCGGAGACGACCAGGCGCACGCCGACCTCGTCGGCGACCGCCCGCCCGAGCTCGGCCAGGTCGGTGTCGACGAGCAGCACCTGCGAGCCGGCGTGCCGCACGATCCAGGCCAGCTCCCTCGCGGACAGCCGGGTGTTGAGGGCGTTGAGCACCGCGCCGGCCCACGGCACGCCGTAGTGCGCCTCCAGCGCCAGCCCGGTGTTGGGCGCCAGCACCGACACGCGGTCGCCGCGCTGCACCCCGAGCCCGGCGAGCGCGCCGGCCAGCTGCTCGCACCGGTCGGCGAGCTCGGCGTACGTCCGGCGCACGTCGCCGTCGACGAGTGCCACGCGGTCGCCGTGCACCAGGCGCGCCCGGTCGAGGAACGCGGTCGGCGTGAGCGGGACCGGACCGAAGCCGCTCACCGGGCCAGCGCCCGCAGCCGGTCCGCCGCCGCCTCGAGCGTCTCGAGGCGCTTGGGGAAGGCGAAGCGCAGCAGCCCGGCACCGTCCGCCGGGTCGGCGAAGAAGCTCGTGCCCGGGACCGCGGCGATGCCGGGGTCGGAGACGATCCGCCGGGCGTACGCGCTGGAGTCCTGCGCCGGGTCGAGGTCGCCGGTCTCGCAGAGCACGTAGTACGCGCCGTCGGGCACCCGGAAGCGGAAGCCGACCTCCTCGAGCACGCCGCACAGCAGGTCGCGCCGCTCGCGGTAGGCCTGCGCCATGCCCTCGTAGTACGACGGCGGCAGCGCCATCGCCGCGGCACCGGCGGCCTGCAGCGGCGCCGCCGCCCCGACGGTGAGGAAGTCGTGCACCTTGCGGATGCTCGCCGTGATCTCCGGCGGCGCGATGGACCAGCCCACCCGCCACCCGGTCACGGCGTACGTCTTGGACAGCGCGTTGATCGTGACCGTGCGGTCCTCGAGCCCGGGCACCGTCGCCGGCGGCACGTGCCCGCCCGGCCCGAGGTAGTGGATGTGCTCGTAGATCTCGTCGGTCAGGCACAGGGCGTCGTACGTCGTGCAGAGCTCCGCGACCAGGCCGAGCTCCTCACGGGTGAAGACCTTGCCCGTCGGGTTGTGCGGCGTGTTGACGATGATCGCCCGGGTGCGGTCGGAGAAGGCGGCGCGCAGCTCCGCCTCGTCGATCGTCCAGTCCGGCGCGTGCAGCGGTACGTAGACCGGCGTCGCGCCCGACAGCACGGCGTCGGGGCCGTAGTTCTCGTAGTAGGGGGTGAAGACGATCACCTCGTCGCCCGGGTCGACGGTGGCGAGCAGGGTCGCGATCATGGCCTCGGTGGAGCCGCAGGTGACGCACAGCTCGGTCTCCGGGTCCACGCTCCAGCCGGGGTAGGTCGCGGCGACCTTGGCGGCGATCGCCGTCGCGGAAGGCCTTCGCACCCCAGGTGATCGCGTACTGGTTGACGTCGCCGTCGATGGCGGCCTTGGCCGCCTCCTTGAGCTCGTCGGGGCAGGCGAAGTCGGGGAAGCCCTGCGCGAGGTTCACCCCGCCGGACCGCGCCACCAGCCGGCTCATCTCGCGGATGACCGACTCCTGGAACAGCGCGGCCTTGGTGCTCGCCCAGCCCCGCCGCACGCCCGTGCTCACCACGACCCGCCCCCTCCACCGCCGCCGCCGAAGCCGCCGCCGCCGCCGCCCCAGTCGCCGCCGCCGCCGAGGCCCCAGTCGCCGCCGGAGAAGCCGCCGCCGGACCAGCCGCCCGAGCTCTGCCGGCCCTCGTCGAGCCCGCGGTCGAAGCCGGTGTCGTAGCCCGAGCCGTAGCCCGAGCCGTAGCCCCCGCCGCCGAAGCCGCCGGACAGCACGCTGCCGAGCAGCATGGTCTCCCAGAAGGGCACGCCGTACCAGCCGCCGGGGACCATCCGCCCGCCGAGCATCCCGCCGCCGAACCAGTGCGAGCGGCCGGGGGCGTACGTCGGGCTGCCGTCGTACTCCTCGTCGCCGACCTGCACGCGCTGCTCGCGGTCCAGGCGGGGGCCGCTGCCCGGCGGCGGCGGCACCTCCGGCCCCGGGTCGAGCCCGAGGCGGGTCCGCGCCAGCCGGGCCGCGGACAGCCCCTCGACGGCGGTGCGGCGCGCCGCCTCGAACTCGCCGGGGGTGTCGGACCGCGACAGCAGGGCCCCGGTCGAGGTGTAGCGCTCGGCGGCGTCGGCGAGGGCCTGCCGGGCGACCGGGTCGTCGCCGGCGGACAGGTTGGACACGTCCGCGCCGAGCCGGTCGTAGAGCGACTCGACGTCGGCGCGCGCGCCCTCCATCGCGCGGGCGCGCGTGCGCCGGCGCGACAGGTACAGCGCACCGCCGCCGCCCACGCCGATCAGGGCGAGCACGCCGAGCACGGCCGCGCCCCCGCCCCCGCCCGCCGCCGGTGTCGCCGCCGCCGCCGGGGCCGCTGGACCGGCCGTCGGCGATGGACGCGGACGCCTGCTCGATGCTGGCGACGAGCGCGCCGGTGAGGTCGCCGCCGGCGTTGCGCGAGGCGATCCGGCCGGCCTCGCCCTGGTCGAGCCCGCTGGAGGGCCCGGCCCCGCCCGCCAGGGTGCTGCCGGAGACCGTGAAGAGCACCGCGCCGGCGCCCAGGCCGGAGCCGATCGCGCTGGTGACGCCCGACGGCCCGCCGTTGGCCGACGCGGCCGCCGCGGGCAGCACGGCGACGAAGACCTGGCGCCCGGACTGCCGGACCGCTGACCGGAGCCGGCCCGCGTCGACGTCGGCGGTCGCCTGCGGGTCGACGTAGACCGGGTCCGACAGCAGCGAGCGCACGACGTCGGCGGTGGTGGTGGCCGAGGCCGTGCCCGGCAGGCCGAGCAGGGCCGCGGCCGCGAGCAGGAGCACGAGGACCAGGCTCCGGGCGTACGGGCGGGGGCGGGTCATGGCCCGATGATGCCCCTGCCCGGCCCGCGGGGTCAGGGCGCCTGCACGAAGCCGCGGACGGCGTCGGCGACGAGCTGCACGGCGATGGCCGACAGCAGCAGGCCGCTGATCCGGGTGAGCAGCAGGATGCCGGCCTCGCGCAGCACCTGGGTGATGCCGACGGAGAAGCGCAGGGCGAGGTAGACGGCCAGGTGGATGGCCAGGATGCCGGCGGCGATGGCGGTGTAGTCGCCGAGCCCGTCGGCCTGCTGCACGAAGACGATGGTCGCGACGATGGCGCCCGGTCCGGCGAGCAGCGGGGTGCCCAGCGGGACGAGCGCGACGTTGACGTCCTTGACCTCGCCGGGGTCCTCGCCGTTGTCGGTGAGCAGCTCGAGCGCCACGATGAGCAGCAGCAGGCCGCCGGCGCCCTGCAGCGCCGGCACGCCGATGCCGAGGTAGGCGAGCAGCTGCTGGCCGACCACGGCGAACAGGCGATGACGACGAGCGAGACGAGCACCGCCTGGCCGGCGAGCCGGCGCCGGGTGCGCGGCGTGCGGCCTCCGGTGAGGCCGAGGAACAGCGGGATGGACCCGAGCGGGTCCATGATGACGAACAGCGTGACGAAGACCTCGCCGAAGGTCGTCGGCGAGAAGACCGAGGACAGGCTCACGCCGGCCACCGGCGGTGCCGGTGGCGAGCGCGAGGACCTGCTCGTACGCCTCGTCGGCGGTGGTCTCGCTGCCCAGGGCGAGCGGCTTGCGCGTGCCGTGGAAGTCGCTGCTGCCCGTGACCAGCAGGCCGAGCTCGCCGGCCAGGCCGCGCAGGTGGGCCCGGGTGCCCGGCGGGTGGTCGGCGTGGTCGACCTCCAGCCCGGCCAGCCCGACCGCGGCGAGCTCGGCGTACGTCTCGTCCGGGACGGTGCGGCCGCGCGCGGCGGCGCCGGGGTGCGCGAAGACCGCCACGCCACCGGCGCCGGTGACCAGGCGGACGGCGTCGGCGACGTCGAGCTCGCGCTTGCCGGCCCAGTGCCGGCCGCCGGTGCCGATCCACTCGGGCGTGAACGCCGCCTGCAGGCTCGGGACGGCGCCGGCGTCGAGCAGCGCCTGGGCGACGTGCGGCCGGCCGACGGTGCCGGCGGCCAGGGCCTGCACCTGCTCCCACGTGATGCCGGTGCCGGCGGCGGCCAGGCTGGCCACCATGCGCGCGGCCCGGGTCCGCGGCTGTCGCGCAGCGCCGCCCGCTCCGCGGCGAAGCCGGCTCGGCGGGGTCGAAGAGGTAGGCGAGCAGGTGCAGGCTCACCCGCTCGCGCACGCAGCTGATCTCGGCGCCGGGCACCAGGGTCAGCCCGGCCGGCAGCGCCGCGGCGGCCTCGGCGAGGCCCGCGGTCGTGTCGTGGTCGGTGAGCGCGACGACGTCGAGCCCGGCCGCGCGCGCCTCCCGCACGAGGTCCGCCGGCGCGGTCGTGCCGTCGGAGGCGGTGGAGTGCGTGTGCAGGTCGATCCGGCGGGCGGACAGGGCGGGCTCCGGGGGGCGAGGAGGGGACGCCCAGGGTAGGCGGGCGGGGGGCTAGCGTCCGGCCATGACCGACCCCTGGCAGGACGCCACCACCTCGGCCGAGCTCGTGCGCACCGGCGCGGCCAGCCCGCTCGAGCTGGTCGAGGGAGCCGTCGCGGATCGAGGCGCTCAACGGCGCTCCGGCGCGGTCGTCCGCGACCGCTTCGAGCGGGCCCGGGCCGAGGCGTCGGGCGACCTGCCGGACGGCCCGTTCCGCGGCGTGCCGTTCCTGCTCAAGGACCTCGGCGCGACCGTCGCCGGCGAGACCACCGCGTTCGGTGTCGGGCCGCTCGCGGGCACGACGATGTCGACGACGTCGTACGTCGCGCAGCAGGTGCGCGACGCCGGCCTGGTCGTGCTGGGCCGGACGACGGTGCCGGAGCTCGGCACGACGGTGAGCAGCGAGCCGCGCAGCTTCCGCCGGCCCGCAACCCGTGGGACCGCGAGCGCTCGCCGGGCGGCTCGTCCGGCGGGTCGGCGGCGGCGGTGGCGAGCCGGCATGGTGCCCGCGCGCACGCCAACGACGGCGGCGGCTCGATCCGGATCCCGGCCAGCGCTGCGGGCTGGTGGGCCTCAAGCCGAGCCGGGGCCGGGTCAGCCAGGGCCCGGAGCGTCGGCGAGGGCTGGGCCGGCGCCACGATCGAGCGGCGTCGTCACGCGGACCGTGCGCGACACCGCCGCGCTGCTCGACGCGCTGGGCGCGCGGATGCCGGGGGAGCCGTACTACCGCCTCCCCTGCCGGCGACCGCTGCGGGACGAGGTGGGGCGCGACCCGGGCGCGGCTGCGCTCGGGTTCGTTGACCGGCCGGGCGGCGAGGCCGGGCTGGACGACCGGAGTGCCGCGGGCGGTCGGGGCGACCGGGAGCTGCTCGCCGCGGGGCATGACGTTGAGCGCGGCCACCCGGACGCGATGGGCGACCCGGGTTCGCGCGTCCCTTCGGCGCGGTCATCGCCGCCGAGACGAGGCGACGCTCGAGGCGTTCGGGCAGCTGCTCGGGCGGCCGGTCGAGGACGACGAGCTCGAGCCGCGCAACGTCACTACCGGCGATGGGCCGGCGTGACCGCCGTCGCCTACCTGGGCGCCCGCGCCTGGCTCGGCGCGGTTCACGCCGGCGGCTGGCGGCCTGGTGGGACGACGCACGACCTGCTCGTCACGCCGACGCAGGGCGTGCCGCCGCCCGCTGGGCGCCCTGGAGGCGGGACCGGAGGCGGAGGCCGCGGCCGGCTGCGTCATCCCGTACAGCGCGCAGTTCAACATCAGCGGGCAGCCCGCGGTGAGCTGCCGCTCGCCACCTCGCCGGAGGGGCTGCCGGTCGGCGTGCAGCTCGTGGCGGCGTACGGCCGTGAGGACCTGCTGCTGCGGGTCGCGGCCCGGCTCGAGCAGGTCGCGCCGTGGGCGGACCGTCGCCCGCCGGTGCACGCCCAGTAGAGGCCAGCGAGGGGCAGTAGAGGGCCAGCAGAGGGCAGCAGCGTCAGCCCGCCAGGCGGCGCAGCAGGTCGGCGGCCAGCGGCGCGGCGACCTCGCCGCCGAAGCCGCCGTCCTCGACCAGGACGGCGAAGGCGAGTCGCCCTGGTAGCCGGTGAACCAGGCGTGGGTCTGCGGCGGGTCCTCGTGCCGAACTCCGCGGTGCCGGTCTTGCCGCCGACCGGGCCGCCGGGCACGCCCGCCAGCGCGGTGCCGGTGCCGCCGGTGACCACCGGCGCATGAGCGACTGCAGCGCCGCACGGCCTGCGGGCAGCGCCGGCGCCGGGCGGGGCCGCGGCGCGCGGTCGAGCCAGCAGCCGCGGCGGGAGCGGCCGCCCGGCGGCCACCGACGCCGGCGCCACCGCCACGGCCAGCGGGCTGGCCAGGACCTGCCCTGCCCGATCATGTCCGCGGCGTGCTCGACGGGTCGTCGCTGAGCCGGCACGGCGCCGCCGAGGCCGCGCCGACGCCGAGGTCGACGGCGCCGTAGCCCAGGTCGCGGCGGCCTGCGGCAGCTGCGCGCGGGGTCACCCGGCCGGCGCTGCCGACGAAGGCGGTGTTGCAGGAATCGGCGAAGTCGGTGCGGAACGGCACCGGTCCGAGGACCTCGTCCTCGGCGTTGCGGAACACCTTGCCGTCGACGGTGACCGTGGCCGGGCAGCGCGACCGTCTCGTCGGGCGTCAGGCCGTGCCGCAGCAGGGCGAGCGCGAGGCGATCTTGAACGTGGAGCCGGGCGGGTAGCGGCCGATCAGCGCGCGGTTGTACCCGGCCCGTCCGGGCCGGCGTTGGCCACGGCGAGCACGTCGCCGGTGCTCGGGCGCAGCGCGACCAGCGCCGCCCGCCGGCCCTCGGGCGCGGCCGCCAGCGCGGCGTCGGCCGCGCGCTGCACGCGCGGGTCGAGCGTCGCCGCAGCGCGGTCCCGGGCACCGGCGCGACGTCGAGCAGCACTGCGGCTCGACGGGGGCGGCGCCGGCCGCGGCACCGGCACCGGCCGCCGGGACCGCCTCGACGCGCAGGCCGGGCGTGCCGGACAGCTGGGCGTCGAAGCGCTCCTGCAGGCCCGACAGCCCCACCTGCTGGTCGGCGCGGACCCGCCCGGCGCCGGCGGCCACCCTCTCGGCGGTCGCCGGGCCGACGGTGCCGAGCAGCGCGCGGGCGAAGGCCGTCGTGGGCGCGAGCTGGCGGGTGCCCTCGCGCAGGACGACGCCGGGCACGGGGCGCAGCCGGTCGCGGACGGCGTCGTACGCCTCCCGACGCAGCGTGACGACCTCGACGAAGGCGTCCGGCTGCGCGGCAGCACCCGGGTCACCAGCGGCGCGGGGTCGACGCCGATGAGGGTCGCGGCCGTACGCGCGGCGGTGACCGGGTCGCTCGCGCGGGACGGCTGGAGGCCGACCGTGACGACCGGCCGCTCGGTGACCAGCGGCGTGCCGTCGCCGCCGGTGATCGGCGCCCGCGGCGCCTGGACGGCGCGGGCCCGCAGCACCAGCCCGTCGCGCAGCGCGGGGTGCACGACCGGCGGGGTCAGCTCCGGCAGCCACCGCCCGCCGGACCGGACGAGCGGCAGCTGCGTGCGGTAGCTCCACGGCGCGCCGAGCTCCCACCGCACGTCGAGCGAGGCGGTGCGGCGGTCGCGGTCGCCGGTCACGCCCGCCACGGTGACCGCGGTCGGCCGCTCGTCCTCCGCCGGGCTCAGCCCGGCGGTGAGCGCGGCGACGGCGGCGGGCGGGTCGGCGACGCCGGTCGGCGACCAGGTCAGGTCGCTCAGCGTGCCCGCGGTCCACGCGACGCCGACGGCCCTGGCCGCCCGCTCGGCAGCAGCGGCGTCGCGGCCGAGCAACCGCGGGCCCTGCCACACGCCGAGGGCGACGAGCAGCGCGACGGTCAGCACGCCGACGAGCAGGGTCCTGCGCACGCGTCACCTCCGGGAGAGCCGCGATCCTCACCCCTACCCTGCCCTGCATGAGCGCGCCACGCCTGACCGTCCGCGTGCAGACGCGCTTCTCCGACCTCGACCCGCTCGGCCACGTCAACCACGTGCGGTTCATCGTCTTCATGGAGACGGCCCGGGTGCGCTTCATGCACGAGCACGCCGGGTCGCTGCGCGGGCACGTGCTCGTCGCGCGCACCGAGTGCGACCACCGGGCCGAGATCCCGGCGTCGACCCTCGACGTCGACGTGACGGTGCAGGTCGAGTCGGTCGGGCGGACGTCCTTCGTCGTCCGCCACGACCTCGTCGACGGCGAGCGGCCGGTCGGCACCGGTCGGGTCGTGCTCGTCGCGGTCGGCGAGGACCGGCGGCCGCGCCCGATCACGGTCGCGGAGCGCGCCCGGCTGCTCGGTCAGGCCGGCTGAGGCCAGCCGCCGGGTCGGCGCCCGACCGGCAGGCCGAGCGCCGGGTGCTCCCGCAGGTCGGCCAGCTCGACGTGCTCGAGCAGCAGCAGCTCGGCGGCGGGCGGCCACAGCACCGCCCACAGCCACACGCCGCCGGCCTCGCCGACGAGGGCCACCCGGTCGGCGGCCGAGGGAGCGCGCCACAGCGCCGTCGGGTGCCCGGCGGCGAGCACCTTGCCGTCGGGCGGCCCGTCCGCGACGCCGCCGGGGTCGAGGCCGCGGTGCCGGCGAGCCGGGCGCCGAGACCGGTGCCCGGCTCCTCCGCGACGAGCACGAGGTCGGCGGGCCCGCCGAGCGGCGACGGGCCGGTCAGCGCGACGGCGGTCGCGCGCGCGCCGGACCGCTCGTCGCCGGCGCTGCGCAGGCCCGTCAGCGTCCAGCCGGGCAGCAGCGGCAGCGGCGACCACAGCGGCACGCCGGGCGCGCGGCCAGCGGCTGCACCGCGTCGCCGCGGGCCGCGGCGCGGGCGGTAGGGCGCGACCGCGCCGTGCGCGGCGCACTCCCAGTCGCTGGACATCAGCCCGGGCGGGCGCAGCGGACCGGAGCAGCGGGGGCAGTGCGCGGCGGTCACCGGCTCACGGTCTACGCCCGGCGCGCGCCGCGGACGGTCAAGCGCCCCGGCGCCGCTCCTGCAGCTCCGGGCGGCCCGGGAACTCGCCGCCGGTGCGCGTCGGCGTAGATGCGCTTGGGGACCATCACCTTGCGGCGGAAGATGCAGACCAGCACGCCGTCCTGGTTGTAGCCCTTGGTCTCGACGTAGACGACGCCGCGGTCGTCCTTGCTCTTCGGCTCTCGGTCTTGTCGAGCACCTCGGTCTGGCCGTAGATCGTGTCGCCGTGGAAGGTCGGGAAGACGTGCTTGAGCGACTCGACCTCGAGGTTGGCGATGGCCCGGCCGGAGACGTCGGCGACCGACATGCCGAGCAGCAGCGAGTAGACGTAGTTGCCGACCACGACGTTGCGGCCCTGCTGGGTGGTCGCCGCGTAGTTGGCGTCCAGGTGCAGCGGGTGGTGGTTCATCGTGATCAGGCAGAACAGGTGGTCGTCGTACTCGGTGACGGTCTTGCCGGGCCAGTGCTTGTAGACCGCGCCGACCTCGAACTCCTCGTAGTACCGGCCGAACTGCACGAGCGGCTCCTGGTGGCTGCGGGTGGGGATGCCGCCGCATCCTGTCAGCGTGCCGGCGGCGCCAACGGCGGGCGGGCCGTGGCCCGCGGCCGTCGGCGAGCAGCTCGGCCGCGCCGCCCGGCCAGGTCGTGCAGCGCGACGAGGAAGCGGAAGCGGCCGTCGCCGACCTGCTCGGGCTCCAGGCTGAGCCGGGCCAGCGGCGCGTCGGGCGTCGCGCGCGGCGCCGGCGCCGCTCGAGCAGCGGCGGTCACCCGCTCCGCTCGTGCGGCGGCGAGGTACTGCCGCACCACGCTGTGCCAGACCACGGTGACGACGCCCGGCACCGGCGTCGGCGAGCTCGCGCGCGAGGAAGTCCGACGCCGGCAGCGCGCCTCGACCCGGGCGGGCACCGCGCGCGGCCACCGCGAGGGCGCCGCGCAGCCGCTCGAGCCGGGCGAGCTGGTCGGCCCAGACGTACGACGTGAGCGTGAGCCGGTCCGCGGTGCTCGCCGGGTCGAGCGGCGCCGGGGTCGCAGCCCGGCGCGCTCGACGACGTCGACCGGCGACGTCCGGCGGCAGCGCGCCGCGCCACGGGGTCGACGAGCCGCACCGGGCTGGCCGGGTCGCCGAGCACCGCGGCCGCCCACCTCGTACGCGCAGGCGTCGACCCGCAGGTTCAGCCCGGCGCTGGCGCCGATCTCGAGCAGCCGGACGGGCAGCCCGGTCCGCGCGGCCACGTGCTGCAGCCCGCCGAGCAGCACGGCGGCCCGCCCGACCTCGTTGGTCTGCACGGGCGCGCCGGACCAGCTCGGCGCAGCCGCGGCTGCGTCGCGACGACCTCGCGGGCCGCCGGCCCAGGCGCCGTCGACCGGCGCGGTGCCGCCGACGCTCGGGTAGTGCAGCGCGAGCGCCGGGCGCCTGCCGCTCCAGCACGAGCCGGTGCAGCGCGCCGGCGAAGCGCAGCGACGGCGACGCGCCGGGCGGGTCGGCCGCGAGCGGGCCGAGCAGGTCGCGGACCGGACCGGGCCGGGTCGAGCTCGCCGGCGGCGCCGTCGAGCAGGGCCGCGGTGAGCGGGCTGCCGTGCGGCGCGGCACTGGCGCGGCCTGCGCGCGGAACCGCTCGTCGAGCGGGCTGCGTCACGCCGGCCGCTCGAGGGCGACCTGCGGGCGGCGCGGGTCGCGCAGGTCGGTGCCGTGCCGCAGCCACAGCTCCTCGAGCGCCTGCGCGCCGTGCACCCGCTTGTACGCCGCCTCGCCCGGGGTCATCGGCAGCAGCGGCAGGAAGCGCACCGGGTCCTCGGCCTCGTCGCCCTCGTCACCGATGGCCAGGTCGGGCACCAGCCCGCCGGGCTCGCCGACGAGCACGGCGGTGAAGGGGGCGCCGTCCCACAGCGGCTCGCCGAGGTCGAGGCCGGCGCCGGCGCCGATGACGACCCCCTCGACCGCCGGGCTGGCCGCCAGCACGGCGAGCCGGCGCAGCACGCTGTCGTGCAGCCCCCGCACGGTGAGCAGCAGCTCCGCCCGCGGCCCGTGGGCGGCCACGAGGTCGGCGCCCGGGTCGCCCATCGGCGCCCGGCTCATGCCGAGCGTCGCGTAGCGGACGAGGCCGTCCGGGTCGGGCCCGAACCGCAGCACGTCGACCCGCTCGGTGCCGAGGAAGCTCACGCCCGCGCGGCCGCTGTCCTGGCCGTACGCGCTCAGCAGCTGGGCCTCGACGAGCAGCAGCACCTCGTCCCCGGACACCCGGCCAGCGTAGGGCGGGCGACCGGGCACGCCGGGCGCGGACGCTGGACCGGCCCGGCACGTCCGACACGCCCCGTGCGGCCCGGGCTCAGGCGGGCGCCCCGCCGTACGTCCCGAAGGACCACGAGCCGCCCTCGGGGTCGCGCAGCGCGCAGTCGCGCGAGCCGTAGTCGGTGTCGGAGGGGGCCGTCACGACCTCGGCGCCGGCGGCCGTGGCCCGGGCGAAGAGGGCGTCGACGTCGGGCACGGCGACGTACGCCGAGACCGCCCCGGGGCCGGTCAGGCCGCGGGTGTCGCCCTCACGGGTGCTGCCCAGCATCACACCGCCCCGGCCGCCCGGGGTGACCAGCTCGGCGTGCGCCACCGCGGTGCCCTCACCGGGCACGACGAGCACCTCCCGGAAGCCGAACGCCTCGACGAGGAAGTCGATCATCGCGCGGGCGTCGTGCGCCGAGAAGGTCACCCAGCAGTCGGTCGGACCGGTCATGGCCGGCATCCTGCCCGTCGCCGGCGCCGGGCGGAACCCCCTACAGCGCGCAGCTGCCGGTCACCGGCGTGCCGGCGAGCCGGTCGGCGAGGAACTGCACGGCCACGCCGGAGGCCTGCGCGTTGGTCGTGAGGTGCTCGCCCGGGAAGCCCTGGAACACCGTCGTCACGCCCTTGGCGCACCAGGTGCTGTGCAGGGTCATCGCCTGGCCGAGCGGGACGACCTCGTCGCCGAGCCCGTGGTACTGGAAGACCGGCACCTCCGGCAGCAGGCTCTTCGTGGTGAGCGTGTTGGCCTCGAGCACCTTCGCCACCGAGGGGATGGCCTGGAACGTCGCGGTCGTCTCGCCCGGCTTGAGGTACTGCGAGACGTCCTGGAAGGCGTACCTGCCGAGCGAGTCGGTGACGCACTGGGTGTTGACGTCGGCGAGCACCTGCTTGCCCGTGGCGTTGAGGTGCTGCTCGATCGGGAACTGCGACGGGTAGGCCGCGCCGAAGCCGGAGACCGAGTAGAGCAGGAAGGCGGCGCCGACGTTGCCGTTCAGCGAGTCGCCGACGGCCCTGGAGTCGGCCGGCACGCCGCCGGAGGCGTCCGCCACGAGCCTGAGCTCCGGGGCGTACGACGGCTGCAGGACGGTCGCCCAGGCCGACGCGCCGCCGCCCTGGGAGTAGCCCCACAGCAGCACGGGCGCCGCCGGGGCGATGCCCGCAGCGGGCAGGTCGCGCGCCGCGCGCACCGCGTCGAGGACGGCGTGGCCCTCGCTGCGGCCCACGACGTAGGTCGCGCGGCTGCCGGTCGTGTAGCCCTCGTAGTCGGTGACCGCGACGGCCCAGCCCTTCCGCAGGGCCTGGTCGATGTTGCTCGTCTCGTAGTCGTTGCCGGTCGCGAGCTGCTTGGACGGCGCGCACTGCGGGCCGGGGCCCTGCGTGCCGACGGCGAAGCCGACGACCGGGCGCGGGCCCGTGCCGGTCCAGGCGGCCTCGGGGACGAGCACCGTGCCGGTGACCGGGATGTCGCGGCCGGCGGTGTCGCGCGAGTGGTACATGACCGTCCACGCCTTCGTGGCGGGGGCGCCGGTGCCGAGCTGCGGCACCACGGACCGGCTGCGGACGACCGCACCCGGCTTGCCGTGCGGCAGGGGCGCGGGCGGGGCGTAGAAGTCCCTGGCCGCGGCCGGAGCCCTGCCGGCGGGCGCTGCGAGCGCGCCCGGCAGCGGCAGGGCGACGGCGGCGGCGAGCAGCGGGAGGGCGAGCAGCGGGGTCGGCGCATGCGGTCCTCTTCCAGGTGGGAGCGGCGTGACCTGCGTCGTGTGACGCGACGCACACCGCAACCGCGCCCGGGGCTCCCCCTGTTCCCGGAGCGTGTCCGCGTCGAGCAGACGCGACGGGGCGGTCAGCCGCGCAGCTGGTAGTCCTTGAGCAGGCCGCGGCTGATGATCGTCTTCTGGATCTCGCTGGTGCCCTCGCCGATGAGCAGGAACGGCGCCTCGCGCATGAGCCGCTCGATCTCGTACTCCTTGGAGTAGCCGTAGCCGCCGTGGATGCGGAACGACTCCTGGGTGACCTCGGAGCAGTACTCGCTGGCGAGCAGCTTGGCCATGCCGGCCTCGACGTCGTTGCGCTTGCCGGCGTCCTTGAGCCGCGCGGCGTTGACCATGAGCGCGTGCGCGGCCTCGACCTTGGTGGCCATCTCGGCGAGCTTGAACTGGATCGCCTGGTGCTGGGCGATCGGCTTGCCGAAGGTGGCGCGCTGCTGGGCGTACTGGATCGCCAGCTCGAAGGCGCGGATCGAGATGCCGCAGGCGCGGGCCGCGACGTTGACCCGGCCGACCTCGACGCCGTCCATCATCTGGTAGAAGCCCTTGCCGCGGCCGTCCTCGCCGCCGAGGATGCTCGAGGCGGGCACGCGGGCGCCCTCCATGACCATCTCGGTGGTCTCGACGCCCTTGTAGCCCATCTTCTCGATCTTGCCCGGGATGGTGATGCCCTGGGCGGTCTCGCCGAAGCCGGGCTCCTTCTCGACCAGGAACGTCGTCATGTTCTTGTAGACCGAGTCGCCGCCCTCGTCGGTCTTGACGAGCGTGGCGATGAGCCCGGCGCGGGCACCGTTGGTCAGCCACATCTTGGAGCCGTCGAGGACGTACTCGTCGCCGTCGCGCACCGCGCGGCTCGTGATCGCCGAGACGTCGGAGCCGCAGCCCGGCTCGCTCATCGAGAAGCCGCCGCGGATGTCGCCGGCGGCCATCATCGGCAGCAGGCGCGACTTCTGCTCCTCGCGTGCCGTGGTGCATGAGCATGTAGGCGACGATGAAGTGCGTGTTGATGACGCCCGAGACGCTCATCCAGCCGCGGGCGATCTGCTCGACCACCAGGGCGTACGTGAGCAGCGACTCGCCGAGGCCGCCGTACTCCTCCGGGATCATGAGCCCGAACAGGCCCATCTCCTTCATGCCCTCGACGATCGCCTCGGGGAACTCGTCCTTGTGCTCGAGGTCCGTCGCGTACGGCAGGATCTCCTTGTCGACGAAGTCCTTCACCGTCGACAGGATCTCCTGCTGGACCTCGGTGAGGCCCTCGGTGGCGGCCAGGCGTCCCATGTCAGCTCCTGAGCGAAGAGGGCACGGCGCCGGTGCGAGCCGTGGTCTGGCCGCAGTGTCCCACCGCGGCAGGTCGGGGGCGAGCGGACCGGGCGTGGCCCCGGTCACGCCCGGGCGGCCACCAGCGCGGTCCACCAGCCGGCGAAGCGCACCTCCTGACCGCGCACGACCAGCCCGGCCCGGCCGCAGGCCGCGGCGACGCCCTCGGGCGTGGGCCGGTCGCCGTCGGTCGGGTGCAGCGAGACCGCGCGCAGCAGGCGGCTGTCGACGAACCGGGCGGTCATGTCGACGACGTAGAGGCGCCCGCCCGGCGCGAGCACCCGCGCCGCCTCGGCCACCGCCTCGCGCCAGCGCTCCGCGTGGTGCAGCAGGTGGTAGGCGAAGACCGCGTCGTACGTCCCGTCGGCCGCGGTCAGCGCGGTGACGTCGCCCTGCTCGACCTGCACCCGGTCGCCGAGGTCGGCGACGGCCGTGCGGCAGGCCCGCACGCTGTCGTCGAACAGCTCCACGCCCTCGGCCCGGGCGGCCCCGAAGTCCTCCACGGCGATCCGCAGGCCGGTCCCGCGACGGCCGGGCCCGAGCTCGAGGACGCGGCCGCCGTCGACCCGCCCGCCGAGGGTGCGCAGCCGGGCGGCCTCGAAGCGCCGCTGGGCGAGCGCCCGCGGGCGGCTGTCGACCCACAGCCGGTTGGCGTTCACGTAGGTGGGCGGGACCGAGCGGGTCGAGGTCATGCCGCCCGTGTTCCCCGCGCGGCGCGGCGGGCACACTCGCGCGGTGCCCGACCTGCTGACCGCCCCCCGCGCCGCCCTCGCCACCGCCCTGGGGGTCGGCACCGCGCTGCGCGGCGCCCGCGTCTTCCACCCCCACGGCCGTACGCACGCGGCGCGGCTGTGGGTGGAGCCGTCGGAGCAGCGCTGGGGCGCGCGGCTGCTCGACGAGCCGGGCGTGCACGAGGGGGTGGTCCGGCTGTCGCGGGGCGTCGGGCTCCCCTCCCCGCTGCCGGACGTCGACGGCCTGGCGCTGCGGCTGCCCGGCGCCGGGGTCGGCGGCGCGCCGCTGGACCTGCTGGTCAACAGCGCCTGGCGCTACGCGTTCGTGCCGTCGGTGCTGTCGCGCACCTGGTCGTGCGTCCTGCCGTACCGCACCGGCGACGGGCGCACCGTCCTCCTCGGCGCCCGGCCGGTGCCGGGGGGCTTCGCGGTGCTCGCCGCCGGCGCGCTCGGGGCGTGGCGGACGGTCGGGCGGATCGAGCTCGGCGAGCAGCTCGACGGGGAGCAGCTGCGCTTCGCGCCGACGGTCGGCGCGGACGACCTGCGCCCGGTCCCGCTGTTCCGCGCGCTGCGCGCCTGGTCGTACGACGCCTCGCAGGCGGGGCGGGAGTAGGGACCGGCGGCGCGTCACTCCACCGGCACGCTCGGCTCCTCGCGGCTGGACGAGCGGATGACCAGCGCGAGGCCCGCGAGCAGCAGGACGGCGGCGGGCAGGGCACGCAGCGGCACCGGCTGTCCGAGGAAGGCGGCGGCGAGCAGCGCGGCGCCGGGGATCTCGAGCAGCACGGCCAGCCCGACCACGGTCGGCGGCACCCGGCGCAGCACGACGTTGAAGAGCGAGTGGCCGAGCAGCTGGGCCCCGGCGGTGATGGCGACCAGCCGCAACCAGTCCTGCGCGGCGTAGCCGGACAGCGACTGGCGGCCGACGAGGCAGACGGCGAGCAGCAGCAGGGCGGCGGTCGAGTAGCAGATCGCGGTGTACGTCGTGGTGCTCACGCTGCGCCGGACCTCGCTGCCGGCGACGACGTAGCCGGCGGCGAAGACCCCGCCGAGCACCGCGAGGCCGTCGCCGAGCAGCGCCCGGCCGCTGACCGCCACGTCGCCGCCGGTGAGCAGCAGCGCGCCGGCCAGCGCCAGCGCGATGCCCGTCCAGACGGTCGCCGGGACGAGCTCGCCGCGCACCCGTGCGAGCAGGGCCGTCCAGACCGGCTGGGTCGCCACGAGGGCCGTCGCGGTCGCGACCGTCGTCAGGGTCACGGACGGCACCCAGGTGCCGAAGTGCAGCGCGAGCAGGCCCCCGGCGAGCAGGGCGAGCCGCTTCTCCCGCCGGTCCAGCGCGCGCAGCTCGGTGCGCGCGGTGACGAGCACGGTCGGCACGAGCAGCAGACCGGCCAGGGCGTTGCGCCAGAAGGCGATCGCGAGCGCGGGCACGGCGGTGGCCGCCATGAGCGGGCCGGAGGTGGAGACCGCGCACAGGCCGACGGCCAGCAGCAGCGCGTCCGCCCCGCCCGGGCGGGCGGCGGCGCTCACGTGAGCGTGTCGACCACGAGGAAGGCGTTGAGCCCGACGACGACGGCCGCGACGAGCGCGGCGACCGCGGAGGTGGTCGGCCGGTTGACCAGCGCGCCCATGACCGACCGGCGGGCGGTGAGGACGACGAGCGGCACGAGCGCGAAGGGGATGCCGAACGACAGCACCACCTGGCTGAGCACGAGCGCCCGCGTCGGGTCCAGGCCGAGGGCCAGCACGAGCAGGGCCGGCGCCATCGTGACCACCCGGCGCACGACCAGCGGCACCCGCCGCTGCAGGAAGCCCTGCATGACCACCTGCCCCGCGTACGTCCCGACGCCGGAGGAGGCGAAGCCCGACGCGAGCAGCGCCAGCGCGAAGGCGAGGGCGACGAGCGGTCCGGCGAGCTCGGTCAGGCCGGCGTGCGCGCCCTGCAGGGTGTCGACGTCCTGCGCGCGACCCCCGGAGAACAGCTGCGCCGAGAGCACGAGCATCGCCAGGTTGATCGCCCCCGCGACGCCCATCGCGAGCACGACGTCGACCCGCTGGTGGCGCAGCAGCGAGGCGACCTCGTCCGCCCCCCGGGCCGGGATCCGGTCCTGGGTGAGCGCGCTGTGCAGGTAGACCACGTGCGGCATGACCGTCGCGCCGAGGATCCCGGTCGCGAGCAGCACGCTGTCCGAGCCGTCGAAGGCCGGCACGGTGCCCGAGAGCAGCGCCGGGCCGTCCACGCCGCTGCTGACCAGGCCGACCGCGAAGCCGAGCAGGATCACCCCGAGCAGCCCGGCGATCGCCAGCTCGAACGGCCGGTAGCCGCGGCCCTGGACGGCGAGCAGCGCGAAGGCGACCGCCGCGGTGACCAGCCCGCCCAGCACCAGCGGCAGGCCGAAGAGCAGCTGCAGGGCGATGGCACCGCCCACGACCTCGGCGAGGTCGGTGGCCATCGCCACGACCTCGGCCTGCGCCCACAGCCCGCGCACCACCGGCCGGGGGAAGGACTCGCGGCACAGCTCGGGCAGGTTGCGCCCGGTCGCGAGGCCCAGCTTGCCCGACAGCGACTGCACGAGCATCGCCATGAGGTTGGCCACGACGATGACCCAGACGAGCAGGTACCCGTAGCGGGCGCCGGCCGAGAAGTTCGTCGCGACGTTGCCCGGGTCGACGTACGCGATGGCGGCGACGAAGGCCGGTCCCAGCAGCGCGGCGCTCCCCCGCAGCCGGCCACGGGCACGGGCCTGCTGCAGCGGGGTGGGCGCGGGCACGCTCGTGACCGCGGGGGGTGGGTTCACGACTCCTCGGGGCGGGTCAGGGCCGGGACGGGCCAGCCCCTCCGGACGCTGTCAGGGTCGCACGACCTCGCCGCGCGCGACGGGGACCACCGAGCCGCCGACCCGCGCCCGCACGGCGCGCCCGCCGGCGACGTCGACGTGCACCCGCAGGCACGACGGGCGCCCGCACTCGGCGCCCTGCGCCACCTCGAACGCCGTGGCCCCGTCGGGCAGCAGCCCGGCCGCGGCGAGGTGCACCGCCAGACCCACCGCCGCCGAGCCGGTCGCCGGGTCCTCGGGCACCCCGACACCCGGCACGAACACCCGGCTGTGCGCCGCCGCGCCGTCCCACGAGGTCACCGACAGCCCCGTGCCCAGGTCGAGCGCGCGCAGCGCCGCGGCGTCGGGCACCGCCCGCGCGACGGCCTCGTCGCGCACGAGCAGGTAGCTGAAGTCGATGCCGCAGCCGGCCCGCCCGGCCGGCCCCGCGACGTCGTCCGCCGTCAGGCCGACGGCCGCGAGCAGGGGCGCGGCGTGCCGCTCCCCGCCGTACGACGGCTCGCCGCCGGTGAGCACGACGTCGTCGCCGGGCTCCTGGCCCACGTCGACCGCGAGCAGGCCGGCGCCGCAGGCCTGCACGACGTCGCCCGGCGGGAGCCGACCCAGCCGGCGCAGCACCCAGGCCGCGCCCACGCTCGGGTGGCCGGCGAAGGGCAGCTCGACCTCGGGGGTGAAGATCCGCAGCCGGTAGTCGGCGCCGTCCTGCCCCGGCAGCGGGAACGCCGTCTCCGACAGGTTGAACTCGCGGGCGAGCGCCTGCAGCTGCGGGGTCGACAGGTCGTCGGCGTCGAGCACGACCGCGAGCGGGTTGCCGGCGTACGCCCGGTCGGTGAAGACGTCGACGACCTCGTAGGCCAGGGTCGCCCGGGAGGGGCCGCGGGAAGGTCCGGTCACCGGCCGACCCTAGGCTCGCGCCCCATGACGACCCCCGAGCTGTTCTCCACCGCCGGCAAGACCTGCCTCGTCACCGGCGGCACCCGCGGCATCGGCCTCATGGTGGCCCGCGGGCTGCTGCAGGCCGGTGCGGCGCGGGTCTACGTCAGCTCGCGCAAGGCGCAGGCCTGCGAGCAGGCGGCGCAGGAGCTGAGCGCGTACGGCGACGCGGTGCCGCTGCCCGCCGACATCTCGACCGAGGCCGAGTGCCTGCGCCTCGCGCAGGAGGTCGCCGACCGCGAGGGCGCGCTGCACGTGCTCGTCAACAACGCCGGCGCCACGTGGGGCGCCCCGCTGGAGGAGTTCCCGGCGCAGGCCTGGGACAAGGTGCTCGACCTCAACGTCAAGGCGCCGTTCTTCCTCACCCGGGCGCTGCTGCCGCAGCTGCGCGCCGCCGGGACCGCCGACGACCCCGCCCGGGTCATCAACATCGGCAGCGTCGACGGGCTGCACGTCCCGCTGAACCCGACCTACTCCTACTCGGCGAGCAAGGCCGCCGTGCACCAGCTCACGAGGGTGCTCGCCCGCGAGCTGGGTCCGCAGCACGTCACGGTCAACGCGGTCGCGCCGGGGCCGTTCGAGTCGAAGATGATGGCCGCGACCCTCGAGACGTACGGCGACGCGATCGCCGCGGCCGCCCCGCTGGGCCGCATCGGCCGGCCCGACGACATGGCCGGCGTCGCGGTCTTCCTCGCCAGCCGCGCCGGGGCGTACGTCACCGGCACCGTGATCCCCGTCGACGGCGGGCTGGTCACGACGCTGTAGGCGCGCGGCCCGCGCACTAGCCTTGCCGGGTGAGCACCGGGACCCGCGCCTTCGTCGCCCGGGTCGCGGGACTGGTCGTCTTCGACCCCAACGGCGACCCGGTCGGCCGCGTGCGCGACGTCGTCGTCGCGCTGCGCACCGGGCGCGACGCGCCGCGGGTCCTCGGCCTCGCCGTGGAGATCGCCCTGCGCAAGCGGATCTTCGTGCCGATCGGGCGGGTCACGGCGATCGACCCGGACGCCGTCCGGCTCACCAGCGGCACGGTCAGCCTGCGGCGCTTCGACAAGCGGCCCGGCGAGACGCTCGTGCTCGGCGAGCTGCTCGACCAGACCGTGACCGTGCTGGAGACCGGCGAGCCGGCCACCGTCGTCGACGTCGCCGTCGAGCAGACCCGCACCGACTGGCTCGTCACCCGCGTCGCCGTGCGGCGCGGCGGGAGGCGGCGTCGCGCCGAGCTCGTGCAGCTCGCCTGGCACGAGGTGAGCGGCTTCCGGCTGCCCGAGCGCGACCAGGGCGCCGCCAACCTCATCGCGGTGTTCGAGAAGCTGCGCCCGGCCGACCTCGCCGGGGTCATGCACGACCTGTCGGGCAAGCGCCGGGCCGAGATCGCGGCGGCCCTGGACGACGAGCGGCTCGCCGACGTGCTCGAGGAGCTGCCCGAGGACGAGCAGGTCGAGCTGCTCGCCGGGCTCGAGGACGACCGGGTCGCCGACGTGCTCGAGGCGATGTCGCCCGACGACGCGGCCGACCTGCTCGGCGAGCTCCCCGAGCCCGAGCAGCAGCGCCTGCTCGGGCTCATGCAGCCCGACGAGGCGGCGCCGGTGCGCCGGCTGCTGCAGTTCGACGACGACACGGCCGGCGGGCTCATGACCAGCGAGCCGGTGATCCTCACCCCCACCACCACGGTCGCCGAGGCGCTCGCCCGGGTGCGCAACCCCGACCTGTCACCGGCGCTGGCCGCGCAGGTCTACGTCGTGCGGCCGCCGTACGAGACGCCCACCGGGCGCTTCCTCGGCACCGCGCACTTCCAGCGGCTGCTGCGCGAACCGCCGTCGTCGCTGGTCAGCGCCGTGATCGACACCGACATCGACCCGCTGGCGCCGGACTGCCCGCTGCCCGAGGTCACCCGCCACCTGGCGTCGTACAACCTCGTCGCGGCGCCCGTCGTCGACTCCGAGCAGCGGCTCCTCGGCGCGGTGAGCGTCGACGACGTGCTCGACCACCTGCTGCCGGCCGACTGGCGCGAGGCGCGGGGCTCCCGTGGCTGAGCCGCGCCGCGCGACCCGGGTGCGGCTCGACGTGCCCGCCGACCAGCGCCGCAGCCTGCGCCCGACCTACGACCCGGAGGCCTTCGGCCGGCTGTCCGAGCGGATCGCCCGCTTCCTGGGCACCAGCCGCTTCCTCGTCTACATGACGGTGTTCATCCTCGGCTGGCTGGCCTGGAACGCCCTCGCGCCCCGCGAGCTGCAGTTCGACCCGTACACCTTCACCTTCCTCACGCTGCTGCTGTCGCTGCAGGCGTCGTACGCCGCGCCGCTCATCCTGCTCGCCCAGAACCGGCAGGCCGACCGCGACCGGGTGAGCCTGGAGGAGGACCGCGCGCAGAACCAGCGGCTCATGGCCGAGGTGGAGTACCTCAGCCGCGAGCTCGCCGCGCTGCGCCAGTCGGTGGGCGAGGGCGTGACCCGCGACTACCTGCGCGACCAGCTGCGCGAGGTGACCGAGGAGGTCGTCGCCCGCTCCGGCGAGACGGCCGGTCAGGTGCTCTACGACCGCGCCGCCCGCGAGCGGCGCGAGGAGCGCGACCGGCGGGCCGAGCGGCGCCGCGCCAAGCAGCAGCGCGGCGACGAGCCCTCGCCCGCGTCGGTCGGCGGCGGGCTGGCCGAGCCGTTCGGCGGCGAGGGCCAGGAGCGCTAGCCGGCCGCTCCACCCGCGGCGTGCGCGTGCCGATGTCCCGTTCGTGACCCTGCCCCGCAGCGAGACGTCCCCGCGGCCCCCCGAGCAGCGGCGCGCCCGCCGACGCATCGGCGAGGTCCTCGTCGAGCAGGGCGTGCTCAGCCAGGAGCAGCTCCTGCAGGTCCTCGAGCACCAGCAGGACGTGCCGGCGCAGGGCCGGCGCACCAAGCTCGGCGCGCTCGTCGTCGAGCGGGGGCTGGCCACCGAGCGGCAGGTCGCGGCGGCCCTCGCCGGCGCCCTCGACCTGCGGCTCGTCGACCTCGGCACCGTGCCGCTCGTCCCCGAGCACGTGCGCTCGCTGCCGCGGACGGTCGCCGAGCGCTGCGGCGTGCTCGTGCTCGAGCGGGACGGCAACCGGGTCGTGGTCGCGGCCGTCGACCCCACCGACGTGGTCGCGCTCGACGACGTGCGCCTCTACACCGGCGCCGGCGAGCTGGTCGTGCACGTCGCCACCGGCACGCAGCTGCGCGAGCACCTGGGCCGCGCCTGGTCGCTGCAGGAGGACGCCGCCGGCGTGTCCACCCTGTTCGAGGGCCTGGACGACGACGTGCCGGAGGACGACCCGGTCGCCCAGGCCGTCGACGCGGCGCCCGTGGTGCGGCTCGTCGACGTCGTGCTCGCCGACGCCGTACGGGCCCGGGCCAGCGACGTGCACGTCGAGCCGCAGGCCGGCGACCTGCGCATCCGCTACCGCGTCGACGGGCTGCTGCGCGACGTCATGACGGTGCCGCGCGGTGCCGCGTCGGCCGCGGTCAGCCGGCTCAAGATCCTGTCCGGGCTCGACATCGCCGAGCGCCGCCGGCCGCAGGACGGCCGCGCTCGGCTGCTCGTGGACCGCGCCGTCGTCGAGGCCCGCATCTCCACCCTGCCGACGCTGCACGGCGAGAAGGTCGTGGTGCGGCTGCTGCCCCGCGCCGAGGACGTGCCGGTGCTGGCCCGCACCGGCCTGACGCCGACCCAGCTCGAGGCGGTCGGCACCGCCCTCGTGCAGAGCCAGGGCCTGGTGCTCATCACCGGCCCGACCGGCTCGGGCAAGACCGGGACGCTGTACGCCGCCCTCTCGCAGGTGAGCACGCCCGACCGCAACATCGTCACGCTCGAGGACCCCGTCGAGGTGCAGGTGCCGGGCACCACGCAGGTGCAGGTGCACGCCCGCTCCGGGCTGACCTTCGCCGCCGGGCTGCGCAGCGTGCTCCGCCAGGACCCCGACGTCGTGCTCGTCGGCGAGGTCCGCGACGGCGAGACCGCGGGCCTCGCGGTGCAGGCCGCGACGACCGGTCACCTGGTCCTCACCACGCTGCACACCAACAGCGCCGTCGCCGCGGTCGGCCGGCTCGTCGACATGGGCGTCGAGCCCTACCTCGTCGCCTCGGCGCTGTCGCTGGTCGTCGCCCAGCGCCTGGTCCGCACGCCGTGCGGGGGCTGCGCCGCGCCGTACGTCCCCTCGCCGCGCACGCTCGCGCTGCTCGGGCTCGCGCCGGCCGACCTCGAGGGCGCCACACCGGTCCGCGGCCGGGGCTGCGCCGAGTGCGGCGGGACCGGTTACCGCGGCCGCACCGGGGTCTTCGAGGTCCTGCCGGTGACCGCGGCCGTCCGCCGCGCCCTGCTGACCTCCCCGACCGAGGACGCGCTCGCCCGGGCGGCGCGCACGCCCGGCGCGGTGACGCTGCGCGCGGCGGCGCTGGCGGCCGCGGCCCGGGGCACCACCACGTACGAGGAGGTGCTGCGCGCGACCACCGTCGACGCCGAGAGCGGACCGACCTGCCCGACCTGCGCGCGGGCGCTCGCCGAGGACATGGTCGCCTGCCCCTACGACGGCACCCCGCTGGGCCGCGACCGCTGCCGGGGGTGCGAGCGCCGGCTCGACGCGGAGTGGCGCACCTGCCCCTGGTGCCGCGCCGACGTGGTGGACGCCGCCCCGCCCCGGCCCGCGTCGGAGCCCGCCGGCCTGCCGCGGCTGCTCGTCGTGGAGGACGACGACGGGGTGCGCGGCTTCATCGCGGCCGCGCTGACCGGCACCGTCGAGGTCGTCGGGGCGGCCGACGCCGCGACCGGGCTCGGGCTGGTCGGCGAGGGCGGGATCGACGCGGTCCTCGTGGACCACGGGCTGCCGGACCTGTCCGGCACCGAGCTCGTCCGGCTGCTGCGGGCCGACCCGCGCACCCTGCCGCTGCCGGTCCTCATGCTCACGGGCAGCAGCTCGCCCGCCGTCGAGCTCGAGGCGCGGCGCGCCGGGGCCGACGACTTCCTCGCCAAGCCCGTCGAGCCGCTGCTGCTCGAGGAGCGCGTGCTGGCCCTGCTCAGCCGCCGCTCGCTCGCCCTGCGCTGACCACGAGGCCCAGCCGCTCCGGCGGGGCGGGGGCGCCGTAGAGCCACCCCTGCGCCACGTCGACCCCGAGCCGGGCCAGCGTGCGGGCGACCTGCGGCGTCTCGACCCCCTCGGCCACCACCTCCATCCCGAGGTCGTGGGCCAGGCGGGTCACGCCCTCGACGAGGCTGGCGTCCCGGGCCTGCGCGTCGACCCGCAGGTTGAAGGACCGGTCCAGCTTGAGCCGGCGCACCGGCAGGTCGCGCAGGTAGGCCAGCGCCGACCAGCCCGTCCCGAAGTCGTCGACGGCGCAGACGACCCCCGCGTCGGCCAGGCGGCGCACGGCCGCCCGGGCCCGGTCGTCGACGAGCGCGCTCTCGGTGATCTCGACCGTGAGGCCGCCGCCCGCACCGGCCAGCACCTCGCCGAGCCCCGTGACCAGGGCCTCGTCCCGCAGCGACACCGGCGACACGTTGACGGCCACGGTCACCTCGGAGCCGGCCCGGGCCCACGCCTCGCGCTGGCGGGCCGCCTCGCGCGCCACGAACAGGGTGAGCTCGTCGACGAGCCCGGTCTGCTCGGCGAGCGGCACGAAGGCGTCGGGCAGCAGCAGCCCCCGCTGCGGGTGGTCCCAGCGCACCAGCGCCTCCACCTCCGGGGGACCGGGTGGACCGGGCTGCAGCCGCACCAGGGGCTGGTAGTGCAGCAGCAGCTGGCCGAGGGCGAGCGCCTCGCGCAGCTCGACCAGCAGGGCGAGCCGCTCCTGCCGCTCGCGGTCGAGCGCGCTGTCGAAGACGGCCGACCCGCAGCGCAGCGCCTTCGCGCGGTACATCGCCAGGTCGGCGTGCTGGAGCAGGGCACCGCTGGACGTGCCGTGCTCCGGCGAGACGGCGACCCCGATGCTGCCGGACAGCCGCAGCACCATCCCGGGCAGCGTGAAGGGCTCGGCGAGCGTCGTCAGCAGCCGTTCGGCGACGAGCAGCGCGGCCTCGGGCAGGTCGCCGTCGGGGACGACGACCGCGAACTCGTCGCCGCCCAGCCGGGCGACCGCCCCCGCCCCGCGGGTGGCGCCGTCGAGCCGCCGGCCGAGCTGGGCGAGCACCTCGTCGCCGGCGCTGTGGCCGAGGGAGTCGTTGACGTCCTTGAAGTCGTCGAGGTCGAGCAGCAGCAGGGCGGTGCGTGCCCCGCCCCCGCGGGCCAGCGCGGCGTCGAGCCGGGCGGTGAGGTAGGCCCGGTTGCCCAGTCCGGTGAGCGCGTCGTGCAGCGCCTGGTGCGCCGCGCGGCTCTCGATCGCCGACCGCTGCACGGCCCCGGCCAGGACCGTGCAGGCGGTCCGCAGGAAGTCCAGCTCCGTCGCGGCGAAGACGTGGGGCTCGGCGGTGTGGCAGGACAGGACGCCCCACACCCGACCGTCGACGACGACGGGCAGCAGCGCCCCGCTGCGCACGCCGTACGTGTCGGCGTAGCGCTGCCCCTCCTCGGCGTGCGCGCGGTAGTCGTCGACGACCACCGGCACCGCGGTCTCGAGCAGGGCGCTGATGCCCGGGCCGGCGGCCGGGACGCGGGTGACGCCCACCCCGATCCCCTCCAGCGTCCCGGCGCGCACGAGCAGCTGGGCGTCCTCGACGAGCTGGAGCAGGCCCGTGCTGCCGAGCCCGAGCGCGTCGTTGACGGCGTGCACCGCGTGGTCGAACAGGCGGTCCAGGTCGGTGGTCGCGAGGGCGTACGCGCTGATGCCCGCGAGCACCGACTGCTGCTGGGCGGTCCGGCGCTCGGTGGCGAGCAGCGCCGCGTTGTCGAGCGACAGGCTCAGCCGCTCGCCGACCGCCTCGACCAGCCGCCGCTCGGTCAACGAGAAGGTGCCGTCCGTCCGGCCCAGGGCGAGCACGCCGATGACCTTCCCGCGCGCGACGAGCGACACCGCGAGCACCGCGTCGAGCAGCACCGGCTCGGCCAGCCCGACGGCCGCGGACAGCGTGCGCCCGAGCCCCTCGTGCGCCAGGTGCAGCGTGCCCTCGTCGACCGCCCGGTCGAGCACCCCGACGGCCCCTCCCCCGCGCAGGTAGCGCGCCAGCGCGTCGCGGACCCGGGGGTCCGGGTGGTGCGCCGCGGCGCCGCCGAGCGAGGGGGCGAGGTCGGCCTGCAGGCGCAGCACGACCGCGGCGCGCAGCTGCTCGCCGACCACCCGCACGACGTCGTCGAGCAGCCGGTCGGGGTCCGGCAGGGCCTCGTCGACCGCGACCGCGACCGCCGCCAGGCAGGCGGCGCGGCGCGCCGCCTCGGCCTCCAGCTCGCGCAGCGCGACGTCGGCGAGCGAGCGGGCCAACCGGTCGGCGACGAGGTGCACGAAGGCGACCTCGGCGTCGTCGAAGCGGGCGCCCGGCTCGTGCCGGGCCACCGCCACGGTGCCGAGCAGCGTGCCGCGGTGCCGCAGCGGGAGCAGCAGCAGCACCCCGACCGGGTTGTCGCGCAGCCAGGGCAGGAACTCGGGCAGCACCGCGGGCGCCCCGGTCCCGGGCCTGGTGAAGGGGTCCTCCACGAGCAGGTGGCCCTCGGGCGCCGCCACGGCCGCCGCCGGGTAGCCGCGGTCGGTGCGCTGGTGCGCGACCGAGTACAGCCGGGTGAGCTCCTCCTCGGCGCGCGCGTCGCGGGCGCGCACGGCGACCGCCTCCAGCACCGCCCCGTCCTCGCGGTCGCACCGCCACACGGTGCCGGACACCCCGAGGGCCGTCACCAGGGCCTCGAGGGCGCGCATCGCGGCGCCGCGCACGTCGTCGCGGTGCTCCGCCAGCTCGTCGTGCAGGCGCAGCAGCACCTGCGAGGCGTCGGCGTCGGGACGCACGACCCGCCCGGCGGGCAGCGCGGTGGACTGCTGCAGCACGTAGCGGGCCCGGCCGTCCTCGGCGACCAGGACGGTGCGGGCGACGAGGACGTCGACCACCGAGCCGTCGCCCCGCACCCGCTGCTCGCGGTCCTGCCGGCTGTCGCAACGGCCCTCGAGCAGGTCGGCGACCGCCGCGGACACGGCGGCGCGCGAGGCGCGCGGCGCGAGGGCCGCGGGGCGACGCCCGAGCACCTCGCTCTCGTCGACCCCGAGCAGCCGGCACAGCGCGGCGTTGACCCGCAGGACCCGGCCCTCCGGGCCGAGCAGCGCCATGCCGAGCGGGAAGCGGCCGAAGACCGCGGGGAAGCTGGCGAGCAGGTCGGCGAGCGGCGCGGGGTGCCCCGTCGACGGCCCGGTCGGCTGCTGCTCGTCCGTCACCGCACCTCCGCACGCGGCGCGGGAGGCGCGCCGCGCGGCGACCCTACCCAGCGAGGAGCCCCGGCGGGCCCGTCAGAGCAGGCGCAGCAGCGCGGCGGTGGCGGCCGCGACGACGACGACGAGCAGGAAGGGGGCGCGCAGCGCCAGCGCGAGCGCTCCGGCGGCGAGCCCGGCCGCCCGGGCGTCCAGCCGCAGGCCCCGCCCGTCGCCGAGCGCCTGCACCACCACCAGCGCGGCGAGCAGGGCGACGGGCAGCAGCGCCGACACCCGTCGCACCCGGGGGTCGGCGAGCAGGTCCGGCGGCACCGACCACCCGGCGAGCTTGAGCCCGCCGCACAGCACCGCCGCGCCCGCCACCGCCGTCCAGGCCGGGCTCACCGGCCCGCCCGCAGGCCCAGGCCGACGGCGAGCCCGGCGAGCAGCACCGGCACGCCGGGCGGGGTGAGGGGCACGGCGACGGCGGCGACCGCTGCCCCGCCCAGGGCGACCCGGAGGGCGGGCCGGTCGCGCACCTGCGGCGCGAGCAGCCCGAGGAAGGCGGCGCCGACCGCCGCGTCGAGCCCGAGGGCACGCGGGTCGACGACCGAGGCCCCGAGGGCGCCGAGCAGCGTCGCGAGGTTCCACAGGACGTAGACCGCACCGCCGGTCGCCCAGAAGGCCAGCCCGGCCAGCGCCGGCGGCGCACCCGTCGCCATCGCCGTCGACTCGTCGATCGTCAGCTGCGCGGCCAGCAGCCGCCGCGGTCCGCGCAGGCGCAGCAGGTCGGCCAGGCGCACCGCGTAGAGCAGGTTGCGCGTGCCGAGCAGCGCCGCCCCCGCGACCGCCGCGACGGCGCTCCCGCCCGCGCCGAGCACGCCGACGAGGGCGAACTGCGAGGCCCCGGTGAAGACCAGCAGCGAGAGCGCGCAGGCCTGCGGCACCGACAGCCCGGCGGCGGTCGCGGCGGCGCCGAACGACAGGCCGTACGCCCCGACCGCGACCCCGATGCCCCCCGCGTCGCGCAGCACCGCCGAGCGCGCCGGGTCGGTCAGCAGGACCCCCCGGGGCCCGGCTCCGCGCCGGGGACGAGCTTGTCCAGCAGCCCCGCGAGGACGTCGACCTCCTCGGGGGTCAGCCGGTCGACGTACGACGCGACGCCCCGCAGGTGGGTCGGCCAGGCCGCGCGCAGCCGCTCGAGGCCCGCGTCGGTGAGCACGGCGAGGGTGCCGCGCGCGTCCTGCGGGCAGGCCTGGCGCTCGACGAGCCCCTCGCGCCCGAGCCGGTCGACGAGCCGGGTGAGCCCCGAGCGCGACAGCAGCACCCGGTCGGCCAGCTCGGTCATGCGCAGGCTGCGCTGCGGCGCCTCCGACAGCTGCACCAGCACGTCGTACGACGCCAGCGGCAGGTCGTGCTCGGCGACCAGCTCGCCCTCCAGCCGGCGCACGAGCGTGGCGTGGGCCCGCAGGAAGGTGCGCCACGCGCGCAGCTGCCCGCCGGTCAGGCCGCTCGTCGTCGTCACGCCGTCCAGCGTAGGCGGGCCGCACCCCCGCTCCGCCGCGGCGCGCGGGCCCCACTACGGTGCCTGCGTGAGTGCCACCGGTCGCAGCCCCAAGGACTTCTTCCGCCCCCTCGCCGTGGGGGCCCCCGAGCCGCAGCGCGAGGTGGCCTGGCGCCCCTCGCGCATGATCCACTTCTTCGACCCGTCGAACCCGAAGATGGTCGCCAAGCTCCCCGACCTCGCGCCCAAGGTCGACGTGCTGCTGGGCAACCTCGAGGACGCGGTGCAGGCCTCGAACAAGGAGGCCGCGCGCGCCGGGCTCGTCGAGGTCGGCAGGACCGTCGAGCTCGGCGGCACGCAGCTGTGGACCCGCATCAACTCGCTGGACTCGCCGTGGGTCCTCGACGACCTCATCACCCTGGTGACCGAGATCGGCGACGCCCTCGACGTCATCATGGTCCCGAAGGTCGAGGGGCCCGAGGACGTCCACTACGTCGACCGGCTCGTGGCGCAGCTCGAGGCGCGGGCCGGGGTCTCCCGCCCGATCCAGCTGCACGCGATCCTCGAGACCGCCTCCGGCATGGCCCGGGTCGAGGAGATCGCCGAGGCCTCGCCGCGCATGCAGGGCATCTCGCTCGGCCCGGCCGACCTCGCCGCCGACCGGCGGATGAAGACGACCCGGGTCGGCGGCGGGCACCCCGGCTACCTCGTGCGCGAGGACCCCACGGGCGACGACGCGCCGCGCGCCACCTTCCAGCAGGACCTGTGGCACTACACGGTCGCCCGCATGGTCGACGCCTGCGCGAAGGCCCGCATCTACCCGTACTACGGCCCCTTCGGCGACATCAAGGACGTCGTCGCCTGCGAGGACCAGTTCCGCAACGCCTACCTGCTCGGCTGCGTCGGCACCTGGTCGCTGCACCCCGTGCAGATCGACATCGCCAAGAAGGTGTTCTCGCCCGACCCCGACGAGGTGGCGTGGGCCAAGCGGGTCGTCGAGCAGATGGGCGACGGCACCGGCGCGGTGATGATCGACGGCAAGATGCAGGACGACGCCTCGGTCAAGCAGTGCAAGGTCGTGCTGCGGCTGGCGCAGGACCTCGCTGCGCGCGACCCCGAGCTCGCCGCGGCGTACGACCTGTGACCGGCCCCGACGGCGACCTCGCGGTGCTGCGCTCGGTGCTCTACATGCCGTCCTCGAACGCCCGGGCGCTGGAGAAGGCGAAGACGATCCCGGCCGACGCGATCATCTTCGACCTCGAGGACGCCGTCGCGCCCGACGCCAAGGAGGCCGCCCGCGACCAGGCCTGCGCCGCGGTCGCGTCCGGGGAGTACGGCCGGCGCACCCTCACGGTCCGCTGCAACGGCCTGGACACGCCCTGGGGCGAGGCCGACCTGCGGGCCGCGGGGCGGGCCCGGCCGGACGCCGTCGTGGTGCCGAAGGTCAGCGGGGCCGCGCACGTGGACCGCGTCGCCGCCCTGCTGCCCGAGGGCACGAGCATCTGGGCCATGGTCGAGACGCCGAGCGCGGTCTTCGACGTCCGGGCGATCGCCGCCCACCCGTCGGTCACCGCGCTCGTGCTCGGCACCAACGACCTGGCCAAGGAGCTGCGCGCGGCCCTCGTGCCGGGGCGCGCCCCGCTCCTGCCGCACCTCGCCACGGCGCTGCTCGGCGGGCGCGAGGCCGGTGTCGCGGTGCTCGACGGCGTCTACAACGACGTCCAGGACCTCGAGGGCTTCGAGGCCGAGTGCGTGCAGGGCGCGGAGCTCGGGTTCGACGGCAAGACCCTCGTGCACCCCTCGCAGGTCGAGGTCGCCAACCGGGTCTGGGCGCCGTCGCCGGACGAGGTCGCGGCCGCCCGCGAGGTGGTCGAGGCGTTCGCGGCCGCCGAGCGCGAGGGGCGCGGCGTGGTGGTCGTCGCCGGCCGCATGGTCGAGAACCTGCACCGCGACAACGCCCTGCGCACCCTCGCCGTCGCGGACGCCATCGCTGCCCGGGCCTGAGCGCGCGCGGCGGGCAGGCGACGGGGCGCCCCCGTACCCTGGACGGGCCGGGACAGCACCTGCCCGGACCCCGCACGCAGAGGACCCGATGACCACTCCCCCCACGTCCGAGCAGCTCACGGCCGCCCTCGTCGACGGTGCAGGACCCGGAGATCCGCCGGCCCGATCACCGAGATCGGGATGGTCAAGAGCGCCGTCGTCGACCCCGACGGCACCGCGCGCGTCGCGATCTACCTGACCGTCAGCGCCTGCCCGATGAAGGACACCCTCACCGAGCGGGTCACCGCCGCGGTCGGGGCGCTCCCCGGCGTCGCCCGGGTCCAGGTCGAGCTCGACGTCATGAGCACCGAGCAGCGCCAGGAGCTGCAGAAGCTGCTGCGCGGCGACGCGCCGGAGCGCGAGATCCCCTTCGCGCAGCCCGGCTCGCTGACCAAGGTCTTCGCGGTCGCCTCCGGCAAGGGCGGCGTCGGCAAGTCCAGCGTGACGGTCAACCTCGCCGCGGCGATGGCGCGCGCGCGGCCTGCAGGTCGGGGTGCTCGACGCCGACATCTACGGCTTCAGCATCCCCCGCATGCTCGGGGTCGAGCACCGGCCGACCCAGGTCGAGTCGATGATCATGCCGCCGTCGGCGCACGGCGTGAAGGTCATCTCGATCGGCATGTTCACCAAGGACAACACGCCGGTCGTCTGGCGCGGGCCGATGCTGCACCGCGCGCTGCAGCAGTTCCTCGCCGACGTCTACTGGGGCGACCTCGACGTCCTGCTCATGGACCTGCCGCCCGGCACCGGCGACGTCGCCATCTCGGTGGCGCAGCTCGTGCCGAGCGCGGAGATCCTCGTCGTCACGACCCCGCAGCTCGCCGCCCAGGAGGTCGCCGAGCGGGCCGGGTCGATCGCCCTGCAGACCCACCAGCGGATCGCCGGCGTCGTCGAGAACATGAGCTGGCTGCCGTGCCCGCACTGCGGGGACCGGATCGAGATGTTCGGCAGCGGCGGCGGCGAGGCCGTCGCGAGCAGCCTGTCGCGCTCGCTCGGCGCCGAGGTGCCGCTGCTCGGCCAGGTGCCGATGGACATCCGGCTGCGCGAGGGCGGCGACGCCGGCACGCCGCTCGTGCTGGCCGACCCCGACGCGCCGGCCGCCAAGGAGCTGCTGCGCGTCGCCGAGTCGCTGACCGGCCGCCCCCGCGGGCTGGCCGGCATGTCGCTGGGCCTGTCCCCCGCCCGCCGCTAGCCCGACCGGTCCCCCGGCGCGACCGCTCAGGTCGCGTCGGGGTCCCACGGCGGCGTCTCGCCGGGCCCGAGCGGGACGCTGCCGCCGCGGCCGCCCGGCCAGCGGTCGACGAGCGCGTCCTGCTCGTCGTCCTCCAACAGCTGCTTTCATGAAGGTCTTGGGGTGCAGCGACGCGAGGTCGAGGTCGCCGACCTCCGGCCCGAGCTCGGTCTTGAGGTCGTCGGTGAGCCCTTGAGGTAGTCGCGCACCTGCCGCAGCGCGCGGCCGGCGTCCTGCGCGAGGCCGGGCAGCCGCTCGGGCCCGAAGACGAACAGCGCGAGCAGCAGGATGACCGTCAGCTCGCCCCAGCCCAGCTGGTCGAACACCCGCTCCCCCTGTCGTCCCTGCGAGCCTAGGCGCTAGTCGCCGGACTTGTCGGCGAGCACGACCTCGGTGGTGCGCTCGCTGGCCGTCGCGCAGGTAGGTCGACCCGGACGCGGTCGCCGACCCGGCTCTGCCGCAGCGCGAGGATGAGCTCGTCGACGCTGCCGACGTCGGTGCGCCGACCCGGTCGATGACGTCGCCGACCCGCAGCCCGCCGGCCTCGGCGGGACCGCCGGCGACGACCCGGCTGATCCGGGCGCCGACCTGCGTGCCGTCGTCGGCGACCTCGTTGCCCGCCTCCACGCCGACGCCGGGTGGGTCGCGCGACCGGTACGGATGATCTCCTCGGCCACCGACCGGGCCTCGTCGATGGGGATCGCGAAGCCGACGCCGATGCTGCCGCCCTGCTCGCCCGCGGAGCCGCCGAGGGTCGCGATGGCGGAGTTGATGCCGATGACGCGCCCGCCGCCGTCGACGAGCGCGCCCCCGGAGTTGCCGGGGTTGATGGCGGCGTCGGTCTGGATGGCGTTGAGCAGCGGCGTCGCGCGCCGGCCGTCCTCGCCCGGCACGGCGACGGTGCGGTTGAGCGCCGACGACGATGCCCGTCGTCACGGTGCCGTTGAGCCCGAGCGGGCTGCCGATGGCGATGACGGGGTCGCCGACGGCCAGGTCGTGCGAGCGGCCGAGGTCGGCCGGCGTGAGGCGGCCGCCGCCGGTCGACCTTGATGACCGCCAGGTCGGTCTCGGGGTCCAGCCCGACGACCTGCGCCGGCAGCTCGCGCCCCTCGGAGCCGTTGACGGTGACGGTGATCGTGCCGCCCTGCGCGCCGTCGGCGACGACGTGGTTGTTGGTGAGCACGTAGCCGTCGCTGCGCAGCACCACCCCGCTGCCGCTGCCGCCGCTCGTGCCGCGGCTCACGCTGATGCTCACCGTGCTGCGCAGCACGCGGTCGGCGATGCCGGCCACGGAGTCCGGCGGCCGCTGCACGGACCCGGCCGCCGCGCCGGTGCCCAGGCTCGCCGTCGGGTCGGTGAGGTCGCGGCCGTCCCGCGCGGCGACGACCGCCCCGCCGGCGACGCCGCCGACCAGCCCCGCGGCGAGCAGGGCGCCCACGACGGCCAGGCCGCGCCCGCCCGCGGAGCGGCCCGGCCGCACCGGCGTGCCCCAGGCGTCGGGTGCCGGCTCGCCGTACGGCGGGCGCGCCCCCGCGTCCGGCGCGGTCGCCGCACCGCCGCCCCAGCCGGTGCGCACCGCGCTGTCCGCGCTGTAGGCCGGCACCCCGACCGGCGGCCCCCAGCCCGGCTCGGCCCCGCTCCCGCCGGCGCCGCCCTGGCCGAAGGCCGCGCCGCCGTACGCGGGCTGCCCGCCGCGGGGCGTGGCGTACGGGTCGGGAGCCGCGCGGGCCCACCAGGCCTCGTCGTCGTCCTCGGTGCGGGGCACGTCGGGCTCGTCCATGGGTGTCCTCCAGCAGGTCCCGCGGTCGCAGGGACAAGGGCGAGTCTGCCCGGGAGCGCGGGTCCGCGCGCCCCGGTCGGCCGGTCAGCCGGTGGGGTCGACCCAGGAGGCGACCCGGGCGACGCCGCGGCGCAGCCGGGGCAGCGCCCCGTCGTCGGGCCGCGGGTCGTGCGGCAGGGCCGCGACCGCGGCGAGCAGGTCCTCGTGCGGCGCGTCCGAGACGATGGTCAGGACGGCGCCGGCAGCGCCCCAGACGAGCCGCTCGGGCGCGCCGGGCAGCACCCACACGTCCGACCCGTCGCGGTGGACCGGCGCCCAGCCGGGGCCCGGGCCGCCGCCGACCGTGCCGGGCTGGGTGAAGACGGCGACCGTCGAGAGCCCGTCGGAGTAGGTGAGGTGCAGCAGCGGCGTGCCGTCGTGCACCGGCCGCGCGGAGGCCACGAGCAGGTAGCCGCCGGGCAGCTCGGCGGGCACCGGGAAGGGCGCGTCCTGCGCGGCGGCGGCAGCGGGGGGCGGGAGGGGGGCAGCGGGTGCCGGGGGGCAGCGGGTGCCGGGGGGGCAGCGGGCTCCCCGACCCGGAGCTCGGTGACCGCGGTGCTGCGCAGCCGGGCTCCCCGCACGTCCCAGACGTCCGAGGTCAGCGGCAGCCCGGTCTCGCGGTCCAGGCACCACCTCGCGGCGACCCGCCCGTCGGCGCGACGGGCCTCGACGACCCGCGCCGGGCGGCCCGCGCAGCTGCCGCTCCCGCTGACGGTGAGCCGGTAGCGGGCGGCCAGCCGGGCGAGCTGGGCCGGTCCGGGGCCGGGCACCGGGACCACCCGCGTCCGGGCCGGGGCCGGGGCCGTCGCGAGGACCGAGGTGCCGGTGCCGGGGCGGTGGGCCACGGCGACGACGACGGTGCTGGCCCGGTCGGCGCGCCAGGTGGTGGCCTCCTGCCGGCCCGACCAGGTGCGCGCGGTCACCGCTGCGGTCGAGGCGGTCAGCAGCGCCAGGGCCTCCGGCTCCTGACCGCGGAGCGTCGCGGCGGCCGGCTGGCCGGGGACGGCCGCGACCGGGCTCACCGGTCCGGCGAGCAGCGCGCCGGCGCCCCCGGCGGCGAGCAGCAGCCGCGCGGGCACGGGCGCGCTCACCGGCCGGTCTCCGCGGGGCTCACCTCGACCGGCCGCGGCAGCTGGAGCTCACCGGCCGTGCCGGCGAAGTCGACGAGCAGCGCGTCGCCGCCCGGGTCCACCGGCGCTCGGGTCGGACCGGGCCGGTCCGGGCCGCCCAGCACGAGGACGCCCACCACGCCGAGCACGAGGGCGGCGCTGCCCACGGCGGCGAGCGGCACCCGGCGCGGCGCGGCCCGTCGGCGGCCGGTCCGGGACCCGGCCGGGAGGCGCCCGGCCGGCGCGCGCCCGGCCGGTCCGCCGGGTGCGGTCGACGCGGCGAGCGCGCGCAGCCGGGCCGAGAGGTCCGGCTCCGGGTCGGGTCCGGGCTGGGCGCGCAGCCGCTGCTGCACCCGGCGCTGCTCGTCGACCTCCGCCCGGCAGTCGGCGCAGCGGGCGAGGTGGCGCAGCACGCGCTCGCGGCCCGGGTGGTCGAGCTCGCCGTCGACGAACGCCGCCAGGTCGGCGCCGAGGTGGCTCACGACGGGCTCATGGCGGGGTCATGGCGGGTCATGGCGGGGTCATGGCGGGGTCATGGCGGGCGCGGCCTCATGCCGTCCGCCCCGCAGGAGCCCGGTGGGCCAGCGCCGCGCGCAGCCCGCTGCGTCCCCGGTGGATGCGGCTGCGCACCGTACCGATCTTGATGCCGAGGGTGTCGGCGATCTCCTCGTACGACAGCCCCTCGAGGTCGCACAGCACGACCGCGGCCCGGAAGTCGGGCGGCAGGGCGTCCAGCGCCGCCTGCACGTCGGCGTCGAAGTGCGTGTCGTCGTAGAGCTGGGCCGGGCTCTCCATCCCGGAGGTGCCGCGGCTGACGAGCCGCTCGGCGTCCTCGGGCAGCGCCTCGAAGCGGATCCGCGCCTTGCGCCGCACCGTGTCGAGGAACAGGTTGGTGGTGATGCGGTGCAGCCAGCCCTCGAAGGTGCCGGGCGTGTAGCTCGACAGGGACCGGAAGACGCGCACGAAGACCTCCTGGGTGAGGTCCTCGGCGTCGTGCTTGTCGCCGGTGAGGCGGTAGGCGAGCCGGTAGACGCGCGCCGAGTGCCGCTCCACGACCTCGTCCCAGGTCGGGGGCGTCCAGGGCTCGTCGGGGCCCCCGGCCCGCAGCCCGTCGACCGGCGTCACCGCGTGCTCGCTCACTGCCCACTCCTGCCCCCGAGGTGCAGGGAGCACTCCGGTGCCGAGCATGCTGACGGGTCTCCTGTGAAGCGGGCGTGTGCTGCCGGGCCGGTCGCGGGACGGTGGGGCGTCCGGCGTGCGGGGCGGTCGAAGGGCCCAACGGCCCTGATCGGCACCCGGTTCCCGCGGGCGGCCCGGCCCACTAGGCTCGCCCGGGTCCGACCCGAGGAGACCTGTGACCGAGCCCGGCCGACCGTCCGGCCCCCCTGACGGGCCCCTGGGCCCGCCCGCACCCGCGGCCTCCAGCGCGCCGGCGGCCCCGACCGACCCGCTGACCGCCTGGATCGCGGCCTGGCAGCCCGAGGAGCCCGCCCTCGCCGGCGCGCGCGCCCGGGCCGCCGAGGTGGGCGTGCGGCCCGTCGACGAGGCCACCGGCTCGGCCCTGCAGGTCGTCGCGGCGATGTCGGGTGCCCGGCACGCGGTCGAGCTCGGGACCGGCACCGGCGTCTCGACGCTCTGGCTGCTGCGCGGGCTGCACCCGTCGGGCGTGCTCACGAGCATCGACGCCGAGCCCGAGCACCACCGGCTGGCGCGCCAGGCGCTGGCCGAGGCCGGCGTGCCGAGCGGCCGGGTCCGGCTCATCGCCGGCCGCGCGCTCGAGGTGCTGCCGCGGCTGTCCGACGGCGGCTACGACCTCGTGCTGTGCGACGCCAGCACGGCCGAGGCCGTCGACTACCTGCCGGCCGCGCTGCGCCTGCTGCGCCGCGGCGGGGTCGTGCTCGTCACCGGCGCGCTCGCCGGCGGGCGCATCGCCGACCCGTCGGCGCGCGAGGCGGACGTGCTGGCCGCCCGTGACCTCGCCCGGGCGGTGCGCGAGGAGCCGCGGCTGCTGCCCGCGCTGCTCCCGGTCGGTCCCGGTCTGCTCGTCGCCGTGAAGCAGGACGCCCCACCGGCCTGAGCGGGCCCCTCCGGCAGCGTCAGGCGGCGCGGCGGCGCCCGCCGCGCCGCCGGGGCGTCGCCGCGAGCTGCTCGAGCCAGCGGGTGAGCAGCCGCACCCCGTAGCCGGTCGCTCCTCGGGTCAGCTCGTGCTCCTCACCGCCGGCCCAGAACGGTCCGGCGATGTCGAGGTGCGCCCACGGCCGGCCGCCGGTGAACTCCCGCAGGAACAGCGCGGCCGTGATCGAGCCGCCACCGAGCTTGGCCCGGGGGTCGCCGATGTTGCGCAGGTCGGCGGTGGCGGACTCCAGGGCCGACCGGTAGTCCTCCACCAGCGGCATCCGCCAGACCGCCTCGCCGGACGCCGCCGCGGCCCGCTCGAGCTGGCCGGCGAGCGCGTCGTCGCTGGCGAACAGCCCGGCGTGCCGCTTGCCGAGCGCCACCGGCATGGCCCCGGTGAGCGTCGCCACGTCGACGACGACGTCGGCGTCGAGCACGAGGTCGGCGTACGCCAGGGCGTCGGCGAGCACGAGCCGGCCCTCGGCGTCGGTGTTGAGCACCTCGACGGTGCGGCCGCCGTACTGCACGAGCACGTCGCCGGGGCGCTGCGCGCTGCCGCTGGGCATGTTCTCGGCGCAGGCCAGCAGGGCCGTCACGGTGATCGGCAGCCGCAGGTCGGCCGCGGCGCGCAGCGCGCCGAGCACGGCCGCCGCCCCGCCCATGTCGCCCTTCATCGTCTGCATGCCCTCGTTGGGCTTGAGCGACAGGCCACCGGTGTCGAAGGTGATGCCCTTGCCGACGAGCACGACGTGGTGGGCGCCGCCGCCGTCCCAGCGCGCCTCGACGAGGCGGGGCCCGCGCGCGGACCCCTGCCCGACGCCGACGAGACCGCCGAAGCCCTCGGCCGCCAGCTCGCGCTCGTCGCGCACGCGCACCTCGAGGTCGGGCAGCAGCGCGACCGCGCGGTCGGCGAGCCAGGCCGGGCTCTTGACCAGCGACGGCGTGTTGACCAGGTCGCGCGCGACGGCCGTCGCGCGGGCGACGGCGACCGCGCGGTCGACCGCGGGCTGCCGGGCAGCGGGGTCGTCGACGACGAGGGTCACCTCGTGCAGCCGGCGGGGCGTCGGCCGCTCCCGGGTCGTGAAGCCGTACGCCGCGAGCTGGGCACCCTCGACGACGGCCCGCAGCGCGTCGTCGTCCAGGCGCAGCGCCCGCAGGTCGAGCACCACGTGGGCGCTCGTGCGGGCCCGCCGCACCGCGGCCGCGGCGGCGCGCCGGAGGTCCTGCGGGGTGCTGCTGCCGGTGCCCAGCAGCAGCACGCGGTCCTGGACGTCGCCGCCCGGGCGCGGCAGCACGACGACCTCGCCGGCCGTGCCGCGGGCGTCCTCGGCGACGAGCAGCGCGGTGAGGTCGCTGGCCGACAGCCCGTCGGGCGCGGCCCCGAGCAGGACCGCGGTGGCGTCGGGGGCCTCGGCCGAGCGGGTCGGCAGCGCGAGCGCGCGCGGCGCCGCCGGCACGTCGGCGACGAGCACGACGGCGGGCAGGTCGGGCAGGGGCGGGGCGGAGCGGCGGCGCGGCGGCACGGGGTCTCCCTGGGAGGCTCCGGGCAGCGACCACCGGCCGGTCCTCACGGACCGGCCGGCGGGCGCTGCGCGGTGCGGGTGCGGTGTGCGGGCTAGGCGACGACGGCCTTGAGGGCGTCGCCCAGGGCGTCGGCCTCCTCGGCGTTGAGCTCGACGACGAGTCGCCCGCCACCCTCGAGCGGGACGCGCATGACGATGCCGCGCCCCTCCTTGGTGACCTCGAGCGGACCGTCGCCCGTCCGCGGCTTCATGGCCGCCATCCGACCAACCTCCCATGCGTGATCGTCGCGCGCGGTGCGCGGTCGTACCAGTCTCCCGCACGTCCCGCCGGACCGGTAGCCGCCCTCCCCGGCAGCCCGTCCCGGCAGCCCCGTGCACACTGCCGGGACGAGCCCGCCCGGAAGCGCGAAGGAGCCCCCCGTGACGAGTGCAGCCCCCTCCGGCACGTCCGCCCACGACCCCTCCGGGACGGTCCGCGTCGAGCGCACGGGTGCGGTGGCGACCGTCGTGCTCGACCGCCCGCAGGGCATGAACGCGCTGACCGTCGCGATGAAGACCGCCCTGCTCGCCGCGCTCCAGGACGTGCACGACGACGACGGGGTGCGCGCGGTCGTGCTCACCGGCAGCGGCCGGGCCTTCTGCGTCGGGCAGGACCTGCGCGAGCACGCCGCGCTGCTCGAGGCCGGCGACCCGGCGCCGCTGTCGACCGTCCGCGAGCACTACAACCCGGTCGTCACCCTGCTCGCGACGATGCCCAAGCCGGTCGTCGCCGCGGTGAACGGCACGGCCGCCGGTGCCGGGCTGGGCCTGGCCTGCGCGTGCGACTTCCGCGTGGGGACGGCCGGGGCCCGCTGGACCACGGCGTTCACCGGCATCGGGCTGACCGCAGACTCCGGGCTGTCCTGGACGCTCCCGCGGCTCGTCGGGGCCGCGCGGGCGACGGCGCTGCTCGTGCTCGCCGAGCCCTTCACCACCGAGCAGGCCCTGGAGATGGGTCTGCTCACGGCGGTGGTCCCTCCCGACCAGGTGCTGCCCGCGGCGCAGGAGCTCGCCGCCCGGCTCGCCGCGGGCCCGACGGTGGCCTACGCGGCGCTCAAGGCGTCGCTGGCCGCGGCCGCGACGTCGACGCTCGTCGAGGCCCTGGCCGAGGAGGACCGCCAGCAGACCCGCGCGGGGGCCAGCGAGGACCACGCTGCCGCGGTGCGCAGCTTCCTGGCCAAGCAGGCGCCGGTCTTCGCCGGGCGGTGACCCGTCAGGCGGCGCGGGCCGGGCGCTGACCGGCCTCGACCCACCGGGCGAAGCGCCGCAGCGACAGCCGCACCCCGAAGGCGAAGAACGGCGCGACCAGCGGCCAGCCGAGCCGGCCGAGCGCGCCGAGGGGCAGGTCGAGGTCCTCGCGCCAGACGAAGACCGAGGCCTGCGGCCCGCGCTCCTCGACGGAGAACGTGCCCGTGCCGCGGACCAGGCGGCCGGTGTGGCGGACGTGGCAGCGCCGCGGCGGGTCCCACTGCTCGATGACCATCGTGTCGAGGAAGCCCAGCGGCCCGACGCCGGTGAACGCCTCGATCCCGCCGCCGACCCCGACGCCGTCCTGCGCGGTGCCGCGCACCCGGGTGCCGAGCATCCACTCGCCCTGGCGGTCCCAGTCGACGGCGCCGTCCCAGGTGGCCGCCGCCGGGGCGGCCACGGGCACGGTGAGGACGAGCACGGCCGGCGGGGAGGTCGTCATGGCCGCATCGTGCCCGGCGGGGTGGTCGCCCGCCACCGCGGCCCGCCGGGCAGGATGGCGGGCATGCCCGACGTGCCGCCGCCGCTGTCCGCCTCCGTCGAGGTCGCCGCCCCTCCGCAGCAGGTCTGGGAGCTGGTCAGCGACATCACCCGCACCGGCGAGTTCAGCCCGGTGGTCGAGGCGTGCTGGTGGGACGAGGGCCACGGGCTGGCCGTCGGCAGCAGCTTCACCGGGCGCAACGTCACGCCCGCCCGCACCTGGGAGACCCGCTGCCGCGTCGTCGAGCTCGAGCCCGGCCGCCGCTTCGCCTGGGAGGTCGGCGCCGGGTGGGTGCGCTGGGCGTACGACGTCGAGCCGGCCGGCGACGGCACCCGGCTCACCGAGTCGTGGGAGTTCACGCCCGTCGGCATCGCCGGCTTCGCCGAGCGGTACGGCGAGCGGGCCGACGCCGAGGTCGCCGAGCGGACCGCGGCCGCGCACCGCACGGTGCCGGAGACCCTCGAGGCGATCAGGCGGGCGGCGGAGGCGGGCTGACCGGCTCCTGCAGCGGCTCCTGCAGCGGCTCCTGCAGCGGCTCCTGCACCGGCTCCTCGCCGGCGGGCCTCAGCGCCTGCAGCAGCTCGTCGCGCTCGGCGATCTCGAGCGCCAACCGGTCGAGCAGGTCGTCGACCTCGGCCATCCGGTAGCCGCGCAGCGCCAGCGGCAGCCGCACCGCCTCGAGGTCCCCGGCGCGCACCGGCCCGTCGACCGGCAGCCCGGGGTCCGGGGCGTCGCGGGGCGCCTCGACGAGCACCTCGCCGTCGCGCGTCGCGACGAGCGCCGCGACGAAGAGCACGGCCACCACGCCGAGCACCGCCAGGACCGTCCCCACCCCCCGATCGTGCCAGAGCCGGTCCGCCGGGACGCTGGTCACGCAGTGGGCACACCCCCTGCGTGACCCGCTCCGCCGACCCGGCGCTCGACCCCGACCCGTCCCTGGACCTCGACCAGCCGCTGGCCGTCGACGTCCCGCCCGCCCCGCACAGCGCCAGCGGCGAGCAGGTCGTCACCCACGACCTGGCCGAGGTCGCCCCGCCGCCCCGCCCCGCCCGGCGCTGGACCCCGCGCCGCGTGGTCGTCACCCCGGCGGCGCTGGACCACCCGCACGGGCTGCGCGTCGTCGAGCGCGTCGAGGCCGCCGGGGTGGAGGTCGAGCGCCTGCGCAGCAACCGGCTGACCGGCGTCCGCGGCGACGACGAGCGCCAGACGTACGCCCGGGCGAAGGCGACGATGGCGATCGTCGTGAGCCCGCCGTCGCGCCGAGCGCTGCAGCCCATCGCGCCGAGCGCCGACTGGCGCTTCGACCTCGCCGAGGGCTGCCCGGCGCACTGCCAGTACTGCTACCTCGCCGGCTCGCTGTCCGGCCCGCCGGTCACCCGGGTCTACGCCGACCTCGACGAGATCCTCGACGGGCTGGCGCCGTACGTCGGCGAGGGGACCGCGAAGCGGCGGCCGGAGGAGGGCACCACCTTCGAGGCGTCCTGCTACACCGACCCGCTGGCGCTGGAGCACCTCACGGGCAGCTGGCGGCGGGCCGTCGAGCACTTCGGCGCGTGGGAGGCGCCGGTGCAGCTGCGCTGGACGACGAAGTACGACGACGTCGGGGACTTCCTCGACCTCGACCACCGCGGGCGCACCCGGGTGCGCTTCAGCGTGAACGCGCTGCCCGTGACGACCCGCTTCGAGGGCGGCACGAGCCGGCTGGAGGACCGGTTGGGCGCGCTGCGCCGGCTGGCGCTCGCGGGCTACCCGGTCGGCCTGACGATCGCGCCGATCATGCCGATGGAGGGCTGGCGCGAGCACTACGGCGACCTGCTCGACCTCGTGCGCGCCGCCGTCGACGGCGTGCCCGGGCTCGACCTGACCACCGAGCTCATCACGCACCGGTTCACGCCGGGCAGCAAGGAGGTGCTGCTGGGCTGGTACCCGCGCACCCGCCTGGAGATGGACGAGGAGCAGCGCACGAGCAAGCGCGGCAAGTTCGGCGCGGTCAAGCACGTCTACCCCAAGGACGTGATGGGCGAGCTGCGCGGCTGGTTCGAGCGCGAGCTCGCCGACCGGCTGCCGCAGGTGCGCGTCCTCTACTGGACCTGAGCGGCCGGCAGGGAGGGCTCGGCCTCCAGCGCCTCCTGCGGCGAGGGCCGCAGCCGCAGCGGGCGGGCCAGGCAGCGCCTCGACCGCGTCCAGCGCCTCGCCGACCGAGGAGGTCCACACCAGCGCGTCGGCGGCCTCGCGGCGCAGGAAGCCGCGGTCGACCATGAGCGTCGACCTGGGCGCGCAGCGGCGCCCACAGGCCGTCGACGTCGAGCGCCACGACCGGCTTGTCGTGCATGCCGAGGAAGCGCGCCGTCCAGACCTCGGTGAGCTCCTCCAGCGTGCCGAGCCCGCCCGGCAGGGTGAGGAAGGCGTCGGAGCGCGCGTCCATCAGCCCCTTGCGGGTGCGCATGTCGTCGACGACGAGCAGCTCGTCGGCCTCCCGGTCGCCGACCTCGAGCTCGCAGCAGCGCCTCGCGGGATGACCCCGACGGTGCGGGCGCCGCCGTCGCGGGCGCCGCGGGCGACCGCCCCCATCATCGACAGGTTGCCGCCGCCGGAGACCAGGGTGTGCCCGCGCCGGGCCAGCTGGCGCCCGACGTCGGCGGCGAGCGCGACGTACGACGGGTCGATGCGCGTGCTGGACGCGCAGAAGACGCAGACGGCGGCCACCTGCTCAGCCCTCCCCGTCGCCGACGGTCTCGTCGCCGCGGGCCGGCGGCGGCGCGTCGGGCGCGCTCCCGGTCGGCCGCGGTGACGACCGCCACGGCGTCCGCGACCGAGTCGGTGACGTGCAGCAGGTCGAGGTCGCCGGGCGACAGGTAGCCGGCCGCGAGCATCGTGCCGCGCAGCCAGTCGACGAGCCCGCTCCAGTAGGCCGAGCCGAGCAGCACGACGGGGAACTGGTTGACCTTGCGGGTCTGCACGAGCGTGAGCGCCTCGAACAGCTCGTCCATCGTGCCGAAGCCGCCCGGCAGGATGACGAACGCCTGCGCGTACTTCACGAACATCGTCTTGCGCGCGAAGAAGTAGCGGAAGTCCAGGCCGAGGTCGACCCAGTCGTTGAGGTGCTGCTCGAAGGGCAGCTCGATGCCCAGGCCGACCGACAGCCCGCCGGCCTCCTGCGCCCCGCGGTTGGCGGCCTCCATGACGCCCGGGCCGCCGCCGGTGATGACCGCCCAGCCGGCCCGCGCCAGGGCGCCGCCGAGCTCGCGCCCCAGCGCGTACTCCGGCGCGTCGCGCGGGGTGCGCGCCGAGCCGAAGACGCTCACCGCGCGCGGCAGCTCGGCGAGCAGCCCGAAGCCCTCGACGAACTCGCTCTGGATCCGCAGGACGCGCCACGGGTCCGCGTGCACCCAGTCCGACGGCCCGCGGCTGTCGAGCAGCCGCTGGTCGGTGGTGCTGTCCTGCACCTGGCCGCGGCGCAGGGTGACCGGGCCGCGCTGCTTCTCGGGGGCGCGGCTGCCGGCGGAGCGTTCGGGGTCGATGGAGGCGGGCACCCGAGCACGCTAACGGCCCGGCGGACCCACCGCCGTCACAGCCAGTGGTTGCGCTTGAACATGCGGTAGAGCAGCAGGCTGCTGCCGAGCATCAGCCCCAGGGCGTAGGGGTAGCCGTACGCCCAGGAGAGCTCGGGCATGTCCTGGAAGTTCATCCCGTAGACGCCCGCGACGAGGGTGCAGGCGGCCCCGATCGCCACCCAGGCGCTGATCTTGCGCATGTCGTCGTTCTGCCGGACCGACACCTGCGCGAGGTTCGAGGACAGGGCGCTGTCGAGCAGGGTGTCCATCGACTGCACCACCTCGGTGGCGCGCAGCACGTGGTCGTGCACGTCGCGGAAGTAGGCCGCCGTCGTCGCGTCGAGGCACCCGATCGAGCCGCCGGCGAGCTTGGCGGTCGCGGCGCCCAGCGGCTCGACGGCCCGGCGGAACTCGAGCACCTCGCGCTTGAGCGAGTAGATCCGCTGCGTCGGCTGCTCGCGGCTGTCGCTGAAGACCTGCTCCTCGATCTGGTCGACGTCCTCCTCCACCGAGGCGGCCGCCGGCCCGTAGCCGTCCACGACGTGGTCGAGCACGCCGTGCAGCACCGCGGTCGGTCCGGCGGACAGGCGGTCCGGGTCCGCCTCCAGGTGCCCGCGGACGTCGCCCAGACCGCTGGCCTCGCCGTGCCGGACGCTGACGACGAAGTCCGGCCCCAGGAACACCATGAGCTCGCCGGTCTCGATGAGCTCCTCGGCGTCGAGGTAGCGCACCGTCTTGAGGACGAGGAAGAGCAGGTCGTCGTACTCCTCCAGCTTGGGCCGCTGGTGGGCGTTGACGGCGTCCTCGACGGCCAGCGGCGGCAGGCCGAGCAGGTCGGCGACCCCCTGCAGCGCAGGGGCGCTGGGCGCGTGCAGCCCGATCCAGACGTAGCCGCCCGCGGCCCGCGCGGCGCGCAGCGCCTCGTCCAGCGGCAGCGGGTGGGCGTCGGTCCGGCGGCCCGCGACGTAGGCGGCGCAGTCGACGAGCGCGCCCTGCAGGTCGCGGCCCACGTGGCGACCCCGCCTCGCCGGTCCTCCGGCGGGCGGGGTCGTCGTGGGGGCGCTCATGCCCCGATCCTGCCTCGTGGCCGCCTCAGGCGGCGAAGACCTCGACCAGCTTCTTCGTGAAGGCCGGCAGGTCGTCGGGGTTGCGGCTGCTCACCAGGGTGTTCGGGCCCTCGGGGCAGACGAAGACCTCCTCGTCGACCCAGGTGCCGCCGGCGTTGCGGATGTCGGTCTGCAGGCTGGGCCAGCTGGTCAGCGTGCGGCCCCGGAGCACCCCGGCCTCGACGAGGGTCCACGGGCCGTGGCAGATCACCGCGACCGGCTTGCCGGCGTCGAAGAACGACGTCGCGAACGCCACGGCGCCGGGCTCGGTGCGCAGGAAGTCGGGGTTGGCCACGCCGCCGGGCAGCACCAGCGCGTCGTAGGACGCGGCGTCGGCGCGGTCGACGGTCTCGTCGACCGGGAACGTGTCGGCCTTCGTCAGGTGGTTGAAGGCCTGCACCTCGCCGTCGGAGGTCGACACCAGGCGCGGCGTCCCGCCGGCCTCCTGCACGGCCTTCCACGGCTCGGTGAGCTCGACCTGCTCGATGCCCTCGGGGGCGACGAGGAAGGCGACGGTCTTTCCGGACAGCTCGCTGCTCATGCGCGGGCTCCTCTCGGGTCAGGGGGTCTGCCTCCGGCCCCTACCCGTCCTCAGGACAGGTAGCCCCGCAGCACGTCGGTGCAGCGCGTCACCTGGCGCAGGTCGACCGACTCCTCGCGGGTGTGCGCCAGCGACGGGTCGCCCGGGCCGAAGTTCACGGCAGGGATCCCGAGCGCGGCGAAGCGGGCGACGTCGGTCCACCCGTACTTCGCGACCGCCCGCCCGCCGACGGCGGCCAGGAAGTGCTGCGCCGCGGGGGCGGCGAGCCCCGGCAGCGCGCCCGGGCTGGTGTCGGTGAGCACGCAGTCGTGCGGCGCCAGCACGTCGCGCACGTGCGCCAGCGCCTGCTCCTCGGAGCGGTCCGGGGCGAAGCGGAAGTTGACCGTCACCGTGCACGCGTCCGGCACGACGTTGCCGGCGACGCCGCCCTCGATGCGGACGGCGTTGAGCCCCTCGCGGTAGGTGCAGCCGTCGATCTCCACCGACCGGGGGGCGTACGACGCCAGGCGCGCCAGCAGCGGCGCCGCGGCGTGCACGGCGTTGACCCCGAGCCAGCTGCGGGCGCTGTGGGCGCGGCGGCCGGCCAGCGCCACCTGGACCCGCAGCGTGCCCTGGCAGCCGGCCTCGACCTGACCGCTGGTCGGTTCCATGAGCACGGCGAGGTCGGCGTCCAGCAGCGGCCGCTGCCGCTGCACGAGCCGGCCCAGGCCGTTCCTCGCCGCCTCGACCTCCTCGTGGTCGTAGAGGACGAACGTGAGGTCGTACGCCGGCTCCGGCAGCGTCGCCGCCAGGTGCAGCAGCACCGCGTCGCCGGACTTCATGTCGCTCGTGCCGCAGCCGTAGAGGGTCTGCCCCTCGCGCCGGCTCGGCAGGTTGTCGGCGACCGGCACGGTGTCGAGGTGCCCGGCCAGCAGGACCCGGCGGTCGCGGCCCAGCTCGGTGCGCGCGACGACCGCGTCGCCGTCCCGGACGACGTGCAGGTGCGGCAGCGCGCGCAGCGCCTCCTCGACCAGCTCGGCGAGACGGGCCTCGTCCCCGCTCACGGACGGCACGTCGACGAGCGCGGCGGTCAGCTCCCCCGGGTCGGCCAGGAGGTCCAGGCTCACGCGGGGAGCTCGGCGTCGGCGTCGTTGTCGAAGGGCGCCGCGCTGGCCGGGAAGGCGCAGAACTCGGTGCCCTCCGGGTCGGCGAGCACCCACCACTCCTGGTCCTCGCCGAGCGCGAAGGGCTCGGCGAGCACCGTCGCGCCCAGGTCGAGGAGGTCGGCGACCGAGCGGCCCTCGGCGAGGTCGACGTCCAGGTGGACCCGGGACTTGCCGGTGCGGGGCTCGGGCACGCCGTTGACCCAGATGAGCGGCGCCCGGTCCAGCGGCCCGGGCCGCAGCACCGCGTCGGGGGTGGTGCCGCCGCCGGGACCGTTCGGCCCGACCTCGCGGCCCAGGACCGCTCCCCAGAAGGCCGCGACGCGCTGCGGGTCCTGCGCGTCGAGGCACACGTCGCGCACGCTGGCGAGAGCGGAGCTGTCCCCTCCTGCGCTCACGGAGCTGTCCCCTCCTGCGCTCACGGAGCTGTCCCCTCCTGCGCTCACGGAGCTGTCCCCTCCTGCGCTCACGGAGCGACGCCGTGCTCGCGCAGCACCTCGTTCAGCGCCAGCTTGTCGTGCTCCTGGCCCGGCTCGAGGTAGCGCAGCACGAGCAGGCAGGGCAGCCCGAAGTCGCCACCGAGGAACGTCTTCACCCGGGTGCTGCCGACGCACACCGCGCGCTCCGGCGCGACCCCGCGCTCGAGCTCCGCGCCGGTCTCGGCCTCGAAGACGCGGGTGCTCGCGGTCAGCACCGCCCCGGCGCCGAGCTTGGCACCGCGGCGCACCCGCGCGCCCTCGACGACCATGCTCCGCGAGCCGATGAACGCGTCGTCCTCCACGACGACCGGCGCCGCCTGCGGCGGTTCGAGCACCCCGCCGATGCCCACGCCGCCGGACAGGTGGACGTTGCGGCCGATCTGCGCGCAGGAGCCCACGGTCGCCCAGGTGTCGACCATGGAGCCGCTCCCGACGTAGCCGCCGATGTTGGTGTAGCTGGGCATGAGCACGACGCCCGGCTCGAAGAACGACCCCCACCGGGCGATCGCGCCCGCCACGACCCGCACCCCCTCGAAGGTGCGCTTGAGCGGCACCCGGTCGTGCACGTACGCGTCGCCGTGCTGCCCCTCGACCATCGGCAGCACCTTGAACGACAGCAGGATCGCCCGCTTGGCCCGCTCGTCGACGACGACCCGGCTGTCGGGCCCCTCGCCGACCACCCGCGCCACCCGCGCCTGCCCGGTGTCGAGCAGGTCGACGGCCGCCACCACCTCGCGGCGGGCGTCCTCGTCGGCCGGCGAGAGCCCGTCGCGGCGCTCCCAGAGCTCGTCGACGACGGCGGAGATCGGGCTGTCGGGGGTGGGGGCGGTCATGCCCCCGAGCCTACGGAGCGCCCTCAGAGGGCGTGCAGGCGCTCGGCGGCGGCCGCGACCCGCTCGTCGCTCGCGGTCAGCGCCAGCCGCACGTGCTGCGCGCCGTCCGCGCCGTAGAACTCCCCGGGGGCGACCAGCACCCCGACAGCGGCCAGGGCGGCGACGGTCTCCCAGCAGCCCTCGCCGCGCGTGACCCACAGGTAGAGCCCGGCCCCGGAGTGCTCGACCGCGAAGCCCGCGGCCCGCACCGCCGGCAGCAGCACCTCGCGCCGGGCGGCGTAGCGGGCCCGCTGCTGCGCGACGTGCTCGTCGTCGCCGAGCGCGGCGACGGTCGCCGCCTGCACGGGCGCCGGCACCAGCAGCCCGATGTGCTTGCGGGCCTCGACGAGCGCCGCGACGGCCGACGCGTCACCGACCGCGAACCCGGACCGGTAGCCGGCCAGGTTGCTGCGCTTGGACAGCGAGTGCAGCGCGAGCACGCCGTCGGTCGAGCCCCCCGACACCGACGGGTGCAGCACCGACACGGGCTCGGCGTCCCAGCCCAGCTCGAGGTAGCACTCGTCGCTCGCGACGAGCACGTCGTGCGCGCGGGCCCAGTCGACGACCGCGCGCAGCCGCTCGGGCGCCAGCACCTCGCCGGTCGGGTTGGACGGGGAGTTGACCCACACCAGCGACACCTGCGAGGGGTCGTGCGCGGTCGGGTCGTCCACCGGCACCGGCGCGCAGCCGGCGAGCCGGGCGCCCGCGTCGTAGGTCGGGTAGGCCAGCCGCGGCAGCAGCACCTGCGAGCCGGGCTCGAGCCCCAGCAGCGACGGCAGCAGCGCGACGAGCTCCTTGCTGCCGATGCTCGGCACCACGTGCCGCGCGTCGACGTCGGCTCCCAGCCGGCGCCGCGACCAGCCGACGAGGGCGTCCCGCAGGTCGGGGGTGCCGACCGTCAGCGGGTAGCCCGGCGCGTCGGCCGCCGCCCGCAGCGCGTCCTGCACGACCGCGGGGGTCGGGTCGACGGGGGTGCCGATCGACAGGTCGACGATGCCGCCGGGGTGCGCCCGGGCCTGCTCGCCGTACGGCGCCAGGCGGTCCCAGGGGAAGCCGGGCAGCGCGGCGCGGGCCGCCCAGCCGGGACGGCTCAGTGCCCCTCGGTGTTCTTGCCGAGCGGCACGGCGAGCACGACGGGGTGGTCGAGGTCGACGGGGCCGACCTTGCTCGCGCCGCCCGGGCTGCCGATGCTCGTCGTCTCGGTGAAGAAGTCGACGTTGGCCCGGTAGTAGTCCTTCCACTGCGCGGGCGTGTCGTCCTCGTAGAAGATCGCCTCGACCGGGCACACCGGCTCGCAGGCTCCGCAGTCGACGCACTCGTCGGGGTGGATGTAGAGCGAGCGCCCACCCTCGTAGATGCAGTCGACCGGGCACTCCTCGATGCAGGCCTTGTCCTTGACGTCCACGCAGGGCTCGGCGATGACGTAGGTCACGTCGGGGGTTCCTCTCACCTCTGGTCGTTCTCTGCACCGGTCGTGCGACTCGCCCTAGTGTCGCCGACATGGGCGCCGACCGACCACCCGGGGTGCGCTACGACACGACCGCCGGACCGGCCGACGTGGGCCGCCGGGTGGTGCTCCGCCGGCGCCTGGCGGGCGGCGCGCTCGGCGACGTCCTCGGGCACGTCGAGCGCTGGGCGGGCGGCACCGTCGCGGTGCGCACCCGGTCCGGTCTCGTCGAGGTCGCCGAGGCCGACCTCGTCGCGGCCAAGGTGGTCCCCGAGCCCCCGGCGCGACGGTGACGCCGGCCCGCGCCCGCTTCGCCGAGGTGGTGCGGGCCGAGCCCGTGGACCTGGCGCTGGCCTGCCTGCTCGTCGGGGCCGAGGCCGACCCCGAGCTCGACGTCGACGCCGGCCTGCGCCGGCTGGACGAGCTGGCCGCCGCCGCCCGTCGGCACGTCCCGAGGGGCTGCTCGCCGCTGGAGGCCGCCGAGGGGCTGCGCGCCGCCCTGGGCCGCGAGGCGGGCTTCGGCGGCTCGGCGCGCGACTACGAGGACGTGCGGTCCTCGCTGCTGCCGGAGGTGCTGCGCCGCGGCCGGGGACTGCCGCTGACGCTCTCGGTCGTCTGGGTCGAGGTGGCCCGGCGGCTCGACGTCCTCGCCGCCCCGGTCGCCCTGCCGGGGCACGTCGTCGTCGCGGTCGGCGAGGGGCTGGAGGTCGTGCACGTCGACCCCTTCGGCGGCGGCCGCGCGCTCGGGCCCGAGCAGCTCGACCGGCTGGTGCGCGGGGCCACCGGCCGGGCGGTGCGGCTCAGCGACCTGGTGCCCGCCGCTCCGGTCCCGCTGCTGCTGCGACTGCTCACCAACGTGCGCGCCCTGGCGGCACGTCGCGGCAGCGACCTCGGGGCCGCCCGCACCCGGCTGTGGGCCGTGGAGCTGTCGCTGCTGCTGCCCCGGGCCCCGGTCGGGCTGCGGCGCGAGCACGGCGAGCTGCTCGTGCGCCTCGGCGAGCACCTGCGCGGCGCCGCCGAGCTCGAGGCGTACGCCGCCGTGCTGGAGGAGGCCGACGCCGACGGCGCGCAGGCCGCCCGCACGGCTGCGGGGCTGGCCCGCGCGCAGCTGAACTGACGCCCGTAGGGTCGTGCGGGTGCTTCGCCTGATGGACACCCGCACCCGCCGCGTCGAGACGGTCGAGCCCCGCACGCCGGGGACGCTGTCGGTCTACGCCTGCGGGCCGACCGTCTACCGCTACGCCCACGTGGGCAACCTGCGCACGTTCCTGCTCACCGACCTGGTGCGGCGCACCGCCGAGCAGCACGGCCTGCGGGTGCGGCTGGTGCAGAACATCACCGACGTCGGGCACATGCAGGACGACGCCGGGATCGACGACGCGGGCGAGGACAAGCTGCTCGCCCAGGCCAAGCTCGAGGACAAGAGCCCGTTCGCGGTCGCCCGGTTCTACGAGGACGCCTTCCACCGCGACCTCGCGCTGCTCAACGTGCGGCCGGCCGACGCCTACCCGCGGGCCTCGGAGTGCGTCGGGCTCATGGTCGACCTCATCGCCCGGCTGGTCGAGGGCGGATCGGCCTACGTCGGCGACGACGGCACCGTCTACTTCGACGCCCGGTCCTTCGACTCGTACGGCGCGATCAGCGGCAACCGGCTCGACCAGCTGCGGGCCGGGCACGGGGCGTCCGGCGAGTCGACCGCGACCGGCAAGCGCTTCCACGCCGACTGGGCGCTGTGGAAGCGGGCCGGCGAGGCGCGCGAGATGACCTGGGACTCCCCCTGGGGCCGCGGCTTCCCCGGCTGGCACGTCGAGTGCTCGGCGATGTCGCTCTCGCTGCTCGGCGACTCCGTCGACCTGCACACCGGCGGCATCGACCTGCGCTTCCCGCACCACGAGGACGAGCGGGCGCAGAGCGACGCGGCCGTCGGGCACGAGGTCGTGCGGCACTGGGTGCACGGGGAGCACCTGCTCTTCGAGGGCCGCAAGATGGCCAAGTCGACCGGCAACGTCGTGCTCGTCTCGGACGTCGCCGCGCGCGGGCACGACCCGCTGGCGCTGCGCCTGGCGTTCCTGTCGACCCGCTACCGGCAGCAGGCCAACCTGTCGTGGGACGCGATCGCCGGCGCGCAGTCGACGCTGGACCGCTGGCGGGACCGGGTCGCCGCGTGGGCCGACGCGCCCTCGCAGGCGATGCACGCGGCGACCCGCGACGAGGTGCTCGGCGCGTTCGACGACGACCTCGACACCCCGCAGGCCCTGCAGGCGCTGCGCCGGCTGGAGAAGGACGCCTCCGTCGCGGACGGCGCGAAGTTCGAGACGTTCGCCTGGGCCGACCAGCTGCTCGGCCTCGACCTCGCCCGGCTCGTCGGCCAGGAGCGACCGGCGGCGGCGCTGCCCGACGGCGCGCAGGAGCTGCTCGACGCGAGGGCCGCAGCCCGTGCGGGCAAGGACTTCGCCGCGTCCGACCGGCTCCGCGACGAGCTCGCCGCGCTCGGCGTGGCCGTGCGCGACACCCCCGCCGGGCAGGAGTGGTCGCCCGCCTGACGGCTCCCCCGCGGCTCAGTCCGGCGGGGCGAGCGTGCGGTAGGCGCCCTCGAAGTAGAGCAGCGCCTCGGCACCGGCGTCGACGACCTCGGCGCTGAGCACCTCGCCGAGCACGACGGTGTGGTCGCCCGCGTCGGTGGTGGAGACCGTGCGGCACTCGAGCGCGGCCAGCGCCCCCTCCAGCAGCGGCGCGCCGGTGACCGGCCCCGGCGCCGTGGCGACGTCGGCGAACTGGTCGCGCAGGTCGCGACCCCGCCGGGCGAAGTGCCGCGACGCGCGCTCGTGCTCGGTCGAGAGCACCGAGACCGCCCAGGTGCCGGTCTGCAGGACCGCGTCGTGGAAGCGCGCGACCTTCTCGGCGCAGAAGAGCACGAGCACCGGGTCGAGCGACACCGACGTGAAGGAGTTGCACGTGAGGGCGTGCGGCTCGCCGCCCGGCAGGACCGTCGTCACGACGGTGACCCCCGTGGCGAACCGTCCGACGACCCGCCGGTAGGCGGTCGGGTCCAGGGCCAGGGTCACCCGGGAAGGCTAACCGGCCAGGGCCCGCCCGGCCGCCTGCCCCGGCCCGGCCGTACGCGCCTCGGCCAGGCGCGCGGCGTCGACGACGAGGGCGGCCGGGCCCTCGACGAGCCGCAGCGTCGACAGCGCCGTCTCGCCGAAGGCGTGCCGCTGCGCGCTGGACAGCGCGACGACCCCGACGACCGCGCCGCCGTGCCCGCGCAGCGGCATGGACAGGAAGGTCGCCATCTCCCCGCCGTCCGGCAGCTCGTCGGGGTCCTCCACGAGCTGGCCGCCGGCCAGCGCCACCCGGGGGACGAGGTCGGTCGCGCTGAGCCGCTGCCCGCCGCAGGAGGACAGGCCGTCCGCGGCGCCGGCGAGGAACTGCGCGTAGTGCCCGGTCGAGGTCGGCCGGCCGACGGCGACGTACGCCGTCCGCTCGTCGCCGAGCAGCACCGCCGCGAGGTCGTAGCCGACGAAGCGCTGGAGCACGCCGAGCAGCGCGCCGACGGTCGCCTCCAGCCCACGGGCGGTGGCCGCGATCGCCGTGACCGCCTGGGCGACCGAGCTCTCGAAGAGCTTGCGGTCGAGCAGGTCGCAGACCCGCGACAGCACGTCCTCCTCGGACAGCTCCACGGGGTCCGGGCGCGACCGGTCGCGCCCGCCCCGGGAGACCCGCGCCTCGTCGAGGACCGCGGCGACGGTGTCGGTGAGCTCGGAGGCCTCGAAGTCCTTGGTGAGGTAGCGGTCGACCCCCGCCTGTCCCGCCCAGTAGCGGTCGGACGCCGCGTCCAGCGAGGTGAGCATGACGACGGGGACGTCCGCGGTCTGCCAGTCGTCCTTGAGCAGCCGGGCGGCGACGAAGCCCGAGACGCGGGGCATCTGCACGTCGAGCACGACGGCGTCGGGCTGGTGCGCGAGCACGGCCTGCACGGCGCCGATGCCGTCCTGCGCCTGCACGACCTCGTAGCCGGCGCGGCCCAGCACGCTGCTGACGATGCGACGCAGCGTCGGGCTGTCGTCGGCGATGACGATCTTCTTGCCGGTGCCGTCCACTACCTGCCCACCAACCTCTTCACCGTGGCGACCAGGGACTCCTGGTCGAACTCGTCCTTCAGCAGGTACGCCGAGCAGCCCGCGTCGAGACCGGCCTGCCGGGCGGCGTCCTCGCCCCGGGAGGTCATGATCACGACGGGCACGTTCTCCCAGCCGCGGGTGCGGCGGACCGTGCGGGTGAGCTCGAAGCCGTCCAGCCCGGGCATCTCGACGTCGGACAGGACGAGGTCGGCGGGGTCCTCCCGCAGCCGGCTCACCCCGTCGAGCCCGTCGACCGCGGTCTCGACCTCGTAGCCGGCGCCCTCGAGCACGGCGCGCTCGAGCTCGCGCACCCCGACCGAGTCCTCGACGACGAGCACGCGCGGCCGACGGCCCGCGGCGACCGGCGGGGCGGGCGGCGCTGCAGCGTCGGCGGGAGCGGCCGCGCGCAGCCCGGGCGCGCCCGCCGCGAGCTCGCGCAGGTCGAGCAGGCAGACGACCGAGCCGTCCCCGTCGATGGTCGCGCCGCCGACGTGCGGGACGCGGCCGAGGAACGGCCCGAGGTCCTTGACGACGAGCTCGGCCTCGCCCTCGAGCCGGTCGACGGCCCAGGCCACCACGGTGCCGCCGCTGCGCACGACCAGCGCGGCGCGCGGCGGCGCGACGGCGGGGGCGCCGAGCGCCGCGGCGAGGTCGAGCAGGGGGACGCTGACGCCCTGCCGGACGACCACGGAGACGCCGGCGATCTCGTGCACCTGCGCACCCTGCCCGGGGCGCAGCGAGAGCGACTCGACGACGGCCGGGACGGGGACGGCGTAGCGCTCGCCGCCCACCCGCGCGACGAGGCAGCGCAGCACGCCGAGGGTGACCGGCAGGGTCAGGGTGAACGTCGTCCCGGCCCCCGGGGAGGTGCGCACCTCGACGGCGCCGCCGAGGTCCTCCACGGCCGCCTGCACGACGTCGAGGCCGACGCCGCGGCCGGACCGCTCGGTGACCGTCGCGGCCGTGGAGAAGCCGGGCGTGAACAGCAGGCGCAGCAGCGGCGTCCCCGACAGCGCCGTGTCGGGCGGCAGCAGCCCGGCCTGGACCCCGCGGCGGCGGACCGCGTCCTCGTCGACGCCCGGGCCGTCGTCGGCCACCTCGAGCACCACCGTGCCCCCGGCGCTGCGGGCGCTGACGGACACCCGGCAGCGCTCGGGGCGGCCCGCCGCGCGGCGCTCGGCCGGGGTGCGGCAGCCGTGGTCGACGGCGTTGGTCACCAGGTGCTGCAGCGCCGCGGCGACGCCGTCGAGCACCTGCTTGTCGATCTCGACGTCCTCGCCGGACAGCGACAGGTCGACCAGCCGGTCCGGACCGGCCACCTCGCGCACGAGCCGCGGCAGCGCGGCGAAGGCGCGCCGCACGGGCACCGTCGCCAGCGCCATGGCCCCCTCGACGAGCGCGCCGGTCGCGCCGGTCTGCGCCTCCGCGAGCTCGCGCAGCCCGCCGGCCGCCTGCGCGACCTGCTCGCCGGTCGCCAGCAGGCGGCCCAGCGCGTCGGCCAGGTCCGGCGGCAGCGCTCCGGCCCGGGCGGCGCTGGCCCGCACGGCGTCGAGCGCCCGCTCGTGGTCGGCGCGCAGCCCGCAGCAGCGACCCGGTGGCCTGCTCGACCCGCCGGGCACCCAGCCCGGCCTCGCCGACCGCGTCGAGCAGCTCGTGCACCTTGCCGGTCGCGACCCGCACGCTGTCCGGCGGCGGCGGGGCGGGCGCCGGCGTGCGCGGCTCGGGCGGCGGCGCCTGCGCGGGCACCCGCGCGCCGAGCGGCGGCACGGTCAGCGGCTCGTCGCCGGCGACGGCCCGGGCGAGCGCGTCGACGAGCGGTACGAGGGCCGCGTCGTCCAGCTCGCCGCCGGGCAGCGCGCGGCCGATGCCGTCGCAGGCGGCCAGCAGCAGGTCGACGAGGTCGCGGCGCACCTCGCGGCGACCGTCGCGCAGCGGGCCGAGCAGGTCCTCGCAGCCGTGCGCGACGGCCAGGACGCCCGACAGCCCGAGCATCCGCGCGGAGCCCTTGACGGTGTGCGCGTCGCGGAACAGCGACTGGACGGTGCTGCGCGGGTCGCCGCGCTGCTCCAGCGCCAGCAGGCCGGCCTGCAGCGAGGCCAGCCGCTCCTCGACCTCGGCCCGGAAGGTCGCCAGCAGCTCCGGGTCGTCCCCCAGCCCACGGCCGTCAGGCCACCTTGAACTGCGCGATCGACCCGCGGAGCTCGGCGGCGAGCACGTTGAGCTGCGCCGCGGCGGCGGCCGCCTGGCGGGAGCCCACGGCGTACTGCCGCGAGACGTCGGAGACCTGCGTCATCGCGGCGACGACCTGGTCGGAGGCGGACCGCTGCTGCTGCGTGGCGATGGAGATCTCCTTCGCCGCGGTGGTCGTCTCGTCGACCATGCCGCTGATCCGCTCGAGGGCGTCACGACGCCGCGGGCCAGCGAGGTGCCGGCCCGCACCTCCTTCGCGCCCTCCTCGGAGGCGATGATCGTCGAGTTGGTCTCGGCCTGGATCTCGCCGACGATCGCCTGGATCTGGCCGGTCGACTCCTGGGCCCGCTCGGCGAGCTTGCGCACCTCGGAGGCGACGACGGCGAAGCCGCGGCCGTGCTCGCCGGCGCGGGCCGCCTCGATCGCGGCGTTGAGCGCCAGCAGGTTGGTCTGGTCGGCCAGGTCGTCGATGACGTCGAGGATGCGGCCGATCTCCTGGCTCTTCGCGCCCAGCGACAGGGCCCGCTCGGCGATGGAGTCGACGCGCGAGGCGATCGTGTCCATCGACTCGACCGACGCCGAGACGGCGGAGCGGCCCTGCTCGGCGTAGCGCAGCGTCTCGGCCGCGTAGCGCGCGACCGCCTCGCTGGTCTCGGCGATCTGGGCCGCGGTCGCCGCGAGCTCCTCGATGGTGGCGGTCGTCTCGGACACCGCGCTGCTCTGCTGCGTCGCCGAGGCGGCGTGCTCCTCCGCGGTCGCGAGCAGCTCGGAGGCCGAGGCGCCGATCTGCTCGCCGCCGCCGCGGATCTGGCCCACGAGGTCGCGCAGGTTGGCGATCGTGTGCGAGAAGGCGTCGCTCAGCGCGGCGAGCTCCTGCGCGCCGTCGAGCCGGACGTCGACCGCGAGGTCGCCCTCGGCGGCGCGGTGCAGGTAGGCCGAGAGCTCCTCGACCTGCGTCTCGAGCGCCCGCCGCTGGCGGCGGGCGTCGCGGCGCTGCCGCTGCAGCGCGTCCGACAGGGTCGCGGTGAACCAGGAGATGACCAGGGCGGTCCCGCCCACGAGCACCAGCGGCGCGGCCGCCGCGGCGTCCAGCACGTGTGCGACCAGGCTGGCGAGCACCAGTCCACCGGCCGCCCCCGCGGCGACGAGCAGGGCCGGCCCGACGCGCAGCGCGACGGCCGCGACGAGCACCGGCCCGACGTAGGCGATCCAGAACGGCTCGCGCACGCCTCCGGTGACGGCGACCATGCCGGTGATCCAGACCAGGTCGGCGGCCAGCAGGACGCCGCGGACGGCGTCCACCGCGCTCCGCGAGAGGCCCGCTCCGGTGCGGACGACCAGCAGCGGCACGACCGTCATCGCGACGGCGACGGCGACGCCCGCCCCCGCCCAGGCGGCGAACGCCGGCAGGTGCACGGCGCCCGCGCCCGGGCCCGTGGTCCGCAGCAGGAAGACCGCGAGGGCGCTCACCGCCACCGTGGTCCAGGTCAGGGCGGCGGCCGCGCGGGCGAGCCGGAGCGTGAGGTCCACAGCAGCAGCGTCGGCGCGCCGGCCGCGCGGCTGTAGCGCGGACCGGTGCGGGCTCAGGCGCCGGAGCGGACCCGCTGGAGGCGGGCCGACAGGCCGAGCACCGCCGGCACCGACAGCAGCCCGAGCGGGCCCTCGGGGGTGGTCACCTGACCGGACGCGAGCGCGAGGACCTCCGGCGGCAGCGAGGCCAGCGGCTGCTCCACGGCGTCCGGCCCGGCGACGAGGGTGCCGTCCACGGCGTCGGCGAGCAGGCCGACGCGGACCTCGCCGTCGGCTCCGGACGCCCGGACGACGACGACGCGGGCCGTCCGGCCCAGCGGCTCGGGCACGACCCCGAGCAGCGGCCGCAGGTCGAGGACGGCGAGCACCCGGCCGCGCCAGTTGGCGACGCCGGCGACGAAGGCCGGCAGGCCCGGCACGCGCGTCAGGCCCGGCACCCGCCCGACCTCGTCGACGCACGGCAGGGGCAGCGCCCAGCGGTCGGGCCCGAGCCGGAGCACGACGAGCTCCTCGGCGGGCGCGACGGCGGGCTCCACGGCCCGGTCAGGGGCCCGGGCGCTCGACGACGGCTGCACCCGGGCTGTCTCGGCGCGACCCGGACCCGGCTGGAGCCCGCGCGGCCCCGGCGACCCCGACCGCCGCCCCGAGCACGCTGACGACGAGGAACGCCAGCCCCCGCGCGCTCCCCGTCACGACGAGGTCCCCCTCGCGGCGCAGGCTGCTGAGGGCGACGGCGACGACGACCCACAGCACGGCCGGGGCGGCGGCGCCGGCCAGCGACCCGGTCAGCCGGCCCCCGCGCCGGGCCAGCGGCACGACGGCGAGGGCGAGGACCACGCCCACCGGCACGGCCGCACCGCCGACCCGCAGCGGCACGAGGAAGGCCGACCAGACCGCGGCGAGCAGCGTCAGCAGCAGCAGGAGCGCGTACGCCGCGGCGCGCGACAGCCGCTCCCGGGACACCGGGAGAGCCTGCCACGCGCCGCCACCGCGCGGGTCAGTCGACCGCGACGGCGCCGTCGCGCAGGTCCACCACCCGGTGCGCGGCGGCGCCGGCTCGAGCACGTCGGTGATCTCCGAGCCGACCAGCTCGTCGTGCTCGAGCAGCGCGTCGCGGAGCGCCTCGACGAGGTGCCGGTGCGAGGCGAGCAGGCCGAGCGCGACCTGCTTCTGCTCCTGCAGCAGCGCCTCGACGCGGTCCCGGCCGCGGTCGTCGGCGAGCACCCGGCCGACGATGTTGGTGTCGGAGAACGCGCTGTTCTGGACGGCGAGGTAGCTCACCAGGCTGTCGCCCATGCCGTGGGCGCCCACCATCTCGGCGGCGCAGTTGGTGGCGTAGAGCAGGTCGCCGCCCGGGCCGGTCGACACGTCGCCGAAGAAGAGCTCCTCGGCGCACTGCCCGCCGAAGGCGATCTGCACGAGCGCCTGCAGCTCGCTGCGCGAGCGCGTGAAGACGTCCTCGCGGTCGCCGTGCGCGAGCAGGCCCAGCGAGCCGCGGCGCTTGATGATCGTGAGGATCTCCAGCCGCCGCTGCGGGGCGGTGAGCCAGGCGAGCGTGGCGTGCCCGGCCTCGTGCGTGGCGATGAGCCGCCGCTCGTGGTCGGTGTACTCCACCGGCGCGCCGATGCCGACCTCCTCGACGAGGCGGGCGTACTCGACGTCCTTCCAGGTCATCTCGCGCGACCCCCGCTTGACCGCGCTGACCAGCGCCTCGTCGAGCAGGTGCTCGATCATGACCGGGCTGTAGCCCTGGGTCACGGCGGCGAGGGCGTCGCGGCGCTCGCCGTCGTCGAGCTCGGGCGCGTGCGCCTTGCTCGAGAGGAAGTGGTCGACGAGCGCGCGCCGGCCGCTCTTGGCCGGCAGCTCGAAGGTCAGCCGCCGGTCGAAGCGCCCGGGGCGCAGCAGCGCCGGGTCGAGGCTGTCGGCCCGGTTGGTGGCCGCGATGAGGAGCACGTTGGCGGGCAGCAGGCTCGGCCGGCGCAGCTGGCGGTCGGGCGGCAGCAGCAGGTTGAGGCGGTCGACGCACCAGCCGCCGAGGCGCTGCCAGCCGGTGAGCGCGTCGAAGCTCTGCATCTGCACGAGCAGCTCGTTGACGACGCCGCCGGTGCCCTCGCTGCTCGCGAAGGGGGTCGAGACGGTCGCCCGGGCGTACGTCGAGGGCAGCACCGCGGTGCCCGGCAGCCGGACAGCAGCGACGCCGGGACGCCGGGAGCGGTCATCGCCGTGGAGACGCCGCCGCGCGACATCGCGATCGCGTCGATCTCCTCGATGAAGCCGATGGCGCCGCCCTCCTTGCGCGCCGCCTTGCGCAGCGCCTTGAAGTAGGAGCGGATCTTCTTGGCGGTGGCGCCGTACCACATGCTCTGGAAGCTCGTCGCGCTCACGAACAGGAACGGGACGCCCGCCTCGCGGCCATCGCGCGGGCGAGGTGGGTCTTGCCGGTGCCCGGCGCGCCCTCGAAGAGCAGGCCGCGGCGCGGGGTGCCGCCCATCTCGCGGCTGAAGGTGCGGTGCGCCAGGAACAGGTTGAGCGACCGGACGACGTCGTCCTTCACGCCGTCGATGCCGACGACGTCGTCGAGACCGACGTCGATCTGCTCGGGCGGTACGTCACGTGCGGCGAGCGGGCCGACAGCACCTGCTGGCCGACGGCCATCGCCATGAGCAGGCCGAAGAAGACGACGATGGTCAGCAGGAACGGGTCGACGTGCGGCAGCGGCAGGAACGCCCCGCCGGCGTCCATCGTCAGCGCCCGCCACCAGGCCAGCGCCACGACCGCCCAGACCGCGAGCGCGAGCTTGACGAAGCGCCCGCGCCGCGACGTCTCGCGCGAGACGCCCACGTCGGCGTCGCGCAGCGGGAGCACGCCGCCGCCGGCCGTCAGGGCGTCGAGGGCGGGACGGGCGTCGGGTCCGGGGGCGGGCTGAGGCACGGGGGCTCCTGTCGCTGTGGCTCCGGGAGGTGCACCTCCCGGTCGCGCTGTCCCCGAGGATGGCCGCGATCACGCTCCGTGGCGACAGCAGAGCGCAGAGTTCACCCTGTTGGGCGCTTCAGCCCTGCGCCAGACCGCCCGAAGAGGTCGTCCTCCCGGCCCGTGTCGGCCGAGCGCGGCCCGAGCTCGCCGCGGGCCAGCACGTAGTGCTCGACGCCGAAGGCCTGTTGCCCGACGTTGTTCGACAGCGCGAAGAACGGCCCGTCGACCGCGATCTGGGTGCGGTGGGCGCGCATCGCGGCGACCTTGGCGACGAGGTGGTCGCGGGCGTCGACCTCGGTGGTCACCTGCTCGTCGGGGTTGCCGAAGGGCAGCTCCTCGGCCGAGTCGACGCCGAAGAAGCCCGTCTCCCCCTGCTCCTTCATGAGGTCGATGCCGGCCTGCAGGACGCTGCGGGGGATGGCGGTCTCGTAGAGCTTCGCGGCGCGCCACGGCTCGCCGAGCTCCGGCGCGTACGCCGGGTCGGCCGCCGCGTCGAACGCCGCCACGGTGACGCGGTGGGCCTGCACGTGGTCGGGGTGGCCGTAGCCGCCGTTGCTGTCGTAGCTGACGACGACCTGCGGCCGGACCTCGCGCACGACCGCGACGAGGGCGCGGACCGCCTCGTCGAGGTCGGCCTGCCAGAAGCAGTCGGGACGGTCGTTCTGCGGGGTGCCCATCATCCCGCTGTCGCGCCACCGGCCGGGCCCGCCGAGGAAGCGGGAGTCGGTGACGCCGAGCGCCTCCATGGCCGTCGCCAGCTCCTCGACCCGGTGCCGGCCGAGCCCGTCCTCGCGGTCGCTGGCGAGGTGCTCGAGCTCGGGGACGAGCACTTCGCCCTCCTCGCCCAGCGTGCAGGTCACCAGCGTGACGAGGTCGCCCTGCGCGGCGTGCTTGGCCATCGTGGCGCCGGTGCCGATGGTCTCGTCGTCGGGGTGCGCGTGCACGAGCAGCAGCCGGCGGGGGGAGTCGAGCGGGTCCATGTCGAGCACCGCGGCCGCCCCGTCCACGGCCGCCTCGGCCTGGGCGAGCACGTCCTCGGCGGCCGTGGTCGGCACCCGCTCGCCCGGCTCGGGGGGCGGCGGCAGCGTGGCGTCGGTCATGTCCGCGACACTACGGGCGTGAGCAGAGCGCCGTCGGCCGTGCTGCCGCCGGTGGTGCGGCCGTTCCCGGTGTCGGTGCCCTACCGGACGGTCCCGGCCCCGCGGCCGCTGGACGGCCCGCCGCTGGTCGTCGACGACGCCTGGCCGGCCGCCCGCGCGAGGCGGCTCGAACGGCTGCGCCACGACCGCGACGGCGTGCTCGTGCGCGACCCCGCCGGCCCCGACGACCCCGGGCTGCTCGCCGCGCTGCGGGCCGCCGCCGCCCTGCTGCCCCAGCCGGTCGACGCCGACGAGCCGCTGCTGCTCGCCGAGCGCTTCGGCCTGGCCTGCGCCGACGACCTCGTCGTGCTGCGCCGGGCCGGCGCCGGGCGGCTCACCGCCGAGCTGCTGGCGGTCGCCTTCCCCAGCGGCTGGCCGCCGCGGGAGCGCGCGGGCGCCGACCTCGCCGCGCTGCACGCCCCGGTCGCCGACGGCGACCGGCTCCGGGCCGCCTCCCCCGCCCTGTCGGAGGCGCTGCTCGTGAAGGGGCCGTACGCGCAGCACGTCTGGGGGCTGGACCCGGACGGCCGGCTCGACCGCGACCCGTCGGCCCCGGACGCGGCGCCGCACGGCTGCCCGCACCCGGCGCGGTGGTGGCTGCGCGTCGAGCGCCAGACGTCGCTGCCGCTCCCGCACCTGGGCCGCGCGCTGTTCCTCATCCGCCCGCACCTCGTGCCGCTCGTCGACCTCGCGCCCGAGCAGCGCCGGGTGCTCGCGGCGGCGGTCGCGTCCATGTCGCCGGACGCGCTGGCGTACAAGGGTCTGACCCAGGTCCGCGACGACCTGCTCGCGTGGCTGCCCACCGGCGGCCCGCCCGACGGAGAGGACCCCGCGTGACGACGCTCGTGCTCGTGCCCGGCCTGCTCAGCGACGACGACCTGTACGCCGACCAGCGCGCCGCGCTGGAGGTCGAGCACCACGTGGTGGTCCCCGACCTGACCGGCGGCACGAGCATCGCCGGGATGGCCCGCACCGTGCTGGAGGCGGCGCCCGGGCGGTTCGCCCTCGTCGGGCTGTCGATGGGCGGCTACGTCGCGCTCGAGGTGATGAGGCAGGCGGGCGGCCAGGTCGACGCGCTCGCGCTGCTCGACACCTCCGCGCGGCCCGAGAGCGCGGCGCAGACCGCGCGGCGGCGCCAGCTGCTCGGCCTGGCCGACGAGGGCGGGATCGACGCCGTGCTCGACGAGCTGTGGACCAGCGAGGTGCACCGGACCGGCGACGCGGGCGTGCGCGCCCGCTGGGACGGCATGGGCCGGCGCTGCGGGGTCGAGGTCTTCCGGCGCCAGACCGCGGCCATCGTCGAGCGCCCGGACAGCCGCGGCGACCTCGCCGGCCTCGCCGTCCCGACGCTGGTGCTGTGCGGGCGGCAGGACGCCATCACGCCCCTGGACGGGCACGTCGAGCTCGCCGAGGCGGTGCCGGGCGCCGACCTCGTCGTCCTCGGGGACTGCGGGCACCTGTCCACGTGGGACCGGCCGGACGCCGTCACCGCCGCGCTGCGCGCCTGGCTGGAGCGCGCCGGCCTCAGTTGAGCGCGGGGTCGTCGGGCACGTGCACGGCGTACGCCAGCGGCGGCCCCTGCCGCCGCAGCACCGCGCGGCGCAGCGCGGACGGGTCCGCGGTGAAGGGGTCGCCGGGCAGCGCGTCGACGACCCACCAGGCGCCCTCCTCGACCTCGCCCTCGAGCTGGCCGGGCGACCAGCCGGCGTAGCCGGCGAAGACCCGCACGTCGCGCAGCCCGGGCCAGGGCTCCCGGTCGAGGTCGACGGTGCCCAGCTGCGGGTCGGTGAGCGGTGCCCAGCCCTGCGCCGGGACCTCCGGACCCGTCACCCGGCCCAGGCACACCGCTGCCGTGGGCTGCACGGGCCCGCCCTCGAAGACGACCTCCGGCGACGACGCGACCTCGGCCCAGGCCGGCAGCACGGCCTCCAGCGGCGTGCGGCCGGGCCGGTCGAGCACCACGCCGAGCGCGCCGTCCTGCCCGTCGTGCTGCAGCAGCAGCACGACGGTGCGCGAGAACGTGCTCTCGGTGAGCGTGGGCGTCGCCACGAGCAGCCGTCCGGCCCAGGAGCTCACCCCGCCAGACTAGGAGCGCCCGCAGCCCTCGCCCCGAGACCCGGGGCCGCCGGAGCGCGTCGCGCACCCCCTGGCGGGGCAGTCCCGTCCCGTGCCGGTCGACGAGGACATCCAGCAGGGCGAGACCGGCGTCGAGGACGCCATCGAGGAGGCCTTCGAGCGCCTCGTCGTGGAGGGCGAGGAGCGGCTCCAGCGCCGCCTGTCCGAGCAGGTCGTCACGGCGCTGCTCGCCGGCCTCGAGGTGGGCACGGGCGTGCTCGCGCTGCTCGCCGTCGAGGAGGCCACCGGCAGCCCGCTGCTGGGCGGGCTCGCCTTCTCGATCGGCTTCCTCGCGCTGCTGCTGGCCCGCAGCGAGCTGTTCACCGAGAGCTTCCTCGTGCCGGTCACCGCGGTCGCCGCCAAGCACGGCCGGCTGCGCGACCTCGGCCGGCTGTGGCTGGTGACGCTGGTCTTCAACCTCGTCGGCGGCTGGGTCGTGATGCTCCTGGTGATGACCGCGTTCCCGGAGCTGCACGAGACGGCCGTGCACGCGGCGGAGCACTTCGTCGAGCCCGGCTGGGGGCTGCGCACCTTCTGCCTGGCCGTGCTGGCCGGCAGCACCATCACCCTGATGACCCGCATGCAGCAGGGCACCGACGAGATGACCGGCAAGATCGCGGCGGCCGTCGCCGGCGCGTTCCTGCTCGCCGGGCTGCAGCTGTTCCACAGCATCCTGGACTCGCTGGTCATCTTCGCCGCGCTGCAGACCGGCGACGCGCCCTTCGGCTACGCCGACTGGCTGTCGTTCCTCGCGCTCGCGCTGCTCGGCAACGCGGTGGGCGGGCTCGGGCTGGTCACCCTGCTCCGCCTCATCCGCAGCCGCGAGCTCGTGCAGCGCGAGCGCGAGAGCCAGTAGCTACGCGTTCGTCTTGACCTTGCGGTTGGCCTTCGCGCGGTCGCCCTGGTCGAGCAGCACCTTGCGGATGCGCACGGTCGCGGGGGTCACCTCGACGCACTCGTCCTCGCGGCACCACTCGAGCGCCTGCTCGAGCGAGAGCTGCTTGTGCGGGATGAGCGGGACGAGGACGTCTCCCGAGCTCTGCCGCATGTTGGTGAGCTTCTTCTCCTTGGTGGCGTTGACGTCCATGTCGTCGCTGCGGGAGTTCTCGCCGACGATCATGCCCTCGTAGACGTCGGTGCCCGGACCGACGAACATCGTGCCGCGGTCCTGCAGGTTCGCCAGCGCGAAGCCGGTCGTCGGGCCGGTGCGGTCGGCGACGAGCGAGCCGGTCGGGCGGGTGCGGATCTCGCCGAACCACGGCTCGTACCGCTCGTGCACGTGGTGCAGCAGGCCGGTGCCGCGCGTCTCGGTGAGGAACTCGGTGCGGAAGCCGATGAGCCCGCGGGCGGGGACGAGGTACTCCATCCGGATCCAGCCGGTGCCGTGGTCGACCATCTGCTCCAGGCGGCCCTTGCGCAGCGCCATGAGCTGGATGAGCACGCCCTGGTAGTCGCTCGGCGCGTCGATCGTCAGCCGCTCGACCGGCTCGTGCAGCTTGCCGTCGACGGTGCGCGTGACGACCTGCGGCTTGCCGACGGTGAGCTCGAAGCCCTCCCGGCGCATGACCTCGACGAGGATCGCGAGCTGCAGCTCGCCGCGGCCCTGCACCTCCCACGTGTCGGGGCGCTCGGTCGGCTCCACGCGGATCGAGACGTTGCCGACGAGCTCCTTGTCGAGCCGGTCCTTGACCATGCGCGCGGTGAGCTTCTTGCCGCTCTTGCCGGCCAGCGGGCTGGTGTTGATGCCGATCGTCATCGAGATGTTGGGCTCGTCGATGGTGATGAGCGGCAGCGGGCGCGGGTCCTCGGGGTCGGCGAGGGTCTCGCCGATGGTGATCTCGGGGATGCCGGCGATCGCGACGATGTCGCCGGGGCCGGCCTCGTCGATGGACACGCGCTCGAGCGCCTCGGTGCCCAGCAGCTCGGTCAGGCGGACGCGCTCGACCGAGCCGTCCTGGCGGCACCACGCCACCGTCTGGCCCTTCTTGAGCCAGCCGTTGTGCACGCGGCACAGGGCGAGGCGGCCGAGGTACGGCGAGGCGTCCAGGTTGGTCACGTGCGCCTGCAGCGGGGCGTTCTCGTCGTACGTCGGCGCCGGGATCGTGCTCTTGATGACGTCGAACAGCGGCTGCAGGTCGGGGCTGTCGGGGCTGGTCCCGTCGGACGGGCGGGTCAGCGACGCCTGGCCGGTCTTGGCCTGGCAGTAGACGATCGGGAAGTCGATCTGCTCCTCGGTCGCGTCGAGGTCCAGGAACAGCTCGTAGGTCTCGTCGACGACCTCGGCGATCCGCGCGTCCGGCCGGTCCACCTTGTTGATGATCAGGATGACCGGCATGTCCTGCGCGAGGGCCTTGCGCAGCACGAAGCGGGTCTGCGGCAGCGGCCCCTCGGAGGCGTCGACGAGCAGCGCCACGCCGTCGACCATCGACAGCCCGCGCTCGACCTCACCGCCGAAGTCGGCGTGGCCCGGCGTGTCGATGATGTTGATGAGCAGGTCCTTGCGCCGGACCGCGGTGTTCTTCGCGAGGATCGTGATGCCCTTCTCGCGCTCGAGGTCCATGGAGTCCATGACGCGGTCCTGGACCGCGCCCTCCTCCTGCTGGTGCTCGGTGTAGGCGCCGGACTGCAGCAGCATGGCGTCCACCAGCGTCGTCTTGCCGTGGTCGACGTGGGCGATGATCGCCACGTTGCGGATGTCGTCGCGCGTGGGCATGCAGGGGCTCCGATGATCGGCGAAGGGGGTCGCCGAACAGGGGCCGGCGAGGCGAGTCTAGGGACTGCAACGCCGCGCGAGCGGTCGCTAGTCCCGGCCCCGCCGGCCCCGGAGCCGTCGGTCAGGGCAGCAGGTCGAAGACGAAGTCGGTGGTCCGGCCGGTCCCGCCCACGATCCGCGCCTGCCCACGGGCGTTCTGGAAGTCGCCCGTGCCGCCGGTGATCGCGAGGACCGGCGGCCCGCTGGTCCGGCTGAAGACGCCGTACACGTCGATCTGGCCGCGGCCCTGGACGAGGAAGCTGCCGTCGCAGATGGTCGACCGCGCGTTGAGCCACACCAGCATGCAGCGCGCGCCGTCGGTGCCCAGCTGGCTGCCGTCGGGTGCGGTGAGCCGCTCCTGGAAGACGTAGTAGTCGCCCGGGGTCGGCCCGCTCCTGCCCGTGTCGACGTCGCCCGCGCGGCCGTTGTCGTGCGCGGTCAGCCGCAGGTGCTCGGCCGCGGTGATCTCCGGCGCCGCCCCCGAGGCCGACACCGCGGCCAGGCCGTCCTGCCACGTCCGGCCGCTCGACCCGGCGGACGCGCCGCCCGGGCTCCACACCGCTGCCCCCACGCACAGCGCGGCCGCGCCGCCCACGGCGACGGCCTTCAGCGTCCTGCTCCTCGTCCGCTCCATCGCGGACCTCCCTCCTGCGCCCGAGACCCCCTCGGGGCGCGAGGAACGTAGACCCCTCGCGCCGGTCGGGGAAGGGGTCGTCCGGGTCAGGTCCGCAGCCCGCGGGACGACCCGAGCAGGCCGCGCAGCGCGTCGACGACCGGCCGGTCGGCGGGGATCCACGGCACGTCGTCGAGCTCGGCGGCGGTCAGCCACCGGTGCTCGTCGTGGTCGAGCAGCTGGGGCTCGACGTCGTCGAGCAGGCGCGCGAGGTAGACCCGCAGGACGGCCGTGCCGCGCAGGTCGAGGTCGGGCCCGACCCGGGCGCCGACCTCGGCGCGCACCCCGAGCTCCTCGCGCAGCTCGCGGGCGAGCGCCGTGACGTCGTCCTCGCCGGGATCGACCTTGCCGCCGGGGAACTCCCACAGCCCGGCCAGCTGCGGCGGGTCGGTGCGGCGGCAGGCGAGCACGCGCGGCGGGTCGTCGCGCAGCAGCGCGGCACCGACGACCTGCACGAGCCCGGGCACGGGCCGCACACTAGGGCCGTGGGGGCGCAGGCGGCGGCGCTGCTCGACGCGGGGGGCCCGCTCGGGCAGGTCGAGCCCTTCGTCCCGGTCGGCTCGCTGCGGCTGGACGTGCCGTACGACCTCCCGGGCAACGCGCTGCTGCACGGCGGGGTGGGGCTGGCCCCCACGGCCTGGGACGGCGGGCGCCTGCACCTGCGGCTGCCCGACCCGGTCGTGGTCGCGCCGGGCCTGGTCGTCTCGTGGTCGGGGCGCGCACCGGCCCTGTCCGTCGTACGGCGGGTGCTGGGGCTCGACGACGACCTGTCCGAGCTGTACGACGCCTGCGACCGGGTGCCGTCGCTGACCGGCCTGCGCGTACGGGTGGTGCGCTCCCCCACCGTCTGGCAGGACCTCGTGGGCACGCTCGCCGGGACGCGGGCGTCGTACCGCTCCACGCAGGCCATGGTGCGCTCGGTCGCCGGCCCGTCGGGCTTCCCGTCGCCGGAGGAGGTGCTGGGGCTCGACCTGGCGCGCTGGGGCTACCGCGGGCCGTGGCTGCGGTCGCTCGCCTCGCGGGTGCTCGACGGCTGGGACCCCGAGCAGCTGCTCTCGCCGGCGCTGTCCGACGCCGAGGTGCTGACCCGGGTGCGGGAGCTGACCGGCTTCGGGCCCTTCGCCGCCGCGCAGCTGCAGCCGCTGCTCGGCCGACCGCGCCCGCTCGTGCTCGACGGCTGGCTGGCGTCGGTCGTCGGGGACGTCGCGGCGTACGCCCTCATGGGCCGGTGGGCCGGCACCGGGGCCTGGCTGGCCGCTACGGCAGGGCGCCCCCGGAGCTCGGCACCTTCCCGTTGATCTGCCGCACCTGCTCGAGCGTCTGCTGGGCGATCGCCCGCAGCTGCTCGGTGAGCGCCTGGACGCGGGCAGCCGTGTCGCGGGTGTCGGTCGCCACGTCGCGGGTCGCCGCCGCGATGTCCCGGGTCTGCGTCGCGAGGTCGCGGGTCTGCGCGGCGATGTCCCGGGTCTGCGCGGCGGTGTCCCGGGTCTGCTCGGCGACGTCGTTGGTCCTGCGGGCCTCGGCGAGCAGCGCGTTCGTGCTGTCCAGCTGCGCCTGCAGCAGGTCGATCTGGCGGCTCAGCAGGTCCCGCTGGGTGGCGATGAGGTCGCGCTGGGCGGCGATGTCGCCGCGCAGCCCGCGGGCCGGTCCGAAGAGCAGCACGAGCACGCCGGCGATCAGCACCGTGGCTGCTGCGGCGGCGAGCAGGCGGTGGGAGCGGGTCATGGCGCTGCTCTGCCCCCCGGCAGGTGGTCGAGCGGGTGTCGTCGATCACGTGCTCGGGTGCGGGCGTCCAGGAGGCGGTGCGTCCGCGACGACGTCCTCGGAGGGTGTCCACAGGCGCTTGACGGGACTCCGGCGGTGCGGCAGTATCGAACACGTGTTCGAGGACAGGGTGGGTCGGGGGGACGAGCCGGCGCGCCCGCGCCAGGACCGGCCGGACGCGCTGCCGGACGCGCTGCCGGTGGCGCTGCCGGGGTTCGAGCGGTCGCAGGAGGCGACGCAGGTGCTGCTGGCGGCCGAGCAGGCGGCGGCGCGGGCGTTCCTGGCGTCGCTGTCGGCGGTCCACGACCTGTACGTCGCGGTGTCCCGCGACGACGACCGGCAGGTCGCCGGCCGGCGGAGCCTGGACGCTGCCGCCGACAGCCCACCCCGGCGGGTGCCGATCGACTGGGTCAGCGAGAAGGACCTGGCGCTGGCCGAGCTGGCGCTGGTGCTGCAGGTCCACCCCCGCACCGCGCTGGCCCGCCTGGGGCTGCACGAACGCCTGCTCGAGCAGCCGCTGCTCGTGCAGCTGCTGGAGAGCGGGCTGCTGACGGTCCCGGCGTTCCTGGCCGCCGACGACGCCCTCGCGCTGCTGGGTGACGCGCGGCTGCCCGGCACCGACCCGCAGACCGGCCCCCGCCAGGTCGACCTGGTCCTGGAGCGGCTGCTGGGCCGCCGCGACCCCGACGGGCAGCTGACCGGCTGGACCGACACCCCCGGCCGGCTGCGCTCCGCGATCACCCGGGCGATGATCCGGCTCGACCCCGACGGCTACGCCCGGCGCCGCGCCGAAGCGACCCGCCGCGACACCGGGGTCCGCCTCAAGGCCCTGGCCGACGGGCTGGCCGAGCTCGCCGCGACCGGCCCCGCCACCAGCCTGACCGCCGCCCACACCCTGCTGGAGCAGCTGTCCGGCCCGACCGGCCCGGACGACGACCGCAGCCACGGACAACGCCAGGTCGACGCGCTGCTCACCGCGCTGCTCGGCGCCACCGCACAGACCGGCCTGGCCCTGGAGCTGGACCTGGAGATCCCGGTCCAGACCACCAGCACCCGCCCCGTCCCCCAACCCCACGGCCCCGACCTCGCCGAACCCGTCCACCTCCGCACCGCCCTCACCGCCCAACTGCTCGCCCTGCTCACCACCAGCACCCCGACCCAGCCCAACCCCCAGCCCAGCCCCAGCCCGCACCTCAGCCCCAGCCCCAGCCGCAGGTCGAGCCCCAGTCGGGGCCGCCTCCCGGACAGCAGCCCCGACGCCCGCCGGAGGCCCGCAGCACCACCGACGAGCCCGTCGACCCCGCCGTGGACCTCGACGTCGAGTCCTCAGCCGAGCCGGACATCGACCGGGCAGGCCGGGCCGACCCGGGACCGCCGGTCGCCCCACCCCTCGCCACCGGCCCACCACCCGAGCCACTCGAGCCGTCCGAGCCGTCCGAGATGTCCACGGCCGCTGCGGTCCGGGCTGCCCGACAACGCCTGGCCGACCCCGCACCGCTACCGCAGATCACCGGCCACGACCCCGCCGACCCGCACCTGCTCACCGAACTGCTCACCGACCCCCACGGCCTCCCGCTCGGCCTCAGCCACGTCACCGTCCGCCGGCTCTGCCGCGACCAACACGGCCAGATCATCGCCGTCGACACCACCGCCCTGCCCCTGGCCACCTGGCTCCGCCGCGCCGCCAACACCACCGCCAGCACCACCAGCAGCACCACCGCCAGCCCACCGCCAGCACCACCGCCAGCACCCCCGGCCTGCCGACCGCCGCCGACCTGCTCCGCCAGCTCACCACCGACCTGCCCACACCCCCCGGCCCCACCAGCAGCTACCGCCCCACCGCCGCCCACCAACGCCTGGCCCGCTACGCCACCCCCACCTGCCGCTTCCCCACCTGCACCCTCCGCCGCTGCGACCTGGACCACCGCGACCCCCACCCCCACGGCCAGACCACCCCCGCCAACCTCGCCCCCGCCTGCCGCCACCACCACCGCCTCAAGCACGCCGGCTGGCGCCCCACCCAGCACCCCGACGGCACCACCACCTGGACCAGCCCCACCGGACTGCGCCGCACCCAACCACCCCCCTGACGTCGCCGGCCGTACCGTGCGCGCGTGCTCCCGCTGCTCGCCGACCAGCGCCGGCGCGCGGCGGAGCTGCTGCCCCCCGACGTGCTGGCCTGGGTCGAGACCGGCTCCGGGGACGAGCACACCCTCGACGAGGCCGAGCGGGCCTGGCACGACGTCCGGCTGCGACCCCGGGTGCTGCGCGACGTCAGCCGCGTCGACACCGGCCTCACCCTGCTCGGGACGCGGCTGAGCACCCCCGTCGGGGTCGCACCGAGCGCGCTGCACGGTCTGCTGCACGACAGCGCCGAGCGCGGCACGGCCGAGGGGGCACAACGGGCAGGCGCCCTCACCGTCGTCTCCTCCCGCGCCTCCCTCGACCCCGCCGACACCGGCGCCGACCCGTGGTGGCTGCAGGTCTACGTCCTGCGCGACCGCCGCCGCACCCTCGAGCGGGTGCAGGCCGCGGCAGCCGCCGGGGCCGCTGCCCTCGTGCTGACCGGCGACACCCCGTACGTCGCCCCGAAGTCCCGCGGCACCGGCCCCGAGCAGGTGAGCGGCCGGCCCTACGAGGAGCAGCAGGACCCCTCCGCCACCCTCGACGTCGTCGCTGAGCTGCGCGAGCAGACCGGCCTGCCCGTCCTCGTCAAGGGCGTCCTGCGTGCCGACGACGCCGTCGCCTGCGTCTCCGCCGGCGCCGCCGGGCTCGTGGTGAGCAACCACGGCGGCCGCCAGCTCGACCGCGGCGTGAGCACCGCCCGGGCGCTGCGGGAGGTCGCCGACGCCGTCGACGTGCCCGTGCTCGTCGACGGCGGCCTGCGCAGCGGCCTCGACGTCCTGTGCGCGCTCGCCCTGGGGGCGACCGCGGTGCTGGTCGGCCGCCCGGTGCTGTGGGCGCTCGCCGCCGACGGCGCCGACGGCGTCGCGGCCTGCCTCGACGCCGTCACCGACGATCTGCGCCGCGCGATGGCCCTCGCCGGCGCCGCCGACCTCGGCGACGTGGGACCCGACCTCGTCGCGGGGTAGGGACGCCACATGAGCGCAGCACCCGTCGTCGTCGTCGGTGGAGGTCACAACGGGCTGGTCGCCGCCTGCTACCTGGCGAAGGCCGGCCGGGAGGTCCTCGTCCTCGAGGCCTCCGACAAGCTCGGCGGGGGTTCCCGCACCGACGAGACGCTGCCCGGCCACCGCTTCAACACCCACAGCGCCGCCCACAACATCATCAACATGACCCGCATCCCGCGCGAGCTCGACCTCGCGGGGGCAGGCCTGGACTACGTCGAGATGGAGCCGTTCGCGACCGGCTTCGGTGCGGACGGCCAGGTCCGGCGGTTCTCCCGGTCCATCGAGGCGACCGCCGCCGGCCTGCCCGACGGGGACGCGTACGCCGCGTTCATGTCCCGCGCCGTCCCCCTGGTGCAGCTGGCCGTCAGCGGCCTGGAGAGCGGCTCCACCGGCACCGGCATCGCCAAGGCCGTCGCCGGTCAGCTGCGCCAGCTGGTCACCGGGGTCCGCCGCGCCGGCGGGCCGCTCGGCCTCGTGCACGACCTCACCGCGCCGTACGGCTCGCTGCTGCAGGCGGCGCTGCGCGACGACCTGACCCGCTCGTCGGTCGCGTCCTTCGCCAGCCACTCCTCGGCCGGCCCGCACACCCCCGGCGGCTCGTTCTACGTCTTCTGGCAGGCCGCCTACCACCTGTACGGCCAGTGGCACGCCCGCGGCGGCTCCCAGGCGCTCACCGACGCGCTCGAGCGGCGGCTGGCGTCGTACGGCGGGAGCACCCGGACGGCAGCGCCCGTCGCGAAGGTCCTCGCCCCCGGCGGGCGCGCCCAGGGCGTCCTGCTCGAGGACGGCGAGCGGATCGCCGCGTCCGAGGTCGTCACCGCCGTCGACGTGCAGACCGCGCTGCTGCGGCTGCTCGACCCGCCGCTGGCCGGCGACGCGGGCCGCCAGCTCGAGGCCGCGCACCGCGGCAACGCGGTGCAGCTCGTCGTGCACCTGTCGGTGGACCGGCTGCCGGCCTACCCGGGCGCCCAGCCGGGCGACCACAACGGCCTGCAGTCGCACGTGCCGACGGTGGAGCAGCTCCGGCGCGGCTTCCTCGCCGCCGAGGCGCACCGGCTGCCCGACCCGCCGCCGACGTACTGCTTCACCCCGAGCGTCTACGACGACTCGCTCGCGCCGCCCGGCCGGCACACCGTCTACCTCGCGTGCCCCTGCGCCCCCTTCGAGGTCGACGGCGGGTGGGACCAGCACGCGGAGCGCTTCGCCGACGCGATGGTCGACTCGGTCGAGCGGGTCGCGCCGGGGTTCCGCGACAGCATCCGGGCGCGGACCGTCCGCACGCCCCCGCTCATGGCCCGCGAGCTGCGCTGGCCCGGGGCGCACCCGATGTTCCTCGACATCAGCCTCGACCAGCTCGCGGCGCTGCGCCCGACCCGCGCGCTGGCCGGGCACACCGTCCCGGGCGTGCGCGGCCTCTACACCTGCGGCGCCTCCACCGGTCCGGTCGGCGGCATCGCCGGCAGCTCGGGCAAGGCCGCGGCACTGGCGCTGCTCGCCGGGAAGTGAGCCGGCTCGTCGGCGTCGCCGTCGTGCCCGGCCAGGGCGCGGCGCTCGCCGACGGCACCGGCACCCGCGTCGTGCGCGAGCTCAGCGAGCTCGCGGGCACGACCGACCGCCTCGTGTGGTGGCGGGCGGCGACGACCGTCCCGGCGCTGCTCGCGGCCGGCGTACGCCCGCGCGCCGCCTGGGACCTCGGCGCCGTCGCGCGGCTGCTGCAGGGCGGGTCGCGCGACGACCCTGCGCAGGTGTGGTCCGCGGACGCCCTCCCACCGGCCCGCGACACCGGGGGGCCCACGCTGCTCGACCTCGCCGCCGACGAGCGGCCGGTCCGCGACGACGGCGCGCTCTCGCCCGACTGGGCCGCCGAGCCGTGGACCACGCGGCCGGCCCCGGGCGACCTCGACCGGGCCGCCGCGTGGGCCGCCCTCGCCCTCGAGGTGCAGCAGCGCCAGGCCGCCGGGCTCGCCGCGCTGCCCGACCCGCGACCGCAGCCCGGGTCGACGCCGCTGCGGCTGCTCACCGCGTACGCCGAGAGCGCCGCCGCGCTGCTCGCCGAGGAGCTCGCCGCCGGCGGCCTGCCGGTGGACCGCCCGACCGCCGAGCGCCTGCTGGAGGACGCCATCGGGCCGCGGCCCCTCGACGAGGAGGCCGCCCGGCGCGCGCGCGACGAGACCGTGCTGCGCCACCTGCCCGCCCCGGTCGACCTGCGGCACCCCGGTCAGGTCCGCGACGTGCTGGCCCGGCTCGGCGTCGACGTCCCCGACACCCGCTCCTGGCGGCTCGAGCCGCACCGCAGCACCTCCCCGGCCATCGCCGCGCTGCTCGACTGGCGCCGCGCCGAGCGGATCGCCACGACGTACGGCTGGGGCTGGCTCGACACGCACGTCGGCGCGGACGGGCGGCTGCGCGGCCGCTGGGGCGCCGCCGACGCGGCGGCCGGCCGGATGACGGCCTCCGCGGGGCTGCACAACCTGCCCGCCGACCTGCGCCCGGCGGTCGCGGCCGAGCCCGGGCGGGTGCTCGTGCGCGCCGACCTCGGGCAGGTCGAGCCGCGGGTGCTCGCCGTCGTCTCCGGCGACCCCGGCCTGGCCACGGCGGCGCGCGAGGACGACCTCTACTCCCCGGTCGCCGCGGCGCTGGGCTGCGACCGCCCGACCGCCAAGGTCGCCGTGCTGGCCGCCATGTACGGCTCGACGTCCGGCACCGCCGGAGCCGCGCTGCAGCGGATGGAGCGCGCCTACCCCCGCGCGCTGGCCTTCCTGCGCGACGCCGAGGCGGTGGGCCGCGACGGCGGCGAGCTGCGCACCTGGGGCGGCCGGCTGCTCCGCTACGGCGGCGGCGGCAGCGGGCGCGGCGCGCGCAACGCCGTCGTGCAGGGGGCGGCGGCGGAGCTGTTCAAGGTCTGGGCGGCGACGGTGCGCGCCGGGCTGCCGGCCCTCGACGGCGAGGTGGTGCTGTGCCTGCACGACGAGCTGCTGCTGCAGGTGCCGGAGGCGGTCGCGGCCGACGCCGTGCGCCTGGTCGACGAGGGGCTGCGCGAGGCCGCCGGGCGCTGGGCCTCGGGCAGCGGGGTCCGCTTCGTCGCCGACGTCGCGGTCGTCGCGCGCTGGAGCGACGCGAAGGCCTGAGGGGCGTACGGTCCGGGTCCCCGACCCCGCAGGAGCCCGCCGTGCCCGACGTCCAGGTCGTCGCCGTGCTGATCGCCAAGGAGGGCAGCGAGGACGTGGTCCGCGAGGCCCTCACCGCGCTCGTCCCCCCGACCCGCGAGGAGGAGGGGTGCCTGTCCTACGAGCTGCACGAGTCGGTGGCCGCGCCGGGCACGTTCGTGACCCTGGAGCGCTGGCGCGCGACCGAGGACCTCGACGCCCACCTGCAGACGCCGCACGTCGCGCAGGCGCTCGTGGCGGCCGGCGAGCACCTCGCGGCGCCGCCCGGGATCCACCCGCTGAAGCCGCTCGTCGCCTAGCACCGCGCGGCCCTGCGTCCGCTCCGCTGCGCGGCGGCCACCTCCGCGTCGGGCGGACGCAGGGACGGCGACCGGTCAGCTGTCGGCGGGGCCCTCGTCGGAGCCCCAGCCGTGCTCCTGGCCGAGCGCCTCGAAGATCTCCTTGCAGGCCTGGCAGACCGGGTACTGCTTCGGGTCGCGCTGCGGCACCCAGCGGTGGCCGCACAGCGCCTCGACCTCGGTGCCGAAGACCCGGGCCTCCATGACGAGGTCGGGGCCGGTGCGGTCCGAGGTCGGCTTGACGATGTGCGAGCAGCGGCCCTGCCCGGTCAGCGGGTCGATCTCGGTCTCGAGCGCGGTCGACGTCATGCGTCCACGGTAGGGCCCGGCGACCACGCGGCCACCTCGTCCGCGGCGACGGGGCGGCCGTGCAGGTGGCCCTGCTGCCAGACGACGCCGACCTCGCGCAGCGCCCGCGCCTCCTGCTCGGTCTCGACCCCCTCCCCGACGACGGGGATGCCCATGTCGTGCACGAGGGCGACCAGCGAGCCGACGAAGCGCGCCGAGCGCGCGCCGTCGCGCAGCCGGTCCAGGAAGGAGCGGTCGAGCTTGAGCCGGTCGAGCTCGAGGTCGGCGAGGTAGGCCAGGGAGGAGTAGCCGGTGCCGAAGTCGTCGAGCGCGACCGCGACCCCGCGCGACCGCGCCGCCCGCAGCAGCGCCGGCCCGGAGGGCGCCAGCACCTCGCTCTCGGTGAGCTCCAGGCACAGCGACCCGGCCGGCAGCCCGGCGGCCTCCCAGGTGCGCACCGCGCGGGCGAGGGGCCCGGGCTGCCCGAGCAGCGTCCCGTCGACGTTCACCGCGACCTGCACCTCGAGGCCGCGGCCCCGCCACGCCTGCGCGTCGCGGGCGGCCTGCTGCAGGACGATCTCGGTGAGCCGCTCGGTGGTGCGGGTGCGCTGGACGAGGGGCAGGAACTGCGCCGGCAGCAGCAGGCCGCGGGTCGGGTGCTCCCAGCGCACCAGGGCCTCCACGACGCGCCGCGGGTCGCGCCCGCTGGTGTCGACGACGGGCTGGTAGAGCACCCGCAGCTGCCCCTCGGCCAGCGCCCGGCGCAGGTCGGCGAACTCGTGCAGCAGCAGCTCGGCACGACCGTCGAGCCGCCGGTCGTACGCCGCCCAGCTCAGCCCGTCGCGCTTGGCGCGGTACATCGCGATGTCGGCCCGGCGCAGCAGGCGGGACGCCTCCCGCGCCGGCCCGCGGGCGGACCCCACGCTGGCGCTCACGAGCACGCCCGGCGGGAGCAGTCCGGAGGGCCGCTGCAGCGCGTCGACCAGTCGCCCGGCGAGCCCCTCGGCGTCCGGCGTCCCGCGGCCGTCGGGGACGAGGACGGCGAACTCGTCGCCGCCGAGCCGGGCCAGCGTCGTGCGCCCCGGCTCGGTGTGCGCGGCCACCGCGTCCGCCAGCCGCTCGGCGACCTCGGCGAGCACCGCGTCCCCCACCGCGTGGCCGAAGGAGTCGTTGACGTGCTTGAAGCCGTCGAGGTCGAGCAGCAGCAGCGCCACCCCCGACTCGCCGCGCGCCGACAGGCCCGACAGGTGCTGCAGCAGCAGCCGCCGGTTGGGCAGTCCGGTCAGCGGGTCGTGCAGCGCCGCGCGGTGCGCCGCCAGGTGCGCCCGGTTCTGCTCGCCGAGCTGCACCCGCAGCTGGGCGCGCAGCCGGTCGTGGTCCAGCGCGACCGCGACGACCGCGCCGACCTGCTGCATGAAGAGCTCGTCCTGCTCGTCGTGCTCGGGCGGGCCGTCGCGCGACGTGCCGAGCAGCGCGACCGTACGGCCGGCGACGCGCAGCGGCGTGATGACCAGGCTGGCCAGGCCCTGCTCGTCGAAGTACCGCTGGTAGGCGGGCATCATCTGCCCGCGCCAGCGCGCGAGGTCGGGCCCGCGCAGCACCAGCGGCTCCTCCAGCCGCCAGGCGTGCACGAGGAACCCGGCCTCGTGCGCCGTCGCCAGCGCGGTCGCCATCAGCGTCATGCGCCGGCGCACGTCCGGGTCGTGGTGCGAGAAGGCGCGCAGCCGGATGCCGCCCTCGTCGTCCCTGCGCCACAGCGCGGTGGCGTCGCCGACGAGCTCGCCGACCCGGCGGACGACCTCCTGCTCGAGCTGCTCGGTGTCGCCGGTCAGCTCGGCGAGGGCGAGGCTGAGCGCGACGATGCAGGCCGCACGCTCGTCGGCGCCTCGTCGGCTGCCCGGTCCCTCGTGCACCCGCGCAGCCTGGCACCCGGCCGGTCCCCTGGCGAGCGGCACGTGACGTGCAGCAGCACCGCCGCACCGACGAGGATGAGGACGTCGCCGACGCTGATGACGTTGCGGAACGGCAGCCACGACGGCGTCGCGGCGACGTCGCCGAGCCACGGCAGCACCGGGTGGGCGAGCACGCCGCTGTTGCTGAAGGCCGCGTCGGGCGACCAGCCGGCGGCCCGCAGCGCCTCGGGCCGGGCGGGCAGCGTGCCGCCGTTGAGCCCGATGACCACCGCGTTCACCATCGCCCCGGTGCCCAGCACGACGAGCCCGGTCAGCCTGCGGTTGACCCACAGCGCGGCACCGAGCAGCACGTACGACGCGGCGTGCAGCCCCACCAGCGCCGGGCGCGGCAACACGAGCGACGTCATCGCCACCTGCAGCCCGAGGGCGGCCACCGCCACCCCGGCCCAGCGCACCCGCAGGTCCGCCAGCCGCGACAGCCGGCCGCCGGTGAGCGGCACCGAGGCGACGAGCAGGACGAACGCGAAGGCCATGAACACGGGCAACCCCTCCCGGACGCCGGCGGTGCCCTGCACCCTGTGTCGGCGGGGAGGGGCGCGTCCCGACTGCTCCGTCCGGCCCAACCCGGCTCAGGCGGCGCGGCGCTCCCGCGACGTCGCGCGGCCCAGGTGCAGGTGCTCGTCGGTGACGGGCGCGCCGCGCAGCAGCGCGACGTCGTCCTGGTAGTCCTTGCTCATCAGCCACGGCGCGGCCGGGCCCTGCTTGGGCAGCGGCGCGAGCGAGCGCTGGACGTAGCCGGCGCCGAAGTCGAGCAGCGGCCGCGTCGGCATGTCCGGGTCGACGACCGGCCACGCCGCGTCGTAGCCCTGCGCGTCCAGGTGGGCGAGCAGCCGGACGAGTACTCGCAGAGCAGCCCGACCTTCAGCGTCCAGGAGGAGTTGGTGTAGCCGATCGCCAGCGAGAAGTTCGGGACGCCGCGAGAGCATCATCCCGCGGTAGACGAAGGTGTCGGCGTAGCGAGACGGGCCGCCCGTCGACGCTGAGCGCGATGCCGCCGAGCGATCTGCAGGTTGAGCCCGGTGGCGGTGACGACGACGTCGGCGTCGAGGTGCTCGCCGCTCTCCAGCGCGATCCCGGTCTCGGTGAAGGTGGCGATCCGGTCGGTCACGACCGACGCCTGGCCGCGCCGGATGACCCGGAACAGGTCGCCGTCCGGGACCGCGCACAGCCGCTGGTCCCACGGGTCGTACGGCGGGTTGAAGTGCTCGTCGACCGCGTAGCCCTCGGGCAGGCGCTTGGCGTTCATCCGCCGGATCAGCGCGCGGGCGGCGGCCGGGAAGCGCTGGCAGAAGCGCCAGGTGGCGCGCTGCGTGCGCGATGTTCTTGCGCCGGGTCAGGGCGTAGGCGCGCTCGGTCGCCGGCAGCAGCCGCTTGAGCAGCTCGGCGACCGGGTCGTGGCGGGGCACCGGCATCACGTAGGTCGGGGTGCGCTGCAGCATCGTCACGTGCTCGGCGTCGCCGGCCAGCGCGGGGACCAGCGTGACGGCGGTGGCGCCGCTGCCGATGACGACGACCCGCTTGCCGGTGACGTCGAGGTCCTCGGGCCAGTGCTGCGGGTGCACGACCGTGCCGCCGAACCGCTCGACGCCCTCGAAGCGAGGGGTGTAGCCCTCGTCGTAGCGGTAGTAGCCGCCGGCGCAGAAGAGCCACCCGGCGGTGAGCTGCGAGCGCTCACCGGTGCCGGTGTGCTCGACGGTGACCAGCCAGCGGGCGTCCTCGGACGACCAGTCGGCCTGCACGACCCTGGAGCAGTAGCGGGTGCGCTCGTCCAGGCCGTTCTCGGTGGCCGTCTCGCGCAGGTAGTCGAGGATCTTGGGCGCCGACGGCGATGGCGTCGCGGTCGCGCCACGGCTTGAAGGCGTAGCCGAAGGTGTGCAGGTCGGAGTCCGACCGGATGCCGGGGTAGCGGAACAGGTCCCAGGTGCCGCCGGAGGCCTCCCGGGCCTCGAGGATCGCGACGCTGCGCCCCGGGTGCTCGACGCGCAGGTAGCGGCCGGCACCGATGCCGGAGATCCCGGCGCCGACGATGAGGACGTCGAGGTGCTCGAGAGCGGTCGGGGCGAGCGGCACGGGGACTCCTCGGGGGTCAGGGAGGTGCAGGACCTCCAGGGTGCCGGGACCGCGCGGCCCTTGCCCAGGGGCGACCTGCACCGCGATGCTGCGCGCGTGGTGCAGCTGCTGCGCTCTCCCTGGCCCCCGGTCTCCCCTGCGGTGCGCGAGGCCTTCCGCCGCGCCGCCGAGGTCGCGCTGCACCCCGACCCGGCCTGGCTCGAGCAGCTGCACGGCGTCGCGCTGGCCGGCGGCCGGGTGGCCGCGATCGCCGCCGACCCGGTGCTCGCCGAGGGCGCGCGGCGCGCGAACCTGGCGAACCTGCTGCACTGGGCGGCGGCCAACGTGCAGCGCCCGGCGGAGCGGGTGCCGCCGCGGCCACCGGCGCGGAGGCGCTCGACACCGCCCGCGACCTCGTGCGCCGCGGGCTGGACGAGACCGCGCTCGACCTCTACCGCACGGCGCAGACCGTCGCGTGGCGGCGCTGGATGGAGGTCTGCTTCGAGGTCTGCGACGACCCGGCGCTGCTGCCGGAGCTGCTCGACGTCTCCGCCGCTGTCGATCGCGACGTTCATCGACGACACCATCGCGGCCGTCTCGGCCCGGATGGCCGACGAGCGCGACGAGCTCACCTCGGGCAGCCTCGCCGAGCGCCGGGCCACGGTCGCGCTGCTGCTCGAGGGCGCACCGATCCCGCCGTCCCGCGCCGAGGCGCAGCTCGGCCACCGGCTGTCCGGTCCGCAGCTGGCGCTGGTGCTGTGGGGACCGCCGGGCACCGCCACCGAGGTCCTCGAGCAGGCCGCGGAGGCGGTGCTGCGCGCCAGCGGCGCCGCGCGGCGCCTCACGGTCGTCGCGGGCGCCACGACGCTGTGGGTCTGGCTGCCGGTCGGCAGCGCGCCGTCGGCGCCGGTCGGCTGGGCCGGGCGGTCGCGCCCTTCCCGGACGTGCGGGTCGCGGTCGGCCGGCCCGGGGAGGGCCTGGAGGGCTTCCGGGGCAGCCACCTGGACGCCACGACCGTGCAGTCGATGCTCGCGCGGCTGGGGTCCCCGCAGCCGGTCGCGGCGTACGGCGACGTGCACCTGGTGGCCCTGCTCACCCGCGACCTGCGGGCCGCCGACGAGTTCGTCGAGGACGTCCTGGGCGACCTCGTGCGCGCCGCGCCCGAGGTGCACGAGGTGGTGCGCACCTGGGTGCAGGAGCAGTGCAGCGCGGTGCGGACCGCCGAGCGGCTCTACGCGCACCGCAACACGGTGCTGCGGCGGCTGGCCCGGGCCGAGGAGCTGCTCCCGCGGCCGCTCGCCGACGACCTCGTCGCGGTCGCCGCCGCCCTGGAGGTGCTCCGCTGGCGGGGTCGAGGGGCTTGACCGCTCAGCCCCCGACGTACGCCCGGAGGTGGCGTCCGGTCAGCGTCGACCCGTCCGCGACGAGCTCGGCCGGCGTGCCGGTGAAGACGACCTGCCCGCCGTCGTGGCCGGCCCCGGGCCCGAGGTCGACGACGTGGTCGGCGTGCGCCACGACCGCGAGGCTGTGCTCGACGACGACGACCGAGGTGCCGCCGTCGACGAGCCGGTCGAGCAGCCCGAGCAGGGCCTCGACGTCGGCCAGGTGCAGGCCGGTCGTCGGCTCGTCGAGGACGTAGACGCCGCCGCGCTCGGCCATGCGCGTGGCCAGCTTGAGCCGCTGCCGCTCGCCGCCGGACAGCGTCGTGAGCGGCTGCCCGATGGTGAGGTAGCCCAGCCCGACGTCGACGAGCCGGTCGAGCACGGCCACGGCGGCCGGGACCCGCGCCTCGCCGGAGGAGAAGAGCTCCGCGGCCTCCTGCGCGGACAGGTCGAGCACGTCGGCGATGCTGCGGCCGGCGAGGGTCAGCTCCAGCACGGCGGGCGAGAAGCGGCGGCCGCCGCACTCCTCGCAGGTGCTGCTGACGCCCGCCACGACGGCGAGGTCGGTGTAGACGACGCCGGCGCCCGAGCAGGTCGGGCAGGCGCCCTCGGAGTTGGCGCTGAACAGCGCCGGCGTGACCCCGTGGGCCTTCGCGAACGCCTTGCGCACCGGCTCGAGCAGGCCGGTGTACGTCGCGGGGTTGCTGCGCCGCGACCCGCGCACCGGTGACTGGTCGACGACGACGAGCCCCGCCGCCACCGCCTCGGGCAGCCGGGCCAGGCGCACCGTGCACCAGGGAGCTCTTGCCCGAGCCGGCGACGCCGGTGACGGCCACGAGCACGCCGAGCGGCAGGTCGACGTCGACGCCGCGCAGGTTGTGGTCGGAGGCGCCGCGCACCCGCAGCCACCCGGTCGGGGTGCGCACCTGCTCCTTGAGGACGGCGCGGTCGTCCAGGTGCCGCCCGGTCAGCGTGCCGCTGGCGCGCAGCCCGGCGACGGTGCCGGTGAAGCAGACGGTGCCGCCGGCCGCGCCCGCGCCGGGCCCGAGGTCGACGACGTGGTCGGCGAGCTCGATGAGCGCCGGCTCGTGCTCGACGACGAGCACGGTGTTGCCCTTGTCGCGCAGCTGCAGCAGGAGCCCGGCGACCCGGGCCACGTCGTGCGGGTGCAGCCCGGTCGTCGGCTCGTCGAAGACGTACGTCACGTCGGTGAGGGCGGAGCCCAGGTGGCGCACCATCTTCACCCGCTGCGCCTCGCCGCCGGAGAGCGTGCCGGAGGGCCGGTCCAGGCTGAGGTAGCCCAGCCCGATCTCGGCGAACGCCTCCAGCGAGGCGCGCAGCGCGTCCACGAGCGGGGCCACCTGCGGGTCGTCGATCCCGGCGAGCCAGCCGGCGAGGTCGCTGATCTGCACCGCGCACGCCTCGGCGATCGTGCGCCCCCGGACTCTGGCCGTGCGCGCGTGCTCGGCCAGCCGGGTCCCGCCGCACTCCGGGCACGCCGCGAACGTGACGGCCCGCTCGACGAACGCCCGCACGTGCGGCTGCAGCGCCGACACGTCCTTGCTGAGCACCGACCGCTCGAGCCGGCCGACGAGCCCCTCGTACGTGAGGTTGACGCCGTCGACCTTGATCTTCGTCGGCTCCTTGTGGAGCAGGTCGTGCCGCTCGCGCTCGGTGTACTGCCCCACCGGCTTGTCCGGGTCGAACATCCCGCTGCCGACGAACAGCCGGCCGTACCAGCCCTCCATCGAGTAGCCGGGCACGAGGATCGCTCCCTCGCGCAGCGAGCGGCCCGCGTCGACGACCTGGTCGAGGTCGACGTCCTTCACCGAGCCGGTGCCCTCGCACCGCGGGCACATGCCGCCGAGCCGCTCGAAGGTCGCGCGCACGGCCTTGCGCGCCCCCCGCTCGACGGTGATGGCGCCGCTGGCCCGCACCGACGGGACGTTGAAGGCGAAGGCGCTGGGCGGCCCGACGTGCGGCTCGGACAGCCGGCTGAACAGCACGCGGAGCAGCGCGCTGGCGTCCGTGGCGGTGCCGACGGTCGAGCGCGGGTCGGCGCCGAGCCGCGACTGGTCGACGACGATGGCCGGCGTGAGGCCCTCGAGCAGGTCGACGTCGGGGCGCGACAGGGTCGGCAGGAAGCCCTGCACGAACGCGCTGTAGGTCTCGTTGATCATCCGCTGCGACTCCGCGGCGATCGTGCCGAAGACGAGCGAGCTCTTGCCCGAGCCCGAGACGCCGGTGACGACGGTCAGGCGCCGCTTGGGGATCTCGACGTCGACGTCGCGCAGGTTGTGCTCGCGGGCGCCGACGACCCGCAGCGCGTCGTGGCGGTCTGCCGGGGGCGCGTCGTGCGTCGTTCCGGTCATGGCGGTCCTCCCGTCGGGACGTCCTGCCCGGCGGCGCCCGCTCCTCGGACAGGATGCACCGGGCGTCCCCGCGGCACGTAACGTGCGTCACACCTGCTGCCGCGAGAGGAACCACCCGTGACCCTGCTGGACAGCCCCGCCGCCACCGACGTCGACGACGGCCCTGCGATCGCCGAGCTGCACCGCCTGCTCGAGGTCCAGCGCACGGCGTCCCGCGCCGACCCGTACCCGGCGCTCGAGGAGCGCAAGGGGCACCTCATGGCGCTGGCCGGGATGCTCCTGCAGCACCGAGACGAGATCCGCGCGGCGATGAGCGCCGACTTCGGGGTGCACCCGGAGCTGTTCACCGACCTCGTCGAGGTGCTCGGGGTGGCGGGGCGGGCGGCGTACGCCGTCGAGCAGCTCGACGTGTGGGCGGCTGACGAGGAGCGGTTCGCCGACCCGGCGTTCTACGGCTCGGCGAAGGCCGCCGTGCGCTACCAGCCCAAGGGCGTCGTCGGCAACGTCGTGCCGTGGAACTTCCCCTTCGACCTGTCGGTCGGGCCGCTGGTGGAGATGCTCGCCGCGGGCAACCGGGTCGTCATCAAGCCGTCGGAGTACACCCCCGCCTGCGCCGAGCTGCTGCAGCGGATGGTCGCCGCGACGTTCTCCGAGGACCGCGTCGCGGTCGTCGTCGGCGGGCTCGCGCTGGCCAAGGAGTTCCCGACGCTGCGCTGGGACCACCTGCTCTACACCGGCAGCCCCGGCATCGGCCGCGAGATCGCCCGGGCGGCGGCGGAGAACCTCGTGCCCGTGACGCTCGAGCTCGGCGGCAAGTGCCCGGCCGTGCTGGCCGCCGACAGCGTCGACGCCGACACGGTCCGTACGGTCGTCGGCACCAAGCTCATCAAGAACGGCCAGATGTGCATCTCGGTCGACTACGCGCTCGTGCCGCGCGACCAGGTCGAGGCGTTCGTCGAGCACGCGACCCGCTACGTCGACGGCGAGCTGCCCGGCTACGCCGGGTCGGCCGACTGCACGGGGATCATCACGCAGCGGCACGCGGAGCGGATCGGCGCGCTGCTGTCCGAGGCTCGCGACGCGGGCGCCCGGGTGGTGACCCTCGGCGGCGAGGGCGACCCCGCGACCCGCCGGCTGCCGCTGTCGCTGGTCGTCGACCCCTCCCCCGACCTGCGGCTCATGCAGGAGGAGATCTTCGGCCCGGTGCTGCCGGTCCTGCCCTACGACGACCTCGACGAGGCGATCGCCGGCATCAACGCCGGGGAGCGCCCGCTGGGCCTGTACGTCTTCAGCAAGGACGAGCAGGTCGCCGAGCACGTCCTGACCCGCACCAGCTCCGGCGGCGCCTGCGTCAACACCTGCGCCAGCCAGGGCGCGCTGCCCTCGCTCGGCTTCGGCGGCGTCGGGCACAGCGGCTACGGCCGGCACCACGGGATCGAGGGCTTCCGCGAGTTCTCCAACCCGCGCGGCGTCGTCGTGCGCGGCTCGGGCGACCTCCTCGACAGCTTCCTGCCGCCGTACGGCGCCACGGCCCAGGCGATCGTCGACTCCGTGCTGGGCGGCGCCGAGGCGCCGGAGGCCGCGGCGCCCGGCTCGGTGTAGCGGGTCGGGCGGGGAGGAGGAGTCCTGCATGGCCGTCGACCTGCAGGCCGTGCGCTTCGCCGCCGTCGACCCGGAGCGGCTGCTGTCCTTCTGGGCCGCCCTGCTCGGCCGGGAACGGGCAGCGGACGACGTGCTGCTCGCGCCCGACCAGGGCGGGCTGCCGCTCGGGGTCTTCGCCGTCGCCGACCCGAAGACGGCGAAGAACCGCGCCCACCTCGACCTGACGAGCGGGTCGCCGGCGGAGCAGCAGCGCACCGTCGCCCGGGCGCTCGCGCTCGGCGGTCGGCACGTCGACGTCGGGCAGCGCCCCGAGGAGGAGCACGTGGTGCTCGCCGACCCGGAGGGCGACGAGCTGTGCGTCATCGAGCCGGGCAACGGCTTCCTGGCCGGGTGCGGTCCGGTCGGCGCGCTCGCCTGCGACGGCTCGCGGGAGGTCGGGCTGTTCTGGGCCGCGGTGCTGGACTGGCCGCTGGTCTGGGACGAGGGCGAGGAGACCGCCGTCCGGTCGCCGCAGGGCGGTACGAAGATCAGCTGGGGCGGGCCGCCGCTGCCGGAGCGGACCGAGCCGGACCGGGTGGTCCTCGAGCTCGTGCCGCGCGCCGACAGCGACGTGGAGACCGAGGTGGCGCGCCTCGAGTCCCTCGGCGCCGTGCGTCGCGCGACCGGACGAGGCGGGCCCGGCAGGGTGGAGCTGGCCGACCCCGACGGCAACGAGCTCTGGCTGCGGCGGCCGTAGGTCGTGCGTCGACGGCACCTCGCGGGCCGGTCTACGGTGCCCGCGTGTGCCGCAGCATCCGGACCCTGCACGGCTTCGAGCCGCCCGCCACGACGGACGAGGTCGAGGCCGCCGCCCTGCAGTACGTCCGGAAGGTGAGCGGGTCGGCGCGCCCGGCGCGGGACAACGCCGACGCGGTGGCCGAGGCCGTCGAGCAGGTGGCGGCAGCGACCCGGCTGCTGCTGGAGCGGCTCGTGGTGCACGGGCCGCCCAAGGACCGCGAGGTCGAGGCGGCCAAGGCGCGGGCCCGGGCGGCGACGCGCTACGGCACCGTCGCGGGGTGACGGCGTCTCGCGGCGTCAGCCGGCCTGGACCGCGTCTCCGGGGCTCAGCAGGCCGTCGCTGAGGACGTCGGCGCGCAGCCCCGCGCGGTGCACCAGCGGGCGCAGCAGCCCGGGGCCCTCGAGGCGCTCGAGCACCACGCAGGGCTCGGCCAGCCGGTGGCCGTGGCAGCGCACCTCGCCGATCGTGAAGTCCTGGCCGACCAGGGCGTTGACGTCGATGCCGCGGGTCAGCACGTTGCGCCGCGTCTGCAGGAACCCGAGGCGGGGGTCGTCGGCGCTCAGGGTGTCGACGACCTCGCCGGCGACGAGGGTCAGCTGGTAGCCCGGACGGCTCGCCGCCCGGGGGCTGAACGTGCCCTCGCCCCGCTCGTACCGGTCCCCGGCCAGCCCGCGACCGGCGACCGCACGCACGCTGCCGACGAGCCGCATCGGCGCCCCGGCACCGGGCGCGACGGCCAGCTGCTCCACCACGCCGCGCAGCGGTCCCGTCTCCCGCAGCGGCGCGACGGTGGCGTCGAAGCCGGCGACGGCGTACGCGCTGACCAGCGGCAGCTCGGCCGTCGCCTGCCCGAGCAGGCCGGGGTCCTGGGGGCTGGCGACGACGCCCGGCGGCGTGCCGAAGGCGAGCACGGCGACCGGACCGGCGGGCCGGTCGACGACCGCCAGCCACCACGAGGCCCACTGGAAGCTGCGCGGGTCGGCGATGGGGACGATGCCGGTGTCGCGACCGGCGAGCCACGTCTTCCAGGCGGCCAGGGCGTGCGGGAACGGCTCGAGGTCGTCCAGCGCGAGCAGCGTGCCGACCGGGACGCCGGTGACCGTGGCCAGGCACTCGGCGAAGCCGCGCACCAGCGGGCCCGGGGTCACCCGGCGCTCGCGGACAGCGCCTGCTCGAGGTCGCTCCAGAGGTCCTCGACGTGCTCGCAGCCGACGCTGAGCCGCAGCAGCCCCGGCGGCAGGTGCTCCTGCCCGGGCAGCTTGGCGCGCCGCTCCATCGTGCTCTCGACACCGCCGAGGCTGGTGGCCGCGTGCACCACGCGTACGGCCGCGCACACGGCGTCGGCCGTGGCGGCGTCGCGCAGCTCGAAGGACAGCACGGCACCGGGGCCGGCCATCTGCGCGGCGGCGCGGGCGTGGCCCGGGTCGGACGGCAGCCCGGGGTAGCGGACCCGCTGGACGGCGGCGTGCCCGGACAGCCGCCGGGCGAGCTCGCCGGCGCTGCGCTGTCCCTGCTCGAGGCGCAGCGCCATGGTGCGCACCCCGCGCAGCGCGAGGAAGGCCTCGACCGCCCCGGGCGTGGCGCCGGCCAGCTCCCGGCGGTGCCGCAGCCGCTGCGCCAGCGCGCCCTCGGCGACCGCGAGGCCGAGCAGCAGGTCGGAGTGCCCACCGATGAACTTCGTCGCGCTGTGCACGACGACGTCCGCCCCGAGCGCGAGCGGGCGCTGCAGCAGCGGCGTGGCGAAGGTGTTGTCGACCGCGACGAGCGGACCGTCGGCCGCGCACAGGACCCGCAGGTCGGCGACCTCCAGCAACGGGTTGGTCGGGGACTCCAGCCACAGCAGGTCGGCGCCCGCGGCGGCCGCGAGGACGGCGTCCGTGTCGGTCACGTCCACGAGGTCGACGGCCCAGCGGCCGAGCGCCGCGCCGTCGGCGAGCAGGGCGCGTACGCCGGCGTAGCAGTCGGTCGGCGCCACCACCCGGGCGCCGACGGGCAGCAGGTCGAGCACGGCGGCCGCCGCGGCCATGCCCGAGGCGAAGGCCACGGCCTCGCCGCCCTCGAGGGCCCCGACGACCTCCTCCAGCGCCTCCCACGTCGGGGTGCCGTCGTCGCGGGAGTACTCGCGACCCCCGTCCGGACCGGCGCGGAAGGTCGAGGCGAGGACGAGCGGGACGTTCAGCGGCTGCCCCGGTCCCCCGCCGCGACCGGTGGTGACCAACGTCGTCTGCGGGTGCATGGCCTGCATGCTGCACCTCCCGGCCCGGGGAGGTCGGCCGGGGACCGTCGACCGCGCGCGACCGCGGGCCGTGGCGGAGTCCGAGCGAGTCCGGTCAGAGGGGCAGGCGGTGCGCGAGGACGCCGGGTCCGGTCGCCCGCCCGCTGAGCACCCGGCAGAACTCGACCGCGTCGATCTCGACCGTCTCGCCGGACCCCCGCACGTAGGTCCCGCCGGCCGGGCCGGACAGCTGCAGCGTGAACGGCTCGGCGTGCAGCGTCGCCCACTCGGCCACGACGTCGGCGACGATGCGCCCGTCGTGGTCGGCGGTCAGCTCCACGGGCCGCCCGACGGCGCGGGCGAGGTCGACGCGGTGCATCCACACGTCCCGGGTGAAGCCGATGCCGAACAGGTAGCCGATCGGCTTCCAGCCGAGGTCGGTCCCGAGGGCCTCGCCGAGCGGCAGCAGCGGCAGGGCACGCAGCGGGGCCGGCATCCGCCGGCGCGCGCGCAGCGCGGCCGCCGACGCGCGCCGCCACAGCCCGGGCAGCGCGTCGACCTGCAGGTGCGCCCGCGCGCGCAGCTGGGCCTCGTTGAGCCCGTCGACCCAGTGGGTCCCGCCGATCTGCGCCGTCAGCGGACGCCCGGCACGCACCTGCCGTACGAACTCGACGGGCGACGCCTGCGCCTCCGCCGACCCGATGAGGTGCACGACCAGCGCCCGGACGTCCCAGCCCGTGCAGTCGGTCGGGGCCGCCCAGTCGCCCTCGGCCAGCCCGTCGAGCGCGGTGCCGAACCGCTCGTTCTCGACCTCGGTGAGGGCCATGGCCTCGCGGTGCCGCAGGGGCGGGATGTCCCGGACGTCACCGCCGCTGGTGCTCGTGGTCATGTCGGTCCTCTGCTTGCGGGACGGGCCGGTCAGGTGGGAGCGAAGGACATCAGCGGCCCCGTGTCCACCCCTGCTGCCCGTGCGGGCAGCGTCGTGATCCGTGGGTGGACGACGCAGCGCCGGCAGCCCTACGGTCGCGGCGCCCGCAGCCCACCGCTGCCCTGACCGCCGGAGCACCCATGACGACCACGCCCGAGGCCTCACCCGCCAGCGCGTACGGACTCGGGCCCGGTGACGGCGAAGCCCTGTGGTTCCTCGGTCAGCTGGCGACGATCAAGGCGTCGGCCTCCTCCGGCACCGGGACCAGCGCGCTCGTCGAGATCCTCGGGGCGCGCGGCCCGGCCTCGCCGCTGCACGTCCACCGCCGCGAGGCCGAGTGGTGGTACGTGCTGGAGGGCGAGCTCGTCGTCTGGGCCGGCGGCGAGGTCATCGAGGCGCCTGCCGGTTCCTTCGTCTACGGACCGCCCGACGTGCCGCACACCTTCTCGGTCGTCTCCGACGAGGCCCGCTTCCTGCTGGGCACCGCGCCGGCCGGGTTCGAGGCCTTCATGCGGGCGTGCTCCGAGCCCGCCGGCGCTGCCACCCTGCCGCCCGGCACGGCCTTCGCGCCCGACCCGGCCCGGCTCACCGAGCTGGCGGCCGAGTACGGCATCGAGATCCTGGGCCCGCCCGGGCTCCCCGACTGACACAGGGGGACGTCGGCCCCTGCAGGGCGACGCGTCAGACGTTGAAGCGGAACGTCCGCGGGTATGCGGGCGACCAGCGGAAATGTCGCGTGAGCTGCGCTTTCTCGTGTTGGCTCATGCTACCTGGTGCCGTCTGAGCCCCGCGTGTTGCGGACTGTCTGCGGACTCAGTGCGGACTCGCGGCCGCAGCAGCAAAGCGGCACGGCGCCCTCGACGAGCCGGGCGGCACGCCCCGTTCGGCTGCGGGCGGGCCAAGCCGGAGCGACCGCCCCCGAGGACGACGCCCGGTCGGACCCGACGGCAGCAACCCGACAACGCAGAGCCCGACCAGCGGCAGAAGCGGACGTTGTCGAGCCGCTCCCGTTGAGCACACCCTGGCGGGTGGGATCACTACTGGCTGACCCGGTGGTGCAGGCGCCTGCCGGGTCAGGCGGGCGCGCGCAGAGCGAGCCGGAGGACGCTCCTGCTGAGCGACGGGTGTGCGGGGTGAGCGAGCAAGCCCTCGACAGCAAAGACAGCGAGGCGTGCCACCGGCACGAGGTCGTGCTCCGCGACGCCTGCCGCCCGCAGCCTGTCCGCGACGAGGGCGTCGACGAGGGCGTGGAACTGGTCGTGCCAGGCGGCGACAGCGGGGGCCTGCGCGGTGCGCGCGTGCACCACCGTGACGAGCCGGTGGTGCTGCTGGAGCCGTTCCAGCACCCAGAGCACCTGGTCGACCAGCGACTCCTCCGCGCGGTCCGCGAGATCCGCGAGCGCGTCTCCCAGCAGCCGGTCCAGGGCCGCGACGAGCAGGGCGTCCTTGTCCGCCACGTACCAGTAGACGGTGTTCGGGGTGATGCCGGCGGCGCGGGCGATCTGAGCGACCGACGTCCCGTCGAAGCCGTGCTCGGTGAACAGGGCCAGTGCAGCTTCGACGATCTCTCGCTGCTTCTGATCACGGTCTTGCGGACGCCTGTTGCGCGGCACACACCCACCTCCTCTTGACGACCGTTTAAGAAGCGTGGCCTACTTCTTGTCAGTCAGTCAAGAGCAACGAGGGAGCAAGCGGCATGAGCACGAAGCGAGGTGCGCTCGTCACGGGAGCGTCCGCCGGCATCGGGGCGTGCTTCGCCCGCACGCTCGCAGCAGAGGGCCACGACCTGCTCCTGGTCGCCCGACGCGAGCAGCGCCTGCACGAGCTTGCCCAGGAGCTCTCGGCGCAGCACGGCGTGCGGTGCGAGGTGCTCGCCGCCGACCTCACCGACCGAGCAGCACCGCTTCAGGTCTTCGAGCACGCCGCCGGGCTCGGGCTCGACATCGACGTGCTCATCAACAACGCCGGCCTGTCGGGTAGCACCGCCTTCGCCGAGACCCCTTGGCCCCGGCTGGCCGATGAACTCCAGCTCATGGTGACTGCCGTGACCGAACTCGCCCACCTCGCCGTTCCCAGCATGCAGGCCCGCGGCTGGGGCCGGATCGTGAACGTGTCGTCGCTGGCCGCGCTCGCACCGCCCGGCAAGAGCCTGCTCTACACCGGCATCAAGAGCTACGTCCTGAACATGTCCCAGTCGCTGGACATGGAGCTCAAGCCGTCCGGCATCAACGTCACGGCGCTGTGCCCCGGCTTCACACGCAGCGAGTTCCACGACGTCATGGGCACCCGCGACCAGGCAGGCAAGCTCCCGCGCGTGCTGTGGCAGGAGCCCGAGGCCGTAGTGCGCGAGGGCTGGGCGGCCGTCAACGCCGGCAAGCCGATCTGCGTCCCCGGCGCCGTCAACAAGGTCCTCGCCGCCGTCGTCAGGCCGCTGCCCCGCACGCTCCAGTACCGGCTCGGGCGCGACAGCAACCCCCTCGCCTGAGACGCCCAACGCCCGCGACCCATCCGCACCGACCAGGAGCGACCATGACCGACGGCACGACCTCGCCAGCCCGCCGCGACGTCTGGTTCGCCTCCGGGCGCGACCGCTGCCACGCCTGGCTGTACCTGCCCGCCGACGCGACGGCTGAGAGGCCACCTCCGCCGGTCATCGTCATGGCGCACGGCCTCGGAGCGGTCAAGACGCTGCGCCTGGACGCGTTCGCCGAGCGCTTCGCCGCCGCCGGCTACGCCTGCCTGGTGTTCGACTATCGGCACTTCGGCGACAGCGAGGGCCAGCCCCGCCAGCTCATCAGCATCCGCCGGCAGCGCCAGGACTGGAAGGCGGCCGTCACCTTCGCCCGCACGCTCCCCGACGTCGACGGCGCACGGGTGGTGCTCTGGGGCACCTCCTTCGCAGGCGGCCACGCCCTCGTCACCGGAGCGCAGGACCCGGGCGTCGCCGCCGTCGTCGTCCAGTGCCCCTTCACCGACGGCTTCGCCTCGGTCTCGGCCAACTCCCCCCGCACCGTCGCACGCCTGCTGAGCGCCGCCGGGCGGGACGTCGCCGCAGCGCTGCTGCGCCGCCCGCCCGTGCGGATCAAGGCAGCCGCCCGCCCCGGCGAGCTCGGCCTCATGTCGAACGCAGCGGACATCGAGAGCGTCCTCGCGCTGCTGGAAGCCTCCGGTCTCACCGAGGCCGACTTCCACAACGACATCCCCGCGCGCGCCGCCCTGACCATCCCCCTCGCCCGCCCCGGACGCAGCACCCGCGACCTGCGCTGCCCCGTGCTGTTCTGCGTCGCCGACCACGACGGTGTCGCCCCCGCGAAGGCCACCCTGCGGCACGCCCTCAACGCCCGGAACGGGGAGGTCAAGACCTACGCCACCGGCCACTTCGACATCTACGCCGGCCAGTGGTTCGAGCCGGTCATCACCGACCAGCTCGCCTTCCTTGCGCGGCACGTCCCGACGCCCAGTCGGCGACCTCGCGTCTGAACGCGCCTCGCCCCGGCTGGCACGGGCAGCCCCTCGACGCTGGCTCAGCCGCCGCCGTCATGGCGATTGCACCCGCTCCCGGCGCGATCAGCGGCAGAAGCGGTGTCCATGTCCGCCGCAGCGCCTGCCGAGGCACACTCGCCCCCAATCCGCGTCGAGAGCAGGCGAAAGGTCAGGCCGAAAGTTGAGGCAAGTTCTTGGAACCGATGCCGCGCGGGTGCTCGAGGCCGTGGAAGCTCTGCCGTCTCCGTGGCCGGAGTGGCCCGGCGGCCGGCCGGACGCCATCGAGGCGGCCCTGCTTGACGCGGTCTTCGACATTCGTGCGAGGTACGGCGGCGCGAAGACGGGCGTTCGTGCCGTCATCCACCGCTGGCACGATCACCGTTCTGCACCCCTGGACGACCTGCAAGCCCTGGCAGCGGTGCCGCCTGACCAACTGGCTCAGATTTTGAAGAACGATCAGAAGGTCAACGGACGCCGGAAGGCGCTCCTCGTACTCGAAGCGGCGCAGGCACTGCTCAACGCCGGCGTCCGTACGTCGCAGGACGCCCTGGCCAACCCTGCTCAGGCAATGGCTGCGTACACAAGCGTCCGCGGCCTAGGGCAGGTCACGGCGACCTACATGTTGATGCTCCTAGGGGTCCCGGGCGTTAAGGCCGACACCTGGATCACCCGCTTCGTGAGCCGGGCTGTTGGCCGTGCAGTGACGGCTGCTGAAGCGGAGGGCCTCCTCCATCAGGTGGCGTCGGTGCCTGGCTCCAACCCCACGGACATGGACTACGCCATCTGGGCGCACCTCCGGCGCCCGCAGCGTCGCTGATCACGGCAGCCCTCAACGCGGCATGAGCGAGCGTGACGTGACGAACTCGCTCCCCGCTCGCATGATGTCGGACGACAGCCGCTCACGTTCGCGTTGTCGGAGACGCTGAGGAGATGCCCATGGATGACGTGCAGCGCCAGTTCCACCAAGCCATGGTGCAGGTGTACGAGGCAGCCAAGCGCGAGACCGGGTACAACGCCACCCGCTTCTTGCAGATGGTGTCGGAGCAGGGCGGCCTCGCGACGGCGAAGCAGTTGCTGCACGCTCCTCACGTGTCCGACGGCTTCACCGCGCTCTGGGAGCGCGGCCGGCTGGACCTGGCAGTCGAGGCCGTGGTGCAGCGGGACGAGTTCGCCGCACTGTTCGACGACGACGAGCGCGAGCTGGCCCGCGACCGGCTGGCGCAGTACGGCTACCGGACTCCCTTGACGTGACGCTGTCGGCGGCATGAGCGAATGTGTCGGGACTCATTCCGCCACCACGGTCTGCCGGGCTCCAACACCGCGCGGGCCGCCCGACCGTGTGCTCAGGGCCCGGGCCGTGCCCACATCGATGGCATACAGGGGATACCGGCCAGGGCGACTTTTACGGTTTCTCGTTCAGGGCTAATTTGCCACGATCAGAGCGGTGCCTCGGGGTGAACAGAACTCCACAGTCGCCTTCGCTGATGCCTCAACTCGACTAGCCCCGGAGAGGATGAAGCCCTGCATTATCGCCATCACGCGCTGCTTGTCACCCGGCATGGACGTCAGTCCAGCGTCAACTCGTGGCATTGTTCTGGATTTCCAGCCGCTCGGGCTGATTTCATTTCCCTCGGTATACTTCGCCCCTTCGATGATCGTCAGCAAGTGTGCGACAAATGCCGCCGAATTTAGTGACACGACCGCCATGGAGCGCTCTCGTGGACTTAGCAGATGGGCAAAGACCTCCATCAAACACCAGGCGCGGTCGTAGTAGTCGTCGTTGGTCGCTAGGGCCACCACCTTCCCCTCCATGAAGATATGGCGCATCTCGTTCAGGCCGGCGTCAAACACCCCCTGCTGTATCGAGTCGAGAGGCTCTTGCGGCACGCTGCAATGATCATAGAAGAATACCTTGTCCCGATTGTGGGCCGCGATCAATTTCAAGAATAGGAGTTGAAGGCGACTTGGATCCGGGTGTCGCGGACTGTCCCATCGGTGACTGATTGCGAGAAGTTGTCCCGACCGTACTTTCAACTCTCGCTGGGGATATCGCACCATCGGTGCAGCTTGTCAGTTTCGAGGAAGTACTCGGGACGAACGAGATCGACCACTCGGGTGGCGACATTGGGTGCGCTGAGTGGCTTGCACGCGGGCAATCCATGAGGGGTCAGGATATTCGAGTGATCGCTGCCCCGGCTGTTCGTGACGGCGTCCGGGCAGCCGCCGCACCAGAACACCGCCGGCCACCACTGGCGGCAGGCCTGCCGCCGAGCCGGCGTGCAGGGCGTGACGCTGCACGACCTGCGGCACTTCTACGCCTCAGCGCTGATCGCCGCGGGCTGCGACGTCGTCACTGTCCAGCGGGCCCTGGGCCACGCGAAGGCGACCACGACGCTGAACACGTACGCCCACCTGTGGCCGACGGCGGAGGACCGGACCCGCGCCGCAGCCGCCGATCTGATGGCCGGCCGTGCGGACTCCTGCGGACCGCTGCGGACTGAGGGGGTACAGAACCTGCTCTGACCTGCGGGAACAGCCCCGATCAGACGTTGAAGCGGAACTCCACCACGTCGCCGTCCTGCATGACGTAGTCCTTGCCCTCCATGCGGGCCTTCCCGGCGGCCCGCGCGGCGGCGACGGAGCCGAGCTCGACGAGGTCGTCGTACGCGATGACCTCGGCCTTGATGAAGCCGCGCTGGAAGTCGGTGTGGATCACGCCGGCGGCCTCGGGCGCGGTGGCGCCCTTGCGGATCGTCCAGGCCCGCGTCTCCTTGGGCCCGGCGGTGAGGTAGGTCTGCAGCCCGAGCGTGTCGAAGCCGATCCGCGCGAGCTGGTGCAGCCCGGACTCTCGCTGCCCCATCGACTGCAGCAGCTCGAGGGCCTCGTCCTCGGCCATCTCGATGAGCTCGGACTCGACCTTGGCGTCGAGGAAGACGGCCTCCGCCGGCGCGACCAGCGAGGCCAGCTCCGCGCGCAGCCCCTCGTCGGTCAGCTCGTCCTCGTCGAGGTTGAAGACGTACAGGAAGGGCTTGGCCGTGAGCAGGTGCAGCTCGCGCAGCAGCGTGCGGTCCATGCCGGACTGGTAGACGGTCTGGCCGCTGTCGAGCACCTGCTGCGCCTGCTGGACGGCCTCGAGGACCGGCGCCGTCTCCTTCTTGAGGCGCACCTCCTTCTCCAGCCGCGGCAGGGCCTTCTCGACCGTCTGCAGGTCGGCGAGGATCAGCTCGGTGTTGATCGTCTCGATGTCGTCCTTGGGCGAGACGCGGCCGTCGACGTGCACGACGTTGTCGTCGCGGAAGACGCGGATCACCTGGCAGATCGCGTCGGAGTCGCGGATGTTGGCCAGGAACTTGTTGCCCAGGCCCTCGCCCTCGCTGGCGCCCTTGACGATCCCGGCGATGTCGACGAAGTCGACGGTCGCCGGGCAGCACCTTCTGCGAGGCGAACAGCTCGGCGAGCACGGCCAGCCGAGCGTCCGGCACGCCGACCACGCCGACGTTGGGCTCGATCGTCGCGAAGGGGTAGTTGGCCGCCAGCACGTCGTTCTTGGTGAGCGCGTTGAACAGCGTGCTCTTGCCGACGTTGGGCAGCCCGACGATGCCGATGGAGAGGCTCACCCCCTCGACGCTACCGGCGGGGCGCGGTCGTCCCCGGAGTTGTCGGACCCTCGTGGCACGGTCCGCGTCATGGACCTGCTCGCCCTGCTCACCGCGCTCGTCGTCGGCCTGCTCGTCGGGGTCGGCCTGGGCCTGCTCGTGGCCGGTGCCCGCACGACGGCGCTGCGCGCGGCCCTGCACGGCAGCGAGCTCGCCGCCGAGCGCGCCCGGGCCGACGAGTCCGACCAGGCCCGGCGGGCCGCCGGCGTCGCCGCCGTGGTGGGGCCGCTGCGCGAGCAGCTGGAGCAGGTGGAGGCGCAGCTGCGGGCGCTCGAGCGCGACCGCGCACGGCAGCTCGGCGAGCTGTCGGCGCAGGTCGGCTCGGTGCGCGAGGGCTCCGAGCGGCTGGGGCGCGAGACGGCCGCACTGGTGACGGCCCTGCGCCGGCCGCAGGCGCGGGGCCGCTGGGGCGAGCTGCAGCTGCGCCGGGTCGTCGAGCACGCCGGCATGCTCGACCGCTGCGACTTCGACGAGCAGGTGTCGGTCCGCGGCGAGGACGGCGCGCTGCGCCCCGACCTCGTGGTGCGCCTGCCCGAGGGGCGCTCGGTCGTCGTCGACGCCAAGGTCACGCTCGCGGCCTACCTCGAGGCGGCGGAGGCCGACGACGAGGCCGAGCGGATGGCCCGCACCGCCGCGCACGCCCGGCACCTGCGCGCCCACGTCGACCGGCTGGCCGACAAGGCGTACTGGCGGCAGTTCCCGTCCGCGCCGGAGTTCGTCGTGCTGTTCGTGCCGGGCGAGGCGTTCCTCGGTCCGGCGCTGGAGGCCGACCCGGGTCTGCTCGAGCACGCCTACTCCCGCGGCGTGCACCTGGCGACCCCGACGACGCTGGTGACGATGCTGCGGGCGGTGGCCCACGGCTGGCGCACCGCGTCGCTGGCACAGGACGCGCAGGCGGTGCTCGAGGCCGGCCGCACCGTGCACGCCCGGCTCGCGACGCTGGCAGGCCACGTCGACAGGCTCGGGCGCAGCCTCAACGCCTCGGTCTCGGCCTACAACGCGACGGTCGGCTCGCTGGAGCGCTCGTTGTTGCCCAGCGCCCGGCGCATGGCCGAGCTGGGTGTGACGGGTGACGTGGTGGAGGGCCCGCGCGAGGTCGACGACGTCGCCCGGCCCGTCACGACCCCGGCCCTGCTCGACCGCGACCCACCGCCGGCGCTGCAGGTGCTGCCGCACGCCGCCGGCGAGTGAGCCGTCAGGGGGTGACGCCGTAGCTCTCGCAGAAGTCGACGGCGGCGCGCGCCACCACGGTGCAGGCGGAGGCGTCCAGGTCGGGGTGCCGGGCGAGCAGGGCCCGCGCGACGGCGGGCGCGTCGAGCTCGCCGAGACCCCGGATCTGCTCCCACGCCTCGCCGGACAGCGCCGCGGCCACGCCCGGGTCCAGCCCGGCGTCCTGCTGCCGGGCGGCAGAGGCGACCCAGTCGGCGTCGTACGACCCGCCCGGAGGGCCGAAGACCCGCTCGCCCTCGCTGTAGGACCCGCTCCCGCTGCTCACGGCGCCACCGTACGACGGCCCGTCCACCGCAGACGGCTGCGACGGGCGACTACCCTCCGGGTCCGTGAGCAGCCCCGCCGGCACGCCGGTCCCCGGCGCGTCGCGGACCCTCCGCGCGCCAGGGTGGGGACCCTGGACGGCCGTTTCGGTGCTCGTCGCGTTCGCCCTCGTGGGCGGTGCCGCCGACCTCGCGCTGGGCCGGGGGGCGCGGCTGCTGTTCGAGGCGCTCTTCGTCGCCGGCTGCGTCGTGGCCGCGGTGCGGGTGCGGCGCGAGGACTGGCGGCCGGTGGTCGTCGCACCGCCCCTGGTCTACGCCGCGCTGGCCCTGGCGGCGGGCCTGACGCGCGACGACGGCGTGCCGCGCACGCTGTCGCGCCAGGGCCTGCAGCTGTTCACCGAGCTGGTCGTCGGCGCGCCGGCGCTGGTGGTCGGGACGCTGCTCGCCGCGCTGGTCGTGGCCGTGCGCACGTCGCGGCGGCGCCGCGCCCGCTGACCGGTCAGGCGCCGCCGGGGACGCCGGCCGCCCGCAGGTCGCGCCGCAGCTCCGGCGGCAGGGCGAAGAGCAGGTGCTCCTGCGCCGACTCGACCTCCTGCACGTCGGCGTAGCCGCGCTCGGCGAGCCAGGCGAGGGTGCCCTCGACCAGCACCTCGGGCACGGAGGCGCCGCTCGTCAGCCCGACCGTCGTGACGCCCTCGAGCCACTGCGGGTCGATCTCCGAGGCGTCGTCGACGAGGTGGGCCGCGCCCGCCCCCGCCTCCAGCGCCACCTCGACGAGGCGCACCGAGTTGGAGGAGTTGCGCGAGCCGACGACGAGGACGAGGTCGGCGCCGGCCGCGATCTCCTTGACCGCGACCTGCCGGTTCTGGGTCGCGTAGCAGATGTCCGCCGACGGCGGTCCCTGCAGCAGCGGGAAGCGCTCGCGCAGCGCGTCGACGGTCACGTTGGTCTCGTCCACCGACAGCGTGGTCTGCGACAGGTAGGCCACCTTCGCCGGGTCGCGCACCTGCACCGACCGGGCCTCCTCGACGCCGTCGACGAGGTGGATGTGCTCCGGCGCCTGCCCCGTCGTCCCGACGACCTCCTCGTGGCCCTCGTGGCCGATGAGGACGATGTCGACGTCGTCGGCCGCGAAGCGCTTGGCCTCCATGTGCACCTTGGTGACCAGCGGGCAGGTCGCGTCGATCGTGCGCAGCCGGCGCACCTTCGCCTCGGCGTGCACCGTCGGGGCGACGCCGTGCGCGCTGAAGACGACGGTGGCGTCCTCGGGCACCTCGTCGGTCTCCTCGACGAAGACCGCGCCCTGCGCCTCGAGGGTCCGCACGACGTGCGCGTTGTGCACGATCTGCTTGCGGACGTAGACCGGCGGGCCGTACAGCTCGAGCGCCTTCTCCACCGTGAGCACCGCCCGGTCGACGCCGGCGCAGTAGCCACGGGGCTTCGCGACGAGGACCCGGCGAGCCGGACCCGGGGAGGTGCTGGGGACAGGGACTGCGGGGGTCGCCGTCATGCCGCCAGTCTACGTGCGCGACCATGAGCGGCTCGCCTGGCGACCGTGAGCCCCGTCTCGGTCCGTGTGACCGCCGCTGACCCGGGCACCACTCCCTGGACGCTCCACTGCGCACTGCCGACCCCTCGGAGGACTCTCCCGCATGGCCAGCTCGCTGCCCTCGCCCCTCGCCGCCGCCCTCGGCGTCGTCCCCGCCGTTCTCGACGGCGTCCGCCGCCTGCCCGGCCGGGCCGTCCAGCTGCCGGTCCTCGCCATCAGCAACGCGCTGGCGACCATGGACCTCGTCCGCAAGGAGTACGACGACCTCGCCGAGCGCGGCGAGCGGCTCGTCGCCCGGCTGCGCGGCGCCGCCCCCAAGGACCTCGACGAGCTCGAGGACCGCGTCGAGGACGTCGTGGAGCGCACGCCGTTCGCCCGCGCGTACGACAAGGCGGAGGACGCCCTCGAGGACGTCGCCGCTGCCGCCCGCAAGGCTCCCGCAGCGTTCGCCGGTGCGGCCGAGGAGGCCGTCGCCGAGGTCAAGCCGCTGGCCGGCCGGGCCCGGCGCGCCGCCGGCACGACGGCGCGCAGGGCCGCCGACAAGGTCGAGGACGCCGCGGGCGCTGTCGAGGACAAGGCCGAGAAGGCTGCCGACACGGTCCAGGACAAGGCTGGCGAGGCCGCCGGCACGGTGGCGGACAAGGCCGAGGACGTCGCCGACACGGTCGAGCAGACCGTCGAGGGTGCCGCTGACGCGGTCGCGGACGCGGTCCCGGACGCCGAGGCGCCCAAGGGCGAGCCGACGCCGAAGGCCACCGAGCCCGACTCGACCCGCGTCGACACCGCAGCGACCCCGGCGGTGCAGGAGACGGTCGAGCAGGCCGCCGCCGCCGTCAGCGGCGCCCCGCTGCAGCACGACGAGCTCCCGCTGCCCGACTACGACCACATGACGCTCGGCAGCCTGCGCGGCCGGATGCGTTCGCTGTCGGTCGAGCAGCTCGTGCAGGTGCGGACCTACGAGAAGGCGCACGCCGACCGGCTGCCGATCGTCACGATGCTGGACAACCGCATCGCCAAGCTCAGCACCGACCCGGCGGCGACGCCGTCCGGGCCCGTGTCGACCGCCCCCGCGCCCGAGCAGCAGGCCGTCGCGGCGGCCGGCGGCGGCACCAGCCCGGTCAGCCCGGCGACCGGCGGTCCCACCCCGACCGCGCCGCGGGCGGCCGGCGACCCGACCAACCCGGCCCCGCCCCGCTAGTCCCTCGCACCCCCCGCCGCAGGCCGCTCCCGACCGGGGGGCGGCCTGCGGCGCGTCTAGGGTGCCGGGGTGCCCGCCGCGACCACCGCCGAGTCGCCGCTGCCGGTGCGCACGGTGGCGAGGCACATCAGCGAGTGGGTGTCGCGGCTCGGCCGGGTGTGGGTCGAGGGTCAGGTCACCCAGCTGTCCCGCCGTCCGGGCACCGTCTTCCTGCAGCTGCGCGACCCCGTCGCCGACGTCAGCCTGACCGTCACCTGCTCCCGCGCGGTCTGCGACGCCGTCTCCCCGCCGCTCGCCGAAGGTGCCCGCGTCGTCGTGCACGGCCGGCCCGACTTCTACCTCGCCCGCGGGACGCTGAGCCTCGCGGCGACCGAGATCCGGCCCGTCGGCGTCGGCGAGCTGCTCGCCCGGCTCGAGCGGCTCAAGGGCGTGCTCGCCGCGGAGGGCCTGTTCGCCGCCGACCGCAAGCGGCCGCTGCCGTTCCTGCCGCGCACCGTCGGGCTGGTCACCGGCCGGGCGAGCGCCGCGGAGCGCGACGTGCTCGAGAACGCCCGGCGCCGCTGGCCGGCGGTCCGGTTCGACGTGCGCGCGGTGGCCGTGCAGGGGCACCTGGCCGTCGAGCAGGTCACCGATGCGCTGCGCGCGCTGGACCGCGACCCGCAGGTCGACGTCATCGTGCTGGCCCGGGGCGGCGGCAGCGTCGAGGACCTGCTGCCCTTCAGCGACGAGGCGCTGTGCCGCGCGGTCGCGGCCTGCCGCACCCCCGTGGTGAGCGCGATCGGCCACGAGCCCGACAGCCCGCTCGTCGACCTCGTCGCCGACGTGCGCTGCTCGACCCCCACCGACGCCGGCAAGCGGGTCGTGCCGGACGTCGTCGAGGAGCTGTCCCGGGTGCACGCCCTGCGCGACCGGGCCCGCCGGGTGCTCGCCGGCACCGTCGCCCGCGAGACCGCCGGGCTCACCGCCGTACGCTCCCGGCCCGTCCTGGCCGACCCGCACGTGCTCGTCGACGGCCCCGCCGAAGCCGTCCGCGGCCTGCGCGACCGGGCGCGGCGCTGCACGGCCGCGGCGCTGGACCGCGCGACCGCCGACCTCGCCCACACCCGCGCCCGGGTCGTCGCCCTCAGCCCGCAGGCCACCCTCGAGCGCGGCTACGCGGTCCTGCAGCACGCCGACGGCAGCGTGGTGCGCGACCCGGGCGACGTGGCGCTCACCGAGGCGCTGCGGGTGCGCGTCGCCCGCGGCGAGCTGCAGGTGCGGCGGGCGTGAGCGCCCTCGAAGAGGCGTACTCGGGCCTGATCGACCTGCTCGTCGAGCTGCCCGCGGAGGCGCAGTGGGAGCCCACCGGTTGCGCGGGCTGGTGCGTGCGCGACCTCGTCTTCCACCTGCTCGGCGACGCGCAGCGGGCGCTCGTCGCGCTCGCGACCCCCGCGGACGGCCCGGCGACCACGACCGCGGTCGACTACTGGCGCGGCTGGCGGCCCGGCACGGACGCCGCCGCCGTCGAGCTGCGGATGACGCGGGTCGCGGCGAGCGCCTGGTCGTCGCTCGCGCCGCTGCGCGCGCTGTACGACGAGACCGCCCGCGCGGTGCTCGTCGCCGCGGCGCGGGTCTCCCCCGACGACCTGGTGCGCACCCAGGGCCACGTCCTGACCGTCGCCGACCTGCGGCAGACCCTCGCCGTCGAGGCCGCCGTGCACCACCTCGACCTCGTCGTCGGCCTGGACCGGCCGGGCCCGCCGCCGGGACCGCTCGCGCTGACCCGGCGCACCGCCGAGGCGCTGCTCGGCGAGCCGCTGCCCGCCGAGCTCGACGACGACGCGGCGGTGCGCGCCGCGACCGGGCGGGCCCCGGCGCCGGCCGGGCTCGCGGGCCGCCTGCCGCTGTTCGGGTGACCTAGGGTCGAGCCGTGCCCGACAGCCCCGCCCGACCGACGTACGAGGCCGCCCGCGACGAGCTCGTCGACGTGGTCCGGCGGCTCGAGGCGGGCGGCGCGACGCTGGAGGAGTCGCTGGCGCTCTGGGAGCGCGGCGAGCAGCTCGCCGGCGTCTGCCAGGAGTTCCTCGACGGCGCCCGCGAGCGGCTCGACGCGGTCGTCGCCGAGCGCGGGGCGGACTAGCGGGTCGGGTCGGGCTCGCCCACGGCGATCCCCGGCGCGGGCGCGCTCAGCGACGCCGCCAGCACCCGCAGCTCCTCGTCGGAGGCGGTCTCGCGCAGCGAGCCGACCACGACCGTGCCCCCGGCGACCTGCCGCACCAGCGAGGTGTGGCCGTCGGCGTCGGTGACCGAGCGCCAGGTGACCGTGCCGACGACGACGTCGGGCCCGTCCGTGCTGCCCTCGCCGAGGACGGCCGCGAGGTCGGGCTGCGGACCGGTCAGCCCGTCGTACTCGGCGTACTGCCCCGCCGGGGTGACCCAGCCGATCCGCAGCGAGCCCGGCTCGAGCGTCGAGGAGGTGGCCCGCCAGTCGACCGGCACGCCGGTCGGCACCGGCAGCCCCGGGGCGGCCTGAACGAACGCGCGCACGTCGCCGCTCGGGTCGACGACGCGGATCGCCTGCTCGTCGCTCTTCGGGGGCTGCGCCAGGTACCAGACCGGGAAGACGATGAGGAAGACCAGGCCGAGCGACGCGGACCATGTCGCCGGGCGTCTCGCGGCCGCGCTTCTTCTTGCGCGCCGGGGCCGGAGGCGCAGCAGGAGCGGAGGTCGGCGCGGACATGCCTCCAGTGTCGCCGATCAGCGGCCGGCGAGCACGTCCGACATCGCGTCGAGCACGGCCATCGCCTCGTCGGCGGTGTTGTAGAAGTGCGGCGAGACCCGGATGCCGACGCCCGGGCGGTGGTCGACGACGAACCCGCGGCGGTGCAGCTCGTCGTGCACCTCGGTCGAGCGGCCCGGGTCGATGGTCACGTGGCCGCCGCGGCGCTGCGGGTCGTGCGGCGAGCGCACGGTGAAGCCGCGCTCGAGCGCCGCCTCCAGCAGCGGCTGGGTCATCGAGACCGACCGCTCGCGGACGCGCTGCACGCCGATCTCGGCGAGCGCCTCGTACGCGGGGGCGGCGGCGTACGCGGCGGGGACCCCCGGCGTGCCGCCGGCGAAGCGGGCGACGCCCGGGGCGTAGGTCAGCTCCGGGTCGAAGTCGAACGGCCGGGCGACGCCGAACCAGCCGGTGGTGACCGGGCGCAGGGTCTCGGCCACCGCCGGCGCGGCGTACATCCAGCCGTTGCCGGGCCCGCCGGACAGGTACTTCACCGAGCCGCCGACGTACAGGTCGACGCCGAGGGCGACCACGTCGACCGGCACGGTGCCCGCGGCCTGGTAGCCGTCGACCAGGACGAGGGCGCCGACCTCGTGCGCCCGGGCGACCAGCGGCGCGACGTCGACGAGCGTCGAGGTGCGGAAGAGCACGTGCGAGCACTCGACGAGCAGCGTCCGCTCGTCGATCGCCGCGACCATCGCGTCGAGGTCGAGCTCGACACCGTCCGGGTGCCCGGGCACCACGACGGCCTCGCCGCCGAGCCGGTCGACCTGCGACCAGGTGTTGAGGCTGCCGGGCCACTCCAGGTCGCTGGTGACGACCCGGTTGCGCTCGCCGCGCCAGTCGAGGCTGGAGACGACGTCGCCGAGCAGGTCGGCGACGGTCTGCCGCATCACCGTCGTGCCGGGCGGCGCGCCGATCAGCGAGCCGACGAGGTCGGCGACCCGCACGACCTCGGGCTGCCAGGTCTCCCACGCCACGACCCCCTCGGTCGCCCAGCGCGACGCGAAGTCGGCGAGCCGCTCGGGCGTGCCCCGGTGCATGGCGCCGAGCGTGTGGTTGGCCAGGTAGGTCGAGCGGGCCAGCACCGGGTAGTCGGCGCGCCGCTCGAGCAGGTCGTCGTGAGCGCTCACGGTCTCTCCGTCCGGGGGGTCCACACGCTCGTGGAGGCGTGGGCAGCGGTGAGCAGGGGGGTCGTGTCGACGTCGAGGCGCTGCTCGGCCACCCCGCGGTCGGGCCAGCGGCAGCCGACGGTGAGCGGCCCTGCGGGCGGGAGCGGCCACAGCCAGTAGTCGCCCTCCCAGGTCAGCACGGCGGCGCGCGAGGTCTGCAGCGTCAGGACCGGACCGCCCGTCCCGCGGGCGAGGTCGGGTGCCCCGGCGCCGCCCGCGCTGGTGCGGCGGCCGTCGGCGTACGCCACGCCGAGCCGGAAGCGGCCCGGGTTGCGGGTGTACTCCGGCAGCGCGGCCTCGACCTCGCGACCGTCCTGCTCGTCGCTGAACAGCACGACCACCTGCAGCAGCAGGCCGTCGGAGAAGCCGGTGACGCCGCGCAGGGCGACGACGACGTCCTCGCCGCGGGCCAGCACGGTGCTGCTCGTCGCGGGCACGCCGACCTCGTCGCGGGGCGGGCCGGCGAACGGCTGCCGGTGCCGCCGGTGGTGCTCCCAGTCGGCGCCGGTGCGCACCCCCCGCGGGGGGTCCTCCTCGAACAGGCTCACGAGCCGACCCTCGCGACGAGCGCGAGCACGTCCTCGGCGAGCCGCGCGGCCGCCGCCTCGTCGTCGCAGACCGCCACCTCGTGACCGGCCTCGCTGACGACGGTCGTGAGCACGAGGACGAGGGCGTCGCCCCAGGGCTCGCCGTCGGCCGTGTCGTCGCGCAGCAGCGTCGCGTTGAGGCGGGTCCACTCGCGGTAGCGGCGGCGGGCGGCCAGCTCGAAGCCGGGCGGGCCGCCGCCGGCGAGGAACAGCCGGGCGAGGTCGCGCTCGGCCCAGCAGCCCTCGAGGTAGGCCCGCGCCCCCGCCACGAACAGCCGCACGGGGTCGGTCTCGCCGCCGGCCCGCGCCGCCCGTACGGCGGCGGTGGCCCGGTCCTCCTGCCGGCGCGCGTGGTCGTCGAACATCGCGACGTAGAGGTCGGCCTTGCCGCCGAAGTGGTGGTACAGGCTCCCGACGCTGGCGCCGGCCCGGCCGACGACGTCGGCGATCGAGGCGTCGGCGAAGCCCGCGGTCGAGAACACCTCGCGGGCGGCCTGCAGCAGGGTGCTGCGGGTCGCCGCGGCGCGCCCGACCGTCGTCACACGCCGTCCTGCAGCGCCGACCAGCTCGGCCGCTGCCGGGTCGTCACCTCGCCGATCGTCGACCACTGCGGGCCGCCGAGGCGGGCGACCGGGCGCAGCAGGGAGATCTCCGGCCGGTCGTCGCGCAGCACGTCCTCGTCGACCGCCGCCCACACCACCTCGCCGAAGACGACGACGCTCACCCCGCGCCCCTCGCCGAAGACCTGCTCGCCGACGACCCGGCACTCCAGCACCACCGGTGACTCCGCGACCCGGGGCGGGGCGACCAGGCGGCTCGGCTCGCGGGTCACGCCGGCGAGGTCGAACTCGCTGACGTCGGGCGGGGAGTCGGCGCTGGTGAGGTTCACCTGGTCGAGCAGCGCCTCGGTGCACACCGACACGACGAACTCGCCGGTCTCCCGGGCGTTGCGCAGGCTGTCCTTCTCGCCCACCGAGGTGAACTGCACGACCGGCGGCTGCACCGAGCTGACCGTGAAGAACGAGTGCGGCGCGAGGTTGTCGACGCCGCTCGCCGAGCGGGTCGACACCCAGGCGATCGGGCGCGGGACGACGACGCTGTTGAGCAGCGGGTAGACGGCGGGCCCGAGGGCGGCAGGGTCGTAGTCGCGGCGGCTCACCGGCGCAGCCTCTCACCGGGGACCCCGGCCTGCGCCGTGGCGTGCCCGTGGCGCGGACCCGCAGGCCCTAGGCTCGCGCGCCATGAGCAGCCCTTCGGACGACGTCCGCCCCGACCCGCTCGCGGTGGCCCAGGAGGCGCCGGACCGCAACCTCGCCCTCGAGCTGGTCCGGGTGACCGAGGCGGCCGCGATGGCGGCCGGGCGGTGGGTCGGGCGGGGCGACAAGAACGGCGGCGACGGCGCGGCCGTCGACGCCATGCGCCAGCTCATCGGGACCGTCTCCATGCGCGGCGTGGTCGTCATCGGCGAGGGCGAGAAGGACGAGGCGCCGATGCTGTTCAACGGCGAGGAGGTCGGCTGCGGCGAGGGGCCGGAGTGCGACGTGGCCGTCGACCCCATCGACGGCACGACGCTCATGGCCAAGGGCATGCCGAACGCCATCGCGGTCATGGCGGTCGCCGAGCGCGGCACGATGTACGACCCCTCCTCGGTCTTCTACATGGAGAAGCTCGTCACCGGCGCCGAGGCGGCCGACGTCGTGGACATCACCGCCCCGGTCGCCTACAACGTGCAGGCCGTGGCGAAGGCCAAGGGCGGCTCGCCCGAGGACGTCACCGTCTGCATCCTCGACCGGCCGCGGCACGAGGACCTGGTGCGCGAGGTCCGCGAGGCCGGCGCCCGCATCACGTTCATCTCCGACGGCGACGTCGCCGGCGCGGTCATGGCCTGCAGCGAGGGCACCGGCGTCGACCTGCTGCTGGGCATCGGCGGCACCCCCGAGGGCATCATCACGGCCTGCGCGGTCAAGTGCCTCGGCGGCACCATCCAGGGCAGGCTCTGGCCGCAGAAGAAGAGCGAGTTCGCCAACGCGGCCGCCGCGGGGCTCGACCTCGACGCGGTCCTGCTCACCGACGACCTGGTCAGCAGCGACAACGTCTTCTTCGTGGCGACCGGCATCACCGACGGCGAGCTCGTCCGCGGCGTCCGCTACCGCGGCGGCGGCGCCACCACCGAGTCGCTCGTCATGCGCTCCAAGTCCGGCACGATCCGCCGGGTCACCAGCCAGCACCGGCTCACCAAGCTGCGCGCCTACTCCTCCGTGGACTTCGAGCACCACAGCCGCTGACCCTGCCGCACCTCGGGGCCGCCTGAGCGGTACCAGGAGCACCCACACCAGCGACATCAGCGTGCCGCCGGCGGGTCGGCGCGCTCACGTGCGGCGCCCCGCGGAGTTGACCAAGCACCTGTGGGTGCTCCTGGTACCGGTCAGGCAGCGAGGGCGGCCTCGACGAGCGCGACGAACCGGTCCGGGTCGTGCACGACCTCGGCCCAGCTGAACCGCAGGACCCGCCACCCCGCCGCGACGAGCGCGTTGTCGACCGCCTGGTCCCGCCGCGCCTCGTGGAAGCGCGACCCGTCGACCTCCACGAGCAGCCGCGCGGCGGCGAAGCAGAAGTCCGACCGCAGCAGGTGACGACCGTTGGCGTCGCGCACGACGACCTGGGTCTCGAAGCCGGGGATGCCGGCCAGGAGCATCCGCACCCGGGCGGCGGACTCGAGCACCGAGCCCGCGTCGGTGTCGCACAGCCTCAGCGCCTGCCGCGCCCGACCGGCGGGCCCGCCGCGCAGGCTCGCCGCCGCACCGCACACCTCGTCGAGCTGGACAGCCCCGCTCCGGAGCGCCGAGTCGAGCAGCACGACCGCGTCCAGCAGGGGCAGCCGCCCCAGGCCCTCGAGCACCGTGTCCAGGGCCGGCTGCACCTGCAGCGGGCCCACGTCGGCGCAGGGCCGGACCACCTCGACCGCCAGGCGCCGGGCCCGGCGCACCGAGGCCCGCGGCAGCTCGACCCGGGTGCGGCCGTGCGGGACGAGCGCGTGCACCGTGCCGACGGGCTCGTGCAGCAGCCCCCAGCCGCGCACCGCAGCGGCGGTGACCCCGGCCGCGCAGGCCCGCGGCCCGAGGGCCAGCAGGACGGCCCGGACGTGCAGGACGTGCTCCGGAACCGGCCGCTCGTCGCGCACGAGGTGGACCGGCCACGCGGGCAGCGGCTGCGCGGCGTAGACGCCGGGCAGCACGCGGACGACCCGTCCGGCCGCCACCGCCCGCGTGATCTGCGAGCGCGTCGCCCCCGCCGCACGCAGCTCACGCCACGTGCTCACGTCCCGGCCCACGAGCTCCTGCACGTCCACGGCGCGCACGGTGCGCCTCCGCCGGCGCTCCCAGCGGCGCCGACGACGGCGCTGTGGACGACCAGGTCCCCGGTGGACAGCGGTACCAGGAGCATCCACACCTCCATCATCATCTGCTTCCGAGGGCGGGGCCACGCTCAGCCAGGCCGGCGCGGCAGCTGACCATGGGCCTGCGGGTGCTCCTGGTACCGCAGCCCGCCACACGGCCGTGCCAGGCTGGCACCCGTGCGCATCGCCACCTGGAACGTCAACTCCGTCGGCGCGCGGCTGCCCCGCCTGCTGCCCTGGCTCGAGGAGACCGCGCCCGACGTGGTGGCGCTGCAGGAGACCAAGTGCGCGGACGCGACGTTCCCGCACCTGCCGCTGCAGGCGCTCGGCTACGAGGTGGCGCACGCCGGCGACGGCCGCTGGAACGGCGTGGCCGTCCTGTCGCGGGTCGGCCTGGAGCAGGTGGACACGGTGCTGGAGGGCCACCCCGAGCCGCGGCTGGTGTCCGCCCAGTGCGGGCCGCTGCACGTGACGAGCGTGTACGTCCCGAACGGCCGCGCGCTCGACGACCCGCACTACGCCTACAAGCTCGACTGGTTCGCGACCCTGCGGGCCCGGCTCGACGCCTTCGACCCGGCCCGGCCGCTGGTCGTCATGGGCGACATGAACGTCGCGCTCACCGACCGCGACGTCTGGGACCCCGCGAGGTTCGTCGGCTCCACCCACGTCACCCCGGCCGAGCGGCAGGCGATGGCCGAGCTGCTCGACTGGGGGCTCGTCGACGTCGAGGCCCGCCCCGGCAAGGGCGACGTGCCGTACACCTACTGGGACTACCGCGCCGGGATGATGCACAAGAACCTCGGCATGCGGATCGACTACGTGCTGGCGACCCGTGCGGTGCGGGTGACCGACGCGTACGTCGACCGCGAGGCCCGCAAGGGCAAGGGCGCCTCCGACCACGCGCCCGTCGTCGTCGACGTCGACCTGTAGGTCAGGGCGGCGGCGGCAGCGGCGGCAGGGCCTGTCGGGCCCGGTCGACGGGCACCCCGACGCCGACGAGCAGGTCGACCACGGCGCTGCGCAGCTGCGCGACGACCACGCTCGCCGACAGCCCGTGCACCCCGATCGCCTCCGGGTCCAGCTCGGCCGCCAGCGAGAGCAGCTGCGGCGGCGGCCCGTCGTCCTCGCACAGCGCGTCGACCGCTCCGGCGAAGCGCTCGAGCTCGTCCGCGACGGCCTCCGGCAGCCGCTCCCCCGTCTCGAGCGCGAACAGCACCCGCCGCACCAGCACCCGCAGGTTGCGGGTGGCCCGGTCGACGCCGTCCTGCAGGCGGACGTGCGCGGCGTGCTCGCCGCCCTGCCGGCGGCGCAGCGGGGAGAGCCGGGTGATGTCCCGCCCGGCGCCCAGGGCCTCGGCCCAGCCGGTGAGCCCGGCCTGGGTGCCCCGCGCGACCGTGAGCGCCTCCGCCGCGTCGGCCGGGTCGCCCGACCGGAGCGCCGCGGCGGTCAGCCGGGACGCGCGGGCGAGCTCGGTGAGCGCCCGGTCGGCCGCGCGCAGGGCGAGGCGCCAGGGGTCGGCGGGCAGCAGCGCGGCGACCAGGAGCGCGACGGCGCCGCCGAGCAGCGCGTCCTCCCAGCGCGCCAGGCCGCTGCCGGGGGTGCGCGGCAGGGCGACGACGAAGACCGCCTGCAGCCCGGCCTGGGCGACGAGCAGCGGCGCGCCGTCGAGCGCGACGGCCAGCAGCAGGGCGACGCCGACGACGGCCCCGATCTGCACCGCACCGGTGCCGATCCGCTCGACGAGCAGGTCGCCGATCGCCACGCCGACGGTCACCCCGACGGCGAGCTCGCCGACCCGCCGCAGCCGCTGCGCGGGGCGCACGCCCAGGCAGACGACGACGGCGACGCAGGCGAAGAACGGTCGGGGGTGCCCGAGCAGCGCGCCCGCGAGCGCCCAGGCGGCGCCGGCGCCGAGCGCGCACTGCCCGACCGACCAGGCGGTGTCGCGCAGGCGCTCCCGGGCCTGGGCCAGCCGGCCGCGCCCGGCGGCCCGCACCCGGCGCAGCCGCGTCCGCCCGTCCCCGGTCCGCAGCCCCACCGCCGCAGGGTACGGGCGGGGCCGTGCGCGACCGCCGTACCGGCTCCGGCAGGATCGCAGCCATGACGACGAGCGAGTGGCGCACCGAGCGCGACAGCATGGGCGAGGTCCGGGTCCCGGCCGCGGCGAAGTACCGCGCGCAGACCCAGCGGGCGGTGGAGAACTTCCCGGTGAGCGGGCAGCGGCTCGAGCGCGCGCACATCGAGGCGCTGGCCCGGATCAAGGCGGCGGCGGCGAAGGTCAACGCCTCGCTCGGCGTGCTGGCCGACGACCTGGCGGCCGCGATCCAGGAGGCGGCGGCCGAGGTGGCCGACGGCCGCTGGGACGACGACTTCCCGGTCGACGTCTTCCAGACCGGGTCCGGCACGTCGTCGAACATGAACACCAACGAGGTGCTCGCCACGCTGGCCACCGAGAAGCTCGGTGCTCCGGTGCACCCCAACGACCACGTGAACGCCTCGCAGTCGAGCAACGACGTCTTCCCGTCGAGCATCCACATCGCCGCCACGTCGGCCGTGGTGAACGACCTCGTGCCGGCCCTGGAGCACCTGGCGGAGTCGCTGGAGCGCAAGCGCGACGCGTGGGCGACGGTCGTGAAGTCGGGCCGCACGCACCTCATGGACGCCACGCCGGTGACGCTGGGGCAGGAGTTCGGCGGCTACGCCGCCCAGGTGCGGTACGGCGTGGAGCGGCTGCGGGCCAGCCTGCCGCGCCTGGCCGAGCTGCCGCTGGGCGGCACCGCCGTGGGCACCGGCATCAACACCCCGCCCGGCTTCTCCGCACGGGTCATCGAGGAGGTCGCCGCGGCGACCGGGCTGCCGCTGACCGAGGCGCGCGACCACTTCGAGGCGCAGGGCGCGCGCGACGGGCTCGTGGAGGCCTCCGGGCAGCTGCGCACGATCGCCGTCGGCCTGTTCAAGATCAGCAACGACCTGCGCTGGATGGGGTCCGGGCCGCGCGCCGGGCTCGGCGAGATCGCCCTGCCCGACCTGCAGCCCGGCTCGTCGATCATGCCGGGCAAGGTCAACCCGGTCGTCCCCGAGGCGCTCAACATGGTCTGCGCGCAGGTCATCGGCAACGACGCGGCGATCGCCTTCGCCGGCGCCTCCGGGAACTTCGAGCTCAACGTCATGCTGCCGGTGATGGCGAAGAACCTGCTGGAGTCCATCCGGCTGCTGGCCAACATCTCCCGGCTGCTCGCCGACCGCGTGGTCGACGGGATCGTCGCGGACGAGGACCGCTGCCGCGAGCTCGCCGAGTCGTCCCCGTCGATCGTCACCCCGCTCAACAGGTACATCGGCTACGAGGACGCCGCGAAGGTCGCCAAGCAGTCGCTCAAGGAGAAGAAGACCATCCGCCAGGTCGTCCTCGAGGGCGGCTGGGTCGAGCGCGGCGACCTCACCGAGGCGCAGCTCGACGAGGCCCTCGACGTGCTGTCGATGACCCGCCCGCCCTCGGCCTGACCGCTACAGCGGCAGGTCCTCGAGCATCTCGGTGACCAGGGCCGCGATCGGCGAGCGCTCGGAGCGGGTGAGCGTGACGTGGGCGAACAGCGGGTGCCCCTTGAGCGCCTCGATGACCGCCGCGACGCCGTCGTGCCGCCCGACCCGCAGGTTGTCGCGCTGCGCGACGTCGTGGGTGAGCACGACCCGCGAGCCCTGCCCGAGCCGGGACAGCACGGTGAGCAGCACGCCGCGCTCGAGCGACTGCGCCTCGTCGACCACCACGAAGGAGTCGTGCAGCGACCGCCCGCGGACGTGGGTCAGCGGCAGCACCTCGAGCAGGCCGCGCGCGAGGACCTCCTCGACCACCTCGGGCGCCACCAGCGCTCCGAGCGTGTCGAAGACGGCCTGCGCCCAGGGCCCCATCTTCTCGGCGGCGTCCCCCGGCAGGTAGCCCAGCTCCTGCCCGCCGACCGCGTACAGCGGCCGGAAGACGACGACCTTCTTCTGGCTGCGCCGCTCGAGCACGGCCTCGAGCCCGGCGCACAGCGCGAGCGCCGACTTGCCGGTGCCGGCCCGGCCGCCGAGCGACACGATGCCGACCTCCGGGTCCAGCAGCAGCTCGATCGCGACCCGCTGCTCGGCGCTGCGGCCGTGCACGCCGAAGGCGTCCCGGTCGCCGCGCACCAGCCGTACGGACTTGTCGGGCGCCACGCGGCCCAGTCCCGAACCGCGGTCCGACAGCAGCACCAGCCCGGTGTGCGTGGGCAGCTCGCGGGCCTCCGGCAGGTCGAGCACGCCGTCCGCGTAGAGGGCGTCGAGGTCCGCGCCGGCGACCGTCAGCTCGGCCATGCCGGTCCACCCGGACGAGACGGCCAGCTCGGCGCGGTACTCCTGCGCCACCAGCCCGATCGCCGCCGCCTTGACCCGCAGCGGCAGGTCCTTGCTCACCAGCACCACGGACGCGCCGTCGGCGGCCAGGCCGGCGGCGACGGCGAGGATGCGGCTGTCGTTGTCGGCGTCGCGGCCGGTGGGCAGCGCCGCGGTGCCCGAGTGGGCGAGCTCGACCCGCAGCGTCCCCGTGCCGACCGGCACCGGCTGGTCGAGCCGGCCGTGGGCGACCCGCAGGTCGTCGAGCACGCGCAGCGCCTGCCGGGCGAACCAGCCCAGCTCGGGGTGGTCGCGCTTGCCCTCGAGCTCGCTGATGACGACCAGCGGGAGCACGACCTCGTGCTCGGCGAACCGTCCCATGGCCCCCGGGTCCGACAGCAGGACCGAGGTGTCGAGCACGTACGTGGTCATGGGACCTCCGCGGGGGATCAGCGACCGGGACCGGGCCTCGGCGGCCGGGTCGCGGCCCCCTCGCGTGCTGTGCGCACCGCCGCACGAGTCACTGGGCCTCCCGAGCGGGAGGCGTGGCGCCCTCCGCTGCCGCGGACGCTAGGACCCGGTGAGCGCCGCGCGGGGGCGGCGCGCCGGGCGACGGCGAGTGTCTGCGGGTGCCGGCGCGCGGGTCGGGCGGCCGCTCCCGCGACGATCGACCGCTCCCGGCGAGGACACGCCGTACGAGGGCTCGCCGTGCGGGAGATCATCGACCGCAGGGACGTGGGTCTCAGCGGCCGCACCGGCGGCGCGCCGTCAGCTGCCGTAGCGGCGGGTGCGGGCGGCGTACGCGCGCAGCGCCCGCAGGAAGTCGACCCGGCGGAAGTCGGGCCAGTAGGCGTCGCAGAAGTAGAACTCGCTGTGCGCGCTCTGCCAGAGCAGGAAGCCCGACAGGCGCTGCTCGCCGCTGGTGCGGATGACGAGGTCGGGGTCGGGCTGGCCGCGGGTGTAGAGGTGCTCGCCGATGTGGTCGACGTCGAGGGCGGCGGCGACCTCCTCCAGGGTGGCGCCGGAGGCCGCGTGCGCCTGCAGCATCGAGCGGACCGCGTCGGTGATCTCGCGGCGCCCGCCGTAGCCGACCGCGACGTTGACCATCACCCCCGGTCGCCCACCGGTGCCGGCCGCGGTCTCCTTGAGCAGCCGCGCGGTCTCGGCGGGCAGCAGGTCGAGCGCGCCGACGATGTTCAGCGTCCAGCGGTTCTGCGGGGCGGCGAGGTCGACGACGACGCCCTCGATGATGCGCAGCAGCGGGGCCAGCTCGGGCTCGGGGCGGCTCAGGTTGTCGGTGGACAGCAGCCAGAGGGTGACGTGCTCGACACCCGCGTCGTCGCACCAGCGCAGCAGGTCGATGATCTTGTCGGCCCCGCGCTGGTGCCCGGCGGCGCTGTCGGCCCCGACGGAGCGGGCCCAGCGCCGGTTGCCGTCGAGGATGACGCCGACGTGGCGCGGCACCGGGGCGCCGCGACGGGCCAGCCCGCGGGCGAGTCGCCGCTCGTACACGCCGTACGCGAGGTCGCGCAGCCCCACCGCGCACCTCCCGAGTCCGCCCGCACCCGACCGAGCCGGTCCAGCCTAACCGGACAGCGGTGACCGCCCGGGCACGGTCCGCGACGCGCCGGAGCCCGGCCCCTCGGGCGAGGGGCCGGGCTCCGGGACGTGCGGGGCGTCAGGCCTGCGCGAGGCGGTCCTTGAGCGCCTGGTGCTGCTGCGCGAGGGCGGCCGGGAAGTGCTCGCCGAACTGCGCGAAGTAGTCGTCCATGAGGTCGGCCTCCTGCTTCCAGACCTCCGGGTCGACCGAGAGCAGCAGCTCGAGGTCCTGCTGCGGGATCTCGAGCCCGTCGAGGTCGAGCGCCTCGGCGGTCGGCAGGGTGCCGATGGGCGTCTCGCGGCCCTCGGCCCGGCCGTCGATCCGCTCGACGACCCACTTGAGGACGCGGCTGTTCTCGCCGAAGCCCGGCCACAGCCACTTGCCGTCCTCGTCCTTGCGGAACCAGTTGACGTAGTAGATGCGCGGGAGGTCGGCGTCGGGCTGCTGGCCGATCTCGAGCCAGTGCCCGGCGTAGTCGGCCATGTTGTAGCCGCAGAACGGCAGCATGGCGAACGGGTCGCGGCGCAGCTGGCCGATGGCGCCCGCGGCGGCGGCGGTCGTCTCGGAGGAGACGCTCATGCCGAGGAACACGCCGTGCTCCCAGTCGCGCGACTCGGTGACCAGCGGCACGGCCGACGCGCGGCGCCCGCCGAACAGGATCGCCGAGATCGGCACGCCGTCCGGGTCCTCCCACTCCGGCGCGATGGTCGGGCACTGCCCGGCCGGGGTGGTGAAGCGGCTGTTGGGGTGCGCGGCCGGGACGCCGGACTCGGGGGTCCAGTCGTTGCCCTTCCAGTCGGTGAGGTGCGCCGGCGGCTCGTCGGTGAGCCCCTCCCACCAGACGTCGCCGTCGTCGGTGAGCGCCACGTTGGTGAAGATCGAGTTGCCGGTGAAGGTCTGCACGGCGTTGGCGTTGGTGTCCTGCCCGGTGCCGGGCGCGACGCCGAAGAAGCCGGCCTCCGGGTTGATCGCGTAGAGCCGGCCGTCCGGGCCGAAGCGCATCCACGCGATGTCGTCGCCGACCGTCTCGACCTCCCAGCCGGGGATGCTCGGGGTGAGCATCGCCAGGTTGGTCTTGCCGCAGGCGCTCGGGAACGCGGCCGTCACGTACTTGGGCTCCCCGTCCGGCGGGGTGAGCTTGAGGATGAGCATGTGCTCGGCCATCCAGCCCTCGTCGCGCGCCATGACGCTGGCGATGCGCAGGGCGAAGCACTTCTTGCCGAGCAGCGCGTTGCCGCCGTAGCCCGAGCCGTACGACCAGATCTCGCGGCTCTCGGGGTAGTGGACGATGTACTTGGTGTCGCTGCAGGGCCACGCGACGTCCTGCTCGCCCTCGGCGAGCGGCTTGCCGACGGTGTGCACCGCGGGGACGAAGAAGCCGTCGTCGCCGATCTGCTCGAGCGCCTGGGTGCCCATGCGGGTCATGATCTTCATGCTCACGACGACGTACGGGCTGTCGGTGATCTCCACGCCGTACTGGCTGATCCGGCCGCCCAGCGGGCCCATGCAGAACGGGACGACGTACATCGTCCGGCCCTTCATGCAGCCCTCGAACAGCGGCTCCAGCGTCGCCCGCATCTCCTCGGGGGCCATCCAGTTGTTGGTCGGGCCCGCGTCCTCCTCCTCCTCGGAGCAGATGAAGGTGCGGTCCTCGACGCGCGCGACGTCGGACGGGTCGCTCTTGGCGTAGAAGCTGTTGGGGCGCTTGGTCTCGTCGAGCTTGACGAAGGTGCCGGCCTCGACGAGCAGCGAGGTGAGGCGCTGCCACTCCTCCTCGGAGCCGTCGGCCCACTCGACGCGGTCCGGCTGGGTCAGCTCAGCCACCTCCCGCACCCACGCGACGAGCTTCGCGTTCTTCGTCGGGGCGGACTCGAGGCCCGGGATGCTGGACGTGGTGGTCATGCTGTCCTCTCCGTCGAGGTGCCGCACACCCGGGCAGGATCAGCGCCGGGGGCGGAAGGGTGCGAGGATGCTACCCGCGCAGCCGCGTCCGCACCCCGCGCTCGTGGGGGTCACGGGCTGTGACACCGGGCACCTCCGTCCCGCACCCTCGAGCCCTGGAGCACCGGTGGAGACCAGCCTGGACGACCGCCTGCACGAGGTGGTGGAGCTGGTCAAGCCCCGGCTGCGGGGGGTCCTGCACGAGGCCGCCTTCGCCGTCTCGCTCGTGACCGGCACCGCGCTCGTCATCCTCGCCGAGGGGGCGCGGGCGACCACCGCGGCGACGGTGTACGCGGTGAGCGTCGCCCTGCTCTTCGGCACGTCGGCCGCCTACCACCGCGGCTCCTGGTCGCCGCGCGCGCGGGGCGTCATGGAGCGGCTCGACCACTCGATGATCTTCGTGCTCATCGCCGGCACCTACACGCCGTTCTCGCTGCTGCTGCTCGAGGGCGCCCGCCGCTGGGTCGTGCTCGGCGTCGTGTGGGGAGGCGCTGCCGTCGGGATCGCGGCGCGCAACCTGCTGCGGCGGCGCGGCCGGTGGCTCTTCACCGGGCTCTACCTCGCGCTCGGGTGGGTCGCGCTCGCGGTCGTGCCCGACATCCTGCGGCGCGGCGGCGTGCTCGTCCTCGTGACCCTGCTGCTGGGCGGCGCGCTGTACTCCGTCGGGGCCGTCGTCTACGCCCGCCAGCGGCCCGACCCGTCGCCGCGGTGGTTCGGCTTCCACGAGGTCTTCCACGCGCTGACGCTGCTGGCCTTCGCCGCGCACTACGTGGCGGTCAGCGCCGCGACCTACCGCTCGGCCTGAGCCCGCGCCGGCGTCCGCGCGTGGTGGTCCCGCCCGCCCGCTGAGCGGGCGAGACCACCACGGACCGGTCAGCCCTGGTCGACGCAGACCACCGTCACGTAGACGGAGGTCGTCCCGACGGCCGGGTCGCGCGTCGCCCTCACGGTCCACGCGGTCGGGTTGTCGCCGACGGACCCGCTCGACAGCGACGGCGAGCTCCAGAAGATGCGGGCCCCCGGGTCGCCGACGTAGCCGCCGCTGATCGCGACCTGCCGGGCCCCGCACACCGCGCGGGCCTCCTTCTCGCCGGACTCGCCGCTGCCCCAGAACATGAGCCGGCCGGAGTTGACCGGCGTGTAGTGCAGCGTGCCGAAGGTGCCCGACGGGCCCCGCGGACCCGTCGCCCCCGCGGCCCCCGGCTCGCCCTGCGGCCCGGCCGCTCCGGTCGCACCGGTCGCACCCGTCGCACCGGTCTCGCCCTGCGGGCCGGCCGGACCCTGCGGGCCGGCGGGACCGGTCTCGCCCTGCGGGCCGGCGGGACCCTGCGGGCCGGCGGGACCGGTCTCGCCCTGCGGGCCGGCGGGACCGGCGGGGCCTTGCGGACCGGCGGGACCGGCGGGACCGGTCCGGGGCTCCCCGGCGGAGGCCCCGCCCGGGGCGGCCACGACGGCGACGGCGGCGCAGACCGGGAGCAGGAGCAGGGCGAGCGGGCGACGAGCAGGCACGAGGACCTCCACGAGCGGGTCGGCCCCTGTGGCCGACGCCGCAACCTAGGGCGCACCGGGACGAGGTGGGGCACTCTCGACCACAGGTCGAGACCGGTAGCGTCCCGCCGTGCCCACCTGGTCCTCGCCCGTCCGCTACGCCGAGTGCGACCAGCAGGGCATCGTGTTCAACGCCCACTACCTCACCTGGGCGGACGAGGCCTGCACGGCGTGGTTCGCGCAGCAGGGCGTGCCGTACGACGCGCTGCTGTCGCGCGGGCTCGACATGCGGGTGAAGGCGAGCGCGCTGGAGTGGTCCGCACCGGCCCGGCACGGCGACACCGTCGAGGCCGACACGTCCTGCGAGCGGGTCGGGGGCAGCTCCTGGGTCGTGCGCACGGACCTGCGCACCGGCAGCGGGCCCTGCTGCACGGTGCGCACGACGTACGTCATGGTCGACCGCCAGGGCCGTCCGGTGCGCGTGCCGGACGACCTGCGCGCCACCTGGACGGGCTAGAGCCCCGGCCCCTTCGCCCGGACCTCGTCGACGGCCGTCATCGCCGAGCGCAGCTCGGCCAGCCACGCGTCGGCGTGCTCGCCCACCAGCCGCACGCACCACGCGAGCGCCTCGGAGCGGCTCCGTGCGACCCCGGCGGCGAGCAGGGTGTCGAGCACCTGGCGCTCGGGCTGGCGCAGCCGGGTCATGACCGGCACCGACAGCGTCGTGAACACCTGTCGCGTCCCGCCGGCCTGCGCCCCCCAGGCGACCTTGCGGCCGTAGCGGTGCTCGGCCTCCCGGGCGATCGCCATGCGCTCGTCCCGCGTGCTCTCCCGGAAGCGCGCGATGCGCCCCGCCTCGGCCTGCGCCGTCGCGGCCTCGTCGCCGGCCGCCTCGGGCGCGCCGACCCGGCCGACGACGAGGACCTCGTCGCGGTCGACCGTGACCTCGGGCGCCGTCTCGTACCAGCCGTCGGGCAGCCGCCCGGCGAACCACCCCCCGATCCCCTCGGCCGAGGGCTGCTCGGCGTCGTCGCCGCGCCCCCGCCCGGCAGCGTCCGGCGGGCCTGTCCTGGACTGCGTGTCGTGCCGCACCGCTGCCTCCCGTACTGCGTGTGTGCTTACGTGCTTACAGCGTTGCACGACACGGCAGCCCTGTCGAGCACGTCAGGACGGGACCACGACCTGCAGCTGCTGGCGCAGCCGCTCGGCGTCCGTCGTCGGCAGCTCGCAGGTGAAGCCCCGGCAGACGTACGCCGCACCGGGCTCGCGGTCCTGCGCCAGCGGCCCGCCGGTCACGACGACGGCGCCCGGCGAGGTGCCCAGCCGGGCCACCGCCAGCAGGTCCGGGCGGTCCAGGACGACGACCTCGGCCGGACCCGCGACCAGCGCCTCGGCAGCGGCCAGCGCCCAGCCGGCGAAGCGGGCGTGCCGGGCGAACAGCGGCGCCAGCGTGCCGAGCGCGACCTCCGCCGCCTCGCGGTGCTCGGCCGAGCCGGTGATCGCGGCGTACGTCAGCAGGGCCTGCGCCGCCGCGCTGGCCCCGCTCGGCGTCGCCCCGTCGGTCGGGTCCTGCGGCCTGCGGACGAGCTGCTCGGCGTCGTCCGCGGTGTCGAAGAGACCGCCCTGCCCGTCGCCGAAGTGCTCGAGGACGACCCGCAGCAGGTGCGCAGCGCCGTCGAGCCGGCGCGGGTCGCCGGTCGCCTGGTGCAGCGCGAGGAGCCCCTCGGCGAGGTCGGCGTGGTCCTCGAGCACGCCGGCACTGGTGCCGACGACGCCGTCGCGGCTGGTGCGGCGCAGCCGGCCGTCGACGAGGTGGCGCTCCAGCAGCAGGTCGGCGCACGCGTCCGCGGCCCGCACCCAGTCGGGCCGGCCCAGCAGCACGCCCGCGTCGGCGAGGGCGGCGACGGCCAGCCCGTTCCAGGCGGTCACCACCTTGTCGTCGCGGCCCGGCTGGGGCCGTCGCCCGCGGGCCCGGAGCAGCTCGGCGCGGACCCGGTCGTACCGCCGCGCGTCGTCGGGCTCGGCGAGCCGCTGCAGCACCGACGTGCCGTGCTCGAAGGTGCCGGTCACGTCGAACTGCTCGACGGCCCACCGCCCGTCGTCCTCGCCGAGGACCTCGACGAGCTGCGCGGGCGTCCAGACGTACGTCAGCCCCTCCTCCCCGGACGTGTCGGCGTCGAGCGCGCTGGCGAACCCGCCCTCGGCGGTGCGCAGGTCGCGCAGCAGGAACTCCGCCGTCTCGGTCGCCACCCGCCGCGCCGTCTCGTCGCCGCTGGCGCGCCACCAGTGCGCGTAGACGCGCAGCAGCAGCGCGTTGTCGTAGAGCATCTTCTCGAAGTGCGGCACCGTCCAGGTGGCGTCGACGCTGTAGCGGGCGAAGCCCCCGCCGAGCTGGTCGTACATCCCGCCGGAGGCCATCGCGCGGCAGGTGTGCGCCACCAGCTCGAGCCCCTGGCCGGTGCGCGCGTGCGCGCGCAGCAGCGCCTCGAGGACCATCGACGGCGGGAACTTCGGTGCTCCCCCGAGACCGCCGTGCACCCCGTCGTACGACGACCGCAGCGACGCGACCGCCGCGTCGAGCAGGTCCGGGGTGATCTCGGCACGCGCGGTGGACGTCGGGCGGGACAACCGGGCGACGAGGTCGGCGCCGGCCTGCTCGAGCTCGCCGCGGCGGTCGCGCCAGGCCGCGACGACCGACTCGAGCACCTGCCGGAAGCTCGGCACGCGCCCGCGCGGCAGGGCGGGCCAGTAGGTGCCGCAGAAGAACGGCTCACCGGCCGGGGTGAGGAAGCAGGTCATCGGCCAGCCGCCCTGGCCGGTCATCGCCTGCACCGCCTCCATGTAGACGGCGTCGACGTCCGGGCGCTCCTCCCGGTCGACCTTGACGCTGACGAAGTGCTCGTCCAGGTAGGCCGCCGTCGGCTCGTCCTCGAAGGACTCGTGGGCCATGACGTGGCACCAGTGGCAGGCGGCGTAGCCGACGCTCAGCAGGACCGGCACGCCCCGGCGCTCGGCCTCGGCGAAGGCCTCCGGGCCCCACTCCCACCAGTCGACGGGGTTGTCCTGGTGCTGCAGCAGGTACGGGCTGGTGCTGGCGGCCAGGCGGTTGGGCATGCCCGGTCCCTGCCCGCACCGACCCGCACCGACCCGCACCGACCCGCCGGTCAGGGGCGACCCGCCCGCGGCACGTCCACCCGGGCGACCTCGACGCGGCCTGCGCGCGGCCCGCCCTCGCGCCAGGTGGGCGCCGTGCACACGAACAGCGTGCGGCCGTCGTCACCGCCGAGCGTGCAGGCGTACGACAGCGAGCCCGACCCGACCGCGACCCGGCCGGCGACCTCGCCGCCCTCGCGCACCCGGAGGACCTCGGCGGTGCGGGCGGTCGCGAACCACACGCAGCCCTCGGCGTCGAGGCACAGCCCGTCGGGCGCCAGGCCCGGTGTCTCGGCGAAGACCCGCCGCCCCGACAGCGCCCCGTCGGGGGCGACGTCGAAGGCCGTGATCCGCGCGCCCCACGTCTCGGCCACGACGAGGGTGCGGCCGTCGTCGGTCAGCGCCATGCCGTTGGGGAAGAGCAGGTCCTGCGCCGCCGCGTGCGCACTGCCGTCGGGCTCCACGCGCACCAGCGCGGTCGGCACGGCCGGGCCACCGCCGGCCAGGTCGAAGCCGAAGCTGCTCACCCAGGCGCCGCCACCGCCGTCGACGAGGAGGTCGTTCGCCCGCACCCGGGTCAGGTCGGTGAGGTCGGCCCGCACCTCGGGTCCGTCCGGACCGACCTCGAGCAGCGCCCGACGGGTCATCGCGACGACGAGCAGGCGGCCGTCCGGCGCCCAGCCCAGGCCCGACGGGGAGTCGTCGAGCTCGAGCACCGTCTCGGCCGCCCCGTCGAGACCGACGGCGCGCACGCACCGGTCGTGGAAGTCGGAGCACCACAGCCGGCCGTCGTGCCAGCGCGGTGCCTCCGGGAAGCCCAGGTCCTCGACGAGCGGCTCGGTGATCATGGACGGAGGGTAGGCCTCCCGGCGAGACGCCGTCCGGCGGCGGGGACGGCCCGCTGCGCCGTCAGCCCGCACGCACGCCGGCGAGCACCGGCACCGACGTCGGCACGTCGTCGAGGATGAGCGCATCGGCGCCGGCGGCGGCGAGCAGCCGGGCCTGCTCGGGCCGCGGGCACCACGCCGCGAGCTGCAGCCCGGCGGCGTGGAGCAGCTCCAGCACGTGGTCCACGGGCCGCACGCCGCCCTCGGGGGGGACCGGCGGCCACAGCGAGTCGACGTTGAGCACGAGCACCTGCACGTCCAGGTGCGCCGCGGCGGCGACCGCGTGCTCGACCGGGAAGCCGTGCCAGGTGAGCAGCCCGAGCGGGACGCCCGGCGCCCGCTCGCCCAGCAGCGCCAGGGCTCCCGGGTCGAACGACGTGACCCACAGCGGGCGGCGGGCGTGCTCGCGGGCGACGACCGGGGCCAGCAGCGCGGCCGTCGTCGCCCCGCCGGGCCGCCCGGCGTCCTCCATCGCGGTCTTCAGGTCGAAGGACACGCCGGCGCCCGGGGGCAGCGCGGCCAGCAGGTCCTGCAGCAGCAGCGTTCCCCGCGCCACCGCGTCGTCCGCCGGCAGGTCGACCACGAACGTGCCGTCGGCGTACGCCGCGTCGTGGGCCACGACGAGCGCGTCGTCGCCGGTGCGGCGCACGTCGACCTCGACCCAGCCCACGCCGCACTCCAGCGCCCGCAGGAACGACGGCAGGGTGTTCTGCTCCAGCCCGTCCACGACTCCCTTGCCGAGACCGCGGTGCCCGATGAGCAGCGGGCCGTCGAGCAGCGGGCAGGCGGTGCGTCCGGCCACGGGGACTCCCGGGGGTGGGGACCTCGACGCTAGCCCTGCCGGTGGTGGTCCGGGCGCGGCGCGCCGCGCCGCTACCCGACGGGCGGCACCGGCACCATCACCGGTCGGGCGCCGTAGCGGGTCCGGCCCACGACCGCGGCGACGCCGAACACGAGGACGAGCCCGGCACCGACGCCGAACAGCGGGGCCCAGCGGTCCGTGTCGGCGAGCGGCGCGAGCACGGCCGTCACGGCGCCGCTGCCGACGAACAGCGCACCGGCGAACAGCGACACCATGCTCGCGCGGGCGTGCGGCACCGCGTCCGTCGCCCACGTCTGCATGGTCGAGTGCATCCCCGCCCACGCCGCGCCGACGAGCAGGGCGCCGCCGCCGACGACCCAGCCCGACCGGCTCGCCGCGATCGCCAGGTAGGACACCGCCAGCCCCGCCGCGCCGAGCCCCAGGAAGACCTGCGGCAGCACCCGCGCAGCCGTGCGCTTGACCACCCGCGAGGCCAGGAACAGCCCGACGCCGTAGAGCGCGACGACCAGGCCGGCCGAGGTCGGCGAGAAGCCGCGGCTCTCCAGCGCCGGCGCGAAGTAGGTGATCAGGCCGAGCAGCGCCGCGCCCTCGACGAGCGCGAGGGCCAGGACGAGCCGCCCCCAGCCGGAGCGCAGCACCGCGGGCACGCCTCCGGCCGGGCCGGGGTGCCGGGCGGGCTCGGGGAGCCGCCGGAAGACCACGCTCAGCACGGCAGCAGCCACCCCCGGCACGAGGAACGCGGCGCGCCACGAGACCGCACCGGCGAGCAGGCCGCCCAGCCCGATGGCGACGGTGATGCCGAAGGCGGTCGCCGCGTTGAGGTCGGTGAGCGTGCGCTGCCGCCGCTCGATCGGCACGGCGTCGCCCACCCACACCAGGCCCGCCGGCACGACCGCCGCCATGCACGCCCCGGTCGCCGCACGGGCCGCGACGAGCACCGACAGGCCGGGGGAGGCCGCGGACACCAGCGCGCCGACGGCCGCGAGGGCGAGCGCCACGCGGACCGTGCGCACCCGGCCGAAGCGGTCGGAGGCCAGGCCCCACAGCGGTTGGCTGAGCCCGTAGCAGAGGAAGTAGGCGCTCGCGACGGCGGACGCGGCGGCCAGGTCGCGCCCCAGGTCCTGGGCCAGGCTCACCAGCAGCGCGCCGACGGCGAAGCGGTCGAAGGTGCTCGTGACGGACGCGCCCTGCAGGAGCCGCACCGCGGCGCGCTCCTGGGCCGGCGTCAGGGTCGGGGTCGAGGTCAGGGCCGGGCCAGGTGCGCGCAGGGACACGACCCATCCTCCCCGGGTCCCCGACGGGTCGCCGCACCGGGCTCGGCCGGCCCGCTACGGTCGTGACCATGGACGACCCGGGCCCCGACGCACCGCAGGACGCCGGCCCCGAGGAGGTCGCCGCGCTGGAGCGGGAGCTGTCGGTGCTGCTGCGGCGGGCCCGGGCGTTCTCCGGCGAGCTGGCCCGCACGGTGCACCCCGATCTCGAGGCGGCGGCGTACGGCCTGCTCATGCACGTGGTGGACGCCGGTGCCCGCGCCACCGACCTCGCCGACTACTTCGGGATCGACAAGAGCACGGTCAGCCGGCAGGTCCGCCTGCTCGAGCAGCTGGGCCTGCTGCGGCGCGAGCCCGACCCGTCCGACGCGCGGGTGCTGCAGCTCGTCGCGACCGAGAAGGGTCGAGAGCGCCTCGAGGCGGCCCGCGAAGCGCGCCGGCAGCGCGTCGGGGAGCGGCTGGGCGGGTGGACCGCCGACGACGTGAGCCGGCTGGCTGCCCTGCTCGCGCGCTACAACCGCGCCGGGGGCTGAGCGCCTCCGGCCCCGGACGCCGCAGCGCCCCCTCCCGGCGTCGTCGCGGGAGGGGGCGCTGAGCGCGGGAGGGCTAGCCCAGGCCGTCCACGTCGGGCGAGCTCACCGGCTGCGTGAGGGCCTTGGCCCCACCCGGCACGTCGGCCGGCTGCAGGATGAAGCTCTGCTTGCTGGGGCTGGCGTTGCCCTTGCTGAAGTCCAGCGGCACGACGAGCCCGCCGGTGTCGACGTTGGTGAGCGACGTCTTGGCCTTGAGCACGCCCTCGCGGGTGAGGTCACCGCTCTCGCAGGCCTTGTCGAGGACCTCCTTCATGACCTCGCCGGACCCGGTGCCGAAGATGACGCCGAGGCTCGGGACCGCGCTGGGGTACTTGGCCTTGTAGCGGTTGAGCAGGTCGGTGTTCTTGTCGAACGTGTTGACCGGGCTCGCGACGAGCAGGTTGGCCTTGAGGGCCGCCGCCGCCGGGCCGGCCAGCAGCGCCGGGCTGAAGACCGGGTTGTTGCCGATGATGGGCACGTTGAGGCCCTGCGCGGCGGCGACGCCCGCCGCGGAGGCGGTCTGCCCGGGGGCGACCGTGAGCGCGATGGCGTTGACGCCCGCGGCCTTGAACTGCGTGATCTGGGCGGACATGTCGGTGTCGCTCGACTTGATCTTCGACTCGAGGACCGTCATGCCGTGCTTGCTGGCGAAGTACTTCGAGCCGGCCAGGCCGTTGGCGCCGTACTCGCCCTCGAAGTAGATGTGGCCGATCTTGTCGCCCTGCTTGATCTTGCCCTGCTCGAGGGCGTAGTTCAGGCCGTTGACCATCTCGACGTCGTAGGTCGCGCCGGTGACGGCGTTGCCGGGCGGCACGGTGAGGTTGCGGGCCCACGCCGACGGGATGTTGACGATCTTGTCGGCGGTGTAGGCCTGCTCGAGCGCGGTGTTGATCGGCGAGCCGATCGTCTGCTGCATCGCCAGGACGTCGTTCTTGATGCCCGAGTACAGCTGCACGCCCTGCTGCGGCACGTAGCCGGTGTCCTTGACGTTGAGCTTGACCTGGTACTTGCCGCAGACGCCGCCCTTGGCGTTCTGCTCCTCCCAGTACAGGGTCTGGGCGTTGGTGATGTCGGCACCGAGCGCGGCGAACACGCCGGTGAGGTCGGTCAGGACACCGAGGTTGATGGTGGTGCCGGTGACCCCGGTGCCGGTCTTCACCCCACCGCCGCCCGAGGAGCTGCCGCTGCTCGCCGTGCTGTCGTTGGCCTTCGTGCTGCAGCCGGTGGCTGCGGCAAGGAGGGCGGCGGCGAGCAGGACGCCCGTGCGCTTGCCGTGCTTCATGCGGTGCTCCCTTGTGCTGGTGTGGGTGAGGGGGTGGGTCCAGGGGGGGCCGACCGGCGCTTCGGGCGGCGGCGGGCCAGACCGGCGAGGCCGGCCGGCTCGAAGATGACGACGAAGATGATGGCGAGGCCGTAGAGGAAGCGCGCGGCCTGCCCGGCGTTGACGCCGCCCTGCCCGGGCTCGGAGACGAAGGGCAGGGCGCCGGCGTACTGCTGGAAGACCAGCGGCAGTGCCGAGACGAAGACGGCGCCGAGCACCGCACCGCCGACGGAGCCGAGGCCGCCGAGCACGATCATCGCCAGGTAGAGGACCGACAGGTCCAGGCCGAACGACTCGGGCGCGATCGAGCCGATCGACAGCGCGTAGAGCACTCCGGCCAGGCCGGCGTACATCGACGAGACGAGGAAGACCCGCGCCTTGTAGCCCTGGACGTTGACGCCCATGACCGCCGCGGCGACCTCGCTGTCGCGCAGCGTCTGCAGCGCACGGCCGGACCGGCTGCGCAGCAGGTTGCGGGCGAACAGGTAGGCCCCGAGCGCCATGACCAGCCCGAGGTACCAGAGCCGCTCGACCTCGCCGAACGGCACGTTGAGCACGTACAGGTCCGGGTCGGAGTCGGCGAACGTGAAGCCGAACAGCGAGAAGCGCGGTGCGGTGCGGCCGTTGAACCCGCCGGTCACCGGGGTGACGGTGTTGAGCAGGTGCTGGCCGATGAAGACCAGGCCGAGCGAGGCGACACCCAGGTAGATGCCGCGCAGCCGCGCGGCGATCGGGCTGAACAGCAGGCCCGCCAGGCCGGCGACGAGCACGCCCAGCACCATGCCGACGAGCGGCGGCAGCTCCAGGCCGTCGATCTTGGTGGCCGTGCCGCCCGGGGCGCCCGACACGTAGACGTAGGTGACGGCCCCGACGGCCAGGAAGAAGGCGTGCGCCAGGGACAGCTGCCCGGTCGTGCCGACGAGCAGGTTGAGGCCGAGCGCCCCGACGATGGCCGCCGAGCAGGCGAAGCCGGTGCGCAGCCAGAACTCGTCGACGTAGAGCGGGAGCGCCAGGAGCACGACGAGCAGGACGAGCAGCGCGATGCCCTTGACGATCCCGACACCGGTCGGGCGGCGCCGGCCCGACGGGTCGGTGACGGGCTCCGCTCCCCGGCTCGTCGCCGGACCGGCCGTGCTGGTGGTGGTGTCAGACACGGGTCAGCTCCTTCGTCCCGAACAGGCCCGACGGCCGCACCAGCAGCACCAGGATCATGACGACGTAGGGGACGACGTCGCCGAAGCCGCGCCCGAGGAAGAGGATCTCGTTCTGGTAGCCCGCCGCGAAGGACTCGGCGAGCCCGATGACGACACCACCGACGAGCGCGCCGCCGGTGGAGTCCAGCCCGCCGAGGATCGCCGCCGGGAAGGCGCGCAGCGCGACGGCCTGCAGCCCCGGCTGGACACCCGGTGTCGGCGCCCCCACGAGGAAGAGGCCGGCGACCGCGGCGAGCGCCGCGCCCACGACCCAGGCGAGCGCCGAGACCCGGCCGAGCCGGATGCCCATGAGGGCGGCCGTCTCCCCGTCCTCCGCGGAGGCGCGCATCGCGACGCCCCAGTCGGAGTACTTGAAGACCAGGAAGAACAGCGCGATGAGCACGGCCGCGACGCCGATGGCGATGAGGCGGTTCTCGCTGATGCCCACCTCGCCGAACCGGACGACCTCGCCGCCCCACGGGTGCCCCACGTTGAGGATGTCCGAGCCGATCCGGCGGGTGAGCTCGGTGACGAGCAGGATGTCGGCGCCGATGGTGAGGATCGCCAGGCTGATGACGGCGGCCCCGCGCAGGCGGTTGATGAGCAGCCGCTCGACGAGCAGCCCGACGAGCGCGGTGAGCGCGATGCCGAGCGCCAGCCCCGGCCAGAAGCCGAACTCGGCGCTGCCGCGGGCGATGGCGTACGCCCCGAACAGCAGCAGCGAGCCGTGCATGAAGCTCACGACCTCGCTCGCCTTGAAGATGACGGCGAAGCCGAGCGCGATGAGCGCGTAGATCGCGCCCAGCGACAGCCCGTTGATGAGCAGGGACAGGAACTGGGTCACGCGGGCTCTCCCGGGCTCGGGGCGGGCGGGGTGCTCGGGGCGGGGTGGGCCCCGTCGTCGGGGCCGTCGTCGTCTCCCGAGCCGAGGTAGGCGCGGATGACCTCGGGGTCGCGCTGCACCTCGGCGGGGGTGCCGTCGGCGATGAGCCGGCCGAAGTCCAGGACGGTCACCCGGTCGGCGATGCCCATGACCATGCCCATGTCGTGCTCGACGAGCACGATGCTGATCCCGAGCGCGTCGCGGATCTCGAGGATCGGCGGCGGCCATGCGCCGGGTCTCCTCGGCGTTCATCCCGGCGACCGGCTCGTCGAGCAGCAGCAGGTCGGGCTCGGTGCACAGCGCCCGGGCGACCTCGACGCGCTTCTGGTCGCCGTACGACAGGACGCCGACCGGGGTGTCGAGCTTGTCGCCGAGCTCGAGGAAGCGGGCGATCTCGCGGGCGCGCTCGCCGTGGAGCCGACCCTCGCGGGTCGCCCGGGGCAGCCGCAGCCCGGAGCTGAGGAAGCCCGCCCTGGTGAGGTGGTGGCGGCCGAGCATGAGGTTCTCGATGACGCTCTGGCCGCCGGACAGCGCGATGTTCTGGAACGCCCGGGCGACGCGCAGCTTGGCGATCTGGTGCGGCCTCATCCGGGTGAGGACGGCGTCGCCGAAGCGGACCTCGCCCTCGGTCGCCTGGTAGACGCCGGACAGCACGTTGAACAAGGTCGACTTGCCGGCGCCGTTGGGCCCGATGACCGCGTGCACGGTGCCGGGCGCCACGGTGAAGGAGACCTCGGACAGCGCCGCCAGGGCGCCGAAGCGCACGGTGACGTCCCGGACCTGCAGCTCGGGGATCCCGCGCTCGGCGGCGGTGGCCGGGGCCCCGGCCGGCGCGGTCACGCCGACCACCGGGCCAGCGTCTTGTGCTCGCGCTGCACGACCTCGTGCACCTGCTCGCCCTCGTCGGCGCCGTGCCCGAGGTAGAGCCGCTGCACCTCCTCGGTGCGGGCCAGCTCGGCCGCGGGGCCGGAGAGCGCCACCTCGCCGACGTCGAGCACGTAGGCCAGGTCGGCCACGCCCAGCGCCATCGTGGCGTTCTGCTCCACGAGCATCACCGAGGTGCCCTGCCGGTTGATCTCGCGGACGATGTCGCCGATCTGCCCGATGATCTTGGGGGCGAGCCCGAGCGACGGCTCGTCGAGCAGCAGCAGCCGGGGGCCGGCCATGAGCGCCCGCCCGATCGCCAGCATCTGCTGCTCGCCGCCGGACAGCAGGCCGGCGCGGCCGCCGCGGCGGTCGCGCAGCACCGGGAACAGGTCGTAGACCCGGTCCATCGCCGCGCTGCGCCCGCTGCGGTCCGACGCGCCCATGCCGCCGGCCCGCAGGTTCTCCTCCACCGTCAGGCGGCTGAAGATCCGCCGCCCCTCGGGGACCTGGAGCAGCCCGCGGCCGACGACCTGCGCCGGGTCCTTGCCCAGCACGTCGCCGCCGTCGAAGGAGATCGAGCCCGCCTCCACCTTGCCCTTGTGCAGCTTGAGGGTCCCGGAGATGCTGCGCAGCAGGGTGGTCTTGCCGGCCCCGTTGCTGCCCAGCACCGCCACGACCTTGCCGTCGGGCACCTCCAGGCTCACGCCGCGCAGGGCACGTACGGCGCCGCCGTACGTCACCTGCAGGTCCTTCACCTCGAGCACGTCGGTCCTCCTGGTCGGCGGGGTCACGTCCGGACCGGACTCAACCACGAGGTGTGACCACGGTCACCCGGATGGCCGCATCCGACACGTGTCGTGTGCAGATCGTTGCGCAGCAACGGACACGCCACCACGAAGCGGTGCGGCGCCCTAGACGCCGATCGCGCTGAAGCCCCCGTCGACGTAGACGATCGTGCCGGTGGTGGCCGGGAACCAGTCCGACAGCAGCGCGCAGCAGGTGCGCGCGACCGGCTCGGGGTCGCGGATGTCCCAGCCGAGCGGGGCGCGCTCGGTCCAGGCGTCCTCGAACTTCGCGAAGCCCGGGATGCTCTTGGCCGCCATGGTGCGCAGCGGCCCGGCGGCGACGAGGTTGGCGCGCACCCGGTGCGGCCCGAGGTCGCGCGCCAGGTAGCGGTTCGCCGACTCCAGGCCGGCCTTGGCCACGCCCATCCAGTCGTACTCCGGCCAGGCGACGCGGGCGTCGAAGTCCAGGCCGACGTACGACGAGCCGGGGGTGAGCAGCGGCAGCGCGGCCCGGGCCAGCGCGGCGTACGACCAGGTGGAGACGTGCAGCGCGACGCCGACGTCCTCCCACGCGGTGTCGAGCACGCCCCCGCCGAGCGCCCCGGCGGGCGCGAAGCCGATGGCGTGCAGCACGCCGTCGAGGCCGTCGACGTGCTCGCGCACCCGGTCGGGCAGGGCGGCGAGGTCGTCCTCGCTGGTGACGTCGAGCTCGACCACCGGCGGCTCGCCGGGCAGCCGCCGGGCGATGCGCCGGGTCAGCGAGCCGCTGCGGCCGAACCCGGTGAGCACGACCTGCGCGCCCTGCTCGACCGCCGTGCGGGCCACCGAGAAGGCGATCGACTGCTCGGTGAGCACCCCGGTGACGAGCAGCCGCTTGCCCTCCAGCAGGCCGCTCACGCGACCTCCCCGAGGTGGGCGGCCAGCGCGTCCTGGACGGTGCGGGTCGCCGACCAGAAGACGCCGCCGACGGGCAGCGGGAGCAGCCGGCCGGCCGGCAGCGCGGCGGCCAGCTCGTCGGCCAGCTCGAGGCGGTGCAGCGGGTCGCCGGCCTGGCCGACGACGAGCGTCGGCGCGGCGACGCGCGACAGGACCGCGCGGTCGCGCAGCGGCCGGTCGTCGCGCAGCGGGCGCGGCGCCGGGCGACCGCTCAGCTGCACGGCGCGGCGGCGCACGAGCGTCGCGACCCCGCGGCGCTCGCGGACGGCGGGGGGGACTTCGGACATGAGGATCTCCGTGACGGCGTCGGCGTCGCCCGCGTCGATGGCGTCGCCGAGGGCCTGCAGGCGCAGCGTCGCACCGTCGGCGCGGGTCGCGTCCACCGCCGCCGGCAGGACGAGGGCGAGCCGCTCGAAGCGGTCGGGGTCGGTGGCCAGCAGGCGCAGCAGCGCACCGGCGCCCAGCGAGAGCCCGACGGCGCAGGACGCCCCGACGAGGTCGGCGACCGAGCGCAGGTCCTCGGCGAGCACGTCGTAGTCCCAGCCGCCGGGCAGCGGGCCGCTGTCGCCGTGCCCGCGGAAGGACAGCAGGACGCGGGTCCCGGGCAGCCGGCTCGCCAGCGGGCGGGTCTCGGCGGCCGAGCCCCCCAGCCCGTGCGCGAACACGGTGACCGGCAGGCCCGACCCGAGCACGGTGAAGGCGACGTCGCCGACCCGCCCGGTGGGGGGCAGCAGCGCTGCGGGAGCCGTCACAGCGGGCCGTTGGCGTGCGCGACGCCCCGCCGGTCGGGCAGCGCCGCGAGCGCGGACAGCAGCACCGCGCGGGTGCGGGCCGGCTCGACGACCTCGTCGACGGCGCCGGTCTCCAGCGCGCGGGTCAGCCCACCGGTCGTCGCCTCGTGGTGGGCGGCCAGCGAGGCCACGAGCGCCGCGCGGGCGCTCGGGTCGCGCTCGGCGGCGAGCTCGCGGCGGTGCAGCACCTCGACCGCGGCCGTCGCGCCCATGACGTCGACCTGCGCGCCGGGCCAGGCCCACACGCGGTCGGCGCCCAGGCCCTTGGAGCCCATGGCGATGAAGGCGCCGCCGAAGCTCTTGCGCAGCACGACGGTGAGGCGCGGCACCCGGGCCGCGGCGTACGCGTGCAGCAGCTTGGCGCCGCGGCGCACGACGCCGCCGTCCTCCTGCGCCAGCCCGGGCAGGTAGCCGGGCACGTCGACGAGGAAGACCAGCGGCACGCCCATCGCGTCGCACCACTGCACGAAGCGGCCGGTCTTGTCGCCGGTGTCGGCGTCCAGGCAGCCGGCGAGGGTCTGCGGGTCGTTGGCCACGACGCCGACGGTGCGGCCGCCGAGGCGGCCGAGGGCCGTCACGGCGTTGCGCGCCCAGTGCGGCTGCAGCTCCAGGACGGTGCCGGCGTCGAGGACCGCGCGCACCACGGGGCGCACGTCGTACGACGCCCGCGACTCCCCCGGCACCAGCGGGGCGGGGTCGGGTCCGTCGACGGCGGTCGGGTCGACCCGCCCCTGCGCACCGAGCAGGCTGACCAGGCGGCGGGCGGTGTAGAGCGCCTCGTCGTCGGTGGGCGCCTCGAGGTGCGCCACCCCGCTGCGGGTCGTGTGGGTGTCCGGGCCGCCGAGACGCTCGGCGGTGACGTCCTCGCCGGTGACCCGGCGCACGACGTCCGGGCCGGTGACGAAGACGCGGCCGGCGGGGCCCATGACGATGACGTCGGTCAGGGCCGGGCCGTACGCGGCGCCGCCGGCCGCGGGGCCGAGCACGACGCTGATCTGGGGCACGCGGCCGCTGGCGCGGGTCTGCGCGGTGAAGACCCGCGCGACCCCGGTCAGGGCGCTCACGCCCTCGCGCAGCCGCGCGCCGCCGGACTGCCAGACGCCGACGACCGGCACCCCGGCGCGCACGGCGAGGTCGGTGGCGTCGGCGATGGCGCCGCAGCCCTCGGCCCCGAGCGCGCCGCCCTGGACGGCCGGGTCGGTCGCGAAGGCGACGACCTCGGTGCCGCGCACGGTGCCGCGGGCGACGACGACGCCGTCGACCGAGGCCACGAGCTCGACGAGGTCGAGCAGCGCCTCCAGGCGGCGCACGACCGCCGGGTGCGGCGCCCGCTGCAGGACCAGGTCGCCGCCGACGGTCAGGTCGCGACGGTCGTCGAGCAGCGTCATCGGGTCATCACCAGCGAGACGTCGTGCCCGCCGAAGCCGAAGGAGGTCGACAGCGCGGCCGTGTGGTCCAGCTCGCGCGCGACGACCCGGACGGCGTCCACGTCGGCCTCGTCGTCGAGGTCGTCGAGGTTGCGCACCGGCGGGACGACGCCGTCGCGCAGGGCGACGACGGTGCTGATCGCCTCGACCGCGCCGGCCGCGCCGAGCAGGTGCCCGGTGCACGACTTGATGGCGGTGACGGCGGGGCGCGCCGGGCCGAGCGCCTGCGCGAAGGCGCGGGCCTCGGCCACGTCGCCGAGCGGCGTGGAGGTGGCGTGCGCGTTGACGTGGCCGACCTCCGCCGGGGAGACGCCGGCGTCGCGCAGCGCCAGCACGATGCTGCGGGCCGCGCCGCTGCCGCTGGGGTCGGGGGCGGTGACGTGGTGCGCGTCGGAGGCCAGGCCGGCGCCGGCGAGCCGGGCGTGCACCCGGGCGCCGCGGGAGCGCGCGTGCTCCTCGGTCTCGAGCACGAGGATGCCGGCGCCCTCGCCGAGGACGAAGCCGTCGCGGCCCTTGTCGTACGGCCGGCTGGCGGCCTCGGGCGCGTCGTGCCGGGTGGACAGGGCGCGCATCTGCGCGAAGCCGGCCATCGGCAGCGGGTGGACGCACGCCTCCGCGCCGCCGCAGACGACGACGTCGGCGCGGCCGCTGCGCAGCAGCTCGAGGGCCTGGGCGATGGCCTCGGCGCCCGAGGCGCAGGCGCTGACCGGCGTGTGGACGCCGGCCCGGGCGCCGAGCGCGAGGCCGACGGTGGCGGCCGGGCCGTTGGGCATGAGCATCGGCACCAGGTGCGGCGAGACGCCGCGCGGGCCCTTGGCCTTGAGCACGTCGTACTGGCCGAGGATGGTCAGCGCGCCGCCGATGCCGGAGCCGACGACGACCGCGAGGCGCTCGGGGGCGACCTCGGGGGCGCCGGCGTCGGCCCAGGCCTCGCGGGCGGCGACGAGCGCCAGCTGCTGCACGCGGTCGAGCGTGCGGGCCTCGACGCGCTCGAGCCGGCCGGTGACGTCGACCGTCGCGGCGAGCCGGGCGGGCAGCTCGGCGAACGCCTCGTCCTCGAGCAGCCGCACCCCGGACCGGCCGGTGAGCAGCCCCTCGGTGAGCGCGGCGACGTCGGGCCCGAGCGGGGTGATCGCGCCGAGGCCGGTGACCGCGACGGGGGCCGGAGGGGCGCCGGTCACGCGGCGGCGCCGCGGATGTAGGTGACGGCGTCGCCGACGGTGGTGAGGCCCTCGAGGGCCTCGTCGGGGATCCGGACGCCGAAGCGCTCCTCGCAGGCCACGACGACCTCGACCATGGTGAGCGAGTCGATGTCGAGGTCCTTGTCGAAGGCGGCCTCGGGGACGACGGCGTCGGCCGGGGTGCCGGCGACCTCGTCGAGGACCTCGGCGAGGCCGGCGAGCAGCTCCTCGACGGTCGCGGTGGCGGCGGGGGTGGTGGCAGCGGTCATGGGGGTCTCCTGGGTGGAAGGGGGTGGGGTGGGGTGCGGGACGAGCGGGCTCAGGGACAGCGGACGACCTGGCCGGCGGCGGTGAGGCCGGCGCCGAAGCCGAGGAGCAGCACCGGGTCGCCGGCGCGCACGTCTCCCTGCTCGGCGAGGCGGGCCAGCGCGAGCGGCACGGAGGCCGCGCTGGTGTTGCCGCTGTCGACGACGTCGCGGGCGACGACGACCGAGGGCGGCAGGTGCAGCGCCTTGACGACCGACTCGGTGATGCGCAGGTTGGCCTGGTGCGGCACGAAGGCCGCGAGGTCCTCCGGGGCCAGCCCGGCCTTGGCGCAGGCGCGCCGGGCGAGGTCGGGCAGCGAGGTGGTGGCCCAGCGGTAGATCGCCCGGCCCTCCATCTTGAGGACCAGCGGGCTGCCGTCGATGACGAGCCGGTCGTGCTGGTCGCCGTCCGTCGCCCACACCACCGGCCCGATGCCCTGCTGGCCGGTGCGGCCGACGACGGCCGCGCCGGCGCCGTCGCCGAACAGGAAGGCGGTGCCGCGGTCGTACGGGTCGACCATCGGCAGCAGCTTCTCGGACCCGACGACGAGCACCGTGTCGGCGCTGCCCGCGCGGACGGCGTCGTTGGCGAGCGCGAGGGCGTACGTGAAGCCGGCGCAGCCGGCTCCCACGTCCGAGCCGCCGGCGCGGGTGGCGCCGAGCCGCGCGGCGACCTCGGGCGAGCCGCCCGGCAGGGGGCCGGGCATCGAGCAGGTGGCGAGCAGGACGAGGTCGACGTCGGCCGGGTCGACGCCCGCGGCCGCGAGGGCCTTGGCGCCGGCGCTGGCGGCCATGTCGACGACCGACTCGTCCTCGCCGGCGACACCGCGGGTGACGATGCCGCTGCGCTCGCGGATCCACGCGTCGGAGGAGTCGGTGCGGGCGGCGACGGCCGTGTTGTCCTCCCGGACGGCCGGGCGGTGGGCACCCAGGCCGAGCAGGCCGGCCGAGCGGAGGGCGGTCACGCCGCCACCGCCGGGCGCAGCGCGCGGGCGGCGTCGAGGTCGTCGGGGCCGCCGAGCGCGACGACCTGGGCGGCGGGCAGCGCGCGCCGGGCCATGCCGGCGAGCGTGCCGCCGGGCGCGAGCTCGACGGCCGCGGTGGCGCCGAGGTCGGCCAGGGCCTGCAGGCAGCGGTCGAAGCGGACGGGGCCGGTGAGCTGGCCGACGAGCCGGGCGAGCAGCGCGGCCGGGTCGTCGACGACGGCGCCGTCGGCGTTCGCGACGACGGCGCACCGCGGGGCGGCGGGGCGCAGCGCGCGCAGCGCCTGCTCGAGCGCCGGCACGGCGGGGGCCATCGCGGCGGTGTGGAAGGCGCCGGCGACGTCGAGCGGACGCACCCGGCTGCGGGCGGGCGGGGCGGCGGCGAAGGCGTCGAGCGCCGCGCGGGGACCGCCGACGACGACCTGCCCCGGCACGTTGACGGTGGCCAGGGCGAGCCCCGCCGCGGCCGCGGCGTCGAGCACCTCCGCCGCGTCGCCGCCGAGGACGGCCGACATGCCGGTCGGCCGCTGCGCGGCCGCCTGCGCCATCGCCGCGCCGCGCGTGGCGGCCAGCGCGACCGCGTCGGCGGGGTCGAGGACACCGGCGACGGCGAGGGCGGAGAGCTCGCCGACGCTGTGGCCGCAGACGGCGTCGGGGACGGCGCCCTCGAGCAGCGCGTCGGCGCTCAGCAGCGCGGCGGCGGTGAGCAGCGGCTGCGCGACGGCGGTGTCGCGCACCTCGTCGGCACCGGCGGTGGTGCCGAGGGCGAGCAGGTCGAGCCCGGTGCGGTCCGACCACTGCGCGACGCGCCCGCGGGCGCCGGGCAGGTCGAGCCAGGGCGTGAGCATGCCGGGCTTCTGGGAGCCCTGGCCGGGAGAGAGGAGGACGAGCACGCGTCCAGGGTTGCCGCTGAGGGCCAGCATCTCGCCGTGCGGCGCGGACCGAGAACCGGTCAGTACGTTGGAGGGTTCCTACAAAGCGCGGGCCCGGCCGAGGACGACGGCGGTGCGCACGACCGAGGCGTCGCGCGGGTCGGTGACGTCCAGCGCGAGCAGGTCGACCACCTTGCGCAGGCGGTAGCGCACGGTGTTCGGGTGCAGGAACAGGGCCCGACCGGTGGCCTCGAGCGACCCTCCGACGTCGAGGAACGTCGCCGCGGTGAGCAGCAGGTCGCCACCGGCGCCGGCCAGCGGGCTGTACACCTCCGACAGCAGGCGGGTGCGCGCGGTCTCGTCGCCGAGCACGACGCGCTCGGCCAGGAGGGCGGCGCTGCGCACCGGTCGCGGCGCGTCCGGCCAGGCCGCGACGGCGGCCAGCCCGGCCAGCGCCTCGGTCACCGCCGCGGCCGAGGCGGCCAGGTCGGGCACGGTCGGGCCGACGACGACCGGCCCGTCGGGCAGCAGCGCCGTGACCTGCTGCAGCGCGTCGCGCTCGTCGCCGGAGCCGCCGATGAGCACGAGCAGGCCGCCACCGGCCTCGCCGGTGAGCACCGACCAGCCGCGGTGCCGCGCGCCGGTGCGCAGCGCGTCGATGCCGGTGCCCGGGTCGCCGACCGGCGCCGACGCGGCGACGGGCACGCACCAGCTGCCGGGCACCCAGCCCAGCGAGACGGCGCGCGACAGCGTCAGCTCGCCGACCGAGCCGCGCACCAGGGCCTCCACGACCCCGGCCTCGACCCGGGCGTCCCAGGCGCCGCGCGCCTCCGCGGCCGCGGCGTAGACCTCGGCGGCGGCGAAGGCGATCTCGCGGGAGTAGCGCAGCACCCGCTGGTCGAGGTCGCGCTCGTCGCCGGGCGCGGCCAGGGAGGGCACGAGCTCCTCGACGACGCCGACGACGACCCGGATGAGCTGCACGGTCTGCTTGAGGGTCACCGAGCGCGCGAGCTCGCGCGGCGCGACGGCGAAGACCTCGGGCGCCGGCACGGGCGCCCCGGACTCGTCGCGCAGCCAGTCGGTGAAGACGCCGAGCCCGGCCTGCACGACGAGCCCGACGTCGGCGCGGGCCTGCGGCGGCAGCGCCTCGAACCACGGCAGCGCCGCCATCCGCTGCACCGCCTCGCGGCTGAGCCGGGCGGTGGCGCGGTCGACCCGCTTCCACGTCGGCACGGTGCGGGTCGCCACGGCTCGAGTGTGGCAGCGGGGCCCGGGCAGACTGCCCGCGTGCCCGGACCGCTGCAGGTGACGTCGCGGTGGAGCGTGCCCGAGGCGGAGCTGTCCTGGCGGTTCTCGCGCTCGTCCGGGCCCGGCGGGCAGAGCGTCAACACGACCGACAGCCGCGCCGAGCTGTCGTACGACCTGGCGCGCTCCGCCTCGCTGCCGGAGCACCTGCGGGCGCGGGCGCTGGAGCGGCTCGCCGGCCGGCTGGCCGACGGCGTCCTCACCGTCGCGGCCAGCGAGCAGCGCAGCCAGCTGCAGAACCGCGACGCGGCGGAGCGGCGCCTCGCGCAGCTGCTGCGCGAGGCCGTCGCGCCGCCGCCCGCGGTGCGGCGGCCGACCCGGCCGACCCGCGGGTCGCAGGAGCGGCGGCTGGCCGGCAAGCGCCGCCGCGGCGAGGTCAAGCGGGGCCGCGGCGGCGGGCGGGACGAGCCCTAGACCGGCCGGTCGTCGTCCGGGCCCCGGCCGTCGCGGGGCGGCGGCTCCGGGAACTCGCGCGGGAGCCGCTTCACGCGCTTGTCCATGTTGCGGATGAGCAGCACGGTCGCGACCGCCATGAGCAGCACGACGAGCAGCGCGACGGGCCCCGCGTTGTTCTCCAGGGTCGAGGCGGCGAGGACGTTCACGCGCCGACGCTCTCGCGGACGCCGGCGAACAGGTCGTCCTCGGGGAGGACCGTGTCGACGAGCGAGCGGGCGAGCTGGAAGTCCTCCGTCGGCCAGGCCTCGCGCTGCAGGTCGAGCGGGCAGGCGAACCAGCGGCCGGTCGGGTCGACCTGCGTCGCGTGCGCGATGAGCGCCCGGTCGCGGACCTCGAACCACTCGCCGCACGGCACGCGGGTCGTCAGCCGCCCGGCGTCCTCGGGCTTGTCGACCCACGCCTCCAGCCACTCGGCGTACGGCGAGTCGATGCCGCGCTCGGTCATGGCGCTGTGCAGGGCGACGAGCCGGTCCTTGTGGAAGGTGTGGTTGTAGTAGAGCTTGAGCGGCTGCCACGGCTCGCCCGCCCCGGGGAAGCGGTCGGGGTCGCCGGCCGCCTCGAAGGCCGCCACCGACACCTGGTGGCAGCGGATGTGGTCGGGGTGCGGGTAGCCGCCGTTCTCGTCGTACGTCGTCATGACGTGCGGCCGCTCGCGGCGCACGACCTCGACGAGCGCGCGGGTCTGCTCCTCGAGGTCGCCCAGGCCGAAGCAGCCCTCGGGCAGCGGCGGCAGCGGGTCGCCCTCGGGCAGGCCGGAGTCGACGAAGCCGAGGAACACCTGCCGCACGCCGAGGATCGCGCGGGCGGCCTCCATCTCGGCCGCCCGGACCCGGGTGATGTCGGCAGCGACCTCGGGGCGGTCCATCGCCGGGTTGAGCACCGAGCCCCGCGAGCCGTCGGTGAGCGTCACGACGAGGACGTCGACGCCCTCCTGCGCGTAGCGCGCCATCGAGGCCGCGCCCTTGCTCGACTCGTCGTCGGGGTGCGCGTGCACGCACATGAGCCGCAGCGCGTCCTGCTCCACCGGTAGGCCTCCTCGTCGGCGTCCTGGGACGATGGTCCCAGACCTCGCAACACCCCGTCGCCCTCAGGGAGTCCCGTGCCCCGCACCCCGCTCGTGCTGGGGGCGCTCGCGGCCCTCGTCGGCCTGTTCGTCGCCGTCGTCTACTTCCGCGCCTTCGGCGCCCCGGAGGTCGGCAGCGGCCTGCGGACCTACGACGTGCGGTCCGACACGTCCGTGCAGGTGAGCTTCGAGGTCCGCAAGGACCCGGCGCAGACCGCCGTGTGCACGCTGCGCGCGCGCTCGGCCACCGGCGCCGAGGTCGGTCAGGCGCTCGTGCGCGTCGGTCCCGCCGACGCCCGCAGCACGGTCGTCTCGTACGACCTGGCGACCACCGGCCGGGCCACGCTCGCCGAGGTGACCGGCTGCGTGCCGGAGCCGCAGGCGCCCGCCGGCACCGGCTGAGCGGTGTGCGCGGATAGCATCGGCGGTTCGGGGCGGACCGGCTCCGGCGACGCGGAGGAGAGACGGTGACCGAGACCGGCACGCACGCCACCTGGCTGACGCGCGAGGCCCACGAGCGCCTCGTGTCCTCGGTGGAGACGATGAAGGGCGCGACGCGGGCCGACATCGTCGCCAAGATCGAGGCGGCCCGCGACGAGGGCGACCTCAAGGAGAACGGCGGCTACCACGCCGCCAAGGAGGAGCAGGGCAAGCTCGAGGCCCGCATCCGCCAGCTCACCGCGCTGCTGCGCGACGTGCGGGTCGGCACGACGCCCTCCGGCGAGGTCGTCGAGGAGGGCTGCGTCGTGTCCGTCGACTACGGCGACGGCGACGTCGAGCGCTTCCTGTTCGCGAACCGCGAGAACGCCACCGACGAGGGCGGCCGGATCGGGGACCTCGACGTCTACTCCCCCGAGTCGCCGATCGGGCAGGCGATCTCCGGGCACCGCGCCGGCGACGAGGTGGTCTTCGGCCCGCGCTCGATCAGCGTGCGGATCGTCGCGGTCGAGCCGTACGCCGGCTGAGCCTGGGCCGGGTCGGAGCCCCATGACGACCGAGCGCAAGCCGGCCTCCGTCTCGTTCGAGACGTGGGTCGAGCGCCAGGTGCGCGAGGCCCGCGAGCGCGGCGCGTTCGACGACCTGCCGGGCGCGGGGCGCCCGCTGCCGCCGAGCGCCTTCGACGACCTGTCGTGGGTGCGGGAGAAGGTCCGCCGGGAGGACCTGCCGGTGCGCTCGCTGCTGCCGCCGTCGCTCGCGGTCGCCAAGGAGGCCGAGGAGCTGCCCGCGCGGCTCGCGCGGGAGAGCTCCGAGCGCCGGGTGCGCCAGCTCGTGGAGGACCTGGACGCGCGCATCGACGCCGTCCGCCGGGGACCCCAGACCGGCCCCGCGGTGCTCACGGCGCGGCTCGACGTGGAGGCCGTCGTCGCCGCGTGGCGGGCGCAGCGCCCAGCACCCCCGGCCGCCCCGCCGCCGGTCGAGCAGCCCGCGCGCCGGCGCCGGTGGTGGCGCCGTGGCTGACCCGGTCAGCCCGGCGTGACGGTGTAGGACGCGGCCCGCAGCGCGTCCACGACGTGCTCGCTGTGCTCGGGCCCCCGGGTCTCCACCTGCACCGCGACCTCGACCTCGTCGAGGTGCAGACCGCGACCGGTGCGCTGGTGCTCGACGTCGAGCACGTTGGCCGCGCTGCCGGCGAGCACCGCGAGCAGCCGCGCGAGCTCGCCCGGCCGGTCGGGGATGCGCACCCGCAGCGACAGGAACCGCCCGGCGGCGAGCAGCCCGGAGCGCAGCACCTTGCCGAGCAGCAGCGGGTCGATGTTGCCGCCGGAGACGACGGCGACCACCGGCGGCTCGAACGCGCCCGGGTCGTCGAGCACGGCCGCGACGGCAGCCGCGCCGGCCGGCTCGACGACGAGCTTGGCGCGCTCCAGGCACAGCAGCAGCGCGCGCGACAGCACGTCCTCGTCGACGGTGACGACCCGGTCGACGTGGTCGCGCACGAGCGCGAAGGTCAGGTCACCGGGACGCCCCACCGCGATGCCGTCGGCCATCGTGGCCATGCTCGGCAGGGCCACCGGGTGCCCGGCCGCGAGCGACGGGGGGAAGGCCGCCGCCCCGCGGGCCTGCGCGGCGACGACCTGCACCTCGGGCCGCAGCGCCTTCACCGCCACGCCGATGCCGCCGACCAGCCCGCCCCCACCGGTGCAGACCACCACCGTGCGCACGTCGGGGCACTGCTCGAGCACCTCCAGGCCGATGGTGCCCTGCCCGGCGACGACGTCGGCGTGGTCGAAGGGGTGGATGAGCACCGCGCCGGTCTGCTCGGCGTGCGCGCGCGCTGCGACGAGCGCCTCGTCGACGGTCGCGCCGCCGAGCCGCACCTGCGCGCCGTACGCCTTCGTGGCCGCGACCTTGGGCAGCGGCGCGGCCTCGGGCATGAAGACGGTCGCCCGGGCACCGAGGGTCGCGGCAGCCAGCGCGACGCCCTGCGCGTGGTTGCCGGCGCTCGCGGCGACGACGCCGCGGGCGCGCTCGGCGTCGGTGAGCCGGGCGATCCGCACGTACGCCCCGCGCAGCTTGAACGAGCCGGTGCGCTGCAGGTTCTCGCACTTGAGCCACACCGGGCCGCCGACCGCCTCGGTGAGCGGCCGGCTGCCCTCCAGCGGCGTCACGCGCACGATGCCCTGGAGCAGCTCGCGGGCGGCGCGGACGTCGGCCAGGGTGACGGGGGGCACACCGCGATCGTGCCCGACGGCCTCAGGGCCTGCAGCAGCGCGTCCCGTACGGCGGGGGCGGCCAGCAGCGGCTCGCCGAGCCCGGCGAGCGCGGTGCGCATCGCGTCCGGCCCGCCGAACTGGAAGCCGAGCTGCGTGGCGTAGCAGGCGCAGGCGTCGGCGCGGCGCTCGCGGCGCTGCGGCAGCTCGACGGGCACGAGCCCGGCCGGCAGGTGCGGTCCGGGCGTCGCGAGGGGGTCCCGCAGGACGTACGGGCTGTCGCGCCACCAGGCGGTCGGCCGGCCCAGGTCGGCGAGCGCGCGCAGCACCTGCAGGTGGTCGACGTGCGCGCCGAGCGCCTGCGGTCCCAGCCAGACGTCCGCGGCGTACGGCCGCAGCGCCTCGCGCACGTCGCGCCACACCTCGTCGCCCTCGTGCACGCCGGCGAACAGGTCGGGCGCGCTGGTGTAGCCGCGGTGCGGCGCCTCGGGCAGGTCGAGGTGCACCGGCGTCGCCCCCAGGGCGGCCATCGCGGCCCGGTCCTCGTCGCGGCGCAGCGCCAGGTAGTCGACCTCGGGCGCCAGGCCCTTGTCGGCCTGGCAGGCCAGCGCGAAGCCGGTCGGGTCGGGGACGCTGCGCGTGAAGCAGGTGACGACGACGACCTCGGCGCCGGCGTCGGCGAGCGCCGCGAGCGTGCCGCCGACCGAGAAGGCCGCGTCGTCCAGGTGCGGGCTGACCGCGAGCACCCTCACCGTGCCGCCCTCACAGCAGGTGCGCCGCGGCGCGGAAGCGGCAGGACGGGTCGACGCCGCCCGGCAGCGACCAGGCCGGGTCCGGGGGCGGCAGCCGGTCGTAGACGTCCGACACCGCGCGCGCCAGCACCGGCCAGGAGTAGAGCCGCCGCACCTCCTCCAGCGCGGTCGCCGCCAACCGCGCGCGCAGCGCGGCGTCGTCGAGCAGCCGGGCGAGCGCGGCCGCGAGCGCCGGCACGTCGCCGGGCTCGTGCAGCAGGCCGTTGTCGCCGTCGCGCAGGCAGTCGACGACCCCGACGCTGTCGGTGCTCACGACCGGCAGGCCGCTGGCCATCGCCTCGAGGATCGTGTTGCTGAAGCCCTCGCTGTAGGTGGGGCTGACGAAGACGTCCGCGCTGCGGTAGACGTCGGGCGCGTCGTCGGGGGTGCAGTAGCCGGTCAGCTCGACGTCGTCGCCGGCCCTTGCCCGCACCTCGTCGAGGTCCGGCCCGATCCCGCTGACCAGCAGTCGCACCCGGCGGCCGTCCGCGCGCAGCAGGTCGAGGGCCCCGAGCAGGTCGAGCACGCCCTTGCGCCGGTCGACGCGGCCGTGGAAGAGCAGCACCGGCGGGTCCTGCAACGCGCCGAGCGGCCGCGGTCCCGGGGTGAAGCGCTCGGTGTCGGTGGCGCCCGGCACGAGCGTGAACCGCGCGGGGTCGGTGCCGTGGTGGCCGACCACCTCGTCGCGGAAGGACGCGCTGCCGATGAGCACCGCGCCGGCGCGGTCGAGCACCGTCCTGATCGCCGCCTCGTGGGTGGTGCAGCAGGTGCCCACCCAGTGGCCGTCGCCGCCCTGGATGCTCACCACCGACGGGACGCCCGTCTCGCGCGAGGCGAGCAGGACCGCGAGGCCGGGCGGGTAGCCGTACTGCGCGTGCAGCACGTCGAAGGGCTCCTCGCGGTGCAGCGCGACGACCGTGTCGGCGAGGTCGCGGGTGTCGGCCTCGAAGTCGGCCGGCACGACCGTCTCCCCGCGGCTCGGCCGGGCGACGACGCGCACGCCGGGGGGCACCCGGTCGGCCGGCGGCGGCCCCCCGCCGTACACCGCCGTGCCCCGCGGGTCGTCGCGGTACTGGCTGACCAGGACGACGTCGTGGCCGAGGGCGAGGAGCTCGCGCAGCAGGTTCTCGGCGTACACGCTCATGCCGCTGACCGCCGGCCAGTAGCGGCGGCTGACGAAGCAGACCCTCACGCCAGCGCCGCCTGCTCGGCGGCCTCGAGCGTGGCCATCGCGCGCGGCACCATCTCGTGCGCGCGGTGGCTGTCGCGCGACAGCTCCAGCGTGACGAGGCGGTCGTAGCCCTGGCGGGCGAGGGTGCCGAGCACCGCGGGCAGGTCGACGTCGCCCTCGTCGAGCGGCAGGTGGTCGTGCACGCCGCGGCGCATGCCCTCCACCGCGACGGTGCCGAGGTGCGGCGCGAACGCCGCGACCGCCTGCTCCGGCGCGTACGCCCCCGACACGACGCAGTGGCCGGTGTCGAGGGCGAGGCTGGTGCCGGGGACGGCGTCGTGCAGCCGCTGCCAGTCGTCGCAGTCCTCGACGAGCATGCCGGGCTCGGGCTCGACGGCGAGGGAGTACGGCGGCGTCGCCGTGGCTGTCGACGAGCGCGCGCACGCCGTCGACGAGCCAGCCCCACGCCGCGGTCGCGGTCGACGCCCTCCCGGGGCACGCCCGGCCCAGAAGCTGACCGCCTCGGCGCGCAGCACCTCGGCGAGGTCGCACGCGCGGCGCAGGTAGGCCAGCCGGCGGGCCCGGCCCTCCGGGTCGCCGGTGACCAGCGTCGGCTCGTGCTTGGCCCGCGGGTCGAGCAGGTAGCGCGCGCCGGTCTCGACGACCACCTCCAGGCACAGCGCGGTCGAGCCGCTCGCGCAGCCGCGCGGCCTGGGCGCAGCGCGTCGTCGGCGAACGGGTCGAGGTGGTGCACGTCGAGGGTGAGCGCGACCCCGGCGTAGCCGGTGTCGGCGAGCAGGGACAGCGCGTCGTCGAGGCGGTGGTGGGCCAGCCCGTTGGTGTTGTAGGCGTAGCGCAGGACGGTCACGCGGGCCGCCAGGGCGAGCTGCGCGAGGTGCCGGGCCGGCTCGCGGTAGAGCGGGTAGAGCGGGCCGACGGCCGCGTCGACCCCGTCCCGGTCGAGCCAGGCCGGCCCGCCGAGGCGCTCCTGCGCCGCCTCCGTCAGGTGCACCCGCGACCAGCCGCCCGGGTCGTCGCCGACGGCGACGAACGGCAGGCCCGAGGTCCAGCGCGCGGCGCACCCCCCGCTCGCCGATCCGTCCGTAGCTCATGGTCTCGACCTCCAGTCCCGGCACGACGGCCTTGACCGCCGACACCCCCTCGCCCGACAGGTCGAGCACGAGCACGTCCAGCCCGGCGCGGGACAGCCGGTCGACGACGTCCTCGCGCAGCGCCCGGGTCGACCCGAGGCCCGGGGTCGTCGGCAGCGACGACAGGGGGACGACCGCCCGTCGCGACAGCACCGAGCCGGCCAGCAGCGCGCCCAGCTCCTGCGGGCCGAGCCGCAGCCACGCGGCCATCGCGCTCAGCGCCCGCGGCTCCTCGCGCTGCAGCGCGTCGGCCGGCAGCGCCGCCAGGTAGCGGTCCAGGTAGTCGCCGGTGAGCGCGCGCACCCGGTCCAGGCTCCCGTGCGCGAAGGCCTTGCGGGCCCGGCTGCTGCACAGCTCGAGCAGGGCCTTGCGCACGGCGACCTCGCGGTCGGGGTGCGCCGCCTCGCCGCACGCGGTGACGCTGACGGCCTCGCCGCCGGCCCCCGCGTCCACGCCGACGGCGTAGACGCCGGTCACCCCGAAGGCGGTGGAGGCCAGCTTGACCAGCGGCTCGACGCCGGCCTCGCGCAGGCGCCGCAGCGCCTGCAGCGCGGCCGGGTCGGTGAGCCCGTCGAGGTCGACGAGCACCCCGCGGTCGAGCGCCCGGAAGACCAGCCCGTTCCCGTCGCGCTGCAGCAGCTCCAGCAGCGCGTGCGACAGGGCCCGGTCGGGGTCCAGGCCCGCGCCCAGGCCGTGGGTGATGACGGTGGTGAGCCGCGGGCCGGGGGCGTGCGCGAGGTCCACCGGCCGGCTGGCGAGCAGGTCGGCGGGCACGAGCACCTGCTCGCCGTCGCGCAGCCGGGTCGCCGGCAGCCAGCGCAGCGGCGCGTCCGGCGTCCAGCCGCTCCCGGCCTCCAGGCACAGGGTGCGCGGGTCCTGCACCGGCACCCCGGTGCGCAGCAGCTCGCGCGTACGACACGAGCCGCGGCTGCAGCTGCGACAGCGCGGCGTACGACCGGGTCCACTCCACGAGCTCGCCGTAGGCCGACGCGCGGGCCGCGTCGACGTCGGGCCCGTAGCCGATGCCGTTGCCGCCGGGCGGGGCGAGCAGGGCGACCGACCAGACCGCCGAGCCGGTGCGGTCGAAGCCCGACAGGTCGGTCTCGACCAGCTCGCCGGGCGCGGTGCGCCGCAGCCCCTCGCGGTAGGCCGCTGCCGCGCCCGCGGTGCTCAGAGCTCCTCCAGGGGGACGGGCGCGGCGTCCGGCGGGCCGGAGAGCAGCCGCTGCACGAGGTGCACGACGTGGTCGGTCGTGATGCCCGGGACGAGCTCGAACGGCGTCGCGACGGTGCCGAACTCCAGGGCCCCGACCACGGTCAGGTACTCGCGCAGCTCGCCGTGCGACAGCGGGATCTGCGCGTGGAACGCCTTGTGCGCCGACAGCCCGACCGGCGTGCCGTCGTCGGCCAGGTCGACCTTGAGCGAGTCGCCGCAGAACAGCACCCCGCGACGCACGTCGTGCAGCACCGAGTGGCCGTCGAAGTGCCCCCCGGTGCGGTGCAGCACCACCTGCGGCGCGAGCTCGAGCACGTCGTCGGCGGGCCAGGTGACGCGGAACGCCTTGGTCCACACCAGGTCGCGCACGCCGACGCAGACGACGGGCGGCTCGAGCTCGGCCTGCACCCGCCACAGGGCGCCGTAGCCGTGCACGTGGCTGGCGGCGAGCACCCGCAGCCCGCCGCGGCGGCGCAGCTCCTCGAGCGCCTCGCCGGAGTACCAGGGCGCGCACTCGAAGCCGAGCAGCCCGTCGTCGGTCTCGAGCACCCACCCCTTGCTGTCCAGGCCGAAGCGCGGCGTGCAGCCGAACTCCGTCACCCCCTCGACCGCGGTCGGCCCCCACGAGCACGTGACGAGCTCGTCGACCTGCTCCTGCGTGAGGAACGCGAAGCCGTCCTGCGGCAGCGCGTTGCGCACGTCGGCGCAGACCGGGCAGACCTGCGGACCGGGCGCCGGCCAGCGCTGCCAGTGCCCGCAGTTCGTGCACGCGTACGCCGGCAGGTCGGGCAGCAGCCCGCGGTAGCGGTTGGTGCCGGTCGTGCGGGTGTCGACGGTCATGGCGGTCCCTCCCTGTGCAGGGCCTCGAGGAGCAGCTCGTGCAGGCGCAGGTCGCGGGCCGGGGCGTACGGCCACGCGGACCCTCCCGCGACCGCGGCGGTGAAGGCGGCGAACTGCGCGGCGAACGGGTCGCCGTCGCCGAAGGGCACGTCGACCGGTGCGGCGCCGACCGGGTGCAGGGTCAGCGTCCCCCCGGCCGTCTGCCCCATCGTGTCGACGGCGACGGCCAGGCCGTGGGTGCCGACGACCTCCAGGCGGCGCCGCGGCAGCGCGTCGGGGGTGTTGTAGGCGACGTGCAGGTCGACGAGCACGCCGCCCGCCGTCCGGCCGTGCAGCAGGGCCCCGTCGTCCACGGCGTACCCGTGCACGCGCGTCTGCGTGAGGGCGTGCAGCTGCTCGACGTCCTCCCCGAGCAGCACGCCGGCCAGGTCCAGCCCGTGCGGGGCGAGGTCGATGGCGGCGCCGCCGCCGGCCCGGCTGCGGTCCACCCGCCAGTTGTCGTGCACCTGCCCGTCGGGCGTCCAGTCGGCGGGCAGCCAGCAGCAGTAGACGACGCGCACCGCGGTGACGGTGCCGAGCCCGGGCACCAGCTCGCGCAGGCGCAGGTGCGCCGGGTGCCACCGCTGGTCGTACGCGGTCCCCAGCAGCACGTCGTGCGCCGCCGCGACGACCGCCCGCGCGTCAGCGGCGTCCGCGGCGAGCGGCTTCTCCACGAGCACGGCCTTGCCGGCGGCGGCGGCGGCCTCGACGACCTCGCGGTGCGCGGCGTTGGGCGTGGCGACGTAGACCGCGTCCAGGCCGGGGACCGCGAGGAAGTCCGCGAGGTCGGTCGTGCGACGGGCACCGGGTGCGGCGACGACCCGGTCCAGGGCGGCCGGCGAGCGGTCGTGCAGCGCGACGACCCGCGCGCCGGGCACCTGCGCGAGCCCGGGCAGGGCGTGGTCGCGCGCGACCCAGCCGCAGCCGGCGACGCCCCAGCCGACGCTCACCAGCGCTCCGGCAGGTCGACGAGCAGCCGGCGCCGGGCGGCGTCGGCCGGCAGCGGGTCCGGCCAGCGCTCGGGCAGGTAGGTCGAGCGCGGGCCGTACTCCTGCGCGTAGCGCTCGCTCGGCCAGCGCAGCGCGCCGTCGGCGTAGAGCGGGTTGGGCACCAGCGGCGGGAGCGGCTCGCCGAGGTCGACCCCGGCGCGGCCGAGCGGGTCGCCGGCGACGAGCGCGACGGCCTCGCTGTCCTCGAGGTCGGCCGCGGGCGCGGGCACCGGCGGGCGGCCCTCGAGCAGCGCCGCGGTGAGCTCGGCGTCGTCGTAGAGCAGGTCGGCGCCGAGCAGGTCGGCGTACTCCTGCGCGCGCAGCGGCTCGCCCGCGGACAGCCGGTCGGCGACGTGCGCGTGGCCCACGACGACGGTGCCCCCGGGCCCGGCGAGCCGGGCCATCGCCGCGGCCGCGGCCGCCTTGTCGCGCAGGAAGTAGAGGGCGTCGTGGCACAGGACGTACGCGGGCGCGGCGACGGCCAGGTCGGTCGCGGTCAGGTCCGCGCAGACGTACGACGCGGTCGGGCAGACGAAGCGCTGGGCGAGCCAGAGCTTGGCCCAGACGACGTCGACGCCGAGCAGGTCGGTGCAGCCGCGGCGGGCCAGCTCGCGCAGGAAGTGCCCGGTGCCGCAGGCGACCTCGACGACCGGCCGGTCGCCCGGCCAGTGCTGCTGCAGCAGCGCCAGGCCGGCCAGGTAGGTGGGGTCGGACCAGCGGTGCGCGAAGTAGTCGCCGACCCGGCCCATGCCGAGCAGGTCCATCGCCTCGCGCAGCGTGCTCGCGGACGCCACCCGGGCCAGCTGCTCGGGCGGGCGGCGGCTGCTCGCCCCACCAGTCGTCGGCGTCGGCGAGCAGGACGACCCGCGCGCCGTCGACGTCACCGGCGGCCAGGAGCGCGCGGGCCCGGTCGGCGAGCTCCTCGCGGCCGGCCCGGCGGTAGGGGATGCCGTCGACGACGAGGTCACCGGTCGTCAGAGCCCGGCCCCCGACAGCACCCGGGTGTGGAACCCCTGCACCGGCCCCTCGTGCACGAGCTCGAGGTCGTCGAGCGCCTGCGGGGCGGTGAAGGCGGCGGCCCGCGCGTGGTGGTGCACCTGCAGCACCCGGTCGAGCACGTCGGCGGCGTGGAAGGCCTGCGACTCCGGTGCGCCCGCGTCGTCGCGCAGCGGCAGGACCGCGCGCAGCCGGTCGGCCAGCGGGCCGGGCAGCGCCGCGAGCTCGCGCGCCTCGAGGCGCGCGACGACCCCGGTCAGGTGGTCGCCGAGCAGCACCTCCCCGGCGAAGCCGGCGTCCGGGAGCCGCACGTTGTGCAGGTGGTGCGCGAGACCGACCAGGAACGGGACGACCGGGTCGCTGCCGAGCCCGCCGCTGAGCAGCGTGCCGTACACCGCGACGGTGAGGCAGTGGTCGCCGTGGCTCTCCGGCGGCTCCACGAGCAGCCGGGGGCGGCCGGGGCAGGTCGCCCCGGCGCGCGGCTGGGCGTTGAGCGCGGCCACGAGCGCCGGGGCGGGCGCCGCGGGCCGCACCAGCGGCAGAGCGTCGCGCAGGCGCGAGCGCAGCGGGTCGGGCAGCGGGGCGCTCAGCTCGTCGTAGGCCCGCTGCAGCACCTCGAGCGACTCCCCGGCGGACAGCCCGGCCTCGGCGAGCACGTCGGCGTCGACCCCGGCCAGGCGGGCCCGGGCCACCGCCGCGGCGGTCTCCGACAGCGCGACCGGCTCGGGGTCCTCGCCCTGCACCAGGCGCGCCCAGGCGCGGGCGAAGGCCTGCTCCGCGAGCGAGCCCGGCGCCGACGCGACGCGGACGCGCTTCGCGTCGCCGACCTCGCGCAGCAGCGGGGTGAGCGCGCTCAGCCCCGCGAGGTCGGGCTCGGCGAGCGCCGTCACCGGCGCGCGTCCTCCTGCTCGGCGGCGCCCTGCTCCGCCGGGGTCAGGCCTCGCCGCCGCCGGCGAGCCACTCGAGCAGGACCGTCTCCTGGCGGTGCAGCGCGTGCTCGGGCGTCGAGCCGTCCGCGGTCATCGGGGCCTTGAAGAACCAGCCGAGGTGCTCCTGCACGCCGCCCTGCCCGCGCTGCTGGGCGAGGTCGAGCAGCCGGGCGATCTCCAGCGCCAGCGGGGCGGCCAGGATCGAGTCGCGGCACTGGAAGTCGACCTTGACCTGCATGCGCTGACCGAGGAAGCCGATCAGGTCGATGGCGTCCCAGGCCTCCTTCTGGTCGCCGCGGGGCCGGTAGTAGTCGATCCGCACCACGTGGTCCTCGACGGGGTAGCCGAGGATCGAGTCGAGGACCTTGCCCTTGGTCGACAGCTTGCTGGCCAGCGACGCCGGGTCGTCCAGCGCCTGGCCGTCGCGGTTGCCGAGGATGTTGGTGGAGTACCAGCCCTCCACGCGCAGCGCGCGGCTGCGGAAGGCCGGCGCCAGCACCGTCTTCATCATCGTCTGGCCGGTCTTGCCGTCCTTGCCGGCGACCGGCACGCCGCGCTGCTCGGCGAGGGCGACGAGCGCGGGCACGTCGGCGCCGAGCGACGGCGTGAAGTTGCCGTAGCCGACGCCCTCGACGATCGCCGCGTAGGCGTAGACCATCGCGGGGGTGATGGCGCGGTCGTCGGCGTCGAGCCCGGCCTCGAAGGCCTCGGGGGTCTGCAGGCACGGCGCGGCCGGGTCGGGCCAGCGCTCGGTCGAGGCGAGGTTGACGAGCACGAGCCCGTCGAGCGACTGCTCCTCGCGGAAGCGCCGCAGGTCGGCGCGCACGGCCTCGGCCTGCGCGCGGCGGCCGTCGGCGACGACGGTGTGCGCGCCGGTGACCTTGCGGCAGAAGTCGGCGTCGGCGGCCGCCGGCCACGGGACGACCTCCGACAGCGCCGGGCCGACGACGTCGAGCTGGCGCGGGTCGAGCACGCCGTGCTGCTCGGCCGCCTTGCGCAGGTCGCTGCCGTCCAGGTCCCACCCGCCGACGACCAGCGCGTCGTACGCCGCCAGCCCGGTCGCCTGCTCGACGGGCACGCCGTCGACCTCGAGGCCGGCCAGCGGCAGCCCGTCGGGGCCGGAGGCGCCCAGGCGCAGCAGCTCGAGGCCGGCGACGGCCGTGGTGGCGACGGCGCCGCCGAGGCCGACGACGGCCAGGCCGACGCGGCGCGCGGGGCGGTCGGTGGGGACGGGCACAGGGTCCTCCGGGGGGGCACGCGCCGGTCGCTGCTCAGGCGCCCGGGCTGGCCGTGGTCGCCGTCCACCCTGCTCCACGGGCGCCGGTCCACACCACCCGGGGGCCGCCGACCGCCGCTGGCCGCGCGCTCCGGCGCGCGGGGCGGCGTCGCTCCCGCGGACGTAGGGTCGCTGCGTGACGGCTCCTGCGTCTGCCCCCGCCCCCGCGACCCTCGCCGAGCTGCGCGCCGGCGGCCACGTGCACCGGAGCGTGAAGGCCGAGGTGCGCGACAACCTGCTCGCCCGCCTGGCCGCCGGCGAGGACACGTTCCCCGGCCTGCTCGGCTTCGAGGACACCGTCGTGCCCGAGGTCGAGCGCGCCCTGCTCGCCGGGCACGACCTCGTGCTGCTCGGCGAGCGCGGCCAGGGCAAGACCCGCCTGGCGCGCACGCTGACCGGCCTGCTCGACGAGTGGACGCCCGTCGTCGCGCGGCTGCGAGATCAACGACCACCCGTACGCCCCGGTGTGCGTGCGCTGCGCGCGGCTGGTCGCCGAGCAGGGCGACGCGACGCCCGTCGCGTGGAAGCACCGGTGCGAGCGCTACGGCGAGAAGCTCGCGACGCCCGACACCTCGGTCGGCGACCTCATCGGCGACGTCGACCCGATCAAGGTGGCCGAGGGCCGCACGCTGGGCGACCCCGAGACGGTGCACTACGGCCTCGTGCCGCGCACCAACCGCGGCGTCTTCAGCGTCAACGAGCTGCCCGACCTCGCCGAGCGCATCCAGGTCGCGCTGCTCAACGTGCTCGAGGAGCGCGACATCCAGGTGCGCGGCTACACGCTGCGGCTGCCGCTGGACCTGCTCGTGGTGGCCAGCGCCAACCCCGAGGACTACACCAACCGCGGCCGGATCATCACCCCGCTCAAGGACCGCTTCGGCGCGGAGGTGCGCACGCACTACCCGCTGCGGCTCGAGGACGAGCTGGCGGTCATCCGCCAGGAGGCGCAGCTCGACTGGCCGGGCACGAGCGTGACGGTCCCCGACCACCTGCTCGAGGTCGTCGCCCGCTTCACCCGCCTGGTGCGCGACAGCCCGCAGGTCGACCAGCGCTCCGGCGTCTCGGCCCGCTTCGCCGTCGCGGCCGCCGAGACGGTGGCCGCCTCGGCCGTACGCCGGGCCGCCGTCACCGGCGAGCAGACCGCGGTCGCGCGGGTCTGCGACCTGCCCGCGGTCGTGCCGGCCTCGCGCGGCAAGGTCGAGTTCGAGGCGGCCGAGGAGGGCGCGAGAGCTCGAGGTGCTGGCCCACCTGCTGCGCAAGGCCACCGCCGACGCCTTCCGCGCGCGGCTGGCCGGCAGCGACCTGTCGGGGCTGCAGAACCGCTTCGCCGAGGGCGCGACCGTCGAGACCGGCGACCTCGTCCCGGCGACCGCGCTGCTGTCCTCGCTCGGGCCGGTGCCCGGCCTCGCCGCGCTGCTCTCGCGCCTCGGCGTGGAGGAGGAGTCGCCCGGGCTCGCCGCCGCCGCCCTGGAGTTCGCGCTGGAGGGGCTGCACCTCAACCGCCGCCTGGCCAAGGACTCCGTCTCCGGCCGGACGGTCTACGGCGGCTGAGCGTGGCCGACCTCGCCCCCGGCACCCCGGACCCGACGGCGCTGCAGCGGCGGGTCCTGCTGACCGGCGTGCTCTCGCTGGTGCTGTTCCTGTCCGCCGGCTACGTGCTCACGGCGCTGCGGGTGACGAGCCTGTGGCTGCTGCGCGGTGCTCGTGCTCCTCTACCTCGTCGTCGTGCGGCCGCTCATGCGACCGGTGCGCGACGCCGTGGCGCTGCGCCGCCGGCTGGCCTACCAGGCCTACCTCGACGAGCGGCAGTCCGGGGACGCCGCGTGACCGACCTCGACCGCGAGCTGCGGCGCTTCGCCGGCGGTGGCCGGCGCGGCGCGGCGCTGTCCGCCATGCGCTACCTGCCCGCCGTCTCGGCCGCCGTCGCGGTGCCCGGGAGCCTGCAGGGCGACGGCGCGGCCGCGGCGCTGCTCGTCGTCGGGGTGCTCGGCGCGGGCGCGCAGCTCGGCGCCGACCTCGTGCTGCGCCGCGACCTCCCCTGGCCGCCCGACCTGTCGGTGCTGCGCGACCTGAAGGTGCGCCGGTGAGCGCCGGGGCCTTCCGCTACGGCCAGTGGCACGGCGGTCGCGACCCGCTCGAGCCGCCGTACGACGTGGCGAGCGCGCTCGACGAGATCGGCGACCGGGTGCTGGCCGGCGAGAGCCCGCGGCAGGCGCTGCGCGACCTGCTGCGCCGCGGGACCGACGGCCTGCGCGGCCTGGACGACCTGCGCCGCCAGGTGGCCAAGCGGCAGAAGCAGGCCCGCCGCCAGGGCCGGCTCGACGGCACGCTCGAGCAGGTCAAGGAGCTGCTCGAGCAGGCGGTCGAGCTGGAGAAGGGCGCGCTGTTCCCCGACCCCTCGGACGCCGCCCGGCTGGCCGAGATGGAGCTCGACACGCTGCCGCGCGACACCGCGCGCGCCGTGCAGGCGCTGCAGGACTACGCCTGGCGCAGCGACGAGGCCCGCGCGGCGTACGAGCAGATCGACGACCTGCTGCGCCGCGAGGTGCTCGACAGCCAGTTCGCCGGGATGAAGCAGGCGCTGGAGTCCGCTGCCACTGACCGGGGCCGTGAGGCTCTGCAGGCCGTCAAGGACATGCTCGCCGACCTCAACGCGATGCTCGAGGCCGACGCCCGCGGCGAGGACACCGCCGAGCGCTTCGAGCAGTTCATGGAGCAGCACGGCGAGTTCTTCCCGTCGCAGCCGCAGTCGCTCGCCGAGCTCGTCGACGACCTCGCCCGCCGGGCCGCCGCCCAGCAGCGGCTCATGGACTCGCTCACCCCGCAGCAGCGCCAGGAGCTCGGCGAGCTCATGCAGGGGGCGATGGACGCCGACCTCGCCTCGCAGATGGCGCAGCTCGGCGACAGCCTGCGCAACGCCCGGCCCGACCTGCCCTGGGGCGGCCGCGAGCCGATGCGCGGCGACCGGCCGATGGGCATGGGCGAGGCGACCGGGGTGCTCGAGGAGCTCGCCGACCTCGACGACCTCGAGTCGGCGCTGGGGCAGGACTACCCCGGCGCCTCGCTCGACGACATCGACGAGCAGGCCGTGCAGCGGGCGCTCGGCCGCGGCGCCGTCGACGACGTCGAGGCGCTGCGCCGCATCGAGCGCGAGCTGCAGGCCCAGGGCTACCTCGTGCGCGACGAGTCGGGCCGCCTGGAGCTCTCGCCCCGGGCCGTGCGCCGGCTCGGCGCGACCGCGCTGCGCCGGGTCTTCGCCGACCTGCGGGCCGCCGGGCGCGGCGGGCACGACGTGCGCGACGCCGGCGCGGCGGGCGACCGCACCGGGTCCTCGCGCGGCTGGGAGTTCGGCGACGAGCAGCCGCTCGACGTCGTGCGCACGGTCGGCAACGCGGTCCGCCGGGGCGGTCCGGGCGCCGTACGGCTCGCGGTCGAGGACTTCGAGGTCGTCGAGACCGAGCGCCGCACGACGGCCGCCGTGGCGCTGCTCGTCGACCTGTCCTTCTCGATGGAGCTGCGCGGCACCTGGGGCACGGCCAAGCAGACGGCGCTGGCGCTGCACTCGCTGGTGACGACGCAGTTCCCGCAGGACGCCATCGAGGTGATCGGCTTCAGCGACATGGCGCAGGTGCTGCGGCCCGAGCAGCTCGCCGGGCTCGACGCGCAGCGCGTGCAGGGCACCAACCTGCAGCACGCGCTCATGCTCGCCGGGCGGTTCCTCGGCAAGCACCCCGACAGCGAGCCGGTCGTGCTGGTCGTCACCGACGGCGAGCCGACGGCCCACCTCACCCGCGGCGGGCTGGGCGGAGTTCAGCTGGCCGCCGCTGCCGGAGACCCTCGAGCTGACGATGGCCGAGGTCGAGCGGATCACCCGGCGCGGCGCCACGATCAACGTCTTCATGCTCGACGACGAGCCGCGGCTCGTGCGCTTCGTGGAGTCGATCGCCGAGCGCAACGGCGGCCGGGTCTTCTCCCCCGACCCCTCGCGCCTCGGGGAGTACGTCGTGTCGGACTACCTGCAGGCCCGCCGCGGCGCTCGCCGCTAGCGTCGTCGGGGTGAAGTACACCGGCGCGTACGCCGTCGTCCTCGTCCTGCACCTGCTCACCGTCGCGTTCGTCGTCGGTCCCGCGGCCGCCGCCGGCTCGCTGTCGGGTCGGCACGCCCGCTCCGGCGACGTCGGGGCGCTGCGCGACGCGCTGCGCACCACCCGGCTGTACTCGCTCGCGACGCTGGTCACGGTGCTGCTCGGCACCGGGCTCGTCGGCCTCGGCGCCGTCGGCGACCAGTGGGACTACGGCCAGGCATGGATCAGCGCGTCCTACGTGCTGTGGCTGCTCGGCGTCGGCCTCATGCTCGGGCTGGTCGTGCCGGCGCAGCGGCAGGCCGTGGCCGCGCTCGAGGAGGGCGGCAGCGCGGCCGGGCTCGCGGGACGGATCGCCGGCGGTGCGGGCGTGGCCTCGCTCGCCTGGGCCGCCGTGATCGTGCTGATGGTGGTCAAGCCGGGCGCGTAGGCCACGCTGCGGGCGTCACGCGGCGGGTCCGCGCAGGACCGCGTGGACGTCGACGAGCACCGCGTGGCCGACGAGCAGGCGCGGCACGGTGATGCCGAGGGCCCGGCGGTCGAGGGCAGCGGTCGCGCGGACCTCGGCGCGCCCGTCCCTCAGGTCCACGACGTCGACGGTGAGGTCGACCGGGCAGCTCCGGCCCTTCATCGCGAGCTCGCCGGACAGGTGCCACCGACCGTCGTCCCCGATCTCCGCCGGGCCCGCCGTGACCGTCAGGGACGGGTCGCGGGAGGCGTCGAAGAAGCGCGGGCCGCGCAGGTCGCCGTCGCGCTTGCGGTTCCCCGTCTCGACGCTGCTGAGGTCGAGCTCGGCGGCGAGGTGCAGGGGCACGCCCTGGGGCGACACCTCGACCCGTCCGGTGAGGACCGCCAGGCTGCCGACGACGGTCTTGCGCACGACGTCCCGGGCGCGGAACTGCGCGACCGTCTCCGCGGGCTCGACCGTCCAGGTGCCGGTGGGCAGCGCCGGCAGCAGCGTGGTCATGCCGGGACCTCCGTGCCCGCGCGGCGCAGGACCGCGGCCACGTCGTCGCCGGTGACCCGGCAGCTCGTGAAGCGCTGCGGCCCGCCGAGCAGGGCGGGGTCCTCGCCGGGGAGCAGCGGCGTGCTGAGGATGGCGCGCGAGGCGGCACCGAGCGTCTCCGGCGAGTCGGCGAAGCCGACGGTGACCATGGCCCCGTCGGCGGCCCGCAGGACGAGGGCTCCGAGGACCCCCTCGACCTGCAGCGCGGCGGGACCGACCCGCTCGCGCGACGCGCGCTGGTCCGCGGCGACCTGAGCGGCGTCGCGGGGACCGGTGAACTCCGCGACGGCGGCGCTCGTCCCGCCGCCCGCCCCGTGCGCGTCGATGTGCTCGACCTCGTAGGGGGCGTCGGCCGAGCCGGTCAGGGCCAGCAGCCAGCCGGAGCCGTCGGCCGCCTCGAGCCGGCAGGTCGCGGTCGCACCGGCGGGCGCGTCGGCGACACCGCCTCCGGTGGGGAAGGGGATCAGGTGGGCGTGCACGGGGACCTCCAGGGCAGGAGCGGTGGGGACGGCGCGAACACTGCTGCGGGGAGGGCTCCGCGTCCTGCGTGCCAGCACTGAGGTCGGTACTGGTCCTTGCCCGCCCGGGGACGGACCGCTGTACTTCCGACGTGGTCCCCCCCGCGGCCGCGGCCCTGCCGCTGGTCGGCCGTTCGGCAGAGCGGCAGCTGCTGGTCGCCGCGCTGGACCGGGCCGTCGGCGGGACCGGCACCGTCGCCCTGGTCAGCGGGCCTCCCGGGATCGGCAAGACGCGGCTGCTCGAGCAGGTCGCCGCCGACGCCGACGACCGGGGTGTCCCGGTCGTCTGGGGGCGCTGTCCGCAGGAGCAGGCGGTCCCCCCGCTGTGGCCGTGGCGGCGGGCGCTGCACGCCGCCGGCGTCCCGGTGGCGGCCCTGGACCCCGGCTCCGCCAGAGCGGTGACGCCCGAGGACACCGCGACGGTGCGCCTGCTCGTGTCCAGCGAGGTCACCGACGCGCTGCTGCGCGCGGCCGAGCCGTACGGCCTCGTGGTCGTCCTGGAGGACCTGCACTGGGCCGACAGCGCCTCGCTCGGCGTGCTGGCCCACCTGGCCGCGGACGTCCGGCGGTCACGGCTGCTCGTCGTGGGCAGCAGCCGGGACGCGGAGGGCGGCGCCCTGCCGGCAGCGCTCGCCGACCTGGTCCCGCTGCCCGGGGTGGAGCTGCTCGCGCTGCAGCCGCTCACGGTCGCGGGCGTCGCGGCGTACCTCTCGGCGACCGAGGGCCGCGCCGTGGACCCCGCGGCCGTCGCGCTGGTGCACGCGCGGTCCGGCGGGAACCCCCTCTACGTCAGGACCCTGGCCCGCGTCCTCGGGCCCGACCTCGGGCGGCCGGCCCTGCCGGACGACGAGGTCCGCAGGCGGCTCGCCGGCAGCACCGAGGTGCGCTCCCTGGTGGCCGCGACGCTCCGGCCGCTCGACCGCGCGGTGCAGGACCTGCTGCGCGTCGCGAGCGTCCTGGGCGAGGAGGTCCAGCCCGCCCTCCTGGCCGACGTCGCCGCGCAGCCCCCGCAGGACGTCGAGGCCCTGCTCGACGCAGCGGGGGCGGCCGGGCTGGTGGTGACCGAGGACGGCGTCCGCGGCCGCCGCCGCTTCGCGCACGCGCTCGTCCGGGACGGGGTGCTCGCCGAGCTGCCCGCGGCGACGCGCCGGCACTGGCACGTGCGCGCAGCCACCGTGCTCGAGGCGGCGGCGACCGCTCGTCCGGACCTGGCGGGTGAGGTCGCGTTCCACTGGCTGCGCGGCGCTGCGACGCCGGAGCAGCTGCAGCGCGCCGTGCGGTGGGCGCGTACGGCCGCGGAGCGCTCCTCGGCGTACGTCCCCGAGGAGGCGGCCCGTCTGCTGTCGGCCGCCCTGGGCGCGGCGGCCGGCGCAGGCAGCAGCGACACCGAGCGCGCGGTCCTGCTGGTGGAGCTGGCGAGCGCCGAGTACCGCGCCGGCGCGGTGCAGGCCAGCCTGCAGCACTGCCGCCAGGGCGCCGACACCGCCGAGGCCAGCGGCGCGCCGGACGTCCTCGCCGCCGCCGCGCTCGTCGTGCGCGGGATCGGGCACACCGAGACGGCGGCCGTGCTGGCCGAGCTGTGCGACCAGGCCCTGCGCAGCGGACCGCACCCGCCGGCCACCGTCGCGCGCCTGCTCGCTCAGCAGGCGCTGGCGCACGTGGAGCTGGGCCTGGTCGAGCGGGCCCGGACCGGCGCCGCGCACGCGCTCACGGCGGCCGAGGAGTGCGGCGACCCCGGCGCGCTGCTCCTCGCGGTGCACGCCCGCGTCGACACCCTGGACAGCCTGAGCCCTCCGGAGGAGCGCCGGGAGCTGGCGGACCGCGCGCTCTCGGTGCCGCCGAGCGCCCAGCAGCCGCTGACCCGGCTGTGGGCGCTGCTCTGGCGGCTGGACGCCGCCTACCAGGCCGCGGACCCGGTCGCCGTGACCGAGACGATCGCCCGCCTGGAGGGGCTGCAGGCCGACCTGCCGCTGCCGCTGGCCCGCTGGCACCTGCTGCGCGTCCGCGCGGCGCACGCCGCCGTCAGCGGGGACCTGCCCGGTGCCCGGGCCGCCAACGACGAGGCGGCGCGGATGCCGCTGCAGGACCCGGCGTCGCGCGGCATGCCGTTCGCCTTCCGCGCCACGATGGCCCTGCTCACGGGCGACCCGGGCGAGCTCAGCGAGCACTGGTGGACCGGCCTGGAGCACGCCCCCGACATCCCGGTGCTGGCGGCGAGCAAGGCCGCCGTCCTGGTCCTGCTGGGCCGGACCGACGAGGCCCGCCTGCTCTACGCGGGCGTCCTCCCGCTCGCGCCGACGCTGCCCCGCGACGGCCGCTGGTACGGCACGCTGGACGCGCTCGTCGAGTGCGCCGAGGCCTTCGCCGACCGCGAGGGGGCCCGCGTGCTGCACGGGCTCGCCCTGCCCGCCGCGCGGTGGTCCGGCGGAGCCGCGTCCGGGAACATGTGGCCGGCGGGCAGCGGCTGGCGCCGCCTGGGCCGGCTCGCCGCGGTCCTCGGCGAGCGGCGGGACGCCGCGGCCGCGTACGAGGCGGCGCTGCAGGCCGACCTCAGGCTCGGCGCACGCCCCTTCGTGGTGCTCGACGAGCTGGGGCTGGCCGAGGCGCTCGAGGACGGCGATGCCGCGCGAGCCCGCTCGCTCGCCACGAGTGCCGCGGCGCAGGCCCGGGCCATCGGCCTGCCGGGCCCGCTGCGCCGGGCCGACCGGCTGCTCGGCCGGCTCGCGACCGCGCGCCCCGACCCGCTCACCGCCCGGGAGCGCGAGGTCGCCGGACTGGTCGCCCGGTCCCTGTCGAACCGCGAGGTCGCCGCCCGCCTCGTGCTCTCCGAGCGCACGGTCGAGACGCACGTGCGCAACGTCCTGTCCAAGCTCGGGCTGACGAGGCGGACCGAGATCGTGCGCTGGGTCCTCGCCTCGGAGTGACGCCCGGACCGGCACCCGCGTGCGTCGGGTCAGCGGCACCAGCGCGTGTCGACGACCCCCGGTCCGGCGCAGGGCACGCACCGGGTCGCGGTGAGGACAGCCTCCAGCCGCTCGCGGGGGATGGCGCCGCCGCAGTCCTCGCACGACTCCGCGAGGCCTGCGTCGAGGCGCTCGAGCGCTCGAGCGGCCCGGGCCTCGACCTCACCCGCGTGACGGGCCGCCCCGCTGGCCGCGCAGCCGCTGCTCACGGCGAGCGGGAGGTCGGCGCTGGCGAGCCGCGTCCTCAGCGCGCTGCGGCGGGAGCGCAGCCAGCCGGCGTCGGCCTCGGTCAGCGCCGCGCGGGGTGGGACCTCGGCCGCCGGCACGTCTCGAGGCTAGTTCCCGCGGGCGAGGCCGGCCGAGCGCACCGTGCAGCGCGGTCGGAGCAGCGCGCAGGCGGGCACCGGTCTTCGACGCAGTCATCGCGCCCGAGCCCGGTGGGCGGCCCGCTCCCGCGTGCCCGTGGGTGCCTCCTCGTGCTACGCCAAGGGGGACGTGAGCTCCAGGTGCACGCCGTCCGGGTCGCAGAACGACAGGATCGCGATGCCGAACGGCGCCAGCTCGATCACGTCGCCGTGCGGGATCCCCCGCTGCCTGCAGGGCAGTCTTCGCCGTCTCGAGCTCCGCCCGACTCGCGACAGCGAAGCTGACGTGGTCCAGCCCCACCCGGGTGGAGACGAAGGTGTCGGACGCGTCGGCGACGGGGCGCAGTCCGAACAGGATGCCGTTGGTGGCGTAGACGACCCCGCCGTACAGCTGGGCGGGGTCGTCGCGGACGGCGGGGTCGGACGGGTCCCCGGGCGACTCGGCGGCGACCTCGAAGCCGAGGACCTCCTCGTAGAACGCGCGCGACCGGCCGAGATCGGTGACGGTCAGACGCAGATGGTGCAGGGCGGTCGTGCTGATGAGACCCATGATGCTCCCTCGACCTGCCGAGCCGTTGTGGCGGCGGGACGGCAACGTACGGCCTGAGTGCTCCCGGGCGCAGCCCTACCGGCTGCCGCTCGTGCGACGCGAGGGCTGTCCCCGTGAGGACGACCTCCTCTCATGAGCATGAGCGGACGAGGCGGGCGCCTCGCGGCCTGCTGCCGCTGCAGCCCGCCGCAGGAGCCCCGGACCCCGGCCTCCTCGGCACGCCGGACCACGTGACCGGGCGGCACGACGACCACGAGGGACTACTGCTCGTCGCGGTGCCGCACGCCGAGGGCGTCGGCGGCCTGCTGCAGCACCGCCTGCACCGCGAGCGTGTCGGCCAGCGGCATGACGTCGCTCTCGGTGCGCCCGGTCTGCAGGCACTGCGTCACCTCGATGAGCTCGTGCGCGTAGCCGCCGCCGAGCTGCGGGCGCGTGATGGTCTCCGGCTCGTGGCCGGGCCGGTGCAGCACGACCGTCCGCGGGTGGTGGAACCGCGGCAGCACCTCGACCCAGCCCTGCGTGCCGACGACGCGCGCCGCGCCGGGCGTCGCGGAGCGCAGCGAGGTCGTCAGCGAGGCGGTCCGCCCGTCGGCCCAGCCGAGCAGCAGCGCCGCCTCGCCGTCGACGCCGGTCGGCAGCAGCGAGCCGCTCGCGGCGACGGTCTCGGGCGCGCCGAGCACCATCTGGGCGAAGGACACGACGTAGACGCCGAGGTCGAGCAGCGCGCCCCCGCCCAGCTCCAGGGCGAAGAGCCGGTCACCCGGGTCGTACTCCCGCTGCACCCCCAGGTCGGCCTGCACCGACCGCACCTCGCCGACCGCGCCGTCCGCCAGCAGCTCGCGCAGCGCGACGACCGCCGGCTGGAAGCGCGTCCACATCGCCTCCATGACGAAGACGCCGCGCTCGCGGGCGAGGTCCACCACGCCCTGCGCCCCGGCGAGCGTCGCGGTGAAGGACTTCTCCACCAGCAGCGCCTTCCCGCGCTCGATCGCGGCGCGGGCCGTCGCGGCGTGCTGCGCGTGCGGCGTGGCGAGGTAGAGGACGTCGACGTCGGGATCGTCGAGCAGGTCGCCGTACGAGCCGTGCGCCCGCTCCAGCCCGTGCCGCCGGGCGAAGTCCTCGGCGCGGGCAGCCGATCGCGAGCCGACGGCGACGCACCGCGCGCCCTCGACGTGCGCGAAGTCCTGCACCACCTCCTCGGCGATCCGGCCCGGCCCGACGACGCCCCAGCGGATCTCGCTCACCGGCCCACCGTAGGAGCGGCCGGCCCGCGCTACGCGGGCGGGGCGGACAGCGTCCAGTCGCGGGAGCCGCCGCCGCTGACCTGCGGGGTCTGCGGGCCGTACGGCCGCTGGGCCAGCGTGATGGTGCGGGCGTGGTCGCTGGCGAAGGCCAGCGCCTCCCCCACGGTCACCCGGCCGTCGAGGTCGGTGTCGGCGATCCGGTGCCCGATGCCCAGGTCGAACAGCAGGCCGGTCCAGACCGAGCGGCCCCAGGCGGGGTACTCGTAGGACTTCTGCGCGCCGGTCGAGCTCGCGGACACCAGCACCCGGTCGCCGGCCAGCCCGGCGAGGACCGCGCCCGCGCCGCAGCCGGCGACGTCGGCCCACATGCGACCCGTCCCGGCGCGCAGCGCACGGACGGCCGCCGAGCCGGGCACGAGGTCGCCGTCGGCCGGCCACAGCGACGCGTTCTCCAGGTGGCCGCTGTAGTGGAAGAACGTGAACGTGCCGGGCCGGCTGCGGGCCGCGAGCCACGCCAGCCCGTCCCGCACCGCCGCGCCGGTGGCGGCGCGGTCGGTCACGACCCGGACGTGGTCGGGCAGCCAGCCGGCGGCGAGCAGCTGCGACCGGACCAGCGCGGCGTCGTTCGCCCCGCCGATGGTGTCGGCCGTACGGGCGTAGTCGGTGACGCCGACGACGAAGGCCCACCGGTCGGCCGGTGCGGCCGTCCCGCCCGCGGCCGGCGACGGCGCGGGGAGGGCCGGCGGGGCGGCCGGGCGGGCGAGGACCGGTCGGGACGCCGGCCGCCGGGCGGGCGGCACGGCTCCGGCGCCGGGTGCTGCGGCGAGCACCGGCCGGGTGCGGGCGGTCGCCGCGACGGCAGGAGCAGGCGCCACCGCGGCCGCAGGGGTGGCCGCGGCCACCGGGACGTCCGGCACGGCCGACCAGCGCGGGGCGCGGGCCAGCGGGAGGTCGGGCGTGGCGGCCGCGCCGACCGTCGCGACGGCCAGCGGGAGCACGGGCACGGCGGCAGCAGCCCGCACCGGGCGGGCCTCGTGTCCGCCCTGCACGGCGGACACGCCCACGCCGAGGACGCCGGTGGCGCCGAGCGCGACGGCGAGGACGGCAGACTGCGCCCGGGTCAGGGGCGGGGTGCGCAGCACGGTCATGACCAGCACGTCGACCCCCGGTCGGGCGACCTGCTTCACCCGTTCGGTGCTGCTCCCGCCGGGTCGGGCGGGCGTCAGGCCGGCGGGGCGTCCAGCGTCCAGCCGCGCACCGGGTCGCCCTCGACCTGCGGCGTCTGCCGGCCGTACGGCCGCTGGTCGCGCGTGACCTTCTGGGCGTAGTAGGTCGCGTAGCGCAGCGCCTCGCCGATGGTCACGCGCCCGTCGCGGTCGGCGTCGGCCTGGCCCTGCCGGGTGCCGAGCTCGAAGACCAGCCCGGTCCAGACCGAGCGGCCCCAGGCCGGCTGCTCGTAGGACTTCTCGCTGCCCGTCGAGCTGGCCGAGACGAGCACCCGGTCGCTGGGCAGGCCGGGCAGGAAGGGCCGGCCTCGCACCCGGCGATGTCGACCCACACCCGTCCCTGGGCCCGCGCCAGCGCCGCGGTCACCTCGCCGTCGCGCACGAACGACCGGTCGACCGGCCACAGCGCCTCGGTGCGAGCCGCCGAGCTGGCGGACGTGCCCGCTGTAGTGGAAGAACGCGAACGTGCCGGGCTGGGTGCGCGCGGCGAGCCAGGCCAGGCCGTCGCGGACGGCGCTGCCGGTGGCCGCGCCGTCGGTGAGCACCCGCACGTTGTCGGCGGGCCAGCCGGCGGCCAGCAGCGCGTCGCGGATGCGGCGCACGTCGGCCGCGCCGGCGACCGTGTCGGCGGTGCGGCGGGGGTAGTCGGTGACCCCGACGAGCAGGGCCCAGCGGTCGGCGGGCGCGGCGGTGCGGGCCGGCCGCTCGTCGACCTGCGGGCCCGGCGGCGGGCCGTCGGGCACGTCCGCGCGGCGGCCGCGACCGGCGGCACGACGAGGCGGGACGGGCACCGGCGCAGGGGCCGCGGTCGCCGGAGCGGCGGCAACGGGCACGGGCGGCGAGGAGGGGCGGCGGCCCCGAGGCGGGCGACGACGACCGCAGCGAGCAGCACACCGGTCGCCGCCAGCGCGACGGCAGCGGTGCGCAGCGGGGTCCTCACCGGAGAAGGGTCGGCGCGCGGGCGCGCCCGGGTCAAGCGAGGGCGTCGAGCGCCTGCGCGAGGTCGGCCACCAGGTCGTCGGCGGTCTCGATCCCGACCGACAGGCGCACCAGGTCGTCGGGCACCTCCAGCGGCGACCCGGCGGTCGAGGCGTGCGTCATCCGGCCCGGGTGCTCGATGAGCGACTCGACGCCGCCGAGCGACTCGCCGAGCGTGAAGACCCGGGTGCTGCGGCACAGCTCGAGCGCGGCCGCCTCGCCGCCGGCGAGGCGCAGCGACACCATGCCGCCGGGCGCCTTCATCTGCGTGGCGGCGACCTCGTGGCCGGGGTGCTCGGGCAGTCCGGGCCAGAGCACGGACGAGACCGCGCGGTGCCCCTGCAGCAGGTCGACGACCCGCTCGGCGTTGGCGCAGTGCCGGTCCATCCGCACGCCGAGGGTCTTGGCGCCGCGCAGCACCAGCCAGCTGTCGAAGGCCCCGGGGACGCCGCCCATGGCGTTCTGGGAGTAGGCCAGCTCCTCGCCGAGCGCGCGGTCGGCCGCCACGAGCGCACCACCGACGACGTCGGAGTGCCCGCCGAGGTACTTCGTCGTGGAGTGCACGACGACGTCGGCGCCGAGCGCGAGCGGCTGCTGCAGGTAGGGGCTCGCGAAGGTGTTGTCGACGACCAGCCGCGCGCCGCCGTCGTGCGCGACCTGGGCGAGCGCGGCGATGTCGGCGATCCCGAGCAGCGGGTTGGTCGGCGTCTCGCACCACACCAGCACGGTCTCGGGCCGCAGCGCCTCGCGCACGGCCGCCGGGTCCGACAGCCGTACGGGGGTGTGCTCGACGCCCCAGCGCGCGAGCACCTGGGCGAACAGGCGGTACGTGCCGCCGTACGCGTCGTCGGGCACCACGACGTGGGCGCCGGGGCGCGCGACGGTCCGCAGCAGGCAGTCCTCGGCGGCCAGGCCGCTGGCGAACGCCAGCCCGGTCTGCCCGCCCTCGAGCGCGGCCAGGCAGGTCTCCAGCGCCGTGCGGGTGGGGTTGCCCGAGCGGCTGTACTCGTAGCCGGCGTGCTCGCCGACGCCGGTCTGGGCGTACGTCGAGGTCTGGTAGATCGGCACCACGACCGCGCCGGTCGTCGGGTCCGGGTCCTGCCCGGCGTGGATGGCGAGGGTCTCGAAGCCGTAGCCGCCCCGGGCCCAGCGGTCGGGCCCGCCGTGCACCTCGGACCCGAACTCGAGGCTGCCCTCGTCGCGGACCTGGTCGGGCGTCGGCTCGCTCATCTGCTGACCGTACGGCCCGCGCCCGGGGCCGCACCGGTCAGCAGCCGACCGGCGCGCGCGCGGGCGCGCCCGTCGAGCGCCAGCAGCAGCCCGTCGGCGACGAGCAGGCAGGTGAGCAGGAAGAACAGCGCCTCCTCGACCGGCAGGCCGAGCACGAGCAGCCCCGTCGAGGAGGCGGGCGTCACCGACCAGATGCCCAGGCCGATCGCGGTGCGGTCCACGACGCACAGCCACAGGGCGACCGGCAGCGCCAGCAGCAGCCGGCGGGAGCGCAGGCCGCCGAGCAGGTCGCCGGCGACGGCGTGCTGCAGCGACAGCGGCGGCGCCGCCCAGACCAGGAGCAGGCCGAGGTAGCGCAGCCCCCCGCCGGCGAGCAGCAGGCCCAGTCCGACCAGGGCGACGGCCGCCCAGCCCGCGGCCCCGGCGACCCGGGACCCGGCGCTCCCGGCCGGGGCACCGTCCAGCAGGCCCGCCCGGGTGCCCCAGGCGACGACCAGGCCGACGAGCAGGACGACGAAGGCGTACTCCTCCACCGGCACGCTGCCGGCGGTGGCCAGGACCGCGCCCGGGGCGTACGACCAGACGCCGCTGCGGACGAGGTGCTCGTCCCACGGCGCGGTCCAGACCAGCGCGAGCCCGGCGAGGAGCAGTCCGGCGGGCAGCACGTGCCGCGCGGGTCGCCGCCCGCGCAGCAGGAGGGCGGCCGGCAGCGCGACGGCGACGAGGTCCACCGCGGCGTACTGCACGACCGCCCTCCGGGCCGCTCGGAGGGCCTAGGCCCGGGCCGCGGAGCGGTCGGTCGTGAGGTCCTGCTCGACGTACGACGGGTCGTCGACCTCGCTCTTCACCCGGGCGATCTTGAAGATCACCAGGCCGAAGGCCGCCTTCGCGAGGATGTCGGCCAGGCTGTAGCCGGCCTGCCGGGCGACGAAGGCGCCGGCGCCGTCGAGGCCGAAGACCGGGAAGAGGTAGGCGATCGGGTAGACGCCCCACAGGCCGACGAGCATGATCCGCAGCTTGCCGACCGTGCCGCGTACCTCCTCCGGCTGCCGCTCGAGCGACCGGCTGAGCTCGACGAAGAGCACGTACAGCAGGTAGATGAACGGGATCGTCGACAGCGTGCCCCACAGCAGGCGCGGGCCGTTCGTCGCGGCGATCTCCCCCGGGTAGCCGAGAGCGATCATGAGGCCGGACGCGATCACCAGCTTGGTGAGCAGCGGCCGGGCGACCGCGCGGGCGAGGGCCAGCACCGCGACGGTCTCGACGAGCAGCAGCGGCACCGTGAGGAACCAGTCGACGTAGCGGTAGGCCTCGTTGAAGACGACGTCGGTGAGCCGGTACGGGCCGTTGCCCCCCTGCGCGGTCGGCGCGTAGGAGTCCTTGAAGTTGGTGAAGATCCGGAAGTAGTGGTAGGTCGCGATGAAGCAGACCATCGCGCTGACCACCACGGCGTTGCGGTAGCGGGCGAGCACCCGGCGCTGCGACAGCACCAGGTACAGGCCGGTGAAGCCCAGGCTGGCGACCGCCAGCGAGAGCAGGTTGTAGACGGTGTCGTACTGACCGGAGCTGAGCTCCGCGATCTCGATGCCTGCGGCGAGCGGCACGTCCTCGTCCCTCCACGGGTGGCGCCGGCGGGGTGCCGACGCGGCGAGGCGGACTGTCCTCGCGATGCTGCGCTACCGCAACTCGAACAACCTGTGGCGCGATGACGAGGGGATCACGTCGCCCGTCACGTCGCCAGGAACGCCAGCACGTCCTGCCTCGTCAGCACGCCGACCGGGCGGCCGTCCTCGACGACGACCGCCGCGTCGGCCTTCTCCAGCGCCGTCATCGCCGCGGACACCGGCTCGCCCGCGCCGATGAGCGGCAGCGGCGGCGCCAGGTGGTCGGCCAGCCGGTCGGCGAGCTGCGCCCGGCCGGTGAACAGCGCGTCGAGCAGGTCGCGGTCGTGCACCGCCCCGACGATCTCGGCGGTCATGACGGGCGGCTCGGCCCGCACCACCGGCATCTGCGAGACGCCGTACTCGCGCAGGATGTCGATCGCCTCGCGGACGGTCTCGGTCGGGTGGGTGTGCACGAAGGACGGCAGCGGGCCGCCCGAGCCCTTGCGGGCCATGACGTCGCCGACGGTCTGCTGGCCCGAGGCCGACAGGAAGCCGTAGTCGGCCATCCACTCGTCGTTGAAGATCTTGGACAGGTAGCCGCGTACCGCTGTCGGGCAGCAGCACGACGACGAGGTCGTCCGGGCCCGCCTCGGCGGCCACCTGCAGCGCGGCGACCACCGCCATCCCGCACGAGCCGCCGACGAGCAGCCCCTCCTCGCGGGCCAGCCGCCGGGTCATCGCGAACGCGTCCCGGTCCGACACCGCGATGACGCGGTCGGGCACCGACGGGTCGTACGTCGCCGGCCAGAAGTCCTCGCCGACGCCCTCGATGAGGTACGGCCGGCCGTCGCCGCCGGAGTAGACCGAGCCCACCGGGTCGGCGCCTACGACCTGCACGCCGCCGCCGCTGGCCTGCTTGAGGTAGCGCCCGACGCCGCCGATCGTGCCGCCGGTGCCCATCCCGGCGACGAAGTGCGTCACCCGGCCGTCGGTCTGCTGCCACACCTCGGGCCCGGTCGTCGCGTAGTGGGCCTGCGGGTTGGCGGGGTTGGAGTACTGGTCGGGCTTCCAGGCCCCGGGGATCTCGCGCGCCAGCCGGTCGCTCACCGAGTAGTACGACCGCGGGTCCTCCGGGTCGACCGCCGTCGGGCAGACCTCGACCCGCGCGCCGTACGCCCGCAGCACGTCGATCTTGTCGCGGGCGACCTTGTCGGGGCAGACGAAGACGCAGGAGTAGCCGCGGGTCTGCGCGGCGATCGCGAGGCCCACCCCGGTGTTGCCGCTCGTCGGCTCGACGATCGTGCCGCCCGGCCGCAGCGCGCCCGAGGCCTCGGCCGCCTCGATCATCGCCAGCGCGATCCGGTCCTTCACCGACCCGCCGGGGTTGAGGTACTCGACCTTCGCCACCACCTGCGCCGGGAGCCCCTGCCCGACCGTGCCGAGCCGCACGAGCGGCGTGTCGCCGATCAGCTCCAGGACGGAGTCGTGGATCTGCACGCGCTGCTCCTCGGGGTCGCCGGGTGGTGCGCCACCGTACGGCCGCGCCGACCGCCTACCGCGCAGTAGCGTCCCGGGCGGGAGGTCGACGTGACGGGGGGACCGACGCAGGACGCGACCAGCGGCTGGACGCGCTGGCTGGCGGTCCGCGCCGCGTACGGCGGGGGCGCGCTCGGCACCGCCGGCGCCCTCGGCTGGGGGCTGGTCCGGGCCGAGGCCAAGATGGCCCGCCGGGTCATCGGCGAGCCGACCGAGCGGGCGCCGGTGGCCAGCGGGTCGTGGGGCTTCGAGCGCCGCGGCCGCGACCCGCTGCGCCTGGCCGTGCTCGGCGACTCCAGCGCGGCCGGCCTGGGCTGCGGGACCGCCGAGCAGACCCCGGGCGCGCTGCTCGCCGGGTCGCTGGCCGGCGAGCTGGACCGGCGGGTGCTGCTCGACGTGCTCGCGCTCGTCGGCGCGCGCTCGGCCGCCCTCGACGCCCAGGTCGCCCGGGCGCTGCGGCAGCCGGTCGACGTCGCGGTCGTGCTCATCGGCGCCAACGACGTGACCCACCGGGTGCCCGCCGCCGCCGCGACCCGGGACCTGGCCCGGGCGGTCACCACGCTGCGCGCGGCCGGCGCGGTCGTCGTCGTGGGCACCTGCCCCGACCTGGGCACCGTCCGGCCGCTGTGGCAGCCGCTGCGCACCGTCGCCCGGATCGCCAGCCGCCGGATGGCCGGGGCGCAGACGGTCGCGGTCGTCGAGGCCGGCGGGCTGTCGGTCTCGCTCGGCGACCTGCTCGGCCCGGAGTTCGCGAGCTCGCCCCAGATGTGGTCGGCGGACCGCTTCCACCCCTCGCCGCGGGGATACGAGCGGGTGGCCGACGTCCTGCTGCCCGCCGTGCTGCAGGCGCTCGGCGTGACGCCCGCCGGCGGCCGGACCGAGCGCGACAGCGTGCAGGACGTCGTCCTGGCCGCGAGCGTCGCCGCCCAGGACCCCGGCCTCGTCGTCGAGACCGTCGAGGGCGACCAGGGCGCGGCCGCCGCCGGACCGGGGCGGCTGGCCCGGCTCGTGCGCCGCGTGCCGCTCGTCGGGCGCGAGCCGGAGGGCCGCACCCCGGGCGAGCCGGTGGCCCACGGGGACGGGGCCGGACCGAACGCCGTTCGGTCCGGCGGCTAGCCTTCGGGGTCGACCCACTCCGGGACGCCGCGCCGACCGCGCAGCCCGTCCCCTCCCCCCGAGGAGCCCGCATGCCCGAGGCAGTGATCGTCTCGACCGCCCGTTCGCCGATCGGCCGAGCCTTCAAGGGCTCGCTCACCGAGGTCCGGCCGGACGACCTGGCCGCCACGATCGTGAAGGCCGCGCTGGACAAGGTGCCCGCGCTCGACCCGCACGACATCGACGACCTCATGCTCGGCTGCGGCCTGCCCGGCGGCGAGCAGGGCCACAACATGGGCCGCGTCGTCTCGGTGCTGCTCGGCTACGACTTCCTGCCCGGCACGACGATCACCCGCTACTGCTCGTCGTCGCTGCAGACCACGCGCATGGCGGCCCACGCGATCCGCGCGGGCGAGGGCGACGTCTTCATCTCGGCCGGCGTCGAGATGGTCAGCCGCTTCATCAAGGGCAACAGCGACATGATCCCGGACACCGAGAACCCGGTCTTCGGCGACGCCAAGGCCCGCACCGCCACCTACGCCGAGGGCGGCAAGGACTCCTGGCAGGACCCGCGCGAGGACGGCACGCTGCCCGACGTCTACATCGCGATGGGCCAGACCGCGGAGAACCTCGCCCGCCTCAAGGGCGTGACCCGCGAGGACATGGACGAGTTCGCCGCCCGCTCGCAGAACAACGCCGAGAAGGCCATCGCCAACGGCTTCTGGGAGCGCGAGATCACCCCGGTCGAGCTGCCCGGCGGCGGCACGATGACCAAGGACGACGGCCCGCGCGCCGGCGTCACCGTCGAGGGCATGGCCGGCCTCAAGCCGGTCTTCCGCCCCGACGGCCTCATCACCGCCGGCAACGCCTGCCCGCTCAACGACGGCGCCGCCGCGGTCGTCGTCATGAGCGACACCAAGGCTGCCGAGCTGGGCCTGACCCCGCTCGCCCGGATCGTGTCGACCGCCGTCACGGGCCTGTCGCCCGAGATCATGGGCTACGGCCCCGTCGAGGCCGTCCGGCTCGCCCTCAAGCGCGCCGGCAAGACGGTGGACGACATCGACCTGTTCGAGATCAACGAGGCCTTCGCCGCGCAGGTCATCCCGTCCTACCGCGACCTGGGCATCGACATCGACAAGCTGAACCTCTTCGGCGGCGCGATCGCGGTCGGCCACCCGTTCGGCATGACCGGTGCCCGCATCACCGGCACGCTCATCAACGGCCTGCAGACCCTCGACAAGCAGTTCGGCGTCGAGACCATGTGCGTCGGCGGCGGCATGGGCATGGCCATGGTGCTCGAGCGCCTCAGCTAGTCCCAGCTGCGTCCCGACGGCCGGTCCCTGCTCGCGGGGGCCGGCCGTCGGCGTTCCTGGGGACACCCCGCGTGGCCCGCTGACGGTCGGTCTGCCTGCTGGCGGTAGGCGGCCTGGCCCTCCGCTCCTCGGCCCGGCCGTCCTCCCGGGGCCCTGCCGACCCTCGGAGCGGTTGCAGGGGCGCGTGTCCCGGGAGACCTGTCGTGCTGCGACGGCGGCGCGCTGCCGGGTCTCCGGCTGAGTGGTCGTCGTGCGCCGCGGTCGTCGTTCGCGGCGCCGTCGGCTTGCGACGCGGTCGGCGTGGCGACGCGATCGTCGTGGCGACGCGATCGTCGTGGCGACGCGGTCGTCGTACACGGCGCCGTCGGCTTGCGCCGCGATCGTCGTGCGCCGCGGTCGTCGTGCGCCGCGCCATACCGAGCTCCGCCACGCTTGCGCACACGTGCTTGACGGGTGGCCGTCGGCCTCGTAGACTCGAACACGTGTTCGATACTGGTGTGGGGCCTGAGAGCCAGGAGCCGCTGCCGGCTGACCAGGCTGAGCGGCTGCGGGAGGTCCGGGTGGCGGCGCAGGGGCGCACGCAGCAGGCGGTGGATGTGCTGCGTGAGGTGGAGGTGGCGTACGCCCGGTCGTTCGTGGCGTCGTTGGACGCCGCGCAGCAGGTGTTCGCGGCGGCGTGCCTGGAGCACGAGGGTTTCCTGAGGGACCTGACCGGCCCCGCGACCGGCAGCCCGGGTGGTGCGGGTCGGCGGGGGCGGGCGGTGTCGGTGTGCGAGCAGGCCGGTGCGGAGCTGGCGCTGGCGTTGCAGGTGCACCCGATGACTGCGCAGGCGCGGCTGGGGTGGTGGCAGCGCCTGGAGGACGTGCCGTTGCTGCGGGAGCTGCTCACCGGTGGGGGGTTGAGCGTCGCGGCGTTCCTGGCCGCGGACCGGGCGCTGCCCGACCCGTCAGTGCTGGTGCCCGAGGCCGGGTCAGCCGGGCCGGACGGGTCAGCCGGGCCGGACGGGTCAGCCGGGCCGGACGGGCCGGAGGGGGAGCTGCCGCTGGTGGGTGAGCAGCTCGCGCACCGGATCGTGCAGCAGTTGCTGGGGCGCCGTCACTCGCACGGCCGGTTGCGGGGCTGGTCGGACACTCCGGGCCGGTTGGGGCAGGCGATCGGCCGGGCCGAGGTCCGGCTGGACCCGGTCGGGGCGGCCCGTCGGCGGCAGCAGGCCGCCCGGTACGCCACCGGGGTGCGGCTGCGCGGCTACCCCGACGGGCTGGCGGACCTGACCGCGACCGGCCCGGGGACCGGGCTGACCGCGGCGAAGCGGCTGCTCGAGCAGCTCGCCGGCAGCGACGACCCGGGCGATGAGCGGACCTTCGGGCAGCGGCAGGTCGACGCGCTGATCGCCGCGCTGGTCGCCCGGGCCGGGGGTGGGGTCCCGCTGGAGCTGGACCTGGAGATCCCGGTCGAGGTCACCGCCTCCCGGCCCGTCCCGCAGCCGCACGGACCGGACCTGGACGAGCCCGTCAGCATCCGCAGCCGACTCACCCCCGCTCTGCTCGCCCAGCTCACCGGCACCCCCACCGGCACCCCCACCCCGGCCGGCGGCGCAGGCGCCCCGGGCACCGCGGGCACCGAGGTACCGGCCGCACCGCGGCACCGGACTCACGACCCGGCCGCCCCGACCACCGCCCAGCAGGACGGCGACGACGGCCCCGAGGTCGAGGAGCCCGAGCCCGAGGGCGAGGGGCCCGAGGTCGGCGAGCAGCAAGCGCCGGCGCCGCGGCAGGAGCCGCGGGTGTGGCCGCGGCAGGGCGTGGCGGAGCTGGACGGGTTCGGACCGGTCGACCCGGCCCTGCTCGGGGAACTGCTGACCGACCCGGCCGGCCTACCGGTCGGGCTCAGCGGCATCACCATCCGCCGGGTCTGCGTCGACCCGCTCGGCCAGGTCGTCGCCGTCGACCCGACCGCGGTCCCGCTGGACCGGCTCCTGCACCACGCCAGCAACGCCGACCGACGCCGCCGACAGACCACCCACCCCGACCACGACCACCCCGCACAGGACCACCCGGCGCAGGTGACGGTCGCGCAGCTGCTGCAGGCCCTGACCAGCGACCTGCCCGCCCCACCACCCCCCGTCGCCAGCTACACCCCCACCGCCGCCCACAAACGCCTCGTACGCCTGCGGACCCCCCGCTGCTGCTGGCCCGGCTGCAACCGCCGTGCCCGCGGCTGCGACCTGGACCACCGCGACCCCCACCCCGACGGCCAGACCACCGTCGCCAACCTCGAACCCCTGTGCCGGCACCACCACCGCCTCAAGCACGCCGGCTGGCACTGCCGCGCCCACCCCGACGGCACCACCACCTGGACCAGCCCCACCGGCCAGAGCGCCACCAGCCCACCCGACTGACCCCCGCCAGCACCACCCCGCACCACCCCGACGACCCGGCGCCCCACCAGGCTCCGGGACGCCGGCACGTCCAAGCCCGGTACCAAGGCCAACACCGCCAGCGCCAACGGGCCAGCCAGCGCGGGCCCACCGCGTCACCCGCCCACGGGCCAGCCGACACCAGGAACGGGCAGGCGGGGGTTGGGTCACACGCGACACCGGTCGCGCGAAGGTCGAGGGCGCTCGGGGTCCGCGCGGTCGAGGTCCGCGCGGTCGAGGTCCGCGTGCTGGGGATCCGCGCGCTCGGAGTCCGCGCACTCGGGATCAAGCCGCACGACGATCCGGACGCACAGGGTCAGCTCGCAGGTCGCCCGCCCCACCCGAGCCACGGGCCGCCCGCCCGCCAAGCCGGACGGCCGCGCGACGTACCGCCCGCCCCTGGGCGCCCGGACTGCGCTCACGCCGACGAGCAGGCCTCGCTCCCGAGCGCGAGCAGCGCGTCGACGTCCGGTAGCCCCAGCCGGGCAGCGAGGCCGGCCGGCACCTGCTCGTCGAGCAGCCGGGCGCGGTGCAGCAGCAGGTGCGCCACGTGCTCGACACCCACCCGCCCCGAGCGCACCAGGTCGTCGGCCGTCACCGCGAGCTGGTCGGGCAGGGCCAGGTCGCTGTCGAGCCGCGGCAGGGCGACGGGAGCCTCGCCGGCCGCGACCGCGAAGGACGCGGCGAGGTGGTGCACCGCACCACCCCGGGAGTCATGCGGCGGGTCGGCCGCCGCCCACCTCGCCGGGGTGAACAGCCGCAGCCGCGCGACGAGCTGCGCCGCCTCCCGAGCGAGCAGCGCGCCGACCGCCGGAGCGCTCACGCGCCGGCCAGCCAGCGGCGAGCAGCGACCAGGCTGTCCGAGGTGTCCGGCGGCAGCACCTTGTAGGGAGGCAGGACGGGCAGCGCCTGCGCGAACGCGGCCGCCAGCGCCGGCCCGTCCCCGGCCGGTACGACGACGTGCCCGGCGGCACGCAGCCCGTCGGCGAGCCCCGTCTCGTCGGTCGTGACGACCAGGCAGCCGTGCGCCAGCCCCTCGACGATCGACAGCCCGACCTGCTCGCGCCACCCTGGCACCCGCCGCGAGGGCAGGACCACGGCCGCCGCCCGTCGCAGCGCGTCGTGCACGACCGCCCGCGGCGCCCGCACGACGACGTCGACGTCCGGGCGCCCCTGCGCCCACGCCTGCACCTGCCCGGTCCGCGGCCCCCAGCCGAGCAGGCGCAGCCGCCAGCCCCCGAGCCCGTCCTGCACCTCGTCCCAGGCCGCCATGAGCAGGTCGACCGCCTTGCGCTCGCTGAACTCCGCCGCGAAGACCAGCTCGCGCGCGGCCGGCACCCGCTCGGCGGCGCCCGCGAAGCAGTCGGCGCACCGCGGCCGCCGCTCCTCCACCACCGTGGCGGACCAGCGCGCGCCCGGGTAGCTGACGGCGTACGCCCGCTGCGCCGCGGCCGAGCCGTACGCCACCGCCGCCAGGCGACCCGGGCCCGGCGCCGCAGGCGGCGGCAGGACCTCGATGGCGTACGTCACCAGCCGTGCCGCCGGCGCCGCGTCCGCCAGCCGCAGGGAGGCCGGCCACTGCGCCGTCCACAGCGGCTCGGTGACCTCCAGCACGCGCGGCGGCCGGGCCCGCAGCTCGGCGACCAGGTCGGCCTCGCCCGCGAGCAGCACCGGGAACGGCGCCGCCGCCAGCAGCGCGTCGTCGCAGTCCGGGTGCCGGCCGCTGGCGAGCACCCGCAGGCCGGGCAGGCCGGCGAGCCGCTCGAGGTGCGACGACCGCAGCACCGGTGTGTAGAGGGCGTACGCCGGGGCGTCGGGCACGCGCGCCAGCGTAGGCGCGGCAGGTAGCGTTCCCACGTGCCCCGACATCCGCGCGCGGGACGCCGTCCCGCCGCACCCGGCCCCCGCCCGACCCGTCGAGGGACCGACCGGTGCTGACCGCCGTGCTCGGGGTGCTCGCGGTCGTGGCCCTCACGCTGGGCACCGCGCTCTACGTCGCCGCGGAGTTCAGCCTGGTCGCCGTCGAGCGCACCCAGCTCGAGAGCGCCGCCCGCGACGGCGACGCCCGGGCCGTCCGGGTGCTCGCCGCGGTGCGGACGCTGTCCTTCCAGCTGTCCGGCGCGCAGCTGGGCATCACCCTCACGACCCTGGTCGTCGGCTTCATCGCCGAGCCGTCGATCTCGCGGCTGCTCGAGCCCGTCTTCGAGGCCGTCGGCCTGCCCGAGGGCGTCGCGACCCCCGTGTCGCTCGTGCTCGCGCTGGCCTTCGCCACCGTGCTGCAGATGGTCGTCGGCGAGCTGGTGCCCAAGAACCTCGCGATCGCGCGAGCCGATGGCCGTCGCGCGGGCCATCGCGACGCCGCAGCGGATCTCCTCGGCCGTCCTCCGACCCCTCATCGCCGTGAGCAACGGCGCCGCCAACCGCGTGGTGCGCCTGCTCGGCATCGAGCCGCAGGAGGAGCTGCGCTCGGCGCGCTCGGCGGAGGAGCTCGGCAGCCTGGTCCGCTCGTCGGAGGAGCAGGGCGCCCTGTCGACCCGCACCGCCTCGATGCTGGCCCGCTCGCTGGCGTTCGGCGACCGCACGGCCGGCGACGTGCTCACCTCCCGCACCCAGCTGCTCGCGCTCCCCGGCGAGGCCAGTGTGGCCGAGCTGCTCGAGCTGGCCCGCAGCTCCGGGCACTCGCGGTTCCCGGTCGAGGGCGAGAGCATCGACGACGTCGTCGGCGTCGTGCACGTCAAGCAGGCGCTCGCCGTCCCGCGCGAGGAGCGGGACCGCACCGCGGTGCGCACCGTCATGGGCCCGGTGCCGCGGGTGCCCGAGACGGTGCACCTGGACCGGCTGCTCACCACGCTGCGCCAGCCCGGGCTGCAGATGGCCGTCGTCGTCGACGAGTACGGCGGCACCGCCGGCATCGTCACCCTCGAGGACCTCGTCGAGGAGCTCGTCGGCGAGGTCGACGACGAGCACGACACCGGGTCGCGGCCCCAGGTGGAGCAGCGGCGGTCCGGCGGCCTGGTGCTGTCGGGGCTGCTGCGCGACGACGAGGTCGCCGACGTGGCCGGCCTGCGGATGCCCGAGGGGCCGTACGACACCCTCGGCGGGCTGGTCATGGCCCGGCTGGGGCGCATCCCGGAGCGCGGCGACCGGGTCGACGTCGACGGCTGGACGCTGACGGTCACCGAGCTCGACGGCCGGCGGGTCGACCGCGTGCTCCTCGAGGCACCTCCGGAGCCGGAGCCCGCTGACGGGGACGAGCGCTCCGGCAGCGACCGCACCGGGACCCGGGCGTGAACGGCCTCGCGCTGGTCGCCGCGCTCCTGCTGCTGCTCGGCAACGCGCTGTTCGTCGGCGCGGAGTTCGCCGTGATGAGCGTGCGCCGCAGCCAGGTGGAGCCGCTGGCCGAGACGAGCCGCCGGGCCCGCTCGGTGCTGGACGCGCTCCAGCACCTGTCGCTCATGCTCGCCGGGGCGCAGCTGGGCATCACGCTGTGCTCGCTCGGCCTGGGCGCCGTCGCCGAGCCCGCCGTCGCGCACCTGCTCGAAGGGGCCCTGCACGCGGTGCACGTGCCCGACGCGCTGCTGCACCCGATCGCCTTCGCCGTGGCGCTGACGGTCGTGGTCTTCCTGCACATGGTGCTCGGCGAGATGGTGCCCAAGAACATCGCGCTGGCCGGACCGGAGCGCGCCGCGCTCGTGCTGGTGCCCGGTCTGGTGCGCTACGCCCGCGCCGTCGGCCCGCTGCTGCGCGCGCTCAACGCCCTGGCCAACCGGGGCCTGCACCTCCTCGGCGTCGAGCCCAAGGACGAGCTGACGTCGTCGTACACGCCCGAGGAGCTCGCCGACATCATCGCCCAGTCGCGCGAGGAGGGGCTGCTCGGGCGCGGCGAGCACGAGCGCCTCACCAGCGCCCTGTCGCTGCAGCAGACCTGCGCCCGCGACGTGATGATCACGTGGGACCGGCTCGTGACCGTGTCGGAGTCGATCACCCCGGACGAGTTCGAGCAGCTCGTCGTGGTCACCGGCTTCTCCCGCTTCCCGGTCCGCAGCTCGGGCGAGGAGCACGTCGACACCGGGGCGGGCGAGGGCGGGCTCATCGGTTTCGTGCACGTCAAGGACGTGCTCGACCTCGCCGAGCACGAGCGCAGCCAGCCGCTGGCGCCGCACCTGCACCGGCCGCTGCCGCAGCTGCCGGCGGACCTGCCGCTGGAGGAGGTGCTGGCCGCCCTGCAGCGCAACAAGAGCCACCTCGCGCAGGTCGTCGACGAGCGACGGCGCCGTCGGGGTGCTCGCCCTCGAGGACGTCGTCGAGCAGTTCGTCGGCCACGTCAACGACGCCACCAACCCGCTCAACGCGCCCGCCCTGCGCTGACCCGACGGTCACCACCCACCCGGCAGACAGCGCGGAGGGCCGCCCCCGGTGCGGGAGCGGCCCTCCGGGACCGGTCGGGAGCGGCTAGCGCCGACCGCCCTGCAGGTAGCTCAGCAGGCGCAGGATCTCCAGGTAGAGCCACACCAGGCCCACGACGAGGCCGAAGGCGATCCGCCACGACTCCCGCTCGGGCGCGCCCTGGGCGACCATCTGCTCGGCCCGGTCGAAGTCGAGCACGAAGGTCAGCGCACCGAAGATGATGAAGGCGACGCTGAACAGGACCGACAGGCCGGTGTTGCCGCCGCGGATGCCCAGCGGGTCGCCGCTGCCGAACAGCCCGGCCACGAGGTTGACGACGAGCAGGCCGAACAGCCCGATGAAGCCGTACGTGACGACCTTGACGAAGCGGGGCGTCGCGCGCAGGAAGCCCGCCTTGTAGCCGGCGGCCACCGCGCCGAAGACGACGACCGTCCCGACGACGGCCTGCACGACGATCCCGCGGTACTGGCCCTCGTACGCCGCGCTGATGCCTCCGACGGCGACACCCTGCACCGCGGCGTACGCCAGCACCAGGCCCGGGCTCACCTGCCGCTTGAAGATGTTGACCATCGCCAGGCCGAAGCCGACCAGCGCGGCGAGCGCGACGACGCCGAAGCCCACGCCCAGCGCCCACGTGGCGGCACCGGTGGTGACCAGCAGGCCCAGCAGCAGGCCCGTCTTGACCATGATGTCGTCGACGGTGAGGCGCTGCGGGGTGCCGTAGACGGCGGCGGCGTCGGCCGCGGACGGCGCGCCGGACATGCTCTCGAGCAGCGGGGCGCTGCGGGAGAAGACGGGGTTGCTGCTCTGGTCCAGAGCCATGCTGCTGCTCTCCTCTGCACGGTCCGCGGTCGGGACCCGTGCACTCGTGACAACGCGCGGGACGCCCTCAGTGTGCCCGCGGCGGCGGGGCGGACCACCTCGTGGCCGCGCGGACGCGCCGGTGCCCCCGGCGGGACTCGAACCCGCAACCCAGGCGGTTTAAGCGCCTCGTCTCTGCCAGTTGGACCACAGGGGCCGGTGCCGGGCAGGCTACGCGGGCACGCCGACCGCGGGTGCTCCCTGCACGCAGCCGGCCCGACCAGGCAGACTGCAGCGGTGTCCGCCGTCCCTCCCGGCCGCGCGACCGTGCGCGAGGTGCTGCGCGTCGGCGAGTTCCGGGCCCTGCTGGGGTCCTCCGCCCTGTCGCTCGCCGGCGACCAGGTGGCCCGCGTCGCCGTCGCGGTGCTCGTCTACGAGCGGACCGGCTCAGCGCTGTCCGCCGCCGCGACGTACGCCTGCTCCTACCTGTCGTGGTTCCTCGGCGGCCCGCTGACGGCCCTGGCCGACCGCCTGCCGCGCCGCCGGCTCATGATCACCTGCGACCTGCTGCGCGCGGCGCTCGTCGCCGTCCTGCTCGTGCCCGGGCTCGCGCTGCCGGTCGTCTTCACGGTGCTCGTGCTGGTCGGCGTGCTGTCGCCGCCCTTCGACGCCGCCAAGAGCGCCGTGCTGCCGGAGGTGCTCACCGGCGACCGCTACGTCGTCGGCAACGGGGTGCAGATCGCGGTGTTCCAGGCCGCGCAGGTCGTCGGCTTCCTGCTCGGCGGCGCCGTGGTGGCGGCGACCACCCCGCAGGGGGCGCTGGCGATCGACGCGGGCAGCTTCCTGCTGTCCGCCGTGCTGCTGCGGGCCGGGGTGCGCGACCGGGCCCTGCCGGCGCGGGAGCGCAGCCCGTTCCTCGTCGACCTGCGCGAGGGCGTGGCCCTCGTGCGCCGATCGGCGGAGCTGCGCCGGCTGCTCGGCTACGGGGTGCTGGGCGCCGCGCTGACCATCGCGCCGGAGGGGCTGGCGGTGCCGGTCGCGGACGGCCTCGGCGGCGGCCCGCGCACGGCGGGGCTGCTCACGGCGGCCGTGCCCGCGGGCTACCTGCTGGGCGCGGTCCTGCTCCTGCGGCTCCCGCCCGAACGGCGCACCCCCCTGCTGCCGGGGATGGTGGTGCTGTCGGGCGTGGCCCTGCTGCTGTGCCCGCTGGTGCCGGGCACCGCGGGCGTGGCCGTCCTCTGGGCGCTCGCCGGTGTCGGCGGGGCGCTGAACCTGGTGGCCAACGCCGCCTACATGCAGGCCGTCCCGGCCCACCTGCGCGGCCGGGCGTTCGGCGTCGCCTCCACCGCCCTCATGGCCGCGCAGGGCGTCCTGCTGCTCGGCACCGGCGCGGCCGCCGACCTGGTCGACCCGCTCACGGTGGTGGCCCTGGCCGGGGCGGGCGGGCTCGTCCTGCTCGTGCCGCTGGTGCGCCCCGGGCCCCGTCTGCAGGTGGCTGCTCAAGGGCCCCTCCCCCCGGGACGAGGACCACGAGGATGACCACGTCCGGGCCGGGAGCGCGGGCCCGACCGCGGGTCGCGGCCGGGCTGTCCGTGCTGCTCGTGGCGGGGGGCACCGTGCTGGCGGCCTCGGCCACGCCGTTGCGGCCCGACGCCGGGGCCCTGCCGCTGCCGTGGTGGGGCCTGCTCGCGGCCTACGTCGTCGCCGGTCACTTCGTCCTGGGCTTCCAGCGCCGCGAGAGCAGCGTGCTGGTGGCCCTCACCCAGCTGCCGCTGGCGCTGGGCACCATGCTCGTCGCCCCGCTGCCGCACGTGGGCGTACGCCTCGTGGCCACCGCCGTCGACTGCACCGTGCGCCGCCGCGGACCCCTCAAGTCGGCGGTGAACCTGGGGCTGGCCGCTCTCGAGGTCGGGATCGCGGTCTCGGTCGCGTCGCTGCTGCACGCGGGCACCGGGTCGATGGGGCCGCGGCTGTGGCTGGCCGTGCTCGTCGGGCTGCTGCTGGCCGGCATCGCCTCCCAGCTCTCGCTCAGCGCGCTGTTCGCCGTGCTCGGGCTGAGCCGCGGCCGCGCCGAGCTCGTCGAGCCGCTCGTCGTCGAGGCGGTGACCAGCGCGGTCTTCGTCGGGCTCGCGGTGCTCACGGTCGAGGCCGGCTCGGCCGACACCTGGTCGCTGCTCATCGTCGCCGGCCTGGCCGGCGTGCTCGCCGCCTCCTACCGCAGCTACCGGCGCCTGGCCGCCCAGCAGAAGGCCACCGAGCAGCTGTACGCCTTCGTCAAGGTCCTCGGCCCCGTCGACGTCGAGTCCGACGAGGCGCTCGACGTGCTCGAGCACGTGCGCGAGCTGCTGCACACCCGGCGCCTCGAGCTCGTCGTGCCCGACGGCAGCCGCGGGCTGGGGCGCTGCCTGTGCGTCGAGCTGGGCGGCGCACCGCAGGTGCGCGAGCACCGCATCGAGCCGCGCCCCGCCACCGGGGCGGGCCTGCACGACGAGACCATGACCAGCCCGCTCGTCGTCGGGGACACCTTCATCGGCCTGCTGTCGGCCTCGCACCGGGTGACCACGGACCGCGGCTTCGACATGAAGGACCTGCGGCTGCTCGAGACGGTCGCGACCGAGCTCGCGACCGCGCTGGACCGCGGTCGCCTGCTGCGCGACCTCGGCCGGGCCGCCTCGACCGACCCGATGACCGGGCTGCCCAACCTGCACCGCACGACGCAGCGGCTGGACGCCCTGCTGGCCCAGCACGGCGGCGTGCTGCTCGCCGCCGTGGCCGTCGACTCCTTCCGCGAGGTCAACGACACGCTGGGCCACCAGGTGGGCGACGACCTGCTGCGCGAGGTCGCCACCCGGTTGCAGGCAGCCGCCCCGATGGCGCTGCTCGGCCGGATCGGCGGCGGCCGCTTCGCCGTGGCGCTCCCGGCCGACGCGGCCGGCGGGGACGCGGCGATGTTCGGCCTCGGGCTGCGGGCGCAGGTCGAGGGCAGCGCGCAGATCGGCGCGGTCGGCACCCACGTGCGGCTGTCGGTCGGCTGCGTGCGGGCCCCGGAGCACGGGAGCGACGCCGCGACGCTGCTGCGCCGCGCCGAGACCGCGATGTACAGCGCCCGGCTGGCGCACGGCGGGCCCGTGCTCTGGGAGCCGGCCTACGAGGTGCAGGGCCAGCGCCGGCTCGCGGTCGTCACCGCGCTGCGGGAGGCGCTGTCCTCCGGCGCGATCGGCGTCGCCTTCCAGCCCAAGGTGGCGACCGCCGACGGCCGGGTGACCGGCGTCGAGGCCCTCGCGCGCTGGACGCACCCCGCGCTGGGCAGCATCCCGCCGTACGAGTTCGTGCCGCTCGCGGAGGCGGCCGGGCTCATGCGTCCGCTCACCAGCACGGTGCTGCGCCAGGCGCTCACCGCCTGCCGCGGCTGGCAGCGCCGCAGCGCCGGGGTGGGCGTCGCGGTCAACGTGAGCGCCGAGACGCTGCAGGACGCCGGCTTCGTCACCGAGGTCGCCTCGGTGCTGCGCTCGAGCGCGCTCGAGCCCGGCCTGCTGACGCTGGAGCTGACCGAGGACGTCGTCGTCGCCGACCCGCAGCTGGCCGCGGAGCGGATGGGCGAGCTGCAGTCCCTCGGCGTGCGCCTGTCCGTGGACGACTTCGGGACGGGCTACTCGTCCCTGACCTACCTCAAGGGCCTGCCGATCGACGAGGTCAAGATCGACAAGGGCTTCGTCGGTGGCCTGGTGGGCGACGCCGGCGATCAGGCGGTGGTGCGCGCGGTCGTCGACATCGCGCACACGCTCGGCATGCGGGTCGTGGCCGAGGGGGTGGAGCAGGACGACCAGCACGCCCTGCTGCGCCGGCTCGGGGTGGACGAGGAGCAGGGCTACCTGCATGCTCGGCCCATGCCGGCCCTGGACATGGCGACGTGGTTGCGTCGTCGGGAGGACGCGGACCGGCCGGGCTGATCCTCGCCGGCCGGCGGTCGACGGCCGGGACCCGTGGGGTCCCGGCCAGGTCGAGGTCGTCCTCGCACGGGTCTAGCCCCAGACAGTGCCGCGCACGAGGACCACCTCCGGTCGGCCGATGCCTGCACTGGGCCGAACGGCCCTGCACCCGGAGGCTAGGGGGCGTAGGCACTCTGCGTCCACTGGTTGTCTACGGAGGGTCCGGACAAACCGGGCAAACACCGGGCACGTTCACCCGTACGGGGGCTCCAGGCGGGGCGCGCGGGCGTCGAGACCGACCGGCTGGGCTACGACGGGGCTGCCAGGGCGACGGCGCGGGCGAGCACGGCGTCGAGCATCTGCTCGGTCAGCCGGCCGGTGAAGGTGTTCTGCTGGCTGACGTGGTAGCAGCCGAGCAGCACCGGGCCGCCCGGCAGCGCCACCTCGACGCCGTGCCCGAAGCGCGGCAGCCGGGCCGGCAGGGCCACGCCGGCGGCCCGCAGCGCCGGCGGGAGGGCCGTCCAGCCGAAGCCGCCGAGCACGACCACCGCCGCCACCGTCGGCAGCACGTGCCGCAGCTCGGCGACGAGCCAGGGCAGGCAGGCGTCCCGCTCGGCCGGGGTCGGCCGGTTGCCCGGCGGCGCGCACCGCACGCCCAGCGTGACGCGCGCCCCGACGAGGGCCTGCCCGTCGCCGGACCGCGTGCTCGTCGGCAGGCGCGCCAGTCCGGCGCGGTGCAGCGCGGCGAAGAGCCAGTCGCCGCTGCGGTCGCCCGTGAAGATCCGCCCGGTGCGGTTGCCGCCGTGCGCCGCGGGGGCGAGGCCCATCACGAGCACCTGCGGGCGGTCGTCGCCCCAGCTGGCGACGGGCCGTCCCCAGTAGTGCTCCTGCGCGAAGGCGGCCCGACGGACGGCCGCGACCTCCTCGCGCCAGGCGACCAGCCGCGGGCAGGCCCGGCACACCGTGGAGCGGGCCTCGAGCTCGGCGAGGTCGCCCGCGGACCCGGCCAGCCGGCGCACGTCCTCCGCCGAGGCGGCCACCGGCGTCGCGGGGGTCGCGAGGTCCTGCGGGTGCCCCGTACCGGGCTCGACGCGCACCGGGTCAGGGCGCGCTGGTGCCCTCGCGGCCGTACCGGTCCTCCAGGCGCACCACGTCGTGCAGCTGGGTGGTGGACGCCTCGAGCATGACCGTGTCGACGAGCGCCGTGACGCGGTGCCGCACGCCGGGACGCAGGTGCACCGACTCGCCGGGCTCGAGGTCGAAGGCCTCCATCGCGTCCTCGCTCAGCCCGACCTCGCAGCGCAGGCGGCCGGACTGGACGCTGATGACCTCCTCCTTGTGCTCGTGGTACTGCAGCGACAGCGCGTGGCCCTCGGTCACGTGGATCGCCTTGCCGCAGAACTTGCCGTCCACGAGCGCGAAGAGCTCTTCGTGCCCCCACGGCTTGTCCTGCCGCGTGACCTGGCTGACCCAGTCGGCCTTGCTCATGTCGCTCCTGTCCGGTGGGACGGCACGCTCCAGGCGATGCCGTCGAGGATGTCCGACTCGCTGACCAGCACCTCGGTGAGGCCCAGCCCGTCCACGACCGCCCGCAGCACCGCAGCGCCGGCCCCGATCACGTCCGCCCGACCAGGATGCACCACCGGCAGCGCCGCCCGGTCGCGTACGGGCAGACCCAGCAGCAGGTCGGCGACGCGGGCGACGTCGGTCGCGGACAGGCGGGTCCCGTCGATCCGGTCCGGGTCGTAGGCCGGCAGGTCCAGCGCGAGCGCCGCGACCGTCGTCACGGTGCCGGCCAGGCCCACGGCGGTGCGGGCGCGCTCCACCGGCACCGCCGCGCGGACCTGCTGCAGCGCGGTGTCGACGTCGGCGACCAGCGCACGCACCTGCTGCGCGGTCGGCGGGTCGTCGCGCAGGTGCCGCTCGTGCAGCCGCACGCACCCGACGTCGACCGACACCGCGGCCTCGACCCTGCCCGGCGCGCCGAGCACGAACTCGGTCGACCCGCCGCCGAGGTCGACGACGAGGAACGGCCCGAGCGAGGGGTCGAGGCCCCGGGTCGCGCCGTCGAAGGACAGCGCCGCCTCCTCGTCGCCGGGGACGACCTCCGGCGCGACGCCCAGCGCCCCCTCGACGAGCGCGGTGAACGCGCCGCGGTTGCGGGCGTCGCGGGTCGCGCTCGTCGCGACCACCCGGGTGGCCTGCACCCCGAGCTCGCGGCAGGTGCGCGCGTAGTCCTCCAGCGCCGCCCCGACCCGCCCGAGCGCCGCCGGCGCCAGCTCGCCCGTGCGGTCGACCCCCTCGCCCAGGCGCACGATGCGCATCTCGCGGTGCACGTCGCGCTTGGCCGCACCGCCGGGCTCGACGTCGGCGACGAGCAGGCGCAGCGAGTTGGTGCCGCAGTCGACCGCCGCGACCCGCGTCACGGGGCGTCCGGGTCGACGCACGGACCCCGCGCCGCCCAGTCGGGCAGCTCGGCCAGCGCCTCGTCGCCGAAGGGGTTGACGCCCGGCCCGACGGCCAGGCTGTGGGCGACGAGGACGTGCAGGCACTTCACGCGGGTCGGCATGCCGCCCTGCGCGGGCACCCGCTCGAGCACCTCGAGGGCGTCGCGCCGCGCGACGTAGTCGGCGGCGGCCGCCTCGTAGCGGCGGCGCAGGTCGTCGTCCTCGGCCAGCCGCGCGGTCATCTCGCGCATCCGCCCCTGGCTCTCCAGCGTCCCGATGGCGGAGGCCAGGCGGGGACAGGTGAGGTAGTAGAGCGTCGGGAAGGGGGTGCCGTCCTCCAGCCGCGGGCGCGTCTCGACGACCTGCGGCAGGCCGCAGCCGCAGCGCGAGGCCACCCCGGTCATGGCCCGCGGCGGCCGGCCGAGCTGCCGGGCGACGGCGCGCCGGTCGCGGTCGGGGCCGGCCGCCGCTGCCGGGCCGGGCAGGTCAGCCACCGGCGCCGGGCGCCGGGCCGCTCTGCACGCTCCCCCACAGCTGCGACCACCAGGGGCCCTGCTCGGGCCGGGCCGCGCCCGTCGCCCCGCTCGGACCCTCGGGGGCCGAGGACCCGGTCGGGTCGAGGACGACGTAGGTCGTCTCCCCCGGCGCGACGTAGTGCAGGCGGCTGCGGGCCAGGGACGCGACGTACGCCGGGTCGGCCAGCAGGGCCCGCTGCTGCTCCAGCGCGACGACCCGCTGCTGCTGCGCCGTGCGCTGCTGCTCGAGGTCGGCGATGCGGCCGCGCTGCGCGAGGTACTCCCGCAGCGGCAGCGCGGCCATGACGACGAGCACGCACAGCACGAGCCCGAGCGCCGCCGCCCGGGCCGTCAGCCCTCCGGACGGGGCGGCCGGGCCGGTGCCGGCGACCCGGCGGGTGCTGGCGCGGGCCCGCTCCGAGCGGCGGGCAGCGCTGCGGGTGCCGGTGCCCGGGCGGCGCAGACGGTCCACGTCGGCCCTAGACCGTGCCCTCGACGGGGCGGTAGCGCGGGAAGGCGGTCGCCCCGGCGTAGCGCGCCGCGTCGTCGAGCTCCTCCTCGATGCGCAGCAGCTGGTTGTACTTGGCCACCCGCTCGCTGCGGGCCGGCGCCCCGGTCTTGATCTGCCCGCAGTCGGTCGCGACCGCGAGGTCGGCGATGGTGGTGTCCTCGGTCTCGCCGGACCGGTGGCTCATCATGCAGCGGTAGCCGCTGCGGTGCGCGAGGTGCACCGCGTCCAGGGTCTCGGTGAGCGTGCCGATCTGGTTGACCTTGACGAGCAGGGCGTTGGCGCAGCCGCGGGAGATGCCGTCGGCGAGCCGGGCCGGGTTGGTCACGAACAGGTCGTCGCCGACGAGCTGCACGGCCTGCCCGAGCCGCTCGGTGATGTGCGCCCAGCCCTCCCAGTCGCTCTCGTCGAGCGGGTCCTCGATGGAGACGATCGGGTAGGCGCCGACGAGGTCGGCGTAGTAGTCGGTCATCTGCTCGGCGGAGCGCTCCGCGCCCTCGAAGCGGTAGCGCCCGCCGGTGCAGAACTCGGTGGCCGCCACGTCCAGGGCCAGGGCGACGTCGCGCCCCGGTGTGAGCCCGGTGGCCGTGACGGCCTCGAGGATGAGGTCGAGCGCCTCCCGGTTGGCCGGCAGGTCGGGGGCGAAGCCGCCCTCGTCCCCGACGCTCGTGGTGAGCCCGCGCGCCTTGAGGACGCCCTTGAGGGACTGGTAGACCTCCGCGCCCATCCGCAGCGCCTCGGAGAAGCTCGCGGCGCCGATCGGCGCGATCATGAACTCCTGGACGTCGACGTTGGTGTCGGCGTGTGCCCCGCCGTTGAGGATGTTGAGCATCGGGACGGGCAGCAGGTGCGCCGACGGCCCGCCGACGTAGCGGAACAGCGGCAGGCCCAGCGAGTCGGCGGCCGCGCGGGCCACCGCCAGCGAGATGCCGAGCAGGGCGTTGGCGCCGTACCGGCCCTTGTCGGGCGTGCCGTCGAGGTCGAGCAGGGCCTGGTCGACGAGCCGCTGCTCGGTGGCCTCCATCCCGACGAGCTCGGGCCCGAGGGTGTCGAGCACGGCGTCGACCGCCTGCCGCACGCCCTTGCCGCCGTAGCGGGAACCGCCGTCGCGCAGCTCGACCGCCTCGTACTGCCCCGTGCTCGCGCCGCTCGGGACCGCCGCGCGGGCCAGCGTGCCGTCGTCGAGGGCGACCTCGACCTCGACGGTGGGGTTGCCGCGGGAGTCGAGGATCTCCCGGGCGCCGACGGCCTCGATGGCGGGCACGGGCTCCTCCTGGTGGTGCGCGTGGGGCGGACGTGCCGCGAGACTAGCCGGGGCCGCGCGGCGCCCCGGAAGGCGCGCGGGCCGGGGCGGTGCTCAGCCGACCGGACAGGTCTGGCCGCCGGACAGGCCGGTCACGCTGGACCCCGGGTCGAGCCCGTCCAGGCTGCCGGACAGCCCGCTCGGGCTGGAGAAGACCGGTCCCGCCGGGCCGCTGTCGAGCACCACGTCCGGCACCGCGGACTGCAGCTCGTCCAGCCGCGAGCCCAGACCCACCCCGTCGGCCGTCGTGAGCGTGCGCTCGGCCCCGCCGCGGTCGGTCCAGCCGATGAAGCGGTCCCCCTGGAGCAGGACGCGGAAGCCGTCGGCCTCGAGCGCGTCGCGCGGCGCCGGGCCGCAGTCGGCCACCGGCACCGCGGCGACGGCGCCCAGCGTCTCCTCCAGCGCCGCCCGCAGGACGTCCGGGGCCGTGCCGCCGAACGGGAGCGGCTCCACCGAGGCGTCGCCCTGCAGCAGCCCGAGCCCGTCGCCCTGCAGGAGCAGCACCGGCCCGCTGTCCGGCGAGGCGGTCGGGTCGGCCGACGGCTCGGCGGACGGGTCGGACGGGGCGGGGACCGCTCCCGGAGCCGTCGACGCGGCGCCGGCGGACGCGCTCGCCGCCGGGCCGACCACCGGGGAGCCGCTCCCGCTGCACCCGGTCAGGACCGTCGCGAGCAGGGCGAGCCCGGCGAGCAGCGGCACGCGGGCGACCGGGCGGGGACGGGAGAGGGCGACGTCCATGGCAGAAGTAGTACCAGCGCCGGGCGCCCCCGACGTCACCCCCGCTCCGGCCGCCCCGTCGCCCGCTCGTACGGCCAGCGCTCCCGCCACTCCTGCTCGGACAGCCGCGCCGGGTCGCGGCCCTCGTCGCGCACGGCGTGCTCGACCGCGGCGAGCGCGTCGCGGAACCCGCGCGCCACGGCGCGCAGCGCCTGCTCGGCGTCGACCCGGTCGCGCACCGACGCCCCCACGAGCTCCCACAGCGCCCCGCCCGGCCCGTCGTAGGCCGGCACGGGGGCGCCGAGCCGCCGCGCGCGCCGCTGGAGCGCCGCCGCCAGCGACAGCGCCGGCTGCCCGAGCGGCACCCCGTCGGTGACCGACCGCCGCCCCTCCTCGGCCTTGATCGCGTCCCAGCTGCCCTCGAGGTCGTCGCTGGAGGCTCCGGCGAACACGTGCGGGTGCCGCCGGACGAGCTTGTCGACGAGCCCCCGGGCGACGTCGTCGACCGACCAGGCGGGCTCGGCCTCCTGCGCGAGGCGGGCGTGGAAGAGCACCTGCAGCAGCACGTCGCCGAGCTCCTCGCGCACGGCCGCCGGGTCGCCGTCCTCGAGGGCCTGCAGCGCCTCGTACGCCTCCTCGAGCAGGTAGGGGCGCAGGCTCTCGGCCGTCTGGGCGGCGTCCCAGGGGCACCCGCCGGGGCTGCGCAGCCGGTCCATCACGGCCACGGCGTCGAGCAGCGCGTCGCCCGGGCGGTCCTGCGACCCGACGAGCACCTCCACGGCGACCCCGGGCGCGAGCGCGGACAGGCGCGCGGGCAGGTCGCCGTCGCCGGGCGCGGGCAGGCCCACCGGCGCCGAGCCGTCCACGGCGCGCTCCCGCTGTGCCGCGACCAGTGCCCCGACCAGCGCACCGGCCGGCACGAGGACGACGTCGACCCCCGCCTCGCGCAGCGCCGGCAGCTGCGGGTGCTGCGGGTCGTCCACGAGCACCGGGCCCGACCGCAGCGCCTGCCAGGCCGGCCAGCTCAGCTCACCGGGCCGCGCGGCGGACGTCAGGACGACGCGGACGGTCGCCCCGGGTCCCGTCAGCGGAGGGCGGCCGGCCGCCGCGGTGCCGCTCAGCCCTGGGGGGCGAGCTCGTCGCCGGTCCCGCCGGCCGGCACCGACACGCCGCGGGCGCCCTGGTCCGGCCGCTCGACGACCGCGAACTCGCTCGTGCTCCACGCGCCGAAGCGCGGGTTGACCTGGATGCGCAGGCTGTCGGCGGTGCGGGCGAGCAGGTCCTGGACCGCGGTGTCGCGCTGCTGCTGCAGGGCGGCGCGGCGCAGCTCCGGGGTCACCTCGGCGAGCGTGCGGACCTGCCGGTCGAGGACGCGGACGACCAGTCCCGTGCCGTCGGTGCCGGGCACGGCGAACGTCGTGCCCACCGGGACGGTGAACGCCTGCGTGGCCAGCTCGACGAGGCCGTTCTGCACGAAGGCGCTGCGCGGCTGCAGGCCGAGGTCGCCGCCGCGCTCCCGGGTCGACGGGTCGGTCGAGCGGGTCCGCGCCAGGTCGGCGAACTGCTCGTCGGTGAGGGCGGCGGCGTACGACCGCAGCGCCTGCGCCTCGGCCGGCGTGGGCAGCTGCACCTGGGCGACGCGCACCTGCTCGTAGGTGTCGGCGGCCGCCTCGTAGGCCTGCTGCAGCTGCGCGTCGGGGACGGGGACGTCGCGGGTGAGCTCGTCGCCCAGGGCGATGGTCACCGCGCGGGTGCGGGCGAGGGCCCGCACCCGGTCGGGGGTGAGGCCCGCGGCCGCCGCCTGGCTGCGCAGCTCCTCGGGGCCGCCGACGGAGCGCTCGAGGGCGGCGTACTGCGCGTCCACGTCGGCCGGTGTCACGTCGACCCCGGTGCGCGCCGCGGCGACGTCGACCACCTGCTCGGCGACGATGCGGCCGAGCACGTCGCGCTGGTAGGCCGCGCGGTCGTCGGCCAGGGAGGCGGCCGCCGGGTCGGCGAGGCCCTGCTCGACGCGGTCGGCGAACTGCGCGGTGCTGATCCGCGTGTCGCCCACGACGACGGCGGCGCCGGCCCGCACCGGACCGCCGCAACCGGCGAGCGCGAGCACGGCCAGGGCGCTGGTGGCGACGAGGCGGGCGGTGCGGGTGGTCACGGGGGCGGTCCTCTCGGGCACGGGCGTCGGGCTCCAGCCTGCCAGGTGGCGCGCGGGGGCGACGCGGCGGATCACCGGGCGGCGCCGACGGCCGCACCGGCACCGGCACCGGCACCGGCAGCAGCCCGTCCCCGAGCACGGCGTCGAGCAGCTGCGCGGCCCAGCCGAGCAGCGCGGTGTCGCGCAGCGGCTGCCCGCCGACCGGCTTGGTCAGCGGTCGCGGCACGAGCACGGTGCCCACGGTGGCCTTGACGACCGATCGCGGGTAGAGCCGCTGCAGCCGCAGCACCTGCGACTCCCGCAGCTCCACGGGGGCGAAGCGCACCTGCCCGCTGTTGCCGCTGCCCTGCAGCGCGACCTCGGTGAGGCCGTGCCGCCGGGCGACGACCCGGAAGGCGGCCACGGCGAGCAGGTTCTCCACCGGGACCGGCAGCGGGCCGTACCGGTCGGTGAGCTCCTCGCGCACGGCCTGCAGCGCGGCGTCGTCGGTCGCCGCCGCGATCCGCCGGTAGGCCTCGAGGCGCAGCCGCTCCCCCGGCACGTAGTCGTGCGGCAGGTGCGCGTCGACCGGCAGGTCGACCTTGGTGTCGGGCGCCTCGTCCTCGTCGTCGCGGCCGCCCGCGACACCCCGCTTGAAGTCGCCGACGGCCTCGCCGACCAGGCGCATGTAGAGGTCGAACCCGACGCTCGCGATGTGCCCGGACTGCTCGCCGCCGAGCAGGTTGCCGGCGCCGCGGATCTCCAGGTCCTTCATGGCGACCGCCATGCCGGCGCCGATCTCGGTGTTCTGCGCGATGGTCGCCAGCCGGTCGTACGCCGTCTCCGTGAGCGGCTTCTCCGGCGGGTAGGTGAAGTACGCGTACGCCCGCTCGCGCCCTCGCCCGACGCGACCCCGGATCTGGTGCAGCTGCGACAGGCCGAAGGCGTCCGCCTTGTCGACGATGAGCGTGTTGGCGTTGGGGATGTCGAGGCCGCTCTCGACGATCGTCGTGCAGACGAGCACGTCGAAGTGCTTCTCCCAGAAGCCGACCATCACCTGCTCGAGCGCGTCCTCGCTCATCTGCCCGTGGCCGGTCGCGATGCGCGCCTCGGGCACGAGCTCGCGGAGCCGCGTGGCCATCGCGGTCGATCGACTCGACCCGGTTGTGCAGGAAGAAGACCTGGCCCTCGCGCAGCAGCTCGCGCCGGATGGCGGCCCCGATCTGCTTCTCGTCGTAGGGCCCGACGAAGGTCAGCACCGGGTGCCGCTCCTCCGGCGGGGTGAGGATCGTCGACATCTCGCGGATGCCGGTGAGGCTCATCTCGAGCGTGCGCGGGATCGGGGTCGCCGACATGGTCAGCACGTCCACGTCGGTGCGCAGCTGCTTGAGGTGCTCCTTGTGCTCGACGCCGAAGCGCTGCTCCTCGTCGACGATGACCAGGCCGAGGTCCTTGAAGCGGGTGCCCTTGGACAGCAGCCGGTGCGTGCCGATGACGACGTCGACGGTGCCGTCGGTGAGCCCGTCCAGGACCGCCTTCTGCTCCTTGTCGGAGTTGAAGCGGCTGATCGAGCGCACGGTCACCGGGAACTGCGCGAAGCGGTCGCGGAAGGTGCCGTGGTGCTGCTGCACGAGCAGCGTGGTCGGCACCAGCACCGCGACCTGCTTGCCGTCCTGCACCGCCTTGAAGGCCGCGCGGACCGCGATCTCGGTCTTGCCGTAGCCGACGTCGCCGGCGATGACCCGGTCCATCGGCGAGGGCTTCTCCATGTCGGCCTTGACCTCGTCGATCGCCGACAGCTGGTCGGGCGTCTCGACGTACGGGAAGGCGTCCTCGAGCTCGCGCTGCCAGGGCGTGTCGGGGCCGAAGGCGTGCCCGGGCGCGGCCATCCGCGCGCTGTAGAGCTGGATGAGGCCGGCCGCGATCTCCTTGACCGCCTTCTTGGCGCGGCCCTTGCGCTTGGCCCAGTCGCCGCCGCCGAGGCGGTCCAGCGAGGGCGCCTCGCCGCCGACGTAGCGGGTGACCAGCTCGAGCTGGTCGGTGGGGACGAACAGCCGGTCGCCCGGCTGGCCGCGCTTGCTCGGGGCGTACTCGAGGATGAGGTACTCGCGGGTGGCGCCCGCGACGGTGCGCTGGACCATCTCGACGTAGCGGCCGACGCCGTGCTGGTCGTGCACGACCGGGTCGCCGGGCTTGAGCTGCAGCGGGTCGACGGCGTTGCGGCGGCGCGAGGGCATCCGCGTGCTCATGTCCTTGCCGGCCAGGCCGCGCGTGCCGGTGAGGTCGGTCTCGGTGAGCACGACGGTCTTGAGCAGGGCCGACTCGAAGCCGGTGTCGAGGCAGCCGGTCGTCACCGCGACGACGCCCGGGGGCGGCGGGCCGGTGAGGTCCTCCACGAGCCGGGCGGGCACGTCGGCGCCGCCGAGCACCTCGACGACGCGCTGCGCCGGGCCGTGGCCCGCGGTGGTGAGCACGACCGCCCAGCCCTGCCCGAGCCAGCCCCGGACGTCCTCGAGCGCCCGCTCGGTCTCGCCGCGGTAGGCCGGGGCCTGCCGGGCCGCGAGCACGACGGTGTCGTCCTCGAGCTCGGCGTCGGTGGTGAACGGGGTGACGCTCCACCACGGCAGCCCGAGGTCGCGGGCGTGGTCGCGGACGTCGACGAGCGTGCGGTAGGCCGCAGCGCCGAGGTCGACCGGCGCCGCGCCCCCGACGGCCGCGGTCGCCCAGGACGCCTCGAGGAACTCCTGGCTGGTGCGGACGAGGTCGTGCGCACGGGTGCGGATCCGCTCGGGGTCGCAGACGAGCGACGGTCGTGCGCGCGGGCAGCTCGTCGACGAGCAGCACGAGGTCGTCGACGAGCACCGGCGCCAGCGCCTCCATGCCCTCGACGGGCGTGCCGTCGGCGATCCGGTCGCAGATGTCGGCGAGCTCGGGGTGCGTCGTCGTCAGCGCCCGGGCCCGCGCCCGGACGTCGTCGGTGAGCAGCAGCTCGCGGCAGGGCGGCGCCCACAGCCCGTGCGCCGGCCCGTCACCTGCCAGGCTGCGCTGGTCGGCGACCGCGAACCAGCGCACCTCCTCGACGGTGTCGCCCCAGAACTCCACCCGCACCGGGTGCTCCTCGGTGGGCGGGAAGACGTCGAGGATGCCGCCGCGCACCGCGAACTCGCCGCGCTTCTCCACGAGCTCGACCCGGGCGTACGCCAGGTCGACGAGCCGGCGGACGACGACGTCCGGGTCGGCGTCCTGGCCCTGCACGAGCGCGACCGGCTCGAGGTCGCCGAGGCCGCGCACCTGCGGCTGGAGCAGCGAGCGCACCGGCGCGACGACGACGTCGACCGGGCCGGTGGCGGGGTCGTCGGCGCTCGGGTGGGCCAGCCGGCGCAGCACCGCGATGCGGCGGCCCACCGTGTCGGCGCGCGGCGACAGCCGCTCGTGCGGCAGCGTCTCCCAGCCGGGGTAGAGCGCGACCCGGTCGCGCGTCGATGCACGCTGCCGAGCGCGGCGACGAGGTCCTCGGCCTCCCGGCCGGTCGCGGTGACGGCGAGCACCGGGCGGCCGGTGCGCGCGGCGAGCGCCGCCACGAGGAACGGCCGCAGCCCGGCCGGGGCCGTGAGGTCGAGCGACGCGGTGCCCTCGGTCGGCGGCCTCCAGGGCGCCGCGCAGGGCGGGGTCGCCGGCGACGACGTCGAGCAGTCCGACGAGCGACACGGGGCCACGGCCTCCCAGCGGGGTGCGAGCGCGGGGCGGGACGACCACCGCGGGGGGCGGCGATCGCCGGCCCGGGCCCCCAGCCTACGTCCGCGGCGGGGTCCGGGCCGGGCCGGGTTCACCCGGTTGCCCGCGGTCGCGGCTCCGGAAGGGCGTGTACGCGGCGACGGTCCCGTGCCAGACTGGCCCCAATCTCGACCCAACCCATCGACAACCGGGGCAGCGCCCCGGCCCGACTCGCGAAAGTCCCGCTCCGGCGGGCGGAAGGCACCTCGTGGACCTCGGTCTCGCCCTCGCCGGGCTGTTCGTCGGCGCCGTCGTCGGCCTCACGGGCATGGGCGGCGGCGCCCTGATGACACCGATGCTCGTGCTGTTCTTCGGCGTCCAGCCGCTCGCCGCGGTCTCCAGCGACCTGGTCGCCTCGGCCTTCATGAAGCCGATCGGCGGCGCGGTGCACCTGCGCAACGGGACCGTCAACAAGCGTCTGGCCGGTCTGCTCGTCATCGGCTCGGTGCCGAGCGCCTTCGCCGGCGTCTTCGTGCTCGCGCGCTCGGCGACGGCGAGGCGGTCCAGAACGGCGTGCAGATCGCGCTCGGCGTCGCCCTGCTCATCGCCGCGAGCAGCCTGGCGATCAAGGCCTACCTCGTGCTCGTGCAGCGGACCCGGCGCCCGCCGCGGGCCTGCCCCGACCGCGCCGGGACCGGCGCCGAGACCGGCTCCGCCCGGTGCGACCGTGCTCGTCGGCATCGTCGGCGGCCTGGTCGTGGGCATGACGTAGCGTCGGCTCCGGCTCGCTCATGATCGTCGCGCTGCTCGTCCTCTACCCGTCGCTGAACGCGAACCAGCTGGTCGGCACCGACCTCGTGCAGGCCGTCCCGCTCGTGGCCTCGGCCGCCGTCGCGCACTACTTCTTCGGCGACTTCTCCCTCGACGTCACGAGCTCGCTGCTCGTCGGGGCGATCCCCGGGGTGTACGTCGGGGCGCGCTTCTCGTCGCGGGCCAACGGCGCGGTCGTGCGCCGCGCTCTCGCGCTCGTGCTCGTGGCCAGCTCGCTGAAGCTGCTGGGCGTCGACACCGCCGTGCTGGCGTGGGTGCTGCTCGCCTGCGTCGTCGTGGCGCCGCTGGTGTGGATGCAGGTCCGCCGCGCGCACGGGCTGCCCGCCCTCGCCCGCTGGGAGCGGGCGCAGCGCCGGGGCACCGGCAGCGAGCAGCCGGGCTCCTCGGCGGAGCCGGTCGTGCCGGTCGTGCCTGCCGACGAGCACGCCGCCAGCAGCGCCCGCTCCTGAGGCCCCGGCCCCTCCTGCGCCCTCGCGCCCGGTCCGGCGCGGGGGTCAGGAGGCCGCGTGGGGTCAGGAGGCCGGGCCGGCGAACAGCGCCGAGCCGCGCCAGTCCGTGCCGTCGCTGCCCGGGCTGCTGACCACGACGGGCGCGCCGGTGGTGCGGGTGCCGTCGAAGCCCTGGCGGACCAGCGCCCCGTCCGACGCGCGGGCGTAGAACAGGGAGTCGCCCGCCCAGGTGATGCCGGTGACCGCCGGCAGCTCGACCCCGGGCACCGGGGTGACCTGCGAGGACGTGATGCCGGTGCCGCCCTCGAAGGCGCGCGAGAGCAGCCTCGTCGAGCCGCGCAGCGTGTAGTAGATCCGCCCGTCGCCGGCGAAGGCGGCGGTCACGTCTGCGCTGTCGCGGGCGAAGCCGGAGTCGTACCCGCGGTAGGTCTGCCGGCCGTCGTCGAGCCCGGTCTTGACGTCGGCCCACGCCGGGTCGTCGTAGGCGTCCAGCACGGTCGCCGCGCCGAGCGTGCGGCCGTCGAAGGGCCGGGCCACGAGCCGGCCGTCGCCGAGCACGAGGAAGGCGCGCCCGCCGAGCACGGTGGCGGCGCGCACGCCGCCCAGCCCGGCCGGCGACGTCGTGCGGGTCGGGCCGCTCACCCCGGAGGCCGTGAGCGTGGACGTGACGAGCCGGGCACCGCCGCCGGACGTGGGCACGACCCGGCTGATGCTCGCCGGCAGGCCGGGGTGCCCGGTCGGCGGGAGCGCCGCGCCCCCGTCGAGCGGGAAGCTGGTCAGCCGGGGGGTGAGGTACTCCCGGTCGCCGACCCACTCGGTGTCGGTGCCCATGAGCAGCTCGCGGTCGGTGGGCAGCAGCACGAAGGCGCCCTTGTCGCGAGGGTGCCGGCCCGGGTTCCACGGCAGCGGGAGGCCGGTGGCCGGGTCGAGCGCCACGACGCCGGGCCGGGGGACGGCCCCGGCGCCGGCGAACTCCTCGCCCTCGGCGTTGTTGAACCAGCGGAAGTGGCCCCCGGCGTAGACGGCGGCGCCGCTGGTCGCGACGGAGTAGACCGAGTCCTGCCCGGACGCCGCGACCCAGGTCGGGGCGACGTCGCTGCCGGAGGCCGCGAGCGGGAAGCGCGCGACGGCGTCGCACAGGCCCCTGGTTGCGGCCACCGGTCGACCCCACGACGAACCAGGTGCCGTCGGGGGCGACGTCGACGTCGCGCACCCAGGAGTCGAACGTGCCGAAGGCGCACGGGTCGCTCAGCGCGCTGCTGGCCCAGGAGCGGCGCACGACCGCCCGCGCGCCGAGGTCGACGACGGCGAGCTGGTCGCGGACGAGGCCGTCGGCGGTCCGGAAGTTGCCCACCGCGACCAGGGTCCTGCCGTCGCGGGTCGTCGCCAGGTCGCGGACACCGACGGGGGCGGAGACGGCGCCGGGCACCTGCCCGGCGTTGTGGTGGCCGCGGAACTGCACGGCGACCGACGGGTCCAGCGCCCCCGTGGCGGCGTCGAGCGCGGCCAGCCCCGCGTGCGGCGCTCCGCCGACCTTGGTGAAGGTGCCGCCCAGCACCAGCCGGTCGCCCGAGCGGGCCAGGCTGGAGACGGGCCGGTCCACCGCCGGCGCCCGGAAGCCGGCCGCGGGAGCACCCGTCGACAGGTCGAGCAGCGCCAGGCGGCGCTGCACCTGAGCCCCGACGTGGGTGAAGGCCCCTCCGACGTAGACCGTCCCGGCCCGCGGGCCGGCCAGCAGGGCGGTCACCTCGCCGTCGACGGCCGGCGCGAAGCCGGGCAGCAGCGCGCCGGTGCGCCGGTCGTACGCCGCGACGTGCGTCCGGCGCACGGTGGGTCCCCCGCGGTCGGCCGCGCTGGTGAAGGTGCCGCCGAGCACGACGACGTCGCCGACCACGGCGAGGGCCTGCACCCGACCGTCGAGCACCTCGGGGGTGCTCAGGGACGGCACGGGCGAGGGCAGGACCGCCTGGGCCTCGTCCCCGGCGAGCGCCGGGGACGCGAGCGGCTCGACCGCGGTGACGCCGAGCGTCGCGAGGACCACCGCCGTCCCGGTCGCCAGGCAGGTCAGCAGGCGGGTGGGTCGACGCACGGGATCTCCTCGGGGGACGCAGACACCGGCAGCACCGACGGCCGTGTCGGCACCCACCTCCCGGCGCAGCCGGATGCTGGCACGGCTCCGGCCGGACCGCTCGCCGGAGCCCGCTCGGGCCGCGGTCTGTCAGCAGAACGTCATCGGGACGGGACGTCGCGTGGGAGCATCCCGAGGTGCCGCCCCGCGCCGACCCCCGCCCCCAGACCGTCCACAAGGCGCGCCGGTCGGCGCCCGAGGAGCTGCTGCTGCAGGCCGGGCGGCGCAGCACCCGCGCCTGGGGCGAGCTCACCGCCCCGTGGCGGCCGGCTCCCGACTTCCTGCTGCTCGGTGCCAAGCGCGGCGGCACGACGTCGGCCTACTTCCACGTGCTCACGCACCCCGACGTCCTGCCGATGTTCCCGAGCTCGACGCTGCTGCCCAAGGGCCGGCAGAGCAAGGGCAGCCACTACTTCTCCAGCGAGTACGACCGGGGACCGCGCTGGTACGCGGCCCACTTCCCCTCACGGCTGCGCCGCGCGCTGGCCGAGCGGGTGCGGGGCAGCCGACCGGTGTGCGGCGAGGCCTCGCCCTACTACCTGTTCCACCCGCGCGCCGCGGAGCGCGCGGCCCGGGCGGTGCCGCAGGCCCGGCTGCTCGTGGCCCTGCGCGACCCCGTCGACCGGACCTTCTCGGCCTGGCGGGAGCAGACCCGCAACGGCGTCGAGACCCTCGACCTCGAGGCCGCGCTCGCCGCCGAGCCCGAGCGGGTCGCCGGCGAGCAGGAGCGGCTCGAGGCCGACCCCGACGCGTACAGCTTCGCGCACGAGTTCCAGACCTACGCGGGGCAGAGCGCCTACGCGCCCTCGCTGCGCCGGTGGCTGGAGCACTTCCCCCGCGAGCAGCTGCACGTGTGGGCCAGCGAGGACTACTACGCCGACCCGAACGAGGTCGTCGGCGGGATCTGCGCCTTCCTGGGGCTGGCGCCGCGCGACCTGCCGCGGATCGCCCCGCTCAACGCCGCGCCCCCGGCCCCCCTGCCGGAGGCGCTGCGGGCGCAGCTGACCGCCCGCTTCCGCGACGACGTCGCCGAGGTCGAGGAGCTGCTCGGCAGGCGGATGCCCTGGCCGACCGCCCGGGCCTGATCCCTCAGCCCCGGGCCGGGCCCCACTCGCGGAGGTCCCGGCCGAGCAGGTCCCGCAGCCGGGAGACGTCGTCGGCGTACGCGTGGCGCAGCTCGTCGCGCACGACGGACTCCATCGTCACCGACTGGAGGTTCCAGTTGCGCATCCGCTGCGCGACGCTGCTCCCGAGCCGGTAGGGGACGACCTTCTTGAGCCCCTCCTTGAGCGGGTTGCGCCGGGTCAGCACCCGGTTGAGCGTGGGCAGCCGCGGCTTGCCGGAGGCGTTCATGACCAGGCTGCTGTCGACCTCGACGTCCGGCCGGACCCCGAGGAAGTCGAACAGGGCGCGCAGCGTCGCCTGCGGTCGCTCGACGAGGTCCTCGTACAGCAGCACGTGCAGCTGCCCCTCGGGGACCACGGCCCGGGCCGCCGCCAGCTGGTCGGCGTAGCGGCCGACCGAGTCGTAGCGGAAGCCGTACGACCAGCCGTGCGCGGCGCGCGCCGGCTCGTCGCGCACCGCGGCGAGGAAGTCGGCCTCGGGCTCGCGGCCGTCCCGCATCATGTGCGACCAGGCCGAGAAGGCCCGCTCGGCCGGCTCCCGCAGCACGGCCACGAAGCGCATCGCCGGGTCGTACGCCAGCGCGCGCTCGAGCGCGCGCTGCTCGTAGAGGTAGTACACCGACGCCTCGCCGCGGGCCGCCTGCGCGGCGCCGGCGGCGAAGCACTCCTCGTACCGGGCCGCGTCACTGATGATGAGGCGGTTGAACTCGTCCTCGTCGCCGGGTCCGGTGAAGGACGGGTCCTGCCCCTCGAACAGGAAGAAGTGCGACTCCTTCTGCCGGGCGACGAACACGTCGGGGTGCTGGCGCAGGTAGTGGCACAGCGAGGTCGTGCCGGACTTCGCCGCACCGGTGATGAGGAAGGTCGGGCCGCTGCGCGCGCTCGGGCTGCTCACACCAGCCACCCGGACAGGTCGCGTCCCACGAGGGTCTCCAGGAGCCGCACGTCCTCGCGGTAGACGTCGGACAGCTCCGCCCTGACGTCGGCCGACATCGTCTCCCGCTTGAGGCCCTGGGCCAGCAGCCCGTCGGCCCGGCGCTGCACCGCGGCCGGCACGATCGGTTTGAGCCAGGGGCGCAGGTAGCGCCGCAGGCGGTAGGCGCTGGACACCGCCACGTTGCCGGGCCGGCCGCTCACGTTGCGGGTCGCACTGAGGTCCGGCGCGAAGCCGTCGTCGTCGACGCCCAGCCAGGCCGTCACCTCGCCCAGCACCTCGCGCCCGCGGCGCTGCAGGTCCTCGGTGAGCAGCACCTTGATCTGCGCGGAGGGGAAGGCGGCGTAGTACGGCTCGAGCTGCCGCCCGTAGAAGCCGGTCGCGACGTACTGGTGACCCGGCTGCGTGCCGTACGACCGCCGGACGGCCTGCTCGAAGGGCTCCTGCTCGACGCTGTCGCGCACGAAGGCCTGGTAGTCGCTGTAGGCCCGGTCGACGGGGTTGCGCAGGATCGCGAGGAGCTTGACGTCGGGCAGGGTCGCCCGGACGCGGGCGCAGGCGTGCGGCGAGCGCATGTACTCCGGGGAGCACTCGCCGACGACCGCGGCGGCGGGGGCCTCCTCGAAGAGCGCCTCGTACTGCTCGAGCGACCGGGCCCGGTGCCGCCGGTAGACGCTGTGCCAGTCGATCTCGGGCTTGGGCCCCGCACCGACCAGGTCCTGCTCGTAGGCGAAGTAGTTCGGCTCCTGCAGCCACGGCAGGTAGATGCGCGGGTGCTGGCCGAGGTAGTCCACGAGCGAGGTGGTGCCGCACTTGTAGGCGCCGATGATCAAGAAGTCGGGCAGTCGCCCCACGGTCCGCTCCGTCCGTCCTGCCGGCGGCGTGCGCCGTCCCGCTGGGTCGAGGATAGAGGCGCTCCGGGCACCGGGAGGGCCCGCCCGCGGCAGCAGGGCCGTTCGGCGCAGCCGAAACTCTCACGTAGGGTGAGAAGGACTGCACGGGTGGTGCGGCGAAACAGCGTCACGTACGACGCCTTCCACCCACTCCAGGACAGAAGCGCCTGCACCGGAGCGGCCGATGAGCCGCAGCACGCGCGACCCCCTCACAGAGACGCGGACACCTCCATGCCCACGCCCCAGAAGGCTCCTGCCTGCACGCCTGCCCCCCTCCCGCCGACCCGCACCTCGAGGTCGCCGACCCCGCCCTGCCCTCCCCGCTCGTGCCCGGACGCCCCGGCGTCAGCCGCCGGGCCCTGCTGCGGGGCTCGTCCGCCGCAGGTCTGCTCGTCGGCGGCACCCTGCTCGGCGCCCGCCCCGCCGCCGCCGCGACGACCGCCCACCGGGCCGCTCGCGCGGACGACCTGGCCGACATGTTCGGCGTGGTCGCGGTCACGAGCACGACCCGCGGCGTCTACGGCCAGCGCGACCTCGTCCAGGCCCGCCTGGCCGAGCTGCGCGTGCGCTACGTGCGCAACCGGCTGTTCGCCGGCAACAACAAGCAGCTCGACTTCATCCGGCAGCTCAACCGCGCCGCCGGCGTGAAGATGGACCTGCTGCTCGGCGACCCGACCGGGAAGGGCGGCACGCCCGAGCAGCTGGTGTCGCTGGCCGCCGCCGAGCTGCAGGGCTGCATCGCCACCTTCGAGGGCGCCAACGAGTGGAACCTCAAGGGCGGGCGCGACTGGGCCCCGCAGCTGCGCCAGCACCAGCGTCGCCTCTGGGCCGCGGTCCAGCAGGACCGGCGGGTCGCGGGCGTCCCGGTGCTCGGGCCCTCGCTCGGCATGCGCAAGGACTACGACGTCCTGGGCAACCTCACCGACGCCCTCGACGCCGGCAGCATGCACCTGTACCAGGGCGGCTACGCACCCGGCAACCGCGTGTCCGAGCAGCTGCAGGAGATCAAGCGGGTCGTCGGCGCCAAGCCGGTGCACGTGACCGAGACCGGCTGGCACAACGCCTACCGCAGCTCGGCCACCCACCACTACACGCCCGAGGACGTGGCGGCGACGTACGCACCCCGGGTCTACCTGGACTACTTCTCCCGCGGCGTGCCCCGGGTCTACCTCTTCCAGCTCTGCGACGACCGGCCCGACTCGACGTTCACCGACCACGAGGCGCACTTCGGGCTGGTGCGCAGCGACTTCAGCCGCAAGCCGGTCTTCACGGCCATGGCCAACTTCATGTCGCTCGTCGACGACCGGGGCCCCGCCTTCAGCACCGGCTCCCTGCAGTACGACCTGTCGGGTGCGCCCGCGGACCTGCGGTCGCAGCTCGTGCAGCGCCGCGACGGCCGCTTCCTGCTCTTCCTGTGGCGCGACGTGGCCATCTACGACCCGGTCCGGGGCACGCGGATCCGCGTCGGCTCGCAGGACGTGCAGGTGCGGCTCGGCCAGACCGCGGCGATGCGCGTGTTCCAGCCCACCAGCGGCGTCTCGGCCCAGTCGGTGCGCACGTCCAACGCCATCACGCTGCCCGTCGGCGCCGAGGTGCTGGCCCTGGAGCTGGCGCCCCGCTGAGGCGCGGCGCCGGCGGTCAGGCCGGCGGGCCCGCCGGCGCCGCGCGCCGGCGGGCCAGGAGGACGCCGCCGGCTGCGCCCGCCGCGACGAGCAGCACGCCGCCGCCCACGAGCAGCAGCAGCGGCGGACCGTCCCCGCCGGTCGTCCGGGGCGGGACCGCGGTGGCGGCGCCGACCGCTGTCGCCGTGGCGTCGAACCGCACCTCGGGGCTGCCCGCGGCCGTCTCGCCGAGGGTCAGGACGACGGCGTCGTCGCCGACCCGGCCCGTCACGGTCCGGCCGGCGCCGAGCTGCTGCACGGACCCGCCGGCGGCCTGCAGCGTCACCGCCCGTGCCTCGTCGCCGAGCGTCACCGTGACGTCGGCGCTGCCCGGCTGGTCCTTGCCGTCGGCGAAGACCGCGCCGCGCCGCCACAGGACGAGCTGGTAGGCGCCGTCGCGCCGCTGCAGCAGCACGTGGCGGACGTCCTCGCCCGCGACGCGCACGCGCAGGGGGCTCAGCGCCGGCGCCGCCGCGCCCGCGGGGGCGGGGTCCGCGACCGCGGCGAGCAGACCGCGGACCGCCTCGTACGCCGGGGTGCGGCTCAGGTCCGAGCGCAGCAGCCCGAAGTGCTGCTCCTGGTCGGCGTCGCCCGGGTCGGGCTTGCTGTCGACGAGCTGGTAGAGGTAGGTGCGGTCGACGCCGGCCGCGAAGTCCTCGAGCAGCGTGCGCGGCAGGTAGACGGCCTTGGCGCGCTCGGACACCGGCTTCTGCCGGTCGGTCTGGTTGAGCGCGGTGTGGTAGCCGGTCTCCGTGACGTAGAGCGGCTTGCCGGGAGCCACCGCCCGGGCCCGGGCCAGCTCGCCCTGCAGGCCCTCCTCGGGCGTGCCGCCGGCGGCGTAGTTGTGCAGGTTGGCGATGTCGACGAGGTCGGCGAAGCCCTTGAGGTCGGCCACGTGCTGGCGACGGCCGGTCGACGGCCCGACGATCGGGACCCCGCGGTAGTCCGGGCTGGCGTCGACCGCGGCGCGCAGCTCGCCGTTGAACCGCAGCAGCTGCGCGACGTAGTCGCCGTCGCGGCTCTTCGTGTCCCACTCGTTCGGCGACTCGAGGCTCTCGACGACGTCGCGCACGCCGGCCGCCTGCAGCGCGGCCAGCGACGCGGACGCCGGCGGGAGCGGCGCGGTGCCCGGCAGGTCGGGGCTGCCCAGCACGAACTGCGCACGCAGGCCGGCCGCGGGCAGCTGCCGCAGGACCGCCAGCAGCTCGGGCGGCGGGTCGAGCGGGAAGCCGTCGCGGACGTGCCGGACGCCGAGGTCGCGCAGCGCCGCCACCAGCGCGTCGCCGTTGCGGTAGGCCCCTCCGGTGTAGCGGAAGTGCGTGGCCACGCCGACGCTGTCGACGAAGGCGTCCGCCGCGCGAGGCGTCTCCGGGGCGACGGAGGCCCGGGCCCCGCCCGGCGCGCTCTGCGCCCGGGCAGCGGTGCCGAGCGCCCCGCTCGCCGTCGTCCCCGCGACGAGCAGCAGGGCACCGGTCGCGAGGACGCGGCGGCGGGCGGGTCGCCGTACGTGTTGGCAAGTCACTGCGCGTGAACTCCTCGTCCGGCACACTGGGTCGGACCGGTCGTGGTCACCGTACGTCAGCGACGGAGGAGGATCAGCCGCATGACAGTGCTGGCCGAGCGGGCGGTCGTGGACGACCAGGACCGCGGAGGAGCCGCGGCCGCAGCGCCGGCGGTCGACCCGGACCGGGGCACGGCGGGCGTCGTGCTCGCGGCCCTGCTGGCGCTCGGCGCCTGCGCCGGCAGCGCCCTCGGGCTCACCCCCGTCGTGCTGCTGGCCTACCCGGCCGCCGCGCTGCTCGTCGCGCTCACGCTGCTGTTCCGGGGGCGGACGAGCTCCTACCTCGTCCTCGTCGTCGTGCTGTGGCTGGTCTCGCACGAGGTGCGGCGGGTCGTCGACTGGCAGTCCGTCTACCACCCCTTCAGCCCGATCACGACGGCCGGGCCGCTGGTGAGCCTGGCCGGCCTGCCCTTCGCGCTCGCGGCGCGCCGCGCGGTGCAGCGCGACGTGCGCACCCTCATGACCGTCGCGCTCGTCGTCCTGGGCTACGGCCTGGCTGTCGGCGTCGTGCGCAACGGCGCGGTCCCGGCGGTGGCCGACCTGCTCACCCTCGCCGGTCCGGTCGCGACCGGGCTGTGGGTGCTCGCGGTGCCGCAGGACGACGCCCGCCTGCGCTCGGTGCTGCGCTCGACGGCGCTCTGGGCGCTCGCGCTGCTCGGCACCTACACGGTCGTGCAGTTCCTCGTGCTGCCGGCGTGGGACCAGGCGTGGCTCGTGGAGTCCGGCGTCGGCTCGCTCGGCCGCCCCTTCCCGGGCGAGTTCCGCGCGTTCGGCACCCTGAGCACCACCGGTCCCCTCGGCCAGACCCTCGCCGTGCTGCTGCTGCTGGCCGTCGCCGAGCGCCGCTCGCGGCTGCAGGTGCCCGCGATGGTCGTCGGGCTCGTCGGCCTCGGCGTCACCCTCGTCCGGGCCGGCTGGATCGGCACGGTGCTGGGCATCGCGGTGATGCTGTACCTGGGGCGGGCGCGCGCCGGCCGGCTCGTGGCGATCGTCGCGGTGCTGCTCGTGGGGCTGGTGCTCGTCGGCGGGCCGATCTACACGGCGATCAGCACCCGGGCCGCCGAGACGGCCACCGAGGGCACCCAGGACCAGAGCCTGCAGGCCCGGCTGGCGTTCCAGGCGCAGGTGGCGCCGCAGACCCTCAGCGACCCGGTGGGCGACGGCATGGGCTCCACCGGACTCGCGACCGACCTGTCGGTGGACCAGCAGTCCTCGTCGTCGGACTTCCGCACCTTCGACTCCGGCCTGTTCGAGACGCTGACCCGCTACGGCGTGCTCGCCGGCGGGGCACTGCTGGTGAGCCTGTCCACCGCCGTCGTCTGCATCGTGCGGCGGGCCCGCCACGGCACCGTCTTCGACGCCGCCTGCGCCGCCGCGATCGTCGCGCTCAGCGTCAACCTCGTCTTCACCGACACGGCGCGAGCCGTCTACGGCGTGCTGCTCTGGACCCTGATCGGGCTGCAGGGACGGCCCTGGACCTGGCCCCGCGGCGAGGAGCCGGCCCTGCCGGCCACCGCCGGCACCACTGGCACCGCTGGCACCGGCTGACGCGCCCGTGCCCGCCCGACGACCCCTGCGGGTCGTCTTCATCGACCACTGCGCCCAGGCTCTCCGGCGGCGAGGTCGCGCTCGTCCGGCTCGTCGAGGCGCTCGGCGCGCGACGTCGACGCGCACGTGGTGCTCGGCGAGGACGGCCCGATCGTCGCGCAGCTGCGTCGCCGCCGGCGCGCGGGTCGAGGTGCTGGCGATGGACGCGGGGCTGCGCGACGACGCAGAAGGACACGGTGCGCCCGGCCGGCCTGCGAGCGGCTGCGGCCTCGAGCTGGCGTCGTACGTCCGTGCGGCTGACCCGGCTGCTGCGCGAGCTGCAGCCCGACCTCGTGCACACCAACTCGCTGAAGGCAGCGTGTACGGCGGGCTCGCCGGGCGCGCTGGCGCGGCGCCCGGTGCGTGTGGCACGTGCGCGACCGGATCGCGCCGGACTACCTGCCCGCGCCCGCCGTGCGCCCTCGTCCGCGGCCTGTCGATGGTCCTGCCGAGCGCCGTCGTCGCCAACTCGCGCGCCACGGCGGCGACGCTGCCCGCGCCGCAGCGCCGTGCTCTACGACCGTCGTGCCGACCACGGCCGGAGCCGCGTGCGCCGCGCCCCGGGGCGACGACCGCGCGCACGTCGTCGGCATGCTCGGTCGGCTCTCGCCCTGGAAGGGCCAGCACGTGTTCCTCGCCGCCTTCGCCGAGGCGCACCGGGCGGACGGGGCCCGGGCCCGGCTCATCGGCTCGCGCGATGTTCGGCGAGGAGGCGTACGAGGAGCGGCTGCACGCGCTCGCCGGTGAGCTCGGGGTCGCCGACCGGGTGGAGTTCCGCGGCTTCCGCGACGACGTCCGCGCCGAGCTGGCCGAGCTGGACGTCCTGGTCCACGCCAGCACCACGCCCGAGCCCTTCGGGCAGGTCGTGCTGGAGGGGATGGCCGCGGGCCTGCCGGTCGTCGCGGCCGCGGCCGGGGGCCGCGCCGAGATCGTCACCGACGGGGTCGACGGCCTGCTCGTCGCGCCGGGCGACGCCGCCGCGCTCGCCGCCGCGCTCACACGGCTCGCCGCGGACCCGCAGCTGCGCGAGCGGCTCGGTGCGGCGGGCCGGCGGACCAGCCTGCGCTACGCGCCGCCGGTGGTCGCCGCGGGCGTGCGGGAGGTCTACGCCCGGCTCGTCTGAGCCGGGCGCCGGGTCAGCGGCCCCGGGACCCGTCGAGCCACGGCGGCAGCGCCAGCCCGAGAGGGGCGAGCTGCTCGGCCACCCGGGCGTTGTGCGGCGCGAAGAAGCGGTCCAGACGGGCCCGCGCGGCGGCGCTCGGCCGGGAGCTGTCCTGCGCGCGGTTCACGAGGAAGTAGACCCGCCGCAACGCGCGCTTGACCCCCTGGTGGCGCTCGAAGAACAGGACGTGCTTGCGGTTCCACGCGAGCGCCCGCTTCTGCAGGCCCTTGCGCTTGAACTGCTGGGTCTTGTTCTCCACGCGGTACTCGATCCCCGCGGCCGGCCCGGGGTCGATCCCGAGCCAGCGGCACAGGTCGGCCACCGTGCCCGCCGGGTCGCGCGCGAGGTCGTCGAAGAACAGCACGCGCAGGCGGTCGCCGAAGACGTCGATCCAGTCCCCCAGCCACGTGTCGTAGCAGCCGGTGCCGAGCCCGGAGTGGTCGTGGTGCTCGCGCTCGAGGTCGACGCCCTCGCGGTGGCGCTGCTCGCAGACGTCGAGGTAGTCGTCGAAGTCGCTGTCCTGCGGCAGCCGCGCCCGGCTGCGCATGAAGTTGTAGAACGACCAGCACCGGGCGCCGGGCTCGCGCAGCAGGACGACCACGCGGGGCTGGTCGAGCGCGTCCTCGATCGCCTGCGCGACGGCGCGGCCGCCGTAGAAGTAGCCCGGCGAGGCCTCCACGGCGTACGCCTGGCCGGTCTCGTGCCGGAAGTGCGCGGCGTACTCCTCCAGCGGCGCCACCGGCTCGCCGTAGCGCAGCGGCAGGAAGTGGCGCAGCTCCTTCTCGTCGGCCGGGCAGACGTCGGGGTGCTGGCTCAGGTAGCGGTACAGCGAGGTCGTGCCGGCCTTCGTCACGCCGGCGATGACCAGCTCGGGCAGACGGCCGGCGCGGAGCGCAGGGTCCTGCGTCGGGGTGTCGTCGACGGGCAGCGTCACGGGCGTCCTCTCGGGGGCGGGCGCGGGGTCAGCCGGCACGGCGACCGGCGCTGACAGGGGTCGGGCCGGGCGTCCCGGGGCCGCCCTTCCGCCCCTTGCGCCCGCGCACGGCGCGCAGGCGCCGGGTCAGCCACACGAGGTCGGACGGGCGGGGCAGCAGGATCTCGCGCAGCGGCAGCCCGCTCACCCGGCGGAACATGACCAGCGCGATGGTGCAGTTGAGGGTGTAGGCGGTGAGGCTGGTCCAGGCCGCACCGATCGCACCGACCCGCGGCGCGAGCACGACCAGGCCGACGACGGTGATGACGGCCGCGGTGACCTGTCCGGCGGACCGTCGACCGGGCTTGCCGCTCGCCAGCAGACCGGCCGCGAGCAGCTGCTCGACGCAGAACGGCACCGACCCCAGGAGCAGGACCTGGGCCATCGGCACCGCCGGCAGGAACGGGGTGCCGAACAGGGTGCGGACGACGACGGGAGCCAGCAGGACCCCGACGAGGACGCTGCCCAGCACGAGGGCGAACGCCGTACGCACGAAGCGGGCCACCAGCCGCAGGTCGCCCCGGTGGGCCGACTCGGCGAACAGCACGTTGCGCAGCTGGTTCATCATCGTGGACGGGAGCTCGGCGAAGTGCACGGCCACGGCGTAGTAGCCGAGCTGGACGGGAGCGACCAGGGCGACGAGCACCAGCTGGTCCAGCCGCCAGTTGACGAGGTTGCCGAAGACCCCGCCCCAGCCGCGGAGCCCGTAGCCGGCGAGCGTGCGGGTGAGCTCGCGCGGCGGGGCGGCCTCGAGGCGGTCCTGCGGCGGCGCGCTGCGCAGGACCACGCTGAGCAGGTAGAGCCCGCCGAGCAGGGTCGCGAGGACCTGGGCGACGACGGCCGTGCGCAGGTCGAGCATCCCGAAGCCGGCGAGCAGTGCGAAGAAGCCCAGCCGCAGCAGGCTGGACAGGACCCGCTCGGTGCTGGCGTTGCGGAACCGCCGCATCCCGTTGACCGCGTAGCGGAGCACGACGACGACCATGATGAGCGGCAGGACGAGCGCCACCGAGTGCAGCAGCGGCAGCACCGAGCGCGTCTGGCTGTTGAGCAGGTGCGGCGCCACCAGGTAGAGCAGCCCCGCGGCGACCGCGCCGTAGACCAGGCTCAGCCGGGACACGGCGGCCAGCACGGTGGTCGCCCTCAGCCGGAGCCGGGCGATGCCGTAGGTCGTGGCCTCGGGCAGGCCCATGTTGGCGACGAAGGACAGCACGAACACCGGCGCCATGACCGCGAGCACCCGGCCGCGGTCCTCGGGCCCGAGCGCGCGGGCCAGGATCGGCCCGGCGAGCAGGCTGGTGAGCGGCAGGCTCAGCGCCGACAGCGCGGTGTAGACCGCCACGCCGCCCATCCCCCGGCCCGAGCGGCCGCTCCCCGTCCCGGGCGCGGGCCGCTCGACCCCGTCGGTCGGCCCGGTGGACGCCGGCTCCAGGCCGTCGTCCGCCCCGGCGTGGACGTCGCGCAGCTGCGTCTCGCGGGAGGGGCCGGTCCGGGAGCGGTCGTGCGGCACGCGGTTCCTCGCAGGGGCAGCAGCAGGGACGGGGCAGGGACGGGGCAGGGACGGGGCAGGACGGGCGCGGGACGGCGGTCGGCAGGACGGCGCCGGCCCCGCGCGGTGCGCGGGACCGGCGCCCAGTCTGTCACCCGGCCGTGACCGGGGAGGTCGCTCGGAGGCAGATCCGCCACCCGGCGTCAGCCCGTTGCGCCGTCCGGCCCCACCGCCTGCGGGAGCACCGGGGCCTCGCGGCCCGCGAGCAGGGTGAGCACGTGCGCCCCCTCGCCGAGGCCGGTGAAGGCACCCGTGACCGGCCGCTCGGCGCCGGGCACCGCGCTCGGGACCAGCTCGAGGACGCCGACGCACACCCCGTCCACGACCGCGGTCAGCCAGCGGTCGTCCGCCCGCACGAAGGCGGTCCAGGTGACGTCCGGCCCCTGCACCGGCAGCGCCGGGGCGGGGACCCGCTGGCCGGGCCCGGAGACCGCCACCGGGGCGCCGAGCCCGACCGGGACGGCGTCGCCCGCGGCGACCAGGCTCCCGGCACCGGCGCCGGCGCGGCGCAGCACGACGCCGTCGCTGGTCCGGCGGACGGCCCACGTGGGCAGGACGGCGGCGGTCGGTGCCGAGGGCAGCGACGGCCCGGCGACGCCGAGCGCCGTGACGGTGAAGGTGTACGGCACGCCCCCGAGCAGCGGGCCCACGACGGTGCTGGTGGCGGAGGCCGGGACGTCGGTCGTGGCGCCGCCGGGCAGGGTCGTCACGCGGAACCCGGTGGTCCCGGAGCCGGTCGCCGCCGCCGGCCAGCTCACCTGCGCGCCGCCCTGGCGGGCGACCGCCGTGACGCCGACCGGGCGGCCGGGCACGGGCAGGGGGGTGGTGGCGGCGGTCGCGGTCGCCACCGGACCGGCCCCCGCGGTGTTCACGGCCTGCACCGACACCACGTACGCCGTGCCGTTGCTGAGGCCGTCGAGGACCACCGAGGTGCTGCCGGCCGCGACGGTCGCGGTGGCGCCGCCGGGGGTGGCCGTCACGCGGTACTGCGCCGGGGCCCCGCCGCCCACCGGGCGGGCCCAGTCCACGAGCAGACCGCTGTCCTGCGGCGTCGCCCGCACGTCGGTGGGCGCGCCGGGACGGCTGACGGCCGCCTGCGGGGTGACCGGTCCGGCGGCGGTGGCCGGGCTGTCGCCCGCGGCGCTCGTCGCCGTGACGGTGAGGGCGTACGTCGTGTCGTTCTCCAGCCCGCCCACGACCGCGCTCGTGGCGTCACCGGCGACCTCGGTCACCACGTCGCCCGGGGTGGCCCGCACCCGGTAGCCGGTCACCGGCGTCCCGGCCGGGACCGCGGCCGACCAGCGCACCGTGGCCGAGCGGTCCCCGGCGACGGCGGAGGCCGAGGCGGGCGCTGCCGGGGCGGAGACCCGCGGCGGCGCGGGCGGGGCGCTCGCGGCCGTGGGGACGACGGCGGCGGTCGGGCCGGACGGGCGGCCGGCCCCGTCGGTGGACGTCGCCGTGACGGTGAAGGCGTAGCTGGTGCCGTTGGTCAGCCCCGGGACGTCGACCGAGGTCGCGGTCGGACCGGCGGTCGCCGTGCGACCGTCCGGGCTGCTGACGACGCGGTAGCCGGTGACCGGTGCCCCGTCGGCGGGCGGGGTCCAGCGCACGGTGGCGCTGCCGCTGCCCGCCACGGCCGACACGTCCTCCGGCGTACCGGGCAGTGCCAGCGCGGGGGCGGCGCCGATCTCCAGGGCGACGACGTCGCCGGCGAGGTCGACGGGCACCGAGCGGGCGGCGCTCACCGTGGCCTGCGCCGCCGCCGAGGCGGACGGGCGGTAGGTGCGGACGTCCGCCGGGGCGGCCAGGTCGACCCGCACGCTCACCGGGTCGACCGTGGTCTGGACCTCGGCGTTGCGGTCGTAGACCGACACGTCGCGCCAGAGCAGGAGGTAGGAGCGGCCGTCGCGCTTCTGGACGAGCACCTGCCGGACGTCGGGGGTGGCGCCGGCGACGGTGTAGGCCAACGGCGACGGCGTGAAGGCCGGGCCGCGGTCGCTCACCAGGCCGACGAGGTTCTGCATGGCGGTGTAGACCGGCTTCGGCGTCCCGTCGTAGCGGATCAGCCCGAAGTTGGCCTCGCGGTCGCGCTTGGCGGGGTCGGGGCGCTCGTCGTAGAGCTCGTAGTTGTAGACCCGGACCGAACCGCGCGAGAAGTGCTCCAGCAGCAGCCGCGGACCGTAGACGCCGACGACCGGCTCCAGGGTCGGGAAGTGGGAGTCGGTGTTGTTCATCGCGTTGTGGTAGCCGGCCTCGGTGAACACGACCGGCTGCACGCCGGTCTGGGCGCGCTCGGCAGCCATGAGCTCGTCGATGTGCACCGACGGCGACTGGCCCCCCGGGTAGAGGTGGTTGTTGCCGACGTCGGCGAGGCCGCGCAGGCTCACGGCGTCGAAGTCGCGGCGCATCCCCATCGACGGCGCGAGGACGGGCAGGGCGGCGGTGGCCGGCTCCGCCTTCGCCGCGCCGTAGAGCTCGGTCTGGTGGCGGCGCAGCTCGGCGACCCAGTCCGGCCGACCGCTGAGGTTCCACTCGTTCGCGCCCTCGAGCGACTCGACGGAGCCGGCGGGCAGCGAGGTCGCGACGACGCCGACGAGCGCGGTGGGGCTGCTGTTGGCGGTGGGGTCGCCCAGGATGAGGTTGCTGCGGATCCCCTTGGACCAGAGCAGCGCGAGCGCGGCGTACTCGTCCTTGCGCCCCGCGAACAGCCGGGTGCGCACGTGGCGGACACCGAGGCGGGTCAGGTCGGCCGTGACCTTCTGCTCGTCGCTGTAGACGCCGTGGCCGTCGCCGAGGTGCACGGTGACCCCGTAGCTGTCGGCGAGCTCGTCCGCGGGCCGCGGCGCGACGGCGGGCAGCGTGGTCGTCGTGGGGGCGGGCGGCGTCTTCGCGCCGGCGCTGGCGAGCGCGGCGCCCACGGGGGTGCCTCCGAGCACGGTGAGGGCGACGGCTCCGGCCAGGACGCCGGTGGCCGTGCGGCGCGAGCAGCGGTCGACGAGGGTTCGCATGCTCCTGGGATCGGGTCGACGCCCCGCCCGGTCCTCACCCGCACGAGTGACAAGACCGCACTACCCGTGACTCACCGTGACTACTGCGTCCGGACGAGGCCGCCTCGAGCGCCGTACGGCCGGTCGGCCCCGTCGGCACTGTCACCCAGCGCTACGACCCGCGCGGGCCGAGGTGCCCGCCGACCGGGCGGCGTCAGCCGTTCTGGCGGTGGCAGGTCGCCGCGACGCGCGACGCCGTGTCCACCTGGCGGGCGGCGGCGGCCCCGGCCTCGCTGAAGGCCGCCGCGGCCGCGTCGGCCGCCTGCGCGCTCGCGTTGCGCGAGGCGACGAGCCCGTCCAGCGCCGCCGCCACGCCGGGCAACCGGCTCGCCGCCGCGCCGACGGGCGCCGAGGCCGTCGCGGCCCGGGCGGCGTCGAGGTCGGCGCGCACCGCGTCGAGCTCGGTCCCGGTGCTCGCGACCGCGGTCCGCAGGTCGGCGACCGGACCGGCGCCGTCCTGGGCCCGGGCGGTGACGACGGCCGCCTTGGCCCGGACGGCGGCCAGCCGGGCGTCCGTGCCCGCGCAGTCCTTCGGGGCGTCCGCGTGGTGGGAGATGACGGCCTTGAGCGCCGCCTGCTCGTCGGCGAGCGCGGCCTTCGTGGCGGCCTGCGCCGCGGCGACGGCCTCCCCGGCCGCCTTCAGGCCGGTGCCGGCCGCGAGCGCGCCGACCCGCGCCGCGAGCGCGTCGACCCGGGGCGTCAACCCGTCGGCGGCCGGCGTGGCGGCGAGCGACGAGCCGGGCGCGGCAGGCCGGGCGGCCCGCGGCGCCGGCTGCCCGCCGCAGCCGGCGAGCAGGACGAGCGCTGCGCCGGCGAGGAGGGCGGCGGTGGGACGGGAGGACGGCACGTACGCAGCGTAGTGACCGGCAGGCGCTCCCGGGCCGGGTCCGCGCACTTCGCCGGAGCTGCTCCCGCTGGTGCCCTGGTCACGTACGGTGACGACAGGGGCGACGGGTGGCGGCGCCCACAGGAGCGGGGGCGACGTGGCGCAGCAGCAGGACGGGGCCGCGTCGGCGCAGCCGGTGCGGGTGGCCTACCTCGGGGGCCTGGGCCGCAGCGGGAGCACCCTGCTCTCGCGCGCGCTCGACCGCGTGCCCGGGCTCGTGTCGGTGGGCGAGCTGTCCAACCTCTGGCACCAGAGCCTGGCCCGCGACACCCTCTGCGGCTGTGGGCAGGCCTTCTCCGCGTGCCCCTTCTGGCGGGCCGTCGGCGAGCGGGCCTTCGGGGGCTGGCAGCAGGTCGACGCGGCCGAGATCGGCGCGGTGCGCCGGCGGGTCGAGCGCGTCCGCTACCTCCCGCTGCTGCTCGCCCCGCGGCTGTCGCCGCGCTTCCGACGCGACGTGCAGCGCTACCAGGACGTCACCGCGGCGCTGTACCGCGGGATCCTCGCGGTCAGCGGCGCCGACATCGTCGTCGACAACAGCAAGCTGCCGTCGCGGGCGGCGCTGCTGCGCGACGTGCCCGGTCTGGACCTGCGGGTCGTGCACCTGGTCCGCTCGCCCTACGGCGCCTGCTGGTCCTGGGCCAAGCAGTCCGTCCGGGCCGACGCCGACCAGGCGATGATGCGCTTCTCGGTGGGCCGCAGCGCCAGCCGGTGGACCGCGTTCAACACCGCCTTCGAGCTGCTCGCCCGCCTCGGCCTGCCGACCGTGCGGGTGCGCTACGAGGACGTCGTCGCCTCCCCCGAGCCCGAGCTGCGGCGCATCCTGGCCTTCCTCGACCGGCCGGCGACCGGCGAGGACCTGTCCTTCGTCCGGGGGACGACGGTGGACCTGGCCGCCGACCACAGCGTCTGGGGCAACCCGATGCGGCTGCGCACCGGCCCCGAGTCGCTGCGCCTGGACGAGGAGTGGCGCGAGCGGCTCAGCCCGGCCGACCGCCGCCGCATCCGGCTGCTCACGGCCGGCGGCATGCGGCGGTACGGCTACCCCGCCGCCTGAGCGCCGTCAGCTCGCGCGCACCCGGCGGTCCCGGCCGAACTCGGACGTCGACCCGCGCGTCGTCGTCGCGGTCGCGGTGACGAAGGTGTCGGGGACGGCGGTCACCTCGACCCGGAACCGCCCGTCCGCGTCGGCCGCGCCGGTGCCGAGCAGCCGCGCGCCCTCGCCGTACGCCGCCCGCTGCACGTCGGAGGCGAAGACCTCGACCGTGCAGCCCGGGCAGGTGCGCCCCGCCACCACCTCGGGCCGGGCGACGTCCACCACCGGCGCCTGGACTCCCTCGTTGACGAGCGGGTCGCCGACCCCGCCGGTGTTGGGCCGGCCGAAGGGTGCGAGGTCGATCCCCAGACCCCCGTTGTCGTGCAGGAGGTTGGCCGTGATCCGGTTGCCGGGGGTCGGCTGCGCGTCGCCGGGCGGCGCGTAGCCCCGGGCCTGCAGCGTGATGCCCTTGGGGTTGAAGGCGATCTCGTTGCCCGGGCCGATGGTGTTGTCGTAGGCGCCGCGCTCGACCCGGATGCCGAAGAAGCGGTTGCCGCCGGGGGCACCGCCGGGCAGGACGCCGATGCGGTTGTCGCGCACGACGTCCTCGTGCTGCCCCTTGTCGAGCAGCAGGCCCCCCTTGCCGTTGCCGACGACGGTGTTGCCGACCACGCGGTTGGACCCGGGCAGGCCCTCGGCCACGGCAGCGTCGGTGCACGGCGAGCAGTCCTTGGGGCCCTCGAGCCGGATGCCCCACTGCCGGTTGGGGGAGAAGTCGGTGACCGCGGTGCCGGTCGGGTCGCTGCCGATGAGGTTGCCCACGACCTCGTTGTCGTGCGTGCCGCGCCCGTGCGAGATCTCGACCCCGGTGCCGAGGTTGCCCGAGATGACGTTGCCCTCCTGCGCGCCGGCCCCGCCGACGAGGTTGTCGGAGGTGTAGTTGACGTCGACGCCGTGCGAGCGGTTCGGCAGCGCCGCGTCGCCGCGGGGCGTCAACCCGATGATGTTGTTCTGCACCCTGTTGCCGGTGGACCCGGCGAACGAGAGGACGATGCCTCGGTGCGCGCAGCCGGAGACGGTGTTGCGGTTCTCCGGCCCGGGCGCGCCGAGCGCGTTCGCGCCGGCCCCCTTCGACAGGCTGATGCCGAGCCCGCGGGTGTTCACCGAGGGCGCCCGGAAGGTGCCGGCCGCGTCGGTGCACACGTGGTTGCCGACGATGCGGTTGCCGTCGGCGTCCGGCCCGGCCAGGCTGAAGGCCTTGGCGAAGTCGTAGACCGCCAGCCCCCGCACCGTGTTGCCCGACGAGGTGATCGTCAGGCCGTCGAAGCCCTTCGCCGTCTGGCCGCGCAGCTGCACGAGGATGCGCGCGTCGTCGACGTGCTCGTCGCTCGCCGGCGCGGCGCCGGGCTGGGTGAACCCGTCGATGGTGGTGCCGGCCGGGTTGGTGAGGCTGGGCAGGCGCGACGCCGGTGAGAGCGTGAACGGGCCGGTCCCCACCAGGGCGAAGCCGATGGTCGCGGGCCCGTCGGTGTCGGCGGCGGTCTGCAGCGCGGCCCGCAGCGTGCAGCTGCCGTCGGGCGCCGCGCACACCCCGTCCGCGTCCCGCGCGTCGGCGGCGTCGCCCGTGCTCGTGACGACGATGCTCGTCGCCGCTGCGGCCGGTGGCGCCAGGACGAGGGCCACGGGGGCGAGCAGCGCGACGGCGCCGAGCACGCGGCTGGCGGCGGGCGGGGACAGGTGCACGGGGCCTCCTCGGCGGTCCCCGTCACGCTAGGTCACGATCCTGCTGGAGCGGTCCGTCCGGGTGTGTCAGGTGTGCGACGTCGAGACCGCTCAGCGGCGGCGCAGCACGCGCCTCAGCTGGGCCGGTCGGCTCTGCGCCGTCACCGGGTGCAGGTCGCGGTCCCAGTCCTCGACCGCCTCCCGCCAGGAGGCGAGCCGCAGGCGGTCGTACCAGAGCTCGCGCACCGGGCGCGCCGGCCGGTCGAGCCGCGCCAGCGTGCCGCGCAGGTGCGCCAGTCGCGCGGCCGTCCGCAGCCGGTGCGGGTCGGGGACGGGCGCGCGGTAGCCGTCCGCGAAGCGGGCCAGGTCGTCGGCCGCCGGGCCGCCGGGCCGGCCGGGGTCGAGCAGGACCCCGAGGTCGAGGTCGGCCGGGCCCACGGACAGGCCGTCCAGGTCGCACAGGACGACGCCGCCGGGACCGGGCAGCAGGTTGGGCGCGTGCAGGTCTCCGTGCAGCAGGACCGGGAGCGTCGGCGAGGTGGAGAGGGCGGGGTGGAGGCGGTCCAGGGCCGTGCTGAGGGCCTGCGCCTCGCGCCGGGTCAGCCGACCGGACGAGCGCAGGCGCTCGACCGACGCCCGGTCGCCGTCGAACCGGTCGGCCCGGGGCAGCGGGGCGCCGGGGAGCCCGGCCGGGTCGACGTCGTGCAGGGCGCGCACGGCGACCCCCACCTGCCGCCAGTCCAGCGGACCGGGCCGCACGGGCACCCGCTCCCACACGGTGACCAGACGTCCGGCTGCGTGCTGCACCTGCGGCAGGACGGCGTGCGGCTGCACCACCGGCGCGAGCGCGGCGAGCGCGGCGGCGCGGGCGAGCGCGCCGGCGACGTCGTGCTCGGGGACGCCGGGCCGCACGACGATGAGCACCGCCGCGGGGTCGTCCACGGCGAAGACCGCGTGCGTGGTGCCGGCGCCGAGCCGGCGCAGCGGACCCGCCGGCCCTCCCGGCCGGAGCCGCGCGGCGACCTCGGCCGCTGCACGGGCCGCCGGGGTGGTCACGCCGCGCCCGTGGACCGCGCGCCTCAGACGCTCAGTCCTGGACCGCGACCGGGGTGGCGACGGTCCCGCGCGAGACGGCAGGGGCAGCGGGGGCTCCCGCGCGGCCGGGCGCGCGGGTCGGCACGAAGCCGCGGTCGGCGTGGGCGGCGGGAGCCGGGCGGCCGGACCCGGTGCGCGTCCGGCGACCGCCCTGCACCACCACGTCGGGCGTGCCGAGCCCGGTCGTGGCCTGGTCCGCCAGCCGCTCGGCGACGAGCGCGACGTCCTTGCGCCGGGTGCGGCCGGTCCGGGCCACGAGCAGCGAGCGCGCCGCGAGCGGCGCGACGACGTAGGACTCGGCCGCCCCGACCAGGGGAGCACCGACGACGAGGACGACGTCGAAGCGCTGCTGCAGCGCGCCGAGGAGCACGGCGAAGGCGGTCGAGGACAGCTCGGACCCGTCGGCGTCCTCACCCATGGGGACGACCGCCACGCCCGACTGGCCCGCCAGGACCTCGTCCAGCGACCGGCCGCGGCGCACGACGTCGGCGACGCCGGGCGCGGCCTTCACCTCGAAGGCCTGCGCGACGATCCCCGAGGTGGGGTCGGCGTCGACCACGACGACCGTGCGGCCGAGCGCGTGGAGCTGGGTGGCCAGCCGGCTGGTGAGCATCGCCGCGCTCGGGCGACGGTCGTCGAGCGCCGCGACCAAGGTCGGGCCGGCGGGACGAGCCTCGGCGTGCGGCGGCCACAGCGTGGCGGCGAGCACCCGGTAGAGACCGGCCTCGCGCGGCGACAGCCGGTCGACCGAGCGCGGCACCAGGCGCTCGGCCCCGCGCACGGCCAGCCGGGTGACCGAGGCGGCACGCAGACCGGACACCGCGACGTCCCGCTCGTCGTCGACGGTGCCGGACACCGCCTCGCGGACGGCGACGGCCGCCAGGCCGAGGAGCAGCCCCAGCAGGGCCCCCAGCAGCAAGGGGCGGACGACGTCGCTCACCGAGGCGACCGCGGAGTCCGGGCTGGACAGCACCCGCGCGTTCGTCGGCAGGCCGATGTTGTTGACCAGCTGGAGCTGGTCCAGCTGCTTCTGCAGGATGGTGCGGCGGCTCAGCAACTGGTCGCGCGCCGGGGCGACCACGGCCTGGACCTGCTGCAGCGTCGTGGACGTCGCGCCCGAGATGGTGTTCTGCAGCGCGTCGATCTGCGCCGTCAGGCTGTCGATCCCCTGCTGCAGCTGGGCCTGCGTCTGCGCGATGAGCGCGTTGCTGTCGGCGGTGAGGCCCTGGATGTAGACGGTGCCGTACGCCGCGGCCGCGTCGCGGGCGGTCGAGGCGCTGGAGGACGCGACCGTGACGCCGACGACGTTGGTGTCCGGGTTGCTCGTGAACGAGACGTCGAAGGGGCTGCGGCCGGAGCCCAGCGCCTGGGCCACCTGGCTGCGCATCTTCTGGCTCTGCAGGCGGCGCAGCTGCGAGTCGACGAGCTTGTCGGTGGGCCGGACGCCGGCGTTGCTGTCGAGCAGCGACGCGACGCTCGCCGGCTCGTCGACGACGAGCTGGCTGGTCGCGGTGTAGGTCGAGCCGCGCCCGAGCACGAGCCCGGTCGCGGCCAGCAGGCCGACGAGCAGGGCCGCCAGCACGAGCGGCAGGTGCCTCGACACCAGCCTGAGCAGACGCTTCTGGTCGAGCTGCACGACGCCTCCGGGATCCTTCATGAGCAGGACGATAACTGGACGGAGAGCCCGTCCGAGCGGGAACGGGACGAGATCACACCGACGGCTCAGCGGGCTTGCGCCGTACGGACGCAGCCGCTGAGGACCGGCCGCAGGCCGCTCAGGGAGCGCTCAGGACGGCGTCCGCGACCCGGCCGCAGCAGGCCCACGACACCCCCCTGGACGGGTGGGCGGAGGCGGCACCGGAGGCCGCCGACGGGTCGACCTGGCCCGGCGCGGGAGCGGCCTCGGCCGCCCCCGCAGCCGGAGCTCAGTCCGAGCCGAGCGCCATCGCCGCGCCGACGGTGCGGTTGGTCGCCTCGTCGATGAGCACGAAGCCACCGGTCGCCCGGTTGCGGCGGTAGGAGTCCATGAACAGCGGCTGCGTCGTGCGCAGCCGCACCCGGCCGATGTCGTTGAGCCGGAGCTCGCCGACGCCCTCGTCGCGGTGCAGGGTGTTGACGTCGAGCCGGTACTGCAGGCCCTTGACGAGCGCCCGCGCCGACCGGGTCGTGTGCTTGAGCGCGAGCTTCTGGCCCGGCCGCAGCGGCTCCTCCGACATCCAGCAGATCATCGCGTCGACGTCCTGCGAGGGCGTCGGCGCGTTGTTGCGCCGGCAGATCATGTCGCCGCGGGACACGTCCAGGTTGTCCGCGAGCCGGATCGTCACCGACATCGGCGCGTACGCCTCCTCGACCGGGCCGTCCGCCGTCTCGATCGAGGCGATCGTCGAGCCGAAGCCGCTCGGCAGCACGACGACCTCGTCGCCGGGCTTGAGCACGCCGCCGGCGACGGTGCCGGCGTAGCCGCGGTAGTCGTGGTGGGCGTCGCTCTGCGGCCGGATGACGTACTGCACCGGGAAGCGGGCGTCGATGAGGTTGCGGTCGCTGGCCACGTGGACGTTCTCCAGGTGGTGCAGCAGCGACGGTCCGTCGTACCAGGGCATCCGGTCGGAGCGGCTGACGATGTTGTCGCCCTTGAGCGCCGAGATCGGGATCACGGTCAGGTCCCCGATGTCGAGCTTGGCCGCGAACGAGGTGAACTCGGCGTGGATCTCGTCGTAGACGCTCTGGTCGTAGTCGACGAGGTCCATCTTGTTGACCGCGAGCACGAGGTGCGGCACGCGCAACAGGCTGACGAGGAACGCGTGGCGACGGCTCTGCTCGACGAGGCCCTTGCGGGCGTCGACGAGCACGATCGCCAGGTCCGCGGTCGACGCGCCGGTGACCATGTTGCGGGTGTACTGGATGTGCCCCGGGGTGTCGGCGATGACGAACTTGCGCCGCGGCGTCGCGAAGTAGCGGTAGGCGACGTCGATCGTGATGCCCTGCTCGCGCTCGGCGCGCAGGCCGTCGGTGAGCAGCGCGAGGTTGACGTACTCGTCGCCCTTGTCGAGGCTGGCCCGCTCGACCGCCTCGTACTGGTCCTCGAAGATGGCCTTGCTGTCGTACAGCAGCCGTCCGATGAGCGTGCTCTTGCCGTCGTCCACCGAGCCTGCGGTGGCGAACCTCAGCATCTCCATGTCTAGAAGTACCCCTCGCGCTTGCGGTCCTCCATGGCAGCCTCGGAGACCTTGTCGTCGCCGCGGGTCGCACCTCGCTCGGTGACGCGCGTGGCGGCCACCTCCTCGATGATCTTCTCGATCGTGTCGGCGTCGGAGCGCACCGCGGCCGTGAGGTTGGCGTCGCCGACCGTCCGGTAGCGGGTGCTCAGCACCTCGGTCGTCTCGCCGGCCCGCGGACGGGTGAAGTCGTTGACCTCGTAGAGCATCCCGTCGCGCTCGAAGACCTCGCGCTCGCGGGCGAAGTACAGGCCCGGCAGCTCGATGCCCTCCTCGCCGATGTACTGCCACACGTCCAGCTCGGTCCAGTTCGACAGCGGGAAGACGCGGATCGACTCACCGAGGTGGATGCGCCCGTTGTAGAGGCTCCACAGCTCGGGGCGCTGGTTCTTCGGGTCCCACTGGCCGAACTCGTCGCGGAAGGAGTAGACGCGCTCCTTCGCGCGGGCCTTCTCCTCGTCGCGCCGGGCGCCGCCGAACAGCGCGCAGAAGCGGTGCTTCTCCACCGCGTCGAGCAGCACCGGCGTCTGGATGCGGTTGCGGGAGCCGTTGGGCTCCTCCTGCACCTGGCCGGCGTCGATCGCCTCCTGGACGGAGGCGACGAGCAGCTGCACCCCGAGCTCGGCCGTCCGCTGGTCGCGGAACGCGAGCACGTCGGGGAAGTTCAGCCCGGTGTCGACGTGCATCACCGGGAAGGGGATGCGGGCGGGCCAGAACGCCTTCTCCGCCAGGCGGAGCATGACGATCGAGTCCTTGCCGCCGGAGAACAGCAGCACCGGCCGCTCGAGCTCGGCGACGACCTCGCGGAAGACGTGGATGGCCTCGGCCTCGAGCGTGCGCAGGTGCGACAGGCGGTAGTCGGACGTGGGGCTGGTCACGGGGTCCCCCCGGAGGTCGAGGCGGGCAGGAGCTCGGCGAGCAGGGCGAGGATCGACGCGGCCAGCTCGGGGCGGCAGACGACGAGGTCGGGCAGGCGCACGTCGGCCTGGTTGTAGACGAGGGGCGTGCCGTCGACCCGGCTGGTGTGCAGGCCCGCGGCGCGGGCGACCGCGACCGGCGCCGCGCTGTCCCACTCGTACTGGCCGCCCGTGTGCACGTAGGCGTCGACCTCGCCGAGCACGACGGCGGAGGCCTTGAAGCCGGCGGAGCCCAGCGGCACCAGCTCGGCGCCCAGGCGCGCGGCGACCTCGGTCACGAGCGCCGTGGCGCGGGTGCGGCTCACCGCGAAGCGCGGCGGGCCGCTGTGCGGCGCCGCGGCGGGGGCACCACCGGTCGGCGCGTCGGTCGTGAGCACCAGGTCGCGGGCGGGCAGCGCCACGGCGGCCCGGGTCAGCTCCCCGGCCCCCCGCTCCCACAGCGCGACGTGGACGGCCCAGTCCTCGCGGCCGGCCTCGGCGTACTCCTTCGTGCCGTCGAGCGGGTCGACGATCCACACCCGGTCGGCGGTGAGCCGGTCGCTGTCGTCGAGGGCCTCCTCGGACAGCACGGCGTCGCCCGGGCGGTGCTCGGCGAGGACGGCCGCGATGGCGGCCTGGGCCTCGCGGTCGCCGCGGGCCTTGAGGTCGGGGGCTCCGGCCGCGCTCTCGCGCAGGGCCAGCAGCGCGTCACCTGCGGCGCGCGCGGCTCGGACGGCGACCGCGACGTCGTCGAGGGCGCCGTCACCGTCCGTCACGATGGAGCCGGGGGCGGGGGCGTGCGTGGGCACGTCGGGGACCTCCGGGAGGGAGAGAGGTGAGCGGGCGGGACCGCCTGCCGTCGGCGCACACGGTACGTGGTCGGACACCCCGGGCGCAGCCGGTCGTCGGTCACCCGGCGTGCGTCACCCGGACGGACCGGACGAGGACGGCCGGACGGCGCAGCGCGTCGGTGCGGACGGCTCCCCGGGCGTCAGGAGTCGGCGTGGAAGGTGTTCTGCGCCGCCTCGAGCGTGCCGGTGAGCAGCGCCTCGACGGCGTCAGCGGCCCGGTCGACGTGGAAGGGCAGCTCCTTGCGCTCGACCGAGGAGAAGTCCTTGAGGACGAAGTCGGCCGGGTCCTGCCGCCCCGGCGGCCGCCCGATGCCGAAGCGCACCCGCAGGTACTCCTTGCTGCCGAGCGCGCTCGTGGTCGACCGCAGGCCGTTGTGCCCGTTGTCGCCGCCGCCGCGCTTGAGCCGGACCGTGCCGTACGGCACGTCGAGCTCGTCGTGCACCACGACGAGCCGCTCCACGGGCACCGAGAAGAAGCGCGAGACCGAGGCGACCGGGCCGCCGGACTCGTTCATGTACGACTTCGGCTTCACGAGCACCGCGCGCTGGCCGGCCAGGCGGCCCTCGACGACGTCGGCGCGGCCCTTGTGGGCCTTGAAGCGACCGCCGACCCGCTCGGCGAGCAGGTCGACCACGAAGAAGCCGGCGTTGTGCCGGTTGCCGGCGTAGGACGGGCCGGGGTTGCCCAGCCCGACCACGAGCCACGGGTCGGACACGGCGCCGGACCGGCTGCGGGCGACCGCTAGGACTGCGGCCCGTCGGTCTCGCGGACCACGTCGCCGGTGCCGGTGCCCGCGTCGCCGTCGGACGGGCCGGTCTCCGCGCCGTCGGTCTCGGTGCCGGACGCGCCGGCCCCGAGCTCCTCCTCGGCGGTGGCGAGCTCGGCGTCGAGCGCCTCCTCCGACACCTGCGCCAGGCCCTGCACGACCACCTGCTCCGGGTCCTGCGCGAGGGTGGTGCCCTCGGGCAGCTCGAGCTGGCCCGCCGTGACGCTCGCGCCGGCCTTCAGCCCCTCGACCGACAGGGCGAGCTCGCCCGGCAGGTCGGTGGCGTCGGCCTCGACGCTCACGGTGAGCAGCTGCTGGTCGATGATCACGCCGGCGGCCGCGTCGCCGCTGAGCACGACCGGCACGTCGACGGTGACCTTCTCGCCGCGGCGGACGGCGATGAGGTCGAGGTGCTCGAGGAAGCCCTTGATCGGGTCGCGGACGACCGAGCGGGGCAGCGCCAGCTGGTCGCCGGAGTCGGTCGTGAGGGTGAGCAGCACGTTGGCGTCGCCCTTGAGCGCGAGCATGAGCTCGTGGCCCGGCAGCGACACGTGCCGCGGGGCGTCGCCGTGGCCGTACAGGACGGCGGGCACCTTGCCGGCGCGGCGCACGCGACGAGCGGCGCCCTTGCCGAACTCGGTGCGGGTCTCGGCAGCGATGCGGACCTCGGACACGACAGGACTCCTCGGGCGGTGCTCGGCGGCGCGCGGACGGCGCGACAGGACTGGGGTGTGACGGACGTGCGACGGGAGTGCGCCGGCCAGCGGCCAGGCGCAGGGGACGAGTCTACGGGAGGCGCGCCCCGGGCCTCAGGCGGCGCCGTCGAACAGGCTGGTCACCGAGCCGTCCTCGAAGACCTCGCGGATCGCGCGGGCGATGAGCGGGGCGATCGAGAGCACGGTCAGGCCGTCGAAGCGCCGGTCGTCGGCGATCGGCAGGGTGTCGGTGACGACGACCTCGCTGATGCGGCTGTTCTTGAGCCGGTCGACGGCCGGGCCGGACAGCACGCCGTGGGTGGCCGTCACGATGACGTCGGCGGCGCCGTTGTCGAAGAGCAGGTCGGCCGCCTTGGTGATCGTGCCGCCGGTGTCGATCATGTCGTCGACGAGGATGCAGGTCTTGCCGCGCGACCTCGCCGACGACCTCGCCGACCTTGACCTCGTTGGGCACGTTCGGGTCGCGGCGCTTGTGGATGATCGCCAGGCCGCAGCCGAGCCGGTCGGTCCAGCGCTCGGCGACGCGCACGCGGCCGGCGTCGGGGCGACGACGACCAGGTCGCGGTCGCCCAGGCTGCTCGACGTGGTCGGCGAGCAGCGGCAGCGCGAACAGGTGGTCGACCGGGCCGTCGAAGAAGCCCTGGATCTGCGCGGTGTGCAGGTCGACGGTCATGAGCCGGTCGGCGCCGGCGGTCTTGAACAGGTCGGCGATCAGCCGCGCGCTGATCGGCTCGCGCCCGCGGTGCTTCTTGTCCTGCCGGGCGTAGCGGTAGAACGGCATGACCACGGTGATCCGCTTGGCCGACGCCCGCTTGAGCGCGTCGACCATGAGCAGCTGCTCCATGACCCAGGTGTTGATCGGCGCGGTGTGGCTCTGCAGGACGAAGGCGTCGCTGCCGCGCACCGACTCCTCGAAGCGCACGAAGATCTCGCCGTTCGGCGAACTCGTAGGCGCTCGTCGGCACCGGCGAGACGCCGAGGTCGACGGGCGACCTCGGCCGCGAGCTCGGGGAAGGCCCGCCCCGTGAACAGGAGCATGTTCTTGTGGCTGTCGATCGACAGTCCGGTCATGCGGGCTGCTCCCCTGCTCGTCTGTGCCGCGGGCCGCGCCGGCGCGCGACCCATCCCTGCACGTTGCGCTGGCGCGCCCGGCCCACGGCGAGGTCGCCGGGCGGGACCTCGTCGGTGACGACCGAGCCGGCGGCCGTGTAGGCGCCGTCGCCGATCGCCACCGGCGCGACGAGCATGTTGTTGCTGCCGACCCGCACGTCGTCGCCGACCACGGTGCGGTGCTTGTCGCGGCCGTCGTAGTTGGCCACGATCGTGCCGGCGCCCAGGTTGCTGCGCGCGCCCGACGACGGCGTCGCCGACGTACGCCAGGTGCGGCACCTTGCTGCCGGGGCCGATCTCGCTGGCCTTGACCTCGACGTACGCCCCCACCTTGGCGCCCTCCCGCAGGCACGGTGCCGGGGCGCAGGAAGCTGAACGGGCCCACGGTCGCGCGCGGGCCGATGACGGCGCCCTCGGCATGGCTGCGGACCACGCTCGCGCCCTCGCCGACCTGGCAGCGCGGTGAGCGTGGTGTCGGGGCCGACGACGGCGCCGGCGCGCACCACGGTGCCGGCGTGCAGCTGCACGCCGGGGAGCAGCGTGCAGTCGGGCTCGAGCACGACGTCGGCGTCGACCCAGGTCGTCGGCGGGTCGAGCACGGCGACCCCGGCGCGCAGGTGGCCCTCGAGCAGCCGGTCGCGCAGCGCGCGCGCCGCAGCGGCGAGCTGCGACCCGGTCGTTGACGCCCGCCGTCTCGCCCGGGTCCGGCGCCACGACGGCGTGCAGCCCGAGCCCGGCCTCGCGGTGCAGCCCGACGACGTCGGTGAGGTACTCCTCGCCCTGGGCGTTGTCGGTCGACGAGCCGGGACAGCGCCTCGCGCAGCGGCCCTGCGGCGAAGGCGTAGACGCTGGTCGCGACCTCGCGCACGGCCCGCTCGTCGTCGTCGGCGTCCTTGTGCTCGACGACCCGCTGGACCGCGCCGTCCGACGCCGCGGACGACCCGGCCGTAGCCGGTCGGGTCGTCGAGCGACGGCGGTGAGCAGCGTCGTCGCGGCGCCGGCCGCCTCGTGCTCGGCGACCAGGCGCGCCAGGGTCTGCGCGGTGAGCAGCGGGGCGTCGCCCGGGACGACGACCACCGTGCCCTCGAGGTCGTCGAGGCCGGCCAGCGCGACGCGCACGGCGTGGCCGGTGCCGTTCTGCTGCTCCTGCACGACCGGCGGGCCGGCGGGTCGACCTCGGCGAGGTGCGCCGGCGACCTGCTCGCGGGCGTGGCCGACGACGACGAGCGAGGTGCTCCGGGCCGAGCGCGCGGGCGCGGTGACGACGTGGCCGAGCATCGTGCGGCCGGCGAGCGCGTGCAGCACCTTCGGCGTGCGCGCTGCGCATCCGGGTGCCCTCGCCCGCCGCGAGCACCACGACGGCGGCCGGGCGCGCGTCGGACACGGGGGCTCCTCGCGGCGGGCAGGCAGGACGGCCGGAGCGGGCGGGCGCCGGCGGGGCCGAGCCTACCGGCGGACGCCCGGGCGGCGGGGCGGCGGGGGCTCCCGGGGGAGGAGTCGAACCTCCGTTCAGGGATTCAAAGTCCCTCGTCCTGCCCCTGGACGACCCGGGACCGCTGCTCGCCGGGCGGCTCGCGCCAGTCCCGCGCCGCAGGGTGCGGCCATCCTGCCAGCAGGCCGCCGGTCGCCTGGCGGGTGCGCACCTACGCCTGCGTAGGTTACGGTCGCGTCCCGGCGGCCGGACCTCCGCGGGCCGCGCCCGACCGCGTGCCCGCGGCCCGTGCCCGTACGGCGCGCACCGCCCGACCCTGCCCCGCCTCCCCGAGGACGCCCGTGACCGCTCCGCTGCTCGACGCCCCGAACACCACGATCGACTTCTTCGAGGACGACCGCGCCGGCCGCTGCAGGCGATGCCCAAGAGCCGGCTGCGGGCCCGCGCCGAGCAGGTCGCGCTGGCCGCCTTCATCGTCGTGCCGCTGCTCGGCCGTCGCGGCGAGCGCCTGTGGTGCTGTGGGGCCACGGGCTGTCGCTGGCACGACGTCGTGATCAGTCGTCCGTGTTCTACGCCATCACCGGCCACGGCATCACGGTCGGCTTCCACCGCTACTTCACGCACGGCTCGTTCAAGGCCGGCCGCGCGCGTGCGCGTCGCGCTGGCGGTCGCCGGGTCATGGCGGTCGAGGGGCCGGTCACCCGCTGGGTCGCCGACCACCGCCGCCACCACGCGTACAGCGACAAGGAGGGCGACCCGCACAGCCCCTGGCGCTACGGCGAGAACTTCCCGGCGCTGTGCAAGGGCCTGTGGCACGCCCACATCGGCTGGCTGTTCGACGTCGAGCAGACCGACCAGAAGCGCTTCGCGCCCGACCTGCTCGCCGACCGCGACGTCGACGGGTCAACAAGCTCTTCCCGCTCTGGGTGCTCGCTGAGCCTGGGCCTGCCGGCGCTGGTCGGCGGCCTGTGGGCGCAGTCGTGGCAGGGCGCCGCTCACCGCGTTCTTCTGGGCCAGCGTCGTGCGCATGGCCGTGCTGCACCACTCCACCTGGTCGATCAACTCGATCTGCCACACCTTCGGCGAGCGGCCGTTCCGGACGCGCGACAAGAGCACCAACGTGTGGCCGCTGGCGCTCCGTCAGCATGGGCGAGCGCTGGCACAACCTGCACCACGCCGACCCGACCGCGGCCCGGCACGGGGTCGACCGCTGGCAGATCGACACCAGCGCCGAGCTCATCCGCGGCCTGGAGAAGCTGGGCCTGGCGACCGACGTGCGCTGGCCCGCCGCGAGCGGCTGGACGCGCGCCGGGTCGCGCGGCCTGACGCCGGGCGCCGCGCGGCGACGCGCCGCTGCCGCGCCCCGGGTGCGGATGCCGGCCGCGCAGCGGCACGCCCAGCTGCTCGACGTCGGGCGCGTCGCTGTTCGCCGAGCGCGGCTTCGACGGCACCGCCGTCGAGGAGGTCGCCTCTGCGGGCCGGGGTGAGCAAGCCGGTCGTCTACGAGCACTTCGGCGGCAAGGAGCGGCTCTACGCCGAGGTCGTCGACGGCGAGGTCGCCACCCTGCTGGCCGGCTTCCACGCCGCGCTCGGCCGGCACCCCGCCGCGCCGCTGCTGGAGCAGGCGATCCTGGCGCTGCTCACCTACGTCGAGGAGTGCACCGACGGCTTCCGGATCCTCGTGCGCGAGTCGCCCGGCGGCCGGCAGCGGGCTCGCCACCAGATCATGAGCGACGTCGCCCGCCAGGTCGAGCACCTCCTGGCGCGCGAGTTCGCCGCCCGCGGGCCTGCCGGCGCGCTCGCGCCGCTGTACAGCCAGGCCCTCGTCGGCCAGGTCGCCCTGGTCGGCCAGTGGTGGCTCGACGCCGCGCCGGCCGGCGCGACGAGGTGTCGCGGCGCGCGTCGACCGACCTGGAACGGGCGGCGCGCCTGCGCGCCTGGAGACCGAGCTCGCGCCGCTAGGGGCGCAGCACGACCTTCAGCACGCCCGGCTCCTTCTTCTGGAACCGGGGGTACCAGTCGGCCGCCTCGGCCAGCGGCACCTCCTGCGTGGTCAGGCCGGCGGCGCCGAGCGGGTCGCCGTCGCGCAGCAGGACGAGCAGCGTCGTCGGTCCAGCGGCGGACGTTGGCCTGGCCCCAGCGCAGCGTGACCTGCCGGTCGAACAGGTCGCCCAGCGGGAACATCTGCATCGCGCCGGTGTAGACGCCGGTCACCGACAGCGTGCCGCCGCGGCGCACCGAGGCCATCGCGTGGTGCAGGGCGATGAGGCGGTCGGGCTGCAGCTTCATCGCCTGCAGCACCCGGTCGGCGACCGAGCCGTGCGCCTCCATGCCGACCGCGTCGATGACGCGGTCGGCGCCGAGCCCGTCGGTCATGTCCTCGATGACCGTCGCCGGGTCCTTGTGCTCGGAGTCGTCGATCGTCTCGGCGCCCCACTCCGGCGCGCGTCGCCAGCCGGTCCGGGCACCGCGTCGACTCGCGATCACGCGCGTCGCGCCCTGGTGGCGGGCCATGCGCACGCACATCTGGCCGATCGGGCCGAGGCCGTAGACCGCGACGACGTCGCCCGGCTCGACCTCGGCGTAGTGCACCGCCTGCCAGGCCGTCGGCAGCACGTCGGACAGCAGCAGCGCGCCGAGCTCGGGCACCGACTCGTCGATCTTGATCGGACCGAAGTGGGCCTGCGGGACCCGCAGGTACTCCGCCTGGCCGCCGGGCACGCCGCCGTACAGGTGGGTGTAGCCGAACAGCGCGGCGCCCTTGCGGCCCTCGAGGTTCTGCGTGGTCTCGCACTGGCAGAAGAAGCCCTTGCGGCACAGCCGGCAGGTGCCGCAGGAGATGTTGAAGGGCACGACGACCCGGTCGCCGGGCCGGATGTGGGTGACCTCGCTGCCGACCTCCTCGACGACGCCCATCGGCTCGTGGCCGATGATGTCGCCCGGCAGCATGCCCATCGCGGCGCCCTTGCCGTACAGGTGCAGGTCGGAGCCGCAGATCGCGGTGGCGGTGATGCGGATGACCGCGTCGGTCGGCTCCTGGATGCTCGGGTCGTCGACCTCGTCGACGCTCACCTTGCTCGGTCCGTGCCACACGACGGCCTTCACGCCCACCTCCGGGTCCCTGGTGCAGGGCCGGGGTGCCCCTCCGCGGCCGGCCCACACCGGGCCGGGCCCTCAGTCGGTGGCCACCGGCACGTCCTCCGGCGTGCGCTGCTGCGGCAGGTCGGCGGCGACCAGCGACGGGTGGGTGCGGGCCAGGCGGCTGCCGGACACCGGCGGCAGCGACGCGCTCGGCGGGCCGCTGTCGACGGCGGCAGCGAAGTCGTCGGCGCCGGAGATCCGCCAGAGCAGCGCGTCGCTCGCGCACCCGCACCGTGGCCGTGCGCGGCACGCCGCGCAGCAGCCCGATCTCACCCAGGTAGCTGCGCGGGCCCATCGTGCGCAGCCGGCGGGGGCGCCCGCCCTCGCCGCGCGCCGTCACGTCGACCTCGCCCTCGACGAGGACGAACAGGGCGTCGGCCGGGTCGCCCTCGCGGAGCAGGACCGCGCCGCCGGGCAGCCGACCTCCTCGACGGCCCGGGCCAGCTGCTCGAGCGTCGTCCGCGGGGCGTCGGCGAACAGGTCGAGCACCTCCAGCAGCGCGACCTTCGGCGCGAGCGCCGCGACGGCGCCGGCCGACCGCCGGTCGGCCGCGCAGCAGCGGGCCCAGCCCGAGCGACGGTGACGGCCGGTGAAGCCCAGCCCCAGCACGAGCAGCGCGTGTCCAGCGAGCGACGTCGCGAGCAGCACGCTGGTGAGCAGGCTGGCGCAGAGGATGCCCACGAGCACCGGCGTCTCGAGCACCCCGAAGACCCGGCTCAGCACGCCCGCGGCAGGTCGCGCTGCAGGGCGGTGATGGCCAGCACGTCGACGACGACCATCCCGACCCCCGCGACGACCTGCAGCAGCCCACCGGGCAGCTCGACGAGAGAGGGTGGAAGGCGGCGGGCAGGGCCAGGGCACATCCCGCCGACGATGACGGGCGCGAGGGCCCGGAGGCGGACGAGCCGGTTGACCAGCCCGCCGGCGAGCACGCCGCCGACGCGCCATGCTGGCGACCAGGTAGCTGTAGCCCTCGGAGCCGGTGCCGAAGCCTGGCTCATCGGCACGTACAGGACGGTGAGCGCGCCGTAGACCGCGCTGTCGAGCGCGCAGAAGAGGACCAGCACGAGCGCCACCGGCTCGCCCCGCAGCGCCGCCAGGCCGGTCGGCGACCTGCGGCCGCAGCCCGCCTCCTCCGGCGCCGCCCGGCGCTGCCGCAGGCGCAGGCGATGCACGAGCAGCGCGGCGAGCAGGAACGTGAGCGCGTTGAGCACGACCGCGCCGGCCGGGTCGCCGGCGAGCAGCAGAGCCCGCCGAGCGCCGGCCCGACGACCACGACGAGGTTCTCCAGCACCCGAACAGCGCGTTGGCGCTGGCCAGGTCCTTCTCCGGCACGACGTCCGGCAGCACCCCGGCGCGGCGGGCCGGTAGAACGGCGCGCCGGCGGCGGTCGCCGCCGACAGCGCCAGCACGAGCAGGACCGGCAGGTCCTGCTGCACGGCGACGCGCGAGGCAGGTCATGAGGACGAAGGACGACAGCGCGCTGGCGACCATGACCATCGTGCGGTCGTAGCGGTCGGCGATCGCCCCGGCCGGCGCCGACACGAGCAGCCGCGGCACCCACCCGGCCGCCGTCGTCGCCGCGATCCAGCCCGGAGAGCCGGTCCGGTCGAACACGTAGACGATGATCACGATGTTGTAGGCCCAGCCGCCGACCGAGTCGACGAGGAAGGCACCGATGAGCAGGCGCAGGTCGCGCCGGGCGAGCAGGTCGCGGTAGCGCCCCGACGTCGTGGTGGTGCCCATCGGCGCGCTCCTGTCGGCAGGTCGGTGCCGGGAGTATGGCCCTGCGGCGGGCTCCGCGGGGGGTCCGCTGCCGACCCGTCGCGTGGTCGTCCACAGGCTGCGGCGTTCCGGCCCGCGAGGGTGCCCGACGGGCCTACCGTGCGCGTCCTGCGGCCCGACCGGGCCGTCCCCCAGGAGGTGCCCCGTGACCGCTCCCGACCCCTACCGCACCCGCCCCGGCGACGTGCCGGGGCAGTTCGCCCCGCCCGCGGGCCAGGGGTGGGGCGGCCCGCCCTCGCCGTCCGGGCCCGGACCGGTCGGGCAGGTGCGCAGCACCGGGCTGGCGATGCTCCTGTTCGTCGTGACCTTCGGGATCTACGGGCTGTACTGGTACTTCGTCACGCACGAGGAGATGAAGCGGCACACCGGCCAGGGCCTGGGCGGGGGCATCGCCCTGCTCATCGCGTTCTTCGTCGGCGTGGTGTCGCCGTTCCTCGTCAGCTCGGAGGTCGGCCAGCTGTACGCGCGGCGCGGGCAGGCCCAGCCGGTCAGCGGTGTGACCGGGCTGTGGTACATGCCCGGGATCTTCCTGCTGGTCCTGCCGGTCGTGTGGTTCGTCAAGACGAACGGCGCGCTCAACGACTACTGGCGCAGCGTCGGCGCGACCGGCTGAGCGGCGGGCTCAGACCTGCTCGGACAGCTCCAGCCAGGCGTCCTCGAGCGCGGCCTTCTCGGCCTGCACCGCGCGCAGCTGCGCGTCGAGCGCGAGCACCCGCTCGGCGTCGGTCGCGGCCTCGGCGAGCTGCGCGTGCAGCTCGGCCTCGCGCTTGTCGAGCCGGCCCGATCTCCCGCTCCACGCGCGACAGCTCCTTCTTGGCCGCCCGCTGGTCCGCAGCCGAGGAGCGTGCGCGAGGGCGCGCTCCCGGACGCCGTCGGCGCGGCCCGGCGCACCCGCTCGGCGAGGTACTGCTCGACCCCGCCGGGCAGCGCCTTGACCGTCCCGTCGCCCATGAGCGAGGACGTGACGGTGGTGACCCGCTCGAGGAAGTAGCGGTCGTGGCTGACGACGAGCAGCGTGCCGGGCCAGCCGTCGAGCACGTCCTCGAGCGCGTTGAGCGTGTCGATGTCGAGGTCGTTGGTCGGCTCGTCGAGCAGCAGCACGTTGGGCTCGCCCATGAGCAGTCGCAGCAGCTGCAGGCGGCGGCGCTCACCGCCGGACAGGTCGCCGACCCGCGTCCACTGCGCGTCACCCGTGAAGCCGAAGCGGTCGCACAGCGCTCGAGGCCCCGACCGGCTTGCCGCCGAGGTCGACCGACTTCGCGACCTGCTCGACCGCCTCGAGCACCCGCAGCGACGGGTCGAGCTCGGCGACCTCCTGCGAGAGGTAGGCGGCTTGACGGTCTTGCCGACCCGCACGTCGCCGCGCGTCGGGCTGCGCCTGACCGACGAGCACCTTGAGCAGCGTCGACTTCCCGGCGCCGTTGACCCCGACGACGCCGACCCGGTCGCCCGGCCCGACGCGCCAGGTCACGTCGTCGAACAGGACCCGCCCGTCGTACGCCAGGCGCAGCCCCTCGACGTCGTAGACCTGCTTGCCGAGCCGCGCGGTCGCGAAGCGCTGCAGCGCCACGTCGTCGCGCGGCGGCGGCTCGTCGGCGATGAGCGCGTTGGCGGCGTCGATGCGGAACTGCGGCTTGGTGGTGCGGGCGGGCGGGCCGCGGCGCAACCAGGCGAGCTCCTTCTTGACCAGCTGCAGCCGCTTCTGCTCGGCCGTCGCGGCGCTGCGGTCGCGCTCGGCGCGGGCCAGGACGTACGCGCGAGTAGCCGCCGTCGTAGGCGTCGACACTGCCCGTCGTGGACCTCCCACGTGCGGCTGTTGACCTCGTCGAGGAACCAGCGGTCGTGGGTGACGACGAGGTGGGCCTGAGCCGCGGGTGCGGCGCCTTGAGGTGGGCGGCCAGCCAGGCCACGCCCTCCACGTCGAGGTGGTTGGTGGGCTCGTCGAGCACGAGCAGGTCCCACTCCTGCACGAGCAGCGCGGCCAGCGCGACGCGGCGCCGCTCGCCGCCGGACATCGTCGCGACCGTGCTGTCCAGGCCGACGTCGTGCAGGCCGAGGCCGTCGAGGACCTCGCGCACCCGGGCGTCGCCGGCCCAGGTGTGCTCGGCGGCGTCGCCGAGGACCGCGGCATGGGCGGTGAGGTGCGCGGTCGACGCGGACGTCCTGGGTGAGCACGCCGACCCGCAGGCCGCCGGCGTGGGTGACCCGGCCGGACTGCGGCTCCTCGGCCTTGACGAGGGTCTTGCAGCAGCGTGGTCTTGCCGCCGCCGTTGCGGCCGACGACGCCGATCCGGTCGCCCGCGGAGATGCCGATCGAGACGCCGTCGAGCAGCTGCCGGGCGCCGTGCGCGACCGAGACGTGTCGAGGTTGACGAGGTTCGCCGCGGCCATCAGCCGACGACCCTGGCGCCGGGCGGCGGGGCCGTCGGCGACGGCGCACGGCCCGGCAGGCGGTGCCGCGCCAGCCCGAGGCGAGCGCTCCGCCGCGTGGGCGTCGTCGCGGGCGAGCAGCGACGACGGTCGGGCCGCTGCCGGAGACGACGCCGCCGAGCGCCCCGAGCGCGAGCGCCGGCGTCGACGACGCGCGCAGCGCGGGCCGCAGCGACGAGCGCGGCGGCCTGCAGGTCGTTGGACAGCGCCGCGCCGAGCGCCGCCGCGTCCCCGCTGCGCAGCGCGGCGAGCCGTCGGGGCGGGGTCGCCGGCGACCTGGACCGGCCCGGCTCTCGCGCTGGCGGTCCAGCTCGCGCGTAGACGGCCGGGGTCGACAGGCCGCCGTCGGCGAGCGCGAGCACCCACGCGTACGAGCCGGCGCCCAGCACCGGGGTGAGGCGCTCCCCGCGGCCGGTGCCGAGCGCGGTGCCGCCGTGCAGCGCGAACGGCACGTCGCTGCCGAGCTGGGCGCCGATCGCGGCGAGCTCGTCGCGGGACAGGCCGGTCCCCCACAGCGCGTCGCAGGCGACCAGCGCCGCGGCGGCGTCGGCGGAGCCGCCCGCGCAGCCGCCGGCGACGGGGATGCCCTTGTCGATGCGGATCGCGACGGCCGGGTCGCACCCCGTGCGCCCGGCGAGCAGCCGTACGGCCCGGGCGGCCAGGTCGGTGCCGTCGGCGGCACCTCGGCCGCGCCCTCGCCGCGTACCTCGACGGTGAGCGCGGCGGCCCGCTCGCACGGTGACGTCGTCGGTGAGCGACACCGCGTGGAAGACGGTGGTGAGGTCGTGGAAGTCGTCGGCGCGCCGCGGCCCGACGGTCAGGTGCAGGTTGAGCTTCGCCGGGGCCCGGGCCACCACGCGGTCGTGCGGGCGGACGGGCGGGCAGCGGACTCTCCTGGTCGCGAGGGGCGGGACGTCCCCGAGGTCTAGGCGCGGCGGCACCGACGGCCAGCCGGGCGAAGTCGGTCACGGCCAGCTGCTCGCCCCGCGGCGAGGGGGCGATGCCCGCCGCCCGCAGCCGCCGCTCGGCCTCGGCGGCCGAGCCGGCCCACCCGGCGAGCGCCGCGCGCAGCGTCTTGCGGCGCTGGGCGAAGGCGGCGTCGACGGCCGCGAAGGTCGCCGCCCGGTCGCCGGGCGGCGGCTCGCGGCGGGTGAACGCGACCAGCCCGGAGTCGACGTGCGGCGCCGGCCAGAAGACCGTCCGGCCGACCGAGCCGGCCCGGCGGACGTCCGCCCACCAGGCCGCCTTCACCGAGGGCACGCCGTAGGTCCGGGAGCCGGGCGGGGCGACGAGCCGGTCGGCGACCTCGGCCTGCACCATGACCAGGCCGGTGCGAAGCGACGGCAGCCGCTCGAGCAGCCGCAGCAGCACCGGCACGGCGACGTTGTAGGGCAGGTTGGCCACGAAGGCCGTCGGCGCGGGACCGGGCACGGCCTCGAGCCGCAGCGCGTCCTGCTCGACGACCTCGAGCCGGTCGAGCCGGCCCGGCAGCCGCTCGGCGACGGTCGCGGGCAGCTCGCGCGGCGAGCACCGGGTCGATCTCGACCGCGACGACGCGGGCGGCGACGCCGAGCAGCCCGAGCGTCAGCGAGCCCAGGCCCGGCCCGACCTCGACGACGACGTCGTCCGGCCCGACCCCGGCGGTGCGCACGATGCGGCGGACCGTGTTGGGGTCGATGACGAAGTTCTGCCCGAGCGCCTTCGTCGGCCGGGCGCCGAGCCGGTCGGCCAGGCGGCGGACGTCGGGCGCGCGTCAGCAGGCCGTCGTCGGCGCGCTCGCCCACCCGCTAGAGGTAGCGCCCGCAGACCGGCCAGGGCGAGCGGCCGGACCGCGAGTACAGGATCTTGGCGCGCGACGTCTGCTCCGCGGGGCTGGCGTCGACCGGGTTGCCGGAGCCGCCGACGCCGCGCCAGGTGCCCAGCGAGAACTGGTAGAGCCCGAAGTACTGGCCGCCGCCGCCGACCGCGCGGGGGTTGCCGCCGGACTCGCACCGGGCCAGCGCCGCCCAGTCGAGCCCGTCGGTGCCGCTCGGGGCAGCGGGCGCGGCGCGGGCGCGGCCCGCGTGCCGACGGCGACCTGCTGCGCGACCGGCTCGGCGGTGCGGGTGGTCGCGAGCAGCGTGCGGCCGGTCTCGACGCCGTCGACGAGCGTCACGGCGTACGTCCGCCGCTCCGACCCGGGGCTGCCCGGCGCCGTGACGCGCTCGGTGCCGCGGGCCAGCGACGGGTCCTCGGTGCGCACGACGCCGGCGGCCAGGGCGACGTCCTCGACGACCTGCGTGCTGTCGCGGCGCGTCACGGTGACGAGCAGGCCGTTGCTCACCGGCGCCCCGACCGGCACGTCGAGCGTGTCGCTCGGGCGCAGGCGACACGCCGGTCTCGGCGAGCAGGTCACCGACCGTCGCCGCGGTGGTGCGCAGCACGGTGCGGCCGCCGTCGGCGGCGACCCCGGCGTCCTTGGGCAGCCGGACGTCGAGCGCGAGGCCGTCGAGCCCGATCGCGCGGGAGCGGGACGCCGACAGCGCGGCGCCGGTGGCGTCCAGCCCGATCTGGTCGAGCGCCCCGGCGACGTCGTCGGCGGTGACCCAGACGGTGCGCTCCTGGCCGTCGACGACGAGCTGGAGCGGCCGGCCCCGGCGCAGCGCCACGAGCCCGCCGTCGCGCACCCGCGCGCCCGGACCGGGGGCGAGCACGTCGTGCTCCCCCGCCGAGACCCCGGCGCGGCGCAGCACGTCGGCGACCGTGTCGCCGTGCAGCGTCACCGACCGGGCGACCCCGTCCACGCGCAGCTCGACCGTGGTGGCGGTAGCGGCGTACACCGCGCCCGTCCCGACGACGGCCGCGAGCGCGGCGGCGCAGATCGAGGTCGCGGCGCGGCGCGAGGGGCGCGCGAGCGGGACCGGTCGCGAGCGCAGGGCCGTCCGCAGTCGCAGGGCGGGACGGACGAGCAGGCTGGGGCGGCGGTGCGAGGCTGGCACGAGGCTCCGATGACGGCACGGCCCGGGCGCGGGGACGACGGTCGGCGCGCGCGAGCGCTGCTGACCGCCACTGGAGCCGTTCCCCGCCTCCGGCTGAGTTGCAGGCGACGGTAACGGGGTCTGGGCTGTCCGCCAAGACCCGTGCTGCCCCTTTGTACGACCAAGGGGGTGGACGACCGGGTGAACGCGCGGTCAGGTGGCGTGGCCGGAAGCGCTGTGAGAGTGCTCACCCGAGGGGCGTTTCGCGCCCTGAGTCCGGTTCTGAGGGCCTGGTCGCAGCGGGCGCCGCCGTCGACCTCGCGGGCCCTCCTCGGACCGCGCGGAGCCGGCAGCGAGGGCTCAGCACCCCGAGGGCGAGGCGCTCGGGCTCAGGCCAGCCCGAAGACCCGCCGCCCGTTGGCCGCGAGCTGGCCGCACAGCCCGTCGAGGTCGTCGCCGCGCACCTCGGCGAGGGCGCGCACGGTGAGCGGTACGAGGTACGGCGCGTTGGGCCGCCCGCGGTGCGGCGCGGGCGCGAGGAAGGGCGCGTCGGTCTCGACGAGCAGCAGCTCGGCGGGCAGCAGCGCCGCGGCCTCGCGCAGGCGCCCTTCGGCGTTCTTGAAGGTCAGCGTGCCGGCGAAGCTCGCGACCCAGCCGTGCTCCGCGCAGGCCCGGGCCAGCTCGACCCCGCCGGAGAAGCAGTGGAAGACGACCCGGTCGGGCGCGCCCTCGTCGAGCAGCACCCGCACCACGTCGTCGTGGGCGTCGCGGTCGTGGATCATCAGCGCGGTCCCGGTGCGCTGGGCGATCTGCGAGGTGCGCGCGGAACGACTCCTCCTGCAGCCGGTGCCCCTCGGCCGTCTCGGTCCGGTAGTGGTCGAGCCCGGTCTCCCCGACCGCCACCACCTGCGGCAGCGCGGCCAGCGCCTCGATCTCGCGCAGCGCCTCGTCGGTGGCCGCGCCGCGCGCCGGCCTCGTTGGGGTGGACCGCCACGGCGGCGTGCACCTCCGCGAAGCGCGGCCGCGACGTCCGCCGACCAGCGGCTGGAGGGCAGGTCGACGCCGACCTGCACGACCGTGTCGATGCCGACCGCCGCGGCCTCGGCGAGCGCCCGGCGACCTGCTCGTCGCCCGGCCCGGTCGCGACGCCGCAGCGGGCCGGCCGCCCCCGCTCATGATGTCGAGGTGGCAGTGCGCGTCGAGCGACGGGTACGGCCAGCGGCTCGGGCGCGGGAGGCGGGGAGTCGTCGCGGGCGCCGTTGCGGTGCTTCTTGCTCACGCCCCGGCCTCGAGCCGCGCCAGCTCCTCGTCGACGACCGACGGCTCGAGCTTGCGCGAACAGCGGCACCGGCTTGTCGACCCGGTGCCCGACGCGCAGCGGCCGGCTCTCCCAGACCGCGGCGGTGTCGTAGTCGCCGGTGAGCACGGGGTACGACGGCCCGCCGTCCAGGTCGTCGACCTCGCGCAGCTCGGGCTGCCCGCTCCACGTCGTCCTCGCCGCCGAGCATGCCGGTGCACCGCGTCGCTGCTCTCCGGCAGGAACGGGCGTGAGCAGCGTCTTGGCGTCGTCGACGAGCTGCAGCGCGGTGTGCAGCACCGTCTCGCGCCGCGCCGGGTCGTCCTTGAGCTTCCACGGCGCCTGGTCCGACAGGTACTTGTTGGCCTCGGCGACGACCCGCATGACCTCGGCCAGCGCCGCCTTCTGCTGCGAGCGCTCGAGCAGCGCCCCGACCGGCCCGAAGGCGTCCTTCGAGGCCTGCAGCGCCGCGAGGTCCGCCCCCAGCAGCTCGCCCGGCCCGGGGATGCTGCCGACGTTCTTCTCCACCATCGACAGCGTGCGGTTGACGAGGTTGCCCCAGCCGGCGACCAGCTCGGTGTTGTTGCGGGTGACGAACTGGTCCCAGGTGAAGTCGGTGTCGCTCGTCTCCGGCCCCGCCGCCGCGAGGTAGTAGCGCAGCGGGTCGGCGCCGTACCGCTCCAGCACGTCGCGGACGTAGATGACGACCGACCGCGACGAGGAGAACTTGCGCCCCTCCATGGTGAGGAACTCGCTGCTGACGACCTCGCCCGGGCAGCGCCAGCTCGCCGTACTCCCCGGCGTCCCCGGTCGGGCTGACCGCTCGCGCCGAGCAGGACCGCCGGCCAGATCACCGAGTGGAAGACGACGTTGTCCTTGCCCATGAAGTAGCGCCCGTCGGCGTCCGGGCCCTGCCAGAACGGCCGCCAGGCGTCCGGGTCGCCCGTACGCCGCGCCCACTCGACGCTGGCCGACAGGTAGCCGATGACGGCGTCGAACCAGACGTACAGCCGCTTGTCCCCGCGGTCCTGCCAGCCGGGCAGCGGGATCGGCACGCCCCAGTCGAGGTCGCGGGTGATCGCCCGCGGCTTGAGCTCCTCGAGCAGGTTGGCGCTGAACTTCAGGACGTTCGGGCGCCAGTCCGTACGGCTCTGCAGCCAGGCCCCGAGCGGCTCGGCGAAGGCGGGCAGGTCGAGGAAGAACTGCGCGCTCTCGACGAACCTCGGCGGCTTGCCGTCGATCTTGGACCGCGGGTTGATGAGGTCCTGCGGGTCGAGCTGGTTGCCGCAGTGGTCGCACTGGTCGCCGCGGGCGCCGTCGTACGCCGCAGATCGGGCAGGTGCCCTCGACGTAGCGGTCGGGCAGCCCGCGGCCGGTCGACGGGTCGATGGCGGACAGCTGCGAGCGCTCGACGACGTACCCGTTCGCGTGCAGCGCGCGGAACATCGCCTGGACCACCGCGTAGTGGTTGCGCGTCGTGGTGCGCGTGAACAGGTCGTACGACAGCCCGAGGCCCTGCAGGTCCTCCGCGATCACCCGGTTGTAGCGGTCGGCGAGCTCGCGCGCGGTGACGCCCTCCTTGTCGGCCTGCACCTGGATCGGCGTGCCGTGCTCGTCGGTGCCGCTGACCATGAGGACCCGGTTGCCCGCCATCCGCTGGTAGCGGCTGAAGACGTCGCTGGGCACGCCGAAGCCGGCGACGTGGCCGATGTGGCGGGGGCCGTTGGCGTAGGGCCAGGCGACCGCGGTCAGGACGTTGCGGGGCACCGGGTCACAGTAGTGAGACCGGTCAGCGCTGCTTCGCCGCCACCACCGCGTCGTAGACGTCGCGCCGCGGCAGGCCGGTCTCGGACGCCACCGCCTGCACCGCCTCCTTGCGGGTCAGCCCGGCCTGCTCGCGCACCCCCACCAGCCGGGCCAGCTCCGGTCCGTCGAGCTCGACCTCGGGCTCGGGCGCGCCGGCGAGCACCAGCGTCACCTCGCCGCGGACCTCCCCCTGCGCCCACGCGGCGAGCTCGGCGAGCGTCCCGCGCAGCACCTGCTCGTGGGTCTTGGTGAGCTCGCGGCACACCACCGCCCGCCGCTCGGCGCCGAGCACCGACAGCCATGTCGGCGAGGGCGTCCGCGAGCCGGTGCGGAGCCTCGAAGAGCACGGCCGTACGCCGCTCGGCCTGCAGCGCGGCCAGCCGGGCCCGGCGCTCGCCGGCCTTGCGCGGCAGGAAGCCCTCGAAGCAGAACCGGTCGCTCGGCAGCCCGGACACCGCCAGCGCGGTGGTGACCGCCGAGGGCCCCGGCAGGCAGGTGACCGGCAGGTCCTGCTCGGCGGCCGCGGCCACCAGCCGGAAGCCCGGGTCCGACACCGTCGGCATCCCGGCGTCCGTGACGAGCAGGACCGTCTGCCCGGCCCGCACCGCGTCGAGCAGCTCGGGCACCCTGCGCTCCTCGTTGCCCTCGAAGCAGCTCACGACCTTGCCGGTCGGCGTCACGCCGAGGTCGGCGCAGAGCCGGTGCAGCCGTCGGGTGTCCTCGGCCGCGACGACGTCGGCGGTCGCGAGCGCCTCGGACAGGCGCGGGCTGGCGTCCCCCGGGCGGCCCAGGGGCGCACCACCGAGGACGAGGGGCACGCGCCCATCCTCCCCCGCGCGCCGGCGAGCAGGCGTACGCGCCCCCCGCTCTCCTAGGCTCGCACGCGTGACGGCGTTGCTGACGGCTCCGGTGCAGGAGCAGCCGGTGGCGGCCGCTGACGAGCCGTGGCGGGGGCGGCTGCAGCCGCTCGTCGGTCCCGGCGGGTGGCTCGTCACGCTGGCGGTGACGCTGGTCGGCGGGCTGCTGCGCTTCCTGCGGCTCGACCTGCCCTCCGGCGGCACCACGAACGGCAAGATCTTCGACGAGATCTACTACGCCTGCGACGCCCAGAGCCTGATGCGGTTCGGCGTCGAGCACAGCACCCAGGGCGGCGACCTGGCCGGGCAGTGCCTCCCGACCGGCTCCGGCTCGTTCGTCGTGCACCCGCCGCTGGGCAAGTGGGCGATCGCGCTGGGGATGGAGCTGTTCGGCAAGGACCCGTTCGGCTGGCGGGTGATGTCCGCCGTCGCCGGCACGCTCACCGTGCTGCTCGTCGTGCGGGCCGGCCGGCGGATGACCGGCAGCACGCTGCTCGGCGGGCTGGCCGGGCTGCTGCTGTCCGTCGACGGGCTGCACCTCGTGCAGAGCCGGGTGGCGATGCTCGACATCTTCCTGGTGCTCTGGACGACGGCGGCCTTCGCCTGCCTGCTCGTCGACCGCGACCGGCTCCGGGCCCGACTCGCGGCGGCGGACGAGATCACCGGGGACGGCCCGCGCACCGGTGTGCGCTGGTGGCTGCTCGCCGCCGGCGCCTGCCTCGGCGCCGCCATCGCCACGAAGTGGTCGGGCGTCTACTACCTGGCCGGCCTCGGCCTGCTGACGGTCGCGTGGGAGGTCGGCGCCCGGCGTACGGCCGGGGTGCGCGCGCCGTTCCGCGCGACCGTGCGGCGGGCCGTCGCGCCGCTGTCGGGCGGGCTGGTGCTGCTGCCGCTCGCGGTCTACCTGCTGTCGTGGAGCGGCTGGTTCGCCTCCTCCATCGGCAACGACCGGCACTGGGCCGACAGCCACCCGGGGACGGGCCCGGCCGCGCTGGTGCCGGGCGCGTTGCGGTCGCTGTGGCACTACCACGTGCGCGTGCTGACCTTCCACGAGGGACTGGACTCCTCGCACCCCTACCAGTCGCACCCGGTCGGCTGGCTGCTGCTCGCCCGGCCGGTGTCCTACTACTACCCGCCCGGGATCACCGAGGGGTCGTACGGCTGCACCGCCGCCTCGTGCGCCCGCGAGGTGCTGGCGATCGGCAACCCGGTGCTGTGGTGGGGCACGGTGCCGGTGCTCGTCGTGCTGCTGTGGTGGTGGGCGACCCGGCGCGACTGGCGGGCCGCGGCGGTGCTCACCGGCATCGCCGTCGGCATCGTGCCGTGGGTGCGCGACGACCTGCACGAGCGCACCATGTTCCTGTTCTACGCGCTGCCGGCGGTGCCGTTCATGGCGCTCGGCGCGGCGCTGGTCGCCGGGCTCGTCCTCGGGCCGCGCGACGCCTCGCCTCGGCGCCGGGCGTGGGGGGCGGTCGGCGTCGGGACGTACGCCGGGCTCGCCGTCGCGGCGTTCGCCTTCTTCTACCCGGTGCTCGCGGCCGTGACGATCCCGTTCGCGGACTGGCAGGACCGGATCTGGCTGCACAGCTGGGTCTGACTGGGTCGAGCTGGGTCTCAGCTGGTGACGTCCTTGGTGGTCAGCCGCGCCCAGGCCAGCGCGAGGAACACCGCGGCGTACGCCAGGTGCAGCGCCGACCAGCGCAGCAGCGCGCCGGCGTCGACCGACCCGCGCAGCAGCTCGCCGAAGCCGTAGCCAGTTGTGGGTGAGCAGCCACGGGTGGATCGCCGACAGCTGCGGCACGGCGTCGAGCAGCGGCGGATGAGCGCCGCGAGCCCGATGGTCGTCGCCATCGCGGCGATCGCGTTCTCGGTGAGCGTGGAGACGAACAGCCCGCCGGCGGCGAGCCCGGAGACGGCGCCACGACGACGTACGCCGCGACGCCCAGCGCCCGCAGCAGCCCGCTCGGCGAGCGGCACCGTGTCGCCGGACAGCAGCGTGACGTCGCCCAGGCCGAACAGCACCGCGCCGGTCACGCAGCCCGACGACCGCGATGGTCAGGACGGCGACCGCGGTGAAGGTCGAGCACGCCGAGGGTCTTGCCGGCGAGCAGCCGGCCGCGGGTCACGGGGACGGTGAGCAGGTAGCGCAGCGTGCCGGTGCCGGCCTCGCCGGCGATGCTGTCGCCCGCTGACGACGCCGACGACGAGCGGCAGGAAGAACGGCAGGCTCACCGTGAGGGCGGTGAACACGAGGAACAGCCCGTTGCCGGTGACCTGGCCGAGGAACTGCGGCCCTCCCCGCCGCGCGGCGTGCTGATCCGCACCGCGATGCCGATGAGCAGCGGGACGAGGCCGAGCACGACGAGCAGCGCCAGGTTGCGGCGGCGGCGCAGGACCAGGCGGACCTCGCTGGCGTACAGCCGCCGGAACGCGCCGGGGCGGTGCTGCGGCCGGGCCGGGGGCGCGAGTGGCCGCGGCGGGAGCCAGCTCAACGGAGGACATCGAAGCCCTCCCCGGTCAGCGAGACGAACAGGTCCTCGAGGTGCCGGCCGGTGACCGCGAGGCCGCGCAGCGGCGCGCGCCGGCGCCGACCACCGCGGCGGCGACCCGCTCGACCGGCACGTCGCCGAGCCGCGACGGTGAGCCCGTCGGGCGTGCGGTCGAGCTCGGCCAGCCCGAGCCCGCGCAGCGCCGCGGCTCGGCCAGGGCGGCGTCCGGGGTGGTGACGGTGACCAGCGCCGAGCCGGTCGACAGCACCTCGGCCAGCGTGCCCTGCGGCAGCAGCCGGCCGCCGGCCATGATCCCGACGTGGGTCGCGACCTGCTCGACCTCGGCGAGCAGGTGGCTGGACACCAGCACGGTCATGCCGTCGGCGGCGAGCTCGCGGATCGAGCGTGCGCACCTCGCGGGTGCCCTGCGGGTCCAGGCCGTTGGTCGGCTCGTCGAGCACGAGCAGGTCGCGGGGCTGCAGCAGGGCGGCGGCCAGGCCGAGCCGCTGCTTCATGCCGAGCGAGTAGTTGCGGTAGCGCTTGCCGGCCGCGGCGGTCATGCCGACCCGGGCGAGCGCAGCGTCGAGTCCGGGCGCGTCGAGGTCGGCGGGGTCGGCGGTGGCGTCGGCACGCGTCGAGCCGGCGCAGGTTGTCGCGCCCGGACAGGTACGGGTGGAAGGCGGGGCCCTCGATGAGCGCGCCCACGCGGGGCAGCACCGACGCCGAGGCTGTCCGGCATCGAGCGGCCGAGCAGCTCGACGATGCCGGCGTCGGCGGCGATCAGCCCGAGCAGCATCCGGATCGTCGTCGTCTTGCCCGAGCCGTTGGGCCCGAGGAAGCCGTAGACGGCGCCGCGCGGCACCTCGAGCTCGACGCCGTCGACGGCGGTCTGGCTGCCGAACCGGCGGGTCAGCCCGGTCGTGCGGACGGCCGGGCCGGCGGGCGTCGTGCGGACCGGGCCGGGGCGCCGGCGCGACGGCCGTCACGTAGCCGGCGGCTGCGGCGAGCTGCTCGGGCGTGACCGCGCCGACGAGGACCCGGCCGTCCTGCGGCGAGCAGCGCGTTGACCAGCGCGGTGCTTCACCAGCCGGTCGCCGTTGGGCAGCGGCGTGGCAGCCGGTCGAGCAGCGGGCTGCTGGCGGTCGCGGCCGCCGCCCGCCGGGCGGCACGACAGGACCGAGGTCCAGCCGGAGCCGACGGTGCGGGGGCCGGCAGTGGCGGCGGTGGCGGCGTCGAGCGGCGCGTCCGCGGCCGGGTCGAGCGGGGCGTACGTCGACCAGCCGCCGTCGGGCGCCCGCCGGCAGCGGCGCCGGTCTCCGGGCGACCGACCTCGTGCTCGGTCACGGTCGCGCCCTCGGGGGCGGTGAAGCGGAAGACCGAGGCGGCCGGCGGTCGCGAAGGACACGTCGGTGAAGCCGGTCTCGAAGGCCGGCTGAGGCCGCCGCGCCGAACACCTGCACCCGCAGCGGCACCTTGGTCTCGCTGTCGACCGGCGATCTCGACGCGGCGCACCGTGGAGCGGGTGTCGCGCGGCGCGAGCGCCAGCGTGTAGGCGGGCCGGTCGGCGACGACGCTGGTGTTCTCCACCGTCACGACGGTGCTGGGGTCGATCGCGGCGAGCGCCCGGTCGGCGGCCTGCGGGGGCGGGAGCGCCTGGCCGGGCAGCCCCTCGCCGGGGTCGACGCCCTGGTCCTCCTGCGGCAGCACCACGTGCGTGGCCTGCTGGGTGCGCGAGGAGTAGGTCCACACGTCGCGGCCGTCGCGCACGACGTCGGACTCCTCCAGCGGCCGAGCAGGGCGAGGCGCTGCCGGTCGGGCCCGTCGACCCAGACCTTGGCGGTGTGCGAGCCGGTGAGCAGCGCGGTCGGGTCGAGCGCGGCGCCCTGCGCGTCGCCGGGCAGGCTCGGGCAGCCCGAGCCGCGCCGTCTCGACGACCGTGCCGGACAGCGCGGTGGTCGTGCTGCCCTGCACGGCGACGAGCAGCTCGGCGGCCGACAGCGGCGGCAGGTCGGGGTGGGCGTCGCGCGGAGGCGCCGGCCGTGGTGACGACCGCCGTCCCGGCGACGACCGCGGCGACGGCGACGGGGGCGATCCAGGCGGTGCGGCGGCGGGTGCGCGGGTCCATGGCGACCAGCCTGCTCCTGCGGGCGGTCGCCGCGCTGAGCGGTCGCTGAGAGGCCGGACGTCGCGTGCGCGACAGTGGGCGCGTGGAGCCCGGCCGCGTGCTGCTCGTCGACGACGAGCCGCGCCTCGTCACGGCGCTGGCGCGCGGGCTGTCCCGCGAGGGCGTCGTCGTGCGGACGGCGGCGGACGGGCCGGCGGCGCTGACCGCCTGCGCGGCCGAGGACTTCGACGTCGTCGTGCTCGACCTCATGCTGCCGGGGCTGTCCGGCTACGACGTGCTGCGCCGCCTGCGGGCGCGCGGGGACCGTACGCCGGTGCTCGTGCTGTCGGCCAAGGACGGCGAGCACGACCTCGCCGACGCGCTCGACCTGGGCGCCGACGACTACCTGGTCAAGCCGTTCTCCTACGTCGTGCTGCTCGCCCGGCTGCGGGCGCTCGCGCGGCGCGGGCCGCAGCGGGAGGCGCCGGTGCTGCAGGTCGGCGCCCTGGCCCTCGACGCCGCCCGGCACGTCGTCACGCGCGCCGGCGAGGAGGTGGGGCTCTCGCCGCGGGAGTACCGCCTGCTCGAGGCGCTGCTGCGCGCGCAGGGCCGCGTGGTGAGCAAGCTCGACCTGCTCGAGGGGGTGTTCCAGGGCGACCTGGACGGCGACGCCAACGTCGTCGAGGTGTACGTCGGCTACCTGCGCAGGAAGCTCGGCCGCGAGGCGGTCGTCACCGTGCGCGGCGAGGGCTACCGGCTGGCCGGCGGGTGAGCCGGCGCGGGGTGCGGGCGCGCCTGGTGCTGAGCTCGGTCCTGCCGCTCGCGGTCGGGCTCGTCCTGGTGGCCGTCGCGGTCACCGCGGTCTTCAGCACCGGGCTGGTGCGCGACCTCGACGCGCGCACCGCCGACGAGGCCGCGGTGCTCGCCGGTCTGGTGCGCGAGGACGCGCTGCCGGCACGTGCTGCCGCTGCCGTCCGGCTCGCCGCTGCTCGCCCAGGTCGTCGCGGCCGACGGGACGGTGCTGGCGGCCAGCCCCGCGGCCAGCCGCGTGCAACCGCTGAGCACGGCGACCGGCGACCGGGTCACCACCGACGAGCAGGGGGCGTACGCCGCGACGCCGCTGCGGGTGCGGCTGCGCAGCGCGGTGCTCGACGGGCGGCCGGTGCAGGTCGTCGTCGCCGCGCCGCTCGGCGAGGTGCGGCGGGCGCTGCGCGCGCTGCGGCTGGTGCTGCTGGTCGTCGTGCCGGTGCTGGTCGCGCTGGGCACCTGGCTGACCTGGGTGGTGGCGGGCTTCGCGCTGCGCCCGGTGGAGCGGCTGCGGGCCGCGGCCGCGGACCTGGCGCGGTCCCCCGGCCGCGACCTGACGCTGCCGGTGCCGCCGGGACAGGACGAGCTGGCCCGGCTCGGGGCGACGCTGTCGGGGCTGCTCGCCTCGGTCGGGGCGCTGGTGGCGGCGCAGGAGCGGTTCGTGGCGGACGCGGCGCACGAGCTGCGCTCGCCGCTGGCCAGCCTGTCGGTGCAGCTCGACGTCGCCCGCGCGCACCCCTCGTCGGTGTCGGTCGACGAGCTGGTGGCCGAGCTGTCGCCCGAGGTCGACCGGCTGCAGCGGCTCGTCGCGGACCTGCTGGCGCTGGCCCGGCCCGGCGCCGCCGACCCGGCGCGCCGGGTGCGGCTCGACCTGCGCCAGCTGGCCGGCGCGGCCGGGAAGCCGTGTCCGGTGCTCGGCGACCCGGCGGCGCTGCAGCGCCTCGTCGCCAACCTGCGCGACAACGCGGCGCGGCACGGGACGCGGGTCGAGGTGCGGACCTGCGTGCTCGACGGTGCGGCGGTGCTCGACGTCGACGACGACGGGCCGGGGGTCCCGCTCGAGGACCGCTCCCGCGTGCTGGAGCGCTGGGTGCGGCTCGACGGCGCGCGCAGCAGCGCCGACGGCGGCTCGGGCCTGGGGCTCGCGATCGTCGCCGAGACCGCCCGGGCGCACGGGGGGTCGGTGCAGGTGCTGGACAGCCCGCTCGGCGGCGCCCGGGTGCGCGTGCGGCTCCCGCTCGCGTGATCCCGGGCCGTCGCCGTGCCCGGACCACCGCCGCGGCCCGGGCACGACGAAGGCCCCGGACGCACGCGTCCGGGGCCTTCGCGGTGGACCTCTGGTGGAGCTGAGGGGATTCGAACCCCTGACCCCCTCGATGCGAACGAGGTGCGCTACCGGACTGCGCTACAGCCCCAGGGCCGGGGCCGACACTACCAGCCGCCGACGACCCGCCGGCGGTCCAGCACCGCGGTGCGGTCGTCCTGCCCGGCCGCCTCGGTACCCGGCTCGTGCGGCTCGGAGCGCCGCTCGTCGAGCACGGTGCCCGAGGCGCTGGCGGCCGGGGCGGCGGGCTGCGGGGCGGCCGGCTTGCCGACGTAGGTCGGCAGCGGCACCGGCACCGGCTGCCAGGCGTCGCCCAGCGCGTGCCGCACGGGCGCGGCGACCGGGGCGGCCTCGGCGGCGCGCCCCGCGGTCGCCAGCACGGCGGTCGGCGCCGGCACGCGGGCCGGGACCCGCCGGGCGACCGGCAGGTCCTCGACCCCGCGCCGCTGCAGCTCGGCCTCGAGCTGGTGGCGCAGGTGCGTGCGCTGCCCGTTGACGAGCACCTGGCGGCGGCAGTGCACGACGAACAGCAGCGCGGCGACGGCGCACGCCCCGCTCACCGCGTGCAGCCAGCCCGGCCCGACCAGACCGAGCAGCCAGGTCGCGACGGCGGTGCCGACCAGGGTGACCAGCACCCGGCGGCGGCGCACCGCCAGCGGCAGCGGCCCGCGCCGCCGCGAGCGCAGGGCGGACCACCGCTCCCGCGCCTGCCCGACGGCGTCGCCGAGCCGGCTCGGCGGGTCGTCGTCGAGCTCGTCCTCGAGCTCGGGGACGGGCGCGCCGGGACGGCGGGACAGGACCCGCGCGCGGTCGTGCTCGGCGGATCGGGACGGAGCGGTGCTGTCGTGCGCGCGCAGTCCCATGGGGACGAGCACGGCGAGCCAGGCACCGACGATGACGAGGAGGATGAGGCCGCTGCCCACGTCACGGACCGTAGCCGCGGACGGACGCCGAGCGGTGGAGGTCAGCCGGTGTGTCGGGAGGTGGCGCGCAGCCGCCGCAGCAGCCCCTCGGGCACGTCGTCGCGCACCAGCGCGTAGCCCAGGTGGTCGCGCCACGCGCCGTCGATGAACAGGTAGCGCTCGTGCCGCCCCTCGCGCCGGAAGCCGAGCTTCTCGACGACGCGCAGGGACGCGGCGTTCTCCGGCCGGACGTTCGCCTCGACGCGGTGCAGCCCGGCGTCGAACAGGTGGTCCACGACGAGGGCCACGGCCGTCGGGGTCACGCCGCGCCCGGCGACCCGCCGGTCGACCCAGTAGCCGACCGAGCCGCTGCGGGACGCGCCGCGCACGACCCCGCTGACCGTGACCTGCCCGCACAGCGCACCGTCGTGCGTGACGGCGAAGGGGAAGGCCCGCCCGGCCCGTGCCTCCCGGCGCAGCGTGCGCAGCAGCGCGGTGAAGACCGCCGGGCTGTGCCGCTCGTCCCACGCGGCGGGAGGTGCGTCGGGAGCCGCTCCCTCCCAGGGCTCGAGCCACGCCTGGTTGCGGCGCCGGACCTCCGCCCAGGCGGTCGCGTCGCGCAGCCGCAGCGGCCGCACGACGACGGGCCCGTCGGACAGGACCGCCGGCCAGCCCCTCAGTGGTCGTCCCCGCGCAGCTGGCCGACCGCGTGCGCCAGCACCGGCGCGAGGGCCGCGACCCCGTCGCGCACCCCGCCGGTCGAGCCGGGCAGGTTGACGACCAGCGTGCGCCCGATGGTCCCGGCGACGCCGCGCGACAGCACCGACGTCGGCACCGCGTCGCGGCCCTGCGCCCGCACCGCGTCGGCGAGCCCCGGAGCCTCCCGCTCGAGCAGCGGCCGGGTGGCCTCCGGGGTGACGTCGCGCGGCGACAGCCCGGTGCCGCCGGTGGTGAGCACGACGTCGTACGCCTGCGCGACCCCCGCCCGCAGCGCCTCCTGCACCGCCGGCACCTCGTCGGGCACGACGACGACCGGCCCCACCTCGAAGCCGAGGTCGGCGACGAGCGAGGCGAGCAGCGGGCCGGAGGTGTCGGCGCGCTGCCCGCGCGAGGACCGGTCCGAGACCGTGACGACGAGCACCCGGCCGCTCACCGCGCCCAGTCCCCGCTCCTGCCCCCGGACTTGGCCTCGACCCGCACGTCGCTGATGACCGCGCGCTTGTCGACGGCCTTGCACATGTCGACCACGGTCAGGCACGCGACGGCCACCGCGGTGAGCGCCTCCATCTCCACGCCGGTGCGGTCGGCAGTGCGCACCGTCGCCCTGACGTCGACCCCCTGGTCGGAGACGCTCAGGTCGAGGGTGACGCCCGACAGCGCGATGGGGTGGCACAGCGGCACGAGGTCGGGGGTGCGCTTGGCGCCCATGATCCCGGCGATCCGGGCGACCGACAGCGCGTCGCCCTTGGGCACGCCCTCGCCGCGCAGCAGCGCGACGACCTCCGGGGACAGCAGGACGCGGCCGGTGGCGGTCGCCGTACGGGCGGTGACGTCCTTGGCCGTCACGTCGACCATGCGCGCGGCGCCGGTCTCGTCGAGGTGCGTCAGCCGGTCGCTCACCGGCGGCGCTCCAGCAGCATGACGGTCACCGGCTCGCCGGCCCGGACCAGCTCGACCTCCTCGGGCACGACGGCGAGCGCGTTCGCCCGCGACATGCCGGCCAGCAGGTGCGAGCCGGAGCCGCCGACGGGCGCGACGACGTACGCCCCCTTGCGCACCGTCAGCTTCACCCGCAGGAACGAGCGCTTGCCGCGCACCGACCGCAGGTCGGCCTGCGCGACGGCCGAGACGCGCGGGCGCTCGATCGGCTCGGCCCCGACCATGCGGCGCAGCGCGGGCCGCACGAACGCCTCGAAGCTCACCAGCGCGCTCACCGGGTTGCCCGGCAGCGCGAAGACCGGCGTGCCGTCCGGGCCGATGGTGCCGAAGCCCTGCGGCATGCCCGGCTGCATCGCGACCTTGTCGAAGCGCACCGTGCCGAGGCGCGAGAGCACCTCCTTCACGACGTCGTACGCACCGACGCTCACCCCGCCGCTGGTGACCAGCACGTCGGCGCGCACGAGCTGGTCCTCGAGCGTGTCGAGCAGGGTGCGCGGGTCGTCGGGCACGATGCCGACCCGGTAGGCCTGCGCGCCGGCCTCGAGCGCGGCGGCGGTGAGCGCGAAGGAGTTGGCGTCGGCGATCTGGCCGGGGCCCATGGGCGCGCCCGGCTCGACGAGCTCGCTGCCGGTGGAGACCACCACGACCCGCGGGCGAGGGCGCACGAGCACCCGCGACCGGCCGACGGCTGCGGCCAGCCCCAGCGACGCGCTCCCGAGCGCGGTGCCGCGGGTCAGCACGGTCTCGCCCGCCTCGACGTCCTCGCCGGCGCGCCGGACGTACGCCCCCGGCTCGACGCGCCGGTCGATCCGCACGCTCGAGACGCCGCCGTCGGTGGACTCGACCGGCACGACGGCGTCCGCCCCGGGCGGCAGGGCCGCGCCGGTCATGATGCGCACGCACAGGCCGGGCTGGACGCGCAGCGGCGAGGCGGGCCCGGCGGCGACGTCGCCGACCACGGGCAGCACGACGGGCAGGTCGCCGTCGAGGTCCTCGCTGCGCACCGCGTAGCCGTCCATGGCGCTGTTGTCGAAGCCGGGCAGCGGCGCCGGGGCCATGCACGTCCTCGTCGAGCACGCAGCCGTGCGCGTCGAGCAGCCCGAGGTCGAAGGCGCCGAGCGGCTGGACGACCTGCAGCACCCGCTGCAGGTGCTCGTCGACGCTGATCACGACGGGTCGCCCTGGGTCGGCAGCCACTCGCGCAGCCAGGCCAGCAGCGGCGCGCCGAGGTCGTCGCGCTCGGCGGCCAGGCGGACCACCGCCTTGAGGTAGTCGAGGCGGTCGCCGGTGTCGTAGCGCCGGCCGCGGAAGACCACGCCGTGCACCGGCTCGGTGGCGATCAGGGTGGAGATCGCGTCGGTGAGCTGGATCTCGCCGCCGCGGCCGGGCGGGGTCTCGCGCAGCACGTCGAAGACGGTGGGCGACAGCACGTAGCGCCCGATGATGGCGAGGTCGCTCGGGGCCTCGTCGACCGGCGGCTTCTCCACCAGCCCGGTGATGCGCACGACGTCGCCGTCGCCCTCGACGGCCGCGCAGCCGTACAGCGAGACCGACTCGTGCGGCACCTGCATGAGCGCGACGACCGAGCCGCCCTCGCGGGCCTGCACCTCGACCATGGTCGACAGCAGGGGGTCACGCGGGTCGATGAGGTCGTCGCCGAGCAGGACGGCGAACGGGTCGCGCCCGACGTGCTCGGCCGCCGCGAGCACGGCGTGCCCGAGCCCGCGCGGGTCGCCCTGGCGCACGTAGTGCACCGTCGCGAGGTCCGTCGCCTCCTGCACCAGCCTCAGCCGCTCGGTGTCGCCCTTGGCCTCCAGGGCGAGCTCGAGCTCCACGACGCGGTCGAAGTGGTCCTCCAGGGCCCGCTTGCTGCGCCCGGTGATCATGAGGACGTCGTGCAGCCCGGCCGCGACGGCCTCCTCGACGACGTACTGGATCGCCGGCTTGTCGACGACCGGCAGCATCTCCTTCGGCGAGGCCTTCGTCGCCGGCAGGAAGCGGGTGCCGAGGCCGGCGGCCGGGATGACGGCTTTGGTCAGTGCCATGCCGGGACAGTACGGGGGCAGGCTGGGCCCGTGGACGAGGTGTCGCGCGGCAAGCCGGCCCGGCGCGGCCGCCTGCTGGCGGCCCGTGCGGCCCTGCCGGTGGGGACGCGGGCGGCCGGCGACCGGGCCCGCGACGCCGCCCTCGCGCCGCTGCTGGCCGGCGCGGCCCGGGTGGCGGCGTACACCTCCTTCGGCACCGAGCCCTCGACCGCCGGGCTCGTCACGGCGACGACGCTGCTGCCGGTGGTGCGGCCCGACCGCGACCTGGGCTGGGCGGTGCCCGGCGGCCCGCCGCTCGGCGTCGACGCCGTGGCCGGCTGCGACCTCGTGCTCGTGCCGGCGCTGGCCGTCGACCGCCGCGGCGTGCGCCTGGGCCGGGGCGGCGGGTCGTACGACCGGGCGCTGCGGCGGGCGACCGGGCTGGTGGTGGCGCTGCTGCACGACGGCGAGCTCGTCGAGGAGCTGCCCGCCGAGCCGCACGACGTGCCGGTGCACGCGGTGGCCCTGCCCAGCGGCGTCGTCCGGCTCTGACACATTCGTCGGCATGGACTTCGACGACGTGCTGTCGGGCAACGAGAGGTACGCGGCGGGCTTCGCGGACGAGGGGCTGCCGGGCCGCGCCGCGACCGGGCTGGCGGTGATCACCTGCATGGACTCGCGGATCGACCCGCTGGCGGTGCTGGGGATGCGCCCCGGTGACGTCAAGGTGATCCGCAACGCCGGGGCGCAGGTCACCGACGAGGTGCTGCGCACGCTCGTCGTCGCCACCACGCTGCTGGGCGTGGAGCGGGTGCTGGTGCTGCCGCACACCGACTGCGGGATGACCAAGAAGGACGACGACGGGGTCCGCGCCGAGGTGCAGCGCGTGCACGGCGTCGACGCGCGCAGCCTGGACTTCGCCACGGTCCCCGACCAGCGGGCGGCACTGGAGCGCGGCGTGCAGCGGATCCGCTCGTGGCCCTTCCTGTCCCCCGGCCTCCCCGTCGCCGGCGCGCTCTACGACGTGCGCACCGGGCGCGTCGAGATGGTCGTCCAGGCCGGCTCGTAGGCTCGGCGGGTGCCCGACCCGCGCTGGCTCGACGACGAGGAGCAGCGCGCCTGGCGCGCCCTCGCCGGGGTGATGACACGGCTGCCCGCGGCCCTGGACAGCCGGCTGCAGCGCGACGCGCAGCTCACCCAGTTCGGCTACTGGGTGCTGGCGATGCTGTCGGAGGCGCCCGGCCGCTCGCTGCGGATGAGCTCGCTCGCCGCGCTGGCCAACTCCTCGCCCTCACGGCTGTCGCACGGCATCACCCGCCTCGTCGCCCAGGGCTGGGTGCGCCGCGAGCGCTCCCCCGAGGACGGCCGCGGCGCGGTCGCGGTGCTCACCGACGCCGGGTGGGACAAGCTCGTCGCCTCCGCACCGGGGCACGTGGAGGACGTCCGGCAGCTGGTCTTCGACGCGCTGACGCCCGCACAGGTGCAGGTGCTCGGCGAGGTCGCCGCCGTGCTGCTCGCCCGGGTCGACGCCTCCGGCGACGCCGGCCCCTGCTGACGGTCCGCGTGGGGGTGCGACCCTCGCGGGCGTGACCCCTCCCTCCCCCGCCCGCCGGGCCGTGGCCGAGCTGGTCGGCAGCGCGCTGCTCGCCCTCACCGTCGTGGGCAGCGGGATCGCCGCGCAGCGGCTGTCGCCGGACGACGAGGGGCTGCAGCTGCTGGAGAACGCCCTGGTCACCGGCGCGGTGCTCGTCGCGCTCGTGCTCGCCCTGTCGCCGGTCTCGGCCGCCTTCAACCCGGTCGTCACGCTCGTCGAGCGGGCCCTGGGCGCCCTGTCGACGGGCACCGCGGCGCTGCTGCTCGCCGCGCAGGTCACCGGCTGCTGCCTCGGCGTGGTGGTCGCCAACGTGATGTACGAGGTGCCCGCCGTGGACGTGAGCGGGCACGCGCGGGGCGGCGGGCCGCTCTGGCTCGGCGAGGTCGTCGCGACCTTCGGGCTCGTCGTCGTGGTGTTCGGCGTCGTGCGCAGCGGTCGGGCCGGCGCGGTCGCCTTCGCGGTGGCCGGCTGGATCACCGCTGCCTACTGGGCCACCAGCTCCACGAGCTTCGCGAACCCGGCGATCACGGTCGGCCGCACGCTGTCGGACACCTTCGCCGGCATCGCGCCCGGCTCGGTCCCGGGCTTCGTGCTGGCCCAGCTCGCCGGCGGCGCCCTCGGCCTGCTGTGCGTCGTCGCGCTCTACCCGCAGCCGACGCAGCGGGCGGCCGAGCTCGTCGCGCTCGGCGACCGCGACTGATCCTGCGACCGGCCCTGCGACCGGCCCTGCGACCGGCCCTGCGACCGAGCCCGCGAGCCGTCAGGCCGGGGCCAGCGCGTCGCGGAGCCCGGCCAGCGCCTCGGGCGCCGCGGCGTACCACCGGTTGGCGCCCCGCTGCTCGACGGTGACCAGCCCAGCCTGCTTGAGCACCTTGAGGTGGTGGCTGACCGTCGGCTGGCTGCGCCCGACCGGCCCCACGAGGTCGCAGACGCAGACGGCGCCGGCGCTGCTGCTGGCCAGCAGGCTGAGCAGCTGCAGGCGCACAGGGTCGCCCAGCGCGGCGAACCGCCGGGCCAGCAGGTCCGCGTCGGGCACCGACAGCGGGGCCGCCTGCAGCGGCGGGCAGCAGCTCCCGGCCGTCCGCGCCACCTGTTCCTCCTATCGACATCCGTCGATGGCCAGCGTAGCGTCCGGGACACCGGTCCCCGCCGCCAGGACTCCCGGAGGTCCCGTGTCCCGCGTGCAGCTCGCCCTCGACGTCGACGACGTCGACGAGGCCGTCGCCTTCTACACCCGGCTGCTCGGCGTCGGTCCGGCCAAGCGCCGCCCCGGCTACGCCAACTTCGCCGTCGCCGACCCGCCCCTCAAGCTCGTGCTGCTCGAGAACCCGGGTCGCGGCGGGCGCCTCAACCACCTCGGCGTCGAGGTCGGCTCGCCCGACGAGGTGGCCGCCGAGGTCACCCGGCTGCGCGGCGCCGGGCTCCTGACCGACGACGAGAGGCAGACCACCTGCTGCTACGCCACCCAGGACAAGGCGTGGGTCACCGGCCCGGGCGGCGAGCGCTGGGAGGTCTACACCGTGCTGGCCGACAGCGCGACCTTCGACGGCACCCCGGCGCAGGACCCTGCGGGCTGCTGCTGAGCGCCGCCCGGCACTAGGGTCCGCAGCGCGCGCCGGAGGGCCCGGCGCCCGGCAGGAGGACCGTGCCGAACTACGGCGACTGGCAGCTGACGATCTACCTGGACGGGCTCACGGGCACCCGGCCGGACGCTGCCGATGTCCTTCGCCGGAGCTCGCCCGCCGGGCGCGAGGAGGCGATGTCGCGAGCAGATGTGGTCCTACGTCGCCGGGGGCGCCGGCGACGAGGGCACCCAGGACGGCAACGTCGCCGCCTTCGACCGGTAGGGCCTCGTGCCGCGGATGCTGCGCGGCGCCGCCGAGCGCGACCTGTCCGTCGAGCTGTTCGGCCGGCAGCTGCCGACGCCGCTGATGCTCGCCCCCGTCGGCGTGATCGGCCTGTGCGAGCCGGACGGCCACGGCGACCTCACGACGGCGCGGGCGGCCGCGGCGCTGGACGTGCCGATGGTCGCCTCGACGCTGATCGCAGGACCCGATGGAGGACGTCGCCGCCGCGCTCGGCGACACCCCGGGCTGGTTCCAGCTCTACCCGCCGAACGACCGGGAGCTGACGCGAGAGCCTCGTCGCACCGGGCCGAGGCCGCCGGCTTCTCGGCCATCGTCGTCACGCTCGACACGCTCACGCTGGGCTGGCGGCCCCGCGACCTGCACGATCGCCAGCTTCCCGCAGCTGCAGGGCCTGTGCCTGGCCAACTACTTCAGCGACCCGGTCTTCCGCAGCCGCCTGGCCGCGCCGCCGGAGGAGGACCCGCAGGCCGCGACCGGCCACTGGTCGATGGTCTTCGGCAACCAGCGGCTCACCTGGGACGACCTGGCCTGGCTGCGGTCGCTCACGACGCTGCCGCTGCTGCTCAAGGGCATCTGCTCGGCCGACGACGCGCGGCGCAGCGTCGACGCGCGGCGTGGACGGCATCTACTGCTCCAACCACGGCGGCCGGCAGGCCAACGGCGGGCTGCCCGCCCTCGACTGCCTGCGCCGAGCGTCGTCGACGCGGCCGGCGACCTGCCCGTCGTCTTCGACTCCGGCGTGCGCAGCGGCCCCGACGTCGTCAAGGCCCTGGCCCTCGGCGCCACGCGCCGTCGCCGTCGGCCGGCCGTACGCCTACGGGCTCGCCGTCGGCGGGCAGGCGCGGCGTCGAGCACGTCCTGCGCTGCCTGCTCGCCGAGACGGACCTGACGATGGCCATCGACGGCTACGGCGACGTCGCCAGCCTCACCCCGGACGCGCTGCGCCGGGTCGGCTGACCAGCGCCCACCCCCGGCCACCCCCCCGGCGTTGGACGGCCGGCCCGGCGGTGACGCATCATTGGCACTCACGACCCGTGAGTGCCAGGACGAGGAGCGACCCCCGTGCCGACCTACCAGTACACGTGCACGGACTGCGGCGAGCCGCTCGAGGCCGTCCAGTCCTTCAGCGACCCCGCGCTGACCGCGTGCCCGGCGTGCGGCGGGACGCTGCGCAAGGTCTTCTCGGCCGTCGGCGTCGTCTTCAAGGGCTCGGGCTTCTACAAGACCGACTCGCGCAGCGGCGGCAAGACGTCCGGCGAGGGCGGCGGCGGCAAGGCCCCTGCTGAGGGCGGCGGCGGCGGTGCGGCCAAGGACGGCGCGAGCAGCGGCGGCAAGGAGTCGGCCGCGAGCAGCGGCGGCAAGGACAGCTCCCGCAGCACCGCAGCGTCGACGTCCAGCAGCACGAGCACGCCCGCGGCCAAGAGCGCCTGACCGCCGCCCCGGCCGGGGACGGCCGCGGGGGCTGTGGACGGGCCGGCAGCCGAGCGCCGTACGGCCCCTAGGGTCGGGGTCCGGTCGCGACGGGCGCGGCCGCGGGAGGAGCGGGCGTGGTCGAGGGCACCAGCGGCACGGCGGAGATCGGGGTCCTGGGCGGCTCGGGGTTCTACGACTTCCTCGACGACGCCGAGCAGGTGCCGGTCGAGACGCCGTACGGCCCGCCGAGCGAGCCGCTGACCGTCGGCACCGTGGCGGGCCGGCGGGTGGCGTTCCTGCCCCGGCACGGCCGCGACCACCGGTTCCCGCCGCACCGCATCCCCTACCGGGCCAACCTGTGGGCGCTGCGCAGCGTCGGTGTCCGGCAGGTGCTGGCCCCCTGCGCGGTCGGCGGCCTGCAGCCGCACCTCGGCCCGGGGTCGCTCGTCGTGCCCGACCAGCTCGTCGACCGCACGAGCGGGCGGGTCACGACCTTCCACGAGCAGGGCGCGGTGCACGTCCCCTTCGCCGACCCCTACTGCCCGCACGGGCGGGAGGTCGCCGGGCGGCTCGCGCAGGCGGCCGGTTGGCCGGTCCAGCGGTCCGGGACGATGGTCGTCGTCGAGGGGCCGCGCTTCTCGACCCGCGCCGAGTCGCAGTCCTACGGCCGGTCCGGGTGGGACCTCGTCAACATGACGGGCATGCCCGAGGCGTCGCTGGCCCGCGAGCTCGCGCTCTGCTACACCGCCGTCGCACTGGTGACCGACCTGGACGCCGGGGTCGAGGGCGGCGCGCCGGTGACCGCGGCGGAGGTCTTCCGGGTGTTCGGCGACAACGTCGTCCGGCTGCGCGCGCTGGTGGCGGACGTCGTCGCCGGCCTGCCGCGCGAGCGGAGCTGCCCGTGCGGCGCGGCCCTCGACGGGCTCGACGTGCGGCTGACGCTGCCGTGACCCCGGCGGCGGCGGGGCTGCGGCGCGCAGCGGCGGACGCTGCTGCGCGTGGTCGCCCGCTGGCGGGGGGTGCTCGCCGGGCTGCTCGCCGCCGCGGCGGTCGCCACCGCGCTGCCCGCGCTGCTGCCCGAGCCGGCGCCGGGCGCCGACGTGCTCGTCGCCGTGCGCGACCTCCCGGCGGGCACGCCGCTCGCCGACGGCGACGTGGTGCCCGGCCGGCTGCCGGAGGGAGTCGTGCCCGACGGCGCGCTGCGGCCGGGCGAGCCGCTCGTCGGGCGGCTGCTCGCCGGCCCCGTGCGTCGCGGTGAGGCGCTCACCGACGTGCGGCTGCTCGGGCCCGGCCTGCTCGCCGGCGTCGACCCGGGCGGGAGGGCGTCGCTCGTGGCCGTGCCCGTGCGGCTCGCCGACGCCGCCAGCGCCGCCCTGCTGCGCCCCGGCGACCGGGTCGACGTGCTGGCGGCCGCGACGTCGCCCGACGCCCCGCCGTCCGCCGCGGTGGTCGCCGCCGCCGCGCCGGTGCTCGCCGTCCCCGCGCCGGGGCCCGACCTCGACGGCGCGCTCGTCGTGCTGGCCACCCCGGCCCCCGCCGCCGCCCGGCTGGCCGCCGCCGCGGTCTCGAGCCGGCTGTCGGCGGTCGTCGTGGGCTGAGGCTCAGCCGGTCCGCGGCGCCCGCTCCGCCTTGCCGCGCCACGCCAGCGACTGCGCGTCGAGCGAGCGCACGAGCGGGTCGCCCTCGACGAGCAGCCGCTCACCGAGCCCGACGGCGTGCGCCAGCTGGCCGTCGTCCAGCTGGGCGAAGGCGGTCCGCCGGCGGTCGAGCACGTCGTACCAGCAGCCGCCGACGGCCGCGTCGAGCAGCACCCGGCCGAAGCAGTGGTCGGCCCGCAGCACCCAGCGGTCCCGGGCCGCGCGGGCCGGCAGCTCCTCGCGGACCAGCGCCCGGTAGCGCGCGAGCAGGTCCTCGCGGGACCGCGAGGGAGCGCTCACGGCGCCTCGACCTGCGGGGCGTCGCCCCGCAAGGTCCCGGAGTGCGCCATGATCGGCCCGCCCAGCCTCTCTCCGGCCCTCGAGGAGCACAGCGTGGACGGCTTCAAGAAGTTCCTGCTCCGCGGCAACGTCGTCGACCTCGCCGTCGCGGTCGTCATCGGTGCCGCCTTCGGCGCGGTCGTGACCGCTTTCGTCAAGGCCTTCCTCAACCCGCTGATCGGCCTGGCCACCGGCGCCAGCGGCGACTTCAGCAACAAGAGCTTCACGCTCGCCGACGTCGAGTTCCCGTACGGCCAGTTCATCGCGGCCCTGCTGAGCTTCGTCATCATCGCCGCGGTCGTGTACTTCCTGGTCGTCGTGCCGGTCGGCCGGCTCATGGACAAGTTCAAGACCGAGCCCGAGCCGTCGCTGCCGACCAAGGAGTGCCCGGAGTGCCTGTCGAGCATCCCCCGGCCGGCCCTGCGCTGCGCCTACTGCACGGTGGAGCAGCTCGACGTCGCCTGAGCCGACCCCGGCCTCACACCCCCCGGTCGTGGTGCGGGGGGCGGTCCGCGACGAGCCGGGCGTCGTCGTCCTCGCGCGGCGGGACGTCGTCCGGTCCCCGCTCCGGTGCGCGGGGCTCGTCGTGCACCGGAGCCGCGCCCCGCGGCCCCACGGCCCGGCGGCGAGGCCCACGTCGGGGGGTCGTCGGCACCCGCCCAGGCTAGGCACGCCCCCGACAGCGCCCGGTCCCGGCCCGCCCCGCAGGATGGGGGCGTGACCACCCTCGCCACGTACGACGTCGCCCGCGTCCGGGCCGCCTTCCCCTCCCTGCGCTCGGGCACCGCCCACTTCGACGGCCCCGGCGGCACCCAGGTGCCCGAGGCGGTCGGACGCGCCGTCGCCGAGACCCTGACCTCCTCGATCGCCAACCGCGGCACCGTGACCGCCGCCGAGCGCCGCGCGGGCGAGGTCGTCGCGGCCGGCCGCGCGGCCATCGCGGACCTCGTCGGCGGCGACCCGTCCGGCGTCGTCTTCGGCCGCTCGATGACCGCGATCACCTACGACCTGGCCCGCGCCCTGGCCAAGCAGTGGCAACCCGGCGACGAGGTCGTCGTGACCCGGCTCGACCACGACGCCAACATCCGGCCCTGGGTCGACGCGGCGGCCCACGTCGGTGCCACCGTCCGCTGGGTCGACCCCGACCGCGAGACCGCCGAGCTGCCGGTCGAGGCGGTCCGCGCCCAGCTGTCCGACCGCACCCGCCTGGTCGCCGTCACCGGCGCGAGCAACCTCACCGGGACCCGACCGGACGTCCCCGGGATCGCGCGAGCAGTGCACGACGCGGGCGCGCTGCTGCACGTCGACGGGGTGCACCTGACGCCGCACGCGCCGGTCGACGTCCACGCGCTCGGCGCCGACTTCTACGCCTGCTCCCCCTACAAGTTCCTCGGCCCGCACCACGGCGCGCTGGTCGCCGACCCGGGCCTGCTGGAGACCGTCCACCCCGACAAGCTGCTGCCGTCCACCGACGCGGTGCCCGAGCGCTTCGAGGCCGGGACGCTGCCGTACGAGCTGCTGGCCGGCACGACGGCGGCGGTCGACGTCCTCGCCGACCTCGTGCCGGGGCAGACCGGGACGCGCCGCGAGCGCCTGCTCACCTCGATGGCGGCGCTCGAGGCGCACGAGGACGCCCTGTTCGCCCGCCTGCTCGACGCCCTCTCCGCCCTCGACGGGGTGCGTCTCGTCGGCTCGCCCCGGCACCGCACGCCCACGGCGCTGTTCACCGTCGCCGGCGTGCCGGGCGCGGAGGTCTACGCCCGCCTCGCCGAGCGGGGCGTCAACGCCCCCGCGAGCAGCTTCTACGCCCTGGAGGCCTCCCGGGTGCTGGGCCTCGGCGACGCGGGCGCGGTGCGGGCGGGCCTGGCTCCGTACACCGACGACAGCGACGTCGACCGCCTGGTCGAGGGCGTCGCCGCGATCGCCGCGGCGTGAGCCGGCGGGTCCTCGTCACCGGCGCCTCGCGGGGCATCGGGGCGGCGGTGGCGCACGCCTTCGCCGACCGCGGCGACCGGGTGGCGGTGCACTACGGCGCCTCCCGGGCGCAGGCCGAGGCGGTCGTGGCCGCGCTGCCCGGGGGCGGGCACCTGGTCGTGCAGGCCGACCTCGGCGACGCCGAGCAGGTGCGCGCGATGGTCGACACCGCCGCGGACGGCCTCGGCGGGCTCGACGTGCTCGTCAACAACGCCGGCGTGTTCGACGCCTCCCCGCCGCTCACGTCGACCTACGAGCACTGGCAGCAGACCTGGTCGCGGACGCTCGCGGTCAACCTCGTCGGCGCGGCCAACGCGATGTTCTGCGCCGTGCCGCACCTCGTCGCGGCGGGGGGCGGCGCGGTCGTGAACGTCTCCAGCCGCGGCGCGTTCCGCGGCGAGCCCGACTGCCCGAGCTACGGGGCGAGCAAGGCGGGCCTCAACGCCCTCGGCCAGTCGATGGCGGTCGCCCTGGCACCGCAGGGGATCTCGGTGGCGACGGTGGCGCCCGGGTTCGTGGAGACCGACATGGCGCGCGAGGTGCTCGACGGCCCGGCGGGCGACGCCGTGCGCGCGCAGTCGCCGTTCGGCCGGGTCGCGCGCCCGGAGGAGGTCGCGGACGCGGTGCTGTGGCTCGCCTCGCCCGGCGCCCGCTTCGCCAGCGGCACGGTCGTCGACGTGAACGGCGCGTCGTACCTGCGCTGAGCAGCCCTCAGCCGTGCGCGCGCAGGTAGTGCGACGACCGCCGCGACCCGGCGGTGCGTGTCGGGCGCCTCAGCGGGCCCGAGCAGCTTGGCGAAGACCTGCGCCGCGTGCTTCTCGACCGCCGACTCGGACAGGTGCAGGGCGGCCCCGATGCCCGCGTTGGTACGGCCCGCGGCCATCTCGCGCAGCACGTCGAGCTCGCGCGGGGTCAGCCGGCCCAGCGGCGACTCGCGCTGGCGCGCGCGACGGCCGACGAGCGCCTCGACGACCTGCGGGTCGACGACGGCCCGGCCGGCGACGACCTCGCGCAGCGCCCGGACGATCTCGTCGAGGTCGCCGACGCGCTCCTTGAGCAGGTACGCCAGCCCGTCCGTGCCCTCGGCGAACAGCGCGAAGGCGTACGCCTCCTCGCTGTGCTGGCTGAGCACCACGACACCGGTGCCGGGCCACGTCCGCCGGATCTGCAGCGCCGCGTCGATCCCCTCCATGTGGTGGCCGGGCGGCATCCGGATGTCGGTGACGACCGCGTCCGGCCCGAGCCGGCGGACGGCGTCGAGCAGCTCCACCGCGGAGCCGACCGAGGCGACGACGTCGACGGCCCCGTCGTCCTCGAGCAGCCGCCGGGTGCCCTCCCGCACCAGGTAGTGGTCGTCGGCGAGCACGACGCGCAGCGCGGTCACGCGTCGACCGCACCGCGCCGCCGGGCGGGCAGCTCGACGGCGACGCTCGTCCCGCCGCCCGGCCGGCTGTCGACGTGGAGGCGGCCGCCGAGCGCCTCCACCCGGTCGCGCAGTCCCCGCAGCCCGCTGCCGTCCGCAGCGGCGGGCAGCCCCGTGCCGTCGTCGCCGACGACGAGCCGCAGCACCCCGCCCTCCTCGCCCAGGGAGAGCCGCAGCCGGGAGGCGCCGCTGTGCTTGAGCGCGTTGGTGCACAGCTCGGACGCGGCGAACCACGCCGCGCCCTCGACGTCGTCGTCGTAGCGGGACGCCGCGACGGCCGGGTCGGCGAGGATCTCGACGTCGACCGGCAGCCGGGCGGCGCGCGCCTCGAGCGCACCGACCAGGCCGCGGTCGGCGAGCACCGGCGGGCGGATGCCGTGGGCCAGCTCGCGCAGCTCCTCCAGCAGCCCCTGGGCGTCGCCGGAGACCTCCTCGAGCACCCCGTCGAGGTCGCCGTCGCCGCGGGCCAGCCGGTTGCGGGCCAGGCGCAGCTTGGCGAGCAGCGCGACGATCTCCTGCTGCGCGCCGTCGTGCAGGTCGCGCTCGAGGCGCCGGCGCTCGGACTCGGCCGCGGTGACCAGCCGGGCCCGCGAGGCCGACAGCTCGTCGGCCTGGCGGCCGATCTCGGCGAGCCGGCCGGCGAGCTCGGCCGCGAGCCGGGCGTTGTGGACCGCGAGCGCCACCGAGCGCACCAGCGAGCCGAGCACCTCGTCGTCCGCCGGCGTGAGCACGCCGTCGGCGCGCTCGCCGCACTCCAGCCGACCGATCTCCTCGCCGGCGTGCAGCAGCGGCAGCGACCGGGCCGCCGCCTGCCCGGCCGGCCGCTCGCCGTCGCTGCCGAGGCACTCGGACACCTCCGGCGCACCCGCCCCGAGAGCGACGTGGACCTGCGCCCAGGTCACCCCGAGCCCGCCGCGCACCGTCGCGGCCAGGCGCGGCAGCAGCTCGGCCAGGTCGTACGCGTGCTCCAGCGCCGTCCCCACCTGCGTCACCACGTCGCGGCCACCGACCCGCGAGCCGAAGGCCCACCGCCCGGCCGACGCCTCCAGCCGGCGGCGCACCGGCGCGAGCGCGAGCATGGCGAGCACGGTCAGCACGACGACCCCGCCCAGCGGCAGGCGGCCGCGGGCCGTGAGCCCGAGGGCGGCGGCCAGGCCGGCGACGGCCACCGCGATGAGCGCGCTGGCGCCGCTGAAGAGCACGGTGCGGCGCAGCAGCAGGTCCAGGTCGAAGGCGTCGTCGCGCAGCGCCACCACCGCCATGCCGACGGGGATGACGAACATGCACGGCAGCGCCGCCGCGGTGGCCGTGCTGAGCACCGACACGGCGGCGAGCACGGTGACGACGACGCTCGCGCCGGAGGCCAGCAGCGCGGTCCGCACGACCGTGCGCACCGCCGGCCGCAGCCGCGGCTCGACCCGCCGGCGGCGGCGGAAGAGCACGACGATGCCCCAGGTCACCAGGGCGGTCGGCACGAGGTTGTACGCCGCGAGCGCCAGCGGCCGCAGGCCGTCGAGGGCGGCCACGCGCAGCGGGAAGCGCTCCGGCAGCGGTCGCCAGACGGCGCTCTCGTAGACCTCCCACGAGCCCCGGCTGACCAGCACCAGGACGGCGGTGAGCACGAGCAGCGGGACGGTGCAGCGCTCCAGCGCCCGGGCGGGCGGGGTGTCGGCCCGGCCGGACGGGAAGACGGCGAGCAGCTGCGCGGCGGTGGCGAAGGCGAGCACGGTGCCGGCGAGCTGCCCGACCTGCAGGGCCGCGACCGCGCCCGCCGGCGCCCCGGGCTGGTGCAGCAGCAGCGCCTCCGACACGGTGACCAGGCACAGCCCGGCGCCGCAGCCGAGCACCAGCCGGGCCACCCGGGAGCCGGGCCGCTCGCGGGCGAGCAGCAGCCCGACGACGGCGACCGGCGCGACCTGCAGCCCCAGCCACAGCCGGGCCGGCAGGGCCAGGTGGCCGCCCTGCAGCAGCCCGGCGACCAGCGCGCCGGCGAGCAGCGCGGCCGTCGCCAGCAGGGCGGCCCGGTGCCGGGGCGGCGCGACGGAGGTGGTCATGCCCGCACTGTGGACCTGTCCGGGGCGCGCGCCCAGGGGTCCGGCCCCCGCGCGACCCTGCGGCCAGCCCCCGCCCGCCGGCCCGGCCACCCGCAGCGGGTCGGGTGGCTGCGCCCCCTGCCGCGGCGCGCCGGCCGCGCCCAGCCTGGCGGCCAGCCGGGACGGACCCGGCGCCCCGACCCGGAGGTCCCCGATGACCACTGCCACGACTGCTGCCCCTGCGTACGCCCCGCAGACCGAGCACCCGACCGCCGTCCGGCGGCTGCTGCCGCTGTTCACCGCCGCGCCCCTGCTGCTGCTCGCCGGGCAGCTCGTGCACCCCGAGGAGCCGCTCGAGGGCGCCGCTCTGCAGGCCGTCCTGCGCGAGCACCCCACCGCCTGGCGCGCCGCGCACCTGCTGCTGCTCGCCGGGACCACCGCCCTGCTGCCGGTCCTGCTCCTGCTGGCCGGGCGGGTGCGGGCCGCGGCGCCCCGGCTCGCCGCGCTGTCCGCCGGGCTCGCCGTCGTCGGCGTCAGCGCCTGCGCGGCCGTCTTCGGCGCGGCCACCGCCCTCACGGGCGCCGGACAGGGCGACCCGGCGACGCTCAGCGCGTTCCTCGACTCGGTCCTCGGCGGCCCGCTGGTGGCCGTGGTGGCCCTGCAGGTCGCCGGGATCGTCTCGGTCGTGCTCAGCGCCGCCCTGCTCGCCGCCTCCGGGCAGGTGTCCCGCGGGCTCGCCGCCACCCTGGCGATCGCCTTCGCCGTCGGGTTCGCCGCCCCCGAGCCGCTGGCCTGCCTCGGCACCGCCGTCGCGACCGTCGCCCTCACCCTCACCGGCCGCCGTCTGGCCCGCGCCTGAACCCGCATCTGGCCAGCCGGGACGGGGGCACCCGGGCGCCGCCCGGCCGCTAGGCTCGCACCGCACGGTGCGCCGGCGGTCCTCGGGCCGGCGCCCGGCCTCCGTAGCTCAGTGGACAGAGCGCCTCCGTCCTAAGGAGGGCGTCGGGAGTTCGATTCTCTCCGGGGGCACGCGGGAGCAGGGAGTGCTGTCCGGGGCCGGGGGCGGTACGAAGGGACCAGGACGAAGCGGACGAGTCGTCCCTGGACCGACAGGAGCCCCCGTGACCAGCCCCACCGCAGCCCCGACCGCCGCCAGCGCCCCGACCAGCCTTCCCGAGCGCTTCGCCGCTTCCCGGCACCTCACCGAGCTTCTGGCCGCCCCGCTGTCGCCGGAGGACCAGACCGCGCAGTCGATGCCGGACGCCTCGCCCACCAAGTGGCACCGCGCCCACACGACCTGGTTCTACGAGGAGTTCGTGCTCGGCGAGGGCGCGTACGAGCCGTACGACGCGACGTTCCGCTACCTGTTCAACAGCTACTACGAGGCGGTCGGCCCGCGGCACCCGCGGCCCGAGCGCGGTCTGGTGACCCGGCCGGGCGCCGCCGAGGTCGGCCGGTACCGCGCGCACGTCGACGAGGCGGTCTGCGCGCTGCTGGCCGCCGGCCCGGCACCGGAGCTCCTCGAGCGCGTCGAGCTCGGCGTCAACCACGAGCAGCAGCACCAGGAGCTGGTCGTCATGGACGCCAAGCACCTGCTGTCGCGGCACGCGTTCGGGCCGGCGATGATCGAGCGCCCGGAGGAGCCCGACCCGGACCCGGTCCCGCTGGGGTGGCGCGGCGTGGCCGGCGGCGTCCACGAGATCGGGCACGACGGGGTCGGCTTCGCGTACGACAACGAGGGGCCCCGCCACCGGGTCTTCCTCGAGGACCTCGAGATCGCGACGCGCGCCGTCACCGTGCAGGACTGGCTGGCGTTCATGGCCGACGGCGGCTACCGGCGGCCGGACCTGTGGCTGTCCGACGGCTGGCAGGCCGTCCAGCGCGAGGGCTGGCGCAGCCCGGAGTACTGGTGGGACCTCGACGGCACCTGGCGGACGTTCACCACCGCCGGCGTCCGCCCGCTGCGCCGCGCCGAGCCGGTCGTGCACGTCTGCTTCTTCGAGGCCGACGCGTACGCCCGCTGGGCCGGTGCCCGGCTGCCGACCGAGCCCGAGTGGGAAGTGGCGGCCGCGCGCCGTGCCGGACCTGCGCGGCCAGCTCCTCGACCCGGCGCGGCTGCACCCGGGCCTCGCCGGCGAGGCCATGGTCGGCGACGTGTGGGAGTGGACGTCCTCGGCCTACCTGCCCTACCCCGGCTTCCGACCGGTCGAGGGCGCCATCGGCGAGTACAACGGCAAGTTCATGAACGACCAGCACGTGCTGCGCGGCGCCTCCTGCGCCACCCCCTCGGGGCACGAGCGGCTCACCTACCGCAACTTCTTCCCGGCCTCCGCCCGCTGGGCGTTCTCCGGCCTGCGGCTCGCCCGGTGAGCTGGTCGGTCGAGGTCCGCCACGCGCCCGTCCCGGGCCGGCTCGCCGAGGACGTGCGCGAGGGGCTGACCCGCACGCCCGTCGAGATCCCGCCCAAGTGGTTCTACGACGAGAAGGGCAGCCAGCTGTTCGACGACATCACCGAGCTGCCGGAGTACTACCCGACGCGCACCGAGCACGTCCTGCTCGCAGCGCACGCCTCCCGGCTGCCGCACGTCGGGACGCTCGTCGAGCTCGGGGCCGGCTACTCCCGGAAGACCCGCCTGCTGCTGGAGGCCGTGCGGCCCGACCTGTTCGTCCCTCTCGACGTCGCCGAGGAGCCGCTGCGCGACGCCGCTGCCCGGATCACCGCCGACTTCCCGAAGACCGACGTGCGCGGGGTGGTCGCCGACTTCGAGGACGACCTGCGGCCGCTGCCGGGCGAGCCGGGCGACCGGCTCGTCGCCCTGCTCGGCAGCACCATCGGCAACTTCCCCCCGGCGCCCCGGGCCGCGCTGCTGGGGCGGGTGCGCGGTGCGATGGACCCGGGCGACCTGTTCCTGCTCGGCGCCGACCTCCTCAAGGACCGGGCCCGCCTCGTGCGGGCCTACGACGACGCAGCCGGCGTCACCGCCGCGTTCAACAAGAACGTCCTGGCCGTGCTCGCCCGCGAGCTCGACGCCGACCTCGACCCCGACGACTTCGACCACGTCGCCCGCTTCGACGAGGAGCACGAGCGCATCGAGATGCGGCTGCGGACCCGCCGCGCGCTCACGGTGCGGATCGGCGCCCTCGACCGCGACTGGTGCCTGGCGGCGGGCGAGGAGGTGCTCACCGAGACGTCGGCGAAGTTCCGCGTCGAGGGCCTGCACGCCGAGCTGCGCAGCGCCGGGCTGGAGGTCGTGGACACCTGGGTCGGGGTGGAGCCCGGGCGGGACGCCAGCGGACCGCCGGACTTCGCGGTCGTGCTCGCCCGGCGGTCCTGAGCGGGTCCGCGCGCCCGGCCCTAGCGTGACCGGCGTGATGACGACCTCGGTGCTCTGGTTCCGCCGCGACCTGCGCCTGGGCGACTTCCCGGCGCTGCTCGCCGCCCGCGACGCCGCCGACGAGGTCGTGCCGCTGTTCGTCCTCGACGACGCGCTCCGCGGGCCGTCCGGCGCCCCGCGCCTGGCCTTCCTCTACCGCTGCCTGCGCGACCTGCAGGAGCGCACCGACGGTCGCCTACGGGTGCTCACGGGCCGCCCCGAGCAGGTGCTGCCCCGCGTCGTGGCCGACGCCGGCGCGACCAGCGTGCACGTCAGCAGCGACCACGGGCCGTACGGCCGGGAGCGCGACGAGCGGGTGCGCGCGGCGCTCGGCGAGGTGCCGCTGGTCGCGACCGGCAGCCCGTACGCCGTGACGCCGGGCACCCTGCGCAAGGACGACGGGACGCCGTACCGCGTCTACTCGCCCTTCGCCCGGGCCCACCGGGCCCGCGGGGTGCACGCCCCGGCGCTGACGCCGCGGGTCGTGGGGTGGACCGACGGCGGCCTGCCCGACGACGGGGTGCCGGACGACCCCGACCTCGGCGACCTCGTGCTGCCCGAGGCCGGCGAGCGGGCCGCGCTGGGGCGCTGGCGGCGGTTCCTCGCGGAGGGCGCGCGGTCGTACGCCGACCGCCGCGACCGGCCGGCCGCCGACGGCACCAGCGAGCTGTCGGTCTACCTCAAGTACGGCTGCGTGCACCCGCGGACGCTGCTGCACGACCTGGGCGGCAGCGCCGGGGAGAGCACCTTCGCCGGGGAGCTGGTGTGGCGCGACTTCTACGCCGACGTCCTGTGGCACTCCCCCTCGTCGGCCCGCGAGGACCTCACCCCCGCGCTGGCCGGCCTGGAGTACGACGAGGGCGCCGCGGCCGACCGCCGCTTCGAGGCCTGGGCGACCGGCCGCACGGGCTACCCGATCGTCGACGCCGGGATGCGCCAGCTGCTGGGCCAGGCCTGGGTGCACAACCGCATGCGCATGGTCGTGGCGTCGTTCCTCGTCAAGGACCTGCACGTCTGGTGGGGCCGCGGCGCCCGGCACTTCATGCGGCACCTGCGCGACGGCGACCTGGCCAGCAACCAGCACGGCTGGCAGTGGGTGGCCGGCACCGGCACCGACGCGGCGCCGTACTTCCGCGTCTTCAGCCCGGTCCGGCAGGGCCAGCAGCACGACCCGGACGGGGACTACGTCCGGCGCTGGGTCCCGGAGCTGCGCGGGGTGCCGGGCAAGGCGGTGCACGAGCCGTGGACGCTGCCGGGCGGGCTGCCCGAGGGCTACCCGGAGCGCATCGTCGACCACGCCGACGAGCGGGCGGAGGCGCTGCGCCGCTACGCCGCGGCGCGGGCCTGACGCCCGCTCCAGCGGCTCCGGCTACTCCAGCGGCTGCAGGGCCCGCGGCTCGCGCCGGGTGAGCGTCGTGCCGGCGCTCGCCACGCTGACGAGCAGCAGCGCGACCACCTCGCGCCCGCCGAGCGCCTGCGCGAGCAGCACCAGCCCGGACAGCGCCGCCGCGGCCGGCTCCAGGCTCATGAGGATGCCGAAGACGCGGGTCGGGATGCGCCGCAGCGCCACCATCTCCAGGCCGTACGACAGCGCCGACGACAGCACGGCGACCGCGCCGGCGGCGAGCAGCAGCCGGGGGTCGCGCAGCGCGGCGGAGGCCCCCTCGGCCCCGAACGGCAGGACGAGCAGCGCCCCGACCGCGAGCGCGACGGCGAGCCCGTCCAGCCCCGGCAGCACCGCCCCGACCCGCGCGCTCGCCACGATGTAGCCGGCCCAGCACAGGCCCGCGGCGAAGGCGAGCAGCAGCCCGGGCAGGGGAGCGCCGCCGGAGCCCTGCAGTCCGAGCAGCGCCACGCCGGACGCCGCGAGCGCCGCCCACAGGGCGTCGGAGGCCCGCCGGGTCTGGGCGAGCGCGAGCAGCAGCGGTCCGAGGAACTCCACCGTGACCGCGATGCCGAGCGGCACGGTCCGCAGAGCGAGGTAGAAGACGAGGTTCATGCTGCCCATCGCCGCGCCGAGCAGCAGCGCGGCCGTCCACTGCGACCGGCCCCACGCGCGCACCCGCGGGCGGACCAGCGCGAGCAGCAGCAGCGCCGACAGGGCCAGGCGCAGCAGCGTGACGCCCGCGGCGCCGAGCTCGTCGAAGAGCTGCCGGGCCACGCCGGCACCCGCCTGGACGCTGACGATGGCGGCGAGCACGAGGGCCGGGGCGGGCACCCGGTCGAGCCGCGCGAGCACCGCTGCGCCCCCTCCCGTCCACCTCCCCGCCGTGCGCCTGTTCGCCCGTCGCCCCTCCAGTGTGCGACCGTGCGTGCGCGCGTCGCCCGACACGCCCCCGACACACCCCCGCAACGCGGGCAACACCGGGAGGGAGCCCGTGACCCCCGACCTCGCCGTCCCGGCGGAGCCGGTGACCGCCGCGAGCGCGGGCCGGCCCGTCGCGCTGACCGGTCCGCCGGCTGCCCGCCGCCGGCGCGACCCGCTCGGCGCGCGCGTGCTGGCCTGGGCCTGCCTCGTCCCGTCCCTCGCGGTCTTCGGGCTCTTCGTCTTCTACCCGCTGGGCCGCTCGGTCTTCCTCAGCCTGCACGGGAACGACATCTTCGGCGGCGCCGGGGCGTACGTCGGCCTCGAGCACTTCGCCGACCTCGCGAGCGACCCGGGGTTCCGGCGGGTGCTCGTCGTCACGGCGCTGTTCACCCTGCTCACGGTCGTGCCGTCGGTGCTCGGCGCGCTCGTCGTCGTGCTGCTGCTCGAGCAGAAGATCCGCGGCTGGCGGGTCTTCCGCACCGCCTTCGCGCTGCCGTTCGCCTGCTCGGTGGCGAGCGCCTCGGTGATCTTCGCCGTGTTCTACAACCCGGCCAGCGGCGTGGCCAACGGCCTGCTCAGCCACCTGGGCGTGCGGCCGGTGGGCTGGCTCACCGATCCCGACATCGCCCTGCTGTCGGTGGCGCTGACGTCGGTGTGGCTGATGCTCGGCTACAACGTGCTCGTGCTGTCGGCCGGCATCGGGGCCATCTCCCCCGACGTCGTGGAGGCGGCCCGGCTCGACGGCGCCTCCGGTCTGCGCCTGGCGCGCAGCGTCCTCGTGCCCCTGCTCGGGCCCAACCTGTTCTTCCTCGTCGTCGTCTCGACGATCCAGGCGCTGCAGAGCTTCGGCCAGATCCACATCCTCACCCGCGGCGGGCCCGACGGGTCGACCCGCACGCTCGTCTACTCCATCTACGAGCTGGCCTTCGCCAACGGCTCGTCCGACTTCGGCCTGGCCAGCGCCCAGGCGCTCGTCCTGTTCGTGGTCGTTCTGGCCTGCACCGCCGTGCAGTTCGGCGTCCTCGAGCGGAAGGTGTTCTACGGGTGAGCACGACCACCGCGACCCCCGCCCGGCTGCCCGGCGCGCTCGGCCGGCTGACGACCTACCTGCTGCTCGTCGTCGCCGCGGTCGCCGTCGTCTTCCCGGTCTACTACGTCTTCGCCGGCGCGCTCATGGGCCCCGGCGAGATCGCCCGCTTCCCCCCGGCGCTGGTGCCGCACGCCCCGCGGATCGGCAACCTGCAGGGCGTGTTCGACGCCATCCCGCTCGGGCGGCAGTACCTCAACAGCGCGCTCGTCGCCGGGGCGATCACGCTGTCGCAGCTGGTCACCTCGGTGCTCGCGGCGTACGCGTTCGTCTTCCTGCCGCTGCCCGCCCGCACCGCGCTGTTCGGCCTGTTCCTCGCGACGCTCATGGTGCCCTGGGAAGCGATCATCCTGCCCAACTACCTGGCGATCTCCGACGCCGGCCTGGCCAACACCTACCCCGGGCTGGCCCTGCCGTTCCTCGCGAACGCCTTCGGCACGTTCCTGCTGCGGCAGTCCTTCCGGCAGTTCCCCAGCGAGCTGCACGACGCCTCCAAGATGGACGGCGCCGGGCACGTGCGCTTCCTGTGGCAGGTGCTGCTGCCGCTCAACCGCCCGGCGCTCGCCGCGGTCACCGTCTACGTCTTCCTGTCGGCGTGGAACCAGTACTTCTGGCCGCTGCTCATCACCTCGACGCCCACGATGCAGACGTTGCAGATCGGCATCACCCAGCTCAACAACGCCGAAGCGGCCGATCCCGGCCTCATCCTGGCGGGGGTCGCCCTGTCCCTGCTGCCGACCCTGCTGCTCGTCGTCTTCGGCCAGCGCTTCATCGTCCGCGGGCTCACCGCGGGCGCGGTCCGCTGACCTCCCGCCGGCCCGGCCCTGCCCGGAACGGCCCGCACCCCCTCGTACGGTCGAAGGAGACCCCGTGAACGTCCGCCGCCCCTCCCGCCTGCTGCGGGGCACCGCGCTGGCCGCGCTCGTCGCGGCCTCGCTCACCGCCTGCTCGTCGGGCTCGTCGACGAGCGGCTCCGGCAGCGGCGCCTCGGCCGACGCCGCGCCCGGTCCCGACGCCCTGGGCACCAGCCCGGTGACCGTGAGCTTCTGGCACAGCATGACCGGCAAGAACGCCGACGCGCTCACCGCGATGGTCAACGCCTTCAACACCCAGCAGGGCGGCAAGATCGTCGTGCAGCCGGTGTTCCAGGGCAACTACGACGACGCGATCGCCAAGTACAAGGCGTCCGTGCAGCAGAAGGGCACCCCCGCCCTCATGCAGGTCTACGACATCGGCACCCGCTTCATGATCGACGCCAAGCAGTCCATCCCGGCCGCCGCGTTCGTCAAGAAGGACGGCTACCCCGTCGGCGACCTCGAGCCCAACATCGTCAACTACTACTCGACCGGCGGGCAGCTGCAGTCGGTGCCGTTCAACTCCTCGATGCCGCTGCTCTACCTCAACGCCGACGCCTTCAGGGCCGCCGGGCTCGACCCGGCCTCGCCGCCGCGCACCCTCGACGAGCTCACCGAGGCCGCCAAGAAGCTGACCGTCAAGGACGCCAGCGGCGCCACGACGCAGTACGGCTTCGGCGCCGCCATCTACGGCTGGTTCCTCGAGCAGCTCATCGCGCAGTCCGGCACGCAGTACTGCGACCAGGGCAACGGCCGCGACGGCCTCGCCACCAAGACGCTGTTCGACTCGCCGCAGGGCGCCCGGGTCGCGCAGTGGTGGAGCTCGCTCGTCAAGGACGGCTACGCGGTCAACACCGGCCGCAAGACCGACGACGCGCAGGCCGCCTTCAAGGCCGGCCGGATCGCCATGAACCTGGAGTCCACCGGCGCGCTCGGCGGCTACCAGGCGGCCTCGGAGGGCAAGTTCACCGTCGCCACCGCGCCGTTCCCCAAGATCAGCGCGCAGGACACCGGCGGCCCCGTCATCGGCGGCGCCAGCCTGTGGATCGGCCGCACCAACCACACCCCGGCCGAGCAGCGCGCCGCGTGGGAGTTCGCGAAGTACGCCACCTCGCCCGCCGCGCAGGCCACCTGGCACACCTCCACCGGCTACTTCCCGGTCAACGCCAAGGCCCTCGACGAGCCGGTCGACAAGGCGTGGGTGCAGAAGTACCCGCAGTTCACCACTGCCATCGAGCAGCTGCACGGCACCAAGCCGTCGACCGCCACCGCGGGCTGCCTGCTCGGCGTCATGCCGCAGGTCCGCAAGGCCGCCGAGACCGGCCTGGAGAAGGCGATCCTCGGCCAGGCCGAGCCGCAGGCGGCCCTCACCGAGGCCGCGGGCTCGGTGAGCTCGCAGATCGCGGACTACAACACCGCGGTGAAGTAGCCCGCACCCCGCTCGACCGACGGCCCGCAGGCACCTGCCTGCGGGCCGTCGTCGTGCCCACAGCGGACTCCCGGGGAGCACACAGCGGCCTCCCACCCGCGACCGGCACCGTCGTCGGCGACGGCCTACCGATGGAGCCCCGATGACCCTCGCCCCGCCCCGGGTGCCGCAGACGACCGCGCCGGTCGGGCGCCGCACGCCCCCGTGGTGGCGCGCGTCGTCGCGCGACCTGGCCGTCGGGAGCCTGGTGCTCGTCGCCGGCCTGTGGCTGCGCGCTGGCGGCGCCGGGGCGCTCGCTGACGGCTGGGCGGCGGCGACGACGAGCGCCGGCCGGCTGCTCGGGCTGGTCGCGTCGGACCTGCTGCTGCTGCAGGTGCTGCTGATGGCCCGCCTGCCGTTCCTCGAGCGGGCGTGGGGCCAGGACGAGCTCGCCCGCCTCCACCGGCTCGTCGGCTTCTGGTCCTTCGACCTCGTGCTCGCCCACATCGCGCTCGTCACGCTGGGCTACGCGGGCGCCGACCACGCCAACCCGGCGGTCGAGCTGTGGCGCCTGGTCCGCGACGAGCCGGGCATGCTGCTGGCGGCCGCGGGCACCCTGCTGCTCGTCCTGGTCGTCGTGACCAGCGTGCGGCGCGCGCGTCGTCGGCTGCGCTACGAGTCGTGGCACCTGCTGCACCTGTACGCCTACCTCGGCGTCGGACTCGCCCTCCCGCACCAGCTGTGGACCGGCCAGGACCTCGCCGCGAACGGCCTGGCCACCGCGTACTGGTGGACCGCCTGGGCGTCGACCGCCGCCGCCGTGGTCGTCTGGCGGCTCGGCGTGCCGCTCCTGCGGACCCTGCGGCACCGCCTCGTCGTCGAGCGCGTCGTCGTCGAGGCTCCCGGCGTCGTCTCGCTGCACCTGCGCGGCCGGCGCCTGGACGAGCTGCGGGTGCGCGCCGGCCAGTTCTTCACCTTCCGCTTCCTCGACGGCCCGGGCAGCAGCCGCGCCCACCCGTTCTCGCTGTCGGCCGCACCCCGCCCGACGCAGCTGCGCATCACCGCCAAGGACCTCGGCGACGGCAGCGCCCGGCTGGCCCGCCTGCGGCCCGGCACCCGCGTCGTGGTCGAGGGGCCGTACGGCCGGCTCACTGCGGAGCACCGCACGACCCGCGGCGTCCTGCTGCTCGGTGCCGGCATCGGCATCACCCCCCTGCGGGCGCTCGCCGAGGAGATGCCCCAGGAGCCCGGCGACGTCGTCCTCGTGCACCGGGTGCGGTCGCCCGACGAGGCGGTCTTCGCCGGCGAGCTCGAGCAGCTGGCCCGACGGCGCGGCACCCGGGTGGTGCACCTGACCGGCCCGCGGGGTGCCGGCTGGGCGCCGGCCTCGCTGCGCCTGGACGACGTCGCCGCCCTGCGCGCCGTCGTCCCGGACGTCGCCGAGCGCACCGTCTGGGTCTGCGGCCCGGACGAGTGGACGGCCGCGGCGCTGGCCGCCGCCCGCGCCGCCGGGGTGCCCGAGGAGCGCCTGCACGCTGAGCGCTTCACCTGGTGACCGACGTGCGACCCGATGCCGGGCCCCGCACCGGTCGCGGGACAGCGCGCCAGCCCCGTTGCGCCTGCGTCGCAACGACTCGCCGCGCCGTGCGTCCCGGCGCAACGCACCCCACGACCCCCTCCCCCTGCTTGGAGCCCTCCTGTGCGCCGCATCGTCCTCGCCCTCCTGACCACCGTCACGGCCGTCGTGCTGCTCTTCGGCTACCGCACCAGCAGCCCGCCCGCGGCGGTCGCCACCGGCGCCGCCGGGTCGGCGACCACGCCGGCGAGCGGCACCAGCGGCACCAGCGGGTCGTCCGGCACCAGCTCGTCGTCCGGCTCCTCCGGCGGGTCCACCACCTGGACCGGCTCGGCCGTCAGCACCCGCTGGGGCCCGGTGCAGGTGCAGATCACCGTCGCGGGCGGGAAGATCACCGCGGCGGACGCGCTCGTCGTGCCGAGCGGCAACCGGCGCGACGTCGAGATCAACGGCTACGCGGTGCCGATCCTCGACAGCGAGGTCCTGGAGGCCCAGGACGCCGACATCGACGCGGTGTCCGGCGCGACCGTCACCAGCGACGGCTACGTGGCGTCGCTGCAGTCCGCGCTCGACCGGGCCGGGTGGTGACCCGCACCTGGGTCGAGACGGTGATGGGGCTCCCGGTGAGCGTGCGGGTGCGGGGCGGCGGGCCCGCCGCCCCGCGCGCCGTCGCGGCGGTCCTCGGCGACCTGCACCGCGCCGACCGCGTGTTCAGCACCTGGCGCGCCGACAGCGAGGTCGGCCTGCTGCGCGCCGGCGCCCTCGCCCCGGAGCTCGCCTCCCCGGCCGTACGCGTGGTGCGCGAGCTGTGCGCCCGAGCGCGGCAGGAGACCGGGGGGTGGTTCGACGCGGACCTGCCCGGCGCGGACGGCGTGCGGCGGTGGGACCCGACGGGCCTGGTCAAGGGCTGGGCGGTCGAGCAGGCCACCGCCGCCCTCGCCGGGCTCGACGGCGTCGACTGGCTGGTCAACGCCGGCGGCGACGTCGTCGGCCGCGCGACGACCGGGCCGGCCTGGCGGGTCGCCGTCGAGGACCCGCGCGACCGCTCCCGGCTCGTCGCCGTCGTCGCGCTGACCGACGGCGCGGTCGCCACCTCCGGCACCGCCGCGCGGGGCGCGCACCTGCTCGACCCGCGCACCGGCCGGCCCGCCGCGCCGGACCTGCTCAGCGCGACCGTCGTCGGCCCGTCGCTGACGGTGGCCGACGTGCACGCCACCGCGGCGTACGTCCAGGGCCCGGGCTCGCTCGCCCGCATCGCCGGGCTGCCCGGCTACGAGGCGCTGCTCGTGCACCCGGACGGCTCGCTCACCGGCACGCCCGGGATGCGCGCCCTGCTCGCGGGTGCCCGGGCCGCCTGAGCGGACCCGTCAGGCGGCGTCGGCGGCGCGGGCCTCGAGCAGGTCGAGCTCCTCGCCCATCCAGGCCACCAGGGCGTCGACGTCCGGCAGCGACGCGCGGTCGCCGAGGATCCCGACGTCGAGCATGCCGCGATAGCTCATGACGGTGATGTTGAGTCCCATGCCGTCGCTGATCGCCGAGACCGGGTACGTCGCGAGCAGGCGGGCGCCGGCGCAGTACAGGTCGAACTGCGGGCCGGGCACGTTGGAGACGACGAGGTTCCAGGACGGGCGGCCCACCTGCGCGCCGAGCGACAGCATGAGCCGGGCGGCCCGGCTGAACAGCGCCGGCGGGATGAAGTGGTTGACGTCGGTGAGCAGGTCGGCCGGCAGCGCCGCGTGCCGGGTCTTCATGACCGTGAGGTCCTCCGACGTCGCGCGCAGCCGCTCGACCGGGTCGGCGAGCTCGCTGTGCAGCGGCGCCCCGAGCATGAGGATCCGGTTGCCGTACGTCATCGACTGCTCGGGCGTGCGCACCGACACCGGCACCTGGGCGACCAGCGGCGTCTCCGGCAGGGCGTCGCGCTCGACGAGCCAGCGCCGCACGGCCCCCGCGCACAGTGCTACGACGACGTCGTTCACCGTGACGCCGTACGCCGTCTTGACCGCCTTGACCCGGGCGAGCTCGAGCTGGCCGAACGCGAAGGACCGGTGCGGCGACACCCGCCCGCTGAACGGCGTCGCGGGGGCGGCGAGGCCGGGGCGCACGACCCGGTCGCCGTCGCCGCGCACCCAGCGGTCGGCGCGGGCGGCGAGCCGGCCGACGCTCGCGACCCCGGGCAGCGCGGCGAGCTGCGACTCGTCGAGGTGGGCGAGCGTGCGCGGCACCGCCGCGACCCGGCGCAGCGGGTGCCGGGCGGCGCCGTACACGCCCCGCGCCAGCAGCGCGAGGCCGCCGGGGTGCGGGTCGAGCTGCTCGGTCTCGACGGCCGGCACCGGGCCGACGTCCGGCGACAGGTCGAGCAGCATCCCGATGATCTCCGCGCCGGAGACCCCGTCGATGAGCGCGTGGTGCACCTTGCTGTAGAGCGCGACGCGGCCCTCGGGCAGCCCGGACACGACGTAGAGCTCCCACAGCGGCCGCGCGCGGTCCAGCGGGCGCGAGTGCAGCCGGGCGACCTGGGTGGCCAGCTGCGCGTCGCTGCCGGGCGCCGGGAGCGCGATCTCGCGGACGTGGAAGTCGAGGTCGAGCGCCTCGTCACGCACCCAGTACGGGTAGTCGACCCCCAGCGGCACCGGCGCGAGCCGCCAGGTGAAGGGCGGGATGACCGGCAGCCGGTCGCGCACGAGGTCGCGGACGGTCTGCGCCGTGAGCGTCCCCGTCGGGCTGGTGCTCGGGTCGTAGACCGCGAGGCTGCCGACGTGGCCGTACTGCCGGTCGTCCTCGATGGCGAGGAACTGCGCGTCGAGGCTGGTGAGCTGGCGGATCACGGCGTCCTTCCCGGGGTCGGTGCCGCGATCCTGCCGCGCCGGGCCGCCGCGCGGGGCGGTCCGGTGCTCCCGCGCGGTGTGATCTGCGCCCGCCGGGTAGTGCCTGGCGCATGCCGCGCCCGGACTGGCCGACCGCCGCCCCGTACGTCCCGGACAGCACCGACCTCGACGTGCTGCGCCCGGCGATGGGCGGCTGCCGCGGGTGCCCGCTGTGGGAGCCGGCGACGCAGGTCGTGCCGGGCCGGGGCAGCGCGGGCGCGCGGCTGATGCTCATCGGTGAGCAGCCGGGCGACGTCGAGGACACCCGAGGCGTGCCCTTCGTCGGTCCGGCCGGGCAGCTGCTGGTGCGGGCGCTCGACGAGGCGGAGGTCGACCGCTCGGACGTGTACGTGACCAACGCGGTCAAGCACTTCAAGTTCACCGTGCGGGGCAAGCGGCGGATCCACGCGACGCCGGACACGTGGGAGCAGGCGGCGTGCCGGCCGTGGCTCACGGCCGAGCTCGCGGCCGTACGCCCCGAGCTCGTCGTGCTGCTCGGCGCGACCGCCGGCAAGGCGGTCTACGGCTCGTCGTTCCGGGTGACGCAGGTGCGCGGCACGGTCCTCGACTGGCCGGAGCCCGACGGGCCGCGCGCCGTGGCGACGGTCCACCCGTCGGCGGTGCTGCGGGCCGACGACCGCGACGCCGCGCTCGCCGGGCTCGTCGCGGACCTGCGGGTGGTGCGGGAGGCGCTCGGCTAGGGACGGCCCACGGCGCGGACGGTCAGCGCCGACACCCGGCGGGCGGCGGCCGGGGCCACGCGGTCGAGCAGCCACAGCGGGGTGACCTGGTAGCGCGGGGACGCGATGACGACCTTCCCGCGCGCGACCCCCTCGAGCGCCTGCCGCGCGACGACGTCGGGCGAGGTGCCGCGCGTGGCGTAGAGCCGCACGGCCTTCGCCTGCCGGGCCGCGAAGGCCCCGCGCATCGTCGACCTCGCGACGATGTCGGTGTCGATGACACCGGGACAGAGCGCGTGGACGCTCACGGAGGTGCCGCGGAGCTCGACCGCGAGACCCTTGGTCAGTCCGACGACGGCGGCCTTGGTCGTGGAGTACGGGACCATGTACGGATTGGGCACCAGACCGGCGACCGAGGCGGTGTGGACGACGTGCCCGGGCTCGCCCTGCGCCAGCATCCGCGGCAGGAAGGTCCGCAGGCCGTGCACCACGCCCATGAGGTTGACCTCGACGAGCCGGCGCCAGTCCTCGAGCGGCGTGTCGACGACCGCGCCCGCGTGACCGATGCCCGCGTTGCTGAACAGCAGGTGCACCGGGCCGGTGACCGCCACGCCGAGGGCCTCGACCGCCGCCGGGTCGGCCACGTCGACGTCGTGCACCACGGCGCGCTCCCCGAGCTCGTCGGCGACCACCGCGAGCCGGTCCGGGTCGTGGCCGGCGAGGTGCACGGTCGCACCCCGGGCGGCCAGCAGCCGGGCGAGCGCCCGGCCGATGCCCGAGCCGGCGCCGGTGACGACGGCCGTACGGCCGGTGAGGTCCTCGAGAGCGTCCACGTCCGGACGGTAGCGGCCTAGCCTCGACGCGTGGAGGTGCTGGCGGGCGAGGTGCTGGCGGACGAGGTGCTGGCGGACGAGGTGCTGGCGCCGGCTGTGTGGCGGGCCCGGCAGGCGGCGCACGAGGCGCGGGTCGACGCCTGGACCGGCCCGGTGCTGGCGAGGGCGGCGCGCGGTGAGACGCACCCGGTCGAGGACTTCCTGTTCACCTACTACGGCCACAGCCCGGCGGCGCTGCGGCGATGGAGCCCGGGAGCCGGCGTGCGCTGCGAGGACGGGCCGCTGGCCGAGGCGCCCTCCGCCCGGGTGCAGCGGGCCGCGGCCCGGCTGCTGCCGGTGCTCGCGGCGACGGCCTCCCGACCGGCTCAGCTGGGCTGCTTCGGGATGCACGAGTGGGCGATGGTGCACGGGCTGGCCGAGGGGAGCGCCCGGCACGGGTCCGTGCCGCTGCGGCTCGGCGCCGCGGGCACGACCGCGGTCGTCGAGCGGCTGGGGGTGCGCTGCACGCACTTCGACGCCTTCCGGTTCTTCACCCCGACCGCGCGGCCGCTCAACGCGCTGCGGCCGACCCGGGAGACCCAGGTCGAGCACGAGCAGCCGGGATGCCTGCACGCGACGATGGACCTCTACCGCGCGGCGTACCTGCTGTCGCCGCAGGTGCCGTCCGAGCTGGTGGCGGACTGCTTCGACCTCGCCCGGCGGGTCCGGGTGGTCGACATGCGGGCCTCGCCGTACGACCTGGCCGCGTGGGGGCTGGCACCGCTCGCGGTCGAGACGGCGGCGGGTCGCGCCGAGTACGTCGCTGCTCAGCGCGGGTTCGCCGCCGAGGCGCAGCCGCTGCGGGCGGAGCTGCTCGACCGGGCGCGGGCCCTCGCCGCCTGAGTGGTGCGTCAGGGGGGTGGTTGGGTGCGGCGCAGTCCGGTGGGGCTGGTCCAGGTGGTGGTGCCGTCGGGGTGCTGGGTGGGGCGCCAGCCGGCGTGCTTGAGGCGGTGGTGGTGGCGGCAGGCGGGGGCGAGGTTGGCGGGGGTGGTCTGGCCGTGGGGGTGGGGGTCGCGGTGGTCCAGGTCGCAGCGGCGGAGGGTGCAGGTGGGGAAGCGGCAGGTGGGGGTGGCGTAGCGGGCCAGGCGTTGGTGGGCGGCGGTGGGGCGGTAGCTGCTGGTGGGGCCGGGGGGTGTGGGCAGGTCGGTGGTGAGCTGGCGGAGCAGGTCGGCGGCGGTCGGCAGGCCGGGGGTGCTGGCGGTGGTGCTGGCGGTGGTGCTGGCGGTGGTGCTGGCGGTGGTGCTGTGCTGGCGGTGGTGCTTGGCGGCGCGGCGGAGCCAGGTGGCCAGGGGCAGGGCGGTGGTGTCGACGGCGATGATCTGGCCGTGTTGGTCGCGGCAGAGCCGGCGGACGGTGACGTGGCTGAGGCCGAGCGGGAGGCCGTGGGGGTCGGCGAGCAGTTCGGTGAGCAGGTGCGGGTCGGCGGGGTCGTGGCCGGTGATCTGCGGTAGCGGTGCGGGGTCGGCCAGGCGCTGTCGGGCAGCCCGCAGCGCGGCTCGGCTGCTCGTGGGGCCGGTGCGGCTGGACGGTGGTGGGTCGGGCGGTCCGGGCCCGAGACCGGCGTGCAGGTCGACGTCGCCGCTGCTGTCGTCCGAGGCCGGGAGGGCCTCGAGGAGGGACGGCTCGCCGTAGGGCTCATCGGCCAGCTCATCGGCCAGCTCGTCGTCGAGGTCCACGTCGAGGTCGGTGCTGGTGGTCGGTCCGCCGGCAGGGTCGCCGCTCTCGCGGGAGTGCGGCACGGTCGGTGGCGCCGGGTCTGGCCGCTCGGCGTGCGGCTCCCGCTGGCCTCGGTGCGGCTGGTCCGGGCGCCGCTCGGACTGCGGCTGGGGTCGCTCCCGCTCGGCCTGTGCGGTCCACTCGGCCTTCGGCCTGCTCGGCCTGCTCGGCCTGCTCGGCCTGCTCGGCCTGCTCGGCCTGCTCGGCCTGCTCGGCCTGCTCGGCCTGCTCGGCGTGGGGCTCGGGCGTGCCGCTGAGCAGGGCGAGCAGTTGGGCGGTGAGGGCGGTGCGGAGGTGGACGGGTTCGGCGAGGTCGGGGCCGTGGGGTTGGGGGACGGGGCGGGTGCTGGTGGTCTGGACCGGGATCTCCAGGTCCAGCTCCAGGGCCAGGCCGGTCTGTGCGGTGGCGCCGAGCAGCGCGGTGAGCAGCGCGTCGACCTGGCGTTGTCCGTGGCTGCGGTCGTCGTCCGGGCCGGTCGGGCCGGACAGCTGCTCCAGCAGGGTGTGGGCGGCGGTCAGGCTGGTGGCGGGGCCGGTCGCGGCGAGCTCGGCCAGCCCGTCGGCCAGGGCCTTGAGGCGGACCCCGGTGTCGCGGCGGGTCGCTTCGGCGCGGCGCCGGGCGTAGCCGTCGGGGTCGAGCCGGATCATCGCCCGGGTGATCGCGGAGCGCAGCCGGCCGGGGGTGTCGGTCCAGCCGGTCAGCTGCCCGTCGGGGTCGCGGCGGCCCAGCAGCCGCTCCAGGACCAGGTCGACCTGGCGGGGGCCGGTCTGCGGGTCGGTGCCGGGCAGCCGCGCGTCACCCAGCAGCGCGAGGGCGTCGTCGGCGGCCAGGAACGCCGGGACCGTCAGCAGCCCGCTCTCCAGCAGCTGCACGAGCAGCGGCTGCTCGAGCAGGCGTTCGTGCAGCCCCAGGCGGGCCAGCGCGGTGCGGGGGTGGACCTGCAGCACCAGCGCCAGCTCGGCCAGCGCCAGGTCCTTCTCGCTGACCCAGTCGATCGGCACCCGCCGGGGTGGGCTGTCGGCGGCAGCGTCCAGGCTCCGCCGGCCGGCGACCTGCCGGTCGTCGTCGCGGGACACCGCGACGTACAGGTCGTGGACCGCCGACAGCGACGCCAGGAACGCCCGCGCCGCCGCCTGCTCGGCCGCCAGCAGCACCTGCGTCGCCTTCTGCGACCGCTCGAACCCCGGCAGCGCCTCCGGCAGCGCGTCCGGCAGGGCGTCCGGCAGGGCGTCCGGCAGGCGTCCGGCAGGTCCTGGCGCGGGCGCGCCGGCTCGTCCCCCCGACCTAGCCTGTCCTCGAACACGTGTTCGATACTGCCGCACCAACCCGACGTCGTCAAGCACCTGTGCACAGCCCGAGACCCCAGCACGCGAGGGCCGCGCCGCCCTCCTCGACCCGCGCGCCGTCACCTCTGCCAGCCGCCTCAGGCGACGACCCCGAGCACCTGTCGGCGGCGCCCCCGGGACCGGCCACGGCCGGACGGGCCGCCTCGCCGCCCCGCACGCCCCGCACGCCCCGCACGCCCCGCACGCACTCAGGGCACGCCTACGCGTGCGGCTCCCGCGCGTCGTACGCCCGGAAGCGCGGCACGACCGCCGCCACCGCGAGCACCAGGCCGACGCAGGCGAGCCCGCCGGCGACCACCGCCCCCTGCAGCCCGGCCACCGAGGCCCCGGCGCCGGCCCGAGCGTCCCCGAGCCGCGGCCCGCCCGCGACGACGACGATGAAGACGCCGCCGAGCCGCCCGCGCATCTCGTCGGGCGCCGCCGCCTGCAGGATCGCGGTGCGGAACACCGCCGACACCATGTCCGCGGCCCCCGCGACCGCCAGCAGCACGAGCGCCAGCCACAGCCGGTCGGTGAGGCCGAACAGCGCCACCGCGACACCCCAGGCGACGACGGCGGCGAGCACCGCCATCCCCTGCCGGTGCACCCGCCCGAACCACCCGCCCCCGAGCGCCCCGAGCAGCGCTCCCGCGGCCAGCGCGGAGTAGAGGGCCCCCGCCGTCTCCGCCCCGCCGCCGAACACCTGCTCCGCCAGCGCGGGGAACAGCGCCCGCGGCATCGCGAAGACCATCGCGACGAGGTCGACGACGAAGGTCAGCAGCAGCACCTGCCGGGTGGCGAGGAACCGCAGCCCCTCCACGACGCTCGTCAGCCCGGCCCGCCGCCCGCCGCCCTCCGGCGCCATCGACGGCAGCCGGGCCACCGCCCAGAGCGAGGCGGTGAAGGAGACGGCGTCCAGGGCGTACGCCGTGCCGAACCCGTAGCGGCCCACGAGGACCCCCGCCAGCAGCGGTCCCGCGGTGACCCCGATGTTGAACTCGACCTGCCGCAGGGCGTTGGCCGCGGGGAGCAGCCCCACCGGGAGCAGCCGCGGCACGAAGGCCTGCCGCGCCGGGCTGTCGAGCGCGAACAGCCCCGACTGGCCGGCCACCACGAGGTAGAGCAGCCACGTCTGGTCGAAGGACAGCAGCGCCTGCACGAGCAGCACGCTCGACAGGACGGCCTGGCCGGTCGTGGTCAGCAGGACGAGCTTGCGGCGGTCGACCGCGTCGGCGACCGCGCCGCCGTACAGGCCGAAGAGCACGATCGGCAGCAGCCCGGCGAGACCCACCAGGCCGACGGCCAACGCCGAGCCGGTCAGCGCGTACACCTGGATCGGCACCGCGACCGTCGTCACCTGGGTGCCGACGACGCTGACCGCGTCACCGACCAGCAGGTCGCGGTACGGCCGGGAGACCCGCAGCGGGGTCGTGTCCAGGGCCAGGCCGCGCACCCGGGCGCGCAGCCCGGCAGCGCGCTCGATCGTCTCGGGGCGGCCGTCGCCGGGCGACGGGTCGGTGCTCACCGCAACAGTCTGGACCGCGTCACGGCGAGAGCCGCTCCACCCGCCACCCGTCGGCCGTACGCCGGTAGCGCAGCCGGTCGTGCAGCCGCGAGGGCCGGCCCTGCCAGAACTCCACCGCGTCCGGCACCACCCGCCAGCCGCCCCAGAACCCCGGCACCGGCACCTCGCCGTCGGCGAAGCGCTCCTCCAGCTCGGCCTGCCGCGCCTCGAGCACCTCCCGCCCCTCGACCACCGCCGACTGGTGCGACACCCACGCCCCGAGCTGCGACCCGCGCGGGCGGGAGCGGAAGTACGCCTCGGTCTCGGCGCGGGAGACCTGCTCGGCCCGCCCGGTCACCACCACCTGGCGCTCCAGCTCGACCCAGGGCAGCACGAGCGAGCAGGCCGGGTTGGCGGCCAGCTCGCGGCCCTTGCGGCTGGTGAGGTTGGTGTAGAGCACCAGGCCCCGCTCGTCGAGGCCCTTGAGCAGGACCGTGCGGGCGCTGGGCACGCCGTCCGGCGTGGCCGTGGCCAGCACGACGGCGTTGGGCTCGACGAGGCCGGCGGCCTCGGTGAGCCAGCGCGCCAGCTGCTCGGACCAGGTGCCGGCGAGCTCGTCCTCGGCCAGCCCGGCCCGGGTGTAGTCGCGGCGCAGGTCGGCGAGGTCGGGCGGCTCGGGCGGCACCCCGGCAGGGTCCCCCACGGCCCGGCCTCCCCGCCTCCCGGGTCTCGGGCAGAATGCCGGTCAGACCCGGCGCAGGCCCGCCTGCCCCGACCCTTCGAGCACCCGCGGAGTCTCACCATGGCCGACGAGACCGTGTTCAAGCCCGGCCTGGAGGGCGTCGTCGCCTTCGAGTCCGAGATCGCCGAGCCCGACAAGGAGGGCTCGCGCGCTGCGCTACCGCGGCGTCGACATCGAGGACCTCGTGGGCCAGGTGTCCTTCGGCAACGTGTGGGGGCTGCTCGTCGACGGCCGCTTCAACCCGGGCCTGCCGCCGGCCGAGCCGTTCCCGCTGCCGGTGCACTCCGGCGACATCCGCGTCGACGTGCAGAGCGCCATCGCCATGCTCGCGCCGGCCTGGGGCCTGCAGCAGATGCTCGACATCGACGTCGACCAGATCCGCGACGACCTCGCCCGCGTGTCGGTCATGGCGATGGCCTTCGTCGCCCAGAGCGCCCGCGGCCTCGGCCGCCCGATGGTCCCGCAGAGCGAGATCGACAAGGCCGGCAGCGTCGTCGAGCGCTTCATGATCCGTTGGAAGGGCGACCCCGACCCGGCGCACACCCGCGCCGTCGACGCCTACTTCGTCTCGGCCGCCGAGCACGGCATGAACGCCTCGACCTTCACCGCCCGCGTCGTCGCCTCCACCGGCGCCGACGCCGCCGCGGCGATCTCCTCGGCGGTCGGCGCGCTGTCCGGCCCGCTGCACGGCGGCGCTCCCTCCCGCGTGCTGCAGATGCTCGACGACGTCGAGAAGACCGGCGACGCCACGACGTACGTCAAGGCCGAGATGGACGCCGGGCGGCGGCTCATGGGCTTCGGGCACCGCGTCTACCGGGCCGAGGACCCGCGGGCCCGCGTGCTCCGCCGTACGGCGAAGGAGCTCGGCTCGCACCGCTACGAGGTCGCCGAGGCGCTGGAGAAGGCCGCGATCGAGGAGCTGTCGGCGCGCTACCCCGACCGCCCCCTGCGCACCAACGTGGAGTTCTGGTCCGCCGTCGTGCTCGACTTCGCCGAGGTCCCCGCCCACATGTTCACGTCGATGTTCACCTGCGCCCGCACGGCCGGGTGGAGCGCGCACATCCTCGAGCAGAAGCGGCTCAACAAGCTCATCCGCCCGTCGGCGAAGTACGTCGGCCCGGCCCCGCGGCCGGTCTCCGAGGTCGCGAGCGGCACGCTGCCCGACGGCAACCAGGTCTGATGCCCGTCCCGCAGATCACGGTCCCGGCGGAGCTGCTGCCGGCCGACGGCCGCTTCGGCGCCGGCCCGTCCAAGATCCGCCCGGCCCAGGTCGAGGCGCTCGCCGCGACCGGCCGCAGCTACCTCGGCACCTCGCACCGGCAGGCGCCGGTCAAGCGCGAGGTCGCCCGGCTGCGCTCCGGCCTGCGCCAGCTGTTCGCGCTGCCGGACGGCTACGAGGTGCTGCTCGGCAACGGCGGCGCCACCGAGTTCTGGGACATCGCGACCTTCGGGCTCATCGAGCGGCGGTCGCAGCACCTGTCCTTCGGCGAGTTCTCCAGCAAGTTCGCGCAGGCCGCCGCGGCCGCGCCGTTCCTCGACGAGCCGTCGGTCGTCACCAGCGACGCGGGCACCCACCCGCTGCCGCAGCCCGGGCCCGGGCATCGACCTCTACGCCCTCACGCACAACGAGACCTCGACCGGCGTGATGATGCCGATCGCCCGGCCGACCGGCGCCGACGAGGGCGCCCTGGTCGCCGTGGACGCGACCTCGGGCGCCGGGGGCCTGCCGGTCGACCCGGCGCAGTTCGACGCCTACTACTTCTCGCCGCAGAAGTGCTTCGCCTCCGACGGCGGCCTGTGGCTGGCGCTGATGAGCCCGCTGGCGCTCGAGCGCGTCGCCCGGGTCGCCGCCGGCCGCTGGGTGCCGGCGTCGTACGACCTGACGATCGCGCTCGACAACAGCACCAAGGACCAGACCTACAACACCCCCGCGCTCGCCACGATCTTCCTCATGGCCGAGCAGGTCGACTGGTTCCTCGAGCAGGGCGGGCTCGACTGGGCGGTCGGGCGCACCGCCGACAGCTCCTCGCGGCTCTACACCTGGGCCGAGAAGAGCGCCGTACGCCTCCTGCTTCGTGGCCGACCCCGCCCAGCGCAGCCAGGTCGTCGGGACGATCGACTTCTCCGACGACGTCGACGCGGCGGCGGTCGCGGCGGTGCTGCGGGCCCACGGCGTGGTCGACACCGAGCCCTACCGCAAGCTCGGCCGCAACCAGCTGCGCATCTCGATGTTCCCGGCGATCGACCCGGCCGACGTCGAGGCGCTCACCGGCTGCATCGACCACATGGTGGACGGCTCTGAGCAGCGCGCCGCCGCTGCTCCCCCAGAGCTGGGTGCCGCGGGTGCTCAACGCCGCCCTCGCGGTCTTCCTGCTGGCCTCGTCTTCCCTGTCGTCACGACCTTCGGCGACCACTCGCGGCTCGTGCAGGTCTACCTGGTCGTGGCGTGCTCCCCGTCGGTGCTGCTCGTCGTGCTGTGCCTGGCCTCGGCGCTGCGGCCGGGAGCCTGGGCCGCGCGTCCGCAGGCGCGGCGCGACGCCGCCGTAGGCTGCGCGGCCGTCCCGCCCGCCCCGGAGCCCGCATGACCGCACCCTCGTCCCGCCGCGGTCGACCACCGGCACCTGGCTCGCCGGCGCACCGCCGTCCTGGTCCTGCCGTCGGGCATCGGGGTGCTGGGCAAGGCCGCCAGCCGTTCGACCGCACCACCGGGGCGAGGTCGCCGTCGTGCGCAACGGCGGCCCGCTCGACGCAACAACATCCGCCAGGTGCTGCCGAGCTCCAGCGGACGGCACTACGTCGGGCTCTACAGCGAGGTCCACAAGTACCCCTCCACCCGCGCTTCTACACGATCACCTCCGACGGCGCGGCGCCCGCTCCGGCGTCGACGTGGTCCACACGCCCACCGCAGACGGCGTCGACGTGGGCATCGAGGGCACCCTGTACTTCACGCTCAACACCAGCGACGTGCCGCAGTGCGCCGACCCGGCGGACCCGCGGTGCCTGTCGCTGCTGAGGGCCTTCGACAACGCGTACGGCATCCGCACCTTCGAGTCGACCGACGGCCAGCGCTACCACCCGTACGACGGCGACGCCGGCATCGGGGCGTTCGAGGATCGCGCGGCCGATCATCGACAACGCCCTGCGCGAGCAGATCGGCAACTTCCCCTGCGCCGAGCTCGTCTCGTCCTGCGCGCTCGTGCAGAACGCCGGGTCGGCGAGCGTCGCGGCCGGCACCGGCAAGAGAACAACGTCAACATCGCGCAGATCCAGCAGGACATCAACGTCTCGCTGCAGAAGGACCTCACGGACACGCTCGGGGGGCCGTACGTCACCGACCTGCGCTTCAACCTCGTGCGCATCACGCTGCCGGACAACGTGCAGAAGGCGGTCGACGACGCGCAGGCGGCGTTCGCCAAGGTCAGCGAGGCGCAGGCCCAGATCGCCCAGGCGACCGCGCAGGCGTCGGCCAACGAGCAGCGCCAGCAGGGCTACGAGAAGTGCCCGACCTGCGCCCAGATCGACGCGCTGCACGCCCTGCCGCAGGGCATCACCGTGTACGCGCCGGGCAGCGGCAGCGCGCTGAGCCTGCCGACGGCGAGGTGAGCCGGCGGTGATCGTGCTCGACGCGCTCGGCCTGCTCGCGGTGCTCGGCGCGGCCGGTGCCCTCGGCTTCCTGCTCGGCAAGGCGCAGGGCCGGCGCGAGGGCGCCCGCGACGAGGCGGCCGCGCTGCGCCGCTCGCTGCTGCTCGACCTGCAGACGCGGGCCACCCTGGACCCCGCGTTCGAGCAGCAGTTCGTCGCGCTCGTCACGAAGGTGCTGGACGCCCCGGACCGGGGGTAGTGCCCGGTCCATGAGCAAGGGCCCCGGGACGCGGGACGAATCGACCGACGAGACCGCCGACCGCAACTGGGGGGGCTGCTGCAGGAGCTGCGGGTCACGCAGACCGGCGTGCAGATCCTGTTCTCGCTGCTGCTGACCGTGCCGTTCTCCGCGCGGTTCGACAAGACGACGCACTTCCAGCGCACGGTCTACGCCGCGACGCTGCTGTTCGCCGCGGCGGCGATCATCGTGCTGGTGACGCCGGCGTCGTACCACCGCCTGCTGTTCGGCAGCAGCGACAAGGAGCGCGTCGTCGTGGTGTCGAGCCGGCTCGCCGTCATCGGGCTGCTGCTGCTCGCGCTGGCCGTCAACGGCGTGCTGCTGCTCGTCTTCGACGTGCTCTACCCCCCTGGTCTCGCGGTCGGCGCGGTGGGGCTGGTCGCGACGCTCGTGAATGTTCTTCGGCCTGGCCGTGCGGCGGCTGCGCACGCGCCCGGCCGACGCGCTCCGAGCAGCGGCTGACCGGCTACGGCGCCGGGCCCCGCACGTGCACGTGGGGGTGGCGGCGCAGCAGGTGCGGCTCGACGACCAGCGAGCGGCTGCGGGTGAGGTAGACGGCGCCGACGCACCGCACCGAGGGCGCTCACGCCGCCGCCGATCGAGCAGGCCCGAGCGCGGGCCGAGGACCTCGGCAGCGGCGCCGATGACCGGCGCGCCGAACGGCGTGCCGCCGAGGAAGACGAGGACGTACAGCGCCATCACCCGGCCGCGCACGTGCGGCGGCGCTGCCGAGCTGCACGAGCGTGTTGGCGGTCGTGGTGAAGGTCAGCACCGCGAAGCCGGTCGGCACGAGCAGCACGCGCCAGCACCGCGTAGGTCGGCGCCAGGCCGACGAGCGACCTCGAGCAGGCCGAAGACGCAGCGCGGCCGAGCAGCAGCCGGCGCAGCCGCGGCGGCCCGCTGCGGCGGGCGCTGGCGAGCGCGCCGAGCAGCGAGCCGACGGCGAGCATGCTGCTGAGCAGGCCGAACGACGACGCGCCCCTGGCCGAAGACCTGCTTGGCGAGCAGCGCGAGCGTGACCTGGAAGTTCAGGCCGAACATCCCGATGACGCCGACGAGCGCGATCGGTGACGAGCAGGTCGGGGCTGCGCCGGACGTAGCGCAGCCCCTCGCGCACCTGGCCCGCGGGCCCGGGCGACGCGCGCGGCCGCGTGCAGCTCGTCGGCGCGCATGAGCGACCAGGCCCGGCGACGACGGCGACGTAGGAGACGGCGTTGCCGAGGAAGACCCAGCCGGTGCCGGCCGCCGCGATGACGAGCCCGGCGAGGGCCGGGCCCGACGATGCGGGCGGAGTTGAAGATGGCGCTGTTGAGGCTCGACCGCGTTGGGCAGGTCGTCGGGCCCGACGAGCTCGACGACGAACGCCTGGCGCACCGGGACGTCGACGGCGGAGGCGACGCCGAGCGCGAAGGCAGCGCGTAGACGTGCCACAGCTGGACCGACCCCGGTGACGTCGAGCAGCGCCGAGCGCGAGCGCGAGCACGCCCATGACGACCTGGACGGCGACGAGGAGCGGTGCGCTTGTCGTAGCGGTCGGCCAGCACCCCGCCGTACATCCCGAGCAGCAGCACCGGCAGGAACTGCAGGCCCGTGACGATGCCGAGCGCGAGGCCGCTGTCGCCGGACAGCTGCAGCACGAGCCAGTCCTGCGCGATGCGCTGCGCCCAGGTGCCGGTGAGGCTGACGACCTGGCCGGCGGCGAACAGGCGGTAGTTGCGCACCCGCAGCGAGCGGAACATCTGCACGTCGCCGCGCCCCCGGCGGGCGGCCCGCACGGGGGACGGCGCGGGTCCCGCCTCGGGGCCGTCACGCCGCCGCCAGGCGGTCGAGCACGGCGGCGGCCTGCCTCAGCACCTCGCGGTCGGCCGGCTCGAGCGCGCGCAGGCGCTGGGCGAGCCAGGCGTCCCGGGCCCGGCGGTCCTCGCGCAGCAGCGCGGCGCCCTCCGGGCTGACGCGCAGGACGACCTGGCGCCGGTCGGTGGCGTGCGCCGCGCGGTCGACGAGGCCGGCGCCCTCGAGCGTCGCCACCAGGCGGGTCATCGACGGCGGCTGGACCCGCTCGTGGGCGGCGAGCTCCCCGGGCTGAGCGGGCCGTGCCGGTCGAGGGTGGCGAGCGCGGCGAGCTGGCTGAGCGACAGCGACGTGTCGGGGCGCTCGGCGCGCAGCCGGCGCGCCAGGCGCATCACCGACAGCCGCAGGGCGCTCGCGAGGGCGGTGTCGGCGGCGGGCATGTCCTTAGCCTAGGTCATTACCTCGGCTCACGACATCGAGGCCCTGCGTCCGCGCTCAGGTCAGGGCGTCCTGCAGCGGGTTGATCGCGAAGTAGACGAGGAACAGCGCGACGACCAGCCACAGCAGCGGGTGCACCTCGCGGGCCCGGCCGCCGGTGACCTTGAGCAGGGCGTACGACACGAAGCCCGCGCCGATGCCGTTGGTGATCGAGTAGGTGAACGGCATGAGCACGATCGTGAGGAAGCACGGGATCGCGATCGTGTAGTCGTCGAAGTCGATGCTGCGCACCTGCGTGATGAGCAGGAAGCCGACGACGACGAGCGCCGGCGAGGCCGCCTCGAAGGGCACGACCTCCACCAGCGGCGTGAACAGCAGGGCCAGCAGGAACAGCCCGCCCGTCACCACGCGAGGCCAGCCCGGTGCGCGCGCCGTCGCCGACGCCCGCCGCCGACTCGATGTAGGTCGTCACCGACGACGCCGAGGCGGCGCCCCCGGCCGCCGCCGCGAGCCCGTCGACGAGCAGCACCCGGTCGGCGCCGGGCAGCTGGCCCTCGTCGTCGAGCAGCCCGGCCTCCGCCCCGACGCCGACGACCGTGCCCATCGTGTCGAAGAAGTCGGCCAGCATGAGGGTGAAGACGAGCAGCAGAGCGGCGACGACCCCGACCCGGCTGAACGAGCCGAACAGCGAGAAGTCGCCCAGCAGGGACAGGTCCGGGGTGCGGACGACCCCGTCGGGCAGGGCCGGCACGTTGAGCGACCAGCCGCCCGGGTTGGCGCCGTCCGGGGTGTTGGGGCCCACGTCGAAGACCGCCTCGACGACGGCGGCGACCACCGTCGTGGCCACGATGCCCAGCAGGATCGCCCCCCGCGTACGGCGGGCGACGAGCACGGCGGTGAGCAGCAGCCCGACGACGAAGACCAGGGTGGGCCAGCCGCGCAGCTGGCCGGTCGCCCCGAGCTGGACGGGCACGGTGGTGCCCGCCGCGTCGGGGATGCGCCGCACGAAGCCGGCGTCGACCAGCCCGATGAAGGCGATGAACAGCCCGATGCCGACGCTGATCGCGGTCTTGAGCTCGCCGGGGATGGCGTGGAAGACCGCGGTGCGGAAGCCGGTGAGCACGAGCAGCGTGATGACCAGGCCCTCGAGCACGACCAGGCCCATGGCGTCGGCCCAGCTCATCTCCGACGCGATCGAGAAGGTGACGAAGACGTTCAGCCCGAGGCCGGTGGCGAGCGCGAACGGGTAGCGCCCCACGACGCCCATGAGGATCGTCATCACGGCGGCGACGAAGGCGGTGACCGCGGCGACCTGCGGGATGCCGAGGACGCGGCCGTCGGCGTCCGCCGCGGTCCCGATGATGAGCGGGTTGAGCACGACGATGTAGGCCATCGTGAAGAAGGTGGCGAAGCCGCCGCGCACCTCCCGCTGCACGGTCGAGCCGCGCTCCGTGATCCCGAAGTAGCGGTCGAGGCCGTTCGCGGGCGCGCGGCTGCCCGTCGCGGTGCTGGTCATGCGCGGAAGGGTGCCAGACCGGCCGGTCGGCGGGGCCGCCGGGCGTACCGTGCCGCCGTGGCCCTCCCCCGCTTCCTGGTCCCGCCCGAGGGCGAGCGGCGCCCCGACCCGGAGCCGTACGAGCTCGACGACACCCGCGTGGTCGCCGCCGGGACCGCTCTGTGGCTGCTCGGCCTGGTCGGCCTGCTGGTCGCCCGGTTGCTCGGGGCGGACGTGCACGGCTGGTGGTACGCGATGTGCCTGTGCGGGGCCGTCCTCGGCCTGCTCGGGCTGCGCTACGTCGCGCGACGCACGGCGCGTCCCACCAGGTAGGACGGGCGTCCCGCCACCCGGCACCCGGTCGCGCACCGCAGCACCCGGGTGGCAGGCTCCCTGTGACCGGTGGCACAGGGCCGCCGCGCGTCGCAGGAGGAGCCGGTGGCAGAGCTCACCCCCGTCCAGCGCGAGGTCCTGCAGGCCCTCGTCGACACCGCCGTCCCCTCGCTGGACGTGCCGGACGACCCGACGGGCTTCTGGGCGCTCCCGGGCTCGGCCGTGGGGGCGCACCTCGGGCTGGAGATGTTCCTGTCCGAGCTGCCCGAGGCCGACCAGGCCGGCATCGCGCAGCTGCTCGACGGGCTCGCCCTGCTCGGCTTCCAGCACCAGGGGCGGCTGTCCCGGGAGGGCATGCTCGGGACCGCGCTCGCGCTGGCCCCCGAGGCGCTCGTGGCGATCTCGACCCTGCGCGGCGCGGCCTGCATGCTCGCCCACTCGATCACCGACGAGCAGGGCCGCAACCCGTTCTGGGCCGGCTACGGCTACCCGGGCCCGCAGATCACCCCGCCGCAGGACGAGCCGCACGTGCGCCCGCACGTCCCGGCGAACGGCGAGGTCCTCGAGGTCGACGTCGTCGTCGTCGGCAGCGGCGCGGGCGGCGGCACCATCGCCGGCGTCCTGGCCACCCAGGGCAAGAAGGTGGCCGTCCTCGAGGCGGGCGGCGCGACGAGCGAGCGCGACTACCGCCAGCTCGAGATCGAGGCCAGCCAGACGATGATGTACCGCAAGGGCCTGTCGGTCTCGGCCGACGGCAACATCGGCCTGCTCGCCGGGGCGACCCTCGGCGGCGGCACGACCATCAACTGGCACAACTGCCTCAAGCCCAGCGCCGAGGTGCGCCGCGAGTGGGCGACCGAGCACGGGCTCACCGACGTCGACAGCCCCGAGTTCGACCGGCACCTCGAGGCCGTGCTGGCCCGGATGAAGGCCAACGACTCCTGCTCGGACTACAACGGGCCGCACCAGCGGATGGCCGAGGGCGCCGCGAAGCTCGGCTGGTCGGTGCACACCGCCGTCCGCAACGTCGACCCGGACACCTACGACCCGGTCGCCGCCGGCTACACGCAGTTCGGCGACCCGACCGGCAGCAAGATGAGCACCCTCAACACCTACCTGCGCGACGCGTACGACGCGGGTGCGGTGATCATGTCCCACACGCGCGCCGACCAGGTCTGCACCGAGCAGGGCCGGGCGTGCGGCGTCGCCGCGACCTACACCGACCCGGCGACCGGCGAGACCCGCTCGGTCATGGTGCGCGCGAAGGACGTCGTCGTGGCCTGCGGCGCGCTCGAGACCCCGGCGCTGCTGCTGCGCAGCGGCATCGGCGGCCCGGCGGTCGGCAAGAACCTCTACCTGCACCCGAGCGCCGGGATCTTCGGCGTCTACCCCGAGCAGCAGGACGCCTGGTGGGGGCCGCCGCAGGCCGCCGTCATGGACGAGTTCCGCGACCTGGGCGACGGCTACGGGATCCTCGTCGAGGGCTCGCAGTGGTACTCCGGCGTCTTCGCCTTCCAGCTCGCCCGCCGCGACGGCAAGCAGGCCAAGGAGGCGATGAGCAAGCTCGGCCGGATGTGCGACTTCCTGTTCATCATCCGCGACCACACCGGCGGGGAGGTGACGATCGACGAGTCGGGCGAGGCGGTGCACACCTACGCCCTCACCGACGAGCGCGACATCGCCGCCTACCGCCAGGGGCTGCGCGTCATGGCCCGGCTGCACGAGGCGGCCGGGGCCGAGGAGCTGTGGTTCGGCGCCACCCCGCGGGTGTGGCAGCGCGGCGAGGACGTCGAGGCGTGGTGCGACGAGCTCGACCAGGTCCCCATCGGCGCCGGTGGCCTGTTCATGGGCTCGGCGCACCAGATGGGCTCGGCCCGGATGGGCACCGACCCGGCGACGTCGGTGGCGCGGCCGACCGGCGAGCTGCACGACGTGCAGGGCGTCTGGATCGGCGACACCTCCGCCTTCCCGACCCCGTCGGGGGCCAACCCGATGCTCACCTGCATGGCGCTCGCGCACCGCACCGCCGAGCAGATCTCCGGAGCCCGCGACGAGGCGACCGGCACCGACAAGCAGCGGGCCGACGAGGCCCTCGACGCCGCCCCCGCGGCCTGACCCGCAGGAGCCCGTCCGTGACCACCCCGCTGCAGCACACCCGCGACCGGATCTACGTCGACGGGGCCTGGGTCCCCTCGACCGGCACCGGGACGCTGCCGATCACCAACCCGTACACCGAGCAGGTCATCGGCACCGTCCCCGACGGGACGCCCGAGGACGTCGACGCCGCGGTGCAGGCCGCGTCGCGCGCGCTGCCCGGGTGGGCCGGCACCTCGCTCGCCGACCGGGTGAAGGCCTGCACGGCGATCGCCGAGGGCCTCAAGGCCCGCGCGCAGGAGATCGCCCTGCTCGCCAGCACGGAGATGGGGGCGCCGTGGCAGATCGCGGTGCTCGTGCAGGCCGGCCTGCCGGTCGTCGACTTCGCCTCGGTCGAGGACGTCGCCGACTCCGTCGAGTGGGAGCGCCGCTCGGGCAACTCGCTGCTCGTGCGCCAGCCGGTCGGCGTCGTCGGCGCCATCACGCCGTGGAACTACCCGCTGCACCAGATCAGCGCCAAGGTCGCCGGGGCCTTCGCCGCGGGCTGCACGATCGTGCTCAAGCCGTCCGAGCTCGTGCCGGGCGTGGCCTACCTGCTCGCCGAGGTCATCGATGCCGTCGGGCTGCCGCCGGGCGTCTTCAACCTCGTGACGGGGACCGGGCCGGTCGTCGGCGAGGCGATCGCCGGCCACCCGCTCGTCGACATGGTGAGCTTCACCGGCTCCACGCGGGCCGGCCGCCGGGTCGCCGAGATCGCCTCCGCCGCCCCGAAGCGCACCTCGCTGGAGCTCGGCGGCAAGAGCGCCTCGGTGCTGCTCGACGACCTGTCGAGCGAGGAGCTCGGCAACGCCGTCGCCGGCTCGCTCACCGGCTGCCTCATCAACTCCGGGCAGACCTGCAGCGCCCTCACCCGTCTCGTCGTGCCGCGCTCGCGGCTGGCCGAGGTCGAGGGGCTGCTCGAGGTCTTCGCGCAGTTCGCCCCCGTCGGCGACCCGCTCGACCCGGCCACCCAGCAGGGCCCGCTGGTGTCCAAGGTGCAGCAGGAGCGGGTGCGCGGCTACATCCGCGACGCCGTCGCCGCGGGCGCCAAGCTCGTCGCGGGCGGGCCCGACCAGCCCGAGGGGCAGCCGACCGGCTTCTTCGTGCAGCCGACCGTGCTCGTGGCCGAGGCGGGCACGACGATCGAGCAGGAGGAGGTCTTCGGGCCCGTCCTCACGGTCGTGCCCTACGACGGCGGTGACGAGGAGGCGCTCGCGGTCGCCAACGGCACGGCGTACGGCCTGTCGGGCGCGGTCTGGGCGTCCGACCGCGACCGCGCCGTCGCCTTCGCCAAGCGGATGCGGACCGGGCAGGTCGGGGTCAACGGCGGGGTCTTCAACCCCACCGCGCCCTTCGGCGGCTTCGGGCAGAGCGGCTACGGCCGCGAGCTCGGCCCGCTGGGCATCGAGGAGTTCACCGCGGTCACCTCGCTGCAGCTGTAGCGAGGGCCCGCCCGGAAAGGGGCTACTGCACCAGCCGGGCGCGCAGGCGGCGCACGGCGAGCAGCCAGGTGAGCGCGCCGAAGCCGGCGAGCAGCAGCAGGTGCGCGAGGTCCACCACCTGCAGTCCGAAGGCGGCGTGCCGGACCAGCTCGACGAGCGAGTGCAGCGGGTTGAGCCGGGCGGCGACCTGCGCCCAGCCGGGCAGCCCGTCGATGGGGAAGAACGTCCCCGCGACGAGGAAGACCGGCGTGAGCAGGCACGAGATCACGTAGTTGAAGCTGTTGATGCTGGGCACCAGGCCGCTGACCCAGATCCCGAAGCACGCCCAGCCGAAGCCGGCGAGCGCCCCGAACACGGGCACGAGCAGCATCCCCCAGGCCGGGTCGAGCCCGAAGGCGAGCGCCACCCCCAGCGGCGCCAGGCCGTACGCGCCGGACTTGAGCGCGAGGAACAGCGCCTCGGCCGTCACCAGGTCGCTGGTGTCGACCGGCGCGGCCAGCATGGCGTCGTAGGTGTGCTGGAACGTCCGCTTCACGAACGTGGCGAACATGCCGGGGAAGGCCGAGCTGAACAGCACCGACGTCGCGACGACGCCGGTGCCGACGAACTCCTTGTAGTCGTAGCCCCCGACCGTGCTGACCAGCGCGCCGACGCCGAACCCGAAGGCGAGCAGGTACATGACCGGCTCGACGACCGAGGAGATGGTGGTGGAGGCCCAGTAGCGCTGGTACATCACCCACTCGCGCAGCATCACGCCGCGCACGGCGGCGGGCTCGACCGCGTAGACGCTCATGCGACCTCCTCCCCCGTCAGCACGACGAACACGTCCTCCAGCACGGCCTCGCGGCGCCGGAGCCCCACGTCGTCGCCGCCGGCCCCCAGGTCGTCGGCGTGCACCCCCTCGGCCCGCAGCACCGACAGCGACGGCCCGGTGCGGCGGGTCGGCAGGCCGGCCCGGGCGGCGCGGGCCGCGACCTCCGCCAGCCGGGCCGGGGAGGCCAGCACCTCCAGCGCCTCGCGCCCGGCGTGCTCGGTGACCAGCTGCGCCGGCACCCCGCGGGCCACGACCCGGCCGGCCGCCATGACCGCGACGGTGTCGGCGAGCCGCTCGGCCTCCTCGATGTAGTGGGTGCTCATGAGCACGGTGACGCCCTCGTCGCGCAGCCGGGCCACGAGCGACCAGAGCTCGCTGCGCACCTGCGGGTCGAGCCCGACGGTCGGCTCGTCGAGCAGCACCAGCTGCGGGCGGTGCACCAGCGCGCGGCCGATGAGCAGCCGGCGCCGCATGCCGCCGGACAGCTGGCCCACCCCGGAGCCGGCCCGGTCGGTGAGCGTCGCGATCTCCAGCGCCCGGTCGACGGCGGCCGCCCGCTCGCGCCGCGGCACCGCGTAGAGCCGGGCGAAGACCTCCAGCACCTGCCGGACGGTGAGCTCCTCGTCGAGGTTGTCGGCCTGCGGCGCGACGCCCATCAGCGAGCGCGCCTGCTTGGAGCGCTCGGGCACCGGCAGGCCGAGCACCTCGATGCTGCCCTCGTCGGCGAGCGCCTGCGCGGTGAGCAGCTTCATCGTCGTGGACTTGCCGGCGCCGTTGGGGCCGAGCAGGCCGACGCAGGTGCCCGCCTCGACCTGCAGGTCGAGCCCGTCCACGGCGCGCAGGGTCCCGAACGTCTTGACGACGCCGCGCAGCGACAGGGCGGAGGGGCTCACCCGCTCACCGTGCCAGCGGGGTCCGGCAGCCGTCCACCGGGATACGGCCCGTCAGGACGGTGCGCCGGTCCCGTCGTCCTCGGGCTGCGGGGCGTCGACGGGGGTCTCGCCGCGGACCTCGACGAGCTCGAGCTCCTCGTGCTGCACGGCCATGCCGACGGTCGCGGCGTGGGCCGCCTCCACGACGGTCTCGCTGTGGGCGCCGCAGCCGTGGGTGAGGGCCACGACCCGCCCGTCGTCCGGCGCGACCGCGTTGGCGCAGGCGCCGAAGGCGGCGCCGAGGGCGCCGGCCAGGGGCACGAGGAAGCCGCAGCCGCCGCACCGCCCCGGGGCCTGCCGCGCCCCGGGCGTGTCGGGGCCGGCGTCGCCGTCGTCCCACCGCTCGGCGGCGTCCAGGCGCCCCTCGCGCGACAGGACGCGCGGGCGGCCGAGCCCCAGCTCGGTGCGCAGCGCCGCGACCAGCGGGTCGTCGGCGTCCGGCGAGGCGTACGACGGGACGAGGCGGGGGTCGTCCGACGGGGGCGGCAGCAGGTCGCCCGGGCCCAGGTCGCCGGGCTGCACGCGCTCGCTCCACGGCACCCAGGCGGGCGCCAGCAGCGCCCCGTCCCGGGGAGCAGGACGACCTCGTCGACCGTGACGTGCTCGGAGCCCTCGCCGCGGGCCACCGTGACGGCCCAGCGCCACCCGACGTAGGCCGGGTCGGTCGTGGCGAAGGAGTGCGTCACCGCCGGGCCCCCGGCGGCAGGCCCGTCGGCCTCGACGCCGAGGTGGTCGCCGACCGCGCTGCCGCCGACCTCGACGGCGACCTCGCGGGCCAGCTCGACGGCGGCGGCGAGCACGGCGTCGGGCTCCACGGCCGGTCCGGCCTGCTCGCTCGCCTGCTCCGGCGCCTGCTCCGGGGCCGGGTCCGCCAGCGCGGTCGTCGGCTCGGTCACGTCGGGCTCCTGGGGGGTCGGGGACGGGGCGGGCTGCTCCGGATCTGGCCGGGCGGCGTCGTCGGGCCCGCCCAGCACCTCGCCGAGCCGGACGCCGAGCACGCCGGATACCGTCTTGCCCACGTCGCGCAAGATGCGCCCGACCCCCGCCACAGGGACCAGTCCACCACCTCCCGTACGGAGCACCGCATGCAGGCCCGCCGCCGCCGCCGTCTCGCCGCTGTCGTCGGGGTGTCCGCCGCGCTCGTCGGCCTCACCGCCTGTGAGCGGCCGACCCCGGCCGTGACCCTCTACAGCGGCGACACCAGCACCTACGACGAGGCCTTCTCCTACTGCTTCGACGGGCAGGACCCGAGCAAGCAGCCCGGCGAGGCGGGGGCCTGCCGCTTCGACAGCGAGCGGGTGCCGGACGTGCTCACGGTGCGGCCCGGCGACGAGGTCCTCGTCGACGTCGACGAGGAGCTGACCGGCAACGGCTGGTTCGTCGTGCTGCGCGGCGCCGGCGGTCAGGCGAGCCGGCTGGCCGTGCAGACCGAGCACGTCACGAGCTTCCAGCCCGACTTCAGCCAGTCGCCGACGATCACGGTGCAGGTGCAGCGGCTCTCCGCGCCGCGCGAGGACGCCCAGGTCACCGGCGTCTGGCAGTTCACGATCGTGCCGGGCTGACCCGACCCGGTCAGTCGAGCTCGTCGGCGACGGCCCGCAGGATCGTCGCGACCCGCTTGCCCGCCTCGCGGTCGGGGTGCTTGCCGCGGCGCAGCGTGGGCGCGACCCGGGCCTCGAGCAGCTTGATGAGGTCCTCCACCATCGTCCCGAGGTCCTCGGCGGACCGGCGGGCCGACGCCAGGCCCGGCGCCGGGTCCAGCACGGTCACCGACAGCGCCTGCTCGCCGCGCTTGCCGGCCGCCACGCCGAACTCCACCCGCGCGCCCGCCTTCAGCTCCTCGAGACCGGCCGGCAGGGCCGAGCGGGGCACGAAGACGTCGCCGCCGTCGTCGCGGGACACGAAGCCGAAGCCCTTGTCCCTGTCGTAGAACTTGACCTTGCCGGTGGGCACGTCGACCTCGTCCGCTCGGGCCCGCGGGCTGCGGGACGCTCCTGTCGAGGCTATCCGCGCGCCGCGGGTCCGACACACGCGGCGACCGGCCCGTACGCTCGCCGGGTGAGCGCCCGGCACGCCGCCCCCGACGACGCCCGCCCGGGCGACTCCCTGGTGCGCGCCGGCGCGGTGGTCTTCGCCGTCGGGCTCGTGGCGGTCGTCGCGGCCGTCGTGCCCGCGGTGCTGCGCAACACGACCGGCGACCTCACGCTCGTGGTGCTCGCCGGCTCGCTGCTGCCGATCGGGCTGGGGACCGCGCTGCTCGGCCTGCTGCGCGGGGCCCGCACCGCGCGCCGCCGCGCCCGCGCGGGGCGCCGCGCCTGAGGCGTCAGGCCTCGAGCAGCAGGTTCATCGAGCCCGAGCGGAAGGGCTGGGCGCTCACCGAGGGGAAGCCCGCCTCGCGCACCACCTGCTCCGCCGCCGGGTCGTACGCCGCGAGCGCGACCGGGTCCAGCTCGACCCGGGCGGCGTCCGCACCGAGGTCGCGCACCCGCAGGTCCACGACCGGCACGCCCCGCCGGTCGAGGTGCCGCCGCAGCGCGGTCTCGGCCCGGTCGACGCGGGCGAGCCCGGCGGGGGTCACCGGGACGCCGTACGCCACCCGGCTCGCCAGGCAGGCCAGCGCCGGCTTGTCGGCGGTGACCAGGCCCCACCGCCGGCTCGCCTCGCGGACCTGCGCCTTGGTCAGCCCCGCGTCCAGCAGCGGGGTGACGGCGCCGCGCTGCGCGGCCGCGGCGATGCCCGGGCGGAAGCCCGCGACGGCGTCGTCGGCGTTGGTGCCGGTCGCGACGGCGGCGAGCCCGAGGTCGGCGGCGATCGGCCGCAGCGTGTCGACCAGGGTGGCCTTGCAGTGGGAGCAGCGGTCGGCACCGTTGGCGACGTAGCCGGGCCGGGACAGCTCGTCGGTGCCCGGCACCAGGTGCCGCACGCCCAGGGAGGCGGCGTACGCGCGCGCCGCCGGGAGCTCGGCGGCGGCCAGCGAGGGGCTCACCGCGGTGGCGGCGGCCACGGCGCCGGGGCCGAGGGCGCGCACCGCTGCGGCCAGCAGCATCGCGGAGTCGGCGCCCCCCGAGAAGGCGACGAGCACGCTGCCCAGGTCGCGCAGGCGCTCCTCGAGCACGGCCAGCCGGGAGTCGAGGCTCACCGGCGCAGCGTAGGCCCGCTCAGCCCTCCCCCTCCTGGAGCTGCTGGCCCGGTGAGAGCCGGTCCCGCGCGTCCCGGGCCTCGGCGCTCTCCATGTCGACCGGCGCGGCGGCCTGCTCGTCGTCGACCGGCGCGCCGTGCGGCGGCTCGCCGACGACGTCACCGGCGGACCCGGTCGACGGTCCCTCGACGGTCTCGGCGGCCGAGCCCTCGTCGACGCCCTCGGTGGGCACCAGACCGGCAGGGTCGTGGTTCGGGGAGCTCACGGGTCCTCCTGGGGGCGGGTGGGCACGGACCTGCCCGCCCTCCCGACCGCCAACCGGCAGACGAGGAGTCGGACGAGTCAGACGAGTCGGACGAGTCAGACGAGGAACTGCCGCGCGGCCAGGTCGCGGTAGAGCGGGCTGGTGCGCACGAGCTCGTCGTGGGTGCCGCTGGCGACGACCACGCCCTCGTCGAGCACGACGATGCGGTCGGCGTCGACGACGGTCGAGAGCCGGTGCGCGACGACGAGCACGGTGGTGCCGGGGCCGGTCCGCGCCACCGCGCGGGCGAGCGCCTCCTCGTTGCGGGCGTCCAGGGAGGCGGTCGGCTCGTCGAGCAGCAGCAGCGCCGGGCGGGCCAGCAGGGCGCGGGCGATGGCCAGCCGCTGGCGCTGCCCGCCGGACAGCAGGATGCCGTCGTCGCCGACCTGCGCGTCCAGCCCGGCCGGCGTCCGGGTGACGAGCTCGTCGAGGTGGACCTGGGCGAGCACGTCGAGCAGCGCCGCGTCGTCGGCGTCGGGCGCGGCGAGCCGCAGGTTGTCGCGCAGGCTGCCGGCGAGCGCCGGGGCGTCCTGCTCGACGTAGGCGGTGCGCGCCCGCAGCGCCTCGCGGTCGAGCTCGCGCACGTCGGTGCCCCCGACGCGGACCGCGCCGCCGTCGACGTCGTAGAACCGCTCGACGAGGGCGAGCACCGTCGACTTGCCCGCCCCGGACGGGCCGACGAGCGCGGTGCGCCGGCCGGCCGGGGCCGTGAAGGTCGCGCCGCGCAGCACCGGCGGGGCGGCGCCGTCGCCGGCCGGGTAGGCGAACGAGACGTCGCGCAGGGCCACCTCGACGGGCTCGTCCAGGAGGGGGCCCGGGCGTCCCGGGCGGTCCGCCGCGGTCTCCTCCGGCAGCGCGAGCACCTCGTCGATGCGGGCCAGCGCGCCCAGCCCGGTCTGGACCGCGGTCAGCGCGCCGACCGCCTGGGCGAGCGGCTGGACGAGCAGGAACAGGAGCAGCACGAACGCGACGAGGTCGGCCACCGAGATCGTCCCGGCGGCCACGCGGGCGCCGCCGACGCCGAGGACCGCCAGGAAGGCGCCCTGCACCGCGACCGCGGCCAGGGGCCCGAGCACGGCCTGCAGCCGGGCCAGCCGCAGCCCCGCGCGGAAGGCCGCGACCGAGGACACGTCGACCGCCGCCGCCTCCCGCTCCTCGGCCCGCGCGGCCCGGATGGTCCGCACCCCGGACAGCGCGCGCTCCACGCCCGCGGTCATCGCCCCGACCGCCGCCTGCGCGGCCAGCGAGGCGGGCCGGACCCGCCGCACGACGGCCAGGGCCCCGGCGAACCCCACGGCGACGGCCAGGGCGGCCGTGCCCAGCAGCACCCGGTCCACGAGGGCCATCGCGACCAGCGACCCGACCGCCACCACCACGCCGGAGGCGAGCTGCACCAGTCCACCGGTGACGACCGTCCGCAGCAGCGTGGTGTCCGCGCCGACCCGCGAGATGAGGTCGCCCGAGCGGCGCCGGTCGAGCTCGCCCACCGGCAGCCGCAGCAGCCGGCGCACCAGTGCGGTCCGGGTGCCGAGCACGACGGCCTCCCCGGCGCGCTGCAGGACGTAGCCCTGCAGCCCCGACAGCACCGCCGCCAGCACCAGCGCGACGACGAGCAGCACGGCCGGGCCGCGCACCGGCCGCGAGGCCTCGACCGCCGACAGGACCTGACGGACCAGGAGCGGCTGGGCCAGGGCGGCCACCGCCCCGACGAGCGCGAGCGCTGCCGCCGCGGCCAGCGCGCGCCGGTGCGGGCGCAGCAGCCGCCACAGCGCGCCGAGGCCGGCCCGGGGGCGCGGGGCTGCTCGACGGTGCTCGGCACCGCGCCATGGTCGCGGGTCGGGCCACCCGGCGCGCGGCGGGCGGGGGACGACGCCGACGACTAGCCTCGACCGGATGGACACGCCCGCCCGGAGCCTCGCGGACAGCCTGCGCGGCTGGCCGGACGCGCGGCTCGCGGCGCTGCTGCAGGCCCGCCCCGACCTCGCCGCGCCGGTGCCCCCGGACGTCGGGGTGCTCGCCGCCCGGGCGGGGGTGCGGCTGTCGGTGCTGCGCGCGCTCGAGCGCCTGGACGCCGCCCAGCTCGCCGTCGTCGACGCGCTCGTGCTCGCCGACGACCCGGCCCCCGGCGCCGCCGTGCAGGCGCTCGTCGGCGCCGGGCTTCCCCCGGAGCAGCTCGCCCCGGCCCTGGGCACCCTCGAGGACCTCGCGCTCGTCTGGGGCCCGCCCGAGGCGCTGCACCTCGTCGGCGCCGTCCGCGAGGTCGCCGGGGTGGCGCCCGCCGGCCTCGGCCGGCCGGTGGGGGCGTGCCTCGGCCGCCTGACCGACCGCCAGCTGCGCCCGCTGTGCGAGGCCCTCGACGTGCCGCCGGCCGACGGGCTGCCCGGCATCGTCGAGCTGTTCGGCGACCGGGCCCGGCTCGACGCGCTGCTCTCCCGGGTCGACGAGCGCGGCCGGCAGGTGCTCGACCAGCTCGCGCAGGGCCCGCCGTTCGGGCAGGTGCGCGACGCGCTGCGCCCGGTGACCGCCGCCGACGCCGACAGCCCGGTGCGCCGGCTGCTCGCCTCCGGGCTGCTCGTCGCGGTCGACAGCGGCACCGTCGAGCTGCCCCGCGAGGTCGGGCTGGCCCTGCGCGGCGACGCCCCGCTCGGCCCGGTCGCCGCCCCGGCGCCCGAGCTGGACCTGCGGCCGGTGCCGGCCCGCGACGCCGACCTGGCGGGCGCGCAGGCCGCCGGCGAGGCGGTGCGGCTGGTCGAGGCGCTGCTCGAGCTGTGGTCGGCGGAGCCGCCGTCGGTGCTGCGCGCCGGCGGCGTCGGCGTGCGCGACCTGCGGCGCACCGCCAAGGAGCTCGAGGCGACCGAGGCGGTCACCGCGCTGCTCCTCGAGGTGGCGGCCGCGGCGGGCCTGCTCGACGCCACCGGGAGCGTCGACCCGAGCTGGCTGCCGACCCCGGGCTACGACAGCTGGCAGGCGCAGCCGCCCGAGCAGCGCTGGGCGGTGCTGGCCCGGGCCTGGCTGCAGCTCCCGCGGCTGCCCGGGCTCGTCGGCGAGCGCGACGACCGCGACAAGGTGCTCGCCGCCCTCGGCCCCGACCTCGAGCGGCCGGCGCGCCCGCCGACCGCCGCCGGGTGCTCGACGCGCTCGGCGAGGCCGCCGCGGCGCCGCGCCGACCCGCGAGAGCCTCGTCGACGTGCTCGTCTGGCGGGCCCCGCGCCGCGGCGGGCGGCTGCGCGACCGGGTGCTCGACCTCGCGCTGGCCGAGGCCGAGCTGCTCGGGCTCACCGGCCGGGGCGCGTTGACGTCGTACGCCGCGACCCTGCTCGGGGGCGACGACCGCGGCGCGGCGCGCGCCCTGTCGGGGCTGCTCCCCGAGCCGCTGGACCACGTGCTCGTGCAGCCCGACCTCACGGTCGTCGCGCCCGGCCCGCTCGAGCGCGACCTGGCCCACGAGCTGGGGCTGGTGGCCGACGTCGAGTCGACCGGGGGGGCCACCGTCTACCGCGTGAGCGAGGGCTCGGTGCGCCGGGCGCTGGACGCCGGGCGCAGCGCCGGGGAGCTGCACGAGCTGTTCCGCACCCGGTCGCGCACCCCGGTGCCGCAGTCGCTCACCTACCTCGTCGACGACGTGGCGCGCCGCCACGGGCGGCTGCGGGTCGGCGCCTCCACGTCGTACCTGCGCTGCGACGACGAGGCGCTGCTCACCGAGGTGCTGGCCTCCCGGCGGGCCCGCGACCTGGGCCTGCGGCGCCTCGCACCGACCGTGCTGACCAGCGTCGTACCGGTCGGGCAGGTGCTCGAGGACCTGCGCGCGATGGGCTACGCGCCCGCCGCCGAGGCGCCCGACGGCGCGCTGCTGGTGGCTCGGCCGGACGCCCGCCGCACCGCGCTGCGCCCCCGGCCGCAGCGCTGGAACGACGGCGGGGGCCTCGACGCCGAGCAGGCCGCGCTCGCGGTGACGGCCCTGCGGGCCGGCGACGTCGCCGCCCGCGCCGCCCGGCGCGCCCCGGTGCTCTCGCGGCGCAGCACCACCTCCGACACCCTCGCCTTCCTGCAGGACGCCGCCCGTGGCGGGCGGCAGGTGTGGGTCGGCTACGTCGACGCCCAGGGCCGCTCCACCTCCCGCGTCGTCGAGCCCCGCTCGGTCGAGGGCGGCTACGTCACCGCGTACGACCACCTGCGCCAGGAGGACCGCACGTTCTCCCTGCACCGCATCACCGGCGTCGCCGAGGTGCCGGGCGCGGTCGAGCCCCTCGAGGCGGAAGGTGCCTGACCCCGCGCGCGTTGGAGACCCCGATGACTGCTGACGGACCCCTCATCGTCCAGAGCGACAAGACCCTGCTGCTCGAGGTCGACCACCCGATGGCGACGGAGTGCCGGCAGGCGATCGCGCCCTTCGCCGAGCTCGAGCGCTCGCCCGAGCACGTGCACACCTACCGGCTCACCCCGCTCGGGCTGTGGAACGCGCGGGCGGCCGGCCACGACGCCGAGCAGGTCGTCGACGCGCTCGTGCGCTTCAGCCGCTACGCCGTCCCGCACGCGCTGCTCGTCGACGTGGCCGACACGATGGACCGGTACGGGCGGCTGCGGCTGGAGAACGACCCCGTCCACGGGCTCGTCCTGCGCACGACCGACCGGGCCGTGCTCGAGGAGGTCAGCCGCAGCAAGAAGGTCAGCCCGATGCTCGGCAGCCGGGTCGACGACGACACCGTCCTCGCCTTCCCGTCCGAGCGCGGCCGGCTCAAGCAGGCGCTGCTCAAGGTCGGCTGGCCGGCCGAGGACCTCGCCGGCTACGTCGACGGCGAGGCGCACGAGATCGGCCTGCTGCAGGACGGCTGGACGCTGCGCGACTACCAGCAGCTCGCGGTCGACGGCTTCTGGCACGGCGGCAGCGGGGTCGTCGTGCTCCCCTGCGGCGCCGGCAAGACCCTGGTCGGCGCGGCCGCGATGGCCCGCGCCGGCGCCACCACGCTCATCCTGGTGACCAACACCGTCTCGGGCCGGCAGTGGAAGGACGAGCTGCTCAAGCGCACCACCCTGACCGAGGACGAGATCGGCGAGTACTCCGGCGAGAAGAAGGAGATCCGCCCGGTCACCATCGCGACCTACCAGGTGATGACGACCCGGCGCAAGGGCGAGTACGCCCACCTCGAGCTGTTCGGCGCCCGCGACTGGGGGCTCGTGGTCTACGACGAGGTGCACCTGCTGCCCGCGCCGGTCTTCCGGATGACCGCCGACCTGCAGTCGCGGCGCCGCCTGGGCCTGACCGCGACGCTGGTGCGCGAGGACGGCCGCGAGGGCGACGTCTTCAGCCTCATCGGCCCGAAGCGCTACGACGCGCCGTGGAAGGACATCGAGAGCCAGGGCTGGATCGCGCCGGCCGACTGCACCGAGGTGCGGGTGACGATGACCGACGCCGAGCGGCTGGACTACGCGACCGCCGAGCCCGAGGAGCGCTACAAGATCGGCGCGACCGCGCACACCAAGGTGCGCGTGGTGAAGAAGCTCGTCGACACCCACCCCGACGACCAGGTGCTCGTCATCGGCGCCTACCTCGACCAGCTCGAGGAGCTCGGCGCGGCCCTGGAGATGCCGATCATCCAGGGCTCGACCAAGAACGCCGAGCGGCAGCGGCTGTTCGACCTGTTCCGCCGCAAGGAGATCCCGGGCCTGGTCGTGTCCAAGGTCGCCAACTTCTCCATCGACCTGCCCGAGGCGAGCGTCGCCATCCAGGTCAGCGGCACCTTCGGCTCCCGCCAGGAGGAGGCCCAGCGCCTGGGCCGGGTGCTGCGGCCCAAGGCCGACGGCCGCACCGCGCACTTCTACACCGTCGTCAGCCGCGACACCCTGGACCAGGAGTACGCGGCGCACCGGCAGCGCTTCCTCGCCGAGCAGGGCTACGCGTACACCATCGTCGACGCCGACGACGTCCTGCGCGGCTGAACCGGGCCGTCCTACCGTGGACGGCGTGAGCCTGGACGACGCCCGCCAGGCGGTCGCGCACGACCTGCACGGCGCCTGGCCGACGCTGCTCGACGAGGCGGCGCAGTACCGCGCGTGGTGGCTCGCCCAGTGGCCAGACGGCGACGCGTACGTCCCCGGGCTGCTCGCGCAGGACGTCCAGGAGGCGGTGCACGCGCGGGCCGACCCGCTGTGGCCGCTGTGCCCGACCTGCCGCGACCACGCGCTGTTCGTCGAGCCGGACCTCGGCGAGGACTCCTTCTGGGTGTGCCACCGCAGCGGGCTGCCCGTCGCGGAGGTGGGGCGGCTCTAGCCGTGGTTGCGCGTGACCACGACCGGGCAGCCCGCGGGTGGCCCTCGCCGCGACGGCGCCGCGCGGGCGCGACAGGAGGCCGGCATGAGCACCCGCACCGACGGTCGGCAGGACGGCCCGACCAGCGCCGCGAGCGCGCGACGCACCGTCACCAAGGCGGCCGCCCTCGCCGCGCTCGGCGGGCTGCTCTTCGGCTACGACACCGGCGTCGTCGGCGGGGTGCTGCCCAACATCGCCGACGAGTTCGGGTTGGGCTCGCCGTTCAGCAAGGGCCTGGTCGTGTCGGTGCTGCTGCTCGGGGCGGCCGTCGGCGCGCTCGTCGCCGGGAAGCTGGCCGACCTGCTCGGCCGCAAGCGCCTCGTGCTGCTCACCAGCGCGACCTTCGTCGTCGGCATCGCGGTCGCCTCCCTGGCCCCGGCGCTGTGGGTGCTGCTCGCCGGCCGCTTCGTCATCGGCATGGGCGTCGGCGCGGCGTCGTTCGGCGTGCCCCTCTACATCAGCGAGCTGGCTCCGCCGGCCCGCCGCGGCGGCCTGGTGTCCTTCAACCAGCTCTGCATCACCCTGGGCATCCTCGTCAGCCAGCTCGTCGCGTACGTCCTCGCCCAGCAGGGCGACTGGCGGGTCTCCACCGGCCTGGCCGTGCTGCCCGCGGTCGTGCTGGGCCTCGGCGTGCTCGGGGAGCCGGAGAGCCCGGCCTGGCTGGTGCGGCAGGGCCGCGAGGACGAGGCGCGCGACGTGCTGCACCGGGTCCGCGGGCCGGAGGACGACGTCGAGGCCGAGCTCGCCGAGATCCGCGACCTGGCCGACGAGGAGAGCCGCACGAGCGTCTCGGAGCTCTTCGGCCCGAAGGTCCGGCCGGCACTGGTCGTCGGCGTCGCCCTGGCGGTCGTCCAGCAGGTCACCGGTGTCAACACGGTCATCTACTTCGCGCCGACCGTCCTCGAGCAGGCCGGGCTGGGCACCGGCGCCGCCCTGCTCGCCTTCTGCGTCGTCGGCGCGGTCAACGTCGCGCTCACCCTCGTCGCGATCCGCCTGCTCGACCGGGTCGGGCGCCGCCCGCTGCTGCTGTGGGGCAGCAGCGGCATGGTCGTCGGCCTCACCGCCCTCGGCCTGCTGTTCGTCGGCGGCGTCAACGGCACGACCGAGGCGGTGCTCGCGACGGCCGCGCTGTGCTTCTACATCGGGTCGTTCGCCATCGGCCTCGGCCCGGTCTTCTGGCTGCTCGTCGGCGAGCTCTTCCCGCTGCGGGTGCGCGGTCAGGCGGCGAGCGTCGCGACGATGACCAACTGGGCCGCCAACCTCGCGGTCGCGGTGTCCTACCTGTCGGTCATCGCGGCCATCGGCGCGCCGGCCACGTTCTGGACGTACGCCGCCATCACCGTCCTGTCGGTGATCTACATGGTGCGGGCCGTGCCCGAGACCAAGGGCCGGAGCCTGTCGGAGATCGAGCGCGACCTCGGCGGCCGCGGCGCCGCGGCGCCGCCGGCGGTCCGCACTGCCTGACCGGGCTCAGGGGCAGCCGACCGTCGCGCAGGCCGCGTCGTCGAGCACGACCCGCCAGCGACCGTCGTCGACGAGGGTCAGCCGGGCGGGCACCTGCCCGTCCGGCCGCTCCACGACGACGTACGCGCTGCCGGGCCGGGCGTCGACGAGCCGCACCCGGGCCAGCCGCCCGTCCGAGGTGCGGGCCCGCAGGGCCGCGCAGACCTCCTCCGCCGAGCGCGTCTCGACCCGGCCGGCCGGCTGCGCCGAGAGCAGCCGGAAGCGGGTGCAGTCGCCGAAGACCGCCGCCTCGGTCCACGACAGCGCGGCGCCGCGCGGGGTGTCCAGCCGCCGCAGGTCGACGGCCAGCGTGGCCCCGACGAGCAGGACGAGCCCGGCGAGGACGCCGACGACGACGTACGGCGTGCGCTCGACCCGCCGGTCGGTGCGCGCCTGCAGCGCGTCCTCCGCCTGCCGGCGCCGGTCGGCCCGGGGCTCGGTCACAGGACCGCCGCGGCGAGCTCCGCCCAGCCGGCCCGGGGCGCGTCGAAGGGTCCCGCGCCGAGCACCTGCAGGCAGACGTGCGACGCGCCGGCGTCCAGGTGCTCGCGCACGCGGGCGCGTGCCGCGTCCACCCCGCGGGTCACCATCGCCGCCTTGAGCCGGTCGCTCCCGCCGCGGCCGAGGTCGTCCTCGGCGAAGCCCTGCCGCACCCACGACGCGCGGTAGTTGGGCAGGCCGGTGTAGATCTCCAGGTGCGCGTGCGCCCGCCGGCGCCACTCGTCCTCGTCGTCGTCGAGCACCACGGCCTGCTCGACCGCGAGCAGCGGCCCGTCGCCGAGCACCTCGCGGGCCTGCGCCGTGTGCTCGGGCGTGACGAGGTAGGGGTGCGCCCCCTGCGCCCGGTCGCGGGACAGCTCGAGCATCTTCGGCCCGAGCGCGGCCAGCACCCGCGGCGGCGGCTGCTGCCCGCCCGCGGCGGCGTACGGCGCGGCGTCCACCGCGTCGAGGTACTCGCCCATGGCGGCCAGGGGCCGCCCGTACGTGTGGCCCCGCATGCGCTCGACGAGCGGCGCGTGGCTCACCCCGAGGCCGAGCACGAACCGACCGGGGAAGGCCGCCTCGAGGGTGCGCGCGGCCGACGAGGTCGCCACGGCGTCGCGGCCGTAGATGCTCGCGATGCCGGTGGCGACCGTCATCCGCCGGCTGGCCGCGAGGTAGAGCGCGGCGGCGGTGAAGGCCTCTCGGCCGTACGCCTCGCCGAACCACAGCGCGCCCCAGCCCTGCTCGTCGAGCTCGGCCACCGCGTCCTGGGCCGCCGGGACCTCGAGGGCGTCCAGGGTGGCCGTCCAGATCCCGACCTGCCCGAGCGTCACCCCAGCCCCCGCGAGTCCTGCTTGAGCGCGGTGTCGACGGTGAGCGCGCTGGCCACGACGAGGGACAGCAGCGGGTCCTGCAGCGGCCGGTGGACCTGCACGACGTAGTTGTCGGCGGTGGTGAACAGGGTCTTGGCCACCCCCTCGAAGGTCTTCTTGATCCGGGCGACCTCGGTGCCCGCCTCGTCGAGGACCGTGAAGTCCCAGGCCCGCCAGTTCTGCGCGTTGAGCGAGCCGACCTGCCGGCCGCCGCTGTGCAGCCCGAAGCGGATCTTGCCGAAGACGTTCTCCTGCTCCAGCGAGCCGACCTCCCCGACCCCGGGCCTCTCCACGACGACCCGGCTCTTGACGAACTTGGCCGGGCGGGTGAGCAGCAGCTGCGGGACGCCCTGCGCGTCGCGGACCTCGAGCCGGTGGGTGAGGAACTGGTCGACGCTGCTGAGGAAGCGCGCCGCCTTCTTCAGCCCGCTCTGGCCGACCTCGACGACGCTGCCGAGCGGGCGGCCCTGCGCGTCGTAGACGGCGTACTCGTTCGTCAGCTCGATGAGCTTGGCCTTCTGGTTGACGACGAGCACCGGCTCGGTGAACAGCGTCCCGCCGCCGCCTCCCGTGCTCGCGATGCCGGCGCGGCGCTGCACCTGGTCCTTCACGTACGACGTGCTGGAGGTCTGCACCGGGCCGCGGCCGTCGGGCAGCGGGCTCGTCGTCTGCACGCCGGCCGTGACGACGGCGTCGGTCCAGCGGCCGCCGTCCCACCACCGCAGGTCGAAGGTCGTCGTCGGGTCGGCGTACCAGCCGGGCTGCGGGCTCGTCATGCCTGCGATCGTGCCGCACCGCGGGCAGGTGCGCGGGGGCGGCGGGCGGGGAAGGGGCCGGGCATGACCTCCGGCACCGCCTCCCCCGACGTCCCGTCCGACACCGTCGACCTGTCCCGCGGCGGCGCCATGCCGCTGCTCGGCTTCGGCACCTGGCAGCTCACCGGCGACACCGCCCGCTCGGCCACGGAGACCGCGCTGCAGGTCGGCTACCGCCACCTGGACACCGCGACCGTGTACCGCAACGAGCGCGAGGTCGGCGCGGCGTTGCGCTCGGCCGGCTCCGACGGCGTCTTCGTCACCACCAAGCTCCCGCCGGACCAGGCCGACCGGGCCCGCGAGACCCTCGAGTCGTCGCTGGAGCAGCTCGGCCTCGACGCGGTCGACCTGTGGCTCGTGCACTGGCCCCCGGACGGCTCGGCCGTGCCGGTGTGGGAGGCGTTCGTCCAGGCCCGCGAGGACGGGCTGGCGCGCGAGATCGGCGTGAGCAACTTCGACCTCGGGCTCGTCGACGAGGTCACGCAGGCCACCGGGGTCGCGCCCGCGGTCAACCAGGTCCGCTGGTCGCCGCTGCTGTTCGACGGCGGGGTGCTCGACGGCCACCGCACCCGCGGCGTCGTGCTCGAGGGCTACAGCGGGCTCAAGGGCGGCACGCTCACCGACGGCACGATCACCGGCATCGCCGAGCGGCTGGGGCGCACGCCCGCGCAGGTGATCGTGCGCTGGCACCTCCAGCACGGCACCGTCGTCATCCCGCGGTCCTCGGACGCCGGGCGGATCGCCGAGAACGCCGACGTGGGCGGGTTCGTGCTGTCCGACGAGGACATGGTCGCGCTCGACGCGCTCGGCGGCTGAGCGGGCTTCAGCGCAGGGCGCGGGCGGCGGTGGCGTCCAGCACCAGCAGGAACGCCCCCTGCACGAGCACGGCCGTGCCGTCGCCCCGCCAGCGGTCCCGCTGGCGCAGCCACGCCCCTGCCGCGAGGTAGCCCACGTCGAGCCCGGCGTTGACGAGCAGCACCCGCCGCAGCCGCACCCGGTCGGTGGGTCCCCGCGCCGCCCGGCGGCGCGCACCGACGAGCGCGATGGCGCCGTCGACCGCGCCCCACAGCACCGTCTGCCGGCCGAGGCCGCGGGTCTGCGGCCGCGCCGCCAGGGCGCCGCCGACCAGGACCGAAGCGGCCGCCCAGGTGCCGAGCACCCGGGTCAGGCGCTCCTCGACGTCGCTCACCCGGCGCGGTCGGGCTGCGGCGCGCCCACCGGCTGCTGCAGCACGACGAAGCGGGCGCCGGCGGGGTCGAGGACGAGGGCCATCCGCCCGTACGGCGTGTCGAAGGGCTCGGAGAGCACGCTCCCGCCGGTGGTCCGGACCGCGTCGCAGGCCCGGTCGGCGTCCTCGACGCCGAAGTAGACCAGCCAGTGCGAGGGCTCCGACCCGCCCATGAGACCGCCCAGGCCGCCCAGCGGGAACGGCTCGTCAGCGGAGGCGAAGGTGGTGTAGTCCTCCGGCGCCATCTCCACGGCGTCGAAGCGGAGGCCGAGCAGCGCGCCGTAGAAGTCGCGCGCCGCCCGCGGGTCGGTGGAGCGCAGGTCCTCCCAGACCAGCCCGCCGGGGGCGTTGACGTGGGCTGCGCCGATGTGGACGCCGGCCTGCCAGAGCCCGAAGGGCGCCCCGGACGGGTCGACCACGACCGCCATCCGCCCGAGCGGGCCGACGTCGAAGGGTCCCGCGACCACCGTGCCGCCGGCCTGCGACGCCGCGGCGGCGCTCGCGTCGGCGTCGTCGGTGGAGAAGTAGAGGGTCCAGGCCGACGCCTGCTCCGGCTGCGCCGGCCCGAGGCCCGCCGCCGCGTGCCCGTCGACCTGGGCGAGCACGTAGCCGCCGTGCTCCTCGTCCGGCTCGGTCGTCGTCCAGCCGAGCACGGCCCGGTAGAACTCGGCCGCCGCAGCGACGTCGGGCGCGGACAGGTCGGCCCAGCAGGGGACGCCGGCCGGCCAGGGCGAGGTGCGTACGGTCATGGGCGCACCCCACCACCGGCCCGCCGCCGTGTCCAGGGGCGTACGGCTACCGCGCGAGCTGGCCGACCAGGCGCTCGGCCTCCTCGGCGCGGGCCTGCTCGACGAGCACCTCGTAGCGGGTCGCCGCGAGCCCGGTCGTGGAGCTGAAGTCGCGCCGGCCACCGGTCGCGGCGTGGGCGGCGAAGCCGAGCACCGCGCCGAAGACCGCTCCGAGCACGACGCCGTAGACGACGAGCCCGAGGACGGCCGTGCCCGAGTCCGCGAACAGCCCGACGAACAGGCCGAAGAGCAGCCCGAGCCAGCCGGTCGACGCGGCGCCGGCGGCGGCGGCGCGGCCCCGGGTGAGACGGCCGGTGACCCGCTCGACCAGGCGCAGGTCGGCGCCGACGATGCTCACGGTCTCGACGGGGAAGCCGGAGTCGGACAGGTGGTCGACGACCGCCTGCGCCTGCTCGTACTGCGCGTACGAGCCGAGCACGTGGCGGCCGACGGGGAGGGTGGACGGAGTGCCGGGAACGGTCATGAGGCAGGCGTACCCGCAGGTGGGACGGGCAGTGCGACAGGTCCGTCACACCTGCGGGTCGAGCCGTCAGACGACGACGTCGCCCTGCGTCCCCGTCGGCCGGCCCAGCGCCGCGGAGGCGAGCTGCACGACGTTGCCGAGCCGGCCGTGCGGGCCGTCCCAGTACTCGCCGTAGTGCACCTCGACGTCCAGCACGCGCACCTCCGGGTCGTCCTTGCCCTGGAAGTACGAGCCCGCGCCGACGTTCCACAGGTCGGCGATGCGCGCCCGGTCGTCGGCGGTGCGGGCCCGGCCCTGCAGCGCCACGTAGGTGTTCTTGACGGGGTCGCTGAAGGTCACGGTCGTGGGGCTGCCGCCGTCCTCCAGCGAGCCGACCCACTCGGCGTCGACGCTGACGAGGAAGGACAGCCTGCCGTCCTCCTGGCCGGCGAGCGCCAGCGGGCGCGCCTTCCACGTGCCGTCGTCGTCCGCGGTCGCGATCATCGCGAAGCGCAGCCCGTCGAGCACGTCCTGCAGGGTCCGGGGGGTGTCGTCGCTCATGGCGGCTGCCTGCCCGGCGACCGGCCCCCGCACACCGGCCGGCGACGGGTCTAGCGTCCGGGCACGACCGACCCGCAGGAGGAACCGTGGCCCGCACCGTCGACCCCGAGCACGTCTCCACCGAGGGCCTGGAGTCCTCCCCGGTCGCGGAGGCGCTGGGCGGGCTGCGGGCGAACGAGGCGCGCTACTTCAAGAACAAGTACGGCCACGTGCTCGTCACGGAGCCCGCCGCCGAGGCGGCGGCCGTCGTCGACCGGGTCGAGCCGCGTGCTGGAGGAGCGGGACATCAGGATCGCCTCGCCGGCGCTGGAGGCGACGGAGTTCGAGGTCGACGGGGTGCGCTGGTCGTACGTCTTCTACGAGTCCGGGCTGGCCGTCAACCTGCTGTGGACGCTCGCGGAGGGCGGCAAGCGGGCTGTGGGCTTCAAGCTCTCGGACGGGATGGACGTGCCGGACGAGCTGGCGGAGAAGTTCAAGTTCGCGAGGCAGAAGTCGCGGCTCGCCGGCACGATCCGCGGCTCGTACTTCGTGGTGAAGGGCCAGTACTGACCGGTCGTACGGCGGGTGGGCGCAGCGGCGTCGAGCACCCGCTGACGGGTAGTTCTGGTGCTCGTCCACACGCGCGTCCCGGTGCTTGACGGGCCTTGTTCTCGAACGTACGTTCGATGCATGACGCCGCCGCCGTTCACCGCAGCCCCGGCCGGGCCCGGGGACGGGGACGGGGACGGCTGGGCGGTGCCCGGGGTGACCGGGCGGGGGAACGGGACGGGTCCTGCCGGTCCCTCGGGTGCGCGTCCGGGGCTGGTGGTGCTGCCGCCGGTGTCGTCGGGGGTCGCGGCGCTGCAGGCCGCCCTGGCGGCGATGAGGCGCAGGTGGTGGCGTCGGGGGTGCCGGGGCCGCAGGCGTTGGCGGACTGCGCGGGGCTGCTGGGGGTGCGTGAGCGGCTGGACCGGGTGCTGCTGGCCCGCCTGGGTGACCTGGACGCCCGACAGCTGGCGGCGCTGACCGGCGCGGGCAGCACCGGCAGCTGGCTGGCCGCCCAGCCCGGGGACCTGCCCGCCGGGACGTTGACGACGGCCCGCCGGGTGCGCGAGCACCCGGCGCTGGCCGCGGCGGTCGCGGGCGGGTCGGTGTCGCTGCGGGCCGCCGAGCAGCTCGGCCGGACCCTGGCGGTGCTGCGGCCGCACCTGGACCGCCCGGACGGGCTCATCGACGGCCAGGACGCCCAACCCGTCCTGGCCGCGGTCCTGGTCGACGGGGTGCTGGACTGCGTCGGGGAGGCCCTGGGCGGCCTGACCGACGACAGCCCGCACCTGCCCGTGCTGACCGAGCTGGCCGACGAGCTGTCCGAGATCGCCTGGCAGACCCCGACGAGTCAGCTGGACCGGACCGCACGGGCGCTGCTGCTGCTGTGCGAGCACCTCCCGCCGCGGTGGCTGCCGTCGGCGCTGTCCCGGCTGACCGGGGCGCTGCTGCCCACCCGGCTGGAGGACCACGCCCGCGACCTGGCCCGGCAACGCCGGCTGGTCCTGACCGCCGACCCCGACGGCGGCGGGCAGATCCGCGGCCGGCTCACCCCCGAGTGCTGGGAGCTGCTGCACACCGCGCTCAAGGCCGCCGCCGCGACCGACCCGGCCAACCCCACCGACACCGCCGGCTACCGCACCGCCCGACAGACCGGCTGGCGACCCGGCGACCCCCAGCCCGAACCCGACGCCGGGGTCCTGCCGCTGGTCCGGTCGCACCCGCAACGCCTGCACGACGCCCTGGCCCTGGGCCTGCGCGCCCTGCTGGACAACGGCGCCCTGGGCACCCGCGGCAAGACCGCCCCGCACCTGGACATCACCATCAGCCTCGCCGCGCTGCACCACACCCCCGGCGCCCTGCCCGCACGCGGCGACAGCGGCCAACCCCTACCGCTGAGCCTGGTCCGGCACCTGCTGCCCGACAGCAGGCTCACCCGCTACGTCCTGGACCTGCGCCACCGCGTCATCGAGCACAGCCACACCTCCCGCACCCTGCGCGGCTCTGAACGCCGCACCAAGCACCTCGAGACCGGCGGGGCCTGCCAGAGCGCCACCTGCCCCCACGGACCGCACCCCCCACCCACCGTCCGGCTCGTCCCCCACCACCCCGACAGCTGGGCCACCACCGGCCGCACCAGCCCCACCGACACCGCCTGGATCTGCGAGAACGAACACACCCAGCTCCACGCCGGCGCCACCCTCACCCTCCGCGACGGCAGACGCCTGGACCAGCACGGCTGGCTCGACCCGTGACCACGCCGACTCGGTCAGCCCAGGCAGAGCTCCTTGCCTTCGACGGCGGGCAGGACCTGGCACGAGTCGTCGAAGCCGGCCCGCAGAGGCACCGCGCCCGACAGCCAGCACCTCTCGCCGCACAGCCTCCGCTCCCCGCGCCGCCAGGCGCTCCTGGCCGCGCAGCCCGGTGCCGGACCGCACGTCGAGGGGGACCCGGTTCTTGACGACCTCGCCCTCGGGCACGGGCTGGGAGGACAGCCGAGGACCCGTACCAGGACCGCGCGACCCGCTCCGGGGCCGCGCAGTCGCACGTCCCCCGGACCTGCTCCACGGCGTTCACCGCACTCACGAGCAGCACCGGACGATCGCCCAGTCCTGTCGGAGGTCACGAGGACGCTGGTGGCATGACGACGACCTACTACACCGCGTCGAGCGTCGACGGCTTCCTCGCGGACCCGGACCACTCGCTGTCCTGGCTGCTCCGTCGCGACGTCGACCCCGCCGGACCGATGGGCTACGACGCCTTCCTGACCGGCGTGGGCGCACTCGTGATGGGCGCGTCGACGTTCCGGTGGCTCGTGGAGCACGAGTACGCCGGCGACCCGACGTCCCGGCCGTGGCTCTACGAGCAGCCGACCTGGGTCTTCTCCTCCCGCGACCTGGTCGTGCCGCAGGGCGACGTGCGGGTGGTCTCGGGCGACGTCGCGGTGCACGCCGCCGACCTCGCGACGGCTGCGGGCGGGCGCGACGTCTGGGTGGTGGGGGGCGGCGACCTCGCCGGGCAGTTCGCGGACGCGGGCCTGCTCGACGAGGTCTGGGTGCAGTACGCGCCGGTGGCCCTGGGCGCCGGGGCGCCGCTGCTCCCCCGCCGGCTCGAGCTGCGACTGCTCGAGGTGGCGCGCAACCGCGACCTGGCGTGCGCCCGCTTCGGAGTGGTCGGCTGAGCCCGGGACGCGTGGCCCCGGGGCTACTTCCCCTTGCTCGCGGTGGCGCTCACCGCCCCGCCCGCGGGCGGGGTCTGTCCGGTGCTCTTGATGTTCTTGGCCGCCTTGGGCTTCTTGGCCGCGCGGCCGCCCTTGTCCTTGCTCATGCTGGTCTCCCGGGGCCGCGGGGCCTCCGGCGACGCCGGTCCTGCCCCGAGCCGTGCGCCCCGCCGAGGCGGGGTCCGGCCACTGTCCCACGGCCCGGCCCGCACGCACAGGGCGTCGTGCACCCGACGCGCCATCTCCGCACGCCGGGTTGAGCGCCCGTCCCGGCGAGCACCCCGGGGGCATGACCACCCCTCTCGTCCACGATCCCCGCGCCGAGGCGGAGCAGGCGGACCTGCCGGAGCCCCGGGCCCGGCGGCTCCGCACGGCCAACGCCGTCCTGGCGGTGCTGCACGCCGGTCAGGCGGTCGTGGTCCTGCTGCTGAGCACCGACTTCGCGCTGACGGTCGTCGAGACGTTCCCCGAGGGACCGCCCGGGACGGCGACGCCCGCTCCCGAGCGCTGGCTGGACGTCCCGCTCGGGGCGGCGGTCGCGGCCTTCCTGCTGCTCGCCGCGCTCGACCACGCGCTGGTCGCGGCGCCGCGGGTCCACCGGCGCTACGAGCAGGTGCTGCGGCGCGGGCGCAACCCGTTCCGCTGGGCGGAGTACTCCCTGTCGGCCACCCTCATGGTCCTGCTCATCGCGCTCATCACCGGCATCACGGACGTCACCGCGCTGATCGCCATCGCCGGCGCCAACATCGCGATGATCCTGTTCGGGCTGCGGATGGAGCGGGTCAACGACGTGCGCTCGGGGCGGGTCGACTGGGAGCCGTTCGTGTTCGGCTGCGTCGTCGGCCTGCTGCCGTGGGTGGCGATCGTCGTGTCGGTCGGCGGCTCAGCGCTCGAGGCACCGCCCGGGCAGGGCCCGCCCGGCTTCGTGTACGGCATCGTCGCCTCGCTGTTCGTGCTGTTCTTCAGCTTCGCGGTGGTGCAGTACCTGCAGTTCCGCAGGCGCGCCGGGTACGTGCGGGGCGAGTGGGCCTACCTCGTGCTGTCGCTCGTCGCCAAGAGCGCGCTGGCCTGGCAGGTCTTCGCCAACGTGCTGGTCGCGCCGACCTCCTGACCGACGCCTGGCCCCCGGGACCGCGTACGCCGACGGGGCGGCCCCCCTGGAGAAGGAGGACCGCCCCGTCGGGACGAGCAGGTGGGGACTAGAAGTCCATGCCGCCCATGCCGCCCATGTCGCCGCCGCCGCCGCCCGCGGGGGCAGCCTTCTCCGGCTTGTCGGCGATGACGGCCTCGGTGGTGAGGAACAGCGCCGCGATGGAGGCGGCGTTCTGCAGGGCCGAGCGGGTCACCTTGGCGGGGTCGATGATGCCGGTGGCGATCATGTCGACGTACTCGCCGGTGGCCGCGTTGAGGCCCTGGCCGATCTCCAGGTTGCGGACCTTCTCCACGACGACGCCGCCCTCGAGGCCGGCGTTGACCGCGATCTGCTTGATCGGGGCCTCGAGCGCCAGGCGCACGATGTTGGCGCCGGTCGCCTCGTCACCGGTCAGGTCGAGCTTGTCGAAGGCGGTCTTGCTGGCCTGCAGCAGCGCGACGCCGCCGCCGGCGACGATGCCCTCCTCGACGGCCGCCTTGGCGTTGCGCACGGCGTCCTCGATGCGGTGCTTGCGCTCCTTGAGCTCGACCTCGGTGGCCGCGCCGACCTTGATGACGGCCACGCCGCCGGCCAGCTTGGCGAGGCGCTCCTGGAGCTTCTCGCGGTCGTAGTCGGAGTCCGACTTCTCGATCTCGGCGCGGATCTGGTTGACGCGACCGGCGATCTGGTCGGCGTCGCCCGCACCCTCGACGATGGTCGTCTCGTCCTTGGTGATGGTGACCTTGCGCGCCCGGCCGAGCAGCTCCAGCCCCGCGGTGTCGAGCTTGAGGCCGACCTCCTCGGAGATGACCTCGCCGCCGGTGAGGATGGCGATGTCCTGCAGCATGGCCTTGCGGCGGTCGCCGAAGCCGGGGGCCTTGACGGCGGCCGACTTGAAGGTGCCGCGGATCTTGTTGACGACGAGCGTGGCCAGGGCCTCGCCCTCGACGTCCTCGGCGATGATCGCCAGCGGGCGGCCGCTCTGCATGACCTTCTCCAGCAGCGGGAGCAGGTCCTTGACCGACGCGATCTTGGAGTTGACGACCAGGACGTACGGGTCGTCGAGGACGGTCTCCATGCGCTCGGGGTCGGTCACGAAGTAGGGGCTGATGTAGCCCTTGTCGAAGCGCATGCCCTCGGTGAGCTCGAGCTCGAGGCCGAAGGTGTTGCTCTCCTCGACGGTGATGACGCCCTCCTTGCCGACCTTGTCCATGGCCTCGGCGATGATCTCGCCGACCGTGGTGTCAGCAGCGGAGATCGAGGCCGTGGAGGCGATCTGCTCCTTGGTCTCGACGTCCTTGGCGGCGTTGCCGATGGCCTCGACGACGGCCGCGACGGCGGCCTCGATGCCCTTCTTCAGGCCCATCGGGTTGGCGCCGGCGGCGACGTTGCGCAGGCCCTCGCGCACGAGCGCCTGGGCGAGCACGGTGGCGGTGGTGGTGCCGTCACCCGCGACGTCGTCGGTCTTCTTGGCGACCTCCTTGACGAGCTCGGCCCCGATCTTCTCGTACGGGTCCTCGAGCTCGATCTCCTTGGCGATGGAGACGCCGTCGTTGGTGATCGTGGGGGCGCCCCACTTCTTCTCCAGCACGACGTTGCGGCCCTTCGGGCCGAGGGTGACCTTGACGGCGTCAGCGAGCTGGTTCATGCCGCGCTCGAGACCGCGGCGGGCCTCTTCGTCGAAGGCGATGATCTTGGACATGCGGTGGTTCCTCCCGGTCGGGACGTGCCGATGGCGCGGTGCCCGCGACGGACGACCGGGGCTGCCCGGCCTCACCACGCCTCCTGGCACTCGGCACGTACGAGTGCTAGGTCCTTGTTAGCACTCGACCCCTGCGAGTGCAAGAGGGGCGCGGTGCCCCAGGATGCCCGCCGAGGACCCCTTCGACAGCGGGAGCGCAGTGTGGCCGAGCAGGACTTCGACGGGCGCGTGGCGCTCGTGACCGGCGGGACCCGCGGCATCGGGCTGGGCATCGCGCAGGAGCTCGTCTCGCGGGGCGCGCGGGTCGTCGTGACGGCCCGCAAGCCCGACGAGCTCGCGGCGGCGGTGGAGCAGCTCGGCGGCCCCGACCGGGCCCTGGCCGTGCGCGGCAGCGCCGACGACGAGGCGCACCAGGCCGACGCCGTCGCGCAGGCCGTGGAGCGCTTCGGCAGCCTGGACCTGCTCGTCAACAACGCGGCGGTCAACCCGCAGTACGGCCCGCTCGTCGACGCCGACCTCAGCGCCGTGCGCAAGGTCTTCGAGGTCAACTGCACCGCCGTCCTCGGCTGGACGCAGCAGGCCTGGCGGCAGTCGATGGACCCGGCGGTGTCCGAGCGCGGCGGCAGCATCCTCAACGTCGCGAGCGTCGGCGGGATCCGCGCCGGCTCGCCGATCGGCGCCTACAACGCCTCCAAGGCCGCCCTCATCCACCTGACCCGCCAGCTCGGCGTCGAGCTCGGGCCGTCCGTGCGGGTCAACGCCATCGCGCCGGCGGTGGTCAAGACCCGCTTCGCCTCGGCGCTGTACGAGGGCCGCGAGGACGAGGTCGCGCAGGCCTACCCCCTCAAGCGCCTGGGCGTCCCCGAGGACACCGCCAAGGCCGCGGCGTTCCTGCTGTCCGACGACGCCTCCTGGATCACCGGCGAGACGCTCGTCGTCGACGGCGGCGTCACCCTGGGGCGGTAGGTCGTGACCGTCGCGGACCTGGCCGGTGCCGTCGCGCTGGTCACCGGGGGCGCCAGCGGCATCGGCGCCGCGGCCTGCCGCCGCCTGGCCTCGGCGGGCGCGAAGGTCGTCGTCGCGGACCTGGACGGCGACGCCGCCGCCGCCCTGGCCGACGAGGTCGGGGGTACGGCGGTGGCCTGCGACGTGCGCGACCCCGCCGCGAGCGAGCAGGCCGTGCAGGCCGCGCGCCGGGCGTACGGCGGCCTGGACCTGGCCCTGCTCAACGCCGGCACGACCGGGGGGTTCGGCTCCTGGGACGACCTCGACCCCGAGCGCTACCGCGCCATCACCGGGGTCAACGTCGACGGGGTCGTCTTCGGGCTGCGCGCCGCGCTCCCGGCCCTGCGCGAGCGCGGCCGCGGCGCGGTCGTCGTCACCGCCTCGCTGGCCGGGCTCTCGCCCGCGCCGGCCACCCCGCTCTACGCGCTGACCAAGGCCGCCGTCGTCGGCCTGGTGCGCTCCCTGTCCGTCGGGCTGGCGGCCGAGCGGGTGACGCTCACCGCGCTGTGCCCCGGCTTCGTCGAGACGCCGCTGCTGACCGGGATCTCGCAGCGGTTCGAGGAGGCGGGCTTCCCGCTGCTGACGGCCGACGAGGTGGCCGCCGAGGCCGTCGGGCTGGCCGTGCGCGGCGAGCCCGGGCAGTGCGTCGTGGTGCAGCCCGGCCGCGCGGCGCTGCCGTACGGCTTCCGCGGCGTCCCGGGGCCGCGCGGGCTCGCCGAGGGCGTGCGGCCGCCCACCCGCCACCGCGTGCCCGGCGTGGACTGACCCGGCGGGTGTCGGCGCCCCGCCCAGGGGGCAGCACGCTCGCCATGACGACCTCCTCCCTGACCTCGACCGGCCTCGACGAGGACCAGGCGCGCAACGCCATCGGCGCCGTGAGCGTCGGGCTCGGGGCCCTGGCCGTGCTCGCTCCCGTGCGGACCGCCGGGGTGTTCGGCGTCGCGGCCGCGACCGGCAGCGGTCCGCTGCTGGTGCGCATGGTGGGTGCCCGCAACCTCGTCATGGGCCTGCGCACCCTGCAGGCGACCGGTGACGAGCAGAAGCGCGCCCTGCAGGCGGGGCTCGTCGTCGGGGCGGTCGACGTGGCCGCGATGGTGCTGGCAGCGGCCAAGGGTCGCGTGAGCAAGGCCCGGGCGGCCGTCGCGATCGCCGTCCTGGCCGCCATCGCGGCCGCCGGGGTGGCCGCGCTCGACGGGGACGTCGAGCTCGACCTGGGCTGAGCCTCCGCGGACGGTCGTCCACAGCTCGGCCCCCCGCCTGGCCGGGCGACCGGGTCAGGGGTGAGGATGCAGACCCCGGGTAGTGCCGGGGCCTAGGAGGTACGGACGTGGGGCTGAAGGACACCTTCCTCGGCTGGCCGCTCATGCGGCAGCTGACGGGCGAGGACCCGCTGGGACGCGGGGCCGCTGCGCAGTCGGCGCGCTCCGCCGCGACCCAGCCGCGGACGAAGACGGCCGACCGGGTCGTGCAGAGCGTCTGCCCGTACTGCGCGGTGGGCTGCGGCCAGAAGGTCTTCGTCAAGGACGAGAAGGTCGTCCAGATCGAGGGCGACCCCGACTCCCCGATCAGCCGCGGCCGGCTGTGCCCCAAGGGCAGTGCCAGCGAGCAGCTCGTCAACAGCCCGACCCGCGTCACGACGGTGAAGTACCGCGCGCCCTACGCCACCGACTTCGTCGACCTCCCGCTCGACCGGGCGATGGAGATGGTCGCCGACCGGGTCAAGGAGTCGCGCGACCGCACCTGGCAGGACGTCGACGACCAGGGCCGCAAGGTCCGGCGCACCCTCGGCTTCGCCAGCCTGGGCGGAGCGACGCTGGACAACGAGGAGAACTACCTCATCAAGAAGCTGTTCACCGGTCTGGGCGCCATCCAGGTCGAGAACCAGGCCCGCATATGACACAGCGCCACCGTCCCCGGTCTGGGGACCTCGTTCGGTCGCGGCGGCGCCACCTCGTTCCTGCAGGACCTGCAGAACGCTGACTGCATCGTCATCCAGGGCTCGAACATGGCCGAGTGCCACCCGGTCGGGTTCCAGTGGGTGATGGAGGCGAAGGCGCGCGGCGCGAAGGTGATCCACGTCGACCCGCGCTACACGCGCACGTCCGCCGTGGCCGACCAGCACGTGCCCCTGCGGGCCGGCAGCGACATCGCTTTCCTCGGCGGCATCGTCAACTACATCCTGCAGAACGACCTGCACTTCCACGACTACGTCGTCAACTACACCAACGCCCCCACGATCGTCGGGGAGGACTTCCAGGACACCGACGACCTCGACGGCCTGTTCTCCGGCTACGACCCGGAGACCGGCACCTACGACGCCGAGACCTGGTCGTACGAGGGGCACGGCGTGCACGCGGCGGCCGGCAACACCCGACGCCCGACGGTGGCCCCCGCGCACGAGGAGCACGACCCGTCCGAGGCCGCCCGCAGGCAGGGCGGCACCCAGGGCGACGACCAGAGCGGTGCGGACAGCAGCAGCGGCGACGCCGAGTCGTCCTCGGTGAGCGGTGCCGACGGCGGTGAGTCCTCCTCCTCGGAGAAGGACCGGGCCTCCGGGCACGAGCTCGGCGGCCGGGGGGCCAACCTCGACCACTCGCAGGTCGAGCGCGACGAGACCCTGCAGCACCCGCGGTCGGTCTTCCAGGTGCTCAAGCGGCACTACTCCCGCTACACGCCGGAGATGGTGGAGCAGGTCTGCGGCGTCCCCGTGGAGCAGTTCCTGCAGGTCTGCCGCGCCGTCACCGAGAACAGCGGCCGAGAGCGCACCACCGCCTGGGTCTACTCGGTCGGCTGGACCCACCACTCGGTGGGCGTGCAGTACATCCGCGGCTCGGCGATCGTGCAGCTGCTGCTGGGCAACATGGGCCGGCCGGGCGGCGGCATCCTCGCCCTGCGCGGGCACGCCAGCATCCAGGGCTCGACCGACATCCCGACGCTGTTCAACATCCTGCCGGGCTACCTGCCGATGCCGAAGGCGGGCAAGCACGACACCTACGCCGACTACCTGGGCGCGGTCGCGAGCCCGGGCCAGAAGGGCTTCTGGGAGTCCGCCCCGGCCTACACCGCCAGCCTGCTCAAGAGCTACTGGGGCGACGCGGCGACGCCGGAGAACGACTTCGCCTTCGACTACCTCCCGCGCCTGACCGGCGACCACGGGACCTACCAGACGGCGTTCGACATGAACGACGGGAAGGTCGACGGCTTCTTCGTCGTCGGGCAGAACCCGGCGGTGGGCTCCGCACACGGCAAGCTGCAGCGCCTCGGCATGGCGAAGCTCAAGTGGCTCGTCGTGCGCGACCTGCAGCTCATCGAGAGCGCGACCTTCTGGAAGGACGGGCCCGAGATCGAGTCCGGCGAGCTGAGGACCGAGGAGATCGGGACCGAGGTCTTCTTCTTCCCGGCCGCGACGCACGTGGAGAAGGCCGGCAGCTTCACCCAGACGCAGCGCCTGCTGCAGTGGCGGCACAAGGCGGTGGAGCCGCCGGGCGACGCCCGCAGCGAGCTGCACTTCTACTACCACCTGGGCCGGCTGCTGCGGGAGCGCTACGCGGGCTCGACCGATCCCAAGGACCGGCCGCTGCTCGACCTCACCTGGGACTACCCGCTCGAGGGCCCGCACGACGAGCCCGAGGGCGAGTCCGTGCTGCAGGAGATCAACGGCCGCCACCTCACGGGGGACAAGGCCGGGCAGTACCTCTCGTCCTTCACCGAGATGAAGGACGACGGGTCGACCTCGGGCGGCTGCTGGATCTACTGCGGGCTGTACGCCGACGGGGTCAACCAGGTCGCGCGGCGCAAGCCCGGCTCGGAGCAGAGCTGGGTCGCGCCCGAGTGGGGCTGGGCCTGGCCGATGAACCGCCGCACGCTCTACAACCGCGCCTCGGCCGACCCCGACGGCAAGCCGTGGAGCGAGCGCAAGGCCTACGTCTGGTGGGACGAGGACAAGGGCGAGTGGACCGGCCACGACGTGCCGGACTTCCCCAAGACCAAGGAGCCGGGCTACCGCCCGGAGCCCGGTACGGGTGGCGCCGCCGGCCTGGCCGGCGACGACCCGTTCATCATGCAGGCGGACGGCAAGGGCTGGCTGTACGTGCCGACCGGGCTGCTCGACGGGCCGATGCCGGCGCACTACGAGCCGCACGAGTCGCCGGTCGACAACCCGCTCTACCGCCAGCAGGCCAACCCGACCCGCCAGGTGTTCAAGCGCAAGGACAACCTGAGCAACCCGTCGGGCGGGGCACCGGGGGCCGACGTGTTCCCGTACGTCTTCACGACCTACCGGCTCACCGAGCACCACACCGCGGGCGGGATGAGCCGCTGGCTGCCCTACCTGTCCGAGCTGCAGCCGGAGTTCTTCTGCGAGATCTCGCCGGAGCTGGCGAAGGAGCGCGGGATCGAGCACCTGGGGTGGGCGACCATCGTCACCGCGCGCACGGCCATCGAGGCGCGGGTGCTCGTCACCGACCGCGTCGTGCCGCTGCACGTCGGCGGCGGGGTCGTGCACCAGATCGGACTGCCGTACCACTGGGGCGTCGGCGGGGACGCCATCGTCAGCGGCGACTCGGCCAACGACCTGTTCGGGCTGGCGCTGGACCCGAACGTGCACATCCAGGAGTCCAAGGTGGCCTCCTGCGACATCCAGCCCGGCCGGCGACCGCGCGGCCCCGCGCTGCTGCGCTTCGTCGAGGAGTACCGCAGCCGGGCCGGCATCACGGTCGAGACCGGCAACACCAAGATGACGGCTGCCGCCGAGGGGACCGCGTGAGCACCTCGTACTACGGACCCCTGCCCGACCCCGCCGCCGACGCCGGCTGGGTGGAGGACAAGAAGCCCCGCAAGGGGTTCTTCACCGACACCTCGATCTGCATCGGGTGCAAGGCCTGCGAGGTCGCCTGCAAGGAGTGGAACGCCGTCCCCGACGACGGGATGCAGTTCCTCGGGTCGTCCTACGACAACACCGGGGCGCTCGGTGCGAGCACCTGGCGGCACGTGAAGTTCATCGAGCAGCCCAAGCCGCTCGGCGCCCAGCAGGCCGGCATCGAGGGCACCCCCGTCGGGCCCGCCGCGACCGACGTGCTCAACCGCACCGCCGACAGCGCGCTGTCCGGCGAGCGGCTCGGCCTGGGCACCGAGATGGCCCAGGTGCAGCTGACCGGCACCCTGGCGCCGGTCGACCTGGGGATGCCGACGACGACCCTGCCGGGCCAGGCCGACGGGGCTGCCCGCACGGAGTTCCGCTGGCTCATGGAGTCCGACGTCTGCAAGCACTGCACGCACGCCGCGTGCCTGGACGTCTGCCCCACCGGCTCGCTGTTCCGCACCGAGTACGGCACCGTCGTCGTGCAGGACGACATCTGCAACGGCTGCGGGTACTGCGTGCCCGCCTGCCCGTTCGGGGTCATCGACCGCCGGATCGGCGAGAAGGGCGTGACGCCCAACGTCGGCATCGCGCAGAAGTGCACGCTCTGCTACGACCGGATCGGCGACGGGCTGCAGCCGGCCTGCGCCACCGCGTGCCCCACCCAGTCCATCCAGTACGGCGACGTCGACGAGCTGCGCGAGCGGGCCCAGGAGCGGGTCGACGCGCTGCACGAGGCCGGGGTGCACGACGCCCGGCTCTACGGCGAGAGCTCCCACGACGGCGTCGGCGGGCTCGGCGCGTTCTTCCTGCTGCTCGACGAGCCGGAGGTCTACGGCCTGCCGCCGGACCCGGTCGTCACCACCAAGGACCTGCCGACGATGTGGAGGAAGGCCGCGCTCGCCGCCGTGGGCATGCTCGCCGGCGCCGTCGCCGTCTTCGCGGGGAGCCGGCCGTGACCTCCCCCCAGGAGTCCAGCAGCGCCCAGCGGGCGACCGGCACCGGCGGCCCCAACACGGTCACCCGCACCGGTCCGGCCGCGCCGCGCGGCGCCGAGCAGGCCGTGCCCGGGCAGGCCGGTGGGCGCACGCCCGGGCGGCGCAAGAAGGGCGACAAGAACGCCGTCGTGCCCGACGCGGAGTTCACCTCCTACTACGGCCGCCCGATCCTCAAGGCCAGCCCGTGGGAGAAGGACATCCCGCTCTACCTGTTCCTCGGCGGCCTGGCCGCCGGCTCGTCGCTGCTCGGGGCCGGCGCCGACCTGTCGGACCGGCCCGCGCTGCGCCGCACCGGCCGGCTCGGCGGCATGGTCGGCATCCTCATCAGCTTCGCCGCGCTCGTGCACGACCTCGGCCGCCCGACCCGTTTCGTCAACATGCTGCGGGTCGCCAAGCCGACGTCGCCGATGAGCGTCGGCACCTGGATCCTCACGGTCTACGGCCCGCTCGCCGGGCTCGCGGGCGCAGCCGAGCTGCGCGGCCTGCTGCCCCGCAAGCTGTCGTGGGCCGCTCGCCTGCTCGGCCTGGGCGCCCGGCCGGCCGGGCTCGTGGCCGCCGTCGTCGCCCCCGCGGTCGCCTCCTACACCGCCGTGCTGCTGTCGGACACCGCCACGCCGACGTGGCACGACGCGCACGAGCACCTGCCCTTCGTCTTCGTCGGCTCGGCGGCCGGCGCGGCCGGCGGGCTGGGCATGATCGGCAGCCCGGTCGAGCAGGCCGGTCCGGCCCGCCGGCTCGCCGTCGGCGGCGCCCTGCTCGAGCTCGCGGTGGAGCACAAGATGGAGCAGGCCATGGGCCTGACCGCGGAGCCGCTGCACGAGGGCACGCCCGGTCGGCTCATGCGGGCCAGCAAGGTGCTGACGATGGCCGGCGCCGCGGGCACGCTCCTGGTGGGCCGGCGCAGCCGGCTCGGCGCCGCGGCCTCCGGCCTGGCGCTGCTCGCGGGGTCGGCCTGCCTGCGCTTCGGCGTCTTCGAGGCCGGCCAGGACTCCGCGCGCGACCCCAAGTACACCGTCGTCCCGCAGCGCGAGCGGATCGCCGCCCGGGGGGCCACCCGCGCCTGACGGTGCCCTGACAGTGCCCTGACAGTGCCCTGACAGTGCCCTGACGGTGCCCTGACAGTGTGACGTGCGCCTCCAGCGGGCACGACGCGAGCGGTCCCCCTGTCCAGGGGCCGACGATCGGCCCGTCCGGGCCGGGAGGAGCCGCACATGTCGTACAAGACCCCGCAGGAGGCCAGCGCGTCCGCCGTGGTCGCCGGCGTCCGCAAGGCCAACATGAGCTGGGACCGCGCCCTCGTGGGCGGCTTCCTCGCCGGCGCCTACATCGCCTTCGGCAGCCTGCTGGCGATCGCGGTCTCGTCGGGCCTGGACCCCAAGACGTGGGGCACGCTGCCGACCCTGTTCACCGGAGCGGTCTTCGCCCTGGGCCTCATCCTCGTCGTCGTCGCGGGCGCCGAGCTGCTCACCGGCAACATGGCACTGCTGCCCATCGCGCTGCTCCGGCGCAAGATCACGCTCAGCCAGCTGGGCATCAACTGGGGCCTGGTGCTCGTCGGCAACCTGCTCGGCTCGCTGTTCGTGGCCTACTTCCTCGCCTACAAGACCGGCGTCATCGGCGCGACCTCCGAGGTCGCCGGCAGCGCGGGGCTGGAGCACACGCGGGCCGTGGCCATCGCCACCGGCAAGGCGCTCACCGAGACCGACACCCAGATGTTCCTGCGGGCCATCGGCTGCAACTGGCTGGTCTGCCTCGCCGTGTGGATGAGCCTGTCCGCCGAGGACATCGGCGGCAAGATCCTCGCGATCTTCTTCCCGATCACCGGCTTCGTCGCCATGGGCTTCGACCACGTCGTGGCCAACATGTTCTTCCTGCCGCTGGGCCACTTCATCGGTACGCCGGGCCTGGGCTGGGGCGACGTCGTCAACAACCTGGTCTGGGCGTTCCTCGGCAACACCATCGGGGCGGCCGTCTTCGTCGCCGGGCTCTACTGGTTCATCCACCTGCGCGGCACGGCCGACCAGGAGGGGCAGGAGAAGGCCCCGGCCGGCACGACCGCCGCGGCGAACGGTCGCGCGAAGGCCGGCGCGAGCCGCTAGTCGACGACCGGTCCGGCGCGGGCCCGGGACCCTGCTCAGCGCAGCGGGTCCCGGGCCCGCGCCGCGTCGTAGGCCTGAGGGGTGTCGACGCTCTCCGGCGAGCGCAGCCGGGGGTCGGCGGCGGCCAGCGCCGGGTCGAGCAGCAGCTCCGCGTCGTCGACCCGCCGGGTGCGCGCGGTGTCGGCGAGCGCGACCGCCCGCCGCTGGCCCTGCGCCACGAGCTCGGCGCACCGGTCGGCGAGCCAGGTGCCGTACGCCGCGGCCAGCGGCTGGTGGTGCCCGCGGACCACCGGCAGGACGACGTCGAGGTCGCCGTCGAGGTCGCCGTCGAGGTCGCTGTCGAGGTCGCTGTCGAGGTCGCTGTCGGGGTCGCCGTCGAGCAGCGCCAGCAGGCGGGCGGCGTAGGCCGGGACGAGGTGCGGCAGGTCGGTGGCGCAGACGACGACGCGGGCCGTCCCCGCGTCGCGGGCCGCCGCCAGGCCCACCGCCAGGCCCTGCAGCGGCCCCCGGCCCTCGACCGGGTCCGCGACGACCGTCGCGGGCAGCGGCGGCAGCTCCTGACCGGGAGCCACCACCACGACGACCGGGCCGGTGGTGGCCAGGACCTGCACGACGTGCTCGACGAGGGTGGCGCCGCGCCAGGCCAGCAGCGCCTTGGACCGGCCCATCCGCGAGGACCGGCCGCCGGCGAGCACGACGCCGCCGGAGGGGGCGGGTGCGGGACCGCGCGACACCTGCCGCACGCTACGGGGGTTGAGCCGCGGCCGCGCGGAGCAGGACCGGAGCGGCCACGACGACGGGAGGACGAGGGTGGGCACCACGCCGAGCCGGGGACCGGCGACGCGGTCGACGGCGCGCGACGCGCTCCTGCTCGCGCTCGCGGTCGCCGCGGTCGCCGCGCTCGTGCTGCGGCGCCGCTCCCGCGCTGCCGAGCCGGCCGGGCCGCCGGCGACGCAGGGGCAGCCGTCGCTGCCGGACCCGTGGGCGGACGCGCCCCGCGACCAGCGCTCCCCCCGGGGTGACCCGCCGCCCGCTGGAGACGCTGCCGAGGCGGGTCCCCGACCCGCGGTGCTCCCCGGCCGGCCGCGGCTGGTCGCGGTCGCCGGCGGCACCCTGCCGCACGGCAGCTCGACGCTGCCGCCGGAGGTGGAGCTGCGGGCGGGCCGGCAGGTGGTGGGCCGCGACCGCGAGACCGACATCCGGCTGCCGCACGCGAGCGTCTCGCCGCGCCACGTCGCGCTCGACGCCGGCGAGGACGGGACCGTCCGGCTGCACGACCTCGGTTCGCTGAACGGCACCCTCGTCGACGGGGTGCCCCGGGCCACGGCCGCCCTCACCGACGGCAACCGGATCACCCTCGGCGAGGCGCAGCTGGTCTTCCACAGCGACCCGGAGACCGACGACGGAGGTCGCCAGGGCGGCGAGCTCGGCGAGCACGGCGTCGGCGACGGGCGGGGGATGTAGCCCCCGCCGTACGCCTCAGGCGTGGCCGGTCGGCGAGTCCGTGACCGAGACGTCCTGCAGGATGCGCGAGCGCAGGCCGAGGACCGCACCGGCGACGCCCAGCACGACCGCGACCGCGACCGGCCACCACCGCGCCACCAGCACCGCGAGGCCGAGGACGACGGCCGCGACGACGAGCAGCGCCACCGACAGCCAGATCAGCCGGCGCTGACCGGCCGACGGGCGGCTGGCGCCCTGCTCCTCGCGCCGGGCGTACGGCCGCTCCTGCGTGCCCGGTGGCCACAGCTCCGGCCGCGGCAGCGACCCCGGCACGGGACGGGTCGCCCCCGGCTCGCCGCTGTCGGGCAGGGGCCCGCCGGGCCGGTCCTCGTCCACCACGTCGCTGCCCTCCTGCGTGCGGTCGTCCGCCGTCCTGGGGAGGAGTCCCCGCACCGGCCGGCCGGCACACCCCGCGGGCCGCACCGTCAGGTCTCAGCGCACCTGGAGCGTCGTCCCCGGGCGGGCGGCCACGAGCTCGCCGACGACCGGGTAGCCGGGCACCTCGCCGACGACGAGCAGGCCGCCGCTGGTCTGCGCGTCGGCGAGCAGCAGCAGCTCGTCCTCGGCGACCGACGACACCAGGTGCGGGCGGACCCAGTCCAGGTTGCGGCGCGTGCCGCCGCTCACGTACCCGGCGGCCAGCGCCTCGCGGGCGCCCTCGAGGTAGGGGACGGCCGCCGCGTCGACGACCGCCGTCACCCCGCTCGCCCGGGCGAGCTTGTGCAGGTGCCCGAGCAGCCCGAAGCCGGTGACGTCGGTCGCGGCCCGCGCCCCCGCGGCCACCGCGGCCACCGCGGCGTCGCGGTTGAGCCGGGCCATGCCCTCGACCGCCTCCGGGAAGACCTCGCCGGTCGCCTTGTGCCGGTTGTTGAGCACGCCGACCCCGAGCGGCTTGGTGAGGGTGAGCGGCAGCCCGGCCACCCCCGCGTCGTTGCGGAGCAGGTGCGCCGGGTCGACGACGCCGGTGACGGCCATGCCGTACTTGGGCTCGGGGTCGTCGATGCTGTGGCCGCCCGCGACGTGGCACGCCGCCTCGCGGGCGACGTCGGCCCCGCCGCGCAGCACCTCGGCCAGCAGCTCCACGGGCAGCACGCTGCGGGGCCAGCCGACGAGGTTGACCGCGACGAGCGGCCGCCCGCCCATGGCGTAGACGTCGGACAGCGCGTTCGCGGCGGCGATCCGGCCCCAGTCGTACGCGTCGTCGACGACGGGGGTGAAGAAGTCGGCGGTCGCGACCACCGCGGTGGTCGCGTCCAGCCGGACGACGGCCGCGTCGTCGCCGTCGTCGAGCCCGACGAGCAGGTCGTCGCCCGCGGGGCCGGTCAGGCCGCGCACGACCTCCTCGAGCTCGCCCGGCGGGATCTTGCAGGCGCACCCGCCGCCGCTGGCGTACGAGGTGAGGCGGTAGGCGGAGCGCAGGTCGGTCGGTGCGGCGGTCACGCCCCCGACGCTAGGCGAGCCGGCGCGGGCTAGCCTGCGCGGGCGCCGCGGGGTCCGCCCGGCGGCGGGGAGGCGTACGCGTTCCTGGTGGGCGCCCCGGTCTTCAACACCGGTGAGGGCCGGCACCCGGTCCTGGTGGGTTCGATTCCCATCCGCCTCCGCTCCGGGCTCAGCTGCGCGCCCGCACGCGCGGCGCGACCTCGGTGCCCAGCAGCTCGATGCCGCGCACCAGGTCGTCGTGACGCAGCCGGACGTTGGTCATCTGCAGCGCGATCCGGGCCACACCGCCGAGCTGGTCGCTGACGCGCAGCGCCTTGTCGGCGACGGTGTCGGGGTCGCCGATGAAGAAGGCCCCGTCCGGCCCGCGGGTCGCGTCGTACTGGCCCCGGGTCGGCGCGGAGAAGCCGCGCTCGCGCCCGATCGTGGTGAACATCTGCGCCCAGCCCGGGTAGAAGAGGTCGGCCGCCTCGCGGTCGGTCTCGGCGACGTAGCCGAAGCAGTGCAGCCCGACCTGCAGCTGCTCCTCCGGGTGCCCCGCCTGGCGCCCGGCCTGGCGGTAGAGGTCGACGAGCGGCCCGAACCGGCGCGGCTCCCCGCCGATGATCGCGACCATGAGCGGGAGCCCGAGCAGGCCGGCGCGCACGAAGGACTGCGGCGTGCCCCCGGCACCCAGCCACACCGGCAGCGGGTCCTGCAGCGGCCGGGGCCAGACGCCCTGCCCGGTCAGCGGCGGTCGGTGCCGGCCCGACCAGTGCACCGCCGGGTCGGCCCGCAGGGCGAGCAGCAGGTCGAGCTTCTCGGCGAACAGGTCGTCGTAGTCGGCCAGGTCCAGCCCGAACAGCGGGAACGCCTCGGTGAACGACCCGCGGCCCACGACGAGGTCCAGCCGGCCGCCCGACACCAGGTCGATCGTCGCGAACTCCTGGAAGACCCGGACGGGGTCGGCGGCGGACAGCACGGTGACGGCGCTGTTGAGCCGGACCCGTGAGGTGCGGGCGGCCGCGGCGGCGAGCAGCACCGCGGGGGCGGAGTCGAGGTACTCGGCGCGGTGGTGCTCGCCGATCCCGAAGGTGTCCAGGCCGACCTCGTCGGCGCGCTGCACCTCGGCGAGCAGGTCGGCCACCCGCTGCTGCGGCGTGCCGGGCAGCCCGGTCTCCGGGTCGGTGACCACCGAGACGAACGTGTCGACGCCGAGCAGCACAGCAGCCTCCAGGGAGCGGGACGTCCCGACAGGATCGCCGGTCGCGCGGGGGCTCAACCACCCGGCCCCGGCTGCCGACCACTCCCCCGAGGGGAGGCGACGTGCCGAGGACGTGCGAGGCGGTGCTGCCGGGCGAGGTGCCCGCGCAGGCGGACGACGGCGAGCAGAGCCGCCGGTCCGCGGTCGCTCGGCTCGTGCCGACCGATCTCGACGACACCGAGCTGCGCCGCCTCACCCGGCTGGCGTCGGCGGTCACCGGCCTGCCCCTGGTCACCGTCAACGTGCTCGACGGCGACGAGCAGCGCCAGCTCGCGACCCACGGCTTCGTCGGCGGCCCCTCCCCCCGGGCCGACTCGATGTGCGCGGCGACGGTCCGCGCCGGCTGCTCGGTCGTGCTCGAGGACGTCCAGCGGGACGAGCGGTTCCGGACCAGCCCCTGGGTCGACGGCCGCCTCGGCGCGGTCCGGGCGTACGCCGCCTCGGTGCTGCGGACCGGCACCGGCGATGTCCTCGGCACGCTGTGCACCTTCGCCGAGCACCCGCAGCGGGTGGGCGAGGACCAGGTGCGCCTGCTCGAGGACCTCGCCGACCAGGTCGTCGCCCTGCTCGAGGCCCGGCGCACCGCGACCGACGCCGCGCTGCGCGAGGAGCTGCTGACGGCGCTGCTGCAGTCGCTCGACGTCGGCGTCGTGGCCTGCGACGGGGACGGCCGGCTCACCCTGTTCAACGACACCGCCCGCCGCTGGCACGGCATGCCCGCCGACCCGGCGGTGGACCCGGCCTCCTTCCCGCAGCGCTACGACCTGCGCGAGGCCGGGGGCCGCCGACCGCTGCCGCTCGAGCAGGTGCCGCTGCTGCGGGCGCTGCGCGAGGGTGCGGTCCGCGACGCCGAGATCGTCATCGCACCACCCGGCCTGCCGCAGGTGCGGGTGCTGACCACCGGCCGGTCCGTGGTCGCCCCCGACGGGCGGCACCTCGGCGCCGTCGTCGCGATGAGCGACATCACGGCGCTGCGCCAGCGCGAGCAGGCGGTCGCCACGAGCGAGGCGCGGTTCCGGGCCACCTTCGAGCACGGCCTGGTCGGCATGGCCGTCTGCGACTCCGGGCGGGTGCTGCAGGTCAACGAGGCGCTCTGCACCCTGCTCGGCGCGGCGCCGGCCGACCTGCTGGGCCAACGCCTCGCGGTGTCCGGCGACGCCCTGCTGCCCGAGCAGGGCCGGGGCGAGGTGCAGCTGCGCCGGCAGGACGGGGAGCCGGTCTGGGCGGCCGTGGCGGTCGTGGCCCTGCCCGGTGAGGACGGCCGGCAGCTGACCCTGCTGCAGGTCGAGGACGTCAGCGAGCGCCGGGCCGCGGTGGAGCGGCTCACGCACCTGGCGATGCACGACGCCCTGACCGGCCTGCCCAACCGCGCGCTCCTGCTCGAGCGGCTCGCCCAGGCCACGGCGAGCGCCCGCCGCCTCGGGGCGACCACGGCGCTGCTCTTCGTCGACCTCGACGGCTTCAAGCAGATCAACGACGAGCAGGGCCACGAGGTCGGCGACCGCCTGCTCGTGCACACGGCGCGCCGGCTGGAGCACGCCGTACGCCTCGGCGACACCGTCGCGCGGCTCGGCGGGGACGAGTTCGTCGTGCTCTGCGAGCGGGTCGGCGGCGCGGACGAGGCCGAGGAGGTCGCGCGGCGCCTCGCCGAGCGGCTCGCCCGGCCGCTGGTGCTCGACGGCGGCGCCATCACCGTCTCGGCGAGCATCGGCGTGGCGGTGGCCGGGCCGGACGACGACGCCGCCCGGTTGCTGCACGCCGCCGACGCGGCGATGTACCGCGTCAAGCAGGCCCGTCCCGAGCGCTGACCCGGGAGGGGCTCCCCGCTGAACGTCGGGAGCGGTCGCCGGGCCAGGATGCGTGCGTGGCGGTGCGCGAGCTGGGGGCGACGACGTGGCGCCGGGCCGCCTTCTCGCTGTTCGCCGTCGCCGCCGGCACCAACGTGCCGACGCCGCTGCTGCTCGTCTACCGCGACACCCTCGACCTGTCGCCCGACGTGCTCACCGCGCTGTTCGGGTCGTACGCCGCCGGCCTGGTGCCCGCGCTGTTCCTCGCCGGCCCCGCCTCCGACCGGCTCGGCCGCCGCCGGCTGGTCGTCCTCGGCTCGGCGCTCGCCGCGCTGACCTCGCTGCTGCTCGCCGCCGCCGCCGGCTCGCTGCCGCTGCTGTTCGTCGGGCGCTGCCTGCAGGGCGCGGTGAGCGGCGCGGTCTTCAGCGTGGCGAGCGCCTGGGTCGCCGAGCTGTCCGGCCCGGGGGCGGGACAGGCCGCCGGGCGGCGGGCCGCGATCGCGATGACCGGGGGCTTCTCGCTCGGTCCCCTCGTCGCGGGAGTGCTCGCGCAGTACGCCCCCGCCCCCACGACGCTGCCCTACCTGCTGCACGTCGCGCTCGCCGTCGCGGGACTGCTCGTGGCCCGCACGCTGCCGGAGACGGTCGTCCGGAGCACCGGGGACGGGCGACCCGGCCGCGGGCCGCTCGTCGACCCGGCCGACCGGCGGGTGCTCGTCACCGTGCTCGCGCCGCTGTCGGTGTGCGTCTACGCCTTCCCGAGCGTGGTCATCTCGGCGGTCCCGCTGCTCGTGCAGACCAGCGCCCCGCCGGTGCTGCTCACCGGCGTGCTCGCCGGGCTGACCCTCGGCGCGGGCACGGTGGCCGCCCCGCTGCAGCGGAGGCTCGCGTCGTGGAGCGCGCCGCTGGGCGTGCTGTCGGGGGCCTGCGGCTACGCCCTGGCGACCCTCGGCGCCGGGACCGGGTCGCCGCCGCTGCTGCTCGGCGCCGCCGTGCTGCTCGGCGGCGGCGGCGGGCTGGTGCTCGCCGCCGGCCTGGGCCTCATGGCACGGATCGCCCGCCCCGAACGGCGCGGCGCCCTGTCGGCGGTCTTCTACGCGTGCGCCTACACCGGGTTCGCGATGCCGTTCCTCACCGCGGTGACGGCGGCCGCCACCCACGTGCAGGTGCCGCTGGCGGTGCTCGGCGCCGTCGCGCTGCTGCTGGCGGCGCGGCTGGCCGTCGCGGCCCGGCGGGGCCAGCTGCGGGGAGCCCCGCTGGCGGCGCCGCCGGTCGCCCCCGAGTAGTCGCGACCGAGCCGGAGGGCCGGGTGCGGCAGGCGACCGTACGCTCGACCGCGTGGCCGACGACCCGCGGCGGCGCGTGCCGCGCACCGACGTGCTGCTCGCCGACCCCCGGCTGGCCGGTGCGGCCGACCGGCTCGGCGCGCGGGCGGTCAAGGCGGTCGTGACGGCCGCGCAGGACCGGGCCCGCCGGGGCGACCTGGCCCCCGAGCAGGTGCTCGAGGCGGCGGTGGCGGCGCTGCCCGGGCGGGCGACGACGCTGCGCCCGGTGCTCAACGCCACCGGCGTCGTCCTGCACACCAACCTGGGCCGCGCGCCGCTGTCGCCCGCCGCCGTCGAGGCCGTGGGGGTGGCCGCGGGCTACGTCGACGTGGAGTTCGACGTCGGGACGGGCGAGCGGGCCCGGCGCGGGCGGGGGGCGCTCGCCGCGCTCGCCGAGGCCGTCCCCGCGGCCGAGGCGGTGCTCGCGGTCAACAACGGCGCGGCAGCGCTGGTGCTCGCGACCACGGCGCTGGCCGCCGGCCGCGAGGTGGTCGTCAGCCGCGGCGAGATGGTGGAGATCGGCGACGGCTTCCGGCTGCCGGACCTCATCGCCTCGACCGGCGCGAGGCTGCGCGAGGTCGGCACGACCAACCGGACGCACCTGCGCGACTACGCCGACGCGGTCGGCCCCGACACCGGCTGCGTGCTCAAGGTGCACCCCAGCAACTTCCGGGTCGAGGGCTTCACCTCCTCGGTCGGGGTCGCCGAGCTCGCCGGCCTCGGCGTGCCCGTCGTCGCCGACACCGGCAGCGGCCTGCTCGCGCCCGACCCGCTGCTGCCCGGCGAGCCCGACGCGACGACCGCGCTGCGCGAGGGCGCGGCGATCGTGACGTGCAGCGGCGACAAGCTGCTCGGCGGGCCCCAGGCCGGGCTGGTGCTCGGTCGGGCCGAGACCGTCGAGCGGCTGCGCCGCCACCCGCTGGCCCGCGCGCTGCGGGTCGACAAGACCACCCTGGCCGCGCTGGAGGCGACGCTGCGCGGCCCGCTGCCGCCGGCCTGGCAGGCGCTGCGGGCCGACCCGGCACGGCTGCGCGCCCGGGCCGAGGCGCTGGCCGCGCAGGTCGGCGCGGAGGTCGTGCCCTCGGACGGCGCCGTCGGGGGGGGCGGGGCGCCCGGCCTGCCGCTGCCCGGCTGGGCGGTCGCGCTGCCCGAGGCGTACGCCCCCGCCCTGCGCGCCGGCGACCCCTGCGTCGTCGCGCGGGTGGAGCGCGGCCGCTGCCTGCTCGACCTGCGCTGCGTCGCCGAGTCCGACGACGCGGCGCTCGCGGCGGCGGTGCGGGCGGTGCGGGCGGGACGCACGGGTCGGGCGGGCTGAGTGCGGGTCGTCGCCACCGCCGGGCACGTCGACCACGGGAAGTCGACGCTCGTCCGGGCGCTCACCGGCATGGAGCCCGACCGGTGGGCCGAGGAGCGCCGGCGCGGGATGACCATCGACCTCGGCTACGCCTGGGCGGGACTGCCGTCGGGCGAGGTGCTCGCCTTCGTCGACGTGCCGGGGCACCAGCGCTTCATCGGCAACATGCTCGCCGGGCTCGGGCCGGCCCCCGCGGTGCTCGTCGTCGTCGCGGCCGACGAGGGCTGGCGGCGGCAGTCCGCCGAGCACCTGGCCGCGGTCGACGCGCTGGGGCTGACGACGGGCCTGCTCGCGGTCACCCGCAGCGACCTCGCCGACCCGGGCCCGGCGACGCAGGAGGCGCTCGGCCACCTGCGGGCCTCCAGCCTCGGCGAGGTCGAGGCGGTGGCCGTGTCCGGCCGCACGGGCGCCGGCGTCGACGCGCTGCGGGCTGCCCTCGACCGGCTCGTCGCCCGGCTGCCCGACCCCGAGGTCGACGCGCCCGTACGCCTGTGGGTCGACCGCTCCTTCACCGTCCGCGGCAGCGGCACGGTCGTCACCGGCACCCTCGGCGCGGGCACGCTGCGGGTCGGCGACGAGCTCGCGCTGGGCGACCGGCGGGTACGGGTGCGCGGGCTGCAGAGCCTCGGGACGGCGCACGAGGCGGTGCCGGCGGTGGCGCGGGTCGCGGTCAACCTGCGGGGCGTCGAGCGCGAGGACGTGGGGCGGGGCGACGCGCTGCTGTCGCCCGGGGCCTGGCGCGGCACCTCGGTGGTGGACGTGCGGCTCACCGAGGCGGCGGTCGACCTGCCCGCCGAGCTCGTCCTGCACGTCGGCTCGGCCGCGGTCCCCGCCCGCGTGCGTCCGCTCGACGTGGACACGGCCCGCCTCACCCTGCAGCGGACGCTGCCGCTGCGGGCCGGCGACCGCGCGCTGCTGCGCGACCCGGCGCAGCAGTCCGTCGCCGCCGGGGTGCTCGTGCTCGACGCCGACCCGCCGGCGCTGCGTCGCCGCGGCGCCGCCGCGGCCCGCGCGAGCGCGCTGTCGTCCGCCGACGGCCGGCTCGACCTGGCCGCCGAGGTCGCCCGGCGAGGAGCCGTACGCGCTCCTGAGCTCGTCGCGCTCGGCGTCGACGTGCGGCCCGACCCGGGCGTCGTCGCGGTCGGCGAGTGGCTCGTCGCGGGCCCGACCTGGCGGGAGTGGGCCGCGGCCCTGGTCCGCGCGGTCGACGAGCACGCCCGCACGGCGCCGCTGGAGGCCGGGCTCCCGGCCGAGGCGGCGCGGCGGGCCGTCGGCGCGCCCGACCTGCGGCTCGTCGGGCCGCTGGTCAGCGCCGCGGGGCTGGAGGCCGCCGCCGGCCGGGTCCGCCGCCCGGGCGCGGTGCCGTCGCTGGGGCGGGCCGAGACGGGCGTCGCCGAGGTCGAGCGGCGGCTGCGCGAGGCGCCCTTCGCGGCCCCCGAGGAGCACGAGCTGCAGGCCCTCGGGCTCGGCCCCCGCGAGGTCGCCGCCGCGGCGACCGCCGGGCGGCTGCTGCGGCTGCGCACCTCCGCCGACAGCGACCTCGTCCTGCTGCCCGACGGGCCCGCGCGCGCCATGCGGGTGCTCGCCGGCCTGCCGCAGCCCTTCACGCTCAGCCAGGCCCGCGAGGCGCTGGGCACCACCCGGCGGGTCGCTGTCCCGCTGCTCGAGCACCTCGACGGGCGCGGCTGGACGCGCCGGCGCGACGGCGCGCTGCGCGAGGTCGTCCGCTAGCCCGACCCGGAGGGCGCGCCGGTCGCCGCGGCAGGTCAGCCCGGCAGCAGGCTGCGCACCATCCGCAGCGCCACCGAGAGCGCGGCGAGGTCGGCCGGCTCGACGGTGAGCGTCTCGGCCAGGGTGGTGCGGGCCCGGGCGAGCCCCTCGCCGTTGGCGGCCTCCCACGCCTCGACCGCCTGCACCGGGTCGGTCCCGGGCGCGGCGCCCCGCAGGACGGCGGAGGTGAGCCCGGCCAGCGCGGCGTACAGGTCGTAGCGCAGGGACGCCCGGGCCAGCGCCTGCCACCGGTCGGCGCGGGGCAGCCCGCTGATCCGGGTGAGCAAGCGGTCGACCTCGAAGCGGTCGGACAGCGTGAAGTACAGCGCGGCGACCTCGCGCGGGTCGCGCCCGGCCGCACGGGACAGGTCGGCGACGTCGAGCAGGCTGAAGGCGTCGAGCAGCGCGGCGGTCCGCTGCGCGAGCGCCTCGGGGAGCCCCGCCTCGGCGAGGTCCCCCGCCCGGCGGACCAGGCGCTCGGCCTCGACGCCGACGAGCAGGTCGGGCAGCACGGGGCTGAGCGCCTGCACCGTCCCGGCGAGCTGCTCGACCTCCTGCTGCACGTCGATCGCGCTGCGGCGGGTCTGCAGCAGCCAGCGCACCGCACGGTCGAGCAGCCGCCGGGTCTCGAGGTGCACGAGCGTCTGCGCCCGGGTCGGGACGACGTGGTCCAGCGCCCCGACGTCGGCCCACAGCCGCTCCAGGTCGAAGACCTCGCGGGCCACCGTCCACGCGCGCACGACCTCGGCCGGCGTCGCGCCGGTCTCCTCCACCGCGCGGAAGACGAACGTGGTGCCGCCGTGGTCGACGAGGTCGTTGACCAGGGAGGTGACGATGATCTGGCGGCGCAGGGGGTGGGCGTCGAGCCGCTCGTCGTAGCGGCGGACCAGCTCGTCCGGGAAGTAGCCGCGCAGCGCCCGCGCCGACCACGCGTCCTCGGGCAGCCCGGTGTCGAGCAGCGCCGCGGTGAGGGTGGTCTTGGCGTACGCCAGGAGCACGGCCAGCTCGCTGCCGACCAGGCCGCGGCCCTCGGCGGCGCGGGCGGCGAGCACCTGCGGCGAGGGCAGGTGCTCCAGCCGCCGGTCGAGCTCGCGGCTCGCCTCGAGGGCGTCGAGCATCCGGGCGTGCACCGGCAGCATCGACGGCGCCTGGTGGCGGGCGGTGCCGAGCGCGAGGTTCTGGTCGTCGTTGTGCCGCAGCACGCGCGCGGCGACCTCGTCGGTCATCGCGACGAGCAGCGCGTCGCGCTCGTCGCGCGGCAGGTCGCCGACCGACTGCAGCAGGATCTTGATGTTGACCTCGTGGTCGGAGGTGTCGACGCCGGCGGAGTTGTCGATCGCGTCGGTGTTGACCCGCCCACCGAGCAGCGCGTACTCGATGCGCCCGAGCTGGGTGAGCCCGAGGTTGCCGCCCTCGCCGACGACCTTCGCGCGCAGCTGCGCGCCGTCGACGCGGAGGGCGTCGTTGGCCTTGTCGCCGGCCTGCGCGTGGGTCTCGGTCGAGGCCTTGACGTAGGTGCCGATCCCGCCGTTCCACAGCAGGTCGACGGGGGCGGTGAGCACCGCCCGCACGAGCTCGGCGGGGCTGAGCGCGACGACGTCGTCGGGCAGGCCGAGGGCGGCCCGCACCTGCGGGCTGACGGGCACGCTCTTGGCCGTACGGGGGTAGACGCCGCCGCCGGGCGAGACGAGCGCGGGGTCGTAGTCGGCCCAGGACGAGCGCGGCAGGGCGAACAGCCGCTGCCGCTCGGCGAACGACACCGCCGGGTCGGGGTCGGGGTCGAGGAAGACGTGCCGGTGGTCGAAGGCGGCGACGAGCCGCAGGTGCTCCGAGAGCAGCATCCCGTTGCCGAAGACGTCGCCGGACATGTCGCCGACGCCGACGACCGTGACGTCGTCGCGGGACACGTCGACGCCGAGCTCGCGGAAGTGCCGGTCGACCGAGCGCCACGCGCCGCGGGCGGTGATGCCCATCGCCTTGTGGTCGTAGCCCGAGGACCCGCCGGAGGCGAAGGCGTCGCCGAGCCAGAAGCCGCGCTCGAGCGCCAGGCCGTTGGCCAGGTCGGAGAAGGTCGCGGTGCCCTTGTCGGCCGCGACGACGAGGTAGGTGTCGTCGCCGTCGCGCCGCACGACCCGCTCCGGCGGGCGGACCTGCCCGTCGAGGAGGTCGTCGGTGAGGTCGAGCATCGCGCCGACGAAGGTGCGGTAGCAGGCGATGCCCTCCGCCAGCCAGCCCTCGCGGTCGGTCGCGGGGTCGGGCAGCCGCTTCGCGACGAAGCCGCCCTTGGCCCCCGTCGGGACGATGACGGCGTTCTTGACGACCTGCGCCTTGACCAGCCCGAGCACCTCGGTGCGGAAGTCCTCGCGGCGGTCCGACCAGCGCAGCCCGCCGCGCGCGACGGCGCCGAAGCGCAGGTGCACGCCCTCGACCCGCGGGCTGTAGACCCAGATCTCGTGCACCGGCCGGGGGCGGGGCAGGTCCGGCAGGCGCTGCGGGTCGAGCTTGAGGGCGAGGTACGGGTGCGGCTGGCCGTCGGGACCGGGCTGGTAGTGGGTGGTGCGGTCGGTGGCCAGCACGAGCGCGAGCAGGGCGCGCAGGATGCGGTCGGCGTCCAGGCTCTCCACCGCGTCGAGCCCGGCGACCAGCGCGGCCTCGCGCTCCGCGGCGCGCTCCTCGCGCCCGGCCGGGGCGTCGGGGTCGAACAGGGCGGCGAACAGGCCGACGAGCTCGACGGCCAGCGGCACCTGCGCGACGAGGACGCTCTGGACGTACTCCGCGCTGTAGGTCGAGGAGGTCTGGCGCAGGTAGCGCACGTAGGTGCGCAGCACGAGGACCTGCCGGCGGTCCAGCCCGGCCAGGGTGACCAGCGCGTTGAGCGGGTCGACGTCGTCGCGCCCGGCCCAGCAGGCGGCGAAGGCCTCGGCGAAGCCCGCGTCACCGCCGGGCAGGACCGTCCCGCCGGGCCCGGCGGGCAGCCGCAGCCCGAAGTCGTAGACCCAGCGCCGGCGGCCGTCGCCGCAGTGCAGGGAGTACGGCCGCTCGTCGAGCACGTCGACGCCCAGCGACTGCAGCACCGGCAGCACCTGCGACAGCGACAGCGGCCCGTCGCGGTAGACCTTCAGCCGGCGCTGGTCGGGCAGCTCACCGGGACCGGCGTACAGGGCGGTCGCGAGCGGCCCGTCGGGCTCCAGCGCGACCAGGCGGAGCACGTCCTCGGCGCCGACCCCCGCCGGGAAGTCCTCCTTGTAGGCCTCGGGGAACGCCGCGCCGTAGACGCCGAGCACGTCGGCCGCGCGCGGGCCGAGCAGCGGCTGCAGGGCCTCGGCCAGGTCGTCGTCCCAGGACCGCGCCGCGGCCGCCAGCCGGGCCTCCAGCGCGGGCACGTCGACGTCGGGGAGCACCTGGCCGGGCTCTCCACGCACGACGAAGTGCAGCCGGGCCAGCACCGACTCGCTCACCCGCGCGGTGAACTCGACGCTGTCGGCGCGCAGGGCGTCGCGCAGCACCTCGGTGAGGGCCAGGCGCACGCTCGTCGTGTAGCGGTCGCGGGGCAGGTAGACGAGCACCGACAGGTAGCGACCGTGCTCGTCGCGGCGCAGGAACAGCCGCAGCTGCCGGCGCTCGCGCAGCCGCACGACCGCCGGGACGATCTCGGCGAGCTCGTCGGTGCGGGTCTGGAAGAGCTCGTCGCGCGGGAAGGTCTCGAGCACCGCGAGCAGCTCGCGCCCGGTGTGGCTGCTGGCGGTGACGCCGCTGCGCTCGAGCAGGGCGGCGACCCGGCGGCGCACGACCGGCACCCGCGTGACGCTCTCGGTGTAGGCCACGGCGGCGAACAGGCCGACGAAGCGCTGCTCGCCGACCACCCGCCCGGCGGGGTCGAGCAGCTGCACGCCGACGTCGTCGAGGTAGGCCGGCCGGTGGACGGTGGAGCGGGTGCCCGCCTTGGTGACCACGAGCGGGCGGCCCTGGGGCCGGCGGTCGCGGACCTCCTCGGCGAGTCGGGCGGTGGAGGACGCGCGGCGCTCGGCGCGCAGCAGCCCGAGGTCGGTGCCGTCGACGGGCACGAGCGCGGCCTGCTCGCCCTCCCCCTCGACGCGGTAGCGGGCCGCGCCGAGGAAGGTGAAGCGGTCGTCGGCCAGCCAGGTGAGCAGCTCGCGCGCGTCGCCGTCGGGGTCGGCGGTGTCGTCCAGGTCGCGGGCGCAGGACCGCGCGGCGGCGGTCATCGCCGGCCAGTCCTCCACCGCGGCCCGCACGTCGCCGAGGACCCGCTGCAGGTCGACCGCGAGCTGCTCCGGGTGCTCGTCCGGCCCGTCGAGCTCGAGGTGGACCCACGACTCGGGGACCGCGCCGAGCGCGTCGCGGGCGAGGCCGACCGCCAGCAGCCGGCCGTCGCCGTCGCGGCGCACCCGCAGCTGCGGGTGCAGCAGCAGCAGCACCGAGCGGCCCTGCCGGGTCAGCTCGGCCACGACCGAGTCGACGAGGAAGGGCACGTCGTCGGTGACGACGTCGACGACGGTGCGGCGCGGGCCGTCCGGCCGGACCTGCACGACGGCCGTGCCGGTCGCGCGCACCGCGGCGGCCTCGGCGTGCGCCCGGGCCAGCGCGAGCGCCTGCGCCCCGTCGTGGCCGCGCAGGTCGTCGACCGCGACGTGCCGGAAGTAGGCCGCCCGCAGCTGCTCGTCGCCCACGGTGGGCGGGGGCGTCATGGGGCGCTCAGGGGGGTGCGCACGGCCGTCCTCCTCGCGGACCGCGGGTCTCGCGGTCCGACGGCCTCACCCTGCCACGACCCCCGGCCGCAGCACGAGCACCGGCACCTCGGGCGTCACGGTCCGCAGCGGCAGGGTGGAGCTGCCGATGCCGGCGCTGACGTACAGCCGGTCCGCCGGGTACCAGCCGCAGCGCCACCGGTTGCCGTGCCGGCGGCTGATCCGGTGCAGCGGCCGGCCGCGCACCGCGAGCTGCCCGCCGTGGGTGTGCCCGGCGACGACGAGCGCGACCTGCGGCGGGACGTCGAGCACGACGTCGGGGTTGTGCGTCAGCAGCACCGTCGGCGCGCCGGCGGGCACCGCGGCGAGCGCGGCGGCCACGTCGGGGGTGCGCGTCCACAGGTCGCCGACACCGGCCACCCACAGCCGCCCGTCGAGCACCGGGACGGCCGACTCCTCGAGCACGGGCAGCCCCGCGGCGTCGAGCGCGGCGCGCACCCGCTCGCCGAGCTCGGGCGTGGCCCAGTCGTGGTTGCCGAGCACCCCGGCGACAGGGGCGACGTCGCGCAGCGGCGCCACCGCCCGGGCGACGTCCTCGGGGTCCAGCCGGCTGCCCAGGTGGACGTCGGCGACCCAGTCGCCGAGCAGCAGCACGAGGTCGGGCCGGGCGTCGGCGACCCGCTGCACGAGCGCGGCGACCCGGTCGAGCCCGACCCACGGCGCCCCGGCGTGCACGTCGGCGACGACGGCGACGCGCAGCCCGTCGAGCGCCGGCGGCCAGCCGGGGACCTGCAGCGGCACCTCGGGCACGACGAGCCGGCGCGGCACGACGACCCCGGCGTACGCCGCCGCGGCCAGCCCGGAGCCCGCGACCAGGCCGGCCAGGGCGGCCCTCCGGTTCAGGCGAGCCCGGTCTGGGCGAACGCGCCGTACGAGGGGGCGATCGTGGCGTCCGGCCCGACGACGCCGCTGACGGCGTCGAGGGTCTTGAGGCCGTCGCCGGTGTTGTAGAGCACCGTCTCGGCGTCCGGGTCGATCTGCCCGGCCTCGAGCAGCTGCTTGAGCGTGGCGACCGTGACGCCGCCGGCGGTCTCGGCGAAGACGCCCTCGGTGCGGGCGAGCAGCCGGATGCCCTCGACGACCTGCTCGTCGGAGACGTGCCCCATCGCGCCACCGGTGCGCCGCACGGCGTCCAGGGCGTACGGCCCGTCGGCGGGGTTGCCGATCGCCAGGCTGCGGGCGATGGTCTTGGGCTTGACCGGCTTCACGGTGTCCCAGCCGTTCTCGTACGCGGTGGCGATCGGCGAGCAGCCGCTGGCCTGCGCGCCGAACACCTTGTACGGCGTGGCGTCGACGAGCCCGAGCCGGCCGAGCTCGCCGAACGCCTTGTCGACCTTGGTGAGCAGCGAGCCGGACGCCATGGGGATGACCACCTGCTGCGGCAGCCGCCAGCCGAGCTGCTCGGCCACCTCGTAGCCGAGGGTCTTGCTGCCCTCGGCGTAGTACGGCCGGACGTTGACGTTGACGAACGCCCAGTCCTCGTTCTCGGCGATCTCGCTGCACAGCCGGTTGACGTCGTCGTACGTCCCCTGGACCGCCACGAGCGTCTGGCCGTAGACGGCGGTCTGCACGACCTTGCCCTGCTCGAGGTCGTCGGGGATGAAGACGACGCTGCGCAGGCCGGTCGAGGCGGCGTGGGCGGCGACCGAGTTGGCGAGGTTGCCGGTGCTGGCGCAGCTCACGGTGGTGTAGCCGAACGCGCGGGCCGCCGAGAGCGCGACGCTCACGACGCGGTCCTTGAAGGAGTGCGTCGGGTTGCCGCTGTCGTCCTTGACCCAGAGCTGGCGCATGCCGAGCTCGCGCGCGAGGTTCGGCGCGTTGCGCAGCTTGGTCATCCCGGCGCCGATGTCGACGCGGGTGGCGAGGTCCTGGCCGGCGGGCAGCAGCCCGGCGTAGCGCCAGATCGTCTGCGGGCCCGCCGCGATGCTCTCGCGGGTGACCTCGCGCAGGCGGTCCTCGTCGTAGGCGACCTCGAGCGGCGCGAAGCACTCCAGGCAGACGTGCACCGGGGCGAGGTCGACGCGGTTGCCGCACTCGCGGCAGACCAGGCCCGACGCGGGCGAGTCGGCGAAGGCGGCGGGGACAGGGGTGACGGTGCTGGTCAAGGGAGGCCTCTCCTCATCTTCCCCGGCGCGGACGTCGCGGCGGGACGGAGTTGGCACCTGACGCGGAGGCGGGCGGAGCCCTGTGCGCGCTGGTTGCCGGGGCGTCGTCGGGCCGTGTCCCTGGTGCCCCTCGGGATGAGCGGTGCTGTGCAGTTGTGGAGTGCGGCTCCAGTGTACGGGGCGGCGTCGCTAGCCTTCCCCGGTGGCCGACCTGCTGCTCGCGTCCAACCGCGGGCCCGTGGCGTGGGTCGAGGACGACGACGGGCAGCTGCGCGAGCGGCGGGGCGGCGGCGGGCTGATCAGCGCGCTGTCCGGCGCCGCGGGCTCCGGCGCGGTGTGGGTGTGCGCGGCGCTGTCCGACGCCGACCGGCGCGCCGTGCGCACCGGTGCGGCCGCGCTGCCCGGGCTGCGGGTGCTCGACGTCGACCCGGTGGTGTTCGCCCGGGCGTACCACCGGGTGGCCAACTCGCTGCTGTGGTTCGTCGCCCACCTGCTGTTCTCGACGGCGCAGTCGCCCACCTTCGACGCTCAGAGCCGCCGCGAGTGGGAGGCCTACCGGGCCTACTGCGACGCCTTCGCGGGGGCGCTCGCGGCCGAGGCGTCGCCGGGCGCGAAGGTGCTCGTGCAGGACTACCACCTCACCCTGGTGCCGGCGCGGCTGCGCGCGCTGCGGCCAGACCTGCGCATCGCGCACTTCACGCACACGCCCTGGGCCCCCCCGGAGTACTTCGCGGTGCTGCCCGACGCGGTGGCGCGGGAGGTGCTCCTCGGCATGCTCGGCGCCGACACCGTCGGCTTCCTGTCGCCGCGCTGGGCCGACGCGTTCGGCCGCTGCTGCGCCGCCGTGCTCGGGGCGCGCTGGGACGGGACGGCGGTGGCGTACGCCGGACGCACGACGCGGGTGCGCGTGCACGCCCTGGGCGTCGACGGCGAGCAGCTGCGGGCCCGCGCGGCCGCGCCGGACGTGCTCGGGCGGCTCGCGGCGGTGCGCGAGGTCGTCGGCGACCGGCGGATGGTGCTGCGGGTCGACCGCACCGAGCTCAGCAAGAACGTCGTGCGCGGGCTGCAGGCCTACCGGGAGCTGCTGCGCAGCCGGCCGCAGTGGCGCGGGCGGGTGGTGCACCTGGCCTTCGCCTACCCCTCGCGGCACGACCTGCCGGAGTACCGCGAGTACACCGCCGCGGTGCAGCGGACGGCGAACGACATCAACGAGGAGTTCGCGACGCCGGGCTGGCTGCCGGTGGTGCTCGAGGTGCGGGACGACTACCCGCGGTCGCTCGCGGCGTACGCCCTGGCCGACGTGCTCGTCTGCAACCCGGTGCGCGACGGCATGAACCTCGTCGCCAAGGAGGGGCCGGTGCTGTCCCCCGCCGGCCTGGCGCTGGTGCTGTCGCGCGAGGCGGGCGCCGCCGACGAGCTCGGCGCCGACGCGCTGGTGGTCAACCCGTACGACGTCGGCGAGACCGCCGAGGCGATGCACCGCGCGCTGCTCATGCCGGCGGCGGAGCGGGCGGAGCGGTCGGCGCGGCTCGCCGCGGCGGCCACCGCACTACCGCCGGCCGCCTGGCTCGCCGCTCAGCTCGACGCACTGGAGCAGGGGGTGCCGGCCCGGGTGCCGGTCGTCAGCGGCGAGCTCGTCGGAGGGAGCGCGGGCGCGAGCCGGGTCAGCCCGGCGTAGGGGCGACGCTGGTCCTGCAACCCGCCCGCGTGTCCCTCCACAGGGGCGACCCGGACCCAGGTGCTCATGGCCGCCAACGGGCCGCAGCGCGCCTCGCGGCAGATCAGTGCGTCACTCCCGCAGCTCGTCCGCCCCTTGAGGACCTGCGGGGGATGCTGGGCTGCAGGGTTGTCGCCATCGTCAGACGCGAGCATCGTGTGCCCATCGGTGACGCACCCGGAGTGCGCCGCTTCAGCAGGAAGGGAGCTGGTCGGCGTGTACGCACGAACCACCACTGTCCAGGCACGGCCGACGTCCGTGGACGAGGGGATCCGCATCATGCGGGAGGACGTCCTGCCCCGCGTCCAGCAGATGGAGGGGAACATCGGGCTGTCGATGCTGGCCGACCCCGAGTCCGGCCGCTGCATCGTCACCGCCGCCTGGCGAGATGAGAACGCCATGCACGCTGCCGCGGATGCGGTCCGCCCCCTGCGCGAGCGCATGGCAGAGGTCCTCGGCGCGCCGACCACCGTCCAGGAGTGGGAGATCGCCGTGCTGCACCGCCGGAAGCCGGCGCATGCCGGTGCCTGTGCTCGTGTCAGCTGGTTGCGGGCGGAACCGCGCGACATCGACGGCGGGATCGACATGTACCGCACGCAGGTGCTCGGCGGCCTGGACGACCTTCCTGGCTTCTGCAGCGCCAGCCTGCTGGTGGACCGGGCCTCGGGGCGGTCGGTCTCGTCCGTCGCCTACGAGAGCCGGGAGATGCTGGAGGCGAGCAGGCACGGCGCGGACGAACTGCGGAGCCGGACAGTGCAGCAGATCCGTGCGCAGATCCTGGAAGTGGCGGAGTTCGAGCTGGTGCTGTCCGAACTGCGGGTTCCCGAGACGGTCTGAGCGCAGCGCACGGTTGCCCCCTGCCGGTCGATCGATCTGCTGTACGTGTGGGGCGCGTCTGAACGGCAGGGGCGACCCGGGGACGGCAAGACGACGTCCGCGACCGCTCCGTCAGCGGCACAGGAGTGCTCGCCGACGGGCGCGGGAGTGATCCGATCAGCCGGCCAGCCCTGAAGGGGGCGAGTAGACCCGACAGAGCTGGCGCACGCCACGACGAGTTGCGTGCCGGGGATCGCTTGGTCGAGCTGGCGCGCGACGCTGAGCGGCGAGCGCGCATCCTGCTCCCCCCAGGGCGCGGCAAGGCGGCTGGCCACCCTGCCACCGGGCAGACGGGTGAAGGCCACGTGCTTCTCTCCCCGAACGCCTCCCCTGGCTGATCCGCAGCAGTACTTCGCGGTACGTAGCGGCCGAGACGTAGCGGCCGAGACGGCCTTCGGGGGTCGACCGCGTGAGGCTTCAGCGCAGCGCGGCGAAGGTGAGCAGGCCGCGAAACACGACGATGCCGCCGACGACGAGGACGGTGCCGGCGGTGATCAGCGGGAGGCGGGCGAGCCACCGCCGCTGACCGGCTCCGGCCCAGCCGCGGCGGTCGAGCAGCGCGCGGGCGCGCAGCAGCAGCAGACCGGCGACGGTGAGCGTGAGGGCCATGCCGAGGCCGTAGCCGACGACGAGCAGCACGCCGAACAGCGGCCGGCCGAGCGCCGCGGCGCCGAGCAGCACGACGAGCGCGCTCGGGCTGGGCACGAGGCCACCCGCGATGCCCATCGTGGCGAGGGTGCGCCAGCCCAGCGGGGCGTCATCGACGGGCAGGTGGCTGTGGGTGCGGCCGCCGTGGGTGTGCACGAGCTCGGTCGCAGGCGCGAGCACGGCGGTCGAGGTCGAGGGGGCGCCGGCACCGACGAGGACGGGCTCGTCGTGCGCGTGCGGGTGGTCGTGGTCGTGCGGGTGGTCGTGCGGGTGGTCGTGGTCGTGCGGGGCTTCGTGCTCGTGCGTGGCGCCGTGGCCGTGCGGGTGCGGGTGCGGGTGCGGGTGCGGGTGCGGGTGGTCGTGGTCGTGCGCCTGACCTCCACGCCGTCCACGCAGCGCCCGGCGCAGCAGGAACACGCCGACACCCGCGAGCAGCAGCCCGCTGGCCACCTCGCTGGCCGGCACGAAGCGCTCGGGCGCGGCGATGGTGGTGAGCGAGAGCAGGGCGCCGAGGGCCAGCACGCCGGCGGTGTGGGTGACGGTGACGGTCGCGCCGAGCCACAGCGCCTGGCGGCGGGTGCCGCGCTGGCCGACGAGGTAGGCGGCGATGACCGTCTTGCCGTGGCCGGGCGCGACGGCGTGCGCGCAGCCCAGCGCCACCGACAGCAGCAGGGCGAGCAGCGCCAGCGGCAGCGTGAGGTCCTGCCGGCCGACGAAGGAGGTGTAGCCGGCGGTCAGCCGGTCGACACCGCGGGGCAGGACCGCGCTCGGGGCGGGGACGCTGTTGCCCGCGCCCTCAGCGCGGCAGGCGCCGCCGGGGCGCACCGTGAAGGCGGCGGACGTGACGTCCAGCGGCGAGGCGAGCAGGTCCGACGGGTAGGTCGTCAGCAGCGCGCTCGGGCTCTGCTCCGGCAGCGACCCGGTGTCGGCGAGGCGGCCGCACAGCGCGGCTCCGCTGACCTCCTTCCACCCGGTGCGGCCGGCCGAGGTCGGGTCGGCGAAGCGCACCGCCTCGCGGGCCGGCCGGTCGGTGCGCAGCACGCACTCGAGCCGCGAGGTCGCCAGGCCGGCCTGGCCGGGAACGAGCCGACCGGAGGACCCGACGACGGCCAGCGGCGCCGGGGCGCCGTCGACGGTGAGCTGCAGCTGCGGCGCCGCTGCGGCGCAGGAGCGGGCGGCCCACGCGGCGAGCTCGGCGTCGGTGGTGCGCCCGTCGCGGTCGGCGTCGGGCCCGCCCGGGGCCTGGGCCTGCTGCAGCGTCGGGATCTCGGCGGCGTCGACGACGTGCACGACGCGCACGCCGTCGGCCTCGACGAGCAGCCGGTCGGCCGTGTTGACGGTGAAGTTGCCCAGCGGGTGCGCCGACGCGGCCGGGGCGAGCACGACGAGCAGGCCGGCGGCCAGCCCGCCGACGAGCAGCGCGCGCCTCACCGCAGCCCGTCGAGCAGCGCGCGGACGGCCGGGGCCTGCAGCGGGCTGCGGGCCCCGAGCGACAGCGCGGTGGTGAGGTCGGTCCGGGCGGCGTCGCGCTGCCCGAGCGCCGCCTCGACGGCGCCGAGGTGGTAGCGGTAGGCCCCCGAACGCAGCCCGGTACGCAGCGCCGCCCGTGCCAGCGGCAGCGCCTCGGCGTCGCGGCCGGCCCGGTGCAGCGCCCAGGCGTACGCGTCCTGGGCCACGACGGAGTCCGGCCGGGCGGCGTGCGCCTGCTCGGCGAGGGCGACGGCCCGCGCCGGGTCGCCGTGGTCGGCCTCGAACAGCGAGAGCTCGGCGTCGACGACCTGGCCGCTCGCCGCGTAGAGCTGCTGCGTGGCGCGCACGACGGCGTACTGCTGCTGCGCCTCGTCGGTGCGGCCGGCGGACTCGAGCAGCTCCCCGAGCAGCACGAGCGTGGCGGGCTGCGGCTGCGCGGCGGCCGCGGTGCGCAGGTCGGTCAGCGCACCCTCGACGTCGCCGCGGGCCGCGCGGACCTCCGCCCGGCCGGTGAGCGCCGCGAGGTAGGCCGGGTCGGCGGTCAGGGCCGCGTCGTACGCCGCCGCCGCCGCGTCCAGGTCGCCGCCGCCGAGGGCGAGCTCGCCGAGGTAGTACTGCGCGAACGCCGCGTCGGCCGGGTCGGCCGTCACCTGCGCCGCCCGCAGCAGGGCCTCGCGGGCGCCGTCGACGTCGCCCTGCAGCTCGCGGGCGTACGACGCGCGGGTGAACGACCCGACGCCGGGCTTGAGCTGCAGCAGCCGGTCGAGGACGTCGCGGGCCTGGGCGTACTGCCCCAGCTCGGTGAGGCCGTCGACCCGGACGGCGAGCGCGGCCGCGGAGTAGGGGTTGGCGGCCAGCGCCCGGTCGGTCAGCGCGACGGCACCCGTGAAGTCGTGCCGCGCCGCGGCGAGCGAGGCCTGCCCGGTGAGCCCGGCGTCGTTGCCGGGGCGCAGGCGCAGCGACTCGGCGAAGGCGCCGTCGGCCTTGGCGTACAGCGACGGGTCGGCGGTGAGCCGGGCCTGCTCGACGTAGGCCAGGCCGAGGGCCGCCCACGAGCCGTCGTCGGCGGGCAGGCGCCGCAGGCCGGCCTGCAGCGCGGCGATCCGGGTCGCGACGTCGGCGCCGGCGGCGACCGGGCGGGGGGCGGCAGCGGCGGGAGCGGGGGCCGGCGGCTCGGTCGACGTGCGCCCGAAGGCCGTGCCGGCCGCCAGCAGCGCGACCGCGAGCCCCAGCGACGCGGCGACCGCCAGCAGGGCGCGACCGAGCCGCCGCGTGCGCGCGGGCTGCGGGCCCGGGGCGGAGGTCACGCGGCCATGTTCGCCCACGGACCCCCGGCGGTTCAGCCGTTCGCCGGGCCGGCGCCCTGCGGCCCTAGGGTGCGCGCGTGCTCCCCCTCACCGCGGTCCTGCACGGCAGCGCCCTCGACGCCCGGCGCGGCGTGGTGCGGCTCCACCCCGAGGCGATGGCCGCGCTCGGGATCGCGCCGTGGGACCCGGTGCTGCTCACCGGCACGCGCACCACCGCGGCGCTGGCGGCGTACGCCCCGCCCACGAGCGCGCCGCAGCAGGCGCTGTGCGACGAGCTGGTCCTCGGCAACCTCGCGGTGCGCGACGGCGCGGCCGTCACCGTCGCGGCGGCGGCGGAGCAGGGCTGCCGCACGCTCGTGCTCGCCGGCCCGCCCGAGGTCGTCGCCGCCGTCGACCCGGCGCTGCTGCGCACGGCGATGCTCGGCAAGGTCGTCACGACCGGCGACGACGTGTCGCTCGTGCCGCAGGACCTCGCGCCGGTCGGCCCGCCCGACCCGGCCGCGGCGCGCCGCAGCCTCAAGGCGCGCCTGGGCATGGCCGCCGGGACGGTGCTGCTGCGGGTGGTGGAGGCCGAGCCGGCGTCGTCGCTGGTGACGATGGCGACGGTCGTCGGCTGGCGCGACGGCACGAGCACGACCGGCAGCGCGACCCCCGTGACCGCCGACGCGGCGGCGGCGCCGCGGGTGGCCGACCTGCCCGGGCTGGAGGCGCAGGCGCGGGCGCTGCACGAGTGGCTCGACCTGGGGTTCGCGCACCCCGACCTGCTCGCCCGGCTCGGCACCGCCCCCGCGATGGGCGTGCTCGTCACCGGGGCGGCGGGCAGCGGGAAGGCCGCGCTCGTCGGCGCCGTCGCGGCCGAGGTCGGCGCGCGGCTGGTGCGGGCCTGGGGCCCCGAGCTGGCCGGGCTGGAGGTGAACGCCGCGGCCGACCGGCTCCGGGCGCTGCTCACCCCCGCCACCTCCCCCACCGTCGTGCTCGTCGAGGACGTCGAGGCGCTGGTGCCGCGCGAGGGCGCCGCGCCGCTGGCCGCGACCTTCCAGCAGCTCGTCCGGTCCGCGGTCGAGGGCGGGCGGCTGGCGGTGGTCTGCACCACCGCGCGCCCCGAGCAGGTCGACCCGGCCCTGCGCGCGCCCGGGGTGCTCGACCACGAGGTCGCCGTGCCGCTGCCCGACCGGGCGCAGCGCCGGCGGCTGCTCGACGTGGCGACCGGGCGGGTGCCGCTCGACCCCGACGCCGACCTCGACGGGGTCGCCGCGCGCACCCCCGGCTTCGTCGCCGCCGACGTCCTCGCGCTCGTGCGCGAGGCCGGCCTGCGCGCCGCGGCCCGGCAGCGCGCCGCCGAGCACCCGGTCGTCGCGCAGGAGGACTTCGAGGCCGCGCTGGAGGTCGTCCGCCCGACGGCGCTGCAGGGCGCACCGCTGGACCTGGGCGGGCTCACCCTCGACGACGTCGGCGACATGGCCGAGGTCAAGGCGGCGCTCACCGAGACGGTGCTGTGGCCGCTGCAGTACCCCGACACCTTCGCCCGGCTCGGCGTCACCGCGCCGCACGGCGCGCTGCTGTACGGCCCGCCCGGCTGCGGCAAGACCTTCCTCGTCAAGGCGATCGCCGGCTCCGGGCAGGCCAACGTGCTCTCGGTCAAGGGCGCCGAGCTGCTCAGCAAGTGGGTGGGCGAGTCCGAGGCGGCGGTGCGCGAGCTCTTCCGGCGGGCCCGCGAGACGGCCCCGTCGCTGGTCTTCCTCGACGAGGTCGACGCGCTCGCCCCGCGCCGCGGCGGCTCGACGGACGGCGGCACCACCGACCGGGTCGTCGCCGCGCTGCTCACCGAGCTCGACGGGGTGGAGTCGCTGCGCGACGTCGTCGTCGTCGGTGCGACGAACCGGCCCGACCTCATCGACCCGGCGCTGCTGCGGCCCGGCCGGCTCGAGCGCCTGGTCTTCGTCCCGCCGCCGGACGCCGAGGCCCGTGCCGCCGTGCTGCGGGCCGCCTCCCGCGACGTGCCGCTGTCGGGCGTCGACCTCGACGACCTGGGCCGGCGCACCGACGGCTTCTCGGCCGCCGACTGCGCCGCGCTGGTCCGCGAGGCCGCGCTCACCGCCATGCGGGCGTCGATGTCGGCGAACGAGGTCACCGCCGAGCACGTCGAGGCGGCGCTGCGGGTCGTCCGCCCCTCGCTGGACCCGGCGCAGGTCGCCGAGCTCGCCGCGTACGCCGAGCGGCGCGAGCAGCGCTGAGCCGTCACGGCCGGCGTGAGGCAGGTCACGCACCGCGTTCACCTGCCGGTCGCCGCACCGTCGCCGCGCGGCCAGGCGGCCCGCACAGGCTCGCCGCGTGCCCCGAGACCTGCCTGCCCCCCTGTCGACCCCCCTGGACCGCCGCACGGCCGTGAAGGGGGCGGCCGCCGTGGCGGGCGCCGTCGCCGGTGCGCGCGCGCTGCGGCCCCGCCCCGCCGGCGCCACCGACGCCACCGACACTGCGGCGGGCCGGGTGTTCCAGCACGGCGTGGCCAGCGGCGACCCGCTGCCCACGGCCGTGCTGCTCTGGACGCGGGTGACGCCGAGCGCCGCGGCGACGCCCGGCAGCGGCGCCGGCCCGTCGGTCGCGGTCCGCTGGCAGGTCGCCGGCGACCCGGGCTTCCGCACCGTGCTGCGCGAGGGCACCGCCCGCACGAGCGCCGCCCGCGACCACACGGTCAAGGTCGACGTGCACGGGCTGCAGCCGTACACCCGCTACTGGTACCGGTTCACGGCCCTGGGCAGCACCAGCCCGGTCGGCCGCACGCAGACCGCGGCCGGCGAGGGCCGGGTGCACGCCCTGCGGCTGGGCTTCGTGAGCTGCTCGAACTGGACCGGCGGCTTCTTCGCCGCCTACCGCCACCTGGCCCGGCGCGGCGACCTCGACGCCGTGCTGCACCTGGGCGACTACCTCTACGAGTACGGCAACGGCGCCGACCGCTACGGCCCCGACTCCCTGGCCGGGCGGCGCGACCACGTGCCGGCCACCGAGGTGCTCACGCTGGCGGACTACCGCGCCCGGCACGGGCAGTACAAGACCGACCCGGACCTGCAGGCCGCGCACGCCGCGTACCCGTGGATCGTCACCTTCGACGACCACGAGGTCGCCAACAACACCTACGACACCGGTGCCGAGAACCACACCCCCGGGGTCGAGGGCGACTTCGCGCAGCGCCGCGCCGCCGCCTACCGGGCGTACGTCGAGTGGATGCCGCTGCGGGTGCCCGACCAGCACGTCAGGCACGAGGGCCAGCGGTTCTGGCGGCGGTTCTCCTTCGGCCCGCTGGCCGACCTGTCGGTCCTCGAGACCCGGCAGAACCGCTCCGAGCAGGTCCCGGCCAGCGACAGCCGCGGCCTGGCCGACCCCGGCCGCGTCCTCGTCGAGCCGGAGCAGATGGCCTGGCTCAAGGACGGCGTCGGCGCGGGCGGCCGCTCCTGGCACCTGCTGGCCAACCAGGTCGTCCTCACCCGGGTCCAGCTGCAGCCCGGCCTGCCCGGCCAGGACCGGCTCGGCCGCCTGGGCTACGGCACGCCGCCGTTCAACACCGACCAGTGGGACGGCTACCAGGACGACCAGCGCGAGCTCACGCTGGCGATGCAGGCCTCCCCCGCCGACACCGTCGTGCTCACCGGCGACATCCACTCCTCGTGGGCCAACGAGGTCCCGGTCGACCCCGGGACGTACGCCGTCACGGGCGACTCCGCCGGCGTCGAGTTCGTCTGCCCGTCGGTGACCAGCGACGGCTTCGCCGAGATCCTCGGCGGCCCGCAGGCCGCGCAGGCGGCGACCACGGCCCTGCAGGTCGTCAACCCGAACATCAAGTACCTCGACGGCGTCGGCCACGGCTACGCCGTCCTGGACGTCACCCCCGCCCGCGTGCAGGCCGACTTCTGGCACCTCAGCGACCGCACCGACCCGCAGGCGACCCAGCACCTGGCCGCATCGTGGCAGACCCGCCGCGGCAGCCGCGCGGTCGAGCCCGCGGACGGCCCGGTCGGCCGCCGCAGCGACGTGCCGACGCCCGGGAGCCGGCGGTGAGGCGCACCTGGACGGCCGGCGCCGCCGCCCTGGTCGCCGCGGCGACGGCGCTCGGCCCGGTGCCCGCCGGCGCGACCCCGGCCCGCGGACCGTCGGTGCGCGTCTACGTCGTCGTCGTCGACGGCCTGCGGCCGGACGAGGTGCCGCTCATGCCGTTCCTGTCCTCGCTCGCGGACAGCGGGACGTCGTACGAGCAGGCCCGGGCGGTCATGATCGCCGAGACGGTCCCGAACCACGTCGCGATGGTCACCGGCGTCCACCCCGACCGCAGCGGCGTCGTCGCGAACGACTTCCCGGACGTCCGGCGCGACGAGGTCCGCGGCAACGAGGACCCGGCGCTGCTGCGCGCGGACTCGGTGTTCACCCTGGCGTCCCGACAGTGCCCCGCGCTGCGCACGGCGGCGGTGACGAGCAAGGACTACCTGTACGAGGTCATGCAGCACGACCGGGACGGCGACGGCCGGCGCGACGCGGACAGCAACTTCGCCAACCTCGACGACCCTGCGTTCGTCCCCGGGCTGGGCCTGACGCCCGACGAGCGCACGATCGCCGAGGCGCTGCGGGTCAGCCGGGAGGAGGACCCGGACTTCCTGTTCGTCAACCTCGGCTCGGTCGACCGGGTCGGGCACGTCGACGAGACCGGTGGGACGACGTCGCCCCTGCCCACGGGCTCGCGACCCGTCGCCCGCGACGTGCAGCGCACCGCCACCGACGAGGAGCTGCGCGGCTTCGTCGAGCAGCTCCAGGCCGACGGGCGCTGGGACCGCACGGCGCTGATCGTCACGGCCGACCACTCGATGGACTGGTCGCTGCCGACGGCGACGGTCTCGCTGGGCGCCGCGATCGAGGCCGACCCGCTGCTGCGCGACCGGTTCGTGGTCGCGCAGAACGGCGGTGCCGGCCTGTACTCGCTGAAGGACCGCAGCGACCCGCTGGCGGCGCGCCGGCTGGCCCGGCTGCGCCAGGTCGCGCGGGCGACCGACGGCGTCGACGAGGCGCTCTACCGGCAGCCCAACGCCGTCGACGGCGGCCGCCGGCACTGGGTCGGCCAGGTGCACCCGGACTGGCACCAGACCGGTCCTCGGTCGGGCGACCTGCTGGTGACGGTGCGCGACGGTCGGCGGATCGCCGAGCCGACGTCGTCCAGCAACCCGATCCCGGGCAACCACGGCATGCCCTCCACGCTGCGCATCCCGATGGTCGTCAGCGGCGGGCTCGGGGTGCGCGACCGCGTCGTCACCGGCGACGCGGACCCGCTGGTGCGCGCCGCCGACCAGGCCGAGAACGTCGACATCGCGCCGACCGCGGCCTGGCTGCTGGGGCTGCGGCCGCCAGCCTCGGGCTTCGACGGGCGGGTGCTGCGCGAGGCCTTCCTGCGCCGACCGGCGCCCCGCTGCCCCACCGGCTGAGGGCGGGCGTCACCCGGCGCCGAGCAGCCCCTGCAGCACCTCGACGACGCCCGCGGGGCCGTCGGCGACGACGTCGGCCCGCTCCCGCAGCGCCGGCGGGCCCTCGTCACTGGCGGACGCGACGGTCAGCCCGGGCACGCCGCGGGCGCGCAGCTCGTCGACGGCGTCGAAGGCGGGCAGGTCGCCCAGGTCGTCGCCGGCCCAGAGCACCGCCGACGGCGTCGGGTCGCACAGCGAGAGCAGGGCGGTGCGCTTGTCGTGGCCGGGCGGCCGCACCTCGAGCACGAGCCGGCCCGGGTGCACCTCGAGCCCGCCGGCGAGCGCGCGCAGCCGCGGCGCGAGCGCGTCGAGCGCCTCCTGCGGCCGGGCGGTCCCGCGGGCGTGGACGACCAGCGACAGGCCCTTGTCCTCCAGGCGCAGGTCGCCGAGCAGCGGCGGCAGCGCCTCGCGGACCCGCTGCAGCGCCGGGTCGGGCGGCTCGGCGGTGAGGACGCCGTCCCAGCGCTGCACGCCGTACTGCCCGAGCACGACGAGCCCGGGCACCGCGTGCAGGCCGGCGAGCTCGACGACGACGTCCGCGGGGCGGCCGGTGATCAGCGCGACGAGGCGCACCCGGCCGGCCAGCCCGGCGAGGACCTCGACGGCGCCGGGCGCGGGCAGGGCGTCCTGCGGCCGGTCGACGACGGGCGCGAGCGTGCCGTCGTAGTCGACGGCGACCACGGCGCGCTCGGGCTGCGCGCGGAGCGCGGCGAGGCCGGCGCGGCCGGCGGGCGTACGGGGGTCGAGCACCGCGCGGACGCTAGCCGAGCCGGGTCAGGTCGCCGTCACGACGCCGTCAGGACGCCGTGGGCAGCAGCCCGGTCAGGGAGTCCCAGCGGGCGATGCCGCAGCCGTCCGTGCGGTCGACGGTGGTGTCGACCGGGCGGCCCTGCCAGGTCCCGGTGATGCGCGCCGTCTGCGGCCCGCCGTAGAGCTCGGTGCAGGCGATCGGCGGCGACGACGCGGCGAACGGCGCGGGCAGGGCCGCGAGCGAGCGGCATGCCGACCCCGGGTCGGGGACCGTCCCGCCGGGCGGCGCGCAGGACAGCGTGAGCACCTGCACGGGCGCGTCGGTCGACGGGCGGTAGTCGACCGAGAGCTGCCCGGCGGGAGCGCCGCGGGGGCTGACCGGGACGGCGCCCGGCGGCGTGGGGGTCGACGTGCCGCCCGCCCCGGGCACGGCGGTGTCGTCGCCGCCGGCGCAGCCGGCGAGCAGCGCGGTCGAGAGCAGCAGCCCGGCGAGCGCGGCGGTCCGGGCGGGCGAGGTCGTCATGGTCCTGGGACGCGGCCGCGGCCCGGCCGGTTCCCGGCTCAGCCGCGCAGGTCGCGGGTGACGACGACGACGAGCCCGGCGGCCGGCAGGTCGGGCAGCCGGGGCAGCACCCGCGGCAGGCCGAACTGGGCGGCGAGCGCGCGGGCCGGCTGCTCCAGCCCCGGCGGGTAGTAGACGGTCGTCGCCCGGATGCGCCCGGTGAGCCCGCCGACCCGGACGACCTGCCAGCCGCCGGCGCGCAGCCGCGCCGCCTCGGTCGTGCCGAGGTCGCCGATCTGCGAGTTGTTGAGCACGGTGACCGGGGGACGGGCCGGGGCCGGGGCACGGGGGCGGTGGGGGCGGTGGGGCCGGGGCGGTGGGGGCGGTGGGGGCGGGCGGGCCGGCCGGCTCGTCGTCGGTCCTCGGGGTGACGAGCACCCCCGGCTGGACGCGCGAGGAGGTGCCGGCGAGCACCGCCTGCCCGGGGTCGACCCCGCGGAGCAGGAGCAGCACGAGCAGGCCCGCGACGACGGCAGCGACGGACAGGACCGCAGCGCCGACGGCCGGCAGCCCGACCGGGCGCCGGCGCCGCGCCGGGCGTCGGGAACCGCGCAGCACCAGCGGGCCGACCAGGCTCGACGGCCGCGGACCCCGGCCCTCGGGGTCCGGCGGCTGGCTCAGGCGTCCATCCCGAGGCGCCGGGCCGAGCGGGCCCGCTGGCGGGTGGCGCGCAGCCGGCGCAGCCGCTTGACGAGCATCGGGTCGGCGACGAGCGCCTCCGGCCGGTCGATGAGGGCGTTGAGCACCTGGTAGTAGCGGGTCGCGCTGAGGTCGAACAGCTCGCGGATCGCCTGCTCCTTGGCCCCGGCGTACTTCCACCACTGCCGCTCGAAGGCCAGCAGCTCGTGCTCGCGCTCGGTGAGCCCGCCCGTCACCGGGCCCGGCTCCGTCGTGGTGGCGTGCTCCACGGGTCCTCCCAGGTCGGCGAACGACAGGCGTGTAGTTCCCCTCCATGGAACCACGCCGCTCCCCGCACGCCCGGTCGGCGCGCCCCCAGGCGTGCCCTCAGGCGTGCCTCAGCGCTCCAGCGACACCTGCGTGCCACGGGCCATCGGACCGAAGAGCAGGTCGGTGAGGTCGCTGACCTGGTCGACCGGCCGGCCGAGCACGGGGGCCGTCACGAGGGCCAGCAGGTCGTGCTGCGACTGCGCGCGCACCGCCGACTGCGTGGGGGTGCGGGGGCAGGCCGAGTCGCGGAAGTCGGGGTTCTCCCGCTCGTACTCGTCGCAGTAGCCGTCCTCCGCGGTGCGGTAGACCGGGAAGGGCCGCTCGATGAAGGAGCCGTCGGCCTGCTGCTGCGCGTTGGTCGGCAGCCCGCGGCAGACGTCCGACCCGGTGGGGCCGGTGTCTCCGTAGACCGGCTCGTCGCCCCGCTGGTAGCCCTTCTGGTCGTTGGTGACCTCGAGGGTGATGTGCAGGCCCGGCTGCAGGCCGCCGAAGGTGGCCTCGGTGACCGGCTGGGCGGCGACGAGCCCGCGGAACGTGCACTCGTAGAGCGGGGAGTACGCGGCGTAGAGCCGCAGGCTCGGCAGGCTCTCCTGCGCCAGCTGCACCAGCCGGGTCTCGTTGTCGCGCACGAAGCTGTCCAGGCTGCGCGCCGCGGTCGTCGAGGTCTGCAGGAAGGTCGCGAGCTGCGTCTTCTGGTCGACGAGCGAGCGGTTGTTGAAGCTGAGGTTGTCGAGGACGGCGAGGAAGTCGTCAGCGGCACCGTCGTAGGCGTCGGCGACGTCCGCGAGCGCCTGCAGGTTGCGCTGCAGCGCCGGCAGAGCGGGGTTGAAGGCCTTGAAGTACTCGTCCTGCAGCGCGAAGTTGGCCCCGATCCGGTCACCCCGGTCGCGCAGGGCGCCGGAGACCGCGTTGAGGGTGCGCGACAGGTCGTCGGGCCGCAGCGACTGCAGCAGCGGCAGGAAGTCGTCGAGCACCTTCTGCGTCTCGAGCATGACCTTGCTGCGGTCCTGCTGCAGCACGTCGCCCTCGCGCACCGGCCGGGCGGGCTGCTCCGGCGGCACGAGGCTGACGAACTTCTCGCCGAAGAGCGTCTTGGGGAGCAGCTGGCCGACCGAGCCCACCGGCACCTGCCGCGCGCGGTCCTCGTCGATCGCCAGACGGATGGTGGCGCCCTTGCCGTCGGTGCTCACCTCGCGGATGTCACCGACCCGGACACCCCGGATCTTGACGTCACCACCGGTGGTGAGCTGGTTGCCGATGCTGTCGGTCTTCAGCTCGACCATGACGACCGGGGTGAAGGCCTTCTGGTAGAAGGCGACGGTCAGCGCGACGAGCAGGCCGATCACGACCAGGAACGCCACGCCGGCGAGGCGTTGGCGCGCGAGGGCACGGCCCTTGCGCAACGGCGGAGCCACAGGACCTCCGGGCAGGCGGGGAGCACGGGCGACGCCGTGTCGAGAGATGGTGGACGGGGAGTGACGGGAACGTCAAGCACCGCCGAGGGGATCGGACGGCGCGCCCTGCTGCTGGAGCCCGCTCACCCGCTGGGGAGAGCGCTGACCACCGTCAGCAGGACGTACTGCGCGACCACCTCGTCGGGGCCTTCGCCGTCTCCCCCGCCATCTCCTGCCCGCAGGACCTCGACGTCCCAGCGCACCTCTCCCTGCTCGGCGGTGCGCGGCGTCTTCGACGCGCAGGTGAGCACGGCCCGCAGGGTGTCGCCCGGGCGCACCGGCGAGGTGAAGCGCAGCTGCTCCAGGCCGGTGTTGGCCAGCACCGGCCCGGGCGCCGGGTCGACGAACAGGCCGGCGGCGAAGGACAGCACCAGGTAGCCGTGCGCGACGATCCCGCCGAACAGCGGGTTGGCGGCCGCCGCCTGCTCGTCGGTGTGGGCGTAGAAGGTGTCGCCGGTGAACGCCGCGAAGTGGTCGACGTCCTCGCGGGTGACCGTGCGCGACGCCGTCTCGACGGTGTCGCCGACCTCCAGCTCGGCCATGGACAGCCGGAACGGGTGCCGCTCGGTGACCCGCCGGGTCGCGCCCGGCGCCCGCACGCCGGTGACCGCGGTGACCACGTCGGGGCTGCCCTGCACCGCGGTGCGCTGCATGTGGTGGCGCACGCCGCGCAGCCCGCCGAGCTCCTCGCCGCCGCCGGCCCGGCCCGGGCCGCCGTGCACCAGGGTCGCCAGCGGCGCGCCGTGCCCGGTCGACTCGGCCGCGCAGGTGCGGTCGAGCACGAGGACCCGCCCGTGGAAGGCGGCGGCACCGAGCACGGTGTCGCGGGCGAAGTCGCGGTCGGCGGTGACCACGGACGTGACGAGGCTGCCCCGCCCCAGGGCGAGGACGTCCGGCACGGTCGCCGGGTCGTCGTAGGGCAGCAGCGTCGCGACCGGGCCGAAGGCCTCGACCTCGTGGACGGCCGGGGCGGACGCGTCGTCGTGGGCGAGCAGCACCGGGCCCAGGAACGCGCCGCGCTCCAGCCCCGCGGGCACGACCTGCGGGTCGCCCGCGACGACCCGACCGCCCTCGGCGAGCGCCGCGACGCCGCGGCGCACCGACTCGCGCTGCTCGGTGCTCACCAGGGCGCCCATCCGGGTCGCCGGGTCGCGCGGGTCGCCGACGACGACCTGCGCGAGCGCGGCGCCGATCGCCTCGCCCGCGGCCTGCAGGTGCTCGCGCGGCACGAGGACCCGCCGGATGGCCGTGCACTTCTGGCCGGCCTTGGCCGTCGTCTCGCGGACCACCTCGCGCACGAACAGGTCCCACTCCGGCGTGCCGGGCGCCGCGTCGGGCCCGAGCACGCAGCCGTTGAGGCTGTCGGCCTCGGCGGTGAAGCGGACGCTGCGCCCGACGACCACCGGGTGCGCCCGCAGCGCCGCGGCGGTGCGGGCCGAGCCGGTCACCGAGAGCACGTCCTGCCCGCCCAGCCCGTCGAGCAGCCCGGCCGGGTCGCCGACCAGCAGCTGCAGCGCGCCCTCGGGGAGCACGCCGAGCCCGACGATCCTGCGGACCAGCAGCTCGGTGACGTACGCCGTCTGCGGCGCCGGCTTGACGATGCTCGGCATGCCGGCGAGCAGCGCGGGCGCGAGCTTCTCCAGCGCCCCCCAGACCGGGAAGTTGAACGCGTTGACCTGCACCGACGCGCCGCGCAGCGGGGTGAGCACGTGCTGGGCGACGAACGTGCCGCCGCGGCCGAGCCGCTCGACCGGGCCGTCGACGAGCACCGTGCCGCCGGCAGCTCGCGCCGCCCCTTGGAGGCGTACGCCAGCAGCGTCCCGAAGCCGCCGTCGACGTCGACGAGCGAGTCGCGCCGGGTGCAGCCCGTGGCGTACGAGAGGTCGTAGAACTCCTCCTGTCGGCCATCAGCGCGCTGCCGAGCTCCTTGAGCAGCGCGGCGCGCTCGGGGAAGGTGAGCGCGCGCAGCGCCGGCCCGCCGACCCCGCGGGCGTGCGCGAGCGCCTCGGCGGCCGGCACCGGCGCGGTCGAGATCCGCGCGACCGTCTCGCCGGTGGTGGCGTCGCGCAGCGGCGCGCCCTCGTCGTCCGGCACCAGCCAGCGCCCGCCGACCCAGCTCTCCAGCACCCCGCGCGCCTGCGTCGTGGTCATCGCCGGCCCTCCCGCCCTCGCTCGACCCGTCCCGCCGCACCGTAGTGGTGACCCCCGTCACGGCGGCGTCTGCCACAGTGCCGGTGTGGACGACGCCGACCCCCAGCAGGCCGCGGAGGCGCAGGCCGCGGCGATGCTCGCCGGCGACGCCGCCACCCGCGGGCTGGGGATCGAGGTGTCCGGCGTCGGGCCGGGCCGCGCGACCGCGGCGATGACGGTGACCCCCGCGATGCTCAACGGGCACGGCACCTGCCACGGCGGCTACCTGTTCCTGCTCGCCGACACCGCGTTCGCCTTCGCCTGCAACACCCGCGGCGAGCCGGCGGTCGCGGCCGGCGCCGACGTCGCCTTCCTCGCGCCGGTGCGGGAGGGCGAGGTCGTGGTCGCCGAGGCCGCCGAGCGGGTGCTCGCCGGGCGCTCCGGCCTCTACGACGTGACGGTGCGCCGCGGCGGCGCGACCGTGCTGGAGTTCCGCGGTCGCAGCCGCACGCTGCCCCGCCGCCCCACCGAGGAGGCCCCGTGACCGGTCGCGCCACGCCCGCCGGGCTCGACGCCGGCGAGACGATGGAGCCGGAGGCGCTGCGCGCCCTGCAGCTCGAGCGGCTGCAGGCGAGCCTGGCCCTGGCGTACGAGCGGGTGCCCACCTACCGCACCCTGTTCGACCAGGCGGGGGTGCACCCGCGCGACGTGCGGTCGCTGGAGGACCTGCGGCACCTGCCGTTCACGACCAAGGCCGAGCTGCGGGCGGCGTACCCGTTCGGGATGCTCGCGGTCCCCCGCGAGCAGGTGTCGCGGGTGCACGCCAGCAGCGGCACGACCGGCCAGCCCACGGTCGTCGCCTACACCGCGCAGGACGTGTCGACCTGGGCCGACCTCATGGCGCGCAGCCTGCGTGCGGCCGGGATCCGGCGCGGCGACCTGGTGCACGTGTCGTACGGCTACGGCCTGTTCACCGGCGGGCTCGGCGCGCACTACGGCGCGGAGCGGCTCGGCTGCACCGTCGTCCCCGTCAGCGGCGGGATGACCGAGCGCCAGGTGCGGCTCATCCGCGACTTCGGCCCGCGGGCGGTCCTGGTCACCCCGTCGTACATGCTCGCGCTGCTCGACGAGTTCGAGCGCCAGGGCGTGGACCCGCGCGACAGCTCGCTGGAGATCGGCGTCTTCGGCGCGGAGCCGTGGACCGAGGACCTGCGGCGCGAGGTCGAGGAGCGCACCGGCATGGACGCGGTCGACATCTACGGGCTGTCCGAGGTCATGGGGCCGGGCGTGGCGATGGAGTGCGTCGAGACCAAGGACGGGCTGCACGTCTGGGAGGACCACTTCTACCCCGAGGTCGTCGACCCGGGGACCGGCGAGGTGCTTCCCGACGGCGAGCGCGGCGAGCTCGTCCTCACCTCGCTCACGAAGCAGGCGATGCCGGTCGTGCGCTACCGCACCCGCGACCTCACCCGGCTGCTGCCCGGCACCGCGCGGGCCGTGCGGCGCATGGAGAAGGTCACGGGCCGCACCGACGACATGATCATCCTGCGCGGCGTCAACCTGTTCCCGACGCAGGTCGAGGAGCTGCTGCTGCGCGTGGAGGGCCTGTCGCCGCACTACCAGCTCGTGCTGTCGCGGCCGCACCGCCTGGACGAGCTGACCGTCCGGGTCGAGGCGCGGCCGGACTGCTCGGCGAGCGAGCGCGAGGAGCAGGGCCGCCGGCTGTGCGCGCTGGTCAAGGAGAACGTCGGCGTCACGGTCTCCTGCGACGTCGTCGAGCCGGGCCTGGTCGAGCGCTCCCAGGGCAAGGCCCAGCGGGTCGTCGACCTGCGGGCGTGACAGCCCACCCGCCCCGCGGTACCGTTACCGAACGATCGTTCGGCAATGACCCGGAGGCCCCCGTGCAGGACACCACCGAGCAGCTCGAGCGCGCGTTCCAGGCGCGGGTCGACGCCGACGACCGGATCGAGCCGCGCGACGCGATGCCCGAGGGCTACCGCCGCACGCTGGTGCGCCAGATCGCCCAGCACGCGCACTCGGAGATCATCGGCATGCAGCCGGAGGGCAACTGGATCACCCGCGCGCCGTCGCTGCGCCGCAAGTGCATCCTCGTCGCCAAGGTGCAGGACGAGGCGGGCCACGGCCTCTACCTCTACAGCGCGGCCGAGACGCTCGGCGTCGACCGCGAGGAGCTGCTCGACCTGCTGCACGCCGGCAAGCAGAAGTACTCCACGATCTTCAACTACCCGACGACCTCCTGGGCCGACGTCGCCGCGATCGGCTGGCTCGTCGACGGCGCCGCGATCATGAACCAGGTGCCGCTTACCCGGTGCTCGTACGGCCCGTACGCCCGCGCGATGATCCGGGTCTGCAAGGAGGAGTCCTTCCACCAGCGGCAGGGCTTCGAGGCGATGTCGGTGCTGGCGAACGGCACGCCGGCCCAGCGGCGGATGGCGCAGGACGCGCTGGACCGCTGGTGGTGGCCGTCGCTGATGATGTTCGGCCCGACCGACACCGACTCGCCCAACAGCGCCCGCTCGATGGCCTGGGGCATCAAGCGCTTCAGCAACGACGAGCTGCGCCAGCGGTTCGTGGACGCCACCGTGCCGCAGGCCGAGCACCTGGGCCTCACCGTGCCCGACCCCGACCTGCGCTGGGACGACGAGGCGGGGCACTACGCCTTCGGCGAGATCGACTGGAGCGAGTTCACCCGCGTCATGCAGGGCGACGGCCCGTGCAACCGCGAGCGCCTGGCCCACCGCGTCGGCGCGCACGCCGAGGGCGCCTGGGTGCGCGAGGCGGCGCAGGCGTACGCCGACAAGCAGGAGCGGCGCGCGACCCCCGTCGCGGCGTGACCGACCACACCGCGGCCGGCGGGCACGGCGCCGTCCCGACCACCGGTGTCCCGAGCGACGAGAAGGGCGCCAAGCGCTCCCAGCCGCTGTGGGAGGTCTTCGTGCGCAGCAAGCGGGGGCTCTCGCACACCCACGTCGGCAGCCTGCACGCGCCCGACGCGCACCTCGCGCTGCGCAACGCCCGCGACGTCTACACCCGCCGGCAGGAGGGCGTGTCGATCTGGGTGGTCCGCGCGTCCGACGTCGTCGCGAGCAGCCCCGACGAGAAGGACGCCTTCTTCGACCCCGCCGGCGACAAGCCCTACCGGCACCCGACGTTCTACGACGTGCCGGAGGGGCTGACGCACCTGTGACGCCGACCGACAGCCCGACCCAGGTCGACGCGGACGTCGCGGCGTACGCGCTCCGGCTCGGCGACGACGAGCTGGTCCTGGGCCAGCGGCTCGCCGAGTGGGCGGCCCGCAGCCCCCAGATCGAGGAGGACGTCGCGCTGCTCAACCTCGCGCTGGACCACCTCGGCGCGGCGCGGCACCTGCTCACCCTCGCCGGTGAGCTGGCCGGGCCGGGTCCCGACGGGCGGGTGCGCACGGAGGACGACCTGGCGTTCCTGCGCGACGAACCGTTCTTCACCAACGCTCTGATCGTCGAGCTCGACGGGGGCGACTTCGGCCGGACGATCGTGCGCGCGCTGCTCGTCGCCGCCTACCAGCTGCCGCTGTGGCAGGCCTTGACGTCGAGCACCGCGCCGGGCATCGCCGGGGTCGCCGGCAAGTCGGTCAAGGAGGTCGCCTACCACCTCGACCACGCGCGCACCTGGGTCGTCCGGCTCGGCGACGGCACCGAGGAGTCGCACCGCCGGGTGCAGGCCGGCCTGGACGAGGTCTGGCCGTACGCCGCGGAGCTCTTCGAGCGCGACGACCTGCTGGACCGGCTGGTCGAGCGGGGCGTGGCGGCCGACCCGGCGCCGCTGGAGCGGGCCTGGCGGGCGACCGTCGAGGAGGTGCTCGCCGAGGCGACGCTGACGGTGCCGGAGACGTCGTGGCGGCCGACCGGCGGGCGCCGCGGCCAGCACACGACCGCCTTCGGCTACCTGCTCGCGGAGATGCAGCACCTGCACCGGTCGCACCCGGGAGCCCAGTGGTGAGGGGGGCGAGCTGGTGACCGCCGTCGACGAGGTGCGCGACGTCCTCGCCGGGGTGACCGACCCGGAGATCCCGGTCATCACCATCGAGGACCTCGGGGTCCTGCGCGACGTCCGGGTCGACGGCCGCCACGTCACGGTGACCATCACGCCGACCTACTCCGGCTGCCCCGCGATGGACGAGATCCGCTCCGACGTCGTGAGCGCGCTGGCCGGCGCCGGGTGGGACGACGTCGAGGTGCGTACGACCCTGTCGCCCGCGTGGACGACCGACTGGATGAGCGAGGCCGGCCGCGAGAAGCTCCGGGCGTACGGCATCGCCCCGCCCGAGCGCCGCTCGACCGGCCCGGTCGCGGTCACCCTGGGCCGGCGGCCGGTCTGCCCGCAGTGCGGCTCGGCCGACACCGAGGAGCTGACCCGCTTCGCCTCGACGGCCTGCAAGTCGCTGTGGCGGTGCGTGTCGTGCCGGGAGCCGTTCGACCTGTTCAAGACCCACCGGTGACCGCGACCCTGCCCGACGCCGCCGCCGAGGCCGGCTTCCTCCGGCTGCGGGTCGCCGCCGTCGACCCCCTGACCAGCGACTCGGTCGCCGTCACCTTCGCCGTGCCGCCCGAGCACGCCGAGACCTACCGCTTCTCCCCCGGCCAGCACCTCACGCTGCGCCGCGTCGTCGACGGGCAGGACCTGCGCCGCACGTACAGCGTCTGCGCGAGCGCCGCGGGCGGTCCGCTGCGGGTCGCGGTGAAGCGCCTGGAGGGCGGGGCGTTCTCCACCTGGGTCACCGACGCGCTGCAGCCGGGCGACGAGCTCGAGGTGGCGCCGCCGGGCGGCCGCTTCGGCCCGCGGCTCGACCCGTCGCGGGCGCTGCGCTACGGCCTGGTCGCCGCCGGCAGCGGCATCACGCCGGTGCTGTCGATCGCCGCGACCGTGCTCGACGTCGAGCCGGCCAGCGAGGTGGTCCTGGTCTACGGCAACCGGACGCAGCGCGACGTGATGTTCCTCGAGGAGCTGGCCGACCTCAAGGACCGCTTCCCCGAGCGGCTGCAGGTGCTGCACGTGCTGTCGCGCGAGGAGCAGGAGTCCGAGCTGCTGTCGGGGCGGATCGACCGCGACCGGCTCGAGCCGGCTGTTCGCGACGCTGCTGCCGGTCGAGGGCGTCGACGAGTGGTACCTGTGCGGGCCGTTCGGGATGGTCACGCAGGGGCGCGAGGCACTGCTCGCGGCCGGCGCGCCCGCCGACCGGGTGCACGTCGAGCTCTTCCACGCCGACGCGCCGCCGCCGCGGGTGCGCACCGCCGAGGCGGTCGGCGACGCCGCGACCGTCACGGTCGTGCTGCACGGGCGCAGCAGCACCCTGTCGGTCGAGCGGGACGGCCTACCGGTGCTGGACGCGGTGCTCGCGACCCGGCCCGACGCGCCGTACGCCTGCAAGGGCGGGGTCTGCGGCACCTGCCGGGCGCGGGTCGTCGAGGGGTCGGTCGAGATGGACGTCAACTACGCCCTCGAGCCCGACGAGCTCGCGGCCGGCGTCGTGCTCACCTGCCAGTCCCACCCGACCACCGACGTCGTCCGCCTGGAGTTCCTCTAGCGACCGGGTGGTCCGGCCGGCGCCGTCGTCGGCGTACCGGGTGGTGCCGGTGGTGCCGGCAGGACCGCCGGTGCCGCCGGTGCCGTCGGTGCCGGGTGCCGTCGGTGCCGTCGGTGACGGTGCGGACGGTCCCGTCGACGGAGGAGTCGGTGCTGGTGGTGAGCCGGCTGTCGACAGGGCCGTGACGTGCGCCCTCGGTGGGCCGGCGGTCGGATTCGAACCGACGGCCTACCGATTACAAGTCGGTTGCGCTACCGGGCTGCGCCACGCCGGCCGGGCGTGCCCGCCGAGCGTAGCGGCCGGTCTCGGGGAGACGCATGCGCACCGCACGGGTACGGCCAGCGCGTCGGGGTAGGGCGACCCGGGTCGGCGGTCCTGCCCCACCCCCCTGCGGCAGGGCCGCCGGCCCCGACGCCGGCAGGGCCCTCAGCCGGCGTCGGCGACCGCGCGCTCGCGCAGGTGGCCCTCGAGCTTCTTCTTCACGCGCTGCAGCGCGTTGTCGATCGACTTCACGTGCCGCTGCAGCCGCTCGGCGATCTCCTGGTAGCTCTTGCCCTCGACGTAGAGGCGCAGGACCTCGGTCTCGAGGTCGCTGAGGACCTCGTCGACGTGGCTCTGCAGCTTGCGGATCCGTTCCGCGCTGATCAGCAGGTCGGCGGGGTCGCACAGCGTGGAGGTGGGGAGCACGTCGGCGAGGTCGCGCTCGCCCTCGTCGTCGCCGGCGGACGGGCCGGAGAAGGACACGTAGTTGTTGAGCGGCCCGTGCTTCTGCCGGGTCGCGGACTTGACGGCGCTGATGATCTGCCGCGTGACGCACAGCTCGGCGAAGCCCCGGAACGAACTGCCGCGGTCGGGCTGGAAGTCGCGGACGGCCTTGTAGAGGCCGATCATGCCCTCCTGGACGACGTCCTCGCGGTCGGCGCCGACGAGGAAGTACGACCGGGCCCGCATGCGGGTGAAGGGCCGGTAGCGGGTCAGCAGCTCCGAGAGCGCGACCTCGTCGCCGGTGCGGGCGAGCACGACCAGCTGCTCGTCAGGCCGGTGCTCGACGACGACGGAGCCGGACCGGGCGGCCCGGACCTCCCGGTCGAGCTCGAGCACGAGGTGCTCGGCCTCGTCGAGCTCGTTGCGCAGGTCGATGACGTCCGGCGGGGCGTCCTCGGTGATCTCGACGGTCTCGAGCAGCGCGAGCCGCTCGTCCTCGGGCAGCGCCGGCGGACGTCGGTCGTCGGCCGGCACACGCGTCGTCGCCGGGGTCGCGCGGGTGGTGGCGGGTCGCCGTCGCACAGAACCTCCTCGCCCCACCTGCACGCCCGGTCGGCACGCCGGTGGGGGGAACAGTAGGGCCGTCCGGCCCTGCGGTCCGGCGTTCGCCAGAAGCAGGCCCGCTGCCCGCCGGTGTGCGGGCGCAGCACCCCCGCCCGGGTGTGCTGCGGGACACAGTCTACGCCCGTCGTCTGCGGGCCACCTCGGCGAGGGCCACCGCTGCGGCGATGCCGGCGTTGAGGGACTCGGTGCCCGCGGCCATCGGGATCGAGACGGTGAGGTCGCACGACGCCGCGACCAGCCGGCCCAGGCCCTCGCCCTCGCTGCCGACGACGAGCACCAGCGGGCTGACCGCGAGCTCGAGCTCGTCGAGCGTGGCGGCGCCGTCGGCGGCCAGCCCGGCGACGAACAGCCCGGCGTCCCGGTAGTCCTTGAGCGTCCGGGACAGGTTGGTGCAGCGCGCCACCGGCAGCCGGGCGGCCGCACCCGCGGAGGTGCGCCAGGCCGCGGCCGTCATGCCCGCGGCCCGGCGCTCGGGCACGAGCACGCCCTGCGCGCCGAACGCCGCGGCCGAGCGGACGACGGCGCCGAGGTTGCGCGGGTCGGTGACGCCGTCGAGCGCGACGAGCAGCGGCAGGTCGGCCTCGAGCGCCCGCGACAGCAGGTCGTCGGGGTGCAGGTACGTGTAGGGCGGCACCTGCAGCGCGATGCCCTGGTGGACGATGCCGCCGGTCATCTTGTCCAGCTGCGCGCGGGTCATCTCCAGCAGCGCCACCCCGGCCCGACCGGCCAGGGCGACGGCCTCGGTCATCCGCTCGTCCGGCGAGGTGCCGTGCGCGATGTACATCGCGGTGGCGGGCACCTTGGCGCGCAGCGCCTCGAGGACCGGGTTGCGCCCGACGACCGTCTCGGGCGCGTCGTCGGAGGTGCGCCGCGGCGTGCGGGGCGACCCGTCGGCCCGCGTCGACGCGGACCGCGGTGCGGCGCCGGAGGCGGACCGCTTCGCGGCGGCCGCGGCCTTGCGCGCCGCGGGGTGGTGCGGCCGCTCGGTCGCCTTGGGCGTGGGTCCGCGGCCCTCCAGGCGCCGCTTGCCCTGACCGCCGGACCCGACGGGCGCTCCCTTGCGGTGCGACCCGGACTTGCCGGCGCGACCGCCCTGGCCTCCTCCGCCGATGGGCTTGTCGCGGCTCATGCCAGCCTCCAGCGCACGCCGTCGGCGGCGTCCTCGAGCACGACGCCGGCCGCGGCCAGGCGGTCGCGGATGCCGTCCGCGGCGGCCCAGTCCTTGCGGGCCCGCGCGTCGGCGCGCGCCTCGGCGACCAGCGCGACGAGCTCCTGCACGACCGGCTCGAGCGCGCCGCCGGAGGAGCCCGGCCACTGCTCGACGGGGTCGAGGGCGAGCACGGTGAGCATCCGGCGGACGGTCTGCAGCGTCGCGGCGAGCGCGGGCAGCTCCCCGGCGGCGAGCAGCGCGTTGCCGGCGCGGACCCCGGCGTGGACCACGGCGAGGGCCTGCGGCACGCCGAGGTCGTCGTCGAGCGCCGCGGCGAACTCCTCCCACGACGCCTTGCCGGTCGCCGGGTCGGGCTCGACCCCGGCGGTCGCCTCGCCGGCGCGGCGCACGAAGCCCTCGATGCGGCCGTACGCCGCCTGCGCCTCGGCGAGCACCCGGTCCGACCACTCCGTGCTGGAGCGGTAGTGCGCCGCCCCCAGCGCGTAGCGCACGACCTGCGGCGGGAACGCCGCGAGCGCGTCCGAGACGAGCACGCTGTTGCCCAGGCTCTTGCTCATCTTCTCGCCGCCCTCGGCGGTGACCAGGCCGTGGTGCAGCCAGGCCCGCGCGAAGCCGTGGCCGGCGGCGGTCGACTGCGCGACCTCGTTCTCGTGGTGCGGGAAGACCAGGTCGAGGCCCCCGGCGTGCAGGTCGAAGGTCTGGCCGAGGTAGGCCACCGCCATCGCCGAGCACTCGACGTGCCAGCCCGGCCGGCCCGGACCCCAGGGCGACGGCCAGCTCGGCTCGCCCTCCTTGGCCGCCTTCCACAGCGCGAAGTCCAGCGGGTCGCGCTTCTCGCCGCTGTGCCCGTGGGCGACCGCCTTCTCCGAGGCCCGCAGGGCGTCCGGGCTCTGCCCCGACAGGGCGCCGTACGACGGGACGCCGCGCACCGACAGGTAGACGTCGCCGCCGCTCTCGTACGCCCGCCCGTCGGCCACGAGCTGCTGCACCAGCGCGAGGATCTCGGGCAGGTGGCCGGTGACCCGCGGCTCGGCGGTCGGCGGCAGGCACTGCACCGCGTCGTAGGCCCGGTCGAACGCCCGGGTGTTGCGGGTCGCCAGCGCCCACCAGGGCTCGTCCTCGTGGGCGGCGTCGTGGATGATCTTGTCGTCGACGTCGGTGACGTTGCGGACGAAGACGACCTCGAGGCCGCTCGCGCGCAGCCAGCGGTGCAGGACGTCCAGGGCGACCGCGCTGCGCAGGTGGCCGACGTGCGGCGGCGCCTGCACGGTCGGGCCGCAGACGTAGACGCCCACGCGGCCGGGCACGAGCGGCTCGAGGGGCCGCACCTGCCGCGTGGCGGTGTCGTACAGGCGCAGGGTCACCCGGACACGCTACTGGGGTCGCGCACCACCAGGGCCGTCGCGAGCGCGGCCAGGCCCTCCCGCCGGCCGGTCAGGCCGAGGCCGTCGGTCGTCGTCGCGGCCACCGACACCGGGGCGCCGACGGCGGCGGTCAGCGCGGCCTCGGCCTCGGCCCGGCGCCGGCCGACCCGGGGCCGCTCCCCGACCAGCTGCACCGCGACGTTGCCGACCACGAAGCCGGCCGCGGCGACCCGGCGGGCGGTCTCGCGCAGCAGCGCCTCGCCGGACGCCCCCGCCCACTCGGGCTCGGCGGTGCCGTAGTTGCTGCCCAGGTCGCCCAGGCCGGCGGCGGACAGCAGCGCGTCGCACGCGGCGTGGGCCGCGACGTCGCCGTCGGAGTGGCCGGCCAGGCCGTCCTCGCCCTCCCACAGCAGGCCGGCGACCCAGCAGGGCCGCCCCGGCTCGTACGGGTGGACGTCGACGCCCAGGCCGGTGCGCGGCAGGTGCGGGACCGGCTCAGGCGCGCTCACGCAGCACCGCCTCGGCGAGCAGCAGGTCGACCGGACGGGTGATCTTGAACGCCTCCTCGTGGCCGGGCACGACGACGACCTCGCCGCCGACCGCCTCGACCATGCCGGCGTCGTCGGTGTGCAGCCCCGCGGCGCGGCTGTGCGCCTCGACGAGGAGCTCGCGGCGGAACCCCTGCGGCGTCTGGACCGCGCGCAGGTCGGCCCGCGAGACCGTCTCGACGACCCGGTCGCCGTCGACCCGCTTGACCGTGTCGTGCACCGGCAGCACCGGGACGACCGCACCGGCGCCGCCGCGCAGCGCGTCGATGACGGCGCGGAACACCGCGGGCGGGGTGAGGCACCGCGCGGCGTCGTGCACGAGCACGAGCTCCGCGCCGGCGGGCAGCGCCGACAGCGCCGCGCACACCGAGTCGCTGCGCTCGGCGCCGCCGGGGACGACGACGACCTCGTACGCCGACAGCAGCGCCCGGACCTCGGCGACCTCACCGGGCGGGGCGGCCACGGCGACCGGGCCGATGCCGGGCACCTCGCGCAGCCCGCGGACGGCGTGGAGCAGCAGCGGCTCGCCGGCCAGCGAGCGCAGCGCCTTGGGCGCCCCCGGGCCGAGCCGCACGCCCGAGCCCGGCGGCGGGGACGACGACGCCGACGCTCATGCCTGCTGGCCTTCCCCGTCGACCGGGCCCGGACGCACGACGGCCCCGCGCCGCGCCCGGAGGGGCGGCCGAGCGGGGCCGGTCGGGCGGCGCACCGGGCTAGGAGGCGAGGACCTCGTCGAGGATGGCCTCGGCCTTGTCCTCGTTGGTGCCCTCGGCGAGCGCGAGCTCGCTGACGAGGATCTGGCGGGCCTTGCTGAGCATGCGCTTCTCGCCGGCGGACAGGCCGCGCTCGCGGTCGCGCCGCCACAGGTCGCGCACGACCTCGCCGACCTTGTTGATGTCGCCGGAGGCGAGCTTCTCGAGGTTGGCCTTGTAGCGCCGCGACCAGTTGGTCGGCTCCTCGACCGCCGGGGCGCGCAGCACCTCGAAGACCTTGTCGAGCCCGGCCTGCCCGACGACGTCGCGCACGCCCACGAACTCGGCGTTGTCGGCCGGGCACGCGGACCGTCAGGTCGCCCTGGGCGACCTTGAGGACCAGATAGATCTTCTCCTCGCCCTTGATGGTGCGGGTCTCGATGGCCTCGATGAGCGCGGCCCCGTGGTGCGGGTAGACGACGGTCTCGCCGACCTGGAACGTCATGTGTGGTGTGGCCCCTCTCGCAGGAGACCAGCCTAACACGCGCCGGCCGGCACCTCGCGGCGCGTCGTCGCAGGTCAGAGGCCCTGTGCGCTCCCGGGAGGGCTTGACAGGAGGCCCTCGAGGTGCATCCGGCGGCGCACCGGGCGACTGCATCAGCGCTGCCGCAGCAGGGCGGCGTACAGCGTCAGACCGGGGCCGAAGGCCATCGCCACGACGGGGTCGCCGGGCGCCAGGCCGCGGGTCGCGCGCACCCGCTCGAGCACGAGCAGGACGGTCGCGCTGGAGCAGTTGCCGACGTCGCGCAGCACGTCGTACGACGGGGCGAGCTCGGCCGTCGGGCAGGTCGAGCACCTCGCCCACGACCTCGACGATCCGGCGCCCGCCGGGGTGCACCGCCCAGCCGCGCGACGTCGGCCGAGGGCCAGCCCGTGGCGGCCCAGCAGCTCGGTCACCACGGGCCGGGCGTGCCGGCGCGAGCACGTCGGGCACCCGCGGGTCCAGGCCCATCTTGAAGCCGAGGTCGGTGACGTCCCAGGTCATGTGGTCGGCGGTGCTGCACGTCGGTGCGGGCCACGACGTCGACGACCTCGAGCCCGGCGGCCGCGCCCGGCTCGAGCACGACGGCCGCGGCCGCGTCGCTGAACAGCGCGTGCGCCACCATCTGCTGCAGGTCGGCCGACGGTCGGCGAGCCGCTGCGGGCGCTCGTCGGTGCTCGGCTGCACGTGCAGGCTCGTGAGCTCGAGGCACAGCAGCACCGACGGGCGGCCGCGGGCCGACGGTGAAGTCCGGCGACCGCGCCGAGCCCGGGCAGCGCGGCGTAGCAGCCCATGTGGCCGATGTGCAGCCGCTGGACGTCGGCGGTCATGCCGAGGTCGCGGGCCAGCAGGATGTCGAGGCCCGGGGTGACGTAGCCGGTGCAGCTCACGACGCCGAACAGCCCGACGTCGGTCGGGGCCAGCCCGGCGTCGCGCGAGGGCGCGCGCCGACCGCCTCCTTGCCGAGCGGCAGCGCCTCGGCGAGGAAGCGCTGCATCCGCGCGCGCGGTGCCCCAGCCCGAGACGTCCTCCTGCGTGGGGTCGACCACGCCGCGGCGGGTGCGTGATGCCGGAGCTGCCGCCAGACCGTGCGGGCGACCCGGTCGTCGGCGTAGTGCTCCTGGAAGTAGCCGTCCCACAGCGCCTGCTGGTCCATCGGCGGGCGGCAGGGCGTGGGCGGCGCCGGTGACGCGGGCCCCGGCCGTGCCCGTGCTCGTGCTCACCCCGTGCCCTCCTTGACGCCGTGTGCCTGGAACAGCCCGGCGGTCGACCGCGTCGGGCACCATCCGCACGTCCGGCCGCCTACCCGCGAGCCACGCCAGGTAGTCGACGGCGGACGGCCGCAGCCCGATCAGCGCCAGGCGCACGCCGCCCGGCCGCGGCCAGCCGCACCAGCTCGGCGCGGTCGACGAACAGCGCCGGGTCGTGCAGCCGGCGGCGGCGGGCCGGCCGGCACCCGCTCGGCCACGGTCACGCGCTGAACCGGCCCCAGGCGGTGTCGGCGATCGTGTCGACGACGAGCGTGCCGCCCGGGCGCAGCACCCGGCAGGCCTCGCCGACCGCAGCGGCGAGGTCCGGGACGTGCTCGAGCACCTCGCCGGCGACGACCACGTCGGCGCACCGCGTCGGCGAGGGGCAGCGCCTGCGCGTCGCCCCGGACCGCGGCCACGCCGTGCTCGCGGGCCAGCGGCGTCGCGGTCGGCGACAGGTCGACGCCCGACGTGCCGGTGGCCGAGGCTGCGCCACGTGCGGGGCGAGCAGCCCGCCGCCGCAGGCGACGTCGACCAGCAGGCTGCCCGGGCCGGGTCGCGAGCGGGACCAGCCGGGCGCGGGCCGCCGCGATCCAGTGCAGCATCGCGAACCGGCCCGCGGCTCCCACCAGTCGGCGACCAGGTCGTCGTACTGCCGCGGGTCGTTGCGGGCGTCGCACCGGCGACGCGGCACGGTCACCTCTCTGCTGCTCGACCGCGGCGCCGGTCGCACGGCCGCGGCGCGTCGGCGTGCTGCCACAGTGGCGGTGTGAGCACCTCGGGGCGCTGCTGCGAGCCTGCCACCCGGAGCCGGCCGCTCGCCGTGACGGGGATCGCCGCGCCCTCGCCGCCCGGCCGGCGCGCCCGCGCGCGCGGGTCGCGCGCGGCCTTCGCCGCCGGGCAGCTGGCCACCGGCTGGAGCAACGACTGGCTGGACCGCGCCCGCGACGCCGCGCAGCGGGCGGCGGACAAGCCGCTGGTGCAGCGGCGACCTGCCGCCGCGCACCCTCGCCGCGCCGCCGCTGGCCGCGCTGGACGGCCTGCGTGCCGCTGTCGCTGCTGCTCGGGCCGGCGGGCCGGGGCGGCGCACCTCGCTGGCGGTCGGCTGCGCGCTGGCGTACAACGCCGTGCTCAAGCGCGGGCCGCTGTCGTCGGCGCCGTACGCCGTGTCGTTCGGGCTGCTGCCCAGCGTCGTCACGCTGGCCGCGCGGGACGGCCGCGGCCCGCGCCGGCCTGGGCGACCGGCGCGGCGGCGCGCTGCTCGGGGTCGGGCGCGCACCTCGCCAACGCGCTGCCCGACCTCGAGGACGACCTGGCCACGGGCGTGCGCGGGCTGCCGCACCGGCTCGGGCGGCGCCGCGTCGACCGCCGCCGCCGTCGGGCTGCTGCTCGCGGCCACCGCGCTGCTGGCGTACGGGCCGGACGACCCCGGCGCTGGGCGGCCGCGCGCCCTCGGGTCGCCGCCGCGCTCACCGCGGCGGGCCGGCGCGCGGCCGGGGGCCCGGCTCGCGGGCGGCCTTCCTGGCCGCCGTCGCGCGTCGCGGTCGTCGACGTCGCGCTGCTGGTGACCCGCGGTGCGCGGCTCGGAGCCGGCGTCTGAGCACGACTGACGCGCCGCCCCGGCCGTCCCGACCGCCCGCTCGCAAGGAGACGACGTGAGCCTGCGCTCCGTGCCCGCCCGCCACCTGGCTCCCGCCGGCGGTCCTCGCCGCCGCGCTCCTGCTGGCCGGCTGCGGCGCCGGCCAGGCGCGCGCAGACCTACCAGGAGAAGGCGACCGGCGACTCCACCAACGTCAACATCGGCAAGATCGCGGTCCGCAACCTCGCGGTGCGCGCGCCGCAGTACGGCCCGTGCTCGAGCAGGGCTCGACGGCCGATCGTGTCCGTGACGCTCGTCAACAGCGGCACCGAGCCCGACACGCTGGTCTCGGCGACCACCCCCGCGCCGCCACGTCGAGGTCGTGCAGGCTCCGGGCCGACGGCCGGCTCAGCGCGTGCCGCGCGCAGGGCACGACCGGGTCGACCCGCACTCGCCTGCGTGCTGCAGGGCCTGACCCGCGACCTGCCGACCGGGACGTACATCGACGCTGACGCTGAACTTCGCAGCACAACGGCTCGCAGGACATGCTCGTGCCGGTCCAGGTCACCGCCGGAGGGCGCGCCCCGGCCGACCGAGACCTACGAGATCCCCGAGGTCGACAGCGCGGGCCGAGCCGATCACCGGCGAGAGCTGACCGGCTCTCCCTGCACGCCGCACCGGCCGGGCCGCCGCGTGGCGGCCCGGGACTGTCGGACCCCGCCGGCTAGCGTCCGGCGCATGGCCAGATCGCGCCAGGACGCCCGCCAAGGACCGCCCCACCCACCGCTGCACCGAGTGCGGCCTCGCGGTGGCCAAGTGGGTCGGCCGCTGCCCGGAGTGCCAGGCGTGGGGCTCGATCAGCGAGGTCGCGCTGCTCGGCGCCGGCGCGGGCCGGGTCGACCCCGGCGCGGTGACCGCGCCCGCGCAGCGGATCGCCGACGTCGACGTGGAGGCCGCCCGGGCCCGGCCGACCGGCGTCGGCGAGCTCGACCGGGTGCTCGGCGGCGGCCTGGTCCCGGGCGGGGTCGTGCTGCTGGCCGGGGAGCCCGGCGTCGGCAAGTCCACCCTGCTCATGTCGGTCGCGGCGCTCGCGCGCCCGGGCCGGCGCGCCGACGCTCTACGTCACCGGCGAGGAGTCGGCTGCCCAGGTCCGGCTGCGGGCCGGGCGGATGGCGCGCTCGACCCGCACCTGTGGCTGGCCGCCGAGACCGACCTCGCGCGCGGTGCTCGGCCCACGTCGACGCCGTCTCGGCCCGGGCTGCTCGTCGTCGACAGCGTCCAGACCATCGCGAGCTCGGCGGTCGAGGGCGGCGCCGGCGGCGTCACGCAGATCCGCGCGGTCACCGCGGCGCTCATCGCGGTCGCCAAGGAGCGCGGGATCGCGACCGTGCTCGTCGGGCACGTCACCAAGGACGGCGTGCATCGCCGGGCCGCGGCTGCTCGAGCACCTCGTCGACGTCGTGCTGCAGTTCGAGGGCGAGCGGCACACCACGCTGCGGATGGTGCGCGCGGTGAAGAACCGGTTCGGCCCGGCCGACGAGGTGGGCTGCTTCGTGCTCGGCGACACCGGCATCGAGGGGCTGCCCGACCCGTCCGGGCTGTTCCTCACCCGGCGGGCCGAGCCGGTGCCGGGCACCTGCGTCACGGTCACCGTCGAGGGCCGGCGGCCGATGCCGGCCGAGGTGCAGGCCCTGGTCAGCCCCAGCGCGCTCGCGCAGCCCCGGCGCGCCGATCTCCGGGCTCGACGGCAGCCCGCGTCGCGATGGTGCTGGCGGTGCTCGGCCAGCCGCGGCGGGCTGCGCCCTGGCGGCAGGCCGACGTGCACGTCGCGACCGTCGGCGGGGTGCGGCTCACCGAGCCGGCCGCCGACCTCGCCGTCGCGCTCGCCGTCTCCAGCGCGTCGACCGGCGCCCGGTGCCGCCCGGACCTGGTCGCCATCGGCGAGGTCGCGCTGTCCGGCGACGTCCGGCCGGTGCAGCGGCGTGGCCCGGCGCCTGCTCGAGGCCGCGCCGGCTCGGCTTCACCCGGGCCCTCGTCCCGGTCGACGCCGGCATCGCCACGCCGCCGGCCGGGATGCGGGTGACCGAGGTCGCCGACGTCGGATGGCGATCACGGCGCGATCGCGCTGCGGCCGCGCCGCTGACCGGGCGGCGCCCGGCGCGTCGGTCAGCGGCGCGTGCAGCGGCGCGCTCGCCGTGGTGCTGCGGCCGAACGCCGCGCGTGCGTCCCTAGACTGCGGTCCGGGGACCGGGAGGTGGAGTGGCCGAGCACGGACGAGCTGCTGCGCAGCACCCTGGTCGCCGTCGCCCCGGGCACCGCCGCTGCGCGACGGCCTCGAGCGCATCCTGCGCGGCAACACCGGCGGGCTCATCGTCCTCGGCTCCGACCGCACCGTCGAGACCCTGAGCACCGGCGGCTTCATGCTCGACGTCGACTTCTCCGCCACCCGGGTGCGCGAGCTGTCCAAGATGGACGGCGGCATCGTGGTCACGAGCGACCTGTCGCGCATCGTGCGCGCCGGGGTGCAGTTCGTCCCGGACTCCTCCATCGAGACCAACGAGACCGGCACCCGGCACCGCACCGCCGAGCGGGTCGCCAAGCAGACCGGCTTCCCGGTGATCTCGCGTGAGCCAGTCGATGCGGATCATCGCGCTCTACGTCGGGGGCCGCCGCTACGTGCTCGACGACAGCGCGGCCATCCTGTCGCGCGCCAACCAGGCGCTGGCGACCCTCGAGCGCTACAAGATGCGCCTCGACGAGGTCGCGGGCACGCTGTCCGCGCTCGAGATCGAGGACCTCGTCACCGTCCGCGACGCGATGACGGTCAGCCAGCGGCTCGAGCGGGTGCGCCGCATCGCCGGCGAGATCGACGGCTACGTCGTCGAGCTCGGCACCGACGGCCGCCTGCTGCGGCTGCAGCTCGAGGAGCTCATGGCCGGCGTGGAGGGCGAGCGCGGCCTGGTGGTGCGCGACTACCTCGCGCCCGGCACGAAGAAGTCGCCCCGCGGCGTCGACGACGTGCTCGCCGAGCTCGACGCGCTGTCCGACGAGGACCTGCTCGACGTCTCGACCGTGGCCCGCGCCTTCGGCCACCCCGGCAGCACCGACGCGCTGGAGACCGCCGTGAGCCCACGCGGCTACCGCCTGCTGGCCAAGGTCCCCCGGCTGCCGGCCCTCGTCGTCGACCGGCTCGTCGAGCACTTCGGCGGCCTGCAGAAGCTGCTCGCGGCCGGCATCGACGACCTGCAGGTCGTCGAGGGCGTCGGCGAGACCCGCGCGCGCAGCGTGCGCGAGGGCCTGTCGCGCCTGGCGGAGACGTCCATCCTCGAGCGCTACGTCTGACCAGGGGCCCCGCGCCCCACCCGTACGCCCACCCGTACGAGGCTCAAGGCCGCCGGCCGGCTGCCGATGTCGCCGAGGTGGACGCCCTCCTGACCGTGCTGGGCCGCGAGCGGGTGCTCGCCGAGCTCGTGGTCTTCAAGCTGCTCGAGCTGCGCCAGCTGCTGCTGGCCGGCGAGGCCCGCTTCCTGCCCTGGGCGGCGGAGGAGGTGGAGCGAGCCACCGACGCGCTGCGGCGCACCGAGCTCGACCGGGCCGTCGTCGTCCGCGGCGTGGCCGCCGACCGCGGCCTGCCCGGCGACGTGCGGCTCGCCGAGCTGCTCGAGCACGTCGGCGAGCCCTGGCGCAGCGTGCTCGTCGAGCACGCCGAGGCGCTGCGGAGCGCGCTGGGCGAGGCGGCCGAGCTCACCGCCGCCGGCGGCCGGGCCGCCGAGACCGGCCTGCGCGGGGTCACCGACCTGCTGCACGGCGCCGCCGCCGGCGCCGCGCCGGACGACGGCCTGCGGCTCTACGGCCCGGCCGGCGCCGCGCCCGCCCCGCCCCGCCCCCGCGTCGCGCAGAGCCTGTGACGCCGTGAGCTTCTCCTCGCTGCAGATCGGCGCCAGCAGCCTCTACGCCTCGCAGCGCGCCGCCGAGGTGGCCGCGCACAACGTGGCGAACGCGAACACCCCCGGCTACACCCGGCAGCGGCTGTCGGTGAACAGCGCCGTGCCCACGCCCGGGACACCGGGCACCCGGGGCGACGGCATGCGCGGCACCGGCGTGAGCGTCCTGTCGGTCGACCGGCTGCGCGACCTCATGTCGGACCTGTCGGTGCGCGCGGAGGCCGGCAGCGCCGCCGGCGCCGACCTGCGCACCCAGGTGCTGGGGCGCGCCGAGGGCGTGCTGGGCGCCTACCCGGACGGCGCCTCCGCCGCGCTCGACCGCTTCTTCGCCTCCTGGGACCAGCTCTCGCTGGCGCCGCAGGACCCCGCCGCGCGGGCCGCGGTGCTCAACGCCGGCCGCGAGGTCGCCGAGTCGCTCGGCTCGGCCGCCGGGCAGCTCGACCAGCTGACCCGCGACCTGGGGCGCGGACATGGCCTCCTCCGTCGACGAGGTCAACGACCTCGCCGGCAGGGTCGCCGACCTCAACGCGAAGATCACGGACGCGCTGGCGAAGGGGTCGGCCCCCAACGACCTGCTCGACCAGCGGGACGTCGCCCTGGACCGGCTCGCCGCGCTCACCGGCGCGACGACCCGCGCGGGCAGCGCTCCCGGCCAGGTCGACGTGCAGGTCGGCGGGGCGGCACTCGTCGCCGGCCTGGTGACCCGCCCGCTCGTGGCGACGCGCAGCGGGACCGGCGTGCCGGGCGTCGCCTTCGTCGACGGCCCGGCCACCGTGGGCGGCGAGCTGGGCGCGGCCGTACGGGTGCTGTCGGTCGACCTGCCGCAGTTCAGCGCGCAGCTCGACGACGTCGCGGTCCGGCTCGCGGGCGACGTCAACGCCGTGCACGCCGCCGCCTACGGCCTGGACAGCGGCGGCCCCGGCAGCCCGCCGGACGGGGGCGCCTTCTTCACCGGCACCGACGCCCGCTCGCTCGCCGTCCGTGCCGGTCTCACCGAGCGGGGCATCGCCGTGTCCGCCAGCGGCGCGAAGACCGACGGCAACGCTGCTCTGACCATGAGCGGGCTGCGCAGCGCCGGCGACCCGACCGTCGGCGACCTGGTGCGCGGTCTGACCGGGCGCCTCGGCGCCGCGTCGGCCGCGGCCACCCGGGACGCGGCGACCGCGGGCGCCGGCCTGTCGGCCGCCACGGCCCTGCGCGACTCGGCCAACGGCGTCAACATCGACGAGGAGATGGTCGACCTCGTGAAGTACCAGCACGCCTACCAGGCCGCCGCGCGCGTCATCAGCATGGCCGACGACTTCCTCGACACGATCATCAACCGCATGGGCGCGGGGAGGTAGTCGTGCGCGTCACGGCCCAGAGCACGTACACCGGCATGCGCGACTCGCTGGCGACCAGCCTGTCGCGGGTCGCCGCGCTGCAGTCGCAGCTCGGCACCGGCCGCCGCATCAACCGCGCCTCCGACGACCCGGTCGGCGCGGCCACGGCGCTGCGCTACCGGTCCTACGAGGCCGACCAGGCGGCGTACGACAAGGCCGCCGACAACGCCGGCACCCGGCTCGGCGCCGCCGACACCGCGCTCCAGTCGATGTCGGGCGCCCTGCAGCGGGTGCGCGAGCTGGCCGTGTCGGCGGGCAACGCGGCGCTGTCGCCCCAGGCGCGCTCGGCCGTGTCGGACGAGCTGCTGTCGCTGCGCGACGAGCTGGCCGACCTGGCCAACACCACGCACGAGGGCTCCGCGCTGTTCGGCGGGTTCAGCACCACCGCGGTGACCAGGGCCGCCGACGGCTCGTGGTCGTACGCGGGGGACGGCGGCCGCGTGCAGCGGCGGGTCGGCGCCGGTGTGGTCGTGGACGTCGGGCTCGACGGCCGCGCGACCTTCGGCTTCGACCAGCCGACCGGGGAGGACCTGCTGTCGGTCGTCGAGCGGCTCGCCCAGCACGCGAAGGCCGGGGACAGCGCGGCGCTCGCGCAGGACCAGACGCTGCTCGCCGCCCGCAGCACGGGCGTGCTGGCCACCCTGGGGACGGTGGGCGCCACGACCAACCGGGTCGAGTCCGCCCGCTCGCGGGGTCAGCAGTACCTCGACACGGTCGTCGCGCAGCGCAGCGCGCTCGAGGACGTCGACCTGGCCGAGGCGGTGCTGCAGCTGACGGCCGCGCAGAACGGCTACAGCGCCGCGCTGGGCGCCGTCGCCAAGGGCGACCTGCCCTCGCTCGCCGACTTCCTGCGCTGACGCCCCCGCCGCACCCGGCCCGCGGGCTGGCCCGGACGGGCCACTCCAGCCCCGGGTTCACCCGGACGAGTGCTCAGTCAGCGCCAGAACCGCCGACAACAGAAGTGCCCGGCACGGATGCGGGGCGCACCTGACCACCCCTTCATGGAGGAACTCGCAATGTCTCTTCGCGTCAACAACAACGTCGCCGCCCTCAACGCCTACCGCAACCTGACGGTCAGCGACTCGCAGCAGAGCAAGCAGCTCGAGAAGCTCTCGAGCGGCTACCGCATCAACCGCGCGGCGGACGACGCGGCCGGCCTGTCGATCAGCGAGGGCCTGCGCTCGCAGGTCGGTGGCCTCAAGGTCGCCGTCCGCAACGCCCAGGACGGCATCTCGCTCGTCCAGACGGCGGAGGGCGCGCTCTCCGAGACCACCTCGCTGCTGCAGCGCGTCCGCGACCTCGCCGTCCAGGCGGCGAACAGCACCAACAGCACCGCCTCCCGCAAGGCCTCCTCGGACGAGGCCGCGCAGGCCCTGGCCGAGATCGACCGCATCGCCGGCGCCACCAAGTTCGGCGACAAGGTCCTGCTCGACGGCAAGGGCGGCCAGTTCACCTTCCAGGTGGGCGCCGACTCCGACACCGCCACCAACCAGGTCGGCTTCGGCATCAGCGACATGTCGGCCAAGGGCCTCGGCCTGGCCGGCGAAGCCGCCGTCACCAGTCCACGGCGGCTCGGCGTGCACCGGCAAGTACACCGTCGAGACAGCGGCAGCAACGACACCTTCAGCTTCACGATCAACGGCGCGGCCGACGGCCGTCGACGTCGTCCTGGACGACGCCAAGGAGTACGACCTCGACACCAAGGCCGGTCGCAGCGCCCTCGTCGAGCGACCTCAACGCCAAGCTGGAGAAGGCCGGCGTCGGGGCCCGCGCGAGCATCGACGACAGCGCGGACGCCTTCAAGCTGAAGTTCTCGACCACGTCGACCGGCGCCGACACGACCATCGACGTGGCCGGCAACGGCCTCGGCGGCGTCGGTGACCTGGACACCGCCGTGGCGGGCACCGGCGGTCACCGACATCGCGACGCTCATCGCCGCCGGTGACACCACGGCCATCGACGCGGTCGACGCGGGCATCGTGCAGGTCTCCAAGCAGCGGGCGTCGCTCGGTGCGTACCAGAACCGCCTCGAGCACACCATCGCCAACCTGTCCGTGACCACGGAGAACCTGACCGCCTCCGAGTCCCGGATCCGCGACGCCGACATGGCCCAGGAGATGCTCGGGTTCACCCGCAGCCAGATCCTGTCGCAGGCCGGCACCGCGATGCTCGCGCAGGCCAACCAGTCCACCCAGGGCGTCCTGCAGCTGCTCCGCTAGCCGGCACGGCTCGACCCCGCTCCACCCCGCACGACGCCGAGGCGGCCGGTCCCCCGACCGGCCGCCTCGGCCCGTTCGCCCCCTGACCCGCCCCGGAGGACGCCGTGGGACTGAGCATCAGCGGACTGGGCTCCGGCCTGGACACCGCCACGATCATCAGCCAGCTGATGCAGGCCGAGTCCGCGCCGCAGGCCCAGCTCAAGAGGGCGCTGGGCGTCAACACGGTGAAGGCCGGCGCCTGGACGTCGATCTCGACCATCGTCGCCGCGATGCGCAGCAAGGCCGACGCCCTGCGCACCCCGGCGCAAGCCGCCGACCACTCGAGCCACGAGCACCGCCCCCACTCGGGTGCGGCGTCAGCAGCTCGGGCTCCGCGGCGCCCGCGCACCTCACCTTCCGGGTCGCCCAGCTCGCCAGCGCGCAGCAGCTCGCCAGCAGCGGCGTCGCGTCCCGCTCGACCGTCGTCGGGCGCAGCACCACCGTCGTCACCTCCGGCAGCGACGCCGTCGGGGCGACCCAGGTCGCGGGGGGCAGCGCCACCGGGAGCCACACGCTCGTCGTCACGGTCGTTCCCCGCGCAGCCAGTGCGAGCGGCAGCGTCCCGGACGCACCGGCGGCCCCGGGCACGATGCTCGAGGTGTCCGTCGGAGACGGGTCGCCGGTGAGCATCGACCTGTCCGGGGCCGCGCGCGGGGCCGCCGGCATGCGCGAGCACCTGCAGTCGCAGCTGGACGCGGCAGGGGCGGGCGTGCAGGTGCGCCTCGACGGCGGCCGCCTCACCCTGCGCACCACCGCCACGGGCAGCGCCGCGAGCCTCACCGTCGGCGGCGACGGCGCCGCGCACCTCGGCCTGACCACCGGCACGACCCGCGGCAGCGACACCACCGTCACGGCCGACGGCACCGTCGCGGACCTCGTCGACGACGGGGGCGGCGCGTCGCACCTGGCGCTGGCCGACGGCACGACCGTGCGCTTCACCGGCCCGCCCCGCGCGGGCACGCTGCGCATCGCCGTCGCGGTGACGACGTCGGACACGAGCACGCTGAGCGACGTCGCGGCGGCGCTGACCGCCGCGGGCGGTCCGGCCCGGGCCGCGCTCGTCGACACCGGCAGCGGTCCCGACCCCGTACGGCTCGTGCTCAGCGCGACGGCGACCGGCAGCGCCGGTGCGCTGCGCATCAGCTCCGACGTCGCCGCGCTCGCCGCGCCCGAGGAGCTGCGGGCCGCCGACGACGCCCGGCTCGTGCTCGGCACCGGCGCGTCCGCGGTCACCGTCACCCGCTCGAGCAACACCGTCTCCGACCTCGTCGACGGCGTCACCCTCACGCTGTCGCAGGCCGACCCGGGCGTCGACGTCACCGTCGACGTGGCCCGCGACGACGGCGCGCTCACCAGCGCCCTGCAGGGCCTCGTCGAGTCCGTCAACAGCACGCTGAGCTGGGTCAGGACCAACAGCGCCTACGACGTGGCGAAGAGGACCGGCGGGCCGATGGTCGGCGACAACGGCCCGCGCACCCTCGCCTCCTCGGTGCTGTCGGCGATGTCGACCTCGGGCTCCGGGCCGTACGGGTCGGGCGGCGCGATCGGCCTGTCCATCGACCGCAGCGGGACCTACTCCCTGGACCCCGCCAAGCTGTCGGCGGCGCTGCAGCAGGACCCGGCGGCGGTCGCCGACCTCGTCGCCCGGCTGTCCAGCGCCGTCGGCGACGTGGCGAAGGCCGCCGCCGACGACAGCGGCGTCCTCGGCGTGGGCAGGGCGAGCACCGCCAGCCGGGCCAAGGACCTGCAGTCGCGCATCGACGCCTGGGACACCCGGCTCGCGGCGGTCCAGGCGCGCTACCAGACCCAGTTCAGCGCCCTGGACGTCGCGCTGTCCCGGCTCAACTCCCAGAAGTCGTGGCTCGCCGGCCAGCTCGGCAGCCTCCCCTCCCGCAGCTCCTGACCCTGGAGCACCCGGTCGGGTGTCGCCCGCCGGCCCCCACCGCCGATGCAGCAGTGGGCCACGGACCGGCCCGCTCCCCCGGACGAAGGACCACCCCGTGCCGCTCCCCAGCTCGACCGCCGCAGACCGCTACCTCACCGACCGCGTCATGACCGCCAGCCCGGCCGAGCTCACCGCGATGCTGTACGACGCGCTGTCGGCCTCGGTGCGCGGCGGGCTCTCGACCCTCGAGGCGGGCAGCCGGATCGACGCCCTGCCGCGGCTGCACAAGGCGATGGACATCCTGCTGGAGCTGCGCTGCACGCTCGACCACTCCGCCGGCCCGCTCGCCGGCTCGCTCGACGGGCTCTACGCCTTCGCCTGGAGCCGGCTGGTGCAGGCCGCGACGACCGGCGACGCCGGCCCGCGCGCGCGAGGCCCTCGACGTCGTCGAGCCGCTGCGCACCGCCTGGCGGCAGGCCTGCCTGGCCCCGGCCGCCTGAGCCGGGCCCGCCCCCCCGTGACCGCCTGGCCCGCGCTGCTGGACGCGCTCGAGGAGCGCACCCGGCGGGTCGCCGAGGCGCTGGACGCCGGCGCCGTCCCCGACCCGGTCGAGCTCGACCTCGACGGGGCCGGCCCGCTGCCGCCGGCCCTCGCCGTCCGGGTCGCGGTGCTGCTCGCCGAGACCGAGCGGCTCGCCGGGGAGCTGGCCCGCCGCACCGGCCCGGCCGCGCGCGCGGCCGCGGCGTACGCCTCGCACTGACCCCCGAGGCACCCGACTCCCGGCGCACCGCCGGGGGACCACCCGGACGGGCCATCTCGCGCATGGCCCGTCCGGGCCCCTCCGATCGGGGCCTCAGGCCGCGCCCGTCGCCGCCGAAGCCTCTGGCACACGGATGTAGGACCGCTTCCCCCTCGGGACGAGCTCCCGCCCCGCGCCGCCAGGAGGCCCGCGCGGGACGGCCGGGCTCCCCCGCCTCCCCACCGGGAGAGCACGTGCCGCTGTTCGACGACGGGGCCAGCCTCGCGATCGGCAAGGCGCTCGACAGCGTCGCGCTGCGCGAGCGCGTCCACGCGAACAACATCGCCAACGTGATGACGCCGGGCTTCCGGGCGTCGCGGGTCGACTTCGAGGACTCGCTGGCCGCCGCCGTGGCCGAGGGCGACCCGACCCGGGCGAGCGCCTCGCTGCGCGCCACCGGCGGGTCCGTGCGCGAGGACGGCAACGACGTGGAGATCGAGGCCGAGACCGGCGGCCTCATGAAGGCCGGCCTGCAGTACCAGGCGCTCACCCAGGCCATGTCGTTCAAGTTCGCCCTGCTCACGACCGCCGTGAAGGGCTGACCGCCGTGGGGATGTTCGGCGCGCTCGACGCGGCCTCCTCGGGCGTGGCGCTCGGCCGGGTCTGGATGGACGTCATCGCCGACAACGTGGCGAACGTCAACACCGTCCGGGCCGCCGGCGAGGCGCCGTTCCGCGCCGCCAAGGTGCAGGCGCAGACCGGCGGTGGGCTCACCGGCGTCCGCGTCGCGCGGCTCGTCGAGACCGGCGGCGACCCCGAGGTCGTCTTCGACCCGGACAACCCGCTGGCCGACGGCGAGGGCTACGTGACCCGCCCCAAGGTCGACCTCAGCGAGGAGATGACCAACATGCTCATGGCCAACCGGCTGTACGGCGCGAACCTGTCGGTGATGCAGCAGGCCCGCGACAGCTACCAGGCCGCCCTGCAGATCGGCCGCGGCTGATGCCCGTCGCCCCGATCGGCGCCGCGGGGGCCACCGCCTTCGTCCCGCCGACGATCAGCAGCCGGCCCGCCGCGCCCGCGCACGGCGTCTTCGCGCAGGGCCTGCAGCAGGTCCAGTCGCTGCAGGGCGCCGCCGACAGCGCCGCCACCGGCGTCGCGACCGGCTCGCTCACCGACGTCCACCAGTTCACCAGCGCCGCCGCCAAGGCCTCCCTCGGCGTCGAGCTCACCGTCGCGCTGCGCAACCGCGCGGTCGAGGCCTACCAGGAGATCATGAGGATGCAGGTCTGATGGCAGCGCTCGACGTGCAGGCGGTCAAGGACCGCGCGCTGCGCACCCTCAAGGACTACTCGCCCTCCCAGCTGGCGATCCTCGGCGTCCTCGTCGTCGTGGCACTCGTCGGCGGGCTCGCCTTCCTGCGCTGGGTGAGCGCCCCGACGTACTCGGTCCTGCTCGCCGGGCTGGACCCCAAGGACGCCTCGGCGGTCACCTCGCAGCTGGAGACCGACGGCGTCGCCTACCAGCTCGAGGCGGGCGGCACCACCGTCCTCGTCCCCGCCGACGTCCTCGACCAGGAGCGGCTCAAGGTCGCCGCCGCGGGCCTGCCGGCCGGGCGCACCGACAGCGGCTGGGCCGTCTTCGACAAGCAGGGGATGACGTCGTCGTCGTTCCAGCAGCAGGTCGCCTACCAGCGCGCGCTCGAGGGCACCCTCGGGTCGACGCTGGAGGGCATCGACGGCGTCGACGCCGCCACCGTGCACCTGGCGCTGCCCGAGAAGAGTGCCTTCACCGAGCAGCAGGAGCCGGCCCGCGCTTCCGTGCTGCTCACGACGCGCCGGCCGCTGGACGGCGGTGCGGTCGACGCGATCACCCGGCTCGTCGCCAGCAGCGTGCCCGGCCTCGCCCCCGAGGACGTCAGCGTCAGCGACGAGAAGGGCCTGCTCTCGGCCAGCGGCACCGGTGCGGGCGGGGAGGCGCAGGCCGCCCTCGAGGACACCCTCAGCACCCGCGCCACCTCGATGCTCGACACCCTGCTGGGCCCCGGCCACGCCGTCGTGCGGGTCCGCGCCGAGCTGGAGACGGGCACCCGCAGCACCGACAGCGAGGTCTACGACGACACCAAGACCGCGGTGACCCACGAGAGCGGCACCACCGAGACCTACACCGCGCCCCCGGGCGCGACCACCGGAGGCACCGTCGCGGTGCCGCTGGAGGTCACCACCGGCACGGGTGCGACCGGGACCGGCTCCGGCGACTACCGCAAGGCGCAGTCCGACAAGGACCTCGGCGTCTCGCGCACCGTCACCAGCGAGAAGCAGGGGCCCGGCGGGGTCAAGCGGCTGACCGTCGCGGTCGCCGTCGACGCCCGCGCCCAGAACGCGCCGACCCCTGCGGAGCTGCGCGACCTCGTGGGCAACGCGGTCGGCCTGGACGCCGCCCGCGGCGACACCATCGCCGTCTCGACCCCGGCCTTCCTCGCCCCCGAGGACCCGGCGGCGGGCGCGCCCGCCGGTGGCGGGATCACCGGCACCGCCACGGGGCTGCTGCCCAGCGTGCTCGGCGGGATCGTCCTGCTGCTCGTCGCGCTCGGCCTGCTGCGCACGGTGCGGCGGGTCACGACGACCGAGGTGCCGGCCGAGCAGGTCACCGCCGCGCTCGCCTCGGCCGGCCGGCCCGCGGCGCTGCCCGGGCAGACCGCCCGCGAGCTGCCCGCCGGCCCGGCCGCCGAGCCGGTCGGGGTCGTCGAGCTCGTCGAGGAGCACCCCGACGAGGTCGCGCACCTGCTGCGCGGCTGGATGGCCGGGAGCCCCCGATGACCCTCGCCACGACCACCCCCGTCCCCGGCGCTCCCAGCGCCGCCGACGCCGCGGGCCTGCGCAAGGCCGCCGTCGCGCTCGTCGCCCTGGGCGCCGAGCGGGCCGCCACCCTGCTGCGCACCCTGGACGAGTCCGAGGTGACCGCCCTCGCCGGCGCCATCGCCGGCCTCGGCCCGGTCACCGCCGACGAGGTCCGGGCCACGCTGGGCGAGCTCGCCGCCGGGCTGCGCTCCACGGCGACGCTGCCCGCCCCCGGCAAGCGCTTCGCGAAGGACCTGCTCGTGCAGGCGCTGGGCTCCGAGCGGGGCGCCGCCGCCGGCGCGGTGCTCGACCGCCCCGCGCCGTTCGCCTGGCTCGCCGCGACCGACCCCGACCTGGCCGCCGGTGTCCTCGCCGAGGAGCCCGCCGCCGCCGTCGCGCTGGCCCTCGCCTGCCTGCCCCCCAAGGCCGCCGCCGCCCTGCTCGTCCGGCTGCCGGCGGCGCGCCGCACCGACGTGGCCTCCCGGATCGCCCGGCTCGGGGCCGTGCACCCGGAGACGCTCAGCGAGGTCGAGGCCGGCCTGCGCTCCCGGCTCCAGGACCTCGAGACGGCCCCGCCGGTCGCGCTCGCCGGCCCGGAGCTGCTCGCCGGCGTGCTCGTGCGCGCCGGCCGCGACGCGAGCCGCGACCTGCTCGACACCCTCGCCGAGACCTCGCCGGAGCTCGCCGACCAGGTGCGTTCCGCGCTGTTCACCTTCGACGACCTGTGCGGGATCGAGCCGCGGCAGATGCAGGTGCTGCTGCGCGAGGTCGACCTGCGCCAGCTGGCCGTCGCCGTCTGCACCGCCCGGCCCGACGTGCAGACCCGGTTCACCTCGGCGCTGTCCGAGCGGGCCCGCGAGTCCCTGCTCGAGGAGGTCGACCTGGTGCGCACCTCGCGGCCGGCCGAGGTCGCCGAGGCCCGCGCCGCGGTCGTCGCGACCGCGCGGCGCCTGGAGGAGGCCGGCACGATCGTGCTGACCACCGACGAGGACGAGGCCTGAGTGCTCGCCCGGGTGGTGAAGGCCTCCGACGTGCTGGTGGGCCAGCGCGAGCGCCGCGCCGACGACCTGCGCCAGGCGCAGGCCGCGTCCGCGACGGCCGCCGCGCTCGCCGAGGCCCGCGCCGCCGGCGTCCGCGCCGGCCGCGAGCAGGCGCTCGCCGAGGGCGCGCAGGCCGCGCTGCGGGCGACGGCCGCCCTGGAGGCGCTCGTCGACGTCGCGCAGGGCACCCACGCCGAGCAGGTCACCGCGACCTCGCGGGCCGTGCTCGCCGCAGCGCTCGACGTCGCGGAGTGGGTCCTGCGCCACGAGCTTCCCCGCGACAGCCGCAGCCTGCTCACCCGGCTCGGCGAGGCCGCGGGCGCGCTGCTGCCGAGCCCGACGACCCGGGTGAGCGTCTCTGCCGCCGACGAGCAGGCCGTACGCGGGTGGGCGCAGCGGCGCGGCGGCGCGCTCGAGGTGACCGTGGACCCCGCGCTCGCCCCCGGCGACGCGGCGCTCGCGACCGACGCCGGCAACGTCGAGGTCAGCGTGGCCGCCGCCCTGCGGATCGCCGCCGAGACCCTCGGCGTCGACCCCAGCCGGGGCGTCCAGTGATCCCGGACGGCCCGCGCGGCACCTCCGCGACCGCGCTCGCGCTGCGACCCGTGCTGCCGCTGCAGGTGCGCGGCCGGCTGTCCACCGTCGTCGGCCTCGAGGCCGAGTGCCGCGGGCTGCGCGGCGCGCTCGGCGACGTCGTCGCCATCACCGTCGGGGCCCGCCGGGTGCCGGCGCAGGTCGTCGCCGTGCGGGAGGACGCGCTGCTGCTCGCGCCGTACGGCGACCTCGACGGCGTGTCCCCCGGCGCCGCGGTCGAGCCGACCGGGCAGGCGCTGCGCATGCGGGTCGGCCCGGACCTGGCCGGGCGGGTGCTGGACGCGCTCGGCCGGCCCATCGACGACGGACCGCCGCTGACCGGCGAGCTCGTCGGGCTGGACGCGCCCGCGCCCCACCCGCTGCGCCGCCAGCGGATCGCCGAGCCGCTGCCGCTGGGCGTGCGGGCCCTGGACACGATGACCCCGTGCGGGCGCGGGCAGCGCGTCGGCGTCTTCGCCGGCTCGGGCGTCGGCAAGTCGACGCTGCTCGGGATGATGGCGCGCGGCGCGACCGCCGACGTCGTCGTCGTCGGGCTGGTCGGCGAGCGCGGCCGCGAGGTCCGCGAGTTCCTCGAGGACGACCTCGGCAGCGCCCGCGAGCGGGTCGTCTGCGTCGTCGCGACCTCGGACGAGCCGCCGCTCATGCGCCTGCGCGCCGCCTACACCGCCACCCGGATCGCCGAGCACTTCCGCGACCAGGGCCTGGACGTGCTGCTGCTGGTCGACTCGCTCACCCGCTTCGCCATGGCCCGCCGCGAGATCGGGCTGGCCGCCGGCGAGCCGCCGGCGACCCGCGGCTACCCGCCGTCGGTCTTCGCCGAGCTGCCCCGGCTGCTCGAGCGCGCCGGGCCCGGCGAGACCGGCACGATCACCGCGCTCTACACGGTGCTCGTCGAGGGCGACGACATGAACGACCCGGTCGCCGACGCCGCCCGCGGCATCCTCGACGGGCACGTCGTGCTGTCGCGCCGGCTCGCCGCCGCCGGTCACTTCCCGACCGTCGACGTGCTCGAGAGCGTCTCGCGGCTCGCGTCCAAGGTCACCCCGCCCGACCGGCTGGCCCTGTCCGCCCGGCTGCGACGGCTGATGTCCGCCGCCGCCGAGGCCAAGGAGCTCGTGGACATCGGCGCGTACGTCCCGGGCAGCGACCCGGTCGTCGACGAGGCGCTCGCCCGGCGCGAGGCCGTCGAGGCGTTCCTGCGCCAGCCGGTCTCCGAGGTCGCCGACCCCGAGCGGTCGTGGGCGCAGCTGGCGGGGGTGCTGTCGTGAGCCGGCGCAGCCCGCTCGCCACCGTCCTGCGGGTCGCCGAGCTGCGCGAGGCGACCGCCCGCGGGACCGTCGCCGCCGCCGCCGGGCTGGCCGCCGACGCCCGCCGCGAGCACCGGGGCCGGGTGGAGCGGCTCGCCGCGGCCGCCCCCGCGGGGCTCGACCTGGCGGGCACGGCCGCGGTCCTCGGCTGGCGGGCCGCTGCGGTGACCGAGGCCGCCACCGCGGTCGAGCAGGCCGACGCGCTGCGGGCGCACGCCGCCGCCGCGCACACCGACGCCGCCCGGCGCGCCCGGCTGCTCGCCGGCGTGGTCGAGCAGCACCGCGTGCAGCAGGAGGCGCTCCGGGTCACGGCCGAGCAGCGCACCGCGGACGACAGCAGCACCGCCCGGCACCTGCGCCGGAGGGCGGACCGGTGAGCCTGGCCGAGGTGCAGGCGCGGACCGCCGAGATCGAGGCGCGGCTGCGCGCGCTCACCCCGCAGGTGCTCGCCCGCCCCGCCGTCGCCAGCCGCAGCGGCGCGCCCGCGGTCTCCACGACCGGCACCTTCGCCACCGCCCTCGACAGCGCCCTCGACACCGCCCTCGACACCGCCCTCGACACCGTCGCCGGCCCCGCTCCCGCCGCGCCGACGACCAGCCGCGGCGGCACCGACCTCGGGGCCAAGGCCGTCGAGCTGGCCCGCGCGCAGCTCGGCACCCCGTACCGCTGGGGCGGCAGCAAGCCGGGCGGCTTCGACTGCTCGGGACTGGTGCAGTGGACGTACGCCCAGCTCGGCGTCGCGCTGCCCCGCGTGTCGACCCAGCAGGCCACGGCAGGCGTCGCGGTGACGCCCGCGCAGGCCCGGCCGGGCGACCTCGTCTTCTTCGAGCGCGGCGCGGTCGACCACATCGGCATCTACGCCGGAGACGGGAAGTGGGTCGTCGCCCCCAAGACCGGCGACGTCGTCAAGGTGCAGGCGGTCGACCTGTCCAAGGCCACCGCCATCCGCCGCGTCGCCCCCGCCCCGGCCGCCGCGGTGACCGCCGCCGCCTCGTCCGCGTCGGGTCTCGCCGGGCTGCCCGCGGCCGGCCGGCCGTACGCCGAGCAGATCACCGCCGCCGCCCGGCGCGCCGGCATCGCCCCTGAGCTGCTGGCCGCGGTCGCCTGGTCCGAGTCGGGCTTCGACGCCTCGGCCGTCTCCCCCGCCGGCGCGGTCGGGCTGCTGCAGCTCATGCCGCGCACCGCCGCCGGCCTCGGCGTCGACCCGCGCGACCCCGCGCAGGCCCTCCAGGGCGGCGCGACCTACCTCGCGCAGCAGCTGCAGGCGTTCGGCGGGCGCACCGACCTGGCGCTGGCCGCGTACAACGCCGGGCCGGCGGCGGTCCGCAAGCACGGCGGGGTGCCGCCCTACGCCGAGACGCGGACGTACGTCGACCGCGTCCTCACCCGCTACCGCTCCCTCGGAGGTGCGTCCTGACCGCCGCGACCGCGCTGCCCGTCGCCGTCGACGCACCACCGGCGCCGGCGCCGGCGCGCCCCGGCCGGGCCGCCGCCGGGCCGCCCTTCGCCGTGCTGCTCGCCGGGGTCGCCGCGGTCGGCAAGGGCGCGGGGGCGGTGCCCGCACCGGCACCGCACGACGGCCTGGTCGAGGAGCCCGTCGCGGCGGTGGGCCAGGACGTCGTGGCCGCCCTCGCCGCCGGGCTCGGCGTCGTCCCCGTGCCGGTGGCCCTGCCGATCGCCCTGCCGGTGGCCCTGCCGGTGGCCCTGCCGGTCGCCCTGCCGGTCGCGTCGCGGTCGACGCCCCGGGGATCAGCGCTGCCCCCGGCTCCCCCCCGCCCGGCACCCCCGCCGGGACGACCACGCCCAGCCCCGCCCGGCGGCCGGTGCCCCTGCTGCCCCTGCGCCGGCAGGCGTTCCCGCGGGAACGCCCGGGCCCGACGCGGCCACGCCCCTGCCCACGGCGGCCACCCCCGCTGCACCCGCGAGCCCCGCTGCCCCGGCGACCCCGGCAGGCGGTCCCGCCGGAACGGCGACGGCCGCGCCGGTCGGGGACCCGGTCACGGCAGCCGCCCCTGCGACCGCCGTGGCCCCCGAGAGCGGCCCGGCCGCGGCGCCGTCGGGCCAACCCGCAGCGACGGCCGAGCCGTCGGCGACGACAGCCCCCGCGGCACCCGCGACGGCGGCCGACCCCGCGGGCGTGCGGGTCCCGGCCCCCCTGCCGGACGAGGCGAGCGCGATCCCCCCCTCCGCCGGCGGGGCCGACGTCCCCGCGGGGGCGACGCCTGCGGTGCTCGACCAGCCGGACGGCGGGCAGCCCTCGCAGCCCACGCCCGCAGGCCCGACCGCCGCGGCCCCCGCCGACCAGGTGCGGACGGCGCTCGCGGACGCGGCGCCCACAGCCACCGGCGTGACCACAGCGCCCGCACCGCTGACGACGCCCGGCCCGGCACCCGCCGAGCAGGTGCGCGCCGTACGCCCCGCCGTGCTCGAGCTCGCCCGCGGCCTGCGGACCGGAGCCCCCGGGCACGCCTCGCTCGTCGTGCGGCTCGACCCGCCGGAGCTCGGGGCGGTGCTCGTCCGCGTGGTCGTGCGCGGCGACAGCGTCAGCGTCACCTGCCGGTCGGCCGACGCCGGGGCGGTCGGGGCGCTGCAGCAGCAGCGCGGCGACCTCGTCGACGTGCTGCGGCGCGAGGGGCTCGACCTCGGCGACTTCGACGTGCGGCACGACGGCGGGCCGCAGGCCCCCGGCCGGGACGCCCCGGGCGACCCGCGCGACCCCCGCCGGCCCGAGCCCGAGCGCGCCCGCCCCCGACCGGCGGCCGCGGCCGGTGGGCCGACCCGCGCCGACGACGACCCGCCCCGCCGCCCCGGCACCTGGCTCTGACCCGAGACCGACCCGGATCCGACCCGAGAGCGACCCGACCGTGACCCGACAGGAGAACCCGTGACCAGCCCCCTCGGCGCGACCACGAGCACGAGCAGCACGCCCGGCGCGAGCAGCAGCGCCGCGCTGCCCGGCGGCCAGCTCGGCAAGGACGCCTTCCTGCAGCTGCTCGTCGCGCAGATGAAGTACCAGGACCCGAGCAAGCCCACCGACTCGCAGGCCTACATGACGCAGCTGGCGCAGTTCACCCAGGTCGAGAAGCTCGACGCGCTCGTCAGCGCGCAGGCCGACCTCGCCCGCTGGCAGCGCACGGTCGCCGGCCAGTCGATGCTCGGCCAGACCGTGACCGGCACCGGCCCGGACGGCAGCACCGTCACCGGCACGGTCACGTCCGTCTCCCTCACCGGCGACCCGCGGGTGCAGCTGGCCGGCGGCGGCTCACTGGCGGTCGCCGACGTCTCCAGCGTCGGGGACCCCGCGCCGAAGACCTCCTGACAGACCGCACGCGTACGCCACCCGCGTACGCCCTCAGCTCCCCGGGCGCCACGCCCGGGACGCACGACGGACCGCCACGGACGCGGACCGCCGCAGGCCAGGACGGCCACCGCTCTGCTGCTCCCCGCAGCAGTCCTCCACGAGGTGGAACCGCTCATGATGCGCTCGCTGTTCGCCGGGGTCTCCGGTCTGCGCTCCCACCAGACGATGATGGACGTCGTCGGTGACAACATCGCCAACATCAACAGCCCGGGCTTCAAGGGCAGCCGGGTCGTCTTCGCCGACACGCTGTCGCAGGTCGTGCGCGGCGGCAGCGGCGCGTCCGCCGCGCAGGGCGGCACCAACGCCGCGCAGATCGGCCTCGGCGTGCGTGCCGTCGCCGTCGACATGGTCAACACGCAGGGCCCGGTCCAGGCGACCGGCCGCCCGACCGACGTCGCGATCCAGGGCGAGGGCTACTTCGTCGTGCGCAGCGGCGGTGAGCAGCTGTTCACCCGGGCCGGCGCGTTCGGCTTCGACAACGCCGGCAACCTCGCGGACCCCAGCGGCGCGGTGGTGCAGGGCTGGCTCGCCGACCCGCTCACCGGCCTGGTCTCCGCCAACGGCCCCAGCGGGGACATCCGCATCCCGCTCGGGCAGAGCATCGCCCCGCAGGTCACCGGCAGGGTGCAGCTCGGCGGCAACCTGAGCTCCTCGGCGCTGAGCGACGGCACGAGCACGGTGAGCACCGCCGTCGGCGTCGTCGACAGCCTGGGCGCCACGACCCGGGTGCGGGTCGACTTCGTCAAGAGCGGCGACAACGCCTGGACCCTGCGGGCGTACGACGACGCGGGCACCCAGCTCGGCGGCGACGTCTCGCTGACCTTCAACGGCGCGGACGGCAGCCTCGACGACCCGGGGCCCATCACGTTCACGCTGCCCGGGCGCGGGGGCGCGACCGACACCACCTTCACCGCCGACTTCGGCACCCCCGGGGCGGCGCAGTCGCTCACGCAGTTCGGCGGCAGCAGCACCGCGAGCGCGCTCAGCCAGGACGGGTCGCCCACCGGCTACCTGCGCTCGTTCTCCATCGGAGACGACGGCTCGGTCAACGGCGTCTTCTCCAACGGCCGCCAGAAGGTCCTCGGACAGCTCGCGGTCGCCGGCTTCACCAACCCGGCGGGCCTGTCCAAGGCCGGCGGGGCGCACCTGCGGGCCAGCGCCGCCTCCGGCGCCGCGTCGGTGGGCCTGCCCGCCGAGCAGGGCCGCGGCTCGCTCACCGCCGGCGCGCTCGAGGGCAGCAACGTCGACCTCGCCCAGGAGTTCACCAACCTCATGATCGCCCAGCGCGGGTTCCAGGCGAACTCGCGGATCATCAGCACCAGCGACGACCTGCTGCAGGAGCTCGTCAACCTCAAGCGCTAGTCGTCGGCCGGGCGGCGGGGTCCCCCGCCGCCCGGCGCGCTGTCGTCCGGCACGGGCGTCGCGTCGCACGGCGGGCGTGCGGTCACCGCCGTCGGCCGGGGCACGTACGTGCGCAGGTGCGTTGCGCGCGAACGCAACGCGCGCCTCGACGGTGCGTCCCGGCGCAACGCGTCGGACGGGACACGTGCCTCCGGGACCGCGTCCGGCCGCGGACCGGGCGGGCGATCGCCCGCGCGCTCTGCGCCGGCGAGGGGCACGGTCGGGGGTCCGTACGCCTCCCGGCACGCCGGCGGACCACCCCGGTCGGGTGACAGCGCGTAGCCGGTGTGAAGCCTGAGGAGGTTCCGGCCGACACGGAGAGTGTCGACCAGCAGGACGCCGGTCGCCGACGACCGCCTCATGGAGGAGCAGCCGTGATCCGCCTGACCCGTCTGAACGGTGGCGTGATGCACCTGTCCGCCGACCTCGTCGCCCTCGTGGAGGCGCACCACGACACCGTCGTGACGCTCCTGGACGGCAAGACGTACGTCGTGCTCGAGACCGCCGAGCAGGTCGTGGACCTCGTCCGCGACTTCCGCGCGAGCGTGCTGGCCGCCGCCGAGGAGCTGCGCGTCGGCCGAGCGCCGGAGCCCGCGGCGCGGCTCGTCGTGCTGCGCCCCGAGGGCGCCGCCGATCCCGCGACCACCGCCGGTGCCGGCACGAGCGGGACGGGGCGCTGACGTGGAGTTCGCCACGCCCGTCGGGCTCGTCATCGCCTTCGTCGCGATCTGCCTGTCGTACGTCATCGAGGGCGGCAGCCCGGTGGTCATCGTGTCCAACCCGGGCGCCCTCGTGCTCGTCTTCGGCGGCACCCTCGGGGTGGCCCTGGCGAGCAACAAGCTCAGCGACGTCGGACCGGGGGTGAAGGCGACCCTGTCGGTGCTCAAGCCCGGCAAGAAGGTCGACGGCGCCGCCGTCGTCGGGGAGCTCATGCAGTACGCCGACGTCGCGCGCCGCGACGGGCTGCTGGCGCTGGAGGAGAAGGCCAAGGAGGTCGAGGACCCGTTCCTCAAGCGCGGCCTCGAGCTCGTCATCGACGGCACCGACTCCAGCGAGGTCGCCGAGGTCCTCGACGCCGACATCGCGGCGATGAAGGAGCGGCACAAGGTCGCGGCCAAGTTCCACGCCGACTGCGGGGCGTTCGCCCCGACCATCGGCATCATCGGCACGGTCCTCGGGCTCATCCTGGCGCTCTCGCACATGGAGGACCCGGCCGAGATGGGCCACGCCATCGCGGCCGCGTTCCTCGCGACCCTGTGGGGCGTCATGAGCGCGAACGTCTTCTTCCTGCCGGTGAGCAACAAGATGAAGCGCTCCTCGGCCGTCGAGGTGCAGTACCGCCAGATGGTCGTCGAGGGCGTGCTCGCCATCCAGGCCGGCGTGAGCCCCCGCGCCGTCGGGGAGAAGCTCAAGAGCCACCTGCCCCCGACGGTGCGCGAGAGCGTCGGCGCGACACCGGCCGCCGAGCAGAAGGCCGCCTGAGCCGGTGCTCAGACGCCACCGCGCCGAGGACCACGAGGAGCACGAGAACCACGAGCGCTGGCTCGTCTCGTTCGCCGACATGATGACGCTGCTCATGGCGACGTTCCTGATGATGTACTCCATCTCGGTGCTGGACCTCAAGAAGTTCGAGACCTTCCAGCAGGCCTTCACCCAGGGGGTGGGCAAGAACACCCACCAGCTTCCCAGCGAGGGCGCTCCCCCCGAGGGCGAGCCGCGCGACGTGCCGATCGGCGCGAAGGACGGCACCCCCGACCCGTCGCCGGCGCCGATCCCGCCGAGCACCGGCGAGGTGCTCGCCCGCGAGGACCTCGACGAGCTGCGCACCCAGGTCGAGGCCGCCGTGGCGGCCGCCGGGCTGCAGTCGGAGGTGCAGGTCGCGATGGACCCGCGTGGCCTCGTCCTCTACGTCACCAGCGGCGTGCTGTTCGCTCCCGGCGAGGGCCGCCTCAGCCCCACGGGCCTGCGCCTGCTGCACGACCTCGGTCCGGTGCTCATCTCCATCGGCAACGACCTCGTCATCGAGGGGCACACCGACAGCCGGCCGATCAGCACCCCGGAGTACCCCACCAACTGGGAGCTCTCGACCGCCCGCGCGACCGCGGTGCTGCGCGACCTGCTCGCCGCCGGTGTCACCGCGCCGCGGCTGTCGGCCGCCGGCTACGCCGACACCCGGCCGCGCGACAGCGGGACCGACGAGGAGGCGCTGGCGCGCAACCGGCGGGTCGACATCGTCGTCGAGGCGCCGCCCGAGGCGGCCACCGCCCCACCCGCCGCCCCACCCGCGGCCCAGCCCGCGTCCGCCCCCGCCGCGCCCGAGCCCGCGCACGAGGGCGGGCACTAGCGGCCGGGAGCACGAGCACCCCGGACCCGTCCGGACGTAGTCACTCGGGGTGGTCCGAGAATGGCCCGTCGGAGCGGTCCGGGCCCGGACCGGGCCCGACGATGGACAGGCGTGCCCGCCCCTGACCTGTTCGACTTCCGCGAGCCGCTGCCGATGCCGGCCGGCGCGGAGCGGCTGGTCGCCGGGCTCACCGACGCCGCCCCCCGCGTCGGCCTGCTGCTCGGCGCCGCCGCCGGCCGGGCCCTGCCCGTGCGCTGCGGCGGGGTGCGCCGCGTCGCGCTCGTCGAGGTCGCGACCGACGGGGACGTCTGGGTGCCGCTGGAGTGCGGGCTCGCCGGCAGCTGCCTGCTCGTGCTGCCCGCCGAGAGCGCCGTGCGCCTCGCCGACCTGCTCATGGGCGGCACCGGCGAGACCGCCCCCCGGCCGACCACCCGGCTCGAGCAGTCGGTGCTGCTGCGCCACGTCGTGCCCGCCCTCTGGCCGCTCGCGACGGCCCTCGCCGACGCGGGGGTCACCGGGCTGCAGGCCGGGCCGATCAGCGACGACCCGCTGCCGACCGGCACCGGCGAGGTCGTCGCCGTGCTGCTCGAGGCGGTCCTGCCCGCCGGCGGCGAGGCGACGCTCGTGCTGTGCCTGCCCGCCCGCTCCCTCCTGCCGGCCGGCCCGGAGCGCCCCACGGCCGTCGCCGGCCCGGCCGCCGACGTGCTCGGCAGCGTGCCCGTCACCGTCGCGCTGCGCCTGCCCGGCGCCACGGTGGCCGCCGCCGACCTCGCCGAGCTCTCCCCCGGAGACGTCCTGCGGCTGGACGGCGGGGCGACCGCCGAGCTGACCGGGCTGCTGCCGCTCGGCGGCGCGCGGGCCGGCGAGGACCTGCCCGTGCTCACCGCCACCCTCGGCCGGCGCGGACGCCGTCGCGCCGTCGTCGTCCACGAGCTGCTCGGAGACCCGTCATGACCGCCCCCGCCGCCCCCGACGCGTACGCCCCCGCCGCGCTGGAGGTCCCCGACCTGCCCGAGCTCGGCGCCGGCGCCCCGCCCGTCGCGGCCCGGGACCTGCGGCTGCTCGCGGACGTGCAGGTCGAGCTCGCCGTCGAGCTCGGGCGCGTCAAGCTGCCGCTGCGCGACCTGCTGGCCCTCGGCCCGGGCGCGGTCCTCGAGCTCGACCGCGCCGCGGACGCCCCCGTCGACGTGCTCGTCAACGGCAGCCTCGTCGCGCGCGGAGAGGTCGTCGTCATCGACGGCGAGTTCGGCGTGCGCGTCACGGCGGTGGTCGACCGGTGACCAGCGCCCTGGGCCTGGTCGCGCGCCTCGTCCTCGTCTTCGCGCTGCTCGCGCTGGTGCTGTGGGTGCTCAAGCGCACCGGCGGCTTCGGCGCCGCCCGGCGCGGCGGCGGCGCCCTGCAGGTCGTGAGCACCGCGCGCCTGGGCAAGAGCGCGACGCTGTCGGTCGTGCGGGTGCACGACGAGGAGTACGTCCTCGGCGTCAGCGGGTCGTCCCTCACCGTCGTCGCGCACCGCCCCGGCGCCGCGCCGGCCGAGCTCCCGGTCCCTGCCGCCGCTGCCCCGGCGGTCCTCGCCGCGCCGCAGGGCCCGCCGACCCCGGGCGAGTTCCTGCTCGACGCCTGGCGGGTGCTGCGGCGCCGGCCGGTCGCCGACACCGCGATCAGCCCCGACGCCGTCGCGGTGGCCCTGGCCGCCGCCCGCGGCGAGGAGCCCGCTGCGACACCGTTGCCTGCCCCGGCAGCTCCACGCCTGGCCGGGCCGGCCCCGGCGTCGCGCTTCGCCGAGGACCTGGCCCGCGCGCTCGCCGCGACCCCGGCCGCCCCGCCTGCCCCCACCTGCGTACGCCCCGCCGGCACTCCCGCCGGCACCCCTGCTGGGCGCGGTCCGCGCCCGGCCACCGCGGACGGACCCGCGGTGCCCTCCCCCCGGAGCGCTCCCGAGCGCCCCGGGACCCGCACGGACGCCTCGCCCGCCGAGGAGCACACCCCGTGGTCGCCGACCGCCCGCCCCAGCCGCACCGCGGACCGGGACGCCGTGGCGGTCTGACCCCGGCCCGGACGTCGGCGCCGGCCACCCGCAGCCCTGCCGTCCTGCTCACCGGCCTGCTCACCGGCCTGCTCACCGGCCTGCTCGTGCTCTTCCCCGGCGCGGCCACCCCCGCGCAGGCCGCTCCCGCGCCGACCGTGCAGGCGGCCCCCGCCCCGACCGTGCAGGCGGCCCCCGCCCCGGCCGCCCCCGCCCCGATCGCCCCCGTCACACCGGTCGACCCGGCCGCCCCCGCGGCGCCCGCTGCCGGCACCCCGCTGGACCTCACCGGCGTGACGGGCGCGGGCGCCCTGTCCAACCCCGTCTCGCTGGTGCTGCTGCTCGGCGCCCTGTCGCTGCTGCCCGCGGTGCTCATCATGGTCACGGCCTTCACCCGCATCGTCATCGTGCTCGGCTTCACCCGCTCCGCGCTCGGGACCCAGGGCGTCCCGCCCAACCAGGTGCTCATCGGGCTCGCGCTCTTCCTCACGCTGTTCGTCATGGGCCCGGTGCTCAGCCAGGTCAACGACACGGCGCTGCAGCCCTACCTCAAGGGCCAGATCACCCAGGGCCAGGCGTACGACCGAGGCATCGAGCCGCTGCGCGGCTTCATGTTCAAGCAGGTCCGCGAGCGCGACCTCACGCTGTTCGTCGACCTGTCCGGCAAGGGCAAGCCGGCCACCCCCGCCGACGTCCCGACCACGACGCTCATCCCGGCGTTCGTCGTCTCCGAGCTGCGGACCGCCTTCCTCATCGGGTTCATCGTCTTCGTGCCGTTCGTCGTCATCGACCTCGTCGTCAGCGCCGCGCTGTCGGCCATGGGCATGGCGATGCTGCCGCCCTCGCTCATCTCCCTGCCGTTCAAGCTGCTGCTCTTCGTCGCCGTCGACGGCTGGTACCTGCTCGTCTCCTCGCTGGTGAGGTCCTTCGCGTGACCGAGACCGATGTCGTCCAGATCTGCACCGCCGCGCTGGTGCTCGCCGCCAAGCTCGCCGCCCCCGTGCTCGTCGTCGCGCTCGTCGTCGGGGTGGTCGTCAGCCTGCTCCAGGCGGTCTTCCAGGTGCAGGACCAGACCCTGACGATGGTCCCCAAGCTGCTGCTCGGCGGCCTCGTCCTGGCCCTCACCGGCGGCTGGATGCTGCGCACCGCGGTGGAGTTCACCGCCGAGCTGTTCACCCGCATCCCGGACCTCGTCCGGTGAACGACCTGCTGCCCGGCCTGGGCTCCGCGGCGCTGCTCACCTTCCTGCTCGTGCTGGCGCGCACCGGCAGCTGGGTGCTGACCGCGCCGGTCTTCGGCAGCCGCGGGGTCGCCGGCGTCGGCCGGCTCGCGGTCGCCGTCGCGCTGTCGCTGTTCCTCACCCCGCTGGTGCAGACCGGCCCGCTGCCCGCGGACCTCGCCGGGTTCGCCGCCGCCGCGCTCGCGCAGGTCGGGATCGGCATCGCCCTGGGCTTCCTCACCGGGCTGCTGTTCACCGCCTTCGAGGTGGCGGGGTCGCTCGCGGACCTGTCCAGCGGCTTCTCGTACGCCCAGATCCTCGACCCGCTGTCGGGGCAGCCGGCCGCGGCCTTCAGCCGGCTGTTCGCCATGGCCTTCAGCGCGCTGCTGTTCGCCACCGACGCCTACCAGAGCGTGCTCAGCGGCTTCGTCGGCTCGTTCCGCGCGCTGCCGCTGTCGCACCTGCCGAGCCTGTCGGCCGGCGCCGCCGCGACCCTGGGCTCGGCGGTCACCCAGGTCGTCGCCTCGGCCATCCAGATCGCCGCGCCGCTGCTCGGCGTGCTGTTCCTCACCGACGTGGCGCTGTCGCTGGCCAGCCGCTTCGTGCCGCAGGCCAACGCCATGGCCACGGCCCTGCCGGTCAAGACGCTGGTGGCGCTCACCGCCGCGGGAGCGACCTTCGCGCTGCTGCCCGGCCAGCTCGCCGGCCTGCTCGGACCGGCCACCTCGCTGCCGCTGGAGGTGCTGCGGTGAGCGGGGAGAAGACCGAGAAGGCCACGCCGAAGAAGCTGCGCGACCTGCGCAAGAAGGGTGCCGCCGCGCGCAGCGTCGAGCTGCCCGCCGGGCTGAGCCTCGTCGCGCTGGTGGCCGTGCTGCCGTTCCTCACCGGTCGGCTGCTCGAGGTGCTGCGCACCGACATGGCGGTGGTGCTCTCCGGCGCGGCCACCACCGACCAGGGCCAGGCCGGCGCGCTGCTCGGGCGGCTCTTCCTCGACGCCGGCCGCGCGATCGCCCCCGCCGTCGCCCTCGTCGGCGGCACCGCGCTCGTCTCCGGCAGCCTGGTCACCCGCAGCGCGCCCAACCCCTCGGTGCTCAAGCCGCAGTTCAGCCGCCTGTCGCCGGCCAAGGCCGTCAAGCGCATGCTCGGCCCGCACGGCCTCGTCGAGCTGGTCAAGAACACCGTCAAGCTGGCGGCCCTCGCCCTCGTGGCCTGGTCGGCCTTCCGCTCCGGCTGGACGGTGCTCACCCGCGAGGGGGTCGCCCCGGCGCAGCTGCAGGCGCTCGTCGGCGCCGCCAGCCGCCGCCTGCTGTGGCAGGCCGCCGCGCTCGCCGTCGTCGTGGGCGTGCTCGACGCGGCCTGGCAGCGCCGGTCGTACGGCAAGCAGGCCCGGATGAGCAAGCAGGACGTCAAGGACGAGCACAAGCAGTCCGACGGCAACCCCGAGGCCAAGGGCGCGATCCGCGCCCGGCAGCTCGCCGCCTCGCGCGGCCGGATGATCGAGGCGGTGCCGAAGGCCGACGTGGTGCTCGCCAACCCGACCCACCTGGTCGTCGCGCTGCAGTACGAGCCGGGCAGCGCGGCGCCCGTCGTCGTCGCCAAGGGCGCCGGGCCCGTCGCCGACCGGATCAAGGCGGTGGCGGCCGAGCACGGCGTCCCCGTCATCGCCGACAAGCCGCTGGCCCGGGCGCTCTACCGGGCGACCGAGGTGGGCGACACGGTGCCGGCCGAGATGTTCCGGATCGTCGCCGAGGTGCTCGCCGCCGTCTACGCCGCCCGCCGCCGGGGCGTGCGACCCACCTGGACCCCGAGGGCCGCCGCATGAGCACCCCCGCCCCCCGCCGCGGCGGCCGGGCCGCCGCCGTCGGCGTGCCCGCCCTGCTCGTCGCCGTCGTCGTCATGATGGTCGTGCCGCTGCCCAAGCCGCTGCTCGACCTGCTGCTCGCGGTCAACCTCACCGCCGCGCTCGTCGTGCTGCTCACCGCCATCACGGCGGTGCGCGCCCTGGACTTCAGCGTCTTCCCGGCGCTGCTGCTCGTCACGACGCTCATGCGGCTGTCGCTCAACATCTCCTCGACCCGGCTCATCCTGCTCGACGGCGACGCCGGCAAGGTGATCGAGGCCTTCGGGCACGTCGTGGTCGGCGGCAGCCTCGTCGTCGGCCTGGTGATCTTCCTGATCCTCGTCGTCGTGCAGTTCGTCGTCATCACCGCCGGCGCCGGCCGGGTCTCGGAGGTGGCCGCCCGCTTCACCCTGGACGCCATGCCGGGCAAGCAGATGGCCATCGACGCCGACCTCAACTCCGGCCTGATCACCGACGAGGTCGCCCGCCAGCGCCGCCTGGACGTCGCCCGCGAGGCCGACTTCTACGGCTCGATGGACGGCGCCAGCAAGTTCGTCAAGGGCGATGCCGTCGCGGGCATCGTCATCGTCACGATCAACCTGCTCGGCGGCTTCGTCGTCGGCGTCGTCTCCCACGGCCTGTCCCTGCAGGAGTCGATCTCGCGCTACGCGCTGCTGTCGGTCGGCGACGGCCTCGTCTCGCAGGTCCCGGCGCTGCTCATCTCGGTGGCCTCCGGCATCGTCGTCACCCGCGTGCAGAGCGACGACGATGCCGGCCTCGGCGGCGACCTGGCCTCGCAGCTGCTGCGCTCGCCGCTGGCGCTGCGCACCGCCGGCGCGGCCGTCGCGCTGCTCGGCCTCATGCCCGGCCTGCCCAAGGTGCCGTTCTTCGCCCTCGCGATCGGGCTGTTCGTGCTCGGCGCCCGGGCCGGCGCGCTGGGCGCCGCTCCGGCCGCCGAACCGGTCGCCGCCGAGCCGGAGGGCGAGAGCGACGTCGTGCTGGAGCAGGTGCGCGTCGACCCGCTGACCCTCGAGCTGGCGCCGGACCTGCTCGACCTGCTCGACACCTCCGCCGGCGGCAGCCTCATGGAGCGGGTCCGCGCGCTGCGCAAGCGGATCGCCGCCGACCTGGGCCTGATCGTGCCGGCCGTCCGCACGGTCGACGCCCCCGCGCTGCCCGCCTCGACGTACGTCGTGAAGCTGCACGGCGTCGAGGCCGCCCGCGGCGAGGCGCCCCGCGGGCACGCCATGGTCCTCGGCGACGACGCCGACGGCGTCCCCGGCCGGGCGACCGTCGACCCGGTCTTCGGGATGCCGGCCCGCTGGGTGCAGGCCGAGATCGCCGACCTGCTCGCCGCCGAGGGCGCCACCGTCATCGACCGCGCGTCGGTCATCGTCACGCACCTGTCCGAGGTGGTGCGCGGCTCGCCGCCGACCTGCTGACCCGCCAGGACGTCCAGGTGCTCGTCGACGCGGTCAAGCAGCGTCTCCCCCGTCGTCGCCGGCGAGGTCGGCGGCGACGTGCTCACCCTCGCCGAGGTGCAGCGGGTCCTGCGCGACCTGCTCACCGAGGGCGTGCCCGTCCGCGACCTCACCCGCATCCTCGAGGCCGTCACCGCCGCGCGCCCGCACCGACCGCAGCCCCGAGGCGCTCGTCGAGGCGGCCCGCGCGCTGCTCGGCCCGACCATCTCCTCGGGCGCCGCCGTCGGCGGTCGGCTGGCTGCCCTCACCTTCGAGCCGCTGCTCGAGCAGTCGCTGCTGGAGGCGGTGCGCCCCGGCGAGCAGGGCAGCTGGCTGGCGCTGGACCCGGTGCGCATGGAGCAGCTCGTGCAGGGCATCGGCGACGCCGTCCGCGCGGCCGAGCAGGCCGGGCGCCGGCCGGCCATCGTCTGCAGCGCGCAGCTGCGCCCGGCCGTGCGCCGGCTGGTCGCGACCGGGCGCCCCGACCTGCCCGTGCTCGCCTACCCGGAGCTGGCCCGCAACCTCGACGTCGAACCCGTGGGAGTGATCGGCCTTGCCCAGTCCGTCTGACACGTCGTCCGCCGCCCGCGCCGTCGAGGGCGGCGAGGTCCTCGACGTCCACACCGGCGACACGCTCGAGGAGGCGATGGCGAACGCCGTCGCCGCCCTCGGCCCCGACCTCGAGGTGCGCCGCGCCCGCAAGGTGCGCTCCGGCGTGCGCGGGCTGATGGGCAAGGAGGTGTACGAGGTGCTCGCCGTCCCCGGCAGGGCGGGCGCCGGCCCGGCCGGAGCCGGCCCGGACCCCGACGCCGTGCGGGTCGCGCGGGAGCGGCTGCTCGACGAGGCCGAGGCCCTGGAGGCCGTCGGGCTGTCGGCCGCGCCGCCGGTGGGCGCTCCTCACGTCGCTGCTCCCGTCGCTGCTCCCGTCACGTCCCGTCGCGCTCCCGTCACCGCTCCCGTCGCTGCGGCGTCGCCGCCGGCCCCCGCGGCCGGGCCTGCGGACGGCCCCGACGGGGCCGGCACCGCGCGCCCCCGGACCCCCCGCCGCCGGGCCGCCCGGCGCGCCCCGGACCCGGGCAGCAGCTCGTCCGGAGCAGCTGCTGCCCCGGTCTCCCCTGCCCCGCTCTCCCCTGCCCCGGCCGCCGTCCCTGCCCCTGCCGAGGCCCCTGCCGCGCCCGACCGCGCCACCGACCTCGGCCGCGCCACCGACCTCGGCCTCGACGAGGACCCGCCCCAGGAGGCCACCCCGTCCCGCCGCCGCCCGGCGAGCACCCGCACCCCGGCCGCGCGGACCCGCCCGCACCCTGCCCCCGAGCTCGCCGAGCACGGCAGCCCGCTGCCGCTCGCCCCCGTGGCGCGCAGCCGCCCGGGGTCGGTGCACGGGTGGAGCCGGCGCAGCCTGGCCCGCCTGGGCGTGCCCGCCTCCGTCCTGGAGGCGCTGCCCGAGCAGGACCCCGCCGACGACCTGGGCTGGCTGGTGGCCCTCACCGCCGCGATCTCCTCCTGCGTGCCCGCGGCCGCGGCGCCGAGCCCGGAGACCCCGGTCGTCGTGTCCGGCTACGGCCTGGCCGGCGCCCTGTCCGTGATCGAGGCGGGCCTGCGCGGCGCGACCCCGGGCACGCTGTCCTCCCCCGGCCGCACCGCCGACGCCTCCGCGATGGAGCTCGCGCTCGTCGTGCACTCCGCCCTCACGGCGCGCTGATGCTCCGCGTGTCCTCCGCCGCCCTCGGGGTGCTCGGCCTGGTGGCCGTCGGCATCGTCGCGCTCGGGCTGGTCCAGCAGCACCTCACCCTCGCGCAGGCGGGCCTGCGCGGCGGGAGCGTGCTGGCCGTCCTGCTCGTCGCCGACCGGGTGGTCCTGCCGCTGGGCCGCGCCCTCGTCGGCGCCCCGGCCCGCCGTGGGCGCGCCTGAGCCTCGACGTCCCGCCGGCGGCGCGCCCGGCAGGAGCGGGCGGCCTCTAGTCCCGGGCGTAGGCCCGGCGGGCGGTCTCGGGGACCGCGGTGCCGGACCGCGGGGCCACCGCGCCGGCCAGGGCCGCGCCGAGGCCGGCGAGCCCCGCGTCGCGCAGCCGCACGACCTCGGGCTCGGGCAGTCCGCTGCGGCGGGCCAGGTCGACGACCGTACGGCCCTCGAGGAAGCACCCGGTGAGCACGGCGCGCTGGGGCTCGGGGAGCCGGGCGAGCGCGAGGTCGACGGCGCGGCCGCGCACCTCGGCGGCGGTCAGCTCCGGCGGCTGGACGTGCGCGAGCGGGAGGAGGTGCTGGGTCACGGCCGGGTCAGGCGGCCGTGCGGCGACGGCCCAGGCGCAGCGGCGAGGGCGCGGCCAGCGGCGCGGCGGGCCCGACCGGCAGACCTGCGGGAAGGCCCGTGGGCACGGGCGCCGGGCCGGCGTCCGGGAGCACGGCACAGGCGTTGGCCTCGGAGACGGCGGTCAGCAGCTCCTCGCGGAAGACCTGCACGTCGCGGGGGGCGGAGATGCCCAGACGGATGTTGTCGCCCTTGACCTCGAGCACGGTGATGGTGATGCCGTCACCGATGACGATGCTCTGGTTCTTGCGGCGGGTGAGGACCAGCACGGGGGTTCCTTCCGTGGATGCGTGCGGGGCGGTCGTACGGGGTCGTGCGGGAGGGTCAGGGGCGCCGCAGCGGCACGCGCGTGCTGTGCCCGGACTCGGCCAGGACGGCCTGCAGTCCCTGCAGGGTGCGCACGTTGATGACGATGGGCCCGAGCAGGTTGGCCGTGGCGTCCTCGGCGCGCTCGCCGAGGGCGACGATGACGAGCAGCAGGCAGTCGTCGGGGTCGTCGAGGGCCAGCGCCTCCGCGACGGCGTCGTCGAGGTCGACGACGTAGTCGGGGAAGAACACCTGCGGCGGGACGACGAGGAAGCGCACGACGGGGGCGTCGAGGTCCACGAGCACGCTGTACGGGCCGTCGGCCGCGCCCCAGCGCACCAGCGCGAACCGGCGCGGGCCGGGGAAACCGGGCAGGCCGGCGGCGAACCGCACCTCGGGCACGTCCAGCGGTGCGCTGGCCTCCAGGACCGTCGAGCTCGTCACCCGGGCTCCTCCTCGCTCGTGTGCGCACCCGGTCGTCGGGTGCCGCACTGCAGGACTCGTACGGCGGCGGGGCGGACTTCACCCGCACGTCGGCATCTGGCCCGAAAGGACCACCCGCACGGGTGGTCAGCCGGGCCGGGGCGACCGGCCCAGGGGGCGGCCGGCGCCTCGTCCCGGACGCCCGACCGCTCAGGCGCCGGGGTCCGCGAGCCGGCGGCACAGCTCGGCCAGCTCGGCCGAGGACCGGCCGCCGAGCTCCGGCGCGGTGGGGGCCGGCGGGGCCGTGACGAGCGCGTCCGCCGCGGCGGAGTACTCCCGCGCCGCGGCGGCGCGGTCCCCGAGGCGCGCCAGCACCCCGGCGAGCACGAAGCGGGCCAGCCCGTCGTCGGGAGCCAGGTAGACCGCGCCGCGCAGCGCCACCGCCGCCGCCGCGTCGCGCCCGAGGCTGGCCAGCGCGACCCCGGCGACGTAGCGGGCGGCCGCGAGCAGCGGGAGGGCGCGGGCGACGTCGGCGGCGAGGTCGGCGGCCCGGGCGTACTCCCCCGCCGCCAGCGCGGCCCGGCTCGCGAGCAGCGGGTCCGGCGGGGCCGCCGGCGGCAGCGCGGGCGCGGGCACCGGCGCGCGCGAGGCCGGCGGCGCGGACCGGCGCTGCCCGGGGGCGGGCCGCCGGTAGAGGAACGCCGCGTCGTCGCCGGAGCCGACCGGCACGAGCGTGAAGGCGTCGCTGACCTGCCAGAGCGTCTCGGCGTGGCCGAGGAGCAGCCACCCGCCGGGGCGCAGGGCGTCGTGCAGCCGGCCGAGCAGGGCCCTCGTCGTCTCGCGGTCGAAGTAGATCGTCACGTTCCGGCACAGGACGAGGTCGAGCTCCCCCGGGGCGGCGGGCACCGGCTCGGTGACGAGGTTGTGGTGGCGCAGCTCGACGAGGGCGCGGACCTCGGGGCGTACGGCCCAGCGCCCGTCCGGCAACGGCGCGAAGTGCCGGGCGAGCGCCGCCGCACCCACCAGGCGCAGCGACCGCTCGCCGTAGCGGGCCTGCTCGGCCGCGGCCAGCGCGCGCTGCGACACGTCGGTGCCCAGGACCCGGGCGTCGAAGGACCGGCCCGGGGGCAGCTGCTCGCGCAGCAGCGCGGCCAGGGTGTAGGGCTCCTCGCCCGTCGAGCAGCCCGCGCTCCAGCACCGGAGCCGCCGGTCGCCGCGGGCCGCGGCCTCGCGGAGCAGCTGCGGGACCACCGTCGAGCGCAGCGCGGCCACCTGTGGCGGGTTGCGGAAGAAGTGCGTCTCGGGGACGGTCACCTCGTCGAGCAGCTGCTGGCGCTCCTGCGGGCTGCCCTCGAGCAGGTCGAGGTAGGCGGGCACCCCGGCCACCCCGGTCCGCCGCACCCGCTCGTGCACGGACAGCGCCACGGCCTCGCGGCGCGGTGCGTCGACGACCAGCCCGGCGACCCGGACGAGCAGCGCGCGCAGCCGGGCGTGCTCGTCGTCGGTGAGCAGGGGGCGGGTCACCGGGCCGGGGCCCCGAGCGGGTCGCCGAGGAGCGCCCGCAGCGCCGGGCCGATCTCGGGCAGCGGCAGCTGGCGCTGGACGGCGCCCGCCGCCTGGGCCGCGGCCGGCATGCCGTAGACCGTGCTGGTCGCCTCGTCCTGGCCGAAGGTCGTGGCGCCGGCGTCGCGCATCGCCCGCAGCCCCGCGGCGCCGTCGCGGCCCATGCCGGTGAGCAGGACGCCGACCGCCCGCGGACCGAGCACCGCGGCGACGCTGCGGAAGGCCGCGTCGATGCCCGGCACGTGGTGCTGACCGGGCGGCGCGGGCTCGCAGCGCACGCGCAGGCGCTCGTCCTGCACGACGAGGTTGCCGGTGCCCGGCGACACGGTCACGGTGCCGGGCAGCAGCCGCTGGCCGGTCGCGCCGAGCACGACGGGCACGGGGAGCTGGTCGTGGAGCCAGTCGACGAGCCCCGGCACGAAGGTCTCGCCCATGTGCTGCACGACGAGCACCGCGACGCCGCGCTCGGCGGGCAGCTCCGCGAGCGCGGTGAGCACGGTGAGCAGCGCGCCCGGCCCGCCGGTGCTGGCCCCGAGGGCGACGAGGCGCACCGGCGCCAGGACCGTCCCGGGGGCCGCGCTCGGCGCCGCCGGGGGGAGCCGCAGGCGGCTGCGCGGGTGCCGGATCACCCGCACCCGGGCGGCCAGCCGGACGGCGGCGCGCAGGTCCTCGGCGTCCTGCGCCGTCCGGTCGCCGCCGAGCCGGGGCTTGGCCAGCACGTCCACGGCGCCGGCGGCCCGCGCGGCGGCCCCTCCGCCCGGGACGGCGCTGCGGGCCAGCACGGGGACCGGGTGCTCGGCCATGACCTCCTCGAGGGCGAGCAGGCCGTCGGGCAGGTCGAGGTCGAGCACGAGCACGGCCGGGGCGCAGGCCACCAGCGCGAGGGCCTCGGCGACGGTGCGGGCCTCGACGACGCACCCGACGCCGGCGAGCGCCTCGCGGACGAAGCGGCGCTGGGCGGCGGAGGCGTCGAGCACGACGACGCGCAGGCCTCCCACGCGGGGAAGGTCGACGGGCGGGCGGGCCGCCTTGAGCCCGCCTCCCGGCCGCGTGCGACGGTGCAGCGGTGAGCCCGCCGGAGGTCCCTCTGGAGCGCGTCGTGCGCGACTGGTACGCCGGCGCCGCCCGCGACCTGCCCTGGCGACGGCCGGGCACCAGCGCCTGGGCGGTGCTCGTCAGCGAGGTCATGCTGCAGCAGACGCCGGTGGCCCGGGTCGAGCCGGTGTGGCGGGCCTGGCTCGACCGCTGGCCGACGCCGGCGCACCTGGCGGCCGACCCCGCCGGCGAGGCGGTCCGGGCCTGGGGACGGCTGGGCTACCCCCGGCGCGCCCTGCGCCTGCACGCCGCTGCCGTCACCGTCGTCGAGCGGCACGGCGGGGCCCTGCCGACCGGCGTGCCCGAGCTCCTCGCGCTGCCCGGGGTCGGCGACTACACCGCCCGGGCGGTCGCCGCCTTCGCGTACCGGCAGCGCCACCCCGTGGTCGACACGAACGTGCGCCGGGTCGTCGCCCGGGCCGTCGAGGGCGTCGCGGACGCCCCCGTGGCCCGGCGCGACCTGGCGGCCGTCGGGGCGCTGCTGCCCGAGGACGGGGAGGCGGCGGCCACGGCGTCGGTCGCGATCATGGAGCTCGGCGCGCTGGTCTGCACCGCCCGGGCCCCGCGCTGCCCGGCCTGCCCGCTGCTCGGCCGGTGCGCATGGGTGCTGGCGGGCCGACCGGCCCTGGACGCCCCGGTCCGTCGGCCGCAGAGCTGGGCGGGCAGCGACCGGCAGGTGCGCGGCCGCCTGCTCGCCGTGCTCCGCGACCGCCCCGGGCCGGTCTCCGCGGACGAGCTCGCGCAGGTCTGGGACGAGCCGCGGCAGCGGGCCCGCGCGCTGGACGGGCTCGTCGCCGACGGCCTGGTCGACCCGCGGCCGGACGGCACGTACGCCCTGCCGGGCTGAGCAGCCCGGTCCCGGACACGCCGACGGGCGGCCCCCGTGCGGGAGCCGCCCGTCAGGACGTGCGGTGCGCTAGTCGTGCTTGGTGAGGTCGGCCGGCGGGGCGTCGGGGACCGCGACCGGCTTGGGCTCACCGCGGAAGGTGAACGTCGCCGTGTCGCCGGTGGTGTCCCCGCCTTGGTCTCGACGTCGACCACGATGATCTCGCCACCGGTGATCGTGCCGAACAGGATCTTCTCGGACAGGACGTCCTCGATCTCGCGCTGGATCGTGCGGCGCAGCGGCCGGGCCCCGAGCACGGGGTCGTAGCCCTTCTTCGCCAGCAGCTTCTTGGCCTCGACGGTGAGCTCCAGGCCCATGTCGCGGTTCTTGAGCTGCCCGTCGACGCGCGCCAGCATGAGGTCGACGATCACGAGGATCTCCGCCTCGGTGAGCTGGTGGAACACGACGATGTCGTCGATGCGGTTGAGGAACTCGGGCCGGAAGTGCTGCTTGAGCTCGTCCTGCACCTTGGTCTTCATGCGCTCGTAGGCGCCCGCCGTGTCGCTGTCCTTCTGGAAGCCCAGGTTGAAGCCCTTGGAGATGTCGCGCGTCCCCAGGTTCGACGTCATGATGATCACGGTGTTCTTGAAGTCCACGACGCGGCCCTGCGAGTCGGTCAGGCGACCGTCCTCGAGGATCTGCAGGAGCGTGTTGAACACGTCCGGGTGGGCCTTCTCGACCTCGTCGAAGAGCACGACGCTGAACGGCTTGCGGCGCACCTTCTCGGTGAGCTGGCCGCCCTCCTCGTAGCCGACGTAGCCGGGAGGAGAGCCGACGAGCCGGGAGACCGTGTGCTTCTCCATGAACTCGCTCATGTCGAGCAGGATGAGGCTGTCCTCGTCGCCGAAGAGGAACTCGGCGAGCGTCTTGGACAGCTCGGTCTTCCCGACGCCCGACGGGCCGGCGAAGATGAAGGAGCCACCAGGGCGCTTGGGGTCCTTGAGACCGGCGCGGGTGCGCCGGATGGCCTGGCTGACCGCCTTGATGGCCTGCTCCTGGCCGATGACGCGCTTGTGCAGCTCGTCCTCCATGCGCAGCAGGCGGGCCGTCTCGGCCTCGGTGAGCCGGACGGCGGGGATGCCCGTCCAGATCTCGAGGACCTCGGCGATCTGCTCGTCGTCGACCTCGGCGACGACGTCCATGTCGCCGGCCTTCCACTCCTTCTCGCGCTGCGCCTTCTCGCCGAGCAGGGTCTTCTCGCGGTCGCGCAGCGACGCCGCCTTCTCGAAGTCCTGCGCGTCGATCGCCGACTCCTTCTCGCGACGGACGCTGGCGATCTTCTCGTCGAACTCGCGCAGGTCCGGCGGCGCGGTCATCCGGCGGATGCGCATGCGCGACCCGGCCTCGTCGATGAGGTCGATGGCCTTGTCGGGCAGGAAGCGGTCGCTGATGTAGCGGTCGGCCAGGGTGGCCGCCGCGACGAGCGCCGCGTCGGTGATGGAGATCCGGTGGTGCGCCTCGTAGCGGTCGCGCAGGCCCTTGAGGATCTCGATGGTGTGGGCCAGGGACGGCTCGCCGACCTGGATCGGCTGGAAGCGGCGCTCGAGCGCGGCGTCCTTCTCCAGGTGCTTGCGGTACTCGTCGAGCGTCGTCGCGCCGATCGTCTGCAGCTCGCCGCGGGCCAGCATCGGCTTGAGGATGCTCGCGGCGTCGATCGCGCCCTCGGCGGCACCCGCGCCGACGAGGGTGTGGATCTCGTCGATGAACAGGATGATGTCGCCGCGGGTCCGGATCTCCTTGAGCACCTTCTTGAGGCGCTCCTCGAAGTCGCCGCGGTAGCGGCTGCCGGCGACGAGCGCACCGAGGTCGAGCGTGTAGAGCTGCTTGTCCTTGAGCGTCTCGGGGACCTCGCCCTTGATGATCGCCTGGGCGAGCCCCTCGACGACGGCGGTCTTGCCGACGCCGGGCTCGCCGATGAGCACGGGGTTGTTCTTCGTACGGCGCGACAGCACCTGCATGACGCGCTCGATCTCCTTCTCGCGCCCGATGACCGGGTCGAGCTTGGACTCGCGCGCCGCCTGCGTGAGGTTGCGGCCGAACTGGTCGAGCACCAGCGAGGTGCTCGGGGTGCCCTCGGAGGGACCGGCGCCGGCGGCGGCGGTCTCCTTGCCCTGGTAGCCCGACAGCAGCTGGATGACCTGCTGGCGGACCCGGTTGAGGTCGGCGCCGAGCTTGACGAGCACCTGCGCGGCGACGCCCTCGCCCTCGCGGATCAGCCCGAGCAGGATGTGCTCGGTGCCGATGTAGTTGTGGCCGAGCTGCAGCGCCTCGCGCAGGCTCAGCTCGAGCACCTTCTTGGCGCGCGGCGTGAAGGGGATGTGGCCCGACGGCGCCTGCTGGCCCTGGCCGATGATCTCCTCGACCTGGCTGCGCACGCCCTCGAGGCTGATGCCCAGGGACTCGAGGGCCTTCGCGGCGACGCCCTCGCCCTCGTGGATGAGGCCGAGCAGGATGTGCTCGGTCCCGATGTAGTTGTGGTTGAGCATCCGGGCCTCTTCTTGGGCCAGGACGACAACACGGCGGGCTCGGTCGGTGAAACGCTCGAACATGCTGATCGCTCCTCACGGGGCGGGGACCGACACGCGCCGTCTGACGCGCCCTACCACCCGCACACTAGCCCCGGGGCGCACCCCCCGCCCGGGGGCGGGACGAGCCCCGGACCCGCCGACGGGGCTCCGTCGCCGGGCGTCCTGCGCGACGTCCGCACGTGCTGCCGTCAGCACCTGCATCGGCAGACGTCGCGTGCACTGGAGGTGCACGTCCGGTCCAACGACGCAGCGGGCGTCCCCTTCCCGCGCCGCTCACCCGCCTGTGCGCTGTGAGCGGACGCGGGGACGGGGACGGCGACGGCCCGGGCGAGCGACGACGGCCCGCCCCTGGGCAGGGACGGGCCGACGGACCTGCGGGCTGCTCGCCCGCGGGCTGGACGCGTGCGCGGCTAGTGCGCCGCCTCGTACGCCGCGATCACGGCGCCGGAGAGCCGGCCCCGCTCGCTGACGGTGTGGCCGTTCGAGCGGGCCCACTCGCGGATCTCCTGGACCCGCTCGCGGTTCGCGCCGCCCTCTCCACCGCCGCCGGCGCGCGCCGCGCGCGGCTTGCGCTGGGCCGGCGTGCTCGGCGCGCGGCCGGCCCGCCGGGCCTGCCCGACGTAGGGCGCGAAGGCGTCGCGCAGCGCGGCCGCGTGCTCCTCGCAGACGTCGAGCTCGTAGGACGTGCCGTCGAGGCCGAACGCGACCGTCTCCTCGCCCTCGACCTCGCCGTCGTGCAGGTCGCACACGAGCAGGACCTGGACCTTCTGCGCCATCATTTCCTCCCGGGACTGCGGAGGAACACCCCCCGTAGGAGACAGGAAAGCAGGTTTGTCCGATCGCGGCAAACGCACCGCGCCCTTGTGGAAGGAATGTCGCGGACGCCACACCTGAACGCGACCGGAAAAGGACGTCTAGCCCTCGGGGCGCACCAGCGGGAACAAGATGGTCTCGCGGATCGGCAGCCCGGTGAGCAGCATGACGAGGCGGTCGACGCCCAGACCGACGCCGCCCATCGGCGGGGCGGCGTGCTCCAGCGCCCGCAGGAAGTCCTCGTCGAGCTGCATCGCCTCCGGGTCGCCACCGGCGGCGCGCAGCGACTGCGCGGTGAGCCGTCGGCGCTGCTCCACGGGGTCGACGAGCTCGGAGTAGGCCGGGGCGAGCTCGAAGCCGGCGACGATGAGGTCCCAGGCCTCGGCCAGCCGCGGGTCGCGCCGGTGCGGCCGGGCCAGCGGTCGCACGCTCACCGGGTAGTCGCGCACGAACGTCGGCTGCGCGCAGCGTGTGCTCCACGAGCTTCTCGTAGAGCTCGAGCACGACCTCGCCGGCGTCCCAGCCGTCCTGCAGCGCCACGTCGCGCTCGGCCGCAAGCCTTGTCAGCACCTCCAGCGGCGTCCCCGCGTCGACCTGCTCGCCGACCGCCTCGCTCACGAGGTCGTGGACGGCGACCGAGCGCCACGGCGCCTCGAGGTCGATCTCGCCGCCCGCGCCGTCCGGGACGACGGTGCGCCCGAGCGCCCGCGCGGCGTCGAGGACGAGCCCGCGGGTGAGCTCGGCCATCGTGTCGTAGTCGCCGTACGCCTCGTAGGCCTCGAGCATCGTGAACTCGGGGAAGTGGGTGCTGTCGATGCCCTCGTTGCGGAACGTCTTGCCGATCTCGTAGACCCGCTCCATCCCGCCGACGACGAGGCGCTTGAGGTAGAGCTCGGTGGCGATGCGCAGGCTGACGTCGAGGTCGAGCGCGTTGACGTGGGTGACGAACGGGCGGGCCGCCGCGCCGCCGTGCACGGACTGCAGCATCGGCGTCTCGACCTCGAGGTAGCCGCGGGCGTGCAGCGTCTCGCGCAGGCTGCGCACCACCGCCGCGCGCTCCCGCACGACCTGCCGGCTCGACGGGTTGACGACGAGGTCGACGTAGCGCTGGCGCACCCGCGCCTCGGGGTCGGTGAGGCCGTGGTGCTTGTCGGGCAGCGGCCGCAGCGCCTTGCTGGTGAGCAGCCACTCGCCGGCGAGCACGCTGAGCTCCCCGCGCCGGCTGCTGATGACCTCGCCGGTCACCCCGACGTGGTCGCCGAGGTCGACGTCGCCCTTCCAGGCGGCGAGCCGCTCCTCGCCGACGCCGTCGAGGCTGATCATCACCTGCAGCTGCGCCTCGCCCTCCTGCAGCGTGGCGAAGCACAGCTTGCCGCCGGTGCGGCTGAGCACGACCCGCCCGGTGACGCTGACGACCTGCCCGCTGGCGGTGTCGGTGGCGAGGTCGGCGAAGCGCTCGCGGACCTGCTGCAGCGTCGCGGTGCGGGGGGCGCCCAGGGCGTACGGCGGGGTGCCGGCCGCCACGAGCCGGTCGTACTTCTCCCGCCGGACGCGGACCTGCTCGGGCAGGTCGGGCTCGGGGACAGGGGTCGCGGCGGCCACCCGGCGAGGCTACGAGGTCCGGGCCCTACGGTCGCGGGGTGACCGGGCCCCGACCGGCCCGGCCCTGCCCGTGCGGCACGGGCCGGGCGTACGCCGCGTGCTGCGGTCCGGTGCTGGCCGGTGCGGCGGCCGGCACCGCCGAGCAGCTCATGCGCTCGCGCTACACCGCCTTCGCCGTCGGCGACGCCGACCACCTGCTGGCCACGTGGGCGGGCGCGACGCGGCCGGCCCGGCTCGACCTCGACGCGGCGCTGCGGTGGGAGCGCCTGGAGGTGCTGTCGGCCCAGGGCGGGCTGTTCGACGCGGAGGGGACCGTGGAGTTCCGCGCGCACTGGCGGCGTGGGGCGCAGCGCGGGGTGCTGCACGAGCGCAGCCGCTTCGTGCGCGAGGACGGTCGCTGGCGCTACCTCGGCGGCTAGACCGGGCGGCACGGCGTCACGCGCCGAGCCGGCCGCGCTGCGGCAGCCGGCCGGAGCCGAGGTCGGCCCGCTCGCCGTCGGTCTGCCCGGCGGCCCACGCCCGGCCGCTCACCCGGCTGCGGCCGGCGGCCGCGCCGCGCCAGGTGCCGCGGGCCGAGCTGGACCGGGCGTAGAAGTCCTGCACCCGGTCGGCCTTGGCCCGCAGCACCAGCGCCGCGGAGGTGGTGCCCGCCGGCGCGGCCTCCCCGCGGGCCGTCCCGCAGGACTGCTCGTCGGACTGCTCGTCGGACTGCGCGACGGCCCGGCGGCGGGCGGCGGCGAGGCGCTGCGACACCGTGGTGACCCAGCCGTCGTAGAACGACAGCCGCCAGGTGACCGCGGCGACCCCTGCCCGCCGGTGCTCGCCCGAGGCCAGCCGCCGCTCGGCGGCCGCCGTCATCTGCACGGCCAGCGAGGCCCACAGCCGCTCGACGACGTCCAGGTCGCTGCGGTGCCCGAAGCCGAGCACGTAGGTGCTGTCCGTCGCGACGTTGACGAGCACGTCGTTGGGCCGGGCGACGGCGACGTAGAGCAGCACCCGGTGCCGGTTGCCCCGCCGGCCGCGCTCGCCGACGTCGAGCCGCTCCTGCTCGAGCGGCTCGGCCTCGCGCCGGCCCTGCCGGGCCTGCTGCCGCGCGCGGGCGCGCTCCAGGTCGACGGCGTAGACGGTGGCCAGCTGCTGCGCCCGCTCGACGAACGCGGCGGCCTCGTGCTCGTTGTCGGTGCCCTCGGCCTGGGCGAGCAGCTTGCCCACCCGGTCGACCAGCCGGTCCTGCGCCTGCTCGCTCACAGCGCCCCCACCTCCACCCGCTCCGCGCCGTAGTCGACCCGCAGCGCGAACGCCGCCTCCGCGCCCAGGACCTGCTCGACGAGCACGATCAGCACCGCCGGGAACGGCGCGCCGTGCCGGACGTCGCGCCCCGTGCGGGGCGTGACGCGGTGCGCCGCCACGTGGTGGGCGAGCTCGTGCAGCACGACGCTCTCGCGCAGCGCCCACGGCTCGCCGTGCCGCGCCACGTGCACGGCGATCGTGCCAGGCGGCTCCCAGTGCGCCGCCCGGCCGCCCCGCCGGGAGCGCACCTGCGGCGGCGGGACCGCCCCGACGCGGGCCCGCACCCCGGGCAGCTCGAGGACGCGGGCCGCGTAGGCGGCCACCGCTGCGAGCTCGCCGAAGCGCCGCTCGGCGGGCAGCAGCACCGCGCTGCCGGCCACGCGGGCGAGGGGGGCGCCCAGCCGCGCGGCGTCGAGCCGGGCGGCCCAGGCGTCCTCCGCGCGGTAGACGCGGGCGCGCTGGCCGTCGCGGGAGGCGGTCGTCGTCACGGCGGCGACGCTAGGCGAGCCGGCGGCCCGCCCGGCGCCGCCGCGGCCGGGTGTGGACGCGGCGGCCGCTGTGGACGACGGCGGCGCTGCGAGCTGCAGGTCGACCCCGTCCCGGTCCGCCGCGTCGGCGGCCGGCCGTCGGCTCAGCTCAGCTCAGCTCAGGAAGGTGAACAGGGGGCTGCCCGGCAGCAGGTGCTCGACGAGGAGAGGACTGTCGGCCATGCGCTCGAGCAGCCCGTCGAGGTCCTCGCGCGCGGCGAGCTCGACGCCGACGAGCGCGGGGCCGTACTCACGGTTGTTGCGCTTGACGTACTCGAAGCGCGTGATGTCGTCGTCGGGCCCGAGCACCTCGTCGAGGAACCGCCGCAGGGCGCCGGGCTCCTGCGGGAACTCCACGAGGAAGTAGTGCTTGAGCCCCTCGTGCACCAGCGACCGCTCGAGGATCTCGGCGTAGCGGCTCACGTCGTTGTTGCCGCCGGACACGACGCACACGACGCACGAGCCGGGCTCGACGTCGCACGGCGCCGCCGAGCGCCGCGCTGGCCAGCGCGCCGGCGGGCTCGGCGATGACCCCCTCGGTCTGGTACAGCGCGAGGATCTCGGTGCACAGCCGCCCCTCGTCGACGGCCACCACCCGTGCGGCCGCCGCTGCTGCCACGCGGTGGGTGAGGTCGCCGACCCGGCGCACGGCCGCGCCGTCGACGAACCCGTCGAGCGCCTCCAGCGGCACCGGCCCACCGGCGTCCAGGGCCGCGCGCATGCTCGCGGCACCTGCCGGCTCGACGCCGACGACCCGGGTGGTCGGCGCGCGCTCCCGCGGTCCAGGTCAGCGTGCCGGCCAGGAGGCCGCCGCCGCCGCAGGGCACGACGAGCAGGTCGGGGGGCCGGCCGAGCTGCTCGACGACCTCGCGGGCGACGGTGCCCTGCCCGGCCACGGTCTCCGGAGCGTCGAAGGCCGGCACCCACACGGCGCCGGTGCGGTCGACGTCGACGAGCGCGGCGGCTGCGGCCTCGTCGTACGTGTCGCCGACGAGGTGCACCTCGACGAGCTCGCCGCCGAGCGCGGCGATCCGGTCGCGCTTCTGCCGCGGCGTCGTGCGCGGCAGGTAGACCCGGGTGCGCACCCCGAGCTGCGCGCCGGCGAGGGCGACGCCCTGCCCGTGGTTGCCGGCGCTGGCGCAGACCGCTCCGTGCTGCAGGCGCTCCGGGTCGACCTGGGCGAGCAGGTTGTAGGCCCCGCGCAGCTTGTAGGACCGGACGGGCTGCAGGTCCTCCCGCTTGAGCCACACGTCGGCGCCGGTCGCGGCCGAGAGCCGCTCGCTGCGCTGCAGCGGCGTGACGGCGGCGATCCCCTCGAGGCGCGCGGCCGCCGCCTCGACGTCGGCCGCGGTCGGCAGGGGCAGGTCCGGCACCGGCGCATTCTGCCAGGGGGCGCCTCCCTCTCGTCGCCGGCTCGTCCGCGTCATCACGGGTCGAGCCAGCCGTGCTGGTCCAGGCGTCTGCCGTCGCGGAGGGTGAGGGTGGCGCCGGCGTGGAGCTGGGTGTGTTCGTTCTCGCAGATCCAGGCGGTGTCGGTGGGGCTGGTGCGGCCGGTGGTGGCCCAGCTGTCGGGGTGGTGGGGGACGAGCCGGACGGTGGGTGGGGGGTGCGGTCCGTGGGGGCAGGTGGCGCTCTGGCAGGCTCCACCGGTCTCGAGGTGCTTGGTGCGGCGTTCAGAGCCGCGCAGGGTGCGGGAGGTGTGGCTGTGCTCGATGACGCGGTGGCGCAGGTCCAGGACGTAGCGGGTGAGCCTGCTGTCGGGGAGCAGGTGCCGGACCAGGCTCAGCGGTAGGGGTTGGCCGCTGTCGCCGCGTGCGGGCAGGGCGCCGGGGGTGTGGTGCAGCGCGGCGAGGCTGATGGTGATGTCCAGGTGCGGGGCGGTCTTGCCGCGGGTGCCCAGGGCGCCGTTGTCGAGCAGGGCGCGCAGGCCCAGGGCCAGCGCGTCGTGCAGGCGTTGCGGGTGCGACCGGACCAGCGGCAGGACCCCTGCACCCGCGGCTGGCACCCGCGGCCGCACCCGCGCGGCGCCCGCGCCGCAGCCCGCACCGGCGCCCGGCACCTGAGCCGGCACCCGCGTCGGCGCCTGCGCCGGTGGGTTCGGGCAGGGGGTCGCCGGGTCGCCAGCCGGTCTGTCGGGCGGTGCGGTAGCCGGCGGTGTCGGTGGGGTTGGCCGGGTCGGTCGCGGCGGCGGCCTTGAGCGCGGTGTGCAGCAGCTCCCAGCACTCGGGGGTGAGCCGGCCGCGGATCTGCCCGCCGCCGTCGGGGTCGGCGGTCAGGACCAGCCGGCGCTGCCGGGCCAGGTCGCGGGCGTGGTCCTCCAGCCGGGTGGGCAGCAGCGCCCCGGTCAGCCGGGACAGCGCCGACGGCAGCCACCGCGGCGGGAGGTGCTCGCACAGCAGCAGCAGCGCCCGTGCGGTCCGGTCCAGCTGACTCGTCGGGGTCTGCCAGGCGATCTCGGACAGCTCGTCGGCCAGCTCGGTCAGCACGGGCAGGTGCGGGCTGTCGTCGGTCAGGCCGCCCAGGGCCTCCCCGACGCAGTCCAGCACCCCGTCGACCAGGACCGCGGCCAGCACGGGTTGGGCGTCCTGGCCGTCGATGAGCCCGTCCGGGCGGTCCAGGTGCGGCCGCAGCACCGCCAGGGTCCGGCCGAGCTGCTCGGCGGCCCGCAGCGACACCGACCCGCCCGCGACCGCCGCGGCCAGCGCCGGGTGCTCGCGCACCCGGCGGGCCGTCGTCAACGTCCCGGCGGGCAGGTCCCCGGGCTGGCTGGCCAGCCAGCTGCCGGTGCTGCCCGCGCCGGTCAGCGCCGCCAGCTGTCGGGCGTCCAGGTCACCCAGACGGGCCAGCAGCACCCGGTCCAGCCGCTCACGCACCCCCAACAGCCCCGCGCAGTCCGCCAACGCCTGCGGCCCCGGCACCCCCGACGCCAGCACCTGCGCCTCCGCCGCCAGGGCGGCCTGCAGCGCCGCGACCCCCGACGACACCGGCGGCAGCACCAACGGCTCCCGCCGCAGGCCATCAGCAGGCCCTGCAGCGCGCGCAGCCGCAGCGCCAGGACCCTCCCCCCGTCCGGTCACCCCCGGCACCGCCCAGACGTCCCCGTCGTCGTCCCCGGGAGGGCGACCGGTGAACGGCGGCGGCGTCATGCATCGAACATACGTTCGAGAGGCGGGGCGGTCAACCACCCACGCGAGGCCTGTGGACAGCTGTCCCGGCTCGTTGCCGACGCAGGACGGCTGACGCGACGGGGTGCCGACACCGTTCTCGGGCACGGGCTGACCTCCCTGCCGCAGCTCCGTGCGGCAGGAGCGCTACGACGACCGTCGAGCCCGGTCGCACCACCAGCAACCCGACAGGTCCAGCCCCTTCAGCAGTTCTTCTCGTACACCAGCCGCAGCCCGAGCAGCGTGAGGTCGGGCTCGTGGTGGTCCAGCGACTCGCACACGCCGAACATCAGGTGCGAGAGCCCGCCGGTGGCGATCACGACGGGGTCGGCGTCGAGCTCGGCGGCGATCCGCTTGACCATCCCGTCCACCTGCCCGGCGAAGCCGTACACCAGCCCGGACTGCAGCGCCTCGGCGGTGGTCTTGCCGATGACCGAGCGCGGCTCGACGAGCTCGACCTTGAACAGCCGGGCCGCCCGCGCCGCGAGCGCGTCGACCGAGATCTCCACGCCGGGCGCGAGCGCGCCGCCGAGGAACTCCCCGCGCGCCGACACCACGTCGAAGTTCGTGGAGGTGCCGAAGTCGACGACGACGGCGGGCCCGCCGTACAGCGTGTGGGCGGCGAGGGTGTTGACGACGCGGTCGGGGCCGACCTCGCGCGGGTTGTCGTACAGCAGCGGTACGCCGGTGCGCACCCCGGGCCCGACGACGACGGTCGGCAGCCCGGCGAAGTAGCGGCCGAACATCAGCCGCAGCTGCTCGAGGACGGCCGGCACGGTGGAGCAGACCGCGACGCCGTCCGGCGCGGGGTGCGCGGCGAGCAGGCCGCGGAACATCAGCGCCAGCTCGTCCGCGGTCACCCGCGGGTCGGTCTTGATCCGGTAGCTCTCGAAGAGCTCCTCGCCGTCGAACAGCCCGAGGACGGTGTTGGTGTTGCCGACGTCGACGGTCAGGAGCACGGGTCCTCCAGGGACAGGTCGACGCCGAGGTCGAGCACCGGCGCGGAGTGGGTGAGCGCGCCGACCGCGAGGAAGTCGACGCCGGTGGCGGCGACGTCGTGGGCGACGTCGAGCGAGAGCCCGCCGGAGGCCTCGGTGAGGACCCCGGCCGTACGGCACAGCGCCGCCGCGTCCGCAGGTCCGGCAGCGTCATGTTGTCGAGCAGGACGAGGTCGGCGCCGGCGGCGACGACCTCGCGGACCTGCTCGACGGTGTCGCACTCGACCTCGACGGCGAGGTCGGGGAACCGCGCGCGGACCGCGGCGAAGGCCGCGGCGACCCCGCCGGCCGCGACCACGTGGTTGTCCTTGACGAGCGCGGCGTCCGACAGCGCCATGCGGTGGTTCTGGCCGCCGCCGGCGCGCACGGCGTACTTCTCCAGGGCACGCAGGCCCGGCGTGGTCTTGCGGGTGTCGCGGACGCGCACGCCGGTGCCCTCGACCGCGTCCACCCAGCGCCGGGTGAGCGTCGCGACGCCGGACAGGTGGCAGAGCAGGTTGAGCGCGCTGCGCTCGGCGGTGAGCAGGGCGCGCACGGGTCCGCGGGCCACCAGGACGGCCTCCCCCACCGCGGCGCGGCGCCCGTCGGATGTGGGCTCGAGCGCCAGGCCGCCGACGACGTCGAGCACCGCCATCGCGACGGGGATCCCGGCGACCACCCCCGCCGCGCGCGGGACGAACGCCGCGACGCCCCGCAGGTCCGCGGGCACCGTGGCCACCGAGGTGACGTCGACGCCGCCGGCGAGGTCCTCGGCGAGCGTGCGCCGGGCCAGCTCCTCCACGGCGGCGACGTCTAGGCCCGCGGCGGTGAGCGCCTGTGCCGTGACGGTCGACAGGCTCATGCGCGCACCTGCTCGGGGAGCGGCTCGAAGGCGGTGCCGGTGAGCGTGGTGACCAGGTGCCCGCGCCAAGCGTCGTCGGCGTCGGGGTGGTCCTCGCGCCAGTGCGCCCCGCGGGTCTCCTCGCGGCGCAGCGCCGCGGTCACCAGCGCGGCGGCCACCGCGTGCAGCCCGGTCGCCTCCCACGCCGCCGGCGACGGGTCGGCGCTGGCCCGGTCGGCGAGCTCCCCGAGCACCCGGCGCGCCTCGCCGAGGGACGCGGCGCTGCGCAGGACGCCCGGCGCCCGGCTCATCGCGGCGGCAGCCGGCGCGCACGGCGGGGTCGAGCAGCACCGCCGGACCGTCGTCGGGCACCGGCGAGCCCGGCGAGGGCAGCCCGCCCTCGAGGTCCTCGCCGATCCGGGCGGCGAAGACCAGCCCCTCGAGCAGGCTGTTGGACGCCAGCCGGTTGGCGCCGTGCACGCCGGTGCAGGCGACCTCGCCGCAGGCGTAGAGGCCCGGCGACCGAGGTGCGGCCGGACAGGTCGGTGCGCACGCCGCCGCTGGCGTAGTGCGCGGCGGGCGAGACCGGCACCGGCTCGCGGACCGGGTCGACGCCGGCCTCGCGGCAGCGCGCGACGATCGTCGGGAAGCGCCGCTCGAGCACGTCCGCGCCGAGGTGCCGGGCGTCGAGGAGCACCGAGTCCTCGCCCCGCGAGAGCATCCGGCGGAAGATCGCCTTGGCGACGACGTCGCGCGGCGCGAGGTCGGCCAGCGGGTGGTCGGCGGTCGTGATCACCCGCTCCCCGGCGCGGTCGACGAGCACGGCGCCCTCGCCGCGCACCGCCTCGCTGACGAGGAACTGCTGGCCCTCGGCGGGCCCGAGCGCGAGCGCCGTCGGGTGGAACTGCACGAACTCCAGGTCGGTGACCTCGGCGCCCGCCCGCAGCGCGAGCGCGACGCCGTCGCCGGTGGAGACCGGCGGGTTGGTCGTGCTGCGGAAGACCTGGCCCATCCCGCCGGTGGCGAGGACCACGGCCCGGGCACGGACCGCCCCCACCCCGTCGCGGGCGCCCTCGCCGAGGACGTGCAGCGTCACCCCGGCCGCCGAGCCGTCGGCGTCGCGCAGCAGGTCGAGCACCAGCGCGTGCTCGACCAGCCGGATGCCGGGGTGCGCGCGGACCGCGGCGACGAGCGCCCGGCTCACCTCGGCGCCGGTGGCGTCGCCGCCGGCGTGCACGATCCGGTCGCGGGAGTGCCCGCCCTCGCGGGTGAGCTGCAGCGCGCCGGAGTCGTCGCGGTCGAACGCGGCGCCGAGCGCCACGAGCTCGCGCAGCCGCTGCGGGCCCTCGGTGCACAGCACCCGCACGGCCGCCTCGTCGCACAGCCCGACGCCCGCCACCAGCGTGTCGCGCAGGTGCTCCTCGGGGCTGTCCTGCGGGTCGAGCGCCGCCGCGACCCCGCCCTGCGCCCAGCGGGTCGAGCCGTCGCCGACGAGGACCTTGGTGACGAGCAGGACGCTGCCGGCCCGCGCCGCGTGCAGGGCCGCGGTCAGCCCGGCGACCCCGGACCCGACGACGACGACGTCGGCGGAGGTCGTCCAGCCCGGCGGCGGGGCCAGCAGGCGGGTCACCCGACGAGCGCCGGCTGCACCGCGTCGCCCCGGACCAGGCCGCTGCCCGGCAGCGCCTCGGCGGGGTCGGACCCGGTGCCGACGACCCGGTTGTCGGCGTCGACGAACACGACGCGCGGCCGGCGGGTGCGCGCCTCGGCCTCGTCCATCTGGCCGTACGCGATGAGGATGACCAGGTCGCCGGGGTGCACCAGCCGGGCGGCCGCCCCGTTGATGCCGATCACGCCGGAGCCGCGGGGGCCGGTGATGACGTACGTCTCGAGGCGGGCGCCGTTCGTCACGTCGACGATGGCGACCTGCTCGCCCTCGAGCAGGTCGGCCGCGTCCATGAGGTCCTCGTCGACCGTGACCGAGCCGACGTAGTGCAGGTCGGCCTGGGTGACCGTCGCCCGGTGGATCTTGCTGGTGAGCATCGTGCGGAGCATCAGGAGGTCTCCGGGGACGGGGGCAGGTCGTGGCAGGCGGCGACGGGGGGTCGCGGGTCAGGACGACGTTGTCGATGAGCCGGGTGGCGCCGACCCGGGCGGCGACGAGCAGCAGGTCGCCGGCGGGGTCGGGCTGCAGGTCGGTGCCGCGGACCCGCTGCAGGTAGTCGGGCTCGACGCCCGGCACGGCGTCGAGCACCGCCTGCCCGGCCGCGAGGTCGCCGGTGGCCTCGACCGTCCGCAGCGCCCGCGACAGCGCGAGCGCGTCGGCGCGCTCGGCAGGCGACAGGTAGCGGTTGCGGCTCGACAGCGCGAGGCCGTCCTCCTCGCGGACCGTCGGCACGCCGACGACGTCGACCGGCACGTCGAGGTCGCGCACCATCGCCCGGATGCAGGCGAGCTGCTGGGCGTCCTTCTGGCCGAACAGCGCCACGTCGGGCCGGGTCAGGTGCAGCAGCTTGAGCACGACGGTGAGCACGCCGTCGAAGTGGCCGGGCCGCGAGGCGCCCTCGAGGCGCTCGCCGAGCGGACCGGCCTGCACCCGCACCAGCGGCGCGGTCGGGTAGACGACGTCGGGCGTCGGGGCGAAGACGACGTCCGCGCTCTCGCGGGCGCACAGGTCGAGGTCGGCCTCGAAGGTGCGCGGGTAGCGGTCCAGGTCCTCGCCGGCGCCGAACTGCAGCGGGTTGACGAAGATCGTCACCACGACGCGGTCCGCCCGCTCGCGGGCGGCGCGCACGAGGGCGGCGTGGCCCTCGTGCAGGGCGCCCATCGTCATGACGACGGCGACCCGGCCGGGCAGCACCTTGCGGGCCGCCTCGAGCTCCTCGCGGGAGCGGGCGACGACGGGGCGGGACGGGGTCACAGGACCTCCAGCAGGCCGGCGGCCTGGTCGGGCCGCAGCCGCCCGGAGGCGAGCGCGCGGTCGGCGGTGAGCCGGGCGAGAGCGGCGTACGCGGGCCGTACGCCGTCGGGCAGGACGGCCAGGTGGGCGGCGACGGTGCCGGCGTCGCCGCGCGAGACCGGGCCGGTGAGCGCGGCGTCGCCGCGGGTCAGCGCGCCGTCCAGCGCCGCCTGCAGCAGCGGCGCGAGCACGGCGCCCGGGTCGTCGGCGCCGGCGGCGCGCAGCAGGTCGGCGGCGCTGGCGACGAGGGTGACGAGGTGGTTGGCGCCGTGCGCGAGGGCGGCGTGCCACAGCGGCCGCAGCGCGTCGGCGACGACGACCGGCTCGCCGCCCATCTCCAGCACGAGCGCCTGGGCGACGGGCAGCAGCGCCTCCGGGGCGGTGACGCCGAAGGACGCGCCGCTCAGCCGGGCGAGGTCGGTCGCGGTGCCGGTGAAGGGCAGCACCGGGTGCAGCGCGAGCGGCAGCGTGCCGACCTGCGTCGCCGGGGCGAGCACGGCGAGCCCGTGCCGCCCGCTCGTGTGGGCGACCAGCTGGCCCCGGCGGAGCACCCCCGTCGAGGCCAGCCCGGCCACCAGCCCCGCGAGCGCGTCGTCGGGCACGGCGAGCACGAGCAGCTCCGCGGCGGCCGCCACCTCGTCGGCCGGGCGCACCGGCACGTCGGGCAGCAGCGCCGCGGCCCGCGACCGCGAGGCGTCCGACACGGCGGTCGTCGCGACGACGCGGTGGCCGGCGCGCGACAGGGCCGCGCCGAGCACGGCGCCGACGCGGCCGGCGCCCACGACGCCGACCGCCAGGCGCGCTGGCGGGGTCGCGGGCAGGCCGAGGTCTGCGCGGAGGAGGTCCACGGGGAGCCGTTCCAGTCCTGAGGGGTACCGGTCGGTGTGCGCGACGAGCGTAGCCCCGCCGGGGCCGCGCGCGCTGTGACCCGGGCCACTCGTCCGCGGGTCAGCCGCGGGCGTCCTGCGGCGGCGAGTCGCCCGGCGGCTGCGCCCGCCCGCCGGGGGCGTCGGCCGGCAGCACCACCTGCGTGCAGCGGCTGGTGGCCAGCAGCAGCCCGTCGGCGTCGTGCATCTCCGCCGCGCAGAAGACGACCCGGCGGGTGCGCCGCACGACGGTGCCGGTCGCCGTGACGGTCCCGACCCGCGTCGCGCGCAGGAACTCCACCCGCAGGTCGGCGGTGAGGAAGGCCGAGTCGTCGTCGAGCACCGACCAGCAGGCCCCGCCCATCGCGGCGTCGAGCAGCGCCGTGACCAGCCCGCCCTGCACGACGTGCCCGCCGCGCGTCGGGAAGCCGTACTCCGCCGTCGCGTCCCACGCGATCGTCGTGCTGCCGGCCGACCAGGCGAGCCGGCGGTAGCCCAGCGTCGTCCACAGGTGCGGTCCGGAGGCGAGGTCGGCGTCGATGCCGGAGGGGTCGGCCATGCTGCCCAGCATGTCCGAGGCCCCCGACCCGGCTGCCGGCCGGGTCCCGTGGCGGCAGGCGTGGGAGCGGGCGCTGTACGGCCCGGGCGGGTTCTTCCTGCGCGAGCGGCCGGGCGACCACTTCCGCACCCCGGTGACGGCGTCCCCGGTCTTCGCCGCGGCGGTGCGCGAGCTCGCCGGCCGGGTCGACGACGCGCTGGGCCGCCCCGACCCGTACGACGTCGTCGACCTCGGGGCCGGGCGCGGCGAGCTGCTGCACGCGCTGCCGGACGTGCCGGCCCGCTGGCGCCTGACCGCCGTCGAGCGCGCGCCCGACCCCGGCACCGGGCTGCGCTGGCGGGCGGGGGTGCCGGAGCTGACCGGCCTGCTCGTCGCCTGCGAGTGGCTCGACGCGGTGCCGCTGGACGTCGTCGAGGGCGGCCGGCTCGTGCTCGTCGGCGAGGACGGCAGCGAGGAGCCCGGCCCGCCGGCGCCCGCGGAGCTGCTCGCCTGGGCGGACCGGGAGTGGCCCGGCGGCGGTCGGGTCGAGGTCGGGCTGGCCCGGGACGAGGCCTGGGCGGCGGCGGTCGCGCGGGTGCGGCGCGGGCTCGCGCTGGCCGTCGACTACGGCACCACGCGCGCGCACCGGCGGCCGACCCTCCTCGGCTACCGGGCCGGGCGCGCCGTCCCGCCCGTGCCGGACGGCAGCGCCGACCTCACCGCGCACGTCGCGCTCGACAGCTGCGCGGCGCGGACCGGCTCGCGGCTGGTGGGCCAGCGCGAGGCGCTGCGGGCGCTCGGCACGACCGCTGCGCTGCCGACGTGGCGGGGCGAGCCCGGGCCGTACGCCGCCGCGCTCGCCCGCGCGGCGTCCGCCCGCGCGCTGCTCGACCCGTCCGGTTGGGGTGCGTACGGGTGGGTCCTGCACGAACGGGCCATGGACGGGCGGGACGTCCTGCGGGAAGGTTCCTCGTGATCACTCGCCGCCGCTGGTCGCGCCTGGCCGCCCTCGCCACGAGCACGCTCGTGAGCACCGCCCTGCTGGCCTCCGGGCCGCTGCCCGGCCCGGCGCTGGCGGCGTCGCGCGCCATGCCGGTGCTGACCGGGCGGGCGCTGCTGCCGGCCGCCTCCGCGGGCGAGGCCGTGCCGTCCGGCGCGGCGCTGTCCTCGGGCATCAACGGCGTGCGGACGCCCTTCGCCGCCCAGCCGGTGCAGGGGTTCAGCGCCGTGCTGCCCCAGGCCGACGGCTCGGCGCTCGTGCTCGCCGACAACGGCTACGGCGACCGGGGCAACAGCGCGGACTTCCTGCTGCACGTCTACCGGGTCGCCCCGTCGTACGGCCAGGGGCGGGTCGCGGTGACCGGCGGGTTCGGCCTGCAGGACCCCGCGGGCAAGATCCCGTGGCGGCTGACCCGCTCCGACCGCCGCCTCACCGGTGCCGACCTCGACCCGGAGGGCTTCCGGCAGCTGCCCGACGGCACGTTCTGGATCAGCGACGAGTTCGGCCCCTACCTGCTGCACACCAGCGCGACCGGCGACGTGCTCGAGGCGCCGGTGCCGGTGCCCGGGGTCGTCAGCCCCGACGACCCGGCCGGGCGCACGTCCGTGACGCTCGCCTCGAGCAAGGGCCTCGAGGGCCTGGCCCTGTCGCCGGACGGCACGACGCTGCGCGCGGTGCTGGAGGGCACCGTGTCCGGGGACCCGGGCGGCACGCTGCGCCTGTCCTCGTTCGACGTCGCGAGCCGCGCGTGGGCGCCGGGTTGGCTGCGCTACCGCCTGCAGGACCCGGGCGACTCGGTCCGCGACCTCACCGCCGTCGACGCCCACCGCCTGCTCGTCCTCGAGGGCGACCAGCGCTCGGGCGACGCCGCCCGGCGCAAGGGCGTCTGGCTCGTCGACGACCGCGACGTCGACTCCTCGGGCTACCTGCGCAAGACCCTGCTCGTCGACCTGCTCCGGATCGCCGACCCGCAGCGCCTCGGCGGAGGAACCTCGACCTTCCGCTTCCCGTTCTGGACCGTCGAGGACGTCGGGCTGCTCACCGACGACACCCTGCTCGTCGCGCAGGACAACAACTACCCGTTCTCCTCCACCCGGGTGGCCGGCCGCCCGGACGACACCGAGATGATCACCGTACGGCTGCCGAAGGCGCTCGGCGCGGACCCGCGGTCCCTCGCCCGGCGCGCGACCCGCTCCTGACCCGCCTCCGCGACGGGCTGGCACGCTGGCGGGCGTGAACCGCTCGCTGCTCGCCGGGCTCGGGGTCGCGCCGCCCGCCGACCTCGTCCTCGACCTGGGCTCGACGCACCCGTCCTCGCACGGCGCCCTGCAGCTGGCCCTCGAGCTCGACGGCGACGTCGTCGTGCGGGCCGACCCGCACGTCGGGCTGCTCCACCGCGGCGTGGAGAAGCTCTTCGAGGTCCGCGACTACCGCCAGGTGCTCGCCCTGGCCGACCGCCACGACTGGACGTCGGCCTTCGCCAACGAGCTCGGCATCGCCCTGGCGGTCGAGCGCCTCATGGGCCTGCAGGCGCCGGAGCGGGCGGTGTGGCTGCGCACGCTGCTCGCCGAGCTCACCCGGGTGGCCAGCGGGCTGGCCTTCCTCTCGGCGTCGCTGCCCGGGCTGGCGGGGGCCGCCGAGCGCGACGCGCTGCAGGGGCTGCTGGAGGAGGCGACGGGCGGGCGGCTGCACCTCATGGCCAACCGGGTCGGGGGGCTGGCCGCCGACGTGCCGGCCGGGTGGCCCGACCGCGCGGCCCGGGTGCTCGACCGGCTCGACGCCGCCCTGCCGGGCCTGGCCGCGCTGCTCGAGGAGTCGCTGGGGGCCACCCGCGGGCTGGGCGTCCTGCCGGCCTCCGCCGCCCTGGCGTACGGCTGCTCGGGCGCGGTGGCGCGGGCCAGCGGCGTCGACGTCGACGTGCGGCGCGACGACCCGTACCTGGCGTACGCCGAGCTGGCCGTGCCGGTCGTGCTCGGCGAGGCGGGCGACGTGCTCGACCGCTTCCGCGGCCTGCTCGCCGGGGTGCGCGGCGCGCTCGGGCTGGCGCGGGACTGCCTGCAGCGCCTGCCCGGCGGGCCGGTCGACGTGCGGCTGCCCAAGAGCGTGCGCCCGCCGGAGGGCTCGACGTACGCCTGGACCGAGGGGCCGCTGGGCGCGTCGGGCTACTGGCTCGTCTCGCGCGGCGGCACGACGCCGTGGCGGCTCGCGATGCGCACGCCGTCGTTCAACCACGTGTCGGCGCTGCCGGCGCTGCTGCCCGGCGTGCGGCTGCCCGACCTGCCGGTGGTGCTGGCGTCGCTGTTCTTCGTGCTGGGCGACGTCGACAAGTAGCCGCGCCTCAGGAGCGCAGGTAGTCCAGGAACCGGGCCCGCACGAGCGGCTCGTCCTCGCCGAGGTCGTGACCGAGCATCTCGCGGCCGAGGTCGACGAGCTCGGCGATCGTGCCGGTGATCCCGCCCGACGAGCCGTCCTCGCCCGCGATCGCCCGGGCTCCGCGCAGGTGCCTCGCCAGGTCGAAGAAGAACGCCCGGTCGTGGGCCTCCCGGGCCTTGTCGAACGCCCGCTGGCGCAGCTCCTCGGTCGGCAGGTCGTCGAGGCCGTCGGCGGAGGCGGGGGCGTTCACGCGGCCGACCCTAGCCCGGGCCGGTCGTCGGGGCCGTCCGGCGTGCGGCAGGCCCGCTCGAGCAGCAGCGCCGCGCCGACGAGCAGCCCGGCCGCGGCGGCCGAGACCGCGCAGACGACGGCGTCGGAGCGGGCCTGCTGCGCGCTGCGGGTGAGCAGCTGCCCGCCGAGCCCGGCGTAGAGGCCGAGCAGCAGCGCGCCGGTCGGCGACGACGCCTTGGCCAGGGCCGCGGCCCGGGCGACCTGCACCGGGTGCAGCGCGCGGGCGCCCCGGCGGCGGTGCCCCGCACCCGGTCGCGCACCACCCGGGCCATCCCGAGCTCGACGACGCCGAGCAGCAGCAGCGTGCCCGGCAGGTAGCGCGGCAGCGGCGGCAGCGCGCCGTAGGCCTGCGCGGCGAGCAGGTAGCCCAGCACCGCGGTCACCGCGGCGCACAGCAGCAGCGTGCGCCGCCGCGTGGGCGTCACGCCGGCGCTCCCGGCAGCGGCCCGACCCGGGTGACCTCCTGGTCGGCCACGAGCGCGAGCAGCCCGGCGACCCGCCCCGCGCCGGGGAGCACCGCCGCGGCGTCGAGCTCGTGCCAGGGCGCGAGCACGAAGGCCCGCCCGGCGGCCCGCGGGTGCGGGACGACGAGGCCGGGGGGCACCGGGGGCGGCGCCCAGACGACGTCGACGTCGAGGGTGCGCGGGCCCCAGCGCACCTCGCGGGCGCGCCCGGCGACGGCCTCGGCGCGCTGCGCCCGGTCCCACACCGTGGTCGCGTCGGCAGCGACGAGGGCCACGAGGTTGAGGAAGTCGTCCTGCTCGACGCCGCCGACCGGCGCGGTGCGCCACAGCGACGACACGGCGACCGGCCCGAGCACGGCCAGCCCGGTCCGCAGGTGGGCCGCGCGGTCCCCGAGGTTGCTGCCCAGCGACAGCACCGCGAGCCCGGTCGCCGGCACGGTCACGGCCGCACCACCGTCACGCTGACCTCGACCTGCTGGGCGACCGGTGCCGACGGCTTGTGCACGGTGACGGTCGCCTGCACGACCCGCGGGTCGGCCAGGCACACCTGCGCCAGCCGCTCCGCGAGCGCCTCGACGAGGTCGAGCGGCGGCCCCGCGACGACCTCCGCGAGCCGGTCGGCGAGCACGCCGTAGTCGACGGTGTCGGCCAGGTCGTCGCTGGCCCCCGCGGCCCGCAGGTCGAGCGCGAGCTCGGCGTCGACGACGAAGTCCTGCCCCTCGCGCCGCTCGTGCGCGAGCACGCCGTGGTGCCCGCGCACCCGCAGACCCCGCAGGCGGACCCGGTCCGCCGGCACGGCCGCGCGCTCGAGGGTCACCGCAGGTCCAGCACCGGCCGCTCGGCGGCCGGGTCGCGCAGCGCGGCGACGACGCGCACGGCGTCGGCGCTGGCGGCGACGTCGTGCACGCGCACCGCCCAGGCGCCGGCCTGCGCCGCCAGCACCGTGGTGGCGGCGGTCGCCGCGTCGCGCCCGGTGGCCGGGCGCGGCCCCTCCGGGCCGGCGAGCAGCGCGCCGAGGAAGGCCTTGCGCGAGGCGCCGACGAGCACCGGGCGGCGCAGCGAGGTGACGACGTCGAGCCCGCGCAGCAGGGCCCAGTTGTGGGCGGGGGTCTTGGCGAAGCCCAGCCCGGGGTCGAGCACCACCTGGCTCTCGTCGACGCCCGCGGCCTGGGCCGCCGCCAGGCGGTCGCGCAGCGCGTCGCCGACCTCGCCGACGACGTCGTCGTAGCGCGCGCGCTCCTGCATGTCGACGCTCGGGCCCCGCGAGTGCATGAGCACGACCGCGCAGCCGGTGCGGGCGACGAGGGGCAGCAGACCGGGGTCGGCCTCGCCGCCGGAGACGTCGTTGACGAGCACCGCGCCGGCGTCCAGCGCCGCGGCCGCGACCGAGGCGCGGGTCGTGTCGATGCTCACCCGGGCTCCCTGGGCCGCCAGCCGGCGCACGACGGGCAGCACCCGGCGCAGCTCCTCGTCGGCGTCGACCCGCACCGCCCCGGGCCGGGTCGACTCGCCGCCGACGTCGAGCAGGTCGGCGCCCGCCGCGACCAGGGCCAGCCCGTGCTCGACGGCGGCGTCGGCGGTGGGGTGGGCGTCGCTGAAGGAGTCGGGCGTGGCGTTGACCACCCCCATGACGAGGGTGCGCACCGGCAGGCCGGCCAGGCCGGGCAGCGGCCAGCGGGCGACCGGGGCCGGGCGCGCCGCGGTCCCGGTCGCGCGGCTCGCGACCGGGCCCGTCGGGCTCGTCAGGACGTCGCGTCGCCGGGGGCGCGCCGCGGCGAGCGGGCGCGCTTGACCGGCGTCTCCGGCGCGGGCGCCTCGGTGGCCTCGCGCGGCGCGGTCGACTCCTCCGCGGCGCGCTTGGCGGTCGTGCGGCCACGCGGCGCGGTGCGCCCCGCGGGCTTGCGCAGCGGCACCTTGCGCGTCGGCTTGCGGCCCCGGGCGAGGTCCTCGAGGTCGGAGGGGCCCATGACCGCCAGCTCGGCCGGGGTGAGGACCGGCGGGCGGTCCTGCAGCGGGCGGCGGCCGTTGCCGGTCGGGTGCTGGCGCTGGGGCCGCTTCTCGACCGGCGCGAAGACCTCGAGCACCTCGTCCTTGGACAGCGTCTCCTTGTCGAGCAGCCGCAGCACCATGTCGTCGAGGACGTCGCGGTACTCCACGAGGATCTCCCAGGCCTCGTGGTGCGCGCCCTCGACGAGCGCGCGGACCTCCTCGTCGACGACGCCGGCGATCTCCTCGGAGTAGTCGCGCTGGTGGCCCATGTCGCGCCCGAGGAACACCTCCCCGCCGCTGTCGCCGAACTTGACGGCGCCGAGCCGCTCGCTCATGCCGTACTGCGTGACCATGGCGCGGGCGACGCCGGTCGCCTTCTCGATGTCGTTGCTCGCCCCGGTGGTGGGGTCGTGGAAGACCAGCTCCTCGGCGGCCCGGCCGCCCATGGCGTAGGCCAGGGTGTCGAGCAGCTCGGCGCGGGTCTGGGAGTACTTGTCCTCCTCCGGCAGCACCATCGTGTAGCCGAGGGCGCGGCCGCGCGGCAGGATCGTGATCTTGTGCACCGGGTCGGTGTTGGGCAGCGCGTGGGCGACGAGCGCGTGGCCGGCCTCGTGGTAGGCCGTGACCTTCTTCTCCTTGTCGCTCATGAGCCGCGTGCGCCGCTGCGGGCCGGCCATGACGCGGTCGATGGCCTCCTCCAGCGTCGTCAGCGTGATCTGCTTCTGGGCGCCGCGCGCGGTGAGCAGCGCCGCCTCGTTGACGACGTTGGCGAGGTCGGCGCCCGTGAAGCCGGGGGTGCGGCGCGCGATGACCTGCAGGTCGACGTCGGGCGCCATCGGCTTGCCCTTGCTGTGGACCTCGAGGATCTGCTTGCGGCCGGCCATGTCGGGCCGGTCGACGGCGATCTGCCGGTCGAAGCGGCCGGGGCGCAGCAGGGCCGGGTCGAGGATGTCGGGACGGTTGGTCGCAGCGATGAGGATGACGCCGCCCTTGACGTCGAAGCCGTCCATCTCGACGAGCATCTGGTTGAGCGTCTGCTCGCGCTCGTCGTGCCCGCCGCCCATGCCCGCGCCGCGGTGCCGCCCGACGGCGTCGATCTCGTCGATGAAGATGATCGCCGGAGCGTTCTGCTTGGCCTGCTCGAACAGGTCGCGCACCCGGCTCGCGCCGACGCCGACGAACATCTCGACGAAGTCGGAGCCCGAGATCGCGTAGAACGGCACCCCCGCCTCGCCCGCCACCGCGCGGGCGAGCAGGGTCTTGCCCGTGCCGGGCGGCCCGTACAGCAGCACGCCCTTGGGGATCTTGGCGCCGACGGCCTGGAACTTGGCCGGCTCCTGCAGGAACTCCTTGATCTCGTGCAGCTCCTCGATCGCCTCGTCGGAGCCCGCGACGTCGGCGAAGGTGGTCTTGGGCGTGTCCTTGGTGACCAGCTTGGCCTTGGACTTGCCGAACTGCATGACCCGCGACCCGCCGCCCTGCATCTGGTTCATGAAGAAGAACAGCAGACCCAGGATGATGACGAAGGGCAGGAAGCTCAGCAGGATCGAGACGAGCGGGTTGCTGCGGCTGACCTGCACGTCGTAGCGGACGTCCGCGGCCGCGAAGGCGTCGGCGAACTCGCGGCCCTGGTCGATGAGGTAGTCGGCCTGGAGCTTCTTGCCGTCCTTGAGCTCGACGCGGACCTGCTGCTCCTTGTCGAGCAGCAGCGCGGGGTCGCGGCCGTCGCTGACGACGTTGCCGGACCGGATCTGCTGCAGCACCGAGGAGGTGTCGGACGGGTCGAAGCCGCCGTTGCCGCGGAAGGCGGACGACAGGGCCAGGACGACGAGCAGCCCCAGCGTGATGTAGAGGAAAGGTCCCCGGGCAAGGCGCTTGAACTTCATCGACGCGGGGCCGAGAGCCCCGTCCCTCCTGGTGCGAAGTGGTCCGTGACGGTACACCGGTGGCGCCCGCCCTACGACGGTGTCAACGGTCGCCTGTGGGCGGGTGTTCCGCCACCCGCAGCCTCGGCAGGACGGGCGTCCGGCTCGAGCGCCGGGCGGGTGACCGGTCGCGCCGGCGGGGTGCCGGGGGCGCCCGCGCGGGTCGCTGCGGACCGGGTGACGGCGTCGCGCCGGGCCGGAGGACCTACGCGTACGCCTCGGGCTTGAGCAGGCCGACGAACGGCAGGCCGCGGTAGCGCTCGGCGTGGTCCAGCCCGTAGCCGACGACGAAGGCGTCGGGGATGTCGAAGCCGACGTAGCGCACGTGCAGGTCGGCGCGCGCCGCCTCGGGCTTGCGCAGCAGCGCGCACACCTCGACGCTCGCGGGGCCGCGGCTGTGCATGTTGCGCATGAGCCAGGACAGCGTGAGCCCGGAGTCGACCACGTCCTCCACGAGGAGCACGTGCTTGCCGACGATGTCGCGGTCGAGGTCCTTGAGGATCCGCACGACCCCGGAGGAGGACGTCGACGAGCCGTACGAGGAGACGGCCATGAACTCCATCGCCGCGGGCGTGCGCAGCGCGCGCGCCAGGTCGGCCATGACCATCACGGCGCCCTTGAGCACGCCGACGAGCAGCACCTCGCGGCCGGCGTAGTCGGCGTCGATGGCGGCCGCGAGCTCGGCGACCTTGTCGGCGATCTGCTCCTCGGTGATGAGCACCCGCTCGATCGCGTCGGGCACGTCAGCGGGGTCGGTCACGCGAGGCACAGTAGACGGGCCCCGCGACGCGCCACGCGCGCTCCCCCGGGCAGCGCGACCGGTCCCTGGCCGTGCCAGTCCTCGACGAGGGCGCGCAGCGCGGCGACGTGCGCGGCGGTCACCGCCCGCCCGCAGGCCCGCTCCGCCAGGCGCTTGAGCACCCGGGAGCGCAGGGCGGCGGGCAGCGCCCGCAGCGCGGCCACGTCGTCGGTGGCGGCCTGCTCGGCGAGCGCGTCGAGGGCGTCGGCGTCCTCCCGCAGCGCGGCCGCCGTGCGCGCCAGCGCCGCCGCCACGCCGGGCCCGAGGGCCTGCTCGAGGCCGGGCAGCACCGCGCCGCGCACCCGGGCCCGGAGCTGGTCGGGGTCGCGGTTGGTCGGGTCGTCCCAGGGGTCGAGGCCGGCGTCGGCGCAGGCCTGCCGCACCAGCGCCCGCGGCAGGCCGAGCAACGGGCGGCGCAGCGCCCCCGCACGGCCGCCATGCCGGCCAGCGAGCGGGCCCCGCTGCCGCGGGCCAGCCCGAGCAGCACCGTCTCGGCCTGGTCGTCGAGGGTGTGGCCGAGCAGGACGGTCGCGCCGGTCGCGAGCAGTGCCCCCAGCCGGGCCGCGCGCGCCGGCGCCTCGCCGGTCCCGCGCACCTCGACCGCGACGGCCCGGGCGTCGAGCCCGAGCCCGGCGCACTGCCGGGCGGCCCGCGCGGCGACCTCGGCCGAGCCGGCCTGCAGCCCGTGGTCGACGACGACCGCGCCGCTGCCCGGCCGCTCGTGCGCCAGGCCGGCGGCGAGCGCGAGGCTGTCGGCACCGCCGGAGACCCCGGCGACGACGGGGGCGCCGGCCGGCAGGTCGGCGAGCGCGCGGCGGACGGCTGCCCGCACCGCGGCGAGCGCCGGGGGCGGCCCGCTCACCGGCGCGCCGGGCTCAGGCCGGCAGGGCCGGGGCGCCGTGCACCCGGCGCACCCAGGCCTGCGGGTCGCGGACCTCGGCGAGGGTCGGCAGCTGCTCCGGCCCCTCCCACACCCGGTTGAACCCGGCCATCCCCACCGCGTCGACCGCGGCCCGGACGAAGGCGCTGCCCTCGGCGTACTGCAGCGCCTTGAGGTCCAGGCCGAGCAGCCGGCGCAGGAGCCGGTCGAGCGGCCCGCCGCGCTCGCGCCGGCGCTGCTGGAAGCGCTCGCGGATCTGCGCGACGCTCGGCACCACGGCCGGGCCGACGCCGTCCATGACGTGCTCGGCGTGCCCCTCGAGCAGCGACATGAACGCGGTCACGCGGTCCAGCACCACCCGCTGCTCGGGGGTCTGCAGCAGCTCGACGAGCGACCGGCGCTCGCCGAGGCCCTCGCGCAGCCGCCCGAGGAGCCGGCCGGGGTCGGTGAGGTCGGCGGCGTCGAGCAGCCGGTCGACCTCGCCGCGGACGTGGTCGTGCAGCCAGGGGACGGCGGTGAACTGGGTGCGGTGGGTGACCTCGTGCAGCGCCACCCACAGCCGGAAGTCCGACGGGTCGACGCCGAGCCGGCGCTCGGTCTCGACGATGTTGGGCGCGACGAGCACGAGGCGGCCGGGGCGCCCCTCCGGGGTGAACGCCTCGTACTGCCCGAGGACCTTGCTCGACAGCCAGGCCAGCAGGCTGCCCATCTGCAGCCCGGCGACCCGGCCGGTCGCGGCGGTGACCAGCCGGGGCGCGGGCCTGCCGTCGAGCAGCCGGGCGGCGACCGGCTCCAGCACGACCCGGAAGCCGTCGACGTTGACCTGCGCCCAGCCGGGCCGGTCGACGACGGTCGCGGGGCCGGGCTCGCCCGGCGGCACGAGCCCGGTCACCGCCCGCACGTGGTGCTCGGCCGCGACGGTGACCTCGCGCAGCTCGACCACGACGTCGGCCGCCTCGCTGAGCGACAGCGACGGGCCGGCGGGGGCCAGCCGGCGGGCGGTGGCGACCGCGAGGCCGTAGTCGACGGGGCTGGGGTCGACAGGGCTGGCCATGCCCCGACCGTACGACGCGGACCGGCCGGACGGTGCCGCGCTCAGCGGCAGCCGCAGGCCGCGAGGGCCGCGGCCGCGCGGTCCAGGGCGTCCTCGGCGGGGCCGGGGACGCCGGGCGCGACGGCGCCGGCCGTCAGGTCGAAGGCGAGCAGCCGGCCGTCCTCGGTGCGCACGAGCCCGGCGAGCGCGCTCACGCCCGACAGGGTGCCGGTCTTGGCGCGGACCTCCCCGGCCGCGAGCGCCGCGGGGCCGGCGCGGTAGCGCCGCGCCAGGGTGCCGTCGAAGCCGGCGACCGGCAGGCCGGACAGCACCGGGCCGTAGCGGCCGGTGCCGTCGGCGACGACGAGGGCGAGCAGCCGGGCGAGGGCGAGCGGTGCGACCCGGTCGTCGCGCGACAGCCCGCTGGCGTCGACGAGCGCGAGGCCCTGCGGGTCGCCGGTCAGGGGGGCGAGCACGTCGCGCAGCGCGGTGGCGGCGCCCGCGAAGCTGGCCGGCAGCCCGCGCTCGGCGGCGAGCCGTCGGGCCAGCGCCTCGGCGAGGTCGTTGTCGCTGCGCGTCAGCATCCGCTCGACGAGCGCCGTCACGGGCGGGCTGCGCACCGTGCCGAGGACCGGCGCGCCGGGCGGAGCGGCGCCCCGCTCGACGCTCGTGCGGGGGGCGCCGAGCAGCGCGGCGAGCGCCCGGCCGGCGGCCAGGGCGGGGTCGGCCGCCCGGGCGCTGCGGCCCGGCGCGGTCCGGCCGCCGTCGACCGACAGGGCGGAGACCGGCGCCACGTCCCCTCCCGTGACGTAGCCGGGACGCCAGCCGGGCCCGAGCGCGGGTCCGACGAACGCGCTGTCGTCGACGAGCACCCGGGCCACCGGGGCGCCCCCGGCGGCGGCGCGCACCTGCGCCGCCAGGTCGGGCAGCCGGGCGGGCCCGAGGTCGTCGTCGGTCCCGACCCCGGGGCCGGGCGCCGAGGCCAGCGTCGGGTCGCCGCCGCCGACGAGCACCACCTCGCCGGGGACGGCACCGGCGAGCACCCGCGTGGTCAGCCGGGTGTCCGGCGGCAGGACGGCGAGCACGGCGACGGCCGTCGCGATCTTGGCGGTCGACGCGGGCACGACGGGCAGCCCCGCGCCGCGGTCGAGCAGCACCTCGCCGGTGCGGGCGTCGAGCACGACCGCCCCCACCGCGCCGGCGACCGCGGGGTCGGCCAGCACCGGCCCGAGCGCGGCGGCGACACCAGCAGCGGTGGGGACGGGGGCGTCGCCCAGCGCGGGCAGCAGGTCGCCGCGCGCCGGGGGGGCCGGCACCGCCGCCGGGCCGCCGGACAGCGGGCCGGCGCCCTCCGACAGGGCGACACCGACGCCGAGCGCCGCCACGAGCGCGGCCGCGAGCCCGACCCGCAGCGGCCGGCCCGCGCCCCGCTGGTCGGCGCCCCGCTCCACCCGCACCCCGTCCCGCTCCCCGGGGTCGGCCCGCCCCGGCCCGTACGGGACACTAGGCCGGTCCGCGCACCACCCGACCGCTGGAGAGGCCCGCCCCGTGGAGTTCGACGTCACCATCGAGATCCCCAAGGGGCAGCGCAACAAGTACGAGATGGACCACCACACCGGCCGGATCCGGCTGGACCGGCGGCTGTTCACCTCGACGAGCTACCCGGCGGACTACGGCTTCGTGGAGGAGACGCTCGGCGGCGACGGCGACCCGCTCGACGCGCTGGTGCTGCTCGACGAGCCGACCTTCCCGGGCTGCCTCATCCGGGTGCGGGCCCTCGGGATGTTCCGGATGACCGACGAGGCGGGGCCCGACGAGAAGCTGCTGTGCGTGCCGGTCGGCGACCCCCGCCAGGAGCACCTGCAGGACATCACCGACGTGTCGGAGTTCGACCGCCTGGAGATCCAGCACTTCTTCGAGGTCTACAAGGACCTCGAGCCCGGCAAGAGCGTCGAGGGCGCCGAGTGGGTCGGCCGCGCCGAGGCCGAGGCCGAGGTCGACGCCTCGCGCGAGCGCCTGGCCGCCGACCCGCACGGGCTGGACCACTCCGGCGAGCCCAAGCCGCGCGACGAGCACACCCACCCGCACTGAGGGCGGTCGGCGGCCCTCAGAGCACGCGGTCGCCGTACATCTCGCCGAGCGGGTCGGCGATGAGCTCGATCCGGGCACCGTCGGGGTCGGAGAAGTAGAGCGAGGTGCCGCTGTGGTGCGCGTAGGCCACCCCGGCGGCGTCGAGCTTGCCGCGCAGGTGCTCCCAGCGCTCCGGCTCGACGCTGATGGCGACGTGGTGCAGCCCGCCGAGCACCTCGGCGTACGGCCCGAGGTCCAGGCCGGGGAAGTCGAAGAACGCCAGCAGGTTGCCGTTGCCGATGTCGAAGAAGAAGTGCGTCGACCCCTCGTAGTCGCGGTTGTCGACCATCTCGGTGAGCGGCATCTCCAGCAGGTCCTGGTAGAAGCGGACCGTCGTCTCGACGTCGCCGCTGACCAGCGCGGTGTGGTGCAGCCCCCGGGTGCTGGAGGCCGGCCGCTCCCCCGCGGGGCGCAGGTGCTCGCGGCGCAGCCGCTCGCGGGTCTCGGACAGCTCGGCGGGGTCGGGGCGCGTCATGGGAAGGACCGTACGTGGAGCTGACCGACGTCCTCCTGCTGTGCCTGGCCGCGCTGCTGGCGGGGGCGCTCGACGCGGTCGTCGGCGGCGGCGGGCTGCTGCAGCTGCCGGCGCTGCTGCTCGTGCTGCCGGGCACGCCGGTGGTGACGCTGCTCGGCACCAACAAGCTCGCCGCGGTCGTCGGCACGTCGTCGGCCGCGGTCACCTACTCGCGGCGGGTGGCGCTGGAGCGCGCGACCGTGCTGCCGATGGCCCTCGCCGCCTTCGCCGGGGCCGCCGTCGGGGCGCTGGTGGCGACCGCCGTGCCGGGCCCGGCGCTGCGGCCGGTCGTGCTCGTGGCCCTGGTCGTCGTGCTCCTCGTGACCTGGCGGCGTCCGGAGCTCGGCGACGTCGAGTCGCTGCGGCTGCGCCCCCGCGCGCAGCGGGCGGTCGTGGTCGCGGGCGGGGCGGCGATCGGCCTCTACGACGGCGCGGTCGGGCCGGGCACCGGGACCTTCCTGGTCTTCCTGCTCGTCGGCGCGGTCGGGATGTCCTTCCTGCGGGCCAGCGCCACCGCGAAGGTGGTCAACACCGCGACGAACCTCGCGGCGCTGCTGCTCTTCGGCCTCGCCGGGCACGTGCTGTGGGGCCTCGGCGCGGCCATGGCGCTGGCCAACCTGGTCGGCGCGCAGCTGGGCGCCCGTACGGCGCTGCGCCGCGGCAGCACCTGGGTGCGCCGGGTGTTCCTCGTCGTGGTCACCGCGCTGGTCGTGCGGCTCGCGCTGGACGTGCTCGGCCTCGCCTGACCCGGCCTACACGGGGACGGCGGTCACCACGACGTTGTCGGCGAAGCTGCGGGTCGCCCGGTCGTACGCCCCGCCGCAGGTGACCAGGACGAGCACGGGCGGCCCGTCGCTGCGGAAGAGCTCGGCGCGGTCGAGGGCGTCCTTCGGCGCGCTGCGGGTGCTCTCCACGGCGTACGCCCGGGTGCTCCCGTCGGCGGAGGTCACCTCGACGCGGGCCCCGGGCCGCACCTGGGACAGGCGGGTGAAGGGGCCGGTCGCGCCGTCGTAGGACACGTGGGCGGCGAGCACGACCGAGCCGGCGCCGCTGCCGGGGGACGCCCCGGCGGACCACCAGGCGACGCGGACGGCGCTGTCGGGCAGGTCGAGGCCGCCGCTGACCGGGTCGGTGGTGCGCTGCTCGACGGGGGCCGGGCGGTCGCTGCCCGGCACCGTCACCGCGACCGGCCGCAGCGCCTGCTCGGCCCGCAGGTCGTCGAGGGTGGCCGAGCGGGAGCCGAGCAGCGCCGGGGCGTCCGTCGGGGGCGCGGCGCTGCTCGCGGGGGCCTCGGGCACGAGGGGCAGGGCGGCCGGCGCGGCGCGGGCGTCCGGGGCGTCCTGGGCGTCCGGTGCGCTGCAGCCGGTCAGCCCCGAGGTCAGCGCGACCAGCAGGAGGCCGGGCAGCAGGCGGCGCGCGGCGGGGCGGTGCGCGGCGGGGCGGTGCGCGCTCACGCCGCCCGGGAGCGCCGGACGGCGACCGGCCCGGCGACGAGCAGCAGGGCGAGGACCGCCCCGGCCGGGACGGCGGGCAGCGCGGGGCCGTCGACCGGTAGCGGGCCGACCCCGGTGTCGACCCGGGTGGGCGCGACGTCGGCCGAGACCGTCTGGGCGACCCAGCCCAGCGTGGCGTCGCTCTGGGAGCCGATGAGGTAGAGCACGACGGCGCGCCCGGCGACGACCGGCACGTCCTGCGGCGGGACGAGCGGGGACCCGCCCGCGACGGGCAGCGCCTGCACCGGGTAGGTGCCCGCCGGCACGTCGGCGACCGCCTGGCCGGCCGGCGCCAGCGAGGCCGACACCGTCGTGCTGCCCGCCGTGACCTGCACCGGGTCGGACAGCGCGAGGTTGCGCACGGCCAGCGCGGTGCTGCCGGCGTCGCGCAGCAGGGCGGCGTCGTCGTAGACCGTGAGCACCGGCGTGCCGGCCGGGCCGAGCCCGATGCCGGCCGTCGCGCGCTGCCCCGCGGTGAGCGTGATGGTCGTGTCGAGGACCGGCGCCGTGCTCGTCGCCGCCCCGGTCGGCCAGGCCTGCACGTGGTGGGGCCCGGGCGCCAGGGACAGCGGGTCGGTGACCCGCTCCGGGGCGAAGCCGCTGAGCACCAGCTGGTCGTCGAGGCGCACGTCCGCGACCAGGCCGCGCACGCCGTGCACGACGGTCAGCGTCGCCGAGGCCGGGTCGGCCGCCTGCGCCGGGGCCGCGGCCAGCAGCGGCGCCGCGACGGCGACCAGCCCCAGGGCGAGCAGGGCGCGCGGGGTGCGGGGCACGGGACCTCCAGGAGTGTCGCGGGACCTCCGGTCCCGGGTGCCGACGGTACGCGCCGTGACCGTCCTCCACGATCCGGCGCCGCAGGTGGTGGGACAGATCAGGACATCCCGTGACACCGCGTGCCGGTCGGTGTCGTCCGGGGCGACGGTGTGCCACCGTGCACCGTCGGCGACCCGGCCGGCGAGGGCGCGGAGGTGGGCGTGGGCAGCAGCGGCGGGGCGCCCGGAGCACGGCGCCGTCCGCGGGCCGCGGCCGTACGCCCCGGGCCGGTGGTCGGCCGGCCGGTGCTGGGCCCGGCGGGGCTGGGCCTGGCGGTGCTGACGGTGCTGACGGTGCTGACGGTGCTGACGGTGGTGGGGGTGTCCGGGCTCGGTCTGCTGGGCGCCCCGGCGCGCGCGCAGTCGGCCGGCCCCCAGGACCTCCGGCTGAGCTCGCCGGCCCTGACGCCCGGCCGCGCCCTGGCGCTGGTGGCCGAGGTGCCCGCCGTGCTGAGCGGGCGCGACCTTCCCCCGGCCTCCTTCACGACGACGCAGGCCGGGCGCGCGGTCCCGGTCACCGCCAGCCGCGTCCTCGACGGCCTCGTCGAGGTGCTGCTCGTCGTCGACCCCAGCGGTGACCCGGCGGCGCTGGTCGCCCGCCAGTCCGCGGCGGCGGACCTGCTGCGGGCGCTGCCGAGCCAGGTGCCGGTGACGGTGCTGCCGCCGGGCGACCGCACGACCGCCCGCTCGGCCCTGGGCACCGTGGCCGACCTGGCGCTCGCCGACCGGCCGCTGCTCGACGGGCTGCCCGAGCCGCCGGCGGTGCGCCGCGTCGTCGTCGTGCTGGCGGGCTGCCGGGCCCTGCAGACCGAGCAGCGCGCGCTGCCGGGCGGCGACACCGACGTGTCGGTGCTGGCCGACGGGGGTCCCTGCGACGACGCCGCGACCCGCGTCGCCGGCCCGGCCGCCGGGAGCGTCCGCACCGGTCTCGACACGGCCGGCCTGCTCGCCGGCGTCGACGAGGTCTCCCGGCGGCTGCAGGGCCAGTACGCCCTGCGCACCGCGCCGGGGCTCGGCCCCGAGCCGGTCGAGGTCACCGTGCGCGTCGGCACGTCGGTCGCGTCCGCCACGGTGCCGCTGCCCGGCAGCGCGTCGTCGCCGTCGCCCGCCGGCACCGCCCCACCGGCGGCGAGCCCGCCCGCACCGCCGGTCGCCGCGCCTGCCGGGAGCGGGGACGACGGTGTGCCCGCCGGTCCGGCGGTCGCCGCGACGCTGCTGGCCAGCGCGGCCAGCGCGGCGCTGGTGCTCGAGGTGCTGGCCCGGCGACGGGCCGGTCGGGGCTGACCGACCGGGCCGGCTCAGGTGTCGATCTTGTAGCGCACCTCGAGCAGGCCCTCGCACAGCGGCGAGACCTTGAGGGTCCCCTCGTGCGTGCCGGCGAGCTCGGCCTCGGCCTCGTAGCCGGGCTCCTGGTCGGTGCCCACCGTCGTGTAGCCGGCACCGGCGAGGTCGCGCAGGACCTGGTCGCGCACCGCGACGATGTCCGGACGGCTGCCCGGCAGGGAGGCGAAGGCCACCACCGTGCGGCCCTGCTCGGTCACGTTGAGCACCCGGCCACCGGCGGTCAGCGGCAGGTCCAGGGGCAGCGTGGAGGGCGCCCCGGCGACCGGCTGCGCCCGCCCGTCGCAGGTCTGCTCGGACGCGGCGACCAGGCCGCCCCGCTCGTGGCGCTCGAACAGGGCGAACCCGATGCCTCCGGCCGCGGCCAGGACCAGGACGACGATGAGGGCGATCACAGGCTTGCGCACCTCGCCGACCGTAGTCGACGTACAGGTGCCTGTCAGGGACGTGCCGTGGAGCCGCCTCGCGGAATCGAACCGCGGACAACCTCATTACGAGTGAGGTGCTCTGCCGACTGAGCTAAGGCGGCGTGGTGCCGGGACGAGTGTAGGGGACCCGCGCTCAGCCCGTGCGCAGCGCCAGCGCGAGCGCCTCGACCGCCAGCAGCGGGGCCACCGCGGCGTCGATCGCCGTACGGCAGGCGAGCACGGCGTCGATCCGGCACAGCGTCGCCTCGGGCCGGGTGGCCCGCGCGATGACGGCGGCCTGCTCCCCGAGGTCGCCGTGCACGAGCTCGGTGCCGGTGGCCAGCTGGAGCACGAGCACGTCGCGGTAGAAGGCGGCCAGGTCGACCAGCGCCCGGTCGAGGGCGTCGCGCTGGGTGCGGGTCGCCCGGCTCTTCTGGCGCTTCTCCAGGTCCTTGACCGCAGCGGCGGTCCCGCGACCGCCGGCCGTCCCGCGGCCGGTCGCCCCGACGCCGTGGGCGAGCTCGAGCTCGGCGCGCTCGGCGGCGTCCCGCGGGCCGGTGCGCTCCTGCGCCTCCGCCTTGGCGGCGTCGACGAGGTCGCGGGCGGCCGCCAGGGCGGCCACCACCGAGCCCAGCGAGCGGGGCAGGGCGAGCACGTCGCGCCGCTCCTCGCGGGCCCTCTCGTCGGTGGCGAGCCGCTTCGCCCGGCCGACGTGGCCCTGCGCGGCGCGGGCCGCGAAGGCCGCGATCGCGGGGTCGACGCCGTCGCGCTGCACGAGCACCTGCGCCACCGCCCGGGCCGGCGGCGTGCCGAGCGCGGCGATCCGGCAGCGGGACCGGATGGTCGGCAGCAGGTCCTCCGTCGACGGCGCGCACAGCAGCAGCACGCTGTGCGGCGGCGGCTCCTCGAGGGCCTTGAGGACGGTGTTGGAGGTGCGCTCCTCCATGCGGTCGGCGTCCTCGATGAGGGTGACCTGCCAGCGGCCGCGCACCGGCGAGCGGCTCGACCGGGCGATGATCTCGCGCGCCTCGTCGATCTTGAGGTGCAGCCCTTCGGGCACGACGACGGCCACGTCCGGGTGCGTCCCGACGAGCACCTGGTGGCAGTCGGCGCAGTGTCCGCAGGCGCTGCCGTCCGGGGTCGGCGTCGTGCACTGCAGCGCCGCCGCGAAGGCCCGCGCCGCGACCGACCGCCCGGAACCCGGGGGGCCGGTGAACAGCCAGGCGTGCGTCATCGACCCGCGCCGGCGCTGCGCGTGGTCGCCCCGTGGCCGGGCTCGTGCCGGGCGAGGGTGGCGGCGGCGTCGCGGGCCGCGGCCTGCAGCTGCTCGACGACCCGCTCCTGCCCGACCAGGTCGGCGAACAGCCCCCCACCGGTCACACCGGCACCCGCGCCGGGGCGTGCAGCAGCGGGGCGACCCGGCGGCGGACCGCCTCGGCGACGGCGCCGGGCGGCGACGCGGCGTCGAGCACGGCGTAGCGGGCCGGCGCGTCCGCGGCCAGGTCGAGGAACCCCTGCCGCACCCGCCCGTGGAAGGCCAGCGACTCGGCCTCCATGCGGTCCGGCGCACCGACCCGCTGCGCCCGGGCGAGGCCGATCTCGGGGGCGACGTCGAGCAGCACGACGAGGTCGGGGCGCACGCTCCCCGTCGCCCAGCGCGACAGCCGGGCGACGTCGTCGACGACCAGGTCGCGGCCGGCGCCCTGGTAGGCCAGCGAGGAGTCGACGTAGCGGTCGGTGACGACGACCGCCCCGCGCTCGAGCGCCGGCCGGACGACCGTGTCGACGTGCTGCGCCCGGTCGGCGGCGTACAGCAACGCCTCGGCCCGCGGCGACAGCGCGCTGGCCGGGTCGAGCAGCAGCGCCCTCAGGCGCTCCCCCGCCGGTGTCGAGCCGGGCTCGCGGGTGCGCACGACCTCGTGGCCCTGCTCGCGCAGCCAGGCGCAGAGCAGGTCGACCTGCGTCGACTTGCCGCCGCCCTCGCCGCCCTCGAAGGCGACGAAGACGCCCGGGAAGGTCGGCACGTGCTCCGGTCGTCGCACCAGGTGCCACAGGTCGCGCCGCAGCGGCACGCCGGGGCGGTCGTCCATGGTGCGGAACGACACGAGCCCGACGAGCACGGCGAGCAGGCCGCCCACGAGCAGCGTCGACGCCCACGCCGTTGACCTGGACGGCGCCCGGCCCGGGCAGGTCGAGCGTGCGCTGCCCGACGACGCCCGCGATCGGCGGCGCTGCGGCGAGCACGAGCAGCAGGTCGATGCGCATGAGGCTGTTGACGAGCCCGAACGTGCGGCCGCGGACCTCGTCCTCGACCTCCTGCCCGAGCAGGGTCAGCCCGAGGACGTAGGCCAGGCCCGCGAAGGCGCCGAGCAGCAGCGTGGCGAGGGCGACGAGCGCCAGCACCGGCACGACGGCCAGGAAGCACAGGCACAGCCCGGCGCCGGTGATGACCGGGCCGAGCGCCCGGCGGCGCGACAGGTCGCCGAGCGCCCGGGGACCGAGCGCCACCCCGAGCGCGATGCCGACGAAGACCGTGCCGAAGAGCAGGGCGAAGGCCGCGTCGCCGCCGCCGAGCACGGTGGTGGCGAACAGCTTGCCGTTGGCGACGACCGTCCCGGCCGCGGCGAGCGCACCGAGCATCGCGACGAGCACGCCCTTGACGACCGGGCTGCTGCGGGCGAAGGCGAAGCCCTCGCGCACGCTGCTCACGACCGACGGCGCCGACGCCGCCCGCGGGCCCTCCGACCGCCGCGGGATCTCGGAGATCCGCGCGACCTGCACCGCCGCGAACAGGAAGGTCGCGGCGTCGACGTAGAGCCCGAGGTGCGCGGCCGACAGGTCGGCACGGCTGCCCGGCGACGAGTCCGAGCACGCCGTAGACGAGCGCGGCGACGGGAGCCGTGCCGTACGTCGCCACGAGCGACACCTGGTTGGCCGACTCGAGGTCGTCGCCGCACCAGGTTGGGGACCGAGGCCTCCTTGGCCGGGATCCAGAACAGGCTGAGCACCTCGACGAGCAGCGTGGCGACGAGCAGCCAGAGCAGCGAGCCGACCAGCGGGATCGACAGGAACAGCCCGAAGCGCAGCAGGTCGCTGACGACCATGAGCCCGCGGCGGTCGAACCGGTCGGCGAGCACCCCGGCGACCGGCCCGAGCACCACGGCCGGCAGCAGCCGGAAGGCCAGCACCCCGCCGACCGCGTAGCTCTGCGCCCCGAAACCGTCGACGAGCTGCGTCGCGAACGCCGTGGTGGCGAGGAACCCCAGCCAGTCGCCGAAGCTGGACAGCACCAGCGCGAGGTAGAGCCGGCGGAAGCCGCGGTGCTTCAGCGCCCCCGGCCAGCGCACCCCGTCCCGGCCGCGCACCGTCAGCCTACGGTCGCGGGCCCAGGCCGTACGGCCGTCGCGGACCGCCTGGGACGGCCGCTACTCCGCCGGGGTCGTCTTCGCCGCCGTCTTCTTGGCCGGGGTCTTCTTGGCGCGGCCTTCTTGGCCGGGGCCTTCTTCGCGGCCGCCTTCTTGGCCGGCGCCTTGCGCGCCGCCGTCTTCTTCGCCGCCGGCCCCCGCGCGCGCCGCTCGGCGAGCAGCTCGCTGGCCCGCTCGTCGGTGAGCCCCTCGGGGGTGTCGCCCTTGCGCAGCGAGGCGTTGGTCTCGCCGTCGGTGACGTACGGGCCCGAAGCGGCCCTCCTTGACGACCATCGTCGCCGCCGCTGACGCCGGGTCCTTGCCGAGCGCCTTGAGCGGCGGCTTCGGGGCGGCCGCGCGCCGGCCGTACTGCTTGGGCTGCGCGAGCAGGTGCAGCGCCTCCTCCAGCGAGATCGTGAGCAGCTGCCTCCTCGGTCTCGAGCGTGCGCGACTCCTTGCCGCGGGAGACGTACGGCCCGTAGCGGCCGTTCTGCGCCGTCACCGGCTCGCCGTCGACCTCGCCGAGGGTGCGCGGCAGCGTGAGCAGCGTGAGCGCCTGCTCGAGGGTGATCGTGTCCAGCGACATGGAGGCGAACAGCGAGGCCGTCGGCGGCTTGCTCGCTCTGGGCGGACCCCTCCGGCGGCACCACGGACACGTACGGCCCGTAGCGCCCGGCCTTGGCGACGACGTCGTGGCCGGTCGTCGGGTCGACGCCGAGCACCCGGTCGCCCGACGGGGCGTTGGCCAGCTCGACGGCCCGGTCGACCGTGAGCTCGTCCGGGGCGAGGTCCTCCGGCAGCGAGGCGCGCTGCTCGCCGACCTGGACGTACGGCCCGTAGCGCCCGACCCGCACGACCACCTCGGTGCCGGCGGCCTCCTGGCCCTCGGGCACCCGCCCGATCGGGATGCTGTTGATGTCGCGGGCGTCGATCTCGTCGAGGTTGCCGCCGACGAGCTTCTTGAGGCCGCCCTGGCTGGCGACGCCGCCGGCCTTGCCCTGGTCGGAGCCGAAGTAGAAGCGGGTCAGCCAGTCGACGCCGTTGCCCGTGGCCGCCGGCGATGACGTCGAGGTCCTCCTCCAGCGAGGCGGTGAAGCCGTAGTCGACGAGCCGGCCGAAGTGCCGCTCGAGCAGCCCGATCACCGCGAACGCCAGCCAGGTCGGGACGAGGGCGCGTGCCCTTCTTCCAGACGTAGCCGCGGTCCTGGACCGTGGTGATGATGCGTCGCGTAGGTCGACGGCCGGCCGATGCCGAGCTCCTCGAGCCGCTTGACCAGCGACGCCTCGGTGAAGCGGGCCGGCGGGCTGGTGGTGTGGCCCTGCGGCGTCGAGCGCGTCGACGCCGAGCGCGTCGCCGACCGCGACCTGCGGCAGGCGCCGCTCGGTCGTCTCGAGCTCGGCGTCGGGGTCGTCGCTGCCCTCGACGTAGGCCCGCAGGAAGCCCGGGAAGGTGATGACCTTGCCGCTGGCGGCGAACTCGGCGTCGGTGCCGTCGGCGGTCCGCGCGCCGAGGCGGACGCTGGCGCTCGTGCCGCGGGCGTCGGCCATCTGGGAGGCGACGGTGCGCTGCCAGATCAGCTCGTAGAGCCGCAGCTCGTCGCCGGACGACCTCGCGGGCCAGCTCGCCGGGGGTGCGGAAGACGTCGCCGGAGGGGCGGATCGCCTCGTGCGCCTCCTGCGCGTTCTTGACCTTGCCGCGTAGCGGCGCGGGGCGTCCGGGACGTACTCCGGGCCGTAGAGCTCGCGGGCCTGCGGCCGGGCGGCGTTGAGCGCCGTCTCCGACAGGTTGGTGCTGTCGGTGCGCATGTAGGTGATGTGGCCGTTCTCGTACAGCCGCTGGGCGGTCTGCATGGTCCGCTGCGCGGAGAAGCGGAGCTTGCGGCCCGCCTCCTGCTGCAGCGTCGAGGTCATGAACGGCGCGTAGGGCTTGCGGGTGTACGGCTTGCTCCTCGACCGCGCGGACCTCGAAGGCGGCGCCCTCGAGCCGGGCCGGCAGGTCGCGGGCGCTCGCCTCGTCGAGCACGACGACGTCGAGCCGGCCTTGAGCTGACCGGTCTCCTGCTCGAAGTCGCGCCGGTCGCCAGCCGCGTGCCGTCGAGCTGCACCAGCGTCGCCGTGAGCTGCTCCGCCTGCGCCCTCGCGGGTCGAAGACGCCCTCCAGGTCCCAGTAGCCCGCCTGCACGAAGCGCATCCGGGCCCGCTCGCGCTCCACGACGATGCGGGTCGCGACGGACTGCACCCGGCCCGCCGACAGCTTCGGCATGACCTTCTTCCACAGGACGGGGCTGACCTCGTAGCCGTAGAGCCGGTCGAGCACCCGCCGGGTCTCCTGGGCGTCGACGAGCGCGGTGTCGAGCTCGCGCGGGTTCTCGACCGCCTGCCGCGATGGCCTGCGGGGTGATCTCGTGGAAGACCATCCGGCGCACCGGCACCTTGGGCTTGAGCGTCTCGAGCAGGTGCCAGGCGATGGCCTCGCCCTCGCGGTCCTCGTCGGTGGCGAGGAAGAGCTCGTCGGCGTCCTTGAGCAGCGCCTTCAGCTTCGCGCACCTGCTCCTTCTTGTCGGGGCTGACGACGTAGAGCGTCTGGAAGTCGTGGTCGACGTCGACGCCGAGGCGGGCCCACGCCTGGCCCTTGTGGCTGGCCGGCACGTCCGCGGCGTTGCGCGGCAGGTCGCGGATGTGGCCGATGCTCGCCTCCACCGTGTAGCCGGCGCCGAGGAAGCCCGCGATCTTCTTGGCCTTCGCCGGGGACTCCACGATGACCAGGCGCCGACCGCCGTTGCCGGCCGCGCGCCGGCCCGCGGGGGCCTTCTTCGCGGCGGCGGGCGCGGCCGCCGCGGGGGCGGCGGTGTCGGTGTCGGTCACGGGACTCCCAGCGGTGCTGCGGGTGGAGGGGGCGGCGGTCCCGGGTCGGGGCGGCGCCGCGGCAGTGTGGCGGCACGGAGCGGCGCCGTGTCAAACGCGGCCCGGGCTGCGAGTGTGCCCGACGGCGGGCCCGGCGGCGCCTGGCACGCTGCCGCGGCGTGCGCCGGGCGCAGTGCCGGGGCAGGCTGCGGACGGTCCGCGGACCCGCGGCGAGGGCCAGGAGCAGGAGGGCGGAGACGTTGAGCACACCGGCAGCACGCGCCGAGGTCGAGGCGCGCGAGGTCCGCGCGCTGGCCGACGACCTGCACGACGCGCTGTTCGCCCGGCAGCCGTTCGCCGCGACGGCGGTGGGCGTGGCCGGGCACGACGACGAGGTCCCCGACGTGACGCCGGCGGGCGACGAGCGCTGGAGCGCCGTCCTCGGCGCCCTCGAGGGCGGGCCCGTACCGTCGACCCGGAGGCCCTCGACGGCCCGGGCGGCGTGACGCTGCGCGCCGTCGAGCACGCCCTGCGGGCCGAGCGCGACGAGCTCGACGCCCGCTCGGTGGAGCACACCGTCACCGTGCTCGGCGGTCACGGCCTGCCCGCGCTGCTGGCCCTCGCCGGCCGGACGACCCTGGCCACGCCGGAGCAGGCCAGCGACCACCTCGGCGCGCCCGCCGGCCTCCGCCGGCTACCTCGACGCGCACGTCGCGCGGCTGCGCGAGGGCGCGGCCGCTGGCGGCTGCCGGTCGCCGCGCTCGTGCGAGGTCGTGCTGGGGCAGGCCGACGGCTACCTGGCCGGGGCCGGACGACCCGCTCGCCGACGCCGCGCCGCCGGCGGGCTGGGACGGCGAGCGCCGGCCTGGTCGGCCGCGCTGCGGCTGCGGTGCGCGGCCGGGTGCGGCCGGCCTCGCGCGCTGGCGCGACGCCGTCGCGGCGCTGCCGGCGCGGCCCGACGAGCGCTGCGGGCTGGTGCACCTGCCCGGCGGCGCCGCAGGACTACGAGCGGCTCGTGGCGGTGCACACCACGCTGCCGCTGCCGGCCCAGCGAGGTGCACGACCTCGGCGGTCGCGGCGGTGGACGAGCTCGTCGCGGCAGATGACCGCGCCTCGGCGCGCGAGCTCGGGCTGACGGGCTTCCCGGCGGTCCGCGAGCCGCGCGAGCCTCGGGCGCGCGGGTCGACGCCGAGGCAGCGCGATGGCCGAGCCGCCGAGGCGGTCCGACGGGCGGAGGCCGCGGTCGCCCGCGGTCTTCCCGCTCCGCTGCCCCCGCCGTGCGCAGGTCGCGCCGATGTCGGAGCACCTGGCGCCGGGCGGCATGCCGCCGCACTACACCCCGCCCTCGCCCGACGGCACGCTCGGCACCTACTGGTTCAACGCCGAGCAGCCCGGCGCGGGCAGCGGCTGGGACCTCGAGGCGACCGCCTTCCACGAGGCGGTCCCGGGGCACCACCTGCAGCTGTCCCGCGCCCGGCCTGCGACGGGCGTGCCGGCGCTGCAGGCGCAGGCCATCGTCACCGCGCACGCCGAGGGCTGGGGCCTCTACGCCGAGGTGCTGGCCGGCGAGCTCGGGCTCTACACCGTCGACGCAGAGCCGGCTGGGCGCGCTCGGCGTGCAGCTGTTCCGCGCCGCGCGGCTCGTCGTCGACACCGGCATCCACGCGCTGGGCTGGAGCCCGCGGCGAGGCGCTGGCGGCTGCGTGCGCCGACACGTGCCGCTGCCCGAGGAGTTCGTCGTCTCCGAGGTCAACCGCTACATCGGCATGCCCGGGCAGGCGCTGGCCTACCTCGTCGGGCAGCGCGAGCTGCTGCGGCTGCGCGAGCGACGCCCGCGCGCGGCTCGGCGACCGCTTCGACCTGCCGGCTTCCACGCCGCCGTGCTCGACAGCGGCTCGCTGCCGCTGCCCGCCGTCGCGCTGGCCGTCGAGGCCTGGGTGGCGCAGGTCTAGCGCGGCGGCACGAGGGAGCCCTGCTCCACGAGCCGCTGCACCACCGGCAGGACCTGCTCGGCGGCCTCGCCCTCGCTCAGCCCGGCACTGGCGGGCCAGCACCGCCAGCAGGTCGCCGAGCCGCCGGGTGCCGTCGCACCCCGCGAGCAGCGTCGCGCCGTACGCGTCGACGCCCCCCGCCAGCGCAGGCCGGCCTCCTGCTGCAGCAGCGAGCTGTCGGCGTACCAGCCGTCGTCGGTGCGCCGGGGCCACCTGGTGCAGGCGCACGTCGTCGCGCAGCGCCAGCCGGGCCTCGCGCAGGTCGGTGCCGAGCAGGTCCTGGGCGGCGAAGTGCGCGCGCACCTGCTCGCCCCAGGTCGCGGCCACCGGCTGGTCGACCTCCTCCAGCACCACCCGCTCCGCCCGGGCCGCATCGCGAGCACCCCGAAGGCGACCGCCTCCACGCCCTCGAGGGCGTCGAGCCACTCCGCGTAGAGGGCGTCGAAGCGCGGGCCCTCGTCGGTGTCGCGCAGCCACGCGGTGACGTAGTCCTCCGGCGCGGCCAGCTCGCGCTGCACGACCCACCCGTCGCAGCCGGTGCCGGCGAACCACGACCGCACCGCTCGTCGCCGTCCTCGCCGGCCAGGTGCAGCCAGTTGACGAGCAGCACGGCGACGCCGTCGTCGGACAGGTGCCGTGGCACCTGCTGCACGAGGCGCCGGCAGACCTCGTCGCCGGCGAGGCCGGAGTCGCGGTAGGTGTAGCGCGCGCCCGGGCCCGACGACGAACGGCGGGTTGCTCACCACCAGGTCGAACGCTCACCGGCGACCGGCTCGAGCAGGTCGCCGGTGCGCACGTCGAGCGGCGCGCCGAGGCCGCGGCCAAGCCGGGCGTACGCGAGGCACGCGGGTTGCGGTCGGTCGCCACGACGTCGCCGGAGTGGTCGTCGGCGAGCAGCGCCTGCACCCCGCAGCCCGCGCCGAGGTCCAGCGCGCGGCCGACGACGTCGCGCGGCGTCGCCGCGGCGAGGGTGAGGCTGGCCGCGCCGACCCCGAGCACCTGGTCCGGCGCGACGCCGGTCGCCGCGCGGCCGGGGTCGTGCGGGCACGAGCACCTCGACCCCGCCGTGCACGCACCGGCTGCAGCCGCACCCGCGGCGCTGCCGTCGGGGCGCAGCCAGCCCGCCGGCACGCCCGGCGCGCTCGCGCGGCGGCGGCTCGACGGCACGCCGACGACGAACAGCCGGGCCAGCGTCTCCAGCGGGCCGCCGGCGCTGCGCCGCAGAAGCGGGGCGAGCTCGTCGCGGTCGAGGTGGGTGCGCGCGGGGGCGCCGAGCAGGTCGTCCAGGGCCGCCGCCGACCAGCCCGCGGCGTCGAGCGCGTCGCGCACCCCGGGGCGTCGGGGAGCAGTCGCGGGGTCGGCGAGGGCGGAGCCGCGCGCGCGGGCCCGGACCGTACTGCCCGGCGTCCGCGGCGGACGGGCGGGCGCGGGCGGAGCGGGGCTCAGACCGGGGCCGCGGCGCCCTCGACGATGTCGACCGCGCCGGCGACGCCGCGCCGGTTGCTCACGACGACCGCCGCGACGATGCCGGCGACGGCCAGCAGGCCGACGACCAGCCGCACCGCCGATGTTCTCGTCGGGGCCGCCGGTGCCGTACTTCACGACGGTCGGGGCGATGAGCAGGGCGACGAGGTTCATCACCTTGAGCAGCGGGTTGAGCGCCGGGCCGGCGGTGTCCTTGAACGGGTCGCCGACGGTGTCGCCGATGATCGTCGCCTCGTGGGCCGGGGAGCCCTTGCCGCCGTGCGCGCCCTCCTCGACGAGCTTCTTGGCGTTGTCCCAGGCGCCACCGGCGTTGGCCAGGAAGACCGCCATGAGCACGCCGGCCGCGATGGCGCCGGCGAGGAACGCGCCGAGCGGCGCGTAGCCGAGCAGCGAAGCCGACCGACGATCGGCGGCGAGGACGGCCAGCAGGCCGGGCGTGGCCAGCTCGCGCAGCGAGTCGCGGGTGCAGATGTCGACGACGCGCCGCGTAGTCGGGCTTCTCGGTGTAGTCCATGATCCCGGGCTTGGTGCGGAACTGCTCGCGCACCTCGAAGACGACCCGGCCGGCCGCGCGGGAGACCGCGTTGATGGCCAGGCCGGAGAACAGGAACACGACCGCCGCGCCGATGATCAGGCCGAAGAGCAGGTTGGGCTTCTCGATCGACAGCGAGAAGCGTCCGCGCCGCCGGCAGCTCGCCGCACGACCGCCTCGCGGAAGGACCCGAACAGCGCGGTCGCCGCGAGGACGGCGGTCGCGATGGCGATGCCCTTGGTGATCGCCTTGGTCGTGTTGCCCACCGCGTCGAGCTCGGTGAGGATCTGCGCGCCCTCGCCGGTGACCTCGCCGGACATCTCGGCGATGCCCTGGGCGTTGTCGCTGATCGGGCCGAAGGTGTCCATCGCGACGATGACGCCGACGGTGGTGAGCAGGCCGGTGCCGGCCAGCGCCACGGCGAACAGCGCGAGCACCGTGGAGCCGCCGCCGAGCAGGAAGGCGGCGTAGACCGCGCCGCCGATGAGCAGGGCGCAGTAGACGGCCGACTCGAGGCCGACCGAGATGCCGGCGAGCACGACGGTGGCCGGGCCGGTGAGCGAGCGCTGGCCGATCTCCTTGCACCGGCTTGCGGGCGGTCTCGGTGAAGTAGCCGGTGAGCACCTGGATCGCGGCGGCCAGGACGATGCCGATGAGCGACCGCGCCGAGGGCGAAGACCCGCGGGTCGCTCGACAGCGCCTGCACCCCCTCGTCGCCGTTGCCGAAGCCGCCGAAGGACGACGGGCAGGTAGGCGAAGGCCGCGAGGCCGACGAGCACCGCCGACACGACGGCGGAGAGGAAGAACCCGCGGTTGATGGCCGATCATGCCGGTGCGGTCGCCGGCCGCGCGGGCTGGTGGCGTAGATGCCGACGAGCGCGGTGAGCACGCCGATGGCCGGCACGATGAGCGGGAAGACCAGGCCCTTGGAGCCGAACGCCGCCTGGCCGAGGATGAGCGCGGCGACGAGCGTGACCGCGTAGGACTCGAAGAGGTCGGCGGCCATGCCGGCGCAGTCGCCGACGTTGTCGCCGACGTTGTCGGCGATCGTCGCGGCGTTGCGGGGGTCGTCCTCGGGGATGCCCTGCTCGACCTTGCCGACGAGGTCGGCGCCGACGTCGGCCGCCTTGGTGAAGATGCCGCCGCCGACGCGCATGAACATCGCGAGCAGCGCGGCGCCGAAGGCGAAGCCCTCGAGCACCGACGGGGCGTTCTCGTCGAAGCCGAGCAGCACGACGGAGGCGCCGAGCAGGCCGAGCCCGACGGTGAACATGCCGACGACGCCGCCGGCGCGGAAGGCGATGCGCAGCGCGCGCTGCGTGCCGGAGGTGTTGGCGGCGTGCGCCACGCGCAGGTTGGTGCGGGTCGCGAGCGTCATGCCGACGAAGCCGACGAGGGCCGAGAACCCCGCCCCGACGAGGAAGAAGACGGACCGGCCGATGCGTACGCCCGCCGTGTCGGCCGGCAGCAGGAACAGCAGCACGAAGACCAGCGCGGCGAAGACCGCGAGCGTCGAGAACTGGCGCCGCAGGTAGGCGGCCGCACCTTCCTGGACCGCCTTGGCGATCTCGATCATCTTCGGGGTGCCCTGCCCCGCGGCGAGCACCTCCTTGGCGAACAGGCCGGCGAAGCCCAGGGCCACCAGCGAGATCACGAGGACCCCGACGACGAGCCCCGTGTCGCCGCCGTCCACGGAGGCGGTGCCCTCCGACGCGGCGAGCACCAGCGCGGACAATGCGTCCTCCTGATCGGCACGCGGACCCCGTCCCGCGACCGCGGGCCGGGAGGTCGGGGACGCAGACGCTCCGGCCGCTCCCCGAGAGGGAGCGGCCGGAGCATAACCAGGTCGGCGTGGCGCCCGTCACAGCGACGCGCGCGGGGATCAGACCGGTGCGGAGCGGTCCGGGGCCGGCGGGGCGAGCCGCGGCGGGCAGCGGCCAGCGCAGGGTGACGGTCGTGCCGCCGGTGCGTCGCCGGTGCCGTCGCCGGCGGCCACCTCCACCTCGTCGACCAGCCCGCTGAGCAGCGCGAGCGAGACGTCGGGGTCGACGGCGCTCGGCCGCGCCGCCGGGCTCGGACAGGTCCTCGGCGAGCAGCCCGCCGGTGAGGTCGTCGACGGCCGGGCCGGCGGACGGCCCGCGGTCGCGGACCGACACCGACAGCCCGAGGACGTCGTCGGTGACGGTCACGACGACGCGCTCGCCGGGGCGGTGCGCGGCGTGCAGGCCGACGGCCCGCGCGCACGCCTCGCCCACGGCCAGGCGGAACTCGTCCTCCAGGTCGCGGACGCAGACCGGCGCGGCGCGCCGCCGACAGGCAGACGAGCCGGGCGGTGCGCACGTGGGCCGGCAGCGGCCGGGAGCAGGAGCTCGACGACGGCCATGGTCCGCGCGGCTAGTCCGTGGCCGAGACGGCCTCGTCGACCGAGGAGTGGATCGGGAAGACCTTGGTGAGGCCGGTGATGCGGAAGATCTTCAGGATCCGCTCCTGCGTGCAGACCAGGCGCAGCGAGCCCTCGTGCGCGCGCACCCGCTTGAGCCCGCCGACGAGCACGCCGAGGCCGGTCGAGTCGAGGAACTCGACCCCCTCCATGTCCACGACCAGGTGGTACTGGCCGCTGCTCACCAGGTCGATGAGCTGCTCGCGCAGCTTGGGCGCGGTGTAGACGTCGATCTCGCCCCCCACCACCACGACGGTGCGGTCACCCGCCGGGCTGGACTCCGTGCGGGTCGACAGGGACAGGTCCACGGATCTCCTCCAGAGCACGGACGACGACGGCCCCCTCCCGGGGCTGGACTTGCGCGTCCGACTACCCGGCGCTCCCCGGCCTCAACCGCACCCGTCCGGGTGCCGGGCGGACACTGGGGACCGATGAGCCCCGCCGGTCCCCGTCCGCCCGCCGCGCCGTCGCTGCTCGACCGGCTCCTGCGCGACCCCGCGCGCGCCGAGCGGGTCACCCACGTCGAGCACGTCCCGGCCCGCGCCGGGCGGCCGGGCCGACTGGCCGGCCTGGGTGCCGCAGCTGCTCGTCGACCGGCTCGCGCTGCAGGGCGTGCCCGCGCCGTGGGAGCACCAGGCGGTCGCGGCCGACCAGGCGTGGGGCGGCACGTCGGTCGTCGTGTCGACCGGCACGGCCTGCGGCAAGTCGCTGGCCTACCTGCTGCCGGTGCTGTCCTCCCAGCTGCTCGACGACCGCGGGCCACCGCGCTCTACCTGTCGCCGACCAAGGCGCTCGCCACCGACCAGCTGCGGGCCGTGCGCGCGCTGAACCTCGTGGCGGTGCGCGCCGCGACGTACGACGGGGACACCCCGCGGGAGGAGCGCGACTGGGTGCGCCGGCACGCCTCGCTGGTGCTGACCAACCCCGACATGCTCAGCCGCGGGGTGCTGCCGCGGCACGCCGAGCTGGGCGCACCTTCCTGCGCGGGCTGCGCTACGTCGTCGTCGACGAGTGCCACACCTACCGCGGCGTCTTCGGCTCGCACGTCGCGCAGGTGCTGCGGCGGCTGCGGCGGGTCTGCCGGCGGTACGGCGCCGACCCCGTCTTCGTGCTGGCCTCCGCGACGTCGGCGGACCCGGCCGGGTCCGCGCAGCGGCTCACCGGCCTGCGACGTCTTCCCGGTCAGCGAGGACGCGTCGCCGCGCGGCGCGACGCGAGTTCGCGCTCTGGGAGCCGCCGCTGGTGCCGTCCTGGCGCGGGGAGAACGGCGCGCCCGTCCGCCGCTCGGCGACCGCCGAGACCGGCGACCTGCTCGCCGACCTCGTCGTCGAGGGCGCCCGCACGCTGGCCTTCGTCCGGTCGCGCCGCGGGGCGGAGGCGGTGGCGCTCTCGGCGCGGCGGGCGGTGCAGGAGGCCGACGCCGTCGCTGGCGCCGCGGGTGGCGGCCTACCGCGCCGGCTACCTGCCCGAGGAGCGCCGCGAGCTCGAGCGGCGGCTGCAGAGCGGCGAGCTGCTCGGCGTCGCGGCGACGAACGCCCTCGAGCTCGGCGTCGACGTCGCCGGTCTCGACGCCGTCGTGCTCACCGGCTGGCCGGGCACGGTCGCGTCGGTGTGGCAGCAGGCCGGCCGGGCGGGGCGCGCCGGGCAGGGCGCGCTGGCGGTCTTCGTCGCGCGCGACGACCCGCTGGACACCTACCTGGTGCACCACCCGGAGGCGCTGTTCGGCCGGCCGGTCGAGGCGACGGTGCTCGACCCCGCCAACCCGTACGTCCTCGGCCCGCACCTGTGCTGCGCCGCCGCCGAGCTGCCGCTGACCGAGGCCGACCTGCCGCTGTTCGGCGACCCGTCCCCGCGGAGCAGGACGGTGCGGCTGCTGCTGGCCGACCTGGTGCGCCGCGGGCTGCTGCGCTCGCGCCCGGCCGGCTGGTTCTGGACGTCGCGGGAGCGGCCCGGTCGCCGACCTGCGCGGCGGCGGCGGCCCGCCGGTGCGCCTCGTCGAGGCGGGCACCGGCCGGCTGCTCGGCACGGTCGACGCCGCCGCCGCGCACAGCCACGGCGCACGCCGGCGCGGTCTACCTGCACCAGGGCGAGACCTACGTCGTGCGACCGGCTGGACCTCGAGGAGGCCGTCGCCCTGGTGCGGCGCGACGACCCCGACTACTCCACCTCCGCGCGCGAGGTCACCGACATCCGGCTCGTCGAGGAGCTGCGCGGGCGAGCAGTTCGACGGCGTCCGGCTGGCGCTCGTGCACCGTCGAGGTCACCACCCAGGTGGTGTCGTTCCTGCGCAAGCGGCTCGGGCACGCGGCGAGGTGCTCGGCGAGGAGCCGCTGGACCTGCCGGCGCGCCAGCTGCGCACCCGCGCGGTCTGGTACACGGTGTCGCCGAGCGCTGCTCGCCGCCGCCGGGCTGGGCCGGGCGGACGTGCCGGGCGCCGCGCACGCCGCCGAGCACGCCGCGATCGGGCTGCTGCCGCTGTTCGCCACCTGCGACCGCTGGGACATCGGCGGGGTCTCGACCGCCCTGCACCCCGACACCGGCGCGTGCACCGTCTTCGTCTACGACGGCCACCCGGGCGGCGCGGGCTTCGCCGAGCGCGGCTACGAGCGCGGCGCGGCCTGGCTGCGGGCGACCCGCGACGCGATCGCGGCGTGCGAGTGCGCGACCGGCTGCCCGTCGTGCGTGCAGTCGCCCAAGTGCGGCAACGGCAACGAGCCGCTGGACAAGGCCGGGCGCGGTGCGGCTGCTCGACGCCGTGCTCGCCAGCGGCCTGGGTGCCTCCGGCGCGGCGGGGTAGGTCAGCGGCGTCCCGCTCCCCCGACCGGAGGTCCCCATGATCGTCCTCGGCGCCGTCCTGCTCGTCGTCGCTGCGCTCGTCGCGCTCGGCACCGTGTTCACCAACAGCACGCCGGTCACCGACGCGACGCTGTTCTTCGCTGTCGCTCGCGAACGTCTCGGCCGGCGGCTTCTTCCTCGTCGGCGTCGTCACCGGCGTCGTCGGGATGCTCGGTCTGGCGCTCATGGTCTCCGGCGCCGCCCGCAAGCGGCACAAGACGGTCGTGCGCAAGCGCGAGGTCAAGGACGTGCGCGGCCAGGCGGAGACGCTGGAGCAGGAGAACGCGCGGCTGCGCGAGGAGCTCGGCGGCGCCGACCAGCGCAGCGTCTGAGCCCGGCCGCAGGGGCTCAGGCGGCCGGCGCGCTGCGCGCCCAGCGGCGCAGGTGCGCGCCGGCGAGCAGCAGGAGCAGGGCTCCCGCGACGCTGCGGGCCAGCTGCTCGCCGCTGAGGACGTCGGCGACCCGGCGCAGCGGGCCGGGCTCCTGCGGGTCGAGCGGGGCCGGACCGGCCGCGGAGTAGTCGAGGGTCGTCCCGAAGGTGCCGTCGGGCAGGGCGACCTGCGGCGCCGGCACCGACAGCGGGGCGCTCGTGCGGGGGACCTGCAGCGCCTTCTGCAGCTGCTCGGGGGTGAGCGGTGTCGCGACCGCGGGGGTGCGTGCGGGGGCACCGCCGGCGGCGGGGGCGCTCGGGCCGGCGCCCGGGGGGGCCGCAGCGGGGACGGCCGGCACCTCGGCCGTGCCCGAGGCGTCGGTGGTCAGCTCCGGGCCGCGCAGGTCGGGCAGGAGCGCACCGCCGTGACGGTGTAGGAGCGGGTGCCGGAGACGTCGTCGCCGTAGGCGAGCGCCACGGCGCAGGTGCCGTCGTGGCAGGCGTCGGCGGGGGCGACCGGCGACGGCGCGCCGCCGGTGTCGGTGACGCGGTAGCCGAGCAGGTCGGGCTCCGCGCCGCCCGGCCGCCAGGTGAGCACCACCCGCCGCCCGTCCAGCCGCGGGGTGACCTCCGCGGGGGCGGCCGGCGGCACCTCGAGCCGCACCGTGCGGGTCAGCGGGTCGCCCGCGAGGCTGCTGTCCTCCGACAGCTGCACGACGTACGTCCCGTTGGCCCGCGGCGCCGCGACCGTCGACAGGGTCACGTCGAGGGTGCCGGCGTCGCGGCCGGCCCGGCTCAGGGCGTACGGCGCGGCGCCGGGCGGGCCGACCTGCAGCACCCGGCCGCACAGGCTGGGGGCGAGCTCGGCGGTGGCGACGACCGGCCGGTCCGCGGTGGTGGCGGTGACGACCTCGGCGGGGCCGGTGACCGCGTCGCGCATGCCCGACGGCTGGCAGCCCGTCGGGTCAGCGGCGAGCGCGGGCGCGGCCGCCGTGGCGAGCACCAGGCCGGCGCCGAGCAGCGCGGCGGGGCGCCTCACGCGGGCACCGGCGCCGACGACACCAGCTCGAAGCGCATGACCAGGCGCTGGCGGGCGCTGCCCTTGGGGTGGCAGGTGGTGAGGGTGAGCAGGTGCGGGCCGGGCTGCTGGCCGACGACGCCGACGTCGTCGGGGCTGACGACCCACGGGTTGTCGTGCCCGGCGAAGGCCGGCAGCGCCGTGTAGGTGTGCACCGCCAGCGGCGTCTCGAGCGTGAGGGTGTCGCCCGGGCGCAGCTCGTCGAGCCGGTTGAAGGGCCGGCCGTACGTCGTGCGGTGCCCCGCGATGCCGACGTTGCCCTCCTCGCCGGGCAGCGGGGTGCCGGGGTAGTGCCCCGCGCCGGCGCGCAGCGCGGCGGGGGTGGTGCCCTCCACGACGAGCACGTCGACCCCGATCTCGGGGATGCGCAGCCGGGTCAGGCCCTCGCCGACCGCGATCTGCCCGTTCGCGTACGCCGAGCGCTTGGCGGGGTCGTCGAAGGCGCTGTGCAGCCGGTCCTGCCGCAGCCCGCTCCACAGGTCGGTGCCGACGGGGTAGCTGAACAGCAGCACCCCGGCGAGCAGCAGCACGACGCTGAGCAGGCTGACCGCGCGTCGGCCACCGGGTCGGCCCAGGGCGTCGCCGACCAGCGCGGGCAGCGGTCGACCCCGCCCGGCGACGGGCGGGGAGACGAACGACGGCTCCATGGCCGGTGGCGCTCCCGGTCTGCTGGTGGTGCGGCGCGGACGTCCTCGAGGCTACGTGCCGCGGGCGCTCCCGGGGGCTCGGCCACCAGCCGCGGCCGGGCCGACGAGGGCAGGACGCGCCGCTCCCGAGCCCCGCGTCTCACGAGGCACGCACTCGCGAGGGTGGAGCCCTCAGCGGCGAGCGTGCTGTGCAGGTCTCACCACCCCCGGGGGCTGGCAGACGCCGTGTGCAGGGACGACCCCGCGCAGGTGGTGTCGGTGGTGGAGGTCCCTGTCGCGGCGGCGCTCAGCGTGGCCCTGGAGGTCCACGCGTCGGCCCGCTCTCCGTCTGCCACGGCTGCGCAGAAGACGCCGTCCGCCGCGTCCTGACCTCGGCGCGAGGGGAGGTGGCCCCGCACCTCCGCGCCTCGTGCCGCCGCTCCCGAGTCTCCCACCGAGTCGTGGGACCGGTGACCGCCGCCGGTGGCCGCGGTCCCCGTCGGGCAGACGACCCACGTCTCGACGAGGGAACCGCGGTACGAGCCGAGGTCCCGTCCCCTCGTGACGGACGGGCAGACGGGCTCGGCCGCCTCCAGACCGGCCTGCGGGGCGACCTCCACGGGGGTCGCACCCTTCGGGCAGGCGCCGCCGGCAGGTGCCGGGACCAGCCCTCGACCCTTCTCCACGCAGGAGCAGCGTCTGACCGAGCCTGCGCTGGTGCCCGGCCGCCCTCCGGGAGACCCGATCGGGCACGCACCCGACCCTCTGTGGCTCTCGCTCAGCCCGCCGGTCCGGCCCGCGCCACCGCGCGGGCCGCGCCGAGGGCGGCCAGGGGCCCGGCCGGACGGACCGCGACCTCGACCCGGGCCACGGCGCCGACCAGGCGGCACGACAGCAGGCGGGCGCCGGCGGCCTCGACCACGCCGGCAGCGCGCGCGCAGCCGTCGCCCTCCAGAGCGTGCCCGGCAGCGGCGAGCGCCCCCAGGTCGGCAGCGCTCGCGGCCCGGTGCCGGGTCGTCGCGACGACGCCCAGGGCCGTGCAGGCGGCACCGACGAGCGCGAGCACGGCGGCGAGCGCCAGCACGACCGGCGTCGCCGATCCGGCCTGACCGGTCGGTCTCACGGCGCGACCCGGTCCTCGCGCGCGGCGACCGCACGCCCCTCCACCGACAGGGCCGGCAGCCCGCGCAGAGCGCCGCCGAGCGGCCGGACCTGCAGCCGGACGCGGACCGAGACGGTCTGGGGCCCCTCCTCCACGTCGACGGCGGAGCCGGGCGCGGCCGCTCGGGCGGTGCGGGCCACCTCGGCAGCGACCTCGCCGCGCGCCGCGGCCCGAGCCGCGAGACCGGCGGCGTCGGTGCACCTCAGCTGGGCGCTGACCGCTGCCAGCACCCAGAGGGCCATCGACAGCACGACGAGCAGCACGGGCAGCACGACCGCGGTCTCGGCGGTGACGTACCCCCGGTCGGGGTGCTGGTGGGGCGGGCGGTGCAGCGGGACGGTCAGCACGGGTCCTCCCCCGGCCGGGCCCCGGACCGGTCGGGACCGGTCCGGGGCGAGGGGCTGGGTCAGAACGACAGCCGGAACGCCCGGGAGATGACCTCCTTGAGCAGGGACAGCACCGCCGGGCTGGTGATGACCTTGTACAGGACGCCGCCGAAGCCGCAGGCGGCGACGGTGCCCACGGCGTACTCGGCGGTGCTCATGCCCGCCTCGGGGTCCTCGCCGTGCAGGCGGGCCGACAGACGGACGGGAGCGGTGCGGACGGACGCGAGAGCGCGCACGGGGACCTCCGGGGGTGGAGCCGGCCGGAGCGGCCGGGTGGTGGTGCCGGACGGCTGTCCGGCCCGGCCACCGTGTGGTCGGACGCGGTCGCGCGGGGCAGCTCGGCCGCGCGTGTGGAAGGCCGCTCGGCTGTGGACGCGTCGTCCACCGGTCGGCGCCGGGCGGTGCGTCGCCGCACCGGGCGCACCCCGGTCGCCCGGGCCGCGCCGACGCGCACCGGGCCGGCCGGTCAGCCTCCGGCGAGCAGCGGAGCGACCAGGCCGGCGACGACCGGCACGACGCCGAGCAGGACGAACGCCGGCAGGAAGCACAAGCCGAGCGGTGCGACCGCGAGCACGCCGACGCGCTCGGCCGCCTCCCTGCCCCGGCCCTCGGCGGCCCGGGCGGCCTCCTGCCCGAGCAGCGCGACGGTCGCCACGACGGGCGCGCCGCCCTCGGCCGCGCGGACGAGCGCGCGCACGGCAGCGGCCGCCAGCTCGTCCTCGTCGTCCGCGGCGAGCACCGCCCACGCCGCTCCGGGCGCGACGCCCACCTCCAGCGCCCGGCCCGCGGCGGCGAAGCGGTCTCCACAGGGGCCCGGGAGCGCCCGCCCGACGGCCTGCGCGGCAGCACCCGGAGCGGCGCCGCCCGACAGGCACGCGCCGAGCAGGTCCAGCGCGAGCGGCAGCTCGGCGCGCCGCTGCTCCCGGGCCCGGCGCAGGGCTGCCGGCTCGAGCCGCGCGAGGGCCCGGGGTCCGAGGACAGCCAGGGCGGCTCCGGCGACGAGCCCGGGACCGCCACCCAGGAGCAGGGCGAGCGCGCCGCCGGCCAGCAGGCAGGCGGCGCGCGCGGGCGGCAGGCGCTCGCGACCCGGTCCTCCGGACGGTCCCGCCCGCGCCGCGGCCGACGCGGCGGGGCGGGCGCCGCCGCCGCTCGGCAGGACCGCGTCGAGCCGGCGCGACCGGCCGGGCCGGCCCAGCGCGAGCGCGACCGCGGCGCCGGCGAGCAGTGCCGGGGCGAGGACAGGGGCCGCGTCCGGGATCATCGCCCTGCCCGGCGCGCCCGGGACACGAGCCGGGACGTCCACCACAGCCCGGCGCCGTCGAGCGACAGCCCGGCGAGGAGGCAGCCGACGCCGAGCGGTGTGTGCAGCAGGACGTGCACCGGGTGGGCGCCGAGGCCCGCGGCGAGCAGGACTCCGCCGAGCGGCAGGACCGCCAGCAGCCCCGCCGACGTCCGCGGTCCGGCCAGGACCGCGGCGACGGCCCGCTCCTGCTCGCGCCGGGCCCGAGCGGCACCCGCCAGCCGGTCGACGCCGGCGGCCAGCCCGCTGCCGGCCGTGCTGCACACCTGCCAACAGGCCGCGAGTCCCGCCAGCAGCTCGGGGACGGCGCTGGCAGCGGCGCTGCCGCGCAGGACGGCCGGCACGTCGGCGCCCCACCGGGCGGCGCCCGCGGCGGCCGCGAGCGCAGACCGGGCGGCGCCGCACGCGATCTCGGCCGCCACCTCGAGCGCCTCGGCGGCATCCCGGCCGGCCCGCAGCTCGCCCGCGAGCGCGCCCACGGCCTCGACCGCCCGTCGGCGCTCCAGCTCACGGGCACGCGCCTCGAGCTGCCGCTGCCGGCCGGCGGCGAGCCCGGCGCCCGCCACGGCGAGCAGCAGCACGGCGACGACGCCGAGCAGCCGTGCGGCGACGACCAGGGCCACGACGACCAGGGCCACGACACCCAGGGCAGCGGTGCCCAGGGCCGCAGCACGTCGGGCCGGAGCGGCGAGGGCCGCGGTGCGCCGCGCCCGGACGCCCAGCACCGGCCTGCCCGGTGCCGGAGCGCGCACGGCGACCCCCCGTCCCGGTGCCTCCCGGGCCCGGCGGTCCTCGGCGACGGGCGGCACGACCGGCAGCACGGCGGGCAGGCGCGTCGCCGCGCTCCCGGGCAGGCCCACGAGCACGGCCACCGCGCCGCCGGAAAGCAGCGCGGCCAGCGCCCTCACGGGCTCGGTCCGAGCAGGGCGGCGAGCACCGCGGCACCCGGCCCGGCCGAGCCGGTCCCCGCTGACCCGTCCCAGCTCCACGCGGAGACCGCCCGCACGAGGTCGTGGGCACCCTCGTCGGAGGCGTGCTCGCGCCCGTCGCCGCTCACCTCGTGCCCGTGCAGGGCGGGGCCGCGCACGAGGACCGCGACCTGCGAGACGCGGCGGACCGTGCCCCCGCGTCCCGTCACCCCCCGCGTCAGGTGCACGACCACCTGGAGCCCCGCGGCCACCTGGCTGTGCAGGGCCGCGCGGCCCAGCCCGGCGACCGCCGCGAGGGCCTCCAGCCGGGCCGGGACGTCCCGGGCGGCATTCGCGTGCACCGTGCCGCAGCCGCCCTCGTGCCCGGTGTTGAGCGCCGCGAGCAGGTCGACGACCTCGGCGCCGCGCACCTCCCCGACGACCACCCGGTCCGGACGCATCCGCAGCGCCTGCCGGACGAGGTCGCGCAGCGTCACCCCACCGGCCCCCTCGAGGTTGGGCGGCCGGGCCTCCAGCCGCACGACGTGGGGGTGCTCCGGCGCGAGCTCGCCCACGTCCTCGACGAGCAGCAGCCGCTCTCCGGGCTCGGCCAGCCCCAGCATCGCCGCCAGCAGGGTGGTCTTGCCCGTGCCGGTGCCGCCGGTGACGAGGAAGGCCGTCCGGGACCGCACGAGCCTCTGCAGCAGGGCGGCACCGTCCTGCGGCAGGGTCCCGGCGTCCACGAGCTCGGCGACCGTGAAGGCCCGCCGCCGCGGGACGCGCAGCGACAGGCAGGTCCCGGCGGGGGCGACCGGCGGCAGCACGGCGTGCAGCCGGACCCCCGAGGGCAGGCGCGCGTCGACCCACGGCTGGGCGTCGTCGAGCCGGCGCCCGGTCGGTGCGGCCAGCCGGGCCGCCAGGCGCCGGACGGCCGCCTCGTCCGGGAAGCGGACCGGGGCGCGGACCAGCCCGTCGCCGCGGTCGACCCACACCGAGTCGGGGCCGTTCACGAGCACGTCGGTCACGGTCGGGTCGCGCAGCAGGGGCGCGAGCGGCCCCGCGCCGGCGATCTCGTCGTGCAGTGCGGGGAGCACGGCCCGCACCTCGGCGTCGCCCCGCAGCCCCCCGCCCTCCTCGCGCAGCGCCGCCGCCACGCTGGCCGGGGTCGGCCGGCCCCCGCGGTCGGCGACCCGGCGGCCGGACCCGCTCGAGGAGGTCCGGGTCGAGCAGGTCGAGGCGACCGTCGAGAGCGTCCGCGCCGGCGCCGCGCGGCCCGGGCCCGCGCCGGTCCTCAGGCCGCACGGCGAGCGGTCCCGGCACGAGCTCGGCGACCAGCCGGTCGGCGAGCTGCGCGAGCGGCCCGCGCGCCGAGCGCCCGGGCGGCTCGCCCCGGTCCAGGGCCGCGTCGAGGCCGGGCTCCGGGCGGAGCAGCCCCGCCAGCGGCAGGCCGAGGGCCCGCGCCAGGTCGGGACCCCGCAGCCCGCCCGGGGCCGGGCCGCGCACGACCAGCCGCACGTCGGGACAGACCAGCCCGACCGCGGCCGCGACCCGGCAGGCCGCCGCGGCCGCGCGCACCTCCGCGGGGACGACGAGCAGTGTCGTCCGCGCCGCGGCCAGCGCGGCCCGGGCGGCGTCGCCCGGCGCCCGGGGCAGGTCGACCACGACGAGCTCGGCCGTCCGCCGCCCGGCCTCGAGGACCGCGGTCACCGCCTCGACCGGCAGCGCGCCGGGCGAGCCCCGGTCGCAGGAGAGCACCGACAGCCCGGCCATCCGGGGCAGGGCCGACGCCAGCGGGGTCGCCGGCAGCCGCCCCCGGGCGCCGGCGAGGTCGGTCCAGCGCAGCCCCCGGTCGGCCTCGGCGCCGAAGACGAGGTCGATCCCCCCGCCGAGCGGGTCGGCGTCGACGAGCAGGACCTCGCGCCCGGCCCGCGCGCCCGCGGTCGCCAGCGCGCAGGACAGGACCGTCGCACCGGCGCCGCCCCGCCCGCCGACCACGGCGAGCACCACCCCGTCGGGCGGCTCCTCGACCACCTCGACGAGGCGACCCACGAGCCGGTCCTCGTCGTCCGGCAGGTGCAGCACCGCCTCGGCCCCGAGCTCGACCCCGACGACCCACACCCCCGGGTCGTCCGCGTCGGCGCCCAGCAGCAGCACGCCCGGTCGCCGCGGCAGGCGGGCCCGGGCGCACGCCTCGGCCGCGTCCCGCCCGACGACGACGCACGGCGCCTCGGCCCAGCCGCGCCGGGCGCCGGCGGCGCTCTCGGCGACGTCGACCTCGACACCGGCCGCCGCTGCCACGCGCAGCAGCTCCTCCAGCAGGTCGGGCTCGGCCGTGACGAGCAGGGGGCGGCGGGGCGGGGAGGTCACCGGGCGGCGGGGCGGGGAGGTCACGGGGCGGCTCCGGCGGCGGGCACCACCCGTCGTGGTGCGCTGCCGGCACGCTGTCCGAGCCGGCCGCTGCGCCGGTCGCCGCGTCCCCAGCCCGCCCGGCTGTCCACAGCGGGCTGCCCACCGCTGGACAGCGCGCCGCCGGACAGACCCGCGCAGCAGCTGTGACGGTCAGGACCCGGCGGACAGCCCCGGGACGACGACGACCCCCGCCGGGGGGGTGGCGGGGGTCGTCAGGCGTCCGGCTCCGGGGGGGTCGAGCCGGACCCGTCGCGCGGCGCGCACTGCGCACGGCGCTCGGGGTCCAGTGTGACCCGCGAGCCGCACCGGCAAACCCGACCACGGCGTCCCGGCCGGCCGTACCCTGCCCTGCTGTGGCGTCCGCGGCGTTCTTCGACCTCGACAAGACGGTCATCGCCAAGTCGAGCACGCTCGCGTTCAGCAAGCCCTTCTACCGCGGCGGCCTGGTCAACCGCCGCGCGGTGCTGAAGAGCTCGTTCGCGCAGTTCGTCTACCTGCTGCAGGGGGCGGACGAGGACTCGATGGACCGGATGCGCGACTACCTCAAGGCGCTGTGCGCCGGCTGGCCGGTCGAGACGGTCAACGCGATCGTGGCCGAGACGCTGCACGAGCTCATCGACCCGATGGTCTACGCCGAGGCGGTCGCGCTGTTCGACGAGCACCACGCCGCCGGGCGCGACGTCGTCATCGTGTCCAGCAGCGGCGAGGAGGTCGTCGGGCCGATCGGCGCGATGCTCGGCGTCGACCACGTCATCGCCACCCGGATGGTCGTGGCGGACGGCAGGTACACCGGCGACATCGACTTCTACGCGTACGGCCCGGGCAAGGCCGAGGCGGTCCGGGCGCTCGCCGACGAGCGCGGCTACGACCTCGGGCAGTCCTGGGCCTACAGCGACTCGTTCACCGACCTGCCGATGCTCGAGGCGGTCGGCAACCCGGTCGCGGTCAACCCCGACAAGGCGCTGCGCCGCCACGCCGCCGAGGTCGGGTGGCGGCTGCGGGAGTTCCGCCGCCCGGTGCGCATGCGCGACCGGCTGCCCAAGGTCCCGGCGCCGCCCGGACCGCCGCTGGCCTACGCCGCCGCCGCTGCGGGCGTCGCGGGCCTGGCCTGGTGGGCGTCGCGACCCCGCCGACCCTGACCGGTGTGACACGGGTCACAGGAAAGCGCTTGACCCCGGCCCTCGCCAGGCGTACGAAGGACGCACGGACCACCGCCAGCGGGCGGACGACGTTCCCTCCGACGGCGGTCCGTGCGCACGACCCGAGCACCCACGTGCGACCAGCCGCGCGACGGCACGTCGAGCGGGCCCCAGGCCCGGGACGACGATGATGTGTGCACGCATGGTCACTCGAGCCCTGCGCATGGCGACGGCGTCCCGCCCCCGGGCGGGGCGCCGTCCCGCCGTGCGGCGGACCGGCCAGCACGAGGGCGTCGACCGGCTCAGGCGCGCGGGGTCTCGCGCACCAGCGCCTCGCAGACCGCCCGGCCCTCGCGCGCGCCGAGCCCGACCGCCCGGGCGCAGTGCACCAGCCAGGTGGCGACCCCGTCGGGCCCGCCGGTGACGTAGGCGTGCGCGGCCTCGGCGTACTCGTGCTCGAGCTCGGCGTGCCCCACCTCCGGCGCGGACACCGCCTTGGGGTCCAGCCCGCGGTCGACGAGCACGAGCCGGGCCGCCGCGCGGGCCACCAGACCGTCGGCCACGCCGAACGCCCGCAGCGCCAGCAGCTCGCCGTGGACCACCCCCGCCACGACGACGGCCGGGGCCTGCGTGGACAGCAGCACCCGCGACAGCCCGTCGAGCCGCGCGGCGACCTCCAGCGGGTCGGGCGCCGCCCCGAGCCCGAGCGGGTCGTCGTACGCCGCGCCCGCCGCCCGCGGCCGCCCGAGCTGCTCGCGGTCCTCGACCAGGTCGCCGGCGGCGAGCACGTGCAGCCGCGCGAGCGCCTGCGCCGGGGAGCGCCGCCACGAGCCGAGCACCTGCCCGAGGTCGGCGTGCAGCCGTACGGCGGCCTGCACCACCGCGCCGCGTCGGGCGTCGCGGTCGTGCGGCTCGACCGTGCTGCCGGTCATCAGCTGGCCGCGGAGCCGCTCCAGCTCGATGCCGGCGCCCTCGAGCTGTGCGGAGGCCCGGGCCCCGCGCAGCGCGCTCTCGGCCGTCACCTCGGCCGAGCGGCGGCGCAGCACCCGGTGGCCGAGCAGCCCGTCCACGTCGGCCCGGGCCGCGGCCACGGCGTCCGCGACGCCGGGCAGGTCGAGCAGCGGCGCGAGGGGGTCGGCGGGCACCCGGACACGCTAGTGCTCGCCGCCGTCCACAGACCGCGGCGAGGCACCGGGCCCCGCGCCGGCGCGGGTCTAGCCTCCGGCCGTGGGCTCGTCCGCCGTCGTCGTCGCGGTGCTGCTCGCCGCCCTCGTCGTGCCGCTGGGCCTGCTCGCCCGCTCGCTGCGGGCCCGGCGCGCCTTCGGCACCGCGGCCGAGCGGGCGGCGCACACCGCCCTGCACGAGGCGAGCCTGGCCGGGCCGCCGCTGCGCGCCGGGCTCACCCGCGAGGCCGCCGGGCGCAGCGCCCGGCACCTGCGCGCGCTGCTCGGCAGCGCCGCCGTGAGCCTCACCGACCGGGAGGCGCTGCTGGCGTGGCACGGCGCCGGCGACGAGCACGCCGCGCAGGCCCGCCGGCTCGCGACCGAGGCACTGGCCACCGGGCGCACCACGCTCGGCACCCTCACCTGCGACGACCCCGGCTGCCCCGTCCGCTCCGCCGTCGTCGCGCCGCTCGTCGTGGAGGACCGCGTCGTCGGCACGATCGCGGCGTACGGCACGGAGGCCGGCCCCGGCACGGTGCGCGCCGTCGGCGAGGTGGGGCGCTTCGTGGAGGGCCAGCTCGAGCTGGCCGGGCTCGACGACTCCCGGGCCCGGCTCGCCGAGGCGCAGGTGCGCGCGCTGCGGGCCCAGATCAGCCCGCACTTCGTCTACAACGCGCTGACCGCCATCGCCAGCTTCGTGCGCACCGACCCGGAGCGGGCCCGCGAGCTGCTGCTCGACTTCGCCGACTTCACGCGCTACTCCAGCCGCACCCACGGCGAGTTCACGACGCTCGCCGAGGAGCTGCGCAGCATCGACCGCTACCTGCTGCTCGAGCGGGCCCGCTTCGGCGAGCGGCTGCAGGTCACGCTGCGCATCGCCCCCGAGGTGCTGCCGGTCGCCGTGCCCTACCTGTGCCTGCAGCCGCTGGTGGAGAACGCCGTCAAGCACGGGCTCGACTCCGGGCAGCACGGCGGTCGCGGCACCGTGAGCATCGTCGCCGAGGACCACGGGCACGAGTGCACGATCTCCGTCGAGGACGACGGCGCGGGCAGCGACCCCGAGCGGGTGCGCGCCGTGCTCGCCGGCACGGCGGGCACCGACGACAGCGGCCACGACTCCCTGGGCCTCGGCAACGTCGACGCCCGGCTGCGGGCGGTCTACGGCGACGACCACGGGCTGGTCGTCGAGACGGCCCTCGGCGCCGGCACCCGGGTCACGCTGCGGGTCCCGAAGTTCACCGCCGGGGTGCGGGCCTCGTGACGCTCACGGTGCTCGCCGTCGACGACGAGCCCCCGGCCCTCGACGAGCTCGCCTTCCTGCTGCGCGCCGACCCCCGGGTCGGGGCCGTGCGCACCGCCTGCGACGCGGTCGCCGCGCTGAGGGTGCTGGAGTCCGAGCACGTCGACGCGGTCTTCCTCGACGTCCGGATGCCCGGCCTCGACGGGCTCGAGCTCGCCCGCCTGCTGGCCCGCTTCGCGCGGCCGCCGGCCGTCGTGTTCGTCACCGCCTACGACGCGGCCGTCGACGCCTTCGCCCTGCAGGCCACCGACTACCTGCTCAAGCCGCTGCGCACCGAGCGGCTGGCGGAGGCGGTGCGCCGGGTCGTCGACGCCGGCAGCGCCGAGCCCGCGCCGCCGCCCCCGGCGGAGGACGAGACCATCCCCGTCGAGCTCGCCGGCGTCACCCGCTTCGTGCCGCTGGCCGAGGTGCGCTACGTCGAGGCGCAGGGCGACTACGCCCGCCTGCACACCGCCACCGGCAGCCACCTCGTCCGGGTGCCGATGCAGGCCCTGGAGGAGCGCTGGGGGCGCGCCGGCTTCGTGCGCGTCCACCGCTCCTACCTCGTGGCCACCGCGCACATCGGCGAGCTGCGCGTCGAGCCCGGCGGCGGGCACGCCGTCGTCGTGGGCGACCGGGTCCTGCCGGTCAGCCGCCGGCACAGCCGCGAGCTCAAGGACCGGCTGGTCCGCCGTGCCCGCCGCGAGCGCGCGTGACCCGGCCGCCCGAGCGGGTGCGCGTCACGGCGCCGCGGGCCGTCCGCCGACCGCCCGGCCGCCCGGCCCTGCGCGCGCTGGACGAGCAGGACGTCGTCGGCGAGCTGCTCGTCCGCTCGCTGGTGCGCGCCCAGCTCGGTCTGGCGCTGCGCGTGCTCGCCGTCCTGGCCGTGCTGCTCGGCGGCCTGCCGCTGCTGTTCGCCGTCGTCCCCGGCACCCGCACCGCCTCGGCCCTCGGCCTGCCGCTGCCCTGGCTGCTGCTCGGCGTGCTCGTCCACCCGGCGCTGCTGCTCGCCGGCTGGCTGCACGTACGAGCCGCCGAGCGGCACGAGCGGGAGTTCGTCGAGCTCGTCGAGCGCTCGTGAGCAGCGCTCCCGCGGCCGCGCTCCGGACGGCGCTGCCCGGCGGCCTGGGCGACGGCGCCGTCCCGTACGACGTGGCGGCGGTCGCCCTCGTCGTGCTCGCGACGGTCGCCGTCGGCGCGTACGGCCTGCGCCTGGCCCGCACGACGAGCGACTTCCTCGTGGCCAGCCGCAGCGTCGGGCCGCTGTGGGGCGCGAGCGCGATCGGCGGGGAGTACCTGTCGGCGGCGAGCGTGCTCGGCGTGGCCGGGCTGGTCCTCGCCCACGGCGTCGACGCGCTCTGGTACCCCGTCGGCTTCGTGGCGGGCTACCTCGTGCTCCTGCTGCTCGTCGCCGCGCCGCTGCGGCGCTCGGGGGCCGGCACGGTGCCCGACTTCGCCGAGGCCCGGCTGGCGAGCCCGGCCCTGCGCCGGCTGGCCAGCGTGCTCGTCCTCGGCATCGGCCTGCTCTACCTCGTGCCGCAGCTGCAGGGCGCCGGGCTGACGCTGCGCGCCACGACCGGAGCACCCACCTGGCTGGGCGCGGTCGTCGTCGCGGTCGTCGTCGTCGTCAACGTGGCCGGCGGCGGGATGCGCAGCGCCACCTTCGTCCAGGCGTTCCAGTACTGGCTCAAGCTCACCGCGCTCGGCGTCCCCGCGCTGGTGCTCGTCCTGGCGTGGCGGGCCGACGGGGCCCCGTCGCCGGCGGGCCCCCAGCCGCCGGTCTTCCGCGAGGCGACCACGGTGCGCCTCGACGCGGCGGTGCGCGTCGAGGTCGAGGGCAGCGTCCCCGTCGTCCTGGACGGCCGGCCGGCCGTGCTGACCGGCGGGGTGGAGCTGCCCGCCGGCAGCCGCCTGGAGTTCGCCGCCGGCGCCGCGGTGCCGCACGTCGCCGGGCTCGCGCCGGCGCGCGGCAGCGACTGGGCGCGGCCGCTGTCCGGGGCCGGCGGGCTCGACCACCCGCTGTACGCCACCTACGCCCTCGCGCTCGGCATCTTCCTGGGCACCCTGGGCCTGCCGCACGTGCTCGTGCGGTTCTCCACCAGCCCCGACGGCCCGGCGGCCCGGCGCACGACGCTCGTCGTCCTGCTGCTGCTCGGCGTCTTCTACCTGCTCCCCACCGCGTACGGCGCGCTCGGCCGCCTCTACGCGCCGCAGCTGCTGCTCACCGGGCAGACCGACGCCGTCGTGCTCACCCTGCCCGGGGCCCTCGTCGGCGGCACCGCCGGCCGGCTGCTGGAGGCGCTCGTCGTGGCCGGGGCCTTCGCGGCGTTCCTGTCCACCTCGTCGGGGCTGCTCGTCTCGACCGCGGGCGTGCTCGTGCGCGACGTGCTGCGCGGGACGGTGCGCGACTTCCGCCGGGGCGCGGTGCTCTGCGGTGCCCTCGCCCTGGGCCTCGCGCTGCTGGCGACCCGCCTGCCGGTCGGCCAGGTCGTCGGGCTGGCCTTCGCCCTGGCGGCGTCGACGTTCTGCCCGCTGCTCGTGCTCGGCATCTGGTGGCGCGGCCTCACGGCCCCGGGGGCGATCGCGGGGCTGCTCGCCGGCGGCGGCCTGGCCACCGGCGCCGTCCTCGCGACGCTCGCCGGCGCCGTCACGAGCGGCTGGCCCGCGGCGCTGCTCGCCCAGCCCGCGGCCTGGACCGTGCCGGTGGGCTTCGCCGTGATGGTCGGCGGCTCGCTGCTCACCCGCGACCGGGTGCCCCGCGACGTCGGCCGCACCATGCTGGCCCTGCACGCGCCGGAGGCGCTGGGTCTGCTGCGCGCGGCCGCCCGCGACCAGGTCCGCGACCGCTGACCGACCGCTCGTCGCACGCCGCGCACCGTTCGTCGCAGCGCCGCCGCGTCCCGACGACCCTCTGCTGCCCCGGCCCCGCCGCTCTGGCACGGTGACCGGCGTCACACGGCGTGACCGCTTCGACAGGAGGACCGTGAGCACCCTCGACAGCCCGGGCGGCGGACGCGGGAGCGACCGCGTCTCCGCGCCCGACCCCACCTGGGAGCAGACCCAGGCGACCCCGGAGTTCCAGGAGCTGCGCCGCAAGCTGCGCCGCTTCGTCTTCCCCGCGACCGCGGCCTTCCTGGCGTGGTACCTGCTCTACGTCGTGATGTCCGGCTACGCCCGCGGGTTCATGGACACCAAGCTGGCCGGCAACATCAACGTGGCCTACGTCTTCGGGCTGCTGCAGTTCCTCTCGACCTTCGGCATCGCCTACCTCTACTCCCGCTACGCCGACAAGCAGCTCGACCCCGACGCCGACGCCATCCGCTCCCGCCTCGAGGACGGCCCCCGATGACCCTGCTCGCCCAGGCCCAGACCGTCTCCGGCGGCCAGCGCACCCTGACCATCGTGCTGTTCGTCGCCTTCGTGGCGCTCACCCTGTTCATCACGCTGCGCGCCAGCCGCAACAACGCGACCGCCGCCGACTTCTACGCCGGCGGCCGGTCCTTCACCGGCCCGCAGAACGGCGTCGCGATCGGCGGCGACTACATGTCGGCCGCCAGCTTCCTCGGCATCGCCGGGATCATCGCGCTGTCCGGCTACGACGGCTTCCTCTACTCCGTCGGCTTCCTCGTCGCCTGGCTCGTCGCGCTGCTGCTCGTCGCCGAGCTGCTGCGCAACAGCGGCAAGTTCACGATGGCCGACGTCCTGGCGTTCCGGATGCGCCAGCGCCCCGTCCGGGTCGCCGCCGGCACCTCGACGATCGTGGTGTCGATCTTCTACCTGCTCGCGCAGATGGTGGGCGCCGGCGCGCTCGTCAGCCTGCTGCTCGGCGTCAACAGCCAGGCGGCGAAGAACATCACGATCATCGCCGTCGGCGCCCTGATGATCTTCTACGTCACCGTGGGCGGCATGAAGGGCACCACCTGGGTGCAGATCATCAAGGCCGTCCTGCTCATGACCGGCACGACGCTGGTGACGATCCTCGTCATGGCCAAGTACGGCGGCAGCGTCAGCGCGCTGCTCGGCGCCGCGGCCGACAAGAGCGGCAAGGGCGACGCGTTCCTCAACCCGGGCCTGCGCTACGGCACCGTCGCGCAGGGCGTGGCCGGCAAGCTCGACCTCATCAGCCTCGGCCTGGCGCTCGTGCTCGGCACGGCCGGCCTGCCGCACATCCTCACCCGCTTCTACACCGTCCCGGACTCCAAGGCGGCCCGCAAGAGCGTGCTGTGGGCGATCGGCATCATCGGCAGCTTCTACCTCATGACGATCGCGCTGGGCTTCGGCGCCGCCGCCCTCGTCGGGCCGGCCGCGATCAAGGCGCAGAGCGCCAGCGGCAACACCGCCGCGCTCCAGCTCGCGCAGACGATCGGCGACGACGTCTTCGGCGACCTCGGCGGCACCCTGCTGCTCGCGATCATCGCCGCGGTGGCCTTCGCGACCATCCTGGCGGTCGTCGCCGGCCTCACGCTGGCCAGCAGCGCGTCCTTCGCCCACGACATCTACACGAGCGTGATCAAGCGCGGCCAGGTGCGCGACGGCGAGGAGGTGAAGGTCGCCCGCATCTCGGCCGTCGTCGTCGGCGCGGTGGCGATCGTCCTGAGCATCTACGCCCAGAAGCTCAACGTGGCGTTCCTCGTCGCCCTGGCGTTCGCGGTGGCGGCCTCGGCCAACCTGCCGGCGATCCTCTACTCGCTGTTCTGGCGGCGCTTCAACACCGCCGGTGCCGTCGCCGCGATCTACGGCGGGCTGATCTCCTCCGTCGTGCTCGTCGCCTTCTCGCCGGTCGTCAGCGGCAAGGTCACCAAGGGCGTCAACGGCGCCCCCGACGTGAGCGCGTCGCTGTTCGGCCTGGGCACCGACTTCCACTGGTTCCCGCTGGAGAACCCCGGTCTGGTGTCGATCCCGCTCGGCTTCCTGTGCGGCTGGCTCGGCACGGTCCTGTCCAAGGAGCACGACGAGGCCAAGTACGCCGAGATGGAGGTCCGCTCCCTGACCGGGGTCGGCGCCGAGAAGGCCTCCGCGCACTAGGCCCCCGCAGACCCGGTGCCCGGTCGCGCGACGGCGCGCGGCCGGGCACCGCGGCGTACACCCCGGTGTTGTCCTGACCGCCCCGCTGGGTGAGGCTCGACCCCGCCGGTCCCCCGCAGCTGCACCACGAACCCGCGAAGGAGCACCCGTGAGCACCACCGAGCAGGGCCTGGAGGCGCTGTCCCGCGAGGACCGCCGCTTCGAGCCGCCCGCCGACCTCGCCGCGTCGGCCAACGTCCCGGCCGAGGCGTACGACCAGGCCGCGCAGGACCGGCTGGGCTTCTGGGCCGAGCAGGCCCGGCGGCTGCAGTGGGAGACGCCGTTCACCGAGGTCCTCGACTGGCAGCCGCCCTTCGCCCGCTGGTTCGCCGACGGCGAGCTCAACGTCGCGGTCAACTGCGTCGACCGGCACGTGGCGGCCGGCCACGGCGACCGGGTCGCGATCCACTGGGTCGGCGAGCCCGAGGGCGACCGGCGCGACCTGACCTACGCCGACCTGCAGCGCGAGGTCAACCGCGCCGCGCACGCCCTCGAGGGCCTGGGCGTGCAGGCCGGCGACCGGGTCTGCCTCTACCTGCCGATGATCCCCGAGGCGGTCGTCTCGATGCTGGCGTGCGCCCGGATCGGCGCCCCGCACTCCGTCGTCTTCGGCGGCTTCTCCGCCCAGGCGCTCGTCGACCGGATCACCGACGCCCAGGCCCGCGTCGTCGTCACCGCCGACGGCGGCTACCGACGCGGCAGCGCCAGCGGCCTGAAGAGCATCCTCGACGAGGCCCTCGAGCGCTGCCCCGACGTCGCGAGCGTCGTCGTCGTCAAGCGCACCGGCCAGGACGTCGCGTGGACCGAGGGCCGCGACGTCTGGTGGCACGACGTCGTCGACGCCCAGCCCGAGACGCACGAGCCGAAGGCGTTCCCCGCCGAGCACCCGCTCTTCCTGCTCTACACCTCCGGCACCACCGGGCGCCCCAAGGGCATCCTGCACACCTCCGGCGGCTACCTGACCCAGACCGCCTGGACGCACTGGGCGGTCTTCGACCTCAAGCCCGAGACCGACGTCTACTGGTGCACCGCCGACGTCGGCTGGGTGACCGGGCACAGCTACATCACCTACGGCCCGCTGGCCAACGGCGCGACCCAGGTGATGTACGAGGGGACGCCCGACGCCGGCGGGCGCGACCGGCTGTGGAAGATCGCCGCGGAGTACGGCGTGACGCTGCTCTACACCGCACCGACCCTCATCCGGACGTGCATGAAGTGGGGCGAGGAGCTGCCGGCCGCCCACGACCTGTCCGCCCTGCGGGTGCTCGGCTCGGTCGGGGAGCCGATCAACCCGGAGGCCTGGATGTGGTACCGCCGGGTCATCGGCGGCGACCGCTGCCCGATCGTCGACACCTGGTGGCAGACCGAGACCGGCGCCATGATGATCAGCCCGCTGCCGGGCGTGACGGCCACCAAGCCCGGCTCCGCGATGGGCCCGCTGCCCGGCGTGAGCGTCGACGTCGTGGACGGCGACGGCACGTCCGTCGGCGACGTCGGCGGCGGCTTCCTCACCCTCGACGAGCCCTGGCCCGCGATGCTGCGCGGCATCTGGAACGACGAGGAGCGCTACCGCGAGACCTACTGGTCGCGCTTCGAGGGCCGCTACTTCGCCGGCGACGGCGCCAAGTGGGACGAGGACCACGTGCTGTGGCTGCTCGGTCGCGTCGACGACGTCATGAACGTCTCCGGCCACCGGATCTCCACCACCGAGGTCGAGTCGGCGCTGGTCAGCCACCCGTCGGTCGCCGAGGCGGCCGTCGTCGGCGCGCAGGACGCCACGACCGGGCAGGCGATCGTCGCGTTCGTCACCGTGCGCGGGCACGTCGCCGACGAGGAGTCGGCCGGTGAGGAGTTCGCCAAGCAGCTGCGCGAGCACGTCGCGCGCGAGATCGGCCCCATCGCCAAGCCCCGGCAGATCCTCATCACCCCGGAGCTGCCCAAGACCCGCAGCGGCAAGATCATGCGGCGCCTGCTGCGCGACGTCGCCGAGCACCGCGAGCTCGGGGACGTCACGACCCTCGCCGACCCGACGGTGGTCAACGCGATCAACTCCCAGATGGGCTCCGCACCGAGCGAGGACTGACCGCCGCACGACCGAGGGCCGGGGCCCGGCTGCGCGCCGGGCACCCGGCCCTCGCCGTGCGGTCGTGTCGGCACCGCGCGAGGGGGTACGGAGCGGACGACCCCACGAGCCGCACCACCCCGAGGAGCCTGCGTGACCTCCCCCGTCCAGGACAAGAGCCTCGGCGAGCTCGTCGCCAGCGCGACCGCCGACGTCTCGACCTTGCTGCGCAAGGAGGTCGCGCTCGCCAAGCTCGAGATCGGCAACGAGGTCAAGAACGCCGGGAAGGGCGTGGGTGCCTTCGGCGCCGCCGGGCTGGGCTGGGCGCGGTCGCCGGGCTGTTCCTGTCCATCGCCCTCGCCTTCTTCTTCAGCTGGCTGTACGGCGACCACGTCGGGCTGGGGTTCCTCACCGTGGCGGTGCTCTACCTGCTGCTCGCCGGCGTGGCGGCGCTGTTCGGCAAGAAGAGCATCAAGAAAGGTCGGCCCGCCCGAGCGCACGATCAGCACTGTGAAGGACGACATCGCCTTCGCCAAGCACCCGACCACGGCTCCGACCCGCGCGAGCACCCCGCAGGTCTGACCGGTCCGACCGGCGGGGTGTGGCACCCTCGCGAGGTGCCGCCCGAGGAGAGCGTCGTCCTCGTCGACGGGCCGTGGACGCACCGTGACGTCCATGCGCGGGCGGTCTGCGCTTCCACGTCGCCGAGGCCGGCCCGGCCGACGGGCCGCTCGTGCTGCTGCTGCACGGCTTCCCCGAGTTCTGGTGGTCCTGGCGGGCGCAGCTCGCCGCGCTCGGCGAGGCCGGCTTCCACGCGGTCGCCCCGGACCTGCGCGGCTACGGCGCGAGCGACAAGCCCCCGCGCGGCTACGACGCCTACACCCTGTCGGCCGACGTCGCCGGTCTCGTCCGGGCCCTGGGCGCGGGCTCGGCGCACGTGGTCGGGCACGACTGGGGCGGCCACCTGGGCTGGACGACCGCGACGCTGCACCCGCGCGCGGTCCGGACGCTCACCGTCCTGTCGATCGCCCACCCGCTGCGCATGCTCGCCGGGGTCCGCGACGCCCGGCAGGCCCGGGCCTCGCGCTACGTCGCGGGCTTCCAGGTGCCGCGCTGGCCGGAGGGGCGGCTGAGAGACGGGGGGCTCGTCGGCGAGCTGCTGCACCGCTGGGGCGGGCCCGGCTTCCCCGACGCCGAGACCGAGCGGCGCTGCACCGAGGCGATGCGGGTGCCGGCGGCAGCGCACTGCGCGCTGGAGTACTACCGCTGGGCGGTGCGCTCGCAGGTCCGACCGGAGGGCTCCCGCTTCCGCGAGGTCCTCGAGCGCGGGGTCGAGGCGCCCGTCCTGCACCTGCACGGCGAGGAGGACCCCTGCGTGCTGCTCAGCACCGCGCAGGGCTCCGACCGGTGGGCGCGCGGGCCGTACGACCTGCGGGTGCTGCGCGGGGTCGGCCACTTCCCGCACCAGGAGGTGCCGCGGACGGTGACCGGCGCGCTGCTCGAGCACCTGTCGCGGTGAGGCGGACCCGGCCGGGCCGCGACCGGCTCGGCCGGCCGGTCGAGCTCGACGACCCCGCCGCCGTGCCGGACGTGCCCGAGCAGGCACTCGCGCCGTCGGCCGCGGTCGACCTGGCGCAGACGCTGCTCGACGAGGGGCGCGCCTTCGGGGCGCACGAGGTCCTGGAGGCCTCGTGGAAGGCCGCTCCCGAGGCCGAGCGGGCGCTCTGGCAGGGCCTCGCGCAGCTCTGCGTCGGGCTCACCCACCTGCAGCGGGGCAACCCGGTCGGCGGCGTGCGTCTGCTGCGTCGCGGCGCGGGCCGGCTCGCCGAGGTGCCTGCCCCGCCGCACGGCCTGTCGCCGGCGCTGGGCGGCTGGGCCGCCGCGCTGGCCGACCGGGTCGAGGCCGCCGGGGCCCCCGACCCCGTGCCGGTGCCGCGCCTGCGCGGCTGACCCCCGACCGGTGCGCCGGCTCAGCGGGCCCGGCGGGCCAGCCGGTCGGCGTCGAGGATCGTCACGGCGCGTGACTCCACGCGCATCCAGCCGCGCGAGGCGAAGTCGGCCAGCGCCTTGTTGACCGTCTCCCGGGAGGCGCCGACGAGCTGCGCCAGCTCCTCCTGGGTGAGGTCGTGGTGCACCCGCACCCCGTCGCCCTCGGCCTCGCCGAACCGCTCGGCCAGGCCGAGCAGCGCCTTCGCGACGCGACCGGGCACGTCGGTGAAGATCAGGTCGGCGAGGGCGTCGTTGGTGCGCCGCAGCCGCCGGGCGAGCACGCGCAGCAGCTGCTCCGCGATCTCCGGCCGGTCCTTGATCCAGGGCCGCAGCGAGGTGTGCGCCAGCGAGGCGAGCCGCGCGTCGGTGAGCACCGAGGCGGTCGCCGTGCGCGGGCCCGGGTCGAACAGCGACAGCTCGCCGAACATGTCGGACGGCCCCATGACCGAGAGCATGTTCTCCCGGCCGTCGGCCGCCCGGCGGCCGATCTTGACCTTGCCGCTCAGCACGATGAAGAGGGTGTCGCCGAGCTCGCCCTCGACGAAGACCGTCTCGCCGCGCGTGTAGTCGGCGTGCGTCAGCGACGAGGCGAGTGCCTCGGCCGCCTCCGGGGCCACCCCCTGGAACAGGCCGGCCTGCGCCAGGACCTCGTCCACGCCCTACCTCCCGGATCGCTGCCCGGAGCGCGCGTCGCTGCCCGGGACACCGGAGTGTCCCACGTCACCGCGGCAGACCCGGGATCAGGCGCGCGAGGCGCCGCCGCTTCCAGTAGCGCTCCAGCGCCGGGCCGAACCCGTCGCTGATGAACGCCTCGACCTCCTCGGGCCGGGCGGTGTCGAGGAAGGCGCCGAGCTGCTCGGTGAGCGAGTCCTCGCGCAGCGGCTGCTCGACGCGCTCCATGCCGAGCATCAGCCCGAGCAGCCCGAGGGGGAACAGCAGGATCAGCAGCAGAGCACCCACCCCCACGGCCTTCCCCCTCCCCCCGCGCTCATCCCGCTCGGGACGCGCGTCACAGGCCCGACGCGCGGCGCGGCGCCGGCAGCGGCAGGGCCGACAGGCACGCGGTGGGCGTCCGGCGGTAGCGCGCGATGAGCTCGCCGGTCGCCGCCTCCAGCCGCCGGTGCAGGGCCGCGCGGTAGCCCGACAGCTGGCGCTCGGCAGCGGCCAGGTCGTGCTCGAGCGCGGCCGAGGCCGCCGGGTCGGCGGGGTCGACCTGGCGCTCCCACAGCTCCCCGAGCGCGGGCAGCGGCGGGATGTCGTCGACCGGGAGCACCTGCACGAGCGCGGTGCGCCCGGCGGTGACGGTGCGCTCGGCGAGCACGGGTCGCAGCGTGCGGGCGTCCAGGCTGCCGGTGCCACCGAGGGTGCGGCCCTCGCGGACCACGTCCAGCCGCGCCTGCAGGATGCGCCGCCAGTACGACACCTTGCCCTCCTCCGCCTGCAGCGCGGTGCGGTAGGACCGCAGCTCCTCGAGGCCGAGGTGGCCGTACTCCTCGCGCACCTCGGGGACCGGGCGCGGGCCCGGCCGGGGCCGCCGCCGTGCCGAGGAGGGGGCGTCCATGCCTGTCCTTCCGCCGGGTCGCCTGCTGCGACCGTCACCCTCCGTGTCGACGGCGCCCGGGACCCGCTTGAGCCGGGTCACCCGGGCGGCGCAAGCCCGCTCCCGGGCGGCCCACCGGCGTGCGGTCCGCGGGGCCGGCCGCGCCCCGCGACCGTAGGCTCGACCCGTGGCGGGGACGGGAGCAGCGGGCGGTCCCCCGGCCCCGTCGGGGCTGCGGCCCGGCCGGGCGAGAGCCCGCTGGCGCTGGTGCGCCGGGCCCGGCGGATGTCCCGCGAGCTGGCGGTGCTGCACCCCGACGCGCACTGCGAGCTGGACTTCCGCTCCCCGCTCGAGCTCGTCGTGGCGACGGTGCTGTCGGCCCAGTGCACCGACAAGCGGGTCAACGAGGTGACGCCCGCGCTGTTCGCCCGCTACCCGGACGCCGCGTCCTACGCCGGCGCGGACCGGGCCGAGCTCGAGGACCTGGTGCGGCCCACCGGCTTCTTCCGCAACAAGGCCAGCAGCCTGGTCGGCCTGGGCGCGGCGCTCGTCGAGCGCTACGACGGGCAGGTGCCCGACCGCCTCGAGGACCTCGTCACGCTCCCGGGCGTCGGCCGCAAGACGGCCAACGTCGTGCTCGGCGACGCGTTCGGCGTGCCGGGCATCACCGTGGACACCCACGTCGGGCGGCTCGCGCGGCGCTTCGGCTGGACGGCCGCGACCGACCCGGTCGAGGTCGAGCACGCCCTCGGCGCCCTCGTGCCGCGGCGCGAGTGGACCCTGCTCAGCCACCGCACGATCTTCCACGGCCGGCGGGTGTGCCACGCCCGCAAGCCCGCCTGCGGCGCCTGCGGCCTGGCCCGCTGGTGCCCGTCGTACGGCACCGGCCCCACCGACCCCGAGGTCGCCCAGGCGCTGGTGAAGACGCCGGCGCAGACAGCGGTGGCGCCGTGACGCGGGGTCGCCTGCTCGCGCTGGTCGCGGTGCTCGCGGTGCTTGCCGGCGCCCTGGTGGTGGGCAGCCGCGGGTCCGGCGCCCCGGCACCGGCGGCCCCCGACCCCTCGCTGGCCGCCGCCCGCGCCGCCGCCGACCTGCCCGCGTGCCCGCCCGGGCTGACCACCGCGCTGCCCGGGGGCGAGCTGCCCTGCTTCGGCGACGGGCCGGCCGTGGCGGTCGCGCAGGCGCCCGGTCGCCCGACGGTGCTCAACCTCTGGGCGACCTGGTGCGGGCCGTGCGTCGAGGAGGTCCCCGCGCTGGTGGCCTTCGCCGCGCGGGCCGGCGACCGGGTCGGCGTCGTCGGGGTCGTGCACGAGGACAGCCCGGAGAGCGTCTACGCCTTCGCCCGGCAGTTCGGCATCCGCTACCCGCTGGTGCGCGACGACGCCGGCGACGTCCTGCGGCACTTCGGGCCGGGCCCGCCCATCACCGTCCTGGTCCGCGCCGACGGCTCGGTCGCCCACGTGCAGGTCGGGGCGTACGCCGACGAGCAGGCCCTCGTCCAGGACGTCGCCGACCACCTCGGGGTGCCGGTGTGACCACGCCCTCCACCGCGCCCGACACCGCGCCCGACACAGCGCCCGGCACCGGACCCGTACCGGTGCCCGCCTGGCTCGCCCCGCTGGCCGCCGCCCTCCCGCACGTCCGCGGCGACCAGCTCGGCGTGTTCCTGCCTCCCGAGACCGGCGCGCGCCGCTACTCGGCCGTCCTCGTGCTCTTCGGCGAGGGCCCCGACGGGCCCGACCTGCTGATCATCGAGCGAGCGGCGACCCTGCGCTCGCACGCGGGGCAACCGGCCTTCCCCGGGGGCGCCCTCGACCCCGGTGACGACGGGCCGGTCGGCGCGGCTATGCGCGAGGCGGCCGAGGAGGTCGGGCTCGACCCGGCGACCGTCGACGTCCTCGGCACGCTGCCCGACCTGTGGCTCCCGCCGTCGGGCTTCGTCGTCACCCCGGTCGTGGCGCACTGGCGCGACCCGCACCCGGTGACGGCGCTCGACCCGGCCGAGGTCGCGAGCGTCGTGCGGGTGCCGCTGTCCCGGCTCACCGACCCCGAGCACCGGGTGCGCGTACGACACCCGAGCGGCTTCACCGGCCCCGGGTTCGACACCGGCCGCCTGCTCGTCTGGGGCTTCACCGCCGGGGTGCTCGACCGGCTGCTCGCCCTCGGCGGGTGGGAGCGCCCGTGGGACACCGCGCGCGTGCGCGACCTGGACCCGGAGACCGTCGCCCTGGCCCGCGCCAGCTCCCCCGCCCTCGCCTCGGGCGCCGTGCCCGACCGCCCGGCCGGTGCGCCGCTGTCCCCTCCCGCCCCGCCGTCCCCGCCCCAGCCCCCACCCCACCCCAGCCCCAGCCCCAGCCCCAGCCCCAGCCCCAGCCCGTCCCCGTCCCTGCCGCCCAGCCCGAGAGGCCCCCTGCCCCGTGACCCCCCGCCGCCTGCTCGCCGCCCTGCTCGTCCTGTCCGCCCTGGTGCTGTCCGGCTGCGGCGGGGCAGGCGGCGACACGCCCACCGCGGCCGGCGCGGTCACCGCCGCCGGCCCGGCCAGCGCCCAGACCGCGACCGTCGTCGGCAACGCGCAGCTGAAGTTCGCCCCCGAGACCGTCCGGGCACAGGTCGGCACGCTCGCCCTCACCCTGCGGATCGAGGGCGGCGTGCCGCACAACCTGGTCTTCGACGACGCCGGGCTCGGCACGCCGATCCCCGTGACCACCTCCGGCGAGGCGACGGGCACCTACACGTTCACCAAGCCGGGCACCTACCGCTTCGAGTGCACGCTGCACAGCGGCATGGTCGGGCAGGTCGTCGTCGAGTGACCCGCCCCTGCCGCCCCTCGCCCTGCCCGCCCGCCGAGCGCTGACGTGCGCGGCGACCTGCTCGACGTCGTCCTGCTGGGGGCGGCGGCGCTGTTCGCGCTGTCGGGCTACCGGCAGGGCTTCGTCGTCGGCGTGCTGTCCTTCGCGGGCTTCCTCGGCGGCGGCGCCCTCGGTGCCCGGATCGCGCCGGCCGTCGCCCGCTCGGGGCCGCTGTCCGACGTGGACCAGACCGTCGTCGGGCTGGGCGTCGTGCTGGTGCTCGCCGCCGTCGGCCAGCTCCTCGCCACCGCCGTCGGCGGCCGGCTGCGGGCGTCGCTGACCTCGCGGCCCGCCCGGCTGGTCGACTCCGGGGCGGGCGCCGTCGTGAGCGTCGCCGGGCTCCTGCTCGTCGCCTGGCTGATCGGCACCGCCGTCGCGAGCGCCCCCTACCCCTCGCTGGCCTCCCAGGTGCGCCGCTCGGCCGTCATCGCCGCGGTCGACGCCGTGCTGCCGTCCCAGGCCCAGGAGGCGTTCGACGGCTTCCGACGGCTCGTCGACGACCGCGGCTTCCCCGACGTCTTCGGCGGCCTGGACCCCACCCGCAGCGCCGACGTGCCCGCGCCCGACCCGGCCCTGGCGAGCAGCGCCGTGGTGCAGGGCGTGCGCGACGAGGTCTTCAAGATCACCGGCGTGGCGACAGGCTGCTCCCGGCGCATCGAGGGCACCGGCTTCGTCTACGCCCCCGAGCGGGTCATGACCAACGCGCACGTCGTCGCCGGCGTGCGCGACCCCCAGGTCCAGGTGGGGCGGCGCTCGCTCGACGCGACGGTCGTGCTCTACGACCCGCGCCGCGACATCGCCGTGCTGCGCGTGCCGGGCCTGGACGCCGAGCCGCTCCGCTTCGCCGGTCCGGCCGAGGCCGGCGACGGCGCGATCGTCGTCGGCTACCCGCAGGACGGGCCGTTCCGCGCCGACCCGGCGCGCGTGCGCGAGACCCAGCGGGCCCGCGGCCCGGACATCTACGGCAGCAGCACCGTCGTGCGCGAGATCTACGCGCTGCGTGCGCTCGTGCAGCCGGGCAACTCGGGCGGGCCGCTGATCGACCCGCAGGGCCGGGTGCTCGGCGTGGTCTTCGCCGCGGCGGCCGACCGCACCGACACCGGCTACGCGCTCACCGCCGAGGAGGTGGCCTCCGACGCCGCGACCGGTCGGACGGCCACCGAGCGGGTCAGCACGCAGGGCTGCGACTGACCAGCGACTGACCCAGCGACTGACCCAGCGACTGACCCAGCGACTGACCCAGCGACCGGTGCGGCGCCGCCCACGTGCCGTCCGTCACTCCGGCCCGGCTCGACCACTCCCACCCGCTGTGCTTACTCTGTGCTTGCTTCAGCAAGCACGCCCCCGGAGGTGAGCACCGTGCAGGAGGAGCCCGTACGTACCCGTGCGGCCCGCGACATCGCCGCCGACCCCACCTCGACGGCCCTGCTGCTCGCCAGCCCCGCCGCCGTCGAGCTGTGGCCGGGCGTCGAGCGGGTCGCCGAGGCCGGCGGCCGCGTGCTCGTCGAGGTCGAGACCGAGGGCCGCCCGCGCACGGCCGCCACGGTGTCGGTCGAGCCGCCGCGCCGCACGCCCACGTCGTACGTCGTGCCGTTCGCCTTCTCGGGCCCGGACCTGCCCAGCACCTCGGGCACGCTCACCCTCGCGTACGGACCGGGCAGCGCCGTCCCGGGCACCCGGGCGGTGCTGGAGCTGCGGAGCACCGGCCTGGCCGACGCTGCCCGGGCGGAGCGGCTGCAGGCGCTCGCCGCGAGGTTCCTCGAACGGCTCGGGCGCGCCGCCGAGCAGCGCGCCCGGGCCGCCTGAGCGCTCAGGCGGCGAGGAAGCGGGCGTACTCCGGGCTCACCGCGATCGAGAACGTCACGAGCTCCTGGCGGTAGCCCTTGCGCACCACGCTCGACCAGTAGGCCAGCCCACCGTCGTCGACGTTGCGCTCGAGCAGGTCGCCGTACGCGTCGTCGAGGAAGAAGCGCTGGTGCTCGTCGCTCACGGCGAGCTCGTACGCGATGTTGGCGCGGGTCGTCCGCCGGGACTGCAGCAGGCCGACGTAGTAGGCCTTGCCGGCGCTGTCCGGGCCGCGCTCGAAGAAGTCCTGGTAGGCCTTGTCGAGGAACGCCGAGTCCGAGGAGACCCCCGAGTAGTACTCCGGGCTGTCGACCACATCGGTCTTGAGGTCCTGCACCGTCAGGCCCTGCGCGAACAGCTTGCGGTAGTAGGCCAGCCCGCCCGCGTCGGGGTCGTGGCCGAGGAAGCGCTGGTAGGTCTCCACGATCTCGCCGGTGAAGAACTCCTGCGTGAGCGTGAAGGCGTACGCGGTGTCGGCCCGCTTGCCCTGCTGGACGATCGGCAGCCAGTAGTCGAAGCCCTCGTCGTCGGGCAGCCGGTCGAGCACGTCGAGGTAGAGCCGCTGGAGGTACTGCCGGTCCGGGTCGGCGGAGACGACCTCGAGGTAGGCGGGGGCGGGTCCGCTGGAGGCGTGCGCGCTGTCGCCGGAGTAGAGGGCCTGCAGGTCGTGCAGCGCCGCGACGCCGTCCGGGACGGTCACGTCGGCGTAGGCGACGCTGGGGTCCTCGGGGTCGGGCTGCAGGGCCGCGGTCGCGACGGGCAGGGCCGCGGGCTGGCCCGCCTCGTCGACGTCCTGCACGACGATGTCGCCGGTCGGTGTCGTCGAGTCGTCGACGCTCACGTTGTAGACGTAGAAGGTCACCTCCAGCGGGGTGCCCTCCACGTGCTGCTGCTGGACGTAGTCGGCGGCGACGAGGGTGTCGACCTGGCCGGCCGCGACCGCCCGGGCGGGGTCGCGGGGCGCGGGCCGGGCCGGGCCGGTGCGGGCGGCGAGGCGCTCGACGCCGGCGCGGTCCTGCAGGGCGGCGGCCCCGGCCGGGCGCGCGGGGGCCGCGCCCGCGGGCGACGCGAGCAGCGGCAGGGCCAGCAGCAGGCCGGCGCCGGCGGCGGCGACCTGCAGGACGGGGCGCGGGAGGCAGCGGGTCATCGGGCACGTCCTCGAGGAGCGGGAGGTCGGACGCCGACGACCATAGGTCACGCGGGGTCGACAGCCGGTCACCCCGCACGGGAGGGTCAGGGGCCCAGCAGCCGCTCGGTCGCCCGCAGCTCCGCGGTCATCGAGGTGGACCGGGCCACCTGCAGCGCCTCCTGCAGCACGTGCCGCGCCTGCTCGGCGTGGCCGCAGGCCCGCAGGGCCGAGCCGAGCGCGCGCAGCCCGAGCACCCGGGAGCGCACGTCCTCGGCGGGCGTGTCGGCCGCGGTGCGGGCCGCCTCCAGGGCCTCCTCGGGCCGCCCCAGGTCGAGCAGCGTGCCCGCGCGGTGGGCCAGCGCCTGGCGGCGCGGGAAGAGCAGCGCCGGCGCGCGGGTCGCGGACAGGGCGCTGTCGAGCTGCTCGAGGGCGGCGGAGAGCTCGCCGCGGCGGCGCAGGACCTGCGCGAGCAGCACCTTCACGCCGACGACGGCGTGCGGCTCGAGGTCGATCCCGCCGAGCAGCGCGGAGGCCCGCCAGACCGCGCCCTCGGCGGCCTCGAGGTCGCCGCGGTCGAGCTGGGCGTAGCCGCTGGCCACCAGGGCGAGCGCCGCGACGACCGGGTGCCGCTGCTCGGCGAGCGCGACGGCCTCCGCGTGCAGCGCCACGGCGCCGTCCGGGTCGCCGGCGCCGCGCGCCGCGGCGCCCGCGGCGATGAGGGCGAGGGCCTGCCCCCAGAGGTCGCCGACCTCGCGGAACCGCTCGCGGGCCCGGTCGGCCTCGGCGGCGGCGACGGACACGTCGCCGAGCTCCGCGGCCGCCAGCGCGTCGATGGTGAGCAGCGCGGCCACCCCCCAGCGCTCCCCCATCGCCTCGCCGAGCGGCAGGACCGACCCGGCGAGCTCGCGGGCCTCGGCCAGACGCCCCTGCAGCAGCCGCACCAGCCCCTCGGTGCCCGCCACCCACGACAGCCCGCCGGTGTCCTCCAGCGCGCTGAAGACCTCGGCGGCCTCCTCGAGCACCTCGTCGGCGAGGTCGTAGTCGCCGCGCGTCGTCGCGCTCCACGCCAGGTGCTGCAGCGCCCAGCCGGCCCCCCGCGGGTCGTCGACCTGCACGGCCAGCGCGTGGGCCTGCCGGAAGCGCCGCTCGGCGTCGCGCAGCGACCCGTCGAAGTAGTCGAGCAGGCCCAGCTGCCGCAGCGCCTCGCCGGCCAGCCGGTCGACCCCCGCGCTGCTCGCCGCGGCCATCGCCGACACGAACGCCTCCCGGGCGCCGGCGCGGTCGGAGCGGCGCCGCCGGACGTCGCCGAGCACGGTGAGCGCGCCGGCGCGCAGCGCCTCGTCACCGGCGAGCAGCGCGGGCGTCAGCTCGGCCTCGGCCTCGTCGAGCCGGTGCAGCGCGACCAGGGCCTGGGCGTGGGCGACCTGCGCGGAGCGGACCTGCGCCGCGTCCAGCGGCGGGCCGTACTCCTGCCCGGCCAGCGCGAGCGCCCGACCGACGGCGCTCTGCCCGCTGGCGTTGTCGTCGCGGGCCAGCGCCGACGTGCCGACCCGCACGAGGGCCGCGAACGCGTCGCCGCGGGCCCGCCAGGCCGGGTCGGTGCGGGCGAGCCCCATCTCCGCCGCGAGCCGGACCGCCCGCTCGCCGTGGGCCGCCACGACGAGGTCGCTGTCCGCCCCCCGTCCCGGGGCGGTGAGCGCGTACGCGGCCGCCGCCGCGTGCCGCCGGGCCCGCTCCACCTTGGCCAGGCCGGCGTACGCGACGTCGCGCACGAGCGTGTGCCCGAAGCGCAGGCAGCCCGGCTCGTCGGTCGGCTCGAGCAGCCGGCGCTCGACGAGCTCGTCGACCGCCGCCCGGACCACCTCCGGGTCGCCGTGCCCGGACGCGCGCCCCACGGCCTCGAGCGCCGGCACGGTGAGCGCGAGGCCGAGCACGCTCGCGTCGCGCAGCACGCCCTTGGCCGGGCCCTCGAGCCGGTCGATGCGCGCGGCCAGCACCGCCTGCACCCCGGCGGGCAGTGCCCCGGGCCAGGTGGCGTCGCCGCCGTCCGGGTCGGTGACGAGCACCCAGCGGTCGTGGCTGCGCCGCAGCAGGCCGCGGTCGACGAGCAGGTTCAGCAGCTCGGCGAGGAAGAAGGGGTTGCCCTGCGCCCGGGTCAGCAGGGCGTCGCGGACGCCCTCGTCGAGACCGTCCGCCGACGCGCCGAGGTAGGCCCGCAGCAGGCGCTCGGCGGCGCTGTCCTCCAGCGGGGGCAGGGCCAGCCGCTCGGGACCGTTGAGGCCCTGCTCCCACCCGGCCGGCAGCACGCGGTCGAGCATCTCGGGGCGTCCGAGCACGAGCAGCAGCACCGGGCCGCGGGTCTGCGCGGCGACGTCGAGCACCCCCTCGAGCATCGTCGGGGTCGCCCAGTGCACGTCGTCGAGCACGAGCACCAGCGGCGCCTCGGCGGCGAAGGCGGTGAACAGCGCCGCGACGGCCTGGCGGACCCGGTCGCCGCCGACCGGCGCGCCGGGCGCCGCGCTCTCCGGCGGCACCGCCCCGGCGGGCTCCTCGAGGCCGAGCAGGGCGCTCAGCCGCTCCGCGACCGCGGCGGGCACCGGGCCGGCGTAGGCGGGCGAGTCCAGCCGGGCGACGGTCCGCCCGACCCGCGCGCGGGCGGTCTCGAGGTCGTCGCCCTCGCCGATCCCGCAGGCGGTGCGGACCATCTCGGCGACCGCCGCGAGGTCGCGCCCCTCGCCGTACGGCGCGCAGCGGCCCCAGAGCACACGGGTCCCCGGCAGCTCGCCGGCGAAGCGGGACAGCTCCTGCGCCAGCCGGGTCTTGCCCACCCCGGCCTCGCCGGTGACGAGCACGCTGCGCGGGTTGCCGGTGTCGGTGACGTCGAGCAGCCGGCCCACGAGCGAGCCGAACTCCGCCTCCCGCCCGAGGAACGGGGCCTCGTCGCCGAGGCCGAGCCGGCTCACGCCGGCCCGGCGCAGGCCGACCAGCTCGTACGCCGGCACCGGCTCGCGCTTGCCCTTGAGCCGCAGCGGCGCGAGCGCCCGCCAGGAGGCCGCGGCGATGGTGCTCAGCGCGGTCTCGCGGCCGGCGTAGACGGCACCGAGGCCCGCGGCGTCGGACAGCCGGGCGGCGGTGTTGACCGTGTCGCCGATGACCGTGTAGCTCAGGTGGGCCTGCACGCCGGCGACGACCTCGCCGGTGTTGAGCCCGACGCGCAGCGCCAGGCGCCGCCCGCCGCCGCTCTCCTCCTCGACGAGCCGGCGCACCACCGCCTGCATCCGCGCGGCGGCGCGCACGGCCCGCTCGGCGTCGTCCTCGTGCGCGGTCGGGGCGCCGAAGACGGCCATGATCCCGTCGCCGGTGAGCTTGTCGACGTGCCCGCCGAACTCGCCGACGATCGCGGCGAGCGAGGCCAGCACCCGGTCGGTGACCACCCCGACCCGCTCGGGGTCGAGGTCCTCGGCCCAGCTGGTGAAGTCGGACAGGTCGCCGAACAGCACCGTGACGACCCGCCGCTCGGTCTCCACGTCGGGCACCGGCAGGCCGGCCAGCGCCGTCCCGCAGGCGAAGCAGAAGCGCGCGCCCGGGACGACCGGCGTGGCGCAGGTCGGGCAGGTCACGTCAGCACGCCCAGGTGGGCCAGCTGCGCCCGCACCGAGAGCTCGGCGGCCGGCCACAGCGCCCGGTCGACGTCGGCGTAGACCGTCTCCACGACCGCCCGCGGGGTGCGCACGCCGGCGTCGACCGCCGCCCGCACCTGCTCCAGCCGCTGCCGCCGGTGGGCGAGGTAGTGCTCGGCGGCGGTGGCGGCCGAGGGCAGCTCCGGGCCGTGCCCGGGCAGGACGGTGCGGTCCTCGAGCGCGCGCAGCCGCTCCAGCGACCGCAGGTAGTCGCCGAGCACGCCGTCGGGGTGCGCCACGACGGTCGTGCCGCGGCCCAGGACCGTGTCGCCGGTGAGGACGGCCCCCGGCCCCCCGGCGGGCTCGTCGAGCACGAAGCTCAGCGAGTCGGCGGTGTGGCCGGGCGTGGCCAGCACCCGCAGCTCCAGCCCCGCGGCGGCGACGACGTCGCCCTCGCCGAGCCCCTCGTCGCCGAGCCGCAGGGCCGGGTCGAGCGCCCGGACCGGGGCACCGGTGAGCGCGGCGAAGCGCGCCGCGCCCTCGCTGTGGTCCAGGTGCCCGTGCGTCAGCAGCACGACCTCCACCGGCCCGCAGCCGGCCAGCGCCGCGAGGTGGCCCTCGTCGAGCGGCCCGGGGTCGACGACGACGCAGCCGGCCGAGCCGGGGGCCCGCAGGACCCAGCTGTTGGTCCCCTCGAGGGTCATCGGCCCGGGGTTGGGCGCCAGCAGCACGCCCGCGGACGGGGTGACCGCCCGCAGCGCTCCCGGCGGGCCCCCGCCCTCGCCGGCGCTCACGGCCCCGAGGGGGCGCCCGCGCTGCCGGAGGCGCCGCTGTGCCCGGCGAGCCCCGCCACGTCGGGCACCCGCAGGACGACCCCGTCCCCGTCCAGGACGAAGGCCGGCATCACCGGCACGACCTCGCGCGGGGCGGCGAGCGCGGCCGCGACGTCGGGCGCCTCCCGGACGGCCGCCAGCGCGGCCTCGGTCGGCGGCATCATCGCCAGGCCCCCGCCCAGCGCGTCGGCCGGCCGCACCCACAGGCGCGAGTCGGCCTCGCTGCCGGCGTCGCGGCACACCTGGCCGGGCGGCAGCTCGGCGAGGAAGAAGCGGGTGTCGAAGCGCTTGGGCTCGACCTCCGGGGTGATCCAGTGCGCGAGCGGCCGGAGCAGGTCGGCGCGCAGCACCAGGCCGCGGCGGGCGAGCAGCTGCGACAGCGACTGCTCGCGGGCCTCCAGGGCGGCCCGCTCGGCCTCCCACTCGTCGGTGCTCACGTCGGCCAGCACGGCGTCGGGCGACGGGCCGGCGAGCAGCACGCCGGACTCCTCGAAGGTCTCGCGCACCGCCGCGCAGACCAGCGCGCGAGCGAGCGGCTCGTCGCAGGAGAAGGCGCGCGCCCAGTCTGCGACCGGAGGGCCCGCCCAGCCGATCTCGGCCCCGGCGTCGTCCGGGTCGACCGACCCGCCCGGGAAGACGTGCATGCCCCCGGCGAAGCTCATCGCGCGGACCCGGCGCAGCAGGTAGGCCTGCGGCCCCTGCGGGGTGTCGCGGAGCAGCACGACGGTGGCGGCGTGCCGGGGGGCGGCCGGCTGCAGGGTGCCGTCGGCCAGGCCCCGGACCCGCTCCCGCAGGTCGTCCCAGCCGGTCACCGCCGCGGGCCGCTCACGCGCCCGTCACCCGCACCACCAGCTCGACCTCGACGGGCGCGTCGAGCGGCAGCGCGGCGACCCCGACGGCGGACCGGGCGTGCCGCCCGGCGTCGCCGAACACGTCGCCGAACAGCTCGGAGGCGCCGTTGACGACCGCCGGCTGGCCGGTGAAGTCGGGGGTCGACGCGACGAAGCCGACCACCTTGACGACCTGCTCGACGGCGTCGAGCCCGACGAGGGCGTCGACCGCGGCGAGCGCGTTCAGCGCGCAGACCCGGGCCAGCTCCTTCGCCCGCTCGGCCGACACCTGCGCGCCGACCTTGCCGACGGCGCCGAGCTCGCCGTCGCGGACCGGCAGCTGGCCGGAGGTGAAGACGAGGTCGCCGGTGCGCACGGCGGGGACGTACGCCGCGACCGGCGGGACGACCGGCGGCAGCGCGAGGCCGAGCGCGGCGAGGCGCTCGCTGGGCCGGGGGGAGGCGCTGCCGTCCGGGCCGGTCACCGGGTCAGCCCTTCGGCCGCTTGAAGTAGGCGACGAGCTGGTCGCCGCCCGACGGGCCGGGCACCACCTGGACCAGCTCCCAGCCGTCGGCCCCGAAGTTGTCGAGGATCTGCTTGGTCGCGTGGACCAGCAGGGGCGCGGTGAGGTACTCCCAGGTCTGCATGGCCGGAGCCTAGCCACCCCGCGGCCGCGCTCCCGCGGGGCGCGGGAGCCGTGGTCACGCGCTGCGGGCGCCGCGCTGGGCCGGGGTGCGGGGCGCGCTCAGGACGCCCGCGCCGCGCTCGCGCAGCAGCCGCCGGCGCTCCTGCTCGTTGAGCCCGCCCCAGATGCCGTGCGGCTCCTGCACGAGCAGGGAGTACTCCAGGCAGTCCGGCTGGACGGGGCACGCCCGGCACAGCGCGCGGGCCGCGCCCTCCCGGGCGCGCTTCTCGTCGCGCCGCTCGAAGTGCGCGGGCGCGTAGAAGTGCACGGCGTTCTCCTGCCGGCAGCGGGCGTCGGAGCGCCAGACCGGCTCGGCGGCCAGCGACGGGACGGCCATGGGGGGCGTGGGCACGGGGCGTCCTTCCTCGGGCGCGGGCCGGGGGTCCGGCTGCGGCCCAGCTGTCCTGCGGTCGTCCGGTCCCGGGGACCGCACGCCGGCTGTCTTCGCCGTCCGCGCCCGGACTCCTTGCGACCGGTCGGGTATGACGCGACGCACGCCCCCGCGGGGCGGCCGGTGGGGGCAGCCACCCCTACCCTCGGGGTGTGGCGGACTTCCCCGGCGTGCGGCTGCACGTCGTCAGCGGCAAGGGCGGCACCGGCAAGACGACGGTGGCCGCCGCTCTGGCGCTCGCGCTCGCCTCCGGCGGCGGCCGCGTGCTGCTCGTCGAGGTCGAGGGCCGGCAGGGCATCGCCCAGCTCTTCGACAGCCCACCGCTGCCCTACCAGGAGCGCTCGGTGGCGGTCGCGCCCGGTGGCGGCGAGGTGTACGCGCTCGCGGTGGACCCGGAGGACGCGCTGCTGGACTACCTGCAGATGTTCTACCGGCTCTCGCCGACGGGGATCCCGGCCCGCACGCTGCGGCGCATGGGCGCGATCGACTTCGCCACCACGATCGCCCCGGGCATGCGCGACGTGCTGCTCACCGGCAAGGTCAAGGAGGCCGTCGTCCGCCGCAAGGCGCGCGAGGGCGGCCGCCGGCGCGAGGCGGTCCCGGAGCCGGGGCACGTCTACGACGCGGTCGTGCTCGACGCGCCGCCGACCGGCCGGATCGCCCGCTTCCTCAACATCAGCCAGGAGGTCAGCGGCCTGGCGCGGGTCGGCCCGATCAAGAACCAGTCCGAGGGCGTCATGGCCGTGCTGCGCTCGCCGCAGACCGCGGTGCACCTCGTGACGCTGCTGGAGGAGATGCCGGTGCAGGAGACGCTCGACGGCGTCCGCGAGCTGCGCGACATCGACCTGCCCGTGGGCGGTGTCATCGTCAACGCCGTCCGCGCCCCGCTGCTCGACCCGGCCGACCTCACCGCTGCCGAGGCCGGCACGCTCGACACCGCCGCGCTCGCGGCCGGGCTGGAGAAGGCCGGGCTCGACGCGCCGGCCGGGCTCGTCGCCGCGCTCGCCGGCGAGGCCGCCGACCACGCCTCCCGGGTGGCGCTGGAGGAGCGCGGGCGCGACGCGCTGGCCGCGCTGGACCGGCCCACCTACGAGCTGCCGCTGCTGCCCGACGCCGTCGACCTCGGCGGGCTCTACGCCCTCGCCGAGCAGCTCAAGGAGCAGGGGATCGCATGAGCGCCACCGTCCCGACCTTCGACGTCGACGAGGCGCTGCGCACCTCGCGCATCCTCGTGTGCTGCGGCTCCGGCGGCGTCGGCAAGACGACGACCGCCGCGGCGCTCGCCCTGCGCGGCGCGGAGCTCGGCCGCCGCACGGTCGTCCTCACGATCGACCCGGCCCGCCGGCTCGCCCAGTCGATGGGCCTGTCCGAGCTCGACAACACCCCGCGCACGGTGCCGGGCACCTCGGGCGGGGGCTCGCTGGACGCGATGATGCTCGACATGAAGCGGACCTTCGACCAGCTGGTCGTCGAGCACGCCGAGCCGGGCAAGGCCGACGCGATCTTGTCCAACCCCTTCTACCAGGCCCTGTCGTCCTCGTTCGCCGGGACGCAGGAGTACATGGCCATGGAGAAGCTCAGCCAGCTCGTGGGCACCGGCGCGTACGACCTCGTCGTCGTCGACACGCCGCCGACCCGCTCGGCGCTGGACTTCCTGGACGCCCCGCAGCGGCTGACGACCTTCCTCGACGGGCGCATGGTGCGCATCCTGCTGGCGCCGGCCAAGGCGGGCGGCAAGGCCTACCTCAAGGCCGTGACCGCCGGGCTGTCGGTCTTCACCAACGTGCTCACCCGCATCATCGGCGCCGACGTGCTCAAGGACCTCTCGCAGTTCGTCGCGGCGCTGGAGACGATGTTCGGCGGGTTCCGCGAGCGGGCCCAGTCGACGTACGACCTGCTCAAGGCCGACGGCACCGCGTTCGTCGTGGTCGCCGCGCCCGAGCGCGACGCGCTGCGCGAGGCGGCGTACTTCGTCGAGCGGCTCAGCGCCGAGCGCATGCCGCTGGCCGGGCTGGTCGTCAACCGGGTGCACCGCTCCGCCGCGACCGAGCTGAGCGCGCAGCGGTCGGTGGCGGCGGCCGAGCAGCTCGACGAGCGCGGCGACGGCCCCCTGGCCTCGGCGGTGCTGCGCCTGCACGCCGACCGGGTCGCGCTGGCGTCCCGCGAGGCGCGGCTGCGCGAGCGCTTCAGCGCCGCCCACCCCGGCGTACCGGTCGTGGAGGTCGCCGCGCAGCCGGGCGACGTGCACGACCTCGACGGTCTGCGCTCGGTCGGCGAGGACCTCTCCGGCGGCCTGCAGGCCGCGGTGCCCGCCGTCCCTGCCTCGACGGCCCCTGCCGGACGACCCCTGCCGGACGGCCCCGGCGGGCGCCCCCTGCCCGCCCCGCCCGGGGGCGCTTCAGCAGGCGCGCGACCCGCGCTCGTGGGCGAGCTTGGCGCTCTGCAGCAGCTCGGACCAGCTGGTCACGTCGGGGCGGCGGCGCAGCAGCGCCCGGCGCTCCCGCTCGGTCATCCCGCCCCACACGCCGAACTCGACCCGGTTGTCCAGCGCGTCGGCCAGGCACTCGGTGCGGACCGGGCAGGTGAGGCAGACCGCCTTGGCGCGGTTCTGCGCGGCCCCGGTGACGAAGAGCTCGTCGGGGTCACCGGCGCGGCACGCCGAGCGGGTCGTCCAGTCCTCCGCGAGCGCGGCAGGGGCGGTCAGGGTCGGGCTCATGCACAGTCCTCAGGGGAGGGGGCGGGGATCCGCCGGGCCGGTGCCACAACAGTAGGAACAGGACGACTCGGACGGCAGGCCCCGACGGGCGGTCTTCGACTAGTCCGAAGGGACCACTCCCGCGCGCGGTCGGGCCCCTCCGACGCCCGTCGGCCGTAGGCTGGGGCCCGTGGTGGGTCCCCTCGCGTCCTCCGGCGTCCTGCGCCGCCTCGGCCTGGCCGTCGTGCTCAGCGTGCTCGGCGGGGTGCTCGTCGCCGGCCTCGCCGCGCCCGTCGTGGCCGGCCTCGGCCTGGCCGCCAAGGCCGGCGCCGACGACTTCCTCGCCCTGCCCGGCGACCTCGACACGCCGCGCCTGGCGACCCGCAGCCAGGTGCTGGCGGCCGACGGCACGGTGATCGCCACCTTCTACCGGGTCAACCGGGTGGAGGTGCCGCTGTCGGAGATCCCGATGTCGGTGCGGCAGGCGATCGTCGCGATCGAGGACAGCCGCTTCTACGAGCACAACGGCGTCGACTACAAGGGCACCCTGCGCGCGGCCCTCACCAACGCGCGCAGCGGCGGGGTGTCGCAGGGCGGGTCGACCCTCACCCAGCAGTACGTCAAGAACGCCCTCATCGAGGCCGCCACCGACAAGGCCGGGCAGCAGGCCGCGACCGCGCAGACCGCCGACCGCAAGCTGCGCGAGGCGCGCTACGCGCTGGCCCTGGAGCGGCAGGTGCCCAAGGACGAGATCCTGCACCGCTACCTCGACATCGCCTACTTCGGCAACGGCGTCTACGGGATCGGCACGGCGGCGAGCTACTACTTCGGCAAGCCCGTCGGCCAGCTCACCCTCGACGAGAGCGCCCTGCTCGCCGGGGTGGTGCAGAACCCGACGCGCTACGACGTGAGCAGCAAGGACCCCGACGTCCGCACCGACCTGCAGAACCGACGCGACACGGTCCTGGCGCGCATGCAGGAGACCGGTGTCCTGTCCGAGGCGCAGCGGGCCGCGGCGGTCGCCCGGCCGCTGCCGGTCGTCACCCCGAAGAAGGTCGGCCAGGACTGCGGCGCGCCGGGCATCGTCGCGCCCTTCTTCTGCGACTACGTCCGCCACGAGCTCGAGGACACCCCGGTCGGCGCGGCCCTCGGTGCGACCAAGGAGGAGCGGCAGAGCCGGCTGTTCGGCGGTGGGCTGACCGTACAGACCGGCCTGGACCTGCGCGTCCAGCAGGTCGCCAAGCAGACCGTCGACGAGCAGGTCCCCAACGGCGACCCCAGCGGCGTCGCGACGGCGGTCGACATCGTCGAGCCCGGCATCGGCGCGATCCGGGCGATGGCGGTCGACCGGCCGTACGGCGAGGACAAGGCCAGGGGTGAGACGCAGGTCAACCTCGCGACCGGCGGGACGCTGGGCGTGCAGCCCGGCTCGACCTTCAAGGCCTTCTTCCTGGCCAGTGCCCTGCAGCAGGGCATCCCGCTGTCCACCCGCTTCGCCTCCCCGGCCAAGTACGCCTCCAAGGCCAACGGCTGCGCGACCGCAGACGGCGGCAGCCAGTTCACGCTGAGCAACGCCGGCGACAGCGAGTCGGGCACCTTCGACCTGCGCACGGGCACGCACGACTCGGTCAACACCTTCTACGCCCAGCTGGCCGAGCTCACCGGCCTGGACAAGCCGCTGGCGCTCGCCGAGTCGCTGGGCGTCAAGGAGCTCGACCGGGGCCAGGAGAAGCCGCTCCCGCGGGTCTGCTCGTCCTTCCTGGGCAGCGCCACCGTGAGCCCCCTCGCGATGGCCGGCGCGTACGCCGCGTTCGCCGCGCACGGCGTCTACTGCCCGCCGCGCGCGGTGCTGGGGATCACGGCAGCCGACGGCAAGGCCGTGCCCGTACCGCCGATCGGCTGCACGCAGGTCATGGAGCCCGGGGTGGCCGACACCGTGACCTCGGTGCTCACCGGCGTCATCGACGGCGGCACGCCCTCGCGCACGGGCAAGTCCGCCTCCCTCGGCCGCCCGGCCGCCGGCAAGACCGGCACGACCAACGACTCGCTGGCCGCGTGGTTCGTCGGCTACACCCCGCAGTACTCCACGGCGGTCTGGGTCGGGCACGTGCCCAACCCCGAGCCCATGACGGGCATCCGCATCAACGGCCGCGGCTACGGCCAGGTCTACGGCGGCACCCTGCCCGCGGCGATCTGGCGCCAGACGATGGCCGGTGCGCTCAAGGGCCTGCCGGTCAAGGGCTTCCCGCCGGCCGACCCCCGCGTGGTGCGGGGCGACGGCGGCACCGTCGGCACCGGGGTGCCCGACGTCTCCGGCCGGTCCTACGCCGAGGCCGTGCGCCTGCTCACCGCCGCGGGCTTCTCCCCCACGCCCGGTCGCACCGTCTCCAGCCGGGTGGCCGCCGGTCGGGTCGCCTACACCTCCCCGCGGGCCGGCCGCTCGGCCGCCCCCGGCGCCACCGTGTACGTCTACCGCTCCGGCGGGGCGCCCTCAGCGCCGCGGACGTCCCCGGCCACGCCGCCGCCCGCCGGGCCGACGGCGGCGCCGGCCGCACCCTCGACGGCAGCGCCGCGCGCGACGCCGAGCGCCCGGGCGACCGGGTCGCCGACCCCGAGGCGCAGCAGCGCGACCCCCGCGCCGCGCACCTCGCCGCCGCGGTCGACCGCGTCCCCGAGGGGCTAGCCGCCGGGGACGGTCAGCGCGCGAGCGCCGCCCGCACGGCGGCGGCGACGCGGCCGCCCTCGGCCCGGCCGGCGACCCGCGGCCCGACCGCCTTCATCGCCGCGCCCATCGCCTGCGGGCCGGACGCGCCGATCCCGGTGACGACCTCGTCGACGAGCGCGGTGAGCTCCGCGTCGGACAGCTGCTGCGGCAGGTAGGTCTCGAGCACCGCGCCCTCGTCGAGCTCGCGCTGCGCCCGGTCCTGCGCCCCGCCGGCGCGGAACGCCTCGGCGGCCTCCCGGCGCTTCTTGGCCTCGCGGGTGAGCACCCGCAGCACCTCGTCGTCGGACAGCTCGCGGGCGGCGGCGCCGGCGACCTCCTCGTCCTTCACCGCGGTGAGGGCCATCCGCAGGGTCGCGCGGCGGACGTCGTCCTTCGCGCGCATCGCGTCGGTGAGGTCGGACTGCAGCTGCTCCTTGAGGCCCACGCCGCTGCAGGCTACGCGGCGGACACCGGGTCCGCCCGACCTGTAGTCTGTCGGTGCACGACCGGGGTGTGGCGCAGCTTGGTAGCGCGCTGCGTTCGGGACGCAGAGGTCGCAGGTTCAAATCCTGTCACCCCGACCAGCAGTCCTCCCGACGCCGGGCCGTCCCTGGACCTCCAGGGGCGGCCCTCGGGCTGTCCACAGCAGGGGCGCCGCGAGCCGTCGGGTCCCGCACCGGACGTACTCTCGGCGCCGTGACCCCCGCCTCGCCGCTGCCCCTGTGGGAGCAGCGGCTCCGCGCCGCGCGCGTCTCCCTGCCCGAGCACGCCCGGGACGCCCCCGAGCGCTGCCTCTACGTCAGCAACGCGACCGGCACCTTCGAGCTCTACGCCTGGGACCGCGCCGCCGGCACGACCCGGCAGGTGACCGACCGTCCCGAGGGCACGGTCGACGGCGCCCTGCCGCCCGACGGCGCGCGCGTCTGGTGGTTCGACGACCGCGCCGGCGACGAGTTCGGCGTGTGGCGGCACCAGCCCTGGGAGGGCGGCGACGACGTCGCGGCGCTGCCCGGCGTGCCGCCCGCCTGGTCGGCGGGCCTGGAGATCGGCGAGCGGCTCACCGTCGTCGGCAGCTCGGGGCACGACGGCTCGACGGTGCACGTGGTGCGGGCGGCGGGCACGAGCGTGCTCTACGCCCACGAGGAGGACGCCGACGTCGCGGCCCTCTCGCGCGACGAGTCGCTCGTCGCGCTCGAGCACAGCGAGCACGGCGACAGCCGGCACAAGGCGCTGCGCGTGCTGCGGCTCGGCGGCCGGCCCGAGGACGACGGCGACGTCGTCGCCGACCTGTGGGACGGCCCCGACCTCGGGCTCGGGGTGCTCGGCTTCTCCCCGGTCCCGGGCGACGCGCGGCTGCTCGCCGTGCACGAGCGCTCCGGGCGCCCGGTGCCGTTCCTGTGGGACCCGACCACGGGCGAGCAGGTCGAGCTCCCCCTCGGCGACCTGCCGGGCGACCTCACGGCCGACTGGTACGACGACGGCGCCGCCCTGCTCGTGCACGCCGAGCACCGGGCCCGGGCGACCCTGCACCGGCTCGACCTGACGACCGGTGCGCTCACGGCGCTGCCGACGCCCCGCGGCACGGTCACCGCGGCGAGCCCCCGGCCCGACGGCACGGTGGAGTTCACCTGGTCCAGCGCCGCCGAGCCGTCCGCGGTGCGCTCGACGACCGGCGAGGTCGTCCTGACCCCGCCGGGCGCGCCCGCCCCGCCGTCGGTGCCGGTGGAGGACCTCGACGTCCCCGGGCCCGGTGGCGTCGTGCACGCCCTGCTGGCCCGCCCGTCCGGCGCGGCCCCGCACCCGGCGGTCTTCCTCGTGCACGGCGGCCCCACCGCCAGCGACGAGGACGCCTTCGCCGGCGACCGCGCGGCCTACGTCGACCTCGGCTGCGCGGTCGTGCAGGTCAACTACCGCGGCTCCACGGGCTACGGGCGGGAGTGGCGCGACGCGCTCACCGGCCGCCCCGGGCTCACCGAGCTCGAGGACCTCGAGGCGGTGCGCGCCGCGCTCGTCGCGGACGGCGTGGTCGACCCCGAGCGCACGGTCCTCGCCGGCGGCTCCTGGGGCGGCTACCTCACCCTGCTCGGTCTGGGGGTGCAGCCCGACCGGTGGTGCGCCGGGGTCGCGGCCGTGCCGGTGGCCGACTACGTCGCGGCCTACGAGGACGAGATGGAGCCGCTCAAGGCCTTCGACCGCTCGCTGTTCGGCGGCTCGCCCGACACGGTCCCGGAGGTCTACGCCCGGAGCAACCCGCTCACCCACCTGCCGGCCGTGCGCGCGCCGGTGCTCGTGCTCGCGGGCGCCAACGACCCGCGCTGCCCGCTGCGCCAGGTGGAGAACTGGCTGGCCGCGGCGCAGGAGCTCGGCACCCGCGTGCAGGTCTACCGGTTCGACGCCGGGCACGGCTCGCTCGTCGTGGACGAGCGGGTGCGCCAGCTGCGGGTCGAGCTGGAGTTCGTGGCGACCGCGCTGGGGCTGCCCGGCCCGGCCTGACGGGCGGGGCCCGCCCTCAGCGGCGGGGCGGGTGCTCGGCGATCCAGCCGTCGAGCTCGGCCCAGCGCGCGTCGAGCCAGTCGACCTGCTCCGCCGGGTCGCGCGGCACGTCCGCCGCGGGGACGAACCACCAGCGCAGCCGCAGCGTCGCGTCCAGCGGCAGCCCGCGCCACACGTCGCGCAGGCTGTCGAGGTGCTCCAGGCCGGTGTGCGCGACGAGCACCACGTCGGCGTGCGGCGCCGCGGCCAGCGCCGCCTGCACCCCGCCGGGGCGCGGCGGCAGGAGGTGGCGCAGCCGCTCCGCCCGCTCGGCCCGGGTGCGCATCCCCTTGCGCCGCAGCGAGGCGATCGCCCGCTCCCGACGCTGCGGGGTGACGTTGCCGCCCTCGGGGAAGATCAGCAGCGCGTCCTCGTCCCCGAGGCCGCGGGCGACCGCCGCGACGACCTCCGGGCCGTCCTGCGGCCGGACGAAGCCGCTGGGCAGGCGCGACAGGTAGAGGTCGACGAGCGGGTCGAGCGCCAGCAGCTCCTTGAGCACGATCCGCGGGCGGCGCAGGTGGTCGCGGTCGAGCAGCGTCGAGACGAGCAGCAGGGAGTCGCCGGGCCCGCCGTGCCGCGACAGCACGAGCATGGCGTTCGTCGAGCCGGGCACCCCGTCGTCCAGCGGGCTCCACGACACCTCGTCGGTCACCAGCCGCAGCCCGAAGAGCAGCTGCGCGGCCCGGACCACGACGAGCAGCAGGAGCCGCAGCACGCCCAGGTGCGCGCGCTGGGCGGCGTCGCCGCGCAGCCGCCCGGCGAACCGCAGGGTCAGCCCGGCCCAGAGCAGCACCCCCGACGCCTCCACGAGCACCCCGACGACCGCGAACGCCGCCAGCCGCACCGGCCGCCACCGGCCCGGCAGCACGCTGGTCAGCAGGCCGCCTCCGACGACGACGAGCGTCCAGGGCGTGGAGACCAGGCCGTACGCCGCGAGGCCCACGACGCCCACGCTGAGCGGGCGGCGCACCAGCGGCGGCGGGAGCCTCACCCGAGCGCCACGAGGTAGGCGGCGCTGGCGGCGTGCGCCCGCTCCACGCGCTCGGCGACCCGGGAGGTGCTGCGGTAGCGCAGGTCCTCCCGCGGCGACGGAGGCGGCGAGCCGGTGGGCAGGACGTGCACCGCGACCCCCTCGGGGACCCGGGCGAGGTCGGCGGCGAAGCGGTGCCGGCGGGCGATCTCGAAGGCGACCGACGCGACCTGCCAGGGGGCGCGCGGCGGCGCCAGCGGGCGCTCGACCCGGCCCACCTGCAGCACCCACACGGTCGTCGCCCCGCGGCGCACCGCCTCGCCCACCGGCACCGAGTCGACGAGCCCGCCGTCGAGGAAGTGCTCCCCGCCGATCGCCACGGGCGGGAGCAGGCCGGGCACGGCGCACGAGGCGAGGACGGCGTCGACGAGCGGCCCCTCGTCGAACCAGTGCTCGGCGGCCCGCTCGACGCACGCCGCGACGCAGCCGAACGGCACCGCGAGCTCGTCGAAGCGGTGCACCGGCAGGTGCTCGGCGAGCAGGCGCCGCAGCGGGCCCGAGCGGTGCAGGGACGTGCGGGTGCGCAGCGCCGTGCGCACCTGCCGCGCGAGGGAGTCGGCGAAGACCTGCCCGGCGAGCTCGCGCCACAGCGCCCCGAGGCGCACCGCCGCCGCAGGCGTCGGGTCGGCCGCGACGAGCACGCCGTTGAGCGCGCCGACCGAGGTGCCGAGGACGAGGTCGGGGCGGACCCCGGCCTCGAGCAGGGCACGCAGCATCCCGACCTCGACCGCGCCGAGGACACCGCCGCCCCCGAGGACGAAGGCGGTGCGCGGCGGGACGTCAGCCGAGGGGACCGCCGGCCAGGGGGGTGGTGGGGCTCGAGGTGGGGGTCGGGGACGGCGAGCCCAGGGCCGTGCCGGTCGTGCTCGGGGACGCCGTCGGGGTCGGCGAGGCCGACGACGGCGTCGGGCTGGGCGTGGCGCTGCGCGTCGGCGTCGGGGTCGGCGACGCGCTGGGGGTCGGTGTGGGGGTGCGCTTGGGGGGCGTCGGGGTCGGCGACGGGCTCTGGCTCGGCGTCGGGGTCGGGGGCGGCGCGACCTCGAGCAGCGCGGCGTCGGCCTTGACCCGCTCGGCGAGCGCCCGGATCGAGGCGGCCCGCTCCAGCGGCAGCGAGCTGCCGCTCTGCCGGTTGACGACGGCGATGAGGTCGTCCGCGGTCGTCCGCACCCGCGCGGCGCTGCGGGCGTTGGCGGCGTCGGTGAGGTCGGACAGCGCGCTGTTGAGGTCGGCCTCGGGCGAGGACGCGCACCCGCTCAGCAGCAGCGCGGCGGCGGCCGCCGCGCCCAGCAGGCGGGCGCGCCTCACGACCGGCCCCCGGCGTCGACGGCCTGCGAGACCGCGTCCTGCAGCTGCTGCAGGTCGCCCCGCAGCTGGTCGGGCAGCGAGGGGCTGACCGGTGCGGGGGTGGGCCCCGTGCCGCCGGACGTGCGGTCGTACGCGAGGAAGCCGACCGCGGCGAGCAGCACGACGGCGACGAGCGCCACCGCCCACGGCCACCCGGCGCTGCTGCGCGGCGGCGGGGGCGGCGCGACGCTCTCGCGGCGCGCCGGGCGGGGACGGGGCGCCGGCTCGACCCGCGTGCGGGGCAGCACCGAGGTGGGCTCCTCGACCGGGACGGGCCGCACGACGGTGGTGGCCTCGCCCCCGGCGGCGACGGCCGCGAGGTCGCGCGCGACCTCGAAGGCCGTCGGCCGGTCGGCGGGGTCCTGCGCGGTCATCGGCGCGCAGCAGGCCCGGCCAGCCCTGCGGCAGTCCGTCGGGCACGACCGGCGAGCGGTGCAGCCGGGCGACCGCGACCTCCACGGTCGTGCCGGGGTACTCCCGCTCGCCGCGCAGGCACTCCAGCAGCACCAGTCCGAGGCTGTAGACGTCGGACAGCGGCCCGACGGCGGCGCCGCGGACCTGCTCGGGCGACAGGTAGGAGGCGGTGCCGACGGTGAGCCCGGTGGCCGTCACCTTCGCGGCGTCGACGAGCCGGGCGATGCCGAAGTCGGTGAGCCGCACCCGCCCGTCGCGGCCGAGCAGCACGTTGGCCGGCTTGACGTCGCGGTGCACCAGGCCCTCGCCGTGGACGTAGGCCAGCGCCTCGGCGAGCACCCGGCCGATCGGGGCGACCCGCTCGGGGTCCATCGGCCCGCGGCCCACCGCGTCCGACAGCGTCTCGCCGGGCACGAGCTCCATCACGACGAAGGGGCGGCCCGCGTCGTCGGTGCCGGCGTCGTAGACCGGGACGAGCCCGGGATGGCTGAGCCGGGCGAGCAGCCGGGCCTCGTCGCCGACCCGGCCGGCGTCCTCGCCGCCGGTCGCGGTGACCAGCTTGACGGCCACGCGGCGGCCGAGCGCCTCGTCCTCCGCGGCCCACACCTCGGCCGAGCCGCCGCGCCCGACGAGCTCGAGCAGGCGGTAGCGACCGGCCAGGCGCAGCTGCGCGCGGCCGGCGCGGCCCGAGGGCCCGGGGTCGTGCGCGGCGGGCTCCTGAGCTGCGGGGGTCGGCAGGGCGGCGGTGCGGTCGCCCGGGTCGGGGGTCACCGTCAGCGCGCTCCGGCGGTCAGCCGGGCGGCCGCGAGCTCGGCGAGCTGGACGGCGTTGAGGGCCGCGCCCTTGCGCAGGTTGTCGCCGCTGACGAACAGCACGAGGCCGTCCTCGCCGTCCTGGCGCAACCGGCCGACGAGGCTGTCGTCGGTGCCGGCGGCCGCGAGCGGCGTGGGGACGTCGACGAGCCGGACGCCCGGGGCCTCGGCGAGCAGAGCGGTGGCGCGCCGCACGCTCAGCGGCCGGGCGAAGGTGACGTGCAGCGAGAGCGAGTGGCCGGTGTAGACCGGGACGCGCACGCAGGTGCCGGACACCCGCAGGTCGGGGATGCCGAGGATCTTGCGGCTCTCGTGGCGGAGCTTCTGCTCCTCGTCGGTCTCGCCGGAGCCGTCGTCGACGACGGAGCCCGCCATCGGCAGCACGTTGAAGGCGATCGGCGCGACGTACTTCTGCGGGGCCGGCAGCGCGACAGCACGGCCGTCGCGGGCCAGCTCGGGGCCGCGGTCGCCCACCGCCGCGACCTGCTCGGCGAGCTCGGCGACGCCGGCGACGCCGCTGCCGGACACCGCCTGGTAGGTGCTGGCGACGATCCGGACCAGCCCGGCCTCGTCGTGCAGCGGCTTGAGCACCGGCATCGCGGCCATCGTCGTGCAGTTGGGGTTGGCGACGATCCCCTTGCGGGCGTCGAGCATCGCCGCGGGGTTGACCTCGCTGACGACGAGCGGCACGTCCGGGTCCATCCGGAAGGCCGAGCTGTTGTCGATGACGAGCGCCCCGGCGGCGGCGAACCGCGCCGCCTGCGCGCGCGAGGTCGAGGCGCCGGCGGAGAACAGCGCGACGTCCAGGCCCGACGGGTCGGCGGTGGCGGCGTCCTCGACGACGACCTCGCCGCCGGCCCAGGGCAGGCGCCGGCCGGCCGAGCGGGCGCTGGCGAAGGCCCGCAGCTCGCGCACCGGCAGTCCGCGCTCGGCGAGCAGGCGCAGCATGACCTCGCCGACCTGCCCGGTCGCGCCGACCACGCCGACGGACAACCCGCCGCCCGGCGCGCTCACCGGCCGGTCCCGGCGTAGACGGTCGCCGGCGCGCCGCCGGCGTCGCCGAGCTCGAACGCCTCGTGCACCGCGCGCACCGCGGCGGGCACGTCGGTGTCGCGGCAGACCACCGAGATGCGGATCTCGGAGGTGCTGATCGCCTCGGCGTTGATGCCGGTGCCGGCGAGCGCCTCGAAGAAGGTCGCCGTGACCCCGGGGTGGCTCTTCATCCCCGCGCCGACGAGCGAGACCTTGCCGATGTGCTCGTCGGAGAGCAGCGCGCTGAAGCCGACGCTGCTCTGCAGCTTCGACAGCGCGGTCATCGCCGTCGTGAGGTCGCTCTTGGGCAGGGTGAAGGACACGTCGGTGCGGCCGGTCGCGCCCGACACGTTCTGCACGATCATGTCGATGTTGACCTCGGCGTCCGCGACCGCGCGGAAGATCGCGGCCGCCTCGCCGGGCTTGTCGGGCACGCCCACCACGGTGATGCGCGCCTCCGAGAGGTCGTGCGCGACCCCGCTGATGATCGCCTGCTCCACCGGGTCTCCTGTGATCGTCGTGCCGGGCTCGGACGAGAAGGACGAGCGCACCACCAGGCGCACCCCGTAGCGACGGGCGTACTCCACGCAGCGCAGGTGCAGGATCTTGGCGCCGCAGGCGGCGAGCTCGAGCATCTCCTCGTACGACACCCGGGGCAGGTGCCTGGCCGTCGGCACGAGGCGCGGGTCGGCGGAGTAGACGCCGTCGACGTCGGTGCAGATCTCGCACACCTCGGCGTCGAGGGCGGCGGCGAGCGCGACGGCGGTCGTGTCGGACCCGCCGCGGCCCAGCGTGGTGATGTCCTTGGAGTCCTGGCTGACGCCCTGGAAGCCCGCCACGATCGCGATGTGGCCCGCGGCGAGCGCGTCGCTGATCCGGCCCGGCGTGACGTCGATGATCCGCGCCTTGCCGTGCGTGGAGTCGGTGATGACGCCGGCCTGCGAGCCGGTGAAGGACCGCGCGGACGCGCCGAGGTTGGCGATGGCCATGGCGAGCAGCGCCATCGAGATGCGCTCGCCCGCGGTGAGGAGCATGTCGAGCTCGCGGCCCGGCGGCAGCGGGGAGACCTGCTGCGCGAGGTCGAGCAGCTCGTCGGTCGTGTCGCCCATCGCGCTCACCACGACGCAGACGTCGTGCCCGGCCTTGCGGGTGGCCACGATGCGCTCGGCGACGCGCTTGATGCGCTCGGCGTCCGACACCGACGAGCCGCCGTACTTCTGCACGACCAGCCCCATGTCGGCCAGCCTACCGGCGGGGGGCGGCCTGCCGGCGCCGACGCTCCCGTCCACAGGTCGTCGGGAAGGGCTTCCCCCGCCCCCGCGAGCGGAGCACACTCCGCCCGTGCCGACCTCCCGCCGCCCGCCCTCGCGCCCGCCGCGCACCGCCCTCGCGGCGGTGCTCGCCCTGCTCGCCGGCCTGCTGTCCGGCGGCGCGCTCACGGCTCCGGCGCGGGCCGCGGCCCCCGCTCCGGGCCTGTCGGACGTGCTCCTCGCGCCGGTCCCCTCGCCGACCGCGCTGGCCTTCACCCCGGACCGGCTCGGGCTCATCACCTCGCGCACCGGGCAGCTGCGGGTGCTGCGCGCCGACGGCACGCTGGCGCCGACCCCGGCGCTGGACCTCTCCGCGCGCCTGTGCTCCGACACCGAGCGCGGGCTGCTCGGCGTCGCCGTCGACCCCGCCTTCGCCGACAACCGGTGGGTCTACCTGTTCTGGACCCGACGGGCGGCCGCGGGCGGCTGCCCGTCCCGGGTCGTCCCCGGGCCGGTGCACCGGGTGTCCCGCTTCACCCTGCCGCCGTCGCTGGTGGTCGACCCCGCCTCCGAGCGGGTCCTGCTCGACGGCATCCCGTCGCCCGGCGGCTTCCACAACGCCGGCGACCTGCAGGTCGGCGCCGACCGGATGCTCTACGTCACCGTCGGCGACGGCGGCTGCGACGTCACCGACCTCACCCGCTGCGGCGGCGAGAACGGCAACTCCCGCCGGGCCGACCTCCCCCTGGGCAAGGTGCTGCGCGTGACCCGCACCGGCGGCGTGCCCCGCGACAACCCGAACGTCGGGGCGCCCGGAGCCCGGCGCTGCGCCGGGCGGGCCCCGACGAGCGGCGCCGGGCCCTGCCTGGAGACGTGGGCGTCGGGCCTGCGCAACCCCTTCCGCGCCGCCGTCCGCCCGGGCACGAGCGAGCTGTGGGTCGGCGACGTCGGGCAGACCGCGTGGGAGGAGGTCGACCGCGTCGCGAAGGGGGCCGACTACGGCTGGCCGCGCTGCGAGGGCTCACGGGTGCAGGGCTCGAGCGCCCCCTGCGACCTGCCGGGCGCGACGCCCCCGCTGTTCGAGTACTCCCACCGCACCGGCTGCACCGCCATCACCGGCGGCGCCTTCGTGCCCGGCGCGGCGCTCGGCGAGGCGAGCCGCGGCTCGTACCTCTACGCCGACTACGTCTGCGGCGCGATCTTCGAGCGGCGGGCCGACGGGTCGACCCGCACGCTGGTCGGCGACCTCGGCGAGAGCAGCGCCGTAGCCCTGACGTTCGGCCCCTTCGGCTCGACCTCGGCGCTGTACTACCTGTCGTTCGCGGGCGGCGGCGCGGTGCACCGGGTGGTCCGGCGGGCCGCGACGAGCCCGCCGGTCGCCGCGCTCACCGCCGCACCGCTGGACCCCGACGCCCGCTCGATGACGCTGGACGGCTCGGCGTCGTACGACCCCGACGGCGGCGACCGGGTGGCGAGCTGGCGCTGGGACTTCGGCGACGGCACCACCGCGGTGACGACGAGCCCGACGGTCGCGCACACCTTCCCGCGGGCGGGGCCCTCCACCGCGTCGCTCGTCGTGGTGGACACCACCGGGCGGCGGTCGTCCGCGGCGACCCGGCGCGTCGTCGCCGGCGACGCCGCGCCGGTGGTGCGGATCACCGGCACCGACCCCTCGGCGCGCTACGCGGTCGACCAGGTCGTGCCGCTGGGGGCGGAGGCGACCGACCGGGAGGACGGGCCGTTCGCCGGGACCGCCGTGCACTGGCAGGTCCGGCTGCGGCACCACACCCACCAGCACCCCCGCGGCTCGCGGACGGGCTCGTCCATCACCGTCCGCTACGGCCCTCCGGAGGACCTCGACGGCGCCACCGACAGCTCCCTGGAGGTGCTCGCGACCGTCACCGACTCCGCCGGCACGACGGTGACGTCGCAGGTGACGCTGCTGCCGCGGACGGTGCGGCTCACCTTCGGCTCCGACCCGGCGGGCCGCACGCTGCTCGTGCAGGGCGAGGAGCTGGTCGCCCCGCAGACCGTCACGTCCTGGGTCGGCTGGGAGCTGGCGCTGTCGGCGCCCGGCTGCTCGGGCTGGTCGGACGGCGGCGCCTGCGACCACCGGGTGGTCACGCCGGGGTCCGACACGGCGTACGTCGCGCGCTTCTAGCCGTACGCCCCGCTGGCGACGTAGGGCGCGAGCGGCCCGACCTCGCCCCGCACGCACAACGACGAGCCGGGGCGCAGGGCCAGCCGCGCCTGCAGCGCGACCCGGGTCGCCCACGGGTTGGCCGCGGTGATCGGCCCGACCTCCAGCTCGCCGGTCGCCTGCGCCAGGGCCGACCAGAGCAGCCGCTCGGCGGTGTCCGCGTCCTCGGCGGCGAGGAGCACGAGGTCGCCGGACGCCTTGAGCACGGCGGCGCCGCGCGGGGCGACGAGCAGCCGGGCGCCGGTGTCGCGCAGCACCTCGAGGTCGGGGCCGTACGCCGCGCCGCGCACTCGGCGGCCGAGGTCGTCGAGCCGCTCGCCGTCGGCGTCCCACCCGCCCTCGCGCACCCCCTCGACCGCGGGCAGCAGCGACCGGTCGACGGCGCCGACCGCCTCGAGGCCGGGGACCAGGTCGAAGCCGGCGAGGCCGTAGCGGCGCAGCGCCTTGGGGTCGCTGCTCGACATGACCAGCCCGGACCGCGCGTCGGCGGCGGTCGTCAGGGCGGCGTCGAGCAGCCGTCGGCCCACGCCCTGCGCCTGCACCCCCGGCGAGACGGTGAGCAGGGACAGGAACCACAGCGGCCCGCGGCGCAGCGCGAGCGCGACCCCCACGACCTCGCCGGCGGCGTCGGCCACCCAGGAGCCGCCCGGGTCGGTGCGCTGCAGGTGGGCGACGCGCGCCCGGCCGCGGGCCCGGCCGTCCTCGTCGAGCTCGGGCATCGTCCAGCCGTAGCGGGTGCCCGCCTCGCGCAGCGCCTCCCACGACGCCTCCTGCGCCGCCGCGACGTCGGTCGGCAGCAGCGGCCGGACCTCGACCGGGGAGCCGTCAGGCATCGACGGTGCGGCGGCCGGCGAAGGCCCGGCCGAGCGTGACGTCGTCGGCGTACTCCAGGTCACCGCCGACCGGCAGGCCGCTGGCGAGCCGGCTCACGACCAGGCCCATCGGGGCGAGCAGTCGCACGAGGTAGGTCGCGGTCGCCTCGCCCTCGAGGTTGGGATCGGTGGCGAGGATGACCTCGCGGACCGTGCCGTCCTGAAGGCGCACGAGCAGCTCGCGCACCCGCAGGTCGTCGGGGCCGACGCCGTCGATGGGGCTGATCGCCCCGCCGAGGACGTGGTAGCGCCCGCGGAACTCGCGGGTCCGCTCGACCGCGACGACGTCCTTGGGCTCCTCGACGACGCAGATCACCGACAGGTCGCGCCGGGTGTCGCGGCAGACCCGGCACTGCTCCTGCTCGCTGACGTTGAAGCAGACGGAGCAGAAGCGCACCGAGTCCTTGACGGTCTGCAGCGCCTTCGCCAGCCGGCCGACGTCCGCCGGGTCGGCGGCGAGCAGGTGGAAGGCGATGCGCTGGGCGCTCTTGGGGCCGACCCCGGGCAGCCGCCCGAGCTCGTCGATGAGGTCCTGGACGGGGCCCTCGTACACCCGCCCTACATCCCGGGCAGGCCGAGGCCGCCCATCCCGCCGGTCAGCGGGCCCATCCGCTCTGCCTGCAGCGCGGTCGCCGTGCGGCTCGCGTCGTGCAGCGCGGCGACGACGAGGTCCTCGAGGCTCTCGACGTCGTCGGGGTCGACCGCCTCGGGCTTGATCTTGATCGCGACGACCTCGCCGGCACCCGTGATCGTCGCGGTGACGAGCCCGCCGCCCGCGCTGCCCTCGACCTGGGCCGCGGCGAGCTCCTCCTGGGCGGCCTGCACCTGGGCCTGCATCTTCTGGGCCTGCTTCATGAGCTGCTGCAGGTTGGGCTGGCCGCCTGGCTTCACGCTGGACTCCTGTCGAGGTGGTGGGTCGAGCGTACGGCGCGGGTGGGACAGGACCGGGTTGCCGACGCGCGGCCGGGCTAGTCGCCGATGGTGCCGACGACGCGGCCGCCGAGGGCCTGCTCGACGAGCCGCAGCGCCGCGTCCTCGCCGCGCTCGGCGGGGGCAGCCGGGCCGTCGTCGTCGGCCGGCTCGTCGCCGGGCGCGAAGCCGTCGACCGCCGGGGGCGGCGGGGGCACGGCCGGACGGCGCGCGCCGGCGGCGGCGGCTGCGGCGGGGGCGGTGGCCGCCGGGCCCGGCGACGCAGACGATGTCGAGGACGGCACCGAGCTCGGCCCGGATCGCCTCCTGGAGCACCTCGACGTGCACGCCCTCGGAGAACTGCCGGGCCAGCGTGGGCGTCGGGAACGACACCGACAGCCGCTTGCCCTCGAGCGCGACGACCGTCGTCTCCGCCAGCCGCGCGTGGGTCACCCGCTTGGCGTCCTTGACCCGGGCCAGCACCCCGTCCCAGGCGCGCCGGACACCGACCGCGTCGAGCCCACCGGGTGACGGCGCTGCCGCGGGGGGACCGGCCGCAGCGGGACCGGGCGCGGCCGGAGCGGGCGCGGCCGGGCGCGGGCGCGGCCGCAGCGGACACCGTGCGCGGGGCGCCGGGCACCGCGGCCTCCGGCCAGTCGCCTGCTGCGGGGGGGCTCGCGGCGGCAGGCGGCGCGGCCGGCGCAGGCGGCGCGGACAGCGCGGGCCCGGCGGCGGCGCGGGCAGACGCCGGCTCGGTCGGGCGGGCAGGAGCGGCCCCGGCCGGGCGGGCCGGCGCGGCCGCTGTCGGGCGGGCGGCTCCGGCCGGGGCCTGCGCCGCGGGCTCCTGCCGCGGCGCGGCGACCCGTCCGGGAGCGGGCGGCGGCTGCGGCGCGGGAGCGGGCGCGCCGATCTCGAACCGCCGCTCCAGGCGCTCCACCCGGCTCACGACGGCCTCGGAGGAGGCGGCCGGCAGCAGCACCCGCGCGCACAGCAGCTCGAGCATGAGCCGCGGAGCGGTGGTGCCGCGCATCTCGGTCAGCCCGGCGGAGAACAGGTCGGCCGCCCGCGACAGCGCCGCCGGCCCGAAGGCCGCCACCTGGCGCGACATCCGCTCGAGCTGCTCGGCGGGGCAGTCGAGCACGCCCTTGGTCCCGGCGTCCGGCACGGCCTCGAGGATGACGAGGTCGCGCAGCCGCTCGAGGACGTCGGTGGCGAAGCGCCGCGGGTCGTGCCCGCCCTCCATGACCTGGTCGACGGTGGAGAACACCGCCGACGCGTCCCCCACGGCGAAGGCGTCGAGCACCTCGTCGAGCAGCACGTCCGGCGTCACGCCGAGCAGGGCGGCGGCGTCCGAGCGGGTGACGCCCTCCTCGCCGGAGGACGCGAGGACCTGGTCCAGGATCGACAGCCCGTCGCGCGCCGAGCCGGCCGCGGCGCGCACCACCAGGGGCAGCACCTGCGGGTCGACGGCGATCCCCTCGCCGGCCACGACCTCCTCGAGCAGCGCGGTGAGGTCCTTGCGGGGCATGAGGCGGAAGGGGTAGTGGTGCGTGCGCGACCGGATGGTCTGCAGCACCCGGTCGGGCTCGGTGGTCGCGAAGACGAACTTCACGAAGTCCGGGGGCTCCTCGACGAGCTTGAGCAGCGCGTTGAAGGCCGCCGGCGTCACCATGTGCGCCTCGTCGATGATGTAGACCTTGAACCGGTCGGACACCGGCGCGAAGAACGCCTTGTCCCGCAGGTCGCGGGCGTCGTCGACGCCGTTGTGCGAGGCCGCGTCGATCTCGATGACGTCCAGCGAGCCCGGGCCGTTCGGGGCGAGCGCGACGCAGGAGGCGCACACGCCGCACGGCGTCGGGGTGGGGCCCTGCACGCAGTTGAGCGAGCGGGCGAGGATCCGCGCGCTGGAGGTCTTGCCGCAGCCGCGCGGCCCGCTGAACAGGTAGGCGTGGTGCACCCGCCCGTTGCGCAGCGCCTGCTGCAGCGGACCGGTGACGTGCTCCTGCCCCCGCACCTCGGCGAAGCTGCCGGGACGGTACTTGCGGTACAGCGCGAGGCTCACGCGACCTCCGGACGGCCGGGTCGAAGAAAGGACCCCTCGCACACCCGCGCAGAGCCCGCCTGCCCTTGCTGCCTTCCGGCCCTGGGGGGGTTCAGCGAGGTGCGCGTCGCACGAGGGGTCTGCCAGCACTGTAGCCGCCGACCGCCGCCCCGGTCAGGGCTGTGGACAGGCGGGCAGGCGCGTACGGCCGTCGCGCGTGCCGCTAGGATCGTCGGCGGAGGATTCGCCTAGTTGGCCTATGGCGCACGCTTGGAAAGCGTGTTGGGGGCAACCCCTCGCGAGTTCGAATCTCGCATCCTCCGCCAAGCCAGCCACGCCGAGGCCCGGGTGGGCACAGACTCCCCGGCACGCGGCGACACCGCAGGACCGGCAGGGCAGCCCTCGGGCTGTCCTCGTGCTGTCCTCGTGCTGTCTCGTGCTGTCCTGCCTCGTCACGCTCCCGTCTCGTCGTCGGTGGCCGCGCGGGACGTCGCTGCCCGCACCCGGGGGTGACCGTGCGGGGTCAGACGCCGGCCCGCGCCGCCGGGTGTCCCGGCCGCGAGCCACTGCGTCGTGCTGTCGGCCGCCCGGGCGCCGAGCTCGTCGGAGCGGGAGAAGTCGTGCGGGAGGACGTCGACCGGGCACAGCGGCGGGACGAGGTGGACGACACGCCCGTGGTCGTGCGCGAGGTCCTGGAGCAGTCGCTGGCCGACGAGCAGCGTCACCGCCTGCAGGGCGACGCCCAACGCGCCACGAGGGGCGGCGGGCAGGGCGCAGGGGTAGCCGGACGGCAGGACCCACACCTCGTCGGCCCCGGCCGCGACGGCCTCGCTGATCGCGGCGTTGTCGCACACGGCACCGTCGACGAGCGTGCGCCCCGCGGTGGGCACCGGGGGCAGGACGCCCGGGATCGCGCTGCTGGCCAGCAGCGCGTCTCGCGCGGGACCGGACCGCAGGACCACCCTGCTCCCGTCGGACAGGTCCGTGGCGACGACGCGGAGCGGCACCGGCGCGTCCTCCAGCCGGTCGAAGGCCAGGGTGTCGTCGATGAGGCGCCCCAGGCCGTTGGAGGAGAACAGTGCGCCCCGTCGACCGGCGGCCCCCGACACCGCCTGGACCGGGCTGACGCGGAAGACGTCCCGGCGGCGCAGCCGGTGCCAGACGCGGCTGATCCCCTCCGCGCCGCGGACGGTCGGGTCGGCGGCGAGCAGGGCGCCGTTCAGCGCACCGACGCTCGTCCCGACGACCAGGTCGGGAGTCAGGTCCGCGCGCAGCAGCGCCCTCAGCATCCCGGCCTGCACCGCTCCGAGGCTGGCACCTCCGGACAGCACGAACGCCCGCACGTCAACCACCCCGGGAGGGGCTCGGGCGCCGGCCGCAGGGGCGACCGACCGCGCTCCCGGCCCGGCGAGCCCGGCCCGGAGCCGTCACGCTCGCCCGCCCGCGGCCAGGACGGCGAAGGACGTGCCCCCGCGGTCCCAGGCGTCGACCGGTCGCAGGTCGGCTCGGCACGCGACCGCCTCCAGGCCCGGCCCTCGACCCAGGCGTGCCCACGGGAACGGGGCGCTCACGCAGGTCCCGTCGTCGAGGGTCGCCGCGAAGCGGTCGTCCGCCCCGAGGGGGCCGAGCTCCACGAGGACGCGGCTGCCCGGGGCCAGCAGGTCCCGGACCCGGCACAGGAGCAGGAGCGGGTCGCCGCCGATCCCGACGTTCCCGTCGAGCAGCACGACGCCGTCCCAGGCCCGGTCGGAGCGGGGCAGCGGCCCGAGGGCGTCCGTGCACGTCGCCGGGACACCACGGTCGCGGGTCAGGCGTACGGCGACCGCTGAGGTGTCCACCCCCAGGACGTCGAACCCGGTGCGGTGCAGGTGCTCGACGTGCCTGCCCGGCCCGCAGCCGAGGTCGAGGACGCGGGAGCCGCCGACCAGGCCGTCGGTGAAGCGGTCCAGCACCGCGACGTCGTCGCGGTCCGGAGGACCGCACCAGCGGCCCAGGGGCAGCGGACGCGACTCGCCGCCGGCCCGCAGCGCCAGCGGCGCCGCCCCGCCCTGGACGAGCGCCCGGTCGTACAGCGCCGACGGCGACACGGGGACCGTGTGCCGGGCCGCCTCCCGATCGCTCCGGGTCGTCGTCACGACGCGTCCCGGTGCCGCGCGCCGGCCCCGCACCGTCCCTGCCTCGGCCCCGCCAGCGCCGTGGACCCCGTCGGCCCGCTCAGCATGCTCACACCCGGGCCGTGCCCGCTGCAGGAGCCGCCCCGGGCCGCAGGCCGCTGGCGAGCGGCTCCACGTACCGGCGGACGGCCAACGCGGCTGCCGCGCCCTCGCCCGCGGCGCTGGCGGCCTGCTTGGTCGACCCGCTGCGCACGTCGCCGGCCACGAAGACGCCCGGCAGCGACGTCTGCATCCCGGCGTCCGCGAGCACGAAGCCGGCCTCGTCGAGCTGCACGAGACCCTGCACGAGCGCGCTGTTCGGCCGCAGCCCGACGAAGACGAAGGCACCCTCGGCGGGGACCTCCTCGGCCTGCCCGTCGCGCTGCACCAGCAGGGCGCGCAGCCGCCCGTCGTCCCCGACGGCGAAGCCCGTGGGCGTGGCACCGGTCAGCACGCGGATCTTCGGGTGCTCCTCGAGCTTGCGCGCGACGACCGCGCTGGCCGTGAGCCGCTGGTCGCGGCTGACGACGGTGACGGTCTCGGCGAACCGGGTGAGGAAGACGCTCTCCTCCCCGGCACTGTTGCCCCCGCCGACGACCACGACGTCCTTGCCCCGGTAGAACGGTCCGTCGCAGGTGGCGCAGAAGTGCACGCCCGCTCCGATGAGGTCGTCCTCACCGGGGAGGCCGAGCCGCCGGTAGGTCGAGCCGAGCGCCAGCAGCACCGCGAACGCGCTGCAGGTGCGGCCGTCGCCGGTGGTCACGCTGCGGTAGGCCCCGTCCGCCTCGACGGCCACGACCTCCTGCGCGGGCAGGACCTCCACGCCGAACCGCTCGGCCTGCTGACGGAGCCGGCCGGCGAACTCGTCCCCGGTGACGCCCTCGGGGAAGCCGGGGAAGTTGTCGAGCCGTTCGGTGACACCGGCCTGCCCACCGATGCCCGCGCGCTCGACCACCAGCACGGACAGGCCCTCCCTGGCCGCGTAGAGCGCGGCCGTCAGCCCCGCCGGGCCGGACCCGACGACGACCAGGTCGTAGAAGGACTGCCGGGCTGCGGCCCGCAGCCCGAGCGCGGCGGCGAGCTCGGCGTTGCTGGGCTCCACCAGCACGGTCCCGTCCTCGAGGACCAGCGTGGGGATGATGTCCTTGCCGTCGTTGTGGGCCTGCACGACGGCCCGGCCCTCCGGATCGGCGTCCACGTCGACGAAGTCGTAGTGCACCCGCTGCTCGCCCAGGAACTGCTTGGCGCGCTTGCAGTCCGAGCACCAGCTGGTGCCGTACATGGTCATCCTCACGCGTGCGCCCCCGCGGCGAGCGCCAGCGCGACGCTGCGGTCGGCGGCCGGGCTGGCGGCGAGCAGCTCGCTCAGCGCACGGCGGGTACCGGGGGCGTCCAGCTCGACGCGGCGCAGCCGGTGCGGTCGCCCGCTGAGCCGGTGCAACCGCACCACCCCGCCGTGGCCGTTGTGGACGAGCTCGGCAGCGCGCAGGTGGGCCGCGGGGGTGACCCGGTAGCGCAGCAGGCGGCGGTCGGCGACCCACCCGTGACCGACCACCACGCGCCGGGCCAGCGACGCCCAGGCCACGACCGCCGTCAGGGCGATCGCGACGGTCACCGCCCACACCGCGGCCATGGTCGCGAGCAGGACGGGGACGGCCAGGAGCGGCACCACGGCGACGAGGGCGGCGACCTCCGCGCGGGGCGGCCGTCCGACGGCGACGGCCGGGCCGGGGAGCAGGAGCGAGGGACGCACGTGCACCGGAGTCACGGCGGGCGCCGGGCGAGCCGGAGCCGGATGGGCAGGAGCGGGGTGGGCGGTAGCCGGGTGGGCAGCAGCCGGATGGGCGGCAGTGGTGGTCATGGTCGCTCCTTGACGAGGTGGCGGGTGGTCCTGAGTGCCGCCCGGCCGGTCGGCGTTACACGGGGCGCCCAGCCGGTGCGGCCGGACGGCCCGGCCCCGGCGGTCCCCCTTGACCCGGTGGCGGAGGTCCGGCAGGGGGTGGGAGGGTGGCGCCGCGCGCGACCGGTCCCTCCTCGGGCGGTGGCAGGGCGCACGGGGGACCTCATGCGAGCACCGCGGGACCGCTCGCCGGCCGGTCTCGCGCGCTGGGCGCGCGCCTGCGGGACGCGGCCGTGAGCGACGACGGCGGCCGGGAGTCCCCGTCGGGTCGACCCGCCCCGCTCGGCCGGCTGGACGAGGCGACGGTGCTGACGCGCCTGCGCGGCGGCGACGAGGCGCTGTTCCGCGACGTCGTCGACCAGCTGACCCCGGTGATGCTCCGCCTGGCCCGCGCCCACACCCCGACCGCGGCCGCGGCCCAGGACGCGGTGCAGGACACGTGGCTGGTGGTGCTGGACAAGCTCGACACCTTCCAGGGCCGCTCGTCGCTCAAGACCTGGATCTGCGGGATCCTCGTCCACAAGGCCCGGCGCAGCGGGGTGCGTGAGCACCGCACCCTGCCGTTCAGCAGTGCCTGGCGCGACGAGCACGGCCCGGCGGTCGACCGGGCCCGCTTCCACGGCCCCGGCTCGGACGGCGCCACGGGCACCTGGGCGAGCCCGCCCGTGCGCTGGGACCAGCTCCCGGAGGACCAGCTCGCCGCGAGCGAGCTCCGCCGGGTCATCGACGCCGCGATCGCCGGGTTGCCGCCCCGGCAGCGCGAGGTGATCACCGCCCGTGACGTGCTCGGGATGGACGCGGAGGAGACCGCTGCTGTCCTGCGGGTGAGCGCGGGCAACCAACGGGTGCTGCTGCACCGTGCCCGCAGCAAGGTCCGAGCCGTGCTGGAGCAGTACGGGGTCGACGTCCTGGCCCACCGCCTCGCGGAGCCCGAACTCGACGACGACGACGACGAGGCGGCGACGGCGACGGCGACGGCGACGGACGGGAGCCGCGCGCCCGCGTCCCCGCCGACCCGCGGGTCCGACCCGCCGCCGCAGGCACCCGGCCCACCCGCGCTCCCGGCCGTACCCCCTGCCCTCCCCCGTCCCGAGCCGAACAGGTCACGATCGTGAACGCGTCGCGCCGCCGCCGGGAGGTGGTCTGCCAGCAGCTGGTGGAGCTGGTCACCGACTACCTGCAGGGCGACCTGAAGCCCGCGGACCGCGCCGCGGTCGAGAGGCACCTGGCGGTCTGCGGGCACTGCGCCGGCTACGTCGAGCAGGTCCGGCGGATGCTGGAGCTGACCGCCGCGCCCGCTCCGGAGCCCGTCCCCGACGCGTTCCTGGACGAGCTCACCGCCCGCTTCCGCGCCCGCCGCCGCTGAACCCTGCGCGCAGCCTCGCCACGACCGCGGACGGCACGTAACGCCCGGGCCGCTGGCCGCACTCAGGTGCCAGCGGGAGGGCTCCTCCCGCGCACCCCGAGGCGGAGGCCCCCGTGGCACAGAGCCCCCCACCCGACCAGAGCGTGCGCCGGCAGGGCGCGGCCGCTGCGCGAGCGGCACACCGGCTGCTGCACCGGCCGCTCCCCCCGCTGCCCGAGGAGCTGCGGCAGGGCCCGCTGCGCGAGGGCACCTTCACCAGCCCGTTGCACAACCCGTACGTCGCGGCCTGGCTCGGCTACGCGCTCGGCTGGGCCTTCCTGGTGTGCTTCCTGACCGGGATCGTCAGCCACGAGGTGCAGCAGCCCCAGTCGTGGCTGCCGTGGCCGGCGTCGCCCGTGTGGTCGTACCGGGCGACCCAGGGCACCCACGTGATCACCGGCCTGGCCTGCCTCCCGCTGCTGCTCGCCAAGCTCTGGACCGTCTACCCGCACTTCTGGTCCTGGCCGGCCGCGCGCAGCGCGGCACACGCCGTCGAGCGGCTGGTCCTGCTCCTGCTGGTCGGGGGCAGCCTGCTGCAGCTGCTGACCGGCCTGTCCAACGTCTACCAGTGGTACTGGTTCCGCTTCTTCTTCACCCCGACCCACTACGACACGGCCTTCGTCGTCATGGGTGCGCTGTCGGTGCACGTCGGCAGCAAGATCGCCATCGCACGGGAGGCACTGCGCCACCCCGAGCGTCACGGCGGCACCGAGCGCGGGCCGGGCGCGGCCCAGCTCGCCCGCCGGCGACGGGCCGAGGCGCGCGCGGCCGAGGCGGCCACGGTCCCGGACCGGCCGGCCGGCGCCCTCCCCGGCGACCGGCCGCCCGCACCCGGCGGGCACCAGGCGGCGCCGCAGTGGTTCCTGCCGGTCGGCGATGCCGGCACCAGCCCCGCGCGGGCCTCGGCGGGCGCGCCGTGAGCCCGGCGCCGCAGGGCGACGGGCTGTCCCGCCGCTGGTTCCTGGGCAGCGTCGTCGGCGCGGCGGCTGCGGTGACGCTCACGACCGCAGGGCAGACCGTGCCGGCCCTCGCTGCGCTGGACGTGCTCGGGCCGCGGACGCCCGGTCGGGGCGCGGGGCTGCGCCGGCTGCCCGTGAACCGGACCGGCGGCGCGGCCGGCGTGGCGGCGCTCGCCACGTCGGCCGACTACCGGCTGCGGGTCACCGGCAGGGTCCCCCGGCCGCTCGAGCTCACGCTCGACGAGGTCCGGAGCCGACCCCGCTGCTCCGTGGACCTGCCGCTGACCTGCGTGGAGGGCTGGAGCGTCGGGGCCACCTGGGCCGGGCCGCGCCTGGCCGACCTGCTGCGCGAGGCCGGCGCCGAGCCCGGCGCCGAGGTGCGGGTGGAGTCGCTGGAGGCGGGCGGGCCGTACCGCTCTTCGCACCTCGGGGCCCGGCACGCCTGGAGCCCCTCGACGGTGCTGGCGACAGCCGTCGACGGGCAGACGCTCGACCTCGACCACGGCTACCCGCTGCGGCTGCTCGCCCCGAACCGACCCGGCGTGCTGCAGACCAAGTGGCTGGCGGAGGTGGTGGTCCTGTGACCACGACGGAGGACCCGCGGCACGACTCGGCACCGGTGGCGCCCTGGCGCGGCCGGTGGCTGCTCTACCTGCTCGGCGCCGGGCTGCTCGTCCCGGGTCTCGCCGGCATCGCGCGCAACGCGCACGGGTGGACGCACCCCGGGCTGTGGGCCGCTCTGCTCGTGGCCGGCGCCGTCGCCCACGACCTCGTCCTGGTCCCGCTGGTGTTCGCCCTCGGCCGCCCCCTGTCCCGGACCACGGCGACCGGCGCCCGGCGCTACCTGGCGACCGGCCTGGGGCTGTCCCTGGTGCTCCTCGTGATCGCCTGGCCCGGACTGCACAGCCCCGGGCGCCCGCCGGACAACCCCACCGTGCTCCCCCTGGACTACGGGCACGGCCTGGCCCTGGCCCTCGGCGTCCTGTGGTCCGGCCTGTTCCTGTCCTACGTGCTGGCCGCCCTGCGCTCCGAGCTCCGTGCGGGGAGGGCCTGATGTCTTCGCCGACCAGATATTTGCTTGAAGCCTCAACGGTGTGTACCGTCCTCGTCGTTGCACCAGCAACCACCTGCGAGAGGACCTCCCATGAGCACCGCCACCGCCGCCATCGTCGACCTGACCGGCGACTACTCCCTCGACGTCGCGCACACCCGCCTCGGCTTCGTCGCCCGCCACGCCATGGTCACCAAGGTGCGCGGCAGCTTCGAGCGCTTCGAGGGCAGCGCGCACCTCGACGCCGAGGACCCGACCCGCTCGTCGGCGCAGCTCACGATCGACGTCGCGAGCATCGCCACCGGTCAGGAGCAGCGCGACGCGCACCTGCGCACCAACGACTTCTTCGACGTCCCGAACCACCCGACCATGACCTTCACCAGCACCGCCGTCGAGGTCACCGGCGAGGACACCTTCCGCATGACCGGCGACCTCACCCTCAAGGGCGTCACGAAGCCGGTCGCCATCGACTTCGAGCACACCGGCACGGCCAAGGACCCGTACGGCAACCTGCGCGCCGGGTTCGAGGGCAAGACCGTCATCCACCGCACCGACTGGGGCGTGAGCTTCAACGCCGCGCTCGAGACCGGCGGCCTGCTCGTCTCGGAGAAGATCACGCTGGAGTTCGACGTCTCGGCGGTCAAGCTCCCCCCCACCTCCTGAGCCCCGGCCCGGGCGCGGCGAGACTGCTCGCATGACGGTCTCGCCGCCCCGGATCCGCGTCACCCCGGCCCTGCTGCGCGACGTGGTGGACCGGACCCGCACGACGGCGATGTTCGAGCGGATCGCCCGGCGCGCGCCGTACGCCGCCCTGCTCGAGGCGCCCGGCCGCCGCGAGCTCGTCGCCAGCGACCCGGGTCTGGCGCGCGAGGTGCTCGTGACGCAGGGCCGGTCGTTCGGCAAGGGCGTCGGGCTGCGCCGCACGACCTTCCTGCTCGGCGAGGGGCTGCTCACCGCCGACCGCGAGCGGCACCGCCGGCAGCGACCGCTCGTGCAGCCCGCGTTCACCCGCGCGCGGATCGCCCGGTACGCCGAGGACGTCCTCGCCGCCGGGCGCGAGCACGTCGCCGCCTGGCGGCCCGGCGAGGTCGTCGAGATGACGGCGGAGATGCAGCGGCTCACCCTCGCCGCCGTCGGCACGACGCTGCTGGGCACCCGGACGGGCGCCGAGGCCGCCGACCGGGTCGGGCCCGCGCTCGCGACCGTCCTGCGCGCCTGGGAGGTCGCGCTGCTGCCCGGCATGGAGCGGCTGCTCGACAGCCGCTGGCCGGGCGCCGTGCGCACCCGGGCGGCCGTCGCCGACCTCGACGCCCTCGTCCGCGGCGTCGTCGACGGCGCCCGGGCCCGCGGCGGCGGCGACGACGTCGTGAGCACGCTGCTCGCCGCCCAGGACGCCACCGGCGAGGTCGACGACACGCAGGTCCGCGACGAGGTCATGACGCTGCTGCTCGCCGGGCACGAGACCACCGCCAACGCGCTCACCTGGACGCTGCACCTGCTGTCCGACGCGCCGGCGGTCGCCGCCCGGCTGCGCCGCGAGCTCGCCGAGGTCGGCGAGCTGTCCTACGACGCGCTGCCGCACCTGCCGTACGCGTACGCCGTCGTCGCCGAGGCGATGCGGCTGTTCCCACCGGCCTGGATCCTCGAGCGGGCCGCGCTGGAGGACGTCGAGGTCGGCGGGCTGCACGTGCCCCGCGGCGGCCAGGTGATCCTGTGCACCTGGGTCCTGCACCGCGACCCGCGCTGGTGGGTGGCGCCGCTGGCGTTCCGCCCGGAGCGGTGGCTCGACGCCGAGGGCCGGTTCGACGAGACGGCGCCGGGGCAGCCGCGCGGGGCCTGGCAGCCGTTCGGCGGCGGCACGCGCGTGTGCATCGGCGAGAGCTTCGCCTGGACCGAGGCGGTGCTGCTGCTCGGCGTGCTGCTGCAGGCGGTCGACCCGCTGCGGCTGCCCGACCAGCGGGTCGCGACGCGGGCGGCGGTCACGCTGCGGCCGGCGTACGGGATGCGGATGCTGCTGCGCCCGGTGCCCTGACCCGCGCGGCCCCCGACGGGCGTGGTGCTCTCGCCCGCTCACCCCGCCCGGAGATCACCACGGACGGGCCCAGCGACGGCGGGCTACTGCTCGACGAGCTGCGCGTCGGAGCTGAAGACGAGGGCGAGGGCGACCTTGCCGGTGCTCAGCGCGTTCTTCGACAGCGGGCCGCCGGCGTCCAGCGAGGTGAAGCCGGTGACCTTCAGGTCGTAGGTCTTCTCGAGCCCGGGCTGGCAGAACGGCCGCTGGGGGCACTCCGGCGGCCCGCCGAGCGAGACACCGCCGCCGCACGCGTCGGCGAGCTCGGACAGGCTGGTCACCGCGTACTTGTCGGCGAAGGCCCTGGTCACCGCGAAGGCGTTCTGGTCGGTGGCCTCGGCGGGGGTGAGGACGGTGAGCCCGCGCGGCTCGGCGAGCGCGCTGAGCGCGGCGACGGTCTCGTCGACCGACCCGCTCGCCTTCGGCATCGCGCCCTGCCCGTTGGCCTTGGTGTTGAGGAACTCCGTGAGCGTCGCGGCGTACTCCGCCACCACGTCGACGTCGCCCTTCTCCAGCGCGGCCTCGTAGACCTCGCGGTTGGTCAGCTGCACGACCGTCGCGTCGAAGCCCGCCCCCGTGAGCGCCATGGCGAAGACCTGCGCGAGCGTCTGGTTCTCGCTGAAGTTCGCCGCGACGACGCGGACCGGGCCGCTGCCGCCCTGCACACCGTTGGCGAGGTCGTTCTCCTCGATGAACGCCTTCGCCGCCTGCTCCGGCGTCTGGCGGGCCACGTCGGTGGCCTGGTTGAGCCGCACCAGCGCGTCCTGGGTGAGGGCGGCGGTGACGTTGTCCAGCGCCTCGCGCAGCGCCGGCGTGACCTTGTCGGTGCGCACCACCGGCACGATGTTGTCGCTGTTCTGCAGGTTCTCGTCGTCGGTGAGGGCGACGAGCTCGGAGCCGGCCACCGGCGCGCACACCTGGGTGTTGGCGGGCGCGGGACCGCTCGGCGCCGCCGACGAGGGGCGGGCGGTGCTCGTGCCGGAGTCGCTGCAACCGGCCAGGGCGAGGGGCACCACCGCGAGCACGGCGAGAGCGGTCCGGGGGAAGCGCACGAGGGGTCTCGCCTTCTGTGTCCCGCGCGGCCGTGTGCCGCGCGCGTGTCCGGCGGGCCGGGCCCGCTCGCCGCTCATCCTGGCACGGGCGCGCGGGCGTCAGCGCAGCGGCGCGGGCGTGGCCAGCCGCTGCACGAGCGTGAGCACCACCTCGGCGACGAGCGCGAGCCCCGCGACGAGCACCGCCCCGCCGAGCACCTGCGGGTAGTCCTGCAGGCCGTACCCGTTGTTGATGAAGGTCCCGAGCCCCCCACCGCCGACGTACGCCGCCAGCGTGGCCGTGGCGATCACCTGCACGACGGCGGTGCGCAGCCCGGCGACGACCAGCCCGAGGGCGAGCGGCAGCTCGACCGAGGCCAGGACGCGCAGCGGCCCCATGCCCATCCCGCGCGCGGCCTCGACCACGTCCCGGTCGACCCCGGCGACGCCGACGTAGGCGTTGACGAGGATCGGCGGGACGGCGAACAGCACGAGGGCGAGCGCGGCGGCCCGGTTGCCGATGCCGATCGCGGCGATGCCGCTGAAGACGATGAGCACCCCGAGGGTCGGGACCGCGCGGCTGGCGTTGGTGAGGGCGGTGACCGCCGTGCCGCCGCGGCGCAGGTGGCCGAGCAGCAGCCCGACCGGCAGGGCGACGACGGCGGCGACGGCCACGGCGGTGCCGGTGAGGGCGAGGTGCTCGAGCAGCCGGTGGGGCACGCCGGCGTCGCCGCGGTAGTGGGCGAGGTCGCCCAGCCAGACGGCGGTGTCGCCGAGCAGGCTCACGCGGTGCGCACCCCCGCCCGGCGCCGAGGGTGAGCACGCGCAGCAGCAGCTGCAGCAGCAGGTCGACGGCCAGGGCCATGACGACCACGACGACCAGGCTGGTGAGCTGCTGGGCCTTGTAGTCGCGCTGGAACCCGGCGTAGAGCAGCGAGCCCACGCCGCCGTGCCCGACGACCGCGCCGACGGTGACCAGCGCGATCGTCGTGACCGCGGCGAGGCGCAGCCCGGCGAGCACGGCGGGCAGCGCGAGCGGCAGCTCGACGCGCAGGAGCAGCCGCGCGCCGGCCGTAGCCGGTGCCGACCGCCGCCTCGACCGCGTCGGCGGGCACCTCGTCGAGCCCGACGAGCAGCTGCCTGAGCAGGACCTGCACGTCGTACGCCGCGAGCGCGATCACCACCGGCAGGCTGCTCGTGAAGCCGAACAGCGGTCCCGAGCAGCACGAACAGCGCGAGCGACGGGATCGTGTAGACCACCCCGCCGACGCCGAGCGCGACGACCCGGCCGAGGCGGCGAGCGGCGTACGGCCAGCGCGAGCGGCACCGCGACGAGCAGCGCGAGGCCGAGCGCCGCGCCGGTGAGCGCCAGGTGCGACTGCACCGCGTCGAGCACGGCGGAACGGTCGTTGCGCAGGTAGGCGGGGCAGAACCACGCGTTCTCGCGCACGCAGCCCGGGACGTCGAGCGCGGCCGCGACGAGCACGCTCACCTACGCTGCTCGCGTGACGGGGCCGGAGGCACGCTCGGACGCTACCGCCGCGGGTCCGCGCGCCGTGATCAGCCTGGAGGGCGTCGGCAAGCGCTACGCCGACGGGACCGTGGCCGTGCAGGAGCTCGACCTGCAGGTGGGCGCCGGCGAGCTGGTCTGCCTGGTCGGCCCGTCGGGCTGCGGCAAGACGACCACCATGAAGATGATCAACCGGCTGATCGAGCCGACGCAGCGGCCGGATCGTGCTCGACGGCGACGACGTCACGACGGTGGACCCGGTCGGGCTGCGGCGGCGGATCGGCTACGTCATCCAGCAGGTCGGGCTCTTCCCGCACCAGAAGGTCGGCGACAACGTCGCGACCGTGCCGCGGCTGCTCGGCTGGGACAGGGCGCCGCACCCGCGACCGGGTCGACGAGCTGCTCGACCTCGTGGGCCTCGACCCGTCGCGTCTACCGCGACCGCTACCCCGCGCAGCTCTCCGGCGGGCAGCGCCAGCGCGTCGGGGTGGCCCGGGCGCTCGCGGCCGACCCGCCGGTGCTGCTGATGGACGAGCCGTTCTCGGCGATCGACCCGATCGCCCGCGACCGGCTGCAGGGCGAGTTCCTGCGGGTGCAGGAGGCGGTGCGCAAGACCATCGTCTTCGTCACGCACGACATCGACGAGGCGGTGCGCCTCGGCGACCGGATCGCGGTGTTCCGCCAGGGCGGGGTGCTGGAGCAGTACGACACGCCCGGCCTCGGTGCTCGGCGCGCCGGCCACGCCCTTCGTCGCCGACTTCGTGGGGGCCGACCGCGGGCTGCGCCGCCTCGCGGTGACGCGGATCGACGCCGGCCGACCTCGACACGCCGCCGGTCGTGGCCCTGTCGGACGACCCTCGGCGCAGGCCCGCCGGGTGCTGCCGACCCGGCTTCGCGCTCGTGCTCGACGAGGCCGGCGCGCTGCGCGGCTACGTCTCGGCCGACCGGCTCGAGCGGCGACGGCACGGTCGCCGACCGGCTGCGGCGGCTGCCGGCCGCGGTGCCGGCCGACGCCACGCTCAAGGCGGCGATGGCCGAGATGCTGCAGCACGACGCCGGCTGGGTGGCGGTGCTCGAGCCGGGCAGCGACCGCTACCTCGGGGTGCTCACCCCCACCTCGCTGCACGCCGAGCTGCGCCGCAGCGTGCAGCTCGACGAGGACTGACCCGCTCACCGCGCTCGGGGCGCGGGTGGGGACGCGCGGCACCGCCCCCACCCCGGGAGGCGAGGTGCGGCGGTCGAGAGCCGGGTGGAGGGGCGCGGCAGGGGTGCAGTGCGCTCCGACGCGTTGCGTCTCAGCGCAACGCTCCGGCCGACCGTGCGCGCAGACGCGACACGGCTGGCACGGCACCGGTCCCCGCGCGACCCGGCCCGGCGCCCGTCAGGCGGCGAGGACCCGCTCGAGCACCTCGGTCTTGAGCCGCACGAAGTCGGGGTCGCCCAGCACGGCGCGCCCGCGGTGCGGCGGGAACGGCACCGCGACCTCGTCGACGACCCGGGTCGGGCGGCCGGAGAGCAGGGCCAGCCGGTCGCCGAGCAGCAGCGCCTCCTCGACGTCGTGCGTGACGAGCAGCGTCGTGGTCGGGCGCTCGGCGAGCAGCGCGCCGAGCCACTCGTGCATCCGCAGCCGGGTCTGGGCGTCGAGCGCGCCGAACGGCTCGTCGAGCAGCAGGACCGGCGGCCGGTTGGCGAGCACCTGCGCGATGGCGCGCGCGCTGGCGCATGCCGCCGGACAGCGCCCGGGGCAGCGCGTCGGCGAAGCCCTCGAGCCCGGTGGCGCCGAGCAGCTCGTCGACGGTGTCGCGCACCTCGGCCGCGGGGGCGGCCGAGCGCGCGCGGGCCGTACGCCAGGTTGTCGCGCAGCGTCAGCCAGGGGAACAGCCCGCCGGCCTGGGCGACCATGCCGCGGGCCGGGGACGGCGAGCGCACGGGCGGCGCCGTCGAGCAGCACCTCGCCGGAGGTCGGCGGCTCGAAGCCGGCGAGCACCCGCAGCAGCGTCGACTTGCCGCAGCCGCTCGGGCCGAGCACCGAGAGCACCTGCCCGGGCCGCGCCTCGAGCTCGACGCCGTCGAGCACGAGCAGGTCGCCGAAGGACTTGGTCAGGCCGCGGGCGACGAGCGCGCCGGCGCTCACCGGTCGGCCCAGCGCACCCAGCGGCGCGACAGGCGCGCAGCACGAGGTCGGCGGTGAGCCCGACGGCGGCGAAGACGAAGATCCCGACGATGACCTGCTCGGTGCGGCCGGTCTCGCGCGCGGCGTTCATCATCGCGCCGACGCCCGAGGTTGGTGCCGTTGAGCTCGCCGACGATGACGCAGGTCCAGGCCAGGGTGAGCGACAGGCGCAGCCCGGTGAGCACCTCGGGCAGGGCGCTGGGCAGGTAGACCTGCCCGCCAGAGGGCGCGGCGCGGACGTGCCGAGCATGCGGGCGGTCTCGACGTACGCCCCGGGCACCCGCGCGGTCGCGTCCGCGGTCGCGACGAGCACCGGCCAGAGCGCGCCGAGGAAGATCAGCGCCCGGGCGGCGCCCTCGCCGATGCCGAACCAGATGAGCACCAGCGGCAGCCAGGCGAACAGCGGCACCGCCCGCAGCGCGTTGAGCACCGGGTCGAGCAGGTCGCGGGCCAGCCGACGACAGGCCGAGCAGCAGCCCGACGGTGCTGCCGACCACGGCGACCGCGAGCGCCCACGACGATGCCGCAGCGCACCAGGCTGGCCTGCAGGTGCTCGAAGCCGGCGCCGGCGAAGGGCACGACCCCGGCGAAGGTGCTGCGCCGCTCGCCGAAGAAGAACGTGTCGGCGGACTCGGCAGCACCGTCGACGGCGCGGGCAGCAGCCGCGTCGAGAGCACGCCGAAGGTCGACACGCGCCTGCCACAGCCGCGAGCAGCACGAGCGGGGCCAGCACCCCGAGCAGCCGGCGGGGCCGCGGGCGCCGGCGGCGGGCCGGCCGTGCCCGGCAGCACGGCCACCGGCGCCTCGGCGGCCGACGCCGGGCGCAGCCGGCCGGGAGCGTCGGGATCGGTGCCCACGGGTCATCCCGGCGGCCTAGACGTCCCAGTACTCGGCGCGCGTAGAGCGACTCGTAGTCGGGCTCCGAGGTGATGAGCCCGGCGGCCTTGAGCAGCCGCCCCGGCGCCGACGACCTGGTCCTCGCGGGTCTTGTCGAACTCCGAGACCGCGCCGACGTCGACGAGCACCGCCTCGTAGACCGGCCTCGGTGTAGCCGAACTGGTCGACGAGCAGCTCGCTTCCACTGCTGCCGGTCGTTGACGCCGCCGGGGGTGAGGAAGTCCGCGGCCTGCTTCTGCAGCACCGCGACCTGGCGCACGACGTCGGGGCGCTCACGCAGGATCTTGCCCGAGGCCCAGTTGGCGGTGTTGAAGTCCCCGAGCGGGGTCTGCGACACCTCGGTGAGCCGGACGCCGACGCCGTTGACCGACGCTCTGCGTGCACAGCGGCTCGGTGCCGATGTAGGCGTCGACGTCGCCGCGCTCGAGCGCCGCGGGGTGGTCGGCGTAGGCCAGCGGCACGGGCGTGACGTCGCCGCCGAGCGTGAGGCCGGCTGGTGCGCAGCAGCTCGGTGAGGATGAGCACCTGCGCGCCGGGCGGCGGCACGGCGACCTTCTTGCCGCTTGCAGGTCGGCGACGGTCGCGACGACGCCCTTGCGCCCGATGAGGCCGATGCCCTGACGGGCGATCATGCCGACGATCTTGGACGTGAGCTTGCCCTGCGAGGCGGCGATGACCGTCGTGTAGGCCCCGAGCAGCCCGAAGTCGAGCTGGCCGGCCTCCAGCGCGTCCTGGATCTGCGCCGACCCGGTGACCGGCTGGACCTCGATCGTCCAGTTCGCCGGGGCGAACTGCTGCCAGTAGAGCGCGGAGGAGGCGTGGTTCTTGGAGTAGACGCAGGTGCGGATCGTCACCGGCTCGCCGCTCGCGGCGGGCCGCGACGGCGCGCCGGAGGCCGCGGTGCTCGTGCTGCTGCTGCCGCCGCAGGCGGCGAGCAGGGCAGCGGCGCCGGCTCCGGCGCCCAGGCCGAGCAGGCGGCGGCGGGTCAGGTCGGGGGTCATTCCGGGCTCCAGGGTCAGGGAGGGGCGCAGTCGCGGCCCATCCAACCAGCCGGACGCGCCGGGCAGGGCCGTCAGTCGAGGTCGCGGCGGGAGAACAGCACCGCCCCGACCACGAGGACGACCGCGACGACCGCGACCAGCTCGAGGCCGCCCTGCAGGTTGCCCACGACGATCTCCTTGCCGCTGGAGACGTAGAAGCCGCGGTCGTCGACGAAGCCCTCGTCGAGGTAGATGCGCTGCCCGCCGTCCTGGACCAGCGCCGCGGCGGAGGTGGTGAGCAGGTAGGGGTCGAGGGACCGCCGGACGGCCCGCAGGACGTTCTCCACCACGACGAAGTACAGGAACGCGAAGCCGGTCGCGGCCGCCGTGCTGCGCAGCAGGTGGGCGATGCCCAGGCCGAGCAGGCCCAGCAGCACGACCAGCAGCACGGCCCGACCCGCCGTGCCGAGCGTGTCGGACCAGTAGCCCTTCGGCAGCCGCTCGTCGGGCAGCCCGCGGGTCGCGGCCAGCCAGCGCGCCGCGAGCAGCCAGAGCGCCCTCCGCGACCAGGCCGAGCAGCGCCGCCGCGCCGGCGAGCACGCCGGCCTTGGTGAGCAGCACGCGCACCCGCCGTGGCTCCCAGAACAGCAGCGCGACCATCGAGCGCGAGGACCACTCGGCGCCGAGGGACGTCGCACCGACGAGGAAGGCCAGACCGGCCGCCAGCACGCCGACCCCCAGCACGCCGCCGGCACCGTCGGGCGACGACCGGAAGGGCGGGTGCGCGACGTACGAGTCCAGCGGCCCCAGGTCGTCGGCCGTGAGCTCCGGGCCGCAGAACTCCTCCGCCGGGACGCCGCCGGGCCGGCTCGGGTCGGCGAGGCACTGCGCCCGGAACTGGCGCTGCTGGGCGAGCTGGTCGTCGCGCCGGGCGGAGGCGTCGGCGAGACCGGCGGCCGACGGCGTCTCGAACTGCGTCGTCGCCACCCCGACCGCGACGACGAACAGCAGCAGGCCGGCGGCGACGAGCAGGCGCACCAGGCGCCGGGAGCGCAGCCGCCGCAGCTCGGCCCGGACCAGGGACGGACGCGGCCCGGCCGGAGCACCGGGTCGGTCCAGCACCGGGGCGCTCACGCCGCCTGCTCGGTGAGCGCGAGGAAGGCCGCCTCGAGGTCGACGGCGACCGGCGTGAGCTCGCGGACCCACAGCCCCGCCTCCCCCAGCGCCCTGGACAGCACCGCCGGGTCGGGCACCGCCCGCACCAGCAGCGCGTCGTCCTGCCGGTCGACGACGAACCCCCGCGCCTCCAGCAGCGCCCGCGCGGCCGGCACGTCGTCGTGCGGCACCCCCACGCGGACGTCGGCGGAGGTCCGCCCGGCCAGCACCGCGCCGACCGGCCCCTGCGCGACGCACCGGCCGCGGGCCATGATCGACACCGAGTCGCAGACCTGCTCGACCTCGGCGAGCAGGTGCGAGGACAGGAACACCGTCGTACGGCCGTCGGCGCCCAGGCCGCGCACGAGCTCACGGACGTCGCGGATGCCCGCCGGGTCCAGCCCGTTGCTCGGCTCGTCGAGGACGAGCAGCTCCGGGCGCTTGAGCAGCGCCGCGGCGATGCCGAGCCGCTGCTTCATCCCGAGCGAGTAGCCCTTGAAGCGCTCGTCCGCGCGGTCGCGCAGGCCGACCAGCTCCAGGCACTCCTCGACCCGGGAGGAGGGCAGGCCGGCGACGTCGGCGAGCAGCTGCAGGTTGAGCCGGCCGGAGAAGGTCGGGAAGAACAGCGGCGTCTCCACCAGCGCGCCGACCCGACCGAGCAGGGTCGGGAGCGCCTCGGGCACCGGCCCGCCGAGCAGGCGCACCTGCCCCGCGTCCGGCCGCACCAGCCCGAGCAGCACCCGGATGGTCGTGGTCTTGCCCGAGCCGTTCGGCCCGAGGAAGCCGTGCACCCCGCCGGCGGGCACGACGAGGTCGAGCCCGTCCAGCGCCCGCAGCGGCGGCCGCCCCCGCCGCCGGTACGTCTTGACGACCTGCTGCACCTCGACCACGTCCACGCGCGCCTCCTCGACGGTGCCGAGCACCCTGGCACGGCGACGTGCCGTACGGGCGGGGGCGCGCGGTCAGGTGCGCGCGGGCCGCAGCTCGTAGGCGCCCCAGGCGGCGAGCAGGACGGCGAAGGGCCAGGTGTTGCCGGCGAACGGCGCGACGCCCTGCTGCTCGAGGAGCAGGAAGGCGCCGAGCACCAGCACCGACAGCGCGACGCTCATCGCGCTGACCGCGAAGCCGGCGACGCTGTTGAGCAGCGCGGCGACGACGCCCCCGGCGCCGACGGCGAGCAGGGTGAGCGCCAGCAGCTCGAAGCTGTCACCCGGGCGCCCGTCGCGGAACCACAGCGCGAGCGAGAGGCCGGCGATCGTCAGGGTCGCACCGGGCGCCCACAGCGTGCCGCGGCTGCGGCCGACCGCGGCGGCGGCCAGGTAGGTCAGGCCGGTGATCGCCGGGAACCAGTAGCGCGGCACGACGTCGGTCTCCACCAGCGCCAGCAGCACCACGGCGCCGACGATCAGCGCGATCCCGCGGGCCCGTCGTGCGGCGACGTCCCCGCCGCGGTCGACGCCCGTCGCGCTCGTGCTGCTCATGGTGCTCCCCGCTCCAGCCTGCTGGCGACGCCGCCTGCCGCGGCGGCCTGCTGCCCGGATGATGGCACGTCCGGGCGGTCCTCACCTCCCGGCGGACGCCGACGGGCTCGCTGTCGCGGTCGGGGTCGCGGTCGGGCTCGGCGAGGCCGAGCGGGCGGGCGCCGGCGAGCGGGTCGGGGACGCCGCCGTCGTCCCCGTGGGGGTGGCCGTGGGCGTGGGCGTGGGCAGGGCCGCGGGCGTCGCCGACGGGTCGGGGTCGGCGGCCAGCGACGGGTCGTCGGACAGGTCCGGCCCGTCCGGGGCGGGGTCCTTGACGTTCCCGACCGGCACGAGCTGGTCGCGCAGGACGGCGGCGAAGGCCTGCTCGTCGGCGGCGACCCGGGCCCGGATCTCGTCGAGCGTGAGGTCCTGCCTGGTGAGGTCCTTGAGGTCCTTGCGGATGCGGGCGACCTCGCGCCGGCCGTCCTTGCTGATCCTGACCCGGGTGCTGGTCTGCACCACCTGCTGGTAGGCGTCGGCGAAGGCCGTGCACCCGGAGCAGTCGATGTTCGCCGCGAGGGCGAGGTTGGTGGGCTCGAAGTCGGTCGGCGAGCCCGTCACGAGCACGCCCTCGAAGGCGATGGCCACGGTCGAGCAGCCCGTGCAGCCCTCGTTGACGGCGATCGCGGCGTTGGTGGGCGCCACGGTGTCCGACGACGTCTTCACGATCTTGAGGCGGATCGCGTAGACCGTGCGGCCGTCCTTGCCGCCGGTGGCCACCGCGGCGTTCGTCCCGCCCGACGGGCCCCCGCCCGGCTCCTCGGCCGGTGCGGCCGACGACGCGGCCGCGGCGGGGGCGGGTGAGGTGGCGGCTGTCGGCGTGCCGTCGACCGCCCGGGCCACCGCCCACCCGCCCCCGAGCACCACGCCGAGCGCGAGGGCGCTCGCCGCGGCCAGGGGCAGGGGGGACATCGCACGCAGCCGGGCGGGGCGTCGCATCACGAAGGGCTCCGGGAGGTCACGGGGTCGGCAGGACGGTCGAGGGGGCGGACGAGGGGACGGCCGCGGGGGCGGTCGAGGGGCGGGCGGAGGGGCTCGTCGAGGGCGACGGCCTCGGGGAGGGCGGGCCCGACGGGGAGGGACCCGGGCCCGGCGACGCGCTGGGCGACGGCGAGCGCGACGGGGACGCCGAGCCGGACGGGCCGGCGGTCGGCGAGGCGGGGCGACCGGGCGACGTGCTCGGTGCGGGCGCCGCACCCGGGCCGGTCGGGCGCGACGGGGACGCGGTCGGCAGCTCCGCCCCGGTCGGCGAGGTCTCGGTGGTGCCGACGGCCCGGTCGGGGCGGCTGTAGGCCTGGGCCAGCTGCGGCGGGAGCGGCGGCAGCGGCGTCGTCGCCTCCCGGGGCGAGCGCAGCAGCGGCCGGCCCTGGCCGACGTAGGCGAGCACCGAGCCCTGCTCCCCGAGCGTCCCGCGCTGCCCCTCGCGGTACGGCGTGTAGCGCGCGTCGGGCCACCACGCGAAGGCGAGCCCGGCGACGACGGCCACGCTCGCGAGCACGAAGCCGGCCCGCTTGCCGGGGCTGCCGGCGGAGGCCGACCAGCCCTTGGCGCTGAGCTGGCGGGCCAGCCGCACGAAGGTGTAGCCCAGGCCGACGACCGGCACCGCCAGGAAGACGAGCTGGACGACGTCCACGGCGACGGTGGCGACCCCGGCGCCGGACATCTCACCGACGAGCCGGGCGCCGGAGTTCCACGCCGTGCTCACCAGCTGCGGGAAGTTGAGCAGGATCATGCCGATGTTGAACGCGAGGACGGGGACGACGACGAGCACCCACAGCCGGACGACGTTGCGCACCCAGCGCTTGAGCTCCAGCACGGCGGGCTCGGGCGCCCGGCCGGGCACCATCGACTTCAGCACCGGACCGGTGCGGCGGAACAGGTCGGGGACGCCGACCAGGTCGCTGACGACGTAGTAGCCGTCCAGCCGCAGGAACGGCAGCATCTGGTGCACGACCTCGATCTGCATGAGGAAGGCGATGAGCAGCAGCGGCTCGAACGAGGTCAGGGCGTACGCCCCGCCGAGCGCCAGCACCAGCAGGCAGGAGAAGTAGACGCCGCCGAGGTCGGTGCGCAGCCGGGCGCGCCGGTCGAGGCGGTAGGCGTCGGTGACGTCGGTGTAGAAGGCGGGCCAGGCCAGGTAGATGCCGGCGCCCATCCGACCCGGCCGCCCGCCGCCGACCGCGCAGGCGGTGGCGTGGCCGCACTCGTGGAAGGCCGCGGACAGCACGACCAGCCCGAAGGCCAGCAGGAACAGGCCGGGCGCCGCCATCGACTCGCGCACCCCCTCGGCCAGGCCGTGGGAGAAGAACAGCCACAGGTCGAGCAGCACGAGCCCGACGAGCGCCACCGCCACGACCGGCAGGAAGAACAGCGGGCGCAGCGGCGCGGTCAACCGGCGCACCCCGGCCGGCCCGAGCAGCGTCGAGCGCAGCTTGAGGGCGAGCAGCGGGTCGGGCTCGACGACGTCCGGGTCGCTGCCGTCGGGCGCGGTGAGGATCCCGAGGGGGCGCAGCTTGTCGGCGAGCGTGCGGACGTTGTCGGCGGTGACCGTCTTGCCGAACGCCTCGCTGACCTGCTCGGCGACCTCGACGTCGCTGCGGCCCTCGTGCCCGCCGGCCTCGGCGACGAGGAAGAGCAGCCGGGTGAGCTGCACGACACGACCGGTCGCGGTCCGGGCCAGGTGGTGCTCCTCGACGTAGCCGGAGCCCTCCGACGCGCCGAGCAGCTCGACGCCGGTGACCAGCTTGACGACCTGGCCGTCCTCGGCGGAGGACCCGTCCAACGCCGGGTCGCCCCCACCGGCCGGCCCGTCGTCGGTCAGCCCGCCGCCGACGGCAGGCCCCGGGGGGCGCCGGCCGTACCGCGCGGCGTGGCCGTCCGGCACCCGCCACCCGGACGTCGGGCCCGCCGACGGGCGGGCCAGGACGGTGGTCGGCTCGGGCGGCATGAGGGCTCCGGGTCGGGCGCGCGGGGGCTGGGGCTGGGGGCCTAGTTGGACTGGGTGATCGGGGCGTCCTGCGTCGCGCTGGCGTACGCCGTCGACCCGTCGGAGAGCGCGTTGAGCGCGACAGCGGCGTTGATCGGCGCCGCGACGTTGGCGTTCACGAGGCTCATCTGCTCGCGCTCGGGCAGCTGCTCGCCGGTCTCGGCGGCGAGCTCGGCCCCGCTCAGGCCCTCGGTCGCGCTGGTGGCGGTGCTGTCGGTCGCGGTCGCGTGTCATGTCGTTCCTCCGGGTCTCGCGGGTCTGGTGGACGGGACGGGTCGTGCGGGAGGTGCTGCCTGAGGTGCTGCCTGAGGTGCTGCCTGAGGTGCTGCCTGAGGTGCTGCTGCCGGGCCCGTTGACCTGCACGTCGGTCGACACGTCGGCCGACAGGCGCACCCGCCAGCCCGGGCCGGAGAGGTCCCGCTCGGTGTGGCGCTTCGTCATGCGCCCCGTGCTGCCCCGGCCGCGGCGCGGCGAACCGGGGCGGACGGGTGACGCGCGGCCCGCGCCCGCGGCACCCGGACGCGGCGGAGCGGGCCGGGAGGTGACCCCCGGCCCGCTCCGACCGTGCGGCGGACTAGTTCGTCTGGGTGATGGGCGCCGTCTGCTCGGCGTTGGCGTAGGCCACGCTGTCGTCGGACAGCACGTTGGCCGCCACGGCCGCGTTCACGGGCGCGGCGAGGTTGGCGTTGATGAGGCTCATCTGCTCGCGCTCGGGCAGCTGCTCGCCGGACTGCGCCTCCAGCTCGTCGCTGGTCAGGCCGGTGTTCTGGACGTCGCTCACGGGAGTGCCTTCCTGCTGAGGTGGGAGGGGGAGATCGGTCAGTTGCCCTGGGTGATCGGGGTGTCCTGGGTGGCGTCGGCGTACGCGACGGAGCCGTCCGACAGCACGTTCGCCGCGACGGCCGCGTTCACCGGGATGGCGATGTTGGCGTTGACGAGGCTCATCTGCTCGCGCTCGGGCAGCTGCTCGCCGCCCTGCGCCTCGAGCTCGTCGCTGGTCAGGCCGGCCGGCTGCGTGTCCTGGTCCACGGGGGGTCCTCTCGTCGGGGTGCGGAGCGAACCCGGTCCTGCCCATGACGGAACGGTGACGAAACCGGCCGTAGGGGTGACAGGGTGTCCCCCGGCACACGCGTCGGGCTGGTCCGTTTGGGTCAGCGCCTCCCCGTGCCGAGGACCTTCGAGACCCCGACCCCGACCGGAGGACGACGACGCATGCCGACCACCCGACCGCCCCGCCATCCCGCGAGGCGCCTGTCCCGCCCCGCGACCGGAGCGACGACCCTCGCCGCCGTGGTGCTGGCGACGTGCGCCGCGGGAGCCGCCAGCCCCGCCGCGCACGCGGCCAGCACCCCGGCCGCACCGACCTCCCGCGCGGCCGCCGCCGTCGCCGCGCTCACCAGCACCCCCGAGCTGGCCCGCGGGATGATGCCCGAGGGCGCGCCCGACAGCGCCGCCGGTCCCGGGCCCGCCGAGGGCCCGCGGGCCGCCGCGTCGACGACCGAGGTGCAGGAGGGCGTCGACGTCTCGCGCTGGCAGCACCCGTACGGCGGGGGCGACCTCGACTGGTCGGCCGTGGCCGCCAGCGGCCAGGACTTCGCGGTCGTCAAGGTCACCGAGAACGGCTACGTCAACCCCTACTTCGCCAGCGACGTCAAGGCCGCGCACGACGCCGGCCTCGTCGTGGGGGGCTACGCGTTCGCCCGGCCGGCCGCCTCGGCCATCGCCCAGGCCGACGCCTTCACCCGGACGATGGGCACCCTGCCGACCCCGTCGCTGCCGCCGGTGCTCGACCTCGAGGACGACGGCGGCCTGTCGCCCTCGGCGCTCGTCGCGTGGACCCACGCGTTCCTGGACCGGGTGCAGGCCAACACCGGCCGGATCCCGATGATCTACAGCGGCCCGTCGTTCTGGGCGTCCGCGATGGGCGGCGACGACGGCTTCACCGGCTACCCGCTGTGGGAGGCGCACTACACCAGCGCCGCCGCACCGGCCGCGATGGGCGGCTGGCCGACCTACACGCTCTGGCAGTACACGAGCAGCGGCAGCGTCCCCGGCATCTACGGCTCGGTCGACCGCGACCGGTTCCGCGGCACCCGGGAGCAGCTCGCGGCGCTCGGCTACCCCGCGACGCAGAGCCGCTCGGCGATCGACGCCAAGTACACCGCGCTCGGCGGCTCCGCGGGCCCGCTCGGCGCGGCCGTCGGCTCGCTGGAGACCGTCCCCGGCGGCACCGCCCAGAAGTACGCCCGCGGCACCGTCTACTACTCCGCGTCGACCGGGGCGCACGCCGTCTACGGCGGGATCCTGGCGAAGTACCTCGCGATCGGCGGTCCGGGCGCGCTCGGCCTGCCGACCAGCGACGAGGTCGACGCCAACAAGGTGCCGGGCGGCCGGGTCAACACCTTCCAGCGCGGCAACGTCTACTGGAGCTCGGCCACCGGCGCGCACGGCGTCTACGGCGCGGTGCTCACCCGCTTCCTCGCCGCCGGCGGCTGCGCCGTGATGGGCGTGCCGACCGCCGACGAGACCGACACCGCCGGCGTCTCCGGCGGCCGCGTGCAGACCTTCCCGGGCGGCCACGTCTACTGGTCCGCCCCGACCGGCGCGCGCCTGGTGCTCGGCGGGGTCCTGCAGCGCTTCCTGGCGTACGGCGGCACTCCCGCCCTGGGCCTGCCCACCACCGACGAGGGCGACGTCGCGGGCGTTCCGGGCGGGCGCGTGAGCGTCTTCCGCTCGGGCAGCGTCTACTGGTCCGACCCGACCGGCGCGCACGTGGTCTTCGGCGGGATCCGCGAGAAGTACCTCGCGGTCGGCGGCCCGGCGGCGATCGGGTTGCCGACGACCGACGAGGCCGACGCGCCCGGTGGGCGCGTCAGCGACTTCCGCTCCGGCACCGTCTACTGGACCCCGTCGTACGGCGCCCGCGCGGTGTACGGCGGCATCCGCGAGAAGTACCGCGCGCTCGGCGGGCCGGTCTACCTCGGCATGCCGACCACCGACGAGGTCGACGTGCCCGGCGTGCCCGGGGCCCGGATGAACTCCTTCGCCAACAAGGCCGCGGTCTACTGGTCCGACACCACGGCCGCGCACGAGGTGCACGGCGGCATCAAGCAGGCGTTCGACGCGTACGGCGGCGCCGCCTCGCTCGGCCTGCCGACCTCCGACGAGTACGCCGTGAGCGGCGGGCGGCGCAGCGACTTCACCGGCGCGTACGCCACCTGGAACTCCCTCACCGGGCTGGTCGTCGTCACCCGGCGCTGAGCCGGGCCCCGCGGCCGGGCGGCGGCTGGGAGCATCGGGCCGTGCGCCTGCTCCCGCTGCTGCCCGCCCTGCTCGTCCTCGCCCTCGCGGGCCCGGCCGCGGCGGCCGACGACCCCGCCCGGCCGGTGCCCGGCAGCAACGCCCTGGTCACCAGCGGGCCGGCGCTGCTCGGGACCGGCCTGCTCGACACGCTGCGCTGCACCGGCGACGTCGCCGGCTCGCCGCTGACACCGGTGCTGCTGCTGCACGGCACCGGGTCGACGGGCGAGGAGTCCTGGGGCCCGGTCTACCTGCCGCAGCTGACGGCCGGCGGGCGGCCCGCCTGCACGGTCGACCTGCCGGCCCGGGCCACCGGCGACATGCAGGTCTCCAGCGAGGTCGTCGTCGCGGCCGTGCGGGAGGTCGCGCGGCTCCGTGGGGGACGGGTCGACGTCGTCGGGCACAGCCAGGGCGCGACGCTCGCCGTGACCGCGCTGAAGTACTGGCCGGACCTGCCGGGCCTCGTGGAGGACTACGTGGGGCTGGCGCCGACCTTCAACGTCGGCGTGACCGGCGAGGCGATGTGCGCACGGCCCTGCTCGGCGCCGTTCCAGCAGCGCCGGGCGGGCTCGGCGTACTTCGCGGGGGTGCGCAGCCACCCGCTGCCGGCCGGGCCGTCGTACACGACGATCGCCACCCTCACCGACGAGATCGCGACCCCCGAGCCGGAGGCCAGCCGGCTGGAGGGTGCGCGCAACGTCGTGCTGCAGGAGCGCTGCCCGGCCAAGGTCGTCGACCACTTCGGGCTGGTCACCGACGGCACGGTCTTCGCGCTGGTGCTCGACGGGCTGTCGCACGCCGGTCCGGTGGAGCCGGCGCGCGTGCCGGACGCCGCCTGCCTGGACGCCCTGCCGCCGGGCAGCGACCCCGCGGCCGTCGCGCCGCTGGTCGCACAGGCCGTCGCGAACGACCTCGCCGCCAACGGCTCTTCGGAGAAGCTCGACGCCGAGCCGCCGGTCCGCTGCTACGTGTCGGCCGGCTGCGCGGACGTCGACGACCGGGGGCGGCTGCTGCGCTCGGCCTCGCTGTCGCGGGTCCGCGCTGCGGCTGGACGCGCAGGCGCCCGGCGCGCTCACCGTGACGCCGGTGGACGCTGCAGGGCGGGCGCTGGGCACGCAGTCCGTGCCGCTCGCGGTGGGCGGCTCCGCGGTGGAGGTCGACCGGCCCGCGGGCACGACCCGCCTGGTGCTCTCGACGACGACCGGCTTCTACACGGCGGCGGGTGTCGAGCAGGTGCTGCCGGTCGGGACCTCGCCGGCCGGGGGCTCGCCGGCCGGGGGCTCGCCGGTGGCGGCCCCGGCGGGCTCGTTGCCGCGCACCGGCGGGCTCCCCGCGGCGGCGGCGGCGCTGGCCCTGCTCCTCGGCCTCGTCCTGCACCGCCGCCGCGCCTGAGCCGGCCGCGCCGGACTCGCCCCCTGCTCGCCTCGTGGCCCGGCCACCCGGTCCGTGGTGATCTCGCCCGCTCAGACCCCCGCCAAGATCACCACACTCGCAGGACCCCGCGCTGCGCGCCCCTGAGCGTGGTGATCTCGCCCGCTCAGACCCCCGCGAAGATCACCACGCTCGCAGGGCCTCACCCCGCGCGCCCCTGAGCGTGGTGATCTCGCCCGCTCAGACCCCCGTCAAGATCACCACGCTCGCGAGCCACGACGCCGATCAGCCGGCACGCGACCAGGTGGGCGGGGGCGCGGGGATGCGCGGCAGCGCGGAGGCCACCCGCCCGAACCGGTCGTCCTGCTCCTGCCAGGAGGCGTACGCCGCGTCGATCTCCGCGCGGCTGCGCCCGACGAAGTTCCACCACATCACCAGCTCGTCGCGCAGCGGTTCCCCGCCGAGCAGCACCGCCCGCGTCGGCTCGGCGACGTCGAGGACGAGCTCGTCGCGCCCGGTCCCGAGGTGCGCGAGCGCGCCCGGCCGCACCAGCTGCCCGCCGACCCCGCCGAGCCCGCCGATGCCGACGGCACCCCGCAGCACGACGAGCGCGTGCTCGTGGTCCGGCCGCAGCGGCACCACCGTCGTGCCGTCGCGCAGGTCGAGCTCGACGCCGAGCAGCGGGGTGTCGGCCCGCGCCGGGCTGGTCGCGCCGGCCAGCTCGCCGACCAGGACCGTGGCCGTGCCGCGGTCGAGCTCGACCTGCGGCAGGTCGGCGTGGTGCTCGAAGGCCGGCCTCCCCCGTACGCGTCGCGTCGGGCTGCGCGACCCACAGCTGCAGCCCCTCGAGCACACCGCGGTAGTGCCCGGTCGCCTCCTCGCTGTGGCTCACGCCGAGCCCGGCGGTCATGAGGTTGAGCTGACCGGGCCGGATCACCTGCTCGCTGCCCAGGCTGTCGCGGTGCAGCACCTCGCCCGTCGAGCAGCCAGGTGACGGTCGCCAGGCCGGTGTGCGGGTGCGCGCCGATGTCGAGGCCGGCCTGCTCGGTGACGTCCGCCGGGCCCATGTGGTCGGCGAAGCACCAGGCGCCGACGGTGCGGCGCCCGCGGCGCGGCAGCGCCCGCCGCACGCGCACCCGCCCGACCTGCGCCTCGCGGCTGTCGCTGACCTCGACCCCGCCGCCCGGCGCGTCGGTGGCGACGACGGGCGGGTCGTCGCCGGCGGTGACCGGTCCGCTCACGGCTGCTCCCCCTGCTGTCGGGCCCCCGCGTACGACCGGGACCCCGGCAGCCTGGCGCCCGCTCCCGCGGACGTCCAGCGGCGCGCAGCCGGATCGTGACCTGACCGCGGGACCGCGCGCGACGTGCGCGGCCCGCTCCCCGGGTACTGCTCGGTCATGATCGGCTTCGTCGTCGCGGTGATCGCCGCGGTGCTGCTCATCGGCGTCGCCGAGGGCGCGAGCTCCCGCGGCCGCACCTGACCCACCCGTACGCCGGGGTCAGGCCGCCCGGCGCTCGGCCCCGCGGCCGTCCAGCAGCAGCGCGGACAGCGGCTCGCGGGTGCGCGGTGCCGTCTCGCGCGCGGCCAGCGGCTCGGGCAGCGCCGCTGCCGGGTCGTGCCGGCCGACCGCCACGACCACGACCGGCGTGACGCCCTCGGGGAGCGCGAACTCGCGGCGCGCCCCCTCGGCGTCGAACCCGCCCATCTGGTGCACGGCGAGCCCGTCGGCCTGGGCCTGCACGGTGAGGGCCGCGACGGCCGAGCCGGTGTCGTACATCGCCCAGGCCTGCGGCCGGCCGGCCTCGTCGGTGGTCGCGGCGGCGACGAGCACCAGGGCGCTGGCGTGCCGCGCCCAGACCCGGTTGCCCTCGGCGAGCAGCGCGACGAGCCGGTCGTGCGCGCCGTGCCGCGCGAGGCGACGAGGAAGCGCCACGGCTGGGTGTTGGCGGCCGACGGGGCCCAGCGCGCGGCCTCGAGCAGCGCCGCGACGTCGCCGTCGGTCAGCGCGTGCGCGGCGTCGAAGCCGCGGGGGCTCCAGCGGTCGGCGAGCAGCGGGTGCAGGGGGGCGGTCTGGTCCACGGGAGGCTCCTGACGGGTCGGGGTGCACCCTTCCCAACTTGCATGACCCTTCAACCATTCCCGACCCGTTGCCGTACGCCCACGCGCTCGTTGCGCTGCGTGACCGCCTCTGCGGTCCTCTCGCGCAAGGAGCCCCGTGCCACCGCTCGCCGCCCCCGTCCCCCCGCCGGTCGCGGAGCCCTCGCCCTGAGGACAGCGGCCGCGCGGCGCCGCTCGGGACGAGGTGCTCGCGGAGGCCGCGCCGGCCGGTTGGCCGCGCCGGGTCGCCGCGACGCTGCGTCGACGTCGCGCTCACCGTCGCCGTCCTCGCCCCCCTGCTCGCCCTGGCCACGGTGGCCGGGCACGTGTACGCCCCCGCCGGGGCCGCGGTGCTGACGGGCACCCGCCTCGGCGCGGTCGCGTTCGGGCTGGGGCAGCTGGTCCACCAGGGCCGCACCGGCGCGACGCTGGGCAAGCGCCTGCTCGGGGTGTCGGTGCTGCGCCGGGAGACCGGCCTGCCGACCGGCCCGGGCGGGGCCGTGCTGCGCAGCGTCGCGCACCTCCTGGACGCCCTGCCGGTCGGGCTGGGGTACCTGCTGCCGCTGGTCACCCGCCGCCGGCAGACCCTCGCGGACCTGGTGTGCGGCACCGTCGTCGTCCGCACGGCGCGGGCCCGGCCGGGCGCCGTCGCCCCGGCCGTCGGCGTCGTCCTCACGCTCCTGCTGCTCACCGCCGGCGGGGTGGTCGACGCCCGCAGCGGCACCTCCGTCCTCGCCGCCGCGGTCGGCGACACGGGCGTCACCACCCCTGCCGCCACCGCCACCGCTCCTGCCACCCCTGCCCCACCCGTCGCCCCGCCGGTCGGGCCGCTGCCTCCCGAGGACCTGCAGGGCCGCATCGCCCCGGCCGCTCCCGGCTTCGACGTCGTCCCCGACGCCGACTCCGGCCTCGGCCCGCTCACCGTCGAGCAGGCGGCCACCCTCGGCAGCGACACCAAGGACGTCGCCGCGCAGGCCGGCTTCGTCGCCCTGGGCTACCAGGCGGGCTACGGCCGCGGCTTCACCGGCGCCTCGTACGACTACGCCGTCCTCGTCTACCGGCTGCGCGACGCCAAGGCCGTCGCGACGCTGATCGAGCAGGCCCGCGCCTCCGGCACCACGCGCCCCGGGGCCGTCCCCGGGTCGGTCGTCTACGACGAGCCCGACGACGCGACGCCGGGCCGGTCGTGCCTGTTCGGCATGGGCGAGGACCTCTACGAGGTCGACGTCTACGGCTCCGCCGGCAAGGCCGACGACGCCCAGCTGGCCAACCGGACCCGGGCGCAGTACGACCACGTGCAGCTCACCGGCTGAGCCCCGGCGCGGCCGGGCACGACCGAGCGCAGGAGAACACCCGCTCCATGCTCACCGGCCTGCTCGACACCCTCGGCTACACCGACGTGCACATCGAGTCCACGCCCGACGGCCGTCCCGAGGAGGCCCGGTCCCGACGCCCAGGCCTGGCCCAGCCGTCGGGAGCCCTGTGTCGGTCTGTGGCGGTGGCTGTGCGTGGCTGTGGCGGTGGCGGTGGGATTTGAACCCACGGAGGAGTTGCCCCCTCACACGCTTTCGAGGCGTGCTCCTTCGGCCGCTCGGACACGCCACCGGCGGAGACACTAGCCGACGTCCGCCGGCCCCCGGTGACCGGCGAAGAACTCCCGCAGCACCGCGCCGCACTCGTCCTCGAGCACCCCGCCGACGACCTCCGGGCGGGAGTTGAGCCGACGGTCGCGCAGGACGTCCCAGAGCGAGCCCGCCGCGCCGGCCTTCGGGTCGTACGCGCCGAACACCACCCGCGCGACCCGCGCCAGCACGATCGCGCCCGCGCACATGGTGCACGGCTCGAGCGTCACCGCGAGGGTGCAGCCCTCGAGCCGCCAGGTGCCCAGGGCGGCCGCCCCGGCCCGCAGCGCGAGCACCTCGGCGTGCGCGGTCGGGTCGCCGGAACCCTCGCGGTCGTTGTGGGTCCGCGCCAGCAGCTCGCCGCCGGGCCCGAGCAGCACGGCCCCGACCGGGACGTCCCCGTGGGCCGGGGCGAGCGCCGCCTCCTCCAGCGCCCCCCGCACGGCCGCGTCGTACGGGGTCACCCCTCGCGGACCGACTCCAGCGCGTCCAGGCAACCGGCCCGCTCGCACACGGCGGTGAGCACGTCGGCGGGCAGCAGCCCCTCCTCCTGGCACAGCGCGAGCAGGTCGTCGGCGCCGGTCCCGAGGTCGGTGAGCAGCGCCGCGTCGCCGACCGGCTCGGCGACGGGCCGGGTGCCCTCGTCGTCGTCGTCCTCGACCTCGTCGGCCAGGGCGGAGTCCTCCCAGAGCATCGCTGCGACGTCGCTGGCCTGCACCGCGCGCCGGTCGGACAGGAAGACCCGCGGCTCGTCGAGCGACCCGGTGCCGCCGTCGACCCGGACGACGGCGACGTACTCGTCGTCCTCCTCGAGCAGCAGCAGCGCCGGCCCGTCGCCCTCACCGGTCTGCTCCCGCAGCACCTCGACGAGCGCCTCGAGGTCCTCCACCTCGTCGAGGTCGACCTCCTGCGCGGTCCAGCCCCCCTCGGTGCGGGCGAGAGCAGCGGCGAAGTACACGGGGGGCTCCTGGTGGCAGGGGGAGGATCAGGTGACCGCGTCGACTACCCGCTCGTACGGCTCGGCGAACCCCAGCCGGCGGGCGAGCGCCGAGAGCATCTCGTCGGCGTAGGCATCGAGGTCGGCCAGCACCGACCCGAGCTCCATCTCGTCGAGCCCGAGGTCGGCGAAGATGCCGAGGTCACCGGCCGGCCAGACGTCCTCGAGGTCGTCGTCGCCGGGCACGGGCAGGTCCAGGTGCTCGACGACCTGCCCGGCCAGCTCCCAGGCCACCGCCGCGGTGACGTCCGACAGCAGCAGGCGCACCCGACCCATGAGCACCCGCACGACGACGAAGAACTCGTGCGCGACGTCGACGAGCGCGAAGCTGCCGCCGTCCCCGGAGGACCGCCGCACCGCCTCGACGAGCCCGTCGAGGTCCTCGGTGAGCTCGCCCGGCAGCAGCTCGGCCTGCCACTCGCCCTCGACGCGGAAGACGACGACGGCGTGCGCGTCGGTCGTGCGCGGGCTCGCTGCGGGCACCGGTGGGCCTCCTCCCGTCCGGACGGCCCGGGCGTACGAGGACTGTCGCAGATCCCACCGCGGCCCGGAAGGGGCGGGGCGCGCGGGAGGGTTCGCATCGCGCAGGGCGGGGGTAGGCGCGACTGCAGACGTCCCGATCACCGTCCACGTCCTGGAGGACACCCTCATGGCTCAGCGCAACACGCTCGCTCACTTCCTGCACGACGCCGGCCTGGCCGCGTGGTTCGGCGGCACCCTCATGGGCGCCATCGGCGTGAACGGCGCCGCGGCCGACGTCGACGACCCGCGGCAGCGCGCCCGCGTCGCCAACGCCGGGTGGGCCCGGTGGACCCCGGTCAACGCGCTCGCCATCGGCGCGCACCTCGTCGGCGGCGCGCAGCTGCTCAAGGAGAACAAGGGCCGGGTCGCGACCCAGCAGGGCGTGCTCGCCAACACCAACACCAAGCTCGCCCTGACGGGGGCGGCGCTGGCGGCCACCGCGTACAGCCGGGTGCTCGGCAAGAAGATGCAGGCCGCGGGCGACCAGCCCGTCGCCGGCGGCACCGACTCGCTGTCGACCACGCCCGCCGAGGTCGCCAAGGCGCAGAAGCAGCTCAAGGCCCTGCAGTGGGCGATCCCGGCCCTGACCGGCGGCATCCTCGCCAGCTCGGCCCTGCACGAGGAGCAGCAGCGGCCGACCGAGGTCGTCACCGGCACGCTCAAGGCGCTGCCCTCGACGATCGGCACCGCCGTCAGCGGTGCCGCCGGCGCCGGCTACGCCAAGGCCCGCGAGGCCGTGCACAGCTGATCTCGTCCGCCCCGGCGCCCCGGACCTGCTGCGGCGGGCCGGGGCGCCGTGCTGTGCGGGGCTGCTGGTGGCCGCTCCCGCGCGAGCGTGGTGATCTTGCAGGCGCGCTGAGCGTGCGAGATCACCACGGACGGCGGCGCGGGTGGCGAGCGTGGCGATCTTGCGGGCGCGCTGAGCGTACGAGATCACCACAGACGACGGGCACCCACAGCCGGCGGGCACCCGCGAAGGGGGAGCCCCCGTCAGCCGCCCTGGCCGGGCTCGGTGGGGTCCGGCGCGGGCTCGGGCGAGGTGGGCGCGCCCTTCGTGCCGAACAGCGACTGCGCGGCACCGACCCCCGCGGTGGCCCCCGAGGCAGCCGCGCACTGCACGAGCTGCAGCCCGGGTGTGAGGTCGCCGGCGGCGAAGACCCCTTCCACCGACGTCTGCCCCTCCCCGTCGACGACGACGTAGCCCTCCTCGTCGATCGCGCAGCCCAGCGCGTGGGCGAGGTCGGTACGGGGGTCGTGGGCCACCGAGAAGAAGACCAGCGACGTCGGGACGACCCGTCCGCTGCCCAGCTCGATCCCCTGCAGGTCCCCCCGCTCGCCGATCAGCCGGACGGCGTCCTCCTCGACGAGCTCGTTGCCGTTCTCGGCGATGATCCGCCGGCACGAGTCGTCGCCCTGGAAGCGGTGCCCGTTGGTGACCACGGTGACCGAGCGGGCCCAGTTGAGCAGCGTGCTGGAGAACCCGACGAGGTGCGGGTCCCACCCGAGGGCGACGACGTCGCGGTCGCGCGCCTCGTAGCCGTCGCACGCGGGGCAGTGGAAGACCGACGCGCCGTAGTGCGTCTCGAAGCCCTCGACCCGGGGCTTGCGGTCGGTGACCCCGCAGGCCAGCACGAGCCGGTGGCACAGCAGGTCGTCGCCGACCTCGAAGAGCCCGTCGTCGCGCCGCACCACGCGCGACACGCGCCCGGTGCGGACCTGCGCCGTCGGGTAGGCCAGCACCTCCTCGCGCCCCCGGGCGATGAGCTCGACCGGTGTCTGCGGGTCGCGCCCGAGGTAGCCGTGCGAGCGCTCCACCGAGCCCGAGCGGTACTCCTCGCTGTCGACCACGACGACCGAGCGCCGGTAGCGGCCCAGCCACCCGGCAGCGGCGAGCCCCGCGGGGCCGCCCCCGACGACGACGGCGTCGACCTCGAGCCGGCTCACTTCTGCACCAGCAGGGCGTGCTCCTGGACCGCCGGCAGCGACAGCGTCCGGTAGCCCACCTCCTCGAAGAGCACCACGATCCGGTCGCCCTCGTAGCGCATGACCAGCCCCTCGCCCCACTCGGTGTGCTCGACCCGGCTCTGCAGCGCGAACGGCGACCCGTCGGCGTCGGGCTGCTCCATCGCGGTGCCCGCCTCGCAGGTGTCGCAGTTGCCGCACGGCTCGTCGAGCTGCTCGCCGAAGTAGCCCAGCAGGTACTGCCGCCGGCACCCCGTGGTCTCGGCGAAGCCGCGCATCATCATGACGCGGGACTGCTCGACCTTCTTGTGCGACTCGGCGACCTCGACCGCCGCGGAGGCGGCCTCCCGCGGGTCGGCGCCCTCGTCGGTCGCGGCGACCCCGCCGGCGCCGGTCACCTCGACGGCGCCGGCCTCCTCGAGCAGGTTCACGAGCCCGACGAGCCGCGAGGAGGTCATGTCCATCTCCTCCGCGATCGCCCGGGGCGGCACCGGCTCGTCGGCGTGCGCGACGAGCGTCGCGACCTTGCGCAGCGCGGTCTCGTCGGCGCTGCCGGAGGCGAAGAACTTCCGCAGCCCCAGGTCGGCCTCGCGGTAGAAGAGCACCGCGGAGGCGGGCTCGCCGTCGCGCCCGGCCCGCCCGACCTCCTGGTAGTAGCTGTCCAGCGACTCGGCGATCTCGGCGTGCAGCACGAAGCGCACGTCGGCCTTGTCGATGCCCATGCCGAAGGCGGTCGTCGCGACGACGACGTCGAGCCCGCCGGCCATGAAGCGCTCCTGCGCCGACTCGCGGTCGGCCTTCTTCATCCCCGCGTGGTACGCCGCCGCGTCGATGCCGAGGTCGGCGAGCGCGGCGGCGTACGCCTCGGCGCTCTTGCGGGTGGCGGTGTAGACGATGCCCGGCTTGGGCTCACCCATCGCCCGCAGGACGACGGCCTCGCGCTTCTGGTCGTCCTCGCGGTGGTGCTGCACCTCCAGGTGCAGGTTGGGGCGGTCGAAGCCGCGGACCACCTGGACCGGGTCCTGCAGGTGCAGCTTCTCGACGATCTCGGCGCGTACGGGGGGTGCGGCCGTCGCGGTGAGGGCGAGCACGGTGGGGTGGCCGAGCTGCTCGACGACCTGCCCGAGGCGCAGGTAGTCGGGGCGGAAGTCGTGGCCCCAGGAGGACACGCAGTGCGCCTCGTCGACGACGAACAGGCTCGGCCGGGCCGCGGCGATCTTCTCCACGACGTCCTCGCGGGCGAGCTGCTCGGGCGCGAGGAAGAAGAACTCGACCTCGCCGGCCTGCAGCCGGTCGAAGGCGTCGTCGCGCTGCGCCGCCGTCAGGCTGCTGTTGGCGGCGACGGCGCCGCCGCTGCCTTCGCGGGCGGCGAGCCCCTGCACCTGGTCGCGCTGCAGGGCGATGAGCGGGCTGAACGACGACGGTCGGGCCGTCGAGCAGGAGCGCGGGGACCTGGTAGACGGCGGACTTGCCCGACCCGGTCGGCATGACGACGAGCGCGTCGCGACCGGCGACGACGTGCTCCATCGCCTCCAGCTGGCCGGGCCGCAGCTCGTCCCAGCCGAAGACCTCGCGGGCGGTGTCGCGCAGCCGGGCTGCGGTGGTGCTCATGGGGAGGGCGCTCCGATCGGGGAGGGGGTCAGGCTGCCGGCGGCAGCGCGAGGTCGCGGTCCGTGCGGCCGGCGGCGACCACCTGGTCCCACAGGTCGAGGGCGAGCTCGCGGACGGTGTCGACGGGCACGTCCCAGGTGGCGCTGGCGCCGTGCGGGCACGGGCCGTCGAGCACCCGCTTGCCGCAGACCCGGCAGGCGCTGTCCCAGGAGACGGCGAGCCGGTGCCACGTGCGGTCCAGCGGCGCGACGTCGGCGAGGTTGGCGTAGGTGAAGACGGCCACGGTCGGCGTGCCGACGGCGCCGGCGAGGTGGCGCGGACCGCTGTCGTTGCCCAGCACCAGCGAGGCGCGCCGCAGCGTGCCCACGAGCCCGCCGAGCGACAGCCCGCCGACGACGGTCTCGAAGCGGCCCGCGGAGACCGCGGCGACCCGGTCGGCGTCGCCCGGGCCGCCGACGACGACGACCCGCGCGCCGCGCCGGGCCAGCGCCGCGGCGACCTCGCCGAGCCCCTCCTCGGGGTAGCAGCGCCGGCCGTCGGTCGCGCCGGGGTGCACGACGACCAGCGGAGCGTCGCCGGGCGCGAGCACCGCCCGGCTGTCGGCGAGGTCGGCCTCGGTGACGGCGACCCGCGGCTCCACCCGGGTGGTGCGCGCGCCGACGGTGCGCACCACCTCCAGCCAGCGCAGGGTGTCGTGCTGGTAGGGGGTGTACGGCGTCCAGCGGTCCAGCAGCGGGGCGTCGGGCGTACGGGTCCCCGCGGTCGTGCGGGCCCCGAGGCGCAGCAGCAGGCGGTTGCTGTTGCGGCCGCCGCCGTGCAGCTGGACCGCGAGGTCGTAGCCGTGCTCGCGCTGCTCGGAGCACCACGCCTCGAGCTCCTCCTCGGGAGCGTCGGGGGCGTCGCCGACCCGTACGCCCGGGGTCAGCGGGACCGGCACGAAGCGGTCGACCGGTCCCGGCCGGTCCTCGACGAGCGGGCGGGTGTGCGCCGCGCCCAGCAGCGTCAGCTCGGCGTCCGGGTAGGCCTCGCGCAGCGCCGCCAGCGCCGGCTCGGCGACGACGTAGTCACCGAGCCCGTTCGCGCGCAGCACGGCGAGGCGCCGCACGTCGGCCAGGGGGCGCGGCGGGTCGGCGAGCAGGTCGAGGGCAGGGACCCGGCTCATCTAGTCGCTCTGCTGCGCGCGGACGAACTTGTGGAAACGGCTCACGTCGCCCGTGCGCACCCGCTCCTGGTAGAGGAAGTCGACGTCGCTGTCGTCGAACGTCGCGAAGAAGGCCGACCAGTCGACGTCGTCCAGGCCGCGGTCGTCGCCGGGGCCGTCCGGGAACTCGATGCGCAGCACCCCGGCAGCGTCACCGTCACCGGTGCCCCCCGCGGACGCCGGGCGGCCGCCGCGGGTCTGCGCCCAGGCGCGCACGAGGTCGTGGTCGCGCGTGGTGAAGCTCGCCGCCACCGTGGGGCGCTGCGTCGAGCGGCCCACCAGGTGCTCCTTGCCGAGCGCCTGCGCCAGGTAGCCCTGGGGGTAGACGGTGCGGTCGTTGTCGGGCACCTCGAGCGCGCCGAGGTCGGCGGCGGCGGGCTCGTCGGCGGGCCCGCCGACCGGGGCCCCGGTCGCCTCGGGCTCGCGGACCTCGTCCTCGCGCGCCTCCGCGGCCTTCTCCTCGGCCTCGGCCTTCTCGCGCTCGCCTTGGCCTTGCCGCCTTCTCCTTCTCGCGCGCCTTCGCCGCCTTCTCCTTCTCGCGCGCCTTCGCCGCCTTCTCCTTCTCGCGCGCCTTGGCCGCCTTCTCCTTCTCGCGCGCCTTCGCCGCCTTCTCCTTCTCGCGCGCCTTCGCCGCCTTCTCCTTCTCGCGCGCCTTCGCGGCCTTCTCCTTCTCGCGCGCCTTCGCGGCCTTCTCCTTCTCGCGCGCCTTGGCGGCCTTCTCCTTCTCGCGCGCCTTCGCCGCCTTCTCCTTCTCGCGCGCCTTGGCCGTGGACCCGGCGTCGTCCCGGGACCTGCTCGCCGTCGCGCGACCCCGCGCGCCCTTGCCGTCCTTCGCCGCCACGGTGCCTCCAGGAGCAGGGGTGAGGCCCAGCAGATCCCCGCCCCCTCCTCGCGGAAACGCGCGGCACGCCGGGGCCCGCGTGACGCACCCGCCAGCGGCCGCCCGTTTCCTCGCCCGGCGAGGGGCAGCACCGGCGCGGAGCCCGAGGTGGGCCGGGGGAGAGGCGTGCGCGTGGACTGGTCGGCGGCACAGCGGGTGCTCGCCGTGCGCCTCGACAACCTCGGCGACGTCGTCATGGTCACCCCTGCGCTGCGCGCCCTGCGGGCGGCCCTGTCCCCCGGCGCCCGGCTCGACCTGCTGGCGAGCCCCGCCGGCGCCACGCTCGCGCCGCTGCTCGCGGACGTCGACGAGGTGCACGCGCTGTCGGCGGTGTGGCAGGACGCCGACGGCCGGCTGCCGCTCGCACCCGATCGCGAGCTCGCCGTCGTCGAGCGGTTCCGCGGCTACGACGCCGTCGTCGTCTTCACCTCCTTCGCGCAGTCGCCCTGGCCGGTGGCGTCCGCCGCCTACCTGGCGGGCGTGCCCGTCCGGGTGGGTGTCAGCAAGGAGTTCGGCGGCAGCCTGCTCACCCACCGGCTGCCCGCGCCGCCCGACGAGCAGCACCAGAGCGACCGCGCCCTCGCCCTGCTCGCCTCCGTCGGCGTCCCCGACCGCGGCCGGCACCTCTCGCTCACCGTCCCCGACGGCGCCCGCGACCGGGCCAGCGAGGTGCTGCGCGCCGCGGGCGTCGAGGGGCCGTACGCCGTGCTCGCCCCGGGCGCGTCCTGCCCCTCGCGGCGCTGGCCCCCCGAGCGCTTCGCCGAGGTCGCCCGCACCATGGACCTGCCGGTCGTCGTGGTCGGCACGGAGAAGGAGCGGACCCTCGTGGAGCGCATCGACGGACCGGGCGTGCACCCGGTCGCCGGGCTGCTCGACGTGCCCGCGCTCGCCGCCGCGCTCGAGGGCGCGCGGGTCGCGGTGACCAACAACTCCGGCGGCATGCACCTCGCCGACGCGGTCGGCACGCCGGTCGTGGCGCTGTTCGCCGGGACCGAGGACGAGTCGCAGTTCGCTCCGCGCAGCGTCCCCGCCCGGCTGCTGCGCGTCCCGACCGCCTGCGCGCCGTGCCGCGCGTTCGCCTGCCCGTACGCCCAGCAGTGCCTCGACGTCGCGCCCGCCGCCGTCGTCGCGGCGGTCCACGAGGTGGCCGCGTGAGGGTCCTCACCTGGCACGTGCACGGCTCCTACCTCTACTACCTGTCGCAGGTGCCGGTGACCTGGCTGCTGCCCGTGCGGCCGGAGGGCGGCGAGGGCTACGGCGGGCGTACGCCGTCGTTCCCCTGGCCCGACAACGTGGTCGAGATCCCGGCCGACGAGGTGCGCGACGCCGACCTCGACCTCGTCGTCACCCAGCACCGCACCAACTGGGAGGTCGACCGGCACGCGCTGCTCGGCGACCGGGTCCGCGAGCTGCCGCGGGTGCACGTCGAGCACGACCCGCCGCAGGGCTGGCCCAACGACGCGCGGCACCCGGTGCAGGACCCCGACGCCACTCTGGTGCACGTCACGCCGTTCAACGACCTCATGTGGGACAGCGGCGCCACGCCGACCCGCGTCGTCGACCACGGCGTCGTCGTGCCCGACCTGCCCTGGACCGGCGAGACCCCGGCCGCGATCACCGTCGTCAACAACCTCTACCGGCGCGGGCGCCGCCTCGGGCCCGACGTCTTCGACCGGGTCGCCGCCGAGGTCCCGGTCGACCTCGCCGGGATGAACGGCGACGCGTACGACCGGTGGCTCGGCGACGTCGGGCTCGGCGAGCTGCACCGGCGGCTCGGCGCGTACCGCTGCTTCTTCAACCCGATCCGCTACACCTCGATGGGGCTGGCCGTCTGCGAGGCGATGGCCCTCGGGCTGCCGGTGGTCGGGCTGGCCACGACCGAGATGGCCACCGCCGTGCGCAGCGGCGTCCACGGCTACGTCGAGACCGACGCCGGCAAGCTCGCCGGGCACGTCCGTCGGCTGCTCGACGACCCCGACGAGGCCGCCGAGCTCTCGGCCGGCGCCCGCGCGCTGGCCCGCGAGCGGTTCGGCATCGAGCGGTTCGTCGCCGACTGGCTGGCGGTGCTCGAGGAGCGGGTGCGGGCATGAAGCACCTGCTGCCGCTGGTCGTCGGCGCCGAGGGCCTGCCGGTCGTCGTCGTCGGCGACAGCGTGCTCGACGGCTGGCTGCGCGGCCCGTCGACCCGGTTGTCGCGCGAGGCGCCGGTGCCGGTCGTCGACGTCACCGACACCCGCTACGCCGCCGGCGGCGCGGCCAACACCGCCGTCAACCTCGCCGCGATGGGCGCGGACGTGCGCTTCGTGTCGGTGACCGGTGACGACGCCGACGGCGAGCTGCTGCGCGACGTGCTGCGCGCGGCCGGGGTCGACGTGCGCGACGTGCTCGTCGAGCCGGGCCGGGCGACCTGCGCGAAGCGCCGGGTGTCGGCCGGCGCGCAGATGCTCACCCGGATCGACACGGGCAGCACCGCCCCGGTGAGCGACGCGACCCGCACCCGGCTGCGCGAGCGGCTCCGGCTCCTCGCGCCCGGCGCCGCCGCGGTCGTGGTCAGCGACTACGACCTCGGGCTGTTCGGGGAGCAGGCCGTCGAGGTGGTGCGGTCGCTGGAGCACCCGTGCGTCGTCGTCGACGCCCGGCGCCCGCGGCGCTGGGCCGGCGCCCGGCCGCGCGCCGTCAAGCCCAACTTCGCCGAGGTCGAGCCGCTGCTCGGGCCCGGCCTGGACCGCGCCGAGCGGATCGTCGCGGCCGCCGAGGCGGTGCGCGAGGCGCTCGGCGCCGACGTGGTGGCCGCGACGCTCGACGGGGAGGGGGCGGTGCTGCTCAGCGGCGACGAGCCGGTGCGCCTGCACACCACGCCGCAGCCCGACAGCCACGCCGCGGGGGCCGGCGACTCGTTCACCGCCGCGCTCGCGCTCGCCCTCGCCCAGGGCGCCTCGCCCGCCGACGCCGGCGAGCTCGCCCAGGCGGCCGCGGCGGTCGTCGTGCGCTCCCCCGGCACGACGCCGTGCACCGCCGACGACCTGCGCGCCTCGCTCAGCTCGGCCGAGCAGCACGTGCGCGACGTCGCCCGGCTCGCCGACCTCGTCGCCGAGCACCGCCGGCGCGGCCGCACGATCGCCTTCACCAACGGCTGCTTCGACGTGCTGCACGCCGGGCACGTCGCGCACCTGCGCGAGGCCCGGTCGCTGGCCGACGTGCTCGTCGTCGGGCTCAACAGCGACGCGTCGGTCCGTCGGCTCAAGGGGCCCGACCGGCCGGTCAACGGCGTCGAGGACCGCGCGGCCGTCCTCGCCGGGCTCGTGGGCGTCGACCACCTCGTCGTCTTCGACACCGACACCCCCGCCGAGCTGCTCGAGGCCGTCACGCCCGACGTCTACGTCAAGGGCGGCGACTACACCCCCGAGATGCTTCCCGGAGACCGCCCTCGTCGAGCGCCTCGGCGGCCGGGTCGTCACGCTCGGCTGGGTCGACGAGGTCACCACCGACGAGCTGCTCGACCGGATCCGCGCCACCCCGTGGTGAGGCCGCTCGACGTCCTCGTGCCGACGTCCGGCCGGCCCGGCGCGCTCGCCGTCACCCTCACCGCCCTGGCCTGCTCCACCGTCCGGGACCTGCGGGTCGTGGTGTCCGACCAGTCGCCCGGCGCCCCGTCGTACGACGACCCGGTCGTGCAGGCGGTCGTGCGCGTGCTCCGGCACCACGGCACCGACGTCGAGCTCGCCCAGCACCTGCCGCGGCGGGGGATGGCCGAGCACCGGGCGCACCTGCTGTCGCGGGCGAGCGCACCGCGGGTGCTCTTCCTCGACGACGACGTGCTGCTCGAGCCGGACGCCGTCGAGGTGCTGCTGGCGGCGCTCGACACCAGCGGCGCGGGCTTCGTCGCGATGGCCATGCAGGGGCTGACCTTCGCGGACGACGAGCGGCCCGCCGAGCAGGTCGCGTACGAGGAGTGGGACGGGCCCGTCGCCCCCGAACGCGTCCGCAAGGACACCCCCGGCTGGGAGCGCTGGCGCCTGCACAACGCCGCCAACCTCGTGCACCTGGACCGCCGGCTCGGGCCGCACCCGCGCGGCTACCGGCTCTACCGGCTGGCGTGGGCCGCCGGGTGCGTGCTGTTCGACCGGCAGGCGCTGCTCGACGCGGGCGGCTTCGGCTTCTGGACCGACCTGCCGCCGGCGTCGGCCGGCGAGGACGTCGTCGCGCAGCTGCGCGTGCTCGAGCGCTCCGGCGGCGCGGGCGTCCTGCCCTCCGGCGCCTGGCACCTGGAGCTGCCGACGAGCGTCGGCGACCGGCGGGTCGACGCGTACGCCGTCGTGATCGGCAACCCCGACTAGTAGTGGATGGCGCCCTTGGCGCCGCCGCCGGCCGCCACCGCGTCGCCGGTCACCGCGACGCTGCGCGGAGAGCACAGGAACACCACGACGTCGGCGACCTCCTCGGCCGTCGGCATCCGCCCGATCGCGGTCGCCGCGCCGAGCTGCTGCGCGACCTCGTCGGGGGTCGTGCCGGCGGCCTGCGCCCGGGCCTCGAGCATCCCCGCGGTCCGCTCGGTCACCGTGAGGCCGGGGTGCACGACGGTGACGTTCACGCCGTACGGCCCGAGCTCGTCGGCGAGGTTCTTCGTCATCGCGGCGACGGCGACGTTGCGGACCGAGCCGACGAGCGAGCTGGCCTGCCGGGCGTTGAGCCCGCTGATGTTGACGATCCGCCCCCAGCCCTGGGCGGTGAGGTGCGGTGCCGCGGCGCGGGCCGTGCGCAGGTAGCCGAGCACCTTCGTCTCCACCTCCTCGCGCAGCGCGTCGTCGGACAGCTCGGCGAGGGACGGCACCGGGCCGGAGCTCGCCGGGCGGGCGGCGGCGTTGACGAGCACGTCCAGGCCGCCGAGCCCCTCGACGACCTGCGCGACCGCCGCCCGCACGGCGGCGTCGTCGCGGGTGTCGGCGGCCACGGCCACCGCGCGCACCCCGGCCGCCCGCACCTCGGCGGCGACCGCGTCGAGGTCGGGGCCGCCGCGCGACAGCAGCGCCACGTCGGCCCCCTCCGCGGCCAGCCCGAGCGCGACGGCCCGGCCGATCCCGCGGCTCGCGCCGGTCACCAGCGCCCGCTTGCCCGTCAGCCCGAGGTCCACGGGACGCAGGCTGTCACGCCCGGCCGGTCGTGGCGTCTCGATCGGGGCGTGCGGGGCGGGCGGGCGGCGGCGGTGGGTGGCGGGGTGGGCGCGGGCCCACCGGGCGGCGGCGGGGTGGGCGCGGGCTCACCGGGCGGCGGGCCGGCGAGGGCTGGCCAGCTGCGCCCACGGTCCGTTGCGCGCCGGCGCAACGAGTGGCGAGGTCGTGCGCCCCCGCGCGACGAGCCGGAGCAGCAGCACGCTGGGCCTGCCGCCCTCGCACAGGACTCGGCTGCCAACGGCGATCGGTGCCGCGACACGCCGGCGCGGCGCGACAGCAGCTGCCGGACGGACCGCCCGGCGGGCTGCGGGACGGCGACCGGTGCCGCGGCGGTCAGGACAGCGCAGCGCGGGCGGCCTCCCGGGCCGCGGCCGGGTCGTCGGCGGCCAGCACGGCGTCGGCGGCGCGGCGGCACGCCTCGAGCGTCACCCCCGCGAGCGCGGCACCGACGGCGGGCACGGCGGCCGCCGCGGCGGACAGCGAGGTGACGCCGAGCCCGACGAGCACGCAGGCGAGCAGCGGGTCGGCCGCCGCCTCGCCGCACACCCCGACCGGCTTGCCGGCGGCGACCCCCGCCCGGGCGGTCATCGCGACGAGGGCGAGCAGCGCGGGCTGCCACGGGTCGGTGAGGACCGCCAGCTCGGGCGAGAGCCGGTCGGCAGCCAGGACGTACTGCGTGAGGTCGTTGGTGCCGATCGAGAGGAACTCGACCTCGCGCAGCAGCCGGTCGGCGTGCAGCGCGGCCGACGGCACCTCGACCATGACGCCGGGCACGAGCCCGCGGGAGCGGCAGCGGTCGGCGAAGAAGCGGGCCTCCGCCACGGTCGCGACCATCGGCGCCATGACCCAGGGCGAGGCGCCGGTGCGGGCCGCGGCCAGCGCGACCGCGTCGAGCTGGCGGTCGAGCAGGCCCGGGTCGTCGAGGGCCGTGCGCAGGCCGCGCACCCCGAGCGCCGGGTTGGCCTCGTCGGGCGCACCGGCGAAGGCGAGCGGCTTGTCCGACCCGGCGTCGAGCGTGCGGAGCACGACCTTGCGGCCGGCGAAGGCCTCGAGCACCTCGGCGTAGACGGCGGCCTGCTCCTCCACGGTCGGCTCGCGCTCGGCCGACAGGAAGCACAGCTCGGTGCGGAAGAGCCCCACCCCTCCGGCCGCGCCGCCGGCCGCGGCGCGGGCGCCGGCGCCGTCCTGCACGTTGGCGAGGACGTCGACGGGGGTGCCGTCGGCCGTACGGCCCGGTCCTGACCACCCCGCGACGGCCTCGGCGAGGGCGCGGGACCGGGCGACGGCGGCCTCGGCGACCGCCGGGTCCGGCTCGACCTCGACCAGGCCGGTCGCGCCGTCGACGAGCACGCACGTGCCGGGCTCGAGCCGCTCGACGCCGGCGGCGGCGACGACGCACGGGATGCCGAGCTGGCGGGCGATGATCGCCGTGTGGCTCGTCGGGCCGCCGAGCCGGGTGGCCAGCGCGACGACCCGGGCCGGGTCGAGGCCCGCGGTGTCGGCGGGCGCGAGGTCGTCGGCGACGAGCACCGACAGCCCCTCGGGCAGCGCGACACCCGGCTCGGGCTGTCCGGTGAGCTCGGCCACGAGGCGGTCGCGGATGTCGTGCAGGTCGGTGACCCGCTCGGCCATGAGCCCGCCGAGCGACCGGAACATGGTCGAGAACTGCTCGACGGCCCCGGTCACGGCGTGCGCCGCGTCGGCGCCGCCGCGCACCCGCTTGGTGACCGCCGCCAGCAGTCCGCGGTCGCGCGAGAGCGTGGCCGTGGCGAGCAGCACCTCGGCGGAGACGCCGCTCGCCAGCGCCGAGCGGGCCTCCAGCCGCGCGGAGACGGCACCGGCGGCCGCGGCGAAGCGGGTCGCCTCGGCCTCGCGCTCGCCCTCGGCGACCTCGCGGGGCGCCGGCAGCGTCGGGGCGGGCTGGGGCCGGACGACGCGGCCGTAGCCGGTGCCCGGGACGACGGGCGTGCCCTGCAGGGTGCGGTCCACGGTCTGTCCTCCGGTCGGTGCGGGGCGAGCAGTGGTCGGGGTCACGTGTCAGGACGTTAGGGAGTGACCCTTGACACGTCAAGACGTTCGGGCGTAGAACCACATCACTCCACAGAGAAACCCACATGGACCCACATCGAGGAGGTGCTGATGACGACCACGCTGTACGCCCCCGAGCGCCAGGAGGCCATCGCGGGCCTCGTCGCGCGCCAGGGCCGGGTGTCGGTGAGCGAGATCGCCGGCAGCTTCGGCGTCACCACCGAGACCGTGCGCCGCGACCTCGCCCAGCTCGAGCGGGCCGGTCTGCTGCGCCGGGTGCACGGCGGCGCCGTCCCGACCGCCGCGCTGGTCAGCGCCGAGCCCGCCCTCGCCGACCGCGACAGCGCCTCCGCCCCGCAGAAGGAGCGCATCGCCCGGGCGGCGCTCGAGCTGCTGCCGGCGACCGGCGGCAGCCTGCTGCTGGACGCCGGCACGACCACCGGGCGGCTCGCCGCGCTGCTGCCCACCGACCGCCGGCTGCTCGTCGTCACGCACGCCGTGCCGCTGGCGGCCCGGCTGGCCGGGGTCACCGGCATCGACCTGCACGTCGTCGGCGGCACCGTCCGCGGCGCGACCCAGGCCGCCGTCGGCGCCGAGGCGCTGCGGACCCTGGCCGACCTGCGCGTCGACGTCGCGTACGTCGGCACCAACGCGCTGCTGCCCTCCTGGGGGCTGTCGACGCCCAACGCCGAGGAGGCCGCGGTCAAGCGGGCCCTCGTCGCCGCCGGCCGGCAGGTGGTCGTGCTCGCCGACTCCTCCAAGATCGGCGCCGAGCAGCTGCACCGCTTCGCCCCGCTCGAGGACGTCGACGTGCTCGTCACCGACGACGGCGTCCCCGGACCCGTCGTGCGCACCCTCGAGGACGCCGGTGTCGACGTGGTGATCGCGTGATCGTCACCCTCACGGCCAACCCGAGCCTGGACCGCACCGTCTCGCTGCCCGGCGCGCTGGCCCGCGGGCGGGTCCAGCGGGCCCTCGACGTCGTCGACCAGCCCGGCGGCAAGGGCGTCAACGTCGCCCGCGTCGTCTCCGCCGCCGGCCGGGTCGCCGTCGCGGTCCTGCCCGGCGGGCACGACGACCCGCTGGTGCTCGCCCTGCGCGAGGCCGGCGTGGTCCACCGGGCCGTCCCCGTGCTCGGCCGGGTCCGCGTCAACCTCACCCTCACCGAGCCCGACGGCACCACGACCAAGGTCAACGAGGCCGGGCTGCACCTGGACCCCGCCGTGCTCGCCGCGCTCACCGAGGCGCTGGTGCGCGAGGCGGCCGGCGCCCGCTGGGCGGTGCTGTCGGGCTCGCTGCCCCCCGGCGCGCCCGTCGACCACTACGCCGCGCTGCTCACCCGGCTGCGCGGCACCGGTGCGGCCGTGGCCGTCGACACCTCCGGCCCGGCGCTGCTCGCCGCCTGCTCGGGCCCGGTGCTGCCCGACCTCGTCAAGCCCAACGGCGAGGAGCTCGCCGAGCTCGTCGGCAGCCCCGACGACCTCGAGGCCGATCCCGCCGCCGCCGCGGCCGCCGCCCGCACGCTGGTCGACCGCGGCGTGCGCGCCGTGCTCGTCACGCTGGGCGCGGCCGGCGCGCTGCTCGTCACCGCCGACGGCTGCTGGACCGCCGCGCCCCCGGCCGTACGCGCCCGCAGCACCGTCGGCGCCGGCGACTCCGCGCTCGCCGGCTACCTGCTCGCCGAGATGGCCGGCGAGTCCCCCGAGGCCCGGCTGCGCACCGCCGTCGCGTACGGCGCCGCCGCCGCCTCCCTGCCCGGCTCCACCCTGCCCGTCCCGACCGACCTCGCGCTCGCGCAGGTCACCAGCGCTCCGCTGCCCGACCCGCTCCCGCTCGCCCGCTAGCCCCCCTCGTGCGTCCGCCCCACGCGGACCCGCCCGTCGCGTGTCGGGCGGACGCACACCCCTTCCCGGAAGGCAGGCCCATGACCGACCTGATCTCCCCCGCGCTCGTCGCCCTCGACGCCGACCTCGGCGCCAGCAAGGACGCCGTCATCTCCGCGCTCGCCGCCCGGGTCGCCGCCGCAGGCCGCGCCTCCGACGCGGCCGTGCTCGCCGGCGACGCCCTCGCCCGCGAGGCCCAGTCGGCGACCGGCCTGCCCGGCGGGATCGGCATCCCGCACTGCCGCTCGGCCGCCGTGACCGAGCCGACGCTCGCCTTCGCCCGACTGGCGCCGAAGGTCGACTTCGGCGCCCCCGACGGCGGCGCCGACCTCGTCTTCCTCATCGCCGCACCCGCCGGTGGCGGGTCCGACCACATGAAGCTGCTCGCCGCCCTCGCCCGGGCGCTCGTCCGGCCCGCCTTCACCGCCGCCCTGCGCGCCGCGACCACCGGCGAGGAGGTCGTCGCGCTCGTCGCCGAGGTCGTCGCGCCGGTGCCGGTCGGCGCCGGGACCGCCCGCGCCACGACCGCAGCCACGCCTGCCCGGACGGGCCCCGTCGTCGACCTCACCGCCCCGCCGCCCGCCGCCCCGGCGTCCGCGGCCGCCCCCCTACGGTCGTGGCGGTCACCGCCTGCCCCACCGGCATCGCGCACACCTACATGGCGGCCGACTCGCTGGTCGCCGCGGGCGAGCGGGCGGGCGTCCGGGTGGTCGTCGAGACCCAGGGCTCGGCCGGCACCACGCCGCTGCCCGCCGAGCTCATCGGCGAGTCCGTCGCCGTCATCTTCGCCACCGACGTCGGCGTCAAGGAGCGCCAGCGCTTCGCCGGCAAGCCGGTGGTCGCCTCCGGGGTCAAGCGCGCGATCAACGAGCCCGACGTCATGCTCGCCGAGGCGCTGCGCGCGGCCGACGACCCCTCCGCGGCCCGGGTCGAGGCGGGCGCCGCGACGGCCGCCGCCAGCAGCCCGGCCGGGCAGGTCTCCTGGGGCGTGCGCCTGCGCCAGATCCTGCTCACGGGCGTCAGCTACATGATCCCGTTCGTCGCGGCCGGCGGCCTGCTCATCGCCCTGGGCTTCCTGCTCGGCGGCTACGAGATCACGAAGGTCGCCGACGACATCGTCGTGCAGAACACCCTGGCGAACCTGCCCGACGGCGGGCTCTCGCAATACCTCGGCGCGGTGCTGTTCAAGCTCGGCGCGCTGGCCTTCGGCTTCCTCGTCCCCGCGCTGGCGGGCTACATCGCGTACGCCATCGCCGACCGCCCCGGTCTCGCGCCCGGCTTCACGGTCGGCGCGATCGCCAGCTTCGTCGGCGCCGGCTTCCTCGGCGGCCTCGTCGGCGGCCTGCTGGCCGGCTTCGCGGCGCTGTACATCTCCCGCGCCAAGGTGCCCGCCTGGGCCCGCGGCCTGCATGCCGGTCGCGATCATCCCGCTCGGCGCGACGCTCGTCGCCGGCGGTCTGATGTTCCTCGTGCTCGGCCGCCCGCTCGCCGCGATCACCACGGGCCTGCAGGACCAGCTGAACAGCCTCTCGGGCTCGTCCGCCGTGCTGCTCGGGATCATCCTCGGGCTCATGATGGCCTTCGACCTCGGCGGTCCGGTCAACAAGGCCGCGTACGCCTTCGCCACCACCGGGCTGGCCGTCGACAACCCCGCCTCGCTCAAGATCATGGCTGCGGTCATGGCGGCCGGCATGGTCCCGCCGCTCGCCCTGGCGCTGGCCACGGTGCTGCGGCCCCGGCTGTTCAGCCCGGCCGAGCGCGAGAACGGCAAGGCGGCCTGGCTGCTCGGGGCGTCGTTCATCTCCGAGGGCGCGATCCCGTTCGCCGCGGCCGACCCGCTGCGCGTCATCCCGCCGGTCATGCTCGGCGCGGCGACCACCGGTGCGATCGTCATGGCCACCGGCGCCGAGCTCAGCGCCCCGCACGGCGGGATCTTCGTCTTCTTCGCCATCGACCGGCTGGTCGGCTTCCTCGTCGCCCTCCTCGCCGGCACCGTCGTCGGCGGCGTCGCCGTGATGGTCGCCAAGCAGATCGGTCGGCGCCCCGCCGACAGCGACGCCGCCGTCGCCGCGGTCACCCCGTCCGCCGGCCGGCAGGCCGTCGCGGTCTGACCCCTGGACCGTCGTCCCGGTCGGCGTCCGTCCGCCGGCCGGGACGCTCCCCCGCTCCCCGCTCGACCCCGCTCGACCCGCCCGACCCCGCTGACCCGCTCGACCCCCCGCTCGACCCCGACCCGCTCGACCCCGCCCCGCTCGACCCCGCCCCGCTCCCTGGAGGAACCCGTGCCCAGCACCACCGTCGCCGTCGGCTCCGCGATCGGGCTGCACGCCCGCCCCGCGGCCGTCATCGCCCAGGCCGCCACCGAGCTCGGGGTCCCGGTCACCCTGTCGACCGTCGACGGCGAGCCCGTCGACGCCGGCTCCGCGCTCATGATCATGACGCTCGGCGCCGAGCGCGGCACCGAGGTCACCGTCGAGTCCGACGACGCGGCGGCCGTGGAGAAGATCAGCGCGCTGGTGGCCAGCGACCTCGACGCCTGACCCGCCGGCGCGCGGGCGGCCGGCGCCGGGAGCAGGTGCGCGCGCAGACACGTTGCGCGCGGGCGCACCGGAGCGGGTGGCGTTGCGCGCAGGCGCAACGACCCTGCCGACAGCACCCGGTCCGGGCGGCGCGGACGACGCCCGGCCCTCCCGTACGGCGATCGCTGCTCCGACCCGCCGGCTGCGGCGTCGGCGGGCGGCGGGCGGCGGGCGGCGGGAGCAGGTGCGTGCGCAGACACGTTGCCCGCGAGCGCACCGGAGCGGGTGGCGATTGCGCGCAGGCGCAACGAGCCTGCCGACAGCACCCGCTCCAGGTGGCGCGGACGACGCCCGGCCCTCCCGTACGGCGATCGCTGCTCCGACCCGCCGGCGCGGCACGACAGCGATCGCCGGGCGGATCCCCCGTGGGGCCGGAGCCGGGCCCAGGCGCCGGAGCTACAGCTCGCAGCCGACGAGGACCGGTTCGGGCACGAGCCGGACGCCGGTGCGCTCGAGCACCCCGTCGCGCACCGAGCGGGCCACCTCCAGCAGCTCCCCGGTGGTGGCGCCGCCGCGGTTGACCAGCGCGAGGACGTGCTTGGCCGACAGCCCGGCGGCGCCGGAGCCCCAGCCGCGGGTGAAGCCGGCCCGCTCGATGAGCCAGGCCGCCGACACCTTGGTGCGGCCGGCGCCCTCGGGGTGGCCGGGCACCTCGACGTCGCCGAGCGCGGCGACGAGCGCGGCGAGCTCGGCGTCGTCGAGCACCGGGTTGGTGAAGAACGAGCCGGCGCTGCGCGACTCGGGGTCGCGGGCGTCGACGACCATGCCCTTGCCGCGGCGCAGCCCGAGGACCGCCTCGCGCACCTCGCGCAGCGGCGCCGTGCCGCCCAGCTCGACGCCGAGGGCGCGGGCCAGCTCGGCGTAGCGCACCGGCGCGCCGTCGGCGTCCGGCCGCAGCCGGAAGGTGACGGCCTGCACGACCCAGCGGTCCTCGTCGGCCTTGAAGCGGCTGGCCCGGTAGCCGAAGGCGCACTGCTTGGCGGTGAGCTCGACGATGCGGCGGCTGCTCCGGTCGAGCACGCGGACGCGCTCGACCACGGAGGAGACGTCCGCGCCGTACGCCCCGACGTTCTGCACCGGGGTGGCGCCGACGGTGCCGGGGATGCCGGACATCGCCTCGAGCCCGGCCAGCCCGGCGGCGACGGCGTGCTCGACGAGCGCGTCCCAGTCCTCGCCGGCCTGCGCGGTGAGCAGCACGTCGTCGCCGTCGCGCACCGCCGCCAGCCCGTGCGAGGCGATCCGGACGACGGTGCCGGCGAAGCCCTCGTCGCCGACCACGAGGTTGCTGCCGCCGCCGAGCACGAGCAGCGGCACCCGCGCCGAGGCCAGCACCGCGTCGACGACCTCGCCCTCGTCGTAGGCGGTGACGAGCCGGTCCGCCGGGCCGCCCAGCCGCAGCGTGGTGAACGGGGCGAGCGCGGCGCCCTCGCGGGTCAGCATCAGACGAGCTCCGGGGTCGGGCGCTCTGGGCCGTGCGGGCGGCGCGGACGAGGTCGTAGGAGAAGGCGGCCAGCGCCAGCCACACCAGCGCCGAAGCCGAGCAGCCGGGGCAGGCCCAGCGGCTCGTGCCGCAGCAGCACGCCAGCAGGAACTGGATGGTGGGCGTGAGGTACTGCAGCAGGCCGATGGTGATGAGCGGGACGCGCTGCGCCGCCGCGCCGAACATGAGCAGCGGCACGACGGTGACCAGCCCGGCGGAGACGAGCAGCAGCGCGTGCCCGGTCCCGGCGGTCGTGAAGGTCCCGAGCCGTGCGCGGCGCGCACCAGCAGGTAGGCCCCGGCGAGCGGCGCGAGCACCGCCGTCTCGACGGCGAGCCCCTCGACCGCGCGCACCCCCGCGGTCTTCTTGAGCAGGCCGTACGTCCCGAACGAGGCCGCGAGGACCAGCGCCAGCCACGGCGGCCGGCCGTTCTCGACGGTGAGCACGACGACGGCGGCGGCCGCGAGACCGAGCGCCCAGCGCTGCGCGCCCCGCAGGGTCTCGCCGAGCACGAGCACGCCGAGCAGCACCGACACCAGCGGCGTGACGAAGTAGCCCAGCGAGGCCTCGACGACCCGCTCGCTCGTCACGCCGTAGATGTAGGTCCCCCAGTTGACCCCGATGAGCACGGCGGCGACCGCGAGCCGGGTGAGCCGCCGTCGGTCGCGCAGCACCTCGCGCACCGGGGCCGTGCGGCCGAGCGCGACCACGAGGACGGCGACGACCGCCAGCGACCACAGCACCCGGTGGGCCAGCACCTCGAGCGCGCCGGAGGGCAGCAGCAGCGGGAAGTAGAGCGGGAAGGCGCCCCACAGCAGGTACGCCGCGGCCGCCAGCAGGGTCCCGCGCCGCACCTCGTCCACGCCCGACACGGTAGGCGCCGCCCCCGACAGGCCGCCGCCGGTGGACCCGCCCGGCGCGCCTCCCCCGCTCGGGGCGCGCGGTGCCGTACGCATCGCTGGACCCACGGACGAGCGGAAGGAGACGGGACGTGCTCAAGAAGGCCCTCGTCGCGCTCGTCGTCGCCTACGCCGTCTACACGATCATCGCCACGCCGGACGTGGCGGCGGACGCCGTGCGCACCGCGGGCAACTTCGGGCAGGACGCCGTGCGCGCGGTCCTCGAGTTCTTCGACGCCCTGACGCCCTGACCGCGCGGTGGCGCACGACGAGCACGCCGAGATCCGCCGCTACCTGATCCCCAGCGAGCGCGTCGTGGCCGACGTGCGGTGGCACCCGGTGTGGCTGCTGCGGCCGAGCCTGCTGGCCCTCGGCCTGCTCGCGCTCGTCGGCTACGTCGCGGCCGGGCTGCCGCGCGACAGCGTCCTCGGCCCGGTGCTGCCCTTCGTGATCGCGGCGCTCGTGCTCTGGTACCTGTTCACCTACCTGTCCTGGCGGCACGAGCGCCTGGTCGTCACCGACCGGCGCCTGCTGCTCGTCCGGGGGCTGGTGACCCGCCGGGTCGGCGTGATGCCGCTGCGCAAGGTCACCGACCTCACCCTGGACCAGCCCTTCGTCGGCCGGCTGTTCGACGTCTTCGGCTGGGGCACCTTCGTCTTCGAGTCGGCGGGCCAGGACCAGGCCTTCCGCCGGATCCCGTACGTCCCGCAGCCGGCCGCGCTCTACCTGAAGATCACCGAAGAGATCTTCGGCGAGAACGGGCTCATGGGCCGCAAGCGGGCCCCGGACCCGGCCGAGTAGCGGCGTCGGTGGCGGCGTCGGTGGCGGCGTCAGCAGCCGCTGCCGTGGCGGCGTCGGTGTCCGTGCTCGCCAGCAGCGCGCCACCGGCGACGAAGAGCACGAGCAGGCTGAGCAGCGCGCCGCGGTAGGACCCGGTGGCGTCGAGCACGACGGCGAAGACCAGCGTGCCGATCCAGGCCGTGCCGCGCTCGGCGAGCTCGTAGAAGCCGAAGAACGACGCCTGGCGCTCGGCCGGCACCATCTTGCTGAACAGCGACCGGGCCAGCGACTGCGACCCCCCGAGCACGAGCGCGATCACGACGCCGAGGGCGTACGCCTGCCCCTGGGTCTGCAGCCCGAGGACGGCGTAGAGCACGACGCCGACCCACACGACGAGCGTGCCGAGCAGCACGCGGTAGGCACCGACGCGGGCGGCGAGCCGGCCGCAGCCCACCGCGCCGAGCACGGCGACGACCTGGATGAGCAGGACGAGCGTGAGCAGGAAGCCGGTGGCGTCGTCCTCGGGGCGACCGCGGGCGACGAAGAGCTCCTGCACGAGCACGACCGACGAGAGCCCGATGACGGCCTGGACCGCGTCGTTGAACAGCAGGAAGGACGCCAGGTAGCGGGCCGTCAGGGGCAGCGCCCGCAGGGCCCGCAGCGAGCTGCGCAGCTGCTGCCGGGCCGCCCGCGGGCCGGCCGGGCCGACCGGCTCGGGCAGCCCGCCGCCGGGGCGCAGCAGGTCGGCGGCGGCCAGCCGGCGCACCGCGACGAGCCCGACCGCGAGCCACCACCCGCCGGACAGCGCGATCGACAGCCGCCCGGCGGCGCCGCGCGTCAGCCCGAGCGGGCCGGCCGCGCTGACAGGGCCAGGGCGACGGCGAGCACGAAGGCGCCGCCGGCGTAGCCGAGCGCGAACCCGCGGGCCGACACCCGGTCGCGGTCGCCGGGCTCGGCGACCTGCGCGAGCGTGGCGTTGTAGACGGTGATGGCGCCGCCGTACGCGACGTTGGCGACGACCAGGGCGAGCGCGGCGGCCAGCACCGCGCCGTCGGGCACCAGGGCGAGCAGCACGGTGGCGGCGGACCCGACGGCGGTGGTGGCGACCAGGACGCGGCGCAGGACCCCGGGACGGTCGGCGAGCGCGCCGAGCAGCGGCAGGACGAGCACCTGCAGCACCACCGACAGGGAGAGGGAGTACGCGTAGACGCTGTCGGCCCGCGGGGCCAGGCCGAGCAGCGCGACCCGCCCGCGGTCGTCCTGCGCGGCCCGCGCGACGGCCGTGACGAACGGCCCGCCGATCGCCGTGATGACGGTCGTGACGAAGGCCGAGTTGGCGACGTCGTAGAGCGTGAAGCCCGAGACGGCCCGGCGCCGCGCGGCGACCAGGTCCGGAGCGGTCACGGGCGCGTCCCGGGGTCGCGCACGAGCACCGCGGCGACGACCCCGCCGGCGGCCAGCAGGCCCGCGGCCAGCGCCATCGCGGTGCGGAAGCCGGCCCGGAAGGCGACGGGGTCGAGGTGGTCGTCCCCGCTGAGGCCCGCCACCGCGGGCAGCACGGCGACAGCGAGCAGCCCGGCGGTGCGGGCGACGGCGTTGTTGACCCCCGAGGCGGCGCCCGCGTAGCGGTCGGGAGCGGCGCCGAGCGCGGTCGCCGTGAGCGGGGCGACGGTGAGCGCCAGCCCGAGCCCCAGGACGAGGGCGCCCGGCAGGACGTCCGTGGCGTACGACGGCGCCGGGCCCACCGGGCGCAGCAGCAGCACGCCGCCGGCCGCCACGAGCGGGCCGAGGGCCATCGGCCGCCGCGGGCCGACCCGGGTCGCGAGCGCACCGGCGCGCGACGACAGCAGCAGCAGGCACGCGGTGACGGGCAGCAGCGCCGACCCGGCGACCAGCGGGGACAGCCCGCCGACCACCTGCAGGTGCACGACGAGCAGGAAGAACACCCCGGACAGCCCGGCGTAGACGGCGAGCGTCGCGAGGTTGGCGGCGGTGAACTGCCGGTCGGCGAACAGCCCGACCGGCACCATCGGGGCGCGGGCCCGCCGCTCCACGACGACGAAGGCGAGCAGGCCGGCCAGCCCGCCGAGCCCGGCGAGGACGACCGCCGTCGTCGCGCCGCCGTCGCCGAGGCCGATGAGCGCGTACGTCGCGCCGGCCAGCCCGAGGGCCCCGAGCCCGGCGCCGAGCACGTCGAGGGAGCGGGCGGCCTGCTCGTCGCGCGACTCCGGGACGTGCCGGGCGGCGACGGCGACGACGGCCGCGGCGACCGGGAGGTTGACGAGGAACACCCAGCGCCAGGACAGCGCGACGAGCGCACCGCCGACGAAGGGGCCGACGGCGCTGGCGACGCCGCCGAGGCCCGACCACGCCCCGATCGCCCGCGCCCGGTCGGCCGGCGCGAAGCTCGCCGAGATCAGCGCCAGGCTGCCGGGGGTGAGCAGCGCGCCGCCGACGCCCTGCAGCAGCCGGGCGGCGACGAGCACCCCGGTGCTCGGCGCCAGGCCGCACAGGGCGGAGGCGACCGCGAACCAGACCGCGCCGACGACGAAGACGCGGCGCCGGCCGTAGCGGTCGCCGAGCGAGCCGCCCAGCAGCAGGAACGCCGCGAGGGTGAGCGTGTAGCCGTTGACGGTCCACTGCAGCCCGGCGAGGCCGGTGCCGAGGTCCTCGCCGAGGGCCGGCAGGGCGATGGTGACCACCGTCGTGTCGAGCAGCGCCATGCCGCTGCCGAGCACCGCGGCGAGCAGCACCCACCGGCCCCGGGCCGTGCCGAGGGCGACCTGGTCCACCGGGGTCAGCCGGCCTGCAGGGCGCCGAGGTGCAGGGGCCAGCCGGCGCCGAAGCCGGGGTGCAGGTCGCGCCCGAGGACCGCCTCGAGCGGGACCCACTCGAGCGCGATGCTCTCGGCGTCGCGCCGGCGCGAGGGGCAGCGGCCGGTCCGAGCGGGCCACCACGGTCGTGTAGGACCACCCGCCGTGGTCGTCGACGACCTCGCGCTCGACGCGCAGGTCGTCCGGGCGGACGCCGGTCTCCTCGGCCGCCTCCCGCAGCGCGGCCTGCCGGGCGCTCTCGGTGCTGCCGCGGGCCCCGCCGGGGATCCCCCAGGTGTCGCCGTGGTGGCTCCACGCGGCCCGGTGCTGCAGCAGCACGAGCGGGCCCGGGGCGACGAGCAGCAGCCCGGCGGCGCCGTGCAGGCCCCAGTGCCGGTGACCCCTCGCGCAGTGCGTCCAGCCGTCGCCGTCGCGCAGCCGGTGCGCCGCGGTCACCGGCCGTCCGGCGGCTCGGCGGGCACGGGCGGCTCGGCGGGCAGGTCGGGCAGGCGCCCGGCGATCTCGTCGAGCTCCTGTGCGACCGCGGCGGCCATGGCGCTGCGGAAGCTGGCCAGCAGGGCCTGCGCGGCGACCGGCTGCACCTGCTCGACGACCGAGCGCAGCCGACCGACGTCGGCCGCCGGGGCGCCGGCGTCGAGGAAGTCCTGCCAGATCGTGCGGTGGAACATCGCCACGTAGACCCGGGCGGCCTGCTCGACGAGCCCGGCGACCTCCAGCTGCGCGTCGATGAGCGCCTCGGGCGCGATGCCGAGCCGCACGACCTGCAGCCCGGCGGCGAGCAGCGTCGGGTCGAGCACCCGCACCCGGTCGTCGCCGACCGGCTCGAGGACGCCGAGCTCGGCGAGCCGGCCGAGCACCGGGCGGTCGGCCGGCAGCCCCGACTTGGCGGCGAGCGTCTCCAGCGGGAGTCTCCTCGGGCGCGTCGGGCAGCCACGGGGCCATGAGCGCCCGGTGCAGCGCGAGCGCCGTCGGCCCGGCGGTGTCCGGGGCGTGCTCGCAGGCTGCGCTCGATCGCGGAGAGCGTGTAGCCCTCGGCGAGCATCTCGCGGACCAGGGCGAGCCGGGCCACGTGGTCGGGCGCCGTAGAGCCCGGTGCGCCCACGCAGCCGCGGCGGCGGGAGCAGGCCGCGGGCGGCGTACGCCCGCACGTTGCGCACGGTCAGCCCGGCGGTGGCGGCCAGCTCGCCGATGGTGAGCTCGCCCGCCCGGCGGGCGTCACTCGCTCGGTCGGTCGGCACCCCCCGATGCTGCCTCACCGCCAGGGGCGGTGCCGACCGCGGACCGGCTGCGCGGTCGGCGGCGCGGTCGGCGGCGCGGTCGGCGGCGGGATCAGCACCGGCCTCGTCCGGCGGCAGGTGCCGGTCGCGCCAGACCACCGCGCCGACCGCCGCCACGACGAGCAGCGCCGGGACGAAGAACGGGAGGGCGACGACGAGCGCGTGGTGGGCGAGGAGCACGTCGTACGGCAGGAGCGTCACGAGGCCAGGGTGACGCGCAGCCGGCGCAGCGCGCCAGCCCGGCTGCCCTCCGCCGCGCGGCGCCGGCGGTGGCGGGGGCCGGCGGGGTGGGCGGCGCGGTGACGCGCGGGACAGGCGGCCGACGCCCCAGGACAGCGCCGCGACGAGCGCGTCGAGCAGGCCAGCACGACGAGCGAGCCGCGGGCCCACACCGCGCCGCCAGCCGTCGAGCTTGCGCTCGCGCTGCAGGGCCGATCTCCTCGGCACCAGCGGCCGCGTGGTGCTGGCCAGCGCCGGCACCTCGACGCGCCCTGGATCGCCGCGTCGGCGGGCAGGCAGACCGGGCTGGCGGCCAGCTGGCGGCCGTCGTGGAGCCGCAGAGCGTCTTCCAGTCGCCGGAACCGGCACCGGCCGGGTGCGAGCGGAAGGTGCCGGGGCCGGTGCGCTCGAGCCGGTCGACCACGAGGCCGCCGCCCTGCCAGGAGGTGAGCGTGACCCAGGCGGGGTCGTCGACGGCGGACGCGGGCTCGACGCGCACCCGGCCGTGAGCGTAGCGGTCGCCGCGCTGGCTGCCGGTGTCCTCGGACAGGGCGACCGTCGGCGGTGACGCCGCTCGGGCACGGTGGTGATCAGGCCGTTGGTCGATGGCCGCGGCGAGCATGGCGAGGCTGGCCAGCAGGACGGCGCGGGCGACGGCGGGCCGGGGCAGGCGGCCGTCCAGCCCGAGCGCGAGCAGCGCGCCGCAGGCGCCGGCCGGCGATGCCGACCGCGGCGCCCATGAGCAGCGCCCTCGGCGAGCACGTCGGGCCCCACGGCAGCGGCATGGCGACGCTGCGTCCAGGCGGCCTCGACTGAGGGTGCCGGCAGTGCCGACGAGCAGGCCGGCGACGAGGCGCGAAGGCCAGCGGGCGCTGGCGCAGCAGCGGGTCAGCGCGAGCAGCTCGACGAGCAGGGCCGAGCCCAGGTAGAGCGGGAACGACGGGGTCGGCTCGCCGAGCACGCGGCCCGACGAGCAGCGAGATGGTGCCGCGCACGAGCAGGAAGAAGGCCGCGCAGCCGACCGCCGCGCCGCGCCCCATCCAGAGCCGGGCGGCGACGAGGGCGAACCCGGCGGCGCCGGCGATCATCATCGGGTGCGAGGACCAGCCGGAACTGCGGGACGCCGAAGTCGAACTCCGCCTGGAAGACCGACAGGCCGATGAGCAGCCCGCCGAGGCAGAACAGGTGGCGCAGCTAGCGGCCGAGGCCCGGCACGGCGGGGGCGCCCGTACGGTCCGCGGCGACGTGCCGGCGGCCCTCCTGCTCCAGCACGAGCCCACCGACGATCGACAGGCCGGCGCCGGTGATGAGCATGAGGTGGGTGGGGCCCCAGAGCGTGACGTCCTGGCCGAAGAGCCGGTGCCAGACGTCGTCGAGCGGGAAGCCGAGCAGCGCGTAGAAGCCGGCGCCCGCGACGAGCAGCCCACCGACCGGAGCGCGACCAGGACCGGGTGATGCGGCACGGGCGCGGGCCCGGGGCGCTCGTCGAGCGGCAGCACGACCGCGAGCGCGCCCGCGGCGAAGACGCCGAACAGGCCGACGAGGATGAAGTAGTGCGCGGGGTTGGCGAGCGGGCCCTCGTCGCGGCCCTGGCCGATGTGCAGCGAGATGTCCCAGAGCATCCCGAACAGCGCGGTGAGCAGCGAGACCGACAGGACCGTGGCGGGCAGCGCGACCCAGCCCGGGCGGCCGATCGGGCGACCCAGCCGGTCGCCGAGCCGGGCCAGCACGTCCGTGCGCCGGGTGCGGTGGGCGCACCGAGGCCGATCAGCGCCGCGGTCACGACACCGACCCCGACGCGTCGCGCCGAACACCTCCTTGATCGCGGCGCCGCCGGCAGGCGGCGGGGTGGGACGCGGCGAGCAGCAGCGAGGCGATGTCACATGGCCCTATGGAACATCGGCGATGTCACGTCGTCAAGGGTGCGCTGCACCACAGCCCGGGAGACCGCGCCGATCGGGCACCGTTGTCAGCTGCACAGGAGACGGTTGTCGTGTGCGCTAACCTGGCCGCTGCTGAGGAACCCTGCCTGCTCTCGCGAGCCTGCTGCTGGCTCTCACCGCTGCGCGCGGCACGGCGGCCGGGACGGGACGGCTCGACGGTGGTCGCGGGCTTCTACCCGCTGCGAGTTCGTCGCCGAGCGGCTCGGGGGCGACGCGGACGTCCGCGTGGAGGGGCTGGCCTCGGGCCGGCGCCGAGCCGCACGACCTGGAGCTGACGCCCCGCCAGGTCGGGGCGATCTCGCAGCGCCGACCTCGTGCTGTGGCTGCGCGGCCTCCAGCCGGCGGTGGACGCCGCGGCCGGGCCGGAGGCGCGACGGTCGCGCGCTGGACGTCACCGCGCTGGTCGCGCTGCGCGTCGACAGCGAGCAGGCCGCCGGCGGTGGCGGGCTCGACCCGCACCTCGTGGCTCGACCTCGGCCTGCTGCGGGAGCGTCGCCCGCGGCTGTCGCGCCCGGAGCAGGCCGCCCTGCCGGCGCTCCGCGCCGCGGATCGCCGCCCGCGGGGAGCAGCTGGACGCCGACCTCGCCGCCCTCGACGGCGACCTGCGGGCCGGGCTCGCGACCTGCGCCCGCCGCGACCTCGTCACCAGCCACGCGGCGTTCGGCTACCTCGCCGCGGGCGTACGGCCTGCGGCGAGGTCGGCATCACCGGCGCTCGATGCCCGACGCCGAGCCCACGCCGGGCCGCCTCGCCGAGGTCGCCGACGCTAGGCCCGCGAGCACGGCGTGACGACCGTCTTCATCGAGGAGACCGCGAGCCCGCGCAGTCGCCGCAGCCGCTCGCGCCGCGAGATCGGCGCCGAGGCCGTGGTGCTGAGCCCGCTGGAGACCCCGCCCGCCGACGGCGACTACCTCACCGCGATGCGCGCCGACCTCGCCGTGCTGCGCGACGCCCTGGGCTGCGCGTGAGCGCCCGGTGGTCGCGCTGCGCGGCGCACGGGTCGTGCGTACGACGGGCGCGCGGTGCTGCGGGGCGTCGACCTCGAGGTGGGCGCCGGGCGAGGTCGTCGCGCTGCTCGGTGCCAACGGGTCGGGCAAGACCACCACCGTGCGCTGCCTGCTGGGTCTGGCGCCGCTGACCGGGGGCAGCGTCGAGGTCTTCGGGACGCCGCTGGCGTCCTTCACCGACTGGCCGCGGATCGGCTGGGTGCCGCAGCAGGTCGGCAGCGGCAGCGGCGTGCCCGCCACCGTCGCCGAGGTCGTCGCGTCCGGCCGGCTGCCGCGGATGCGCCGGCTGCGGCGGCCCACCGCCGCCGACCGGGCCGCCGTCGCGGGGGCGCTGTCCGCCGTCGGCCTGTCCGACCGGGCGCGCGACAGCCTCACGACCCTGTCCGGCGGGCAGCAGCAGCGGGTGCTCATCGCCCGGGCGCTGGCCAGCGGGCCCGACCTGCTCGTGCTCGACGAGCCCACCAGCGGGGTCGACGCCGCCGCCCAGTCGGCCCTCGCCGACGTGCTCCAGCGCCTCGTGGCCACCGGCGTCACCGTCGTGCTCGTCGCCCACGAGCTCGGCCCGATGGCACCGCTGGTGCAGCGTGCCGTGGTGCTCAGCGACGGCCGGGTGGTGCACGACGGGCCGCCGCCCGCCGAGCACTCGCTGCACGCGCACGACCCCGAGCACGCCCACCCGCCGCACGAGCGGCCGCGGCCGCGGCAGGCGTCGGTGCCGAGCACCTGGGGGATGTCGTGACCCTGCTGACGTACGACTTCATGCAGCGGGCCCTGCTCGCCGCGCTGCTCGTCGGGCTGGCCGCGCCGGCCGTCGGGGTGTTCCTCGTCCAGCGTCGGCTCGCCCTGCTCGGCGACGGCCTCGGGCACGTCGCGCTCACCGGTGTCGCGCTCGGCTTCCTGCTCGGCACGGCGCCCGTGCTCACCGCCGTCGTGGTGGCGACCCTGGGGGCGGTCGGCATCGAGCTGGTGCGCCAGCGCGCCCGCACCAGCGGCGACGTGGCACTGGCGCTGCTCTTCTACGGCGGGATCGCCGGCGGCGTCCTGCTCATCGGCCTGTCCGACGGCGGGACGAGCGCGACGCTGCTCAGCTACCTGTTCGGCTCGCTGACCTCCGTGGCGCCGTTCGACCTCGCCGTCATCGCCGTGCTGTCGCTGACGCTGCTGGGCACCCTGGCGGTCGTCGGGCGCGAGCTGTTCGCGGTGTGCCACGACGAGGAGTACGCCCGGGTCGCCGGGCTGCCGGTCGGCGCCCTCAACGTGCTGCTCGCCGTCATGGCCGCGGTGACCGTGACCGTGGCGATGCGGGTCGTCGGCCTGCTGCTCGTCAGCGCCCTCATGGTCGTGCCGGTCGCGACCGCCCAGCAGCTCGTGCGCGGCTTCCGGGCCACCGTCGCGGTGGCCCTCGTCGTCGGGGTGCTGGCCTCGCTGGTCGGCGTCGGCGGCTCGTTCTACGCCGACACGGCCCCCGGCGCGATGATCGTCGTCGTGGCGCTGGCCTTCTTCGCCGTCGCGGCCGCGGCCGGCGGGCTGGTGCGGGCGCGCGGCTCGCGCCGGGCCGCGGCTGCCGTGCCCCCGTCCCGCCCCCCGTCCCGCCCCCCGCCCCGCCCCCCGCCCCCGCCCCGGGCCCGCACCGGGCCGGGCGACCGGCGTGACCGGCCCGCTCCCCGGTCTGCGCACGACCCGCCAGCGCACCGCGATCACCGCCCTGCTGGCCCGGGTCGACGGCTTCCGCAGCGCGCAGGACCTGCACGACCTGCTGCGCCGCGAGGGGTCGGCGGTGGGCCTGACGACCGTCTACCGCGTGCTGCAGGCCCTCGTCGACCACGGCCAGGTCGACGCGCTGCGCGGCGCCGACGGCGAGGTCGTCTACCGCCGCTGCTCCACCGACGGGCACCACCACCACCTGGTGTGCCGCTCCTGCGGACGCACCGAGGAGGTCGCCGGGCCGGAGGTCGAGGCCTGGGCCGGAGCGGTCGCCGAGCGGCACGGCTTCTCCGACGTCACGCACACCCTGGAGGTCTTCGGGACCTGCGGCCCTTGCGCTGCGGGGGCCACGGCCGTACGGTAGTTGAGTTCTCAAGCAGCCGGAGGTCTCCCGTGCCCGTGTCCCGTCTCAACCACGCCGTGCTGTACGTGCGCGACACGGCCCGGTCGGTCGCCTTCTACCGCGACGTCCTCGGCTTCGGCGTCGTCGGGGAGCTGCCCGGCGGGGCGGGGGCGTTCCTGCGGGCGCCGGCCTCGACCAACGACCACGACCTCGCGGTGTTCGCCGTGGGGGCGCAGGCCGCGGCGAGCCCGGCCGGGCGCGGAGCGGTCGGGCTCTACCACCTCGCGTGGGAGGTCGAGACGCTGGCGGACCTGCAGGAGACCGCGCAGGTGCTCGCCGCCGCGGACGCGCTCACCGGCGCGTCCGACCACGCCACGACCAAGAGCCTCTACGCCCGCGACCCCGACGGCCTCGAGCTCGAGGTCGTCTGGCTGGTGCCCGCGCACCTGATCACGCCGGAGGTCACGGCCTCGGCGCTGTCGCGCCCGCGACCGCTGGACCTCGAGCGCGAGGTGGAGCGGTACGGCGCGGGCACCCGGGGAGGCCTCGGGGTGTCGGTGCCGCTGGGCGTCACCGTCTGAGCCCTCAGCGGTCCAGCACGGCCGCGCACTCCGGACAGGCCCGCGGGTCCGGGACGAGCGCCGCGTCCGCACCGGTCGACCCCGGCCAGGGGCGCGAGGGCCCTCCGACCCGCTCTCCGCACAGGGCGGTGCGGGTGCGGTCGCGCACGGGCACGGCGTGCAGCAGCGTGCCGCGCGGGCGGCCGCGGCCGGTGGGGCGGCCCCGGGCGGCGAGGACGACGGGCCCGGCAGCGCCGGGTGCGGGCGGGGCGGGGAGCAGCGACGGGATCGTCATCGCCCCAGCGTCGGCCGGTCGTGTTGCGGCGCCGTCTCCCAGCGGTGAACGGCGGTCACCGCAGCTCGAACCACACGGTCTTCCCGGCCCGCTCGGGCGTGACGCCCCAGTCGGCGGCCAGCGACTCGACGAGCGCCAGGCCGCGGCCGCCCTCCTCGAGCAGGCCCGCGGCCCGGGGGCGCGGCATCTGCGGGCTGCCGTCCTGCACCTCGACGCGCAGCGCGCCCCCGCGGCTGAGCACCCGCACGTGCACCTCGCCGCTGCCGTGCACCAGGGCGTTGGTGGCGACCTCGCTGACGAGCAGCGCGGCCGTGTCGCACAGCTCCCCGTGCCCGCTGGTGCGGCACGCGTCGACGGCGAACGACCGCACGCTCGCGATCGAGGCCGGGAGGCTGGGCACGGTCAACCGGTCGACGACGGGCTCCGGGGCGTCTGGCGGCACGCAGGGCCCGTGCCCGCGGCACACCGTGGTCATGCGGCGTCCGTCCGGGTGCTTGAGCGACGTCGGGCACGTCGCTCGGCGCGGCCCGTGGCCAGGCCGTCCGGACCGCGCTGGACGGGGACGGCGGCCGCGGGCAGGGGCGCGGCACGGCGGGGCCCTGCGGACGCCGCCGCGACCGCACCCGGCTGTGCCGACGTCTGCGGCAGGCGGGTCGACAGCACCGCGACCGCGCCCCCGGCCGCGACGACGAGCAGCATCGCGACGAGCAGCCCGGCGTGCCCCGGGCCGAGGCCGGCGACGGACCCGACGCCGTCGCCGGCGAGACCGGCGAGGGCGCTGCCGAGGGCGACCCCGACGTAGTTCGCGGTCGTGCCCCAGGTGAAGGTCTCGGTCTCGCTCCCCCGCACGGCGAGCTCCTGGAGCAGGCCGAGCAGCACCGCCACGAGCGGGGCCACGGCCAGGCCCGCGACGACCAGCAGCGGCACGAGCAGCGGCACGCTCGCCGGCACCAGCACCGCGCCCAGCAGTCCGTAGCCCAGCGGCAGGAGCAGGAGCAGGAGCTGCAGGCCGGGCGCCGAGCGCAGCGGCCGGCGCGCCCAGGCGACCCCGCCGGCGATGCTGCCCACGGTGAAGGTCGCCAGCAGCAGACCGGCAGCCCGCCGGTCACCGGTGGCGTCGGCGAGGGCCACGCACCCGACCTCGGCGGCGCCGAGGACCGCCGTGACCAGGAGCACGACCGCGAGCACGGGCAGCACCGGACGCAGCCGGCCGCGGACCCGGGGCGGCGCGGCGCGGCGCGGCGCCGACGGCAGCACGGCGGTGAAGGCCGCCACGCTCACCGCCACGGCGACGGCGACCAGCACGAGGCTGCCCCGCTCGCCGCGGGCCACGTTGAGGGCGACGGCGAGCAGCGGCGCCGCGAGGTCGACCACCTCGCCGAGGACGCTGTCGAAGGTGAAGCACGAGGCCCGCTGCCGCTCGTCGGGCACGAGGAACGCCCACGACGCGCGCATGCACGGCACGAGCGGCGGTTGGACGGCGCCGGCGAGCAGGGCCGGGGCGAGCAGCCCCAGCCCTGCCGCGTGCGCGGCGCCGGCCAGCAGCGCGAGGGCGGGCAGCTGGAGCGCGGCGCAGACCAGCAGCACCCGGCGGGCACCGACCCGGTCGGCCAGCCGGCCGACGAGCGGCGCGCAGGTGGCGACGCCCACGCTGTAGGCGCCGACGGCCGAGCCGGCCGCCGCGTAGGAGCCCGAGGCGGTGCTGACGTCGAGCACGATCGACAGCCACACGCCCGCGGCGGGGACCCGGGCCAGGACGTAGACGACGACCACGCGCAGGACGGCGACGTCGTGCAGACCCCCCTGCTGCGGGGCCGGGGCTCCGGTCCGGCTGCGCGCCACCGCTCTCCCCCCCTCGCCCGGGACGGCGGTCGTCCCCGCTGACCCATCGGCACCCCCGGCCGCTCCTGTAGGGCGCTCCAGGTCGGGCGACCGGGTGCCGAAGCCCGGGGAGGCCGGCGGAGCGCTCCAGCACCGGCGGCGACCCGGCGAGGAGGTGGCGGTGCACGAGCGGCGCGTGTCACCGCTGCGGGTCTACATGGCGGTGATCACCGTCCTGGGCCTCCCCGTCGCCGTGTGGGCGTGCGTGGTGCTGGCCCGCACGGGCACCGACCTCGACCCGGTGCTGCTGGTCGTCCTGATCGGCGTCCTGGTCGTCGGCGAGCTGCTGCCGATCCAGATCTCGCGGCAGGGCCGCAGCAGCGACGAGATCACCATCTCGACGACCTTCGCGCTGGCCCTGCTGCTCGTCGCCCCGCTGGGCGTCGTCGTGCTCGCGCAGTCGCTGCCGCTGGTGCTCGACGACCTGCGCCGCGGCAAGCACTGGAGCCGCCCGCTGTTCAACGTCGCGCAGTACACGCTGACGTTCTCGGCGACCCGCGCGTCGTACGCCCTGCTGTCGGGCCAGCCCTTCCTGGAACCGACCGGGATGCGGCACGCGGACCTGCTCGCGGCGTTCCTCGCCGGCGTCGTCTTCTTCACCGTCAACCACGGCAGCGTGGGGACCGCCGTGGCCCTGTGGGCCGAGGAGCGCGTCCTGCCGCACCTGCTGGAGGACATCCGGTTCCAGCTGTCGACCAGCGGGCTGCTCGTCTGCCTGGCGCCGCTGGTCGTCGTGGCCAGCGAGTTCTCCATCGCCCTCGTGCCGGTGCTCCTGCTGCCGATCGCCGCCGTGCGGCGCAGCGCGCAGCTGGCCACCCAGCGCGAGCACGACGCCCTGCACGACGTGCTCACGGGGCTCCCCAACCGGGCCCGGCTGCACCTCGAGCTCACCCGTGCCGTCGAGGAGGCGCAGCGCACGGGCAGCGGCGTCGTCGTCGTGCTCGCCGACCTCGACCACTTCAAGGAGATCAACGACACCCTCGGGCACCACGTCGGCGACCTGCTCATCACCGACGTCGCCCGGCGGCTGTCGGCGGCGGCCGGCCCCGACGTGCTCGTCGCGCGCCTGGGCGGCGACGAGTTCGCCGTGCTGGCCTCCCCCGGCGGGCCGGCCGAGGAGGTGCGCTCCGCGGCGATGGCGCTCGTGGCGCGGCTGGTCGGCGCCATGCGCGAGCCCGTCACGCTCGCCGGCGTGCGCCTGGACGTGCAGGCCAGCATGGGCATCGCGCTCGCCCCGGAGCACGGCACCGAGATCGAGGACCTCATCAGCCGGGCCGACGTCGCGATGTACTCGGCGAAGGAGGAGCGCGGCACCTGGGCGACCTACGACCCCGACCTCGACGAGCACACGCCGCAGCGGCTGACGCTGCTGGCCGAGCTGCGCGACGGCATCGGGCGCGGGGAGCTGCTGCTGCACTACCAGCCCAAGGTCGAGGCCCGCAGCGGGGACGTCGTGGGCACCGAGGCCCTGGTGCGCTGGCAGCACCCGACCCGCGGCCTGCTCATGCCCGACGAGTTCATCCCCATCGCCGAGGGCACCGGGCTGATCGGCACGCTGACCCTGGAGGTGCTGGAGACCGCGCTGCGCGGACCTGCGCCGGCTGCTCGCCGGCGGCAGGCGCCTCGGCGTCTCGGTGAACCTGTCGGTGCGGCACCTCACCGACCTCGAGCTGCCCCGCCAGGTCGCCGCCTGCCTCGGCCGGCACGACGTGCCCGCCGAGCTGCTCACGCTCGAGGTCACCGAGAGCACGATCATGAACGACCCCAGCCGGGCGGTCACCGTGCTCGGCCGCCTCCGCGCCCTCGGGGTCAAGATCGCGGTCGACGACTACGGCACCGGCTACTCCTCGCTGGCCTACCTCAAGCGGCTGGCCATCGACGAGCTCAAGATCGACAAGAGCTTCATCACGGGGATGCGGGAGGACGACAACGACGCCCTCATCGTCCGCTCGACGATCGAGCTCGGGCACAACCTCGGGCTGCAGCTCGTCGCCGAGGGCGTCGAGGACGCGCAGACCTGGCAGCTGCTGCTGCCCCTGGGCTGCGACCTGCTGCAGGGCTACCACATCAGCCGCCCCCTGCCGTACGACCGGCTCGTCGAGTGGCTCGACCGCTGGGAGCGCGAGCTGCCCGAGCGGGTCCCGGCGGCGCCCGTCCTCGGACCGGCGGAGCGGGACGTGCCGCGGGCCGGCTGAACCCCCGCCTCCGGACTCCTCAGCCCGGCGGGCGCAGCACGAACCAGACCTCCTTGCCGACCGGCTCCTCGTGCGGGTCGACGCCCCAGCGGTCCGTCAGCTGCTCGAGCAGCACGAAGCCGCGCCCGCTCTCGTCGTCGAGGGCGGGGACGCGCGGCACGGGGAGGGTCCGGGAACCGTCGCGCACGCCGACCTGCAGCCCCGTCCCGTCGCACTCCACCGCGAGCTCGACCGGCGGGCCGCCGTAGCGGACGGCGTTGGTCACCAGCTCGCTGACCAGCAGCAGGGCGTCGTCGAGCAGCGCCGAGGCGTGCTGCGGGCAGCCGGTCGCGAGCAGCCACGCCCGGGCCGACGCCGGCGCCGTGGTGTCCAGCGGCAGCACGACGCGCTGGCGGGCGGTCTGGTCGCACACGTCGCTCTCCTCGCTGCGTCGGCGGACGAGGTCGGCGCGCCTGCCACCCGGCCTACCCCAGGGCGGCGCGCAGGAACGCCCCGACCTCCTGCCGTGCCGGCGCGGCCTGGGCGATGACCGCACCGAGCCGGAAGAACCCGTGCACCTGCCCGTCGTACGACGACCGGGCCACGGGCACGCCGGCCGCCTCGAGGGCGTCGGCCAGGGCCAGCCCCTCGTCGCGCAGCGGGTCGTGCCCGGCGGTGAGCACGAGGGTCGGCGGCAGCCCGGCGAGGTCCCGCGCGAGCAGGTCCAGCCCGGGATCGGCGGGGCCGCCGGCGTCGCCGGCGTAGTGCGACCAGTACCACCGCATCCCGGCGGTCGTGAGCGCCTTGCCGGTGGCGTGCTCGCGGGCCGACGGGGTGTCCAGGTGCGGCCGGACGACCGGGTAGACGAGGGCGAGCGCCGCCAGCGGACGCCCGGCGGCGGTCGCCGCGAGCACCGACAGGTGACCGCCGGCGCTGTCGCCGGCGAGCGCGACCGGGCCGTCCGGGAGCGCGTCGAGCACCGCACCGACCTGCTGCGCCTGCCGGGGGTGCCGGGCCCCGGGCGCGAGGTCGTAGTCGACCGCGACGACGGTCGCCCCCGCCGCACGGGCCAGCGCCCGGCAGGTGGCGTCGTACGTGTCGAGGGTGCCGACCACCCAGCCGCCGCCGTGCGACCAGACGACGGTGCCGCGGGCGCCGGACGGGACGTAGGTGCGCACGGGCACCCCGCCGACCCGCTCGTCGCGGACCTCCTCGACCGGCTCGCCGGGCCCGGACAGGGCGGCGGCGGAGGCGACGTGGGCCGCGCGTGCCTGCTCGGGCGTGCCGTCCTCCAGCGGCGGCGCGCCCGCCTCCCGCAGGCGGGCGAGGTAGGCCTCGGCGTCGGGGTCGAGGTCGGTCACGGCGGCTCCTCCGGGTCGGGTCCGGGCTGCAGTCTGCCGCGCCCGCGGGCGGGCAGGATGGAGCCGGTGAGCCGCCGCCCGTCCCTCGCGGTCCCCGCGGGGACCGCGGCGGTCGTCGCGGTCGTGCTGGCCGCGGTCGTGCTCGTGCGCACGCCCGAGCCGCTGCTGTCGCCGGAGTGCACCACGACGGTGCCGGGCGCCCCGGTCGTCACCCTCGACCCGGAGCAGGCGGCCAACGCGGCGACCATCGCCGCGGTCGGCCGCCGCCTCGGGCTGCCGCCCCACGCCACGACCGTCGCGCTGGCCACGGCGATGCAGGAGTCCCGGCTCCGCAACCTGTCCTACGGCGACCGGGACAGCCTCGGGCTGTTCCAGCAGCGACCCTCGCAGGGGTGGGGCACGCCCACCCAGGTGAGCACCCCGGCGTACGCCGCGGCCGCCTTCTTCCGCCGGCTGGCCCAGGTCGACGGTTGGGAGCGCCTGCCGGTGACGGTCGCCGCGCAGGCGGTGCAGCGCTCGGCCTTCCCGGAGGCGTACGCGCGGCACGAGCCGCTGGCCCGCGCGCTGGCCCGCGCGACGACCGGCGAGGTGCCGGCCGGGCTGACCTGCGCGCACCTGCAGGTGCCCCCGGCGCTGGACCGCGACGCCCTGCAGCGGGACGCGGCCGCCGAGCTGGGCTCCCGCGGCCTGACGGCGAGCTCGGGGGCGGGCCTGTGGACGGCGGCGAGCTGGCTGGTGGCGCACGCCGAGGAGCTCGGCGTGCGGGAGGTGCGCGCCGGCGGCCGGCGCTGGACGGCACCGGCCGGGACGTGGGCCGACGACCCGACCGGGCCGGCCGGCCTCACCTGGCGGTGACGGCCCCGCGGCGGGGGTCGACGGCGGCGACGAGGGCGGCCAGCCAGGCCGCGCCGAGCACCCAGCCGGCGAGCACGTCCGACAGGTAGTGCACGCCCAGCCCCACCCGGGCGAAGCCGACGAGCAGCACCCAGAGCACCGCGGCCCCGACGGCGGCCGCGCGGACCCCGCCGCGCAGCCCCGGCCAGAGCACGACGAGCAGCACCCCGGTCGTGACGACCGAGCTCTGCGCGTGGCCGCTGGGGAAGGAGGCGTACGACGCGTGCGCGACGGGGTCGGGCAGCACCGGCCGGGCCCGGTCGACGAGCCCCTTCACCACCGCGTTGAGCACGGCGCTGCCCGCGACGGTGACCACCGCGAAGCCGGCCGAGCGGGGGCGGCCGCGGTGCACGAGCAGCGCGGCGACCCCGAGCACCACGACGAGGTAGGCACCGGTCGTGCCGAGCGCGCTGACGACGAGCAGGCCCCGGACCAGGGCGGGCGAGTGCAGGGCGAGCCGGTGCAGCCCGTCGCGCACGGCGTCGTCGAGGTCGACGAGCGGGCCCCAGTGCTGCTGCACGAGCAGGAGCAGCACGCCGAACGGCACCGCGACGAGCACGAGCGCGGCCAGCGCGAGGGCCGCTCGTCCGCCGACCCGCGCGTGCTCCTGCACCGGGGACCCCTCCACGGCCTGCTCCTGCCCCGGGCGGGTCCGCCCGACGCGGACAGGCCCGTCGCGGGTCGGGCGGACGTCCGGGCCGGTCACCCGAGCAGCCGCAGGGCGGCGGCCGCGCGCACCTGCAGGTCGGCGCCCGGGGTCGCCGAGCGGGTGGCGGCGAGGACCACCCGGTCCGGCCGCAGCACCACCGCCGTGGCGGGGCCGAGCCAGCGCCGCAGCGGGCCGTCCCCGACCGCCAGCACCGGCGCGCCGAGCCGCCGGGCGAGGGCGTGCAGCGCCGGGTCGGCCGGCCCCCGGACGAGCACGGCGGGCCCGGGGCCGAGCAGGTCGTCGAGCCGACCGCTGCGGCCGGCGAGCGCCGCGAGCGGCTGCGGCGCGAGGGTCCCGGCCCGCGGGCCGCCGCGCACCGAGCAGCCGCCGGCCACCAGCGGCCCGCCGACCGGCGGCGAGCCGGCGTCGAGCAGCCCGGTGCCGCCGGGCACGGCGCAGACGGCGCGCAGCACCTGCCGCCGCACGCCCGCCGCCCGGTCCTGCCCGCCGGTCATCGCCCAGCCGGCCAGCCGGGCCTGGCGCACGGCGGCCCGCGCGTGCGGGCGGCGCTCCGCCTCGTACGTCGCGAGCAGCTCCTCGGGCGCCGGCCCGTCGAGCACCCGCGCGAGCTTCCAGGCCAGGCCCGCGGCGTCGCGCAGGCCCGCCCCCAGCCCTTGACCGACGAACGGCGGCGAGGAGTGGGCGGCGTCGCCGAGCAGGAAGACCCGCCCGTCGCGCCAGCGGTCGGCCAGCCGGGCGCGGAAGACGTACGGCGCGCTCCGCAGCACCTCGACCGGCGCCCCGCGCGTCCACGGCCGCAGCAGCGCCGCGAGCCGGTCGGGCGCGGCGAGGTCCTCGGCCCGCTCGCCCGGCCGCACGGCGAACTCCCAGCGGTAGCGGTCCTCCCCCACCCGCAGGAACGTCGCCGCCCGGTGCGGGTCGCAGACCTGCTGGACGCCGTCCCAGGTGTCCAGCGGCGTCGCGCACCGCCCGTCGACGACCAGCCACGGCTCGGTGAAGCGCAGGTCCTGCCAGCCGGCGCCGACCGCGGCGCGCACGGTGCTCTCCGCCCCGTCGCAGCCGAGCACCGCCGACGCGGGCAGCTCGCCGCCGTCGGTGACGACGACCGGCTCGGGCCCGCACCGCACCGCCCGCACCTCGACGCCGCGCCGCACCTGCACCCGCGGGGTCCGGGCCACCGCAGCCGCGAGCAGCGCCTCCAGGTCGGGCTGGTCGAAGAGGTTGGCGGTCGGGAAGCCGTGCCGGCCCGGCCGCGGGTCGCGCGGGAACTCCGCCATGACCCGGTGGCCGGCGTCGAGCAGCCGCAGCCCGGGGGCGGGCCGGCTGATCGCGGTGAGGTCGACGCCGGCCGCCTGCAGCACGCGGGCCACCTCGTCGTCGGCGTGCACCGCGCGGGGCAGCGGCCAGGGCGCGAGGTGCCGCTCGAGCACCGTGACGGCCACGCCCTGACGGGCCAGCAGCAGCGCCGCGGTCAGCCCGGTGGGCCCGGCCCCGACGACGAGCACGGGCGGCGGCACGCGCCCACTGTCGCAGGCCGCGTGCGACAGTCGCCCGGTGATCGTGGTGTGCGGCGAGGCGCTCGTCGACCTGGTGCCCGAGGGCGGGGCGTACGCCGCACGTCCCGGCGGCAGCCCGCTCAACGCGGCGGTGGGGCTCGCCCGGCTCGGCCAGCCGGTGCGGCTGCTGTCGCGGCTGTCCGACGACGCCTTCGGCCGGCTGCTCGCCGACCACGCCCAGGCTGCCGGCGTCGACCTGTCGGCGGCGGTGCGCGCGGCCGAGCCGACGACGCTGGCCGTCGTGACGCTCGACGGGCAGGGCAAGGCGGAGTACGCCTTCTACGTCGACGGGGCGGCGGACGGCGGCTGGTCGACCGCCGACCTGCCGGCCGTCCTGCCCGAGGGGGCTCCGCTGCACGTGAGCGGGTCGCTGGCGCTCGGCGTTCCCGCGATGGGCGACGCGCTCGAGGCGCTGCTGACCCGCGAGCGCGGCCGTCGGGTGCTCGTGCTGGACCCGAACGTGCGGCCCCGGCTGGCCCGCAGCGAGGCCGACCTGCGGGCCCGGCTGGACCGCTGGCTGGGCCTGGTCGACGTCGTCAAGGTCAGCGCCGACGACCTGGCGTGGCTGTCGCCCGGCGAGCCGGTGGAGCAGGTCGCGCGGCGCTGGCGCGAGGCCGGCCCGTCGCTGGTCGTCGTGACCCGCGGCGAAGACGGCGTGCACGCCCTCGGACCGTCCGGCGCGGTCGACCTGCCCGCCGAGCCGGTCGACGTCGTCGACACCGTGGGCGCCGGCGACGCCTTCCTGTCGGGCCTGCTGTGCGGGCTGCAGGAGTCCGGCGACCTCGTGCCCGACCGGCTGCGCGCGCTCGGCGACGACGCGCTGCGCGCGGCGCTGCACCTTGCGGGCCGCAGCGCCGCGGTGACCTGCGGCCGGCCGGGCGCCGACCCGCCGTGGCGCGACGAGCTCGGCCTGCCGTGAGCGAGGCCCGCTCAGGGTGGGCGAGGTCGTGTTCTACAGCGCCCGCAGGGCGGCGGGAGGAGTTGCGACAGGGCGCCCAGGTGCTGACAGCGGCACTTCCTCATGGCTCGCAGCACTGCCTACGTCGCGCTGTCCAGGTGGCGATGGATCTCACCTACGACTACCTCAAGAGGTTGTGCGGAGTCGACGCTGAGGCACTCGTCGCCCCAGGGCTCGTAGACCGCGGCTCGCGCCTGGACTTGCTCCCAGGTCGGTTCGGGAACGTGCACGAGGCCGCGTCTGCGGGTCGTCAGGCGTCGCTGGGCTCTGCGTGTGGCGGTGTGAGATGGACGAAGCGCAGCATCACGTGTGTTCGTTCCGCCGCCTCTGCGCTATGTCGAGCGAGCAGCCGCGCCGTCGTTCACCGCATCGACCACCACGCAGTGGCCCAGCGCGAGGTTCTGCTCGGCTGCGGCGCGAGCAACTTCGTAAGCGGCGACACCTGTCGTCCAGTCACGCGGCAGGCCGGCACCGAGCAACGCGTCCTCGGCCTCGTCCACGGAGAGGTGAACACCTCGCACAGCCTGCGCCAATCGCACTACCACCGCGGACTTACCGGTGCCCGGGAGCCCTGAGACGAGGAGGAGCATGAGCGCACGCTAGTGGCGGCTCTGCGCCGTCACCGGAAGCGGCACTATGCGTGCGCCGGTGCCAAGGCGACCGAGCTAGTCAGGGGTGACTCAGCACGTCGATCAAGGCCCGTCGGGGTCGCGCACGAAACAGCGTCGGACGCCCCATGGCTCATCTGTAAGCGGATGGACGATCTCTGCGCCCGCACGTACGGCAGCGGCGTGGCAGGCGTCGACGTCGTCGACCTGCACGGAAACAGACGGCACCACGGGCGCCGTGCTGTCGTGCGTCATCACGCTGATCTGTGCCTCCGGCTGGTCTGGGGCCGCGAGCGTGACGATCCACCCATGGCCCATAACCGCCCGTAGCCCGAGGACGCCGGTGTAGAAGGCTCTGCTCGCGTCCAAGGACGTGCTGACGAGGTCGGGGACCACCCGGCGGACGCTCATGCATGCATCTCGCACGTGTCACCCGTCGTGAACGCTAGGGGCGGCTTGGTGCCACCGGGAATGCGGGTTACCGGGGCAAGTGATGTAAGGCCGGTTCCCGACAAGTGCGGGACCGAGCGGTAGCGGCACCTAGTGCGCGTCGAGGTACTCCAAGATCGGCCGGTAGTACCGCTCTGCGGCCTGCTCGCGGTCCTCCTTGTCGAGAGACCCCCACCAGACTGACTCCAGGCTGCTCTCGGCAACGCGGAGCATGTCCAGCAAGGGCGCGTGCGTGTGGTCAAGATGCCCAAGCACCTGCTCGGCAGCCCTTGAGAGGTCGAGGAGCGTTGCCTGCGCGGCCTGGTACTCGGCCCAGACCGCCCGCAGAGGCTGCGTCAGCCGCTCGTTGTACTCGTCCACCGACGCAAGGTAAGGCCGGTTCCCGACAGGTGCTGGAGCAGCGGTAGCGGCACTTACCGCTCGTTGACGCTTCGCATGAAGCGGTGCGACTCATCGACGAGCCTCAGTAGTGCGTCGAGGCCGTTCTCAGAGGCGTAGCACGCGGGGTGGTTGAGAACGAAGGGCGACCACCCGTGGATGTCTTCGTCCACCGGGATGAACCGCTTCGTCCTGGTCTTCCTCGGGTCGGCCCAGTCGGTCGGTCCGATGTTCACGAAGGCGGCCCCAGCGTTCACCGGGCGGCCGCAGACCGAGCACGCGCCGTAGTCCACGGCACGGAGGCTATCGCCGGCTACCGTCGAAGACCGCCGGCGTGGTGAAGAACGCCAGCTGCCGTCGTAGACCGCCGGCGTGGTGAAGAACGCCAGCTACCGTCGAAGACCGCCCGGCGTGGTGAAGAACGCCGGCACCCGCAGCCCCTCCCCAAGGCTGGAGCCGCACTAGCGGTCGCTGGGGGGCGCCTTGCCGTTGCGCCTGGTCGGGGCGTGCCATCCGCGCTTGAGCCGGTAATGTTCGGCGGCTTGCGCCGCGAGCAACAGCAGCATCGCGGCCGCCAAGAACACAGACGCCCCACAACCGCGACCAGTCCAAGAAGGGCCACGACGACGAGCAAGGCTTCGCGGAAGCGCGACATGTGGAGACGTTGAGGACGGCGACTGGCTCGCCGGCCTTGCCTGCCCTTCACCGGCACCGACGTCAGCCGCGACGCCCCGCGCGGTAGCGGGCGATCAGCGCGTTCGTCGAGCTGTCGTGCGCCGGCGCGGGGGCCTCGTCGGACTCGCAGCTCCGGCACGATCCGCTGCGCCAGCGCCTTGCCGAGCTCGACGCCCCACTGGTCGAAGGAGTTGATCCCCCAGACCGCTCCCTGGGTGAAGACCTTGTGCTCGTAGACCGCGACGAGCTGCCCGAGCACCGACGGGGTGAGCCGCGGCACGACGATCGAGCTCGTCGGGCGGTTGCCCGGGAACGTGCGGTGCGGCACGAGCGCCGGGTCGACGCCCTCGGCCGCCACCTCCTCGGCGGTCTTGCCGAACGCCAGCGCCTCGGTCTGCGCGAGGAAGTTGGCGAACAGCAGGTCCTGGTGCTCACCGAGCTCCTCGGCAGGCTCGACCACCCCGAGGAAGTCGGCCGGCACGAGCCCGGTTCCCTGGTGGATGAGCTGGTAGAAGGCGTGCTGGCCGTTGGTGCCCGGCTGCGCCCCACACGACCGGGCCCGGTCGGCACCCGCACCGGCTGCCCGTCGAGGTCGACCCGCTTGCCGTTGCTCTCCATGTCCAGCTGCTGCAGGTAGGCCGGGAAGCGCGCGAGGTACTGGCTGTACGGCAGCACCGCCAGGCTCTCGGCGCCGAAGAAGTCGCGGTACCAGAGCCCGAGCAGCCCCAGGAGCACCGGGACGTTGCGCTCCAGCGGGGCGCTGCGCACGTGCTCGTCGACGGTGCGGAAGCCCGCGAGCAGCTCGTGGAACGCCGCCGGGCCGATCGCGACCATGAGCGACAGCCCGACGGCCGAGGGGAAGGAGTAGCGGCCGCCGACCCAGTCCCAGAAGCCGAACATGTTGTCCGGGTCGATGCCGAAGGCCCGGACCTCCGGCGCGTTGGTGGACACCGCGACGAAGTGCTTGGCGATGTCGGCCCCGTCGCCGAGGCCGCCCTGCAGCCAGTCGCGGGCGCTGCGCGCGTTGGCGAGCGTCTCCTGCGTGGTGAAGGTCTTGCTCACCACGATGAACAGGGTCTCGGCGGGGTCGAGGTCGCGGGTCGCCTCGAGCAGGTCGGTGCCGTCGACGTTGCTCACGAAGCGCACCGTGAGCTCGCGGTCGCTGAACGCCCGCAGCGCCTCGTACGCCATCGCCGGCCCGAGGTCGGAGCCGCCGATCCCGATGTTGACGACGTTGCGGATGCGGGCGCCGGTCGTGCCGGTCCACTGCCCGGACCGCACCCGGTCGGCGAAGGCCCCCATACGGTCGAGCACCGCGTGCACCTCGGGGAGGACGTCGACGCCGTCGACGACCAACGACGCGTCGCGCGGCATGCGCAGCGCGACGTGCAGCACGGCCCGGTCCTCGGTGCTGTTGAGGTGCTCGCCGGCGAACATCGCCTCGAGGCGCTCGCGCACGCCCGCCCGCTCGGCGAGCGCGACGAGCAGCCGGAGCGTCTCGTCGGTGACCCGGTGCTTGGAGAAGTCGAGGTGCACGTCGCCGGCGTCGGCGGTCAGCCGGGTGCCGCGGTCGGGGTCGGCGTCGAAGAGCTCGCGCAGCGTCACGTCGCGGACCTGCTCGTAGTGCTCCTGCAGGGCACGCCACTCGTCGGTGGTCTCGATGCTCACGGGGCTCCTCCGGGTCGCGGGCGGGTGGGCACGGGCAGTCCTGCCCCGCTCAGCGGGCGCTCCACCCGCCGTCGACGGTCCACGAGGCGCCGTTGACGCAGGCGGCCGCCGGCGAGCACAGGAAGGCGACGACCTCGGCGACCTCGACGGGCTCGACGAGCCGCTTCACGGCCGAGGCCGCCAGCATGACCGTCTCGACGACCTGGTCCTCCGGGATGCCGTGCACCTCCGCCTGCGCGGCGATCTGCCCCTCCACCAGCGGCGTGCGCACGTAGCCCGGGCACACGGTGTTGGAGGTGACGCCCCGGCCGCCGGCCTCGAGCGCGACGACCTTGGACAGGCCCTCCAGCCCGTGCTTGGCGGCGACGTAGGCGCTCTTGTGCGGGCTGGCCCGGATGCCGTGGACGCTGGACAGGCCGACGACCCGCCCCCAGCCCCGGTCGTACATCCCCGGCAGCGCGGCCCGCACCAGCCGGAACGGCGCCTCGAGCATGATCTTGAGGATCAGCGCGAAGCGCTCCGGCGGGAACTCCTCCAGCGGCGCCACGTGCTGCAGCCCCGCGTTGTTGACGAGCACGTCGGCGCGGGCCGCCTCGGCGCAGACCCGCTCGAGGTCGTCCTCGACCGACAGGTCGGCCACGACCGCGGTGCCGCCGAGCTCGTCGGCCAGCGCCCGGGCGCCGTCGGCCTGCAGGTCGACGACGACGACGTGCGCGCCGGCCTGCGCGAGGCGCCGGGCGCAGGCCGCGCCGATGCCGCTGGCGGCACCGGTGACCAGCGCACGCCGGCCGGTGAGGTCCGGGGAGGGTGCCGTGCCTGACGTGTCGACTGCCATGCCGACACCCTCCCACCCGCCTCAGACAGTCCGGCTACGCCACCGGTCCGAGGTGCACGGTGCGCCCGCACCTGCCCAGCACGACGTCCAGCGGCACGTCGCTGGTGCCCGTCACGGCGGCCCGGCAGGTCAGGCCGGCGCGCTGCAGGTCGACCGTGGCGGTGCGCACGCCGGTCGAGGTGATGACCAGCGCGTCGGCGGGCGCCGCCGGGACGGGCGCGCCCCAGGTGCGGGTCGAGCTGCCGTACGCCATCGCGGGGATCTCGCCGCCGGTGAGCACGCCGGCGCTGGTCGCGACCGGCAGGACCGCACCGTCGGCCAGGCCCTTGGCGCGGGTGACGGCGTCGATGGTGCCGGTGGCGCCCGGGGCGACGGTCAGCCCCGACAGCCAGTAGGCGTGGTCGCCGACGACCGCGCTGCCGGCGCTGTCCTCGAGCGGGTCCACCACGTAGGTGACGTGGAACGGGTCGCGCACGACCCGGTGCTGCCCAGGAACGCGGCGCCCGGGGCGTACTCGTCGTTGGCCGCGAGGGTGAGGTGGTCGGCGGTGGCGAACAGGTCCTCCTCGAACCGCACGCCGGCGGCCGTGAGCCCGGCGACGGTGGCGCGCGTGGTGTTGAGGTTGACCAGCTCGTCGGCGGTGGCGTTCCAGGCCGAGCAGCGGGGTGTTGCGCAGCGACGCGAGCTGGTCGGCGACGCTGCCGGGCGCCCCGACGACCGAGAAGCCCGCGCGAACAGGTCGGGCCAGCGGGCGAGCATGCGGTACGTGCCGAAGCCGCCCATCGAGTAGCCGCTCACCGCGGTCCAGTCGGCGTCGAGCCGGTAGTGCCGCGCGACGTCGGCCCACGCCTCGAAGGTGTCGGTCTCGGCCAGCCCGGCGTAGAAGCCGTCCGGGCCGCGGCCGCTGGGGGTGAGCACGAGGGAGCCGGCGCCGCGGTCGCCGAGCTGGGACTGGTTCCTGCTGGCGGTGTACTGGTTGTAGTTCTCCGACAGCGAGTGCAGCAGCAGCGTCATGCCCGAAGCCCTTGGCGGGCTCGGGCTTGTCGGGGACGTACAGGGAGTACGCCTGGAGCTGGCCGACCTGCCGGCCGACGCAGGAGGCGCCGGCGTCGAAGCCGGCGGCGAGGTCGAAGCAGACCTTCGACGGGTCCAGGCCCTGGCCGGAGGAGTAGCGGCTGGCGAAGACCCGGTTGAGCGGGCCGGTCGTCGGGACACCGGACTCGTCGGTCCGGCCCGCCACCAGGGCGGCGAAGTCGACGGCCGCGGCGAAGGGCGTGAGGTCGCCCTGGCTGAGCTGCAGCGACTGCTGGCGCTCCCGCCACCAGGGGGCGGTGACGGCGCCGCCGGCCGCGGTGTCCGCCATCGTGGCGCCGAAGATCTCGGGCATCGGCTCGTCGGTGCGGGGACCGACGTTGACGATCGCGACGCCCTGCGGAGTGCCGCCGCCGGGCGTGGTCGCGGTGGCCGAGCCGGGCCGCGGGGCGAGGTAGGTGCCCGCCGCCGGGTCCCACAGGCCGACGCCGACGGTCGTGCGCACGGTGCCGCGGCCCGGGTCCCAGGTGCTGTGCGGCACGCGCAGCTCGACCTGCCGGCGGGTCAGGTCGACCGCGGAGGTGACCGGGCCGACGACCCCGCCGGCGGCGTCGAGCAGCTCGGCGGTGCCGCCGTGCCAGGTGAGGAACAGCGCCGACGGGGAGGACACGCCCGCGCCGTGCGGCCAGGCCGCGGCCGGCCCGTCGCCGAGGGCGATCGTCGCGCCGGTGCGCGCGGCGTCCTGCAGCGTGTCGAGGGTGATCCGGAACGCGGTGGCCGTCGGGAGCGCCTTGACGCGGAGCTCGACGAGGTCGGCAGCGTTGTGCGCGTACACCGGGTCGGTCGGGTAGGTGTAGGTCCCCGCGGGCGGGGAGTACAGGTGCGCCGACGGGCCGTACGGGTCGTCGGGGTCGTGCACCCCGGTCGCCCCGTGGTCGTCGAGCAGGAAGTCCTGGTAGAGGAACTCCCCCGACCGGTAGGCCGTCGCGCCGGACACGAGCAGCGGGGCCGCCTTCCAGGGCCCGGTGTTCTCCAGCTGCGGGGCGCGCGGCGCCGAGGCGTAGAGCGCGTCGGGGCCGGGGCGGTGCCCGCTGGCGACGCGGGGCAGCCCCGACGGCGCGGCGGCGGGGGCGCCGGCGGCCGCCGTCCCCACGGCGGTGGCGAGGGCCGCGAGGGCGGCGACGGCGAGCACGGGACGGCGGCGGAGCACGGGGCCTCCAGGAGGGCGGGGGCGGGGGTCGTCCCGCCTGCTTCGCCGCCGTCGCGGGCGCACCTGCCCGGTGTGGCCCGGGTCACAGTCCTGGGTCACGCCCGGACAGGTCACGGGAACGTGACGATCCGTCGTGCCTCCCCCGCCTGGGCCGCACCGGGACCACACTCCGCCCGCGGCGGCGCCCCGGGCGACCGCCCGCCGACCGCCGCCCGACGGCCGGCCTGCCCACGCCAGGAGGACACCGGTGTCCCTCGACCAGCCCCCGCCTCCCGCGCCGCTGCGCGGGCGCCCGCCGAAGCGCAGCGACAGGAGCCCCTGGAACTGGCTGCTGCTCGTGCCGCTGCTGGTGACGCTCTACCCGCCGCTGTACAACCGCCGTACGCCGTCGTTCATCGGCATCCCCTTCTTCTACTGGTACCAGCTGGCCATCATCAGCGTCGGGGTCACCTGCACGCTCGTCGTCTACCGCCGGACGAGGAGCTGACCGTGGACGGCGTGAAGACCACCGAGCTGGTCATCTTCGCGGCGCTGTTCCTCGCGGTCAGCGCCCTCGGCTTCGTCGCGAGCCGATGGCGGCGCGGCGAGAGCCTGGACAGCCTCGACGAGTGGGGCCTGGGCGGCCGCAGCTTCGGCGGCTGGATCACCTGGTTCCTCATCGGCGGCGACCTCTACACCGCGTACACGTTCGTCGCGGTGCCCGCGCTCGTCTTCGGCGCCGGCGCCGTCGGCTTCTTCGCGGTGCCCTACACGATCGTCGTCTACCCGATCGTCTTCACCGTCCTGGCCCGGCTGTGGTCGGTGAGCCACCGCAACGGGTTCGTCACGCCGGCCGACTTCGTGCGCGCGCGGTCGGGCTCGCCGACGCTCGCGCTGCTCGTCGCGCTCACCGGCATCGTCGCGACGATGCCCTACATCGCGCTGCAGCTCGTCGGGATCGAGGCCGTCCTCAAGGCGATGGGCGTCACCGGCCACACGCCGATCATCATCGCCTTCGCGATCCTGGCGGCCTACACGTACAACTCCGGGCTGCGGGCGCCGGCGCTCATCGCCTTCGTCAAGGACACGCTCATCTACATCGTGGTGATCGTCGCCGTCATCGTCATCCCGATCAAGCTCGGCGGCTTCGGCGACATCTTCGCCGCGGCGGACAAGAAGTTCGCCGCCAGCCCCAACCCGGGCGACGGCGTCCTGCTCGGCGGGCCGGCGCAGCTGCAGTACGCCACCCTCGCCTTCGGCTCCGCGCTCGCGCTGTTCCTCTACCCGCACAGCCTCACCGGCGTCTTCGCCGCCAAGAGCCGCGACACGATCAAGCGCAACATGGCGGCGCTGCCCGCGTACTCGTTCGTGCTCGGGCTGCTCGCGCTGCTGGGCTACATGGCCATCGCCGGCGGGGTGAAGCCGCTCGTCGGCACGAACGGCAAGCCCGACGGCAACACCATCGTGCCGCTGCTGTTCGACCAGCAGTTCCCGGACTGGTTCGCCGGGGTGGCCTTCGCCGCCATCGGCATCGGCGCCCTCGTGCCCGCCGCCATCATGTCCATCGCGGCGGCGAACCTGTGGACCCGCAACATCTACAAGGAGTACCTGAACAAGGACGCGACCCCGAAGCAGGAGGCCCGCAGCAGCAAGCTCGCCTCGCTGGTCGTCAAGGTCGGCGCGCTGGTCGCGATCCTCGCGCTCGACCCGCAGTTCAGCATCGACCTGCAGCTCATCGGCGGCGTGATCATGCTGCAGACGCTGCCCGCGGTGGCGCTGAGCCTCTACACCCGCTTCTTCCACAGCGTCGCGCTCATCGCCGGCTGGGCCAGCGGCATGGCGGTCGGCTTCTGGACGCTCTACCAGGTGCCGCAGAAGGCCTTCGGCGCAGGCGGCGTCGTGACCATCACCAAGGAGCACTTCGGCGGGTCGGCGTTCCCGCTGAGCAAGCTCGGCCTCGACACGACGACGACGATCTACGCCGGCATCCTCGCGGTGCTCGTCAACCTCGTCGTCGCCACCGTGCTCACGCTGGTCCTGCGCGGCCGGGTCGCCGAGGGCGAGGACAGCACGATCCCGGAGGACTACACCGCCGAGCCGGGCGACCCGGGCGTGCGCGACCTGTCCGGGGCGGTCAAGGGCGCCGTCTGACCCCTGCTGCTCCTCGGGCCCCGGTCGCGCTGCGCGGCCGGGGCCCGCTGCTGCCCGGACCCCTGCGTCCGCCCGACGCGGACACGGCCGCCGCGGCGCCGGGCGGACGTAGGGCGCGGCGTGGCTCCCCGCGACCCGGGCGCCGCGGCGCAGGCTGGGGGCGTACGCCGGGAGGAGTCACGTGTCGGAGCTGGTCAGGGTCCCCGTCGAGGTGGGGTCGGCGGCGGTGGTGTTCCGCACGGTGCCGCGCGGCTACGACCGGCGGCAGGTCGACGCGCACGTCGCCGCGCTGGAGCAGGAGCTCGCCGAGCTGCGGTGGGAGCGCGAGGAGCTCGCCGCCCGGCGGGCCGAGCTCGCCGCTCAGCGCGACGAGCAGGAGCGCTGGACCCCGGACTTCAGCGCCCTCGGGGCACGGGTGGTGGAGCTGCTGCGGCTCGCCGAGCAGGAGGCGGCGGCGGTGCGGGAGGCGGCGTCCGCGGACGCGCGCCGGGCCCGGGCGCGCGGCGCGGCCGAGCTCGCGGCGGAGCGGGCCGAGCACGAGCAGGCGCTCGAGCAGGTCCGGCGCGACGGCGAGCGCGAGCTGCGGCGCCTGCAGGCCTCGGCCGCGACGACCCGCGACCTGCTGGCCTCCGAGCTGGCGCGCGAGCGCCGCGACGCCGAGCTCGAGGTGGCGGGCCTGCTCGCCGGCGCCCAGGCCCGCGCCGCCGAGCTGCTCGCCGCCGCCGAGCGCCAGGCGGTCGAGCGCGCCGCGCGCACCTCCGCCGAGCTCGACCGCCTCGTACGCCGTCGCGACGAGCTGCGCGCCGAGCTGAGCGACCTGTCCGAGCGGCTGGTCGCCGTCGTGCACCGACTGGGCACCGACGAGGGCGGGGCGCTCGAGGTCCGCACCGCCTGAGGAGCGGCGGGTGGTACCAGGAGCACCCGCACGAGCATCCTCACGTCCCCGGGACGGGTCCGTCCCGCTCAGCACCCCGTCCGGCGGCTGTTGAGGAAGAAGTTGTGGGTGCTCCTGGTACCGCGCCGCCCGGCGGAGGTCCGCGGCGAGCACGGCGGGACGGCGCGCCAGGTCCCGGGGGTCGACGCCGCGCCCCGATGCGGTCCCGGGGGTCGGACGGACCCGCGACGGCCCGGCGCGCCAGTTTCCCGGTACCGACGACGCGTCCCGATGAGGTCCCGGAGGTCGAACGGGTCCCGGCCCGGGAGCGCGGCGCGCGGCGCAGGAGGGTCCGCGACCCGGGCGAGCGCCTCAGGTGATGGTGATCCCGCCGTCCACGGCGAGGGTCTGCCCGGTGACGTAGCCGCCGGCCTCGCTGGCGAGGAAGACCAGCGCGGCGGCCAGCTCCTCCGGCTCGCCCTTCCGCCCGGACGGCACGCGGGTCATCATCAGGTCGAGGTAGCCGTCGGGGTACTGGTCGGTCATCTCCGAGGTGAAGAACCCGGGCGCCAGCGCGTTGACGCGGATGCCCTTGCGGCCGGTCCACTGCTGCGCGAGGTCGCGGGTGAGGCCGATGAGCCCGGCCTTGCTGGCGGCGTAGGCGGCCTGCGGCAGCCCCGCGGTGGTGATGCCGAGGACGCTGCTGATGTTGATGATGCTGCTGCCCGGCTGCATGACCCGGCCGCAGGCCTGGGCCATCCAGTAGCAGCCGTTGAGGTTGACGTCGATGACCGAGGTGAACTGCTCGACGCTCTCGCGGGTGGCGGGCACCGCGGTGCCGATGCCCGCGTTGTTGACGAGCACGTCGACCCGGCCGAACTCGGCCATCGCCGCCTCGACGAGCGCGGTGCAGTCCTCGGGCCGGGACACGTCGGTGCCGACCTCGAGCGCGCGCCGGCCGGCGGCGCGCACCAGCGCCGCGGTCTCGCCGAGCCGCTCGACGCGCCGCGCGCCGAGGGCGACGTCGGCGCCGGCCTCGGCGAGGGCCTGGGCGAACGCGACGCCGAGCCCGGACGACGCTCCGGTCACGATCGCGACCTTGCCCTCCAGCGAGAACCGGTCCAGCACGCTCATCTGCACTCCTGTGGGGTGGGGGGGACGCGACCGTACGCCGTGGGTCGCCGGTCCCGTCGCGGCGGGGCTCACCCGCCGGGCACGCCACCGCCCTCCCGCCAGGTCGGCGGGAGGGCGGGGCGCGGGGGCTACCTCAGCGGCGCCGAGACCGGCGGCGCGGGCATCGGCTTCCCGCCCGGCCCGCCGGAGTAGGTCTGCCAGGCCACCGTCGGCTGCTGGCCGACGCCGGGTCGGCTCCAGTCGCAGACGCCCTGCGGGAACAGCGCCTGCAGCTGCGCGAGCTGGTCGCCGGTGAGCTGCACCGGCGAGTAGTCGCTGGCGCGCACCGGCTTGAGCCGGCACTTCACGGCGTCCTCGGTGAAGGACGTGCCGGCCACGATGCGCGGGCTGGCGTAGTACGGGTTGAGCGCCGGGCAGGTCGCGGCGGGCAGCTCGTTGCCGGCCCCGTCGGTGCAGCGGTCCCGGGCGAGCGCCGGCTTGTCGAGCACGACCTTGCGCTCGAGCGGGATCGCCCGGCGGTCCTGCTCGATCGCGTGCAGCCAGTCGTCCATGACGGTCAGCGCGTCGGCCTCGAAGGTGCGGTCGCCGACCAGGGGGACCTGCCCGGTCCAGATGACCTGGTTGTCGTGGTGCCCGTTGGCCGCGTCGAGCCGCGCGCGCTGGACGTACGACCGGTAGTCGTGGTGGATCTCCTCCACGTCGTGGCCGCGCAGGTCGATGATCGGCACCCGGTCGAGGTGGTTGGCCTCGTCGACGGCGCCGGAGCGGTAGACCGTCGCCAGCGAGGGCGCGTCGGCCGTCGCGCGGGACTCCTGCGGGAGGAAGTCGATGTCGCGTGATCCGATCTTCGTGTTGAGGTCCAGGAACTGCGCGGCCGTGATGGTGCCGGCCTGCAGCGCGCCGAGGCCGTACTGCACGCCGACGTTGTCCCAGGGGCGGTTGGCCTTGCCGTCGGGACGGCTGCCGAGCACCGAGACCATGTAGTCCTGCAGCGCGCAGCGCACGCCCCGGGGGTTGCTCACCGGGTCGAACGTCTCGTCGGCCGGGACGGCGCAGTCCTGGGTGTCCAGCGGGTGCGTGGACAGCTGGGCGTTGAGCGACTCGCTGAAGCCGTAGACGTCGCGCCAGCTGCGGCAGATCGACGTCGTCGGGTGGCCCGACCACCGCCGCCTGCTGCGGCTCCGGCCAGACGACGCCCGGGGCCCACCGGGCCGGGTCGCCGAAGTAGCTGCCGAGCAGCTCGCAGTCCTGGACCTCGATCATCGTCGACCACGTGTCGGGGTAGCTGCAGGCCGGCAGGATGCCGTCGAAGATGCCGGGGTAGGCGTTGGCGACCTGCTGCTGGTAGATCGAGCCGCCGGAGCAGCCGCTGCCGATCGTGTAGCGGACCGGGCCGTAGGCCTCGGTGACGCGCTCCTTGAGCATCGTCAGGGCCTCGGCCTGCACGACGATGTTGCAGTTGAGCGTGTTGTGGTCCAGCGAGGTCGAGATGACCGCGAAGCCGCGGCGCAGCGCGTTGTCGTCCAGGACGTCCGGCGACGTGGTCTGCCCGTGGTGCATGCCGCAGCCGGAGCCGCCCGTGACGTAGGTCTTGCCGTTCCACGCGGCGGGCGGTGACCAGGGCTTCGGCTCCGGCGCCTCCGGGTCGTAGAGCACGGCGATCCGGTACTCACCCCGGTCCTGCGCGCCGATCTCCTCGCGCACGACGTACGGCACGGTCTTGCCCTGGTCGGTCGTGGTGGTCGCGACGTCGCTCGGCGGGCTCGCCGGGTCGTACGGCTGGAGCCCGCCGCCGCCGGACGGCATGTAGGACCACTCGTAGCGGACCGGCCGGTCGCACTTGGCGTTGGTGGCGCCGTCGAAGCACGGCCACGGCTGGATCTGCTTGCCCGCGAAGACCGGGCCGCCGTTGGGGTGGTCGGTCACGACGAGCCGTGCGGCCGTCGCGCCGGGCGCCCGCGCGACGAGGGCGTTGGCGCCGAGCGACAGGCCCTGCACGAGCCCCAGCACCCTCCCGTCGGGGCGGCGGGCGAACGACCGGCTGATGTCGCGCCCGTCGTCGGTGACGGTGAGGCGCCGCACGTCGACGCCGGCGGGCACGCCGACCTGCACGAGCGCGTCCCCGGCGGTGACCAGGTCGGCGCGGGAGGACAGGACGGAGAGGGTCAGCGGCGGGGGTGCGGCGGACGTCGCCGCGGACGCGGCCGTACCGGCGGCGACGAGCAGGGCGGCGCTGAGCGCGACCGCCGTGCGGGGGGAGCGCAGGACGCGCATGGAGGGTCTCCTGGACAGGTGCGGGGGCTGTACCGCCGGAGCCCTGCCCGGGTCCGGGGCAGCGGCGGCGCAGGGTGCGCAGGGGACTTCGCGCTGGCCGGTGGAGACTCCTGTCACACTTCCTCCGGTCTTGGGCCACGACCGGCCCGGCCGGTGGAGACCCCCGCCGTGGGGAGCAGGAGGATCTGTGGACGACGTGCCCGCCGGCGCTCGCGAGGACGACGTCGCCCGGGCACACGTGCGCGCGCTCGCGACCCGCGTGCTGCCCCTGTCCGACCAGCTGGCCGGGCAGCTCGTGCAGCAGATCGTCGAGGGCGAGCCGGCCTACCTCGAGCTCGACGTCGTGGCGGCGGAGGACCTGCACCGGTCGTGCCGGCAGAACCTCGAGCGGATCGTCCAGTCGCTCGGGGAGCAGGTGCCCCCGGGCACCGACCCGTACGACGCGCCCGCCGAGACCGGGCGCCGCCGGGCCGCGCAGGGCATGCCGCTGGAGGCGGTGCTCCACAGCTACCGGCTGGGCGGCCGGCTCATCTGGGACACGGTCGTCGCCCTGGGCGCGGGCGACCCTGCCGACCCGGCCAACCTGGGCCTCCTGCGGGCGGCCGGCATGGTCTGGGAGGAGATCGACCGGTACTCCTCCGCGCTGGCCGAGGCCTACCGGCGCGAGCAGGCCCGCCTGCGCACCCAGCACCGCTACCAGCAGCAGGCCGACCTCTCGGACCTGCTCGACGGCCGGGACGACGGGGCGTTCCTGGTCGCCGCACCGGCGCGCCTGGGCGTCCCCGAGGGTGAGCCGGCCGTCGTCCTGGCCGTGCTGCTCGACGCGGAGCAGCCCGTCCTCGCCCTGGCCGACGAGCTCGCGGCGCGCGGGGTGCACGCGGCCTGGGCGCTGCGTGCCGGCGTCGAGACGGGCCTGGTCCGGCTGGGAGCGCGCGGGCGGGGCGGGCTGGTCGAGCTGCTCCGCCCTGCGGCGCGGTCCCGGGTCGGTGTCTCGCCCGTCCTGTGGTCGCTGCGCGCGGCGGGCGCCGGTGAGCGGTGCGCCCGGCTCGCCGCGACGACGCTGCCGGCGGGTCCGGGCGTGGCGCTCATCGAGGACCGCCTGCCTCAGGCGCTGCTCGCGGACGCGCCGGACCTGGCCGGGCTCGTGCTCGAGCAGACCGTCCGTCCCGTGCTGGCGGCCGGGCGCGAGGGCCCCGTCCTGCTGGACACGGTCAAGGCCCTGCGCGCCTGCGGCGGGTCCTACAGCCGCGCAGCCGGGCAGCTGTTCTGCCACCGCAACACCGTCATCGCCCGCACGGAGAAGGTGCGCCGGCTGTGCGGGCACGACCCGGCCGGCGACGGCGCCCTGCTGTGGGACCTCGCCGTGCTCGCCGCAGGAGCGGTCAGCCTCCCGCCCGCAGGTGGGCCCGCACCCGGGTCGGCGTGAGCACCTGCGGGTAGACGGCGACCTGCGCGACGTCGCCGCGGAAGGCCGTCGAGCTCGGCTGCTGCGGCCAGCCGGTGAGGCTGTCCGGGCCGACCCGGAAGGCCCCGGCGTAGGACGCGGCGCGGGTCACCGGCGCGGTGCCCGGCTGCTGGCCGAGCGCGACGCCGTCGACGGTCATGGTGAGGCCGGCCGGCCCGCCGAAGGTCGCGACGACGTGGTGCCACGACCCGTCGTTGTAGGACTGCGGGGACCAGACCACCTGCGGGCCGCCGTCGTAGACGCCCCACAGCAGCTGCCCGCCGTCGCCCATGTAGAGCTGGCGGTCGTACGCCACGCTGGTGCCGGTCGGCGAGTCGCCCCAGCCGGCGATGCGGCCGCCGGTGCCGGTGGTCGTGCGGAACCAGAGCTCCACCGAGCCGGCGGACGGCACGTACGCCGTGGCGCCGTCGGTGCTCACCAGGCCCGGGCCGGGCTCGACGGCGCCGGTGCCGGGGAAGGGTCCGGGCCGGCCCTGGGTCCGGACCGCGCGGTAGGTGCCGGTCACCCCGTGGCCCGAGGCGTCGGCGGCCGAGGTCGTGTAGACCTCGGACAGGCGCCACAGCCGGCCCGGGGAGTCGCCGAGCACCTCGGCGCTGTAGGCGTCGCTCGCCCGGGTCGCGGTCCGGACCCGTACCGCCGTGCGCGGTCCCGCGCCGCCGTGGGCGTCGACGGCCTGCACCTCGTAGACGTGCGTGCCCGGCAGCGGCGCGCGGTCGCGGAAGACGCCCTGCGCGGCGGTCCAGAAGTGCGCGGTCGAGGGGGACAGCGTGGTGAGCAGCTGCCCGTCGCGGTAGACGCGGGTCGCCAGCGCCCCGTCGTCGGGGTCGCTCGCGGAGGTCCAGCGCAGCACGACCGAGCGGGGTGAGGGGCTGCCCGCGGTGATCGGGCCGGTCGCGGTGGGCCGGGTGGCGTCGTCGCCGACCGTGAAGCGGGTCAGGCCCTGCTGCGGCCGCCCCGAGACCTTGGTGAACTGGCCGCCGACGAACACGCTGGAGCCGTCGTCGGCCATCGCGCGCGGGCCGAGCTCGTCGACCGCGCGCCCGTCGGTGGGCCCGGCGTTCGTCGTCGGGTACCAGTCGACCGGTCGGCCGTCGACGGCCGACTCGGCCATGAGGTGGTGCCAGGTGGCCGGGCCGTCGAGGAAGGGCGGCTGCGGGAAGCCGCCGGCCGCCGAGCAGTCGTGCGCGTGCGAGCCGACGTAGAGGACCCCGCCGACCTCGGTGACGCCCTGGGTGGCGCCCAGGCACTCGTCGCGCCAGACCAGCTGGCCGGTGAGCGGGTCGAGCGCGAGCGTGCCGTCGAAGACCCGGAACCCGGTGCCGGCCGCGCCGGCGAAGACCCGCGTGCCGTCGGTCTCGAGCGTCGTCACGTCGGAGTGCTCGGCGCACGACGGCGTCGGGCAGGCACCCACCAGGCCCGGGTCCATCGGGGTGAGCGAGCCGTCGCTCGTCGCGAAGCCGGCGAGCGCGCGGTGCGCCTGCCCGTCGGCGGTGTTGAACGCCCCGCCGGCGAGAACCCGGTCTCCCGACGGCGCGACGAGCAGCGCGTTGACCGGCCCGTCGACGGTGCCCTGCCACCCGCTGCGGGCGGTCCCGTCCAGGCCGTACGCGGCGATGCCCAGCGTGGCGCCGCCGGGAGCGGCCGCGAAGCTGCCGCCGACGTAGACGGAGTCGCCGCTCACGGCGAGGGCGCGCACGACCCCGGAGGTGATCTTCGGGTTGAAGGGCAGCAGCGGAGCGCCGGGCGCGGTGAGGTCGAAGGCGGCGACCCGCCCGCGGGCCCGGCCGTCGACGGCCGTGAAGTCGCCGCCGACGTAGAGCCGGGTGCCGTCGGGGCTGACCGCGAGTGCGGACACCCGGCTGGGCACCGAGTGCACGAAGTCGGGGTCGAGCGCGCCCGTGGTCGTCGAGAAGGCCGCCAGGTGGTTGCGGACGACCTCGGCAGCGTCCCCGGCCGCGGTGCCGGGTGGCCGGGCGGTCGTGAAGTCGCCGCCGGCGAACAGCCGCCCGCCGCTGGTCACCAGGGCGCGGACGGCCCCGCCGGTCTGCCAGACCGGCTCGTCGACGGCGTCGAGCACGGGTGCGGACGAGACGGCGGGGGTGACAGCGGGGGGACGGCCGCGGCGGCGGTCGCCGGGGCGGGCGTCGCGAGCAGGGTCGCGGAGACCACGGTCGGGAGCACCGCGCCGGCGAGGAGCGCGGGCAGGGCGAGCCCGCGGCGGGACAGGGACGGGCGCATGGCGGGGTCCTCGGGTCGGGCGGCGCTCAGCTGCCGAGCAGCGAGCGGTACTCGGGGCTGGTGGCGATGGAGTAGACGACGAGCTCCTGGCGGTAGCCGCCCCGGACCTGGCGGGCCCAGTAGGCCTGCCCCCCGTCGTCGACGGTGCGCTCGAGCAGCGCGCCGTACGCGTCGTCGAGGAACGAGCGCTGGTGCTCGTCGCTGACGGCGAGCTCGTAGGCGATGTTGGCCCGGCTGGTCCGCTTCGTGGTGAGCAGGTTGAGGTAGTACGCCTGCCCGGAGGCGTCGGGAGCCCGGCCGAGCGCGTCCTCGTAGACGGCGTCGAGGAAGGCGGCGTGACCCGCGGCGTTCATCGCCCGGGCGCCCGCGGACGCCGCGTACTCCGCGCTGTTCATGAGGTCGGTCTTGAGGTCCTGCACGGTGACGCCGCGGCCGAGCAGGTCGGTGTAGTACGCCAGGCCCCCCGCGTCGGGGTCACGGTGCAGGAAGGCGGTGTAGGCCCGCAGCACCTCACCGGACAGGTACTCCGGCGACCGCACGAAGGACCAGGCGGCGTCGGCCGCGTTGCCGCGACCCCGCACGACCGGCAGCCAGTACGCGTAGCCGTCGGCGTCGGGGGTGCGCCCGAGCACGTCGAGGTAGAGCCGCTGCAGCTGCTGGGCCGCCGGCTCGTCGGCGCTGACGACCTCCAGGCCGGCGCGCACCGCCGTCGAGGCGGCGTGCGTCGCGTCCCCGCCGTAGGAGACCGACAGGTCGTGCAGCTCCTCGAGCCCGGTGGGCAGGCCCACGTCGGCGTACGCGGACGACGGGTCGGCGGGATCGGCGACGAGGGCGGCGGCCAGCAGCGGCACGGGGTCGCCCGCGGGGGCGGCGTCCGCGACGGTGACCGTGCCCGTGGGCGTGCTGGCGTCGCCCGGGTCGGCGTCGTAGACGACGACCCGCACCGAGAGCGCGCGGTGCTCGACGACCTGCCGGCGGGTCAGCTGCACCTGCGCGACGACGGCGGACGGGGCGGCGGCGGGAGCGGCGCCCGCGGCGGGCGCGGACACGACGGTCGCGCAGAGCGCGGCGGTGACCGCGACCAGGGCTGCCGCCGCGGAGCGGACACGAAGACGGGCAGCGGGCGGCGCGACGGCGAGCACGGGGCGTCCCAAGGTGCGGAGGAGGGTGCGGCCCAGACTAGGCGACCCTCAGCAGCCGCGCAGTCACTCTGAGCAAGACGCCGGGCACGAGGACCTCGCGGCGTGGACCTGCGCCCGGACGCGCCGCGACCGCGGCCTGCCGGGGCAGGACCGCGGTCGCGGGACGGTCAGGCTCGGCTCACGGGAGCTTGATGTTCTTGGCGAACTCCGAGCTGCCGCCGTCGGTGGAGGTCAGGCTGGTCGTCCGCGCCGTGGCGAAGGCCGTGACGTAGGCGCCCGGGCGGTCGGTGAAGGTGACCGTGAAGGTGCCGTCACCGCCCGCGACGGTCGTGCCGAGGTACTCGCGACCGTCGCCGTAGACGCCCGCCTTGGTCGCGTCGGCGACGTAGGCCTCCACGGTGCAGCCGGCGCAGGTGGTGCCGGTCACGGAGGCAGGGGTGGAGCCGGTCAGGACCGGCGGCCGGATGCCGCCGTTGACGAGCGCGCTGCCACCGGCGTCGTCGGCCGAGCCGAGCGGGGCCAGGTCGATGCCCAGACCGCTGCTGCCGTACCAGCTGTTCTGCGTCCAGCGGTTGTCGAAGGTCGGCTGCTCCGCGCCGGGCGGGGCGTAGCCGGTCGGGACGCTGGTGATGCCCTTGGGGTTGTAGGCGATGACGTTGCCCGGGCCGACGGTGTTGCTGAAGGCGCCGTGCTCGATGCGGATGCCGAAGAAGCCGTTCGGCGCCCGGGTGCCGTCCGCGGTCAGCCCGATCAGGTTGTCGCCGATCGTGTTGTGGTTCTGACCCTTGTCCAGCAGGATCCCGCCCTTCTTGTTGCCCGCGATGACGTTGCCGCGGGCGAGGTTGCCGTAGGGCAGGCCCTCGGAGACGGCGGCCTCGGTGCACGGGTCGCAGTGCTTCGGGCCCTCGAGCCGCAGGCCCCACTGGCCGTTGGCGGCGTAGGCGGGGGCGGCGTTGCCGGTCACGTCGGTGCCGATGAGGTTGCCGACGACGGCGTTGTCGTGGGTCCCGCGCCCGTGCGAGACCTCCACACCGGTGCTCTTGTTGCCGGAGATGACGTTGCGCTCCTGGTAGCCGTCACCCCCGATGAGGTTGCTCCGGGTGTAGTTGACGTCGATGCCGTGCGCCAGGTTGCCCAGGGCGGCGGTGCCCGCCGGGTTCAGCCCCACGATGTTGTTCTGCACCTTGTTGTCGACCGTGCCGGAGGTGCCCGAGGTGGCGAAGGACATCGAGACGCCGCGGTGCGCGCAGCCGGAGATGACGTTGCGGTTCTCGCTGCCGGGCATGCCGATCCGGTTGGCGCTGGCGCCCGAGGTCATGAGCACGCCGAAGGACTTGGTGCTGACCTTCGCCGCCTGGAAGGTGCCGGTCGCGTCCGTGCAGATGAAGTTGCCGATGAGCTGGTTGCGGTCCGCGCCGTCGCCGGCGAGGTTGAACGCCTTGGCGAAGTCGTAGACCGCGAGGCCCCGCACGACGTTGTCGGGCGAGGTGATGCCGAAGCCGTCGAACGCCCCCGCACCCACGCTGCCCTGCCCGCGCACCTCGACCCGGACGACCGCGTTGTCCGCCAGCTCGTCGGTGTTGGGCACCGAGCCGGGCTGGGTGAACCCGTCGATCGTCATGCCGAGCGGGTTGGTGAGGTTGGGGAGCTTGGACAGGATGCGGATGGTCTGCGTGCCGGTGCCGGGCAGGGCGAAGCCGATGGTGGCGTGCGCGGACGACGCGTTGGCCTCCTGCAGCGCCGCGCGCAGGGTGCAGTCCCCGGCGGACGTGGCGCAGACGCCGTCTCGCCGAGGGTCAGCCCCGTCGCCCAGCGAGGTGACCGTGATGCTGGTGACGGTCGCCGCGCCGGCGGGCAGGGCCGTCAGGGCCACGACCCCGCCGGTGAGCAGGGTCACAGCGCTGAGCCCGGCGACGAGGCGCCGCGACCGCCGCGCCGTCACCGTGCGTGATCGTCCGGTCGCCTGCGGCTGTCCTGTTGTCGCCATGCTGGGCCTCTCCTGCCGCCAGCCGCACCGCGCGGCCTCACGGTCCGTGACTCTAGGCGCCTCCACCGACAGGAGTGCGGCTTCGCGCAGATTGCTCCGGACGGCCGATCCAGCCGGGCGTCCCGCCCCGGCGGCGGAGACGTGGACGCAGCAGGCGGGCGCGGCCCGGCCCGCCTACCGTGGGTCTCCCCACGACCGCCCGCCGCCCCAGGAGCCCCGCCCGTGCCGCACGCCCGCCGCCGTCCGCGAGCTCCCCGCTCTGCCGCACTGGCCGGTGCGCTCGCCGTCCTGGTGCTCGGGCTCGCCGGCTGTGGCGTCTCAGGCGTCTCAGGCGCCTCGGACGGCCCGGTCGCGACCTCGCTCGACGGCGCCTCGGAGACGGCGGGCACCGACATCACCGGCGTGGTCGCCCGCCCGGCGCTGACCCTGCCCGACACCTCGGGCGCACCGGTCGACCTGCGGGCCCGGCCGGCGGGCGAGCTCACCGTCGTCTTCCTCGGCTACACGCGGTGCCCGGACGTGTGCCCGACGACGATGGCCGACCTCGCGGCCGCGCGGAGGTCGCTGGACGCCGCCGACCGCGACCGGGTGCAGGTCGTCTTCGTCACCGAGGACCCGGCCCACGACAGCCCCGGCGTGGTCCGGCGCTGGCTCGACCGCTTCGACACGTCCTTCCTCGGCCTCATCGGCGGCGGGCCGGCGACCTCCGCGGCCGTCCAGGAGCTGAAGGGCCCGCAGACCGAGGTGCTGCCCACCGCTCCGACGGGGGTCCTCGCCCCGCAGGAGGGCCCGACCGTCGTGCACGTCAGCAACGTCTACGCCTTCGCCGGCGACCGGACGCTCGTCTACACCGACCGGACGTCACCCGCCGACTACGCGCGCGACTTCCGGACCCTGCTGGGCGCCTGACCCCCAGGGCCGCCGCCACCGCGGCGCGGGCGTCCGGGTCAGGGGCGGGGTCGACACCGCGACCAGGGCCGGTGCGGCGAGCGGCCGCAGCGCGGTCAGCACCGGCTCGGGCAGCCGGTCCCACGGGTTGGCGCCGGTGCCGTCGGTGACCATGACCGCGCCCGCGCGCCGCCGGGCCGCGAGCGCCGGTCACCTGCGCGAGGCGCTCCGGTGCGCACGCCGTGCACCAGGTGGGCCAGCCGGGTCGCCGGGAAGCGCGCCGCCCAGTCGGGCTCGACGAGCTCGGCGTAGGCCTGCTCCGGCCCCTCGAAGAGTCACGCGTGAGGTTGGCCAGGTCGACGTAGCCCGGGTGCGGCGCGGTGCCGGGGTTGAGCGCCACGAACCGCGCGCCGGCCGCCCGGACCTGCCGCACGACCTGCGCGTAGTGCTCGAGCCGGTCGAGCCCGCTGCTCACCTGGTCCAGGAAGACGCCCGCGCACGCCGTACGCGCGCGACGTGCAGCGCGACGTCGGCGGCCACCTCGGCGCGGGCGAGCGCTCGCCGTAGTCGGTGTCGACGTAGCCGGCCGTGCGCACGCCCGCGGCCTGCAGCGCCGCGACGACGGCGGGGTACGCCGGGTCGGGCCTCGCGCCGGGCCCGTCGTGCGGGTTGACGACGACCGGCGCGCAGCAGTCGGCGCGACCTCGACCAGCCGCGCCCACAGCGCCGGGTCGACGAGCGGGTGGGCGTAGGCCGGGACGACGCAGGCCGCGGCAGCGCCGGGGGAGTGCGTCACCGGTGCCGGGTCACCTGCCCGAGGTCGCGGCGCGCGAGCGGGCAGCAGCACCAGGGCCAGCGCGGCGAAGACGACGCAGGTGCGCGCGGGCCGCGCCGGCGCGGCCGCGTCGAGCGGGCGAGCCGCAGCGCGCGGTCGGCGGCGAGCGGCGGCCGACAGCGCGAGCACCGGGCCGCGGTCGCGCCGAGCGACCAGCAGGACGGTGGCCAGGAACAGGGCGAACCCGAGCACGCCGCGGCCGCGCGGCGTCGAGCAGCAGCACCCGGTGGCCGGCCGGCCAGCTGCAGGACGACCACGCCCCGCGCCGGTCAGCGCGGCCAGGCCGAGCGGCGTACGCGCGCGACGGCCGCCGGGAGCAGCACGCGCCGGACCCGGCGGCGGAAGCGCCGGGGCGAGACCTCGAGCACCAGGGCGCGGCGGCCGGCGCTGCGCAGCCGGTGGACGAGCGCGTCGGCGAGGCCGAGGCTGGCGACCAGCGGGGCCATCGCGGGCGCGACCGCGAGCCCCGCTGCCGCGGCCGGCGAGCACGTCGAGGACGAGGAAGGCGACCAGGGCCGCGGCGACCGTGCCGTGCAGGGCGTGCGCCCCGGTCAGCCGCAGCTCGCCGGCACCGACGACGTCCGACAGCGGGCGGACGGCGCCGGGTGCGCCGGCGGTGCGCGCGCGGACCGCCCGCAGCGCCGCGAGGGCCGCGGCGCCGGCGGTGAGCACCAGCCCCGCGAGCAGCACCGGGCGCAGCGCGCCGGCCGGGTCGAGGCGACCGCCGGTGGCGAGCACGGCGGCCGCGCCGGCGCAGCCGGGCAGCAGCACGGCGAGCAGCCGCCGCTCGGCGCCGACGACGAGGCAGACGGTCGCCGCGAGCAGGTAGCCGGCCTGCACCGCGGCCAGCAGCCCTGCGGCCGCGCCGGCGCCGGCCCCGACGGACACCCCGACGAGGAAGGTGCCCGTGGCCGGGGCCAGCAGCAGCACCGCGGCCCGGCAGCACGTCGGCGCCCGCGGCGGTGTCGCAGCCGGCCCAGCAGCAGGTGGCCGAGCAGCGCGACGCCCTGCCCCAGGCCGGCCGCGAGGACCGCGGCCGCGACGAGCAGGCCGGTGCCGGCCGGCTGCACCGAGCGCAGCGCGAGCACGACGAGCAGGCCCGGCGCGGCGTAGAGCAGCGCCGCGCAGGGCGTGCTCGTGCCAGGGCCGGTGCCACGGGTCGCGTCGTGCTCGGTCGACCTCGGCGGCCGCCGCGGGACGCGCGTCGTACAGCAGCGCGGCCAGCTCGAAGACGCTGCCGACGCCGTACTGCTCGCGGGCCTCGCGGTCGCCCACGCCCGCGGACTCGAGGCCCGCCGCGATCTCGGACGGGTCGACCGCCTGGGTGCACAGCGCGTCGTGCCGGCGGGCGAGCACGGCGACCGGCGTCGCGGCGGCGGCGGTCGGGTCCGCCGCGACCGGACGGCGGTCGCAGGGCGCGCGCTGCTGCGGCACCCGGCGGGCGAGCGCCGCCTGCAGCGCGCCGCCGTCGAGCGCGGTGGGGGCGCTCACGAGGCCTCCGCGAGCCGGCCGGCCGCGGCCGGCAGCCGACGGCGCCACGGGCGGCGCGCTCACGGCGCCGAGCACGTCGGCGTACAGGCCGGAGAAGGTCGACAGCATGCGCTCGAGCTGGAAGAGCGCGAGCGCCCGCTCCCGCGCCGCGGTGGCGAGCCGGTCCCGCTCGACGGCGTCGTCGAGCAGGCGCACGCAGGCGTCCGCGAAGGCCCGCGGGTCGCGCGGCGGGACGACGAGGCCGGCGTCCCCGACCACCTCGCGGCACCCCGCCGACGTCGGTGGAGACGGTGGCGCGGCGGCACATCATCGCCTCCATGACGGTGTACGGCAGGCCCTCGGAGATGCTCGACAGCACCACGACCGTGGAGGCGTGGTAGGCCGCCGTCACCGGCCGGACCGGTCCCTCGAAGGTGACGGCGCTCGTCGAGCCCGAGCTCGTCGACGAGCGCGCGGACCTCGCGCCTCGTACGCCTCGTTGCCCGCCGGGGTCGGGCCGAACAGGCGCAGGACGGCGTCGGGGCGGCGCTCGCGCACGAGCGCGAAGGCGCGCACCAGGGTCTCGAGGTCCTTGAGCGGGTCGACCCGGCCGACCCAGCCGATCGTCGGCACCTCGGGCTCGCCGTCGGCCGTGGGGTAGGCGTGCGGCGCTCACCCCGTTGTAGGCGGTGGCGATGGCGTCGGGGTCGGCGCCGTGCCGCACCTCCCAGCGCTGGTTGTAGACGTTGACCGGCACGATGAGGTCGGCCTCGGCGTACGCCGTCCAGCACACCCGGCGGAACAGCGCGAGCAGGACGACCTTGACCGGCCAGGAGTAGCGGACGTCCCGGAAGGCCAGGTAGCGCTCGCGCAGGTAGACGCCGTGCTCGCGACATGACCATCGGCGTGCCGTGCTGCCACTTGGCGACGAGGGCGAGCAGCGCGGGCAGCCCGTTGGACACCGCGTGGCACAGGTCGGCGCGCACCACGGGCGCGGACAGCGGCCGCAGGAAGTGCTCGACGAGGTCGGTGGCGTCCAGCGCGTCGCGCATGGTCAGCGGCACGCCGTGCGGGAGCGCGCGCCCAGGCGCTCGACGAGCGCCTGCACCGCGGCCTCGCTCTGCAGCGCGCCGGTCAGGTCGCCGCGCTGCGCCAGCTCGGCCAGCGCGCGCAGCCGCGCGGTGAACACTCCGGGGGCGGCGGACGGGTCGAGCATCGCCGGCAGCAGGGCGCGCGTACGCCTCGAGCAGCGCCGGCCCGCGAGCCGGGTCGTCCGCGGCGGCGCGGCGCGGGGCCCCACAGCGGCGACGCGGGTGAGCGCGACGACGTTGTCCGGGCAGCTCCGAGGCCGACCGGCTCGCGGCCGGTCGCGCAGACGCCGACCACCTCGAACTCGTGCTCGGGCATCCCGCGCAGCAGCTGGTCGCACCAGGTGCTCACCCCGCCGGTGACGTACGGGTAGCAGCCCTCGGCGAGCAGGGCGACCCTCACCGGGCACGGCCCAGTCCCGTCGGCGCCGAGTGCAGGGCGGCCCTCCCCACGTTGGCGACCGCGATCATCGTCGCCCAGATCGTCACGCGCGTGACACATTTCGGTGACACCGCGTGAGACACTCGGCGCGCGTCGTGGCAGCGGCCGAGACGGGGAGCGAGTCGCCACGGGTGCTGCTCCTCACGTCCAGCTGCTGGCCGCGACTGCGCCGGTGCGGACCGGTCGGCCGGCCTGACACCTCGGCGGCTGCGGCACCCCGCCGGGCCCGGCGGGGCAGGTCGCCGGCGGGCCGGTCCCGGCGGAGCCGCGTTGGGTGACCGGAGCCGGGGACGACCTGGCAGTGGCAGCTCACCGGCCCGCTGGACCTGTCGGTGGACGTCGCGGTCTACGACGTCGACGGCGCAGCACGACCGCCGAGCGGTCGCGGCGCTGCACGCCGCGGGCCGGCACGCCGTCTGCTACCTCAGCGTCGGGACGTGGGAGGCGTTCCGGCCCGACGCCGGCGCGTTCCCCGCCGAGGTGCTCGGGCGCACCGCTGGACGACTTCCCGGACGAGCGCTGGCTCGACGTCCGCCGGCTGGACCTGCTGCACCGCCCGCTGCCGGCCCGCCTGGACACCTGCCGCGCCAAGGGCTTCGACGCGGTCGAGCCGGACAACGTCGACGGCTACGCCAACGACTCCGGCTTCCCGCTGACCGCCGCCGACCAGCTGCGCGTTCAACCGCTGGGTGGCCGGCGCGGCGCACGCACGCGGCATGTCGGTGGCCCTGAAGAACGACCTCGACCAGGTCAGCGAGCTGGTGGACGACTTCGACTTCGCGGTCGTCGAGGAGTGCGTCGCAGTACGACGAGTGCGACGCCCTGCGCGCCGTTCGTCGACGCGGGCAAGGCCGTGCTGCACGTGGAGTACGACGTCGCCACGTCGCAGTTCTGCGGCGACCGCGCGCTGCCGGGCTTCTCCTCGCTGCGCAAGCACGTCGACCTCGATGCCTCCCGGGCCACCTGTGACGGTGGGTGAACAACCCGCCTTCGACCCCGGAGGGGTGAACCTGAACCCCCGATCGGTGGAAAGGTCACGCTGAGTAGTCACCGACGGTACGGTCCCCTCGTCCGGATCTACCGAGGGAGACCGCATGTCCGCCCAGCCCCCCCACCGTCGCTCCCGGGCCCGGCGCGCCGTCGCGGCCGCCGCGGCCGCGGCGACGCTCGGCGCCCCGCTGCTGGCCGCCGCACCCGCGTCCGCGGCGCCCAGCCCGCGTGTCCTGCTGCGGGTGCTGGTGGTCTCGGACGGCAGCCCGTGGGCCGAGGCGCTCGCGAACCAGCTCGACCGGACCGGCGTCCCCTACACCCGGGTCGCTCCGGGGGACGCCGGCCGGCCGACGGTCGACGCCTCCTTCCTGGTCCGGGACGGGGCGGCGCAGTACCAGGCCGTCGTGCTGCCGAACACCGGCGGCGGCGGGCTTTCCGCCGCCGAGCTGACCGCCCTGGCGGCCTACGAGGCGACGTACGGCGTCCGCGAGGTCGACGGCTACAACTGGCCGGGAGCCGCCGGCCTGGTCACCTCCTTCGCGGGCTCGCTCGACGGCGCCGCCGCGACCGTCACCCCCGAGGCGAAAGCGGCCGGATTCGGCTACCTGCGCGGCGCCCTGACCATCGACGACGTGGACCCGAACGTCAGCGAGGTCTTCGGCTACCTGGCGTCGCCGCCGGCGACCCCCGGGCCGGACGAGTCGTACACGCCGTTCCTCCAGGTCACGCAGGGCACGAGCACCGGCTCGGTGGCGACCGTGCACCGGACCGGAGCCCGGGAGCGGCTGGTGCTCACCGCGGCCTTCAACTCCTCGATGCAGTGGTTCGACGTGCTGGCGCCGGGCGTCGTGGAGTGGATGACCCGCGGCGTGCACCTGGGCCTGCAGCGCAACGCCTTCGCCGTGCACGTCGACGACGTCTTCCTGCCGGACAGCCGGTGGAGCACCAGCGGCAACTGCACGCCGGGTGACGGCTGCGTCGACCCGACCGTGACCACCCCGGACATCCGGATGAAGCCCGCCGACGTGACCCGCCTGGTCGCCTTCCAGAAGGCTCACGGGTTCCGCTTCGACATGGTCTTCAACGGCGGCGGCAGCGACGCCTGGCGGGCCGCGCACGGCGGCCGGGACCCGCTCGCCGACGCGCTGCTGGCAGCGCAGGCCCGCTTCCCGTGGATCAACCACACCTCGACGCACCCCTACCTGGGCTGCATCCAGGTCGCGCCGACCGTGCAGGGCCGGAGCACCACCTGCGCCACCACGCCGGACGCCGCACCCCGTCAGGACCCGGACATCCCGCAGGCCGAGAGCGGCGGCACGTACTGGGCCTCGCAGGAGTTCCTCACCGCGCAGGTCGCCGACA
>CAVSEK010000005.1:0-61232 GCA_963726975.1 uncultured Actinomycetota bacterium
CGGCTGCTGCTCAGCGGCGCGCTCGCCGCACCGGCGAGCGCCGGCGGGGCCGGACCCGCCGGCCTGCAGAGCTCGACCGGCGAGCGGGTCGCCGCCACGTCACCACGAGAAGGCCTCTCGCACGGCTTCTCGAGCAGCACCGGCAGCGCCGGAGCGGCGGCCGGGTCCGAGTCCATCATCGGCTCCGACCAGCGCACGCGGGTGAGCCCGACGACGAGCTTCCCGGCGCGCGCCACCGTGCTCATCCTGCGCAACGGCAGGCTGCACTGCACCGGGTGGATGGTCAGCAAGGACACCCTGGTCACCGCCGGCCACTGCGTGCACACCGGCGGCTCCGGCGGCTCCTGGTACAGCGGACTCACGTTCCGCCCGGGCAGCGACGGCGGCACCGCGCCGTACGGCACCTGCAGCCCGCGCCGGACCTACGCCTACAACGGCTGGCTGAACAACAAGGACTGGCGCTACGACGGCGGGATCGTCAAGCTCAACTGCACCGTCGGCAACACCGTCGGCTGGTACGGCATGTGGTGGCAGACGGCCAGCCTCACCGGGCTGAGCGACACGGTCCGCGGCTACCCCGGCGACAAGCCCTCCACGCAGTGGCTGGCCAACGACCGGATCCGCGTGACCGAGACCGAGCGGATGTACTACCAGAACGACACCGTGGGCGGGCAGAGCGGTTCGCCGGTCTACCAGTACCGCTCCGGACAGAGCTACTGCAACGGCTACTGCTCGATGGGCATCCACGCCTACGGCACGGGCGGGAGCGGGCCCGCCGCCAGCAACAACAGCGGCACCCGGCTCACGCAGGCGAAGTACAACTCGATCGTCAGCATCATCAACTCTGCCTGACGGACGCGTCCTGGCGCCGGAGCGGTCTCCGCTCCGGCGCCTCGGCGTGCCCGGGGGCACCGGGTGAGCGCGGGCCTGCAGGGCCGCGTGCGCGACCTCACCGGCGAGCCGGTGCCCGGTGCCCTGGTCGTGCTCGTCCCGCGGCGCGGCACCCCGCCCGTCCCGGAGCTGGCCGTCCTCACCGAGGACGACGGCACCTTCGCGTGGCCGGCCCCGCTGCCCCCCGGCGACTACCGGGTCGAGGTGCGCACCGCGACCGGGACGGCGACCGCGGACGTCGCGCTCGCGCCCGGGCGGTCGGCGGACGTCGACCTGCGCGGCTGAACCGCTCCCGCTGTCCGCCCGCGCTCGTCGTGCGGTCAGGCCGCCTGGTCGGCGAGCTCGGGCCCGACCGGTCGGGTGGACGACCGACCGCGGGCCTGCCGGGCGTCGACCCGCTTGGCGAGCGTCGACAGCAGCAGGTTGACGGCGATGTAGATCGCCGCGACCGCGACGTAGACCGGGATCGCGTACGACCCGCCGAGGAACTCCACGACGTTGCGGCCGCTGCGCAGCAGCTCGAGGTAGCCGATGACGAACCCCAGCGACGTGTCCTTGAGCAGGACGACGAGCTGGCTGATCAGTGCCGGCAGCATGACCCGGAAGGCCTGCGGCAGCAGCACGTGGCGCAGCGCCTGGCCGGGCCGCAGGCCGACGGCGAGCGCCCCCTCGCGCTGACCGCGGGGCAGGGACAGCACCCCGGCCCGCACGATCTCGGCGATGACGGCGCTGTTGTACAGCGTCAGCCCGAGGACCAGCGACCAGAACAGGTTCGTCTGCACGCCCAGCGAGGGGCCGCCGAGGTAGAGGAACAGGATGACGAGCAGCAGCGGGAGGCCGCGGAACAGCTCGACCCAGACGCGCGCCGGCACCCGGACGGCCGCCGACGTGCTCAGCCGGCCGACCGCGAGCAGCACGCCGAGCGCGAAGGACAGCACGGCGGCGACGGCGGCCGCCTCGAGCGTGCCGACGAGGCCGTCGAGCAGCACGTTCTGCACGTCAGCGTCGCCGAGCACCGACCAGCGGTCCCCGTCGAGCTGACCGCGACTGCCCAGCCGGACGAGCACGAGCGCGAGGACCACCGCGCCGAGCAGCAGCCCCGCGACGCCCTGCAGCCGGGGCGTTCCTGCGCGCCCGCGGACCGGGGACGTCGTAGAGGACCGAGGTCACCGGGCCACCGCCACGCGGGTCTCGAGCCGCCCGGCCAACAGCCCGGCCGGGATGGTGATGACGAGGTAGCAGACCGCCGTCGCCAGCAGCACCGGCACGGCCTGCCCCGTCGCGTTGGACAACCGGCTGCCGATCGCCGTGAGCTCGGCCACCGCGAAGGCGCTGGCGATCGAGGTGTTCTTCGTCAGCGCGATGAAGACGTTGATGAGCGGGGGTACGACCGTGCGGAAGGCCTGCGGCAGCACCACCGAGACCAGGGTCTGCGGGAACGTGAGCCCGATCGCCCGGGCCGCCTCGGCCTGCCCGACGCCGACCGCGCCGATGCCCGCGCGGACCGCCTCGCAGAAGAAGGACGCGTGGTAGACCGACAGCGCGATCACCGCGAAGGTGAAGAACGACAGGCGCACGTCGAGCTGGGGCAGCACGAAGACCGCGAAGAAGAAGACGATCGTCAGCGGGGTGTTGCGGACGACCTCGACGTAGACCGTGCCGATCGCCCGGACCGGCGCCGCCGGGGCCACCCGCATGGCGGCGAGCAGCGTCCCGAGCACGAGCGCGACCGCGCCGGCCACCAGCGTGAGGACCAGCGTCCGTACGAACCCCTCACCGAACGTGCCGAGGTTGTCCAGCACGGCGTCCACGGCGAGCCCTCCTCCCGTACAGGTCGGGCGCCTCCCGCGGGAGGCGCCCCGACGTGGGTCAGGCGTAGTCGTTGACCGCCGGCGGCTCCGGCGTCTTGCCGGTGACCTGCCCGGCCGTGGCCTGCCAGGCCTTGGCCCAGCGGCCGTCCTGGTACATCTGCGTGAGCTTCTCGTTGACGAAGTGCCGCAGGTCGTCGCGGTCCTGCGCCAGCCCGATGCCGTACGGCTCCTGGGTGAAGGGCGCACCGACGAGCTCGAAGGACTGCTTGTCCTTGTCGATGAGGCCCAGCAGGATGACGTTGTCGGTGGTGACCGCCTGGACCTGGTCGTTCTTGAGGGCCTCGGCGCACTTGGAGTAGACGTCGAACTCGACGAGGTTCGCCTGCGGGTAGTCGCTGCGGATCTTCGCCGCGGGGGTCGAGCCGGCCACCGAGCACACCGTCTTGCCGGCCAGGTCACCCGGACCCTTGATCCCCAGCGGGTTGCCCTTCTTCACCATGATGTCCTGGCCCGCGACGTAGTAGGGCCCGGCGAAGTCGACGACCTGCTTGCGCTTGTCGTTGATCGTGTAGGTCGCGACGACCATGTCGACGCGCTTCTGCTGCAGGAACGGCTCGCGGTTGGCCGACACGGTCTCCACGAACTCGATCTTGTCGGCCGGGATGCCGAGCTCGCCGGCGAGGAGCTTGGCGATCTCCACGTCGAAGCCCTGCGGCTGGCCCTGCAGGTTCTTGAGCCCGAACAGCGGCTGGTCGAACTTCGTCCCGACCGTGATCTTCTGGGCCGAGTTGAGGGTCGCCATCGTCGACCCCGCCGGGAAGCTCACGGACTTCACGGGCGCGGCGGTGCTGGTGTCGTCGCTCCCGCCGCAGGCCGTGACGAGGGTGAGGCCGAGCAGCGCGGTCGCGAGACCGAGACGTCGTAGGCGCATGGTGGGTCCTTCCGGAGGGCTAGTGGGACAGGATCTTCGACAGGAAGTCCCGCGCGCGGTCGCTCTGCGGGTCGGTGAAGAAGCGGGCCGGTGCGGCGACCTCGACGATGCGGCCGTCGGCCATGAAGACGACGCGCTGCGCCGCCGAGCGCGCGAAGCCCATCTCGTGGGTGACCACGACCATGGTCATGCCCTGACGGGCGAGGTCGGTCATCACGTCGAGGACCTCGTTGATCATCTCGGGGTCCAGGGCCGAGGTGGGCTCGTCGAAGAGCAGCACCTTGGGGTCCATGGCCAGCGCGCGGGCGATCGCGACCCGCTGCTGCTGGCCGCCCGAGAGCTGGGCGGGATGGGCGTCGGCCTTGTCGCTGAGCCCGACCCGGTCGAGCAGCTCGCGCGCCCGCTGCTCGGCCTTGGCCTTCGTCAGCGCCGCGGGCCTTGACGGGGCCGAGCGTGAGGTTGTCGAGCACCGTCTTGTGGGCGAACAGGTTGAACGACTGGAAGACCATGCCGACGTCGGCGCGCAGCCGGGCCAGCTCCTTGCCCTCCGCGGGCAGCGGCCGCCCGTCGACCTCGATCCGCCCGCTGTCGATCGTCTCCAAGCGGTTGATGCAGCGGCACAGCGTCGACTTGCCGGATCCCGAGGGCCCGATGACGACGACGACCTCGCCGGGGGCGACCGCCAGGTCGATGTCGAACAGCACCTGGACCGGGCCGTAGGACTTGTTGACCCCGTCGAGCAGGACGAGGGGCTGCGGCCCTGCGGGCGCCGCGGGCGGGGTCGTCACGCGGTGCCTCCTCGGGGGTCGTACGGCCGGCGGGCAGCTCCGGTCGCCGAGGACCGTGGCTGCGGTCCACGGCGGTGGGGCCGCCTGACCGCAGATCTCAGCACAACCGGAGGCGCTTGCCGCAGGATCGACGGCCACGACTCGATCACGTTCCGGCCGGGCAGGCCCCCCACCGGCCGCGCGCCGCCGCCCGGGCCTCGGCCTCGAGCTGCTCCAGCCGGGTCCGGCCGCGCTGGTTGGGCGCGACGCTGAGCACCCTGGCGTAGCCCTCGGCGACGAGCACCTCCTGCACGCTGCGCCCTTCGTCGTCCCACAGCAGCAGCAGGGTGCGTCCGTAGCGGTCGAGCAGACCGCGGTCCGCGGCGACGCTCACCGGGCTGCCGTCCGGCAGCAGGGCGGCGGTGCGCGCCGACGCCTCGCGGCCGAAGCACTGCACGCCGCCGAACACCTCGGGGGTGTCGACCTGCAGGAAGCGCACCTTCGTGGGCGTCGCCGGCAGCGGCCCCGGGCCCGTGCCCCGCAGGACGATCGTGTCGCCGTCGACCTGACGCACGACGGTCGCGGCCTGCGCGTCGGGCGGGAGGGCGAGCGTCCCGGCCGCCGGTGGCGGGGAGCTGCTCGCACCGGCGGACGGGGCGCTCGTGCTCGTCGGGGTCCGGACCGGTGGCGAGCCCGCCCGGCCCGTGGCCGGTGCCGGCAGGTCGGAGGCCGTCCCGTCCGCCGGCTCCGCCGCGCAGGCCGGGAGGGCGGCCAGGGCGAGGACGGCGACGGACCCCGCGACGAAGCAGCGCGAGCGGCCTGTGGCGGCCCCTCGGTACCGGCGCCCGGCGGCGGCGCCGGTCAGAGCGCCAGCAGCCCGGCGAGCTCGCGGGCGGCGGCTCCGCCCGCCTCGACGGCGACGTCGAGGGCACCGGTGACGTCGAGGTCGTCGCACAGCCGGGCGAGCACCGCGGCGCCGGCCGCGTCGGGGGCGCCGCTGCCCGGGCGCCCGCCGCGCGCTGTAGAGCGCGTCGAGCCGGGCGCCGGCCTGCTCGAGCAGATCGGGCGTCCACTGCCAGTCGTCGCCGTAGCGCCGGTCCAGCAGCAGCAGCCGGACCGCGGCGGCGGGCGCCTGCTCGAGCAGGTCGCGGACGAAGACGAGGTTGCCCCGGGACTTGGCCATCTTCTCGCCGTCGACCCCCACCAGGCCCACGTGCAGCCAGGACCGCGCGAACGGCACGACACCGGTCGCCGCCTCGGCCTGCGCGGCCTCGTAGGCGTGGTGCGGGAAGCGCAGGTCGGCCCCCCCGGCGTGCAGGTCCAGCGACGCGCCGTAGGTGGACAGCGACATGGCGGTGCACTCGGCGTGCCACCCCGGGCGGCCCGGCCCCCAGGGGCTCGGCCAGGCCGGCTCGTCCGGCTCGCTGCGCTGCCAGACCGCTTGGTCCAGCGGGTCGCGCTTGGCGGGGTCGTCGACCCGGCCGCCGTGGTCGGCCAGGGCCTCGAGAGCCTGTTCGCGGGTCAGGCCCGCGTGCTCCACGACACCGGCGCCCGGCAGGTAGACGCTGCCGCCGGCGGTGTAGGCCGCCCCCGCGTCGAGCAGCGCGCCCGCCAGCTCGACCACCTGCGGCACGTAGCGCGACGCCCGCGGCTCGTGGGCCGGCCGGCGGACCCCCAGGGCGTCCATGTCGCGCTCGAAGTGGAACTGCTGGACCGCGGCGAACCTGTCGTAGTGCGCTCCGGCCCGGCCGGCCGCCTCGAACAGCACGTCGTCGACGTCGGTGACGTTGCGGCAGACCTCGACCGCCACGCCGAGCCGCCGCAGGACCCGGTCGACGGCGTCCACCCACACGTAGGTCGCCGCGTGCCCGAGGTGGGTGACGTCGTACGGGGTGACACCGCAGACGTAGAGCCGGGCGCGCCCGACGACGGACAGCGGACGGCCCGCCAGGCGCAGGCGGGGCGGGACAGGGCTGCTCACCCAGGACTCCTCGGGAGGTCGACGACCTCCCCACCCTGCCACCGCCGCAGCCGGGCAGTCGCGGCACGCGGGGTCACGGGCCGGCTGGGCCGTCGTCGTCGAGGTCGACCTCGGGCACCTCGGTGCCCTCCGCGGCGAGCTCCTCCCGCACGACGCGGAACGCCAGACCTGCCGGGTAGCCCTTGCGGGCCAGCAGGCCGGCGAGCCGGCGCACCCGGGCGTCGGCCGAGAGCCCCCGCGTCGCGGGGACCCGCCGACGGACGAGCTCGCGGGCCGTCGCGAGCTCGACCTCCGGCTCGAGCTCGGCGACGGCGTCGCGGACCACGTCCTCGTCGACGCCCTTGCGCCGCAGCTCGGAGCTGAGCGCTCGACCCGCGAGCCCCCTGCCGCGGTGCCGGGAGCTCACCCACATGCGGGAGAACAGCGCGTCGTCGATCATGCCCACCTCGGCGAACCGGCTCAGCACCTCCTGCGCCGCCTCCTCGGGCACCTCACGCCGGGCGAGGGCGGCCGCGAGCTCGGCGCGCGTGCGCGGGCCGAGCTCGAGCAGCGACAGGCAGACCTGGCGTGCCACGCCGAGCGGGTCGCGCTCGAGGTCGGCGCGGTGCTGCTGCGCCCGCTGCTCCGCCCGCGCCTCGCGCTCCTCGCGGGTGGGTCGCGCTCGGGAGCTCGCCGCTGCGCGTGGGCGGGGCACGGCCTAGAGGTCGACCGGGACAGGCGCGACGAGATCGGCCTCGGCGTCCACCTGAGCCCCCACGCCGAGCTTCTCCTTGATGCGCTTCTCGAGCTCGTCGGCGAGGTCGGGGTTGTCGCGCAGGAACGCCCGCGCGTTCTCCTTGCCCTGCCCGAGCTGGTCGCCCTCGTAGGTGTACCAGGCGCCGGACTTGCGGACGAGACCGTGCTCGACACCCATGTCGATGAGCGAACCCTCGCGGCTGATGCCCTGGCCGTAGACGATGTCGAACTCCGCCTGCTTGAACGGCGGGGCCATCTTGTTCTTCACGATCTTGGCGCGGGTGCGGTTGCCGACGGCCTCCGTGCCGTCCTTGAGCGTCTCGATGCGCCGCACGTCGATGCGCACGGACGCGTAGAACTTCAGCGCCTTGCCGCCCGTGGTGGTCTCCGGGGACCCGAACATCACGCCGATCTTCTCGCGCAGCTGGTTGATGAAGATCGCGGTCGTGTTGGTGCCGGACAGGGCGCCGGTCATCTTGCGCAGCGCCTGGCTCATGAGCCGGGCCTGCAGACCGACGTGGCTGTCGCCCATCTCCCCCTCGATCTCGGCGCGCGGGACGAGCGCCGCCACCGAGTCGATGACGATGACGTCGAGCGCACCCGAGCGCACGAGCATGTCGGCGATCTCGAGGGCCTGCTCCCCGGTGTCGGGCTGGCTGACGAGCAGGGCGTCGGTGTCGACCCCGAGCTTCTTCGCGTACTCCGGGTCCAGGGCGTGCTCGGCGTCGATGAACGCCGCGATGCCGCCGGCGGCCTGCGCGTTGGCCACCGCGTGCAGGGCGACGGTCGTCTTGCCGGACGACTCCGGCCCGTAGATCTCCACGACGCGGCCGCGGGGCAGCCCGCCGATGCCGAGGGCGACGTCGAGCGCGATCGACCCGGTCGGGATGACCTGGATCGGTGCGCGCACCTCGTCGCCGAGGCGCATCACGGAGCCCTTGCCGAAGTTCTTGTCGATCTGGGCGAGGGCCATCTCCAGGGCCTTCGCGCGGTCCGGTCCTGCCACGGTGTCCTCCGGTGTGTGTGGGCTGCGGTCCGATCGGCGGTGACGCTAGGAGCGACCTCCGACAAGCACTGCTGGCGGAGGAGGACCTGTGGACACCCGGACAGGACGAGACGTTAGGCCGAACACGTGTTCGAGTCACGCGACACGCCGGAGGACGGGGGGCTCAGCGCTCCGAGGCGGGCGCGGCCGTCGCGTCGCAGACCGCTCGCCACACGGCCTTGACGTCCTCGCCGTCGCCGAGCGCCTGCTGCACGGTGCGGCTCCCGAGCTCGGCGAGCACCTGGTCCGCGGCGTACGAGGCGGCGTAGCCCGCGCCGAAGCGCTGCTCCATCCGCCGCCAGAACTCCGTGAGCCGCACCCGACCACCGTAGGGGCGCCGCCGCGCGGGCGGGCCGGGCTCAGCGCAGGTGCGCCGGGCCCTGCGCCGTGAGGCGCCGGGGCCCCCGCTCGGGGTCCACCCCGGCGGGCAGCAGCCGCACGCCCGCGTGCAGGACGACGGTGCCCCGGTCGCCCACGAGCACCGGGTCGAGCAGCACCTCGGCCAGCGCGGGCACCTCCTCGGCCAGCCGGGCCACCCGCAGCAGCACGTCCTGCAGGGCCGCCGTGTCGGTGCCCTGCAGCAGCTGCGCACCGCGGATCTCGCGGACGAGGTCGGCCGCGTCGAGGTCGGTGAGCGGCAGCGTGCGGGTGAGGGGGTCGGCGAGCAGGTCGGCGGCGACGCCGCCCAGCCGCAGCGAGACCAGCGGGCCGACCGCCGGGTCGGTCACCAGGCGGACGACCGTGGACACCCCGGGCGGGGCCATCGGCTGCACGAGCAGGTCGCCCCCGCCGACCAGGGCGCGCACCCGCTGCCAGGCCTCGCGCAGCTCCTCGGGGCCCGTCGAGGCCGAGCTGGACGGCGCCGACGTCGGCCCGGTTGCGCCACCGCGCCTCGGCGCTCTTGAGCACGACCGGCCAGCCCAGCTCCTCGGCCTCGGCGAGGGCCTCGTCCAGCGAGGCGGGGTAGGCGGTGCGCCACACCCGTACGCCGACCGTGGCGAGCAGCTCGCCGCTCTCCCCGGGCGGCAACCACTCGCCGTCCTCGCGGTGGCGCCGCGCGACCTCGCGCGACCGCTCGCCGTGCACCCCCTCGAGCTCCGGGACCTCGCCCTGCGGCCGGGCGCGCCACCGCGCGTACGCGGCCGCCCGGGCCAGCGCCAGCGCGGCCGCCTCCGGCGAGGCGTACGACGGCACCGACCCCCGCCCGGGACCGGGGTCCGGGCCCGGCAGGCGCGCGTCGACGGCCGGCTCGACGACCGCGAGCCCGGCCGGCACCCCGTCCTGGCCCAGGTAGGACGCGAGCACCGGCAGCCCGCCCTCCTGCGAGACCTCCAGCAGCACCGCCGCGAGCGCCGCGGCGTCGGGGTGCGGCGTGACGAGGGCCAGCACGGCGTCGACCGCTCCGGACCGGCAGACCAGCCGCAGCGCGGCGCGCAGCTGCTCCGCGCCCGTGAGGGGCCCGAGGTCGACGGGGTTGGCGGTCTCGGTCGTCCCGGCGAGCGCCCGCAAGGAGGTCCGCACGTCCTCGGCCAGCTCCGGGACGACGAGACCGGCGGCCACGCAGGCGTCCCTCGCGAGGGCGGCCAGCGCGCTGGAGGTGCCGACGATGCCCACCCGCCGACCCTGGGGCAGCGGCTGGAGCGTGAGCAGCTGCCCCGCCTCGAACAGCTGCGCGAGGGTGTCGACCCGCACCACGCCCGCCGACCGGAAGAGCGCGTCGACGGCCACGTCGCGGGCGCCCCGACCGCTCTTGAGCGCGACGACCGGCTTGCTCCGCCCGACGACGCGGGCGATGCGGGCGAACTTGCGCGGGTTGCCGAAGCCCTGCAGGTGCATGAGCACGACGTCGGTCGCCGGGTCGGCCTGCCAGTACTGCAGCAGGTCGTTGCCCGAGACGTCGGCGCGGTCCCCGATCGAGACGAAGGTCGACAGCCCGGCGCGCCGGCGGGTCGCCTCGGACAGGAAGGTGCCGGCCAGCGCACCGGACTGGCTGAACACGCCGATCCGCCCCGACGGCGGGGAACCCGCGGCGAAGGTCGCGTGCAGCCGGACCGCGGGGTCGGCGTTGACGATGCCCATCGCGTTCGGGCCCGATGAGGCGCATCCCGCCGTCGCGGGCGACCTGGACGACCTCGGCCAGCCGGGCGCGGCCCTCCTCGCCGGCGTCGGCGAAGCCGCCGGACACCACGACGAGCCCGCGCACGCGCTTCTCGGAGCAGGCGCGCACGGCCTCGAGCACCTGGGCCGCGGGCAGCGCCACCACGGCGAGGTCGACGTCGTCGGGGACGTCGCGCACGTCGGCCCACGCGCGTACGGACAGCACGTGCGGAGCGGACGGGTTGACCGGGTAGACCGGTCCGGCGAAGCCGTGCGCGAGCAGCGAGCGGAAGACCTCGTGCCCGGCCGTGCCCGGCTCCCGGGAGGCCCCGACGACGGCCACGGCCGCCGGAGCCAGCAGACGGGCCACCGAGCGCGCCTCGGCGCGGTGCTCCCGCGCGCGGACGACCTCGACGGAGGCCGGTGTCTCCTGGATGGGGAACGTGAGCTCGACGTAGCCGTCGGCCATCTCGCGGGAGATCTCGAACCCGGCGCTGCGGAAGACGGCGAGCATCCGGCGGTTCTGCGGCAGCACGTCGGCGACGAAGCGCTGCACCCCGCGCTCGCGGGCCGCCGCCTCCATGTGCTCGAGCAGCAGCGCGCCGAGCCCGCGCCCCTGGTGGGCGTCCTCGACGACGACCGCGACCTCGGCGTCGTCGGTGCCCGGGTAGCGGGCGTAGCGGCACACGCCCACGATCTCGTCGCGCAGGACCGCGACGACCGCGGCGCGCTCGTCGTGGTCCACGGTCGTGAAGCGCTCGACGTCGCGCGCCGGCAGCGTGCGGACCATGGAGAAGAACCGGTTGTAGACGCTCTCCGGGGACAGGCGCCCGTGGAACGCGCGCAACCGCTCGGCGTCGGCGGGCGTGATGGGACGGACGTGCACCGTGCCGCCGTCGGCCAGCACGACGTCGGCCTCCCAGTGCCGGGGGTAGGGCACGGGCTCGCTCACGCCGCCATCCTGCCCGCTGCTGGGGATGACAGGCGTGCGACAGGGGCCCGAGCAGGCGTAGGCCTGCCCGGTGCGGGAGACAACAGGGGTGTGCAGACGCCCTCCGCCCTCCGCCGGCTCGACGAGCGCGTGCTCGGCAGGGCCGGGCGACGCCGACGTGACGAGCGCCCGGTCGACCACGACGGCGACACCCGGGTCGTCGAGGTCGAGCGGCGGCCCGCCGGCGACGGCGGCCGGGAGGTCGCGTCGGTCGTGCTGCGGGTCTCCCGCCTCGTCTTCGTGCTGCTGGCGGCCGTCGTGCTGCTCGGCATCGTCTTCACCGCGCTGCCCACGAACGCCGACAACGTTCTCGTGCGCAACGTCCTGTCGGTCGCCGAGGACGCCACCGGTCCCTTCCGGGACGTCTTCACGCCGTCGTCCGCGGACAAGCGGCTGTACGCGAACTACGCGCTGGCCGCGGGCGTCTACCTCGTCGCCGGCGCGCTGCTGGGGCGGTACGCGGACCGGCTGGCCGCACGACGCACCGTCTGACGGAGCGAGCGCAGGTCCGCCGCGCCGCCTCTGCGGTGCCCGCGGCGGACGCCGGGCCGATCAGCCCTGCCGGTCCAGCGCCACCGGCTCAGCCGCGGGGACGGTGCCGGTCGAAGCGCACGACCTGCTGGAACGTCGGGCGGTTCTGCCAGTCGATCGGGCGCACCCCGACGACACCGGCCGTGACCGACCGGATGGAGTCCTGGCCCTTGTCGTAGGTGAGGTCCTTCACCGATCCGACGCCCTGCTGCGACAGCAGCGCCTGCACGGCGTCGTGCAGCGACGCCCGCAGGTCGGCCCGGCAACGGGCGAGCGAGCCACCGCCGCAGTAGGTGCGGCTGTAGGGCCCGGACACCCGGCGGCCCAGGACGCTGCGGAGGTCCTTGTCGACGTAGCCGTACCAGGCCACGCCGTTCCACGACGAGCCGAGCCCCTGGCGCGGGTGGTCGTCCAGCCCCTTGGGCAGCTCGCGGACCAGCCCGCCGAGGGTGCCGGCCAGCACCGCCTGCGGCAGGGGCGTGCCGGCGCCGACGCCGCTGCCCTGCGGGTCCCACCAGGCGTCGAGCAGCGCCACGGCGGCCTGGTAGCCGTACTCGCCGTTGCGGTTGCGGTCGACCCGCTGGGCCCCGCCGCGCACCCAGTTGCGCAGGGTGGCCACCGCCGCGGCGTCGGCGGGGTCGGACGGCGTGCCGACGACGGCGAGGACCTCGGGCAGCAGCTGCGACGCGCGGACGTCCTCGGTGGCGGCGCCCTCCATGACGTCGACGAGGCCCTCGCGGGTGATCTTGCCCCGCGACAGGGCGGCCTCCAGCCGGTCCTCGAGGGCGAGCGAGCGGTAGACCGCGCCGTAGCCCCACTGGTTGTCGGCCGCCGCGAAGCCCGGGGCCGTCTTGTTGTTCCAGCTGACCAGGTAGCCGCGTGAGGGGTCGGTCACGCGCGGGTGGGCCGAGAAGGGCAGCGTGCCCACGTCGTCGTAGGCCGGGTCGCCCCAGTGCGGCAGGTCCCAGTCGTAGCCGGAGCGCCGCTGCGGCAGCAGCCCGGACGAGAAGTAGGAGATGTCGCGGTCGTCGGCGTAGAACCAGTTGAACGTGTAGTCGATCGCCGAGACGGCGCGCTGGAAGCTCGCGGCGTCGTGGACGTAGTCCGGGTCCTGCAGCCGGGCGAAGCCGATGACCGAGTCGACCTCGTGCCCGTAGGTCGTGCGCTGGGACACCACGGCGACCGGCGCGCCCCCGACCGTGGTGCGGCCCTGGACGACACCGTGCCGGGTCTTGAGGACCTGGAAGCGCAGCGTCTGCGGCTCGCCGGGGGCCGTGGCGTTCGGAGTGGTCTCCTCGGTGTGGACGTAGGCCTCCATGGGCCGGCACTCGCTGCCCACGCGGTAGGACGTCGACCGCACCGTCGGCGCGGAGCCGTCCGTGGTGCAGAGCCGCTCGACGATCGTGTCCACGATGTCGTTGCTCGCCGACGTGGCCGACCAGGCGTAGTCGGCGCCGTGGCCGAGCTCGACGACGAGGTTGGTGCCGGCGAAGGACACGCCCCGGGCGGCGATGCCCGGGCCGCGCAGGTCCTGCTCGACGAGCAGCTGCGGGGTGTAGTAGCCGGTCTGCGGCCCGAAGACGACCGTCGGGTGGCCGTCGGCGGAGTGCGCGGCGTCGACGAGCAGGGCGTTGCTCATGCCGTGGGTGCGCAGGCCCAGGTCGATGGGGCCGAACGGGCCGTCGACGACGCCGAGGGCGGGGTCGGCCGTCGCGCGGGGACCGGGTGGCGCGTCGAGCCGGTCGCCGCTGCCGGGTGCCGTCGCGGCCGGGTCGAGGTCGGGCAGCGCCACGCCGGGGCGGCCCGGGGCCACCCCGCCCCCGCCGTAGCGCTGCCGCACCGGCGAGGTCGCCGGTGCCTCCGGGTCGTCCTTCTCCCGCAGGTCGTCGAAGATCCGGCGGGCCTCGACCGCGCCGTACTGCTCGCGCAGCTGCTGGAACCAGCGGGCGTTGGCCTCCTCGCCGCCGCCGCCCTTGCCGAAGATCCCGCCGACGAGCGAGGCGATGTAGACGATGTCGGCCCGCGTGTAGGGCGTCGGCGGCTTCTGCAGCGCGGCGTACTCCACCGGGCAGTCGACGCCGAACCCGGCGCCCACGACACCGGGCAGGGGCAGCGGGACCGACAGCGGGCACAGCGCGGCCTGCGCGTCGTTCATCCCCTGCAGCATGGCGTCGACGCCGCGCAGCATCTTCTCGCCCTCGGCGCCGTAGCGCTGCACCACCGCGGCGATCTGGGCGTCGGCCTGCTCGACCGTGTACGGCGCCAGGCGCAGCTGCTCGGAGTCCATGTGGATGTTCGCGGGCGTCGCGCCGACGAACTCGGCCATCCGGGCCGCCCCGGTGTGGCGCAGGACGTCGGTGAGGAACATCCGGTCCTGGACGTTGGCCCAGCCCGCGCCGTACTCGACGTCCTCGAAGGTCGCGCCGGTGATGTGCGGCACGCCCGCCCGGTCGCGCACGACCGTGACCCCGGGCCGCGGCGTCTCGGTCGACACGACGTCCGCCGGGTCCACCCCGAGCCGGGCGTCCTTGAAGTAGGTCGTCAGGTCGGCGCCGCTCAGCTGCCCGGGCGAGGTGCGGGCCAGCGCGTCGTACATCTCCAGCTGGTCGGCGAAGTTGGTCGGGGTCGTCGGCGTGGCCGTCGTGAGCGGCCCCTGCGGGTTGCCCGGGGTCGCGACGACGTCCGGCAGGCGGGTGATGCCGAGCTGCAGCAGCTGCGGGACGGCGACGTTGCCCCGAGACCCGGGCGGCAGCACGTTGAGCACCTGGCCGTCGGAGCTGTAGGACGACAGGTCCGGGGAGCTCCCGGACCTGTCGCGGGGACGACCGCGGGGACGACCGCGGGGACGACCGCGGGCCCGGCCGCCGCGGCGACCCCGGCGGCGAGGACGAGCGACAGCGGGACGGCGAGCAGGTGCGGGCGCACGGGACCTCCGGCAGACGGGTGGACGCGGACCACCTTCGCCGGAGGGTCCGACACTTCCTGCCCGTCCACAAGGGGGTCCGTGCGGCGGGTGCTGCGGCGCGCGGCAGGGGACGATGACGGCGTGACCGCCCTGGACCGCTTCTCCCCCGCCACGCGGACGTGGTTCACGGGGGCGTTCGCCGCGCCCACCGCGGCGCAGGAGGGCGCGTGGGACGCGATCAGCAGCGGCCGGGACACGCTCGTCGTGGCGCCGACCGGGTCGGGCAAGACGCTGTCGGCCTTCCTGTGGTCGCTCGACCGGCTGGCCTCGACGCCGCCGCCCGCCGAGCCGCGGCACCGGTGCCGCGTGCTCTACGTCAGCCCGCTCAAGGCGCTCGCCGTCGACGTCGAGCGCAACCTGCGCAGTCCGCTCGTCGGGATCCGCCAGGCGTCGCAGCGCCTGGGCCTGCCGGTGCCGGACCTCACGGTCGGCATCCGCTCGGGCGACACGCCGGCCGACGAGCGCCGGGCCTTCAACCGGGTCCCGCCGGACGTCTTCATCACCACGCCGGAGTCGCTCTTCCTCGTGCTGACCTCCGCGGCGCGCGAGTCGCTGCGGGGGGTCGAGACCGTCATCGTCGACGAGGTGCACGCGGTCAGCGGCAGCAAGCGGGGTGCGCACCTCGCGCTCTCGCTCGAGCGCCTCGACGAGCTGCTCGAGCAGCCCGCCCAGCGGATCGGCCTGTCGGCGACCGTCCGGCCGCTGGAGGAGGTCGCCCGCTTCCTCGGCGGCAGCCGCGAGGTGGTCGTCGTGCAGCCCCCGAGCCGCAAGACGATCGAGGTCGAGGTCGTCGTCCCGGTCGAGGACATGTCGGCGCTGGGCGACGCCCCGCCCACCGGCGGGTCGGCGGCCGGCAAGGAGCCGCGGGCGTCGATCTGGCCGGCCATCGAGGAGCGCATCGTCGACCTCGTCGAGGCGCACCGCTCGACCATCGTCTTCAGCAACAGCCGGCGCTCGGCGGAGCGCCTGACCAGCCGCCTCAACGAGATCGCCACCGAGCGGGCGTACGGCGTGCCCGAGCCCGAGCCCGTCGAGCTCGGCGAGCGGCCGGTGGGCTCCGCCGGGGTCAAGCCCGGCGGCGCGTCGTTCCTGCGCGGCCCGGCACAGCACCCGGGGCAGGGCGGCACCGGCCGGGCCGCCTGGGGCAACGGCACGGGTGTGGGCGGGGAGGGCGTCGTGGAGATCGCGCGCGCCCACCACGGGTCGGTGAGCCGCGAGCAGCGCTCGCAGATCGAGGAGGCGCTCAAGGCGGGCCGGCTGCCCGCCGTCGTGGCGACGAGCAGCCTCGAGCTGGGCATCGACATGGGCGCGGTCGACCTCGTCGTGCAGGTCGAGTCGCCGCCGAGCGTCGCCTCCGCGCTGCAGCGGGTCGGCCGCGCGGGGCACCAGGTGGGAGCGGTCAGCCGCGGCACGATCCTGCCGAAGTACCGCGGCGACCTGGTGCAGTGCGCGGTCGTCGCGGAGCGGATGGTCGACGGGGGCATCGAGGCGACGACCTACCCGCGCAACCCGCTCGACGTCCTGGCGCAGCAGATCGTCGCGATGTGCGCGCTGGACTCCTGGACCGTCGACGACCTGGCGGCGGTGGTGCGCCGGGCCGCGCCCTTCAGCAGCCTGCCGACGAGCGCGCTCGAGGCCGTGCTCGACATGCTCTCGGGCCGCTACCCCAGCGACGACTTCGCCGAGCTGCGGCCGCGGATCACCTGGGACCGGGTCACCGGCGTGCTCGCCGGACGCCCGGGGGCGCAGCGGCTCGCGGTGACCAGCGGCGGCACCATCCCCGACCGCGGGATGTTCGGCGTCTTCCTCGTCGGGGAGAAGCAGTCGCGGGTCGGCGAGCTCGACGAGGAGATGGTCTACGAGTCGCGCGTCGGCGACGTCTTCCTGCTCGGTTCCAGCGCCTGGCGGATCGAGGACATCACCCACGACCGGGTGCTCGTCACGCCCGCCCCGGGCCAGCCCGGCCGGATGCCGTACTGGCACGGCGACGCCCCCGGTCGCCCCGTCGAGCTCGGCCGGGCGCTCGGCGCGTTCCTGCGCGAGGTCAGCGCCGCGGGCGACGAGCAGGCCCGCGAGCGCCTGCGCGCCGCGGGCCTCGACGCGTACGCCACGGACAACCTCTTGGCCTACCTGGCCGAGCAGCGGGAGGCGACCGGCACGCTGCCGGACGACCGGACGATCCTCGTCGAGCGGTTCCGCGACGAGCTGGGCGACTGGCGCCTCGCGATCCACTCGCCGTTCGGCGCGCCGGTCAACCAGCCCTGGGCGCTCGCGCTGACGGCCCGGCTGCGCGAGACGTACGGCGTCGACGTGCAGTCGATGCACTCCGACGACGGCATCGTGCTGCGGCTGCCCGAGACCGAGGACGCCCCGGACGGGTCCGTGGCGGTCTTCGACCCCGCAGAGGTCGAGCCCGCGGTGCAGGCGGAGGTCGGCGGTTCCGCGCTGTTCGCCTCGCGCTTCCGGGAGTGCGCGGCGCGGGCCCTGCTGCTCCCCCGGCGCAACCCGACCCGGCGCACACCGCTGTGGCAGCAGCGGCAGCGCTCGGCGCAGCTGCTCAGCGTCGCGTCGCAGTACGGCAGCTTCCCGGTCGTCCTCGAGACGATGCGCGAGGTGCTGCAGGACGTCTTCGACGTGCCGGGGCTCACCCAGCTCATGCGCGACGTGGAGGCCCGGCGGGTCCGCCTCGTCGAGGTCGAGACGCAGCAGCCGTCGCCCTTCGCGCGCTCGCTGCTGTTCGGCTACATCGGCGCCTTCATGTACGAGGGCGACGCGCCGCTGGCCGAGCGGCGGGCCAACGCGCTGTCGCTCGACAGCGCCCTGCTCGCGGAGCTGCTCGGCCAGGCCGAGCTGCGCGAGCTCATCGACGCCGATGCCCTCGCCGAGGTCGAGGCCGAGGTGCAGCTGCTCGCCGAGGACCGCCGCGCGAAGGACCTCGAGGGCACGGCCGACCTGCTGCGTCGGCTCGGCGACCTGACGACCGACGAGGTCGTCGAGCGGGGCGGGACAGCCGGGTGGCTGGCCGAGCTGGAGGCTGCCCGGCGCGCCATCCGGGTGCGGGTGGCCGGGCAGGAGCGCTGGGCGGCCGTGGAGGACAGCGGCCGCCTGCAGGACGCCCTCGGCACCGCCCTGCCGGTCGGGGTCCCGGAGGCCTTCACCGAGCCGGTGCGCGACCCGCTCGGCGACCTCGTCTCCCGCTACGCGCGCACGCACGGGCCGTTCACGCCGGCGCAGGTCGCCCGGCGCTTCGGGCTCGGGGTCGCGGTGGTCGACGCGGCGCTGGCGCGCCTGTCGGCCTCGGGCCGGGTGGCGCACGGCGAGTTCCGCCCGGGCGGGACCGGCCTGGAGTGGTGCGACGCCGAGGTGCTGCGGATGCTGCGCCGCCGGTCCCTGGCCAAGCTGCGCAAGGAGGTCGAGCCGGTCCCCCCGCAGGCGCTGGCCCGCTTCCTGCCGCAGTGGCAGGGCCTCGGCGGCGGCTCGGGCCGCGGCAGCGACGCGCTGCTCCGCGCGGTCGAGCAGCTGCAGGGCGCGCTCGTGCCCGCGAGCGCGCTGGAGACGCTGGTGCTGCCGAGCCGGGTGGCCGGCTACCGCCCGACCCTGCTCGACGAGCTGACCGCGTCGGGCGAGGTGCTGTGGGCCGGTGCGGGGTCGCTCCCCGGCGCCGACGGCTGGGTCTCGCTGCAGACGGCGGACGCCGCCGACCTGCTGCTGCCGCCGCCCGGCGAGCTGTCCTCCACACCGCTGCACGACGCGCTGCTCGAGGCGCTCGACGGCGGGGCCGCGATGTTCTTCCGCGCGCTGTCCGACCGGGTCGGCGCCACCGACGACCCGGCCGTCGTCGCCGCGCTGTGGGACCTCGTCTGGGCCGGGCGCATCACCAACGACACCCTCGCCCCGCTGCGCACCGTGCTCGCCGGCGGCAAGACCGCGCACAGCACCGCGAAGGCACCGGTGCGCCAGCGCAGCCGCTACGGCCGCCCGGTCATGCCCACCCGCACCGGTCCCCCGACCGCCGCGGGCCGCTGGTCGCTGCTGCCGCCCCGCGACGCCGACCCGACCCGGCGCACCCACGCCCTCGCCGAGGCGCTGCTCGACCGGCACGGCATCGTCACCCGCGGCGCGGTCGTCGCCGAGCGGGCACCCGGGGGCTTCGCCGCGGTCTACGCCGTCCTCAAGGCCTTCGAGGAGGCCGGTCGGGTCCGGCGCGGCTACTTCGTCGAGGGGCTGGGCGCCGCGCAGTTCGCCGCGCCGGGCGCCGTCGACCGGATGCGCGCCCTCGCGGCCGCCGCCCGTCCGGTCACCGAGGACCTCAGCTGGCAGACGCCGGTGCCCGGCGGGTGGGACGCGTCGCCGTACGCCGAGCGGCAGCGCCGCCGCCGCGACGAGGCGCGCGCGGTGGTGCTGGCGGCCACGGACCCGGCCAACCCGTACGGCGCGGCGCTGCCCTGGCCGCCGCAGGACTCCGGCCACCGGCCGGGGCGCAAGGCGGGAGCGCTGGTGGTGCTCGTCGACGGCGTGCTGGTCCTCTACGTCGAGCGCGGCGGGCGCACCCTGCTGTCGTTCACCGACGACGACGGCTGCGTCGGGCCGGCCGCCGACGCCCTCGCCCTCGCCGTGCGCGACGGCGCGCTGGGCAAGCTCACCGTCGAGAAGGCCGACGGCGAGGCCGCCCTCACCTCACCGCTGGGGCTGGCCCTGGAGACGGCCGGCTTCCGCCCGACCCCCCGGGGCCTGCGCCTGCGCGCCTGACCGGCTCCGCCGGACGCAGGCTCAGCCGCGCGGTGCCCGGCCGGTCAGCCCGAGGAGGCGCTGCTGCAGCGGGGCGTCGTCGGCCACCTCGACCCGAGGGCCGAACACGCCCATGGCGCGCCACTGCTCGGCCTCCGGCAGGAACGCGTCCCACATCGCCTGCACCAGCCGCGGGTCGAGCGTGTCGTCGACGCCGACCACCCGGGCCAGGTCGACCGCCCGCAGTCCGCGGAACGCGACGAGGTGCCAGAGCCCGTCGCGCGCGGGGAACTCCCCGTAGGAGAAGTGCAGGGGGCGGCCGAGGTCGTCGAGCTCCTGAGCCGCCGCCACGCCGCGCTCGACCAGCGCCGTGAAGGACGTGCGCGGGTCGTCGCCGAGCAGCTCGCCGTCGTGCGCGGTGCCGACCTCCTGCGCCGTCCGCCCGGCGAGGACGTCGGGCACCCACGCCTCGTCGTACGCGTGGTAGCCGATCACCTGGCGCAGGCTGACCGGCTCGCCGCCTCGTCGCGCGAAGGAGTCGGGCAGCTGCTGGTCCCACTGGTCGTCGCGGACCTGCTGCACCACGTGGTCCAGCGCGCGGTCGGCGAGCACGAAGGCCTCGGTCGGCGTCATGGCTGCTCCCCCCGACCAGGCGTCCCGGCCCCGGTCGCGGGGGACGCTAGACCGCTCCCGCGGCCCGGGACAGTCCCTCGCTGCGTCCGCCCGACACGCGGCGAGCGTGTCCGCGTCGGGCGGACGCAGCAGGGGTCAGCGGCGGGCGGGGCAGAGGCCGGTCGCGGTCGAGGTGCCGTCGTAGGCCACCTCACCGGTCTGCGGGTTGGGGTAGTGCAGGCAGTTCAGCTCGCGCGGCGACTCGATCGGGACGCGGAACAGGTCGTGGGGCGGGTTGGCCCCCGGCTGGTCGGGCGCGTCCGGGTCGATCCGCTGGCCGGTCTTGAGGAACGCCGTCAGCTGCAGCTCGGCCTGCTCGCGCCCCTCCAGCGTCGGGTCGGCGAGGAAGCCGTGCGGGTTCTTCGTGGCGGTGAGGCTCAGGTCGTTGCGGTAGTACGTCACCACGTCGAAGAGGTTCCCGGCCCGGATGATGTTGCCGCTCGTGATGTTCGGGACGGTGTTGTCGCCGTAGGCGACCTGGTAGAGCAGGTCCTTGGTGCCGTTGCGGGGATCGAGCCGCAGCAGCGGGGCGTACGTCTCGGGCCCGCCCGGCCGGCCGTACCAGGTCGCGTACGCCAGGTAGCGCTGCAGGTCCATCGCGCCCGGGACCGGCGAGGTGATCGGCGGGTCGAGCGGGTCCGGGATCGACTCGGTGAAGCCCTCCAGGCCCGGCCCGCCGTTGAGCAGCGACGGCTTGGAGACCCGCAGCTGGTCGGCCAGCAGGCCGCGGAAGCCCGACAGCCGGGCGATGTCGACGATGGGGCCGCCGCCGACGTTGAGGAACCCGCGCTGCGGCAGCGGGTCGGTGCCCATGAGCATGGTCCCGTAGATCGAGCCGAAGGACAGGCCGTAGTACATCGGCGGGGCCGTCGACAGGGTCGCCGTCGGGCTCCCGGTGCACCCGGGGACGGTGACGCCCGCCGAGACCGCGCGCAGCAGCGCCATGTTGTCGGACGCGGTCTGCTCGAGCCCGCCGCGCAGGCCGTGCAGGGCGTTGGCCGAGGGCTCCTCGGCGACGACCTCGCCGTCCGCCAGCGTCACGCGCTTGGTGGGCTGGCTGCCCTCGGACTCGCCGATGGTGCCGTCGCCGTCGAGGTCGCGCCCCCGGCCGTACGACAGGAACGTCGTCTGGGCGCCCGGCAGCCCGACCGACACGGTGCTCGCCGGGCCGTAGCCGTGGCCGATCGGGTCGGTCGCGATCGTCGCGATGCCCGCCGCGGCGTTCTCGTCGCTGGTGACGAACAGGTCGAAGTAGCTGCGGGTGAAGCCGGGGCCGTAGACGGCGACCGGCCAGCCGCCGACCGGCGGGACGCCGGCCGGCACGATGAGCGCGACGCCGATCCGCTCCTTGGTGACCGCGCGGGGGGTGCGGGTGCTCGCCGTCGGCGCGATGGTCGAGTCGGGCCGGGCGAAGCGCGGCACCTCCAGGCTGCCGAAGGCGTAGCAGCCGGCCCCCGTGGCCGCCAGGTCGGGCACCGTCGAGCTCGTCCTGGGCGCCGACGGGTCGGCCGAGCGCTGGTCGTTGCGCGTGATGAGCTCGGCGTCGCTGGGCGGGAAGACCGTCGTCACGCCGTCCTGCTCGAAGCTCAGCGCGCGGTCGGTGATGCCGGCCTGCCGGTAGGCCGTGCCGTCGTCGAGGGCCTTGCGGACCTTGTCGAGCTCGGTGGTGCCGGACATCGTGGTGAACGGCACCCGCACCGTCTTCGCGATCGGCCGGCCGGAGGTGTCCCGGACCGCCTTGGTGATCACGAGGGTCTCGCGGGCCCGCTCCGGCAGCTGGGCCTCGGCCGTCGCGGCGAGGGTGTGGCTGACCGGGTCGAAGGTGATCTGCTGGAAGCCCACCCGCCCCTGCGGGCCGTCGACGTAGAAGCTCGCGCGGGACAGGCTGCGGACGTCGATGTCGCCGCTGAACGGGACGAACACCCGCGGTTGCAGGTCGAAGCCGTCCAGGGTGTTGAGCAGCCCGAGGGCGTCGCACCGCGAGCGGGTCGCGTCGGTGCACGCCGGCACGGGGAGCGCGACGCGCCGCCCCGTGGCCTGCGTGCGGTCGGGCACGGTGAAGCCGTCGTCGGGCAGCACCGCGGTCTCGGGAGTGCTCCCCCGGAGCACCCGCACAGGGGGGCCGTCGGCGACGGCCGGCAGGACCAGGGCCGGACTGAGCAGGGCGGCGGCCGCGAGGCCGAGAACGGTGCGTCTCATGACGTCTCCTTCGTCGTGGCCGGCGTCTTCCCCTGCCGGGTGCGCCGCACCCGTCCTGGGCACAGGTGCGGTGTGCCGGAGGGGGACAGCGTCTGGAAGGCGGCCCGCCGCATGGCGGCGGGCCTGGTCGGGCGCACCGTCACGGGCAGCGACTTCCGGGTGCCGCGCTACGCCACCGCCGACCTGTCGGGGCGCCAGGTCCTCGCCTTCGACAGCCTGGGCAAGCACATGCTCACCCGCTTCAGCGCCGGTCCGGGCGACGGTGGCCTCACCCTGCACACCCACTTCGAGATGGACGGGTCCTGGCAGCTCGTCGGGCCGGGCAAGCAGCTGCCCGCGACGTTCGACGACGAGGTGCGCCTGGTGCTGCGCACCGACGGTCCGACGGCGTACGCGCTGCGCGTCCCGGTGCTCGACCTGCTGCCGACCGAGCGCGAGGGCGAGGTCGTCGGGCACCTCGGCCCCGACCTGCTCGGCCCCGGCTGGGACGAGGACGAGGCGGTGCGCCGGCTCTCGGCGCAGCCCGACCGACCGGTCGTGGAGGCGGTGCTCGACCAGAAGGACCTCGCGGGGATCGGCAACCTGTGGGCCGTCGAGACCTGCTACCTGCGCGGGGTCTCCCCCTGGACGCCGGTGCGCGACGTCGACCTGCGGGCCTTCGTCCGCCTCGCCCGGCGGATGATGCGGCACAGCCTGGAGCACCCGGGGCAGGTGACGACCGGCGACACCCGCCGAGGTCAGACGCACTGGGTGTACGGCCGGGCCGAGCGCCCCTGCCGCCGCTGCGGCACGCCGGTGCAGTTCCGCGACTCCACCGGAGCGCCGTACGAGCGCGAGACGTGGTGGTGCCCGGTCTGCCAGCCCGGGCCGTACCCCTCGCTCGCCGAGCGCCCGACCCGCCCGGGCCTGCGGCGCGGGGTGAACGAGGAGAGCTTCGGCTCGCGCGGCCGCCGGCTGCGAGGAGGTCCCGGCCTGCACCGCGGCAGGGCAGGATGAGCGGCGTGGAACCCGTCGTCGGCCAGGTCGTCACCGTCTTCCGCTCCCGCGTGCGCCCCGAGGCGCGCGAGGCCTACCTCGAGGACGTCGCGCAGGTGGTCCTGCTCGCCCGGGCCAGGCCCGGTTTCGTCGAGTCGAAGGTCTTCACGGCCGACGACGGCGAGCGGGTCAACGTCGTCACCTTCGCCGACGAGGCGTCGCACCGGGGCTGGCGCGAGGACCCGGAGCACCGGGCCGCCCAGCGCCGCGGCACCGCCGACTACTACGAGGCCTACTCCATCCAGGTCGGCACGACGTCGTACGCCAGCGCCTTCGCCCGTGCCTGAGCCGCGTGCCTGAGGGCGACACCGTCTGGCTGGCCGGCCGCCGGATGCACGAGGCGCTGGCCGGCCGGGTGCTGCTGCGCTCGGACTTCCGGGTGCCGCAGCTGGCGACGAGCGACCTGTCGGGGCGCACGGTGCTCGAGGTCGTCCCCCGCGGCAAGCACCTGCTCACCCGGGTCGAGGGCGGCCTGACGCTGCACACGCACTTCCGCATGGACGGCACCTGGCACCTGTACGTCCCGGGCGCCCGGTGGAGCGGCGGTCCCGAGTCCCAGGTGCGCGTGGTGCTCGAGACCGAGGGCCGGGTCGCCGTCGGCTACCGGCTGCCGGTCGTCGAGCTGCTGCCGACCGCGCAGGAGGACCGCGCGGTCGGGCACCTCGGACCGGACCTGCTCGCCGAGGACACCGACGAGCCCGAGGCCGTACGCCGGTTGCTCGCCGGGCCGGACCGGGAGATCGGGACCGCGCTGCTCGACCAGCGGGCGCTCGCCGGGCTGGGCAACCTCTACCGCTGCGAGGTCCTGTTCCTGCGCGGGCTGTCGCCGTGGACGCGGGTCGCCGACGTGCCCGACCTGCCCGCCGCCGTGCACCTCGGCCGCCGCCTCATGCGGGCCAACCGGGGGCACCCCGAGCAGTCGACGACCGGGTCGCTGCGCCGCGGCGAGACGCACTGGGTCTTCGAGCGGACCGGCCGCCCCTGCCGGCGGTGCGGGACGCCGGTCGCCTCCGCCGAGCAGGGCGACGCGCCGTACGCCCGCCTCACCTACTGGTGCCCGCACTGCCAGCCGGGGCCGTCCCCCGCCCCGACGACCGCGCGGGCGCCGCGACCGCTGGGGCGCACCCGCTACCGGGCCTGAGCCGGGCGGCCCAGCAGGAAGCCCTGCACCGTCGGCACCCCGAGCTCGCGCAGCACCGCCAGCTGCGCGCTGCCCTCCACGCCCTCGACGACCGTCTCGAGGCCGATCGTGGCGCTGAGCGCCAGGACCGCCTCGACGACGGCCCGGCCGTGCCCGCCCGCCGCCAGCTCGGCGGTGAACGACATGTCGACCTTCACCGCGTCGACCGGCAGGCGGGCGAGGTAGGCCAGCGACGAGGCGCCGGTGCCGAAGTCGTCGATGGCCAGGCGCACCCCGGCGCTGCGCAGCGCGTCGAGCACCGGCGTCGCGGCGGCCAGGTCGTCCATGAGCACCGACTCGGTGATCTCCAGACCGAGCGCGCCGGGGGGCAGCCGGTGCTCGCGGCTCAGCGCCGCGACCCGGTCCACGAGGGCCGGGCCGAGCTGCCGGGCCGAGACGTTGACCCAGACCGTCGGGGCGGGACCGCTGCGGCGCCAGGCGCGGGCCTGGCGGGCCGCCTCCCCCAGCACCCAGTCGCCGAGCTCGACGACCAGCCCGCTGCGCTCGCTGAGCGGTACGAACTCCGCCGGCAGCAGCAGCCCGCGCGCCGGGTGCTGCCAGCGCACCAGCGCCTCCTGCCCGACCACCCGGCCCGAGCCCAGGTCGATGAGCGGCTGGTAGTGCAGGCGCAGCTGGGCCTGCACCAGCGCCGTCCGCAGCTCGGCCTCGGTCCGCAGCCGCGCCGCGGTCTCGTCGTGCATCCCCGGGGTGAACGTCGCCCAGCGGTCGCGCCCGCGCTGCTTGGCGGCGTACATCGCGGTGTCGGCGTCGCGCAGCAGCGAGTCGGCGTCGGCGGTCTCGTCGAGCATGACCAGGCCGATGCTCGCCGAGACGTGCACGAGCTCGCCGTCGAGGCGGAACGGCTCCGCGGCCGCACGGCGCACCCGGTCGGCGACGGACTGGGCCTGCGCGAGGTCGACCCCGGGGCACAGGACGGTGAACTCGTCGCCGCCGAGCCGCGCGGCGGTGTCGCCGGCGCGCAGCAGGCCGCTGAGCCGTTCGGCGAGCTCCACGAGCAGCGCGTCGCCGGTCCGGTGCCCGAGGGTGTCGTTGACCTCCTTGAAGCGGTCGAGGTCGAGGAAGAGCAGCGCCGCCCCGGGGCCGCCCCGGGCCAGCGCCGCGACGGTCTGCTCGAGCCGGTCGGTGAGCAGCGTGCGGTTGGCCAGCCCGGTGAGCCGGTCGTGCAGCGCGGTGTGGGCCAGGGCCTCGAGCAGCTCGACGCGCTCGCGGACGTCCTCGACGTGCACGACGAGGTGGCCCGGGCCGCCGTCGCCGGGCTCGACCAGGCTCGTGGTGACCTGCACCGGCAGGGCGCGCCCGTCGGCAGCCGTCAGGCGGCACTCGACGCTGGCCCGCCGCGACGAGCGGGCACGCAGGGCCTCCCAGGCGGCGAGCAGCACCGCCCGGTCGTCGGCGACGACGAGGTCGGCGAGCCCGGTGCCGCGCAGCTCCTGCTCGGGAGCGCCGAGCAGCTCGACGAGGGCGGTGTTGAGCCGGAGCAGCTCGCCGTACGGCGTCGCCACGGCGATCCCGAGCGGCGCGTCGTCGAAGGCGCTGCGCCACAGCTCGGCCTCGGCCCGCAGCGCGTAGGCCAGCGTGAGCTGGCGGGGCGCGGTCCCGGCGACCCCGCGGCGGGCCCGGCTCAGGAGGTGGAGCCCTCCGCGGCCGCGTCGCCGGAGGCGGCGGGCTTGCTCAGCTGCGGGGGCGTGCCCGAGGCGGCCGGCGGCGCGGCGAGCTGGTTGCCGGCCAGGCTCTGCCGGATCTGGTCGAGCCGCGAGGCCCCGGCCATGTCGAGCGTGCTCTTCTGCACCTCGAGCATCCGCCCCTCGACGCTGTTGCTCGCCAGCTCGGCCGAGCCGAGCGCGCGCGCGTAGCGACCCTCGATCTTCTCGCGCACCTCGGCCAGCGAGGGGGTGTTGCCCGGTGCCGACAGCGCGGACATCGACTGCAGGCTCGCCGACACCTGCTCCTGCATCTTGGCCTGCTCGAGCTGGCTGAGCAGCTGGGTGCGCTCCGCGAGCTTGCTCTGCACGGTCATCGCGTTGTTCTCGACGGCCTTCTTGGCCTGCTCGGCCGCCTGCAGGGCCTGGTCGTGCAGCGACTTGAGGTCCTCCATCGACTGCTCGGCCGACACCAGCTGGGTGGCGAAGGCCTGGGCCGTCTGCTCGTACTGCTGCGCCCCCGCCTCGTCACCGGCCGCCCGCCGCTGGTCGGCGAGCACGAGCGCCTGACGCGCCGAGCTCTGCAGCTTCTCGACGTCGGTCATCTGGCGGGCCAGCTTCATCTCCAGCTGGCGCTGGTTGCCGATGACGGCCGCGGCCTGCTGGGTGAGCTGCTGGTGCTGGCGCTGCGCGTCCTCGATCGCCTGCTGGATCTGGATCTTCGGGTCGGCACGCTCGTCGATCTTGGCGCCGAAGGCCGCCATCAGGTACTTCCAGCCCTTGACGAAGGGGTTGGCCATCGGGTGCTCCTGGGGTCGTGGACCGCTGCTGCGGCCCAGTCTGTCAGGCCCCCCGCAGGACCGGGAGCCGGTCGGCGGCGGTGCCTCCCGTCGCGCCCGCGAGCTGCCCGAGCACGTCCCCGCCCGTACCGGTGAGGGGTCCGCGCCGGGCGCGGGTCCCCGGCGGCGGGCTCGGGATCACCGCACGGCCGCCGCAGCGGCGAGGTCGAGCGCGGGGCGGACGCCACCCCGGACGTGGCGGGACGGGTCGGCCGGCTGTCAGGCGGCGACGACGTCGCGGACCGCGACCTGCACGGGCTCACCGCCGCGGCCACGGACGGGCACGGCCTCCAGCGGCGCGGGCGCGAGCGGCGCGACCGGGTCGGGCTCGAGCACCGAGAGCGACTCGCTGACCTCGCGCAGCACGTCGGACAGGCGCACCCCCAGCGCGCGGCAGATGCTGGCGAGCAGCTCGGAGGACGCCTCCTTCTGCCCCCGCTCGACCTCGGAGAGGTAGCCCAGGCTCACCCGCGCGGCCGCGCTCACCTCGCGCAGGGTGCGGTCCTGGCGCAGCCGCGTCGTGCGCAGGGACTCGCCGATCAGCGTGCGGAGCACCGCCACGGGACCTCCTCCTGCGCTCGGACGACGTCTGTCCACGGTACCTGGCGGGCCGGACAGCGCCACCGAGGCCGTCGGCGACAGGCCGGGCGTCCGCTCAGGGCGCAGCGCGCTGCAAGCGCCGGCGCAGCAGGTCCAGGGCCGAGGCGACGGTCAGCACCCGGACGCGCTCGCGGTCGCCCGGGAACCGGGTGGTGCGCACCGTGGTGCCGTCCGGTCCGGCCACCGCCAGGTGCACCGTGCCCACCGGGTGGCCCTCCTGCTCGTCCGGGCCGGCCACCCCCGTCGTCGCGATGCCCCAGTCGGCCGCGAGCCGGTCGCGGGCGCCCTCGGCGAGCGCCGCGGCCGTCGTCGCCGACACCGCCCCGTGCTCGGCGAGGACCGGCTCCGGGACCCCCGCGAGAGTGGCCTTGGCACCGGTGGCGTACGCGACCAGCCCACCCCGGTACGTCGCCGAGGAGCCGGGCCGCTCCGACAGCGCCGCGCCCAGCAGGCCGCCCGTCAGCGACTCGGCCGTCGCCGCGGTCTGTCCCCGCGCGAGCAGCAGCGCGCCGACGACCTCGGGCAGGCTCTGGTCGTCCCGGCCGAAGACGTCGTCCCCGAGCGCCGCGGCGCAGGCCTGCACGAGCGGCTCGAGGACCGCCGGGTCGCCCGAGGTGGTGAAGCGGACGCGGACCAGCCCGCTGCCGGCGAGGTAGGCGAGGTCCACCCCCGGGGGCAGCGCGGGCACGGCCGCCTCGACGCGGGCGGCGACGTCGCTCTCGCCGGTGCCGGCGCAGCGCAGCGTGCGGGTCGTGACCCGGGTGCCCGTCCGGGCGGCCAGCACCGGGAGCAGGCCGACCTCGGCCACCGCCCGCATCTCGTGGGGCGGGCCGGGCAGGGCCACCACGAGGCGGTCGCCGACCTCGAGCGCGAGGCCCGGCGCGCTGCCGACCGGGTTGTCGATCGGCCGGGCGCCGCGCGGGACGTCGGCCTGCCGCAGCACCTCCGGGGTCGCCGGACGGCCGTACGCCGCGTAGCGGGCGACGAGCTCGGCCGCGAGGGCGGGCGACCGCTCCAGCGCGGTGCCGGCGAGGGCGGCGAGCGCGTCGCGGGTGCGGTCGTCGCTCGTCGGACCGAGCCCTCCGGTGACGACGACGACGTCGGCGTCCTCGAGCGCTCGGCGCAGGGCGGTGACGATGCGGGCGGTGTCGTCGCCGACCGCGCTGGAGTGCACGACGGCGACACCGACCTGGGCGAGCGCCTCTCCCAGCACCGCGGCGTTGCCGTTGACGACGTCGCCGAGCAGCAGCTCGTCGCCGACCGCGACGACGGCGCCGCGCAGGCCGCTCACGGCCGGCGCCGCGGCGGCGCGCCGGGCCCGCTTCATGTCCGCGCGGGGACTCGTGCGCCGCAGGTGCACCGCTCGCGCCACGTAGTCGGCGCCCGTGACGACGGTGACCGCGACCGCGACCCCCATGACGACCGCCCGCAGGCTGGCCGGCGGGCCGCTCAGCGGCAGGACGTAGAGCCCGAGCGCCAGCCCCTGCAGCAGGGTCTTGAGCTTGCCGCCGCGGCTGGCCGGCATGACGCCGTGCCGGATGACGACGAAGCGCAGCACGGTGATGCCGACCTCGCGGACCAGCACGACGACCGTCACGAGCCACGGCAGCTCGCCGAGCAGGCTGAGCCCGACGAGGGCGGCACCGGTGAGCGCCTTGTCGGCGATGGGGTCGGCGAGCTTGCCGAAGGCGGTGACCAGCCCGCGCGTGCGGGCGATCTGCCCGTCGAGCCGGTCGGTGTAGCTCGCCAGGGCGAAGACGCCGCACGCGGCGTAGCGCAGCACGTCGTCGTCGCCGTCCCGGGCCAGCAGCAGCAGGGCGAAGACGGGGACGAGCAGCAGCCGCAGGACCGTGAGGACGTTGGCGACGTTGAGGGTCGGGGCGGTCGAGTCGGGGTCGGCCAGCGGGTCGCGGGGGCCGGCGGCCGTGCTCACGCGGGCGCGCTCACGCGACCGACGGCAGCCCGGGAGCCCCGACCGGCCGGGCGACCAGGTCCACGCCCTCGGAGGCCGTGACGACCGCGGCGACCAGGCTGCCCACCGCCGCTGCCGCGGCCCCGGTGAGCTGGGTGGTGCCGTCGACCTCCGGCGCCTGGTGGGCGGCGCGGCCCTCGCCGCCGGCCGTCTCCACGAGCACCTCGACGCGCTCGCCGACCCGCTCCTCGGCCCGCTGGGCGGTGAGCTCCTCGACCAGGGCCGACAGCCGGGCGACGCGCCCGTCGACGACGTCCTGCGCGACGTGGTCGGGCAGGTGCTCGGCCTCCGTGCCGTCCTCGTCGGAGTAGCCGAAGACGCCGACGACGTCGAGCCGCGCCTCGACGAGGAAGCGCTCCAGCTCGGCCACGTCGGCCTCGGTCTCGCCGGGGAAGCCGACGATGACGTTGCTGCGGACGCCTGCCTCGGGGGACTGCCGCCGTACGGTCGCGAGCAGGTCGAGGAAGCGGTCGGTGTCGCCGAACCGCCGCATCCGGCGCAGCAGCGGCCCCGAGGCGTGCTGGAAGCTCATGTCGAAGTACGGCACCACGCCCGGGGTCGAGGTCAGCACCTCGACGAGGCTGGGCCGCAGCTCGGCCGGCTGCAGGTAGGACAGGCGCACCCGGTCGATGCCCTCGAGCGCCGCGAGCTCGGGCAGCAGCGTCTCGAGCAGCCGCAGGTCGCCGAGGTCCTTGCCGTACGACGTGCTGTTCTCGCTCACCAGGACGAGCTCGCGCACGCCCTCGTCGGCCAGCCAGCGCGCCTCGGCGACGACGTCGGACGGCCGGCGCGACACGAAGGCGCCCCGGAAGCGCGGGATGGCGCAGAAGGCGCACCGCCGGTCGCACCCCGACGCGAGCTTGAGCGGCGCTGCAGGGCCGCCCTCGAGGCGGCGCCGCAGGACGGTCGGACCACCGGCGTGACCGGGCAGGCCGACGTCGAGCGTCGCGGCCGGTTCCTGGCGGGCGACCGGGCTGAGCGGGAGCAGCCGGCGCCGGTCGCCGGGCGTGTGCGAGGGCACCGGCACCCCGTCGAGCACCGCCTGCAGGTGCGTGGACATCGTCGCGTAGCTGTCGAAGCCGAGCACCGCGTCGGCCTCGGGCAGCTGCTCGGCCAGCTCGGTGCCGTAGCGCTCGGCCAGGCAGCCGACCGCCACGACCTTCGCGCCCTGGCTGCCGGCCTCGAGCAGGGTGTCGATCGAGTCCTTCTTCGCCGAGGCGACGAAGCCGCAGGTGTTGACGACGGCGACGTCGGCGTCCTCGTCGACGAGGGTCCACCCGGCGGCCTCGAGGCGGCCGGCGAGCTCCTCGGAGTCGACCTCGTTGCGCGCGCAGCCGAGCGTCGTCACCGAGACGCGGCGGGAGGCGGGCATCCCGGCAGTCTAGTGCCGGGCGCAGGTCCGCCCAGGACGGCACGGGTGCGCCGGCGGGAGGGCCCCGGTGCGTGCGGTCAGGCGGGCACGAGGCCGTCGGGCGCGCAGGTCAGCCGCAGCACCTGCCCGCGCGTCCCGGGCGGCAGGGAGTCGCTGCCGCAGTCGAGCGTCACCGCGCCGGCGTTGCCCACGACGACCCTCAGGCCGGCGGGGTCGCGGAAGTCGCGCACGGTGCCCGCGGGCAGGGTGCCGGCGAACAGCGCGGCGCCGGACGCGTCCTGCACCTGCACCCAGGACCCGGTGCCGGAGACCGCCAGCCGGAGGGCGGCTCCCGCCGGCGTCGCGGGCGGTGCGGCGACCGGCGGCGCCGCGGGTGCCGAGGTGGGGACGGTCGCGGTGGGCGCGCTGACCGGCTGGGCCCGGTCGCCACCGCCGAGCGTGCCCACCAGGAGCAGCACGGCGAGCACGAGCAGGGCCGCGGCCCCGGCCAGCCCCCAGCGCGGGCCGCCGCGCTCGCGGGCCGGTGCGGGCAGCCGCAGGTCGGCGACGGTCGTGGGGGGCAGCGCGGTCGGGCTGCCCGGTGCGGGCACGGCCGGGCCGACGCTGCGGTCGTGCGCGGCGAGCAGCACCGCCGGGTCGGCACCGGTGGCCGCGGCGATCGCCTTGAGGTGGCCACGGGCGTACGCCGCACCCCCGCTGCGGGCGGAGCTGCCGGCCTCGAGGTCCTCGAGCACGGGCACCCGGACCCTGGTCCGCGCGCTCACCTCGGCCAGCGTGAGCCCGGCGGCCGTGCGCGCCGCGCGCACCGCCGCACCGAGCTCCGGCGGTGCGGGGGGCGCCGTGTCGGTCCGGGCCGGCGGGAGCGCGGGCAGCGCGTCGGAGCGGCGCGGGGCCGGCGCCGTCGGCGCCGTCCGGCTCTGCTCCTGCACCAGGACCTCCTGCTGTGTCCGCTTCGTGGTCCTCACGGCCCCGGCGCCCACTCTAGGGGGGACGGGGGGTCCTGGAGGTCACGATCCGGTGCGGCGCGGACGACCCGCGCGCCCGTCCGGGACCGCTCAGCTGCTGCCCGGTCCCGTGCGCCGGCCCCCGCGGCGGAGCAGTCCGTCGGCCCCGCGCGGCGGCCGCAGGTCGCGGTGCAGGAGGACCTCGTCGAAGCGCTCGTCCCCGACGGCGATCCAGTCCGGCCGACGGCCGCTCACGACGAACCCCAGGTCGGCGTAGAGCCCGAGCGCGGCGTGGTTGTTGCCCCGCGAGGACAGCGTGATCACCTCGACGCCGGCCCGGTCGGCGTCGGCGACCAGCCCCTGGACGACGGCGCGGGCGATGCCCCGCCCGCGCGCGGACGGCAGCGTCATGACCCGGCGGACCTCGGCGTTCTGCCGGGTGACGGCCGCCGGCAGCCGCTGCCAGGAGCCGCAGCCGAGCACCGCTCCCGCGCCGCCGGCGTCCTGGGGCCCCGCGCGGGCGAGCACGAGGCGGGCGCCGGCGGCGAGCAGCCCGTCGACCCAGGCGTCGCTCTCGGGTCGGGAGGGCACGCGCAACCAGCCCACCGCCCCGCCGAGGCCCGCGACGGCCGACACCAGGTCGTGCAGCCCCTCGCGGGTGGACGCGTCGAGCGGCGGCTGCACCCACTGCAGCGACCACGGCGCGGGACGCGGCTCAGGCACCGCCGCGCAGCACGGTGAGCAGCCCGTCGAGCTCGTCGGGCCGGACGAGCACGTCGCGGGCCTTGCTGCCCTCGGACGGGCCGACGACGCCGCGGCTCTCCATGAGGTCCATGAGCCGTCCGGCCTTGGCGAAGCCGACCCGCAGCTTGCGCTGGAGCATCGAGGTCGAGCCGAACTGGGTCGACACGACGAGCTCGACGGCCTGGCAGAGCAGGTCGAGGTCGTCGCCGATCTCCTCGTCGACCTCGCGGGTGCTCTCCGGTGCGGCCTGGACGTCCTCGCGGAACGCCGGCTGGCGCTGACCCTTGACGTGCTCGACGACCGCCGCCACCTCGGAGTCGGTGACGAGCGCGCCCTGCACGCGCAGCGGCTTGCTGGCCCCCATCGGCAGGAAGAGCGAGTCGCCCTTGCCGATGAGCTTCTCGGCGCCCGGCTGGTCGAGGATGACCTTGCTGTCGGTGCCGGACGAGGTCGCGAAGGCCAATCGGGACGGGACGTTGGCCTTGATGAGACCGGTGACGACGTCGACCGAGGGGCGCTGCGTCGCGATGACGAGGTGGATGCCGGCCGCCCGGGCGAGCTGGGTGATGCGGACGATCGAGTCCTCGACGTCGCGGGGGGCGACCATCATGAGGTCGGCGAGCTCGTCGATGATGACGAGCAGGTAGGGGTACGGGGCGTAGACCCGCTCGCTGTTCTCGGGCGCGGCGAGGTCGCCGCGGCGGACGGCGGCGTTGAAGTCGTCGACGTGCCGGAAGCCGCTCGCGGCCAGGTCGTCGTAGCGCAGGTCCATCTCGCGCACGACCCACTGCAGCGCCTCGGCCGCCTTCTTCGGGTTGGTGATGATCGGCGTGATGAGGTGCGGGATGCCCTCGTAGGCCGTCAGCTCCACGCGCTTGGGGTCGACGAGCACCATCCGGACCTCGTCCGGCGTGGCCCGGGTGAGGATGCTCACGAGCAGCGAGTTGATGCACACGGACTTGCCGGCGCCGGTCGCGCCGGCGATGAGGATGTGCGGCGTCTTGGCGATGTTGGCGCAGACGAACCCGCCCTCGATGTCCTTGCCGAGCGCGACGAGCATCGGGTGGTGGTCGTCCTGCGCGACCTTGCTGCGCAGGATGTCGCCGAGGCTGACGTTCTCGCGATCGGTGTTGGGGATCTCGATGCCGATGGCGCTCTTGCCCGGGATGACGTCGATGATCCGCACGTCCGGGCTCTTCACCGCGTAGGCGATGTTGCGCTGCAGGGTCTTGATCCGCTCGACCTTCACCGCCGGCCCGAGCTCGATCTCGTAGCGGGTCACGGTGGGCCCGCGGGAGAAGCCCGTCACCCGCGCGTCGACCTGGAAGTCCTCGAGGACCTGGGACAGCGCGCCGATGACCTCGTCGTTGGCCGCGCTGCGCTTCTTCGGCGGCGTGCCGGCGGCGAGCAGGTCGGCGGGGGGCAGCACGTAGTCGCCCTTGAGGACGAGCTGCTCGGCCACCGGGGGCATCGGCGTGTGCGGCGGCGGCTCGGCCGCGACGGGCTCGTCGCGGGGGGCCGCCTCGACCCCGCCCTCGGGGTGCTCGAGCACGACGGGGCTGATGTCGGTCGGCTCGTCCTGCACGGCCAGGCTGCCCTGGCGGGCCCGGGGCCGGGAGCGCTGCAGCGGGGGCAGCGGCGCCGGCGCGGCGTCGGCGGAGGGCCCGGGCGCTGCGTCGTCGGGCACGCGCAGGAGCCGGTCGCGCCAGTGCGCCAGCACGTCGGGCACCTGGTGGACCGGGGTCGCCGTGACCACGAGGAGCCCGAAGACCGCGAGGAGCAGCAGCACGGGGACGGCGAGCCAGGGCGTGACCGCGCTGGACAGCGGGTCGCCCAGCAGGAAGCCCACCAGACCGCCCTTGTCCTGCCGCGGCCGGTCACCGCGCACGACGTGCAGCACGCCCAGCGCGCCGAGCGCGAGGGCGGCCCAGCCGACGGCGACGTGCCCCCGGCCGCCGGGGCCCTCGGGCCGGCGCAGCACGTGCCAGGCGCCGAGCGCGAGCAGCGGCGGCAGCAGCAGCGCGCCGCGGCCGAGCACCGCGGTCAGCGCCGCGGCGAGCGCGTCACCGGTGGCGCCGGCGTGCCACCAGGCGCCGCCCGCGGTGAGGAGGGCGCCCGCCAGCAGGAGCAGGCCGAGCCCGTCCCGGCGGTGGGCGGGGTCGAGCTCCCGGGCGGACCGGGACACGGCCCGGACGGCGCTGCCGACGGCGGTCGCGAGCAGGCCCCAGACCCCGGCCACGAGGCGGACGAGGCCGCGCACGACGGCGGCGAGCAGGGCGCCGAACTCGCTGCCCAGCGCCGGGCGCGATCCTCCCCGACCCCCGGACCGCGCCGCCGACGAGCGCGACGGGCCACGGGCGGCCCCCTTCGCCGGGCCTCGCGCCGCACCCTTCGCCGGGCCCCGCGCCGCGCCCTTGGTCGCCCGCCCGGTGCTCGTCGCCGGGCCCCCGGACGACCCCCGGGGGCCGCGCGGACCGCTCCCGCCGGAGCGGGCGCGAGCGGGCGCAGACGTGCGAGGGGCCATGCGGCGGACGCTACCCGGCACCCCCGACAGCGACCGGCCGCAGCGCGTCCAACACGCCGCACCGCCCGGGCGCGGCGCTCAGACCTCGACGACCACCGGGATGATCATGGGACGGCGCCGGTAGGTGTCGTTCACCCAGCGGCCGACGACGCGGCGGACCGCCTGGGCGACGGCGTGCACGTCGCTGACGCCCTCCCGGGAGACGCCGCCCTCGAGCTCGGCCTCGATGAGCGCGCGCACGGGGTCGAAGGCCCGCGGGTCGTCGGAGAAGCCGCGCGCCGCGATCTGCGGGCCGGCGGAGACCTTGCCGGTCACCGCGTCCACCGCGATCGTGACGGAGATGAAGCCCTCCTCGCCGAGGATCCGGCGGTCCTTGAGCGTGGTCTCGCTGACGTCGCCCACCTCGAGCCCGTCGACGTAGACGTAGCCGCAGGGCACCGCGCCCACGATCTCGGCCTTGCCGTCGACGAGGTCGACGACGACGCCGTCGTCGGCGAGCACGATGCGCTCCTCGGGCACGCCCGTCAGCCGGCCCAGGGCGGCGTGGGCGCGCAGGTGCCGCCACTCGCCGTGCACCGGCATGAGGTTGGACGGCCGCACGGCGTTGAGCAGGTAGAGCAGCTCCCCCGCGGGGGCGTGACCGCTCACGTGCACCTTCGCCACGCCCTTGTGCACCACCCGGGCGCCCCAGCGGGACAGCCCGTTGATGACCCGGTAGACGGCGTTCTCGTTGCCCGGGATGAGCGAGGAGGCCAGCACGACGGTGTCGTGCGCCTCGATCCGGATCTGGTGGTGGCTGCGGTTGGCCATCCTCGACAACGCCGACAGCGGCTCGCCCTGCGAGCCGGTCGACACGAGCACGACGCGGCGGTCCGGCAGCTGCTCGACGTCCTTCATGTCGACCATGAGGCCGTCGGGGACCCGCAGCAGCCCGAGGTCGCGGGCCACGCCCATGTTGCGCACCATCGACCGGCCGACGAAGGCGACGTGCCGCCCGTGCCGGTGGGCGGCGTCGAGCACCTGCTGCACCCGGTGCACGTGGCTGGCGAAGCAGGCGACGATGACCCGGCCCTCGGAGGTGCGCACGACCTCGTCGACGACCGGCCCGATCTCGCGCTCGGGAGTGACGAAGCCGGGCACCTCGGCGTTGGTGGAGTCGGCGAGCAGCAGGTCGACGCCCTCGCGGCCGAGCCGCGCGAAGCCGCCGAGGTCGGTGAGCCGGCCGTCGAGCGGCAGCTGGTCCATCTTGAAGTCGCCGGTGTGCAGCACGATCCCCGCGGCGGTGCGGATCGCCACGGCGAGCGCGTCCGGGATCGAGTGGTTGACCGCGAAGAACTCCAGGCCGAACGGCCCGACCTGCACCACCTGCTCCTCGCGCACCTCGCGCAGCACCGGGGAGATGCGGTGCTCGCGCAGCTTGGCCGCCAGCAGGGCGAGGGTGAAGCGGCTGCCGATCACGGGCAGGTCGGCCCGCTCGCGCAGCAGGTAGGGCACCGCCCCGAGGTGGTCCTCGTGGCCGTGGGTGAGGACGACCGCCTCGATCTGGTCCAGGCGGTCCCGGACGTACGTGAAGTCCGGCAGGATCAGGTCGATCCCGGGCTGCTCCTCCTCCGGGAACAGCACGCCGCAGTCGACGACGAGCAGCCGCCCCGCGTGCTCGAAGACGGTCATGTTGCGGCCGATCTCGCCCAGCCCGCCGAGGGCGACGACCCGCAGGCCGCCGTCCGGCAGCGGCGGGGGCGGACCGAGCTCGGGATGGGGGTGGCTCACGCCAGCAGTCCTGCCAGGTCGGAGCGCAGCGTCTCGCGCTGCGCCGGGGTCGCGTCCACGAGGGGCAGCCGCACGGGGCCGACCGGCGTGCCGAGCAGGGCCAGTGCCGCCTTGGCGAGCACCGCCCCCTGGGTGCGGAACATCCCGGTCCAGACCGGGACGAGCTCGTCGTGCAGGGCGCGCGCCCGGGCGACGTCGCCCCCGTCGTACGCCTGCACCATGGCCACGAGCTGTGGGGTCGCCACGTGGCTGATGACGCTGATGAAACCGCTCGCGCCGATCGCCAGCTGCGGCAGGTTGAGCGCGTCGGACCCGCAGTAGACCGCGAGGTCGGTCTCGGCGAGCAGCCTCGCGGTGGCGGTGAGGTCGTCCTTGGCGTCCTTCACCGCGACGACCTGCGGCAGCGCGGCCAGGCGCACCAGCACCGCGTGCGAGAGCGCCAGCCCGGTGCGGGCCGGGATGTCGTAGAGCACCACGGGCAGGTCGGTCGCGGCCGTGGTGCGCTCGTAGTGCGCGACGAGGCCGTCGTCGGAGGGCCGCGAGTAGTAGGGCGTCACCGACAGCAGCCCGGCCGCGCCCGCCTCGGCCGCGTCGCGCGACAGCTCGACCGTCTCGGCGGTGTCGTAGGTGCCGACGCCCGCGACGACGTGCGCCCGGTCGCCGACCGCCTCGACGACCGCCCGCACCAGGTCGGCCTTCTCGGCGCGCGAGGTCGTCGGCGACTCGCCGGTGGTGCCGTTGACGACGAGCCCGTCGTTGCCCTGGTCGACCAGCCGCACCGCCAGCTCCTGCGCCCGGGCGAGGTCGACCTCACCCGCCTGCGTGAAGGGGGTGACCATGGCGGTGAGCACCCGTCCGAACGGCACGGGGGGCGAGGTCATGACCGGCAGGCTACCCAGCGGGGGCAGGTCGCGGCAGGTGCGCAGCGCCGGGGAGTGCCGACCGCTCGAGCAGGGCGGTGACCCCGGCGGCGGGCAGCGGCCGGTGCAGCAGGAAGCCCTGCGCCAGCGCCACGCCCTGCTCGGTGAGCCAGCGCCGCTGCTCCTGCGTCTCCACCCCCTCCGCCACGCAGGTCAGGCCGAGGTCGTCGGTGAGCGAGCGGACGGCGCGCACGATCGCCTCGTCCACGCGCGACCGGCCGAGGCCGGCGACGAACGAGCGGTCGACCTTGACGGCGCCGACCGGGGCGGAGCGCAGCAGCAGCAGCGAGGACGAGCCGGTGCCGAAGTCGTCGAGCGCCAGCCGGATGCCGGCGCGCGCGTACGCCGACAGCGAACCGGCGACCGCCCCCTCGGGATCGAGCAGCACGCTCTCGAGCACCTCCACGGTGAGCGCGTCCACCGGCAGCCCGGCCTGCTCGAGCAGCCGCAGGACGGTGGCCGGCCGGTCGGCCTGCCGCAGCTCCTGCGCCGACAGGTTGACCGACAGCGTGAGCGCGGAGCACCCGGGCAGGCGCCGCCAGGCGGCGACCTGCGCGGCTGCGGTCGTGAGGACGTGCTGCCCGAGGGCGACGACGAGCCCGGTGTCGTCGGCGACGTCGAGGAAGGCGTCGGGCAGCAGCAGGCCGCGCACGGGGTGGCGCCACCGCACCAGCGCCTCGACGCCGACGACGCGGTCGGTGGGCAGGTGGACCTGCGGCTGGTAGTGCACCTCCAGCCCGCCCCCCGCGAGGGCGGCCCGCAGGTCGCGCTCGACGACGAGGCGGGCGACCGACGGCGCGCCGAGGTCCTCGGACCAGACCACGGTCTGCGCGCGGCCCCGGGCCTTCGCGCGGTACATCGACACGTCGGCGTCGCGCAGCAGCGCCTCGGCGTCGGCGATGCTCTCGTCGGCCACCACCACCCCGACGCTGGCCGACGCGACGAGCTCGTGACCGCTGATGACCACCGGCGCGGACAGCACCTGCAGCACGCGGGCGGCGAGCTGCACCGCGCCGCTCTCGTCGAGCCCGTCGGCCACCACGACGAACTCGTCGCCGCCGAGCCGGGCCACCACGTCGCCGTCGCGACAGGTCCCCGCGAGGCGGCCGGCGACGACCCGGAGCAGCTCGTCGCCCGCGCTGTGGCCGAGGGAGTCGTTGACGACCTTGAAGCGGTCGAGGTCGAGGAACAGCAGCGCCGGGCGCCGGCCGTCGGCGAGCCGGTCCTCCAGGTGCTGGACGAGGGCGGCCCGGTTGGCCAGGCCGGTCATCGCGTCGGTCAGCGCCAGCCGCGCCAGCCGCCGCTCGGCCTGCACCCGCTCGCTGATGTCGCGGGTGGAGGTCTGGACCTCGTAGACCCGCCCGTCGAGCCCGGGCACGGCGCGGGCCTGCGTCTCGACCCAGACCCACGAGCCGTCGGCGTGCAGGGCGCGGTAGCGGGTGAGCTGCGGCTGCCGCGTGCGCACCAGCGTGCGCTGGTGCTCGAGGAAGGCGGGCAGGTCGTCGGGGTGCACCCGGCTGCTGCCCGGCGTCCCGAGGATCTGCGCGGGCTCCCACCCGAGGACGTCGGCCAGAGCCGGCGAGGAGTACAGGCAGGTGCCGTCGGCCGCGTGCCGCTGGATCGCGTCGGTGCTGTTCTCCGCGAGCAGGCGGAAGTGCGCCTCGGACTCGGCGAGCTCGCGGTCGGACAGCACCCGGTCGGTCACGTCGCGGTAGGTGCCGACGGCGGCGTACGGCTCGTCCTCGCCGTCGCGGGTCAGCGGCACGGCGGAGACCTGCACCCAGCGGGTGCGGCCGCCGAGACGGACGCCCATCACCTGGCGGGCGACCACGCGCCCCTCGCGGACCGCCCGGGCCAGCGGGCGCTCCGAGGGCGGCCAGGCCGAACCGTCCTCCCGCAGGACCGCGCCGCCGGCCTCGACGACGGGGTCGCCGGCGAGGGTCTCCGGCAGCCCCCCGAGCTCGGCGGCGAGCCGGGCGTTGCCGTGGAGCACCCGCAGGGACAGGTCCACCACGACGACGGCGTCGTCGAGCGCGTCGAGCGCCCCGCCGAGCACGTCGACGTCGGCCCGCGTCGCCAGGCTGCTCGCCCGGGGACGAGCGGTCCGGTCGGTCCGGGCGGTGTCCACGACGGCATCGTCGCCCAGCCACGGCCCGTCAGCGGTGCACCACACCGGGTCGAGCCCCGGCAGGTGCCCGGGTCAGCCCTCGCCGACGAGCGGGCTGCTGGCGACCTCGGTGCCGTCGGGCAGGGCGCTGATGGTGAAGTCGGCGAAGACCGACGGCGCGACCCGCTGCAGCTCCCGCAGCATCGCGATGGCCAGCTCGCGGATCTCCACGTCGGCGTGCTCGCTGGCCCGCATGGCCACGAAGTGCCGCATCGCGCGGTAGTTGCCGGTGACCACGATGCGCGTCTCGGTGGCGTTCGGCAGCACGGCGCGGGCCGCCTGCCGGGCCTGCTTGCGGCGGCTCGTGGCGTTCTCGATCCCCGCGAACTTCTTCTCCAGGCCCTCGAGCAGGCGGGTGTAGGACGCCAGCGCGGCCTCCCCGGCCTCGAGGAACAGGGCGTGCAGCTCCGGGTCCTCGGCGATCACGGCGGGCTCGACCATCGCGGCGTCGCGCTCGGGGACGTAGCGCTGCGACAGCTGGCTGTAGGAGAAGTGCCGGTGCCGGATCAGCTCGTGGGTGAGCGACCGGCTCACGCCGCACAGGTAGAACGACACGCTGCCGTGCTCGAGCACCGACAGGTGCCCGACCTCGAGGATGTGCCGGAGGTAGCCCGCGTTGGTGGCCGTCGCGGGGTTGGGCTTGCTCCACGACTGGTAGCAGGCCCGCCCGGCGAACTCCGCCAGCGCCTGCCCGCCGTCGGCGTCGGTCTCCCAGGGCACGTCCGCCGGCGGCGTGAAGGTGGTGTGGCCGATGACCTGGACGGACAGGGGCGCGAGCGCGGGCACGTGGTCTCCGTACGGACGAGGCCCTCTGCGGCGGGGGAAGCCGGGCCGCCGCCAGCCTAGGCCGCGGCCCGGCCGACCCGGGCCCGGACGCGCGGGGACGCTCAGGCCTCCCGCACGGTCCGCAGGACGCAGAACTCGTTGCCCTCCGGGTCGGCGAGCACGACCCACGACGCGTCGGGCCCCTGCCCGACGTCGGCCCGGCGCGCGCCGAGCCCCTCGAGCCGGGCCACCTCCTCGTCCTGCGTGCAGCCCCGCGGCGACAGGTCGAGGTGCATCCGGTCCTTGACGGTCTTGGGCTCCGGGACCTGCAGCAGCAGCAGGACGAGCCCGGGCCGCAGCGGCAGCTCGGCCCAGTCCTCGCCCTCCTCGGTGCTGCGCGTCGCGGGCACCCCGAGCGCCGCGGACCAGAAGGCCGCCTGGGCGTCGACGTCCTTAACGTCGAGGCAGACCTCCGACACGACCGCGGCCACGGCGGCCAGTGTGCCCGCTCGGGCGTGGTCCGCCCAGCCCCTGGACCGCGGGACCGCGCCCTGTCAGGCTGCTGGTCGTGCCCGCCCCTGGACCGCGCAGGCCGCTGCTGTCGCGCCGCCGGCTCCTGCAGGCGGCAGGGGCCGCGGCGGCCGGCACCGCGCTGGGCCGACCGCTCCCGGTGCGGTCTGCTGCGGCCGCGGCGCCGGAGGCTCCCCTCGGGGGCCGGGTCGCCGTGCGCCACGCCATGCACGTGCACAGCAGCTTCAGCGAGGGCTTCGCCAGTCTGCAGGCCCAGCTCAGCGAGGCAGCGGCGAACGGCATCGACGTGCTGTGGACCACCGACCACGACACGACCATGAGCGCGGCGCGCGCGCCCGACGCGTTCCACTTCTCGGGCACGCCCGAGCAGGTCCTGGGCCTGCCGTACCAGTTCCGCACCTCCCGCAGCGGCGCCCTGTCGGAGTCGTCGGCCGGTCTGGTGCGCACCCCGCCGCCCGCCGACCTGTCGCCGGGCGCCGGCGCGCTGCGGGTCAGCGCCCGCAGCGCCGGCTCCGCGGTCGCGACCTGCCGCTCGACGCTGGACGCCTCGCGGGCGGGGTACGCGCACCGCGCCAACCTGGCCGGGCAGACGCTCGCGGTGCAGGTCTGCCCGCTCGAGGTCGGCCCGGACGCCTGGGGCGAGCTGCGCCTGGTGCTGGCGACCCGGCCGGCCGGGAACGGGCGCCCGTCGGGACGCACCTCGATCACCTACCGCTTCGGCAGCCTGCCCGCCGCCCGTACGGCGAAGGGCCTCACCGGCGTGGTGCAGGTGCCCCTGCGCACGGGCGACTGGTCCGAGGTGCTGCTCGACCCGGTCGCGGACGCCGCGGCGCTGTGGCCCGACCTGGTGCCCTCGGACGGCACCTCCGCCGACCTCTCGCTCGGCGCCACGAGCCGGCGCCGCGCGCCGGCGACGGTGCTGTTCGGCTGGTTGCGGCTGCAGCGCAGCCGCACCAGCGGCGACGAGCCGCTGCAGGCCCAGCGCGAGCTCATCGCGGCGTACGAGGGTCGGTGGCCGGGGCTCCTCGTGCGGCAGGGCCTGGAGATCACCACGCCGGGCGGCCACGTCAACGCCTTCAGCGAGGTGCTGCACCTGCTCGACCCGCACGCCCCGCCGGCGGACGACCCCGTGGCGCACGCCGCGGCCGCCGTGCACGCCGACGGCGGCGTCGCCGCGCTCAACCACCCGCTCGGCGCCGGGACCGGCGGCCCCGCCTCGCGGGCCGCCCAGGACGCCCGGCGGCGGCAGGTCGCCGGCGCGCTGCTCGCGCGCGCCGTCGGCGGCGTCGACGTCGTGGAGGCCGGCTACCGCTGCCGGCAGGGCGGCGACCTCGAGACCCACCTGGCCCTCGTCGACACGCTCTGGCGGGCCGGCCGGTGGGTCACCGCGAGCGGCGCGAACGACAACCACTACGGGCGCCCCGGGTCGTGGGCCTCCGACGTCAACCGCTTCACGACCACCCTCTGGCAGCGCGGTGGCGAGCTCGCCGACGCGCTCGCGGCGCTGCGGGAGGGGCAGGCGTACGTCGGGGAGCTCGGCGGCTTCGCAGGCGCCCTCGACCTGTCCGCGGACGGGACCCCGATGGGCGGCGTGGCGGTCCGGCCGGGCGTCCCCGTGGCGTCGCTGGACATCACGGCCACGGACCTGCCGGCGGGCAGCACGGTCGAGGTCGTGCAGGGCCCGGTCGACCTCGTCGACGCCGTCGAGCCGGGCACGTCGGTGGTCGCGTCGCTGCCGGCGTCCTCGTTCGCCGGCGGGACGTCCGGCGTGCTGCTCGACACCACGACGTCGTGCTTCGCACGGGTCGCCGTGGTCACCGCCGAGGGCCGGCGGGTGGCCTTCAGCAACCCGGTCTTCCTGCTGCAGGACGAGCCGCCGGCCGACCGCGCCGTGCCGCAGGCGCGGCGGGCCGCCCCGCTCTAGGGGGTGCTGCTCCCGGGGGTGCTGCTCCGGGGTGCTGTGCCAGGAGGTGCTGCCCAGGAGGTGCTGCCCCAGGAGGTGCTGCGCAGCGCGTCGGCGAGGGCGGGCGCGAGGTCACCGTGCGGCTCCACCCGTACGGCCTCCAGCCCCTGCCAGCGAGCCGCGCCGCCGAGGGCGGTGGCCAGGGCGCGGGCCACGTCCGGCGGGTCGGCGCCGGGCTCGACCCAGGCCGCCTGCACCCGCAGCACCCCCGCGGCCCGGTCGCTCTTGAGGTCGACCCGCGCGGCGAGGGACTCCTCGTGCAGGAACGGCAGGACGTAGTAGCCGTGCACCCGACGGTGCGCGGGGACGTAGATCTCGATGCGGTAGTCGAAGCCGAAGAGCCGTCGCGTGCGGTCGCGCTCCCACACGAGCGGGTCGAAGGGCGACAGCAGCGCGCTGCCGCGCACCCGGCGGGGCTGCCGCGCGCCCGGGTGCAGGTAGGCGGGGGCGCGCCAGCCCTCGACCTGCACGGGCAGCAGCGCGCCCTCCTCGACGAGGCTGCGCACGGCGGCGGCCGCCTCGTCGCGGCGCAGGCGGAAGTAGTCGCGCAGGTCGCGCTCGGTCGCCACGCCGTGCGCGCGGGCGGCGAGCAGCACGAGGGCGCGCTGCGCCTCGGCGCGGTCCGGCGTGGGCAGCGCGAGGACGGCTGCGGGCAGGACGCGTTCGGTGAGGTCGTAGACCCGCTCGAAGGAGCGGCGCGTCGACGTCGTCAGGCGCCCGGACCAGAACAGGAACTCCAGGGCGAGCTTGACGGAGTCCCAGCCCCACCAGGAGCCGCTGCGGCGGGGGCCGTCGCGCAGGGCTCCGGCGCCGACCGGCCCCTCCTGCTCCACCCGGCGCAGCACCTCGGCGACGAGCTCCGGGTGGTCGCGGACGACGCGCAGCGGGCCGCCCCAGCCCTCCTCGAGCGCCTCGGCCCGGGCCATGCGCCAGCGCAGCAGCGGGTGCAGGGCCACCGGCAGCAGCGAGGCCTCGTGCCCCCAGTACTCGAACAGCTCCCGGCGGCGGTACGCGAGGTCGTGCACCAGCCCGGTGTCGTACGGCCCCAGCCGGCTGAACGCCGGCACGTGGTGCGCGCGCTCGAAGACGTTGACCGAGTCGATCTGCAGCAGCTGCGTGCGGGACAGGACCCGGCGCAGGTGGCGACGGGTCACCGGCCCGGTCGGCGTCGGGTCGGCGAAGCCCTGCGCCGCCAGCGCCACCCGGCGGGCCGCCGCGACCGACAGCCGCTCGGCGGCGCTCAGCGGTCCTCGCCGAGGCGCAGCTCCCACTGCCCGAGCGCGCCGGCCGTCCGGAAGCCGAGCGCCTCGTTGACCGCGATCATGTGGGCGTTGCTCGCGGCGTTCCAGGTCGTGAGCAGCCGCGCCTGCGGGAAGGCCGTGGCCAGCTCGCGCAGCACGACGACCTTGACGAGCGTGCCCAGCCGGTGCCCGCGGTGCTCCGGGAGGACGAGGGTCGACCACTGGTAGGCCCGCTGGGGGGCGTCCAGGGACACGCCGACGTCGGTGAAGGCGACCAGCCGGCCGTCGGCCTCCGCCGCAGCCGTGAACCAGGTGCGGCGCTGCCGGAGCATGACGCCCTCGTACGCCGCGAGCCGCGGCGCGTCCCAGTCCTCCTCCTCGTAGGGCAGGTCGCCGAGCGGCACCTCGGTCGACATCCGCCGCTGCAGGAGCGCCCGCTCCTCGAGCCGCTCGGGCGGCGTCGGACCGCGCCAGGTGAGGGTGCGGTAGCCCGCTGCGGCGGCGCGGCCGTCCCGCTCGAGGCGGTCGAGCAGGTCCGGGTCCGGCGGCAGGTCGAGGTCGCGGCGCACCTCCTGCAGCCCGCAGACGGCGCCCACCGCCGCGGCGAAGGCCGGGCCCGGGGCCCCCGGCGCGGGCTCGTCGACCTCCGCCACCAGCGAGGTGCGCCCGGCCGCGCGCAGCCGCTGCTCGACGGCCCTCAGCAGGCGGGTGCCGGTCCCCCGCCGGCGGCGGTCGGGGGCGACGTGCAGCAGGACCTGGCCGAGGGAGCGGTTCTCGCGCAGCGGCAGGGCCAGCCGGGCGACCCCCGCCAGCGCGCCGTGGTCGTCGCGGGCGGCGAGCAGGACGCCCGTGCGGTCGCCGCCCGGCGTGACGAGGCTGCGGGAGATCTCCCGCTGCTCCAGGGACGACCAGTGCGGCTCGCCGGGCCGCTCGTCCTCGAGCGAGGCGTCGAGGACGGCGTACCAGGCGGCCCAGGCGGTGTCGTCGCGCGGGTCGACCTCCTCGACCCGCACCGGCTACTCCGCCCGCGAGGTGGAGGTGTCCGGGCCGCCCTGGCCGATCCACACGGTCTTGATGTTGCAGAACTCGCGCATGCCGTGCGCGGCGAGCTCGCGGCCGTGGCCCGACGCCTTGACGCCGCCGAACGGCAGGGCCGGGAAGGACGCGGTCATGCCGTTGATGAACGTCTGGCCGGCCGCGAGGTCCCGGACGAGGACCTCCTGCTCCTGCGGGTCGCTCGTCCAGGCGTTGGAGCCCAGCCCGAAGCGGGTGGCGTTGGCCAGCCGGACGGCCTCGTCGAGGTCGGCGACGCGGTGCAGCTGCGCGACCGGGCCGAAGACCTCCTCGGCGAACATGTCCATGTCCTCGGTGATCCCCGCGAGCAGCGTCGGCGGGTACCACCAGCCGGGCTGGTCGAGGCGCTCGCCCCCGACGACGACCGTGGCGCCCTTGTCGACGGCGTCCCGGACGAGCTCCTCGACGTCCTCGCGCCCCTGCTCGGTCGCCAGCGGGCCGACGTCGGTGCCCTCGTCCATCGGGTCGCCGACGACCAGCGCCGACATCTCCTTGGCGAACAGCTCGGCGAACTCGTCGTACACGTCGGTGTGCACGATGAACCGCTTGGCGGCGATGCAGCTCTGGCCGTTGTTCTGGCAGCGGCTGGTCGTCGCGACCTTCGCGGCCTTGGCCAGGTCGGCCGACGGCATCACGACGAACGGGTCGGACCCGCCGAGCTCGAGCACGACCTTCTTGAGCACCTCGCCGGCGGTCTTGGCGACGGCCCGCCCGGCGCCCTCGCTGCCGGTGAGCGTCGCCGCGGCGACCCGGTCGTCGCGCAGCACGGCGTCGACGCCGCCGCTGCCGATGAGCAGCGTCTGGAAGACGTCGTCGGGGAAGCCCGCCTCGCGGAAGAGCTCCTCCATGAACAGCGCCGTCTGCGGGACGTTGCTGGCGTGCTTGAGCAGCCCGACGTTGCCGGCCATGAGCGCGGGCGCGGCGAAGCGCATCGCCTGCCACAGCGGGAAGTTCCACGGCATGACCGCCAGGACGACGCCGATCGGCAGGTAGCGCGCGTACGCCTCGACGGCGCCGACGGAGGCCGGGTCGACGGGCTCGTCGGCGAGGAACTGCGGCCCCTGGTCGGCGTAGAAGCGCAGGCCCGCCGAGCACTTGCCGATCTCGGCGAGGCTCGCCTTCTTCGTCTTGCCCATCTCGGTCGTCATCATCTCGGCGACCTCGTCGGCCCGGCCGTCGAGGACGTCCGCGGCGGCCCGCAGCCAGCCGACCCGCTCCTCGAGCGTCGTGAGCCGGTAGCGCTCGGCGGCCGCGGCCGCCCGCGCGAGCTTGTCCTCGAGCTGCTCGGGGGTCAGCTCGTCGAAGGTCTGGAGCACCTCACCGGTGCGGGGGTCGGTCGTCGCGATCGCCATGTCGAGCACCTTCCCACCTCTCGCGGGTGCGACGCGCCCGACCCGCTGCGTAGGGTCGGGACGTGGCCGACGTCAGCGTGCGACCGGCCCGCGCCGACGACGCGGACGACGTCGCGCGGGTCCAGCTCTCGACCTGGCGCACGGCGTACGCCGAGGTGCTGCCGCCGGAGGCGCTCGCGCTGCCCGAGGCCGAGGTCGCCCAGGCGTGGCGGGCCGCGGTGCAGGCGCCCGCCTCGCCGCGGCACCGGCTGCTCGTCGCCCTCGACGGCGGCGAGGTCGTGGGGCTGCTCGCCTGCGAGCCCGGGGACGACGGGGACGACGGGGTCGAGGTGACGGCCCTGCTGGTGGAGCCGCGCTGGGGACGTCGTGGGCACGGCTCGCGGCTGCTCGCCGCCGCCGTCGACGGGTGGCGCGAGCAGGGCGTGCCCACCGCGCGGGCCTGGGTGTTCGAGGACGACCCGGCGACCCGGTCGTTCCTCGGCGCCGCCGGCTGGGAGCCCGACGGCGCCGCTCGCGGGCTCGACACCGGTCGGGCCGTGGCGCGCCAGGTCCGCCTGCACGTGGACGTGACGCCCTGAGCGCCTCGGGCTTCCCCGAGGAGGCGCTCGACTTCTACGAGGGCCTCGAGGCCGACAACACCAAGGCCTACTGGACCGACCACCGCGAGGTGTACGAGCGGTGCGTGCGGGCTCCGCTGCAGGCGCTGCTCGCCGGGCTCGAGCCGGAGTTCGGCCCGGCCAAGGTGTTCCGGCCGTACCGGGACGTGCGCTTCAGCAAGGACAAGACGCCGTACAAGACCGCGGCAGCGGCCGCGATCGGCGACGACGTGCAGGGCGGGCTCTACCTGCAGCTGTCGGCCGCGGGGCTGATGCTCGCCGGCGGGGCGCACGGGCTGGCCACCGACCAGGCCCGGCGGCTGCGCGCGGCGGCCGCGGACGACCTCGCCGGGCCGCGGCTCGTCGCGGTGCTCGACGCGCTGCGCGCGGCCGGGTTCGCCGTCGAGGGCGAGCGGCTCGCGCGGGTGCCGAAGGAGCTGCCCGCCGACAGCGCCCGCGGCGGACCTGCTGACCCTCAAGACGCTGTTCGCCGTGCGGCAGGAGCCGCCGCAGGAGTGGCTGCACACCGGCGAGGTCCTCGACCGGGTGGCCTCGGCCTGGCGCGCGCTCGGGCCGCTGAACGCCTGGCTGGCCGAGCACGTCGGCCCGCCGCGGGTCGTGCGGCAGCGCTGAGCCGGGGGCGTCAGCGCTGGGGCTGGACCCGCGCCTGCAGCCGCTGCGCGAGCGTGCCGGCCTGCGCGTCGGTGAGCTGGTGCGTCTGCTCCTCGACGAGCCGCAGCAGCGACGGGTCCTCGCGCACGACCTCCGAGGACTGCAGCAGGACCGTCCCCGCGCCGGTGAAGTCGTACTGCCGCTCCTCCCCTGAGGCCCGCCCGAACGCGCCCTGCAGCAGGCCGGCGATGCTCTGCGCCATCCAGGCCGCGTCGTGGTGCACCGCCGGGCTCGGGCAGTCGGCCCAGCCCAGCAGCGCCTCGGGGTCGGTGCGGAACGGCGGCTCGACGAAGATGACCGGTCCGTTCGACGACGCGAGGAACTGCCCGCTGCCCAGCAGCGTGACGAAGCCGGGCACGATCGACTGCTTGAGCTCCAGCGTCGGGGCGAAGCCCATGAGGTTGGTCGCCCGGACGGTGAGGTTGCCGTCGTCGAGGTCGTAGGAGTTGACGTCGAAGCCGCGGTCGGCCAGCAGCACCTGGCCGCGGCCCTCCGCGACGACCCAGTCCTGCACGTGGACGGGGCTGGAGAACCGGGCCGCGAGGAAGGCGTCGACCGAGGCGTACGCGGTGACCGCCTGGAAGCCGACCTCGCCGTAGTACGCGATCATCGCGCCCTTGCTGATGAACCACGGCCCGTCGAGGTCGACGCAGAAGGCGTACGGGTTGACGTTGTCGTTCTTCGGCAGGCTGCCCGGGCCCAGGACGTCCACGACCGCTCCTACAGCTTCTTCTCGGAGGCCTGCACGTGGACCGTGCCGGTGCCGCTGACCTGCAGCTGGAAGGCCTCGCCGCTGCCGCGGCCGACCGCGTCGCGCCAGCCGACCTTGGCCGCGAGCTCGACGGTGAGCTGGCCCTGCGAGGCGACGTAGGCCTGCGGGTCGACCCCCACGACCTCGCCGGGCCGCACCGGCAGCGAGAACGTCCCGCCGTGGGACAGCAGCGCGACCGACCCCGCCCCCGAGACCTGGGTGGTGAACAGGCCCGCACCGGTCGCCATGCCGCGCACCGCCGCACGGACGCCGCCTGAGCCGATGAGCTGCACCGACGTCTGCAGCCCGGCGTCGTGGGCGAGCAGCCGGTCGGCCTCGACGACGAGCGGCGCCGTCCCGTCGAGCTCGACGACGGTGACGTGCAGGCTGCGGAAGCCGTACAGCACCTCGCCGGTGCCGGTGCTGACCATCATCGGGGTGGACTCGCCCGCCAACGCGGCGCCCACCGCGCCGCGGACCCCGCCGCCCGGCCCGTGCACGGGCCGGAAGGCCACCCGGCCGCGGTAGCCGAGCATCGCGCCGCGGCGGGACAGCACCGGCGTGCGGTCGTCGACCCGGGCCTGGACGACCTTGCTGTTGACCTGCTCGAACGGCACGGCTCAGCGCTCCGCGGGCTGGACGAGGACGACGCCGCTGCCGTCGAAGCGCAGCGAGAACGGCTCCCCCGAGCCCTCCCCGACCAGCGAGCGCCAGGAGACGCCGGACACCAGCGACGTGCTGAGCTGTCCGCGGGAGGCGACGAAGGCGTCGGGGTCGACGACGAGCGACCGCCCGGGGGCGACCTCGAGCGCGATCGCCGGCCCGTCGCTGAGCACGGCGACCTGACCGCTGCCGCTCACGGTCGTCGTCGCCAGGCCCTGCCCGGAGGACATCCCGCCGAGCCCGGCGAAGCGGACGTCCAGGCGCAGTCCCGGGCCGACGGCGAGCAGCTGCTCGGACTCGACGGAGAGCGTGTCGCCCGCCAGGTCGACGACGGCGACGTACTGCGCGTCGACGGCGAGGTGCACCCGCCCGGTGCCGGTCACCTCCATGAGCTGGACGCTCTCCCCGGCCGCCTTGCGCTTGAGCGCGGCCCGGAACCCGTCGCCGCCGCCCGCGCCCGCGCCCTTGAACTGGACGGTGCCCGTGTAGGCGACCATCGAGCCCTGGGCAGCGCGCACCGCGTCGCCGTGCAGGTCGACCCTGAGCACCCGGCCGTCGGCCGTCATCGTGGCCACCGGCACCCCCCGTCCTCCGTGCCTCGAGCGGACCCTAGAGGGTGCAGCGCCGCGACTCCACCCCCTCGCGCGCGTCCGCCCGACGCGCCGTCGCCGTGTCCGCGTGGGGCGGACGTCCGGGCAGGGCTACGCGCGGGGCGGCCGGGCGGGTGCGCTGCTGCGCGGGCCGGCGTCGCGGCGGACGGTGGCCTTGCGCCCCTTGACGAGGGTGCCGCGCAGCGCGGTGACGACCTCGTCGACCGCCGCCTCCGGCACCTCGACGAGCGAGAAGCGCTGGAAGATCTCGATGCTGCCGATGTCGCGGCCCGACAGCGACGACTCCCCCGTGACCGCGCCGACGAGGTCCTGCGGACGGATGCCGGACTCCCGGCCGCTGCCGACGAAGACCCGGCTCGTCTCCCGCCGGGCCCGCGCCGCGGTCGCCCGGCGGCCTCGCGCCCCCGCGCGGCCGGGCCGCCCGCGGGGCGGTCGACGACCGGTCGGGCGGCCGGCTGCACGATCTCGGCCTCGTCGGGCTCGCCCGCCGCTCTCGCGCGCGGCGAGCGAGGCGGCCGCGCAGGCCACCCGCTCCAGGTCGAACTCGTCGGCCAGGGAGGCGACCAGCGGGCCGTAGCGGTCGAGGTCTCCGGAGAGCAGCTCCTCGCGCAGCGCGCCGCGCAGCGACTCGAGCCGCTTGGCCCGCAGGTCCGCGACGCTCGGCAGCGCGGCCCGGGCGATCTTCTGGCCGGTCACGCGCTCGATGGTGTGCAGCATCCGCTGCTCGCGCGGCTCGGCGAGCGTGATCGCGATGCCCTCCCGGCCCGCCCGGCCGACCCGGCCGGTCCGGTGCACGTAGGTCTCCGGCGACGACGGCACGTCGTAGTTGACGACGTGGGTGAGGTGGTCGACGTCGAGCCCGCGCGCGGCGACGTCGGTCGCCACCAGCAGGTCCGCGGTCTGCGCGCGCAGCCGGCCCATGACGCGGTCGCGCTGGTCCTGGCTCATCCCGCCGTGCAGCGGCTCGGCCCGGTAGCCGCGCCCGTCAGCGTCTGGGTCAGCGCGTCGACCTCCTCGCGGGTCCGGCAGAAGACGAGGGCCGCGCCCGGCGCCTCGACGTCGAGCACCCGGCCGAGCGCCGCGGGCTTGTCGGCCGGCGCGACGACGTACGCGGTCTGGCGGACGAGCGGGGACCGCCCCGGCGCCGGCGTCTGCCGGCGCGATGGCGATCCGGACGGGGTCGCGCATGTGCGACCGGCGGGCGATCCGGTCGATGTGGGCGGGCAGGGTGGCCGAGAACAGCACGGTCTGGCGGGACGCGCGGGAGCGGCCGCGAGGATCGCCTCGAGGTCGTCGGCGAAGCCCATGTCGAGCATCTCGTCGGCCTCGTCGAGCACGACCGTGCGCAGCCTCGTCGAGGCCGCAGGCTGCCCGCGGCTGAGGTGGTCCAGCGCCCGGCCGGGGGTCGCGACGACGACGTCGACGCCGCGCTCGAGCTCGCGCAGCTGCCGGCCGATCGGCTGGCCGCCGTAGACCGGCAGCACCCGGGCGCCGATGCCCGCGGCCGTAGCGGTGCAGCGCCTCCGACACCTGCATCGCCAGCTCGCGGGTCGGCGCGAGCACGAGGGCCAGCGGCCAGCGCGTCACGCGCGGGGCCGCGGCCAGGCCCTGCAGCAGCGGCAGCGCGAAGGCCGCCGTCTTGCCGGTGCCGGTGGCGGCCTGCCCGAGCACGTCGCGACCGGCGAGCAGCGGCGGCACGGCCTCGGCCTGGATCGGCGTCGGCTCCTCGTAGCCGAGGGCCGGACAGCGCCGCGAGCAGCTCCGCGCGCAGGCCGAGGTCGGCGAAGGTGCGGTGCGCGCCGGGTCGACGGTCGGGCTCGGACGGGCTCACGGTCCCGGCCTCCCCCGCCACCCGCGCCGGCGCGCGCCCGGTCGTGGCCGGCCGCGGACCGGGCGGGCCGGTCGGGCGATGCCGTCCCCCGCCGCAGCCCTTCCCGCCAGTCCCTGCACGTGGGCTACTCGGCCGGCGGCGCTGCTCGCCGGGCTCCTCGTCCTGCTCAGCGGCCGGACCGCACGGTGCCGGTGACCGGGCCGGCTCGCTGGCGCTCGCGCCGGCGTCTGCTGGGACCGCACGCGCTTGACCGCCTCGTGGTCCCGGAGACCTCGCGACGATCTGCTCGAGCGGGTCCCGGCTGTGCCGCCGCCGCGGTCGGGCGCGGCTCTGCGAGCGTCGGGCTGCTCGACCGTGGCCGGCAGCGCGGCCGGTCGGCTCCGGCCGCTGCCGGCGCCGGCCAGCGAGCTCGTCGACGCCCGGCGAGGCCGGGCTGGAGGCGGGCGAGAGCACCTCCTGCGCGGACAGCTGCATCATCAGCGCGCAGGGTGCCAGCCGCTGGCGATGATGCCGCCGAACGGCCCCGCGGCCGCGCGGCCGGGTCGACGTGGAAGGGCTGCGGGTCGTAGCGCCGGGCGAATCCGGGACCACGCCTCCTCCACCAGCACCGGCCGTGCTCGGTGGTGCGGCCCACGACGTAGTCCTCGAAGAAGCGGTCGGTCACAGCCGCGGAGGCTATACCACCGCGGCGCAGCCCGTCGGTCGCTGGCGGGGACCACCGGCAGGGCACGATGCAGGCCGCCCGAGCGAGCGGAGACGCAGTGACGACGACCGAGCCGGTGCGCGCCCACGACGACTAGCGGGTCGCCCTACCGCGGGCCGCAGCCGTACGGCGTGACCGCCGACCTGGTCGAGCTCGGCGCGCTCGACCTCGACGGCGCCGACGAACGCCGTGGGTGCCGCAGACCGAGGCCGTGTCGTTCCGGCCGCTGACTGCTGTCGGCCAGCCAGGGCTACTTCGTCAACATCCTGCGGGTGCGCCGCTCCGGCATCCTGTCCCGGCACCGGGACGCCGGCCCGGTGCCACGCCCTGACGCTGCGCGGGCGCTGGCACTACCTCGAGCACGACTGGTGGGCCGAGGAGGGCGGCTACTCCTTCGAGCCGCCGGGCGACGTGCACACCCTCGAGGTGCCGGACGGCGTCGCGGAGATGTGCACGCTGTTCCACGTCACCGGCGGCTACGTCTAGGTCGACCCGGACGGCGTCCCGCAGGGCGTCGAGGACGTCTTCACCAAGATCGACGCCGCGCGACGGCAGTACCAGCAGGTCGGGCTCGGCGCGTCTCGTACGGCCGGGTCGCTGCCCGCGCGGGCTCAGCCGGCCGGCGCGCTCCGGGCGCGCACGGCCCGCCGCATCGCGGTCCGGCCCCGCGCGGTGTCGCGGGCGTCGCCGTAGGCGGTCGCGAGCCGGAACCACGCCCGCCAGTCCTCCGGCGCCGCCTCGACCTCGGCCCGCCGCTCGGCGAACAGCGCGTCGGCCGCGTCGCGTGGTCAGCCGGCCGCTGGGCAGCCGCGGCAGTGTCGGCCGGGACCTCGGGCAGCCCGCCCTCGCGGGCCAGGCGCTCGCCCAGCCGCTGGGTGTCGAGCCCGAAGCGCACCTCGCCGGCGAGCAGCACCGCGCCGACGGCGACGAGCAGCAGCGACCCCGATGCCGAGCAGCAGCCCGGCGAGCCGGCCGGTGCGGAACAGGTCGACCGCCCGGACCAGCATGTACAGCGCCGAGCAGCGCCGGTGACGCCGACGAGCAGGACCGCCGTGGTGCGGGCCCTCACAGGTCGAGCAGGGCGTCCAGGCCCACGGTCAGGCCCGGCCGGGACGCGACCTGCGCGCACGCCGAGCAGCACCCCCGGCATGAAGGAGGCCCGGTCGTAGGAGTCGTGCCGCAGCGTCAGGGTCTCGCCGGAGCCGCCGAGCAGCACCTCCTGGTGCGCGACCAGCCCGGCCAGCCGGACGGCGTGCACCCGCACGCCGGAGACGTCGGCGCCGCGGGCGCCGTCGAGCAGCCTGCGACGTCGCGTCGGGCATCGCGCGGCATCCCCTCGCGGGCCGGCGCGACGAGCTCGGCGGTGCGCCGGGCGGTGCCGCTCGGCGCGTCGGCCTTGCCGGGGTGGTGCAGCTCGACGATCTCGACGGAGTCGAAGAAGCGGGCCGCCTGCGCGGCGAAGCGCATCATGAGCACGGCGGCGATGCCGAAGTTGGGGGCGACCAGCACGCCGGTCGGGCGTGCCCTCCAGCAGGTCGCGCAGCGCGGCGAGCCGGTCGTCGGTGAAGCCCGTGGTGCCGACGACGGCGTGCACCCCGGCCGCGACGCAGGCGTCGAGGTTGCCCATGACGGCGTCGGGGTGGGTGAAGTCGACGGCGACGTCGACGCCGGACAGGTCCAGGGCGTCGCCGGCGTCGAGGCCGCGACGACCCGCAGGTCGTCGGCGGCCTCGACGGCCCGGACGACCTCCGCGCCCATCCGGCCCCGCGCGCCCAGCACCGCGACCCGGACCTGCCGCTCACCGCACCAGCCCCTCAGGTCGCGGTCGCCGAAGGGCCCGACCGCGGCGAGCGCCAGGGGCCGGGTCAGGACGTCGGCGGCGACCGCCCGGACGTCGTCCGGCGTGACCGCCTCGATCCGGGCGAGCACCTGGTCGACCGTGCGCAGCGTCGCCGTCGACCAGCTCGGCCTTGCCGACGCGGCTCATCCGCGCGCCGGTGTCCTCCAGCCCGAGCACGGCCGCGCCGCGCAGCTCGCCCTTGCTGCGGGCCACCTCGGCGTCGCGCAGGCCGTGCGCCGCGACCTCGTCGAGCTCGGCGCGCACGAGCCGGACGACCTCGTCCACCTTGTCGGGGGAGCAGCCGGCGTAGACGCCGAAGGTGCCGGTGTCGGACGACGACGACGCCCAGGACCACACCGAGTAGGCCAGGCCGCGCTGCTCGCGCACGCTCTGGAACAGCCGGGTGCTCGTGCCGCCGCCCAGCGCCGAGCTGAGCACCTGCAGCGCCCACCGCCGGGGGTCGTCGCGCACCAGCCCGGTCGTGCCGAGCAGCAGGTTGGCCTGCTCCCCCGGCCGGTCCTCCACGAGGACGTCGGCCAGGCCCTGCGGGCCACCGGTGCGCCGCCGCCGCGGGGCGGGGCCGTCGTCGGCGGCGAGCCAGCAGCGCGGAACGCCTGCTCGACGAGCTCGGTCGGTCCGGTCGTGGTCGAGCCCGCCGGACGACCGCGACGACCATCCGGTCCGGGGTGTAGCGCCGGCGGTACTAGCCGTGCACCGCGTCGCGGCTGCAGCGCCTCGATGCTCTCGACCGTGCCGATCACGGGCCGGCCGAGCGGGTGGTCGCCGTACAGCGCCTCCGCGAACAGCTCGTGCACGAGGTCGCCCGGGTCGTCGTCGTGCATGGCGATCTCCTCGAGCACGACGCTGCGCTCGGCCTCGACGTCCTCGGGGCGGACCAGGGACGACGGTGACCATGTCGCTGACGACGTCGACCGCGAGCGGCAGGTCGGTGTCGAGCACCCGGGCGTAGTAGCAGGTGTGCTCGTGGTCGGTGAAGGCGTTGCTCTCGCCGCCGACCTCGTCCAGGGCCGCGGCGATCGCCAGGGCGTCGCGCCGGGCGGTGCCCTTGAACAGCAGGTGCTCCAGGTAGTGCGACGCGCCGGCGAGCTCGGGGGCCTCGTCGCGCGAGCCGACGTCGACCCAGATGCCGTACGCCACCGAGCGGGCGCCCGGCACCGCCTCCGTCACGACGCGGAGCCCCCCGGGCAGCAGCGTCCGGCGCGTGGTGACGCCGTCGGACCGCCCGAGGGGCTCCGGGCGGCACGGGGGTCTAGGCCGCAGCGCCGGCGCGGACTCGGCGTCCGCCGCCACCGGGGTGAGGCTGATCTTGCCGCGCTGGTCGATCTCGGTGATCTCGACCTGCAGCTTGTCGCCGACGTTGACGACGTCCTCGACCTTGCCGACGCGCTTGCCGTTGCCCAGCTTGCTGATGTGGACCAGGCCGTCCTTGCCCGGCAGCAGGCTGACGAAGGCGCCGAAGGCGGCGGTCTTGACGACCGTGCCGAGGAAGCGCTCGCCGACCTTGGGCATCGTCGGGTTGGCGATCAGGTTGATGGTCGCCAGCGCGGCCTCGGCCGCCGTGCCCGACGTGGCGCCGATGTAGATCGTGCCGTCGTCCTCGACGGTGATGTCGGCGCCGGTGTCGGCCTGGATCTGGTTGATCATCTTGCCCTTCGGGCCGATGACCTCGCCGATCTTGTCGACCGGGATCTTCACCGACAGCACGCGCGGGGCGTACGGGCTCATCTCGTCGGGCTCGTCGATCGCCTCGCCCATGACCTCGAGGATCGCGAGGCGGGCGGTGCGGGCCTGCTGCAGCGCAGCGGCCAGCACGTGCGAGGGGATGCCGTCGAGCTTGGTGTCGAGCTGCAGCGCGGTGACGAACTGCGGGGTGCCGGCGACCTTGAAGTCCATGTCGCCGAACGCGTCCTCGGCGCCGAGGATGTCGGTGAGCGTGGCGTACTCGCCGCCCTCGAAGACCAGGCCCATCGCGATGCCCGCGACCGGCGCCTTGAGCGGCACCCCGGCGTTGAGCAGCGACATCGTGCTGACGCGCAGACCGAGCCCATCGAGGTCGAGCCGTTGGAGCCGAGCGCCTCGCTGACCTGGCGGATCGCGTACGGGAAGTCCTCGCGGCTGGGCAGCACCGGCAGCAGGGCGCGCTCGGCGAGCGCGCCGTGGCCGATCTCGCGGCGCTTCGGGGAGCCCACGCGGCCGGTCTCCCCGGTGCTGTACGGCGGGAAGTTGTAGTGGTGCATGTAGCGCTTGCGGTTCTCGGGGTTGAGCGTGTCGACCATCTGCTCCATGCGCGTCATGTTCAGCGTGGTGACACCCAGGATCTGGGTCTCGCCGCGCTCGAACAGCGCCGAGCCGTGCACCCGCGGGAGCACCTCGACCTCGGCCGAGAGCTGGCGGATGTCCTCCAGGCCGCGGCCGTCGATGCGGGCGCCGTCCTGGACGATGCGGCGGCGGACGACGGTCTTGGTCAGCGAGCGGAACGCGGCGCCGACCTCCTTCTCGCGACCCTCGAAGCGGCTGGCGAGCGACTCCTGGACCTTCGCCTTGACGGCGTCGGTGGCGGCCTCGCGCTCCTGCTTGTCGGCGATCTGCATCGCCGCGGTGAGGTCGGCCTCGCCGGCCTCGGTGACGGCCTGCAGCACGTCGTCCTCGTAGTCGAGGAAGACGGGGAACTCCAGCGGCTCCTTGGGGCTACTTGGCCTTGAGCTCGTTCTGCGCGCGGCAGATCGCGGCGATCGGGGCCTTGGCGGCCTCCAGTCCCTCGGCGACGACGTCCTCGGTGGGGGCGGTGCCGCCGCCGTTGATGACGTCGAAGACGTTGCGCGTGGCCTCGGCCTCGACCATCATGATCGCGACGTCGCCGTCGTCGAGCAGGCGGCCCGCGACGACCATGTCGAAGGTCGCGTCCTCGAGCTCCTCGGTGGTCGGGAAGGCGACCCAGCCGTCGGCGGGTGCGGGCGACGCGGGTGGCGCCGACCGGGCCGGTGAACGGCAGGCCGGACAGCAGCACCGACGCGGCGGCGGAGTTGATCGCCAGCACGTCGTACAGGTGGGTCGGCTCGAGCGACAGGACGGTGCTCGACGACCTGGACCTCGTTGCGCAGGCCCTTCTTGAAGGACGGGCGCAGCGGGCGGTCGGTGAGGCGGCAGGTGAGGATCGCGTCCTCGCTGGGCCGGCCCTCGCGGCGGAAGAACGAGCCGGGATCTTGCCCGCGGCGTACATCCGCTCCTCGACGTCGACCGTGAGGGGGAAGAAGTCGAGGTTGTCCTTGGGGCGCTTGCTGGCCGTCGTGGCCGACAGCACCATCGTGTCGCCGAGGTAGATCGTCACGGCGCCGGCGGCCTGGCGGGCCAGCCGGCCGGTCTCGAAGCGGACGGTCCGCGGACCGCCCGGGTTGTCGATGACGGCGTCGGCGTACTCGCTGCCGTAGACGTAGCTCTCGTTCTCGTGCTCTTCTGCCATGGGTGGCGCTCCTCTTCACTGCGGAGCGGTCCCGGCGCGGGGTGCCGGCGCTCAGTGGAGGCGGCCGGCACGTGGTCCGGGCACCACTCCCGAGGACCGGACCCAGGGGCCGGGACAGGCGCGGGGGCGTCGCAGGACGGTCGTCCTACGACGAAGGGGAGCGCCCGGAGGCGCTCCCCTGTCGTGCGTCTAGCGGCGAAGACCCAGCCGCGCGATGAGCGCGCGGTAGCGGTTGATGTCGGTCTTCTCCAGGTACTTGAGCAGGCGGCGACGGCGACCCACCAGCAGCAGCAGGCCGCGGCGGGTGTGGTGGTCGTGCTTGTGCTCGCGCAGGTGGTCGGTGAGGTCGGAGATGCGGCGCGACAGCATCGCCACCTGCACCTCCGGCGAGCCGGTGTCCCCGGGGACCGTGGCGTACTCGGCCATGATGGCCTGCTTGGTGGCGGTGTCGAGCGACACGGTGCTCCTGTTTCGGTTGCGGTGTGCACCCGGGGCCTGCTTCACCCGGGCATGGACGTCACACCACCGGACGGGCCGGCGTACGACGAGCCTAGCAGCGCGGGCGGCGGACCCGCCGGTCAGGACCCGAGCAGGTCGCGGGCGCGCTGCACGTCGCGGTCCATCTGCTCCACCAGCGCGTCGACACCGTCGAAGGTCTCGGTGTCGCGCAGCCGGGCCCGGAAGCTCAGCCCGACCTGCTCGCCGTACAGGTCGCCGGTGAAGTCGAGGACGAACGCCTCGACCCGCCGCTCGACGCCCGCGAAGGTCGGGTTGGTGCCGATGCTGATGGCCGCCGGCAGCTGCTCGCCGCCGCGCACCAGGTGGCCGGCGTAGACCCCGTCGGCGGGCACCGCGCTCCACGGCAGCGGCTGGAGGTTGGCGGTCGGGTAGCCCAGGTCGCGGCCGCGCTGGTCGCCGCGCACGACGACGCCCTCGACGCGGTGGTCGCGGCCGAGCGCGCGGGCCGCCTCCTCGACGTCGCCCGCCTGGACGCAGGACCGGACGTAGGTCGAGGACCAGGTCTGCCCGCCCGAGTCGTCGCCGCCGAGCAGCGGGACGCCCTCGACGCTGAACCCGAAGCGCCGCCCGGCGGCCGCCAGCGTGCCCACGTCGCCGGCGGCCTTCGCGCCGTACCGGAAGTTCTCCCCCACCACGACGGCGCGGGCGTGCAGGTGCTCGACGAGCACCTCGTGGACGAAGGCGTCCGGCGACAGCCGGCTGAAGTCGCGGGTGAACGGCTGGACGCAGACCACGTCGACGCCGAGCTGCTCGAGCAGGTCGGCGCGGTAGCGCTGGCCGGACAGCACCGGCGGGTGGCTGCCGGGCCGCACGACCTCGCTGGGGTGCGGGTCGAAGGTCAGGACGACGCTCGGCACGCGCAGCTCGCCGGCGAGCGCCACCGCCCGCCCGACGATCTGCTGGTGGCCGCGGTGCACGCCGTCGAAGACGCCGATCGTCACCACGCAGCGCCCCCACCCGGACGGGCGCGCTCGTCACCCCGCGCCAGCGCTGCACGCCCCCACCCTGCCAGACCGGGCGGGCAGGGGTCAGGCGGGCGCGAAGACGACGCTCGCCCGGGCCGCGCCGTCGCGGTCCTCCACCAGCGCGACGCAGCGGCCGTCCGGGGCGAAGGCGCCGACGGGCCCGGGCCGACCGGTCGGCGGCAGCCGCCGGCCGTGCGACAGGTCGACGGCCTCCGCGGGCGTCGAGGTCGCGGCGCGGGAAGGACGCGGCGACCGCGGCGTCCAGCGGCAGGACGGCCGCGTCGACGCACCGCGTCGGCTCCGAGCGCGGCGAGGTCCGGGCCGCCGTCGAGGCCGAACGGCCCGACCCGGGTGCGGCGCAGCGCGGTGAGGTGCGCGCCGACGCCCGAGCGCCTCGCCCAGGTCGCGGGCGAGCGCGCGGACGTAGGTGCCGGAGGACACGGTGCACGTCACGTCGACGTCGTCGCCGCGCCGGGCGAGCACCTCCAGCCGCGACACGACGACGCGGCGCGCGGCGAGCTCGACCTGCTCCCCCGCGCGCACCCGGGCGTACGACCGCACGCCGTCGACCTTGACCGCCGACACCGAGGACGGCACCTGCTCGATCTCGCCGGTGAGCGCGGCGAGCGCGGCGCCCAGCGCGTCGTCGGTGACCCCGGACGCGTCGCGGACCTCGCAGCGACCTCGCCCTCGGCGTCGTCGGTGACGGTCGTGGCGCCCAGCCGGATGGTCGCGTCGTAGTCCTTGTCGGTGAGCGGCGAGGTGGCCGAGCAGCCGGGTGGCCCGGCCGATCCCGAGCAGCAGCACGCCGGTGGCCATCGGGTCGAGCGTGCCCGCGTGGCCGACCTTGCGGGTGCGGGCGAGCCGGCGGCCGCGGCCGACGACGTCGTGGCTGGTCCAGCCGGCGGGCTTGTCGACGACGAGCAGCCCGTCGGGGGCGGGCGGCCGCGGCCGTCACACCGGCAGGTGCGGGGCGCGCTCGAGCGCCGCGCGCACGGCGGCCAGGGTCGTCGGCGGCGTCGTCGTGCGAGGTGAAGCCGGCGGCGAAGCGGTGCCGCCGCCGCCGAGCGCGGTGCAGACCGCGCCGACGTCGACGGCGCCCTTGGAGCGCGTCGAGACCTTGTAGAGCCCGTCGGCCGGGTCGCACTTCACGACCAGGGCGACCTCGGCCTCCTGCGGCGGTCCGCAGCACGTCGATGACGCCCTCGACGTCGGCCAGGCCCGAGGCCGTGCCGGTCGAGGTCGTCGGCCTCGACGACGGTCCAGACCAGCCCGAGGCCCGCCGACCGCGTCGGGCTCGAGCACCGCGCGGGCGCAGACGTCGCCGAGCAGCCGGACGTAGCCGAACGGCTGGGTGTCGTAGATCGCCCGGGTGATCAGGTCGTGCCGGATGCCGGTCGCGAGCAGCCGCGCGGCGAGCTCGTGCACCTCCGGGGTGGTCGAGGCGTGCCGGAACGAGCCGGTGTCGGTGACCAGGCCGGTGTAGAGCGCGCGCGGCGACGCTCGGCGTCCAGCGGCAGGCCGAGCCGGTCGAGCAGGTCGGCGACGACGACGGCCGTGGCCGCGGCGCCCTCGTCGACGAGGTGCACGGTGCCGTAGCGC
>CAVSEK010000006.1:0-84564 GCA_963726975.1 uncultured Actinomycetota bacterium
TGGAGTGGTGTAACTCCGGCCCTTGATCGTGACCGGGTTCGTGTCGGTCACCGACGTTGAGGGGCCACCGCGTGAGGCTCTGTGAGAACCGACCAAGGAACTCACAGACAAGGACTCAACACGATGGCCCTAGACGATTCTGCCCTGCTCGAGATGATCGAGATGCTTCGCACCGCCGACGGCGGCGAGCTCATGCGCCGGCTGCTCGGCGGGATGCTCCAAGGCGTCGTCGACGCGGAGGCGGCCGCGCACATCGGCGCGCAGCTGCACGAGCGCTCCGACCTGCGGACGACCCAGCGCAACGGCACCCGCGACAAGCTCGTCACGACGGGCGTGGGGGACCTGACGGTGAAGATCCCGAAGGTCCGCACCGGGTCGTTCTTCCCGGCTCTGCTGTGCCCCAGGAGGCGGATCGACGTGGCGCTGCACGCGGTCGTGATGCAGGCCTACGTCGAGGGCGTCAGCACCCGCCGCGTCGACGACCTGGTCATCGCGATGGGCGGCACCGGGATCAGCAAGAGCGAGGTCTCGCGGATCTGCGCGCAGCTCGACGCCGAGGTCGCGATCTGGCGCACCCGCACGCTGGACCACACCGCGTTTCCCTACGTGTTCCTCGACGCGACCTACTGCAAGGTCCGCCTCAACCGGCGGGTGGTGTCCCAGGCCGTCGTGATCGCCACCGGCGTGAGTGCCGACGGCAGAAGGGAAGTGCTGGGCTGCGCGACCGGTGACAGCGAGACCGAAGTCTTCTGGACGGAGTTCCTGCGCGACCTGCGCGACCGCGGCCTGACCGGGGTCCAGCTGGTCATCAGCGACGCCCACAGCGGCCTGGTCAACGCCATCGGGACCGTCATGCAGGGCGTGAGCTGGCAGCGCTGCCGGGTGCACTTCATGCGCAACGTGCTGGCCAAGGTCAGCAAGGGCCACGCCGAGATGGTCGCCGCCACCATCCGGACGATCTTCGCCCAGCCCGGCCCGCAAGGAGGTCCGGGCCCAGGTCGACCTCGTCGCCGACATGCTGGCCGGGCAGTTCCCCGCCGTCGCCGAGATGCTGCTGGACGCCAAGGCCGACCTGACCGCGTTCGCGGACTTCCCGCTCGCCGCACTGGCGCAAGATCTGGAGCACCAACCCCCTCGAGCGGCTCAACCGCGAGGTCAAGCGCCGCACCGACGTCGTCGGGATCTTCCCCAACCCCGCAGCCCTGCTCCGGCTGTCGAGCTGCGTGCTCATCGAGGCCCACGACGAGTGGCAAGACAGCGACCGCCGCTACCTGAGCGAGGAGTCCATGGCGCTGCTCAACCCGCCCGCCCCGACCGTCCTGGAGCCCAAGAACGACGACAACCCCGCGGAAGGAGATCGCCGCTACGGCATAGTTGCTCTCACTCGCAGAGCACCACGCGACGAGTTACACCACTCCACGGGACGCGATCTGCCCTGCTCGAGCTCGCTGAGATGGTGCAGCGCGCCGACGGCGGCGACCTGATGCGCAAGCTGCTCGAGACGATGCTGCAGTCCCTCGTCGATGCGCAGGCGACCGCCCACATCGGCGCCGAGCCGCACGAGCGCAGCGACACCCGCACGACCCAGCGCAACGGCAGCCGCCCCAAGACCGTCACCACCGCCAGCGGCGACGTGACGGTCAAGATCCCGAAGACCCGGACCGGGTCGTTCTTCCCCTCGCTGCTGGAGCCGCGTCGGCGGATCGACGTCGCGCTGCACGCGGTGATCTGCCAGGCATACGTCGAGGGCGTGAGCACCCGCCGGGTCGACGACCTGGTCGTGGCAATGGGCGGGACCGGCATCAGCAAGAGCGAAGTCAGCCGGATCTGCGCGCAGCTCGATGAGGACGTCGCGGCCTGGCGGAGCCGGCCGCTGGACCAGATCGCCTTCCCCTACGTGTTCCTGGATGCCACCTACTGCAAGGCCCGGATCAACAAGCGAGTCGTGTCCCAGGCCGTCGTCATCGCCACCGGCGTGAGCGCTGACGGCCGACGGGAAGTGCTGGGCTGCGCGGTCGGAGACAGCGAGACCGAAGCGTTCTGGACCGAGTTCCTGCGCTCACTGCGCGACCGCGGCCTCGACGGCGTCCAGCTGGTCATCAGCGACAGCCACCGCGGCTTGACCAACGCCATCGCCACGGTGCTGCAGGGCGCGGCCTGGCAGCGCTGCCGGGTGCACTTCATGCGCAACGCGCTCGCGAAGGTCAACAAGAGTCACGGCGAGATGGTCGCCGCGACGATCCGCACCGTGTTCGCCCAGCCCACCCCGGACACGGTCCGCGAGCAGGTCGACGACGTCGCCGCCACCCTCGCCGGCCGGTTCCCCGCCGTCGCGGAGCTGCTGCGCGACGCCAAGGCCGACCTGACCGCGTTCGCGGACTTCCCGCACGCGCACTGGCGCAAGATCTGGTCGACCAACCCGATCGAGCGGCTCAACCGCGAGGTCAAGCGCCGCACCAACGTCGTCGGGATCTTCCCCAACACCGACGCCCTGCTGCGACTGTCGGCCTGCGTCCTGATCGAGGCGCACGACGAGTGGCAAGACAGCGACCGGCGCTACCTGAGCGAGGAGTCGATGGCGCTGCTCAACCCGCCGGCCCCGACCGCCCTCGAGCCCCGCCGCGACGACCCGAACGAGGTGATGGACCAGCCCGCTCTCCAGACGGCATAGTCACGATCACCGCGAAGCAACACGCGACGAGCTACACCACGTCATGGGACGTCATCTTGTCGTACTGGGAAACGGCCCTCTTGATACGGTGGCAGGGCGACCAGCGGGTGCTCGGACGGAGCGACACGAACCCGCACGACACAACACGGATCAGTGTCAGATCGGGCCACTCCACTAGGTCCTCAAGGGGCCTGTGGCGGAGGCTCCGTAGCAAGCCCGTCAGCAACCTTACCTTCGCTAACGACTGTTAGGCGCTGACCTGCGGCAACAGGTGCGCTCGGCAGGACTCGAACCTGCAACCTCTTGATCCGTAGGCCGGTGCTCACCGTGACCACGCGTGCTGGACCGTGCTGCCGCGCTCGTCCAGTGTTGTCCCGTCCGCACTCGCCGTCCCGGTGTTGCGCTCAACCGCCAACTGGTGCTGCGGGCTTCATTAGCAGTTTGGTTTGCAGCCCACCCGGCCTGTTGTGCGTCCGCCGCAGCAGTCGCGAGGTCCGCGAGAGCGGGCCTAGGGCAACTCGGTCCTGACGTACGTACGACTGCGCGTTCGACCGACGGCTCGAAGCAGCCCGCGCTCGGTCATGCCGGCCAGGAGGGCGCGAGCCCGCTGCGCGTCCACCTTCAGCAGCTCCCTCACGGCGCGGTTGCTGAGCGGGGCGTCGGCAGAGGCCTCCAGCAACAAACGCTCGGCCTCGACGCGGTCGAGCGTCTGCGTCAACGGAGGCGCGAAGTCCTCGCGCAGGTTGTAGACGGTTCCGCCCTTCTGACCGTGCACCTCAAGAACGCCCTGGTCCACCAGCCGTCGCAGCGACGTGCGCACCTGCGCGCTGTCCAACCGCGTCAACGCGCGAACGTCTCCGTTGGAAACCTGTCCTCGCCGTGCAGCGGCTACGACGATGACCTTCTCTGGACCAGCGATCAGGCCTCTGCGTTCCAGGCCCAGGACCCAGGCCCGTTCCTCCCGGCTCACCACAGCGCTGAGGGGCAGGGTCACGGTGAAGGAGTCGTCGTCCGCAGTGAATCGTGGTTGCTCGAGCAGGGCCGCGGTCATCTCGTCCTCCATGAGGTCGACGCCGCGGCCGCTGTCCTCGAGCGAGATCCAGTGCACGCAGAACCGTGATGATGGCGTCGTTGCGCGCGGCCTGAGCACTGCGCAGGCGCTCGAGGGTGACTCCCTCGACCAGGCCACCGGGGCTACGGACGACCACGCGGTCGGGCCGCAGCTCGACAAGGACGCGCTGACCCGCGAGGTCGTACCTGCGGTGAGCCACGGCGTTGCTGAGGGCCTCCCGCAGCACGTCGCTCGGCAGCCGCGGAACTTCTTGACGGTACGCGCCTACCAGGACGATCTCACGGCCGAGCTCCCGCGTGATCAGGGCCAGGGCGTTGGCCACCTGCCGGTGGAGGGGTCCGCGGAACGTGTCCCGTACGTCGTACGCGGCAGAGTCCGTGTCGAGGTACCTGCGTACCTCGATCTCTGCCTTGGTGAAGCGCCGGGGCGGGTCCTGCAGAAGGAACAGTGCCCCCGCGACCGTGAGGTGCCGGCCGTCCTGGCGGAGCAGGGAGTGCTCACGCAGTCCGTCCAGCAGCTCGTCGTCGTCCCAGCCGTACACGCCCCGAAACTCGGTGAGCATCTCGAGTGGAACGTCAGCGACAGGGACGTCTGAGTCGGAGCTGTCGAAGGGCTCTCTCGTCCGTTCCTGCAGGAAGTGCAGCAGGTCGAGGGCGAACAGCGGCCGGTTGCGCGCGCCCCGGCGAACCAGGACGCGTCCGTCGCTGGTCTGCGCGACGCCCGCCGCGCGCGGAGCTACGGCGGCGACGATCAGGAACACGCCGTCGACGCTGACCTCGAACAGTTCAGGCGCAGAGACCTCGCGTGCATCCGCGACGGCATCCAAGATCTCCTGCTCGGCGCCGCTGGTGAGCCGGCGACCAGCGAGGTCCCCGTTGTCCTGGACGCCGATGAGGATGACTCCGCCGGACGTGTTCGTGAACGCAACGAGTGCCTCCTGCAGCGGCTTCCTACCGATGCCCGACTTGCGCTCCACGAGCGTGCTCTCGCGAGGGAACGCCTCGTTGAACTCCTGGCGCGTGAAGCTCAGCCTGCGATCCGTGCTGTTCGGGTGCAGGGCGGGCAGCACCTGCGCAGGACTTGTTCTCAATGTTCTGATCGTACTGTCCCTGGTCACAAGATTGAGAATACCCACCGCGCTCGTGCAGCACGGACAGCCGGCCGCAGCGGGAGGCTCCCGCACGGCAGTCCCGGCGAGCAGCCCGGTCGGCAGCAGTCGACACCCTCGTCAGGACGCTGGTGGGCCCGGCGGGGCAACACCGTCAGTAGGGCGGCCGCGCCCTTGCCCTGGGCGAGGAGCGCGATGCGGCATGTGCGGGCTCGTGGAGAGGCCAGGTCGCCTGGCCTGCCCGTTGGTCGGTCCCCTCAGCCCTGCGCCTTCCGTCCCTCACGCAACTCTGCGCCGTGGCCGAGCGTCGTGACCATCCAGCCCTCACGCCCACGGGCGACGGAGACGAGCAGGGTGAGCTCGTTGCTGCCGTCGGGCCACCGCCAGACCGCGCCGTCCTCCTCCAGATGCCACCAGGTCCGACTCGGCAACGTGAAGCCGATCTCCAGCGGCGCGCGAAGAGCTGGCAGCACCAGCTCGGTCAGACCCACTGCCGAAGCCTGCTCCTGCGCACTGTTGTCACGAGGCACCACCCGCAATGCGCCCTGCCAGTCGATCCAGCCGTCGTCCTCCCGACCACCGGCCGAGCCCACCACCCGCACCAACGCCGGCATACGAGACAGGCCCACCTCCAACAGCGCCTGGTTGCGCTCCACCTCACGATCAGCCTGCGGCGTCGCACCGACGTCCACCCGCATGATCAGCACCCTGGCCGACGCCAAGTGCCCCTCCATCTGGCCTCGGCAGAACGTCTGCTGCAGCGACTCCACGTCCTGAAACGTCTGCCCGATCACCCTGTTCGTCACCGCATGCGCACACGCGGAGTCGCGCACCACAACGCATGGCGCCCGACCTCGACGACCTCGTACACCGAGGACGCCCCGACTCTGCCCAGTGCCTGCTCAAAGCCAGCGCGAGCGGCGAACTCATGCACCGAGGACGCAGCAACGAGCCTCCCACCCTCCGGCGCCGCCGAGTGCCGGGAGTAGGGGATCCGTGAAGCGACGAGGGGGGTCGACTGCGCTCCCCCCGACCGCCACGGACGCTCGCGGATCGCGGTGTGCCCTGCCTTCGCGGCACACCCGCCGAGCGACACAGGCACACATGAGCCGAAGCCCTTCAGCACCGCCCAGCACGAGGTCCACTTGACACCCGAGTCAAGAGCCCGCGGTTAGCAAACCCGTTAGCGGAACGGTTGCCCAGGCAAGGACCACGCCCTTGCACCTACTCTGACCTGCACTTGTGCTGTGCGCTCGGCAGGATTCGAACCTGCAACCTCTTGATCCGTAGTCAAGTGCTCTATCCGTTGAGCTACGAGCGCGCGGCACCGCGAGGCGCCGGGGTCGAGTGTAGCGGGCCCGCCCGTCAGGGCAGCCGGACCACCCGGCGGGAGCGGCGACCGGCCGCGCGGGCGACGTCGCCGCGGGTGACCAGTCCGACGAGCCGGCCGGGGCCGTCGACGACGACGACCGTGCGGTGCCGGGCGAGCAGCGCGGCGACGTCGGCGAGGTCCGTGCAGGGCAGCACCTGCGGCACGTCCGGGAGGCAGGCGGTGTCGACGAGCGCCTCGGCCCCGCCCGCCGCCAGCGCCCGGGCCACGCTGGCCTCGTCCACGAGCCCGCCGAAGCGGCCTTCGGCGAGCAGCGGCAGCACGCACAGCTCGGCCTGCCGCAGCCGGTCGCCCGCCGCGCGCAGGTCGGCGGTGCCCGGCAGCGTCACCAGGTCGCGCGTCATGGCGTCCGCGGCGTGCAGCCCCGCGAAGGCGTCCGTGGCGGAGACGGCGGCGGGGGGGACGGTGGACGTCGTGCTCATGGCGGCTCCCGGCTCGTGCTGTGGCTGGGCGGGGGTGGTGCGCCCCGGTCGCGCACGGTCTGGGCGGGACGCGGGGGTCCGAGGACCTTCCCGCACCCGGGCCGATCACGCCAGGCCCCTGCGGTGACAGGTCTGCGACGGGACGGGGGCAGCGCCGTACGCGTACGGACGGAGCGCGGCGGGCACGGCACCAGCCCGAGGAGACAGGAGCCGCCCGTGGACGCCCCACAGGACGCGCTGGCCGCGTGGGTCGGCGGCTGGCCGCCGCGCCTGCCCGTGCACGTCGTGCCCGACCCGACGCCGGACGAGCCGGGCTGGGACCGCGGCCCGCGCCGGGTCACCGGCGTCGTCGACGCGGACGGCCGCGCGGTCGTCCGGGTGCCGCCGGAGGTCGCCGTACGGCTGCCCGACGCGCTGCCGGACGTCGACGCGCTGCTCGCCGCGCTGCCCGCAGCCGTGGGGCGGCCGGGCACCGCGGGGGCCGGGGTGCTGCGCTGGGACCAGGACGTGCCGGGCCCGGACGTGCTGCCCGACGCGGGGGTGTGGCTGCCAGCCGAGCTCGCCGACGTCGAGGACCCGCGGGTGCCGGCGTGGCTGCGGCCGTTCGGCGGCCAGGTGCTCGTCGCGCTCGAGGACGACCGCTACGTGGCCGGTGTCGGGGTCAAGCGGCACGCGCCGGGCGTCGTCGAGGTCGCCGTCGTCACCGGGGAGGCCGCCCGCGGCCGCGGGCTGGCCCGACGGCTCGTCGCCCAGGCCGCGAGGCGGCTGCGCGAGGACGGCGACGCCGTGCTCTACCTGCACGCCCCCGACAACGAGGCCTCCGCGCGGGTCGCCCGGGCCAGCGGGTTCCCCGACACCGGCTGGCGCGTCCTCGGCTTCTGGGAGCGCAGCCCGTGACTCACACCAGGTCGACGACCTCGGCGATGGAGGCCAGCACCCGCCCCGGGCGGTAGGGGAAGCGCCCGACGTCCTCCTGCCGCGTCGAGCCGGTGAGCACGAGGACCGTGTCCAGGCCCGCCTCGATCCCGGCGACGATGTCGGTGTCCATCCGGTCGCCGACCATGACGGTCGACTCCGAGTGCGCGTCGATGCGGTTGAGCGCGCTGCGGAACATCATCGGGTTGGGCTTGCCGACGAAGTACGGCGCCGCCCCCGTCGCGCGGCTGATCATGGCCGCGACCGCGCCCGTGGCCGGCAGCGGCCCCTCCGGGCTCGGGCCGGTGACGTCGGGGTTGGTGGCGATGAACCGAGCACCCCGCTCGATGAGCCGGATGGCGGTGGTGATCGCCTCGAAGGAGTAGGTGCGGGTCTCGCCCAGCACGACGTAGTCCGGCTCGCCGTCGGTCAGGGTGTAGCCCGCCTCGTGCAGGGCGGTCGTCAGGCCCGCCTCGCCCACGACGTACGCCGACCCGCCGGGCAGCTGGCGCTGCAGGAAGTCGGCGGTGGCCAGCGCGGAGGTCCAGATCGCCTCCTCGGGCACGGACAGCCCGGCGCGGGCCAGGCGGGCCGCGAGGTCGCGCGGGGTGTAGATCGAGTTGTTGGTGAGCAGCAGGAAGCGCCGCTGCTCCTCCACCAGCCGGGCGAGGAACTCCGCCGCCCCCGGCAGCGCCCGGCCCTCGTGCCAGAGCACGCCGTCCATGTCGCTGAGCCAGCACTCGACCGTCACGAGGGCGGTCTGCCCGCCGGACCGGGCGCGACGCCTGGCAGGGTGCGGCGCGTGGACCGCGCCCTGACCCTGGCCGGGCCGGGCGTGTTCGTCGTGCTGTGGAGCACCGGCTTCGTCGGCGCGAAGTACGGCCTGCCGTACGCCGACCCGTTCCCCTTCCTCGCGCTGCGGCTCGCGCTCGCCGCCGGGCTGCTGGGCGCCCTGGCCCTGGTGCGGGGCGCCCCGCGGCTCACCCGCGAGCAGTGCGGGCGGATGGCGGTCGTCGGGCTGCTGCTGCACGCCGGCTACCTCGGCGGCGTCTTCACCGGCATCTCCCTCGGCGTGCCCGCCAGCATCGCGGCGGTGATCACCAGCCTGCAGCCGGTGCTCACGGCGGTGCTGGCCGTCCGGCTGCTCGGCGAGCCGCTGCGGGCGGCGCAGCGGGCCGGCCTGGGGCTCGGCCTCGTCGGGGTGGGGCTCGTGCTCGCCCCCGGGCTGCTGGGCAGCGGCCGGGTGCCGCTGACCGGCGTGCTGGCCTGCGCGGTGGCGCTGGCGTCCGGGACCGCCGCGACGCTCTACCAGAAGCGGCACGGCGGCGCGGTGCCGCTGGTGCCGGGCACGGCGGTGCAGTACGCCGTCGCGGCCGGCGTGCTCGCCCTCGCCGCGGCCGTCACCGGCGAGTCGCGGATCACCTGGACGGGGGAGTTCGTCGCCGCGCTCGCCTGGCTGGTGGTGGTGCTGTCGATCGGCGCGGTCCTGCTGCTGCTCGCGCTGCTGCGCGAAGGCACCGCGGCGGGGGTGTCGAGCCTGCTCTACCTCGTGCCGCCGGCGACGGCCGTGGAGGCGCTGCTGCTGTTCGGCGAGCGGCTCGCGGCGCTGTCGGTCGTGGGCATCGCCGTGGCGGCGGCCGGGGTCGCGCTGGTGGTCCGCACGCGCGCCTCCGACCCGCCCGAGCCGGCCTGACCCGGCTGCGGACAGACTGGCCCTCCCACGACCCGGAGGTGCCGCATGACCGACCCGATGACCGGCCCGCCCCGCGGCTTCGACGCGACGATCGGGCTGGAGCTGCTGAGCGCCGACGGGGACGAGGTCGTCGGCCGCTTCCCGATCACGCCCGCGCTGCACCAGCCGTACGGCATCACCCACGGCGGCGTCTACTGCTCGGTCGTGGAGACGACCGCGAGCGTCGGCGGGGCGATGTGGTTCGGCGAGCGCGGCCACGTCGTCGGCGTCAGCAACCACACCAACTTCCTGCGGGCCGTGCGCGAGGGCGTGCTCACCGTGCGGGCGACGCCGGTGCAGCGCGGACGCACGCAGCAGCTGTGGTCGGTCGACGTGCGCGACGAGTCCGACCGCCTCGTCGCCCAGGGCCAGGTCCGCCTCGCCAACATCACGGACGACAAGCAGATCGGCGGCTGAGCCTGCCGGACTGCTCACAGCCGGCTCCCAGGGTGTGCACACGCGCCTCCCAGGGGCACGAAGCACGGTGTCGGCATGCAGCGCACAGACGAGCGAGGACCCGCGATGAGCAGCCCTGAGGACCGCGAGGGTCAGGCGTACGCCCCGCCGTACGGCAGCACTCCCGCGTACGGCGACAGCCGCACCGACGGCGGCTACGGCTCGGCGCCCAGCAGTGCGGACCCGTACGGGGAGCCGGCCCGGGAGCCGGAGCAGCCGCCGGCCGGCAGCGGCGGCGCGGCCGTCGCGACCCGGCCCCGCGGGCGCCGCGCGCTCGGCCGGTCTCGTGCTCGCGTGCCTCGCGTCCGGAGCGGTCGGCGGCGGCGTCGTGCACGCCCTGGAGGGCAACGACACCACGAGCGTCTCGGCCGGCACGACCACCGTCCAGCGCGGCGGCGCGAGCGCTCCCGCCGAGACCGTCCCCGGCAGCTCGCAGGCCGCGGCCGCGACGATCGCGCCGAGCGTCGTCACCATCGCGGTGACCGGGACGCAGGCCGGGCAGTTCGGCCGGGCGCAGCAGGTCTCGGGCACCGGCTCGGGCATCGTCCTGAGCAAGGACGGCTACATCGTCACCAACAACCACGTCATCGCGGCCGCCGTGACCGGCGGGTCGGTCAGCGTGACCTTCGCCGACGGCACCACCGTGCCCGCCCGCATCGTCGGCACCGACCCGACGAGCGACCTCGCCGTCGTCAAGGTGGAGCGCGCCGGACCTGGTGCCGGCGACCTTCGCCGACAGCGAGAAGCTCGCGGTGGGCCAGACGGTGCTCGCCGTCGGCGCACCTCTGGGGCTGTCCAACACGGTCACCGAGGGCATCGTGTCGACGCTGCACCGCCCGGTGCGCACCGGCGAGGCCGGGCGCCACCGAGCAGTCCGTCATCGACGCGGTGCAGACCGACGCGGCGATCAACCCCGGCAACAGCGGCGGGGCGCTCGTCGACCTGGCCGGGCAGGTCGTCGGGGTCAACAGCGCGATCGCCACGACCGGCGACAGCTCCGGCGGGCAGTCCGGCAACATCGGCGTCGGCTTCGCCATCCCGTCGAACGACGCCGTCGAGGTCGCCCAGGAGCTCATCGCGAACGGCCGGGCGCTGCACCCGCAGATCGGCATCAGCGTCGCGGACGCGCCGAGCGCCGAGGACGGCACGCCGGGTCGGGGAGCCCTCGTGCAGGGCGTCACCGCCGGCGGCCCGGCCGCCGGCGCGGGCCTCCAGCAGGGCGACATCATCACCGAGATCGACGACCGCCCGGTCACCGACGCGGACAGCCTCATCGTCGCGATCCGCGACCACCAGCCCGGCGACACCGTGCAGGTGACCGTGCTGCGGGGCGGCAGCTCGCAGACCGTCCCGGCGACGCTCGCCGAGGCGCCCACCCGCTGACCCGCCCCGGGACCGCCGAGGTCGGCGGGCGCACGGCGGTCGGGCCCCTCGCGCGGGCCCGGCCGCCGACGTCTCACGGCCGCGCCGGGTCGGGCAGCTGCCAGACGAGCACCTCCGCGGCCGTGAGCGCCGTGACGGCCGGCCCCGCGGGCCGGGTGAGTCGGGCCTCGTCCCCGGCGCCGAGGCCCCCCGCTCCCTCGAGCTCGACGGTCCCGGTGGCGACGAGGACGTGCGCCAGGTCGGCGGGCGGCACGACGACCCGGTCGCCGGGGCGCAGCCGGGCGACGTGCAGCGCGGCGGGCTGGTCGAGCCGCACCGCGGCGGTGTGCTCGGTGCGCCCCGAGGCGACGACGACGAGATCACCGCCGTGCAGCGCCGCGGTCGCACCGGCACGGTCGTACGCCGGGTCGCCGCCCGGGCCGGTCGGGGCGAGCCAGGCCTGCACGAAGCGCGTCCGGGCCCCCGGGTCGCGGGAGGGCGCCCAGCGCTCGCTGTGCACGACGCCGGTGCCGGCCCGCAGCCGCTGGACGCCGCCCGTCCGGACCACCGTGCGGTGCCCGTCGGAGTCCTCGTGCACGAGCGCCCCCTCCAGCACCCAGGTGACGATCTCGACCTCGCGGTGCGGGTGCGGGGCGAAGCCGGCCCCGGGGGCGAGCACCTCGTCGTTGCAGGCCAGCAGCGGACCGAAGGCGGTGTTGCCGGGGTCGTAGGCGGCGCCGAAGGAGAAGGAGTGCGCCGACTCCCGGCCCGGCCCGGTGCTGCGGGCCCGCGCGCCGGCCCGGCGGACCTCGACGGCCGGCGGCCCGGGCACGTGGGTCATCAGCGGGTCACCAGGGGGATCATCAGCGGGTCACCAGGGAGATCAGCAGCCGACGAGGGCGAGCGTGCTGCCGGTGCGGCCCTTGCGGACGTGCACCTGCGCGGGGATGCGGCTGCGCAGCTCGGCGACGTGCGACACCAGGCCGACGACCCGGCCGCCCTCCCGCAGCGCGTCGAGCACGTCCATGACCTCCTCGAGGGTGTCCTCGTCGAGGGTGCCGAACCCCTCGTCGACGAAGAGCGCCTCGATGCGGGTGCCGCCCGCCTCGGCCTGCACCACGTCGGCCAGCCCGAGCGCGAGGGCCAGCGACGCCTGGAACGTCTCCCCGCCGGACAGCGTGGCGGTGTCGCGGTCGCGCCCGGTCCAGGCGTCGCGCACGAGCAGACCGAGCCCGGAGCGGGCGCCGCCGCGGGCCGCCCCGTCGGTGTGCACGAGGGTGTAGCGGCCCTGCGTCATGGACCGCAGGCGGGTGCTCGCGGCTCCGGCGACCTCCTCGAGCCGGGCCGCCAGCACGAACGACGTCAGCGACATCTTGAGCGCGTTGGCCCCGCCGCCGGCGCACAGGTCGGCGAGCCGGCGGACCGTACGGGCGTGCTCCTGCAGCGGCGCCAGCGCCTCGCGGGCCTGCACGACCCGAGGAGCCAGCAGCGCGACCTGCTCCTCCCGCGCGGCGGCGGCCGCCTGCACGCCGACCGCGGCCTCGAGCTCCGCGTCGGCCTGCTCGAGGGCGCGGCGGGCGGCGGCCGGGTCGGCCTGCGGCTCGAGCGGCACGGCGAGCTCGGGGTCGGCGAGGGCGCCGTCGACCTGGGCGCGCCGGTCGTCGTGGGCCCGCCGCGCGCGGACCGCCTCGCTGCGCCAGGCCTCCGGCCGGCGGGCGGAGCCGGCGGCCGCGGGGTCGGCGAAGCCCGCCTCCCGGGCCGCGGCCGAGGCCGCCGCAGCCGCCCGGACCGCCTCCTCCCCGGCGCGGACGGCGTGCTCGGCCGCGGCCAGCGCCGCCTCGCAGGCCTGCGCCTCGTGGGCCGCCGCCCGCAGCGCGGCCGCCAGGTCGGGGGCGCCGTCGAGCTCGGCGGCCAGGCGTGCGTCGAGGCGGGCGGCCCGGGCCTGCGCGTCGTCGTGCCGGCGCGCCGCGGCCGCGCCCTCGGTGCTCGCGCGCAGGGCGTCGCCCTCGGCGGCCAGCTGCGCGGCCTCGACGTCCTCCGCCTCGGCCAGCGCGGGGACGAGGTCAGCGGCCCGGGCCTCGAGCGCGCGCAGCGCGTCCTGCGCCGCGGCGCGCTCCGGCGCGAGGCCGTCGGCCCCGTCCGGCCGGTCCAGGGCGGCCAGCCGGCGGCGGTGGGCCTGCTCGGTCGCGGTCGCGGCGGCCGCCTGGGCGTCGAGCTCGGCGACCCGCCGGTCGGCGGCGTCGGCGGCCTGCCGGGCCCGCTGCTCGTCCTCGCGGGTGACCCCCTCGCTGACGCCCTCGTACGGGTCGGGGTGGTCGAGCGAGCCGCAGACGACGCAGGGGGCGTCGTCGGCGAGCTGGTCGGCGAGCTCGGCGACCATCGACTCGAGGCGGGCGGTGCGGACGTCGGTCTCCGCGGCCCGCAGCGCCACCGCCGTCTCCCGGGCCTCGAGCCGCTGCTCGCGCAGGTCGTCCAGCCGGGCGAGCGCGCCCGTCAGACCGCGCGCCTCGACGAGGGCCTCGTCGAGGCGGGCGAGCTGTGCCCGCGCCTCCGGCAGGACCCGCTCGGCCTCCCGCGCGGCGGCCGCCCGTGCCCCGGCGGCGGCCCGGCGGCCGGGCAGCTCGGCGAGCACCTCCCGGGCCCGCCGCTCCCGCTCGGCGCAGGACTGCTGCTCCTGCTCCGCCGCGCGCACGACCTCGCCCTCGGCGAGGCGCTCGCTCGCGACGTCGCGCAGGGCGTCGAGGCGGCCGGACCGCTCACGGGCCCGTCCGGCGGCGGCCCTCAGGTCCGCCGAGGTCAGGTCGACCGGCAGGCCGGCTGCGGCCAGGCCCGCGCGGGCGGTGGCCTCGGCGGTCGTCGCGGCGGCCCGGGCCTGCTCCCGGGCGACCGCGGCGTCGAGGACCGCGGCGAGCTCGGCAGCACGGACCGCGGCCTCGAGCTCCGCCGCGAGGGCCTCCTGCTCGGGGCGCCCGGTCTCGAGCTCGGCCTGCGCGGTCAGCGCCGCCCGTCGGCGGGCCTGCCGGTCGGCGAGCGCGACGGCCGCCTCGTGCTCGCGCCGGGCGCGCTCCCGCACCCGGACCGCCGCCTCCACCTGGGCCTGCGCCCGGGCGCGCTGCTGCTCGACCCGGTCGACGACGGCGCCCACGACGACCCGCACGCCCGGGCCGCCCTCGACGGGCACGTCGCCGGAGAGGTCGGCGGGGGGTCGGCGGGGAGGTCAGCGGAGAGGTCGGCGGAGAGGTCGGCGGAGAGGTCGGCGGGGTCGGCGGCCACGTCCTCGACCGTGACCTCGCCCGCCGTGTCGACCTGCAGCGCGGTGCCGGCGGCCTGGCCGAGCCGACCGGCGAGCACCTCGAGCTCGCCCCGCGCGGCGGCGACCCCGGAGGCGGTGGTCACCCGCTGCGCCGCGAGCCAGGCCTCCACCTCGCGGAAGCGCTCGGTGGCGAACAGCCGCTGCAGCAGCTCGCCGCGCTCCTTGCTGTCGGCCCGCAGGAACCGCGCGAACTCGCCCTGCGGCAGCAGCACCACCTGGAAGAACTGGTCGGCGCTCATCCCCAGCAGCGGGTCGAGCTCGCCGGCGGCCTCGTCGAGCCGGGTCGACACGGTCTGCCAGCCGCCCGGGCCCTGCCGCTCCAGCAGCACCCGGGCCTGCTCGGTCGTGGTGCCCCGGCCGCTCTTCTTCGGCCGCTCCTGGGCCGGGCTGCGGGTGATCCGCCAGCGCCGCCCGCCGAGCGTCACCTCGAGCCGCACCTCGGTGCGCACCGACGGGTCGGCGTGGTCGGAGCGCAGCCGGCCGCCGCTGCGGCCGCGCAGGCCCGGGACCCGGCCGTACAGCGCGAAGCCCAGCCCGTCGAGCAGCGTCGTCTTGCCCGCGCCGGTCTCGCCGTGCAGCAGGAACAGCCCGCCGGCGGCGAGCCGGTCGAGGTCGACGTCGACGGTGCCGGGGAACGGCCCGAAGGCGGTGAGGACGAGCCGGTGCGGCCTCACGCGGCGGCCCCGGCCCGGCCCGCCTCCAGCGCCTCGCGCAGCAGGGCCCGCTCCGCCTCGTCCGGCGCGCCCTCGGACGAGCCCGCGCCGCGCACGTGGCGCACGAACTCCGCCGCCACCTCGAGGTCGTCGCGCCCGGCGACCCGCGCGCCGTACGTGCGGTCGTCCTGCCCCGCGCCCTCGGGCCGCCACTCGAGCACGAGCACGTGCGGGAAGCGCAGGCGGAGCCGCTCCATCGGGTCGTCGGGGCGCACCGGGTCGGTGAGCACGACCGAGAGCCAGTCGTCGCGCATCGCCTCGTGCTCCGCCGAGCGCAGGAGGTCGTCGAGGCGGCCCGCCAGCAGCGACAGCCGCCGCGGCACCGGGGCGGGGACCTGCTCCACGCGGACCAGGCCGGTCGCGCCGAGCTCGACGAGCCAGGAGCCCTTGGCGTGCCCGGCCTCGGAGAACGAGTAGGCCAGCGGCGAGCCGCTGTAGCGCAGGCCCTCGCGCAGCACCTGCGGCCCGTGCAGGTGGCCGAGGGCGGTGTAGTCGACGCCGTCGAAGACCGACAGCGGCACCTGCCCGACCCCGCCGACGCTGATGTCGCGCTCGCTGTCGCTGGCGCCCCCGCCGGCGACCCAGGCGTGCGCCAGCACCACCGACCGCGCCCGGCGACCGGCCAGGTCGGCCCGCACGCAGGCCATCGCCCGGCCGAGCACCCCGGCGTGGCCGCGCGGCTCCTCGGCCCGGCCCTCGGGGTCGGGCGGCAGCACGGTGCGCACCGCCTCGGGCTCGAGGTAGGGCAGGCCGTAGACCGCGACGTCCCCGTGCTCGTCGGCGAGCAGGACGGGCTCGCCGACCGACTGCGGGCGCGTGCGCACGTGCACGCCGGCGGCGTCGACGAGCCGGGACCCGGAGCCGAGCCGGGCGGCGGAGTCGTGGTTGCCGCTGGTGAGGACGACCCGGGCGCCCGCCCCGCGCAGCCGCACGAGCGCGTCGTCGTAGAGGGCCACCGCGTCGAGCGAGGGCACCGCGCGGTCGTGCACGTCACCGGCGACGAGGACCGCGTCGACCCGCTCGGCGCACACGGTCTCGACGAGCGCGTCGAGGAAGGCGGCCTGCGCCTCGAGCAGGTCGGCCCGGTGCAGGGTGCGCCCGAGGTGCCAGTCGGAGGTGTGGAGCAGCCGCATGCCCGCACGGTAGGTGCGGGGTCCGACAGCGCGGCGGGTGCGGCGTCCTGTCGGTGGGCAGGGCTAGCGTGACCCCGGTCACCGAGGAGGACCCGTGCAGCAGCTCACCGGCCTGGACGCCGCGTTCCTGGCCATGGAGACCTCCGCGGTCTTCGGCCACGTCGGCAGCGTCTGCGTGCTCGACCCGTCGACCTGCCCCGAGCCGCTGACGCTCGAGCGGCTCACCCGGGGGATCGAGGCGCGGCTGCACCTCATCCCGCCGTTCCGGCGGCGGCTCGTGGAGGTGCCGCTGGGCCTGGACCAGCCGTACTGGATCGAGGACCCCGACTTCGACATCGAGTTCCACGTCCGCGAGCTGGCCCTGCCCGAGCCCGGCGACGACCGCCAGCTCGCCGAGCAGGCGGCCCGGCTGCACTCCCGCCCCCTCGACCGGCGCCGCCCGCTGTGGGAGCTCTACCTCGTCCACGGGCTCGCGGGCGGCCGCAAGGCGATCTACACCAAGGTCCACCACGCCGCGATCGACGGCGTCTCCGGCAACGACCTGCTCGCCGCCGTCCTCGACCTGACCCCCGAGGGCCGCGAGGAGGAGACGCCCCCGCCGTGGCGCGGCGAGGGCCAGCCGAGCGCCGTGTCGATGCTCGTGCGCAGCGGGCTGTCGCTCACCGGCCACCCGGTGCGGGCGGCCCGGCTGTCCTACGACCTGCTGCGCGCCGCGCCCGCCCTGGCCAGCTCGGCGCGGATCCCGGTCGTCGACCGGCTCCTCGGCCGGCACAACGACCGGCACGTCCTGCAGTCCGCCGGGCTGCTCGCCCCGTCGACGCCGTTCAACCGGTCCGTGAGCCCGCACCGGCGCTGGTCGTTCGTCTCGCTGCCGCTGGCCGACGTCAAGAAGGTCAAGACGGCCGGGCAGTGCACCGTGAACGACGTCGTCATGGCCCTGTGCGCCGGCGCGCTGCGCCGGTGGCTGCTCGACCACGAGGCGCTGCCCGAGAGCCCGCTCGTCGCCGCGGTGCCCGTCTCGATCCGCACCCAGGAGCAGAAGGGCACCCACGGCAACCGCGTCTCCACCATGATCGCGCCGATCCCGACCAACCTCGAGGACCCGGCCGAGCGCCTGGCCGCCTGCCACCAGGCGATGCGGTCGGCCAAGGACCAGCACGGCGCCCTGCCGGCCGACATGCTCGCCGACGTCGCGCAGTTCGCCATGCCGGCGCTCGCCGGGCAGGCCGCCCGCCTGGCCGCCCGGGTGCGGCTGCTCGAGCGGGTCAACGCCTTCAACCTGTTCATCAGCAACGTGCCGGGGCCGAGCATCCCGCTGTACTACGCCGGGGCCCGGATGCTGGCCTACTACCCGCTGTCCGCCATCGCGGACGGGCAGGGGCTCAACATCACCGTCATGAGCCTGGAGGGCCAGCTGCACTTCGGGCTCATCGCGGACCGCGACCTCGTGCCCGACCTCGACGCGATGGCCCGTTACCTCGGCGAGGAGCTCACCGAGCTCGTCACCGCCGTCACGACCACGACCGGCACCCCGACCCCGGCGGCCGCGGCGCAGGGCTGAGCCCGACGGCCCGCGCTCACAGGTCCAGCTGCCACTCCGACCCGCGGCCGACCGGCAGGTAGCCCAGGGCCTCGTTCACCGCGACCATGTGCGCGTTGCTGTCGGCGTTCCAGGTGCTCACGACCTCGAGCGCCGGCTCGAGCGCCCGCAGCCGCTCGACCATCGTCGCCTTGAGCAGCATCCCGAGCCGGTGGCCCCGGTGGCCCGCGGCGACCGCCGTGCCCCACTGCCAGGCGTACGCGCCGTCCTCCGCGACCGCGACGTCGGTCAGGCCGGCCGCGGTCCCGTCCGCGGCCAGCGCCAGCACCGTGTGCATGCGCAGCCCCGCGCCCGCCACGGCCGCGTCGCGGGCGGCCACCCGCGCCGCGTCCCAGCGCTCGTCGTCGTAGTCCAGCGTCCCGAGCGGTGCGTCGTTGAGCGCCTCCGTCGCCTTCGCCAGCGCACCGCGCAGCTCCGGCGGGGTGGGGCCGACCCACGCCTCGAGGCGGTAGCCCGCCGCCGCCCGCTCGGCCTCGGCCCGCAGCGCCCCCACCCGGCTCGGGTCGAGGCGGTCGAGCCGCTGGTGCCGGCGCACGTCCACCAGCCGGGGGGTCGCGCCGGCCGCCGCGCAGAAGGCCGCCAGCGCGCTGCCCTCCGGCGCCTCGACGACCACCGCCCGGCGCCGCTGCTCCCGGGCGGCCTGCAGCACGCCGGCCCACAGCGCCCGGCCGGTGCCGCGCCGCCGGTCTCCCGGCGCGACCTGCAGCTCGACGGCGGCCAGGTGCGGGTTGTCGTGCACCGGCAGCTCGACCCGGGCCCAGCCGACCGGGTGCCCGTCCTGCTCGGCGAGGAGCAGCCGCACCGGGTCGCCGAACCACGGCGTCAGCGTCTGCGAGCGCCAGCAGCGCAGCGTCGGCGGCGGCTCGTGCGGCTGGTCCAGCGGGGCGCCGGCGACCACCAGCGGGTACAGGGCGTCCAGCACCGGGCCGAGCTCGGCCTCGGGCACCACGCGGACGGTCGGCGTGCTCACCGGCCCACCCTCGCGCACCCCCCGTCGTACGCCCAGCGGTTTTCCGCTCAGCCCGTGCCGCGCTGCCGCGCCGCCGAGCTGCGCAGCAGCAGCGCGATGAGGGCGCCCTGCCAGGCCAGGAACGCCGTCACCAGCAGCGGCCACCAGGTCGCGGCGAAGGCCGCGACGGAGGCCCGCGGCAGCAGCAGCACGCCGTAGCCGACGACGACGAACAGCCCCCACAGCGCGAACGCCGCCCGCCGGCAGTGCATCGGCGTGCGGTCGACCGGCCCGATGCCCAGCGACGACACGTCGTGCGGCGGGTACGCCCGCACCATCTCGCGCACCGAGCGGTAGACCGCGACCTCCGGGTAGTGCTCGGCGAGCGCCCGCCGGGCCCGCCGGGACGCCCGCGGCTGCCAGCGCACCGGCCGCGGCAGCGCGACCGCCTCGACGCGGGCGCGGGCGGCGCGGAAGCCCCGGTCGCCGAGGACGACGCGGCCGCTGACCGCCACGACGGCCGTCGCCCCGCCGTACGCCCCCTCGGTGCCGCTCGGGTCGTACCAGCCGTAGAAGCCGCAGGTGCACCCGCGGTCGGGGACGTCGTGCTCGCCGCCGACGGTGCAGCGGGCCACGGCGCCGCCCGGCTCCCAGCGCCCCGCGCTCCAGTGCACCGCCGGGTAGAGCCCGTCCGGCAGCAGCAGGAACTGCCGGTAGCCGCGCAGCTCGCCGGGGACGAGCGCGACCGGGCCGCTCACGCCGGGGTCCGCTCCGGCACCCGCTCCGGCTCGGGGGCCGGGACCGGGACCGGCACCGCCGGCTCCGGCAGCGGCTCGAACTCGACCTCGCGGCGCTCGGTGCCGATGTCGCCCACGACGACCTCCCCGCAGTCCTGCCGGGCCCGCGCCCGGGACCCGAGCCTGCCCCTCCGGGCGCCGCGCGTCCACGGGAGGAGCAGCGGGACTGCTCCGGACGGAGCAGCCGTTCGCCCGACCGGGTGATCCCGAGCCACCGGCGAGCCGTCGACACCTGGGGCATGCGAGTCTTCCCGGTCGGCCTGTCCCGGCGCGCGGGCACCGCCCTCGCCCTCGGCCTCGTCGGCGTCGCCGGCGTGACGCCCGTGCTGGCGGCCCGCTCGGGCAGCGACCCGGCGTCGACGGCCACCCTGGCCGCCGTGGCGCCGCGCCCCGCCGACTCGGTGAGCGCGTCGTACGGCGTCGTCGTGCACCTCATCGGCGACAAGGGCGTGTACGGCGACGAGCAGCGCGTCGCCGACGTCCTGTCCGACCTCGGGGCCCGGCACGTGCGCACCCGGATGTACGCGGACCGGCCGAAGCTCGTCGAGGCGCTCACCGCGCTGCACGACCGCGGGATCGGCGCGGACCTCGTCATGGGCAACCCGACCGCCGTCGACCCGCCCGCGGCGCTCGTGCGGGCGGTCGCCGCGCTGCCGCCCGGCACCGTCGACTCGCTCGAGGGTGCCAACGAGTGGAACCTGTCCGGTCGCCCGGACTGGGTGGCCGAGCTGCGCGCCCACCAGGCGGCGCTGTGGGCGGCCGCCAAGGCCGACCCGGCGACCGCGGCGCTGCCCGTGCTCGCGCCGGCGCTGGGGATGGACCGCGACTACTCGGCCCTCGGCGACCTGTCCGCCGTGAGCGACGCGGGCAACCTGCACCTCTACCCGGGCGGCCGGGCGCCGAGCAGCCGGCTCGACGCCGCGCTCGAGAACGAGCGGGCCGTGGTGGGCGACGCCCCGGTCGTGGCGACCGAGACGGGCTACCACAACGCGCTCGCCTCGGTCGAGCCGCACGTGCCGACGCCCGAGGACGTCGCCGGGACGTACGCCCCGCGGCTGGTGCTCGAGCACCTCGCCCGCGGGGTGCAGCGGGTCTACACCTACGAGCTGTTCGACGAGCGCCCGGACCCGGCGCACACCGACCGGGAGGCCAACTTCGGCCTGGTCCGCCACGACGGCACCACCAAGCCCGCCTACCGCACCACGAAGGCGCTGCTCGCGCTCACCGCCGACCCGGGCCCCGCCTTCCGCACCGCACCGCTGGACTACGAGGTGCGCGGCGCCACGCCGGACGTGCGCCAGCTGCTGCTGCAGAAGCGCGACGGGTCCTACGTCCTGCTGCTGTGGCGCGACGTCCCCGTCTGGGACCGCACCACGCGCACGCCGCTCGCGGTCGACCCCGTCCCCGTCACCGTGGCGCTCGGCCGGCCCGCCGACGTCGCGCTGCGCTCGCCGAGCGCCGGGACCGGCGTGCTGCGCGACGAGCGGGCCGTCCGCACGAGCACCGTCCCGCTCGCCGGCGACGTGGTGGCCCTGACGGTGGCCCCGACGCCGGTCCCCGGCGCCCCCACCGGCGTGACCGCCACCGCGGGCGACGCCAGCGCCACCGTGCGCTGGGCCGCCCCCGCGGGCGGCGCCGCGCCCACCGCGTACGAGGTCACGACCTCGCCCGGTGGCCGCTCCGTGCGCGTCGACGGCTCGAGCCGCCGCGCGCTCGTCGACGGCCTGACCAACGGCACCGCCTACACCGCCACCGTCACCGCGTACGCCGGCGAGCAGGCCGGTCCGGCCTCCGCCGCCTCCGCACCGGTCGTGCCCGCGCCGCTGCTGCCCGCCGCGCCCACCGGCCTCGCGGTGCTGCCGGGGGACGGCTCGCTGCAGGTCCGCTGGTCCGCGACCGGGTCCTCCGCGGACAGCTGGCGGGTCACCGCCACCCCGGCGGGCGGGCTGCCGGTCTCCACGACCGTGGCCGGGCGGCTGCGCGTCGCCGCCCTGACCGGGCTGACCAACGGCACGACCGTCACCGTCACGGTCGCCGGGACCAACGGCGCCGGCACCGGCCCGGCCGCCACCGCGACCGGGCGGCCGGTCGCTCCCCCGGCCGTGCCCACCGGCGTCGCGGCGGCGCCGCTCGCGGGCGGCGCCCTGGTGTCGTGGGCGCCGGCCGCCGACGTCGACCGCTGGGTCGTCACGGCGACCCCGTCGGGCGCCCGCGCCGAGGTGCCGGGCACCGCGACCTCGGCGACGCTCGCCGGCCTCGCCGACGGGGTCGAGGCGCGGGTCGTCGTGACCGCCGAGAACGCCGCCGGGTCGGCCGGGTCCGCCCCCGTGGTCGTCCGGCCCGTGCCGGTGCCCGCGGCGCCGGCGTCCGCGACCGCCTGGCCGCGGGCTGCTGCCGCGATGGTCCGGTGGAGCCCGGTGCCCGCCGCGACCGGCTACACCGTCACCGCCGCCCCCGGCGGCGCGACCGCGAGCGTCGAGGCCGGCGCGACCCACGTCGTGCTGCGCGGGCTGCAGGACGGCACCGCGTACGTCGTGTCGGTCGTCGCGACGGGCACGACCGGCAGCGGACCGGCCGCCGTCACCGCTCCCGTCGTGCCGCTGCCCGCCCCCGCGGCCCCGGCGGACGTCACCGCCGCGCCGCTGCCCGGCAGCGCCCTCGTGCGCTGGACGCCGCCGGCCGGGCCCGTGGGGCGCTACCGCGTCGTCGTCGCGCCGGGCGGCGCCACGGTCGAGGTCGACGGGGACACCACCTCCGTGCTCGTCGACGACCTGCGCCCGGGCCGGCCGTACGCCGTCGCGGTGACCGCCCACAACATCTCCGGCGCGAGCCGGGCCGCCCAGGCCACCCCGGTCGTCCCCGCGCCGGTGCGCGGCGGGGTCCCCTGGTGGGTGCTGGAGCGCTGACCAGCGCTGAGCGCGGAGCAACGCGGACGACAGCGCGGAGAACATCCCCGGACGACCGCGGGCCCGCCCCCTCGGGGGACGGGCCCGCTGTCGGACTGCGGAGGCTCGGGGATTTGAACCCCGGATGGGCTTGAAGGCCCAAACCGCATTAGCAGTGCGGCGCCATAGACCGGACTAGGCGAAGCCTCCTGGCGGTCCGGGAGCCTACAGGCCCCCGGACCGTACGGGCAGAGGTCAGGCGGACGGGCGGTTGCCGCTGGTGTCGGCGTTGGGGGCGGCCTGGCGCACCAGGTCGGGCAGGACCTCGGCGAGCTCGCCGGCCTCCCACTTGGCCTGGCGCTCGACCTTCGGCCCGGCGACCCAGCCCTCGTTGACGGCGACGGTGCCGCCGTACACCGAGAAGACCCGGCCGGTGATCTCCTTGGAGGACTCCGAGCCGAGGTAGACCACGAGCGGGCTGATGTTGCTCGGGTCGAACTGGTCGAAGCCGCTCTCGGTCTTGGACAGCGCCGCGAGCCCGAGGTCCTCGGTCATGCGGGTCAGGGCGACGGGGGCGATCGCGTTGACCGTGACGCCGTAGCGGCCGAGCTCCTGGCTCGTGATGACCGTGAACGCGGCGATGCCGGCCTTGGCCGCGCCGTAGTTGGTCTGGCCGACGTTGCCGTAGATGCCCGAGCTCGACGAGCTGGTGTTGATGATGCGCGCGTCGACCGGCGTGCCGGCCTTGCTCTGGTCGCGCCAGTAGGCGGCGGCGTGGTGCGCCGGGGCGAAGGTGCCCTTGAGGTGGACCTTGATGACCGCGTCCCACTCGGCCTCGGACATGTTGACCATCATCCGGTCGCGCAGGATGCCGGCGTTGTTGACCAGGACGTGGAGCGTGCCGTAGGTCTCGATCGCCTGGGCGACGATGCGCTCGGCGCCGTCCCAGCTGGAGATGTCGTCGGTGTTGGCGACGGCCTCGCCGCCCATCGCGGTGATCTCGTCGACGACCTTCTGGGCGGGCCCGGCGTCGCTGCCGGAGCCGTCGCGCGCGCCGCCGATGTCGTTGACGACGACCTTGGCGCCCTCGCGGGCGAAGGCGAGCGCGTGCTCGCGCCCGATGCCGCCTCCGGCGCCGGTGATGATGACGACGCGTCCGTCGCAGATGCCAGCCACGCTGCAGTGCTCCTCAGGGGTTCGGTGCCGTGCTCGGACGCCCAATGTCCCACGAGTACGTTCGCAGACCTCAGGTGCCCCGGGAGGACCTCATGCCGGCTGCGGTGTCGCTGCTCGAAGGCCGTACGGCCGTCATCACGGGAGGGGCGCGCGGGATCGGCTACGAGATCGCGCGGCGCTTCGTCGAGGAGGGCGCGGCCGTCGTGCTCGGCGACCTCGACGAGGCGCAGGCGGTGGAGGCGGCCAAGTCGCTGCCGGGCACCGCGCTCGGCTTCCGCTGCGACGTCACCGTCGAGGACGAGGTGAAGGCGCTGCTGGAGTACTGCACCGAGGAGTTCGGCTCGCTCGACGTGCTGGTCAACAACGCGGGGATCACCCGCGACAAGACGATGCGCAACATGTCCAGCGACGACTTCCGCACGGTCGTCGACGTGCACCTGTACGGCGCGTGGCTCGGCACCAAGCACGCCAGCGTGATCATGCGCGAGCAGGGCCGCGGCTCGATCGTCAACATCAGCTCGATCAGCGGCAAGGTCGGCAACGTCGGCCAGACGAACTACTCGGCGGCCAAGGCCGGCATGGTCGGGCTGACGAAGGCGGCCGCCAAGGAGGTCGCGCACGCCGGGGTGCGGGTCAACGCCGTGCAGCCCGGGCTCATCCGCACCGCCATGACCGAGGCGATGCCGCAGAAGGCGTGGGACAGCAAGCTCGCCGACATCCCGATGGGCCGCGCCGGCGAGCCCGACGAGGTCGCCTCCGTCGTGCTGTTCCTCGCCAGCGACCTGGCGTCGTACGTCACCGGCGCCGTCGTCGAGGTCACCGGCGGGCGGCACGCGTGACCGGCGCCGCTACGGCGGACGACGTCGTCGTCTGCGAGCCGCTGCGCACCCCGGTCGGCCGGTACGGCGGGGTGCTGCGCGACGTCCCCGCCGCCGAGCTCGGCGCGACCGTCGTCCGCGGCGCTCGTCGAGCGGACCGGGATCGACCCGGCGGGATCGACGACGTCATGCTCGGCCAGGGCTACCCCAACGGCGAGTCGCCGGCCATCGGCCGGGTCGCCGCGCTCGACGCCGGGCTGCGGGATCGAGGTGCCCGGGCATGCAGGTGGACCGGCGCTGCGGCTCGGGGCTGCAGGCCGTGCTGGTGGCCGCCGGGGCAGATCCGGGCGGGCATGGCCGAGCGTCGTGCTCGCCGGCGGCGCCGAGAGCATGAGCCAGGTCGAGCACTACACGCTGGCCATGCGCTGGGGCGCCGGCGGCGTCGCCCGGTGATGCACGACCGGCTCGCCCGCGGCCGGGTCACCTCCGGCGGCGTCCACCACCTGGTCGAGGGCGGGATGCTCGAGACCGCGGAGAACCTGCGCCGCGAGTTCTCGATCCCCGGCGAGGAGCAGGACGCGCTGGCCGCGGAGTCGCACCGGCGGGCGGTCGCCGCGCAGGAGGGCGGCGCGGTTCGACGACGAGCTCGTGCCGGTGGCGGTGCGCGGGCGCAAGGGCGACACCGTCGTCGACACGCGACGAGCACCCGCGGCCGGGCACGACGGTCGAGTCGCTGGCCGCGCTGCGGCCGGTGATGGGGCGCGCCGGACCCGCGAGGCCACCGTGACCGCCGGCAACGCCAGCGGGCAGAACGACGGCGCCTCGCTGTGCCTGGTCACCACGCTGGAGCGGGCGCACGCGCTGGGGCTGCGGCCGTACGCCCGGCTGGTCTCGGCGGCGGTCGCCGGCGTGCCGCCGGAGACGATGGGGATCGGGCCGGTGCCGGCGACCGCCCGGGCGCTGGAGCGGGCGGGGCTGACGATGGCCGACCTCGACCTGATCGAGCTCAACGAGGCGTTCGCCGCGCAGGTGCTCGCGGTGACCGGGCGGTGGGGGCTCGGACGCCGCCGACCCGCGGCTCAACTCAACGGCTCCGGGATCTCGCTCGGCCACCCGATCGGCGCGACCGGCGGCCGGATCCTCGCGACCCTGCTGCGCGAGCTGGACCGCCGCGAGGGGCGCTACGGCCTCGAGACGATGTGCATCGGCGGCGGCCAGGGGCTGGCGGCGGTCTTCGAGCGGCTGCCGGCGTAGCGGGCCCGGCCGCTGGGCGGGGATCGGTGCCGCGACACGCCCGCGCGCCCCGACAGCGATCGCCGGGCAGCACACGGCGGCGGCGGCTGGCCGGGGATCGGTGTCGCGACACGCCCGCGCGCCCCGACAGCGATCGCCGGGCAGCCGGAGCGGGACCCGCCAGCCGCCCCGACTACGCCCGCGCGGCCAGGTCGTCCTCGACGAGCGCCGGCTGCGCGGCGACCCAGCCGGCGCCGGCCATGAGCACGAGGTCGGCGAACAGCAGCGCGAACGGCCAGCCCCAGCCGCCGGTCGCGCCGTGCAGGACACCGACCAGCAGCGGGCCGGTGCCGGCCAGGACGTAGCCGGTGCTCTGCACGAAGGCCGACAGCGACGCCGTCGTCGCCGCCTCCCGGGTGCGCAGCCCGATCATGGTCAGCGCGAGGGGGAACGTCCCGCCGGCGATCCCCGCGAGCAGCATCGCCACCACGTCGAGGGCGCGGGGGGCGAGCAGCATGGCGGAGTAGGCGGCGACGTACGCGACGAGCAGGACGGCGAGGACGGGCCGCTGGTCGGGGAAGCGCGCGGCCACGGACGGCACCAGCGCCGAGACCGGCACGGCGACCACCGAGAAGACGGCGACGAGCAGCCCGGCGCGGGCCGCGGAGACGCCCGCCTCCTCGCGGAAGTACAGCGCGAACCAGCCGAACGTCACGTACGCCTGCAGCGACTGCGAGCCGAAGAACAGCGCCAGCGCCCAGGCCGTGCGGCTGCGGTGGACCGGCGGCCGGGGCGGGTGCGAGGCGCGCGGCAGCGGCCGGTCGCGCAGGGCCGGCCCGACGCACAGCGCCGCGGCGAGCAGCGCCGGCACCGCCCAGACGCCGAGCCCGACCCGCCAGTCGCGGTCGCCGAGCAGCCCGGCGAGCGGCACCGTGAGCGCCGCGGAGACGGTCGTGCCGATGGCCATCGAGGTCGTGTACGCCGCGGTCATCGGGCCGAGCCGGTCCGGGAAGCGGCGCTTGACGAGCACGGGCAGCACGACGTTGCCGACCGCCCCGCCGGCGAGCGCGACCACGCTGAGCAGCAGGAACGGGACTGCGCCGTCCACCGCCGAGCGGGCCAGCACGCCGGCGGCCATGACGAGCATCGCGACGCCGACCAGGCGGGCCTCGCCGAGGCGGCGGGCCAGCCGCGGCGCCTGCGAGCCGATCCCGGCGAAGGCCAGCACCGGCAGCGTCGTCAGCAGCCCGGCCTCCCCGCCGGACAGCCCGACGCCCGCCTGCACCTCGTCGAGCAGCGGCCCGACGCTGGTCACGGCGGTCCGCAGGTTGAACGCCGCGAGCAGCAGCGCGACGAGCAGGGGCAGCCGCGCGCGCAGCCCCGGCCGGCCCGCCACCTCCGCCACCTGCGTCACGCCGTCGAGCAGACCACGGGCGGTGCCTCGCCGCGCCCGGGGGTCAGCCCGCCCAGGCCGCCAGCAGCGCCGCGCCGTCGCCCGCCGCGCCGACGGCCCCGGGCGTACGGGAGAAGCGCGGTGCGGGGGCGGGCCGGACCGCGCGGCCGTCGCGGGCCAGGGTGCCGCGGGCGGCGAGGTGCGCGCCGTCCGGCGCCTCGGCCAGCGACAGCACGGGCGTGACGCAGGCGTCGGTGCCGGCGAAGTGCGCGGCCCACTCGTCGCGGGTGCGGGTGCGGAAGGCGGCGGTGAAGGCGGCCCGGGTCGCGGGCCAGTCGTCGTACTGGCCCGGCAGGCCGGTGAGGCCCGAGGCCGGCGACGAGCGCGGCGTAGAACTGCGGCTCGATCGCGCCGACGGCGACGTGCCGGCCGTCCGCGCAGGCGTAGGTGTCGTAGAACGGCGCGCCGCCGTCGAGCAGGTTGGTGCCGCGCTCGTCGCGCCAGCGCGCCGGCGCCGCACATCGCCCAGGTCATGCTCATCAGCTGGCTGACGCCGTCGACCATGGCCACGTCGACGACCTGGCCGCGGCCGCTGCGGCCGCGCTCGACCAGCGCCGCGAGGACGCCGGTGACCAGGAACATCGAGCCGCCGCCGAAGTCGGCGACCAGGTTGAGCGGCACGACCGGGTCGCCCGCCGGGCTCGCCGATGGCGTGCAGGGCGCCGGTGAGCGACAGGTAGTTGAGGTCGTGCCCGGCGCGCTGCGCGAGCGGGCCGTCCTGCCCCCAGCCGGTCATCCGGGCGTAGACCAGCCGCGGGGTTCCGGGCCGCGCAGGCTGCGTCGGGCCCGAGGCCGAGGCGCTCGGCGACGCCGGGCCGCATCCCCTCGACGAGCACGTCGGCGCCGGCGACCGCGGCGCAGCACCCGGGCCACGCCCGCCGGGTCCTTGAGGTCGAGCGCGACCCGCGGCCGGTCGCCGGCCAGCCCGTCGTCGACCGCACCGCCGCCCGGCCCGCTCGACCCGCAGCACGTCGGCGCCGAGGTCGGCGAGCAGGCGGCAGGCCAGCGGGGCCGGGCCGATGCCGGCGAGCTCGACGACGCGGACGCCGGCCAGGGGCCCCATGGCGGCGGACGCTAGCCGCCGGCGACGGCGCGGCCAGGAGCGCCGTGACCCGCAGCCAGCCGCCGCCCGGCCGACTCGCGCAGCGCGCCGTCGGCGACCAGCGCGACCGCCCGGCCGGCGGTGTCGACCGCCAGCTGCCGCCACCCGCGCCGCCGCAGGTCGCCGGAGGAGTCCGCCCGGTAGACCGCCAGCACCAGGCAGGACGTGTCCGGGCAGCGCCGGGCGGTGTTGAGCGGCCAGCCGCGCGGCACGGGCGCGCTGTCGCACCCCGTCACCCCGACCGCCGTGACCGCGACCGGCACCGCGCCGACCAGCGCGCAGGCCGTCGTGCGCCCGGCCCGCTCGACGACGAGGACGTCGGCCGGACGCCCGACCAGCGACACCTCCAGCGGCACCGCGGGCCCGGCGAGGCGGACCTGCCGCTGACGGGCGTACGACAGCAGCGCGCCGCGGTAGACCGCCGACGGCAGCTGCAGCAGGTCCGGCAGCGGCTCGCCCGCCGGCGGTACCGGGGAGAGCGCGGCGAGCACGGTGCCGGCGACGAGCCCGCTGACCGGGTGCCCGAGGTAGGGCGGGTCGACGTCGAGCCGCACGACCCCGCCGACCCGGCCGCGCTCGGCGACGGCGAGGACGTCGCGGTGCGCCGGGCGTCCGCCGCGGCCGCTGAGACCGCCGAGGCGAGCTGAGCGACGACGAGCACGCCGGCGACCACGGCCAGCCGCCGCACGGTCGCGCGACGCGGCGAGCCAGCCGCGCAGCACCGGCAGCCCGGCGAGCACGACCGGCACGACCAGCGGCACGGCGTAGATCGGGCCGAGGACGGTCGTGCCGCGGCCCCACAGCACGGAGAAGTTCCACGGTCCCCAGAAGGCGAGGTAGCCGAGCAGGTGCACGCCGGCCGCGGCGAGCAGCAGCCGTACGGCCGGGGTCGCCGTGCGCCAGGAGACCACCGCCGCCGGGCACGAGCAGCGCGCCGAGGGCGAACCAGTGCAGCGGGTCCAGCCCGAAGTGCACCAGCTCGCCGTGCAGCCCCTGCAGCGGCCCGAAGCGTGCGCAGCGGGTCCTCGGGGACGAGCCGGCGGCGCCCGTAGCCGAGCGCGTCGAACGGCTCCTGCAGCCCGAAGGGCAGCGTCAGCGCGGCGCCGGTCGCCCGGGTGTCGTAGGCCAGCACGAGCGCGGTGAGCGGGACGGCGCCGGCGACGAGCGCCGGCACGAGGCGCAGCAGGTCGGCGCGCCGACGCCACGCCGCCGCGAGCAGGACGGGGCCGAGCAGCAGGACGGTGTCGTACGGCCGGGTGCCCGCCGCCGCGGGCAGCAGCAGCCCGAGCAGCGCGGCCGCGCCGGCGCCGGCGCGGCCGAGGGCGAGGCGCAGCGCGAGCAGCCAGCCGGTGCACACCAGGAGCAGGAACAGGACGTACGACAGCGGCAGCGCGGACTGCAGCACGACGACCGGCGAGGCCGAGACCAGCGCGGCGGCGGCGACCGACTCGCCGCGGGACAGCCCGGTCTCGCGGGCCAGCCGCGCGACGGCGACCGGCACGAGCGCGGCGAGCGCGGCCAGCACCGGCACGACGCTGCCGAGCAGGGCGAGGCCGGCGGCCTGCGCGGCGGAGACCACCGGGAGGTACTTGCTCACCAGCCCGACGGGCTCCGGGGTGAAGAACCACGGGCGGTGCGCGAGCACCGGGTCGGGGACGTGCAGGAAGAGCGCCCCGCCCGCGATCGCCCGCGCCTGCAGCAGGTAGGCGACCTCGTCGTTGTTGAGCGAGCCGGCGGCGAACAGCGCCAGGTGCAGGACGGCGGCCGCGGCGGCGGCGAGCGCGGCGACGAGCAGCAGGGCCGCGCGGGGGGTGGGCCTCGCGCGCAGCACCCGCTGCAGGTTAGCGAGGTGTCGGGGCGTAGAGCGGTCGCAGCCAGCGCGGCGGGGCGAACGGCCGCCACTGGCCGTCGGGCTGGGCGAGCCGGTCGGCGACGGCCCACAGCACGGCGGGGTGGTGGCCGAGGCCCAGGTGGCTGCCGTGGACGGCGATGTTCTCCGCGGTCGCCGACGGCGTCTCCAGGCTGGTGCGCCACGAGACGATCCCGTCCTGCTTGGACCAGATCGAGGTGGCCGGCACCGGCAGCGGGCCGCGCACGTCCGGCGGGATCGGCAGCCCCTGACCGGGGGCGTGGCGGTGGGCGTGCTTGTCGTACGCCTTCTGCGCCCGCGTCTGGGTCGGTGCCTCCATGGCGAACGGGGTGCCGAGCGTGATCACCGAGCGGACGAGGTCGGGCCGCTCGGAGGCCGCGGCGCGGGCGTAGATGCCGCCGAGCGACCAGCCGACGACCGAGACCGGACCGTCGTAGCGGCGGGTCAGCTGGTCGATGCGGGCGCGCAGGCCGTCGACGACCTCCTGCGTCGGGCCGAGGTTGCGCCCGAGCAGCCAGCCGTGGACGCGGAAGCCGCGGCGCAGCAGGAACGAGCGGATCGGGCGGGTCGACAGGTCGCCGGCGAGCAGGCCGGGCAGCACGAGCACCGGTCGGCCGTCGCCGTGCGCGGCGGTGCGCATCATCCGCAGCGTCAGCGGCCAGGCCGCCAGGCCGAGCGCGGCACGGGCCGGGTCGGTGGCGTAGAGCAGGTCGTTCGGCGGGGCCAGGGCAGGGGCGGGCACGGGGGTCCTCCGGGGTCGGGGCCAGGACGGCAGGGAGGGGCTCACAGCCGGCCGTACTCCCAGTGCCACGGCTCGGGTCGTCCCCCGCCGGGCTCGGCCCACGCCGGGTGCACCCACCCGAAGGTTGCCGCGTGAGCGGCCATCCACACGTGCGCCGCGCCGTCGAACCGCTCCACGCCGCCGCACAGGTCCACCGCGAGGCCGCGCCCGTGGTTGCTCGTGCCCGGCACGGCGGCCAGCCCGGGCTTGACCTTGAACAGCCGCACCTGCTCCGGGTAGCTGCGGTAGGAGTCGGTGAGGCACAGCCCGGTGCCGGTCTCGGCGGCGTGCGCCCGGCTCATCGCGTCGAAGGCCCGGGCGGCGTCGGCCTGCAGCCGGTGCCGGGGAGCGGTGGCCAGCGGGCAGAGCGCGGCGTCCGGGACGAAGCCGTTGGCGTACGCGCCGGTCGACGTCCCGCTGCAGGGCGGGCCCGCGGCCGTCGGCAGCCAGGGCACGACGGGGTCGGGGTTGCCGGCGCGGACGGCCGCCGCAGCGGCCGCCGCGGCCGCCCGGTCGCGCTCGACCTGGCGGGCGTCGACGAGGCGCGCCGCGGCGTCGAGCAGCGCGGTCTGCGTGCGGTCGGCGAGCTCGGTCACGGCCTGCCGCTCGGCCTCGGTCCGGCGGGCGAGCTCGCTCGTCGCGGACCGGCGGGCGGCGAGGGTGCCGGCGTCCGCGTCGGCCTGCGCGACGGCGGCGTTCGCGGCGTGCAGGGCGTCGGCGCTGGCGTCCTGGACGCGGGCGAGCAGCACCCGGCCGGCCAGCGCGTCGGTCGCCCCGCCCCCGGCCGGACCGGACAGCAGGCGCAGTCCCGCGGGCACCGGGTCGGTGTAGCGGGCCAGCACGACCCGGCGCACCGCGGTCCCGGCGGCGACGCGCTGCGCGGCGCTGGCCTCGGCGGCCCGCTCTGCGGCGACCGCGTCCGCGACGCTGCCGGCCAGCTCGGTCTGCGACCGCTCGAGCGCCGCGGTGGCCGCGGTGAGCTGCGCGGCGACGTCGTCGACCCGGGCCTGCAGCGCCGCGACCCGGGCCTGCGCGGTGGCGACGTCGTCGGCGGAGGCGGGGGTCGCCGTGGTGCCGACGAGCACGGCGAGCAGGCCGACCGCCGCCACGACCGCCGCCGAGACCGCGCTCAGCGGGCGGGCGGGCGGCAGCGGCACGTCGGGAGGATCGACGCGCGCCGACCGGACCTGTAGCGCGGGCCGTACGGTGCCGCCGTGCCCGAGCAGCCCGAGACGCAGCCCGGCGGGACCGGACCGGAGGAGCCGGACTACCGCTTCACGCTCGCCAACGAGCGGACCTTCCTCGCCTGGCTGCGCACGGCGCTCGCCCTGCTGGCCGCGGGCGTGGCCGTGCCGGCGCTCGTCGACCCGGCGCAGCCGACCTGGGCGCGCAGCGGGCTGAGCCTGCTCTGCCTCGTCATGAGCGTCGTCGCGGCCGTCGGCGGGGTCCTGCGCTGGCGGGCCGTCGACGCGGCGGTGCGCCGCTCGGCGGCGCTGCCGCTGCTGCGGCTGCCCTGGCTGCTCACCGCCGCCTTCGTCGCGCTCGCGGCGGGCGGCGTCGTCCTGCTCGTGGGGCGGTCGTGAGGACCCCCGGGCCGGTCGGGCTGCCGGGCGAGCGGACCTCGCTGGCCTGGGACCGCACGGCGCTGGCCCTGCTCGGTGAGTCGGCGCTGCTGCTCGTGCGCGACCGCGACGGGACCGGGCCGGTGCTCGCCGCCGCGGCCCTCGTGCTCGCGCTGGTCGCCGCCGGGGTCGCCCGCGGTCGCGACCGCGCGCTGCGCTCGGGCGCCCGCACCCGTGCGCGCACCCGCCGGGCCGAGGTGGCTCGGCCTCGGCCTGGCCGTCGGCGGGCTCGCCGCTGCGGCGGCGGTCGCCGAGCTCGTACGGCTGAGCGGCTGACCGGCTGAGCGGGTGAACGGGTGACTGACCGACCGGCTGAGCGCCGGGCCCGTCCAGCGGCGCCCGGTCGGCCCTGCTGGCGGCCGGTCGCGGCGCGTACCGTCGCTGTCGTGACCTCCCCTGACCCGGGCACGCCTGCCCGACGTCCGGGCCGCCCGGCGCGCTACCGCCTCGACGAGCTCCTCGCCCTCGTGGTGCACGAGTTCAACGAGCGCGGGTACGACGCGACCACCATGGAGGACCTCGCCCGGGCCACCGGGCTCACCAAGTCGTCGATCTACCACCACGTGTCCGGCAAGGAGGAGCTGCTCCGGCTGGCCGTGGGACGGGCGGTCGACGCGCTGTTCGCCGTGCTCGAGGAGCCGGCGAGCACGTCCGGCCGCGCGGTCGACCGGCTCGAGCACGTGGTCCGCCGGGGCGTCGAGGTGCTCGCCGAGCAGCTGCCGTACGTCACGCTGCTGCTGCGGGTGCGCGGCAACACCGGTGTGGAGCGCGAGGCGCTGGACCGGCGGCGCGAGTTCGACGGCCGGCTCGCCGAGCTGGTCCGCGCGGCCGCCGAGGAGGGCGACCTGCGCGCCGACCTCGACCCGCGCCTGGTGACCCGGCTGCTCTTCGGCACCGTCAACAGCCTCGTCGAGTGGTACCGCCCGTCGGGCGGGCACCCGGTCGCGGAGGTCGCCGACGCCGTGGTCGCCACCTGCTTCGGGGGTCTCGTCCGGCAGCCGGCGGGTGTGGCGTGAGGCGCGGGTCCCCCGGGACGGGCAGCGGCTCACAGGGACGGTCACAGGGACGGTCACGGTGGTCGCGGTGGTGGCGGCGCTGCTGCCGCTGCTCGCCGCCCCCGCCGCGCAGGCTGCCCCCGCTCCGGTCGTGCAGGGCCGGTGGCCGCTGGCGACGCTGGTCGAGCGCGACGGGGTCCTCACCACGCCCGCCACGGTCGCGGGCCGGGAAGGCACGGACGACGGGGTGCTGGCGCCGGGCACGACGGTCCGCACGACCCAGGGCATCGCGGCCGCCGACAGCGCCGCGCTGTACTTCCCCGGCTGGGACGACGGCAGCCCCGACGACGGCACCGTGTCGCCCGACGCCAGCCAGGTCGTCGTCCCGGACCGGTCGTCCTTCGACCCGCAGGGCCGCCGCTTCCTCGTCAGCGTCGACGTGCGCCCGCGCACGCCGCGGGTGCGCGGCGAGTCGCCCAACATCGTGCAGAAGGGCCGGGTCGACCAGGGCAACACGCACGAGTGGAAGATCTCCGTGCTCGACGACCTCACCCCGGTGTGCACCTTCCGCGGGTGGCAGTCGCGCGACGACCACCGGCTGCGGGCGGTCAGCGCCTTCGGCAGCGTCCGGATGGTGGCCGGCGAGCCCTACCGCCTCGAGTGCGGGCTCGCCGCCGGGCGGGCCACGCTGCGCGTGCTGCGGCTGTCCGGCGCCAGCGCGGAGGTGGTGCAGACCCGCCGCTCCCGCGAGCAGTGGTCGGCGCTGTGGGTCGTGCCGGACGACGTCGTGTCCATCGGCAAGAAGCCCCGCGACACGACCAGCGGCGACACCTACGCCGGCGACATCGCCGGCCTGGTGATCACGCGCTGGCAGTAGGCCGGCGGACCGCGGCCGGCTCGACCCGCTCGCCGCAGCCGCCGCAGACCATGACCGCGCCGAGCTCGGCGCCGCACTCGTGCTCGAGCACCAGCGGAGGACCCTCCGGACCCACCCGGTGCTTGTCGCCCCACTCCTTGAGGGCGAGCACGACCGGGTAGAGGTCGCGCCCGGCCGGGGTCAGGACGTACTCCTCGCGGGGCGGGCGCGTGCTGTACGGCCGCTTGGCGAGGACGCCGTGCTCGACGAGCGTGCGCAGCCGCTGCGCGAGGGTGTCGCGGGGGCGCCGGTGCGGGCGACCATCTGGTCGAAGCGCCGGACGCCCAGGAACACCTCGCGCACGGCCAGCAGCGCCCACTTCTCCCCGACGACGTCGAGGGTGCGCGCGACCGAGCAGGTGCGGGGGTGGGTCGCCGTGCTCGTCACAGGAGGAGCGTAGCGCAGAAGGTCGACTTCCCGGACGGACTCGGCTACGGTCCGTCCAGATCCCGGACCGACTTGCCGGGCAGAGCGGGGGTGCTCCGTGACGGACAGGGCGAGCAGGACGACCGAGGAGCAGCGTCCGGTGCCGGGCGGCCCGGTGGAGGGCACCGCGGTCGAGCCCGGGCCGCTGGCCGGGCGGGGGCTGTCGCTGGCGATCGGGGTGCTGTCGGCGGCGACGTTCCTCACCAGCCTCGACCTGTTCATCGTCAACCTCGCGTTCCCGTCGATCGCGGCGGAGAACCCGGGGACGACGACCGCTGCGCTCAGCTGGGTGCTCAACGCGTACACCGTCGTCTTCGCCGCCACGATGGTCCCGGCGGGCCGGTTCGCCGACCGGCTGGGGCGCCGCCGGCTGTTCGTCGTGGGACTCGCGCTGTTCACCGCGGGGTCGGCGGCGTGCGCGGTCGCCCCGGGGGTCGGCCTGCTCGTCGCGGCCCGCGTGCTCCAGGCCGTCGGGGCCGGGATGCTCGTGCCGACCTCGCTGTCGCTGCTGCTCACCGTGGTGCCGCCCGAGGGGCGGGCCCGGGCGATCGGCACCTGGGCGGCCGTCGGCGGCTCCGCGGCGGCGGTCGGGCCGGTCGTCGGCGGGCTGCTCGTGGGCGTCGACTGGCGCCTGGTCTTCTGGGTCAACGTGCCGATCGGCGTCGCGGCGCTCGTCCTCGCCGCCCGCCTGCTGCCCGAGAGCCGCGACCCCCGGCCCGGCCCGCGCCCGGACGTGCTCGGCGCGGGGCTGCTCGCCGCCGCGGTCGCGCTGGCGGCTCTCGCCCTCGTCCGGGGGCCCGACGTCGGCTGGGCGTCGCTCGCCACCGTCGGCACGCTCGCCGCGGCGGCGCTCGCCCTCGCCCTGCTGGCGCGCCGGTCGGCCCGTCACCCGGCCCCGGTCGTGGACGGCGCGCTCCTGCGCAGCCCGGCCCTGCGCGGCGCGTCGATCGCGTCGCTGGCGTACTACCTGGGGTTCGCCGCGTACCTCCTGAACCTCGTCACCTTCCTCACCGGTGTCTGGGGGCACTCGGCGGTGCGGGCCGGGCTGGAGATCGCGCCGGGACCGCTCATGGTCCTGCCGTTCGCGCGGATCGTCGCCCCTCGCCTGCTCCGCCCGCTCGGCGGCCCGGCGCGGGTCGCGGCGCTCGGCTGCCTCGTCGGGGTCGGCGCGCAGGGCCTGTGGTGGGCGTTCCTGCAGGCCGAGCCGGCGTACGCCACCACCCTGCTCCCCGCCCAGCTGCTCGGCGGCGCGGGCGTCGGACTGGTGATCCCGTCGCTCATCGGCGCCGGGACCGCGACGCTGGCCGCTCACGAGGTGGGCGCCGGCAGCGGGGTGCTCAACACCGCCCGGCAGTCGGGCCTGGTGCTGGGGGTCGCCGGCCTGGTCGCCGTCCTGGGGGCCAGCGGCAGCGCGTTGTCGGGAGCGCGCGCCGGCGTGCTTCTCGCGCTGGCGGCCTTCGCCGTGGCCGGCGGGCTGTGCCTGCTCGCCGGGCGGGTCCCGCGCCCGGCCGCGCTGCCCGAACCGCTGGGCGTCGCGGCCTGACCGCTCGCCCCCCTGTGCGTCAGGGGGGTGGTCGGGTGCGGCGCAGTCCGGTGGGGCTGGTCCAGGTGGTGGTGCCGTCGGGGCCGGGGGGTGTGGGCAGGTCGGTGGCGAGCTGGCGGAGCAGGTCGGCGGCGCTCGGCGAGCGGTCCGCGAACGTCACCACACCGTCAGGTCCGACCCGTGTCGCCCCGAGTGATCGCGGGCAGTGCTCGGGTGACGGAGGGCGGTGCCAGGTGGACTGGTGGCAGTGGTCGGTTCTCGTGCTCGTGGTGCTCGCCGTGCTGGTCGCGGGGTTCATCGCTCTGCAGGCCAAGCGGCGCCGCGGCGGCGTCATCACCGACAAGGGCCGGCGGTGAGCCTGCTCGTCCGGGCCCGCGAGGTGCTCGGCCGCCCGGTGGTGACGCTGGCCGGCGAGGACGTCGCGCAGGTCAAGGACGTCGTCTACGCCGCGGGCAACGGCGAGGTGGCCGGCTTCACGCTCGCCGGCCGGGGCCTGCTCGCCGGTCCGCTCAAGACGGCGCTGCCCTGGTCCGGGGTGCACGCGCTCGGGCGGGACGCCCTGGTGGTCGCCGACGAGAGCGCGCTCGTCGCCCGCGACGAGGTGCTGGCCCGCTCCGGCTCGGGCGACGGCAGCGGCGACGTGCTCGGCTCGCGGGTGCTCACCGACACCGGCATCGACCTCGGCGAGGTCGTCGACGTCGTGGTCGACGTGCGTCGCGGCGCCGACGTGGTCGGCTACGAGATCGACTCGAGCAGCGCGCTGGGCAAGGAGGGCCGCCGGCTGCTCGTGCCCCTGCCCGACACCCTGGCCGTCTCGAAGGAGGCCCTCGTCGTGCCCGCGTCCGCGGTCGAGTTCGTGTCCGACGACCTGTCGGGCTTCGGCGCGGCGGTCGACGAGTTCCGGGCCCGTCTCGCCGGCGGAGGTGCCTGATGCGCTTCACCGACAGCCGCGGCCGCAAGGTCCTCGACACCTCCACCGCCGTGACGCTCGGCAAGGTGGACGGCTTCGTCGTCGACCCGACCACGCGTCGGGTCGTCGCCGTCGAGGTCAAGGTCAAGGGCGACGCCGACGTCCTGCCCTGGGAGTCCCTCACCGGCTTCGGGCCGGACGCGGTGACCGTGCCCGACGACAGCGCCCTCGTGGCCGCCGAGGGGCGGGTGGCGGAGCTGCGCGGCAAGCCGCACGCCCTGCTCAAGAAGCGCGTGCTCACCGAGGACGGCGACGAGCTCGGCAAGGTCAGCGACGTCGAGTTCGACCCCGCCTCCGGCGAGGTCACCGGGCTGCTGGTCACGGCCGACCGCACGGAGTCGACGGTCGACGGGGCGCGGCTGCTGGGCGCGGGGTCGTACGCCGTGGTCGTGCGCCGGGAGACCTGAGACCGGCCTGACCGGACGGTCACGACTGCGTCACGAGCGCTCCAGGGGAGCGCTCGGCCGCCGAAGGTGGGACGAGCGCCGGCCGGCCCCGGTCGGCGCTGTCCACCGAAAGGACCCCTCCGTGCCCCGTCCGCGCCACCTGCTCGCCGCCGTCCTCGCCGGCTCCGCCCTGGCCGCCGTCTGCGCGCACCCGGCCGCCGCCGACGCGCCCGCCGCCGCCCCTCCCGCCGCTGAGCCCGCCGCTGAGCGTCCGGCCGCACCCTCGCCGGCCCAGGCGCTGCGCGCCGCCGTCGCGGGGGAGCCCACGGCGGCGCCGACCGCACGGCGGCCCTCCCACCCGGTCTCGGCACGCGCCCCGCGCGCCTCGGCGACGGGCACCCGCACCAGCGAGGTCTTCTTCGAGGGCGACGACGAGGTGCTCGAGGGCGGGCCCGTCGACGTGCAGGTCTACGTCGTGACCGGCGGCTGCTGCAGCGAGTACTCCTCCACGCCCACCGGCACGCTGCACCTCGACGACCTCGCCCCCGACGGGACCACCGTCCCCGTCGAGGACGTGACGCTCGGCCCGACCGACGTCCCCGGCATCGCCGTCGTCGACGTGCAGCTGCCCGGCGGCCTGGCCGCGCAGCACGACCTGCTGGCGACGTACGCCGGGGACGAGGTCTTCGCCGCCGGCCCGCCGACCACCGGTGGCGTGGTCTTCCTGTCGCGCACCGACGCCGACCTGCGCTACCTGCAGCGGCTCTACGCCGACCTGCTCGGCCGCTTCCCCGACGACGACGGGCTGGCCTACTGGCGCTCGGTGCTGCGCTCGGGCGGCACCCCGGCCGACGCCGCGTGGAGCTTCGCGCGCTCGGCGGAGCTCGTCGACCTGGAGATCGAGCTGGCCTTCGCCGAGGTGCTGGGCTACGCGCCGTCGGAGTACGACCGCTCCGACTACCGGTCGTGCTTCGCCTCGGGCCGCTGCACGGTGCTGTCGATGGAGTCCGACCTGGCCTACCGGGCGCGGTGGTACGCCACCGCCCGGGACCCGGGCCCGTGGGTCGACCTGCTCTACCGCAACGTCCTGCGCCGCGAGCCCGACGCCGAGGGCCGGGCCTACTGGGTCGACCAGGCCACCTACCGCGGGCGCGGCACGCCGGCGACCGACCCCGGTGCCATCGCCCGGGCCTTCGTGTACTCCCTCGAGCGCCAGGGCCTGGTCGCCGACGACCTGTACGGCCAGGTGCTGCGTCGCGACGCCGATGCCGGTGGCCGCGCCTACTGGGCGCGAACGCTGGTGGCGGGCTACCCGCGCGAGCTGGTCCGCTACTCGATGGCCGTCTCGCCGGAGTACCGGACGGCGTTCACCCCCTCGGGGCGCTGACCGGCGAGGGCACGACCTCGTCGCCCACGGCGACCCGGCCCGGCTCGAGGACGTCGGCGACCACGCCGAGCGTGCCGTCGTGCGCGTCGCCGACGGCGCGCAGCACGCCGGGCCGGGCCGGGAGCTCCGCCGTGGCGGCGTCCACCACGACGCAGCGCGGCAGCGCCGCCGTGACGCGCAGCACCGCTGCGCCGACCCGGACGACGGTGCCGACCCAGCGGTCCTCGGCGTACGGCTCGTCGACGGCCAGCAGCAGGTTGGCCCGGAAGCGCTCGGGCTCCACCCGGTCGCCCACGGCGGCCACCGAGCGCAGGGCGAGCAGGCTGACCGGCCCGTCGTCGTGGTGGCCCGTGGCGGTCTCGCGCTCGAGCACGACCGGGCGGCCCACGTGCTCGCTGAGCCGCTCGCTGCTCAGCGGGTCCTCGGCGCAGCTCGCCCGCCCGTCGGGCAGGACGACGATCACCCGTCCGTCGCGCACGACGGCCCGGACCTCCAGCAGCCCGGGCACCGGCGTGAAGCGCCGGGTGCGCTTTCCGCTGCCGATCAGGCCGTCCGCGGTGCGGACGCACCACGACCGGTCGTGCTCGGCGCCGCGGACCTGCAGGTCGAGGGCGGGCACCGCCTCGCCGAGCAGCCCCTTGACCGGGTAGTGGTGCAGGGCGACGACGCGGGCGGTCACGGGCGCACGTCCGCCGGGCCGTCGTGCAGCGGCAGGCCGGCCTCGGCCCAGGCCTCGACCCCGCCGGCGACGTCCGTGGCGCGGGGCAGCCCGACCGCGCGCAGGGAGGCGGCGGCCAGCGAGCTGCTGTAGCCCTGCCGGCACACGACGACGACCTCGAGGTCGGGCCCGGTCACCTCGGGCACCCGCCAGGGGCTCCCCGGGTCGAGCCGCCACTCGAGCACCGTGCGGTCGATGACCAGCGCTCCGGGCAGCTCGCCCTGGACCGCGCGCTGCGGCGGCGTCCGGGTGTCGACGAGCAGCGCACCGCGCTCGACGGCCGCGCGGGCCTCGCAGGGGGTCAGCCGCCGCACGCCCTCGCGGGCCGCGGCGAGCACGGCGTCGACCCCCACGCGACCAGTCTGCCGCAGGCTCAGGCCGCGAGGTCCGTGCGGCCGGTCATCGCGACGAGCTCGGCGCGGGAGGCGGCGTCGGAGCGGGCGAGGATGGCGACGAGCTCGGCGCGCTCCGGGCCGGTGCGGTAGGCATCGAGCTCGGCGCGCACCTGCGCCGCGCGGACGCGGCGGGCGTGCGCCCGGGCCAGCGCGGAGGGGGTGAGGGAGCTGAAGGAGGTGGACGGGGACATGCGCGGCGCCTCTCTGAGGGCGGGCCCCCCGCACGCTGCGGGGGCTTCTGAACCGATACAGAGGCTACCCGCGGACGCCCTCCCTCAGCAGCGGAGAGCACTGTGAGCCGCACCGCAGGACGCCCGACGCTCCAGGTGCTGGCCGACGACCTGGGCGTCTCGCGGGCGACGGTGAGCAACGCCTACAACCGTCCCGACCAGCTCTCCCCCGCGCTGCGCCGGCGCGTGCTCGCCCGCGCCGCCGAGCTCGGCTTCGGCGGGCCCGACCCGGTCGCCCGCGGCCTGCGCCGGGGACGGGTGGGCGCCGTCGGCGTCCTCGTCGACGAGGGCCTGTCGTACGCCTTCTCCGACCCCGTCGCGGTGCTCGCCCTCGACGGCCTGGCCCGCGAGCTGCAGGCCGACGGCACCGGGCTGCTGCTGCACCCGGCCGTGCTGGGCGCCACCGACGTACGGGCCGTGCAGGCCGCCGCCGTCGACGCCTGGGTGCTGCTGTCGCTGCCCGGCGCCCACCCGGCCGTGGACGCCGCGCTCGCGCAGGGACGGCCGCTGGTCGTGCTCGACCAGCCGCCCGTGCCCGGGGCGCCCGTGGTCACCGTCGACGACCGGGCCGGCGCGCGCGCGGTGGCCGAGCACCTGCTCGCGCTCGGGCACCACCGGCTGGCCGTGCTCACCCCGCCGCTGGCCCCGGGCGCGGCCGGGCGCCCGGCCGACCTCGCCCGGCAGGCCGCCGCCACCAACACGGTCATGTCGCAGCGGTTGCGCGCGGTCGCCGGTGCGGTGGCGCGGGCCGGTGGCCGTTGGGAGGACGTGCCGGTGGTGGAGTGCGGCGCCAACGACGAGCCGTCGGGCGCGGCCGGGGCGGGCCTGCTGCTCGCCCGCTCGCCCCGCCCGACCGCGGTCCTCGCGCTGTCCGACCAGCTCGCGCTCGGCGCGCTGCGGGCGGCCCGCGAGGCCGGGACCGCGGTGCCCGAGCAGCTGTCGGTCACCGGCTTCGACGACGCGCCGCCGGCCGCCGGCGCCGGGCTGACCACGGTCGCCCAGCCGCTGCGCGAGAAGGGCGCCCTCGTCGGGCGCCTGGTGCGCGCGCTGCTCGCCGGCGAGGAGGTCGAGAGCCCCCCGCCGCTCCCGGTGTCGCTGCTGGTGCGGCGCAGCACCGCCCCGCCGGCGGCAGGATGAGCACCCCGCCGACCGACAGGAGCAGGACGTGCGCAGCTACTGCGGCATCTACGTCGACGCCGGCTACCTCACCGCCGCGGCCTCGCTGCGGCTGACCGGCACGTCGTACCGCGCCGCGACCCAGGTCGACGTCGCTGCGCTGCTCGACGCGCTGGTGGAGCAGGCGACCGCCCACGCCGGGCTGCCGCTGCTGCGGGTGCACTGGTACGACGCCGGCGCCCGCGGGGTGCCCGGTCCCGAGCAGCGGCGGATCGCCACGCTGCCGCGGGTCAAGCTGCGCCTGGGCCGTACGTCGGTGCACGGCGAGCAGAAGGGCGTCGACCTCAAGCTCGCCCTCGACCTCATCACGCAGGCGCGCAACCGGGTGACCGACGTCGTCTACCTCGTCAGCGGCGACGACGACCTCACCGAGGCGGTCGAGGAGGCGCAGCACCTGGGCACCCAGGTCGTGCTGCTCGTGGTGCCCGACAAGGACGGCCGCCCCGTCAACGTGAGCCGCAACCTGCAGATGGCGTGCGACGAGCTGGTGCTGGTCGCGCCGGCGTCGGTCGACGCGCACGTCACGCGGGCGGCGCCGCCCGAGCCCGCTCCGGAGCCCGCGCCCGTGGTCGAGCCGGAGCCGGCGCGCGTCACGCCCGCCGTGCTCGCGGCGCTCGCCGAGCACCGGGCGCCCGCCGCGGTGCCGCCGAAGCGGCTGGTGGTGAGCTCGTCCGTGCCCGTCTACACCTCGGCGACCGGGCAGGTGTCGTCGCCGCCGGTCGGTGCGGAGGTCGACGCCGCGGCCCGTGACGTCGTCGGGCACCTGCTGCGCTCGTGGGCCGCGTCGGCCAGCCCCGCCGCGCGCGGCGAGCTGGCGCGCGCCCGGCCCGTCATCCCGCAGGACCTGGACCGCACCCTGCTGCAGGACCTGTCGGCCCGGCTCGGCGTCGACGAGCTCGACGTGCCGACCCGCACGCGGCTGCGCGAGGCCTTCTGGGAAGGCCTCGCGCAGCTGCGGGTCTGACCGGTCAGGCGGTGCGGCGGGCGGAGGTGAAGGCCCAGGTCATGAGCCAGACCGAGCCGGCGGTGAGGATCATCGCGCCGGGGACGTGGATCGCCAGGTGCTCGCGCCCGCCGGTCGCGGCCTGCACGAACGACGCGACGAAGACCACGGCGCCCAGCACGACCGGCCAGAGCCGGCCGCCCTCGGCGCGGTGCCGCAGGTAGAGCGCGATGGCCGCGAGGCCGGAGACGACGTGCAGCACGATCGCGCCGCCGGCGTGCACCTCCTCCGGGCCGCCGTCGGGGAACAGCTGGCCTGCGGTGATGAACTGGAACAGCTCGCTCAGCACCGTCAGGGTGACGAGGGCCTGGACGACGGACAGCGGCACGGAGCGCTTGTCCGGGCCGTGCTGCGTGGACGGCTGGGTCATGGTCGTGCTCACGGGAGCTCCTCTCGAGCGGGCCGCACCGGCCCTCGCGGACGGTTGTGCCACACCACCGACCCCTTCATCCCTCTCAGGACCTGAACGCCCGCACGGGTCGCGCGCCGGGTGGTGGCCGGCTGCGGGGGTAGGGCGCAGGCATGACCAGGCAGAAGCGGGCCGCACGGAGGGCGCCTCGATGAAGGTCGCCGTCGTGGGCGCCACGGGCTTCGTCGGTCGCCGGCTCGTCCCCCTGCTGGCCGAGCGGGGACACGACGTCATGGCCCTCACCCGCCGCCCCGAGCAGTACGACGGCGGGGGCACCGCTGTCCAGGCCGATCTGGACGACGCCGCGTCGCTCCTGACGGCGCTGCACGGCTGCGCAGCGGCGTACCTGCTCGCGCACTCCCTCGGGACCGCGGGCTTCGAGGAGCGCGAGGCGGCGCAGGCCGAGACGCTCGCCGCAGCCGCCGAGCAGGCGGGCCTTCGTCAGCTGGTGTTCCTCGGCGGGCTGGGCCGCGACGACGACGCGTTGTCGCCGCACCTGCGCAGTCGGCGGGAGGTGGAGCGCGTCCTCCGACAGGGGAGCACCCCGGTCACCGTCCTGCGGGCCGGGATCCTCGTGGGTGCCGGCAGCACCGGCTGGGAGATGCTCCGACAGGCCGTCGAGGCGCTGCCGGTGATGGTGACCGACGCGCGGGCCAGGACCAGGCACCAGGTGATCGCCGTCGAGGACGCGCTCGGCTACCTCGTCGACGCCCTGGAGAGCGCGGACTGCCTCGACCAGACGATCGAGATCGGCGGCGCCGACGTGCTGAGCTACGCCGAGATGGCGCAGCGGGTGGCCTCCCTCACCGCGTCACGGGCCCCGGTCCAGGTGCCGTGGGTCCCGCAGGTGGTGTCCGCGATGGGCGTCCGACTGCTCACCGACGTCGACGGCACGGTGGCCCATGACCTGCTCGGGTCGATGCGCAACGAGGCGATCGTGACCGACGACAGCGCGGCCCGGCTCCTGCCCCGCTCGGTGCTGGGCTTCGACGAGGCCGCCAGACGTGCTCTGGACGACACCCACCGCTGACGGCCGGCGGCCAGGGGCCGGGAGCGGCGAGGGCCCTGGTCAGAGCGGAGGGCGTGGGATTCGAACCCACGGAACGAGTCACCCCGCTCAGCGGTTTTCAAGACCGCCGCCATCGGCCTCTAGGCGAGCCCTCCCGGTCGCAGCACGCTAGCCGTCACGCCGTGCTCCTGCGCCTCCCGAGGCAACCCCGCGACGGCCTGCGGCGTCCTCCAGGTGGGCGCGACCGCGCCACGGAGCAGGGGGGACCGGCATGAGGACGACGAGGACGGCAGGGCGGGGCCGCAGGACGGGCACCTGGGCAGCCGCGGCGGTGCTGGCCCTCGGGGCGGCCCTGGGCGGGCTCCAGACCGGGGCCGCAGCAGCGGCGTCGAGCTGCGCGGTGACGTGGGGCTCGTTGGACAAGACCACGACCAGCAGCGGCTCGGCGCCGAGCGACACCCTCGCGGGGGTGCGCGCCGGGCACCACACCTGCTACGACCGCCTGGTCCTGGACGTCGCCGGCGACGGGTGGGCCCGGGTCCGCTACGTCCCGGCCGTGTCCTACCAGGCGCGCGACGGCAGCATCCCGCTGCGGGGCGGCGCCTTCCTGGAGATCATCACCAACCGGGTCGACGACGTGCAGACCGGCGCCGTGGCCTTCCAGCCGGCCGACCCGTCCGAGCTCGCCCCGGTGGCGTCCTGGCCGACCCTGCGCCAGGTGGCGTACGGCGGCAGCTTCGAGGGCCAGACGACGGTCGGCGTCGGCGTCCGGGCCCGGCTGCCCTTCCGGCTGTTCGGGCTCCCCGGCCCTGGCTCGGGCTCCCGGCTGGTGCTGGACGTGGCGCACCGCTGGTGAGACCGCGAGCGCGGCGCCTCGTCGGGCTCGCCGGCCTGGTCCTCCCGGTGCAGCAGGTGGGCCGGGAGGACCGCCGCCACGGGGGTGCGGTCCCGGCGACCTTCCCGCGGGACGTCTTCTCGGCCGGCTGAGCCGCGCGGGGCAGGATGGCCGCGACGTCCGAGGGCAGGGGTGCGCATGCAGGTGCAGGTCGAGGCGGAGCGGCCGCTGCTGCTCGAGGACGGCACGGCGGTGCGCGCGGCCTCGGCCCTCGCGCCGCTCGGCGAGGGCTGGGTCCTCGCGCAGGGCGACCGGAGCACGGCCGTGCTCCTGCGCGGCGAGCGCGGCACGCCGCTGGAGCTCGACCCGGGCGACCTCGACCTGCAGGCGGCCTGCGCGCTGCCGGGGGACGACGGGCCGGGCGCGCTGCTGCTCGGCTCCGGGCAGGGTCGCGCCGGCCGGCGGGCGGTGCTCGTGAGCGCTGCCGGCGAGGTGGTCGTGGGCGACCTCGGGCCGCTGCACGACGCGGTCGCCCGGGCGCTCGGCGTCCCGGAGCCGCGGCTGGAGGGCGTCGCCCGCAACGGAGGGGTCCTGCGCTGGTTCTCCCGCGGCAGCGGCGGCGCGCCCAGCAGGAGCGTCGACGTCGGGCTCGCCGCGCTGGTGGAGGCGCTGCTCGGCCGGGCGGACCCGGCCGACGTGCCGCTGCGGTCGCCCCGGCGCTACGACCTCGAGGCCACCGACGCCGTCGCGCTGCCCGGGGGGCGCGTCCTGCTCGCGGTCGCCGGACCGCAGCCGGGCCTGGCCCTCGTCGAGGACGAGCGGGTCGTCGACCGCTGCGCCCTGCCCGCCCGCGCCGACGGGCTCGGGGTCCGCGAGCTGACCGACGACGGGGCGCTGCTGCTCGCGGTCGGTCCCGGCGACGACGCGGACGACGCCTCGGTGCGCGGGAGCTCTCCGTCACCTGGTGAGCCTCCCGGCGCCGACCGGTCAGGTCACCCGGTAGCGCGGGCTGACCAGGAAGCCGTGGTCGGTGAAGAGCAGGAAGGTCAGCGGACAGCGGCGCACGACGCCGAGGGGCGGACGCGGATCTGCGTGGCCGTCTGCGAGATCACGTGTACCGGCCGGCCGGCGAGGGCGACGGCCTGGCACCGGCGGCCCAGCCCGACCCCGCGCAGCGCGACCACCGCCCCGGGCGGGCCTGCCGAGCGGGACATCGAGTCCAGCCGCACGGTGGTGGCGAGCACCTGGAGCGTCCTGCCGGCCTGCAGACCGCCCGAGCGGGCGACCACCCGCAGCGTCCCGGGAGCGCGACCGGCCACGACGCCCGCCGCGTCCACCCGCGCGCGAGAGGTGTTCAGCGAGCGCCACTGCACCGAGCGGGTCAGGTCCGCGCTCGTCCCGTCGGAGAAGCGCCCGAGGGCGCGGGCCTGCTGGGAGGCGCCTCGGTACACGTCGGGGGCGAGCCGCACCTCGAGGGAGCGGAGCACGGCCGTGCCGACGGTGACCGCGGTGGTGGCCTCGCGCCCGCCGTACGCCCCGCGGACGGTGGTCGAGCCGAGCTCCACGGCGTGGACCAGCCCGGTCGGGTCCACGCCCGCCACGGCCGGGTCGTCGCTCGTCCACGTGGCCAGCGACGAGACGTCGGTCGTGGTCCCGTCGCTGTAGGTCGCGGTGAGCAGCACCGCGCTGTCGAGCCCTCGCGGCAGCGACAGCGCGGTCGGGTCGGCAGTGAGGTCCGTGAGCACCGGGTCGACGACGTGGACGCTGGTGTAGGCGCCGAAGACCCCGTCCGGGTCGGACGAGCTCGTCTGCGCCCGGACGACCGTGTCGCCGAGCGCCACCGCGGTGAGCAGCCCGTCGGCGTCGATGGTCGCGGTCCCGACCTCGTCCGTGGCCCAGGCCACCTCGTCGGTGATGTCCTCCGTCGTCCCGTCGGTGAGGGTGGCCGTCGCGGTGTACTGCCGGGTGAGCCCGACCGGCACGTCGGCGCCGTCCGGGGTGAGCGTGACGTAGCTGATCTCCGGCTCGGTGACGGTCAGCGACGACGACGCGGAGACCGTGCCCGAGGTCGCCGTGATCGTGCTCGTCCCGACGTCGACGGCGTGCGCCAGGCCCGTGCTGTCGACGGTGGCCACCGCGAGGTCGCTCGAGGTCCAGGTCACGCTGCTCGACAGGTCGCGCGAGCTGCCGTCGGAGTAGGTCCCCGTCGCCCGGAAGGCCAGGTCCTCCCCGGCCGGCACGCTCGGGTCGACCGGGGTGACCGCGAGAGCGTCCAGGACGGCGCCCAGCACCGTGACGCCGGTCGAGCCGGTGATCGACGGGCTGTAGACCGCGGTCACCTGCTGTCGAGCCGGGCTCGCCGGCCGTCAGCAGCCCGGCCGCGTCGACCGTCGCCGTCGCCGCGTCGGCCGTCGACCAGGTGACGCCGCCGGTGAGGTCGGACGTGCTGCCGTCGCTGTAGGTCGCGGTGGCGGTGTACTGCCGGGTGCGGCCCGAGGGCAGGCTCGCGTCGGCCGGGGTCACCGCCAGCGAGACCGGCTCGGCGCTCGTGGCGGTGAAGGCCGCCGTGCCCTCGACGGCGCCGGAGGAGGCCCGCACCGTCGTGCTCCCGACCCCCGTCGCGGTCAGCAGCCCGGTCGTGTCGACCGTGGCGACGGAGGCGTCGTCCGTCGACCACGCGGAACCGCTGCTGACGTCGGCCGTCGACCCGTCGCTGTAGGTGCCGGTCGCTGTGTACTGCTGGGGTGGCCCCCACGGGGGCGCTGGCTGCCGGCGGCGACACCGTGAGGGAGGTGAGCGCCGGGGCGGTCACCGTCACGTCGGCGCTCCCCGAGGAGCTGTCGACGGTGGCGGTGATCGTCGTGCTGCCCTGACCGGCGCCGTGCACGACGCCGGTGGTGCTGACGGTCGCGACGGAGGGGTCCGCGGACGACCAGGTCGCCGTCGACGTGACGTCCTGCGTGCTGCCGTCGTCGTACGTCGCGCTGGCCGTCAGGGAACGGTCGGTGCCCTGCGGCAGGCCGGTCGTCGAGGGGTCGACGGCCACCGAGGTCACGGTCGCGGCCGCACGACGGGAAGCGGTAGCTGCCGATCCGGGTGTTCCACGTGAAGCTGCTGCCCGTCGCCGCCTGGTACTGCCCGACGTACCAGAACGTGCAGTCGTCGGCGGGGTCCACCGTCATGTCGGTGTAGTCGCCCCACCGGCTGTACGGCCCGGTCTGCGACCCACCGCCGGCCATGAGGACCTGCTCCGGACCGGTCTGACCGGCCGGGTCGTCCGCGGTCCGCCCGCTGACCCGCAGCCCCGGGAAGATCCCGGACGTGGAGGAGATCGAGTAGCCGACGAGCATGTTGCCGTCGTGGTCCAGGGCGGCACTGCCCATCGACCGGGGGTACGCGTCGGGCGCCACCGACCCCGAGTCGGCGAGGACCACCCCGCCGCCGCTGTCGGTGAGCCGGTACCACACCGGTGCCCATCCGGTGGTCCCGGACGTCGAGCGCGACGCGGTGGCGAGCAGCGTCCCGACCCCGCCCACGACCCGGTAGGGCAGGCGGTACATCAGGCGACCGCCCAGGGTGTCGAGGCGCTGCGCGGTCCCGGGCTGCGGCACGCAGGCCGCGTAGCAGCTGGCGTACATCGTCGGGACCGGTGTGACGGTCGCCCCGCTGAGGGCGAACGGCGAGCCGCCGAAGCCCGTGGTGAGGCGGAACGAGCGCAGCGCGGTCCAGGAGTAGGGGTCCTGCTCCACCAGGTAGGCGGCGGTGCCGACCGAGGGGGCGACGGAACCGTCGAGGTCGCCCGGCAGCAGGGAGAAGTGGTCCGTCCCGAGGTTGACGCAGTTCTGCGACACGGCGGCGCCGGCGAGCATCGCGGCGCGGTCCAGGGCGCAGGCGAGGGCCCCGCTGAAGGTGAAGCTTGCCCCCGGTGGGGTGGAAGAGGTTGGCGGCTGAACAGGTAGGCCGAGGGCCAGACCCCGACCTTGCCGTAGTCGTTGAGGTCGGCGTAGGCGAAGGAGTAGCGCTGGTAGCTGCCGAGCGCGTCGTCCGACGTCGACACCGCCCAGCACTGGAAGTACGGGCCCGACGTGCTGCGGACGTTCGCGAACTGCGTCATCACCCACCGTCCGGCGAGCTGGTCGTACTCCACCACCGGGTCCCCGTCGTTGGTGGTCTCGCACGGGCCGCCGAAGCCGGCGAACAGGGTGTTCCCGGCCCGGGGTGGGGTCAGCGCGTTGCCGGCCTTGTCGTAGACCCGCAGCGACGAGTTGACCCACTCGACGTACTGGGTGGACCCCGCCGCGCCCACGGTGTCCGGAGGGGTCCCGCCAGGGACGAAACCGGCGACGCCCGCCCCCAGCCCCTCGGCGCTGATCCCGGCGACGGGCACCCCGCCGGCGGTGGTCGACGCGGACCCGGACCGCGGACGCGGACGGGCGGGGAAGCGGGGGGAGGGGTGGCCGGTCCGCGCGACCTCGACCTCGGGGGTGGCGGCAGCAGCGGGAGGGGAGCCGTGCTCCCCGCTCCCGCTCGCGGAGCGGTCTTCATCAGGTCGCGCAGCGGGCGGGAGCGGTCGTGGTGGGCGGCGGACCGGTGCACGGGGCTGCCGGGCACCACCTGCCCAGGAGTGGACGACGGCGCGGGGGCCGCCGGGGCCGCGGAGGCGGCGAGCGCGAGGCCGGGCGCGACGGAGGTCAGCAGGGCAACGGTCAGGACCGCGGCGGTGCGGCGGGACCGGCGGAGCAGCAGGACGGGCACGGCAGGCTCCTGGCTGGTCCTCGCGGACCTCGACAGCGCGACGGACGTCCGCCGGTCCCGCGCCCCCCCCGGCGATGCTGAAGGCTGGACCCTGGACCGGCCCTTTGGGAAGGGGTCCCGCCGGGTGGACTTCCGGCCCTGCGCTCAGCGCGCCGCGGCGAGCCCCGCCGCACTGGCAGCGACCGTGAGCACGAGCGTCGCCGCGGCGTTGAGCAGCGCCCGCGGACGGTCCAGCCGGGCGCTCGCCACCGCGACCGTCGAGAAGGTCGTGAAGCCGCCGCAGAACCCGGTGCCCAGCACCACCTGCAGCCCTTCTGGCGCTCCCCGGTCGAGCACCAGCCCGGCGACCAGCCCGAGCAGCAGGCTGCCGAGCACGTTGGCGACGAGCGTGCCCACCGGGAAGGCCGACGGCCGCCGCGCGGTGACCACCTCGGTGACCACCTCGTCGAGCGCGACCCGCGCCACGGCCCCCAGCCCACCGGCGAGCCCGACCCCGAGGGCGAGCCCCGCGCTCACCGCCGCTCCCCCGCCAGCGCGAGCCCGAGGGCGGCCGCGAGCACGCCGAGCACCGCGCTGCCCCCCGCGTACGCCGCGGCCAGGCCCGGGGAGCCGTCCCGGGCGAGCAGGACCGTCTCGGTCGCCAGCGCCGAGTACGTCGTGAACGCCCCCAGCAGCCCGGAGCCGAGCCCGAGCCGCAGCGCCCGGCGCCGCCCCGCGTCGGGTCCGCGGCCGAGGACCCCGAGCAGCAGGCCGAGCGCGAGCGCGCCGGTCAGGTCGACGGTCAGCGTCGCGACCGGCAGCCGGGTCGCCGGCAGGGCCAGCCCGACCGCGTAGCGCAGCAGCGAGCCGGCCGCGCCGCCCAGGAGCACGAGCAGCAGCAGCGCCGGGTCGCGGCGCACCGGTCGGGGCACCCGCCGATCCTCCCCGTGCGTCCGCCCGACGCGGACACGGCCGCCGCGTGTCGGGCGGACGCAGGGCAGGAGCGGGCGGCCGGGCGTCGAAGCAGGCAGGCACCAGCCCCGGACCCGGAGGTGCCCCGTGCCCCGCCGCCCCGCCCTCGCCGCCCTGACCGGCACCCTCGGCGTGCTCGCCGCCCTGCTCGTGCCCGGCGCCGCGGCCCCGGCGCGCGCGGCCGCGCTGCCCGCGGTCTGCACCGACACCTCCTGGGTCGCCGGCAGCCTGGACCTCTGCGACGGCCGGCTGGTCTACCGCGACTACGTCTACGACGACACCGGCGCCGACAGCGGCGACATCGGCTACACCACCAACACCTCCAAGGCGTACGGCACGCTCGCCGCCCCCGCCGGCGACGTCCGCTACCCCGCCGACGACACCAACAGCGCCGACCTGGTGCGCCTCGAGCTGCGCCGCAGCGGCGGGAGGGTCCTCGTCACCGCCGAGCTCGGCGCGCTCCGCCGGCCGGACAGCACCGTGCTGGCGCTGGCCGTCGACACCGACGGCGACGCGACGACCGGGGGCGGCACCTGGCCGGGCCTGGCCGTCCGCAGCAGCGGGTGGGACGAGCAGTACCGCCTCACCACCGGCGACCCGGCCACCAACACGATGACCGGCTCGTTCCCGCTGCCGGCGAGCGGCACCTGGCGGGTGCAGGCCGTGACCGCGCAGGCCGCGACCGGGCAGGTCATGAACGTCGCCTACCGCGGCGTCGACGAGCACGCCGCCTACCGCCTGGTGCCGAACCCGGCGTCCCCCTACCCCTACTCCGGGCAGGGCGCGTGGTTCGAGGACGACCAGGCCGCCGCGCTGCGCGACGGCGACGTCAGCGCGTTCGGCGCGGTCGTGCGCACCGCCGACCTGCGGCCCGGTCGGTCGCGCGCGCAGCGGGTCGGGCCCGGCCTGCACGAGCGCGTCTACACCTCGCGCCACACGCTCGGCGAGGGCGAGGGCATGTCGTACGCCGGCATCCCCGGCCGCGGCGACGGCGGGTCCGCCAGCGCCTTCGCGCAGGTCTTCAACTTCCTCGGGAAGTACCAGCCGTACGGCGTCTACGTCCCGGCGACGGCCGGGCCGCACGGCCTGCAGATGGAGTGGCACGGCTCCAACCAGGGCATCGTCGCGCAGATCAACCAGCCCGGGATGCAGGCGGCGTACGGCGACGGGCTCGACCGGGTCCTCGCCACCCCGCTCGCCCGCGGGCCCAACGGCTACGGCAGCGACGTCAGCGAGCGCGACCTGCTCGACGTGATGGACGACGTGCAGCGGCACTACCCGGTCGACCGCGACCGGGTCTTCTCCTCCGGCTACAGCCAGGGCGGCTACATCACCTTCCGGATGGCGATGCTCTACCCGGACCGGTTCGCCGGCTTCACCTCGTGGGTCGGCTTCACCGGCGACGACCTCAACGGCACCCCCGTGCAGGGCGACGTGTCCGTCGAGGCCGGGGCGGTCGGCAACATGCTCCGCTACGTCAAGAACCTGCGGCACGTGCCGGGGTCGATGGTCTACGCCGGCGCCGACGAGCTCGTGCAGGTGCCGAGCGCCCGGGCGATGCAGCAGGCCTTCGCCCGCAGCTCCGACGTCTACCGCTGGTACCTGCACCCGACGGCGGAGCACCTGACCTTCGCCGCGCTGGACGACTGGACGAAGGAGGCCGAGGACAGCCGCGACCAGCGGCTCGTGCACCGGCCGGCCCGAGTCGTCTTCCACACCAACAGCCACCTCGACGCGCCGGAGTACGGCATCCGGCACGACGCGGCGTACTGGGTGTCGGCGCTGCGCGGCCGCGCGCCCGGCGACCTCGTCACCGACCTCACCTCCCGCGGCTGCGGGACGGCGCTGCCCGTCACGGCGACGGGCCGGTCGGCAGGGCCGTCGCCGGTGCCGTGGGTGTCCGAGGAGCGGCTGCGGACCGGCACCCGCCCGCAGGCCCGCGCCGCGGTGCTCGAGGGCTCGCTGGTCAACGTCGGCAGCGGCCGGCTCGACCTCTCGGAGGCCTGCCTGACGGGGGCGTTCCGCTACGCGGTCACCAGCGACGGGCCCTCGGTGCTGCGGCTCTCGGACGGCCGGGTGCTGCGCCTGGTCGAGGGGCTCAACACCGGGACGCTGCGCTGACCGCTCAGCGTCGGCCGGGCAGCCGGGAGCTCAGGGCGGCGACCAGCCGGGCCTGCAGGACCGGCGGCACCAGGCGGCTCGCCGCGACCACGGCCTTGTAGGTCGCGCCGGGCACGCTCACCGCCCGGCCGCGGGCGAGGTCGGCCAGCGCGTCCGCGACGACCCGGTCGGCGTCGAGCCACAGCCGCTCCGGGACGCCCGAGGTGTCCATCCCGGCCCGCTCGTGGAACTCGGTGCGGGTGAAGCCGGGGCACAGCGCCATCACGCGGACGCCGCGGTCGGCGTACTGCAGGTGCAGCGACTGGGAGAAGCTCGTCACCCACGCCTTGCTGGCGCTGTAGCTCGCGCCGCGGGCTCCTGGGGTGAAGCCGGCGACGCTGCTGACGTTGACGACGGCGCCGGACCCGCGGGCGAGCATCGGCGGCAGGGCGGCGTGGGTGAGGCGCAGGACCGCCCGGACGTTGACCCGCAGCAGGTGCTCCTCGGCGTCGCGGTCGACCTCGTCGAACACGCCGGGGTTGCCGAGCCCGGCGTTGTTGACGAGCAGGTCGATGCCGCCCTCGCCGAGCCGCCACTCGATCCGCGCGGTGCCCTCGGCCGTGGCCAGGTCGGCGGGCAGCACCTCGACGGCGACGGGCAGGTCGCGGGCCAGCGCGCGCAGGCGCACCTCGTCGCGGGCGACGAGCACGAGGTCGTGCCCGTCGGCGGCCAGGCGGCGGGCGAACGCGGCGCCGATGCCGGCGGTCGCGCCGGTGACGAGAGCGGTGGTCATGGGCCCAGCCTGCCCGGTGGGTCCGCCCGACACGCGACGGGCGTGTCCGCGTCGGGCGGACGCAGGGCTACAGGGTCGTGGCGGGCACGACGGGCACGACGGGCACGACGACGAGGCGGTCGCCCTCGGGCGAGCGGTCGACCCGCACCTCGTCGCCGTCGTGGACCTCGCCGGACAGGATCGACCGGGCCAGCTGGTCGCCGATCGCCGACTGCACGACCCGCCGCAGCGGCCGCGCGCCGTACACCGGGTCGTAGCCGGTGAGCGTCAGCCACTCGCGGGCGGCGTCGGTCACGGTCAGCGTCAGCCGCCGGTCGCGCAGCCGGGCCGCCAGCAGCGCCACCTGCAGGTCGACGATCCGGGCGAGCTCGGAGGTCGACAGCGCGTCGAAGACGACGATCTCGTCGAGCCGGTTGACGAACTCCGGCTTGAACGCCTGCCGGACGAGGTCGAGCACCTTGTCGCGCCGCTGCTCGGCGTCGAGCAGGGGGTCCGAGGCGTACGCCGACCCGAGGTTGCTGGTGAGCACCAGGATGGTGTTGCGGAAGTCGACGGTGCGGCCCTGCCCGTCGGTGAGCCGGCCGTCGTCGAGCACCTGCAGCAGCACGTCGAAGACGTCCGGGTGCGCCTTCTCGACCTCGTCGAGGAGCACGACGGCGTACGGCCGGCGCCGGACGGCCTCGGTGAGCTGGCCGCCCTGGTCGTAGCCGACGTAGCCGGGCGGCGCGCCGACGAGCCGCGCCACGGAGTGCTTCTCGGCGTACTCGCTCATGTCGATGCGGGTGATGGCCCGCTCGTCGTCGAAGAGGAAGTCGGCGAGGGCCTTGGCCAGCTCGGTCTTGCCGACGCCGGTGGGGCCGAGGAACAGGAACGAGCCGGTCGGGCGGTCGGGGTCGCTCACGCCGGCCCGGGCGCGGCGGACCGCGTCGGCGACGGCGCGCACGGCCCGGGACTGGCCGACGACGCGCTCGCCGAGCGCCTCCTCCATGCGCAGCAGCTTGGCGGTCTCGCCCTCGAGCAGCCGGCCGGCCGGGATGCCGGTCCAGGCCGCGACCACGTCGGCGACGTCGTCGGGCCCGACCTTCTCCTTGACCATCGCGCCGCGCTCGTCGGCCTCCTCGGAGGCGGCCTCCAGCTGCTTCTCGACGCTCGGGATCTCGGCGTACAGCAGCCGCGAGGCCGTCTCGAAGTCGTTGCCGCGCTGCGCCGCCTCGGCCTCGACGCGCATCTGGTCGAGCCGCTCCTTGAGCTCGCCGACCCGGTTGAGGCCGGACTTCTCGCGCTCCCACCGGGCGGTGAGGCCCTGCAGCTCCTCGTCGCGGTCGGCCCGCTCGCGGCGCAGCTCGGCGAGCCGCTGCTGGGACGCCTCGTCGGTCTCGCGCTCGAGCGCGAGCTCCTCCATCCGCATCCGGTCGACGGCCCGCTGCAGCTCGTCGATCTCGACCGGGCGGCTGTCGATCTCCATGCGCAGCCGGGAGGCCGCCTCGTCGACGAGGTCGATCGCCTTGTCGGGCAGGAAGCGCGACGGGATGTAGCGGTCGGACAGCACGGCGGCCGACACCAGGGCGGCGTCGCTGATCTCCACCTTGTGGTGCGCCTCGTACCGGCCCTTGAGCCCGCGCAGGATCGCGACCGTGTCCTCCGCGGACGGCTCGCCGACGAGGACCTGCTGGAAGCGGCGCTCGAGCGCCGGGTCCTTCTCGACGTTCTGCCGGAACTCGTCGAGGGTCGTGGCGCCGACCATGCGCAGCTCCCCGCGGGCGAGCATCGGCTTGAGCATGTTGCCGGCGTCCATCGCGCCCTCGGCCGCGCCCGCCCCCACGACGGTGTGCATCTCGTCGAGGAAGGTGATGACCGAGCCCTCGGCGCCCTGGATCTCCTCCAGGACGGCCTTGAGGCGCTCCTCGAACTCGCCGCGGTACTTCGCGCCGGCGATCATGCTGCCGAGGTCGAGGGCGACGAGGCGCTTGCCGCGCAGCGACTCCGGCACGTCCCCGTCGACGATGCGCTGCGCCAGCCCCTCGACGACGGCGGTCTTGCCGACGCCGGGCTCGCCGATGAGGACGGGGTTGTTCTTCGTACGACGGGAGAGCACCTGCACGACGCGCCGGATCTCGGTGTCGCGACCGATCACGGGGTCGAGCTCACCGCGCCGGGCCCGCTGGGTGAGGTCGACGCCGTACTTCTCCAGGGCCTTGTAGGTGCCCTCGGGGTCCTGGTTGGTCACCCGGCGGACCCCGCCGCGGACCTTCTCGAAGGCGTCGACGAGCGCCTTGGGCAGCGCCTTCTGACCGCGCAGCAGGGTGGCGACCTCGCCGCCGGCGTCGGCCAGGCCGACGAGCAGGTGCTCGGTGGAGACGTAGTCGTCGCCGACCTCCTTGGCCTTGCTCTGCGCCACGGCCAGCGACTGCAGGAGCGCCCGGCTCAGCTGCGGGGCCGCGACCGTCGAGCCGCTCGCGGCCGGCAGCGAGCGCAGCAGCGCCTCCGCGCGGGCGCGCACGGCCGCCTGGTCGGCCCCGACGGCCTGCAGCAGCGAGGGCGCGATCCCCTCGCGCTGGTCGAGCAGGGCCAGGAGCAGGTGCACGGGCGCCACCTCGGGGTGGCCCTCGGCGACGGCGCGCTGCACGGCCGAGGAGACGGCCTCCTGGCTCTTGGTGGTGAGGCGGTCACCGGAGACGGGGTCGGTCACAGCGGTCCTCCAGCGGGGGTCGGGCAGTTCCTGCTGTCGACAACCGTACCCTTGTTGAGCGCATTCCGCTCAGGTCTGGGTCCGGGCCCGGGCTCCGGGCTCATCACGCCGTCAGAGCTCGCGGTCCGCCGGGGGTCGCCGCCGGCCTCGACCGCCGTGGCGAACCGCTCGAGGGCGAGCACGCAGCGGGGCGAGGTCGGGGCACCCGGCATGCGCGCGACGACGTCGCGGATGTCGGCCCGGCGCCGGTCGAGCACCGCCTGCACCAGGCCACGGCCGTGGTCGGTGAGGCTCACCACCGTGACCCGCCGGTCCTGCCCGGCGCCCTGGCTGACGAGCCCCCGGCGCCGCAGCTGCTGCGCGATCCGCGTCCCGGTCGACTGGTGCACGCCCACCCGCTCGGCCAGCCGCGTCGTCGCCAGCGGACCCGAGCGCAGCAGCACCACGAGCGCGCGGAACTGCGGCAGCGTCAGGTCGTCCTCGAGGTCGTCCAGGGACCGGGCCGCCACCGCCACGAGGGCGCGGGACGCGGCGAGCAGGGCGTCGACGAGACCCTCGTCCACGCCGACGCCGACGCCGACGCCCACGTCCGCGTCCGCGCCGACATCCGCGTCCACGTCCTCGACGCCGGTGCTGCCGTCCGTCACCACCCCGGCAGTCTGGACCCGCCGGGCCGCGGTCAGGGACGCTGGGGCTGCCAGACGACGAGGGCGCTGCTGCGCAGCGGCACGAGGTCGCGCCGCGACGCGGCCAGCGCGCTCGCCGTCGCGGTGGCGGCGGCCTGCGCGAGGGCCTGCCGGGTCTGCTCCAGCTCGAGCGCCAGCTCGGCGGTGCGCGCGCGCAGCGCCTCCACGGCGTTCTCCAGCTCGATGACGCGCTTGATGCCCGCGAGGTTGACGCCCTCCTCCTGGGAGAGCCGCTGCACCTCGCGCAGCTGCGCGACGTCGCGGGGCGAGTAGCGCCGGCCGCCCCCGCCGGACCGGCCGGGGCTGACGAGCCCGAGCCGGTCGTACTGGCGCAGCGTCTGGGGGTGCATCCCCGCCAGCTCCGCCGCGACCGAGATGACGAAGACCGGGCTGTCGTCGTCCATCACGCGCTCCCCTCCAGCAGTCCGGCCCGCGGGTCGTCGGGCTGCGCCTGCGCGTACGCCCGCAGGGCCGCCGCCGCGGCCTCCGGCAGCCGCGCCGGCACCGCCACGTCGACGGTCACGAGCAGGTCCCCCACGCCGCTGCGGGTGGGCACCCCGCGGCCGCGCACCCGGAACGTACGGCCCGAGGCGGTCCCCGGCGGCAGCTTCAGCGTGACGCCGGCCCCGTCCGGGGTCGGGACGCGCACCTCCGCGCCGAGGACGGCCTCCGGGAAGGTGATCGGGACGGAGAGCGTCACGGCGTCGCCCTTGCGGCCGAACAACCGGTGGGGCGTGACGTGGACGACGACGAACAGGTCGCCCGCGGGCCCGCCGCGCTCGCCGGCGCCGCCGCGGCCGGCGACACGCACCCGCTGGCCGTCCTCGACGCCCGCCGGGACGCGCACCGTGAGGGTGCGCTCCTGGCTCGTGGTGCCGCCCCCCGCGCAGGTGGGGCACGGCGTCTCGACCACGCGGCCGGTGCCGCGGCAGGCGGCGCACGGCTCGGCGAAGGCGAACCCGCCCTGGTTGCGGTGGAGCATGCCCTGGCCGCCGCAGACGCCGCAGGCCCGCGGCTGCGTGCCGGGCGCGGCCCCGCTCCCGCGGCAGGTGCCGCAGGTGCCCGTGGTGGTGAGGCGCAACGGGACGGTGACGCCCCGCAGCGCGTCGAGGAAGTCCAGCGTCGCGCTGGCCTCGACGTCCTCGCCGCGGCGCGGGCGGGCGGCCGAGCGCCCGCCCCCGCCGCCGCCGAACAGGCCGCCGAAGACGTCGCCGACGCCCCCGCCGGCCCGCCCGAACAGGTCGCCGAGGTCGAAGGGCGACCCGCCGCCCGCGGACCGGCCGCCCGCCGGTCCGCGGCCGAACAGGCTGCGCTGCTCGTCGTACTCCCGGCGCTTGGCGTCGTCGGAGAGCACGTCGTAGGCCTCGGAGACCGCCTTGAAGCGCTCCTCGCCGCCCGGGTTGGTGTCGGGGTGCAGGTCGCGCGCGAGCTTGCGGTAGGCCTTCTTGATGTCGGCCGCGGAGGCGTCCTTGGCGACGCCGAGCGTCGCGTAGTGGTCCTTCTCCACCGAGTCGCGCGCGCTCACGTCAGGCCTCCGGGGCGTCCGGGGCCGCCGCCGGGGCCGGCGCGCCGGGCTCGGCGACGACGACCTTGGCGGCCCGCAGCACCCGGCCCGACGTGGTCCGGTAGCCGGGGGAGAAGACCTGCACGCAGGTCGCCACCGTCGCGGTGGGCTCCTCCGGCGCCTGCATGACGGCCTCGTGGACCTGCGGGTCGAAGGCGTCGCCCGGCGCGCCGTAGCGCTCCACGCCGGCCTTGGCCACGACCGCCTCGAGCCCCTCCCCGACGACCTTGAAGGCGCCGTCGAGGTCGCCGTGCTCGCGGGCCCGGTCGACGTCGTCGAGCAGCGGCAGCAGCCGCTCCACGACCTGCGCCGCCGCGACCTCGGCCAGCGCCGCGGTGTCGCGGGCGACCCGCTTGCGGTAGTTGGCGTACTCCGCGCTCACCCGCTGCAGGTCGGCGGTGAGCTCGGCCACCGCGTCGCCCGGGGACTGCTCGCCCGCGGCCGGCTCAGCGGCGTCGCCCGGCCCGGCGGAGGGCGCCTCGTCAGCGCCCGTCCGCCGGGGCCGCGGCCTCGCGCGGCGCGCCGGTCTGCGGGTCGATCCGCCGCTTGTCGCGCACGACGACGCGCTCGGGGTCGGCCGGCCGTCCAGGAGCGTCTGGCGTGTCGGTGTCGCGCAGGTCGGGCTGGTCGCTCACTTGCCGTCCTCGTCGACCACCTCGGCGTCCACGACGCCGTCGTCGGGGGCGCCGGGCGCGCCCGCGGCCCCGGGACCGCGGCGTCCGTGCGCGGACCCGGCGTACAGGCCGGCGCCGAGCTCGGAGGTCTTGGTCGCCAGCTTCTCGGCCGCGCTCTTGACCGCCTCGGTGTCGCTGCCGCCCAGGGCGCTGCGCAGCTCGCTGAGCAGCTCCTCCGCGGCGCTCTTGCCGTCGGCGTCGAGCTTGTCGCCGTTCTCCCCGAGGAACTTCTCGGTCTGGAAGACCAGCGCGTCGGCCGAGTTGCGGGTCTCCGCCTCGTCGCGACGGCGCTTGTCCTCCTCGGCGTACTCCTCCGCCTCGCGCATCATGCGCTCGACCTCGTCCTTGGGCAGCGCGCTGCCGCCGGAGATGGTCATGCGCTGCTCCTTGCCCGTCCCCAGGTCCTTGGCGGAGACGTGCACGATGCCGTTGGCGTCGATGTCGAAGACGACCTCGATCTGCGGCACGCCGCGCGGCGCCGGCGGCAGGCCGGTCAGCTCGAACATGCCGAGCTTCTTGTTGTAGGCGGCCATCTCGCGCTCGCCCTGGAAGACCTGGATCTGCACCGACGGCTGGTTGTCGTCGGCCGTGGTGAAGACCTCGGAGCGCTTGGTCGGGATGGTCGTGTTGCGCTCGATGAGCTTGGTCATGATGCCGCCCTTGGTCTCGATGCCCAGGGACAGCGGGGTGACGTCGAGCAGCAGGACGTCCTTGACCTCGCCCTTGAGCACGCCGGCCTGCAGCGCGGCGCCGATGGCGACGACCTCGTCGGGGTTGACGCCCTTGTTGGGCTCCTTGCCGCCGGTGAGCTCGCGGACGAGGTCGGAGACGGCCGGCATGCGGGTCGAGCCGCCGACGAGCACGACGTGGTCGATGTCGCCGACCTTGACCCCGGCGTCCTTGACGGCCTGGTTGAACGGGCCCTTGGTCCGGTCGAGCAGGTCCTGGGTGAGCCGCTGGAACTCCGCGCGGGTGATCGTCACGTCGAGGTGCAGCGGGCCCTCGGGGCTGGCGGTGATGTAGGGCAGGTTGACCGTCGTGCTCTGCGACGCGCTGCAGCTCGATCTTGGCCTTCTCGGCCGCCTCGCGCAGCCGCTGCATCGCCATCTTGTCCTTGGACAGGTCGATGCCGTTGTTGCTGAGCATGAACTGCTTGCTCAGGTGCGAGACGAGGCGCTCGTCCCAGTCGTCGCCGCCGAGGCGGTTGTCGCCGGAGGTCGCCTTGACCTCGATGACGCCGTCGCCGATCTCGAGCAGCGACACGTCGAAGGTGCCGCCGCCGAGGTCGAAGACCAGGATGGTCTGCTCCTTCTCGCCCTTGTCGAGGCCGTACGCCAGCGCCGCCGCCGTCGGCTCGTTGACGATGCGCAGCACGTTGAGCCCGGCGATCTCGCCGGCCTCCTTGGTGGCCTGGCGCTCGGCGTCGGAGAAGTAGGCCGGCACGGTGATGACCGCGTCGGTGACGGTGTCGCCGAGGTAGGCCTCGCTGTCGCGCTTGAGCTTCTGCAGGACGAAGGCGCTGATCTGCTGCGGGGTGAAGCCCTTGCCGTCGAGCTCCTGCTTCCAGTCGGTGCCCATGTGGCGCTTGACCGACCGGACGGTGCGCTCGACGTTGGTCACGGCCTGGCGCTTGGCGACCTCGCCGACGAGGACCTCGCTGTTGTTCTTGGCGAAGGCCACGATCGAGGGGGTCGTGCGCGCGCCCTCGGCGTTGGCGATGACCGTGGGCTCGCCGCCCTCGAGGACGGCGACGCAGGAGTTGGTGGTGCCGAGGTCGATGCCGACGGCTCGTGCCATGGGTGCGTCTCCAGGGGTGCGTGGGTGGTGCTCGGGTTGAGCGCTCGCGGCTCATGATGCCGACACCTGGACAACCGTCAAACCGGCTTGAGCCTTCCCGGCTCAGTTCCCTCTCTTCGCCAGGAGGGCTCGACCGCGCGCGCGGCGGAGGCGCGGCGTACGGCCCGGCGGAGCAGGCCGCTCGAGGAGGCCAGCGGCGAGGGCCAGACGAGGAACGCCTCGGCCTCCAGCGCCGCCAGCATCACCCGCGGCAGGTCGCGGGCAGCCGGGTAGCAGACGTAGCGCGGCTCCCAGGTCGGGCGGAACTTGGCGTTGAAGCGGTAGAGCGACTCGATCTGGAACCAGCGCGAGGCGAAGACGAGCAGCGACCGCCAGCCGCGCAGCAGCGGGCCGGCACCGAGCCGCTCGCCGTGCTCGAGCGCCTGGCGGAAGACCGCGAAGTTGAGCGACAGCCGGCGCACGCCGAGCTGCGGCGCCGGCCTGCAGGGCCCTGACGATGAGCAGCTCGTTGAGCCCGTTCTCGGCGTCGCGGTCGCGCCGCATGAGGTCCAGCGACAGCCCGTCGCGCTCCCCAGGGCACGAAGTGCAGCAGCGCGCGCAGCACGCCGTCCTGCTCGGCGGTGACCAGGACGCAGGCAGTCGTCCGCCGGGCTCGCCGAAGCGGCCCAGCGCCATGGAGAAGCCGCGCTCGGTGCCGCCGCCGCGCCAGGCGGCGGCGACCCGCGTGACCTCGCGCGCGCTCGGCCGGGTCGATGTCGGCCACCCGGCGGACCCGGGTCGGTCACGCCGGCGCGCTCGACCCGCGCGACCGCCTGGCGCACGCCGCGCATCGTCGCGGCCCTGCAGGGTGAAGTCCGTCGACCTCGACGACCGCCTCGTCGCCGATCTCCAGCGACCCGCAGGCCGGCCCGCCGGTAGGCCGTGCCGCCCTGCTCGCCGCAGCCCATGACGGCCGGCACCCAGGCGTGCTCGTCCGCGAGCCGCAGGAAGGCCGCGATCGCCCCCGGCCAGGCCTCCGGGTCGCCGATCGGGTCGCCGCTGGCCAGCGCCACTCCCGACACGACCCGGTAGGCGACGGCCGCCTTGCCGGTCGGCGACCAGACCACCGACTTGTCGCGGCGCAGCGCGAAGTAGCCGAGCGAGTCGCGGCCGCCGTGCCGCTCGAGCAGGGCGCGGAGCCGCAGCTCGTCGTCGGCGGTGAGCAACGGGCGCGGCTCGGCCGGGCGCAGCGCCAGGTAGGCGGGCACCAGCGCGGTGAGCGCTCCGAGCGCCGGCCAGGGTGAAGGAGACGACGTCGGTGTCGCGGTCGGAGCGGAAGCCAGCGGCCCGGTCACGCCGACCAGCCCGAGCAGGACGTGCCGCAGCTGCGCCGACCAGCGAGGGGCCGCCGACCACGCTCGTCCAGCCGCAGCCGGACGACAGCCAGCCCGAGCAGCACGCTGACGCCGGCGAGCAGGACCAGAGCGCGCCGGCGGCCCGCCAGCGCGTGCGCGGGTCGCTGCAGGGCGTAGAACTCCGGCGCCAGGCGACCAGGCCGACGAGCAGGACGGCCGGAGACGACCGGCCTCCTCGACGTCCAGGCCCTTGACGACGTGCAGCACGACGCTGGCCGCGAGCAGCGCGACGACCGCCCGCCAGGCCCGCCGCTTGCGCCGGCGCAGGGCGTGGGCGAGCAGCAGCAGCAGGACGCCGGCGACCGACGGTGGCGCTGGCGGCGGCGTGGGTCAGCGCGCCCGGGCACCACGGTGGTGAGGGCCTGCACGCGCGGGCCGGCTGGCCCGGGTCAGCGCGCTGGCGAGGTCGAGCACGCCCGCGCCGGCCGTGAGCAGGCCGGCCACGGGCGGGACCCACCGGCCGCGGGTGGTCGGTCGGCGGCGTCGCGCGTACGGGTGCGGCGGTGGAGGCGGTCATGCGGCGCCGCCCCCGGGAGCGGACCGGCGGACCGGCAGGACCGGGCTCCGGCCCCAGCGCGAGGCCGAGCGAGAGGGCGAACACGTGACCCCAGGAGGTGAAGGTGGGCGCGCGGACGAGCAGCGGGACGACGACGAGGGCCGCCGCCGGCAGGACCCAGCGGGCGGGCCGTCGGGGGCGCGCCACCAGCAGGCAGCCCAGCACGGACAGGGCTCCGTAGCTCAGGCCGACGTCGACGGCCGAGCGCACGTCGACCGGCGCCACCCCGGGCAGCAGGTCGGCCTCGAGCAGCGCGGCGACGAGCAGGCTGGCCAGCGCGTGCCCGGCGGCGAACACGGCGACCAGCCGGCGGGAGCCCAGCACGAGCTCGCCGACCGCCAGCAGCGGCCCGTCGACCAGCACGACCGGCAGCGCCGGCGGGACCACGACCAGCGCGCTGGTGACCAGCACGTCCCAGCGGCCGTCCTCGAGGTTGTCCAGGTTGGTGGACGCCGCGTGCAGCACGGCGCTGCGCGTGCCGGGGTCGACGAGGCGCAGGCCAGGCCGTGGCGACGACCACCGCGGCCACGTACGCGCACGTCACCGGCAGCCGACGGGCCACCCGGGGGAGGCGGCGCCGGGGCCCGGTCACCCGGGCCCGGCTGCGGGCGGCGCCATCCGCGGGAGCGCCCAGGCCAGCGCGTCGGCGAGGGCGGGGCGCCAGACCCGGAAGGTGTGGCCGCCCGGCCGCTCCTGCAGCTGCACGTCGAGCCCCCGGCCGCGCAGCACCGGCGCCAGTCGCTCCAGCCCGGGCCGCACCGCGTCGTCGCCCGTGCCGGTGTCCAGCCACACCCGGGTGGCCGGGGAGCGGGACATGGTCGGGGCGTACGTCCGGGGCGTGTCCGCCGGGGCGAGCCGCCCGGCCGCCGGGCCGTAGAGCGCGACGAGCCCGCCGCGGTGGGTGGGCTCGACGAGGCCGGAGAGGTCGAGCACGGTCGCGACCCGGTCGCGGTGCTTCAGGCCCAGGTCCAGCGCGCAGAAGCCACCGGCCGACATGCCCGCCAGGGCGCGCGACCGTCGCGCGTCGCGATGGTCCGCAGCGCGCCGTCGACCGTGGGCACGAGCTGCTGCCAGAGGCAGGTCTCGACCTGCTCGTGCGCGCCGTCGACGCACTCCGGGTCGTCCAGCCAGCCCCGGCTCGTGCGCGGCAGGACGACGACCGCCGGGTGCCCGGTCCTCGCCAGGGCGAGCGCCGTGCGCGCCAGGTCGCCGCCGCGCAGCCAGTCGGCCGGCACCCCGGGCGCGCCGTGGAACAGGTAGACGACCGGGAAGCGCTCGGTCGGGGAGGTGAAGTACTGCGGCGGCAGCCAGACCAGCGCCGGGGCGTCGCGCAGGCCGGTGCCGCCCGCCGCGACCGGCAGCGCCAGCACCCCGCCGTCGGGGTAGCGGACCGCCGCCCGCGGGTCGGTGAGGGCCGCCGCCGTGACTTCCGGCCAGGGGCCCCCGCCGGCCGGGAGCTCGAGCACGTCCCCCACCCGCGGCAGGTAGCCGAAGCCGGTGTTCACCGCGTCTGCCGCGGTCGCCCCGGCGCCGAGCAGCGCGAGGACCAGGAGCAGGACCGTGGAGCCGCGGCGCACCCCGGCGCGGCGCTGCGCGCGCGACCGGGCACCCCGCGCCGCCGCCCCGGCGACGACCGCCAGCAGGGCGAGCGTCAGCAGAGGGACCGGGCCGACGACCGGCACGCTGGCGGCACCTCGCACCGGTCCAGGGTGCGTCCTGCCGCGCTGCAGGGCGAGCCGCCGCTGTGCGACGCTCACCCCGTGTTCAGCAGGCTGCGCGACCGACGCGGCGGACCGAGCCCGGCCGTCCGCCTGCTCGCGCTCGTCGTCGCGCTGCTGCTCGCCGGCCCGCTCGTGGCCGTGGTCGCGCGGGTGCTGCTCGGGGTCGTCCGACTGGCCCTCTGACCGCCCCGTCGCGCAGCAAGGGGGCCGTCCGGCCCAGCGCGCGCCGGCCGGGGTTGCGCCGGGGAGCCCCTGGGGGCAGCGGCCGTGGACGCCGTTGACGGAGGAGACCCTTCCTCGTCCCACGGAGCCCTCCTTGCCCTGGACCTGCCGCAGCGCCGCCACGGCGCTCACCCTCGCCCTCCTGGCGGGCGGGCTGCTGCCCGTCGCCAGCGCCTCCGCCGAGGAGGCGCCCCTGGGCTACGCCGACACCGACAAGGGCGCTCTGGCCCACATCGCGCAGACCGTCGGCGCGACGGACTCCTTCCGCGCCGGCCTCACCGGCAAGGGCATCGGCGTCGCCCTCGTCGACACCGGCGTCAGCGAGGTGCCCGGCCTCGACACCGGCAACGTCTGGCACGGCCCCGACCTGTCCTTCGACAGCCAGGACCCCGAGCTGGCCCACCGCGACGCGTACGGCCACGGCACCCACCTGGCGTCGATCATCGCCGGGCGGGACGCGGTCTCGGCACCGGCCGACTACGCCTCCTCCGGCCGCTTCGCCGGGATCGCGCCGGACAGCACCCTCGTCGAGCGTCAAGGTGGGCGCGCAGGACGGCGCCGTCGACGTCAGCCAGGTCATCGCTGCGGTCAACTGGGTCGTCGAGCACAAGGACGACGGCCCCGTGCCGATCCGGGTGATCAACCTGTCGTACGGCACCGACTCCACGCAGGACACCCGGCTCGACCCGCTGGTCTTCGCGGTGGAGAACGCCTGGCGCAACGGCCTCGTCGTGGTCGTCGCCGGGGGCAACGACGGGTCCGCCGAGTACACCCTGGCCAACCCCGCCCGCAGCCCGTACGTGCTGGCCGTCGGCGCGGAGGACACCCGAGGCACCACCAGTGCCGTCGACGACCTCGTCCCCGGCTGGGCCAGCCGGGGCACCAACGACCGGCACGTCGACGTCGTCGCCCCCGGCGTCTCGGTGCTCGGCCTGCGCGTGCCCGGCGGCTACGCCGACGAGCGCCACCCGGACGCCCGGGTGGGCGGCCGCTTCGCCCGCGCGTCCGGGACCTCGCAGGCGGCCGCCGTCGTCAGCGGCGAGGTCGCCCTGCTGCTGCAGGCCAACCCCAGGCTCACCCCGGACCAGGTCAAGCGGCAGCTCATGACGACGTCGACGGCCTTCGAGTCGGCGAGCAACCAGTACCGGGGCAACGGCCTGAGCTCGGCGCGGCGCGCCCAGCTCAAGGACGTCACGAGCACCAAGCAGCCGTCGAGCTTCTTCAGCACCGGGCTCGGCAGCCTGGAGGCCGCACGCGGGAGCTCGCACGTCACCGACGGGACGAGCACCCTGTCCGGGGAGCGCGACGTCTTCGGGGTCGCCTGGAACCCGAAGACCTACGCGACGACGACGAACAACGGGACCGTGTGGCAGGGCGGCACCTGGCGCGGGCAGCTGTGGACCGGCACCGGCTGGGCCGGCCGCTCCTGGGTCGTCGCCGACTGGACGACCGGCACCTGGTCAGGACGCTCCTGGCGCGACGAGGCCTGGACCGGGCGGTCCTGGGTCAGCGGGTCCTGGGAGGGCCGCTCCTGGCGCGACGCCACGTGGTCCGGCCGGTCCTGGCGCTCGGCCGACCTCGCCTCGGCGAGCTGGAGCTGATCGCCGTGGACCTGCGACCCACCTCGCCGCGCCGCCTGCGCGCCTGCGCGGCCGTGCTCGCCCCGGCCGCCCTGCTCGCCGTGCTCGGCGGTGCCGCACCGGCCGGCGCGGCCGCCGTGCCCGCCGCTCTGCCCGCCGCTCTGCCCGCCGCTCTGCCCGCTGCTCTGCCCCCCGCTGTCCCCGCCGCGGGCCGCTTCGTCGTCGCCACCGGCGAGGGCGAGCTCCCCGCCGTGCTGCGGGACCTGCAGCGCGGCGGCGCCACCGTCGAGCGCGAGATGCCGGGGGTCGACACCGCGGTCGTCCGGGCCGGCGCCGACCTGCCCGCCCGCCTCGCCCGGGACCCGCGGGTCCGCTCGGTGACCGCCGACGGGGGGGTCCGCCTGCTCGCCGACACGTGGCGGGCCGGGGGCGACAGCAACAGCGTCTACACCGCCAACGGCACCATCGGCGCCAGCTCCCGCTGGGCCCAGGGGATCACGGGCAAGGGGGTCGACGTCGCCGTGCTGGACTCCGGCGTGGCGCCGGTCGAGGGCCTCAAGACCCCCGGCAAGCTGGTGCACGGACCCGACCTGTCCTTCGACAGCCAGGACCCGGGCACCGCCCACCTCGACGGCTTCGGCCACGGCACCCACATGGCGGGGATCATCGCCGGGCGCGACACCGGGGCGACGCTCACCAACGGTGACGACTTCGTGGGCGTCGCGCCGGACGCCCGGATCGTCGACGTCAAGGTCGCCGACGCGTTCGGCAACGCCGACGTCTCGCAGATCATCGCGGGCATCGACTGGGTGGTGCAGCACCGCGCCAGCGACGGGCTGAACATCCGGGTGCTCAACCTCTCGCTGGGCCTGCCCTCGAGGCAGGACGTCTCGCTCGACCCGCTCGCGCACGCGGCCGAGCAGGCGTGGCACAAGGGCATCGTCGTCGTCGCCTCGGTGGGCAACGACGGCACCGGCACCGGGCAGCTGCTCGAGCCGGCCCGCGACCCCTACGTCATCGCGGTCGGGGCGGACGACAGCAACGGGACCAACCGGACCGACGACGACGTCGTCCCGGCGTTCTCCACCCGCGGGGACGGCCTGCGCAACCCCGACCTGGTCGCGCCGGGCGTGGCCGTGCCCTCCCTGCGCGTGCCCGGCTCCTACCTCGACCAGCAGAGCCCGCCGACCGGGGCCGTCCCCGACCGCTTCCTGCGCGGCAGCGGCACCTCGCAGGCGGCGGCGTTCGTCTCCGGCGGCGTGGCGCTCCTGCTGCAGGCGCGCCCGCAGCTCACGCCCGACCAGGTCAAGCAGCTGCTCACGAGCACCACCCGCCGGCTGCCGGCCGCCGACGCGCAGGCCCAGGGCGCCGGGATCATGGACCTGCGCCGGACGACGTCCGCCGCGCCGACGGCGAAGAAGCAGTCGTTCGACAAGGCCAAGGGCAAGGGCTCCCTGGACGCGGCCCGCGGGGGCCTCTACGTCGAGGACCGGCTCGGCAACGCCCTGCGCGGGGAGCGCGACGTCTTCGGCAGGACCGTCGACGGCGCCGGTCTGGCCCTCAGCACCGAGACCGCCAGCACCTGGAGCGGCGGCACCTGGAACGGCAGCACCTGGACGGGCACGGGCTTCTCCGGCGGCACCTGGGACGCCGTCCGCTGGTCGGGCACCGACTGGACCGGCGCGCTCTGGTCGCAGCGGGTCACGGCCGGGCGCTCCTGGGCCGGCGGCACCTGGGACGGCCGGTCGTGGGCCGGCGGCTACTGGTCCGGGCGGTCCTGGGCGGGCCGGTCCTGGGCCGGCAGCTCCTGGGCCAGCGCCTCCTGGCAGTAGGGCCCGGGAGCTCCGTGCCCGGCGACGTCGACCCGTACGGGGCTCAGGTCTCCCTCCCGCAGGTCGATCACCTCGGGGTGACCCTCCCGCCGCCGCCCGGTCCCGGGCGGCGGCCGGAGGTCGGGGTCGTCCTCGTGACCGCCGTCCTGCTCGCCGTCGCGGCCGGACCGCTCGGCGCCCTGCACGGCACCGGCCCCCTCCTGCGGGGGGTGCCGGTGCCGTGGTGGGCGGCCGCCGCGGCCTTCGCCGTCGCCGAGTCGGTCGTCATGCACGTGCAGTCCCGGCGCGAGGCCTCGGCGATCAGCCTGTCCGAGCTCCCGCTGGTCCTGTGCCTGTTCTTCGCCGCACCGGTCGCGGCCGTCCTCGGCCGGGCCGTGGGCATGACCGCCGCCACGGTGCTGCTGCGGCGCAGCTCGGCGCTCAAGGCCCTGTTCAACACCGCCCTCGTGGTCGCCGAGACGAGCGTGGCCGTGCTCGTCTTCCGGGCCGCGGCCCGGGCGCTGCCGGGCGCGACCGACGGGCTCGGGCCGCGGGCGTGGGCGGCGGCGGTGCTCGGCGTCGCGGCCGAGCTGCTGGTGGCCCTGACCGCGATCACCTCGGTCATCGCCCTCTACGAGGGCCGGCCGTCGGCGCGGCACGTCGCGCGCGAGGCCCGCGACCAGCTGCTGCTGTCGGGCATGACCGCGGTGGTCGCCCTCGTCGCGGTGGCCAGCCTCGTGCAGGACGCCCGCAACGGCCTGCTGCTCGCCGCCGCCGCCGGGGTCGTCCTGCTGGCCTACCGCACGTACGCCGCGCTCTTCGACCGCCACCTGAGCCTGGAGCGGATGTACGGCTTCAGCCAGGTCGTGAGCCGCAGCCCCGAGGTCGACGACGTGCTGCGCAGCGTGCTGCTGGAGGCGCAGCAGATCCTGCGCGCCGAGCAGGCCGAGGTGGTCGTGCAGTCCGGCCGCGCCCAGGCGGCGGTCCTCGTGCGGCTGGCGCCGGACGGCTCGCTCACCCGCTGCCCGCAGGACCAGCCCGACGACCCGTGGCTCACCGAGCGGCTGCTCCGCGCCGGCCGGGCGGCGCTGCTGCCCCGCGGCACGCGCGACCCGAGCGCGCGGCGGGCGCTGGACCGGCGCGGCTGGCGCGAGGCCATCCTCGTGCCGCTGCACGGCGGCTCCGGGGTCTTCGGGACCCTCGCGGTCGCCGACCGCATGGGCGAGGTCCGCGCCTTCGACGAGCAGGACGTCCTGCTGCTCGAGACGATCGCCAACCACGCCTCGGTCGCCGTGCAGAACGGCCGGCTCATCGACACGCTGCGGCACGACGCGCTGCACGACAGCCTGACCGGGCTGCCCAACCGCCTGCTGCTGCGGCAGCTCGTGGAGAGCGCCCTCGCCACCGCCACCCCCACGCACGCCGTCGCCGTCATGGTCCTCGACCTCGACGGCTTCAAGGACGTCAACGACACGCTCGGCCACCAGCGCGGCGACGACCTGCTCGTGGAGGTGGCCGCCCGGCTCACCAGCGCGGTCGGGCGGGCCGGCACGGTGGCCCGGCTCGGCGGCGACGAGTTCGCGGTCCTGCTGCCCGCCTGTCCCGACGAGGAGGCCGCGACGAGGGCAGCTCGGCGGGCGCTCTCGTCGTTCGCGCTGCCGTTCGACCTCGACGGCACCGTCGTCGAGATCGGCGCCTCCCTGGGCCTCGCGCTGTCGCCCGAGCACGGGACGGACGTCTCGACCCTGCTCAAGAAGGCCGACGTGGCGATGTACGACGCGAAGTCCACCACCGGCGGGCTGCGGCTGTACGACCCGGGGCTCGACGCCAGCTCCGAGCGCCGCCTCGTCCTCGTCGCCGAGCTGCGGGCCGCCCTGCACGCGGGGGACGTCACCGTGCACGTCCAGCCGCAGGCCGACCTGCGCACGGGCGAGGTGCGCAGCGTGGAGGCGCTGGCCCGCTGGACCCACCCCCACCTCGGGTCGGTGCGGCCCGACGAGTTCGTCGCCGTCGCCGAGCGCAGCGGCCTGATCGGCGCGCTGACGACCGCCGTCCTCGAGCAGTCCCTGACCGCCTGCGCGGCGTGGCGCCGGGCGGGCCTGGACCTCGCCGTCGCGGTGAACCTGTCGACCCGCAGCCTGCTGGACGTCGACGTCGTCGACGAGGTCCGCCGGCTGCTCCGGCGGCACGGCCTGCCGGGCAGCGCGCTCACCCTGGAGGTCACCGAGAGCGGCGTCATGGCCGACCCGGGACGCGCCGTCGCGCTGCTGCTGCAGCTGCGCGAGCTCGGGGTGCGGCTGTCCATCGACGACTTCGGGACCGGCTACTCCTCCCTGGCCTACCTCAAGCGGTTGCCGGTGCACGAGGTCAAGATCGACAAGAGCTTCGTCCTGGAGATGGACGACGAGGGCGAGGACGGCGCCATCGTCCGCAGCATCGTCGACCTCGGCCACCACCTCGGGCTCGACGTGGTCGCCGAGGGGGTGGAGTCGGCCGGGGCCTGGGAGCGGCTGCGCGATCTGGGCTGCACGACCGCGCAGGGCTGGTACCTGGCCCGCCCCATGCCGCTGGCGGACCTGCCCGCCTGGCTCGCCGCCCGCCCGGCAGGCGCGACGCGGCTCGCCGCCGCAGGCTGAGCGCCGCGGCGCCGCTCCACAGCGGCCGCGGTTACCCGGCAGTAGCGCTCGGTGCGCAGGTCGTACGCTGCAGCGGGGCGCCGCGCTGCCCGCTGCCCCCGTACCTGGAGGACCTCCGTGGACACCCACATGCTCGTGCGCCTCGTCGTCGGCCTGACCACCATCGTGGTCGCGCTCGCCGTCGCCGGACGGCGCGTCTTCTTCCTCTACCGGATGGTGGCGGCCGGTCAGCCGAGCCCCGGCCGGCTCGACGACGCCCCCCAGCGCCTGCTCTCGCAGATCACCGAGGTGTTCGGCCAGAAGCGGCTGCTCAAGTGGAGCGTCCCCGGCCTCGCGCACTTCTTCGTCTTCTGGGGCTTCATCGTCCTGATCTTCACGATCGTCGAGGCGGTCGGGGCGCTGTTCCAGGAGGACTTCGCCGTGCCGATCATCGGGCACACCCGCGCGCTGGGCTTCCTCGAGGACTTCTTCGGCGTCGCCGTCATGCTCGGCATCATCACCTTCGGCGATGCTGCGCGTGATCAACAACCCGGCCACCCAGCGCCGCGACTCGCGGTTCTACGGCTCGCACACCGGCGCCGCCTGGGCCGTCCTCGTCCTGATCCTCCTCGTCGTCGTCACCCTGTTCGGCATCCGCGCCGCGCAGCTCAACACCGGCGTCAGCCCGTGGCAGGACACGCCGAAGGCGCCGTTCTTCTCGTACCTCATCTCGCTGGCGCTCGAGCCGCTCGGCACCGACGTCAACCGCGTCGTCGAGGACGTCATGGTCCTGGGGCAGATCGCGGTGGTCTTCGGGTTCCTCGTGCTGGTCACCTACTCCAAGCACCTGCACATCTTCACGGCGCCGCTCAACGTGCTCACCAAGCGCATCCCGGAGCGCACGGCCCTGGGCGGCCTGCAGCCGATGATGAGCGGTGGCAAGGTCCTCGAGCTCGAGGAGGCCGACCCCGAGGTCGACACCTTCGGCGTCGCCAAGGTCGAGGACTTCACCTGGACCGCGATGCTCGACATGGCGACCTGCACCGAGTGCGGCCGCTGCCAGAGCCAGTGCCCGGCGTGGAACACCGGCAAGCCGCTGTCGCCCAAGCTGCTGATCATGAACCTGCGCGACCACCTGTTCGCCAAGGCGCCGTACGTCCTGGGCACGCGCACCGCGCCCGAGGACCACGTGCCGGACTTCCACGACGCCGGCACCGACGGCGGCCACCACGGCGTGCCGGAGTCGGGCTACGAGCGCGTGATGGGCACCAACGACGACCAGGCCACCCGCCCGCTCGTCGGCACCGCCGAGGAGGGCGGGGTCATCGACCCCGACGTCCTGTGGAGCTGCACGACCTGCGGCGCCTGCGTCGAGCAGTGCCCGGTCGACATCGAGCACGTCGACCACATCCTGGACATGCGCCGCTACCAGGTGCTGATCGAGAGCGCGTTCCCCAGCGAGGCCGGCGTGATGCTGCGCAACCTGGAGAACAAGGGCAACCCCTGGGGCCTGAACAACAACGCCCGTGAGGAGTGGACCGACGGCCTGCCCTTCGAGGTCCCCCGCGTCGAGGGCGAGATCCCCGAGGGCACCGAGTACCTGTTCTGGGTCGGCTGCGCCGGCGCGCTGGAGGACCGCAGCAAGAAGGTCACGCGCGCGTTCGCCGAGCTGCTGCACACCGCCGACGTGACGTTCGCCGTCCTCGGCGCCGGCGAGTCCTGCACCGGCGACCCGGCCCGCCGCCTGGGCAACGAGTTCGTCTTCCAGATGCTCGCCCAGCAGAACGTCGAGGTCCTCAACGAGGCCGGCGCGGGCCGCCCGGGCATGAAGATCGTCGCGACCTGCCCGCACTGCTTCAACACCCTGGCCAACGAGTACGGGCAGGTCGGCGGGCACTACGAGGTCGTCCACCACACGCAGCTGCTCGGCCAGCTCGTCGAGGAGGGCCGGCTCGTGCCGGTCACCCCGGTCGACGAGAAGGTGACCTACCACGACCCGTGCTACCTGGGCCGGCACAACCGCATCTACACCCCGCCGCGCGAGGTGCTCGCCGCCATCCCCGGGCTGTTCAGCCAGGAGATGCCCCGCTGCAAGGAGCGCGGCTTCTGCTGCGGCGCCGGCGGCGCCCGGATGTGGATGGAGGAGAAGATCGGCAAGCACATCAACGTGGAGCGCACCGACGAGGCGCTGGGGCTCGACCCCGACCTCATCTCCACCGCGTGCCCGTTCTGCATGGTGATGCTGTCCGACGCGGTCACGGCCAAGCAGCAGGCCGGCTCGGCCAAGGACGGCGTGCAGGTGCTCGACGTCTCGCAGATCCTGGCCCGCTCGCTCGTGGCGGCCAAGGAGCCGGCCATGGCGGGAGCGCCCGCCATCACCGAGGACGTCACGGTCGAGGCGCCCAAGCCGGTCGACGCCGACCCGGCCAAGACCGAGGTCGCCGACTACCCGCAGCTCGCGCAGTCCGCCGGCACGTCCGGTCCGGACGGCGGCGACGGCGGCTCCGCCCCGGCGCAGGACCCGGGCAGCTCGGGCCGCACCACCCAGGGCTCCCCGGCCGGCGCCACGGCGTCCGCCGCGCCCGAGGGCGACGCCGCGCCGGCCCGTACGCCGGAGGGCTCCGGCCCGGTCGACGGCGGCCCGGCGCACAGCACCGGCAGCCCCGGCGACGCGCCGGGCGGGGCCAGCGAGGGCGGCAGCGCCGGCGGCGTCACGCCCCCGCAGCGGCCGGACCCGGAGCCGGCGAAGGGCCCCGACACGGCTCCGTAGCCCGCCTCGACGCCCGGTCCTCCTGCACGGAGGGCCGGGCGTCGTGCTGTGCGGCCTAGGCAGCCGGCGCCGGGAGGTCTACGGTCCCCGGCACCCGCGGACGACGGGGACGGCCCCGAGGACACCGCGGCTCCGCTGGACGGTGCTCGATGACGCGCACTCCTCGCACCAGGCGCGCCCGCCGCGCCCTGACCGCCCTCGCGCTGCTGGTCTGCGCGTCGTCCGCGGTCCTCGGCACGCCGTCGACGACCTCGGCGGCTCCCACGACGGCGCAGGTCGTCACCAGGTGGTCGGGCGTGTCCACGGCGCAGGCCGCCACCTGCGCGGTCCGCGCGGACGCCAGCCTGTGGTGCTGGGGCAGCAACGCCCAGCACCAGTTCGGCGACGGCACGACGAGCCGGTCGCTCGTGCCGCGGCGGGTCAGCACCGGACCGTGGGCGGGGGTCGACATGGGGCCCTTCGGCGGCTGCGGCATCCGGCAGGACGCGTCGCTGTGGTGCTGGGGCTACGGCGGGGACGGCGCCAACGGCGACGGCACCTTCGACGACGCCCCGCTGCCCGTGCAGGTCGCACCCGGCACGAGCTGGGTCGCGGTCGCCCGCGACCTCGACACCTGCGGCGTCCAGGCGGGCGGGAGCCTGTGGTGCTGGGGTCCGGACGTGGACGGCAGCCTCGGCGTCGGGGGGTCGGGGGCCTCGACCGTGCCCGTCCGGGTCGGCGACCCGGCCGTGGTCTGGCGCGGCGTGAGCACCGCCGGCTACCACGCCTGCGCCGTGCAGGGCGGCGGGTCGCTGTGGTGCTGGGGCGACGGGGAGCACGGGGCGACCGGGGTCGGCGACACGCTGCCGCGGACCGTCCCCACCCGCGTCGGCACGGCCAGCACCTGGGAGCGGGTGAGCACGGGCAACTCCCACACCTGCGCGCTGCGGCAGGGCACGCGCCTGTGGTGCTGGGGCTCCGACAGCGACGGCCAGCTCGGCAACGGCGCGCCCACCGCGGACGTGCTCGTCCCGCAGCGCACCGCCGCGGGCACGCAGTGGCAGGACGTCACCACCGGCCCCTTCAACACCTGCGGGATCCGCCGCGACGGCGCGGCCTGGTGCTGGGGCGAGGGCTTCTACGGCGTGATCGGGGACGGCGGCGGGCTGCAGGACCGGGCCCGGCCGGTACGGGTCAGCAGCAGTGCCGACTGGAGGGAGCAGGCCATGAGCCTCGGCGGGCAGCACGTGTGCGCCGTGCAGACCAACAGCACCGCGTGGTGCTGGGGGTGGCGCAGCGGCGGACGGCTGGGTGACGGGACGGATGCGTCCTACCAGCCCGACAAGGCGCGCACGCCCGTGCCCGTCGCGTACGTCCGATGACCGCCGCCCGGCGGCACCCGCGGCTGCTCGGGGCGGCCTCCGCGCTGGTCCTCGGCCTGCTGGTCGCCGTGCTCCCCGCCGCCCCGGCCTCCGCCGCCGTGCCCACCACGTGGTCGTTCCTGGGCGGCAGCCAGTTCGGCTCCTGCGCGATCGCCTCGACCGGCACGTTGTGGTGCTGGGGCTACAGCTCGAACGGCCTCGGCGACGGCACGACCTCCGTCGTCGCCGCCCGGCCGGTCCAGATCGGCACCGCGGACACCTGGACGACGGTCGACCGCGGGACCGACGGCGGCTGCGGGACGCAGGCCGACGGCACCCTCTGGTGCTGGGGCGACGGCCGGTACGGGCAGAACGGCGACGGCACGACCGGCACGCGGCTCGCTCCCGTGCGGGTCGGGACCGCGACCTCGTGGACGTCGGTCGCCCGCGGGGACGACCACGCCTGCGGGCTGCAGGCCGACGGCAGCCTCTGGTGCTGGGGGTCGGGGTTCCGCGGGGCGCTGGGCGACGGCACGACGGACGACCGGACGACGCCCGGCGAGGTGCCCGGCGGCCGGTCCTGGCGGCAGGTCTCCGTCGACGGCCTCCACACGTGCGCGGTGGCGACCGACGGCACCCTGTGGTGCTGGGGCGACGGGTCGTCCGGGGTCACCGGGCACGGCGACCAGCTCGGCACGTCGGTCCCGACCCAGGTCGGCACCTCGACCGCCTGGTCGCAGGTCAGCACGGCCTCGGGCCACACCTGCGGGGTGCAGGCCGACGCGTCCCTGTGGTGCTGGGGGTCCGACGACGCCGGTCAGCTCGGCAACGGCGGACCGCGCGGCGACGTCCTGTCCCCGCAGCGGGTCGGGCTGGCCGGGACATGGGCGTCCGTGCTCGACCAGCTGGTACAACTCCGCGCCGTCCGCACCGACGGCGGCCTGTGGTGCTGGGGCGAGGGGGCGTACGGCGCGAACGGCGACGGCACGCAGGACGACCGGGTCGCCCCGCGGCACGTGAGGTCGGGCGGGATCTGGACCGCGGTGAGCGACGGGAGCACGTCGACGTACGGCCTGCGCAGCGACGGCACCCTGCGGGCCTGGGGGTGGCACCTCGACGGCCGGCTGGCCGACGGCACGCGCTCGGGCCAGCGCTTCCGCCTGACCCCCGGTCGCGTGCTGGGCGGCTAGCGGGTCTGCGCCCGGCTGAAGCGCAGGTGCGAGCGCGACGGCGTCGGCCCGCGCTGGTCCTGGTAGCGGCTGCCGTAGACGCGCAGCCGTACGGGTGCTCGCTCGGCGACGTCAGCGGCAGCACGCAGATCTGGCCGATCTTCATGCCCGGGTAGAGCTTGATCGGCAGGTTCGCGACGTTGCTGAGCTCGAGCGTCACGTGGCCGCTGAAGCCGGGGTCGATGAAGCCGGCCGTGGAGTGCGTGAGCAGGCCGAGCCGGCCGAGGGACGACTTGCCCTCGAGGCGGCTCGCGAGGTCGTCGCCGAGGGTGATGACCTCGAGCGTGGAGCCCAGGACGAACTCGCCCGGGTGCAGGATGAACGGCTCGTCGCCGTCGGGCTCGACGAGCTCGGTGAGGTCGTCCTGCGCCACGGCCGGGTCGATGTGGGTGTAGCGGTGGTTGGCGAACACGCGGAAGTAGCGGTCGAGCCGCACGTCGATGCTGCTCGGCTGGACCATCGCCTCGTCGTACGGCGTGAGGCCGAGCCGGCCCGAGTCGATCGCGGCCTTGAGGTCCCGGTCGGAGAGCAGCACGGCTGCACGCTACCGAGCGCACGCGCTAGTCTGGCGCCGCACGCTGCGGGCGTAGTTCAGCGGCAGAACATCAGCTTCCCAAGCTGAGAACGCGAGTTCGATTCTCGTCGCCCGCTCTCCTGTTTTGGCTGCTCAGGAGCCATTTCTGCGTTCGAACGCGTGCCCGTTGCGTGCCCGTGCGGCGGGCACGCCCGGCTCGGGCGGCGGCAGCGGACCTCTGAGACGGGCCGATTCAGACAGGTCTGTCCGGTTCTCCTGCTCCGCCGAGTTCTTTCCGCGTGTCCGGCGATCACCCGTCGGTCCAGAATGCTCAGAGGCTCCCGGCCAACACCGGCAGGCGGCCCGACACGCCCCCCTAGCGGGCGTCGCGGCCAGTCAGGTGGTGGCGCGGTAGTCCATCAGCCCGAACGTGTTGGCCAGCTTGAGCGGGCGTTCGGGGTGGTCGTGGCGCCGAACTGCACCAACTTGCCGTCGCCGTTGCCGTTGGCGACGTCGCCGAAGACCTGGTCGTAGGTGCGGTTCTCCCGGACGATGAGGAACATAACAGCCACAGCAACAACGCAAAGCAACACGCGAACTATCTACACCACCCCGCGGGACGCGATCCAGTCCTGCACCATGACAGCCAGTACCGTCGTGCCCAAGGCGAATCAGGATCGGTGGTGGAGGAGAAGGCGTGGTTGCGATCGATGCTCGCCACGTCGGGTTCGCCGTCCTAGGAGGTGGCGCTGTGGCTGCTGGACTTGTTGCCGCTGGCGCGCCGGTGGCTGCCATCGTGCTTGCCGGCCTGATCGGCGTCGCCCTCTTTGGGCTTATGGGGGCTCGCCTTCAAGCCGCAGCCGTAGCGGCTTGGTGGAACCCAGTCGTACAATTCGGAATCACCACCGCAGTCGTCTCTGCGGCAGCCACGGCGTGTGGTCTGACCTGGGGCGTGGCATGCGCGGGACGGTATGGGAAGCGATTTACAATTTCTTGGGTGGGCAATACCGGGCACGTAGGCGCGCTATGCACACCTATTGGATCCGAGCTGCATACCACAATCTGCAACGAGGGTGGGCAAGATGGTGAGACCTAAGGGGAGATCCTTTGAGTACTTGAGTTGGTCGGAGCAACGTGCTGTACTGAAGAAGGCAAGAAGGGAGAACACCACCCGAGTCGCGACATAGCCTGGGGGGCCTACAACTGGTCAGAGGACATTCTGAATTCGTCAATTGTGACGGGGAAGGGCCGATGGCATTCCTACTTGGTCTAGTGTCGCCAGAAATGGCGGGCGGGTGGCTAGGAAGAGCATTCGCCGAACGCCGGGCAGCCCGGCACTGGGCCCACCGTCTTAAACCTCCAGAGACCGCGCTACCCGGCGTGAGGCATGGCGTAGACGGCGATGGATGCTGCCTCCCCCGCGCCGGCCAAGCAGAGTTTGCGCCGCCAAGATCGCGAGCGTCGTCGACTCGACGTCTGCGCTTTTCTTGTGAGCAGGTCACTCACGAGCCGCCTAAAACACTCGCAGAACTCTTGTCCAAGGTTGAGCCAGGAAGAGCGCGACGAATGCGATGCTCACGAGGGTCAGTTTGGGCATGGCGCGCGCATCAGCCCGGGAGTGCGAAAGCTGCGAATCGGCGGGTGGCTCACGATGGGGTAGGCGTCGAACGCCTACGGCGTGGGTTCGGACCGCTGTTCGGCAGCTTCTCCTGACATGACATGAAGACCCAAGTGAAGAAGGACCCGCAGGATGATGTTTATGTGGCGCCACCAGACGGATCGCAAAATCACGTATCACAGCCTCGGGACGCGCGCGTTCGGGTACATCGCGGTAGGCGGTGGTGCAACAGTGGCTGTGCTGGCCTTGGCAGCCAGCGTAAGCATTGGGTATTGGGGGGAGACGGTCCCCGTGGCGCTCTTCTTTCTCGTCATGGCGGCGGCCCTGTATCGACTGGCGCGAGCCCGCTTAGAGCTCTCGGCGGACTTGAAGTGCCTGACGGTCGTGAATCCTTTGCAGCGGGAGGAGATCGCGATGTCGGCCGTGAGCCGTTTTAGAAGCGGGAACTGCTTGCAGATCGAATTGGCGGGCGGCCGAAGCGTGACGGTCTGGGCGCTGCAGCGCGCGAATCTCACACAATGGCGGGGTGGTGTGTCGAACGCGGACCGGGCTGCCGCGGAGCTGGAGTTCATCCGCATCAACAATTGTCTTCCCGCAGGGGGCAGGTGAACGGGCTCTTTGGAGATCGAGCGTGGTGGCGGGGTGACGCGCCCATCGCCGTCTACCCGGTCCGAGTCGCCGAGGAGTCGTCGCCTCACGGTCTGAGCACGAATGGGCGTACCCGACCGCCCGCCGGACCGGGAACGACCAGCGGACGACTGCCTTGACCGAGTTCCTCACCCGCTACAACACTCGCCGCGGCCACTCCGCCCTCGACGGTCAGCCCCCGGTCAGCCGCCGCGCCGCCTGACCGCCATCAACAACAATGCCCAAGCCTTGGCCATCTAGAGCAGGGCCGGCCGTCCCTGCGTCACGGTCGCGACGGAGGCTTGGGCCGGGGCTGTCGGGGCGACGGGCGGGCCGCCCGTTGCGAGGTAGTGCGGCGCATGCCGCACCTGCGTGGCCTGCTCGTAGGCGTACGCGTACGACAGCAGGGTCGGTTCGCTGTAGGCAGTGCCCAAAAACCCCAGCCCGACGGGGAGCCCCTGGACGAAGCCCATCGGGACCGTGATCCCCGGGTAGCCGGCGAGGGCGATGACGGTGGTGGTGAAGCCGCCGGCGTAGGTCTCGCCGCCGTGCAGGCGGATCTTGCGGCGGGCCCTGGACCGGCGCGACGATTGCCTGCAGGTCGTGCTGGCGCAGCATCGCATCGACGCCGGACCCGCGGCCGAGCCGGCGCAGCTCGGCGAGTGCCTGGCGGTAGACGGGGCTGTCGAGCCCGTCGGTCTTCTGCGCCAGCAGGAAGAGCTCCTGGCCGAAGTACTTCAGCTCCGTGGCGGCGTGCTCGCTCGTTGAAGGTGATGAGGTCGGCGAGGTCGCGCGGACAGCCGTTGCTGCGCGGGAGTGACTGCAGGTAGGCCCTGATGTCCTGCTTGAACTCGTAGAGCAGGACGGTGAGCTCGGCACTCGACGCCATGATCGCGTCGATGTCGGGGAACTCGGCGGTCGACGAGGGTGGCACCCAGTCCGCGCAGCACGTCGAGCGCCCGCTCGGTGACGGGGTCGGTGACGTCGTCGAAGCCCCAGAAGCCCTTGCGTGGCACTCCGAGCCGGGCCCCGTGCAGCGCCGCCGGCGTCAGGAAGCGGGTGTAGTCGCGGAAGAAGCGGCCGGCGCTGTCCGCCGTCGCCTCGTCGCGCGGGTCGACCCCGACGAGCGCGCCGAGGGCGATCGCGGCGTCGGTGACCGTGCGGCCCAGCGTGCCGACGGTGTCCTGGCTGTGCGCGATCGGGATGACGCCGGCCCGGCTGGTGAGCCCGACCGTGGGTTTGATGCCCGACGAGCCCGCACACCGCTGCTGGCGACAGCACCGACCCGTCGGTCTCGGTACCGAGCGCGACCGCCGCCAAACTGGCGGCGACCCCGCCGCCGAGCCAGAGCTCGACCCGGACGCGGTGCGGTCCAGGATGTACGGGTTGCGGGTCAGACCCCCGCGACCGCTGAGCCGCTAGAGGAGCCGAAGCCGCGGAAGTTGGCCCACTCCGAGAGGTTGGTCTTGCCGAGCAGGACGGCGCCGGCCTCGCGCAGCCGCCTCGCCACGGTGGCGTCCCGGCCCGGCGGGCAGCCGACGAGCGCCAGCGAGCCGGCGGTCGTCTGCATCCGGTCACCGGTCGCGATGTTGTCCTTGATGAGAACCGGGATTCCGTGCAGGGGCCCCCGCACCCGGCCGGCGGCACGCGCGGCGTCGAGCTGCCGGGCGATGTCGAGCGCGTCGGGGTTGAGCTCGATCACCGCGTTGATCCTCGGACCGGCGCTGTCGATCGCCGCGATCCTGCGCAGATAGCCGCGGACCAGGTCGACCGAGGTCGTCGTCCCGGCGGTCAACCGGCGCTGCAGCTCCTCGATAGAGGTCTCGATGAGCTCGGGAACGACGTCGCGCGGGGGGACTGCCTCGGCCGCCGACGCCACGGCCGGCAGCGCCGCGACCGCGGCCACTGCGGCCCCTGCCTGCAGCAACGTGCGCCGGGAAAGGGCGGGAGCGGCGGCGTCGGGCTGCACGGACTCGGTCATGCGCGCTCCGGGGCTCGTCCCGCCGGCTGGGTCAGCGGACTGCCGGCGAGCATGCGCGTGGTCGCGCCGCACGGCAAGGCCATGCGGATGACGCAGGCACGGCGTCCGACCGCGCCTGCGAGCGGTACCGCAGGGGCGACTGCAGGCTCCAGGGTGGGAGTCAGGTCAAGAGTTCGTCGGCGACGGCCCCGTCCGCCCGGATGAGGATCGGCTTGTCACGCCAGCGGTCCGGCAGCTGGCTCAGCGCCCGCTGGAGCACCAGCAGGTGGTCGGCGGCGGTGTTGCTGCCGGCGTTCCCGGGCCGCAGCACCGCGACTGGGACGCGCCGGCGCCGGTCGAGAGCTGGCGGGCCCGGGACGTGGTGCAGCACCTAACCGGCTGGCTGCCGGCCCTGCTGGCCGCGGGGGAGCGGGGATCGAGCTGGCCGCCGGGCTGGAGGTGGACCAGGACCCGGCCGCTGCCTGGCTGGCGCACGCGGACGCGGTGCAGGCCCTGCTGGACGACCCGGGCACGTCCGGTCGGCTGCTGGAGAACCCGCACCTCGGCCGGCTGCCGGTGGACCAGGCGATCGACCGCTTCTACACGACCGACGTCTTCCTGCACACCTGGGACCTGGCCCGGGCCACCGGCCAGGACGACCGGCTGGACCCGCAGCTCTGCGCCGACCTGCTGGCCGGGATGGGGCCGCTCGACGCGCTGCTGCGGTCCTCGGGGCAGTACCGCCCACGAGTGCCGGTGCCGCAGGACGCCGGTCCGCAGAACCGGCTGATCGGCTTCATCGGGCGAGACCCCTCTTGGACCGCGACGCCGCCCAGCTGACCCAGCGCACACGGGCAGGAGCCAGGTCGGCCCCAGCCCGAACTTCCGAAGATGATGGGCACACACTTGGTGCTCCGGACGAGAACGCCCAGGTCAGCGCCGTGCCAGCTCGGCGTAAGCCGAAATCGTGTAGGCACACGACAGGCCGTGTCGCGCGGGACCACGCAGCAGCTTGCTGATGGACTGGGCTTCCTCCATGGTTGCGCGGGCCCACCGGCCACGCGCGTGCCGAGCGCGCTGTAGTAACACGACTCGAGCGACGTTGCCTTGCGTTTCAGCAGGTCAGACGGCCACTTCGACACGCTCGTGTGCCTGTGATCTTCGGAAGTCCGGATGCCGTCTGGAGTGCGGGCTGGTCCATCACCTCGTTCGGGTCGTCGCGGCGGGGCTCGAGGGCGGTCGGGGCGGGCGGGTTGAGCAGCGCCATGGACTCCTCGCTCAGGTAGCGCCGGTCGCTGTCTTGCCACTCGTCGTGCGCCTCGATCAGGACGCAGGCCGACAGGCGCAGCAGGGCGTCGGTGTTGGGGAAGATCCCGACGACGTTGGTGCGGCGCTTGACCTCGCGGTTGAGCCGCTCGATCGGGTTGGTCGACCAGATCTTGCGCCAGTGCGCGTGCGGGAAGTCCGCGAACGCGGTCAGGTCGGCCTTGGCGTCGCGCAGCAGCTCCGCGACGGCGGGGAACCGGCCGGCGAGGGTGGCGGCGACGTCGTCGACCTGCTCGCGGACGGTGTCCGGGGTGGGCTGGGCGAACACGGTGCGGATCGTCGCGGCGACCATCTCGCCGTGGCTCTTGTTGACCTTGGCGAGGCGTTGCGCATGAAGTGCACCCGGCAGCGCTGCCAGGCCGCGCCCTGCAGCACCGTGCCGATGGCGTTGGTCAGGCCGCGGTGGCTGTCGCTGATGACCAGCTGGACGCCGTCGAGGCCGCGGTCGCGCAGTGAGCGCAGGAACTCGGTCCAGAACGCCTCGGTCTCGCTGTCCCCGACCGCGCAGCCCAGCACTTCCCGTCGGCCGTCAGCGCTCACGCCGGTGGCGATGACGACGGCCTGGGACACGACTCGCTTGTTGATCCGGGCCTTGCAGTAGGTGGCGTCCAGGAACACATAGGGGAAGGCGATCTCGTCCAGCGGCCGGCTCCGCCAGGCCGCGACGTCCTCATCGAGCTGCGCGCAGATCCGGCAGACTTCGCTCTTGCTGATGCCGGTCCCGCCCATCGCCACGACCAGGTCGTCGACCCGGCGGGTGCTCACGCCCTCGACGTATGCCTGGCAGATCACCGCGTGCAGCGCGACGTCGATCCGCCGGCGCGGCTCCAGCAGCGAGGGGAAGAACGACCCGGTCCGGGTCTTCGGGATCTTGACCGTCACGTCGCCGCTGGCGGTCGTGACGGTCTTGGGGCGGCTGCCGTTGCGCTGGGTCGTGCGGGTGTCGCTGCGCTCGTGCGGCTCGGCGCCGATGTGCGCGGTCGCCTGCGCATCGACGAGCGACTGCAGCATCGTCTCGAGCAGCTTGCGCATCAGGTCACCGCCGTCGGCGCGCTGCACCATCTCGGCGAGCTCGAGCAGGGCAGACTGGTCCAGGGCCATCGTGTGAGTCCTCTTTCGTGAGTTCCTTGGCGGGTTCTCACGAAGCCTCACGCGGTGGCTCCTCAACGTCCGGGACCGACACACGGCCTCGTCGTTCAGGAGCCCGAGCTACACCACTCCAGGGGACCAGCCCCACCGGCGCACCGGCGTGGGTCCGCGACTGCTCGGCAACCCAGGCGCCCGGCCGCTGCCTAGGAGTCGCGGAAGGGCCTGCGCATCAGTTCTGCGGTCGCCCCTACGGATCGGGCAGCCACAACGACGTCAGCCGCCTTGCGTGCACGTCCAGCGGCCCTGATCTCGGCAGCATCCGAGCGCAGGTCCGCGGCCAGACCCTTCACAAACTTGCGGTGCGCAGCCTGCTTCGACACCCCCAGGGCAGCCCCGATCTCTGCCCACGAGTGAACCTCGACCGCCCGGCGGACCGCCGCTCGCTGCTGGAGGTCGATCTCGCGGAGCAGGTGCGCCGAGCGCGCGAGCACGTCGAGCGCACCCGCTGCCGACTCGCCCCGCAGGTACGCGGACACGACCATTCGCACGTCTGCACCCTCACTCATACCGTCAACCTACGTTGACGGCATGAGTGCGTCCAGGAGCACTGCTGCTCGGCGGGCTGCTCCACCTGACCAGACCCGACGACGGCACACGCGCCGTCCCCGACCTCGGCTACCCAATCGGGCTCGCCCGTGCCATCGGGACGCCCGACCTGCTGTTCCTCGCGACGTACCTGTCTCCGGGACCGCGCCCTGCCGGCGGCGCGAGCTGGCCACGACTCAGGTACGGCCTCGACGCAGCCGCCGAGCGCAGGTCCCTCGTCGACGTGGCGGACGCCAGCGACGTGTACCTAGGCGACGGGACAACTCGGGCCGCGTGCCCGTCGTGTGCCCAGTCGGGCTCTCTCACCGCGACCGTGCGCGGGCCGCCCCGGCAACGAGCGGGCACCCGAGCAGCCACACGGACGTCGACGCACGTCCTCATCCGGTCGCCTACACGTTCCCGCCGTGAGGCGGCGTGCGCCGCAGCGCGCAAGCTGAGGACGTCGTGCCCGCCACGTGCCCGATCGGGTGGCCCCTCGACGGACGTCGGCGGACGACCGCGTACAGCGATCAGCAGGCTGATCAGCCAGAACACACGTCGGCGAACATCGGCGGACGGTCACCCACCAAGTTCCCAAGCTGAGAACGCGAGTTCGATTCTCGTCGC
>CAVSEK010000007.1:0-249346 GCA_963726975.1 uncultured Actinomycetota bacterium
GCGGCGGCACGACGTCGCGCATCCGCAGCTTGACCTTGGCCTGCAGGTCGAGCTCGCCCGCGTCCTTGGCCATGACGGCCTCGGCCAGCGACGAGAACGCCCGGCCCTCCCCCGCGGCGCCGTCGCGCTGCGTCGTGAGGTAGTAGATGCCCAGGACCATGTCCTGCGTCGGCGCGGTGATCGGGCGACCGTTCGCCGGCGACAGGATGTTGTTGCTGGACAGCATGAGGATGCGGGCCTCGGCCTGCGCCTCGGCCGACAGCGGCAGGTGCACCGCCATCTGGTCGCCGTCGAAGTCGGCGTTGAAGGCCGTGCAGACCAGCGGGTGGATCTGGATGGCCTTGCCCTCGACCAGCTGCGGCTCGAAGGCCTGGATGCCCAGGCGGTGCAGCGTCGGCGCCCGGTTGAGCAGCACCGGGTGCTCGGTGATGACCTCCTCGAGCACGTCCCAGACGACGGGACGGGCGCGCTCGACCATGCGCTTGGCGCTCTTGATGTTCTGCGCGTGGTTGAGGTCGACGAGCCGCTTCATGACGAACGGCTTGAACAGCTCGAGCGCCATCTGCTTGGGCAGGCCGCACTGGTGCAGCTTGAGCTGCGGGCCGACGACGATGACCGAGCGGCCGGAGTAGTCGACGCGCTTGCCGAGCAGGTTCTGGCGGAACCGGCCCTGCTTGCCCTTGAGCATGTCGGACAGCGACTTCAGCGGCCGGTTGCCCGGGCCGGTCACCGGCCGGCCGCGGCGGCCGTTGTCGAACAGCGCGTCGACGGCCTCCTGCAGCATGCGCTTCTCGTTGTTGACGATGATCTCGGGAGCCCCGAGGTCGAGCAGCCGCTTGAGCCGGTTGTTGCGGTTGATGACCCGGCGGTACAGGTCGTTCAGGTCCGAGGTCGCGAAGCGGCCACCGTCGAGCTGCACCATCGGGCGCAGGTCCGGCGGGATGACCGGGACGCAGTCCAGGACCATGCCCATGGGGCTGTTGCGGGTGTTGAGGAACGCCGCGACGACCTTGAGGCGCTTGAGCGCGCGGACCTTCTTCTGGCCCTTGCCCGAGCGGATCGTCTCGCGCAGCGACTCCGCCTCGGCGTCGAGGTCGAAGGTCTCCAGCAGCCGCTGGAGCGCCTCGGCGCCCATGCCGCCGGTGAAGTACTGCCCGAACCGGTCGCGCAGCTCGCGGTAGAGCGTCTCGTCGGTGACGAGCTGCTTGACCTCGAGCTTGCGGAAGGTGTCGATGACCTCCTCGAGCCGGTCGAGCTCGCGCTCCGTACGGGTGCGCAGGGCCCGCAGCTCGCGCTCGGCCCCCTCGCGCACCTTGCGGCGCACGTCGCCCTTGGCGCCCTCGGCCTCGAGCGCGGCCAGGTCGTCCTCGAGCTTCTTCTGCCGGGTCTCGGCGTCGCTGTCGGTCTTGGACTGGATCCGGTCGCGCTCGACCTGGATCTGCGCCTCGAGCGTGGGCAGGTCGCGGTGCCGACCCTCGGAGTCGACGCTCGTCACCAGGTAGGCGGCGAAGTAGATGATCTTCTCGAGGTCCTTGGGCGCGAGGTCCAGCAGGTAGCCCAGGCGCGACGGGACGCCCTTGAAGTACCAGATGTGCGTGACGGGCGCGGCCAGCTCGATGTGGCCCATCCGCTCACGACGCACCTTGGCGCGGGTGACCTCCACGCCGCAGCGCTCGCAGATGATGCCCTTGAAGCGGACCCGCTTGTACTTGCCGCAGTAGCACTCCCAGTCGCGGGTCGGGCCGAAGATCTTCTCGCAGAAGAGCCCGTCCTTCTCCGGCTTGAGGGTGCGGTAGTTGATGGTCTCGGGCTTCTTCACCTCGCCGTGGGACCACTGGCGGATGTCGTCAGCGGTGGCGAGGCCGATGCGGAGCTCGTCGAAGAAGTTGACGTCGAGCACGGTGCCTACTTTCTGTGAGAGACGCAGCTCTCTTTGGGTTCTAGCCGTACGGAAAAGTCGTGGGAGGGACGGGAGCCCGCCGCAGCGGGCTCCCGACCGGTCAGACCTCTTCGACCGAGCTGGGCTCGCGCCGGGACAGGTCGATGCCGAGCTCCTCCGCCGCGCGGAAGACGTCCTCGTCGGTGTCGCGCATCTCGATGGCCATGCCGTCGCTGGAGAGCACCTCGACGTTGAGGCACAGCGACTGCATCTCCTTGATGAGCACCTTGAACGACTCGGGGATGCCGGGCTCGGGGATGTTCTCGCCCTTGACGATCGCCTCGTAGACCTTGACGCGGCCGAGGACGTCGTCGGACTTGATCGTGAGCAGCTCCTGCAGGGCGTACGCGGCGCCGTACGCCTGCATCGCCCAGACCTCCATCTCGCCGAAGCGCTGGCCGCCGAACTGGGCCTTCCCGCCCAGCGGCTGCTGCGTGATCATCGAGTACGGGCCGGTGCTGCGCGCGTGGATCTTGTCGTCTACGAGGTGCAGCAGCTTCAGGATGTAGACGTAGCCCACCGAGATCGGCGCCGGGTAGGGCTCGCCGGAGCGGCCGTCGAACAGCCGCGCCTTGCCCGAGGAACCGATGAGCCGGCGCTTCTCGCCCGCCCCGAGGTCGTCGAAGGTCGGCGTGGTCGAGTCCAGCAGGCCGCTGATCTCGTCCTCGCGCGCGCCGTCGAAGACCGGCGTGGCCAGCACGTGACCGGGCTCGGACTCGGCCGCCCCGATCTCGCGAAGGCGCTGCTTCCAGCCCTCGTCGTCGCCCTCGATGTGCCAGCCGGCCTTCGCCACCCAGCCCAGGTGCGTCTCGAGGACCTGGCCGACGTTCATGCGGCCGGGCACGCCGAGCGGGTTGAGCACGACGTCGAGCGAGGTGCCGTCCTCCATGAAGGGCATGTCCTCGACCGGCAGGATCTTGGCGATGACGCCCTTGTTGCCGTGGCGCCCGGCGAGCTTGTCGCCGTTGCTGATCTTGCGCTTCTGGGCGACGTAGACGCGGACGAGCTCGTTGACGCCCGGGGGCAGCTCGTCGCCGTCCTCGCGGCTGAACACGCGGACGCCGATGACCTTGCCCGACTCGCCGTGCGGCACCTTGAGGCTGGTGTCGCGGACCTCGCGGGCCTTCTCACCGAAGATCGCGCGCAGCAGGCGCTCCTCCGGGGTCAGCTCGGTCTCGCCCTTGGGCGTCACCTTGCCGACGAGGACGTCACCGGGGGTGACCTCCGCGCCGATCCGGATGATCCCGCGCTCGTCGAGGTCGGCGAGGACCTCCTCCGAGACGTTGGGGATGTCGCGGGTGATCTCCTCGGCGCCGAGCTTGGTGTCGCGGGCGTCGACCTCGTGCTCCTCGATGTGGATCGAGGTGAGGACGTCGTCCTGGACGAGGCGCTGCGACAGGATGATCGCGTCCTCGTAGTTGTGGCCCTCCCACGGCATGAACCCGACGAGCAGGTTCTTGCCGAGCGCCATCTCCGCCTGGTCGGTGCAGGGCCCGTCGGCGATGACCTGGCCGGCCTCGACGCGGGCGCCCTCCTCGACGATGGGCTTCTGGTTGATGCAGGTGCCCTGGTTGCTGCGGCGGAACTTGGCCAGCCGGTAGGTGCGGCGGGTGCCGTCGTCGTGCATGACGGTCACGTAGTCGGCCGACAGCTCCTCGACGACGCCGGCCTGCTCGGCGGTGATGACGTCACCGGCGTCGACCGCGGCGCGGTGCTCCATGCCGGTGCCGACCAGCGGCGCCTCGCTGCGCAGCAGCGGGACCGACTGGCGCATCATGTTGGCGCCCATGAGGGCGCGGTTGGCGTCGTCGTGCTCGAGGAACGGGATCATGGCCGTCGCGACCGACACCATCTGGCGCGGGCTGACGTCCATGTAGTCGACGCCCGACGGCGCGATGTAGTCGACCTCGCCGCCCTTGCGGCGCACGAGCACGCGGGCCTCGGTGAAGGAGCCCTCCGCGTCGACCGGCGAGTTGGCCTGCGCCACGACGTGGCGGTCCTCCTCGTCGGCGGTGAGGTAGTCGACCTGGTCGGTGACCCGGCCGTCGCGGACCCGGCGGTACGGCGTCTCCATGAAGCCGTACGGGTTGACCCGCGCGAAGGTGGCCAGCGAGCCGATCAGGCCGATGTTGGGACCCTCCGGGGTCTCGATCGGGCACATCCGGCCGTAGTGGCTGGGGTGCACGTCGCGGACCTCGAAGCCGGCGCGCTCGCGCGACAGGCCGCCGGGACCCAGCGCCGACAGGCGGCGCTTGTGGGTCAGGCCGGACAGCGGGTTGGTCTGGTCCATGAACTGGCTGAGCTGGCTCGTCCCGAAGAACTCCTTGATGGAGGCCACGACGGGACGGATGTTGATCAGCGTCTGCGGCGTGATGGCCTCGACGTCCTGCGTCGTCATGCGCTCGCGCACGACGCGCTCCATGCGGGCCAGGCCCAGGCGGATCTGGTTCTGGATGAGCTCGCCCACGGTGCGCAGGCGGCGGTTGCCCAGGTGGTCGATGTCGTCGGTCTCGAAGCCCGCCTCACCGGCGTGCAGCTTCACGACGTAGTCGATCGTCGCGAGGATGTCGTCCTCGGTGAGCACGCCCTGGTCCACCGGCAGCGACAGGCTCAGCTTCTTGTTCGCCTTGTAGCGGCCGACCTTGGCGAGGTCGTAGCGCTTGGAGTTGAAGAAGAGGTTGTCGAGCAGCGTCTGGGCCGACTCGCGCGTCGGCGGCTCGCCCGGGCGCAGCTTGCGGTAGATGTCGATGAGGGCCTCGTCCTGCCCCGTGGTGTGGTCCTTCTCGAGCGTCGTGCGCATCGACTCGTAGTCGCCGTAGCGCTCGAGGATGCGCGCGTCGTCCCAGCCGAGGGCCTTGAGCAGCACCGTGACCGGCTGCTTGCGCTTGCGGTCGATGCGCACGCCGACGGCGTCGCGCTTGTCGATCTCGAACTCCAGCCAGGCACCCCGGCTCGGGATGATCTTGCAGGAGTAGGTGTCCTTGTCGGTCGTCTTGTCGATCTGCTTGTCGAAGTAGACGCCCGGCGAGCGGACCAGCTGCGACACCACGACGCGCTCGGTGCCGTTGATGACGAACGTGCCCTTGTCCGTCATCACCGGGAAGTCGCCCATGAAGACGGTCTGCGACTTGATCTCACCGGTGGTGTTGTTGGTGAACTCGGCCGTGACGAACAGCGGCGCCGCGAACGTCATGTCCTTGTCCTTGCACTCCTCGACGGAGTACTTGGTCGGCTCGAAGCGGTGGTCGCGGAAGCTCAGCGACATCGAGCCGGAGAAGTCCTCGATCGGGGAGATCTCCTCGAAGATCTCCTCCAGCCCCGAGGTGGTGGAGGTGTCCTGGTCGCCGGCGTCGAGCGCGGTCTGGACGCGGCCCTCCCAGGCCTCGTTGCCGACCAGCCAGTCGAAGGAGGTCGTCTGCAGGTGCAGGAGGTTGGGGACCTCCAGCGGTTCACGGATCTTGGCGAAGGACAGGCGGGGGGTGGTGCGACGAGCAGCCAACAGGGGGGTCCTTCCGACCGCAGACGGGCAGGTCTGCGTGCGTTCCTCAGACGGGCGCCCGCTCTCCGACCCACCTGCCGGGGCATCTGGCCCGGGCGGTCATATGACGGGAGGCAGCGCAACACGACAAGGTAGCCGACGCGCAGCGCTGTGTCCACAACCGGCCGCGCAGGTCAGGCCTCGTGCGGCTCAGCGTGCCGACCGGGGTGCCCGGCGTCAAGCACCCGGACGGCTCACCCGCGGGCGCGTCGACCGGGCGCACGCGGCCGGCGGCTCAGAGCGCCTCGACCTTGCTGACCTTCCAGGCGCTGCCGCGCTTGACGAGCGTCATGCGCACCCGGCTGCGGTCGACCGCCTGGTCGGTCAGCAGCGTGCTGCGCGTGGTCTGGTCGACGAAGACGAGGGCGACCAGCTGGTCGGCCGTCGTGCGTCCCGTCGCCCCGGCCTCGCTCACGCTCGCGGTGACGACGACCTCGTTGTCGACGGCGACCGGCTTGACGACCTTCTCGGTGAAGTCCCGGTACTCCCCTGTGAACGACCCCGTCGTCAGCGACAGCGCGGCGGCGAAGTCGGCGTCGAGGTGGTTGTAGTCGTAGGAGAAGAGGACCTTGCCGGCCTCGCGGGCCGCCGTCAGCGCCGGTCCCGACGGCCGCTGCACCTGGGCGAGCTGCCGCTGCTCGAGCAGCCGCAGGCCCAGCCCGACGACGAGCGCGGTGAGCAGCACGACCGCCAGCGCGGCGGCGACCGCCGGGAGCGCCCGGCGCAGCCGCCCACCGGCCGCCCCCGGTGGCGCGGCGTCCGGCTCGTCCTCGTCCTCGTCCTCGTCCTCGTCCGGCTCGTCGTCGTCCGGCTCGTCGTCGTCCGGCTCGTCGTCGAGCGCGTCGTCGTACGGCTCGTCGTCGTCAGCGCCCTCGCGGGCGGCGTCCGGCTCGACGTCCGCCTCGACGTCCGCGACGGCGTCGTCGGCGCGCCCGGCCGGGTCACCGGCGCCCGGGGCCGTCGGCGCGGAGGTGGCGGTATCAGGGGCGGGGACCGCCGCAGGGGCCGCCTGCGGCAGGACGGGCAGGCCGGTCCCCTCCGGGCCCCGCGCCTCACCGCCGGTCGCGTCCGGAGCCGCCGCTGCGGGGGCGGCGGCCGCCGGAGCGGGGGGCGGCGGCTCCTGCGCCTCCTGAGACTCCTGAGACTCCTGCGCCGACGGGGCCGGGGACGTCGGGACGTCCTGCGGGCCGTGCTCGGGGCGCGGGTCGTCGGGGGACGACCCGTCGGGGGACGAGGGGGTCACGAGCGCTCCTGGACAGGCGGCGGTGCGGGCAGCGGTGCGGGCAGCGGTGCGGGCAGGGCCACGCGGGCTCAGTCGAGGATCTGCAGCGCGGAGGTCAGCCAGCGGTCGCCGACGTGGTCCATCTCGAGCTGCATGCGGTAGCGGCGGGGCTGCGGGGCGGGCTGGGCCTTGTTGGCGACGGTCCCGTCCACGACGACGAGGACGACGGCGTTCTCGCGGTCGGCGCGCACGACCGCGGAGTCGACGACCTCGCCGGTCGCGGTGATCTCCTGCGTCGTGAGGGCCTCGCGCAGCCGGTCGGCCTGCTGGTCGTACTCGGTCTTGAAGTCGCCGGTCGCGCCGGCGACGACCTTGGCCAGACCGCCCTCGACGTCCTTGCTGGACAGGCTCGTGACGTTGACGGCCTGCTGCTCGGCGGCCTGGGCCGCGTCGCGCCGGGCCTGCTGGTCCTCGTGCCGGGAGCGGACCTGCAGACCGAGGACGACCGCCGCGACGAGCAGCAGCACCGACACGACCGCTGCCGAGAGCAGCAGCAGTCGCCGCCGGTCACGACCGGGGCGGCGGTCCGCCGCGTCGCTGCGGGCGGCGTCCGGGTCGGTCGACAGGTCGGTGCTGGTCTGGCGCGCGTCGTCCACGTCCGATTGTGTCACTTGTGGGAGAGCGGGCCCGCCAGCATCCACTGCCAGGAGGAGTCGCCGAACACCTGCGCCGCGCCGGCGGTGGAGCCGATCGTCAGCGTCCTGCCGTCGGCGGTGATGGCGCGGCCGGTCGAGGGGTCGTAGTCGCCGAGCGTCATCGTGTCGCCGGAGGCGGTGGTGCTGGCAGCGCTGCGGCTCGCGGAGGAGGTGCCCCGCGGAGCCGTACCCGGCGCGTTGCGCGCTCCGCGCACGTCGGTGTCCGGGGTGGGCGGGTTCTTGCAGTCGACCCCGAGGTCGGGTGTGCTCACGCCGGTGAAGGAGAACGGCGCGACGGACGTCTCGTAGCCGGACGGGTCCGGCGTCGTCACGCCGGGCTGCGAGGCGGTGCCGCAGACGCCGGGCTCGGAGGTGCTCGCCGAGCCGAAGTGCGCGGTGCCGTCGCCGGGCGCGACGGTGAAGCCGCCGGCCACGACGTTGGGGTAGGTCACGAGGATCTGCCGGAGAGCATCGAGCCGCACCTTCTGCACCTGCGCGACCGTCACGAGGTTGTTGACAGCAGGATCGGCAGGTCGCTGCGGTTGGCCTCGATGAGGTCGGTCGTGTCGACGGCCGACTGCGCTGCCGTTGGCGAACAGCGCCCGGAAGTCGGGGTCGCTGCCCGCAGCTGGTCGGTCAGCGAGCGCAGGTCGCGGTTGAAGCTGCGGAACTGGCTCGAGGTGTCGCGCTGGGTGTCGAGCACGGTCTGCCCGTCCCGGATGAGCGCCAGCGTCTGCGGCAGGTTGTCCGAGGCGGCCCGGGTCAGCAGGTCGCCGGCGTCGACGAGCCGCTGCAGGTCGTCGCCGCGCGCCCTCGAAGGCGTTGCCGAGCTGCTCCAGGACGATCCGCGACGTCCTTGGTGTCGATGCTGTTGACGAACCGGTCGAGGTTGAGCGAGCAGCTGGGTGGGCTGGATCGGGATCTCGGTCTGGCCGAACGGGATGACGTCGCCCTCCCGCAGGTAGGGCGCGCCCTCGCGCTGCGGCTGCAGGTCGATGTACTGCTCGCCGACGGCCGAGCGGTTGGCCACCATCGCCTTGGCGCCGGTGGGGACCTGCATGTCGTTCTCGAGCTGCATGACCGGCGCGCACGCCGTCGGGGACCAGCTCGAGCTCCATCACCTTGCCGACCGGCACGCCGCGGTAGGTCACCTCGGAGCCCTTGAAGATGCCGCCGGAGTCGGCGAAGTCGGCCGAGACGGGTGTAGCCCTCGTCGACGAAGTACTTCGCCAGGCCCGCGTAGCGACCCCCGGCGAAGGTCAGCCCGGCGATCGCGAGGATGCCGAAGACGAGCAGCTGCAGCTTGGTCTGCCGGGTGATCAACGCAGTCCTCCGAGGAGCATGTCGGTCAGGCTGCCGGAGGAGCTGCCGCCGAGCCCCGCCCGGCAGGACCGGCGCCGCGGGCAGACCGGGCACCTGCGGGAGGGTGGAGAGCGGCACGGTCGGCAGGCCGGGCACGGTCGCCGGCAGCGTCGGGGGCGGGGGCGGCGCCACCCGAGCCACCGGGCGGCGCAGGGGTGCCCGACGGCGGCGGGGCCGTGGCGACGCTGCCGCCGTCGACGGTGACGTACAGGTTGGCGTAGTCGCCGCGGATGCCCGTCGCGACGGTCTTCGGGAACGGGTAGGTCGGCGAGCAGCTCGAGCGGCGTTGGGCAGCGCGTGCCGGCCGCGTTGAGGCTGCCGAGGATCGGCTGCAGCGCCTGCAGGTCGGCGACCGTGTTCTGCTGGGAGGCGTCGATGACGCGCTTGGAGACGTCGCCCAGCGAGCGACAGGCTGGTGAGCAGCTGCGTGAGCTGCGCCCGCTGGTCGGAGAGCACCTCCGCCCCCGGCGGGATGTCCTGCAGCGCCGTGGCGAGCACCTGCCGCTGGGCCGCGAGTCGCGTGGTCAGCCGGTCGAGGCTGTCCAGCGCCCGGACGATGTCGGCCTTCTGCGCGTCGAGGCCGCCGACGAAGGTGTCGAGCTGGTTGAGCAGGTCCTTGACCTGGGGCTCGCGGCCCCCGCAGGGCCTGGGTCAGCTCGCGGTTGATGACCTGCAGCTGCTCGAGGCTGCCGCCGTTGAGCACGAGGGAGAGGGCCGAGAGCACCTCCTCGATCTCGGCGTTGCGCTCGGTGTTGCGCGAGCGGGATGACGTCGCCGTCCCCGCAGCGCGCCCGGCCGCGTGCCGCCCTCCGGCGGCGGGTCGAGGCTGACGAACTTCTCGCCGAGCAGCGAGGTCTGGCGCAGCGCTGCCCGGGTGTTGCCGGGCAGCGACCACGTCGTCGCGCACCCGGATCGTGACGACCGCGGTGTAGTCCCGCAGCGTGATGTCCGAGACCGAGCCCGACGGAGACGTCGTCGACCTTGACCGACGACTGCGGGACGAGGTCGAGCACGTCGGCGAACTCCACCGTCACCTCGTACGCGTCGTAGCCGGTCGCCTCGCCGCCGGGCAGCGGGAAGCTCTGCGCGCCCTTGAACCCGCAGCCGGTGAGCAGGACGAGCGGCAGTCCGACGGCGACGGTGCGCACGCGGGTCGCGGGCGGGCGGTCATCGGGAGGCCCCCAGGTAGCTCGACAGGGTCAGGCCGGTCGGCGCGACGGGCTGCGGCGCCGTGGCGGCTGCACCGGCGACACCGCCGACCCCGGGCAGGCCCCGGATGATGTCCTTGACCGCGTCCGGCAGCGACGGGTCGGTGAGCAGGCCCTCGAGCACGGCCGGGTCGAGCTGGCCCAGCGCGTTGGCGCACAAGGTGGCCAGGCCCTGCTTGGTGGCGTCCGGCAGCTGCAACCCGGCGGGGCTGGTCGCCAGGCCGCAGAGGGTCTGCGCGAGCACGGGCACCGATGTTGTTGGTGCGGGTGTCGAGCGTGCCCGAGCTGGGGTTGTAGGCCAGCTGCAGGTTGCTCAGGGCGGTCGGCGCCGTGTCGAGGAACTCCTCGAGCGCCGTCTTCTGCTTGACCAGCACGCCGGTGACGTCGGCCAGGTCGCTGACGTTGGCCGTCAGGCTGTCCTTGTTCTCGCTTGCACGAAGGTCGGCGACCTCGCCGAGCGCCACCGACAGCTGCTTGATCGCCTGCGCGAGGTCCTGCCTTCTCCCCCGCGAGCTGGTCGGCGACGTCGGCGAGGTCTGCGTTGAAGGCGCGGACCACCGCGTCGTTGCTGGCCAGCGTCGTGGTGAAGTCCGCGAGGTTCGTGATGGTGCCGAACAGGTCGTCGCGCTGGTCGCTGAGCGTCTGCACGGCCGTCGAGAGGTCGCGCAGCGTGCGAGCCCAGCGCCTCGCCGTTGCCGTCGAGGTTCTTCGCGCTGACGTCGAGCAGGTCCGACAGGGCGCCGTCCTTGTTGGCGCCGTCGGGGCCGAGGGCCACGTTGAGCTTGTCGAGCGCGGAGAAGATCTTGTCGAGCTCGACCGGCACGGCGGTGCGCTCGCGGGCGAGGACGGCGCCGTCTGGCGAGCACCGGACCACCTCGACGTAGACCGGCGTCAGCTGCACGTAGCGGTCGCTGACGATCGGACGGCGCGACCACCACCGCCTGCGCGTCGGCGGGCACCTTGTACTTCGGGTCGTACGTCCATCTCGACCCGGACGGTGTCGCCCTCCGGCACGATCTTGGTGACCTGGCCGATCGCGGACGCCGAGGATGCGCACGTCGCTGTTCTCGTAGAGCCCGACGGTGCGGTCGAAGTTGGCCGTGAGCGTCTTGCCGCCGTCGCCGCCGAGCACGCCGCAGCCGGCGCGCCCGCCGACGGCGGCGAGCGTCGCCAGGGCGGCGCCGGCCGCGGCCAGGCGGTCCGCGGGTCGAGGGCGGTCATCGGTTGCAGCCCTTCTTGCTGTCCTTGTTGAAGTCACCGCACGGGAACCGGTCGCCGGCTGGAACGTCGGTGACTCGTTGAGGTTGTAGATGTAGGTGTCGAACCAGCGACCGTTGCCGAGGTTGTTGGCGAAGACGCGGACGAAGGTCGCCAGGCGCGGGATCGCGGCGTCGAGGTTGTCCTGCTGCGGCGCGCAGGGTCGCTGACGATGCCGCGCAGGCGGTCCAGCGTGGGCTTGAGCTGCGCGCGGTTCTCCCGGACCAGGGCCGATGAGCTGCTCGGACAGGGTGATGGTGCTCGTCAGCAGCGAGTCGATGACCTCGCGGCGCTTGCGGACCTCCTCGAGCACCAGGTTGCTGTTGGCGAGGAAGTCCACGAGGTCCTCGTCGCGCTGGGCCAGGACGTTCGTCACGCCGCGCGAGCGGTCGAGCAGCTGCTCGAGCTGCGCGTCGCGCGAGGCGATCGTGTTGGACAGCCGGGACAGGCCGTCCAGGCTGGCCCGCACCTCGTCCGGGGTGTCGCGGAAGGTGTCGGCGAGCACGGTGAACGCCTGGGCGAGCTGGTCGGTGTCGATGTCGTCGACGGTGGTGGCCAGGCCCTGGAAGGCCTCCGCGACGTCGTACGGCGAGCTCGTCTGCCCCATCGGGATCGGGCTCGCCGCTGCGGCCAGGTCGGCCGCCGCCGTCCGGGCGTGAGGGAGACGTACTTGCGCCCGAGCACGGTCTTGATCCGGATGTCGGCGCGCGAGTCGCGGCCGACCGAGACGTCGCGCAGCCGCATCGTGACTGCACCTTGTCGCCGGCGAGGTCGACGCGCGGTGACCTTGCCGACCTTGACGCCGGCGACGCGGACCTCGTCGGCCGGCCGCAGGCCCGCCGCCTCCGAGAAGTCGGCCTTGACGACCTCGCGGTAGCCGATGACCGGCAGCTTGTCGGTCTGGAACGAGATCGCCAGGGCGCCGAGGATCAGCGGCGATCCCGATGCCTCCGATGACGACCTTGTTCTGCTCGCGGAACGGCTTCACTGCGGGACCTCCGTGGCGCAGCGCGGCGCGGGGTTGACGAGCTTGACGCCGTTGGGCGGCGCCAGGGCATCGGCGAGCGGACCGGCGGGCACCGTGCTCAGGTCGAGGTCGGCGCCGCACAGGTAGAAGTTGAACCAACCGCCGTCGGTGGCGGTGCTGACGATCCGGTCCAGCTTCGTCGGCAGGCGCTGGATCACCCCGCCGACGACCTCCTTGGAGTCGTCGAGCGTGGCGGCCAGGCCCATGAGCTGGGCGATGTCGGACCGCAGCGGCGCCCGCACCTGGCTCAGCAGGCCGGCCGTCGCGGTGGTCAGGTCGTTCACGCCGGACAGCGACTGGCCGATGGCCACGCGGTCCGTCGGCGAAGCCCTTCGCGAGCACCTGCAGCTGCGTCACGAGGTCGTTGAGCTGCACCTGCCGGTCGTCGAAGGTCGCCAGGACGGTCGTGAGGTTGTCGATCACCCGCCCGATGACCGCGTCGCGGTCGGCGAGGGTGTTGGTCAGGGAGGCGGTGCGCTGCAGCAGGCTCTCGACGGTGCCCCCCTCGCCCTGCAGCGTCTGGATGATCTCGAAGGCCACCTGGTTGACCGTCTGCGGGTCCAGGGCCTGGAACAGCGGGCGGAAGCCGTTGAACAGGACCGTGAGGTCCAGGGCGTTGCGGGTGCGGTCCAGCGGGATGGACGCGCCGCTGGCCAGCGGGCGGCCGGTGCCGGGGCCGGCCGCCGGCGTGACCGCCAGGTAGCGCTCGCCGACGAGGTTGCGGTAGCGCAGCCGCACGACCGAGGTGTCGGCGATCCGGCGACCGTCGTCGAGGCTGAAGGAGACCTCCGCGGTCTTGCCCTTGAGCTCGAGGCCGTCGACCTTGCCGACGCGCACGCCCGAGATGCGCACCTCGTTGCCGGCGAGCAGGCCGGTGACGTCGCTGAACTCGGCCTTGTACTTCGTGCGCTCGCCGAAGGAGAAGTTGCCGATCGTCGCGGCGAGGACGTAACGTCAGCAGCGACGTCACGACCATGAAGATGATCAGCTTGACGAGCGAGGCGGTCGTCTTCACTGCTGCGGACCTCCGGGGGTGAGCGCGACGGTGGTGCCGCGGGCGGCCGGACCGAACAGCAGGTCGGCGAGGTCGGCGGGGACGTCGTCGAGCGGCACCCCGAGGACGGGGGCGACGACGGCGTCGAGGGCCATGCGCTGGGCCTCCGGGGTCGCGAGGAGCAGGGCGGGGTCGACGGCGGAGGAGGCGCGGACGGCCGCGGACCCGCCGTCCTGGTAGCCGTCCTGCAAGTCCAGGCCGGGTGCGGTGCTGGTCGGTCGTAGCCGGTGTCCGGCAGGCCGCTGGCAGTAGCGGCGCCGCGGCGGTCGCGGTAGGCCGGCTCGTCGCCCGGGCTGAAGCCGCCCTGGTCCTGGGTCGCCTCGAGGGTGATGTGCAGGCCGGGCTGCAGCCCGCCGAAGGTGCTGCTGACGTCGGTCGTACGCGGCGAGGCCCTGCGGCAGGCAGGGGAACTCCGGCGCGTACCGCGCGAACAGCTGCAGGCTCGGGCAGGCTGTCGCGCGCGAGGCTCACCAGGCGCTGCTCGTTGTCGCGCAGCAGCGAGTCGGCGCTGCGCGGCGAAGGTCGTCGTCGTGTCGAGGAAGCGGTCGCAGCTGGCCTGCTTCTGGTCGACCAGCGAGCGGCTGGTGAACGACAGGTCGTCGAGCACGGCCAGCAGGTCGGGCGCGGCCGTCGTCGTAGGTGTCGGCGAGGTCGGCGAGGCCCTGCAGGTCCTGGTCTGCATGTCGGCAGGGCCGGGTTGAGCTTGCTGAGGTAGTCGTCGACGAGCACGAAGTTCTGCGCCGATCCGGTCGCCACGGTCGCGCAGCGCGCCGGACAGCGCGTTGAGGGTGCGCGAGAGGTCGTGCGGGCCGCAGCGCCTGCAGCAGCGGCAGCAGGTCGTCGAGGACCTGCTCGGTCTCGATCGCCGTCGTCGAGCGGTCCTGGCGGGATGACGTCGCCCTCGGCGGATCGTGCGTCGCGGACGGCGCGCCGGGACGACGAGGCGACGTACTTCTCGCCGAACAGCGTCTTGGGCAGCAGCCGCGCCTCGACGTTGGCCGGGATGAGGTCGACCTTGTCGGGCTGCAGGGCGAGCTCGAGCGTCGCGCCGTCGCCGGTGGAGCGAGACGCCGCGGACCTCGCCGACGACCAGGCCGCGGAGCTTGACGTCGGCCGGGCGCGGAGAGCTGGTTGCCGATCCGGTCGGCCTGCAGCGCGACCTTCACCACGGGGGTGAAGGTCTTGTTGTAGAGCGCGACCGTCAGCAGGACCAGGCCGGCGATGACGAGCAGGAAGGCGACGCCGGCCAGCCGCAGCTTGACGAGCGCGAGGCCTCCGGCCGGGCGGGGAGCAGCCATCAGCCGGCGATCCGGACGGTGGTCGTCGCGCCCCAGATGGCGAGGCTGAGGAAGAAGTCGACGAGGTTGACGGCGACGATCGCCGTGCGCACGGCACGACCCACGGCCACGCCCACGCCGGCCGGGCCGCCGCTGGCGTAGTAGCCGTAGTAGCAGTGGATGAGGATGATGATGACCGCGAAGATGAGCACCTTCACGAAGCTGTAGAGCACGTCCTCGGCGGGCAGGTACTGGCGGAAGTACTGGTCGTACGTGCCGGTGGACTGGCCGTAGAAGCCGGTCGTGATGGTGCGCGCGGCGAAGTAGGACGACAGCAGGCCGATGACGTAGAGCGGCGTGACGGCGATGAAGCCCGGCGATCATGCGCGTGGTCACGAGGAAGGGCAGCGACGGGATGCCCATGACCTCGAGGGCGTCGACCTCCTCGGAGATGCGCATGGCGCCCAGCTGGGCCGTGAAGCCGCAGCCCACCGTCGCCGACAGCGCCAGCGCCGCGACGAGCGGGGCGATCTCGCGGGTGTTGAAGTAGGCCGACAGGAAGGCCGTGAAGTTCGAGACGCCGAGCTGGTTGAGCGCGGCGTAGCCCTGCAGGCCGACCTCGGTGCCGGTGAAGAAGGTGAGGAAGGCGATGACGCCGACCGTGCCGCCGACGACGGCCAGCGCGCCGGTGCCGAGGGTCACCTCGGCCAGCAGGCGCACGACCTCCTTCTTGTAGCGGATGGCGACGCGGTAGGTCCACCCGATGCAGCGGGCGTAGAAGGACAGCTGCGCGCCCAGGTCGTCGAGCGCCGACAGCGGGGCCCTTGACGGCGCCCTTGACGAGGCGGACGGGCCGGTCGAGGACCGGGGGCAGCGTGGTGGCCACGTCAGCCTCCCTTCTGCGGGACGACCTGGAAGTACACGGCCGTGATGAGGAAGTTCGTGAGGAACAGGAGCATGAAGCTGATGACGACGCTCTGGTTCACCGCGTCGCCGACGCCCTTCGGGCCGCCCTTGGCGTTGAGGCCCTTGTACGCCGCCACGAGCGCGGCGATGAGCCCGAAGACGACGGCCTTGATCTGCCCGACGTAGAGGTCGGGCAGCTGGGCCAGCGCCGTGAAGGACGCCAGGTAGGCCCCGGGAGTTCCGCCCTGCAGGACGACGTTGAAGAAGTAGCCGCCGATGACGCCGACGACCGCGACGAGGCCGTTGAGGAAGAAGGCCACGAGCATGGTGGCGAGCACGCGCGGCACGACGAGGCGGGCCAGCGGGCTGATGCCCAGGACCTCCATGGCGTCGATCTCGTCGCGGATCTTGCGTGAGCCGAGGTCGGCGCAGATCGCCGAGCCACCGGCCCCCGCGATGAGCAGCGCGGTGACGATCGGGCTGGCCTCGCGGACGACGCCGAGCACGGCGACGGCGCCGGTGAAGCGACTGGGCGCCGATCTGCTTGGTGAGGTTGCCGATCTGCAGCGCGAGGACGGCGCCGAACGGGATCGACACCAGCGCGGTCGGCAGGATCGTGACGCTCGCGACGAACCACGACTGCTGGATGAACTCCGGCCCCTGGAACGGCCGCTTGAACAGCCCGCGGAGCACGTCGAGGCTGAAGGCGAAGAAGTCACCGGCGCCGCGGACCGGCGCGAGCGCGGAGACGGCCATCAGGCGCTGTCCCTCCGGCCCGCACGGGCGCGGGCGACCCGGCTGCGGGGGGCCCCGACCTCGGCCGGCTCGGCGCCGTCGGGCTCGGCGTCGCGGCGCCGACGGCCGTCCGACCCGACGACGATGCGCCGCACGCGGGCGGCGCTCCTCGCGGCCGGCACCGTCGCGGCGCAGCACCGTCACGGGCACCCGGCGCGGGTCACGGGCGGCACCGTCGCGGGAGGGGCGCTCGCCGCGGGGCGGCGCGCCGTCGGCCGACGCCCGCGCGGGGCGGCGGCCGACGAGCGACGAGGACGACGAACCCGTACGGGACGTGCCGGGCGTCACCGGCGAGGCGCTGCCGGCCGGCGGTCCGGAGCGGCTCCGGCGCGGCGACCGGCCGGGGACCTCGGTGCCGGTCTGCGCGGCGATCTCGTCGGCGCTCTTGCCCTCCTTGCGCAGCTGCTCGGCGGCCGCTGGCCACCGTCGGGTGCGGCTTGCCGACTGGGCGTCCTGGGCAGCTGGACGTCCAGACCCGGGAAGGAGCCGGGCGGCGGGGAGACGCCGTGCTCGCGCAGCCACGCGCCCGGGGGCCGCTGGGTGGCGCGGACCTAGCCGTCGGTGGTGGGCAGCTGCACCGGGATGGGCGGCAGCGCGGGCAGCTCTGTCCTTCTCCTGCGGCGAGCTCGCCGGCGTCCTTCTCCTCGGCCATGCCGATCGGGCCCTGGCGCTGGGCGTTGAGGAACTGGCGCACGACCGGCTCGTTGCTGCTGAGCAGCATCTCGCGGGGCCCGAACATCGCCAGGTGCCGCCGGTAGAGCAGGCCGATGTTGTCGGGCACGGTGCGGGCGGTGTTGATGTCGTGGGTGACGATGAGGAACGTCGCCTCGATCTGCGCGTTGAGGTCGACGATGAGCTGGTTGAGGTACGCGGTGCGGACCGGGTCGAGGCCGGAGTCGGGCTCGTCGAACAGCAGGATCTCGGGGTCCAGCACGAGCGCGCGGGCCAGGCCGGCGCGCTTGCGCATCCCGCCGGAGATCTCGCCCGGGAGCTTCTTCTCCGCGCCCGTGAGGCCGGTGAGCTCGATCTTCTCCAGCGACGATGTCGCGTGATCTCGCGCTCGGACTTCTTGGTGTGCTCGCGCAGCGGGAAGGCGATGTTGTCGAACAGGTTCTGCGAGCCGAACAGCGCGCCGTCCTGGAACAGCACCCCGAACAGCTTGCGGACCTCGTAGAGCTCGCTCTCCTTGATCCTGGTGATGTCGCGGCCGTCGATGATGATCGAGCCGTTCTCCGGCTTGAGCAGGCCGATGAGCGTCTTGAGGAAGACCGACTTGCCGGTGCCGGACGGGCCGAGCAGCACGGAGATCTCACCCGCGGGCAGCGTGAGGGAGACGTCCTCCCAGATCGTCTGGCTGCCGAACCGCTTGGTGAGGTTCTCGACCTTGATCTCGACACCCACTGGTGCCGTCCCTCTTCCGTCTGGGTCGCTGGCGCCGGCGGGCCGGGTGCAGGCTGCCAGGCGGCTGCTGTGACCGTACTCACAGGAGCGCGCGCTCGAAGCGTACGTGCCGGACGCCCGTCCTGCCTACGCGTCGGTAGCACCGGGACCCGGCTCGACCCTGTGAAGAGGCTCACAGCGTCGAACGGGCACTCGCGCTGCGCCGGTCGGGGGCAGACGGGCCACCGCTCTCTTCGCCGTCGGGGGCAGCACTCCTGCCGACCCGGCAGGCCGGGTCCGCTGCCGGCGGCGGACCGAGGTCCAGGACCGCCCGGACGCCGCGAGGGCGGCCCGCCGTCGGCGGGGCCGCCCTCGCGGGGTGGTGCGGGGACTACTTGACGGTGACCGTGGCGCCGGCGCCCTCGAGGGCCGCCTTCGCCTTCTCGGCGGCCTCCTTGGTGGCCTTCTCCAGGACCGGCTTGGGCGCCCCGTCGACGAGGTCCTTGGCCTCCTTGAGGCCCAGGCTCGTGATGGTGCGCACCTCCTTGATGACCTGGATCTTCTTGTCGCCGGCCGCCTCGAGGATGACGTCGAACTCGTCCTGCTCCGCGGCCGCCTCGGCGTCGCCACCGCCGCCACCGGCAGCGGGCGCGGCCGCGACGGCGACGGGGGCGGCGGCGGTGACGCCGAAGGTGTCCTCGAACTGCTTCACGAACTCGGAGAGCTCGATCAGCGTCATCTCCTTGAACTGGTCGAGCAGCTCGTCGGTGCTGAGCTTCGCCATGGTGGTGGCTCCTTGTCGTGGTGTGGGTGCCGGTCTCCGGCGTGCGGGTGGTGTGGTCGTGCGCGGCCGGAGCCGGTCAGGCGGTCTCGGTGCTCGTGCTCTGGTCGGTGCTGTCGGTCTGTCGGTGCTGCTGGGCTCACGGTGCTGTCCTCGGGCCGGTGCCGTCCTCGGCGGCGCGCTCGGCGCGGACTCCTCGACGGCGTCCTGCGGCGCCGCCTGCGCGTCGTCGCGGGCGCTCGCGGCGGGCGTGCCGGCCCCACCGCCGATGACGACGGGTCCTCCTCGGCCTTGGCCTGGAGGGCGCCGGCGAGGCGGGCGACCTGGGCGAGCGGTGCGTTGAACAGGTAGACGGCGTTGGTCAGCGAGGCCTTCAGCGCGCCGGCCATCTTGGCGAGCAGGACCTCGCGCGACTCGAGGTCGGCGAGCTGGCGCACCTCGTCGGCGGTGAGCGGCTTGCCGTCGAGGACGCCGCCCTTGACGACGAGCTGCGGGTTGGCGCGGCCGAAGTCGCGCAGCGCCTTGGCGGCCTCGACGGGCTCGCCGTAGACGAACGCGACGGCGGTGGGGCCGACGAGCAGCTCGTCGAGCCCCTCGAGGCCGGCGTCCGCCGCCGCGATCTTGGTCAGGGTGTTCTTCACGACGGAGTACGTCGTGCCGCTCCCCAGGGCGACGCGCAGCGCCGTGACCTGCTTGACCGACAGGCCGCGGTACTCGGTGAGCACCGCCGCGGACGCGCTGCGGAAGGACTCGGCCAGCTGGGCGACCGCGTCGGCCTTGTCGGGCCGCACGGTGGCGCGCTTGTGCTCGACGGGAGCGTCGGCAGTGACGGCCATGGGCCTCCTCTCTCGGGTGGGGCCGGCCCCCGAGGGGGGAGGGCCCGGACACGAGGACGCCCCGTACGCAGTGCGCACGGGGCGTGGCAGGACGGGCGCGAGGCCCGGTCTGGTCTGGTCCGTGTCGCCTGCGCGGGCCGCCCGCACGCAGCGGGACCTTCCGCTCCCGGAGGAGCGACCAGCGGTCTTCGGTGACTTCCGGCTCAGGCTAGCAGCCCCGCCGGTCGTGCCGCCGCCGCCCGGACGGACCGGGCGGCGGGTGGAGCGGGTCGTGCCCGCGGACCGGCTACTCCGCCGAGCCGTCCTCGAGCAGGTTGCGGGTGCGGTTGGGGTCGACGGGGATGCCGGGACCCATGGTCGTGCTGACGGTGACCTTCTTGAGGTACTTGCCCTTGGCGGCCGACGGCTTGGCCCGGCTGATCTCGTCGAGCGCCGCGGCGTAGTTCTCCACCAGCTGGTTCTCCTCGAAGGAGGCCTTGCCGATCACGAGGTGCAGGTTGGCCTGCTTGTCGACGCGGAAGTTGACCTTGCCGCCCTTGATGTCCTGCACGGCCTTGGTGACGTCGGTCGTCACGGTGCCGGTCTTCGGGTTGGGCATGAGGCCGCGCGGGCCGAGGATGCGGGCGATCTTGCCGACCTTGCCCATCTGGTCGGGGGTGGCGACGGCGGCGTCGAAGTCGAGGAAGCCCTTCTGGACCCGCTCGATGAGGTCGTCGCTGCCCACGACGTCGGCGCCGGCGGCCTCGGCCTCGACGGCCTTCTCGCCCGCGGCGAAGACGATGACGCGGGACACCTTGCCGGTGCCGTGCGGCAGGTTGACGGTGCCGCGGACCATCTGGTCGGCCTTGCGCGGGTCGACGCCCAGGCGCATGGCGACCTCGACGGTCGCGTCGTACTTGGTGGTGCTCGTGTCCTTGGCCAGGCGGACGGCCTCGAGCGGGGAGTAGGTGCGGTCGGCGTCGATCTTGGCCGCGGCCGCGGTCCAGGCCTTGCTGCGCTTCATGGGAGGGTCCTCTCTGCCTCGCGGCAGGTCGTGGTCGGCGGGCCCGGGCGGTCCGGGCCCTCCCACAGGTGCAGGTCGTGCGGGGACGGGACACCGGTCGACGACGGTGGCCCCGGGGTGGACCCCTAGTCGGTGACGGTGATGCCCATCGAGCGGGCGGTGCCGGCGATGATCAGCGCGGCGGCGTCGACGTCGTTGGCGTTGAGGTCGTCGAGCTTGGTGGTTGCGATCTCGCGCACCTGGGCCTGCGAGATGCTCGCGACCTTCTTGGTGTGCGGGGTCGGCGAGCCCTTGTCGACCCCGGCGGCCTTGAGGATGAGGCGCGCAGCCGGCGGGGTCTTGGTGATGAACGTGAACGAGCGGTCCTCGAACACCGAGATCTCCACGGGGACGATGTCCCCGCGCTGCGACTCGGTCGCGGCGTTGTACTGCTTGCAGAACTCCATGATGTTCACGCCGTGCTGGCCGAGGGCCGGGCCGACGGGCGGGGCGGGGGTGGCGGCACCGGCCTTGATCTGGAGCTTGATGACGCCGGCGAGCTTCTTCTTGGGGGGCATGGCTTCTCTTCTGCGGTCGACGAGCGGGGCGGCGGGCGGAGGGCGCGGCAGCAGCAGCCGGGGCTACAGCTTGGCGACCTGGTTGAAGGACAGCTCGACCGGCGTCTCCCGGCCGAAGATCGACACCAGCACCTTGAGCTTCTGGCTGTCGAGGTTGATCTCGTTGATCGTGGCCGGGAGCGTCGCGAACGGCCCGTCGGTGACGGTGATCGACTCGCCGACCTCGAAGTCGACGGCCTTGGTGGCCACGACGGTCTTCTGCTTGGGCGGCGCGAGCTGCTTGACGACCTCGTCGACGGTCAGCGGCGTCGGCCGGGAGGTCTGGCCGACGAAGCCGGTCACGCCCGGGGTGTTGCGGACGGCCGACCACGACTCGTCGGTGAGGTCCATGCGGACGAACAGGTAGCCGGGCAGCTTCTTGCGCACGACCTCCTGGCGCTTGCCGCCCTTGACCTCCATGACGGTCCTCGAGCGGCACCTCGATCTGGAAGATGTAGTCCTCCATGTTGAGGCTCTGGATCCGGCTCTCGAGGTTGGCCTTCACCTTGTTCTCGTAGCCGGCGTAGGAGTGCACGACGTACCAGTCGCCGGGCAGGCCCGACAGCGTCGCGCGCAGGGCGTCGGCCGGGTCGAGGTCGCCGGCGGGCTCGGGGGCAGCGGGCAGACCGCGCTCGTCGGCGGCGGCGTCGTGCTCGGCGTCGGCCGCGGCGGTGCCGACGCCCTCGGGCGCGGCGTCGTCGAGGTAGCCGCTCGGGGCGTCGTCGACGCCACCGGCGCCGAGCTCGGCCTCGTCCGCCGCACCGGTGCCGGCACCGGTGGCGGTCGCGAGGCCGTCCGGGGTCGCGGTCACGGCCTCGCCCTGCTCGGACTCCGGACCGGTGCCGGGGTCGAGGTCGGACAGGCTGGGCTCGGACACGGACACGTCCTTCGGGTCGGGGTGCGGGTGCGGGTCGGTCGGGGGTCGACGACCGGCGTCAGGACGCCGGGTCGGGCGTGCCGCCGAAGACGGCGAGCACGGCCTGGGAGAACGCGAAGTCGAACACGCTCACGATGAGCACCATGGCGACGACGAAGACGAGCACCACGGTGGTGTAGGTGACGAGGTCCTGGCGGCTGGGCCAGATGACCTTGCGCAGCTCGGCGACGACCTGGCGGAAGAACACCCCGATGCTGCGGATGCGGCCCGGCCCGCCGTCGCGACGTCGACCGACCCGCGCCGAGCCGCCGGGGCCGGAGCTGCCGGGGGCGTCGTCGCCCCGCGCGGCGGAGGCGGTGCCTGCGCTGTCGCTCATGGGTGCCCTCGCTCCGTCGGGTCGGTGGTGTGCGGGTGGGTGCTGGTCTGCGTGCTGGTCTGCGTGCTGGTCTGCGTGCTGTCGTGCTCGGACCGGCAGGGGTGACAGGAGTCGAACCTGCGACATCCGGTTTTGGAGACCGGCGCTCTGGCCAACTGAGCTACACCCCTCCGGAGGCCTGGCCGTGCTCCCGCACCGGGCGCGCGGGCGCGCCGGAGCAGGGGCGTCGGCCCCCAGACCGTCGAGTGTACGGCGTGGCGGCCCCGGCGGGCACGCACCGCCGGTCCCGCGGCCGCCCGCGGTCCGCGGGGGCCGGTGCCGGCCGGCGCGGGCGGCTGGGAGGATGGCCGCATGACAGCAGCCCCCGCCGACCCCACCGCGGCCCCCACCCGGTCCCGCGTCTCCGCCCGGATCTCCGCGATCGCCGAGTCGGCGACCCTCGCGGTCGACGCCAAGGCCAAGGCCAAGAAGGCGGCGGGCGAGGACGTCGTCGGCTTCGGCGCGGGCGAGCCGGACTTCCCGACGCCGCAGGCGGTCGTCGAGGCCGCGGAGCGCGCCTGCACCGACCCGCGCAACCACCGCTACACCCCCGCCGGCGGGCTGCCCGAGCTCAAGGCGGCCATCGCGGCGAAGACCGGGCGCGACAGCGGCTACCGGGTCTCCCCGTCGCAGGTCCTGGTGACCAACGGCGGCAAGCAGGCGGTGTACGAGGCGTTCGCGGCGCTGCTCGACCCGGGCGACGAGGTGCTGCTGCCCGCGCCGTACTGGACGACCTACCCCGAGGCCGTCAAGCTCGCGGGCGGCGTCCCGGTCGACGTCGTGACCGGCGAGGAGCAGGGCTACCGCGTCACCGTCGACCAGCTCGAGGCGGCGCGCACCGATCGCACCAAGGTGCTGCTGTGGTGCTCGCCGTCCAACCCCACCGGGGCGGTGGCCTCCCCCGCCGAGGTCGAGGCCGTGGGGCGCTGGGCGCTGGAGCACGGCGTCTGGGTCGTCGCCGACGAGATCTACGAGCACCTGGTCTACGGCGGGGCCGAGCACGTGTCGATGCCGGTGGTCGTCCCGGAGCTCGCCGACACCTGCGTGGTCGTCAACGGGGTCGCCAAGACGTACGCGATGACCGGCTGGCGCGTCGGGTGGCTGATCGGCCCGCAGGACGTCGTCGCCGCGGCGACCAACCTGCAGTCGCACGCCACGAGCAACGTCAACAACGTCGCGCAGGTCGCCGCCGTCGAGGCGCTGACCGGCGACCTGTCGGCCGTCGCGCACATGCGGGAGGCGTTCGACCGGCGGCGCCGCCGGATGGTCGAGATGCTCGACGCGATCCCGGGCGTCACCTGCCCGACGCCCGAGGGGGCCTTCTACTGCTACCCCTCGGTCAAGGGCGTGCTCGGCAAGGAGCTGCGCGGTCGCCGGCCGCAGAGCTCCGCGGAGCTGGCCGAGCTGGTGCTCGACGAGGTCGGCGTCGCGGTCGTGCCCGGCGAGGCGTTCGGCACGCCCGGCTACTTCCGGCTGTCGTACGCCCTCGGCGACGAGGACCTCGTCAAGGGCGTGTCCCGGCTCGCCGACCTGCTGGCCGAGGCCCGCTAGCCCGGCCCGACCGCGGCTCAGCCGACCGGCGCCGGCGCCTGCCGCCCCGCCACGGCGCGGTCGACGAGGTCGAGCAGCGACGCGCTGACCTCGGCCCGCCGCTCGAGGTGCACCATGTGCCCGACGCCGGGGTGCACGGTGAGCTCGGCGCGCGGCAGCGCCGCGGCGAGCCGGCGGCTGTGCTCGACCGGGCACAGCAGGTCGCGGTCGCCGACGACGACGACGGCGGGCAGGTCGGCCAGGGCCGCCAGCGCGGCCAGCCGGTCGTGCGTCTCGAAGGTCGACAGGAACGCCGCCATCGTCTCGGCGGAGCAGGCCGCCTGCACCTCGACGACCGCCCGCACCAGCGCGGGGTCGGCGCCGCGGCCGAAGACGAGCCGCCGCTCCAGCGGCGTCACGCGGCGCCGCGCGCCGCGGGCCTCGGCACGCACCAGCTGCTCGTACGCCGCGGGCAGCGAGCGCCGCACGACCCGCGCGACGGGCCGGGGCAGGCCGTACGTCACCTCGGCGAGGCTGCCCGCGCTCGTGCCGACCAGCGCGACGCCGGCGACCTGCCCGGAGCGCGGGTCGAACAGGTCGGGCCGCTGCTCCGCGAGGGCCATGACGGTCATGCCGCCCATCGAGTGCCCGGCGAGCACGACCGGCCCGGTCGGCGCCACCTGCTCGAGCACCTGCAGCAGGTCGCGCCCGAGCTGCTCGAGCGTGGCCGCCGGGCGGGCGGTCCGGCCGGAGGCGCCGTGCCCGCGGTGGTCGTAGGTCACCACGCGCAGGTCGGCGCGCGCCGCGAGCAGGTCGCGGACCTGGCCGTCCCACAGCCGCGAGCTCTGCACGTAGCCGTGCACGAGCACCACGGTCGCGGTCGGCCCGGGCCCGTCGGGGGCGCCGGCGCCGTGCACCTCGACGTGCAGCCGGACGCCGTCGGGCGTGGTCACCTCGGGCCGCCGGGGCGCGAGGGGCTCGGGCGGGTCGGCCGGCTCCTCGGCACGGGAGCGCCGACGCGCGACGGCGAGCGCGCCGACGGCGCCGAGCCCGGCGACGAGCGGCAGCGCGGCGCGACGGGTGCGGGAGGCGGAGGGTCGACGGGTCGGCACGGGGCGGCTCCGGGGAGGGGGAGGGGGTCAGGCCTGCAGCCGCAGGTCCTCGCGACCGCGGAAGCGCTGCAGGAAGCGGTCGTAGGTCTTCTTGGACTCGCGGTCGCGGTAGGCGGGGTCGCTGTCGTGGTAGCCGCGGTGCCGGTCCTGGCGCACCGGCAGGTCGCCGGCCGGCACGACGAGCCGGCCGCCGGCCTCGCGCAGCAGGAAGGACCACTCCATGTCGGCGTTGCGGTAGAACCGCGCCTTCGGCGGTGGCGGGACGGCCAGGGCCGACGCCCGCCGGACGGCGAACAGGTATCCCAGCAGCGCCTCGACCTCGCCGGGCCCGGCGTCGGCGAACTCCCGCCACCCGTCCTGGACCGCGACCCCCCGCCAGCCGGCGCCGACGACCGACGGGTCGTCGAAGCTGTCGAGCACCGGGCCGAGCGCGTCGCCCTCGAGCACGGTGCTCGGGTCGAGCAGCACGTGCACGGTCGCGACGTCGGCGCGCAGCAGCGCCGCCCGGGCCGTGGACCAACCGGCCGCGCGCTCGAGGTGCAGCTCCTCGACACGGCCGGGAGCGGCGGTGGCCAGCTCGTGCACGACCTCGTCGGCGCCGGTGCCGGCCCCGTTGACGAGCAGCACGACGACCACGTCCTGCGGCGCGTGCGCCAGCAGGGCCTCGACGCAGGTGCGCACGTCGTCGGGCCAGCCCTCGACGAGGACGCCGACCGTGCAGCGCCGGGCGTCGGGCTCACCGCTGCGGTCGGGCAGCGCCGCGGCGTCGGGGAGCACGTCGTACGGCGGTCGGGGGGCCAGCACCGCGCCGTCGGGGGTGTCGCGCACGACCCAGCCGGCGGTGGCGATCTCGTCGCGCAGCCGGTCGCTCTCGGCCCAGTCCTTGGCCGCCCGAGCGGCGGTGCGGCGCTCGGCGAGCACCGCGACCTCGGCCGGCACCTCCGGCGACGTCACGCGGTCTGCTCGAGCAGGGCGCGGACGGCCTTGCGGTCGGTCTTGAGGACGCTGGTGAGCGGCACGGCGTCGACGACGCGCACCTCGCGGGGGTACTTCGCGGCGCTGAGCCGCTCCTTCGCGTGCGCGACGAGGTCCTGCGGGGTCGCCGTCGACCCGGGCCGCAGCGCCACGAAGCCGACGACCTCCTCGCCGACGCGCGGGTCGGGCCGCCCGACGACCGCCGCGGCCGTGACGTCGGGATGCCCCAGCAGGACGTCCTCGACGTCGCGCGGGTAGACGTTGAACCCGTTGCGGATGATGAGGTCCTTGAGCCGGTCGACGACCCAGAGGTAGCCGTCCTCGTCGACGTGGCCGACGTCGCCGGTGTGCAGCCACCCGCCGCGCAGGGCCTCGGCCGTGGCGTCGGGGCTGCGCCAGTAGCCGGACATGAGCACGGGGCCGCGCACGCAGATCTCGCCGTCCTGACCGGGGCCGAGCTCGGTGCCGTCCGGCGCCTCGACGCGCACGGCGACACCCGGTACGGGGCGGCCGACCGAGCCCAGGCGGCGGTCGTCGACCGGCTGGGCGCTGATCAGCGCGCTGCTCTCGGTGCACCCGTAGCCCTCGGCGACCTGCAGCCCCGGCACCCGGCGCTCGAGCTCGCGGGCGACCTCGACGGCCAGCGGCGCTCCCCCGCTGCTCACCCGGACCAGGCTGGACAGGTCGTAGTCCTCCAGCGGCGCGGTCAGCAGCATGCCGATCATGGACGGGACGAGGGCGCTGGTCTGCACCCGGTGCTCCTGCACGAGCTGCAGGAAGCCGTTCGGGTCGAACCAGCGCATGAGCACGCTCGATCCCGGCTCGACGGCGTGCAGGCCCGTCACGCTGACCATGAGGCCGTAGACGTGGGCCAGCGGCAGCGGCAGGAGCCCGCGGGTGCGTCCCGGCACGTGCCCGGCCGCGTAGCCCGCGGCGCCCGCGGCGTCCAGGCCCGCGTGGGTGAGGCCGACGCCCTTGGACCGGCCGGTGGTCCCGCCGGTGTAGAGCAGCGCCGCCAGGTCGTCGTCGGCGCGCTCGACGAGGGCCAGCTCGGGGCCGTCCTCGACCTCGGCGAACGGGAGTTCCCCGCCGCCCTGCGGCCCCAGGTCGGGGTCGGGGTCGACGACGACGAGCGGCAGGCCGGGCGCGGCCGCCCGGCACTTGGCGAGGAACTCCGGCGTCGTGACGACGGCCTTCGCGCCGGAGTCGACGACGACGTGGCGCAGCTCGGTCTCCGAGAGCAGGAACAGCACGGGGGTCGGGACCGCGCCGGCCCGCCAGAGCGCGGCGTAGGTGATGCCGACCTCGGGGCAGTTGGCCATGACGACCACGACCCGGTCGCCCGGGGCGATCCCCAGCCCGGCGAAGCCGTGCGCGGCCCGGCGGGCGCGCCCCGCGAGCTGCGCCGAGGAGTGCCAGACCCCCTCGAAGAACAGGCTCCGGACGTCGCCGAGGCGCTCGAGCGCGTCCTCGGCGCGCCGCCCGAGGGCGGTCATGCGGGCAGGCGCACGACCGCGCGCGCCCCGGCCAGGACCTTGCTCTCGCCGTCGGGCCCGGAGGTGACCGCGGTCAGCCCGACCGCGACCCGCCCGTCGTCGAGCTTGTCCTCCACCTGCGCCCGCACGACCAGCGTCGCGCCGCGGTCGTCGTCGGGGACGACCACCGGCCGGCTGAAGCGCACGCGGTACTGCAGCAGCGCGCCGGGGTCGCCGGTCCAGTCGGTGAGCACGCGGCCCGCCACGGCCATGGTGAGCATGCCGTGCGCGATGACGTCGGGCAGCCCGACGGCCTGAGCTACCCGCTCGTTCCAGTGGATCGTGTTGAGGTCGCCGCTCGCGCCGCAGTAGCGGACGAGGTCGACCCGCTGCAGCGGGACGGTCAGCTCGGGCAGGACGGTGCCGACCTGCACGTCGTCGTACGCGGGCACGCGCTCACTCCCCCTTCGGCGCGGCGGTGCCGCGGCTGACGATCGTGCTGCGCAGGGTCGCCACCGGCTCGCCGTCCGCCCCGGTCACCTCGGTGACCGTCGTGATGAGCTCGTTGCGGCCGGCGTCGCGGACGTCCTCGACGCGCTGCACGCTGCGGAGCACGTCCCCGGCGACGACCGGCCGGTGGAGCACGAACTCCTGCTCGCCGTGCACGACGCGCGAGTAGTCCAGGCCCAGCCCGGGGTCGGCCACCGGGCCCTCGGCGGCGAACCGGAAGTTGAGGACCGTGAGGAAGGTCGGCGGCGCGACGACGTCGCGGTGGCCGAGCGCCCGGGCGGCCGCCGGGTCCACGCAGGCCGGCGACGTGTCGCCGATGGCCTCGGCGAAGCGGCGGACGTGCTCGCGCCCCACCTCGTACGTCGAGGAGGCGGGGTACTCCCGCCCGATGTACCCCCGGTCGACCGCCACCCGCTGTCCCTCCGCCGTCGTCCTGCCGTGCGCTGTCGTGCGCTGTCGTGCGCTGTCGTGCGCTGTCGTGCGCAGGCGGCGCGGGCCCTCGCAGGAAGGTGCGGCCACCGGCTCGGGACGCTATCCCAGGGCCCGGGCGGGGTCGTCGCGGCAGGGTCTGCAGGCGGCACCGGGACACAGCAGAGGCCGGCCCCCGGCAGGGGACCGGCCTCGGTGCGCGCGGGGCGACGGCTAGCGGGTCTCGCGGTGCTCGGTGTGCTGCCGGCAGTTCGGGCAGAACTTCTTGAGCTCCATGCGGTCCGGGTCGTTGCGCCGGTTCTTCTTCGTGATGTAGTTGCGGTGCTTGCACACCTGGCAGGCCATGGTGATCTTCGGCCGGACGTCGGTGGCTGCCACGGGTCTGCCTGCTCTCGTCGATCTGGGGGAGGGACCCGGTCGGGGACCGGGGGCCCGGTGCCGGACCTGCGCACCAGACTACCCGGGGCGGCGGTCGGGGACCGGGCCGTCGGGCAGGGGTAGCGGTGACCGGACTTGAACCGGTGACACAGCGATTATGAGCCGCTTGCTCTACCAGGCTGAGCTACACCGCCGAAGGGCCCCGGAGGACCCGCACTGCAGAGCCCCCTTACGGAATCGAACCGTAGACCTTCTCCTTACCATGGAGACGCTCTGCCGACTGAGCTAAGGGGGCGGCGAGACGTCGAGCAGCCTACACGGCTGACGGACGGACGGACGGACGGTCAGCCCTGGCCCACCACCCGCAGCCCCCGGTGCGGGCGGGCCCGTACCGGCGGGCGGGCCAGCACCCAGGCCGCGACCCGGTCCAGCGGCATGGCCCGGCTCAGGTGGTAGCCCTGCGCGGTGTCGCAGCCGAGGTCGTCGAGCCGCTCCCAGGTCTCGGCGTCCTCGACCCCCTCGGCCGTGACCTCCAGCCCCAGGTTGGCGCCCAGGTCGATGACCGAGCGGACGATGGCGGCGTCCTGCGGGTCCGTCCGCATCCCGAGCACGAAGTGCTTGTCGATCTTGACCTCGTCCACCGGCAGCCGGGACAGGTAGGACAGCGAGGAGTAGCCCGTCCCGAAGTCGTCGACCGCCAGGCGCACGCCCGCCTCGTGCAGCCGCTCGAGGACCGCGCAGGTGCCCTCGAGATCGGTCATCACGCTGCCCTCGGTGATCTCCAGCGTGAGCAGCCGGGGCGGCAGCCGGTGGGCGGCCAGCAGCGCCAGCACGTCGCCGACGAGGTCGGGGTCCAGCAGGCTGCGGGTGGACAGGTTGACCGAGACCCCGAGGCCGAGGCCCTGCTCGAACCAGCGCGCGCAGGCGGCGATCCCCTCCCCCAGCACGGTCGCGGTGAGCGGGCGCAGCAGCCCCGTGCGCTCGGCGACGGGGATGAACTCGTCGGGCGGGACGAGCCCGCGGGTCGGGTGCCGCCAGCGCACGAGCACCTCGACGCCGGTGATGGCCCCCGTGCCGAGCCGGGCCTTGGGCTGGGCGTGCACCTCGATCTCGTCGCCGGCCAGCGCGGCCCGCAGCTCGGTGGCCATGACGAGCTTGCCGGGCGCGTGGTCGTCGAGGTCGGAGCGGTAGACCTGCGCGCCCCGGCCGCTGCCCTTCGCGGCGTACATGGCCACGTCGGCGCACTTGAGCAGGCTGCCGACCTCGGTGCCGTGCTGCGGCGCGACGGCGATGCCGATGCTGCCGCCGATCTCCAGCGACACCTCCTCGATCGTCGTCGGCGCCTCGAGGGCGCGCAGCAGGCCGTGCGCGATCTCGAGGGCCTCGTCGGCGTCCGCGACGTCGGGCAGCACGACGGCGAACTCGTCACCGCCGAGCCGGGCGACGAGAGCGCCCGCCGGTGCGGTGGTGCGCAGGCGCTCGGCGACCTCGCGCAGGAGCAGGTCGCCGTGCAGGTGGCCCAGGGTGTCGTTGACCTCCTTGAACCGGTCGAGGTCCATGAGCAGCAGCGCGACGGCGGGTGCCGCGCCGGTGGCCCGGCGCGCCACGGCCTCGCGGACCGCGCCCTCCAGCCGCACCCGGTTCGCCAGCCCGGTGAGGGCGTCGTGCAGCGCGTCGTGGCGCAGCCGGTCGACGAGCCGGCCGTTCTCCAGGGCCACGGCGGCGTGGTTGGCGACCGTCTCCAGGAGCTGCACGTCGCCGGTGGTGAAGCTGCGGACGCTGCCCATCCGGTCGGCCACGACGAGCGCCCCGACGACGCCGCCGTCGCCGCGCAGCGGGGCGACGACCGCCTCCCCGACCCCGCGCTCCTCGAGGTACTCCCGCGCCCCCGGTGCCCGGGACGCGCCGGTCACCAGCGCGGGTGCCGCCTCCTTGACGACCTGGCGCTCCAGCCAGCTGCCGGACTGCAGCTCGGTGCCCGTCGTGCGCACCAGCCGACCGTCGTCGTACGAGATGCGCAGCCCCGGACCGCTGCCGGCGGAGGGGAGCAGCACGAGGTCGGCCGACTCGGCCCGCAGCAGGTCGCGGGCCTGGGCGAGCACCGCGGCGATGACCTCGTCGACCCCGGGACTGCCGCCGACGACCTGGCTGAAGCGGTAGAGCCGCTCCAGGGACAGGTGGCGGTCGGCGAGGCTGGCGTACGCCCGGTAGGCCATCACGCAGATCCCCGCGGCGACCGCGAGCAGCCAGGCGGTCGCGGTGGACAGGATGAGGCAGTTGGTGGCGATCAGCCCCAGCGTGGCGGTCAGGCAGGCGACGGGCAGCCCGGCAGCGAGCGCGCGCCGGAGGTCGGCCGTGCGCAGCCCGCTCTCGTAGGCCGCGATGACGACCGCGACGGCGAGCGCGCTGAGCAGCGCCGAGGCACCGACGGCGACGTACGCCGCGGTCCAGGCCCGGGGCGAGACCGCCCCGGCGTGCTGACCCACGAGCTGGAAGACCGCGAGCCCGGTGCTGACCTCCGCGAAGGCGAGCGCGAGGTTGAAGGCGACCTTGAGGGGCGCCTGCCGGCGGTACAGCACGCACACCAGCGCCGAGCCGACCACCCGCGTCGCGATGACGGTCAGCGGTGCGGCGAGGAAGAGCCCGAGCACGAGCGGGATCTCGCTCATCGACACGGTCTGCGCCTCGCGGCGCACCTGGACGTGCAGCACGGACGCCTCGACGACGGTGCACAGCCCCAGCAGCACCGGCCAGGACAGGCGGGCCCCGCCGGCGAACGGGTGGGCGTCGCGCACGAGCACGAGGCCGAGCACGCCCACCGCCACGAGCACGCTGCCCGTGACCAGCACGCGACGCGTCGGCGGGCGCGCCGGCGCCACCTCGGCGGAGGGGGCGGCAGGGCTCACGGGCACCTCGGGCTGGGCGTGCGGGCGGGGGGACCGGCGGGCGGGCCGGACGGGCAGGACGGGCCGGACGGGCAGGACGGGCAGGACGGGCAGGACGGGCAGGGCGTCGGGAAGGACGTCGGCAGGACCGGCCCCGGGCTGGAGCGCCTCGGGGCCGGTCCTGGAGGGGGTGCGGCTCAGCCCCAGCTGTCGGAGGCCCAGGACGACCCGGCCCACGAGCTGCCGGCCCAGGACGACCCGGCCCACGAGCTGCCGGCCCACGACGAGCCCGCCCACGACGACCCGGCCCAGGACGACCCGGCCCACGAGGACCCGGTCCAGCGGGCCGTGCCGGCCGCCGCACCCCCGTCACCGTCGGTCCAGGACGTGCCTGCCCACGAGCTGCCGGCCCACGACGAGCCGGCCCACGAGCTGCCGGCCCACGACGAGCCCGCCCAGGCGCTGCCGTTCCAGACGCCGCCGGTCCACGCCTTCCCGTTGTTGCGCGCCGAGGCCATCTTCTTGGCGTCGTAGGCCACGCCGAAGACGTCCTGCTGCCCGGACAGGACCGTCCCGGCCAGCACCAGGTGCGCCGAGCCGCGCGAGGCGTCGAGCGAGCCGGTGCCCCTGGACCGCGGGAAGTCCTGCTTGACGTTGCCCGTCACCGCGGTCGCCAGCGCCTGGCGCATGTCGACCAGTCCGGCCCCCTCGGCCTGGTCGTCGGCCGACGGCAGCGGGTTGGCGGTGCGCACGAGCAGCGACTTGACCTCGTCGGGCGTCAGCTTCGGGCGCTGCTCGAGCAGCGTGGCGACCGCGCCGGTGACGACGGCGGCGGCCTGCGAGGTCCCGCTGCCGCGGAAGAAGCGGTTGCCGAGCCGGGCCGCGGGGTGGGCCTCGTCGAGGTACGAACCCGGCACGCGCAGCGACTGGATGCCGGCGCCGGGGGCCACGAGGTCGGGGTTGCGCTCGCCGTCGCCCTGCGAGGAGAAGGCCGGGACGACGTCGTCGTCGGTGCTGACGGTGCCCTTGGTGTCCGTGGCGCCCACGGCCAGGACGAAGGGGTCGGCGGCGGGCATCGTCAGCCGCCCGCTCGCAGCCCCGCTGTTCCCGGCGCTGGTGACCACCACGATGCCGGCCCGCCAGGCCGCCTCGACGGCCTGGGCCAGCGGGTCCACGCGGTAGTCCTGCGTGCTGTCCGTGCCGAAGCTGAGGTTGAGCACCCGGATGTCCAGGCCGTCGCTCTGGCGGTGCTGCACCACCCAGTCGATCGCGGCGAGCACCTGGGTCACGTCGCTCATCCCGCGGGCGTCGGCGACCTTGAGGCTGACGAGCCGGGCGTCGGGCGCCAGGCCCTCGAAGGTGCCGTCCGAGCCGTCGGACCTGCCGCCGTCGGCGCCGAGGATGATGCCGGCCATGTGCGTGCCGTGGCCGTACGTGTCGAGGCCGCGCAGCGCGGGGTCCTGCGACTCGAAGGACAGGTCCGGGCCGTGCAGGATGCGGTCCGGGTCGTCCAGGCCCTTGACCGGCGAGACGCCCGAGTCGATGAGCGCGACGTCGACGCCGGCGCCGGTGCTCACGGTGGCCCGCTTGGTGTTCTTGCCGGCCCGGGTCCGGACCCCGGTGATCTCCTGCACCGTGGCGATCGACCCCGGGTCGGTGGCCGGGTCGTACGTCTTCGAGGCCAGCGCCACGCCGCGGTCCTCGGTGACCGAGGCGACGGCGGGGTCGCGGCGCAGCGCCTCGACCGCGGCGGGCGCCAGGCGGACCGACAGGGTGCCGAGCGTCGGCATCCGGCGCTCGGTCGCGCCGCCGGCCGCGGCGACGGCCCGGTCGACGGCCGTCAGGTCGTCGCCCTGCGCGTGCACCAGGTAGGTCGCGGCCGGGGCGGAGCCGGTCACCGGGGCCGGCCGGGCCGGGGCCTCGGCCGCCGTCGCGGTGCCCGCGAGGGGGACGACGGTGGCGGCGGCGGCCGTGAGGACCGCGGCCAGCCGCGTCCAGCTCGAGCCGCGGGTGCTGGTCGCGGTCCGCGTCCAGCTCGAGCCGCGGGCCGCGCCGGTGCCGGTGCCGGTGGCGGGGAGTGCGCCGCGGGTCCAGCTCGAGCCGCGCGAGGGTGCGCCGTGCATGGGAGCTCCTGAGGTCAGGGGGTGTCCCTCACTGCATCGGCCCGCGGGTCGGCCCCGCGCCGCCGCCGGACAGAGCCACTCGGCCTGACCCGGTGGGACCACCCCGCTGGGCCGACCGGCCCCGTCCCGGGGTCGTCCCGGGGTCGTCGGGGCGTCGTCGGGGGGTCGTCGGGGGGTCGTCGGGGGGTCGTCGCCCACGCGCACGCCCGTCCCGCACGCGCTCCGGCCCCCGACCCGTCGGGCGGGTCAGGGGCCGGAGGCTGCACCTGGTGGCGGGTGAAGGGTTCGAACCTTCGTAGGCTGTGCCGGCAGATTTACAGTCTGCTCCCTTTGACCGCTCGGGCAACCCGCCTCGTGCGCCAGGGACAGTAGCAAGGGAGACAGCGTCCGTGGCCGACCCGTCCTTCGACATCGTGAGCAAGGTCGACCGGCAGGAGGTCGACAACGCCCTCAACCAGACGGCGAAGGAGATCGCGACCCGCTACGACTTCAAGGGCACGGGCGCGTCGATCGCGTGGTCGGGCGACGACGTGGCGGTGCGGGCCGGCGCCGAGGAGCGCTGCGCGGCGGTGCTCGACCTGTTCAAGGAGAAGCTCGTCAAGCGCGGGATCTCGCTCAAGACGCTCGAGGCCGGGGAGCCGCAGCAGTCGGGCAAGGAGTACCGCCTGACGGCCACCGTGTCCGAGGGCATCACCCAGGACGACGCCAAGAAGGTCGCCAAGGTCGTGCGGGACGAGGGGCCCAAGGGCGTCCAGGCGCAGGTGCAGGGCGACCAGCTGCGGGTGTCGGCGAAGAAGAAGGACGACCTGCAGGCCGTCATCGCGCTGCTCAAGGGCAAGGAGTTCGACTTCGCCCTGCAGTTCACCAACTACCGCTAGGGCGCCGGCTCCCCCCCGGCCGGTCGCTCCCCCGGCGGGACCTGCGCCCAGGACCGCTGCAGCCGGTCGCGCTCGGCGACGAGGTCGGTGCTGCCCGTCCCCGCCGGCTCGGTCTGCGGCGCCCAGGCCAGGGCGTCGAAGGGGCAGACCTCGATGCAGATGCCGCAGTAGAGGCACAGCCCGAAGTCGACGGCGAAGCGGTCCAGCACGTAGGTCGTACGAGGCCGGCCGCCGGGCTGCGGCGCCGGCTCGACCTCGGGGTGCGAGGCGATGTCGATGCACCAGTCGGGGCACTCGCGGGCGCAGAGCATGCAGGAGGTGCAGGCCTCCTGGGACAGCGCGATCGTCCCGCGGCTCGTCGGCGGCGGCGCGTCGCCCGCGGCGGCCGCGAGGGCGTCGTCGAGGTCCACTCAGCCCCCCGCCGGCCAGGTGCCCGGCGCCGGTACGCCCGGGGGCTGCAGCCGTCGCGACCGGCGGCCGCGGGCCGCCGCGAGCGCGGCCTCGGCCGGGCCCTGGCCCGGCTCGACCGCGCCCGGCCACGCCTCGACGGCCCGGGAGGCGAGGACGACGTCCTTGCGCAGCGGGTGCAGCCCGAGGTCGTCGGCGAGCAGCAGCGGCCGCGGGTCGGCGGCGCCGGCGAACCGCACGCCGAGCATCTCGGCGACCCCGCGCTCGTGCCAGCCGGCGCCGGCGAAGACCGCGTCGAGCGTCGGGACCTCGAGGTCGTCGGCCGGGCACCGGGTGCGCAGCACCAGCCCGCAGCGGCGGGCCGGCGACCACAGGCGCAGCACGACGTCGACGCCCGCGGGAGGCTCGTCGACGCCGGTCAGCAGGTCGAAGCCGGTGAGCGCGAGGCCGGGGTCGTCGCGCACGGCGCGGGCCGCGGCGACCCACGCGGTGCGCGGCACGTCGACCAGGGCGGTGCCCGGTGCCGCGGCGGCGCGGGCGCCGAGCGGCTCCAGCAGCACCAGCGCCGCGGCCAGCACCTCCTGGGGCGTCACCGGCGGTCCCGCAGCACCTCGTCGAGCGCCCGCAGCCCCTCGAGCAGGTCCTCCGGGCGCGGCGGGCAGCCGGGCACCCAGACGTCGACCGGCAGCAGCTGGTCGACGCCCTTCGTCACGGCGTACGAGTCCCAGTAGGGCCCGCCGGTGTTGGCGCAGGCGCCGAAGGACAGCGCCGCCCGGGGCCCGCGCAGCGCGTCCCAGCGGGCCAGCACCGCCGGCGCGAGGCGGTCGGTCACGGTGCCGGCGACGACGAGCACGTGGACGACGGGCCGGTCCGCGGGGGCTGTTGCCGTGGCTGTTGCCGTGGCTGTTGCCGTGGCTGTTGCCGTTGCTGTTGCCGTGGCGGCGACCCGCAGGACAGCGGTGGCGACCTCCAGCGCGCAGCAGGCCAGCCCGACCGCCTGCACCGACAGCCGGGCGGACGCGCCGTCGACGACCAGCGGCGCCGGCTCCGGCGGCGACCAGCGTGCGGCCCCGCCCGCGCCCGCCGGCAGCAGCGGCAGCACCGCGGGCCCGCCGCTCACCCCGTACGCGCCCGGACCGACCCTGCCAGCGCCAGCAGGACGTCGCGGGCCGGGCCCGCGGGCAGCGCCCCGGCGACCTGGCGGGCCTGCTCGACGTGCTCGTCGAGGACGGCGCGGGCCCGGGCGAGCGCCGGCGAGGCGCGCAGCAGCGACAGGGCCTCGGCGTGCTCGGCGTCGTCGGGCAGCGGCCGCGAGATGAGCTCACGCAGGCGGGCGCCCGCGGGGTCGGTCTCGGCCAGGGCGAGCAGGACGGGCAGCGTGCGGATGCCCTCGCGCAGGTCGGTGCCGGGGGTCTTGCCGGACTGGCCGGTCTCGGACAGCACGTCGATGAGGTCGTCGGACAGCTGGAAGGCGACCCCGACGGCCTCGCCGAAGCGCGCGAGCACGGCCACGTGCTGCGCCGGTGCCCCCGTCACGAGGGCGCCGAGGTGCGCGCTCGCCGCGATGAGCGAGCCGGTCTTGCCCGCGACGACCTGCAGGTGGTGCTCGACGGCGTCCTGGCCCTCGGCCGGCCCGGCGGTCTCGCTGATCTGCCCGTCCACGAGCCGGGCGAAGGTGCGGGCCTGGATGCGCACGGCCTCGACGCCCAGCCCGGCGACGACGTCGGAGGCGCGGGCGAACAGGTAGTCGCCGGTGAGGATGGCGACGGCGTTGCTCCACCGGGCGTTGGCGCTGGGTGCGCCGCGGCGCACGGGCGCCTCGTCCATGACGTCGTCGTGGTACAGGCTGCCGAGGTGGGTGAGCTCGACGACGAGCGCCGCCTCGACCGCCTCGGGCGCCGCCGGGTCGCCGAAGTGCGACGCGAGCAGCGCCAGCAGCGGTCGGAAGCGCTTGCCGCCGGCCTCGGCCAGGTGCGTCGCGGCGGCCTGCAGCAGCGGCGAGCTGGTCTCGCCGATCTCGAGCAGCCGGTCCTCGACACGGCCCAGGGCGTCCCGCAGCGCCTCGGCGAGCGCGGGATCGGCGCTGTCGAAGGGGTCCGCCGGCGCCGCACCGACCCCCTGCGGGGCCGGGACGGTCACGGGACGTCCCGGGGCGGCCTCATCGGACGAACAGGGCGGCCTTGTCGGCGAGGTCGAGCAGCGGCTGCGGGTAGACGCCGAGCGCGACGGTCACCGCCAGCCCGAGCGCGATCGCGACGGCCGTGTAGGCGCTGGGCACGGCGACGGTCGGGCCGTCGGGCGCCGGCTCGTGGAAGAACATCAGCACCACGACGCGGGCGTAGAAGAACGCGGTCACCGCGCTGGTCACGACGCCGACCACGACCAGGGCCGTGGCGTCGTCGGTCGCGGCCCGGAAGACGGCGAACTTGGCCGTGAAGCCGCTGGTGAGCGGGATCCCCGCGAGCGCGAAGAGCAGCAGCGCGAAGGACGAGGCGACGAACGGGCTCTTGCGCGCCAGGCCGGTCCACTGCGCCAGGTGCGTCGCCTCGCCGGAGCTGTCGCGCACCAGGCTGACCACGGCGAAGGACGAGAGCGTCGTGAAGCCGTAGGTGAGCAGGTAGAACAGCGTGCCCCCGAGGCCGTCGCGGTCGAGCGCGACCACCCCGATGAGCAGGAAGCCGGTGTGCGCGACCGAGGAGTAGGCGAGCATCCGCTTCACGTCGGTCTGGGTGATCGCCAGCAGCGCGCCGACCACCATCGTGAGGATCGCGATCCCCCACATCATCGGCCGCCAGTCCCAGCGCACGTCGACGAAGCCGACGTACAGCACGCGCAGCAGGGCGCCGAAGGCGGCCACCTTGGTGCAGGAGGCCATGAGCGCGGTGACCGGGGTCGGGGCGCCCTGGTAGACGTCGGGCGTCCAGGCCTGGAACGGGACGGCGCCGATCTTGAACAGCAGCCCCACGACGAGCATCGCCAGCCCGAGCACCATGAGCAGCTCGTTGCTGCCCGCCCGCCCGGAGGCCGCGAAGATGCCGCCGAGGTCGACGGTGCCGGCGTAGCCGTACAGCAGCGCGACGCCGTAGAGGAAGAACGCCGAGGCGAAGGCGCCGAGCAGGAAGTACTTGACCGCCGCCTCCTGCGACAGCAGCCGGCGGCGCCGGGCGAGGCCGCTCATCAGGTAGAGCGGGAGCGACAGCACCTCCAGCGCGATGAACATGAGGATCAGGTTGTTGCAGGCCGGGAAGAGCAGCATCCCGCCGAGGGCGAACATCGCCAGCGGGTAGACCTCGGTCTGCACGCCGCTGCTCTCGGCGAGCGCGACGTCCTCGCGCGAGCCCGGCCGGACGGCGGCGCGGGCCACGATGTCGCCGCCGGAGCTGTCCAGGCTGTCCTCGGACAGCAGCAGGACGCCGGCGACGCCGAGCACGCACAGCGTCCCCTGCAGGAACAGCGCCGGGCCGTCGACGGCGATGGCGCCCTCGACGACGAGGCGCCCCGGGTCGCCGGCCAGCGCGACCACGGCAGCGAGCGCGCCGAGCAGGCCGGCGACGGCGACGACGAGCTGCGCCAGACGGCGGGAGGCGGCGGGCACGAAGGCCTCGACGAGGACGCCGACGACGGCCGCGCCGAGCACGACGAGGATCGGCAGCAGCGAGGCGTAGTCGATCGACGGGGCGCCGATGTCGGTGGGCACTACCGCTCCCCGGGGCTGGTCGAGGTGGCGCCCAGGCCGGTGGCCTGCGTCGGCGCCGGGTCGGTGACGCCGACGTCCTGCAGCGTGCGCGGTGACGCTGGGCGTGATGACGTCGGTGAGCGGCTTCGGGTAGAAGCCGAGCACGAGCATGAGGGCGACGAGCGGGGCCACGGCCATCACCTCGCGCAGGGACAGGTCCTTCATCCTGGCGTGCGCGGCCGACAGCGGGCCCTGCATCGTCTTCTGGTACATGAGCAGGATGTAGAGCGCGGCCAGCACGATGCCGAGCGTGGCGAGCACCGCCGCGAACGGGTAGCGGGTGTAGGTGCCGACCAGCACGAGGAACTCGCTGATGAAGGTCGACAGCCCGGGCAGGGCGAGCGAGCTCAGGCCGGCCACGAGGAAGAGCCCGGCGAGCACCGGGGCGACCTTGCCGATGCCGGAGTAGTCGTCGCTGCTCCGGCTGCCGCCGCGCACGACGAGGAAGCCCGACGACGAGGAAGAGGGCGCCGGTCGACAGGCCGTGGTTGACCATGTAGAGCACGGCGCCGGTGCCGGCCTGGGTGGTGAAGCGCGAAGCAGCCGAGCCCGATGAAGCCGAAGTGGGCGACGGAGGTGTAGCTGACCAGGCGCTTGAGGTCCTTCTGGCCCATCGCGAGCAGCGCGCCGTAGAGGATGCCGATCGACGGACAGCGCGATGACGTACGGCGCGAGGTCGCGCGACGCGTCCGGGAACAGCGGCAGGCAGTAGCGCAGGAAGCCGAAGGTGCCGACCTTGTCGAGCACGCCGACCAGCAGGACGGCGCCGCCGACCGGGGCCTCGGCACCGGCGTCGGGCAGCCAGGTGTGGAACGGGAACAGCGGCGCCTTGATCGCGAAGGCGATGAAGAAGCCGAGGAACAGCGCGATCTGCACCGGCTCGCTGATGTCCAGCTTGGTCGAGCGCGAGGAAGTCGAACGTGCCGGTGCCGAGCTGGTCGGCGCTCGTGACGTAGAGGCCGATGACCGCCGCGAGCATGAGCAGGCCGCCGAACAGGCTGTAGAGCAGGAACTTCACCGCGGCGTACGACCGGCGCGGCCCGCCGTAGCTGCCGATGAGGAAGTACATCGGGATGAGCATCGACTCGAAGAAGACGTAGAACAGGAAGACGTCGGTCGCCGCGAAGACGCCGATCATCATCGTCTCGAGCAGCAGCATCATGGCGAAGAAGGTCTTGACGCTCGTGCCGGCGGCGGGGTGTCGTCGCCGCCGCGGTCGAGCCCGGGACGGCCCGCCGACGTCGCCGCCGACGTCGCCGGCGCGGTCGACGGCCGGGCCCTCGTCGCCCCGCGCTCGAGCAGCGCCACGGAGCCGCCGGCCGGCCGCCGGAGCCGCCGGGGCCGCTGCCGACGCGGGCGGTCGGCGTGCGCGCTGCGCGCGCCGCGGGCCGGCCGCGCCGTCGGCGTCGTGCCAGCTGGCGAGCAGCACGACCGGGACCAGGACGGCGACGAGCGCGATGAGCACCAGCGCGATGCCGTCGACACCGACGGCGTACTTGACGCCGAAGGCCTTGATCCAGTCGTGCGACTCGGTGAACTGGAAGCGCGCGCCCTCCGGCCTCGAACTGCGCGCACATGCCGATCGTGACGACCAGGACGACCAGCGAGGTGAGCCAGCGCGACCTGCTTGACCAGCAGGTCGCGGCCCCTTGGGCACGGCGGCGATGGCGGCGGCGCCGACGAGCGGGACGACGCCGAGGACGGTCAGGGTGGACAGGCCGCTCATGCGCCGAACCTCACCAGCGAGCAGGGCGGCGACCACGAGGGCGGCTCCTCCGAACATCGACAGCGCGTACGAGCGCACGAACCCGGTCTGGAGGCGGCGCAGGCGGCCGGAGCCGCCGCCGAAGCCGGCGGCGAGCCCGTTGACCGCGCCGTCGATGCCCTTGTTGTCGAAGAAGACGAGGGCGCGGGTGAGGTACTGGCCGGGGCGCATGAGGACGCTCTCGTTGAGGGCGTCGAAGTAGAGGTTGCTTGCGGGCGGCGGTGGTGAACGGGCTGACCGCGACCGGCGGGCTCATCGGCACGGCGCGTGCGGGCGTACTGCACGTAGGCCGCGAGCGACGCCGACCGGCGACGACCAGCAGCGTGAGCAGCGGTGACGACGGTCGGGTTGATCGTGTGGATGCCGGCCTCCTCGGGCTCGCCGACCACCGGCGCCAGCCAGTTCTGCAGGCCGCCGCCCAGGGTGAGCAGGAAGCCGGAGACCACCGAGCCGACCGCGAGCACGACCATCGGGCCGGTCATGGTGGCGGGCGACTCGTGCGGGTGCACGTCGGCGGTCCAGCGGCGCTTGCCGAAGAAGGTCATGGCCATCAGGCGGGTCATGTAGAAGGCCGTGATGCCGGCGCCGAGCAGCGCCACGGTGCCGAGGACGCAGCCCTGGGTGCCGCCCTGTGTCGAACGCCGCCTCGATGATCTTGTCCTTGGAGAAGAAGCCGGCGAAGGGCGGGAAGCCGATGATCGCCAGGTAGCCCGCGCCGAAGCAGGCGAAGGTGACCGGCATGACCGTGCGCAGCCCGCCGAACCGGCGCATGTCGACCTGGTCGTTCATGCCGTGCATGACCGAGCCGGCCGAGAGGAACATGCAGGCCTTGAAGAAGCCGTGGGTGAGCAGGTGCAGGATCGCGATGGCGTAGACGCCCGGGCCGAGGCCGACCGCCAGGAACATGTAGCCGATCTGGCTGACCGTCGAGTAGGCCAGCACCTTCTTGATGTCGTCGTAGGCGCAGCCGATGACGCAGCCGATGACCAGGGTGACCGCGCCGATGATCGAGACGACCAGCAGCGCGGTCTCGCTCTGCGTCGAAGACCGGGTTGGCGCGGGCGATCAGGTAGACGCCGGCGGTGACCATGGTCGCCGCGTGGATGAGGGCCGAGACCGGGGTCGGGCCCTCCATCGCGTCCGGCAGCCAGGTGTGCAGCGGGAACTGCCCGCTCTTGCCGCAGGCGCCGAGCAGCAGCAGCAGCCCGATCGCGGTCGCGGCGCCGGCGGACAGCGCCCCGGCGCTGCGCGAACACGCCCTCGAAGGTCGTCGTGCCGAGCGTCGCGAACATCATCATGATCGCCAGGCTCAGGCCGACGTCACCGACCCGGTTGGCGATGAACGCCTTCTTCGCCGCGGTGGCCGCGCTGTGCCGGTCGAAGTAGAAGCTGATCAGCAGGTACGACGCGAGGCCGACGCCCTCCCAGCCGACGTACAGGCCGAGGAAGCTGTTGGCGAGGACCAGCAGCAGCATCGCCGCGACGAACAGGTTGAGGTAGGCGAAGAACTGCCGCTTGCGCTCGTCGTGCGCCATGTAGCCGAGCGAGTAGACGTGGATGAGGAAGCCCACGCCGGTGATGAGCAGCACGAAGGTGGCCGACAGCGGGTCGAAGAGCAGCCCGGCGTCGACCTGGAACCCGCCGACCGGGATCCAGCTGAACAGGTGCAGGTCGGTCGAGCGCTCGTCCAGGCCCTTGAGCGCGAAGAACGCGACCAGGCCGTAGACGAAGGCGGCGCCGGTCGTCGCGCAGGCGAGGTAGGGCCCCCAGCTGTCGGTGCGGCGGCCGCCGAGCAGCAGCACGGCGGCGCCGGCGGCCGGCAGCAGCGAGGAGCAGCCAGAGCGCGGACAGCGCACCGGTGGCGGGGACGATCGAGAAGACCGCGCTCGGTCACCGAGTCAGCGCGTCTCGGCTGTCGGGGGCACGGGTCGTCCTCGTCTCGTGCGGCGCTCCCGCGGGGGCAGCGTCGGGTGGGGGTCGGCGGGTCAGTACTTCAGCAGGTTGGCGTCGTCGACCGAGGCCGAGCGCCGCGTGCGGAAGATGCTCATGATGATCGCCAGCCCGACGACGACCTCGGCGGCGGCGACGACCATGACGAAGAACGCCATGACCTGGCCGTCGAGGTCGCCGCGGGCGCGGCTGAAGGTGACCAGGGTCAGGTTGACCGAGTTGAGCATCAGCTCGACGCACATGAAGACCAGGATGGCGTTGCGGCGCAGCAGCACGCCGAGCGCGCCGACGGTGAACAGCAGGGCGGCGAGCAGCAGGTAGTGGCGTGGGGCTCATGACCGGCGCACCGTCCCCTCGAGGCCGGGGACGTCGCCCTCGGTCGCGTCGCGCAGCGGTGCCGCGACCGACTCGCGGGCGATCGAGCCGTCCGGCAGCAGCGCCGGCGTGGCGGTCGAGTCGTGGTCGGCGAAGACGCCGGGACCGGGCCGCGGCGAACGGGTCGTCGCTGGCGAACCGGCGACGGGCGCATCTCGGCCTGGCGTGACGACCGGCCCGGTGCGCTCCTTGTGCGCGAGCACCATGGCGCCGAGCGCCGCGGTGATGAGCAGGGCGCTGGTGACCTCGAAGGCGAAGACGTAGCGGGTGAACAGCAGCCGGGCGATGCCGACGACGTTGCCCTCGGCGTTGGGCTGGGCCAGCCCGGTGTCGGGGTCGCCGGCGACCGCCGAGGCGAGCGCGCTCATGAGCAGCACCGGCGAAGCCCAGCCCGACGACGAACGCGGCCACCCGCTGCCCGCGCAGGGTCTCGACGAGCGAGTCGCTGGAGTCGACGCCCACGAGCATGAGGACGAACAGGAACAGCATGAGGATCGCGCCGGTGTAGACGATCACCTGCACGGCGGCGAGGAACGGGCGCGTCCTGGGCGGCGTAGAGGCCGGCGAAGGACAGCATGACGCCGGCCAGGAACAGCGCGGCGTGCACCGCGTTGCGGGCCAGCACCATGCCGACCGCGGCGATGGTGGCCAGCGGGGCGAAGACCCAGAACGCGATGGTCTCGCCGGTGCCGCCCCCGGCGGCGAGCACGACGTCGGGGGTCACCGGCGCACCCCCTCGGGCTCGGGCCGGGCGCCGTCGCCGGCCAGGCGGCCCTCGACGGCGGGGTCGGCCGCCACCGGCTGCGGGTCGCTGTTGCGGCCCACGTAGTAGTCGGTCTCGTTGTCGCCGAGCCGCATCGGGTGCGGCGGCTGCTCCATGCCGGGCAGCAGCGGCGCGAGCAGCTGCTCCTTGGTGAAGATCAGGTCCTGGCGGCTGTCGTCGGCGAGCTCGTACTCGTTGGTCATCGTCAGCGACCGGGTCGGGCACGCCTCGATGCACAGGCCGCAGAAGATGCAGCGCAGGTAGTTGATCTGGTAGACGGCGCCGTAGCGCTCACCGGGCGAGTAGCGCGCCTCCTCGGTGTTGTCGGCGCCCTCGACGTAGATCGCGTCGGCCGGGCAGGCCCAGGCGCACAGCTCGCAGCCGATGCACTTCTCCAGGCCGTCCGGGTGCCGGTTGAGCACGTGCCGGCCGTGGTAGCGCGGCGCGGTCGGGCCGCACGACCTCCGGGTACTCCTCGGTGACCACCTTCTTGAACATCTGCCCGAAGGTGACGCCGAACCCCTTGACGGGGTCGAGGAAGCTCACGCCGTCCTCCTCTCCTGTGGGTGCCGGGGCGCCCGCGGTGACGCTCGAGCGCGGCCAGCGCTGCGGGGCGTCGGCGGGACGACGAGGTCCATGGGCGGCATGGGGAAGCCGCCCTCGCTCGGTGCGGTGTGCAGCGCGCTGCCGTCGGCGCCCTCGGCCGGCTCGGCGTCCTTCCTGCCCTCGGGCAGGAAGGTCGCGACGAGCAGGAGCACCACGACGACGGAGCCGACGACGACGAGCGTCGTGCGCCCGCCGGTGGCCGAGTCGGTGACGACGCGGACCGCGGCGACGAGCAGGATCCACACCAGGTTGGCCGGGATGAGCACCTTCCAGCCCAGGCGCATGAACTGGTCGTAGCGCATGCGCGGCAGCGTGCCGCGCAGCCAGACGAAGAAGAAGATGAACAGCAGGACCTTGAGCAGGAACCAGACGATCGGGAAGAAGCCGGTCGACAGCACGTCGATGCGCGACAGGAACGGCGGGGCCTGCCAGCCGCCGAGGAACAGCGTCACGGCCAGCGCCGAGACGGTCACCATGTTGATGTACTCCGCGAGGAAGAACATGGCGAACTTCAGCGAGGTGTACTCGGTGTGGAAGCCGCCGACGAGCTCGCTCTCGGCCTCGGGCAGGTCGAACGGCGCCCGGTTGGTCTCCCCCACCATCGCGATGGCGTAGATGAGGAACGAGACCGGCAGGACGTAGAAGAACCACCGGTCGTGCTGGGCGGCGACGATCTCGCTGGTGGACAGCGACCCCGCGTAGAGGAAGACGGCGACGAACGACAGGCCCATCGCCACCTCGTACGAGATGACCTGCGCGGCCGACCGCAGCCCGCCGAGCAGCGGGTAGGTCGAGCCGCTGGACCAGCCGGCGAGCACGATGCCGAAGACGCCGAAGCTCGAGCAGGCCAGGATGAACAGCACGCCGATCGGCAGGTCGGTGAGCTGCAGCGCGGTCTCGTGACCGGCGATGGAGACCTTCGGGCCGAACGGGATGACCGAGAACGCCAGGAACGCGGGGACGGCCGACAGGATCGGCGCCAGCACGTAGACCGGCTTGTCGGCCATCGCCGGGATGATCTCCTCCTTCAGCGCCAGCTTGAGGCCGTCCGCGAGGGACTGCCCCAGCCGCCGGGACCCGTGCGGTTGGGCCCGGGGCGCTGCTGCATGCGGCCGACGACCTTGCGCTCGAACACGATGGTGAACAGCGTGATGAGCACGAGCAGGACGAAGACGAACAGCGCCTTGCCGATCGTGATCCAGATCGGCTCGTTGCCGAAGCTGGACAGCGGGAGCTGGGTGTCCGGCACGGTCAGGCCCCCTTGCTGTCGTCCGTCGTGGCGGTCGTGCTCGTGCTCGTGCTGGTGCTGGTGCTCGTGCTGGTGCTGGTGCTGGTCTGCCCGTCGACCCGGCGGAGGCGGACCACCGAGCCCGCGCGCCCGGCGAGGTCGCGGCGGACCGCGGCGTCGGGCGAGCGGGTCGGCAGCCAGACGACGCGGTCGGGCAGGTCGGCGACGACGAGCGGCAGCACCAGGCTGCCACGTCCCGAGCGGACCTCGACGAGGTCGCCCGCGGACGCGCCGATCTCGGCGGCGGTGGCCGGCGACAGGTGCAGCCGGCTCTTCTTGGCCGTCCCGGCGAGGAAGGGCTCGCCGTCCTGCAGCGAGCCGTCGTCGAGCAGCCAGTGCCAGGTCGCCAGCAGCGCCTCGCCGGCCTCCGGCGAGGAGGGCGCCACCGGCTCGACCGCGGGGGCGGCCGGGTGGTCGGCGACCGAGCCCAGGCGGGCGATCTCGGCGCGGGCGGCGGCCGCGTCGGGCAGGCCGATCGGGGCGTCGAGCTCGTCGGCGAGCACGTGCAGCACGCGCCCGTCGGGCAGCGCGCCCGACAGCCTCAGGACCTGCTCGAACGGCCGGGCCCGACCCTCCCAGTCGAGGAACGTGCCGGTCTTCTCCACCGCGGCGGCGACCGGCAGGACGACGTCGGCCCGGTCGGTGACCGGCGAGCGGCGCAGCTCCAGGCTGACGACGAAGCCCACCCGGTCGAGCGCGTCCAGGGCCAGCTCGGGGTCGGGGCAGTCGGCGGGGTCGACGCCGCCGACCAGCAGCGCGCCGAGCTCGCCGTCGCGGGCGGCGGTGAGGATGGCGGTGAGGTCGCGGCCGGGGCTCACCGGGACCGCCGAGGCCCAGACCGACTCGACCTCGCGGCGACCCTCGGCGTCCTCGACGCGCCGGCCGCCGGGCAGCAGCGTGGGCAGGCAGCCGGCGTCGACCGCACCGCGCTCCCCGGCCCGGCGCGGCACCCAGGCGAGCCGGGCGCCCGTCGAGGCGGCCAGCGCCGCGGCGGCCGACAGGGCGCCGGGCACCTCGGCGAGCCGCTCACCGACGAGCAGCACGGCGCCGGGCTGGGCGAGCCCCGCCGCGGCCTCGGCCGCCACGGCGTCGTCCGGGTCGCCCGCGAGCGCCCTCAGCGCGAACGCCTCGGCGCCCGGGGGCGCCTGCAGCAGCCGGGCCGCGGTCTTGACGGCGCCCGGCGAGCGGAACGGCGCGACGGTGAAGACCCGCGTGCCGTGCCGCCGGACGCCCTTGCGCAGCCGCAGGAAGACGATCGGCGACTCCTCCTCCGGCTCGAGGCCGGCGAGGACGACGACCGGGGCGCTCTCGAGGTCGGCGTAGGAGACCGAGCCCTCCTGGCCGACGTAGCGGCCGGCGACCGAGCTGGCGAGGAAGGCGAGCTCCTCGTCGCTGTGCGGGCGGGTGCGGGCGTCGACGTCGTGGGTGCGCAGCGCGACCCGGGCGAACTTGGCGTACGCGTAGGCGTCCTCGACGGTGAGCCGGCCGCCGGGGAGCACCCCGACCCCGCCGGCGTCGCGGGCCGCGGCCAGGCCGCGCGCGGCGACCTCCAGCGCCTCGGTCCAGGACGCCTCGACGAGGCGGCCCGAGCGCGCGTCGCGGACGAGCGGGGTGGCGATGCGGTCGCCCTGGGCGGCGTAGGTGAACGCCCAGCGGCCCTTGTCGCAGTTCCACTCCTCGTTGACCTCGGGGTCCGAGCCGGCGAGGCGGCGCAGGACCTTGCCGCGGCGGTGGTCGGTGCGCAGCGCGCACCCGGAGGCGCAGTGCTCGCAGACCATCGGGGTCGACACGAGGTCGAAGGGCCGCGCGCGGAAGCGGTAGGCCGCGCCGGTCAGGGCGCCGACCGGGCAGATCTGGATGGTGTTGCCGGAGAAGTAGCTCTCGAACGGCTGGTCGGTGTAGACCCCGACCTGCTGCAGCGCGCCGCGCTCGAACAGCTCGATGAACGGGTCGCCGGCGATCTGCTGCTGGAAGCGGGTGCAGCGGGCGCACAGCACGCAGCGCTCGCGGTCGAGCAGCACCTGGCTGGAGATGGCCAGCGGCTTGGGGTAGGTGCGCTTGGTGTCGTGGTAGCGCGACTCGGCGTTGCCGTTGCTCATCGCCTGGTTCTGCAGCGGGCACTCGCCGCCCTTGTCGCAGACCGGGCAGTCCAGCGGGTGGTTGATGAGCAGCAGCTCGAGCACGCCCTCCTGCGACTTCTTGGCCACCGGGCTGGACAGCTGGGTCTTGACGACCATGCCCTCGGTGACGGTCGTCGTGCAGGCGGTGAGCGGCTTGCGCTGGCCCTCGACCTCGACGATGCACTGCCGGCAGGCGCCGACGGGGTCGAGCAGCGGGTGGTCGCAGAAGCGCGGCACCTGGATGCCGACGGTCTCGGCGGCCCGGATGAGCAGGGTGCCCTTGGGCACGCTCACCTCGAACCCGTCGATCGTCAGCGTCACCAGGTCGGTGCGGGCGGGCACGCCCTCGGCGGTGCCGGCGGGGACGGTGACCGTCATGCGGTGGCCCCGGCCAGGGCGCCGCCCCAGAGCGTGGACCGTCGGGCGTCGAACGGGCAGCCGCCCGCGAGGTGTGCCATGAACTCTTCCCGGAACAGCTGCACCCCGGAGACGATCGGGCTGGTGGCCCCGTCGCCGAGCGCGCAGAACGAGCGGCCGAAGATGTTGTCGCAGGTGTCGAGCAGGGTGGTGAGGTCGTCCTCGGTGGCCTGCCCGGCCTCCATGCGCGTGAGGATCTGGACCATCCAGTAGGTGCCCTCGCGGCACGGCGTGCACTTGCCGCAGGACTCGTGGGCGTAGAACTCCGTCCACCGCAGGACGGCGCGCACCACGCAGGTGGTCTCGTCGAAGCACTGCAGCGCCTTGGTGCCGAGCATGGACCCGGCCGCCGCGACGCCCTCGTAGTCCAGCGGGACGTCGAGGTGCTCAGCGGTGAGCAGCGGGGTGCTCGAGCCGCCGGGCGTCCAGAACTTGAGCTCGTGGCCCTCGCGCATGCCGCCGGACAGGTCGAGCAGCTCGCGCAGCGTGACGCCCAGCGGCGCCTCGTACTGCCCCGGGCGCTTCACGTGGCCGGACAGCGAGTAGAGCGTGTAGCCCTTGCTCTTCTCGGTGCCCATGCCGGAGAACCAGGCCGCGCCGCCGAGCACGATGCTCGGGACCGAGGCGATCGACTCGACGTTGTTGACGACGGTCGGGCTGGCGTACAGGCCGTGGGTCGCCGGGAACGGCGGGCGCAGCCGCGGCTGGCCGCGGTAGCCCTCCAGGCTGTCGAGCAGCGCCGTCTCCTCGCCGCAGATGTAGGCCCCGGCGCCGGCGTGCACGACGATCCGCAGGTCGCCGAGCAGCCCGGCCTCCTCGACCTCGGCGACGGCGTGCTGCAGCCGGCGCAGCACGTGCAGCTCCTCGCCGCGGAGGTAGATGAACGCGTGCGAGGCGCGGATGGCGTACGACGCGATGATCACGCCCTCGACGAGCACGTGCGGGTTGGCCATCATGAGCGGGGTGTCCTTGCAGGTCCCCGGCTCGGACTCGTCGGCGTTGACGACGAGGTAGTGCGGCTTGGCGGCCTGCCCCTCGGTGCCCTGCGGGATGAAGCCCCACTTCATGCCGGTGGGGAAGCCCGCGCCGCCGCGGCCGCGCAGGCCCGACTCCTTGACCAGCGCGATGATCTCGTCGGGCTGCATGCCGCGGGCCTTCTCCAGGGCCTCGTAGCCGCGGTGGCGGCGGTAGCCCTCGAGGGTGAAGGAGTCGGCGTCGCCCCAGTTGCGGGACAGGACAGGGGTCAGCTGCATGTCAGGAGTCCTGCTCGTCGGGGTAGCGGGGCGCGGTCTCGCCGCGCTCGGTGGCGAGCTCGAAGCCGGCGAGCGTCGCCGGGCCGGCCTGCACGCCCTCGGTCGCGAGGCCGTCGGGGAAGCCGGCGAGCACGCGCGACATCTCCGTGAAGGTGCACTGCCGGTCCGGCCCGCGGGTCGGCGCGACCGGCTCGCCGGCGCGCAGCCGGTCGACGAGCTCGACCGTCTTCTCCGGGGTCATGTCGTCGTGGAACTCCCAGTTGACCATCACCACGGGGGCGTAGTCGCAGGCGGCGTTGCACTCGATGTGCTCGAGGCTGATGGTGCCGTCCTCGCTGGTCTGGTCGTGCCTGAGCCCGGTGTGCTCGCTGACGGCGGCGAGGATCTCGTCGCCGCCGAGCACCGCGCACAGGGTGTTGGTGCACACCCCGACGTGGTAGGTGCCGGCCGGCCGGCGGCGGTACATCGTGTAGAAGGTCGCGACCGCCCCGACCTCGGCCTTGGTCAGGCCGAGCACCTCCGAGCACAGCCCGATGCCGTCCGGGCTGACGTAGCCCTGCACGGACTGCACCAGGTGCAGCATCGGCAGCAGCGCCGAGCGCGACTGCGGGTAGCGCCCGACGATCTCCCGGGCCTCGGCCCAGGTCGTCTCGGTCAGCGGCGGCACGCTGCTGCGGTCCACCGGCGGCTGCAGGTCCAGGTCGACGGACGCCATCAGCGGGCGGTCCCCTTCGTGTGCGACCTCATCGGTCGACGCCTCCCATGACGGGGTCGAGCGTCGCGACGGCGACGATCGAGTCGGAGAGCAGGCCGCCCTCGCACGTGGCGGACAGCGCCTGCAGGTTGACGAAGCTCGGGTCCCGGACGTGGGCGCGGTACGGCCGGGTGCCGCCGTCGCTCACCAGGTGCACGCCGAGCTCTCCCCGCGGGGACTCGATCGGCACGTACACCTGCCCGGGCGGGACCCGGAAGCCCTCGGTGACGAGCTTGAAGTGGTGGATGAGCGCCTCCATCGAGGTGCCCATGATCTTCTTCACGTGGTCGAGCGACTGGCCCATGCCGTCCGCGCCGAGCGCGAGCTGCGCCGGCCAGGCGATCTTGGTGTCGGCGACCATGACCGGGCCCGGCTCGAGCCGGTCCAGGCACTGCTCGATGATCTTGAGCGACTCGCGGACCTCGCGCATGCGGACCCGGAAGCGGCTCCAGCCGTCGCCGCCGGTCTCCACGGGCACGTCGAAGTCGTACGTCTCGTAGCCCAGGTAGGGCTCGACCTTGCGCAGGTCCCACGGCAGGCCGGCAGCCCGCAGCAGCGGGCCGGTGACGCCGAGCGCCACGCAGCCCTGCGCGTCGAGGACGGCCACGCCCTGCAGGCGCTGCTGCCAGATCGGGTTGCCGGTGAGCAGGTCGTCGTAGCCCGGCAGGTTCTGGTCGAAGCTCACGAGCATCTCGCGGATCTTCTCGACCGTGCCGGGCGGCAGGTCCTGCGCGACGCCGCCGGGACGGACGTACGCGTGGTTCATCCGCAGCCCGGTGACCATCTCGAAGATGTCGAGGATCATCTCGCCCTCGCGCAGCCCGTTGAGCATCGCGGTGAGCGCGCCGAGCTCCAGGCCCATCGTCGCGAGCCCGACGAGGTGCGAGCGGATGCGGTTGAGCTCCATCATCATCACGCGGATGACCTGGGCGCGCTGCGGCACCTCGATGCCGAGCAGCTTCTCGACGCCCAGGCAGTACGCCGTCTCGTTGAACAGCGGCGCGAGGTAGTCCATGCGGGTGACGAAGGTCGTCCCCTGCACCCAGTTGCGGTACTCCATGTTCTTCTCGATGCCGGTGTGCAGGTAGCCGATCACCGTGCTCGCGCTGGTGACCGTCTCCCCCTCCAGCTCGAGGACGATCCGGAGCACGCCGTGGGTCGACGGGTGCTGCGGACCCATGTTGACGACCATGTGCTGCTCGTCGTCACCGCCGCCGGTGAGCAGGGTGTCCCAGTCGCCACCGGTGACGGTGTAGACGGTGCCCTCGGTGGTCTCGCGCTGCCCCGCGGCGTACGGGTCGCTGTCGGCGGTCGCGCCGGGGACGTCGGTGGTGGTCACGCGTACGCCCTCCTCTCGTCCGGGGGCGGCACCTGCGCGCCCTTGTACTCCACGGGCACGCCGCCGAGCGGGTAGTCCTTGCGCTGCGGGTGGCCCTGCCAGTCGTCCGGCATGAAGATCCGGGTCAGCGCCGGGTGGCCGTCGAAGACGACGCCGAAGAAGTCCCAGGTCTCGCGCTCGTGGAAGTCGGCGGTCGGGTAGACGCGGGTGACGCTCGCGACGTGCGGGTCCTCGACGGTCACGGCCGTCTCCAGGCGCAGCCGGCGCCGGTAGGTCATCGACGTGAGGTGGTAGACGACGTGCAGCCGCTCGGGCGAGCTGGGGTAGTCGACGCCCGACAGGCTGGACAGCAGCTCGAAGCGCAGGTCGGCCGCGTCGCGCAGCGCCTGAGCCACCTCGGCGACCCGCTCCGGCCGCACGTGCAGCGTCAGCTCGCCGCGGTCGACGACGACCCGGGTGACGGCGTCGTCGAAGCCGGCGTACGCCTCCTGCAGCGCGTCGACGGCCTCGTCGAACCACGAGCCGTAGGGCCGGGGGCTGGACGCCGCGACCGCCGGGCGGCGCACCAGCCCGCCGAAGCCGGAGGTGTCGCCCCCGAAGGTGGCGCCGAACATGTCGCTGGTCTGCCGCGGCTCGGCGGCCGCGGGGGTGACGGCCGACGGGCGGGAGGCGGCCGGGTCGAGCAGCGCCTTGGGGGGGGGGGGGGCGGCGGTGGGGGCGGCGGTGGGGGCGGCGGTGGGGGCGGCGGTGCGGGCGTCGTCGCGGGAGGGGCCGGTCACTGCTGGGCCCCGCGCATGAGCTCGGTCTTCAGCGCCTGGCGGTGCGCCTTCTTGCCCTCCTTGGTGAACCGCTGGCTGCTCGCGACGAGCTCGCGCGGCTGGTAGCCGGGCAGCTCGCGGCGACGGGCGTTGACGCCGAGCGGCTCGTCCATGATCTTGTCGTGCAGCTTGAGGATCGCGTCGATGAGCATCTCGGGCCGCGGCGGGCAGCCCGGCAGGTACATGTCGACGGGCACGACGTGGTCGACGCCCTGCACGATCGCGTAGTTGTTGAACATGCCGCCGCTGCTGGCGCAGACGCCCATGGCGATGACCCACTTGGGCTCGGGCATCTGGTCGTAGATCTGCCGCAGCACGGGCGCCATCTTCTGGCTCACCCGGCCGGCGACGATCATGAGGTCGGCCTGCCGCGGCGAGGGCCGGAAGACCTCCATGCCGAAGCGCGCCATGTCGTAGCGCCCGCCGCCGGCGGCCATCATCTCGATGGCGCAGCAGGCCAGGCCGAACGTGGCCGGCCACAGCGAGGACTTGCGCGACCAGTTGACCACCTTCTCGACGCTGGTCAGCAGCACCCCTGCGGGCAGCTTCTCCTCGAGCCCCATGCGGTGCCTCCCTCTCCCTCTAGTCCCACTCGAGCCCGCCGCGACGCCAGACGTAGGCGTACGCGACGAACACCGTGCCGATGAACAGGACCATCTCCACGAGCCCGAACACGCCCAGCTGGCCGAACGCGACGGCCCACGGGTAGAGGAAGATGATCTCGATGTCGAAGACGATGAAGAGCATGGCCGTCAGGTAGAACTTCACCGGGAAGCGGCCGCCGCCGACGGGCTGCGGGGTCGGCTCGATGCCGCACTCGTAGGCGTCGTACTTGGCGCGGTTGTAGCGCTTCGGACCGGTGAACGTCGCGGCCCCGACCGACAGCCCCGCGAAGCCGAGGGCGAGCACGAACAGCACGACGATCGGCAGGTAGTTCTGCAGCACGAGGCGTGTCCTTGTCGGGTTCAGCGGGAGGTGCGGGCAGGCAGGCGGTGCCGCAGGCGGGCGACGGCAAGACTACGTGCGGACGGCCGGGTCCCGCGCCGCGGGGCGGGAGGCGGGACTCAGGCCGCGGGCGCGAGCCGGGACAGGCCGTTGACGACGCGGTCCAGGGCGTCGCCGCCGCGCGGGTCGGTGAGGTTGGCGAGCAGCTTGAGGGTGAACTTCATGAGCAGCGGCCGGGGCAGCCCGTGGCGGGTCGCCAGGCGCATGACCTCGGGGTGGCCGATGAGGTGCACGAAGACCCGGCCGACGGTGTAGTAGCCGCCGTAGCGCGCCTTGAGCGCCGCCGGGTAGCCGGCCAGCACCCGCTCGCGCTGCGGGCCCTCGGGCCGGGCGAGCGCCTGCACGGCACTCTCGGCGGCCAGCCGCCCGGTCTCCATGGCGTAGGCGATGCCCTCGCCGTTGAACGGGTTGACCGCGCCGCCGGCGTCGCCGACGAGCAGCAGCCCGTCGCGGTAGTGCGGCTGGCGGTTGAACCCCATCGGCAGCGCCCCGCCGCGCACGGGGCCCGTCGCGTACGGCTCGCTGAACTGCCACTCCTCGGGCATCGCCCGGGTCCAGCTGGCGAGCAGCTCCTTGTAGTCGGTCTTCTGCCAGGCCTTGGTGGTGTTGAGGATGCCCAGGCCGACGTTGCTCGTGCCGTCGCCGACGCCGAACACCCAGCCGTAGCCGGGCAGCAGGTCGCCGCTCTCGGTGCGCAGCTCCAGCCAGCTCTCGAGCATGTCGTCGTGCGTGCGGGGGCTGGTGAAGTAGCGGCGGACGGCGACGCCCATCGGGCGGTCGTCGCGCTTCTCGATACCGGCCGCCAGCGCCAGCCGGGCGCTGACGCCGTCGGCAGCGACCACGAGCGGGGCGCGGTAGGTGGTGGGGGTCTTGTCGGGCCCGACCTTCGCGGTCACCCCGGCGATGCGGCCGGCGTCGTCGAGGACCGGGCCGGTGACCGTCGTGAGCTCCTGCAGCCGGGCGCCGGCACCCTGCGCGTGGCGCACGAGCAGCTCGTCGAAGTCCAGCCGGGGACGCACCAGGCCGTACGGCGGGAAGCTCGCCAGCTCCGGCCACGGCAGCTCGAGGCGGTGGCCGCCGCCGTAGATGCGCAGGCCGCGGTTGCGGATGAAGCCGTTGGCCTCGCTGGTGTCGATGCCCATGTCGACGAGGGTCTTGACCGCGCGCGGGGTGAGGCCGTCGCCGCAGACCTTCTCGCGGGGGAAGCTGGTCTTCTCCAGCAGCAGCACGTCGAGGCCGGACTGGGCGAGCGCGTGCGCGGTGGCGGCGCCGCCGGGTCCGGCCCCGACGACCAGGACGTCGGCGTCCATCGCGGGCCCTCCGGGGCTTGTGAAGACGTGCACGAGCGGTACCTGCCGAGTGTAGGGCGGTCGTGCGGCGTCGGCAGGTCGGGCGCTCAGGCCGGCCGGACGGCCCGGTGCAGCGCGACGATGCCGCCGGTGAGGTCGCGCCAGGCGACGCCCGTCCAGCCCGCGACGGCGAGGTCGGCGGCCAGCTCGGGCTGCGGCGGCCAGGCCCGGATCGACTCGGCGAGGTAGACGTACGCCGCGGGGTCGCTGCTCACGCGGGTGGCGACGGCGGGCAGCGCCCTCATGAGGTAGTTGACGTAGACGGTGCGGAACGGCGCCCACGTCGGGTGGCTGAACTCGCAGACCACCAGGCGCCCGCCGGGTCGGGTGACCCGCAGCAGCTCGCGCAGCGCGAGGTCGGGGTCGGCGGTGTTGCGCAGCCCGAACGAGATCGTCACCGCGTCGAAGGCGCCGTCGCGGAACGGCAGCCGCAGCGCGTCGCCGGCGACGAGCTCGACGCCCTCGTGGTGCGCCCGCTGGCCGACGCGCAGCATGCCCAGGGAGAAGTCGCAGCCGACGACGTCGGCGCCGGTGCGGGCCAGCGCGGCCGAGCTCGTCGCGGTGCCGGCGGCCAGGTCGAGCACCCGCTCCCCGGGGCGCAGGTCGAGCGCGTCGCCGACGGCGCGGCGCCAGCCCCGGTCCTGCCCGAGCGAGAGCACGGTGTTGGTGAGGTCGTAGCGGGCCGCGACCTCGTCGAACATCGCCGCGACCTCGGCGGGGTCCTTGTCCAGGTCAGCCCTCGTCATGGGCCCATCCTCCCCCCTGCCGGTCGCGGCCGCCGTACGTGCCCGTGCTTGCGCGCCCGGCAGCGGGGAACGTGCCCGGCAGGGCGGCAGCCGCCACCCGAGCGACCACCCCGACCCGAGGAGACCTGCGTGACGCTGCGCGACGAGGACATGACCACCACGACCAACACCGCCCCGGGCGGCGACGCCGACCAGGGCGACAGCGACACCACGCAGGTCGACCCCTCGGGCTCGGACCCGGCCGGCTCGGACCCGGCGGGCGGCAGCGGCGGCGACGCCGACTCCGGCGACAGCAACGAGACCCAGGTCGACCCCGCGGGCTCGGACCCGGCCGGCTCGGACCCCGCCGGGAGCTGACGCTCCCGACCTGCGCGACCAGCACGACCAGCCGACCAGCCCGACCAGCACGACCAGCACGACCAGCACGACCCGCGGTCCCGGCTCCCGCCCTGTGCGGGGGGCCGGGGCCGCGCTCGTCGCGCACCGCCCCGTCCCGCCCCGTCCCGCCTGAGCAGGAGCCCCGTGAGCTCGCCGAGCCCGAGCGCCCTCGCGCGCTGCACCGCCGTCCCGCCGGAGGAGTTCGCGAGCGCGCACTGGTCGCGCACGCCGCTGCTGACGCGGGCCGAGGAGCTGCCGGCGCCGTTCACCGACCTGCTGTCGGTGCAGGACGTCGACGAGCTCGTCGCCGACCGGGCGCTGCGCACGCCGTTCTTCCGCACGGTCCGCGAGGGCGGCGGGCTGCCGGCGCCGCTGCGCACCGTCACGGCCGGCAACCGCCGGATCGGCGACCTCGTCGATGCCGACGCGCTGCGGGCCCAGCACGCCGACGGCGCGACGCTCGTGCTGCAGTCGGTGCACCGCATGCACCCGCCGGTGGCGCGCTTCTGCCGCGAGCTGGCCGCCGAGCTCGGGCACGCGACGCAGTGCAACGCCTACATCACCCCCGCCGGCGACGCGCAGGGCTTCGACTTCCACCACGACACGCACGACGTCTTCGTCCTGCAGGTCAGCGGGCGCAAGCGCTGGATCGTGCACCAGCCGGTCGTGCACCTGCCGCTGCCGTCGCAGCCGCAGGCCGGGGGGCACCTCGTGCCCGAGGGCGCCGAGCCGCTGCTCGACGTCGAGCTCGAGGCCGGCGACTGCCTCTACCTGCCCCGCGGCTACGTCCACGCCGCGCTCACCACCGACGAGCACTCCGTGCACCTGACGGTCGGCGTGCTGTCGACGACCTGGTACGACGTGCTGTCCGACGCGCTGGCCCTGGCCGCGCAGGAGCCGGGGTTCCGCGACGCGCTGCCGGTGCAGCCGCAGGCCGACCTCGACGACGTCGCGGGGCTGCTGCAGCGGGCGTCGGCCTGGCTGGCCGGCCTGCCGCCGGAGCAGCTGCGCGACCGGCTCGCCACCCGGCTGTCGCGCGCCGTGCCGCCCGAGCCGGTGGGCCTGCTCGCCTCCGCCGCGGCGCTCGCTCAGCTGGGTCCGGACACCGCCGTACGCCCGAGGCGCGGCCTGCCCGTGACCCGGACGGGCGGTGAGGCCGAGCAGCTGCGCTTCGGCGGGCGCACCCTCACCCTGCCGTGCTCGACCGCGGCGGCCCTGGACGTCGCGCTCGCCGGCCCGTGCACCGTCGCCGACCTGGCCGCCGGCGAGCTCGACGGCGACGACGCGGTGGTGCTGGCCCGGCGGCTGCTCAAGGAGGGCGTGCTCGTCGCCGGGCCGCCGGACCGCTGACCTGCCGGTCCGGCGCGGCCGCCGTAGCGTGGTCCTGATGGCCCGCCGACCCCGCACCTCGGACGACTGGTGCGCCCCGTCCGCGCAGGCCCGCGAGGAGCCCCTGGCGGCGACCGCCAGCCGGGTCGAGCGCTGGCTGCTCGTCGAGCACCGCGGCGCGTGGGGCCCGGCGTCGGTGCCGAGCGCGCGGATGGGCGTCGACGTCGCCCGCGCGCTGGGGCAGACCGCCGCCGCGGCGCGCGCCCGCCTGCTGCTGCTGCGCCGCCCCGCCGGGGTGGTGTGCGACGACGGGCGCTGGGTGTTCGCCGTCGACTCCCGGCCCGGGTACGAGCGGGTGCTGGCCCGCCACGTCGACTCCGACGAGGAGCTGCTCGCGCTCGACCCGCCGTACGGCGACGGGCCGCCGCCGGACGGCTGGTCGGTCGTGGGCGACCCGCTGCTGCTCGTGTGCACGCACGGCCGGCACGACCGGTGCTGCGCGACCCGCGGCCGCCCCGTCGCGCAGGCGCTGTCCGCGGCCCGTCCGGCGCAGACCTGGGAGTGCAGCCACGTCGGCGGTGACCGCTTCGCCGCCAACCTCGTCGTGCTGCCCGAGGGGCTGTACGTCGGGCGGGTCGACGCGGACGACGTCGTCGCGCTCGTCGACGACCTCGACGCCGGCCGGCTGCCGGCGGGGCTGGTCCGCGGCCGGTCCAGCCTGCCGCTGCCGACGCAGGCGGCGCAGGACTTCGCCCGTACGGCCCTGGACCGCTGGGACCGCGACGACCTCGCGCCGGTGGCCCAGGAGCACGCCGGGCCGGACCGGTGGCGCGTGCGCCTGGGCGGCGCGCCCGAGGTCGAGGTCGTCGTGCGCTACGACCGCACCGGCGACGGCGAGCGCCACGTGCTGACCTGCGGCGCGGAGGAGGCCAAGGTCGCCGCCGTCTTCCGGCAGGTCGGGCTCGAGGTGCTCAGCGCGGTCTGAGGCCTGTCGCCGCGGTCGGCCGGCAAATCGGACCGCCTCCCGCTTCCCGGTCTGCCACCGGGCGGCCCTGACCTCGGGACGGATCTTCTTCGGCTTGCCGTCACCTTCGACCCGGAGGGGAACGGCAGCCGGGCTGGGGCGCACCCTGGCGCGCGCAGGAGCGGTCTGTCCCCACCCTCTTGACGAGCTACCAGTTCGAACGTACGTTCGACTCATGACTCCGCCGCCGTTCCTCGGACCGCCTCCCGGGCGGCCGGAGGACGGCTGGGCGGCGCCCGGGGTGACCGGCCTGCGTGGGGCTGCACCGGTCGTGCTCCCGCCGGTGTCGGAGCAGGTCGCGGTGCTGCAGCAGGCGATCACCGGGCAGCTGGCGGTCGACCGGGCGTCCCTGCCGGGCCCGCAGGCGCTGGCCGACACCGCCGGGCTGCTGGCCGCCCGCGAGCAGCTGGACCGGGTGCTGCTGGCGTGCATCGGCGACGTCGAGGTCCGCCAGCTCGCCCGGGCCGTCGACGGCGCCACCACCAGCTCCTGGCTGCGGACGCAGGACGGCCAGGCGCCCGCCTCGGTCGCGACCGCCCGCCGCCTGGTCCAGCACCCCGCGCTCGGGCAGGCGCTCACCGACGGCCGGCTCTGCGCCCGGGCAGCGGCCCGGGTCGGACAGGCCCTGGCCGCGCTGCGGCCGCACCTGGACCACCCCGACGGGCTCATCGACGGCCAGGACGGCCAGCAGGCCCTCGCCGCCGTGATCACCGACGGGATCGTGAGCTGCCTGGCCGAGGCGTTCGGCGGCCTCGACGACGGCACACCGCAGGCCGCACTGCTCACCGAGCTGGCCCACCAGCTGTCCGAGACCGCCTGGCAGGTCCAGACCTCCCAGCTCGACCGGCTCGAACGCGCCCTGGTGCTGCTCGCCGAGCACCTCCCGCCGCGCTACCTGCCCGGCGCGCTCGAGCAGCTCAGCGCCGCGCTGCTGCCGCAGCAGCTCGAAGACGCCGCCCAGCGGGCCGAGCGGGACCGCCGGCTGACACTCACCCGCGACCCCGACGGCGGCGGGCACATGCGCGGCCGGCTCACCCCCGAGGCCTACGAGCTGCTGCACACCGTGCTGACCGCCGCCATGGAGACCGACCCGGGCAACCCGTCCGACACCGCCGGCTACGCCGCCGCGCGGCAGCAGGGCTGGCTGCCCGGGGACGGCCTGCCCGGTGCCCCTCGGGAGCCGCAGGCCGACGACGGCGACCTGCGCCGCGCCGCGACCGGTCGTCCGGTCCCGGCCGCAGCGCCTGCACGACGCCCTGCTGCTCGCCCTGCGCGGGCTGCTCGACCACGGCAGCACTGGGCACCCGCGGCAAGCACGCCCCGCACCTGAGCGTCGTCGTCGCCCTGGACACCCTCCACCGCGCCCCCGGCGCACCCCCGCCCGCGCCGACAGCGGCCAACTGCTGCCGCTGACCCTGGTCCAGCAGTGGATGCACGACGCCTGGATCACCCGCTTCGTCCTCGACCTGACCCACCGGGTCCTCGAGAGCTCCCACCGCGGACGCACCCTGAAGGCGCACGAACGCCGCATCAAGGACCTCGAGACCGGCCGGGCCTGCGAGAGCGCCACCTGCCCCTACGGACCCCACCCACCGCCGGGAGTGCGGCTCGTCCCGCACCACCCCGACGCCTACGCCCGCACCGGCACCACCAGCGTGCACGACACCGCACTGCTCTGCGAACAAGAACACGCACAACTGCACGCCGGCGCCACCCTCACCCTGCGCAACGGCCACCGGCTCAACGCCACCGGATGGCTGGACTGAGCACCACCGGCACGCACACGATGCCGCGCGGCGGCCTCCGGGAGCGGGGCTTCCCACGAGCGGGACTGCCGGTCTCGCTCGGCAGGACCTGGACCTGCGACCTCCGTGGCCACCGTCGACCTCGTGAGCCGTCCGAGCTGGTCAGGCACCAGGTCCTCGAAGCGCTGGCTGTGTCCTGACCGCCGGTCGAGGTGCCGGCCGGTCCGTCAGCGGTCGACGGCTCGTCTGACGGGGGCAGCCCCGTCCAGCCCGGGGTGTCGCACAAGGCTGGACGGCGCGGATCGCCCGCACACCTCGTGCCGGCCGTGCGGCCCGCAGGCAGCAGGCAGCAGGCGGCAGGCGGCAGGGCCCCCACGCTTCGGGTCGCCGTGCGCCCCACCTGCACCAGCGGCGCGGTCACCGCGGACCCCGACCAGGCCTCCCCACGCTCCTCGCCCGGCTCACACGACGCAGAACTCGTTGCCCTCGGGGTCGGCGAGCACGACGTGGTCGGGCAGTCCGTCCGGGCCGGCGGGCTCGGCCACGACCGTCGCGCCGAGGGCCAGCAGCCGGTCGACCTCGGCCACCACCCGCGGCCAGCGCTGGTCGTGCGGCAGGTGCCGCCCGCCACCGACCTCGAGGTCCAGGTGCAGCCGGTTCTTGACCGTCTTGGGCTCGGGCACCGGCAGGAAGCACAGCGCGGGCCCCGCGCCGGCGGGGTCGACGAGCACCCCGACGTCCCGCTCGTCCTCGGGCACGTCGAACGCGTCGTACCACTGCTCCCACGTCGCCCAGCCCGTCGGCACCGGGCCGGGGACGTAGCCCAGCGCCCCGGCCCAGAACTCCGCGAGCCGTCCCGGCTGCGCGCAGTCGACCGTCAGCTGCCAGAGCACGGCTCAGCCCAGCGCGAGACCGACGGTGAGCAGCACGGCGTACGCCAGCTGCACGCGCCCGGTGTCGCGCAGCACCGCGACGAGCTCGCGCCCGGCCGCGCCGCCCAGCACGAGCGCGACCGGCTCGCGCACCAGGGTCACCGACAGCAGGGCGAGCAGGGCGTACGGCGACACGACGGCCAGCAGCACGGCGACGACGTACGCGGCGGCGAGCAGCCCGACGTACAGCTGCCGGGTGCGGGTGTCGCCCATGACCACGGCGAGGGTGCGCTTGCCGCTGCCGCGGTCGGTCGGGATGTCGCGCAGGTTGTTGGTGACGAGGATCGCGCAGGCCAGGGCGCCGCACGCGACGCCGCCGAGCAGGGCGGTGCCGCTGACCCGCTCGGCCTGGACGTAGGTCGTGCCGGTCACCGCGACGAGGCCGAAGAACACGAAGACGGAGACCTCGCCGAGGCCGCGGTAGCCGTACGGCCGGCTGGTGCCGGTGTAGGCCCAGGCCGCGGCGATCATCACGGCACCCAGCGCGACGAGCCACAGGGTGGTGAGCAGCGCGAGCACCAGGCCGGCGACGGCGGCGACGGCGAACGCCGCGAGCGCCGCGGAGCGCACGGCGGCCGGCTCGGCGACCCCGCTGCCGACCAGGCGCAGCGGGCCGGGGCCGGACAGCCCGCGGTGCGCGTCGGTGCCCCGGATGCCGTCGCTGTAGTCGTTGGCGTAGTTGACGGCGACCTGCAGCGCGAGGGCGACGACGAGGGCGAGCAGCGCCCGGCCGGGGCGGAAGGCCTCGACGGCCGCGGCCGCGCCGCTGCCGACCAGGACCGGGGCGATCGCGGCGGGCAGGGTGCGGGGGCGGGCGCCCTCCAGCCACTGCGCGGGGGTCGTCACGAGCGGCTCACGGCTGCGAGCCTAGGTGGGGCGGGCCCCCAGGGCGGCGCGGTCGGGCTTGCCGCTGGGCAGCAGCGGCACGGCGTCGAGCAGCCGCAGCTCGCGCGGGGCGCTGACCCGGCCCAGCCGCGCGGCGACGTGCTCGCGCAGCTCGGCGAGCGTCGGGGCGGGGCCGCGCGGCACGACCCACGCGACGACCCGCGCGCCCCACTCCGGGTCGGGCACGCCGGCGACGACGGCCTCGGCGACCGCCGGGTGCTCGGCGAGCGCCGCCTCGACGGCGGCCGGCGCGACCTTCTCGCCACCGGTGACGACGACGTCGTCCGCGCGGCCGAGCACGACGAGCCGGCCGTCCTCGAGCCGGCCGACGTCGCCGGTGGTGAAGCGCTGACCCGGCGAAGGCCTCGGCGGTGAGGTCGGGGCGCAGCCGGTAGCCGCGGGCCACCACGGGCCCGGTCAGCACGACCCGCTCGTCGACCTCGACGCCGACCCCCGGCAGCGGGACGCCGTCGTAGACGCAGCCGCCGCTCGTCTCGCTCATGCCGTACGTCGTCACCACCCGCACCCCTGCCGCGAGGGCCTCGCGCAGCACCGGCGCCGGGGTGGCGGCCGCACCGACGAGGACGGCGTCGTACGTCGCCAGCGCCGCCGTCACCGCCGGGTCCGCGAGCGCGCGGCGCAGCTGCGTGGGCACCAGGGAGGTGCAGCGGCGGCCGGTCGGGCAGCGCGGCGGTCCCGCGGACCAGGTCGGCGTCGACGACCGGCGCAGCGCCGGCCCGCAGGGCGCGCAGCAGCACCTGCAGCCCCCCGACGTGGGTCACCGGCAGGGCGAGCAGCCAGGCCGCCGGGCCGCCGAGCCGAGCAGCGGCGGCGTCGGCGGAGGCGGCGAGGCAGGCGGCGGTCAGCAGCACGCCCTTGGGCTCGCCCGTCGAGCCGGACGTCGGGACGACGAGCGCGACCTCCTCGTCGTCCGCGGGCAGGTCGGGGCGCAGCGCGGCGGCGACCCGGGCCGCCGCCGCCGGGTCGGTCGGCAGCGGCAGCAGGGCCGGCCCGGTGCCGTCGAGCGCGGCGGTCAGCGCGGCGGTGAACGCCGGACCGGGCACGGCGGGCAGCGCGAGCAGGGGGCGGGCCACCCGTACGGCTCAGTAGTAGTAGGGGTAGGGCGACCAGTCGGGCTCGCGCTTCTGCAGGAACGCGTCGCGCCCCTCGACCGCCTCGTCGGTCATGTAGGCCAGCCGGGTCGCCTCGCCGGCGAAGACCTGCTGGCCCATGAGCCCGTCGTCCACGGCGTTGAACGCGAACTTGAGCATCCGCTGCGCGGTCGGGCTCTTGCGGCAGATCGTCTGGGCCCACTCGACCGCGACCCGCTCGAGGTCGGCGTGCGGCACGACCTCGTTGACCATGCCCATGCGGTGGGCGTCCTCGGCGGAGTGCTCGGCACCGAGGAAGAAGATCTGCCGGGCGAACTTCTGCCCGACCTGGCGGGCGAGGTAGGCGCTGCCGTACCCGGCGTCGAAGCTGCCCACGTCGGCGTCGGTCTGCTTGAACCGGCCGTGCTCGCGGCTGGCGATCGTGAGGTCGCAGACGACGTGCAGGCTGTGCCCCCCGCCGGCGGCCCAGCCCGGCACCACGCAGATGACGACCTTGGGCATCGTGCGGATCAGCCGCTGCACCTCGAGCACGTGCAGCCGGCCGGCGGCGGCGGGGTCGGGGCGCTCGTCGTCCCCGGCGTACTGGTAGCCGCTGCGCCCCCGGATGCGCTGGTCGCCGCCGGAGCAGAACGCCCAGCCGCCGTCCTTGGGCGACGGGCCGTTGCCGGTGAGCAGCACGCAGCCGACGTCGGGCTGCGCCGGGCGTGGTCCAGCGCGGCGTAGAGCTCGTCGACCGTCGACGGGCGGAACGCGTTGCGCACCTCCGGCCGGTCGAACGCGATCCGGACGGCCCCGCTGCTCACGTGCCGGTGGTAGGTGAGGTCGCGCGCCTCGAAGCCCTCCACCTCCCGCCAGATCGAGGGGTCGAACAGCTCGCTCACGGGGGTCGACGTCACGCCGGGAGCCTAGTGAGCGGCGCCGTACGGTGGGAGCGTGCCCCGAGCCCGCGCGCTGCGCTGCGTCGTGCCCGCGTGCGCGGTGCTCCTCGCGGGGTGCGCGGGCGCACCGACCGCTGGCTCGGCCGCTGGTCCGGCTGCTGTCCCGGCCGCGGGTCCGGCTCGTGCGTCGGCGCCCGCCGCGGCACCGCCGGCCAGCGCCGCTCCCGTCCCGGCCTGCTCCCCCGCGTCGCTGGAGCGACGGGCCGCGGCCGTGCTCGTCGTGGGCCTGCCCGGCGTGACCACCGCGCAGGACCCGCTCGCTGCGCAGGTGGCCGACCTCGGCGTCGGCGGGGTCTTCCTGTCGCGGCCCAACGTCGTCGACGCTGCGCAGGTCCGGGCGCTCAGCGCGGGCCTGCGGGAGCGGGCCGGCCGCCCGCTGCTGGTCAGCACCGACGAGGAGTCCGGCCGGGTGTCGGTCGCCCGCGACGTGCTCGGCGCCGGGCCGTCCCCGCGCACCCTCGCCGCCACGAGCACCCCGGAGCAGGTGCGGGCGTACGCCGCCGGGGTCGGGCGCGGGCTGCGCGACCTCGGGATCGACCTCGACCTCGCGCCGGTGCTCGACCTCGACGCCGGCCCGGCGCGCGGGGTCGTCGGCGACCGGTCGTTCGGCCCGGACCCGGCGCGGGCGGGCGCGTACGGCCTCGCCTTCTCCCGCGGGCTCGCCGACGCGGGCGTGACGCCGACGGTGAAGCACTTCCCCGGGCAGGGCGCGTCGGCCGTGGACACCCACCGGGCCGCCGCCGTGGCCGGCACCCCGCTGGCCGAGCTGCGGGACAGCCACCTCGCGCCGTTCGCCCGGGCCGTCGACGCCGGTGCACCGGTCGTCATGCTCGGCCACCTGGGCTACGCCGCGCTCGACGGCGACCTGCCCGCGTCGCTGTCGCCCGCCGCGTACGCCCTGCTGCGCTCCCTGGGCTTCCGGGGCGTCGCGATGACCGACAGCGTGGGCATGGGGGCGGTCAACCTGCGCTGGGACTTCCCGGAGGCCGCCGTCCGCGCGGTCGCCGCCGGCGCCGACGCCGTGCTCGCGACCGACGGCACCCGGGCGCCGCGGATGGTCGAGGCGCTCGTCGCCGCGGTCCGCGACGGGTCGCTGCCCGAGGCGCGGCTGTCGGAGGCCGCCGCCCGGGTGACCGCGCTGGCCGGGGGCGACCCCGCCGCGCTGACCTGCCGGGCGGTCGAGCTGCCCGTGCTGCGGTGATCGCCGACCTCGAGGTGCACGTGGTGCGGGTGCCGCTGCGGGTGCGCTTCCGCGGGGTGCTCGAGCGCGAGGCGGTGCTGCTGCGGGGGCCGGCGGGGTGGGGGGAGTTCGCGCCGTTCCTGGAGTACGACGACGCCGAGTCCGCGCGCTGGCTGGCGGCCGCGGTCGAGGCGGCGACGGTCGGCTGGCCCGCCGCCGTGCGGACCTCCGTGCCGGTCAACGCGACGGTGCCCGCGGTGGCCGCTGCCGACGTGCCGGCGGTGCTGGCCCGCTTCCCCGGCTGCACGACCGCGAAGGTCAAGGTCGCCGAGCCGGGGCAGTCGCTGGCCGACGACGTCGCCCGGGTCGCCGCCGTGCGCGACGTGCTGGGGCCGACCGGGCGCGTCCGGGTCGACGCCAACGGCGGCTGGACGCTGGAGCAGGCGCGGGAGGCGCTGGACGCGCTGGGGGTCTTCGACCTGGAGTACGCCGAGCAGCCCTGCGCGGGGCTCGCCGACCTCGCGGCGCTGCGCGGGCGCGGGGTGCTCGTCGCCGCGGACGAGTCGGTGCGCAAGGCCGAGGACCCGCTGCGGGTCGCGGCGCTCGGGGCCGCCGACGTGCTGGTGCTCAAGGTCGCGCCGCTCGGCGGGGTGCGCCCGGCGCTGGAGGTCGCGGCGGCCTGCGGGCTGCCGGTGGTGGTGTCGAGCGCGCTGGACACCTCGGTCGGCATCGCCGCGGGCGCAGCGCTCGCGGGGGCGCTGGAGGACCTGCCCTACGCCTGCGGGCTCGCCACCGTCTCGCTGCTCGGCGCCGACGTGGTGCGGGCGTCGCTGGACGGGCACGGCGGGTCGGTGCCGGTGGGGGCGGTGGTCCCGGACCCGGCGCTGCTCGAGGAGCACGCCGCGCCGACCGACCGCGCTGCCTGGTGGCGCGCCCGGCTCGAGCGGTGCGCCGCCCTGCTCGAGCGCTGAGCCGGGCCGGCAGCGCCCGGCGGGAGCGGGGAGGATGCCCGTCGTGAACCCCTCCACCGCGCTCGCGCGGGTCCTCGTCGACGAGCTGGTGCGCGGCGGGGTGCGCGAGGCGGTGCTCAGCCCGGGGTCGAGGTCGGCGCCGCTGGCGTTCGCGCTGCACGACGCCGACCGGGCCGGCCGGCTGCGGCTGCACGTGCGCATCGACGAGCGGTCGGCGGCGTTCCTCGCGCTCGGCCTGGCCAAGGCGTCCGGCGCGCCCGTCCCCGTGGTCACCACCAGCGGCACCGCGACGGCGAACCTGCACCCCGCCGTGCTGGAGGCGTCGTACGCCGGGGTGCCCCTGCTGCTGCTCACCGCCGACCGGCCGCCCGAGCTGCGCGGGACCGGGGCGAACCAGACCGTGGACCAGGTGCACCTGTACGGCCGCGCGGTGCGCCTCTACGCCGAGGTCGTCCCGGAGGAGCGCGAGGGGCAGGTCGCGTACTGGCGGTCGCTCGCCTGCCGGGTGCTCGCGGCGGCGACCGGCGACGCGGGGGGCGCGCCCGGGCCGGTGCAGCTCGACCTCGGGCTGCGCGAGCCGCTCGTGCCCGACGGCGGCGACTGGGTCGAGCCGCTGGACGGCCGGCCGGGGGGCGCGCCGTGGACGGCCCGGGTCGCCCCCGTGCTCGCGGCGCCGCCGGACGACCTGCCCGCCCGCACCGTGCTCCTGCTCGGCGACGGCGGGCCGGGGCCGGCGCGCGCGGCGCTGCGCCTGGCCGAGCAGCGGGGTTGGCCGGTCGTCGCCGAGCCCTCCTCCGGCGCCGACACCTCGCCCACGCTCGTGCCGTGCGGCGAGCTCGTGCTCGACCGCTTCGACCCCGATCGTGTGCTGGTCGTCGGTCGGCCCACCCTGTCGCGGGTGCTCGGCCGGCTCGTCGCCCGTGCGCCGGTCGACGTCGTCGCGACCGGCGGCACCTGGTCGGACCCGCCGCGGCGTGCCGCCAGGGTGCTGCCGGCCGTCCCGGCGGCGGCCGGCGGCCCGGTCGACCCGTCCTGGCTGCCGGCCTGGCTGGCGGCCGGCGCGGCGGCCCGCGCCGCGGTCGACGGCGTCCTCGACGCCGCGCCGGGGCTGCCCGAGCCGGTCGTCGCCGCGCAGGTGCTGGCGGCCGCCGGCGACGGCCTGCTCGTCGTCGGCTCGTCCAAGCCGGTGCGCGACCTGTTCCTCGCCGGCCCCGGCCGGGCGCGCGTGCTCGCCAACCGCGGTGCGGCCGGCATCGACGGCACGGTCTCCACGGCGATCGGCGCGGCGCTGGCGCACGGCGGCCCGGCGTACGCCCTGCTCGGCGACCTGACCTTCCTGCACGACAGCAACGGCCTGGTCCTCGGCCCCGGCGAGCCCCGGCCGGACCTCACGGTCGTCGTCGTCGACAACGACGGCGGCGCGATCTTCGGCCTGCTCGAGCAGGGCGGCCCGGGCTACCAGGACGCCTTCGAGCGGGTCTTCGGCACCCCGCACGGGGTCGACCTCGCCGCGCTGTGCGCCGCGACCGGCACCCCGCACACCGCCCCGACGACCCGCGACGAGCTCGCCGCGGCCCTGCGCCCCGGGCCCGGCCTGCGGGTCGTGCAGGTGCGCACCGACCGTACGCAGGCGGTCGCCCTCGACCGGGCGCTGCGCGCCGCCGCTCGGGACGGCTAGCGCCCGCCGCGGCGAGCGACCCACCGCCCAGGGCCGGCGTCCGCCCTGCTGAGCCGCGGCCCTGTCCGCGTCGGGCGGACGCGCGGGCGGCGTCAGGAGCCGAGCGCGTCCCGCATGGGGACGAGCTTGGCCGTGCTCTCGGCGAGCTCGTCCTCGGGCCGCGAGCCCGCGACGATGCCGCACCCGGCGAACAGCCGCAGCCGCCTCGGGTCGTCGGGGTCGACCTCGGCGCACCGCAGCGCGATCCCCCACTCGCCGTCGCCGGTGGCGTCGATCCAGCCGACCGGCCCGGCGTAGCGCCCCCGGTCGAGCCCCTCGACCTCCCGGATGACCTCCATCGCCACCGCCGTCGGGGTGCCGCAGACGGCCGCCGACGGGTGCAGCGAGGCGACGAGGTCGAGCGAGTCGGCGCCGTCGCCGACCACCCCCCGCACGTCGGTCGCCAGGTGCATGACGTTGGGGAGCTCGAGGACGTACGGCGCGGGCGGCACCTCGACCTGCGAGCAGTGCAGGGCGAGGGCGTCGGCGACCGAGCGCACGCCGTAGCCGTGCTCCTCGACGTCCTTGATCGAGCGGGCCAGCGCGGTGGCCCGGCGGTCGTCCTTGGTGGCGTCGCCGCTGCGCCGCAGGGTGCCGGCGAGCACCCGCGAGGTCACGACGCCGTCGACGAGCCGCACGAGCATCTCCGGCGTCGCGCCGAGCAGCCCGTCCACCGCGAAGGTCCAGCAGCCGGGGTAGCCCCGCGCGAGCCGCTGCAGCGGCCAGCGGACGTCCAGCGGGTGCTCGGTGCGGGCCTCGAGGTCGCGGGCGAGCACGACCTTGCTCACCTCGCCGGCCTCGATCCGGCGCACGGCGTCGGCGACGACCGACACCCAGTCCGGCCCGCTGCGCGCCCCGTCGGCGTACGCGACCTCGCCCGGCGGCCGCGGCGGCCCGTCGGAGCCGGGCAGCTCGGCGCCCGGCCCGATCGTGGTGACCCAGCAGGTCGACCCGCGGCGGCCCGACGACGACCTGCGGCACGACGAGCACCGAGCTGCCGCGCTCGGGGTCGAAGGCGAAGGACCCGAACGCCACCAGGCCGCTGCCCGGCACCCCGACCTCGTCGGCGACCGTCGCGCCGGCGGCGACGGCCCGCCACCAGCGCTGCGCGTCGGCGAACCGGTCCGGTCCCGCGAGCTCGAGCCGGGCCGCCTCGCCCCAGCCGACCAGCCCGTCGCCGTCGCGCACCCAGGCCAGCGCCCCGCCCTGCGGCAGCAGGTCGAGCAGCTCCCCGGGAGCGCCCGCCCGGCGCGTCGCCACGCTCAGCACGGCGACGGCGGGCGCGGGGATCACCCCTCCAGGGTAGGCAGCAGGCCGGCGACCGGCACGCCGACGCCCGCGCGGCAGACCCGTCCCGGGCCGGGGAGCGCCGCCGGTGCGCTAGACAGGACGGGTGACGGTGGACCGGAGCACCTTCTCGCAGACCCGCGAGCGCCTGCGCCGCGACCTCGCCGCGCTGCCCCCGGGCGCCCCCGTGCGGCTGGGCAAGAAGACCTCCAACCTGTTCCGCCAGCGCGCCGACGTCTCCGGCCGGCTCGACGTCACGGGTCTGACCGGCGTGCTCGAGGTCGACCCCGTCGCCCGCACCGCCGACGTGCTCGGCCTGACGACCTACGAGGAGCTCGTCGACGCGACGCTCCCCTACGGCCTCGTCCCGCTGTGCGTCCCGCAGCTCAAGACGATCACCCTCGGCGGCGCGGTCACCGGGCTGGGCATCGAGGCGGCGAGCTTCCGCAACGGGACGCCGCACGAGTCGGTCCTCGAGATGGAGGTGCTCACCGGCGACGGGCGCGTCCTCGTGGCCCGGCCGGACAACGAGCACCGCGACCTGTTCTCCGGCTTCCCCAACAGCTACGGCTCGCTGGGCTACGCCCTGCGCCTGGTCATCGAGCTCGAGCCGGTCCGGCCGTACGTCGCGCTGCGCCACGAGCGCTTCGGCTCGGTCCCCGCGCTCGTCGAGCGGCTGCAGCAGGTCTGCGCGCAGACCGGGCCCGGCCGCGAGGCCGACTACGTCGACGGCACGTGGTTCTCCCCCACCGAGTGCTACCTGACGCTGGGGTCGTACGCCGACGAGGCCCCCGGCGGCACGAGCGACTACACCGGCATGGGCATCTACTACCGCTCCATCCCGTCGCGCCCGACCGACGTGCTGACCGTGCGCGACTACCTCTGGCGCTGGGACCCCGACTGGTTCTGGTGCTCGCGCGTCTTCGGCGTGCAGGACCCGGCCGTACGCCGCTGGGTGCCCAAGCGGTGGCTGCGCAGCGACACCTGGTGGCGGCTCGTCGCCTTCGAGCAGAAGCACCGGTGGAAGACCCGCTGGGACCGGCGCCGGGGGCTGCCCGAGCGCGAGGAGGTCGTGCAGGACGTCGAGGTGCCCGCCGCGCGGCTGGCCGACTTCATGGACGTCTTCGCCCGCGAGGTGCCGATCGAGCCGGTGTGGTTCTGCCCGCTCAAGCAGCGCGACCCGGACGCCGTCTGGGACCTGTACGCCTTCGACCCCGACGAGCTCTACGTCAACGTCGGCTTCTGGTCGAGCGTGCCGCTCGAGCCCGGCGAGGACCCCACCACGCACAACCGGCTCGTCGAGCGGCTGGTCGCCGAGCTCGGCGGCCGCAAGTCGCTCTACTCCACGAGCTTCTACAGCCGCGAGGAGTTCGCCGCGACGTACGGCGGTGCGACGTACGAGGTCCTCAAGAAGACCTACGACGGCGACGGCCGGCTGCTGGACCTGTACGCCAAGACCGTCGAGCGCCGCTAGCGCCGGCCGCCGGAGAGGACCCCCATGACCCAGATCGCCCCGGCCCTCGCCCGGGTCGTGCCCGGCGTGCGCTTCACCGCGTACGACGGCTCGGCCGCCGGCGACGGACCCTTCGAGCTGCGGCTGCTCAGCCGGCGGGCGCTCGCCCACCTGGTGAGCGCGCCCGGCGAGCTCGGCTTCGCCCGGGCCTACGTCTCCGGCGAGATGGACCTCGTCGGCGCCACCCACCTCGAGGCGCTGCGGGTGCTGCACCGCCGCAAGACCGGCGACCTCACCGCGGTCGAGCGGCTGCAGGTGCTCCGGTCGCTCGGCCTGCGCGCGCTGGCCCCGGTCGCCCCGCCGCCGCAGGAGGTCGGCGCCCGCCGGCTGCTCGCCGGGCTCGTCGCGCACACCCCCGGACGGGACGCCGTCGCGATCGCGCACCACTACGACGTGAGCAACCGCTTCTACCGCTGGGTCCTCGGGCCGTCGATGGCCTACACCTGCGCGGTCTACCCGACCGAGGACACCACCCTCGACGACGCGCAGACCGAGAAGTTCGACCTCGTCTGCCGCAAGCTCGACCTGCGGCCCGGTCAGCGGCTGCTCGACGTCGGCTGCGGCTGGGGCGGCATGGTGCGGCACGCCGCGACCCACTACGGCGTGCGGGCGCTCGGCGTGACGCTGTCCCGCCAGCAGGCCGAGTGGGGCGCCAAGGCCGTCGCCGAGGACGGCCTGTCCGACCGGGTCGAGGTGCGCCACGCCGACTACCGCTCGGTGACCGAGACCGGCTTCGACGCGATCAGCTCGATCGGGCTCACCGAGCACATCGGGATCGAGAACATCCCGGCGTACGCCGCCTTCCTCGCCGCGCGGCTGCGGCCCGGCGGCCGGCTGCTCAACCACTGCATCACGCGCAGGAGCGTCGACGTGCTGCCGCTGAGCCCGCGCGGCTTCATCGGGCGCTACGTCTTCCCCGACGGGGCCCTGCCCAGCGTCTCCGAGGTGGCCCGCGAGCTCGAGCGCGGCGGGCTCGAGGTGCGCCACGAGGAGAACCTGCGCGAGCACTACGCCGCGACCTGCCGCGCCTGGTGCGACAACCTCGACGCGCACTGGGACGAGGCGGTGGCCGAGGTCGGGCTCGGGACCGCCCGGGTCTGGGCGATCTACCTCGCCGGGTCGTCGCTGGGCTTCGAGCGCGGCGACATCCAGCTGCACCAGGTGCTGGCCGTCAAGGACCACGAGGACGGGCGCTCCGACGTGCCGCTGCGGCTGTCCTTCTGACTGCCCCGGCACTTGCTACGCGGCTGTAGCATGCGCGGCATGAGAAAGGACTACGACGTCGTCGTCGTCGGCAGCGGGTTCGGCGGCAGCGTGTCCGCCCTGCGCCTGACCGAGAAGGGCTACCGGGTCGGCGTGCTCGAGGCGGGCCGGCGCTTCACCGCCGACACGCTGCCGAAGACCTCGTGGGACCTGCGCGCCTTCCTGTGGGCACCGGCCTTCGGCCTGCGCGGGCATCCAGCGGATCACCTGGCTCAAGGACGTCGTCGTGCTGTCCGGCGCCGGGGTCGGCGGCGGCTCGCTGGTCTACGCCAACACGCTCTACACGCCGCCGCCGCCGTTCTTCGCCGACCCGCAGTGGGCGCACATCACCGACTGGTCCAGCGAGCTGGCGCCGCACTACGACCAGGCCACGCGGATGCTCGGCGTCGTCGAGCAGCCGCGACCACCCCGCCGACCGGGTCATGAAGGCGGTCGCCGAGGAGATGGGCGTGGGCCACACGTTCCGGCCGCACCCCGGTCGGGGTGTTCTTCGGCGAGCCCGGCAAGCACCGTGCCCGACCCCTACTTCGGCGGCGCCGGGCCCGAGCGCACCGGCTGCATCGCAGTGCGGCAACTGCATGATCGGCTGCCGCTACGGCGCCAAGAACCGGCTCGACATCAACTACCTGCACCTGGCCGAGCGGGCCGGGCGCGGTCGTGCACCCCGACACCACCGTGACGGCCGTACGCCCCGTCGACGGCGGCTGGGAGGTCGATGACGAAGGGGCCGCACCTTCACCTGCGACGAGGTCGTGCTCGCGGCCGGCGCGCTGGGCACCCAGAAGCTGCTGCACGCCATGAAGGACACCGGCGTGCTGCCGCAGCTGTCCGACCGGCTCGGTCACCTCACCCGCACCAACTCCGAGGCGCTGCTCGGCGCGCAGGCCGAGCGCGTCGAGGGCGCCGGCTTCAGCGAGGGCGTGGCGATCACCGCGCTCGTTCCACCCGGACGAGCACACCCACATCGAGCCGTGCCGCTACGGCCCGGGCAGCAACGCGATGGGCCTGCTCACGACGCTGCTCGTCGACGGCGGCGGCCGGGTGCCGCGCCCGCTGCGCTTCCTGCTGCAGGCGCTGCTGCACCCGCTGCTGCTGCTCGCGAGCCTGTCGGTCCGGCGCTGGAGCGAGCGCACGATCATCGCGCTGGTCATGCAGACCCTCGACAACTCGATCACCGTGCGCCGCACCCGCTCCGGCCGGCTCACCAGCGGCCCCGGCCACGGCCCGGCCAACCCGACGTGGATCCCGGTCGGCCACGACGCCGTCCGCCGGATCGCCCGACCACATCGGCGGCCACGCCGGCGGCACGGTCGGCGACGTGCTCAACGTGCCGATGACCGCGCACATCCTCGGCGGCTGCGCCATCGGCGACTCCCCCGCGACGGGCGTCGTCGACCCGTACCACCGGGTGTACGGCGCGCCGGGCCTGCACGTCGTCGACGGCGCCGCGGTGAGCGCCAACCTCGGCGTCAACCCCTCGCTGACGATCACCGCGCAGGCCGAGCGGGCGATCTCGCTGTGGCCCGACGCGCGGCGAGGCCGACCCCCGGCCCGGCCCTCGGCGAGCCGTACGTCCGGCTGGCCCCGGTCCCGCCGCGCGCCCCCGTGGTGCCGGCCTCCGCGCCCGGCGCCCTGCGCCTGCTGCCCCTGACGGTGGTGCGCGCCCCCGAGCAGGCCAGCGGCACCGACGTCGCCCTCGAGGCGCCCGCCGCCCGCTGACACCCGGGGGACCAGACCTGGCCCGCGCCGCGGTCGGTCCGCCTCGGGGCGCTCCGCCTCGGGTGCTCCGGCTCCGGAGTCCTGGGTGGGCGCACCGGTCCCTATGGATACTGCTGCAGCATCCTGCAGGAGCGCGGCACTGCTGGGCGGGGCAGGGCCCGAGCGTCGCTGCCAGGCGGCGCCAGCCGCGCGGCGGTGCCAGGCGGGGCCAGCCGCGCCGCGCTGCTGGGCGGGGCAGGGCCCGAGCGTCGCTGCCAGGCGGCGCCAGCCGCGCGGCGGTGCCAGGCGGGGCCAGCCGCGCCGCGCTGCTGGGCGGGGCAGGGCCCGAGCGTCGCTGCCAGGCGGCGCCAGCCGCGCGGCGCTGCCAAGCGGCGCCAGCCGCGCGGCGGTGCTGGGCGGGGCAGGGCCCGAGCGTCTCGGCGGCTCGCCTCCGTCGGCACCTGAGCCAGCAGCTGCGGGAGCGCGCCTCACCTGGCCTCCTGCGCGAGGGGGCCTCTGGTACAGAGGGCGGGCGGCGCCGGACCAGCTCCTGCAGGATCCTGCAGGAGAATCCATAGGCGCCAGCACCGGTAGCGGTCGCGTCGGCGACCCGCAGGTCGCCGAGGGCCCCCGCGCGTCGGGGGCGGGCCCGTTCCTGCGGTGTCCTGCGGCAGGAGTCGTGGACCAGCACCCCGTCGGTCGGAGACCGAGCGCCCCGGGCGACGGGGCCTGCGCCGGCCGACGCGCGCCGCGGCTGGCCTCGGTCGCGCTGGCTGTCCGGCCGGGCGACGGCTACTCGCCCGGCGGCCGCTCGTCGAGCAGGCCGCGCAGGCGCTCCTGCTCCTCGACCTTGGCGGCGCGGCGCTGCTCGAGGGCCACGACGAAGCGGTCGCGCGGGCGGCGCAGCAGCAGCAGGCTCAGGACACCGCTGAGCAGGAACGCGAACGCGAGCGCTGGCAGGCCGGGCAGGCCGAGGACGAGCAGGACCCCGTACGACCCGACGAACAGCAGGACCCGCAGGCCCGTGTAGACGGCGAAGGTGCGGGCCACGTCAGCGCCGACCGGGCGGTTGCGTCATGCGGCCCAGCGTAGGAGGACCCGGTCGGAGCATCTGGGAGCGCGTCTTGTCACAATCGTCGGACGAGGGCGGAACGCCGTCCTACTGTTGCCGAGCGTCACCGCCCCGTCCCGGGGTCGCGGGACGGACGAGGAGGATCCGGTGGAGGACAGCCCAGTGGTGGGACGATCGGACGTCGGTACGCGGGACCGCCTGCTGACGCCGGGAGAGGTCGCCCAGCTGTTCCGCGTCGACCCCAAGACGGTGACCCGCTGGGCGGCCGCGGGCCGCGATCAGCAGCATCCGCACGCCCGGCGGCCACCGCCGCTTCCGCGAGACCGAGGTCCGCGCGCTGCTGGCCGGCGTGCCCGTCGCGGTCGTGCCCGGGCAGGGCGGGACCGGTCTCCGCCGTCTCCTGCGGCGCGGGGTCGGCGACCCCGAGGCGCTCCCGCCCGCCGGGCCCCGGCGGCCGCTACGCGTACGAGTGCAGGCCGACCACGAAGATGTTGACGACGTAGTAGTCGACGATGAGCGCGACGGCGGCGGCGACGGCGACCCAGGCGGCCTTGCGGCCCTTCCAGCCGGCGGTCGCGCGGGCGTGCAGGTAGCCGGCGTAGAGGACCCAGGTGATGAACGACCAGGTCTCCTTGGGGTCCCAGCCCCAGTAGCGGCCCCACGCCGCCTCGGCCCAGATCGCGCCCGGCGATGATCGCGAAGGTCCACACCGGGAACGCGAAGGCGATGACCGCGTAGGCCGCGCGGTCCAGCGACCGGCGCCGCGGGCAGGCTGCGGCCCGAGCGACAGCGGGAACTTCGGGCTGCGCCCGCGGGCCGACCATCGTCGTCGTGCCGGTCGCGCAGCAGGTACAGCAGCGCGATGACGCCGGACAGCAGGAACGCCCCGCTGGCCGTGACGGCGGCGGCGACGTGGATCTTGATCCAGTACGAGTTGAGCGCCGGCACGAGCGGGCCGGCGGCGGTGTAGAGCACCGTGCCCGGCGAGCCCCAGGTAGAGCGTCACCGGCACCATGACGAAGGCGCCGACGGTGGCGTCGACCCGGCCGCGGCGCAGCAGCACGAGGAAGGCCGTGACGGCGACGAGCGCCGCGCAGGAGCTGAACTCGTACATGTTGCCCCAGGGCACCCGGCCGGCCGCGAACCCGCGGGTGACGACCGAGCCGACGTGCACCGGCCCAGCCGAGCGCGGTGAGGCGCGACGGCGACCCGGCCGGCGCGGGTGGCGGCCGAGCGCGGCGGGCGGCGGGCGTCGCGGCGGGGCCGCTGGACGGGCGGGCCGCCGGCGCCGACGAGCACCGGCGCGCGCGCCGGGTCGCGCCGCCGACGACGGCCGCCGGCTGCGGCTGCCCGCCGCGGCGCCGGCGAAGGCGAGCATCGCCAGCGCCGTAGACGAGCGACGGCCGCGAACAGCAGGCCGTCGCTCAGCTCAGCCACGGGGGCTCACGGCTGTCAGGCTCGGGTGAGCGGGCGGGTCACGGGCGGGTCGGCTCGCGGGGCCGCGGCGCGCAGGCGCTCGGCCAGCTCGCGCGAACTCGGTCGCGAAGGCCTCGGGGTCGGTGCGGGCGAGCCCGCCGACCTCGACCACGGTACGGCCGGGGCCGGCGTCCGCCGCGCGGCGGGCCGAGCGCGCACCCAGACCCGGCGGCGGCGCACGAACAGCGACAGCAGCAGCCCGAGGACCATGCCGGCGGCGGCGACGCAGCGCGAGCAGCTTGCCCGGGTCCTGCGTCACCTGGAAGGTCGCCCACTCGGCGGTGCCGTCGTAGGTGAGGCTGCCGCCGCCCGGCAGCTGCCAGGTCTCGCCCGGGCAGCAGGCCCTGCGGCGGGCGCGTCGACGGCGGTCGAGCGCGGTCGGTGTCGAGCGAGTAGACCGACTGGCTGGTGCCGGCGTCGAGGCCGAGGTCGCCGCGGTAGCCGACGAGGGTCAGCGCGGGGTTGTCGAGCGCCGGGGTGCACCGAGCTGACCCGGCCGGTCGTCGGGGTCCTGCACGGTCGTCGGCGTGAAGACGCCCTCGAAGCCGAGCTGGTCGGGCGCGCCGTCGGCGTCGACCGCGTTCGGCACCTTGATCGTGCAGCTGCTGACGAACCGGGCGTCCTGCGGCAGGCACGGCACGGTCTGCGGCAGGACGTTGCCCGCGCCCGTCGCGCACGACGACCTGCGGCGCGTAGCCGTGGCCGATGAGGTAGACCTTCGCGGCGCCGACGTGCAGCGGGTGGTTGACCCGCAGGTCGTACGCCTGCGCGCGGCGCCGTCGGCACTGCGGGCCCAGTCGACGTCGGCGTCGAAGGTGAGCGCCTTGCCGTCCTCGGCGTACGTCGCCCGGAAGTCCTTGAGCGTGAAGACGAACGGGACGAGCCGGTCGGCGGTGAAGCGGCGGCCGGGGTGCACGTCGTCGTAGGACAGGACGGTGTTGGCGAAGCCGTCGCCCTCCTTGACGAGGACGGTGCCCTTGAAGCCGTACATGCCCGCCGAGCGCGATCCCGACGAGCAGCGCGACGAGGCTGACGTGGAACAGCAGGTTGCCGGTCTCGCGCAGGTAGCCGCTTCTCGGCGGAGACGCGCGTCGCCGCGCACGACGGTGCGCCAGCCGCGCAGCGCCCGGCGGGCGCGCGGCGCAGCGCCTGCTCCGGCGTCGAGCGTCGGTCTCCCAGCGGTCGCTGCGCGGGCAGCCGGGACAGCGACGCCGGGCACCCGCGGCGGCGGCGTGCGCAGCGCCCGCGCGTGCAGCCGGATCGCGCGGGACGAGGCAGCCGACGAGGCTGACGAACAGCAGCAGGTAGATCGGCGGCGAACCACGGCGAGGCGAAGACGTCGAACAGCGACAGCCGGTCGAGCACCGGCGCCGAGGCGCGGGTGGTCGGTGAGGTACTGTCTGCACCTCGACCGGGTTGAGCGTGCGCTGCGGCACGAAGCCGCCGGGCACGGCCGCCAGCGCGAGCAGGAAGAGCAGCAGCAGCGCCGTGCGCATGCTCGTGAGCTGGCGCCAGGCGGTCCGCAGCGGGCGACGGGCGCGCACCCCGGCCGGGCCGCTCGGGCGGCAGCGGGGCGGTCGACAGCCGCTCGGCGTCGCGGGCGCGGCGGGTCCGGAGGCGGCGGTCCGGAGGTGGGCGGAGTGCGGGTCCGGAGGTGATCGTCAGACCGGCGCGCTCGACGCCCGCGAGCGCCCCGCGCAGGTGGACCATCGCCGACTCCCACAGCCCGCTGACGAGCAGCAGGCCGACGAGCACGAGCAGGCCGCCGCCGAGGCGCATGACGACCGCGTAGTGCCGCTTGACGACGTCGAACGCGCCCAGCGCGCGGCGGAACGCCAGGCCGGTGAGCACGAACGGCACGCCGAGCCCGGCGCAGTAGGCGGCGGTGAGCAGGGCGCCGCGGCCGGCGCTGGCCTGGGTGTAGGCGAGCGCCTGCACGGCGGCGAGCGTCGGGCCGAGGCAGGGCGTCCAGCCGACGCCGAACAGCACGCCGAGCAGGGGGGCGCCGGCCAGCCCCGCGCGCGGCAGCCGGTGCACCCGCACCTCGCGCTGCAGCGCCGGGCAGCAGGCCGAGGAAGGCCAGCCCGAGCAGGACGGTGAGCACGCCGAGCACCCGGTCGACGACCGCCTTGTGCACGAGCAGCTCGCTGCCGAGCCCGCCGAACAGCGCCCCGCCGGTGACGAACACCGCCGAGAAGCCGAGCACGAACAGCACGCTGCCGAGCAGGACGCGGCCGCGCACGACGGCCGTGCGCCGGACGGTCCGCGGCGGTGCCGGGCGCACCAGCACGTCGCCGGCGGGGACGTCGCCCGCGGGCGCGTCGCGCGCCGGGGCGAGCCGCGGGTCGCCGAGGTCGGCACCGGACAGGCCCGTGACGTACGACAGGTAGCCGGGCACCAGCGGCAGCACGCACGGCGACAGGAACGACACCAGGCCGGCGGCAGCGGCCACCGGCAGCGCGACGAGCAGCGGGCCGTCGGTGACGGCGCCGGCGAAGGCGGACCCGAGCGACACTCAGGCCTGCTCGGCGGCCAGCGCGAGCACCGGCGCGGTCAGCTCGGACTCGGTCACGCCGCCGTTGAAGATGCCCGGCCAGCCGGCCCTGCCGGTCGAGCAGCGATCGTCGACGGCGGGGTCTGCGGCACGACGGTGCGGAAGCGCAGCAGCAGCGCGCCCGGCTGGTCGTACAGCGACGGGTAGGGCGTCTCGTTGACCCGCTCGAAGGCGAGCGCCGAGTCGCGGTCGTTCTTGACGTTGATGCCGACGAAGCGCACCCCGCGGTCCGCGGTCGTGGTCGCCACCGCGTCGAGGAACGGCGCCTCCGCGCGGCACGGGCCGCACCAGTCGGCCCAGAAGTTGAGCACGACGACCTGAGCCCCGCATCGACGCGACGTCGAGCGGCTCGCCCTGCAGCGTGGTGCCCGCCAGCGGCGGGGCGGGTCGACGGTCGGCCACGGCGAACAGGCCGTTCGGGCCGGTCGCGAGCCGGCCGAACTGGTAGTCGCCGGCCCCGGTCGCGCTCGCGCCGGACGTGCCCGCGCAGCCGCTGAGCAGCAGCGGGGCAGCGAGCAGCCCGGCGACGGCGGCGCGCAGGCGGGTCACGGGGCTCCGGGGCAGGGCGGGCGGGACGGGCGGCGGGTCGTGCGCCGCCCCACCATCATCGGTCCTGCTCCGCTCGGCTGCCTACCCGGGAGGGACGGGGCGCGTGCACCGCCGGGGTGCGGTCCGGCTGCGGCCAGGGTCCGGCCAGGGTCCGGCCAGGCTCCGTCAGGCGCCGTGGCCGGGCCGGCGCGCGGCGGCGCCCGCCGGCTCGCTGTAGTCCACGCGGACGAGCCGGTCGCCGTCGTAGACCAGGCTGGTGAGGCTGGCCAGGCCGCACAGCCGCCGGTCGGGCCGGTGCCACAGCGGCCGGCCCTCCACCGAGCGGCGCAGCGTCCAGATCGGCAGCTGGTGGCTCACGCAGACCGCCTCGTGCCCGGCGACCCGGTCGCGGACCGCCTCGACGGCGGCGAGCATGCGGGCGGCGACCACGGCGTACGGCTCGCCCCACGAGGGGCGGAACGGGTTCCAGAGGTAGGGCCAGTTCGCCGGGTGCCGCAGGGCGCCGTCGCCGACGCCGAACGTCTTGCCCTCGAAGTGGTTGGCGCTCTCGATCAGCCGCTCGTCGGTGCCGACGGGGACGCCGAAGACCGCCGCGATGGGCTCCGCGGTCTCCTGCGCGCGCTGCAGCGGGCTCGCGACGACCTCGACGACGTCGCGGCCGCGCACGCGCCTCGGCGGCGTCGACGCGCCATCTGCCGGCCGTCCTCGGACAGCCGGAAGCCCGGCAGCCGGCCGTAGAGCACGCCGGTCGGGGTTGTGCACCTCGCCGTGGCGCAGGAGTGCACGGTGGGGACGCACGCGGTGCGGTCGTGCGGGACGCACGCGGTGCGGTCGTGCATGTCACGCGCGGTCCGGTCACTCGTCGGCTCGACGACGTCGGGGGCCGGCTCGGCGGCCGCGGCCCGCGCGGCGTGCGGGAGCGGCGTCGGCCACCCGCTGCAGCGCGGCGTCGTCGTGGGCGGCGCTGACGAACCACGCCTCGTACGCCGACGGCGGCAGGTAGACCCCGCGGGCGAGCATCGCGTGGAAGAAGGCGCGGTAGCGGTCGACCGCCTGGCGGGTCGCCGTCGCGTAGTCGACGACCGCGTGGTCGGCGAAGAAGATGCTGAACAGGCTGCCGGCGCGGTTGACCCGGTGCTCGACGCCCTCGGCGGTGAGCGCGTCGGAGGCGAGCTGCGCGACCGTCGCGGCGGTGGCGTCGACGTGCGCGTAGACGTCCGGGGTGCACTGCTGCAGGGTCGCCAGGCCGGCGGCGACGGCGAGCGGGTTCCCCGACAGGGTGCCGGCCTGGTAGACGGGGCCGACCGGCGCGAGCTGGGCCATGACGTCGGCCCGGCCGCCGAAGGCCGCGGCGGGCAGCCCGCCGCCCATGACCTTGCCGAAGGTGAACAGGTCGGCGCCGACGCCGTCGGAGCCGTACCAGCCGGCCTCCGTCACCCGGAAGCCGGTCATGACCTCGTCGGTGATGAGCAGCGCGCCGTACCGCTCGCACAGGTCCTTGAGGCCCTGGTTGAAGCCGGGCAGCGGCGGGACGACGCCCATGTTGGCCGCCGCCGCCTCGGTGATGACGCAGGCGATCTAGTCGCCGATCTCCTCGAACGCCGCCTCGACGAGGGCGAGGTCGTTGTAGGGCAGCACGACGGTGTCGGCGGTCATCGCGCCCGTGACGCCGCTGGCTGTCCGGCAGCCCGAACGTCACGACCCCGCTGCCGGCGCTCGCGAGCAGCGCGTCGACGTGCCCGTGGTAGCAGCCGGCGAACTTCACGACCTTCGCTGCGGCCGGTGAAGCCGCGGGCCAGCCGCACCGCGCTCATCGTCGCCTCGGTGCCGCTGTTGACCAGCCGCACCTGCTCGACGGGCGCCACCCGGCGCACGATCTCCTCCGCGAGGTCGACCTCGCCGGGGCTCGGGGTGCCGTAGCTCGTCCCGCGGGTCGCGGCCCGCTGCAGCGCCTCGACGACCGCCGGGTGCGCGTGCCCGAGGATCATCGGGCCCCAGCTGCACACCAGGTCGACGTACTCCCGGCCGTCGGCGTCGGTGAGGTAGGGCCCGGCGCCGCTCACCATGAACCGCGGCGTGCCGCCGACGGCCCTGAACGCGCGCACCGGGCTGTTGACCCCGCCGGGCACCACGGCCTGCGCGCGGTCGAACAGGGCTTCGGACGCGGGGGCGTCGTACGGGTAGGTCATGGGCCCATCCTGCCCGGCGCCGCGGCAGGGCGCCCGGGGCAGCCGGCCCCCGCGCCGGCCCTCCCGGTGACGATCTTCCGCGGCGTGCTGCGCGGGACGGCGTGCTGCCGTCCTGCGCGGTGGGTCATCGCGGAGGGGAGGCGGTGCGGCGCAGCCAGAGCAGCCCGAGCACCGGCAGCACGAGCGGCACGTAGCCGTAGCCCGACCCGTAGCCGCTCCACACCGTCTGGTCGGGGAACGCGCTGCGGTCGGCGTACGACAGGGTGCCGACCACCAGCACGCCGACGAGCTCGGCGCTGATCGTCCCCAGCGCCAGGGGCCGCCGGTCGCGCAGCAGGCCGACGAACGCGGCGACGTAGACCAGCCCGGCGACGGCCGACAGCAGGTAGGCCACGGGGGCCTCGGAGAAGTGCGTGGCGAGCTGCACGAGCGGCCCGGGCGGAGGCGGCGACGGCGAAGACGCCGTAGACCGCGGTGAGCGCGCGACCCGGTCCGTGGCTCAGCTCCACGTCGCGACCATCCGCAGCTCCACGACGGCCACCACGACGGCGGCGATCGCGAGGACGGCGCTTCCCCAGCGGGTCTGCTCGTCGACGGTCAGGGCGAGCCCGCCGGGCAGGAGCAGCAGCGAGAGCACGGCGTAGCCGGTGAACGCGCCCGCCTCGACGGGCCGGTCGCCCTGCACCAGGCGCACGAGCACCCAGGCGAGCTGGGCGAGCAGCAGCCCCTGCATCCCGAGCAGGGCGCGCAGCAGCGGGCGGGGCGGCGGGACGCCGGTGGCCACGGCGGCACCGGCCCAGACGGCGAGCAGGCCGGTGGCCGTGAGCACCGCGACGACGAGGACGGGGGTCACGGGGTCATCCTGCCCGGCGTCCGGCGGGCCTCAGCCCTCGTCGAGCCAGCCGGCGACCTCGGTCGCCCAGTAGGTGAGCACCGTCCCGGCGCCGGCCCGCTTCACCGAGGTGAGCGTCTCGAGGATCGTGCGGCGGCGGTCGAGCCAGCCCTGCGCGGCGGCGGCCTCGACCATCGCGTACTCGCCGGAGACCTGGTAGGCCGCGACCGGCACGTCGACCGCCTCGGCGACGGCCCGCAGCACGTCGAGGTAGGCCAGCGCCGGCTTGACCATGACCGCGTCGGCGCCCTGCTCGACGTCGAGCAGCGCCTCGCGCACGCCCTCGGCGGCGCCGCGCGCGCCGTCCTGCTGGTAGCCCGCGCGGTCGCCGGACCGCGGCGCGCACTCGGCCGCGTCGCGGAACGGCCCGTAGAAGGCCGAGGCGTACTTCGTCGAGTAGGACCAGACCGGCAGCGCGGAGAAGCCCTCGCCGTCGAGCGCCGCCCGGATCGCCGCGACCTGCCCGTCCATCATCCCGCTCGGTGCGACGACGTGCGTGCCCGCGCGGGCCTGCGCGACCGCGGCGGAGGCGTAGCGCTCGAGGGTCGCGTCGTTGTCGACGTCACCGTCGGGGGTGAGCAGCCCGCAGTGCCCGTGGTCGGTGTACTCGTCCAGGCACAGGTCGCTCATCACGACGGTGGCGTCGCCGACCTCGGCGGCCAGGTCGGCCAGCGCGCGCTGCACGATGCCGTCGGGGTCGTCGGCGCCGCTGCCGCGGGCGTCCTTGACCTCGGGGATGCCGAACAGGATGAGCCCGCCGACGCCGGCCTGCACCGCCTCGACGGCGGCCTTGCGCAGCGAGTCGCGGGTGTGCTGCACGACGCCCGGCATCGAGGCGATCGGGGCGGGCTCGGCATGCCCTCCTTGACGAAGACCGGCAGCACGAGGTCGGCCGGCCGACAGCCGCACGTCGGCGACGAGCCGGCGCAGGGCCGGCGTGCGGCGCAGCCGGCGCGGGCCGGACGGGCCGGCTCACGTGCGCGGTCGCCTGCCGGGCCGCCCTGGCGCTTGCGGCGGGCCGCGCTGGGCAGCTCGAGCCCTCGGCGCGCCGCTCGAGGGCGTGCTCGGCGAGCGCCTCGACCAGGGAGACGACGTCGGGCTTGGCGGCCACGACGTCGACCCGCAGCCCGAGCTCCTCGGCGGTCGCGGCGGTCTGCGGGCCGATGCACGCCAGCACCGTGCTGTCGTGCGGCTTGCCGGCGATGCCGACGAGGTTGCGCACGGTGCTGCGAGGAGGTGAACAGCACGGCGTCGAACCCGCCGCCCTTGAGCGCCTCGCGGGTCTCGGCGGGCGGCGGCGCCGCGCGCACGGTGCGGTAGGCGGTGACGTCGTCGACCGCCCAGCCGAGCTCCTTGAGCCCGGCGAGCAGGGTGTCGGTCGCGATGTCGGCGCGCGGCAGGAAGACCCGGTCGATCGGGTCGAAGACGTCGTCGTACGGCGCCCAGTCGGCGAGCAGGCCCTCGCTGGACTGCTGGCCGCTCGGCACCAGGTCGGGCTTGACGCCGAACTCGACGAGCGCGGCGGCGGTGGCGTCGCCGACCGCGGCGACCTTGACGCCGGCGAACGCGCGGGCGTCCAGGCCGAACTCCTCGAGCTTCTCGCGCACCGCCTTGACGGCGTTGGTCGAGGTGAACGCCGACCCACAGGTAGCGCCCGGTGACCAGGCCCTTGACGGCCCGCTCCATCGGCGCGGGGGTGCGCGGCGGCTCGACCGCGATCGTCGGCACCTCGACCGGGCAGCGCGCCGTGCGAGCGCAGGGCGACCGACAGGGCGCCGGCCTGGTCGCGGGTGCGCGGCACGAGGACGCGCCAGCCGTACAGCGCGCGGCTCTCGAACCAGCCGAGCTTGGCGGCCTTCTTCACCGCGTCGCCCACGACGAGCACCGCGTCGCCGGTGAGCCCGGCGGCGCTGACGTCGCGGTCGGCGGCGTCCAGCGTGGTGAGGACGGTGCGCTGCTCGGGCGTGGTGCCGCCGACGGTGACGGCGACGTCGGCGCCGGCGCGCGCGGCCGTGCTCGACGAGCGCGCTGGCCGCCTTGGCGACCTCCGCCGCGGGCAGCAGCAGGACGAGCGTGCCGGGGGCGGTCGCGAGCGCCCGCCAGTCGAGCCCGTCGGCGAGCCGCGCGACGGTGCGCGGCAGCCCGACCGGCACGCCCGCGGAGTCGGGGACGGCGACCGACGTCGGGCACGCCGGGCACGACCTCGAGGCGCTGCTTGCCGCGCACGACCGCCTCGGCGTCGGCGACGCCCTCCGGGCCGGTGTAGGGGTCGCCGGGGAGCAGCCGCACGACGGCCCGGCCCTCCTTGGCGGCCGCGACGAGCTGGGGGCCGGCGGCCTCGCCCGGCGCGGTGAGCACCAGCTCGGCGTCGTCGCGGCGCAGCGCCAGCACCGGCTCGGCGACCCGCTCGTCGGCGACGACGAGGTCGGCGGCGGCGCAGCAGCTCGGCGGCGCGGACGGTGAGCAGGCCCGGGTCGCCGCACCCCGGCGCCGACCAGGGCCACCCGGCCGGGCACCGCCGGCTTCTTGGCCGCGGCCCGGCGGGGGCGGGCGGGCGCCTCCGCAGCGGTGCCGGCGTCAGCGGTGGGTGGCGGGGTCGACATCATCGTCCTCCCATCAGGTCCGCCGCGCCGAGGTCGAGCAGCTCGGCGGCGAGCCGGCGTCCCACCCCCCGCGGGTCGGACGTCGGACCGGTGGCCGACAGGCGCACCAGCTCTGAGCCGTCGAGCGCGGCCACGAGGCCGCGCAGGTAGACCTCGGGGCCGTCGTCGCCCTCGGCGACCTCGGCGGCGGCGCCGACCGGCGCCGAGCAGCCGGCCTCGAGCGCCGCGAGCAGGGCCCGCTCGGCGTCGACCGTCGCCCGGGCGACCGGGTCGTCGAGCGCGGCGAGCAGGTCGACGAGCTCGGCGTCGGCCGGGGTGTCCCCCGTGCGGCACTCGACCGCCAGGGCGCCCTGCGCCGGGGCCGGGAGCACCTGCAGCGGGTCGAGGACCTCGGTGACCTCGTCGAGCCGGCCGAGCCGGGCCAGTCCGGCCCGGGCCAGCACGACGGCGTCGAGCCCCCCGTCGCGGACGAAGCCGATCCGGGTGTCGACGTTGCCGCGGACCGGCTCGACCTCGTGGCCGAGCCCGAGGGCGCGCAGCTGGGCCATCCGGCGGGGCGAGCCGGTGCCGACCCGGCTGCCCGGGGGCAGCTCGCCCAGGGTCAGCCCGTCGCGGGCGACGAGCACGTCGCGGGGGTCCTCGCGCGGCGGGACGGCGGCGATCGATCAGCCCGGCCGCCGCGCGCGGTCGGCAGGTCCTTGTAGGAGTGCACGGCCAGGTCGACCTCGCCGGCGAGCAGCGCGTCGCGCAGCGCGGTGACGAAGACGCCGGTGCTGCCCAGCGAGCTGATCGCGGCGGTGGAGCGGTCGCCGGAGGTGACGACGCGCACCAGCTCGACCTCGCGGCCGGTCGCGGCGCGCACGGCGTCGGCGACGTGGCCCGACTGGGCGAGCGCCAGCGCGCTGCCCCGGGTGCCGAGGCGCAGCGGCGCGCTCACGCGGCGTCCCCCGCAGCGGCCTGGTGCTCGACGGCCGGGTCCTCGACGGCGGCCCGATCGTCCTCGACGGCGACCGGCGCGGCGGCGACGGCGGCGGGAGCGGCCCGGTCGAGGCCGAAGAGCTCGCGCAGCGCCTCGGCGTACGACGCGGCAGCGGGTGCCTCGGCCAGCTCCTTCACCCGGACGGTCGGGGTGTGCAGCAGCGTGCCGACGACCCGGCGCACGGTGGCGGCGACCTCGGCGCGCTCGCGCTCGTCGAGCCCGGGCAGGCGGGCGTCGAGCCGGGCCAGCTCGGCCTCGGCGACCTGGGCGGCGCGCCTCCGCAGCGCGGTGACGGTGGGGGCGACCCGGCTGGCGCGCTGCCAGGCGAGGAAGCCGCCGACCTCCTCGCGCACGATCGCCCGCACGTCCTCGACGTCGCCGCCCGCGCCGGTGCTGCGGAGCACGGTCTGCAGGGTCTCGAGGTCGACGAGCGTCACCCCGGGCAGGCCGCGCACGGAGGCCTCGACGTCGCGGGGCAGCGCCAGGTCGAGGAAGGCCACCGGCCGGCCGCCGCGGGCCGCCACCGCCTCGGCGACGAGCGCGTGGTCGAGCACGACGCCGGTCGCGCCGGTCGAGCACACGACGACGTCGGCCTGCGCGAGGGCCGCGGGCAGCCCGTCGAGCCCGGTGCCGACGCCCTCGAGCGAGGTGGCGAGCCGCTCGGCGTTGGCCCGCGTGCGGTTGGCGACGGTGATCGACGCGACGCCCGCACGGCGCAGGACGCTGCCCGCCAGCGCGCCCATCGACCCGGCGCCGACGACGAGCACGTCGCGGCCCTCGAGCGGACCGACGGCCGCCACGGCCCGCTCCAGCCCGACGCTCACGAGCGAGCGGCCGGCGCTGTCGATGCCGGTCTCGGCGTGCGCCCGCTTGCCCACCCGCAGCGCGCTCTGGAAGAGCTCGTGCAGCGTGCGGCCCGCGCCGTCGGCGCTGGTGCCGTACGCCCGGCGCAGCTGGCCCAGGATCTGCGACTCGCCGACGACCATCGAGTCCAGGCCGCAGGCGACCTCGAACAGGTGGGAGACGGCCTGGCCCTCCCAGTGGACGTAGAGGTGCTCCTGCAGCTCGGGCAGCGGCACGCCCGACCGGCGCGACAGCAGGTCGGTGACGGCGTCGACGCCGGCGTGGAAGCCGTCGGTGTCGGCGTAGACCTCGACCCGGTTGCAGGTGGACAGCACCAGCGCCTCGTCGACCGCCCCGGCCCGCAGCTCGCCGGCGACCGGGCCGGTGTCGTGCAGCGCGACCGTCATCTGCTCGAGCAGCGCCACGGGCGCGGTCCGGTGGCTGACGCCGACGACGAGCACGCTCACGCCGGCACGTCCTGCTCGACGGCCGGCGTGCGACGCGCCTGGTGGAAGGACAGGATCTGCAGCTCCACGGCGAGGTCGACCTTGCGCACGTCGACCTGCGGCGGCACCTGCAGCACGACGGGCGCGAAGTTGAGCACGCTGCTGATGCCGGCCGCGACGAGGGCGTCGCAGACCGGCTGCGCGGCCTCGGCCGGCGTCGCGATGACCGCGATGCTCACGCCCGTCTCGGCCACGACCTGCGCGAGCTCGGCGACGGGGCGCACCCGGTGCCCGGCGACGACCTCGCCCACCCGGTCGGGGTCGACGTCGAGCAGCGCGGCCACCTCGAACCCGCGCGAGGAGAACCCGCCGTAGCCGGCGAGGGCGTGGCCGAGGTTGCCGACGCCGACGAGCAGGACGCGCCAGCCGCGGGTCAGGCCGAGCTCGCGGCTGATGTGCAGCACGAGCTCCTCGACCTCGTAGCCGACGCCGCGGGTGCCGTAGGAGCCCAGGTGCGACAGGTCCTTGCGCACCTTCGCCGGCCGGCCCCCGACGAGGTCGGCGAGGTCCTGCGAGCTGACGGTGCGGGCGCCGCTCTCGGCGAGACCGTGCAGGGCGCGCAGGTAGACCGGCAGCCTCGCCACGGTGGCCTCGGGCACCCCGCAGCGGCGCCGCGGCGCCGCGCCGACCGTGCCCGCCCCGCTCATCCGTCCGCCCCTGCCCCGCTGCGCACCAGGCACGCGCCCGGCGCTCGTCGCTGTCGAGGTTACGCGCTTGTGAACGGCTGCACGAAGTCGGTGAGCGCGGTCACACGCCTGCCCGCAACGCGGCCCGGAGCACGCGGGCGTCGACCTCCCAGAACGCGTGCTCCACGCCGTCGAGCAGCACCACCGGCACCTTGTCGCCGTACGCGGCGAGGTCCTGCGGCGAGGTGTCGACGTCGCGCTCCGCGTAGGCCGCGCCGGCGCGGGCGGCCTCCCGCGCGACCACCGGCGCGACCTCCGCGCAGCGGGTGCAGCCGGCCCGCGTCACCAGCACGACCTCGCGCACCGCGCCGCGGCGGCGCAGCAGGCTCACGGGCCGTCCGGGCCCTCGGCCGCCCGCGCCCTCAACCGGCCCTTGCTCACCTTGCCGGTCGCCGAGTGCGGCAGGTCGTCGACCACCTCGACGGCGGTCGGGCACTTGAAGCGGGCCAGCGAGCGGGCGCAGTGGGCGATGACGTCGTCGGCCCGCAGCCGGGCGCCGTCGCGCGGCACGACGAGCGCCTTGACCGACTCGCCGGTGTAGGGGTGCGGGATCCCGATGACCGCGGCCTCGGCGACGTCGGGGTGGCGCAGCAGGACGTCCTCGACCTCGCGCGGGTAGACGTTGAAGCCGCTCACGAGGACCAGCTCGCGGCGCCGGTCGACGAGGAACAGGTCGCCGTCGTCGTCGGCGTAGGCGACGTCGCCGGTGGCCCACCAGCCGTCGCCGTCGGGGCCGTCCGCGCCGTCGGGCCAGTAGCCGGAGAACAGGTTGGCCCCGCGCACGACGATCTCGCCCGGGTCGCCCTCCTCGACCTCCCGGCCGTCCTCGTCGAGCAGCCGGAGCTCGACCCCGGGCACCGGCCGGCCGATCGAGCCGGCCTTGGCGACCTCGCTGACCAGCGTGCTCGTGAGCACCGGGGCCGTCTCGGTGAGGCCGTAGCCCTCGAAGACGTGCTGCCCGGTCGCGTCGAGCACCCGGTGCAGCACGTCGGGCGGCAGCGGCGCCGCGCCGGACAGGGCGAGCCGGACGCTGGAGAAGGAGTCGCCGACGCCCGGGAGCATCGACCAGGCGACGTACATCGGGGGCGCCCCGACCAGGCAGGTCACCGCGTGCCGGCGCACGTCGGCGAGGGTCTCGACCGGGTCGAAGCGCTCCACGAGCACCCCTGTCGCCCCCTGGCGCGCGACCATCCCGAGCGCGGCGCCGAGGCCGTAGACGTGGGACAGCGGCAGCACGAGCAGCACGACGTCGTCGGGCGCGACCACCGGCGGGTCGATCGACGCCGACGACGCCAGGGTGGCCAGCAGGGCCCGGTGGCTGAGCATCGCGCCGCGCGGGACGCCGCTGGTGCCCGAGGTGTAGAGGACGGCGGCGAGGTCCTCGCTGCCGCCGACGGACCCGGCCGGCGAGGCGGCGGGCAGCGGCGGGCCGCCCGCGACCTGCAGCCCGGCCAGGGTGCCCGGGCCGTCCTGCCCCTGCTCGGCGAGCAGGACGTGCTCGAGCCCGGGCAGCCCGGCCCGCAGCGCGTCGAGGTCGGCGGCGGGCGCCGTCACCAGGGCCCGGGCGCCGCAGTCGCCGAGCTGGGTGCGCACCTCGACCTCGGTGTAGCCGGGGTTGACCGGCACCGCGACCAGCCCCGCCCGCAGCGCCCCGAACCACGCGACCGGGAAGTCGGGCGTGTTGCCCAGCCGCAGCCCGACCCGGTCGCCGGGCTCGAGCCCCAGCGCGCGCAGCCCCCGCGCGGTCGCGTCGACGAGGGCGTCGAGCTGCGCCCAGGTCGTCGCTCCCGCCACCCGCGCGCAGCGCGACGCGCTCCGGCACCCGCGCGGCGCTGGCGCGCACGAGGTCGGCGAGGTTGGCCCCGGGGCCCGGGGCGGGAGCGGGTGCGGTGGTCACGGCGGCGCAGTCTGGCACGTCCGGGGCCCGGCGCGGCGGGTCAGCGCGCGGTCAGCGCGGCGGGTCAGCGCGGCGGGTCAGCGCGGCGGCGGGGACAGCAGCGGCAGCCCGCTGCGGCTCGACGTGGGCGAGGGCGCCGCGGGAGCGGACGTGCGCGGGACGGTCGTCGGGGTCGGGCGGGGCGCGGTCGTCCGGCGCGGCACGGTCGCCCGGGGAGAGGACGGGGTGCTGCGGCGGGGCCGGGCCGGGGCGGCGCTCGACGGCCGGGCCGCCGGCGCGGCCACCGGGGCTGCCGCTGCCGCCGCCGCCGCCGCGCTCGCCGCGGCCTGGTCGGCGCGCAGGATCTCGAAGGCCCGGGCGTAGACCCGCGCCGGGAGCGTGCCGCCGTACACCTGCTTGACGCCGTGGACGTCGAACATGCCGCCGCAGGAGCCCGAGACGCCCTTGCAGGTCTGCTCCTCGTAGCCCATCCAGACCGCGACGCACAGGTGCTGCGGCTCCTTCGAGCACCCGACGAACCAGGCGTTGGTGCTGTCGTTGGTCGTGCCCGTCTTGCCGTAGACGGTGAACGGCTGCGCGGCGGCCGGGGCGGTCCCCTGCGACGTGGCCACCTTGCTCATCGCCTCGACGACCTTGTCGGCGGTGCCCTGGTCGAGGGCCCGGTCGCCCTCGGGCGCCGCCGGCACCTGCTCGACCACGGTGCCCGGGTCGGTGCCGCTGCCGCCGGCCCGGATCTCGCTGTAGAAGCGCGGCGCGACGTGGACGCCGCCGTTCATGAGCGTGGCGTACGCGTCGGCGAGCGACAGCGGCGTCACCTCCGCGGTCGTCCCCAGGCCGAACGACTTCGGCGCCGGGGAGAACGGCGTCGGCACGTCGGCGGTCGGCGGCGGCACCTTCACCCCGGCGTCGAGCATGAGCGCGCGGACCTTGTCGCGCCCCACCTCGATCGCGAGCGGCACGAAGACGGTGTTGATCGAGCGCGCGAGCGCCTGCCGCAGCGTCACCGTGCCCCCGGTGCCGCTGTCACCGGCGTTGCAGTAGCGGTAGACGCCGCCCGGGCTGCCCTTGTCGGGGATCGACGAGCACCCGGGCGCCCGCCGGCGGGTGTCGAGCGAGAGCCCCTCCTGCAGCGCGACCGCGAGCGTGAAGGGCTTGATCGTCGAGCCCGTGGAGCGGTAGGCGTTCGTCGCGAGGTTGAAGCCGTTGCGCTGGTAGCCGTTGCTCGCCGGCCGGACCGTGCCGTCCGTCAGCTTCTTCTCCGGCACCCGGCGCAGCGTCGTCATCGCCTTGACGTCGCCGGTCGCGGGTGTCGATCGCCACCGCCGCCAGCTGCGGGTCGCGGTCGTCCGGCAGCACCTCGCTGCGCCGCCTGCACGAGCGCCTTCTGCAGCGCCGGGTCGAGCGTGCTCGTCACCCGCAGCCCGCCGCGGAACAGCTCGTCGTCCATGTCGCGGCCGGCGTACGACTCGCGCAGCTGCGCCTTGAGCAGGTCGGTGAACTCCGGCGCCGACGACGCCGGCTCCGGCGGCGAGGCGCGGACCGGCACGATCTCGACCTCGTACGCCTCGCTGGCCTCCTGCGGGCTGATGAAGCCGCCGACGACCATCTGGTTGAGGGTGTAGCGCTGCCGGGCCTTGGCCGTCGCGAGGTCGTTGACCGGGTTCCACACCGACGGGGCCGGTGCGGTGCCCGCGAGCAGGGCGGCGCGAGCGACCTCGAGCACCCGGCTGCGCTGCCCGGTCGCCGGGTCCAGCGACAGGTCCTTCACCGGGACGCCGAAGTAGTACTTCGACGCCGCCTGCACGCCGTAGGTGCCGTTGCCCAGGTAGAGCGCGTTGAGGTAGTCGACGAGGATCTCGTCCTTGCTCAGCCGCTGCTCGAGCCGGACGGCGAGCGCCGCCTCGCGCAGCTTGCGCAGCAGGGTGCGGTCGTTGCCGACGTAGGCGTTCTTCACGTACTGCTGGGTGAGCGTCGAGCCGCCCTGGGTCTGGCTGCCGGTGACGTCGCGGTAGGCCGCCCGCAGCGTCGCCGACACGTCGACCCCGCGGTGCTCCAGGAAGCGCTCGTCCTCCGCGGAGATGATCGCCTGGCGCAGGACCTCGGGGATGTCGGCCGAGGGGACCGGCTCGCGCCGCTCGGCGGGCAGGATCGAGGCGATCTGCGTGCTGCCGTCCCCGGCGAACAGCAGCGCCGGCTTCGGCGCCGGCGGCAGGTCGAAGGAGACCGGGGCCGCGAGCAGCCCGCCGACGAAGGACCCGAGGCCCGTGACGGCCGCCAGCACGAGCAGCAGGACGGTGCGCAGGACGACCCGGCCGCGACGACGGCGCCGGGCCGCGCGGGTCAGGCGCGGGCGGGGGTCGGGCACCGGCCCAGCGTACGGCGCTCAGGTCCGCCGGTCGGCCTGCCGACGACCCGGGAGCGGCCCGACCCGGGCCGCGGCGGGAGGTCGGCCCGGTCTCCCGGAACGCCCTCCTGGACCCTCCCGCGCGCCCTACCCTCGGCGTACGTGCCGTGGGCGCGCCGGTGCGGGCTGCCCGCGCCCGATCCCGACCGACCCAGCGAGGTGACCCGTGCTGCTGACCGCACCGGCGCTGCCGCTCGCGGCGGGGCTCGAGGCGCTCGCCGCCGCGGTCGCCGAGGCCGTCAGCGCCGGCAGCACCCGCAGCACCGGCAGCACCGGCAGCACCGGCAGCACCGGCAGCACCGGCGCACCGCTGGGGCCCGCCCCCGGCGGCTGCCCGTCCCCTCGCCCTCGCCGGCCTCCGACCCGCCGCTGCCGCCCGAGGACGCGCCGCCGGCCCCCGAGGGCGACGCCGCGCGCTCGCTCGCCCTCGTGCACCGCGCGCAGGCCGGCGACGCCGAGGCGTTCGCCGCGCTCTACGACCGCTACGTCGACACCGTCTACCGCTACGTGCGCTACCGCGTGGCGAGCCCGCAGCTGGCCGAGGACCTCACCAGCGAGACGTTCCTGCGGGCGCTGCGGCGGATCGGCACCTTCACCTGGCAGGGCCGCGACGTCGGCGCGTGGTTCATCACGATCGCCCGCAACCTCATCGCCGACCACTACAAGAGCAGCCGCTACCGGCTCGAGCTCACGACCGACGACGTGACCGCCTCCGCGCCGGTCCCGGTCACCGACGGCCCCGAGGGCGCGGTGCTCGCCGGCCTGCAGAGCGCCGCGCTGCTCGCCGCCGTCCGCCAGCTCGGCGCCGAGCAGCAGGAGTGCATCGCGCTGCGCTTCCTGCAGGGCCTGTCCGTCGCCGAGACCGCCCGCGTCATGGGCAAGAACGACGGCGCGGTCAAGGCGCTGCAGCACCGCGCGGTCCGCACGCTCGGCCGGCTGCTGCCCGAGGCGGCCGAGCTGTGACCGCGCCCGTGTCCTCGCACCCCTCCCGCTCGTTGACCCTGCGAGCGGCCACCCCGGCCGCCCCCCACCGCCGGGAGGTCGCGCCGTGACCCTGCGCCGCTCCACGGGCGACCTGCTCGAGCAGCCCGACGCCCGCACGACCGAGGTCCTCGCCGCTCTCGCCGTCACCCGCACCGAGCTCGAGGCCGTCGCGCAGGTGCCCGCGGAGTTCCGGGCCGCGCTGCGGACCCGCCTGCTCGCCGTCGCGGCCGTCGCACCGGCTCCGGCTCCGGCTCCGGCTGTGTTGTCGGCAGCGGTGTCGGCAGCGGTGTCGTGGCGCTCCGCCGTGAGCTGGGCGCGGGCCGTGACCGTGCCCCGCCGCGGCGCGCTGTGCGCCGCCGCGCTGGTCGGCGTCGTCGCGCTCACCGGCGTCGGGGTCGCCGCGACCCGGTCGCTGCCCGGCCAGCCGCTGTACGCCGCGAAGACCGGTGTCGAGGCCCTCCAGCTCGCGACGGCCGGCAGCGGCCTCGAGCGCGGCCGGACCCACCTGCACCTGGCCGAGACGCGGCTGGCCGAGGTCCGCGCCCTCGCCGAGGGGCGCGGCGCGCTGGCGCTGCCGGCCGGCGCCCACGGCGCGGCGCTCGCCGGGGGCACCCGGGCCGACCGGCTGCGCGCCGCGCTCGACGCGATGGACGAGCAGACCCGCACCGGCAGCCGGCTCGTCGAGCAGGCGGCCCGCGCCACCGCCGACCCGGCGCCGCTGCAGGTGCTGCAGGCCTGGGCCCGCCAGCAGTCGACGCAGCTGCGCGCGGTCGTCCCGCAGCTGCCCGCCGGCGCCCGGGCCCGCGCCGACGCCTCCCTCTCGCTCGTCGCCGAGGTCGGGGAGCGGGCCGCGCGGCCGCTCGCCGCGGCGCCTGCCGCCCCCGGGACCGACGGGACCGGGCGCGGCCCCGCAGCCCCGACCGGCAGCGCACCGCCGCCGGCGGTGCCCGGTGCCGGCCCCACCCCGACGAGCCCGAGCGCACCCGCTCGGCCCCTGACGACTGCACCGGTCCCCGCGCCGGGTCTGCCCGGTGGCCGGCCCGCCGTGCCGCCGCTGCCGCCGCTGCCGCCGCTGTCCCCCACGCCGCCCGCGCCGGTGCCGACGCTGCCCCGGTGCCGACGCTGCCCCCGGTGCCGACGGTGCCCCCGCTGACCCTTCCCGTGGTCCCCGTCCCGGCGCTGCCGCTGCTGCCGGGAGCCGGCTCCTGACCGCGCGCGTCGGCCACTTCCCGACGCGCGCGCCCCGGGACTGACACACTGCTCACCAGCGGTCCCGGGTCCTGCCCCCCGCGGACGACCGCCCGTAGCTCGAGAGGCCGAGAACCCATGCTGCTGACCCCGTCGAGGACGAGCACCCGGCGCGCCGCCGTCGTGGCCGCGTGCGCCGCGGTGGTGCTGCCCGTCACCCTGACGGCCTCGCCGGCGCTGGCGGCCGGCACCGACCGCTCCGCGGCCACCCGGGCGATCGCGGTCAACCTCGAGCTCAACCTGCCGGGCGGCGCCTCGACCAAGATCGCGCTGTCGGTCGACCCCGTGACGGGAGCCGTCCGCACCGTCAGCGGCACCGCGCCGCAGGCCGCCGCGCTCGCCAGCGTCCTCGCCGGCACCCTCGGCGGCCAGACGCAGGACCTCGGCCGCTCCGAGGCGCGGCTGCCCGGCCCGCTCGCCGCGACCGACGACCCGACTGCGGCGTTCAACGACGGCATCGCCGGCTCCCCGCTGGCCAACCTGCTCAAGGTCCAGCTCACCCCGTCGTCGGCCGCGGTGACGGTCGCGCCGTCCAGCACCTCCCAGGCCGCGGTCACCAACCTCGGCGTGGGCCTGCCGGACGCGCTCGCGGACGCCCTCGCCCCTCTGACCGACGGGCTCGCCGCCGCGGTCGACCAGGCGCTGCAGGCCATCGCCGACGGGCTCCAGGTCCCGGTGGCCGAGCTGTGCGCCGGCCTCGGCCAGACCGTGGGCGCCCTGTCCCCGGTGACCGACGGGCTCGACGGCGTGCTGGGCACCGCCGGGGTCCCCGTCACGACCAGCACGCTGCTCGGCGACACCCTCGTCGGCGGGCTGTGCGCCCTGTCCGACACGATCGGCGAGATCGACACCGCGCTGCAGGCCGCGCTCGGCTCGCTGACCGGCGACAGCGGCGTGCTCGGCCTGGCCGGTGTCACCGCCTCGCAGACGATCACCAGCGCCGCCGAGGGCACCGCGACCCGTACGACCGCGACGTCGACGTCGCAGGTCGCCGGGCTGACGCTGCTCGGGCAGCAGGCGCTGGCCTCCGCGCAGGTGCTGCAGAGCGTCTCGACCGCGAGCACGGCCGGCACCGCCGGCTCGGCGACCGCGTCGGTCGACTCGACGATCGCCGCGCTCAAGAGCGGCGAGGTCGACCCGTTCGCCTCCGCCCGGGCGACCCTGCAGGGCATCCAGGCCGACGTCGCGGGCCTCGTGCTCCCCGACGGCCTGGAGACGGCGCTGGGCACCCTGTTCGACCAGCTCTTCGCCGCGCTCGCCCCGGCGGGCCTGCAGGTGGTGCAGCTCGACGACCCGGCCGGCCTGAAGACCTGCCCGACCGCGCTCGACGGCAGCCAGTCCGGCACCTTCACCGCCGCCGACGGCTCCTGCGCCGCCGCGGCGGTGCGGGGAGTCGGGCTCCAGCTGACCCTGCCGGAGGCGCTCGCCACACCGCTCGGCGTCGCCGGTCCGCTGGTGCTGCTCCAGATCGTGCCCTCGGCGGCGGCCGTCACCGAGGCGCCGCTGGCGGTCCCGGGCACGAGCACCGACCAGCTGCCGCGCACCGGCACGAGCGCCGTGGTCGGCGGGGTCGGCCTGGCCTGCCTCGTCGGCGCCGCCCTGCTCCGCCGCCGCCGTACGGCCTGACCCCGGCCCCGTCGGTCCCCCGTCCTAGGGTGGAGGGACCGACAGCGGACGAGGGAGGGGTGCCGGTGGCGCGCTGGCTGCGCAGGCCGTCCCGCGGGGACGGCGTCTCGACGGTGCTCGCGGGCGCGGCCTCGGCCGCCGCCGCGTCGGTCGGCGACGGGCCGGTCCCCGACCCCCGCGCCGCCGCCTTCTTCGACGTCGACAACACGATGATCCGCGGCGCGTCCATCTACTTCTTCGGCAAGGGCATGGCCGGCCGAGGGCTCGTCACGACCCGCGACCTGCTCGACTTCGGCTGGGAGCAGCTCCGGTTCCGGGTGCGCGGCACCGAGGACCTCGACGCGGTCGCCGGCATCCGCGAGAAGGCGCTCGGCCTCGTCGCGGGCAAGAGCGTCGAGCAGATCGTGACGTACGGCGAGGAGATCTACGACGAGCTCATGGAGCGGCGGATCTGGGCCGGCACCCGGGCGCTCGCCCAGCAGCACCTCGACGTCGGCCAGCGGGTCTTCCTCGTCACGGCCACCCCCGTCGAGCTGGCCCGGATCATCAGCTCGCGGCTCGGCCTCACCGGAGCGCTCGGCACGGTGAGCGAGGTCGAGGACGGGCTCTACACCGGCCGCCTCGTCGGCGAGCCGCTGCACGGGCCGGCCAAGGCGGAGGCGGTGCGCGCTCTGGCCGAGCGCGAGGACCTCGACCTGTCCCGCTGCGTCGCCTACAGCGACTCCGCCAACGACATCCCGCTGCTCTCGCTCGTCGGGCACGCCGTGGCGGTCAACCCCGACGCGGCGCTGCGCGAGGAGGCCCGCCGTCGCGGGTGGGACGTGCGCGACTTCCGCACCGGCCGCAAGGCCGCCAGGATCGGCGTGCCGGCCGCGGCCGGGGCCGGCGCGCTGGCCGGTGGCGTCGTCGGCGGCCTCGCCCTGCGCCGCCGCTACCAGCAGGAGTCGCTGCCCAGCCGCCTGCGCGGCCACCTGGCGACCGTCCGCTAGAAGAAGACCGAGCGCCGCTGCATGAGCAGCGTGTAGAGCGTCGACTGGATCGTCTCGCGCACCTGGTCGGTGAGGTTGAAGACGAGCATCGGGTCCTCGGCGGCCGCCGCGCCCCCGAGGTCGGCGGTGGGGATCGGCTCGCCGAACTCGATGATCCACTTCGACGGCAGCGGGACGGCGCCGAGCGGCCCGAGCAGCGGGAACGTGGGTGTGATCGGCGCGTACGGCAGGCCGAACAGGCGGGCGAGCGTCCGGACGTCGTGCACCATCGGGTAGATCTCCTCGGCCCCCACGATCGAGCAGGGCACGATCGGCACGCCGGTGCGCAGCGCCGCCGACACGAACCCGCCGCGGCCGAAGCGCTGCAGCTTGTAGCGCTCGCGGAACGGCTTGCCGATGCCCTTGAACCCCTCGGGGAAGACCCCGACGACCTCGCCGGACGACAGCAGCCGCTCGGCGTCGGCGTGGCAGGCCAGGGTGTTGCCGCTCTTGCGGGCCAGCGGGGCGACGACGGGCAGCCGGAAGACGAGGTCGGCGCCCAGCAGCCGCAGGTGCCGGTGGGCCGGGTGGTGGTCGAGCAGCGCCATCATCGTCATGAGCGCGTCGAGCGGCAGCGTCCCGCTGTGGTTGGCCACGAGCAGCGCGCCGCCGGTGTCGGGCACGTGCTCGAGCCCGCGGGTCTCGACGCGGAACCACCGGTCGTAGAGCGGGCGCAGCGGCGGTGCGAGGACGTGCTCGGTGAGGTCGGCGTCGAAGCCGAAGTCGTCGACCTCGTAGTCGCCGGTGAGCCGCCGGCGCAGGAAGGCCAGCCCGCCGGCGAGCCGCCGCTCCCAGCCGGGACCGGCCGGCGGCCCGTCCGCCTCGACGCGCGGCCCGGCGCCGCTGCCGCGGGGGTCGAAGGGCAGGACGGTCGCCTCAGGCACGGGCACCTCCGGTCGGGGACGGGCCGTACGGCGCCGTGCCGGGCCCTCGCCCGGCTGCCCGGCGGGCGAGCAGCTCGCGGGTCCGCTCCTCGGCCAGGGCGACGCCCGCGGCGAGCTCGGGTCGCGCGTGGCCCTCGGCGAAGACCGCGAACGCCTCGGCGGTCGGGCGGGGCACGTCGCCGAGCTCGGCCCGCAGACGGGACACGTCGACGACCCGGCCGTGCGCGAGGTAGCGCAGCTGCTCCGGCGACACGTCCACCGCGCCGGTGCTGCGCAGGGCCCGCCCGACGAGGGAGACCGCCAGGCCCGGCACGGGCACGGCGGGGCGGCCGAGACGACGCAGCGCCTGGCTGAGCAGCAGGACCCCTGCGCCGCCGACGTTGAAGGTGCCGTGGTGGTCCTCGGTGCTGAAGCGCCGGAGCACCTCGACGGCGTCGTCGTCGGAGCACAGCTGCAGGCGGGGGTCGAAGCCGAAGACCGTCGGCACGACCGGCAGCGACAGGTAGCGCGTGAGCGGGCTGTCGAGGTCGCGGCCGATGAAGTTGGTGAAGCGCAGCAGCGACAGGGTCACGTCGGGGCGGCGCCGGCCGAACCCGCGGACGTAGCCCTCGACCTCGACGGCGTCCTTGGCGTAGCCGGAGCTCGGCAGGACCCGCGGCGCCGCGTCCTCGGTGAACAGCGCCGGGTCGCGCGGCGAGGTGCCGTAGACCGCGGTGGTGCTCTTGACGACGAGCCGGCGCATCGACGGCGCCTTCTGGCAGGCGGCCAGCAGCTGCATCGACCCGATGACGTTGATCTCCTTCATGGCCGTGCGGCCGCCGGCCCCGCGGGGGGTGGCGAGCACGTTCATGTGGACGACCGTGTCGACCTCGGCCTCGGCCACGACCTTGGCGATGAGGGGGTTGCGGATGTCGGCCCGGACGAACTCGGTGCGGCCCAGCAGCGCCTGCGCTGCGGGCGTCGGCGCCACCGTGTCGACGCCGATGACCCGCTCGACCTCGGGGTCGGCGGCGAGCACCCCGGCCAGCCGGCTGCCGAGGTAGCGGCTGGCGCCGGTGACGAGGACGACGCGGGGGCGCACGGGAGCGGGCGCGGCTACTTCTTGTTGCGGCGCTGGACGCGGGTCTTCTTCAGCAGCTTGCGGTGCTTCTTCTTGGCCATCCGCTTGCGGCGCTTCTTGATGACGGAACCCACGACACGACCTTCACAGACTCGGGGAGCACAGACTCGGCGCGCGGGCCCGGACGCAGCACCCGCGAGCGCCCAGCCTACCCGGCAGGCCGCGCCGTCCCCCCGGCCCGGGCGGCCGGCCGTCTCCGCCGCGGCGCCGGCGCGGCCTGCCTCGACACCGGGCAGGTGTGTCGTCGAGCGCGTTGCGCCCCCGCGCAACGCCGGGCCGGTCCCTGCGTCCCGGCGCAACGCACCGGTCCGCGCACCCGCGCCTCTCCGGCTCCGGGCCGTCCTGGCGAGCCGGCGCGGCGTCGGGCACCTGCGACGCCCCCGGCTCAGCCCGCCTCGGTGTAGGCCCCGCGCAGGTAGTCGTGCACCGCCCGCTCGGGCACCCGGAAGGAGCGCCCGACCCGGACCGACGCCAGCTCGCCGGAGTGCACCAGGCGGTAGACGGTCATCCGCGAGACCCGCACGACGGTCGCGACCTCGGCCACGGTGAGGAAGCGCACCTGGGCGAGGTCCTCGAGCGCGCGCGGGCGCGCCCGGTCGGGCTCGGGGGTCGGGCTGGGCGTCGAGCTGGTCATGGCGGCCACCGTCGGCACGCGTCGCGGCCCGCGGCTTCCCCACCGCAGGCACTGGACACGCGCGTGCTGTCGGAGGGTATCGGCCGCGGCGCCCCGCGGGTAGAGGGCCGACCTGACGGCGGCCGGGCGCGCTCAGCGCCAGGCGGTCAGGTGGGCCGCGACGGCGTCGTAGGCCCGCGGGTCGACGTTGTCGTCGAGCGGCACGGTGACCAGGTCGCGCCCCTCCTCCTCGGCGACGAACAGCGCCGGGTCGTTGCAGTCGGCGTACGCGAGGACCTCCAGGCCGGCCTGCGCGGCCGCACCGGCCCAGCCGTGGTCGGCGACCACGAGGTCCGGCGGTGCGTCGAGCGCGGCGAGCAGGGCCCGGCCGGGCTCGGGGGCGTGGGTGTGCAGCAGCTCGCCGCCGGTGGCGAGGACGTGCACGCCGGCGAGGGAGCGCACGGTGCGGGCCCGCCAGCGGGGACCACCGGCGTCGTCGTCCCAGGGCCAGGTCCAGTCGAGGGTCGGGGTGAGCACCTGCGCGCCCGCCTCGCGCAGCGCGGCCGCGCACGCCAGGTGCAGCACGAAGATGCCGGTCGGGTGCCCGGTCGCGAGCAGCACCCGCTCGCGGCGCCGGGCGGCCAGCGCCAGCCGGTCGCGCACCCGGTCCAGGGCCGCGAGGGTGAGGTCGACGTCGATGGTGTCCTGACCGGCGTCGTACGCCGGGTCGGCCACCACCCCGCAGCGGCGCACCATGACCTCGAGGACCTCGTCGCGCGTCCACTCCCGCGCCGGCACGAGCCCGAAGTCGTAGCCGGGTCGCCCCTCGGCCATCCGCCCGGCGTTGCGCAGGTTCTCCTCGCGGGGGGTCGCGACGTCGCCGGCGATGCGGGAGTCGAGCAGGTGCTGGCGCAGGGCCCCGCGCGCGGGCGCGCTCATCCCTGCGCCGCCATCGGGTCGAGCCCGAGGTGCGGGAAGACGGCCTCGCGGGTCGCGACCACGGCCCGGTCGGCGCCGTCCTGCTCACCGCCGGGTCCGCCCTCCCACGGCACCCACACCGGGTCGGCGCCGTCGGTGAGCGAGCCGGGAGCGCGCTCGCGGCCCTTCTCCTGCGCCGTCGCGCGCCAGTCGTCCGGCGTCGCGCCGTCGACGGGCGACCCGCCGGGGACGGCGCTGGTCGCCTCGGCGAGCAGGTGCGTCCAGGCCCGCGGCACGACCTGCACGGGCTCGTAGCCGCCGCCGCCGAGCGCCACCCAGCGCCCGCCGCAGACCTCGTGGGCCAGGCGGTGCAGCGCGGTGTAGGCGACCCGCTGCCCGTCGACGCTCATGAGCAGGTGCGCGAGCGGGTCGAGGGCGTGCGTGTCGCAGCCGTGCTGGGTGACGAGGACCTGCGGGGCGAAGGCCCGCAGCACCGGCGGCACGACCGCGTCGAAGGCGCGCAGCCAGCCGGCGTCGCCGGTGCCCGCGGGCAGCGCGAGGTTGACGTTGGTGCCGACGCGCCCGCCGCCGCCGGCCTGGTCGGGCCAGCCGGTGCCCGGGAACAGGGTGCGGCCGCTCTCGTGCACCGACACGGTGAGCACCCGCGGGTCGTCGTAGAACGCCGCCTCGACGCCGTCGCCGTGGTGCACGTCGACGTCGACGTACGCGACGCGCTGCGCGCCGTGCGCGAGCAGCCAGGCGATCGCGACCGCGGGGTCGTCGTAGACGCAGAAGCCCGGAGGCCCGGTCGCGCATCGCGTGGTGCAGCCCGCCGGAGACGTTGACGGCGTGCTGGGCGGTGCCGGTCCAGACCGCCTCGGCGGCGGTCACGCTGGCGCCGGTGACCAGCGCCGACGCCTCGTGCATCCGCGGGAAGACCGGGTTGTCGCCGGTGCCGAGGCCCCAGCGCAGCGACAGCCGGCCCGAGCAGGTCGTCGGGGGCCCGCTTGACGCTGACGCGACGTACAGCGGGTCGTGGACCAGCTCGAGCAGGTCGTCGCCGGCCGGGACGGGGGCGCCGACGGCGTACGCCGGGACGGTCGAGCACGCCGAGCTGTCGCGACAGGGCCATCGTCAGCTCGAGGCGCATCGGGCGCATCGGGTGGCTGGCGCCGAAGTCGTAGGAGGTGAAGACGTCGTCCCAGACGACCAGGGTGCTGTCGGGACACCGGGACTCCTACTCCGTGCGGAGGGCGACGACGGGGTCGAGCCTGCCCGCTCGGCGCGCGGGCACCACGCCGAAGAACAGCCCGACGGCGGCGCTCACGCCGAACGCCAGCGCCGGCGACCACCAGGTGACGACCGCCGGCAGGGTGTCGACCAGCGCCGACAGGCCGAGCGCGCCGCCGATGCCGAGCGCGATGCCCAGCACCCCGCCGATCGTGGTGAGCAGCACCGCCTCGAGCAGGAACTGCAGCAGCACGTCGCGCTGGCGGGCCCCGACCGCCTTGCGCAGCCCGATCTCGCGGGTCCGCTCCCGCACCGAGACGAGCATGATGTTGCTGACCCCGACGCCGCCGACGAGCAGGCTGATGGCGCGATGGCGGCGAGCACCGTGGTGAGCAGGCCGAGGATCTTGCCGATGGTGCCGAGGATCTGGTCCTGCGTCACCGCGCTGAACTGCTCGTCGGGGTAGCGGTCGCGCAGCACCTGCAGGCTCGTCGCCCGGACCCGCTCCACCGACGCGGCCGTGGGCGCCTTGACCGCGAGGGCATCGACCCGCTCGACCCCGAACAGGCGCTGCGCCGTGGTGATCGGCACGTGCACCTCGGCGTCGCGGTTCGCGCCCAGGCCCGCGCCGATCTCGGCGAAGACGCCGACCACCCGGAAGCGCGCCCCGCCGATCGTCACCGTCTGCCCGAGCGGGTCGGCGCCGTCGAAGAGCTCGGTGGCGAGCGCGCTGCCGAGCACCGCGACCCGTCGGCGGGTGTCCACGTCGCTCTGCCGGAAGTACTCTGCCCCTCGCCACCTCGCGGGTGATGACCCGGGGCAGCGCCGGGTTGCCGCCGGTGACCGTGGCGAAGGCGGTCCGGGCGCCGCTGCGCACCTGCTCGCCGCTGGCCAGCGTCGCGCCGACGCCACCCGGCTGCCCGATCGCCCGCCCCAGCGCCTCGGCGTCGGACAGCTGCAGCCGGCTCGCCGTCGGCGGCGCTGCCGAACTCCAGCTTGCCCGGCACCACGAGGACGAGGTTGGAGCCCAGCCCCTCGACCTGCGCCTCGACCTCCTGCTTGGCGCCGGTGCCGATCGCGACGAGCACGACGACGGCCGCCACGCCGATGACGACGCCGAGCATCGTGAGCAGGCTGCGCAGGCGGTTGGCCCGCAGCGCGGTGACGGCGACCCGCCAGGCCTCGGCCAGCCTCACGGCGACGTACGGCGGTCGGCCGGCGACTCCAGGAGCCCGTCGCGCACGTGCACCTGCCGCCGGGCCCGCGCCGCGACCTCGCGGTCGTGCGTCACGAGCACGACCGCGACGCCGCTGGCGTTGAGGGCCTCGAGCAGCGCCATGACCTCCTCGCCGGTGCGGCTGTCGAGGTTGCCGGTCGGCTCGTCGGCGAGCAGCACCTGCGGCTCCCCGACCAGCGCCCGCGCGATCGCGACGCGCTGCTGCTCGCCGCCGGAGAGCTGGTTGGGCGTGTGGCCGAGCCGGTGGCCCATGCCGACCCGCTCCAGCGCCTGCGTCGCCCGCCGGCGCCGCTCGGCCCGGCGCACGCCGCGGTAGACCAGCGGCATCCCCACGTTGTCCACGGCGCTGGTGCGGGCGAGCAGCTGGAAGGCCTGGAAGACGAAGCCGATCGTCGCGTTGCGCACCTGCGCGAGCTCGTCCTCGCCCATGCCCGAGACGTCGCGGCCACCGACGCGCAGCACCCCGCTGGTCGGCCGGTCGAGCCCGCCGAGCAGGTGCATGAGGGTGCTCTTGCCCGACCCCGACGGGCCGACGACCGCGATGTAGTCGCCCTGCTCGACGGTGAGGCTGACCCCGCGCAGCGCCTGCACGACGACACCCTCGAGCGGGTAGGAGCGGGTGACGTCGACGGCCTCGAGCGCCGGCGTGCTCACGCCCGCTGGCCGTCCCGCAGCCGGTCGGCGTCGCGCACGACGACCCGCTCGCCGAGCTCCAGGCCGCGCAGCACCTGCACCCGGTCGGAGCCCTGCGCGCCGAGCACGACCTCGCGCCGGCGGTAGACCGCCGTCTCGCCGCGGCCGTCCTGCACGAACACCGCGTCGCGGTCGCCGTCGCGCACGACGGCGGCGCTCGGCACGCTCAGCGCGCCGTCGGCCTCGCGCACCCGCAGGTCGACCACCGCGCTCATCCCGGGCAGCGGGGTCGGCGAGGGGCTGCCGTCGGCCGTGGTGCCGGGGGTGAGCGACAGCCGTACGCGGTAGGTCACGCCGCCGCCGCCGGCGGCCGTCGGGGTGACGTCGACGGACGTGACGGACCCGTCGTACGCGGCGCCGGGCAGGGCGTCGAGCTCGACGCCGGCCGGCGTCCCCGGTCGCACGAGCAGCACGTCGGTCTCGTCGACGTCGGCGGTGACGGTCAGCCCGGAGGTGTCGGTGACCGTGAGCAGCGGCGAGCCGGAGGTGACGGGCACGCCCACGGCCAGCGGGCCGGTGGTCGCCGGGGCGGGCTGCGCGGCCGGCAGCCCCGCCGCCAGGCCGGCCGGGAGCTGGCCCAGCAGCCCGCCGAGCCCGGCGGCCGCCCCGGACCCGCCGCCGCCCCGGCCGTAGCTGACGACCCCGTCGATCGGCGCGGTGATCGTCAGCGCGTCGACGGTGGCGGTCGGCGGCCTGGACGAGCGCGTCGGCCTGCAGCCGCGAGCTGCTGCCGAGCGCCTCGACGGCCTGGCCGATGCCCGCGGCGCCGGCCGCGACGGACGCCGCGACCTCGCGGGCGGCCTGCGCGGCCGACCGGTAGCGCGCCTCCGCCGCAGCCAGCGACTGCAGCGCCGCCGTCTGCGCCGCCGGGTCGGGCACCTGGTGCGCCGCGTCCCGGGCGGCGTCGAAGGCCTGTGCGGCCGCGGCGTCGAGCGAGTCCTGCAGCGGCGAGAGGTCGGCGGCGGGCACCCGCACCTGCGAGGCGCCGGCGGCCGCGCCGGGCCCGTCGGGCGCTGTCGAGCCGCGACTGCGCCGCCGGGCTGTCGAGCCGGGCGAGCACCGTCCCGCGGGTCACCGTCGTGCCGTCGGGCACCAGCAGCGCCGCGACGGTGCCGTCGGCCGGCGCCGTGACCGTGCTCGTCGCCCGGGCGGTGATCGTGCCCGGCGCGTCGACGACCTCGGTGACCGTCGCGCGGGTGACCTCGCCGAGCTGCACGGCCGGGCCGTCGTCGCCGGAGCGGGCCAGCGCGACGCCGCCGCCGACCAGCGCGACGACCAGCACCGCCGCGGGCACCACGACCCGGGCCCTCACCCGCCCTGCCCGGCTCTGCTGCTCACCTCCCGAGCGTACGGAGCGCGCGGTCCCCCGGCCTGTCGAGCACCGTCCCGGACGTCCGCCCGCCCGCGCGGCAGCCAGGTCGGCGCCCGGCGGACGCAGGCGTGCTGGCGGCGCAGGCGGGAAGGCACAGCGGCGTGAGCCGACTCCGGACCCTCAGCACCGCCGCCCTCACCGGGACCGCCTTCGTCACCGGCCGCCGCAGCAAGCGCTGCCCGACCGGTCCGCGGCGCTCGATCGCGGAGCTGGCCGCCGACCGCGAGGCGATCCGCCGCGCCTCGCCCACCGGGCGCGTCGGCGGGGCGCGGCGGCGGCGTGCCCGGGCGCGGCGCCGACGACCCCCGCCAGATCCCCGCCGCCGGCTGGAAGATGGTGCTCACGCGCGCCTGGGCCGAGCAGAAGACCGACGACGTCGGGATGCTCGCCGCGGCGGTGACCTACTACGCCTTCCTCGCGATCTTCCCGGCCCTCATCGCGGCGGTCACCCTCTACGGCCTGGTGGCCGACCCGGCCCAGGTCACCGAGCAGGTCGACAACCTCAGCGACACCCTCCCCGCGGAGGCGGCCACCCTGCTGCAGGACCAGCTGACCAACATCACGTCCACCTCCGGTGGCGCGCTCGGGATCGGCCTGGCGGTCAGCGTGGTCGGCGCGCTGTTCAGCGCCAGCGGCGGCGTCGGGAACATCATCAAGGCGGTCAACATCGCGTACGACGAGGAGGAGACCCGCGGCGCCGTCCGGCTGCGGCTGCTCGCCCTCGCCCTCACGCTCGGCGCGGTGGTCTTCGTGCTCGTCGCGATCGGCCTCATCGCGGTGCTGCCGGTGGTGCTCGACGCGATCGGGCTCGGGACCTTCGGCACCGCGGTGGCCTTCGTGCTGCGCTGGGTCGGCCTGGTGGCGTTCATGGTCCTCGGCCTGGCGGTGCTCTACCGCTACGCGCCCGACCGCGACTCCCCGAAGTTCCGCTGGGTCGGCCTCGGCTCGCTGCTCGCGACCGTGCTGTGGATCGTCGCCAGCGCCGCGCTGTCGATCTACGTCAGCAACTTCGGGTCGTACGGCAAGACGTACGGCGCGCTCGCCGGCGTCGTCGTCCTGCTGCTCTGGCTCTACATCACGAGCTTCATCGTGCTGCTGGGCGCGGAGGTGAACGCCGAGTCGGAGAAGCAGACCGCGGCCGACACCACGAAGGGCCCGTCGCAGCCGATGGGCGAGCGCGACGCCGAGGCCGCCGACACCGTCGCGCCGGAGGTCGGCGCGGGCAGCGGCCGGCCGGCCTAGACCCGCCGGCGGCTAGTCGTCGCCGGCGAGCTCGCGGCTGCGGTCGCGGGCCGCCTCGATCGCCGAGATCATCGCGGCCCGCACGCCGTGGTCCTCCATCGTGCGGATCGCCGCGATCGTCGTGCCGCCCGGGCTGGTCACCGCCTCGCGCAGCAGCACCGGGTGCTCGCCGGACTCGGCGAGCATCGCCGCGCTGCCGACCAGGGTCTGCACGATGAGCTCGTGGGCCACCGCGCGCGGCAGGCCGAGCAGGATCCCCGCGTCGATCATGGCCTCGACGAGGAAGAAGACGTACGCCGGGCCGCTGCCCGACAGCGCCGTCACCGCGTCCTGCTGGGCCTCGGGCACCCGCACGACCTTGCCGACGTGGCGCAGCAGGTCCTCGACGAGCCCGACGTGCTCGGCCGTCGCGCTCGAGCCGGCGCTCACGGCCGACATGGCCCGGTCCACGAAGACCGGCGTGTTGGTCATGACGCGCACCACCGGCGTGCCCTCGGCGAGCTCGCGCTCGATCACCCGCGTCGGGATGCCGGCGGCGACGCTGACGACGAGGGCGCCGGGCCGCAGGCTGCCGGCGACCTCGGCGAGCAGGGCGCGCATGTCCTGCGGCTTGACGGCGAGCAGCACCACGTCGGCCTCGGCGACCGCGTCGACCGGCACGGGGGTCCGCACGCCGTAGCGCTCGGCGATCTCGGCGGCCCGCTCCGGGTGCTTCTCGGCCCCGAGCAGCCGGTCGGCCGGGTGCCCGCTGCGCAGCAGGCCCGACAGCAGCGCCTCGCCGAGCTTGCCGACGCCGAGCAGGGCGATGAGCGGCGCTGAGCCTGCCCCCGTCACGACCGGCTCGCGAGGGCGCGCAGGAAGAAGGCGAGGTTGGCGGGGCGTTCGGCGAGTCGGCGCATGAGGTAGCCGTACCACTGCGAGCCGTACGGCACGTAGACCCGCACGGTCGCGCCCGTGCCGGCGAGCCGCTGCTGCTCGAGCGGCCGGATCCCGTAGAGCATCTGGTACTCGTAGCTGCCCTGCGGCCGGCCCTGCGCCAGGCGCCCCGCGATCGCGACCAGCCGCGGGTCGTGGGTGGCGACCATCGGGTGCCCGGGGCCCTCGAGCAGCACGCGCAGGCACCGGACGTACGACCGGTCGACCTCGGCCGTGCTCGAGAAGGCCACGCCCGGCGGCTCCCGGTAGGCGCCCTTGCACAGCCGCACCCGGCTGCCCTCGACGGCGAGGTCCCGGCAGTCGGCCTCGGTGCGGTGCAGGTAGGCCTGCAGCACCGCGCCGGTGCCCGGGAACTCGCGCCGCAGGTCCGCGAGGACCCCGAGCGTCGAGTCGGTGGTGCTCGAGTCCTCCATGTCCAGCGTCACCGTGGTGCCGGCGGCGCGGGCCGCCTCGCAGATCGTGCGGGCGTTGTCGCGGGCCAGGCCCTCGTCGATCGCCTGGCCGACCGCGGTGAGCTTGACCGACACCTCGGCGCGGCCGCCCTGCGAGAGCCCGGCCGCGCGCAGCGCCTCGAGCAGCACGAGGTAGGCCTTGACCGTCGCCTCGGCCTGCCCGGCGTCGAGGGTGTCCTCGCCGAGGTGGTCCAGGCTGACCTGCAGCCCGGCGGCCTGCAGGTCCCGCGTGGTGCGCACGGCGTCGTCGACCGTCTCGCCGCTGACGAAGCGCTGCACCACGCCCCGGCTGACCGGCGCGCCGGCCACGACCCGCCGGACCGTGTCGTTGCGGGACGCCGCGAGGATCGCCGACCTCAACATGCGCGGAGGCTATCCCCGGACGGCGGCGCCGGACGGCGCCCTGCGGGCCCCGCTCGCCCGGCGGGCGCCACCGGCTCAGAGCGCGCCGAGCCCGCGCAGCCAGTCGACGACCACGCCGGCGAGCTCGGGGCCGCGGTCCTCCTGCAGGAAGTGCCCGGCACCGGTGATCGTCGTGTGCGGCTGCCCGGCCGTGCCCGGCACCACCCCGACGAACGCCCGCTCGCCGCCCGCGGTGATCGGGTCGCCGTCGGAGAACGCGCACAGCCACGGCTTGTCGAAGGTGCGCAGCACCTCCCACGCGGCCTGGTTGGCGGGCGTCGCCGGGTCGTCGAGCGTCTGCGGGATGAGCGAGGGGAACCGCCGCGCCCCCGCCTTGGAGGTCGCGTCGGGGAAGGGCGCGTCGTACGCCGCGACGACCGCCGGGTCGACCGGGTCCGTGCAGCCGAACGACACGAGCAGCCCGATCGGCAGGTCCGGCGTGCGCTGCACGAAGTCGTGGAAGTCCCACCACGCCTGCGGCAGCCGCCGCGTGCCGTCGGGCAGCCCGGTGTTGGCGGTGACGACGCGGGCGAAGCGGTCGGGGTGCTCGGCGACCAGCCGCAGCCCGATCAGGCCGCCCCAGTCCTGGCAGACGAGGGTCACGTCGGTCAGGTCGAGGACGTCGAAGACCACCGACCGCACCTGCTCGACGTGGCCGGCGTACGTGTAGTCGTCCTCGGACGTCGGCTTGTCGCTGCGCCCGAACCCGATGAGGTCGGGCGCCACGACCCGCAGCCCGGCGTCGAGCAGCACCGGGACCATCGTCCGGTAGAGGTAGGACCAGCTCGGCTCGCCGTGCAGCAGCAGCACGACCGGCGCGTCCCGCGGCCCCTCGTCGAGGAAGGCCATCCGCAGCCCGTCGGAGGTCTCGGCGTACGACGGCTCCCAGGGGAAGCCGGGCAGGTCGGCGAAGCGGTCGTCCGGGGTGCGCAGCGCGTCCATGGCCCGACCCTAGGACCCGCGGCTCAGGCCCGGCGCCAGGCCGTCCGGTCGGTCGCGGCCGGGCGCCGCCAGGTTGAGCCGGGTGAAGGCGAGCGCCTCGGCGAGGTCGGCCTCGCGCTCGGCGCGGTCCTCGCTGCGCCGGGTGCTGACCTCGGCGACGACGAGCCCGTCGAAGCCCGACGCGGCGAGCCCCTCGAGCAGCTCGGCGCAGGGCTGGTGCCCGCGGCCGGGCACGAGGTGCTCGTCGCGGGCGCTGCCGGTGCCGTCGGCGATGTGCACGTGGGCCAGCCGGTCGCCCATGACGTCCCGCAGGCCGAGGGCGTCGCTCTGGCTGACGCTGGTGTGCGACAGGTCGAGCGTGAAGTGCCGGAAGTCCTCCAGCGTGGGGTCCCAGTCGGGGGCGTACGGCGAGATCTCCCGGCCGCGGGCGCGCAGCGGGAACATGTTCTCGACCGCGAACTTGACGTCGGTCTCGTGGGCCATCTGGGCGATCCCGCCGACGAACTGCCGGACGTAGTCGCGCTGCCACCGGAACGGCGGGTGCACCACGACGGTCTCGGCACCGACCTCCTCGGCGGCCTCCTTGGCCCGCACGAGCTTGACCCACGGGTCGGTGCCCCAGACCCGCTGGGTGATGACCAGGCACGGCGCGTGCAGCGCGAGGATCGGCACCTGGTGGTAGTCCGACAGGCGTCGCAGGGCGGTCACGTCCTGGCTGACGGGGTCGGTCCACACCATGACCTCGACGCCGTCGTAGCCCAGCCGGGCGGCGATCTCGAAGGCGTTGGCGGTCGACTCGGGGTAGACGCTCGCCGTCGACAGGGCGACCCGGGCGCCGGGCTCGAGGGGCAGCGCCGGGGCGGCCGGCACCGCCGGCGGGTCGGCCAGGGCGCTCGTCGACTCGGACATCTCCCGCAGAGCGTACGGGGCGAGCGGCGTCCCGGCCGGGTTCAGGCGCCGGCGAGCTGGTCCAGGCGCCGCAGGATGACGCCCTCGCGCAGCGCCCACGGGCAGACGTCGACCGAGGCCAGGCCGAAGGCCCGCAGCGCCTCCTGGGCCACCACCGCCCCGGCGAGCAGCTGGCCCGCGCGGCCCGGCGAGACGCCGGGCAGCCGGGCCCGGTCGGACGCCCGCATCCCGGCCAGCAGCTCGACGCTGCGGTCGAGCCCGGCCAGCCGCAGCGCCCGCGGCACCCGCGGCCCCTCGCTGTAGGGCGCGGCGCCGTCGAGCCGGGCCAGCGAGCGGAAGGTCTTGCTCGTCACGACCGCGCGGTCGGGCTCGCCGACGCCCTGCAGCGCGGCCACCGCGGGGCCGAGCAGCTCGCGGACGTGCTCGCGCAGCGCCGCGACGTCGCGCTTGCGCGCCGGGTCGCCGGGGAGGCGGTCGCGGGTGAGCCGGCCCGCGCCCAGCGGCACCGACACCGCCGCGTCGGGCTCCTCGTCGACGCCGGTGGCCAGCTCCAGCGAGCCGCCGCCGATGTCGAGGCACAGCAGCCGGCCCGAGCTCCAGCCGAACCACCGGCGCACCGCGAGGAACGTCAGCCGGGCCTCGTCCTCGCCCGGCAGCACCTGCAGCGGCACGCCCGCCTGCTCCCGGACGGCCGCGAGCACGTCCGCGCCGTCACGGGCGTCGCGCACGGCGGACGTCGCGAAGGCGACGAGGTCCTCGACGCCCTCCTCCTGCGCCGCGGCACGCGCCGCCGCCGACCGCGTCGACGAGCACCCGCGTGCCGTCGGGCCCGAGCGAGCCGTCCTCCCCGAGCAGCTCGGCCAGGTGCAGCTCGGTCTTGTGGGAGCGCACCGGGTCGGGGGGCGCGCCGAGGTGGGCGTCGACCACGAGCAGGTGGACGGTGTTGGAGCCCACGTCGAGCACGCCGAGCCGCATGCGCGCGGACGCTACCCGCGGCGGTCCCGCGACCCGGTGCCGGACGACCCGGGACCCGGTACCCTGAGGCCGATGAGCGCCCGAGAGGGGTCGCGGCCGTGACCCGCCGCGAGGACGTGCTGGACGGCAGCGCACCGCACGACCCGGCCCCCGGGCCGGGCCCGTCGGCGGCTGCCGCGACCGGTGCTGCCCCCGGTGCTGCCCCAGGCCTGCTGGAGGCGACCGGCGGCGCGGCCTCCGCCGTCGCCGACCTCGTCGGGGCGGGCGCCGCGGGGTCGCGGGGCGGCTACACCCGGGTGCTGCACGACGTCCCGGCCGCCGTGCTCCTCGTCGACGTGTCGGACGGCCGGGTGGTGCACAGCAACCCGGCCGCCCGCGCCCTCACCGGCGAGGTGCGGCTGCCCGTCGCGTCGTCGCGCTGGGGCGAGGCCGCCGGCCTCGCCGTGCCCGGCGGCGGCGACTGGCCCGGGGGCCGCAGCCCGATCGACCGCGCGGCGGCCGGCGAGCCGGTCTTCGGCGAGCCCGTGGTCGTGCGGGCCGGGGCGGCCGGCCGGACCCTGTGGGTCACCGGCTTCCCGCTGCCGCAGGACGACCGGACCCTGGCCCTCGTCGTGCTCTTCGACGTCGAGGGCGACCTGCCCGAGGCCCGGATCCGCGACCGGGCCGTCATCGCCGCCGGGCTGTCCTTCACGATCAGCGACCCGCACCACCCCGAGAACCCGCTGGTCTACGTCAACCCCGCCTTCGAGCGGACCACGGGCTACTCCTACGACGAGGTCATCGGGACCAACTGCCGCTTCCTGCAGGGACCCGACACCGATCCCGCCGACGTCCAGCGCGTCCGCGACGCGATCCGGGCCGAGGAGCACTCGGTCGTCACGCTGCTCAACTACCGCAAGGACGGCACGGCCTTCTGGAACGAGCTGTCCCTGTCGCCGGTCTACGACGGCGAGGGCGCCCTGACGCACTTCGTCGGCATCCAGTCCGACGTCACCTCGCGGGTGCTCGTCGAGCAGGAGCGCGGCCGGGTGCTCGCCGCCGAGCAGGCCGCCCGCGCGTCGTCGGAGAAGGCCCAGCGCCGGCTCGCCCTGCTCGCCGAGGCCACGTCGATGCTGGCCGCCACCCTCGACGTCGACGAGAGCCTGTCCCGCCTCACCGGCCTCGTCGTCCCGCTCATGGCCGACTGGTGCATGGTCGAGCTCATGGGCACCGAGGGCGAGGTGCGCCGGGTCGCGAGCGCCCACGTCGACCCCGAGCTCGCCGAGGTGCTGCAGCGGGTCGAGGCGCTGCAGCCGACCTCGCGCACCGACGCCTCCCCGGCGAGCACGGTGTTCCGCACCGGCCAGCCGATGCTGCTCGCCGACATCCCCGACGACGTCCTGACCAGCCTCGACGTCGGCAGCGAGCTGTCCGACGCCTACCGCCGCCTCGGCGCGCACAGCGGCGTCATCGTCCCGCTGCGCGCCCGCCGCCAGGTGCTCGGCGTGCTCTCGCTCATCAGCTCGACGAGCGGCCGGGAGTACGACGAGGACGACCTGTCGATGGCCGCCGACCTCGCCCGGCGGGCCGCGCTCACCGTCGACAACGCCCGGCTCTACCAGCGCGAGCACGACGTCGCCGAGGCGCTGCAGCGCAGCCTGCTCCCCCAGCTGCCGGAGGTCCCCGGCCTGGACCGCGCCGCGCGCTACCTGCCCGGCTCGACGGCGGCCCAGGTCGGGGGCGACTGGTACGACCTGTTCGGCCTGCCCGACGGCGCCATCGGCATCGCGGTCGGCGACGTCATGGGCCACGACCTGACCGCCGCCGCTGCCATGGGCCAGCTGCGCTCGGTGCTGCGGTCGTACGCCTGGCAGGGCAGCGAGCCCGCCGTCGTGCTCGACCGGCTCGACCAGCTCGTGCAGGGCCTGGGCATGGCCCAGCTGGCGACCGCGATCTACGGGCGGGTGACCCTGCCGCAGGACGGCGGGCCGGGCCTGCTGCGCCTGGCCAACGCGGGCCACCTGCCGCCGGTGCTGCGGACCCCCGACGGGCGCGCCCGGCTGCTCGACGAGGCCCAGTCGCTGCTCGTCGGCGCCGACCTCGGCACGCACCGCGACGAGCTCACCGCCGAGCTGCCCGCCGGGTCGGTGCTCGTGCTCTACACCGACGGGCTGGTCGAGCAGCGCGGCCTGGACCCCGACGAGGGCCTGGAGCGGCTGCGCCGGGCCGTCGAGGCCGTCGACGGGGCCGACGCCGACAGCACCTGCGACCAGCTGCTCGCGGCGCTGCACGGCACCGAGCGCGACGACGACGTCGCGCTCCTCGTCGTCCGCGTGCTGTGACCGGGCCGGTCGCGGACCTCGGCCTGCCCGCGGTCCGCGAGGTCGACCCCGACCTGCCGCGCGACTGGGTGGAGTTCGTCGACCCGGCCGACCCGGAGCACCTGGTGCGGGCCGACCTGACCTGGCTGCTGTCCCGCTGGACCTGCGTCTTCGGCCGCGGCTGCCACGGCATCGAGCCCGGCCGGCCCGACGACGGCTGCTGCACGCACGGCGCCTTCTGGTCCGACGAGGACGACGAGCGGCGCGTCACGGCGGCCGCCCGCGAGCTCACGAAGCGCGAGTGGCAGCACGCCGACACCGGCCGAGCGCTCGGGATCGCCGAGCTCGACGAGCTCGAGGGCGAGCCGGCCGGCCGCACCCGGCGGGTCGACGGCGCCTGCGTCTTCCTCAACCGCCCGGGCTTCGCCGGTGGCGAGGGCTGCGCGCTGCACGCCCTCGCGCTGCGCACCGGGCGGCACCCGCTGGAGACCAAGCCCGACGTCTGCTGGCAGCTGCCCGTGCGGCGCACCTCGGAGCGGGTCACCCGGCCCGACGACGTCGAGGTGCTCGTCAGCAGCATCGGCGAGTACGACCGCCGCGGCTGGGGCCCGGGCGGCGCCGACCTCACCTGGTGGTGCACCGGGTCGCCGGAGGCGCACGTGGGCGAGGACCGGCTCTACCGCACGTACGCCGGCGAGCTCACCGCGCTGCTCGGGGCGCCGGCGTACGACGTGCTCGCCCGGCTGTGCGCCGAGCGCGCCGGCCTGCCGCCGCACCCCGCGACCGCCCTCGCCACCGCCACCGCCACCGCCACCGCCACCGCCACCGCCCAGCAGACCGGGGCGCCGGCTCAGGCCTCGAACTTGTAGCCCAGCCCCCGCACGGTCACGAGGTGGCGCGGGCTGGCCGGGTCGGGCTCGACCTTGGCCCGCAGCCGCTTGACGTGCACGTCGAGCGTCTTGGTGTCGCCGACGTAGTCGGCCCCCCACACCCGGTCGATGAGCTGGCCGCGGGTGAGCACCCGCCCGGCGTGGCGCAGCAGCAGCTCGAGCAGCTCGAACTCCTTGAGCGGCAGCGCCACGGGCTGCCCGTCGACGGTGACGACGTGCCGCTCGACGTCCATCCGCACGGGCCCGGCCTGCAGGGCGCCGCCCGGGACGTCCTCGCTGTCGGCCCCGCGGCGCAGCACGGCCCGCATCCGGGCGAGCAGCTCGCGGGTCGAGTAGGGCTTGGTGACGTAGTCGTCGGCGCCGAGCTCGAGCCCGACGACCTTGTCGATCTCGCTGTCCCGCGCGGTGAGCATGATCACCGGCACCGACCCGCGCTGCCGCAGCGCGCGGCACACCTCGGTGCCCGACAGGCCGGGCAGCATGAGGTCGAGCAGGACGAGGTCGGCGCCGCTGCGGTCGTACGCCGCGAGGGCCTCGGGGCCGGTGGCGGCGACGGTCACGTCGAAGCCCTCGGCCTGGAGCAGGTAGGACAGCGGGTCGGAGAACGACTCCTCGTCCTCGACCAGCAGCACGCGGGTCATCGGGGTCCTCCGGGCAGGGGGGAGGCCGGGCGGGCCGGCGGGTCGGGGGGCGCCGGGGGGACCGACGGGGGGCCTGACGAGGGGGCACGACGAGGGGGCTGACGAGGGGGCTGAGGGGGCCGGCGCCGCCGGCAGGCGCAGGGTGAAGGTCGACCCGGAGCCCTCGACGCTCCAGACGTCGACCTCCCCGCCGTGGTTGGTCGCGACGTGCTTGACGATCGCCAGGCCCAGCCCGGTGCCGCCGGTCGCGCGCGAGCGCGCCGGGTCGGCCCGGTAGAAGCGCTCGAAGACGCGCTCGAGGTCGCGCTCGGCGATCCCGATGCCCTGGTCGGTGACGCTCACCTCGACCGCACCGGCCCGCGGGCGCACCGCGACCGCGACCCGGGTGTGCTCGGGGCTGTAGGCCACGGCGTTGTCGAGCAGGTTGGCCAGGGCGGTGACCAGCTGGCTCTCGCTGCCGAGCACCGCGAGCCCGCGCACCCCGCCGACGACGAGGGCGGTCCCCCGCGCGCTCGCCACCGTGCGGGTGCGGTCCACCGCCTCGGCGACGACGCGGTCGACCTCGACGAGCGCGGGCTCGGGCAGCGGGTCGCCGCCCTGCAGCCGGGACAGGTCGATGAGCTCCTGCACGAGGCGGGCCAGCCGCTCGGCCTCGTGCTGGACCCGCCCGGCGAACCGCCGCACGGCCACCGGGTCCTCGCTGGCGTCCTGCAGCGCCTCGGCGAGCACGGTCATCGCCCCCACGGGCGTCTTGAGCTCGTGGCCGACGTTGGCGACGAAGTCCCGGCGGACCGCCTCGACCCGGCGGGCCTCGCTGACGTCCTCGACGAGCATCGCCACGTGCCCCCGGCCGCCCACCGGGGCGAGCCGCACCCGGACGGCCTCGGGCAGCCGCCCGAGCCGCGCGGCGGCGAGCTCGACCTCGGCCTCGTGGGCGGTGCCGCTGCGCCGGGTCGCGCGCACGAGCTGCCGCAGCTCGGCGACCGGCACCCGGTCGTCGCGCACGACGCCCAGCGCGAGCGCGCCGCCGTTGGCGAGGACCACGTCGTCGGAGCCGTCGAGCACCGCCACGGCGACCGGCAGGGCGTGCACGACCTCGACGGCGCTGGGCACCGCGGCGACCGGGGAGGCGTACGCCGGCGCCGGGCACCTCGCGCCGCCGGGCGGCGGTGGCCAGCCCCGCCGCCAGCAGGCCCAGCGCGACGACCAGCGCGCCCAGGACCGGTACGAGCAGCTCCACGGCGGCGAGCGTAGGCGGGAGCGCCGGGCGCGGCGGGTCCGCGGCGGGGGCACCGGGCACCGTTCGCCCGGTGTTCACGGCAGGTCCACCCGAGGGCGCCTCCTGCGGGTCCGCCCGCGGCTACTGTGCCGGGATGCGTGACGCCTACCACGAGGAGCTCGACGCGATCTCCGCGTCGCTGGTGAAGATGACCAACCTCGTCGGCTCGGCGGTGAGCCGGGCGACGACGGCGCTGCTCGACGCCGACCTGCCGCTCGCCGAGACGGTCATCACCGCCGACGAGCAGGTCGACGAGCTCTACCGCGACGTCGAGGCCCGCGCCTTCGACCTGCTCGCCCGCCAGCAGCCGGTCGCCAGCGACCTGCGCATCATCGTCACGTCGCTGCGGATGGTGGCCGACCTCGAGCGGATGGGCGACCTGGCCCTGCACGTCGCGAAGGTCGCCCGGCGGCGCTACCCGTCGTCGGCCGTGCCGCCCGAGCTGCGCAGCACGCTGCTGGAGATGGGCCACACCGCCGAGGAGATCGTCGCCAAGGCGGGCAGCGTCATCGCCGGTCGCGACGTCGACGCTCGCCGCGGAGCTCGAGCGCGACGACGACGTCATGGACGAGCTGCACCGCAAGCTGTTCGCGGTGATCCTCGACGACGCGTGGGACGGCGGCATCGAGGCGGCGATCGACGTGACGCTCGTCGGCCGCTACTACGAGCGCTTCGCCGACCACGCCGTCTCGGTCGCCCGCCGGGTCGTCTACCTGGTCACCGGCGAGCGCCGAGTCACGGGCTGACCGGCCGCCCTCGCCGAGCGGCCGCGCCCGCTCAGTGCCCCTGTTGGCCGCCACCGCCGCGGCCGCCGCTGCGGCGGCCTCCGGGTCGAGGTACTGCCCGCCCGGCGCTGCAGCGGCCGCAGGTCGTCGTCGAGGTCGTAGCGCAGCGGCTGGCCGGTCGGGATGTTGAGCCCGACGACCTCCTCGTCGGCCGAGCCCGTCGAGGTGCTCGACGAGGGCCCGCAGCGAGTTGCCGTGCGCGGCGACGAGCACCGTCTCGCCGGCCCGCAGGTCCGGGACGATCGGGTCGTACCAGTACGGCAGCAGCCGGTGCACGACGTCCTTGAGGCACTCGGTGCGCGGCACCAGGTCGCCGGTCAGCCGGGCGTAGCGCGGGTCGCCGGCCACGTCCCAGTCGCTGCCGGGCTCGATCGGCGGCGGCGGGGTGTCGTAGGACCGGCGCCACAGCTGGAACTGCTCCGCGCCGTACTGCTCGCGCACCTGCGTCTTGTCCTTGCCCTGCAGGTCGCCGTAGTGCCGCTCGTTGAGGCGCCAGTGCCGGGTCACCGGCAGCCAGCTGCGGCCGCACGCGTCCAGGGCGAGGTCGGCCGTGCGGATCGCGCGGGTCAGCAGCGAGGTGTGCAGCACCGTCGGGAGCAGCCCGGCGTCCCGCAGCTGCCGCCCGCCCGCGCGGGCCTGCTCCTCCCCGGTCGCGGTGAGGTCGACGTCGACCCACCCGGTGAACAGGTTCTTCTCGTTCCACTCGCTCTCGCCGTGACGGAGCAGCACCAGGGTCGCCATGGGCGCAGATCCTGCCAGCAGGTCAGCGGCGCACGTCGCGGCGGGGCGCCGCGTCCGGCGTGCCGGCCGGCCGGCGGCCCGCCCCGTCGGCGAGGACCTTCGCGGCCAGGGAGGGGTCGCGCTCGAGCCGGTCGCCGTACGCCCGGGCGACGAGCGCGTCCTGCTCGTCCTCGAGCAGCTGCAGCACCTCGCCGAGCACCCGGTCCAGGCCGCCCTCGTCGACCGCCGACAGCGGCAGCGACCCGGACAGGAAGACGTCGCCGACGTCGTCGGTGCCGAAGTGCACGCCGCGCAGCCGCAGGTTGCGGGCCAGCAGGTGGCGGTGCAGCGCGGCCCGCCCCCCGTCGACCAGCCCGGCCTCGACGACGTGCACGACGAAGGCCTCGACCGCGACGGCCTGCTCGCCGGCCAGCAACCAGACCCACGTGCGGGCCCGGCGGCGGCCGGCGAGCGCCACCACGTACGCCCCCGCCTCCACCCGCTCGAACGGCGCGCCGAGGGCGGCGAGCGCGTCGAGGAGCAGCCCGTCGAGCCGCCAGACGACCGGCGAGCTCACCGGTCGGGGTCGGCGAACCGGGCGAACGCCTGCAGGTTGGCGGTCGACTCGCCGCGCTTGAGCCGCCACTCCCACTCGCGCTGGATCGAGCTGCCGAAGCCGATCTCGAGCAGCGGGTTGAACGACTCGTCGGCGTACTGCAGCACCGCCCCGAGCAGCCGGTCGACCTCGTCGGCGGTGACCGCGTGCAGCGGCAGCCGGCCGACGAGGTAGACGTCGCCGGCCTTGTCCAGGGCGAAGGACACGCCGTACGTCCGGGCGTTGCGCCGCAGCAGGAAGCGGGCGAACTCCTCGAAGTTCTCGTCCGGCCGGCGGCAGACGAAGGCCTCGACGAGCAGCGCGTGCGCGCCGACGACGAGCCAGCAGTGCGTGGCGAGCTTGTTCGTGCCGGGCAGCGCGACGAAGAACTGGCCCTCGCCGGGGTGCGTGTAGTCCAGCCCGCCCTCGTCGAGGGCTGCGCGGATGGTGCTCGCCGGGTCGGCGGGGGTGCTCGTCGGGGTGTGCTCGGGGGTGCTCATCGGGCGGCCGCCAGTCGGGGGGTGCGGCGCTCGGCGAGCGCCGAGCGGTAGGTGGACAGCAGCCCGGACGCGGTCGACGCCCAGGAGAAGTCGGAGGCGTGCGCGAGGGCGCCGGCGGACAGCTCGGGCCGGCGGGCCAGCGCCCGCCGCAGCGCGTCCGCCCAGGCCGACGGGTCGTGGCCGGGCACCAGCAGCCCGCTGACGCCGTCGCGGACGGTGGTGCGCAGCCCGCCGACGTCGGTGGCGACGACCGGCGTGCCGCAGGCCTGCGCCTCGAGGGCGACGAGCCCGAACGACTCGTTGTGGCTGGGGACGGCCACGACGTCGGCGGCGCGGTACCAGTCGCGCAGCCGGGCGGGGCTGCTCGGCGGCTCGAAGCGCACCGGGAGCCCGAGGGAGGTGGCCAGCTCGCGCAGCGCGCGGGGCTCGTCCTGCCCGTTGCCGCTCGGCCCGCCGACGACGGCGACGACGAGGCGGTCGCGCAGGTCGCCGGCGCCGCTGCGGGCGTCCTGCTCCAGCAGCCGCGCCGCGGCCGCGAGCAGGACGTCGGGCGCCTTGAGCGGCTGCAGGCGCCCGACGAAGAGCAGGACGACGGCGTCGGGAGGCACCCCGAGGCGGGTCCGGGCGGTGCTGGCGGTGCCGGGCCGGAAGTGCTCGAGGTCGACGCCCGGCGCGACGGTCACGACCCGCTGGACGTCGGCGTCGTAGAGCTCGACGAGCTGGCGGGCCTCGTCGGCGGTGTTGGCGACCAGCCGGTCGGCGGCCGCGACGACCTGCTCCTCGCCGACGACCCGCCGCAGCGGCTCGGGCACGTCGTCCTCGGCGAGCGCCAGGTTCTTGACCTTGGCCAGGGTGTGCGCGGTGTGCACCAGCGGCACGCCCCAGCGCTCGGTCGCCAGCCAGCCGACCTGCCCGGACAGCCAGTAGTGCGAGTGCACCACGTCGTAGTGGCCGGGCTCGTGGTGCGCCTCGGCCCGCAGCACGCCGCTGGTCAGGGCGCACAGCTGCGACGGCAGGTCCTCCTTGCCGAGCCCCTCGAGCGGCCCGGCGGGCACGTGCCGCACCTGCAGGCCCGGCGCGACCTCGACGACGGGCGGGAGGTCGGCGCTGGTCTGCCGGGTGAAGACCTCGACCTCGACGCCGAGCGCGGCGAGCCGCTTGCTCGTCTCGAGCACGTAGACGTTCATGCCGCCGGCGTCGCCGGTGCCGGGCTGCTCGAGCGGGCTGGTGTGCACCGACAGCACGGCCACCCGCCGCGGGTGCAGGGCGGTGACCGTCGGGCGGGCGCGCCGCGACTCGGACCGGGACGGGGTCATGCGTCCTCCTCGCCTGCCTGCGTGCTCGACGGGTGCCGGCACCGCGGTCGCGTCGACCGCGATCCTGCCTCCCCGCCTGCAACCCCAGGACGTCGGGGACACTTCCCGCATGAGCGCACCCGGACCCTCCCGCACCGCCCTCGTCACCGGCGCCAGCAGCGGGATCGGCCGCGCGACGGCGCTGCGGCTCGCCCGGGAGGGCTGGACGGTCGTCGCCGCGGCCCGCCGGGTGGACCGGCTGGGCGACCTGGCCGCGCAGGCCCCGGGGATCCGCCCGCAGGCGCTCGACGTCACCGACCCGGCCTCGGTGGCCCAGCTCGTCGACGCCCTGCCGTCCTGCGACCTGCTCGTCGCCAACGCCGGCGGCGCCTTCGACCTCGCCCCCGTGGCCGAGGGCGACCTCGAGGCCTGGCAGCGGACGTACGACGTCAACGTCCTCGGCACCGTCCGCACCGTGCAGGCGGTGCTGCCCGCGCTCGCCGCCTCCGCGAGCGGGCACGTCGTGCTGACCGGGTCGACCGCGGGCCGCTGGTCCTACGAGGGGGGCGCCAGCTACACCGCCGCCAAGCACGCCCTGGTGGCCCTGCGCGAGACGCTGCGGATGGAGACCGTCGAGGCGGGCGTCCGGGTGAGCGAGGTCGCGCCGGGGATGGTGCGCACCGAGGAGTTCGGGCTGGTGCGCTTCGCCGGCGACGCCGAGCGGGCCGAGGCGGTCTACACCGGGGTCGACGCCCTCACCGCCGACGACGTCGCCGACGCGATCGTCTGGGTCGCGACCCGGCCGGCGCACGTCAACGTCGACCTGGTCCAGATCACGCCGCAGCAGCAGGCCGCGGTGCACAAGGTGCACCGGCGCTGACGCCGGGCCGGCCGAAGCGGTACGCCGCGGGCCGGGCGCGCGCCCTCGGCCTCGCGACGCGCGGCACCACGGCGCCGCGGCGGCTGCGGCGGGTGGACCGCTGGCTGACGGCGACGCAGGCCGCGCTGCTGCGGGCGGCCGACCCGCCGCTGGTCGTCGACCTGGGCTTCGGCGCCTCGCCGGTGACGACCGTGGAGCTGCGCTCCCGGCTCGTCGCGGTGCGCCCGGACGTGCAGGTCGTGGGGCTGGAGATCGACCCCGAGCGGGTGGCCGCCGCGGCGGGGGCCGCCACGGCGGGCCTGGCGTTCGCCCGCGGCGGCTTCGAGCTCGCCGGCCTGCGCCCCGCGGTGGTGCGGGCCATGAACGTGCTGCGGCAGTACGACGAGGGCGCCGTCCCCGGTGCCTGGGCCGCCCTGCGCGCCGGCCTCGCTCCCGGCGGCCTGCTCGTCGAGGGCACCTGCGACGAGGTGGGGCGGCGGGCCAGCTGGGTCGTCCTGGGTCCGGAGGGCCCGCGCTCGCTCGTGCTGGCGGCGCACCTGCCGGCGCTCCCGCGCCCCTCCGCGCTGGCCGAGCGGCTGCCCAAGGCGCTCATCAGCCACAACGTGCCCGGCGCACGCGTGCACGCCCTGCTCACCGCCCTCGACGAGGCGTGGGACCGCGCCGCGCCCCTGTCGCCGTACGGCCCGCGGGTCCGCTGGGTCGCCGCCTGCACCGCGCTCGACTGGCCCGGGCGGGACGCGCGCCGAGCCCGCTACGGCGAGCTGACCGTGCCGTGGGAGACGGTGGCGCCGGGCTGAGGAACAGGGGCGCGGCCGGGCCGGGCGGCGGCCGGGCGGACCGGGCGGCCGGCGGCCGGGCTGCGGCCGGGCGGCGGCTCGGGCGGCGGCTCGGGCGGCGGCTCGGGCGGCGGCTCGGCGAACCCGTTCCCGGTGGAGGCGGTTGCGCCTCGCCACGGTCCGGGCGCCGCTGCGGCACGAGGCCCACGGCCCGCGACCCGAGGCCCGAGGCCCACGGCCCACGGCCCGTCGCGGCGTATCCGTCGCGGTGGCCGCGTTGCGTCCTGGAGCAACGATCGGCTCGACCGTGCTCCAGGACGCAAGGCACTCGGCGCGTCAGCTGGTGGGCGCGGGCGCAGGCACCTCGGGGTCGGCCGGGGTGCCGGGAGCACCGGGGCCGTCGCCGTCGCCGTCCTGGTCACCGTGGTCACCCTGGTTACCGTGGTCACCGCGGGCCGGGCGGACCGCGTCGACCCGGTCGCGGACGCGCGCCTCGAGGTCGGTCGCCCGGGCGTCGGCCTGGGCCTGGGTGAGGCGGCCGTCGGTGACCGCCTGCGCCAGGCGGTCCTGCTCGGCCTTGACGAGAGCGGCGACGAGCGTGTCGACGCTGACGCCCTTGTCGGTCGCGACCTGGGCCAGGGTCTTGCCGCCCTGCAGTGCCGTCCGCAGCTCGGCCTCGCTCACGCCCAGCGCGGTGGCGGCGGCCGAGATGTCGGGGCCGCGGCCGGGCCCGCCGTGCCCACCGCGCCCGCCGGGACCCCGGCCGAGGTCGGCGCCGTCGAGGGTGGTCGCGACCTGGTCGGCCTGCGCCTGGGTGAGCGTGCCGTCGCTGACCAGGCCGGCCAGGGCCTGCGTGATGCGGTCGACGCGGGTCGTGACGGCAGCCCCTGCGGTGGGGGCACCGGCGGCGGCGAGCGCCGGACCGGCCAGCGGCAGGCCGATGGCCGCAGCGCCGGCGACAGCAGCGGAGACGAGGACGATCTTGGTGTTCACGGGACTCTCCAGGGGGAGTGGGGCGGGTGACTCGACCCTCGGCGGTGGACCTGTGACGGGCCTGTCACCGACCTGCCGACCTGCTGGCACCCGCGACGGCCTGCGCACCGCCCGCAGCGCCCGGCCCGGACCCGGACGGGGCGCTGCGGCGGGCGGTCCCGGGGGCGGTCGCACCCGGGACCGGGGGTTCAGCTCGTGGTCGGGGCCTGCGTCGACGACCCCGCGCCGCCGCGCGGTCCGCCGGGCCCACCGGGCCCGCCACCGCGGGGGCCGCCGGTCTGCACGCCGGTGACCGCGAAGTCCGCGCCGACCTGGACGGTCACCCGCTGGCCGTCCGTGGTGAGCAGGTGCGCCTCGTAGACGCCCTCGCTGTCGGTCTCGACCCGCTGCACGGTCGCGCCGGGGTACGTCGCGAGGGCCGCGTCGGTGACCTTGGTGGCGGTGTCGCCGGTGAGCAGCTGCTCGTCCGCGCGCTGCGGCCGGCTCTCGTCGACCGCAGCACCGGCAGCACCGGCAGCACGGCAACACCGGCAGCAGCGCCCGGCGCCGCGGACGAGCCGCTGTCGGCCGTCGCGCCGGTGCTGGCGGTGGTGCTGGCGGTGGTGCTGGCGGTGGTGCTGGCGGTGGCAGCGTCCGCGGCGTTCGCGACGACCGTGCTGGCGAGCACGCCGCCGCCGACGAGGCCGGTGGCGAGGAGCGCGGCCGCGGCGACGCCGGTGCGGAAGCGCGTGGGGATGCTGGGCATGGTGGTCCTCCTCAGGGGTCCGGTCCCGCTGTCCGGGTCCGGTGCACCTGAGGTTGCCGAGCCGACCTGGGCGCTGCCTGCGCCTCGGCTGCGGGTCGGCGGGGAGTCCGCGCCGACCCGGGGCTCAGGCCCGGCCGAGCAGGTCGGCGAGCTCGGTCTCGAGGTCGACGGCGTCGGCCTCGGAGCCCGTCGGCACGGCGAGGTAGGTCTTCTGCAGGAACTCCACGAGGTCGTCGCGGTCGATCTCGAACAGCGCCGAGCCCGACGGCGAGGCCATCGCCAGGTGCACGACCCGGTCGGTGCCGGTGGCGGCGGGCCACACCCGCACGTCGCCCTCGCCGACCGCGCCGGCGATGCCCTCGGTGAGCAGCTGCCGCGCGAACATCCACTCGACGACGCCGTCGCCCTCGCCCCCGGTCTGGAACGCCACCCGCACGGCCCACGGGTCGTCCGCGGCGTAGCGCAGGTCCGCGATCACCGGCAGGCTCGGTCCGCCCGGGACGACGAGGTGCAGCTCGAGCTCGGTGCGGACGGTGGCGATGTGGGTCATGGCAGGGCCTCTCGGGGGGAGCCGGTGCAGCGGCGTCGGTCGGACACCCGGAGCAACGAGCCGCGGCCGCGGGGGTTGCGCGGTTCCCGAGAACTCGCGTCACAGAACGGGACAGTCCGCGACACAGGGTGACGTACGGGCTCAGCCGCTCCGGGCGTACGACGGTCGCCGGCCGGGCAGGGACCGCGCATGGCGGACGAGCTGGTGGTGCTGCGCGGCGGGAGCCGCGACGGGGAGTCGACGACGGTGCAGGAGGGCGTGCGCCGGCTGCTGGCGGCCAGCGACGCGCCGGGGCTCGTCGAGGTCTACGAGGCCAACGGCGAGACCGCGGACCTGCGGGGCAACGCCGAACCGGCGCTCGTGTTCGTGCACGTCGGGCAGGAGAGCGCCGAGGGCATCGCGCCCGAGCTGCTGCACGCACCGCCGGCCTGACCCCGGCGCGGCGCGGGCCGACGGCGCCTCAGCCCTCGAGGTGCCCGACGACGAGCTCGCGCAGCCGGCGCCGCTCGCGGAACACGGCACCGGGCCGGTCGAAGACGACGAGCCGGGCGTTCGGCAGGACCGCGGCGAGCTCGCGGGCGGTCTGCGCCGGGTGCAGCGGGTCGCCCTCCTGCGCCAGCACGAGCACGTCGGCCGAGACGGCCCGCAGCAGGTCGCGGTCGGGCACCGGCGCCTCCGCCGGCAGCGCCCGCAGCACGGCGGCGACGCCGGGCGAGGCGAGCAGGAAGGCGGCGCGGGCGCGGACGTACGCCTGCGCGGGCGCTCCCAGCTCGGTCGGCACGTCCCTCGCGACCAGCGCGGTCACGGCCTCGCGGTCGCGCGCCTCGAGCGCGTCGGCCAGGGCGGCCACGCGGGTGGCGGCGGCGTCCGTGCGCGGCCCGTCCAGCGCGGAGGGCAGGAACAGCACGACCCGCGCGAAGCGCCCGGGCCGGCCGGCCAGCAGCGACAGCAGCGCGCCGGCGCCCATCGACACGCCCAGGGCGCGCGAGGCGCCGTGCGCGTCGGCGACCTCGAGCAGGTCGCGGCCCAGCACGGCGTAGGTCACCGGCTCGTCGCCGAGAGGGGTCCGGCCGTGCCCGCGGGCCGCGGGGTAGACGCGGGTGCCGGAGAGCCCGCCGCCGAGCGGCCGGGTCTCGGCGAGACTGCCGCCGAGGCCGTGCGCGAGCACCGTGACGGGCTCGCCGACCCCGGTGACGAGCAGCTCGCGGACGGGAGCGGCCGGGTCCGGGGTCAGTAGCGGGGACCGGCGCCGAGCTCGCGCACGGCCGGCCGGACGTCGACCAGGTAGACGATCACCGCGACGGCGGCGACCGCCCCGAAGAACGACAGCAGCCCGGCGAACAGGCTCACCAGCACGCTGGCGACGAGGATGCCGAGCCACAGCGGCTTGGTCTGCTTGCCGGCGGCCGGGAAGGCCGGGGCCTTGCGGACGGCGGCGTCGGCGAGGGCCCACACGGCGAGGCCGAGCAGGGCGAGGTCGACGAGCGCGAGCAGGGCGTTGGCGGGCTGGAGCACGGCTCCAGTCTGGCACCTCCCGGCGGCCCGGCCCTGCTCCCGACCCTCCGCAGCGCCGGACCCCGGACGCACCCGACCCCCGGGCCGCGAGGGCGCCGGGGGTCGGGTGTGCTCCGGGGTCGTGCTGGTCGTGCTGGTCGTGCTGGGGGGTGCGTGGACTAGCCGAGCTTGCCGGCAGCGCCCTCGACGGCCTTCTCGCCGGCCTTGGCGGACTTCTTGGCGGCGGTGGTGGCGGCCTCGGCCTTCTTCACGGCCTCCTTGCCCTCGGCGATGGCGGCCTCGGTGGCCGGCTGGCGCCGGATCTGGGTCACGAGGCGCTCGCCGCGGACCGCGAGGGAGGCGTAGAACTCGTTGGCCTGCTCGGTCACCTTGGCGATGTTGTTCTCGACCTCGGTGCGGAGCTCCTTGACCTGGGTCGGGAGGGTCTTGACGACGCTCGGGACCTCGGCGAGGCGCTCCTGGACCTTCTTGGCCTCGGCGGTGTAGGCCGCGGGGGCCTCCTTGACCTGCTCGATGGCGAGGTCGGCGAGCCCGGCGAACGCGAACGCCGACTTCTTGACCTCGTTGACGTACTGGGTCGGCAGGTTCTTGATGGTGAAGCGGCCGGTGACGGTGTCGCCGGTCTTGGTGACGTCGGTGGTGACGGTCATGGTGTGGCCTCCTGGGTCGGGGTCTGGTCGGTCGGGTCTGCGGGGGTCGTGCTGGTGCGGGCGGTGCTGGTGCGGGCGGTGCTGGTACGGGGGGTGCTGGCCCGCTTGCGCCGGGGCGCCGGTGCGGGGGCGGACGCTCCGGCCGGGGCCGGGACGTCTGCCGGCGTCGCGCCCGGGGCGGGCGGCGCGGGGTCGGACGGGCTCGCACCGGCGGCGTTCTCCCGGCGGAAGCTGTCGTAGATCTCGAGCAGCACCTGCTTCTGCCGCTCGGTGAGCGCCTCGTCCGCGAGCACCGCGTCGGCGACGACGCGGTCGCCCTCCCGGTGCTCGAGGATGCCGGCCTGCAGGTAGAGCGCCTCGGCCGAGATGCGCAGGCCCTTGGCGATCTGCTGCAGGATCTCCGCGCTCGGCCGGCGCAGCCCCCGCTCGATCTGGCTGAGGTAGGGGTTGCTGACACCCGCGAGGGCGGCCAGCTGACGCAGGGAGATCTGGTTGCCGTGCCGCTGGTCGCGGATGTACTCACCGAGGCGGTGACCCGCTCCGGTGACCGTCTCCAGCGGCTCCTTCATCACACCGACGACGTTAGCCCGAGGTGCTAACTGTTGCAAGCGCTAGAGCAAGCAGACGGCGGTGAGGGTGGTCACACGGCCCCGTCGCGCCCGGCGAGCGCAGCCCGCAGGGAGTCGAGCGCCGCCGGCACGGCGGCGTACCAGTTGTTGGTCCCGCGCTTCTCGACCGTCACGAGCCCGGCCTCGCGCAGCACCCGGAGGTGGTGGCTCACGGTCGGCTGGCTGCGGCCGACGGGCTCCACGAGGTCGCAGACGCACACCGCGCCGTCGGCGCTGGACGCCAGCAGGCTCAGCAGCCGCAGGCGCACCGGGTCGCCGAGCGCCGCGAAGCCCCGCGCGAGCGTGCCGGCGTCGCGCTCGTCGAGCGCGGCCGCGGCGAGAGGAGGGCAGCAGGCCGCGCCGTCCTGCACGACGACCGGTGCGACCACGTCGACCTCCTGGGGACCGGGACAGAGGGGGAACCAGCCATTGACAGGTGTCGATGGCCGCGTACGCTGCTGCCACTCCCATCGACGTCCGTCGATGCTAGCCCACCCGGAGGTGCCCGTGTCCCGCATCCAGCTCGCCCTCGACGTCGACGACCTCGACGCCGCGGTGGCCTTCTACAGCGCCCTGCTCGGCACCGCGCCGGCCAAGCGCCGGCCCGGCTACGCCAACTTCGCGGTCGCCGACCCGCCGCTCAAGCTGGTCCTGCTCGAGCACCCCGGCCGCGGCGGCCGGCTCGACCACCTGGGCGTCGAGGTGGACGACAGCGCGGCGGTGCACGCCGAGATCGCCCGGCTGACCGGCGAGGGCCTGTTCACCGACGAGCAGCTCGGCACCACCTGCTGCTTCGCCACTCAGGACAAGGTCTGGGTCACCGGGCCCGACGGCGAGCGCTGGGAGGTCTACACCGTCCTGGCCGACAGCCCCACCTTCGCCGGCGCCCCCCAGCCCGCCCAGCCCACCCGGCCCGCCGCCTGCTGCTGACCCTCCGCGGAGCAGACTGCGGGCACGGCGAGCGGTCCGAGGAGGTCCGGTGGGTGTGTGGGGCGAGCAGGTCGTGCCGCGGGCGACGCGGGTCGCGCTCGGCACCGCGCAGCACCACGCCGTACGCGCCCGGGTCTGCGACGGGCTGCACGGCGAGGTCGTCGAGATCGGCTTCGGGTCGGGGCTGAACGTCCGGCACTACCCGACCGCGGTCAGCCGGGTGGCGGCCGTCGAGCCGTCGGACGTCGCCTGGCGCCTGTCCGCGGACGAGCGCCGCACCAGCCCGGTGCCCGTCGAGCGGGCCGGCGTGGACGGCTCGCGGCTGCCGTTCCCGGACGGCTCGTTCGACAGCGCCCTGTCGACGTGGACGCTGTGCACCGTCCCGGACCCGGTCGCGGCCCTGCGCGAGATCGCGCGGGTGCTGCGCCCCGGCGGCCGGCTGCACCTCGTCGAGCACGGCGCCGCTCCTGACGCGTCCGTGCTGCGCCTGCAGCGCCGGTGGGACCCGGTGCAGCGCCGGCTGTTCGCCGGCTGCCACGTCTCCCGCCCGGTCGACGCGCTGCTGGCCGCCGCCGGGCTGCCCGGCGACGGGCTGCGCCGCTGGTACGTCCCGGGCGAGCCGCGGCTGTTCGGCAGCCTGTACGAGGGCCGCACCGTCCCGGTCGGCTGAGCCCGCCCGCCTACAGCCCGGGCGGCACGACCTCCGGCCCGGCGTCGGGCGGCCGCGGCCGGTCCTCGGGCAGCAGCCGTACGGCCACGAGCGCGACGTCGTCGTCGGCGTCGTCGGGCAGCAGGCGCGCCAGCAGCCCGTCGAGCAGCTCCTCCAGCGGGGCGTCGGCGAGCTCGGCGAGGGCGGTGCGCAGCAGAGCGAGGCCGTCGTCGAGGTCCTGCCCGCGCCGCTCGACGAGCCCGTCGGTGTAGAAGACGACGGTCGCGCCGCTGCCGAGCTCGACGGTCTCGTCGGTGCGCGCGCTGCCGGGGTCCAGGCCGAGCAGCAGGTCGCTGCCGCCCAGCGTGCGCACCGTCCCGCCGGGCTGGAGGACCAGCGGCGGCGGGTGCCCGGCGTTGGACCAGCGCAGCAGGCGCACGCCGTGCGCCGCCTCGGCCGGTCCCTGCTCCAGGCGCGCGACGACGGCGGTGGCGGTGGTGTCCAGCTGCAGCCCCTGCACCGCGTCGTCCAGGCTCCGCAGCACCTCGGCGGGCGTGCCGCCGCTGTGCCAGGCGATGCCGCGGGCCAGCCCGCGCAGCTGGCCCATCGCGGCGGCCGCGGCGGTGTCGTGGCCCATGACGTCGCCGATGACGAGCACGGTCGCGCCGTCGCGCTGCAGGAACGCGTCGTACCAGTCCCCGCCGACCGACGCGGCCCGCGCGGCGGGGACGTAGCGCACGGCGATGTGGCAGTGGTCCGGCTGCGGCGGGGTGGTGAGCAGGCTGCGCTGCAGCCCCTCGGCCAGGCCGCGCTGCTCGGCGAACAGCCGCGCGTTGTCCAGCGCCAGCGCGGCCCGGGCGGCGATGTCGACGGCGGTCTCGAGCTCCTCCGGCGGCATCGGCACCCGGTCGGCGCCGCGCAGCAGGGTGAGCACGCCGGTCATGTGGCCGCGGGCGAGCAGCGGCACGACGACGACCGACTCCGGCGCCAGCTGCAGCAGGGTGCGCCGCGCGGTCTCGTCGCCGAGCGTCGGCACCACCGAGCTCGTCACGCCGTGCTCCACGACGACCGGCCGGCCGGTGCGCCGGGCCTGGTCGACGGCGCCCATGTCGCTGCGGCCGACCAGGCGGTGCGCGACGTACTCCTGCGACGACCGGGCGCAGCGCCGGGTCGACGTGCCAGACGCCGACGTCGCGCAGCTCGCGGCCCGTCGGTGAGCGACACCAGCGCCCAGTCGGCGAGCCCGGGCACGACCATCCGGGCGAGGCGGGCGACGGCGCCCTCGACGTCGAAGCCGGCGTCGGCGAGCTCGGTGCTGACGGCCGACAGCAGCTGCAGCCGGGCGGCGGCGGCCTCGGCGCGCTCCTGGTCGGCGTGGCGCCCGGTGACGTCGGTGAAGTACAGCGACAGCCCGTCGTCGGTCGGCACCGCCCGGACGTGGAACCAGCCGCCGAGGTGGTCGTACCACGCCTCGGCCTCGACGGGCTCGCCGCGCCGGACGCACTCGCGGTAGAGCCGGCCGAACTCGTGGCTCGTCGAGCCGCGGGAAGGCCTCCCAGAGCGACCCGGCCGACGAGCTCCTCGGCGGGGCGGCCGACGACGCGGGCGCCCTCGCGGTTGACGTAGGTGATGCGCCAGTCGCGGTCGAGGGCGACGAAGCCGGTGACCATCGTCTCGAGCAGCCGGGCGGCCTCGTCGCGCGCCGTGCGCAGCGCGGTGACGTCCCAGGTCGCGCCGACGAGCGTGCCCGGTGCGCCACCCGCTCCCGGCGTGGCCCGGCCGCGGGCGGCGAGGTGGCGTACGCGACCGTCGGGCAGCACGACCCGGAAGTCGGCGGCGTACTCGCCGCGTCGCGGCGACCGCCTCGGCCACCGCCGCCTCGACCCGCCGGCGGTCCTGCGGGTGGACCCGGTCGAAGCCGGCGTCGAGCCGGGCCCGGAACTCCCCCGGCGCGTAGCCGAACAGCTCCTGCATCCGCCCGTCCCAGTCCAGCGCGCCGCTGGCCAGGTCGAGCAGGAAGGTGCCGATGCCGGCGGCCTGCGCCGCGGCCTCGAAGCGCAGCTGCGTCTCGGCGTGCTCCGCGGTCAGGGCGGCGAGCACCGCGGCGACGGACTGCTCGCCCCACGCCGGCCCCGTCACGCAGGCATCCTGCCAGTCCGGCCGGTCAGGCGAGCGACAGGAAGAGCTTCTCCAGCTTGGCGGTGTCGATCGCGCCCTGCTCGGTGTCGCCCTCGGCCAGGCATGCCTTCAGGCCGCTGGCGACGATGCTGAAGGCCGCCCGGTCCAGCGCGCGCGACACCGCGGCGAGCTGCGTGACGACGTCCTCGCAGTCGCGCCCGGCCTCGAGCATCCGCAGCACCCCGGCGAGCTGCCCCTCGGCCCGGCGCAGCCGGTTCGTGGCGCTGCGCACCGCGTCGTCGTCGAGCTGCACGGTCGTCTCCTCGGGTCGGCAGGGTCGAGCGCCGTCGGTCCGGACAACGCCCCCGGGGGGTGCGGGGCTTCCCGGTGCTCACCACGCCCGGACCGCCGTCCAGGCGCCGACGCCGACGAGCAGCAGCGCGAAGGCCGTGGTGAGCCGGGCCGCGCCGGTGCGCGCCGCGACCGCCGCACCGGCCCAGGAGGCGAGGACGGCGGCGCCGGCGAACGGCAGCACGACGCCGAGGTCGATGCTCTCGCCGCCCGCGCGGGCGGCGAGGGCGGCGGCCGAGCCGAGGGCCACGACGACCAGCGAGGTGCCGACCGCCTCGCCCATCGGCAGCCCGACGACGACGACGAGCGCGGGGACGAGCAGGAAGCCGCCGCCGACCCCGAGGAAGCCGGTGAGCACGCCGACGACCAGGCCGACGGGCAGCAGCCGCACCAGCCCGCTGCGCACGGGGCCGGCCGGCTCGCCGGACGCCGCCTCGGTGCCGGCGCGGGCCCGCACGAGCATCCCGGCGGCGGCGACGAGCGTGAGCACGGCGAACGACAGCAGCAGCGTCCGCTCCGACACGTGCTGCCCGAGCCGGGTCCCGGCCCACGACGCGGGGGCGCTCGCGGCGGCGAGCACCAGCCCGACGCGCCAGCGGGTGCCCCCGGAGCGGGCGTGCCCGACGGCGGCGACGGCCGCCGTGACCCCGACGACGACGAGGCTCGCGGACACCGCCTCCTGGGCGCTCAGCCCGACGAGGAAGGTGAGCGCGGGCACGGTGAGCACCGACCCGCCGCCGCCGAGCGCTCCCAGCAGCAGGCCCAGCACGAGGCCGAGCGCGAGGACGAGGAGCACGACACCACCGTACCCCGGGGGGTATCGTGGTGGACCCGTACCCGAGCAGGAGGAGCCACACCGTGCCCGTTCACGAGGTCACCGTCGACGACCTGGACCAGGCCCGCGCCCAGGGCGGCTACGTCCTGGACGTCCGCCAGCCCGAGGAGTACAGCGCCGGTCACGTCCCCGGCGCCCGGCTCCTGCCGCTCGACGTCCTGCCCGACCGCATCGCCGACGTGCCCGACGACCAGCCCGTGTGGGTCGTCTGCGGCAGCGGCAAGCGCAGCCTGAAGGCCGCCGAGCTGCTCTCGCAGGCCGGCCGGGACGCCCGCTCGGTCGCCGGCGGCACCGGCGCCTGGGTCGACAGCGGCCGGCCCGTCGACACCGGCGCCGGCTCCTCGTGAGCGCCCCCGACGCCGTCCCGCAGCCCGAGCTCGTCCGCGACGGGCTGACCGTCACGGTGCTGGAGACGCCCGACCTGGGCGACCGCAGCTACGTCGTCGACGACGGCACCTCCGCGCTCGTCGTCGACCCGCAGCGCGACCTCGACCGGGTGCTGGCCGTGCTGGCCGCCCGCGGGACGACGCTCGTCGGGGTGGCGGAGACGCACGCCCACAACGACTACGTCAGCGGCGGCCTCGAGCTCGCCCGGACGCAGGACGTGCCCTACCTGGTGCCCTGCGAGGCGGAGGTGGCGTACGAGCGGCTCGAGGTCTGCGACGAGGACGTCCGCGAGCTCGGCGGCCTGCGGGTGCGCACCCTGGCCACGCCCGGCCACACGCCGCACCACGTCGCCTTCGCGGTCGGGCTCGGCGAGCGCCCCGCGCTGGTCTTCACCGGCGGCTCGATGCTCTTCGGCGCCGTCGGGCGCACCGACCTCGTCGCCGACTCACCTCACCGAGCAGCTCACCCACGCGCAGTGGGCGTCGGTCCGTCGGCTCGTCGACGAGCTCCCGGGCGACGTGAGCGTGCTGCCGACCCACGGCTTCGGCAGCTTCTGCTCGGCGACCCCGACCACCGGCACCTCCTCGACCCTGGAGGACCAGCGCACGGCCAACCCGGCGCTGACCTCGGACGAGGAGTCCTTCGTCGCGGGGCTGCTGGCCGGCTACGACGCCTACCCGGCGTACTACGCGCACATGGGCCCGATCAACCTGGCGGGGCCGGCGCCGGTCGACCTCACGCCGCCGCAGGAGGTCGACGGCGACGAGCTGCGCCGCCGCGTCGCGGCCGGCGAGTGGGTCGTCGACCTGCGCGCGCGCGAGGCGTACGCCCGCGGGCACCTGCCCGGCACGTACGCCTTCGAGGGCGCCGGCAACGTCGCGACCTGGCTGGGCTGGCTGCTCCCGTGGGGCGCGCCGGTGACGCTGGTCGGCGAGTCGGCCGAGCAGGTCGCCGACGTGCAGCGGGCGCTCGTGCGGATCGGCATCGACCGGCCCGCGGGGCGCGCGACCGCGCCGGTCGAGCAGCTGGCCGGGCCGGAGGGGCTCGCGCAGTTCCCGCTGCGGACCTTCGCCGACCTGGCCGCCGCCCGCCGGGACGGCGACGTGCACGTCCTCGACGTGCGGCGCCAGGGCGAGTGGGACGCCGGCCACGTCGAGGGGGCCCAGCACGTGCCGCTGCCCGAGCTCGCGCAGCGCGCCGGCGAGGTGCCGGAGCAGGTCTGGGTGCACTGCGCGAGCGGCTTCCGGGCCAGCATCGCCGGCTCGGTGCTCGAGCGGGCGGGCCACCGGGTGACCGTGGTGTCCGACGCCTTCGACGCCGCCGCCGAGGCCGGGCTGCCGGTCGTGACGGACTAGAAGGGGACGCCCGCGCGGTGCGCCTCGCGCAGCCGCACGCACCACCCGCCGAGGGAGGCGCAGACGCGGTCGAGGAGGCGGCTCACCCGTCCAGTGTGCCAGGGGTCGCGCGCGCGGGCCACGGGACGGGTGGGCGGCCCGCGATCTGGGCGACGACCTCGCCGAGGTACCAGTCGCGGTACGCCGCGAGCTCCGGCGGCGTGGCGAGCAGCAGCAGCGACGTCCCCTCCGCGCACCAGGCGTCGGCCTCGACGAGCGCGCCGAGCAGGGCGGTGCAGGCGGGACCGGCCGAGGCCGGGACCTCGAGCACGACCTCGGTGCTGCGCTCGCCGCGGGCCATCGCCGCGTCGACCTGCGCGTCGCCGGCCTCGCCGGCCGCGGCGTAGCGCTCGGTGACCTCCTGCACGAGCTCGAGCAGGCGGCGCGGCACCCGCGGCCCGTCCGCCTGCTCGCTGAGCAGCCGGAACTCGCGCACCAGCCCGTCGACGTGCGCCTGCAGCCGGTCGTGCAGGTCTAGGGGCAGCGCGCACCAGCGGACCGTCACCGGGTCGTCGGGCCCGCTGCTCATGCCGTGCGCCCTCGCGGGGCGAGCTCCTCGAGGTCGTCGAGCACGAGGAACGCGTCGAGGTCGGGCTCGGCGTCGGCGTCGGGCTCCTCGCGGGGCAGCAGGCACCACACCGTCTTGCCGTCGGCGTCCGGCTCGACGCCCCAGGACCGGGTGAGCGCGCCGACGAGGGCGAGCCCGCGGCCGGTCGTCGCGCTCAGCCCGTAGTGCCGCGCCCGCGGGACCCGGCGGCTGCCGTCGCGCACCTCGAGCCGCAGCTCGGCGGCGAGCGCGACGTCGCCGGTGAGCTCGAGCCGCACCGTGAACGTGGTCGCGGCGTGGATGACGGCGTTGGTGGCGAGCTCGGAGAGCACCTGCGCGGCCTCCCACTCCAGCGCCGTCGCGGACCACTCCCGCAGGGTCTGCACGAGGAACGACCGGGCCCGGCCGACGCTGGCGCTGCTGGCCGGGAGCGTGACCGCGGCCAGGGGCATGGCGCACACGATAAGCGGGGTGCCCCGGCCCCGGAGCCTCGACGCCCTCCGTACGGGTGACGCCGGGCGGGCGGCCGGCCGCCCCTGGGCTACCGCGCGGCGAGGGGACCGGCGACGCGCACCTCTCCGACCGGCCGGCCGCCGCCGAGCACGGGCTCGGTCGCGAGGCGGTCGAGCACCTCGCCGGACGCGCCCAGCCGCCGCAGGCCGGCGACGAGCACCGCGGCGCGGGCGCGCGAGGTGCCGTCCTCGACCTTGAGGGCGACCGCGCCGCCGTCGGGCAGCGCCGCGGCGTAGACGCCCTCGGCCCCGTCCTTGGCGAGCAGCCCGGGCAGCCCGGCCATGAGCGTGGTGACGTCGCGCCCGGTGCCGCCGACGAGGTGCGGGTGCGCGCGTACGGCGTCGGCCACCCGGCGCTCGGGCGTGCCCGGCGCCGCCGTGACCAGCGCGGCGAAGGCCCGGGCCAGGCCGGGCAGGGTCAGCGCGTGCTGCGGGGCGCCGCAGCCGTCGACGGCGACGTGCCGGACCGGCTCGCCGGCGAGCCGCTCGATCGTCGCCGCGAGCGCGCGCTGCAGCGGGGAGCCGGGGTCGAGGTAGGTCGCCGGGTCCTGGCCGAGGACGCGGCAGGTGGCGAGCATCGCGGCGTGCTTGCCGGAGCAGTTCATCTGCAGCCGGGTCGGGCCACCGCCCCCGCGCAGCACCGCGTGCGCCGCCTGCTCGCCGAGCGGGAGCTGCGCGCGGGCACTGCAGCGCGTCCTCGCCGAGGTCGCCGAGCACCCGCCGGACGACCGCGAGGTGCTCGGGCTCGCCGCTGTGCGAGGCGGCGGCGAGGGCGAGCTCCTGCTCGTCGGCGGGCTCCCAGCCCAGCGCGAGCAGCCCGACGGCCTGCAGCGGCTTGTTGGCCGAGCGGGGGAAGACCGGCCGCGCCAGGTCGCCGAGCCCGAGCGCGGTCGAGCCGTCCGGGCCGCAGGGCGACGACCGCGCCGACGTGGGTGCTCTCGACGACCCCGGAGCGGGTGACCTCGGCGAGCAGGACCGGCAGCGGTCAGGACTCCTCCGCCACGGCGCTGAGCAGGGTGTCGACGTCGGCCTCGCCGTCGCGGTAGCGGCGGGTGATCTCGGCGCTGCACGCGTCCATGACCGTCTGGACCTCGCGGCGCTTGGCCGACAGGACCTGCTCCTCCTGGGCGAGGACGTCGAGGCTGGCGCGCACGGCCTCGTCGTCGCGGGAGGACGACGTCGGACAGGTCGACGTCGGCCACGAGGCTCTCGACGTAGCGCCGGTGCTGGTCGACCCGGCTCGGCTCGACCGCGGAGTGCCGGCCGAGGCCGCGGGCGGGGCTGCGCGGCTCGTCGGCGAGGATGCTCGCGAGGTCGGCGACGAGGTCACCCGTGCCGCCCTCGCGACGGGCGAGCTCGGCGCGCAGCACGTCGACGCGGCCCTGCACCATGCGGCGCAGGTAGGACAGGTCGACCTCCTCCTGCTCGGCCTCCGCCCGCAGCGCGCGGACGTCGGTGAGCGAGGCGCTCCTGCAGCCCGTCGAGGTAGTCCTCGGCCAGCACCTTGTCGATGCGGCGGCTGCCCCCGCCGGTCGTGCCGGGAGTGCCAGCGTCGGTCACGGGTTCCTCCGGGCGTGCGTACGGGGCGGGGTGCCCGCCCATGGTGTCAGACGCGCCCGTCCCCGCCGGGCAGCACCGCGGGCTCAACGTCGGGGCTCCGGCTGCCGAGGCTCCGGGAGGAGCGGGCGTCCGGTGCCCGCTGCGGTCGTACGGGCGGGAGGCGCGCGGTGCTCAAGGGCGATCTCGCCGTGGACGGCGTCGCGCAGGTGCTCCGGCAGCTCGGCGACGCCCGCGCGACGGGGTGCCTGCACGTCCTCGGGGCCGACGGCGGGAGCGCGTCGGTGCACCTGCGGGCCGGCGCGGTCTACGCCGTGTCGGTGCCGGGGCAGCGCCCGCAGCTCGGGTCGCGGCTGGTGACCTCCGGGGCGCTCGGGCCGGAGGCGCTCGCCGAGGCGCTCGAGGCCCAGCGCACCGAGCTGCAGGGCTGGCGGCTCGGCGAGCTGCTGGTGCACCTGGGCTACGTCGACCAGCCGGTGGTCGAGGCGTTCGTGCACGAGCAGGTCTGCGAGCAGGTCACGGACCTGCTGGGCTGGACCGCCGGGACGTGGCGCTTCCGGCTGCACGAGCGCACCCGCGAGGACGTCGCGCCGCCGACCGCGGTCGACGCGCTGCTCGCCGAGATCGACCAGCGGCGGGCCAGCTGGTGTGACATCACGCGCGTCGTCTCCGGCGCCGACGCCGTCCCCGTGCTCTCGGCCACGGGCGGCACCTCCGCGCAGACCACGATCGACGGTGACGCGTGGTCGCTGCTGTGCAAGGTCGACGGCGTGCGGACCGTCGGTGAGCTCGCGTCCGACTGCGGCCTCACCGTCTTCGAGGCCGGCTCGGTGGTGCACGGCCTGGTCCTCGCCGGCCTGCTCGACGTCGAGGACCGCCGGCCGGGTGGTGCCGAGGTCGAGACGGTGCTGGTCGAGGCCCCGCGGGTCGAGACGGTGCTGGTCTCTGGTTCCGCGCCGGTCGACACGGCGCCGCTCGACACTGCGCCGGTCGTCGACGCCGATCCCTTCGACGACGTGGAGGGCTCGATCTCGCGGGTCTCGCAGGCCCTGTCGGCGCTGCTGGGGCCCTCGCGCGACCTCGACGACCTCTTCACCGCGCGTCAGCGGCCAGCCCTGCCGCCGAAGGTCCGCGACCCCGAGGAGGCCGAGCGGGAGGCCCGCCGCGCCGAGCGAGCGCACCGCCGCGCCCGCGACGCCGCCGACCTGGCCGCCGTCCAGGCCGAGGTCGAGGCCGCCCGGCTCGCCGCCGCCCGCTGCGAGGACGACGGGCACGAGGACGACGGGCACCAGGCCGTCGTCGTGGACCTCGAGAGCCGCCGCGAGGCAGCCCGTCTCGAGGCCGAAGCCGCCGAAGCCGCCGAGGCCGCCGAGGCCGCCGAGGCCGCCGAGGCCGCCGCCGTGCCGGGCCGCCGAGGCCGAGCGCGTCGCGGCCGCCGAGACGGCCGCGCGCCTCGAGGCCGAGGAGACAGCCCGGCTCGCCGCCGAGGCCGAGCGCGTCGCGGCCGACGCCGCCGAGGCCGAGCGCGTCGCGGCCGACGCCGCCGAGGCCGAGCGCGTCGCCGCCGAGACGGCCGCGCGCCTCGAGGCCGAGGAGACGCCCGCCTCGCCGCCGAGGCCGAGCGCGTCGCCGCCGAGACGGCCGCGCGCCTCGAGGCCGAGGAGACAGCCCGGCTCGCCGCCGAGGCCGAGCGCGTCGCCGCCGAGACGGCCGCGCGCCTCGAGGCCGAGGAGACAGCCCGGCTCGCCGCCGAGGCCGAGCGTGTCGCCGGCGAGGAGGAGCGCCGCCGGACCGAGGCCGAGCTCGCCCGCACCTCTGCGGACACCGCCGCCTTCAGCTCCGAGCTCAGTGCGGCGGCGAGCACGGCACCGGACGCGGTCCCCCCGCCCGCACGTCCCCTCGTGGACGAGTCCGAGGTCGAGCCGGAGGACGACGACCCGTACTTCCTCCCCTCCGACACCGACACCGCCGCGCTGCTGCGTGAGCTGTCGAGCCTCGGGTTCGACGACGAGCCGGTCCCCGCACCGCGCGCACCGTCGTCCGCGCGTCCCGCCCCTGCCGGTGGCGTATCGCCGAAGAAGCGCAAGGGGCTCTTCGGGCGCGGCTGAGCCGGGAACGGACATCAGGCCCAGCCGTCCGGGGTGAGGGTGCGGCCGTCGCGGAGGCGGACGCGGTGCCCGCCGTCGTGCAGGTCGTGGTGGCAGCGCCGACAGAACGGGACCGAGTCGAAGACGCTGGTCTGCCGGCAGCGGGCCCAGGGCTCGGGATGGTGGTAGGCGAGCGGGCTGCCCGGTGGTGGCGTGCAGCCGCTCGTCGCGCACCGGTTGCCCCACTGCACCTGCACGTCACGCCTCTCGGCGGCGGTCAGGGTGCCCTATTTCAGAGCCCGGACCCGTGGTGATCTCCAGACCCCTCTGAGCGTGCGAGATCACCACGCACACCGACGCCCCCCAGCAGCGTGGTGATCTCCAGACCCCTCCGAGCGTGCGAGATCACCACGCACACCGACGCCCCCCAGCAGCGTGGTGATCTCCGGACCCCTCCCAGCGTGCGAGATCACCACGCACACCGAGGCCCCAGCAGCGTGGTGATCTCCGAGACCCCTCCCAGCGCACGAGATCACCACGCACCCCGACGCCCCCAGCAGCGTGGTGATCTCCGAGCCAGCGCGCGAGATCACCCACGCGCGCCGGCCGCCCCCCAGCAGCCCGACCTCAGAAGCGCATGAGCTCCGGCCGCACCCGCCGCTCGGGCACCGCGACGTCCGCCGCCTCCAGCGCCGCCGAGGTCCCGTCGACGTCCAGCACCGCGCCGTCCGGCACCTGCCGCTTGACCAGCGCCAGCCCGACCGGCCCCAGCTCGTGGTGCCGCACCGCGGTCCCCAGGACGCCGACCGGCCGCCCGTCCAGCGTCACGGCCGAGCCCGTCGCGGGCAGCGTCGAGTCCGACCCGTCCAGGTGCAGCAGCCCGAGCCGCCGCGGCGGCCGCCCGAGGTTGTCGACCCGCGCCACCGTCTCCTGCCCGCGGTAGCAGCCCTTGGCGAGGTGCACCGCCGTCTGCAGCCAGCGCGTCTCGTTGGGGATGGTGCGCTCGTCGGTGTCGACGCCCAGCCGGGGCCGCTGGTCCTCGACCCGCAGCGCCTCGTACGCCCAGACGCCGGCCAGCGGCGCCTCCAGCCCGTCGAGGGACTCCCGCGGCACGAGCCGCCAGGACGCGGCCGACGCCACCACCGCCCACGGTCCGTCACCTCGGACCTGCACGCCGAGCAGGAAGCGCATGCGGTCGAGCCAGGCCACCAGCGCCGCCGCCGTCCCGGGCTCGACGTGCGCGAGCACCGCCGTGCCGTCGTCGACGAGCTGCAGGTGGTGCTCGACGTGCCCGTGCGGCGAGAGCACCAGCGCCTCCGTCGGCACCCCCGGCGCCAGCGCGTCGAGCTTCTGCGAGGTCAGGCTGTTCAGCCACGACAGCCGGTCGGCGCCGGCGACCCGCACCACCGGGCGGTGCGAGAGGTCGACGACGGCCTCGCCCGCCGCCAGCCGGCGCTGCTCGCGGTAGGGGTCCCCGTAGTGCGCCGCGACCCCCTCGTCCGGCAGGTCCGCAGCCACCGCTCCGGGCCGGTCGAGCAGCGGGCTGCGCCAGGAGCTGGTCTCGACGCCATGCCCTGGACAAGGCCCCGGCGACCGGGGGATCGCGGGGCGCGCCACCGCGACGACTGCCCGCCTCGCGGCACGGCGACGACTGCCCGCCTCGCGGCACGGCGACGACTGCCCGCCTCGCGGCACGGCGAGGAACTGCTCACCAGCTCGGCGACTGCCCACCTCGCAACGCGACGACTGCGAGACTGGGCGCATGTGGCAGAGGCTGGTCGTCGCGGTGTACAGCCGCACCCCCGAGCGCCCGCGGCGCGCCCTCGTCCGGCTCGCCACCCCGTCGTACCGCGTGGGGGTCCTCGCCGTGCTCGTCCGCCCGGACGGCCGGCTGCTGCTCGTCGACCAGCCGTACGTCGAGGGCTGGTCGCTGCCCGGCGGCGACCTGCAACCGGGGCGAGCGCCCGGCGAGGGGCTGGCCCGCGAGCTGCGCGAGGAGCTCGGCGTCGCCCTCGACGTGCCGCCGGTGACCACCGCGGCGCTGCGGACCGCCGACCGCTGGGTCACCTTCGTCACCCGCCTGGACCTGCCCGAGGACGTGGCCGAGGGCGTACGAAGCACCAGCCCCGAGCTCGCCCGCACCGCGTGGTTCGCCCCCGACGCGCTCCCCCCGCTGCACGGCGACGTCGTCGACCCGCTGCGGCTCGTCGGCGTCCCGGCCTGACCGCGCGCGGGCCGACCGCGCCCCGCAGACTCCCCCCGTGCCCCGCACCCGCGCTCCGGACGGCGTCGTCCTCGGCTGGCACGAGGCCGGCGACGGGCCCGGCCCGCCGGTCGTGCTGCTGCCCGGGCTGAGCCTCGGCCGGATCAGCCTCGCGCCGCTGCAGCTGCACCGCGCCCGCCGCACCCTGGCCGTCGACCCGCGCGGCGTCGCGGCCTCCCGCCCCTGCCCGCCGCACCTGCTGCGCGGGCCGTCGCTCGACGACGCGGCCGACGACGTCGTGCGGGTGCTCGACGCCGCCGGCGTCGCGCAGGCCGACCTCGTGGCGCTGAGCTTCGGCGGCGCCGTCGCGCAGCGCCTGCTCGTGCGCCACCCCGACCGGCTGCGGCGGGTCGCGCTGCTGTCGAGCCCGACCGGCCACCGGCCCGAGCGCGTGGCGTACGTCCAGCGCCTGCTCGCGCTCGCCGACGCCGGGGACCTCCGCGGCGCGTGGGCGCTGCTGGGGCCGCAGCTGGTGCGGCCGTCGCTCGGCCGCCCGCTCGCCCCCGCGCTGCGCGCCGCCGGCCGGCTCGTGCCGCCCCTGGTCCTGCGCACCTCCGCTCCCGCGCTGGCCGGCCAGCTCGCCGCGCTGCTCGCGCTGCCCGACGACCGGGTCGAGGAGGTCGCCGGCCGCCCGCACCCGGTGCTGCTCGTGCACGGCGAGCGCGACCGCCTGGCCCCGCTCGGCGACGCCGAGCGGCTGCGCGACCTGCTGCCCGGCGCCCGGCTGCACGTCGTCGCCCGGGCCGGCCACCTCGCGCCGCTGCGGCTGCGCGAGGTGCGGCCGCTGCTGCTCGAGCACCTCGCGGGCTAGTCGCTCAGGCGTCGCTGCGCCGCCGGCGCTCGTCCGACGCGCGGTCGCTCGCCCGTCGTCCCCGGGCCGGCCGCACCACCGGGTCGGCCGTGCGCCCGGTCGCCTCCTCCGTGCCCCTGGCGGCGGCAGGGAGGGGGGAGTCGTCGGTGGCCCGCACCGGGTAGGTGCGCCGGCACGTCGAGCAGCGGACCCGCCGGTCGACCCGGTCGTCGATCGAGACCTTGAGCGCCTCGTACCAGCGCCGCTGGTAGCTCGACTCGGTGAGGTGCAGGTCGGCCATCTGGCCGCACGACCCGCAGCGGCCGTGGCTCGTGCCGTGGTCGAGGGTCACCCACTTGGGCACCTCAGCCCTCCTCCGCCGCGCACGACCGGCAGCGCCCGAACACCGCGAAGTGCCCCACGTCCACCGAGAACCCGTGATCTCCGGCCAACCGTGCCACGGCCCCGTCGAACACGCTCGCCGAAGCCTCCGCCACCTGCCCGCAGTCGCGGCAGACGAGGTGGACGTGGTCGTCGTCGGTCGCCACGGAGTACGTCGGGGCGCCGTGCCCCAGGTGGGTGTGCCGCACCAGGCCGAGCTCCTCGAGCAGCTCGAGGGTGCGGTAGACGGTGGAGATGTTGACCCCCGACGCGGTCTGCCGCACCGCCGCCGCGATCTCGTCCGGGGTGCCGTGCCCGAGCTCGCCCACCGACTCCAGCACGAGCTGCCGCTGCGGGGTCAGCCGGTAGCCGCGGGCGCGCAGCTGCGCCTGCCAGTCGCGGCCCACGGCCGGAACGCTGCGCCCCACCTGCCGGACACTAGCCGCGCGGGCACCTACCCTCGCCGACGTGCGCACCGTCCTCGCCGTCCTCGGGCCGGGCGGTCCCGCCCTCGCCGACCCCGACGCGCCGCTGCTGCGCGCCGACGACCCGGGCGTGCTGCGCGGCGAGTCGGTCTTCGAGACGCTGCGCGTCGCCGGCGGCCGCGCGGCCTTCGTCGAGCGCCACCTGCGGCGCCTGGCCCGCAGCGCCGGGCGGCTCTCGCTCGCGCTGCCCACCGGCTGGGAGCCGCTCGTCGAGCTCGCCACGGGTGCCTGGGACCGGCCCGACGGCGTCCTGCGGCTGGTCTGCTCCCGCGGCGGGGTGGCGTACGCCCTGGTCAGCGACGTCCCGGCCGAGACCGTGCGGGGCCGGGAGCAGGGCGTCCGCGCCGTCACGCTGACGCTCGGCGTGCCCGCGGGGCTGCGGGCCGAGGCGCCGTGGCTGCTCGGCGGGGTGAAGAGCACCTCCTACGCCGTCAACATGGCGGCGCTGCGGGAGGCGCAGCGGGTCGGCGCCGACGAGGCGGTGCTCGTGAGCAGCGACGGCGAGGTGCTCGAGGGGCCCACCGCGACGGCGGCCTGGGTCGTCGACGGCACCCTCGTCACGCCGCCGCCGGACGGCGTCGGCATCCTGCCGGGCACGACCATGGAGGTCGTGCTGGAGCTGTGCCGCGACCTCGGGGTCCCGGCGCAGGTGCGGCGCGGCGCCGCCGCCGAGCTGCTCGAGGCCGACGAGGTGCTGCTCACCGGCAGCGTCCGCGGGGTCGCGCCGGTGGTCGCGCTGGACGGCCGCGAGCTCGGCCGCGGGCCGGTGGCGCTGCGCCTGCAGGAGGCGTTCGAGCGGGCCGTGCTGTCCGGGTGACCCCCGTGACCCCCGTGACCCCGTGAGCCGGCTGCGGCGCCCGCCCCGCGGCGTGCCGACGGTCGTGGCGCTGCTGCTCACCGGCACCGCGCTGGTCGCGGGCTGGTTCGCGACCGGCCACGCGTCGGCCCCCGACTCCGGCCTGCTGCAGGTCGACGTCCTCTCGCTGCACGAGCGGGTGCCCGGCGTGGTCCCGGTCGACGGCCTCCCGTCGATGTACGTCGTGACGTGCCCCGGCGCGCCGGACCACGCCCGGGAGCTGGCCCCCCGGTACGGGCTGGTCGTCAGCCGCGACGCCGACCTCGCCCGGCGCCTCGCCCTGCCCCGGGCGACCTCCTGCTACCCCGGCTACGCCCTCGTCGACCGCGAGGGCTTCGTGCGCTACCGGTCGTACGACCCGGGCTGGCAGGACCACGCCCAGGAGCAGCAGATCCTGCTCGACGCCCTCGACGGGACGCACCACGGCGGCCTGCTCGGGCTGTTCTCGTGACGAGCGCGGTCGCGGGGCGCGACCGGGGCGAGCTCGTCCGCCGCGCCGGCGTCGTGCTCGCCCTGCTCGGCCTGGCCGCCCTCGAGTACGCCGTCGCCCTGGCCTACCTCGGCCGCGGCACCTGGTGGCACTACGTGCTGCACCAGACGATCGGCTGGGGCCTGGGCCTCGCCGTCGCCGGCGCCTGGATGACGGTGCGCCGCGGCTACGTCCCCCCGCTGCCCGCCGCCGTCGTCGGCCAGTCCGTGTCGATCGTGCCGGACCTGATGTTCAAGTACGCCCGCATGCCGCACACCCGCGCGATGGACGTCTGGGTCGGCCACATCTCGATCCACACGGGCCCGTCCCCCACGGTCGTGGGCCTGGGCGTGCTGCTGCTCGGCGGCGCGTCGTGGTTGGCGGCGCGGTACGGCCGGCGCCCCGACGGCGTGCTCCTCGCGCTCGCGGCCGTCCTGCTGCTCACCGTGTCCTGCCTGCTCGCCTCCCCCGTCCCGACGCGCCTGTCCGACTACTGACCCGCCTGGGCCCCCCGCCCCCGCCCGACGCCCCGGCCCCCGCCCGGCCCGGCAGGCACGTGGTGGTGTCAGCCCCGTTGCGCCCCGGCGCAACACCCCGCCGACCCGTGCGCCCCGCCGCAACGCCCCCGACGACACCACGTGCCCCGACACCGCCGACACGGCCACAGGGCACGTGGTGGTGTCAGCCCCGTTGCGCCCCGGCGCAACACCCCGCCGACCCGTGCGCCCCGCCGCAACGCCCCCGACGACACCACGTGCCCCGACACCGCCGACACGGCCACAGGGCACGTGGAGGTGTCAGCCCCGTTGCGCCCCGGCGCAACACCCCGCCGACCCGTGCGCCCCGCCGCAACGCCCCCGACGACACCACGTGCCCCGACAGCGGCGCGCCCGACGACGACCGGCGGCGACCGGCGCCGGCCGGCCCGGCCCCACCGCTCCAGCCCGGACCCCGAGGCGCCGAGGACCCCGGGGAAGCACCGGCCCGTACCATCGACCGTCGACCTGGTGCCTGCACCAGCTCGGCACAGCGACCCCCACGACCCCACCACGGCGCACGGCGGACGGCGGACGGCATGGACCCAGCACGCCCTGAGGGCGTGGTCCCCGCGCGCCCGGGCGACACCGGGCCCGGGCTGCCGCCGCAGGGCGTGGCCGAGCCCGACCGCGACCTGGCCAGCGTCCAGGTGCGGCTCGCCGCCCAGGTCGCCGCCGTCACGGGCCTGCCGCCGGTGCCCGCCGACCCCGGCCTGCTGCCCGACATCGGCGACAGCCTGCGCCAGGTGCTGCGCCTGTGCGCCGAGGCGCTCGGCGCCGAGCGCGGCGTGCTCCTGCTGCACGACGAGCAGGCCGGCGAGCTCGTCCCCGCCGCGACGTTCGGGCGCACCCGGGCCGACACCGTGCCCGTCGACGGGGCCACCGCGCTGCGCCAGCCGCAGGTGGTGCTCGACCTCGCCGAGGGTCCCGGGCCCGCCGAGCACGCCTGGGCGGCACCGCTGCGCGCCTGCCGCGCCGCCGTCGCGCTGCCGCTGCTCACCGGCGCCGACGAGCTGCTCGGCCTGATCGCCGTCGGCTGCGCCACCGCCGCGCCCACCGACCGCGCCGTGCTCGTGGCCGCGGGCCTGGCCCGGCAGACCGGCGAGTTCGTCGCCCGGGCGCGGCTGCACGGCCAGGCCGCCCGGACGGCCGACCGCGAGCGGGCCCGCAACGCCCAGCTGCGCGCGCTCGCCGAGGTCGGCACCGCCCTGACCCGCGCCCGCGACCTGCAGGAGCTGCTCGAGCTGGTCACCGAGTCCGCCCGCGAGCTCGTCGGGTGCCACCAGTCGGTCACCAGCCGCCTGCCGCACGGCTGGGCGCAGGCCACGACCGTGGTGTCGCTGTCGGACAAGTACGCCGCCTGGCGCGGCTACGACGTCGCGCCCAAGGGCCTCGGCGTGCTCAACGCGGTGACCCGCGAGAACCGCCCGCTGCGCCTCACCGGCCAGGAGCTCGTGCAGCACCCCGACTGGCGCGGGCTCGCCGACGCGCCCGGCCACCCCCCGCTGCCCGACTACCTCGCCGCGCCGCTGCTCGCCCGCGACGGCAGCAACCTGGGCCTCGTGCAGCTGGCCGACAAGCTCGACGGCGAGCCCTTCACCGCCGAGGACGAGGCCGTCGTCGTGCAGCTCGCCCAGGTCGCCAGCGCCGCCCTGGAGACGATGGAGGCGCTGGAGCGCGAGCAGGCCCGCGCCCGCACCGCCGAGCGCACCGCGCAGGCCGCCGCGGCGCTCGCCGAGGTGACCAGCCCGGCGGAGCTGCTCGACGTCCTCGTCCGCGTCGCGCCGCCGCTGCTCGGCGCGTCCGCCGCGCAGGTCTGCCTGCTCGACGCGTCCGGCCTCGTCGTCGCGGCGACCAGCGGGCCGGGGGTCGACCTCGAGGTCGCGCTGGCCCGGGCGGTCGCCGACCGCGACGTCGTCGTCGTCGCCTCGGCCGACGAGGGCGCCCGGGCGTTCCCGGGACGCGAGGACGCCCCCGTCCCGGCGCTCGTCGCCCTGCCGCTCGTCGCCGCCGGCGAGGTGCTCGGCGCCTGGGCCTTCACGCTGCCCGAGCCCCGGACGGTCGGCGCCGAGGAGCGCCTGGGCCTCACCGCCCTGGCCGGCATGGCCGCGCAGGCCCTCGACCGCACCCGCCGCCAGCAGGCCGAGCACGAGATGGCGGCCGCCCTGCAGCGCGCCCTGCTGCCGCCGACGCTGCCCGCGCCGCCCGGGCTCGACGTCGCCGTGCAGTACCTCCCCGCGGCGGCCGGCGTGCTCGTCGGCGGCGACTGGTACGACGTGCTCGCCTTCCCGGACGGCTCCGTCGCCGTCGCGGTCGGCGACGTGCAGGGCCACAGCAGCGAGGCCGCCGCCGTCATGGGCCAGGTGCGCTACGCCCTCCGCGCGTACGCCGCCGAGGGCCACCCGCCCGAGCAGGTCGTCGCGCTCACCAACCGGCTGCTCTGCGACCTCGACACCGGGCGCTTCGCGACCTGCGTCTACGCGGTCGTCGCCCCTTCGGGAAGCGTGCGGGTGGTCCGCGCGGGGCACCCCCTGCCTGTGCTCGTGCCGCTCGACGCTGCCCCGACGCTCGTGGACGTCCCCGGGGGGCTGCCGCTCGGCATCCTGCGCGACGAGGCGTACGACGTGGCCGAGCTCGACCTGGCGCCCGGCGCCGGCCTGGTCCTCTACACCGACGGGCTCGTCGAGCCGCTGCGCACGCTCGGGCAGGACGAGCAGGTCCTGCTCGACGCCCTGTCCGGCGCGACCGGCGCCGCCGACCTCGTCTCCCGGGCGCTGAGCGTCGCGGAGCGGGTCCCGGGCCAGCCCGACGACGTCGCGGTGCTCGCGCTGCGCCGCGCGGCGGGGCCGTCGTGACCGCCGCGCTGCGCCGCAGCCTCACCCTGCCCGCCGAGGACCGCCGCGCGCCGGCCCTCGCCCGGCGCGCGCTGCGCGAGCTGCTCGACGAGGCCGGCCGGCTCGCCGACGCCGACGTCGCCGAGCTCGCCCTGACCGAGCTCGTCACCAACGCCGCCCTGCACGCCCACACCGAGGTCGAGGTCACGGTGTGCGTGTCGCCCGACGAGGTGCGGGTCGAGGTCCGCGACCACAGCCCCGAGCTGCCGGTCGCGCGGCACTACGGCCGTACGGCCACCACCGGGCGCGGGATGGCGCTCGTCCAGTCGCTCACCAGCTCGTGCGGGGTGACCCCGCTCGGCAGCGACGGCAAGGTCGTCTGGTTCGTCCTGTCGACCGGTCCAGCGGCGGCCGAGCCGACCGCCGACGCGCTGCTGGACGCCTGGGCCGACGCGGAGTGGGACGTCGAGGGCTGGGAGGACGACTGGGAGGTCGCCGGGCCGCCGGTCGAGGCCGCCGCGGCGCCGGGCGAGGTCGCCGTCGTGCTGCCGGCCTTCCCGCCGACGCTCTGGCTCGCCGCCCGCCAGCACCACGACGCCCTGCTGCGCGAGCTGGTGCTGCACGCGGCCGAGCACCCCGGGGTCGACGGCCCCCTCGACCTGGCCGCGGCCGACCTCGCGCGCACCACCGTCTCCACCGCGCTGCTCAGCGAGATCGCCCGCGCGCAGCAGGACGGTCGGGCCCGGCCCGCGCTGCCCGAGGGGCACCCGAGCCCGCTGCCCGACGTGCCCGCGGCGCTCGACCTGCAGGTGCCGGTCGCGGCGCAGCAGTCGATCGCCTTCCTGGCCCTGCAGCAGGTCCTCGACGCCGCCGAGGGCCTCGCGCTGCAGGGTGCGCTGCTCAGCCGCCCCGGCCTGCCGGAGGTCGTCGCCGTGCGCGACTGGGTGTGCGACCAGGTGCAGGCCCAGGTGGCCGGCGGGGCGCCGTCGCCGTGGCCGGGCACGGCGCAGCCCCGGTTCGAGACCGAGGCGGTCGACCTCGACGTCGCGCACCCCGACCTGCCGCAGGCGCTGGCCAGCGGCCGGGGCGTCGTCGCGGCCGACGAGGCCAACCGCATCATCGGCATCAGCGAGCCGCTGGCCCGGGCCCTCGGCTGGGACCCGCACGAGCTCGTCGGGCGGCGCCTCGTCACGCTCATCCCGCCCGACCTGCGCGAGGGCCACATCGCCGGCTTCACCCGGCACCTGGCCACCGGCGAGTCCCACATCCTCGGCGTGCCGCTGCAGCTGCCGGTCCTGCACCGCGACGGCAGCACCGTCACCTGCCGCTTCGTGGTCGACCAGCTGCCGCCGCGTGGCGGGCGCTCGGTCTACCTCGCCTGGATCGACCCGGTCTGAGGGGTCCGGTCGGGCTCTTGACCGCGCCGCCGCGGTCCGGGAGCCTGGGCGGCCAGGCACCGCGAGGGGCGCGGCGCGGGAGGCACCGCAGCCGGCACCGCTGGAGGTAGGCGTGGAGCACGAGGGCCCGGTCCCGACCGCGGAGGGTCAGGCGGTCGACGACGACCTGCTGCCCCTGCTGGACGTGTCGCTCGTCGACGCGCTCGGCCTCGACCTGGTCCTGCCGGAGGACGTGCCGTGGTGCACCCCGGCGGACGAGCCCGCGGTCGGCGCGCACGCCGCGCCGGAGCCGTCGCGCGACGACGTGCCGTGGACGCTGCGGCTGGGCAGCGCGCCGGGCCCCTGGCCGGCCCCGCCACCCGCCCCGCCCTCCCGCTGGGGCCGCGCTCCCCGCGGCGAGCGGCGGCGCGGCCGGCACGAGGCGGTGCCCGAGCAGCGCGCCGAGCCCGGCGCGCCGGTCGCCGTCGACCCTGCCGCCCGGGCCGTCCCGGTCGCCCCGGTCCAGCCCGACCGCCGTCGCCGGGCCCACTGGCCGACCAGCGTCTGACCCCGGTCGCGGCCCGGAGGGGACCGTCCGCCCGCCGGGAGGAGCGCCGTCACTAGGGGGCCAGGCGCAGGGCGCGCTCGCCGCCAGCCGTGCCGGCGCCCGGCTGCCGGCCGCCCTGCAGCAGGACCAGGTGCGGTCGGACCGGCGGCGCGGCGGGCGCGAGCAGCCCGCCGAGCAGCCCGCCGGCCACGAGGACGACGCTGCTGACCCTGCGGCGTACGGCCACGCCCACCTCCTCCGGCACCGCGGCCACCCTGGTGTGCCGGAGCGGCCGTGTCCAGTCCCGGCCACCGCCGCCGCCCTTCGGGCGGGCCGTCCCGCGGGCGCGCCGCGCCCCGCGGTGCCCGTTTCTCGGGTGACAGGGCGCCGACGGCGACCTAGGCTCGGCGGTACACGGGAGAGGAGGTGGTCCGACACTTTGTGTGCTCATCGGACGCGTGAGGTGGCTGTCCGCTAGGACGCCGTGACAAGGACCGATCGCTGGTCTTCGACCGCTCGTCTTGTGACGGCGACGGCGAATCCGCAGCAGGCACCAGGCCCCCGGGCGCCGGCCCAGTCCAGCCGGCCCTCGGGCCCCGAGAGGGGCTCGAGGAAGCGCCCGGGGGTCCCTGCGTGTGCGGGACCGGGCGCCGCGCCGGTGGTCAGGCCGCGCCGGTGGTCAGACGGCGGTCAGACGGCGCCGGTGGTCAGGCCGCGCCGGCCCCGCCCGCCGCACGACCTGAGCGCCGGGCGAGCACGACCGCCGCTCCGGCGCCGGTCACGAGGACGGCCGCGAGCACGACCGCCCAGAGGGGCAGCGGCAGCGGCCCGTCGCGGACGACCCGGGCGAGGACGGCGACGCGGACGTTGACGGCGCCCTGCGGCACCTCGAGCACGACCGCGCCGAGCACCTCCTCGGCGTCCGGCAGGTCCTGCGTGCGGATCGGCGCCACGAGGTGCCGCACCTGCTTGCCGGCCAGCGTGACCTGCTGCTGGGGCAGCTCGAGCCACGGGAGGCTGCCGACCCCGCCGATGCTCACCGCCTCGGCCTCGCTGCGGCTCGCCGAGGCCCCGTAGACCGTCACGGTGCGCGGCGCGTCGACGAGGTTGACGAGGTCGAACTCGAGCTGCGTCGCGTCCCGGTCGACCCGGAAGCTCGACGCCGGCTTGCCGTCGCGCGCCGGCGGGACGAGCTCGACGCCGCCGGTGCCCGCGGCCCCGGCCGGCAGCCCGGGCAGCAGGACGGCGAGCAGGCCGGCGAGCAGCAGCGTGGCGACGGTCGTACGGCGGGCCCTCATGGCCGACAAGGGTGCCCTCTCTGCGGCGGCGACGCGCAGAGGGCGCCGCCGCAGGTCGCGGCGGCACCCTCTGCGGAGGGCGGCGGGGCTAGTCGGCGTCGGGGACGAAGGTCACGGTCAGGGTGCCGACGTACTGGCCGGGGCGGGCACCGGCGAGGTTGCCGGTGAGCTGCGGGTAGCTGCGGTAGGTGCCCGAGAGGGTGTCGAGGACCGTGCCGGTGACGGTCTTGACGAGCGTGTCGAGCGCTGCGAGGACGGCCGTGAGGTCGGCCGAGGAGGTGAGGCCGGCGAGAGCGGTGCCCAGCGGAGCGGTCGTGGCGTCGGCCTGCAGCGCCGCCACGAGCGCGGACGGCGAGGCGAGGGTCGTCAGGTCCAGGCCGCCCAGGGCTTGGGTGACGAGGCCGTCGAGCGTGGCCGGGAGCACCGTGCCGGCCGCGCCGCCGAGCAGCATGCGGCTGGTCGCGGCGGGCGCGCCGGTCCTGGCCGGGTCGGAGGCACCCGCGCCGGCGTACGACGGGGAGGTGAACGCGCCGGCCTCCGTGCCGTTGCCGAGGCTGATCGGCAGCGTCGTGCCGACCGGCAGCGCGGCGAGCACCGGGGTGATGACCTGCGTCTGCAGCGCGACGAGCAGGCCGTCGACGTCCTTGGCGGTCGTGCCGAGCGCGGCGCACAGCGGCGCGGCGAGGTCGCTCAGGCCGAGGTCGCCGAGGTCGGGGACCGCCGGCAGGCCGAGCCCGCCGAGCGGGGTGCCCGGGAGCACCGTGCTGAGCAGGGCGCTGCCGCTGCCGAGCAGGGCGGAGCCGGCGGGGAGCAGGCCGGCGAGGTCCTGGCAGGTCGGCAGCAGGCCGGAGACGCTCAGCTGCGGCAGCACGCCGAGCCCGAGGCCCTCGAGCGTCGGCGCCTTGCCGTAGCCGACCGCCAGCCGGCGGCTCGGGATGGGGTTGGCGACGTCGTCGATGCCCGCCACGCTGCCGTCGGCGGAGTGGTAGAGGTTGGTCATCTCGCCGGTGACGTCGAAGCCGGTGCCGGCCTTGTACCGGTCGTCGACGACCTTGATCTGGAACGGCTGCGCGCCGCCCGTCGTGCCCAGCGCGAGGCTGGTGAGGTCGCTCGTGCCCGCCCCGTCGAGCACGGAGAACTGCCGGGTGCCCTGCACCGACAGCGCGGAGACGCTCACGGCCTTCTGCGGCGCGGCCGGTACGGCGAGCGCGCCGGTCGCGGTGAGGCCGACGGCGATCGCGGCGGTGGCTCCGACGACGGCGCGGCGGCGGCCGCGCGACGAGGACGGACGGACCTGGGACATGGGGCTCCTCGGGCAGGCGGGTGCGGGGACGCCGGTCGGCGTCAGCGGGCGGTGGTGCGGCGGGGCCGGACGAGCACGAGCAGCACCGCGCCGAGCAGCAGCAGCACGAGGGCCAGCGCGACCAGCTCGTCCAGCGGCGCGCCGGTGCGCGGCAGGGTGCCCGGGAACGTGCCCGGGACGACGGTGGTGGTGGTCGTGGTGGTCGTGGTGGTGGTCGTCGTGGGCGTCGGGGTGGGCGGCGTGCTGGGCACGACGGCGGTCACCACGGCGCCCTGCGACCCGCCGGCGGCGAGCACGGAGGGGGCAGCAGTGGTCACGGGCAGAAGGGTGACCTGCACCGCGGTCGACGTACATGGCCCACAAGGACCAGGTCCGGGGGGTTCTCGGGGGTCGTGCCCGGCCTGGCCCTGGTCTGCGGGAGCTCGTCGGGGCTTGTGCCGCTACCCACCGCTTGCCCCGGTCGCGCGGCATGCGCCGGTCGCGAGGCGAGGCACCTGCCGCGGACAGCGGTCGGCCCGGCCTCCCGAGGGGGGGCCGGGCCGGGGGGTCGGTCGGTCAGCCGTGCGAGCGGGCCGGCTCGTGGGGCACGAGCAGACCGGCCAGCACGCCGGCCACGAGGACGAGGAACGAGTTGGCGCGCGGCTTCATGTCCGGAAGGGTGCACCCGACCGGGCGTGCCGTGAATAGCCCGTTCGGACCCCCCACCAGAGGCTCAACCAGGGCACTCCGGGCACCCTCCGGCGGCCTGGGCGTCCGACGGCGCAGCCCCGCCCTCCCCCCTGCCGACGGACGTGCGGGGGTGTTGTCGGGGTCCTCCAGGTGATGTCGACGAGGAGACGACCGCCCCTGCGCCACACTGCCGCGGTGTCGAGCCCCACGACCCCGGCCACCGTCCCGTTCCGCGACGCGGTGCGGGCGTGGGCGGCGATCAGCCTGCAGACCTTCGGCGGCCCGGCCGGCCAGATCGCCGTGATGCAGCGCGCCCTCGTCGACGAGCGGAGGTGGATCGGGCAGCGCCGGTTCCTGCACGCCCTGAACTACTGCACCCTGCTGCCCGGTCCCGAGGCGCAGCAGCTGGCGACGTACGTCGGGTGGCTCCTCCACGGCACCCCCGGCGCGCTGGTCGCCGGCGGCCTGTTCGTGCTGCCCGGCGTCGTCGCGCTGCTCGTCCTGTCGGCGGTGTACGTCGCGCTCGGCAGCACCACCGCGATCACGGCGGTCTTCGTCGGCCTGGCCGCCGCCGTGCTCGCGATCGTCGCGCAGGCGGTCGTCCGGGTCGCCGGTCGAGCGCTGGACAGCCCCGCCCTGCAGGTCCTCGCCGTGGCCGCCTTCGTCGCGCTGGCGGTGCTGGCCGTGCCGTTCCCGGTCGTGGTCGCGCTGGCCGGGGTCACCGGCTGGGCGCTCGGCCGCTGGCGACCGGCAGCGCTCCCGGACCGGGCGCCCGCGCGGGCTGCCGACGGTCCGCCTCCGGTCGTCCCCGACGACGCCCTGCACACCGACGCCCCGACCTGGCGGCGCACGCTGCGGGTGCTCGCGGTCGGGCTGCTGGCCTGGGGCGTGCCGCTCGTGGCCGTCGCCCTGTTGACCGACCGCGACAGCGTGCTGCCCGAGCTCGGGCTGTTCTTCTCCGGCGCCGCCGTCGTCACCTTCGGCGGGGCGTACGCCGTCCTCGCGTACGTCGCGCAGCAGGCCGTCGCGGTGTACGGCTGGCTGACCCCGCGCGAGATGGTCCGCGGGCTCGCGCTCGCCGAGACCACCCCGGGGCCGCTCATCATGGTCGTGCAGTTCGTCGCCTTCCTCGCCGCCTACCGGGCGCCCGGCGGGCTCGACCCGTGGGTCGCGGCGGTCGTGGCGTCGCTGCTGGTGACGTGGGTGACGTTCGTGCCGAGCTTCCTGTTCGTCCTGCTCGGCGCGCCCTACATGGAGCGGCTGCGCGGCAACGCGTCCCTGTCGGCGGCGCTGCGCGGCATCACCGCCGCGGTCGTCGGCGTGATCGCGAACCTCGCGCTCTACTTCGCCGTGCACACGCTGTTCTCGGGCACCCGCAGCACCGACCGCGGGCCGCTGCACCTCGAGCTGCCCGCGGTCGACACCCTGCGCCCGGTGCCGCTGGCGCTCGCCCTGCTCGCCGGGGTGCTGCTCTTCCGCGTCGGCTGGTCGGTGCTGCGCACGCTCGGCGTGTGCGCGGTGCTCGGGCTGGGCGCCGGGCTCGCGGGGCTGTCCGTGGCGTGAGCGCGGCACCGGACGCCCGCCCTCGACAGCACCGGGACCCCGGTCCACACTCCTGCGCCACGACACCCGACCGACGGAGACGACGATGGCGCGCTTCATGGACTACCACGACGACCTCAAGCTCCCCGCCGAGGCGGTGGCGAGCATCGCCGAGGGCGCCCGCAACGGCACGGCCGACGAGTTCGGCGTCACCCAGGTCGAGCTCTTCCACAACCCCGACGGCAAGGTCTACTGCCTGCTCGACGCGCCCGACGAGGAGGCCGTGCGCAAGCACCACGCGGCGCTCGACGTGCCGTGCGGCGACGTGCACCGGGTCGAGCAGCTGCTGTAGCGGTGCCCGGCCCGGCCCAGGTCTCCCCCCTGCCGTCCCTGCTCAGGAGTGGACCGGCAGGGCGCAGCCGGCCCCGCACCGCCGTGCGGCGCAGGGCCGGCGCCCTCACGTCCCGCGCGTGATGAGCACCCCGGACAGGTCGACGTCGGTCGTGCTGCCGAGCACCGGCTCCTCGCCGCGGCGCGCCCGGTAACCGCCGACGCTGAAGCTGTTGGAGCCGACGACGCCCGAGACGAGGACCTGCCGGGTGACGCCGTAGTTGGGCGGAGCGAGCATCTTGGGGTCGAAGAACAGGTCGGCCTTGATGTTGTTCTGCACCACCAGCCCCGACAGCACGGCGTTGACCAGCTCGATGACCTGGACGCCGTAGCGGTTCCCCTCCGCCTGCACGTCGTAGACGTTCATCTGCATGAGGTTGTTCAGCTTGAGCCCGGCGCCGGCGTTGCCGCGCGTGCGCAGGTTGTTGACCTGGCCCTCCGAGCCACCGATCCACAGGCCGTCGCCGCCGTTGCGCTCCGCGGTGATGCGCGTGTAGTACGCCCCTCGCGTGCCGAGCCCGTTGTGCAGGCCGGTGCCGCGGTTGTCGTGCACCCACACGTCGGTCCAGCGCTGGTTCTGCACGAGGTCGGAGTTGCCGGTGCCCCGCGCCTGCAGCGCCCCGAGCAGCGGCCCGGCGGACTGGCAGCCGGTCACCTCGACGTCCTCGACGACGAGGTCGTCCGCCTCGAACAGGTACGCCCCGCGCGCCGCGGTGCCCGCGCAGTCCAGCGTGACGCCGCGTACGACGATGCCCGGGTTGTGCGCGTCCGGCAGCGCGGACGTCACCAGGTCGCCGGTGTAGCCCGGCGCGGCCCGCACCACCGTCTTGCCGTGGCCGAGGCCGATCAGCGGGTGCGCCGCGTCGACGAGGACCGGCGACGACACCTCGAGCACGACGGGCAGCGGCGTCGGCGGGTCGTCGGCGCTCCGGCTGAGCGCCGCGGTCCCCAGCGGGACGACGGCGCTGACGAGAGCGAGCGAGGCAGCGGCGAGCGCCTTCATGCAGCACCTCCGGGTCAGGGGAGCGATCGCGGACCCGGAGAGAGAAGCACGGGAAGGTCTTCCGCGGACCTCCGGGAGACAGATGTGTCCGGAGGGGTACACCGGCACCTCCGAGCGGCGCTCGCGCGCCGGGGACCGGGCCGAGGACGTCCGCCCTCCCGCATGACCGGCCCCCCGCCGGGCACTCCTGCCGGTGCCGGCCACCTGACCCGCCGGCACCCCGCGAAGACGCCCCCGGAGCCCGCCGTGCCCACCACCCTCGACCTCGACGGCACGCCCGTCACCACCGACGAGTCGCAGCTGCGCGCCGCCGCCCTCACCGTCTGCCGCTACGCGACCGACGTCGACGATGCCCGCGAGCTGCTCGACATGCTCGGCCTGCTCGCGGGCCTGCGGACCGCTGACGCCTGAGCCAGCGGGGTCAGGACGACGGCGCGAGCAGGGCGCCCCGGCTGGTCCGTCGTACGGCCGGCCCAGCGTCCGGTAGGCCCGCTCGGACCCCCGAGGGACAGCCGTGGAGACGACGGAGCGCCCGACGGCGGTCCGACGCGGGGCCTGACCGGGACGTCCTGAGACCCGACCCCTCAGCGCCCGGGTGCCGCCGCGGCCACTCCGGCCGCCGCCGCGGCCTGCAGCATGCGGTCGTCGTACGTCACGAGCTCGGTCCCGGGCAGCAGCAGCGCCGTGGCCAGGTGGAGGGCGTCGAGGCTGCGCAGCCCCGGGGGCGGCAGTCGCCCGGCGCGGTCGAGCAGCGCGTCGTCGAGCCGTACGAGGGCCAGCCGGGCGAGCAGGTCGTCGGCGGCGGGCAACAGCCCGGGGTCCCGCCGCAGCACCGCGCGGCGCAGCTCGGTGCGGACGAGCGAGCAGGCCGCGACGCGACGGTCGGGCTGCGCCTGCAGGTGCTGGCGCAGCGGGCCGGTCTCGTCCTCGGCGACGAGCAGCTTGACCAGCGCGCTGGTGTCGAGCAGCAGCGTCACCGCTCGTCGTCGCGGAGCTCGACGAGCGCCTCCGTGAGGGAGGGCGTGCCGGGCGGCAGAGTGACGGCCTGCAGCCCCAGCACGCCACCCCCGAGCGCGGCCGGGGTGATCAGACCCCGCTCCACGAGCTCGTCCCAGGGGTCCTGCGGAGGCGGGACGAGCAGGGCGACGAGTCGGCCCCGGTCGGTGACCTGCAGGGACTCCCCCGCCATGACGCGCTCGAGGTAGCGGGACGCGTGCTGGCGAAGCTCCCGCACTCCGATGCTGTCCATGTGCTACACGGTAGCAACGAGGCGTCCTGGTCCCGTGCTGCGAGCAGGTCGCGGGACGAGCGGCGGGACCTGCGGGAGCGGTGCTCCGCGACGAGCCGCCCTACGGCCGGCCGAGCGCCCGGTAGGTCCACCCCGCGGCGCGCCACCGCTCCGGGTCCAGCGCGTTGCGCCCGTCCACGATGATCCGGTCGGCGACGACCTCGCCGATCACCTCCGGGTCCATGTCGCGGAACTCCTGCCACTCCGTCAGGTGCAGCACCAGGTCCGCCCCCTTCGCCGCCGCCAGCGCGCTCTCCCGGTAGCCCAGCTCCGGGTGCTTGACCCGGCAGTTGTCCATCGCCTGCGGGTCGTACAGCGTCACCGCCGCCCCCTGCCGCTGGATCGACGCCGCCACGTCCAGCGCCGGGCTGTCCCGGATGTCGTCGCTGTTGGGCTTGAACGCCGCCCCCAGCACCGCCACCCGCATCCCCCCGAAGCTCCCGCCCGCCACCTCCCGCGCGATCTCGATCATCCGCGCCCGCCGGCGCAGGTTGATCGCGTCGACCTCCTTGAGGAAGCTCAGCGCCTGGTCGACCCCCAGCTCCCCGGCCCGCGCCATGAACGCCCGGATGTCCTTGGGCAGGCACCCCCCGCCGAAGCCCAGCCCGGCGTTGAGGAACCGCCCGCCGATCCGCTCGTCGTGCGACAGCGCCAGGCTCAGCTGCTTCACGTCACCACCGGTGACCTCGCAGACCTCCGCCATCGCGTTGATGAACGAGATCTTCGTGGCCAGGAACGCGTTCGCCGCGACCTTCACCAGCTGCGCCGTCGCGAAGTCCGTCACCACCACCGGCGTCGGCAGGTCGATGACCGGGGCGTACGCCTCCCGCAACCGCTGCTCGGCCGCCGGCGACTGCACCCCGAACACCAGCCGGTCCGGCGTCAGCGTGTCCTTCACCGCGAAGCCCTCCCGCAGGAACTCCGGGTTCCACGCCAGCTCCACCCCCGCCGGGGTCGTGCCCGTCGGCGATCGAGGCCTCGAGCTGCGCGGCCAGCCGCTCCGCCGTCCCCGCCGGCACCGTCGACTTCCCGACCAGCAGCGCGCCCTCGCTGCACGTGCGGCAGCAGCGCGGTGAACGCCGCGTCGACGTACGTCATGTCCGCCGCGTACTCGCCCTGCTTCTGCGGCGTCCCCACGCACACGAAGTGCACGTCGCCGAACGCCCCGACCTCCTCGAACGAGGTCGTGAAGCGCAGCCGCCCCGACTCCAGCTGCTTCGCCAGCAGCTCCGGCAGGCCCGGCTCGAAGAACGGCACCCGCCCGGCCGACAGCGCCTCGACCTTCGCCTCGTCGACGTCCAGGCCCAGCACCTCGAACCCGAGCTCGGCCATGCAGACGGCGTGTGTCGCGCCGAGGTAGCCGGTACCGACGACGGACAGGCGCGGAGACGCTGTGCTGGTCATCCGGCGATGCTAAGCAGTCGGGCCCCGGCGCCGAGGGTCGACCGGCTGCCCGACCGCCGCAGCGCCCGGGCCGCCCTTCACCCGAACGGCTCAAGGGACCCGCGAGGACTGCCGAGCCTCCGCCCATGACCGATCTGACGCTCGGGCCGCCGATCACCGGCGCTCAGCGTGTCGAAGGGCTGAGGGTCCTGGTCGTCGGCATCAACTACGCGCCTGAGCACACCGGGCATCGCGCCCGTACACGACCCAGGCCTGCGAGCACCTGCCGCGGCAGGGCGCGCAGGTGCAGGTGCTTCGCCGGCGTCCCGCACTACCCGCACTGGTCGACGCCCGGCGGAGTACCGGCGCCGGCTGCGCGTCGACGAGCTGCGCGGACGACGTCGCGGTCCGGCGCCTGCGCCACGTCGGTCCCGTCCGCGCAGACGGCGCTGACGCGCGGGCGCCGTACGAGGCGACTTTCGGCCGCCCAGCGTCCTGCGCGCAGCGGCTGCCGTGGCAGCCCGACGTCGTGCTCGCGGTCGTGCCGAGCCTGCTCGGGGCGCCGCGGCGGCGCAGATCGCCCGGCGGTCCGGCGCTCGGCTCGCTGGTCTGTGGGTCCAGGACCTCATGGGTCCCGCCGCAGCGCAGAGCGGGATCAGCGGCGGTGGCCGGGTCGGCGGCCGCTACCGGACGCCTCGAGGCGGGGCTCCTGCGCTCGGCCGACGTCGTGCTGGTCGTCAACGACGCTTTCGCGCGCTACGCCGTGCCAGGCGGGCGTGCCCGACGACCGGGTCGTCGTCTGCCCGAACTGGACGCACGTCGCCCCGCCGCGCGGCGACCGGCGCGGCCGTACGGGCGCGTCTCGGCTGGGGCGACCGCGACGTCGTCGCGCTGCACAGCGGCAACATGGGGCTCAAGCAGGGGCTGGACAACGTCGTCGCCGCCGCCCGGCTGGCGGCCGAGCGGCGCGCAGGGTGCGCTTCGTGCTCATGGGCGACGGCAGCCAGCGCGAGCAGCTGCAGGCGCTGGGCGCCGGCGTGCCGCGCTTGCAGTTCCTGCCGCCGGTCGTCGGACGACGACTTCCCGGACCACCTCGCGGCCGCAGACGTGCTGCTGGTCAACGAGCGCGCCAGCGCCGTCGACATGAGCCTGCCGAGCAAGCTCACGTCCTACTTCCGCGCGGGCCGCCCGGTCGTCGCCGCAGTGCCCTCCGGCGGCGGGACCGCTGCGGAGGTGCACCGCTCCGGGGCAGGTCTCGTCGTGCGGCCGGAGGAGCCCAGGGCCCTGCTGGGTGCGGTGGAGCACCTGGCCGCCGATGAGGAGCGGGTGCGCCGGCATGCGCCGCAGTGCCATGGCGTACGCCCACGCCAGTCTGTCGTCGGCGCCGGCGCTGGACGAGCTCACGCGCGTGGTCATCGGGCTCAAGGGGGGCGACCACCGCTAGCGGCCGGGCTCACGTGCCCGCTGTGTTGCGGAAACCCACGAACCGGCATGCGCGCATGAGCGTCTTCCGGGTGCGGCCCCTTCGACAGCGGCACCCTCGTACAGTTGCCGCTGCGGAGCGACCGGAGAAGGCGGGACATGCAGCGGGTGTCGGCAGTGGAGGGCGCGTCAGCTCCGCTGTCCGCGGGGCCTGAGCCCGTTCCTGCGTCGCCGGGACCGAGGGTCCTGGTCGTGGGCATCAACTACGCGCCGGAGCACGCGGGCATCTCGCCGTACACGACGCGGGCCAGCGAGCACCTCGCCCGGCAGGGCGCCCAGGTGCTGGTGCTCGTCGGGGGTGCCGCACTACCCGCACTGGACGGTGCCGCCGGAGCTACCGGCGGCGCCTGACCGTGGTCGAGCGCCGCGAGGGGGTCGAGGTCCGCAGGCTGCGCCACTACGTCCCGCGCCAGCAGTCCGCGCTGCGCCGGGGCGCCTACGAGCTGTCCTTCGGTGCGCGGGTCCTCACGCAGCGCCTCCCGTGGAAGCCGACCGTGGTCGCTGGCGGTGGTGCCGCAGCTGTTCGGCGCCGCTGCTGCGCGGGCCCTGGCCCGCCGCACGGGGGCGCGGCTGGTGGTTGGGTGCAGGACCTGATGGGTCCCGCGGCGGCGCAGAGCGGCATCGCCGGCGGGGACCTCGTGGCGGGAGCCACGCGCGCCGTCGAGAAGGCGGTGCTCCGGCGGCCGACACGGTGCTCGTGCTCAACGAGGCGTTCCGCCGGTACGCGGTGGGGCTCGGCGCCGAGCCCCACGACGTGCTGCATGCAGCCCAACTGGACGCACATCGCGGGCCCCAGCGGCGCCGACCGCGCCGCGACGCGCCGCGAGCTCGGCTGGGGTCCCGAGGAGACGCGTGGTGCTGCACAGCGGCAACATGGGCCTGAAGCAGGCCCTCGGCAACGTCGTCGAGGCCGCGCGCGTCGTGGACGAGCGTCGCGCGCCCGTGCGCTTCGTGCTCATGGGCGACGGGAGCCAGAGGGAATCCCTGGAGCGCTCCGCCGCCGGTGTGCGGGCGCTCGAGCTCCTGCCGCCGGTCAGCGACGACCGCTTCGCCGACGTGCTCGCCGCGGCCGACCTCCTGCTGGTCAACGAGCGGGCCAGCGCCACCGACATGAGCCTGCCGAGCAAGCTCACCTCCTACTTCGCGCCGGGAGGCCCGTGCTCGCGGCCGTGCCCGTCTGCGGTGGGACCGCCGCCGAGGTCGAGCGGTGGGTGCCGGGCTCGTGGTGCCCCCCGAGGACGCGGAGACGCTGCTGTCGGGCGTGCTGGAGCTCGCCGAGGACGACGACCTCCTGCAGGTCTTCCGCCTCGCTGCGCACACACACGCGACGACCCGCCTGAACGCCACGTCCTCGCTTGAGGGTCTGACGACGGCGCTCCTCCAACCCGTCAGGCGCGTCCAGAACATCTGATGACAACCTCAGCACGGACCGGAAACGTCTTAGGAGCACCGAGAGCCAGGGGCGCTCGCCGTCGTGCAGGCCTGCTCTCACCCAACGGCCTCACCGACGCTTGACAAGGACCCCCGCTTTTAGGAGCAACAAGCCACAGTCCCTCGAGCGGTGCATCGAATGCGAAGCGGCTTCGCGCCGGCAGGGCCGTCGCGCCCGGAGGACCGTGTCTAGATCAGCGAAGTTGGGGAGCCGTCACTCACCCCCCGGCGCAGGCACCCCTCCCGCAGGAGCCGCCCCAGCGACCGTGGTTCCCGGGGCGGTACGTCGGGGCTCATCTGCTGACGGACCGCGCCGTAGCCGTAGCCGTAGCCGTAGCCGTAGGCATCCGGCCCCTTGGTCGGCACCATGTTCAGCACGACGCCGTAGATCTGCGCATCGACGGCCCGCAGGATCTCGACGGCGCTCGCCGCCTGGTCGCGGGTCGTCCGGCCGGCCCGCACGCACCACGATCGCGCCGCTGACGTGCGTGGCGAGGACCGCGGCGTCGGTGACGGGCAGCAGCGGCGGCGCGTCGATGAGGACGAGGTCGACGCTGCTGCTCGAGCTCGGCGAGCAGGTCCTTGCATCTGCTGCGAGCCGAGCAGCTCGCTGGGGTTCGGGCGGCATCGGGCCGCTGGGCAGCACGCAGCAGCCCGCCGTCGCCCCACGGCTGCAGCACGTCGTCGCAGGTCAGCGCGGCCGACGAGCACGTCGGTCAGGCCGACGGCGCCCTCGAGGCCGAGGTAGCTCGCGAGCCGCGGCCGGCGCAGGTCGGCCTCGACGAGCACGACCGTCAGGCCGGCCTGGCGAGGGTGATGGCCAGGTTGCACGGTGGTCGTGGACTTGCCCTCGCTGCGGCACGGCGCTGGTGATCACGATCGAGCGGGGCGGTGCGTCGACGTCGAGGAACTGCAGGTTGGTGCGCAGCTGCCGGAACGCCTCGGCGCGGTCGACTGCGGGACTGGCGTGCACGATGAGCGGCCGCTTCCCGGCGTCGGCGTCGAAGCGCGATGACGCCGAGGCGTGGGCAGCCGCAGCGTCGTCCTGGAGTCGGCCGGGACGCCTTGACGGTGGTGTCGAGCGTCGTCGCGCGAGCATGGCCGCGCCAACGCCGAGCGCCAGGCCGACGAGCAGCCCAAGGACGAGGTTCAGCGCCGGCCGCGGCGCGACCGGCCGCACGGGGGAGGTCCGCCTGCCGCACGACGCTCACCTTGACCGCAGACGGCGTCGCCGCTGCGGGGCGCTCGAGCGCGGCGGCGACCCGGTGAACCGGTCCGCGACGGCGTTCGCGATCTGCCGGGCCCGCTCGGCGGAACCGTCGCGGACGGTGACGTCGATGAGGACGGTGTCCAGCGGCGCGGAGGCCGCGATCCGCTCCGCCAGCTCCTCGGCGTCAGGTCCAGCCCCAGCGCCTTGATGACGGCGCAGTCACCATCGGGCTGTCGATGATCTCCGCGTAGGACTTCACGCGCTGCTGCGCGAACTGGCTGCCCGGCTGGAGCCCGCTCGGCGCCGTCGCCCTGAGTGCTCACGAACAGCTGTGCCCGTCGCCTCGTACGTCCTGCGGCAAGACAGCGTCGCCGCTCCGGCGGCGACGAGGCCAGCAGGGTCAGCGCCGCCATCAGCCGCCAGCGGATACGCAGCACTCGGACGTAGTCGCGGATGTCCACTGATCCCTCTTCCGTCCTTCGACCGCCCGACTCAGGTACGAGCATCGCGAGCATAGATGCTTGCGAGGTGCGATCGTCGGACCCGCGCGCATCCCGCCTGCTGCTGACGTACGACGCAGCGACCGAGCCGTTGTCCGCGCGCGCTTGCGCCTACAGCAGCGCCAAGGCCGAAGGCCCTGTCGAGCAAAGCGGTGCCGCCCGCACTGACTGGACGTGCGGTGAGTCTGTAGTGCTACTCGGAGCCGCAGAGGGTCGGCCGGACCGCGACCCTGCCATCAGGTGCCCCAGCACCGGCGGGGGCGCGGCGGCGGGCAGTGTGTCAGTAGACCGCTCGTGCGCCGCTCCCGCGCCAGCGGAAGCGCAAGGGCTGCAACGATGCAAGTGCTTACGGCGATGTAGCCCGTGTTAATCGTGTTGCCGCGGGTGAGGACCACAGTCGATGCAGCGAAGCCGAGCAGAACGCACAGACGCATCCCGCTAGCGCGACAAATGTGGTCGGGATACCGGCGGCACAACATCCCAACCAGCAGGCAACCCACGAGGACACCGGGGAGCGCCAGATCGTACAGCAACACGCCTACCAGGGACGGTACGGGGCAGTACACCTGCGCGCATGTACCACCGAAGGTCGCTGTCAACAGCTTGTCGCTCCAGAGGGGCGTCGGCAAGATGCTGGCCGGGAACGGATTGAGAAGCATGTCCCCGACGGTGCCTCCCGAACCCGTACGGCAGGCTCTCGCCGAGCCGCGGCGCCAGATACGCAACGTAATTGAACATCTCGGTGTCATACGAGGTGAAGACAGGCTTGACGCTCTGCAGCAGGCCGTTAACCTGCAGGTAGTCGTTGACGGCACCGAGGGAGGATCGAGCGGCTCTGTCTGCGGCTTCCTTGGCTGCGCACGAAGGGGACGATGGCGAGGAGGACGAACGCGAGAAGGCCTGCTGCGATCGACCGGAGGCTGGGGAGGTGGCGATTAACTCGGCAGCGTCGTCGCGATCAGGGCAGCAACAAGACAGGGGACTAAGTAGCGGCGCTGCCCTTGGCCAACAGCGGGGATGACACTGATGGCGATGACGAGCCAAAAGCACATGCGCTCGAGCACGCGCAACCGCCGCTGGCGTTCCACGAGTCTGCGAACGGTGCCGATCAGCACGGCGGCCGCAACAGGAAAGGCGCCAACGACGATAGGAAGCCCCGCGAGAGCGGCTTCCGTGCGCGCGCTCCGACCTGCGAAGAGCAGTGGCAGGAACGCGAGGCCGCCACCCTTAGCAGCCAGGGCCACGACCCAGAGAACGGAAGGGACAGAGACACGGCGCCCGCGCGGAGGATCAAGTAGCGGGGCAGCCCTGTGGAGCCCGGATCTACGCCCTCCTTTGCAGGCGGTTGCGAGGTCCTCGTCTAGGTGCGCGATCAAATAGCCGAGCGAGAGTGCGAGAATCGCAAGAAATCCGGTCCTGGCGGACTGGTTGAACCCGCTTGAGATGTCCCAGTCCGTACAAGTCGTACCGCTGGTCCTGCAGCAGGAACAGCGGTCGAACAGCGAAGATGGACGATGGGGTCCGAGCGCCACGCTGAAGGGCGCGACCAGGTCTCCTCGGCGGAAGCGCATGGCGAGGACCCACATCGCGGTCCCGACCACGAGCGACAGCGTGGGCCAAAACGACGAGGGGTCACCCATGCGCGCTCCCAAGCTGCCACTCTGAGTTCGGGCTGCACCTCGAACAACCTGCTACGTCAATCCATTCGTCGTGCAGCATCGCTCACCCGAGCCGCGGCGCTAGGTGGCGATTGCGGACGGGCTTAGCCGGCCTGCCGACGCAGACGGTCCATGCCGGCAAGTCACGGGTGACGAGGCTGCCGGCTCCGACGACCGTCCCGCGGCCGATGCGGATGTTGCCTACGACTACGCTGCCGAAGCCGAGCAGATTGTCGCCTTCGAGGACCACCTCGCTCTGCGGGAGGCGACGACCGCAGAACACCGTGGTGGTTGGGTCGGAGAAGTCGTGGTCGTTGCCCACCACCGCGACCCGGCTGCTGATCAGCACGTCGTCCCCCACCTGCAGGGCGACCTCGCAGTGGAAGTCCCGTCCGATGTGGACCCGGTCGCCGAACCGGAGCGGCCCTCGGGTCGCGAAAACCGCACCGCCGCCAAGTGCGAAGTCGCGACCTACCTCGAGCGGTAGCCCAGCGGCCCGGAGCTTAAGCATCCGGGCACGTCGCACCGCGTGTCGGACGGCGACGAGGTGTCCAGGCAGGGGCCGGTCAGCGTCCAAAGTCAGTGGCCTCCAAGAAGCGTCGTGCCATGACCTCGGCACTGTAGGACTTTCGAGCGTTTTCGGAGATGAGGGTCCGCCTCGCGAACCACGTCTCGCGGTCCGCAACGACCTCCAACAGACCATCCGCGAGCGCCGCGGGGTCCCGCGCTCGGAAGCTCCTGCTGTTCGTCTGGTCGAGGGCCTCGATCTCAGGGGCATGTGGCTCGTCGCCCGGGTACAGCACCGGTAGCCGAAGCCAAGCGCCTGCGTCGCGTTCAGGCCGACGTAGCCAGACGCCAGGCGCACCGCTGCCTGCTCGAACAGCACGCGCAGCGCGATGGGGTCGGTGACGCTGCCGAGCACACGGACTCGGCCGTCCAGTTCCGGATCCGCCGCGGCCCGCTCAAGCGCAGAGCGCTCCGGCCCGTCTCCTGCGAAGACCAGGTCGATGTCGGAGGGGAGCCGTCCCAACGCGGCACGAAACCCCTCCAACGCCAGCAACGGCCGCTTGTCCGGCACCAGACGCCCGATCCAGTTCGATAAGGGGGTTGCGCATCGCCCACGGCCGGGGTCATGAGACCGCTCGAGTACAACGAGTTGGGCGCCGCGAAGACGCGTGCAGCGGCGAGCCGGTCGCGCAACTCGGCGGCGCTGCTGTCCGTGTAGACCACGATTCGCTCGGGCAACCGTCGCATCAACCCTCGGAGCCGGTCAGAGCGACTCTGCCTCCCGGTCCGAGGCCATGCGTGTCCCCACGCAACGCTGGGACGGTGGAGAGCGCGGCGGCCGAGCAGGACGACCCAACTGGTCAGGAGTCGCGGGTTCAGCTCGACCACGGCGACGTCGGCGGCGAGAGCAACTCGCAGGACTTGACGCTGCCAGCCGAGCCGGCGCCCGAGCAGGAAGACGTTGCGGCCGGTGCGTGTGATCAAGGGCGACGTCACGCGGGTGCCCACACCCTGGCCGAAGTGCTCGTCCCCGACGAGGAACCGAACGCTGTCCCTGCTCTCCTCCACCGCGTCCAGGAAGTGCTGCCGGTAGTGCTCCATCGCGAGCTGCAGGACGACCAGCGAGCCCGGGCCAGCGCCGGAAGACGACGCGGCAGGACGGGGCCGCATAGCGCCGGACACTCCGCTCCGGTGCAGGTGTTCGGCGACCATGCCCCACATCCTGTCCAGGCGGGACCGCGCGTCGACCAGCGCCTGCGACGTCAGGTCGGACACCTCCTCGTAGGGCTGCTGCAGAACCTGCCTCAGTTCCTCCGGGTCCCGCACCACGAGCGTCCCCAGCCCGATGGACGCGAGGCCTGCGGCAGCCTTGCTCCCGCGGTCCGCGGCTAGGGCCAGGGGCACCGAGCCGTTGACCAGTGCGAAGTACAAGGCGTGCAGGCGGTTGCTGAGCACAAACCGGGCGCCCTGGTACGTCCGGCACACGGTCGCCAGCTGATCGCTGCTGGCCTGCTCATCAAAGAACGGGGAGGCGACGGTGGACTGCCGATCCGCGAACTGGCGGACCCATGCCGAGTCGCGCCTGACCTGCGCGAGCGCGACCACGGGCAGCTGCAGCGCGCGGACGTCGCCCATTACCCCCTCCATAAGCGCGACGTCAGCCGGCCGGTCCTCGCGGGCGGACAGGACAAAGGAGTCTCTGTCGACGGACGACCAGGCCGGCTCCATCCCAGGGCAACGTCGGGGCTCCAGGGCAACCCGAAGGCCTCGCTGGAACGCAGGTCGCGCACCGAGGTGTAGTGGCACCCCCGCAAGGCGAGCCGTTCGGCCGCGACTCCCCATCGGGTCCAGCCAGCATAGCCGCGGCCGATCTTCAACACGTTCCCACCACGCACTCCCACGACACCGATCGTGGCAAGGTGCGCGAGCGCGCGGACTACGGCTCTGCCGTCGCTGTCCAAGCGCTGCTCACCGGGCGCGAAGACCAGCGAAGCGCCCGCGACCGCCCCTGAGCAGGCCGCTCTCCCAGCGTGCGTAGGAACGGTAGGTCACGTCATTGGGCTGCAGTCCGAGTGCGGAGACGTAGTCCGCCGGCGCGTCGCCCAGAAAGACGTGCACCTGCTCGACGAGCGGTCGCACGCGGTCCAGCAGGACCCGCCGCAGCACGAGGTCACCGAGGTTGTCGAACTGCGCGGCGGCGCTGGTGTACAGCTTCACGCGTCGGTCCGAGCGGTCACGACGAGCGGCTCAGGGCGCGCCCGACGCGCAGGGCCAACAGCAGGGACGTGCACTGCAGGACATAGCCGAGGACCAGCCCGACCGCCGCCCCAACGGCGCCGTACCGCCAGGCCCCCAGCGCGAGCAGCCCGAGCGCGATGACGCCGTTGCGGGCGTTCCGCCGCGCGACGTCGCACTCCTTGTTGCCTCCCTGAAGAAGGCTGGTCAGACTGCTGCTGGCCGCCGCGGCGACAAGCCCGACGAGCAGCACCCTGATCACGGGCACGCTGTCGGCGTACCCGCTGCCCAGCAGCAGGCGGATGGCTGGCCCCGCGAACCAGGCCAACACCGCGTAGAACGCACTGGTCGCCAGCAGGACCAGGACGAGCGGTTTCAGCACCGGGCGCAGCCCCCCGCCCTTCACGGCCTGCGGGAGCAGCGCCTGCGCGAAGGCCGTCGGCACCAGCCGCAGCGGGCTGATGAGGCGGCCCGGCGCGGCGTAGGCCGCGGCGGCGCCCAGGCCCGCCCACAGCGGCCACGAGGAGCACGTCGAGCTGACGCGACTGCGCTGCCATGCTGTTGATCCAGAACGGCCGGGCTGCAGACAGCGCCGGGCGCAAACCGGCACCGTTCAAACGACGACCAGCACGCATCACCCCATCCGGCAGCGGCGCCACCAGGCAGGACAGACCTGCTCCCACCGCGTAGCCTAGCGCGAGCGCCAAGAGGGCCGACGTGCCACGGGCCGTGGGCAAGCACAGCGCGATCGGCACGGGGAGCCGCCGGACGAACAGGTTGGCAGCAGCGCGGGCGGTGGCGCCGTCTGCCACGGCGACGGCCAGTCGCATCTCCGCCGCGCGCTCCAGCGCCAACCACGCAGCAAGCGGCAACAGACAGCATGGAGCATCAAGAGCGAGCCCGGCAGTCAGGAACCCAGCAACAGTGAGCACCGCCGCGCCCAGCGCCGCTGCGGTGTTCACCGCGACGAGGCCACCCTGTCCCGACTCCGGCATCAGCGCAGCCCGCCCGCGCGTTAACGCTGGAGTGGTGCCTCGGTCCGCGATGGCAGCGACCAGTGTCAGGACCCCCAGCACCGCCGCCACGTGCGCGAAGGACTGCGGCGTAGCTCGCCGGGCGAGGAGCACCAGCGTCAGGGCCTGCAGGAGCGCCGCGCCCACTCGTCCCCCGACTAGGGCAGCGAACGTCCGGACGAGCGCCGACGGCTTGGCCATGAGCGGTGCGGCGCTACCGGTCGATGCGGACGGACTTGCCGGCGAGCTCGTCCTCGAGCGCCGGACGTCGGCGTCGACCATGAGGTTGACCAGGTCGGTGCCGAAGGTCTGCGGCCTTCCAGCCCAGCTGGCGCTGCGGCCTTGCTCGCGTCGCCGATCAGGGCGTCGACCTCGCTCGGGCGCTCGTAGCGCGCGTCGTAGCGGACGTACTCCTCCCAGTCGAGGTCGACCCGGGCGAAGGCGGCGACGCAGAAGTCCCGCACGGTCATGGCGTGCCCGGTGGCCAGGACGTAGTCGTCGGACGCGTCGGCCTGCAGCATCCGCCACATGCCCTCGACGTACTCCTTGGCGTAGCCCCAGTCGCGGACGGCGTCGAGGTTGCCCAGCCACAGCTCCTCCTGCAGGCCGGGCTTGATGCGGGCGACGGCGCGGGTGATCTTGCGGGTCACGAACGTCTCGCCCGCGGCGGGGCGACTCGTGGTTGAACAGGATGCCGTTGGTGGCGTGCATGCCGTAGGCCTCGCGGTAGTTCACGACCGCCCAGTAGCCGTAGAGCTTCGCCACGCGAGTACGGGCGAGCGCGGGTGGAAGGGCGTGTCCTCGTTCTGCGGCGGCGGCGTCGAGCCGTAGAGCTCGCTGCGACGAGGCCTGGTAGAAGCGCGTGTCGACGCCGGCGAGCCGGATCGCCTCGAGCAGGCGGATGGTGCCCGAGCCCGGTGGTGTCGCCGGTGTACTCCGGCATCTCGAAGCTGACCTTGACGTGCGACTGCGCGGCCAGGTGGTAGACCTCGTCGGGCTGGACCTCGCGCACGAGGTTGACCAGGCCGGTGCCGTCGCGACAGGTCGCCGTGGTGCAGGAACAGCCGCCGGTCCGCGGTCGTGCGGGTCCTGGTAGATGCCGTCGATCCGGTCGGTGTTGAAGGTCGAGGCGCGGCGGATGCAGCCCGTGGACCTCGTAGCCCTTCTCGAGCAGCAGCTCGGCGAGGTAGGACTGCCGTCCTGGCCGGTGATGCCGGTGATCAGCGCCGTCTTCGTCACTCGCTGCCCTTCCGTCGGTGGTTCTGCGCTGACCAGACTGTCACGGACGCGCTGTCCGTCCGGACGTACGCCCGAACGGGTGATCGGCCGCTTCGCCCTAGCCTTGAGACATGCCACGCCTCGCCGCTCGACTCCAGCGTCCCGCGTCTACGTCGCCGGCCACCGGCGGCCTGGTCGGCGGCGCGGTGCAGCGCGCGCTGCAGGCCCGCGGCGTGCCCACGACTGTCGGGCGCCGGTCCGCGGAGCTCGACCTGCGCGACCGCGAGCGCGGTCCGAGGCCTTCTTCGCGAGCGAGCGGCCCGACGCACGTCGTGCTGGCCGCCGCCAAGGTCGGCGGCATCCTCGCCAACGCGACCTACCCCGCCGACTTCCTGTCCGACAACCTGCGCATCCAGGTCAACGTCATGGACGCCGCGCGCGCGGCGGGCGTCGAGCGCCTGCTCTTCCTGGGCTCCTAGCTGCATCTACCCGAAGTTCGCGCGCGCAGCCGATCCGCGAGGACAGCCTGCTGACCGGCGCGCTGGAGCCGACCAACGACGCGTACGCCATCGCCAAGATCGCCGGGATCATGCAGGTGCAGGCGGTGCGCCGGCAGCACGGCGCTGCCGTGCATCAGCGCGATGCCGACCAACCTCTACGGGCCCGGCGACAACTTCGACCTGCAGCGGTCGCACGTCCTGCCGGCGATGATCCGCCGGATGCACGAGGCCAAGCAGTCGCGGCGAGCCGACGGTCACCGCTGTGGGGCACCGGCACGCCGCGGCGCGAGTTCCTGCACGTCGACGACCTCGCCCAGGCCGTCCTGTTCCTGCTGGAGCACTACGACGACCCGCAGACGATCAACGTCGGCGTCGGCGAGGACGTGACCATCCGCGAGCTCGCCGAGCTGGTGCGCGGCGTCGTCGGCTACGAGGGCGAGCTCGTCTGGGACACCAGCAAGCCCGACGGCACGCCGCGCAAGCTGCTCGACGTGTCAGCCGCCTCAACGCCCTCGGCTGGGCGCCGAGCATCGGCCTCGAGGACGGGATGCGCGCGACCTACGCCTGGTTCCTGGAGCACGTCGCGACCGACGCGCGGCTCTGAGCATGCACGGGGTGACTCGCTCCTGACGTGCAACGACAAGGGCTCTACTCGACGCTCAAGTGTCCTCGCGTCGCGGCCGAGGCAGTGGGTGCGGGAAACCGTTCTCGCCGTCTCGAGGAGTGCCCCATGTCCCACCACCGCGCCCGCGCCGGGCTCGTCGCCGCCGCGCTGACCGGCCTGGCCGTCCTGGGCGTGCAGGCCCCGGCGTCCGCCGCCCCTGGGGACGACTGCCCCGCCGGCCAGCACTACGCGCCCGGGAGCGGCTGCGTCGCCGACGGCATCACCAGCGACGACGGGGACCGCACCTACAGCGAGGGCGAGGCCATCGACCTGACGATCACGGGCCTGCTCCCGTTCTCGTTCGTCGACGTCGTGCTGCACTCCGACCCGATCTTCCTGGGCCGGTTCCAGGCGGACGCCGGTGGCGTCGCGCACGTCCACGTCACGCTGCCGGACGGGGTGCCGGCCGGGCAGCACCACATCGAGGCCACAGGGACCGGGGCCGACGGGCGGCCCGTCAGCTACAGCTTCGCGGTCCGCGTGGTCGGTGCCCCGAGCACCGGCGGGTCTGGCGGGACCACCCGACCGGTGACCAGCGGCTCGGCGCTGCCGCGCACGGGCACCGAGGTCGAGGTGCTCGCGCTCGCCGGCCTGGTCCTCGTGGGCACCGGCGCGGGTGCGGTCTACGCAGGGCGCCGCCGTCCCGTCACCGTCTGACAGCTCGTGACGGCACCGGTCCCGCGAGCACTCGCGGACCGGTGCCGTCACTGTCTGTGATTGGTCGGTCCTAGCCCTTCTAGGCAGTTTCCTGGAACGCGCTTGCATTCGTTCCGCGCTTCTGGCATGCTTCGCGGCGTCGGGGAGGACGGTCTTCCCCGCACGTCGAGGAGTCCGTCATGACCATCTCTCGCGCAGGAGCCGGTGTCGCCACCGTCGCCCTGAGTGGCCTCGCGCTCCTCGGCCTGCAGTCCTCTGCCTCGGCTGCGGGCGGCTGCCCGGACGGGCAGCACTACGCCCCCGGCACGACGAACTGCGTCCAGAACCACGTCGACCTCAACCCCAACCCGGGCCCGAAGGCCAAGGCCTACTGCCCGGGCGGCACGATCGGCTTCGACGCCTTCGGCTACAAGTTCGGCACCTCCGCCACGGGGCACATCGTCAAGGGGAAGAAGAGCTTCGGCGAGACCGGCACCTACCCGGCCGGTCGTGACACGCACGTGTTCGGCTCGTTCACGGTGCCCGGCGGACCTGAAGTACGGCAAGGTCTACTTCTTCAAGCTCTCCGGCAAGGACCCTGACGGCAACCCCGTCTCGTACAAGCACTACTTCAAGGTCCCCAAGCGCAGCGTCTGCAACAGCTCCAGCCAGCCGGCAGCGACCAAGGCCGCCGCGTCGACGCCGCTGCAGACCGACTCCACGAGCGCCGTCGAGCTCGGCGCCCTCGCCGGTGCCGGCCTGCTGCTCCTCGGCACCGGGCCCGGCGCTCGCGCTGCGGAGCCGTCGCCGCCGCTAGTCCACCGCCGAGAAGGCCCGCTCCCTCACGGGAGCGGGCCTTCTCGCGTGAGCAGGCTTGGGCCCAGGAGGGCGGGGCTCGGGTGCCGTGTGCTCCCTGCCCGTCCGCCTCCGTGCGGACAGCCTCGCTCTGCCCGTCCGCGACGCCGCCCCGGCCCCCACGACCCGGGAGCCCCGTCTCACCGGGCCGTACCGGTCGTCGGGTACGCGGCGGCCTTACCCCGGTCTTGATCAGCAGCCCGGGACAGTGACTTCCTTGACCAGCGGCCGGACGAGCGGCTGCTCCGGAACGGTGACAAGAGCCCCGGTCTCCTCGGTGAAGTTCAGCTCGAAGACCCGCGGCTGGCCCCGGGGCAGGTCGACGAAGAGCCGGTAGAAGAGCAGGTCGCCCTCGATGCCCTCGTACATGTCGCCGGCCTCGCGGCCGACCTCGACCGGCCGGCCGTCGAGGGTCGCGGAGTCGAGGTCGGCGGTCTGCGAGACGTAGGTCTGCAGCAGCACGGCGCTGTCCGTCGACTGGTAGTCGGCGGTCCCCGCCGCGTCGTTGCGGATCGTCAGGTAGGGCGGCAGGCCCGTCGCCGGCGCCTGGTTGGTGAGCGTGACCCGGACCGTCGTCGAGCGGGTGCCGTCCTGGTTGCACGGGCCGGCCGTGTAGCTGATCGACCGGTCGAGGAAGGAGTCGAGCTTGCCCTGCGTCGCGTTCTGCACGACCGGGTAGGCGACCGGGCCCTCCCCGTCCGGCAGGGCCCCGTCGACGCCCGCCGCGTGCAGCCGGTCCTGCAGCTCAGGGACCGTCCCGGCCATCCGCAGGTGACCGCTGGAGACCGCCTCGACGAGGTTGCGCAGCAGCTGCTGGGAGTCGGTGCCGGGCGCGGTCAGCGTCTTCGCCGCGGCCGACGCGGCCTGGGCCAGCCCGTCCTTGCGCTCGGCCTGCTTGCCGAGGGGCACGCCGACGTACTGCCCGACGGTGAGGTAGTCGACGAGGTCCTTGGGCTGCACGAGCGTGCCGTCGCCCACGTCGAGCGGGCCGGTGCCGGTGAGCAGGTCGCGGATCGAGACCGGGTCGAGCGTGATGACGCCGTCGACGTCCTCGCCGCCCTGGGCCTTCCACCGGGCCGCGACGACCTTGGCGACGGTGGGCAGGTCGGGGCTGAGGTTGACGTTCTGCCAGAGCTCGAAGGCCTTGTTGCCGGTGTACTCGTCGGCGTAGTCCTCGCTCACCCCCTCGGGCACGGGCACCTCGCCCTGCTGGAGGTCGGCGTTCGAGCCGGACGCGGTCACCTCGACCTTGCCGCGCAGCGCCTCGACGACGGCGTAGCCGCCGGGGATGCCGCCGGTGCCGCGGGCCTCCCCCGGCTGCTGCACGAGCACGAAGTAGCGCCGCGGCTGGTCGGCGCCCAGCAGCGTCGGCCCCAGGTCGACCGCCTGGCGCGCCTTGGTGACCGCGGACGACAGCTCGTCGAGCTGGCCGGTCAGCTCGTCGCGGGCGCTCGCCACCGCGTCGACCACCGCGCGGGTCGGCAGCACGGCCACCTGCTGGCGGGTCTGCTCGAGCCGGTCGGCCGCCCGGCCCACCGGGTCGGCGGCGCGGGCGACGAGGTCGACGTCGATCCGGCCGTCCTCGGTCTTGAGCCGGCCCTCGGACAGCATCCGGGCCGCCTCCAGCCCCGCGGGCAGGACGCCGGCCGCGACGTCGTCGACGGCCCGCGTGAGCCCGCGTACGTCCGCCAGGCTCGCGCCCAGGACGGGGACGGCGGCGCCGACCCGCCACAGCGGGTCGCTGGTGAGGCTGCGCGCGGCGCGGGTGTTGCGGCGGGCCCGGTCGATGGCCTGCTCGGCGTCGTCGACCCGACGGTCGAGCAGCGCGTCCTTGGCGACGGTCAGCTGGCCGCGGGCGGCCTCGAGGTGGCTCTGCGCGGACTGGGCCCGCAGGCCGAACCACGCACCGAGCAGGGCGGCGACGGCGAGGACCACCGCGACGGGGACGAGGCGGCGCAGCACGGCCCACTGTCCCACGACCTGCCGCGCAGCGGTGCGCTTCAGGCGCTGGCGGCGTAGCCCACGACGGCCAGCGCCAGCAGCACGGCGCCGACGCCGGAGACGACCCAGCCGACCGCCTCGACGCTCAGCCGGCTCTTCGTCTCCTCCGTGGTCTCGACCGTCGCCGGAGGTGCGCACGCGGGTGCTCAGGCAGGCGGGGCAGCGGTCCCAGCCGCGGGCCTTGGCCCACTCCTTCGCGGGCCGGGCCTGGGCCCGGGCGCGGCGGCGCTCCCGCCGGCGGGCCAGCAGCTCGAGGCGGCCGTAGTCGACCCCGGGCTCGCCCTTCCACGCCAGCCGGCAGGCGTCGCAGCGCCGGACGACGAGCTCCGGCGTACGGCCGCGGCGGCGGTAGCGCCGGACGGCGCGGACGACCGCACGTCCCAGGAGGGACAGGACGAGCGCGAGCAGGAGGACGTCGAGCGCCAGCACCGCGTACGCGACGACGTCCATGCGGTCAGTCTGTCAGCGCCTGCCAGGCCAGGGGGGCAAGACGCGGAGCCCGGGCACGGGCGGGAGCGAGGGCGCGCTGCGGGGCAGCAGGCAGGGGATGGGGGTGGGGGTGGGGAGCAGCATCCCGACGGTGCTGCCCGCCGTCACGGTGCAGACGATGCAGACGGCCATGCGCAGGGCGGCGCGGCGCAGGTCCAGCAGGCCGCGGCGCTCCTGGTGGACCGGCATGGTGCTCTCGACGCCGCAGGAGTGGCAACGCGCCCACACGACCCCCACCGAGCGGGTCCGCATCCGATGCATGGCGCAACCATCGTCACTCCGATGGGCGAACGTGAGCCGTTCCCGCACATCTGACCAACATCTTCCTGAACGCGTTCTGGCTTGCCGCTCGATCGTGTGGCGAGGGCGTGCGGAGCGGTCCGCCTCCCGTTCAGGACGTGGGGCTGGAGCCCCGTCCGGGGCATCCGGGCGGACTCGACCGGAGACCGACGCGGCCGGGCGTACGGGCCGGGGACCGGGGCGCTCCTCGCCGTCGTGCGGCGGCGCGTCCCCCCTCGAGCCGCTGGGCGTCGGGCGGCCGCTCCGGCGCTGGTCGTGCCGGTGGTGGTCCTCGGGTTCCCGCGGGCGGTCGAGGTGCTCACGCCCCTGCTGACGTCCTCGGGCGCGCGATGGCGCCGGTCGTCCCGAGCCCGACGCCGGCGTCCTGCGGCCCGTCCACAGGCTCGCGTCGCTCCCCGTTCTTGTCGGTGCCGGGCGGTACTCTTCGAACACCTGATCGAAGGAGGCCGCGGTGGAGCGGGACGGCGGGCACGCGGAGGGCAGCGAGCAGCTGCCCGGCGCGGTGCCGCCGGCCGACGGCTGGGTCGTGCCGGGCGTGCACCTGCAGCCCGCTCCCGCCGCTCCGCGAGCCACCCTCGCCCAGCTCGTCGCGGCCGTCGACGCCGCCGTCGCGGAGGAGCCGTCCGGGCGGGAGGCCGACACCGCGCTGCTGCTGAGCCTGCGCGAGCGGGTCCAGGGGCTGGCGCTGCGCGAGCTGGCGGCGCTGGGCCGCAGCGGCGACTACGCGGCGGGGTCGGCGTTCCCGGTCGCGCTGTCGACCTGGGTGCAGAAGCAGCAGCACGTCGGCGACGACGCCGCGCGCAGCACGGTCCGGCTCGCCCAGCGCCTCGACGACGACCTGCCGGGCGTGCGCGAGGCGCTGCTGGCGGGGCAGACGACGGTCGAGCACGCCCGGGCCGTGCACGCCGGCACCCGCGGCCTCGACGGCGACCTGGTCCGCGCCGCCGCGGGGCCGCTGGCCGACCTCGCGCGCACGGCCGACCCCCACACCGTCCGCCGCGAGCTGCGGGAGCGGGCCGAGGCGATCGAGCCCGCCCTCGGGGAGGACGCCGCCCGCAAGCAGCACCAGCGGCGGGGCCTGTCGGCGAGCCGCATCGACGGCTACGGCGTGCACCTCGACGGCCGGCTCGGCGAGGAGGACGGCGCGGTCTTCCTGCTCGGCCTGTCCGTCGCCGTGCAGGCCGACCGGGCGACCTCGGGCACCGACGACACCCGCTCGGTCCAGCAGCGGCAGATGGACGTGGTGGTCGGCTGGGCGCGTACGGCGGTGGCGACCCACGGCGGCGCCGACGACAGCTGCGCGCAGGACGCCCACACGGTCCGCACGTCCTTCCTCGTCGGCTGCACGCCGGAGCAGCTGGCCGCCGCCGGGTCCGCCGACAAGCTCACCGGGCAGCAGGCCCTCGACCTGCTCACCGGCGTCACGCCGGTGAGGCCCGCGATGCTCACCGACGTCCCCGGCTCCGCGACCCTCACGGCGGGCGCGCTGCGGCGGCTGTCCTGCGACGCGGCGATGACCCTCGTCGTGCAGGAGCTCGTCACCGAGCACGGCCCCGGCGGCTCACGCTGGCGCACCGCCCCGCAGGTCGCGCCGCTCTACGTCGGCCGGTCAGCCCGCACGGTGAGCGGGCTGCAGTTCAAGGCCCTCGTCGCCCGCGACCTGCACTGCGTCGGTCAAGGGCTGCCGCCGGCCTCCCTCGGCCTGCGAGGCCCACCACGTCCTGCACTGGCTGCTGGGCGGCGGCACCGACATGCACAACCTCGTGCTGCTCTGCCACCGCCACCACCACCTGCACCACGACGAAGGTCGAGATCTCCAGACCTGGCACGGCCGGTGGCTCACCCAGACGGGCTGGGCCGACGACCCACCGGCGCTGGCGGCGTGAGCTCCCCCGGGGGCGGGCTGGGCGGCTGCGCTGCCCCGCCCGGGGGCGGGCTGGACGGCTGCGCTGCCCCTGCTCGACGGCCCCGGCTGGGGCTCCGCCGGCGCGACGTCCTGCATCGACGAGGCGCTGACCCGCTGCTCCCGGCCGACCGCCGGCCGGGCGTCGGCGCGGGAGTTGCGCACCCGTCGGTCACCCGTCCCAGCTGTCGCAGAGCTCCTTGCCGTCCCTGTAGGACAGCGGGTTCGACGCGGAGGCAGCCCAGGCCGAGCAGTCGCTCGGCGCCGGGTTGCCGTTGGAGTCGCGGTAGGTCGGCCCGCGGTAGCGGCTCCCGCTCGACCCGCTGTCGGTGGTGCTGCTGTAGGACGAGCCCGAGGTGGACGAGTCCGACGACCCGTCGTCCGACACGGAGCCGATGAGACCGAGCACGACGACGGCTCCGACGATCCAGGCGGCCTTGCTCACGAGCTCCTCCAGGGTGCCGGCGACCCGCTGCGGGTCGCGCACCTCAGATGTCGGCGTGCCGCGCGACCGGCCGCTGGGCCACCCGGGCCAGCGCCTCCCGGCCTGGCACGGCCGGTTGCTCCTCCAGACGGGCTGCGCCGACGACCCGCCCAGCGGGCCCGCAGCCTGGGGTGGCTGCCCGGCCGAGGACCGACGGCGGCGGGTCAGGCCTGCGCCAGCACCCGCCGCAGCGGCCGGCCGGCCAGCCAGGCCTCGAGGGCGTCGGCCGGCAGGGGGCGGCTCAGGTGGTAGCCCTGCGCGACGTCGCAGCCGTAGTCGCGCAGCTCCGCCAGGGCCTGCGCGCTCTCCACGCCCTCCGCCACGATGCAGAGGCCCAGGTGGTGGCCGAGGTCGACGACGCTGCGGACGATGAGCGCGTTGCTCCGGTCCTCGACCATCGTCATGACGAACGACCGGTCGATCTTGAGCACGTCGACCGGCAGGGTCCGCAGCTGGCCGAGGCTGGTGTAGCCGACGCCGAAGTCGTCGATCGAGATCCGTACGCCGAGCGCCGCCAGCTCGTGCAGCAGGCGCCGGGCCCGCTCCGGCTCGGTCATGAGCGCCGACTCGGTGATCTCCAGCTCGAGCAGGTGGGCCGGCACGCCGTGCCGCCGCAGCAGGTCCTGCACCTGCCGCGGCAGGTCCTCGTCGAGCAGGTTGCGGGCCGACAGGTTCACCGACACGGCCAGCGGCCGGCCCTCGCCGACCCAGCGGCTGACCTGACGCAGCGCCGCGTCCAGGACCCAGGCCGTCAGCGGGCCGATCAGGCCGGTGTGCTCGGCCAGCGGGATGAACTGGTCCGGCGGGACCAGCCCGCGCTCCGGGTGCTGCCAGCGCACCAGCGCCTCGACGCTGACGACCTCACCGGTCGCCGTCGAGACCTTCGGCTGGTGGTGCAGCACCAGCTCGTCGCGCTCCAGCGCCCGGCGCAGGTCGCCCAGCAGCGCCAGCCGGGCCGGCGAGTGCCGGTCGGCCGCCGGGTCGTAGACGGCGACGCCGACGTGGTCGGCCTTCGCGGCGTACATCGCGACGTCCGCCCGCTGCAGCAGCACCGCCGGGTCGTCGCCGTGCTCCCCCGAGCGGACCACCCCGATGCTCGCCTCGACGTCGAGGTCGACGCCCTCGACGGAGAACGGCGCCCCCAGCGCCGCCCGGAGCGCCCCGGCGATGCGCAGCGCGTCCGGCGGTCGTGCCCAGGCCGGGCAGCAGCACCGCGAACTCGTCGCCGCCGAGCCGCGCGACGGTGTCGACCTCGCGCAGCGCCGCCCGCAGGCGCGGACCGGTCTGGCGCAGCAGCTCGTCGCCGTAGTGGTGGCCGAAGGTGTCGTTGATGTCCTTGAACCGGTCGAGGTCGATGAGCAGCAGCCCCGTCGACGTCCCCGAGCGCCGGTCCGCCCGCAGCGCCTGCGCGAAGCGGTCGGCCAGCAGCGCGCGGTTCGGCAGGCCGGTCAGCCCGTCGTGCAGGCTGTCGTGCAGCGCCCGGGAGCGCTCCTGCAGCAGCAGCCGTCGGTGCCCGCGGGCGGCGTGGGCGAGCAGGCCCGCCAGCGCGAGGCCGACGACGAAGACCAGCGGCACCAGGCGGCGGCTCGTCCGCTCGCGGTGCTCCAGCGACGCCAGCAGCGCCAGCGCCTCCTCGCGCCGGCCCCGCGCCGCCGCCTCCACCCGCTCCTCGATGTCGTCGAAGACCGGCTCGGTCTCCTGCTCGTCGATGCGCTGCACCTCCGCCGTGTCGCCGGCGTCGACGGCGCGGAAGAGCCGGTCGATCGTCAGGACGTAGCCGAAGTGCTGCTCCAGCAGCGACGCGGTGAAGGCCCGGTCGCCGGCCTGCCCGTCGCGGGCGACCTCGCGCAGCGCGTCGACGAACTCCGACGCGGTCGCGTTGAACCTCTCCTGCACCCGGGGGCCGGGCTCGAGGCGGTACTTGCGCTCCAGCGACTCCTCGCCGGCGACCGCCCGCGCCGCCCGCGCGTAGTCGTCGGACAGCGTGCTGGCGTAGACCGAGCGCGCTGCGGCGCTGCTCGTCGCCGTCGACACCCACACGCTGAAGGCGCTCACGGCGAGCAGCACGACGACCAGCGCCGCGCCCGCCCGGCGGGAGCGGCGGGTCAGCAGGCCGTCGGCGACGGACGCGGGGAGGGCCACACCCCTGCATCGTCCGCCGCGGCGGGGCACCCGCTCACCCGTACGGACGTACGTGCCGGGGCTCAGGCCGCCGGCGGGTCCTCCGGCAGCCGGGCCAGCCGGGCCGACAGGTGCGGCTGCAGCGGCTGACCGACGGCGGCCATCTCCACGACGTACGCCAGGTCGCCGTCCACCCCGCCGTAGAGCCGGGAGGTGGCGGTGACGTCCTTCGCGGTCGCGGTGCGCACGACCGCGTCGCTGGCCAGCGTGACCTGCTGGAAGGCGACGGTGCCGACGAGCAGCTCCTGCACGCCGAACGGGTGCGACAGCAGCACCTCGACGTCGAACTTCCCGGCGCCGGGGCGCCACCAGCCCTCCTCCGAGGCGCCGGGGCGGCCGCGGCTGCCGTCGTCGCTCGAGCAGCCAGGACCGCGAGGAGTGGTGCAGGAACGGCCGGCCGTCGTGCGCAGAAGGTCGACCCGCTGGACGTAGTTGCGGTCCTCGATCGTCGGGTAGACGAGCGCGCCGACCCCCTCGTACGTCCCGAGCAGCCAGGCCAGCGGCTCCAGAGCGGGGTGGAGCCCGGGGCGGGCGTCCTGCTCGTCGGCGGGGCCCGTCATGCGAGCAGCACCCGGCTGATGATCATCTTCTGGATCTCGGTGGTGCCGCCGCCGATGGAGGCGAGCTTGGCGTCGCGCAGCGCGCGCTCGGCCGGGAAGTCGCGGGTGTAGCCGTAGCCGCCGTGGATCTGGATGGCCTCCAGCGCGTTCTCCACCGACAGCTTGCCGAGCAGCGCCTTGGCGACCGACGCCTCGACCGTGTGCTCCTTGCCGTTCTCCTTGAGCCAGGCCGCCTTGTAGACCGCGTTGCGGCAGACCTGGTAGTTGATCTCCATCTCGGCGATCTTGTGCGCGATGGCCTGGAAGTGCGCGATCGGCTTGCCGAACTGCTGGCGCTCCTTGGCGTAGCGGATCGTGTCGTCGAGCGTCGCGCGCATGCCGCCGACCATCCCGGCGAGCATGACGGTGCGCTCCCAGTCGAAGCACTCGAAGGCGATCCGCCACAGCGCCTCGCCCTGGGTGCCCGAGCACCGCCGTCTCGGGCACCCGGCAGTCCTCGAGCACGATCTCGGCGGTCGGCGAGGACCGGCAGCCCATCTTGTCGATCTCGCGCCCGACCCGGAAGCCGGGCGTGCGTGGTGTCGACGATGAACGCCGTCGGGCCCTCCTCGGCGCGCGCCAGCACGGTGCAGACGTCGGCGATCGGGCCGTTGGTGATGAAGATCTTGGTGCCGTTGAGGACGTACGTCGTCGCCGTCGCGCCGGGCGGTCGCCCGGATGCCGCCGGCGTCGCTGCCGGCCTCCGGCTCGGTGCTGCGCCCAGCTGCCGATGAGCGAGCCGTCGCACAGGCCGGGCAGCCAGCGGCGCCTGCTGCTCGGGCGTGCCGTGCAGCCAGATCGGGACGGTGCCGATCACCCAGTGCGCGCCGAGCGACAGGCCGAGCCCGCCGTCGCGGCCGCCCTCGCCGATCGCCTCGTTGACCAGGCAGCAGTCGATGATCGAGCCGCCGGAGCCGCCGAGCGTCCTCGGGGATCGGCATGCCCGCGACGCCGGCGGCCGCGAGCTGCTTCCAGACGTCGGGGTCCCACCGCCCGTCGCGGTCGCGCTCGGCCGCTCCGGGCGCGACGACCTCGCGCGCCAGGCGGCGCATCGAGTCGTACAGCGCCTGCTGCTCGTCGGTGATCGAGAAGTCCACGCCCGGATGCTAACGCCCGTTCACGCTCGCGCCCAAGGGCCCGGGCGGGCTGCTCGGGCCCCTCCCCCGACGATCTGCCGCTGCGGGCGGCGCCACGCCGGCGTACGCCGCCCCGCGCGGTAGATCGCCGGGGCGGGCGGGCGGGGCGCGGGCGCGGGGTGGGCGGAGGGCAGAGCGGCGGTCAGCGGGACGGGGTCAGCGGGTGAGGGCCATCTCGACGAGGGCGACGGCCAGCACGAGGAGCACGGCCAGGCCGAGGTCGGCGGCGTGCTCGCGGACCCAGGCGAGGGTCGCGCGGCGGGCCCGGCGCAGCTGGCGACGGCGGGCCGTGCTGCGGCCACGGCGCGCCGGGCGGGGCGGGAGCGAGGTGTCGGCCGGCAGCGACGGGACGGCCGACGGGAACAGCGACGGCACGGGGGCGGCGGGGACGGCTGCGGGGCTGGCGAGGACGTCCGGGACCGAGAGCGGCGGGGTGGGCCGGGGAGCGGGCTCGGGCGTGGGCTCGGGCGTGGGCTCGGGCGTGGGCTCGGCGGCGGCCTCGAGCACCGGCTCGGCAGCAGCAGGGGTCTCCGGGCGGACGGGGAGCCGCTCGACGGTGCGCGACAGGCCCGGAAGGACGACCGGCGTCCGGACGGTGGCCGCGGGGGGGTCGGCCGGACCGACCCGCAGCGGGGCGGGGCGGCCGGGGAGCGCGGCGAGGATCGCGTCGACCTGGTCGCGGGCCGGGCGGACGGCGGCGGTCTCCCCGTCGCGGGCCGGCAGCGGGCGGCGCAGGCCGACCCGGCTGCTGCCGCCGAGGACGAGGGCGGGGGCCGCGCCGGCGGGGCGGGCGGAGCGCCGCGTGTCGCGGCGGCGGGGCGCGGGGACGAGACGGGCCTCGGGCTCGCTGGTGAGCGTCATGCCCGACCTGTCGTCACCCGACCGGGCGCGCTTGAGGAGCAGGTCGCGCCACCCGTACGGACTAGTCCGCGGGCGGCGCGGGGGTCAGCGCTGGCCCTGGTAGAGCTTGTACACGACGTAGACCGAGAACCAGGAGATGAACAGGAACACCAGCACGAGGAGGCCGGTGTAGAAGATCTCGAGCACGTCGTTCCTTCCGGGGCGGGAGGTCTAGCGTAGCCGCGGTGAGGTCCGCGCTGCTCGTCAAGGCCACCGCGGGTCAGGACGCGCCGGAGCGCTGCGCGCAGGCGTTCACGGTGAGCTCGGTGGCGGTGCTGTCGGGCGTGCGGGTGTCGCTGTGGCTCACCGGCGAGTCGGTCTGGCTGGCCGTGCCGGGGCGGGCCGAGGAGTTCGTGCTGCAGCACAGCGCCCCGCTGGCCGGGCTGCGCGACGACGTGCTGGCCGGCGGGACCCTGACGGTCTGCACGCAGTGCGCGGCCCGGCGCGGGCTCACCGCCGACGACCTCCTGCCCGGGGTGCGGCTGGCGGGCGCGGCGTCGTTCGTCGCCGAGGCGCTCGAGGACGACGTGCAGGCGCTCGTCTACTGACCCGCGCGGTACCAGGAGCACCCGCAGGTGCTGCACCGACTCGCCGGACCGATCGTCCGGGCGCGGACCACGCTGCGCGGAGCGGGCGCGGGCGGGGCGGGGGCGGTCCCCGGGTGCTCCTGGTACCGCCCCGCCCGGCTACCGGGGGGCGCGCTCGAGCAGGGCCTGCTCCTCGGGCGTCCGCGGCGCGGGGACCTCGGCGGCCGGGGCCGCGGGGTCCACCGGGTCCGCGGGCGGCACCGGAGCGGCGACGAGGGCCTGCCGGGGCCGCCGGGCCCACAGCAGGGCGGCCAGGACCGCGGCGCCGAGCAGCAGCACGAGGCCGACGGCGAGCACGACGAGCCCGGAGCGCCCCCGCGCGACCGGCATCGTGGCGACGGTGACCTCGCCGGTGGCCGGGAAGGTCAGCGACGCCTGCACGGTGTGCGACAGGGTGCCGCTGCGCGCGGTGACCTGGGCCAGCCACGGGCCGGCCGGCAGGTCGGGGGCCAGCGGCAGCTCGAGCGCGCCGGTCTGCCCGGGGGCGAGGACGAGGCCGCCGAGCGCGGCGAACGGGCCGGCCGAGGTGCCGCCGGGCCCGCCGGAGAGCTGCAGGTCGCCGGACAGGTCGAGCGCGCGGCCGCCGGTGTTGTGCACGGCGGCGCGCACGACCGGACGGCCGTCGGCGCGGCGGGCGGCGGTGAGGGTGTCGATGCTGAAGGCGGGCGCGGCGACCGTGCCGTCGCCGACCGCGACGTACATCCGCACGCCGACCCGGTCGACGGTGCGCACGGTGCCCTCCGCCGAGGAGGTCTGCGCCCACACGACGCCGTAGCGCTCGCCGTCGCCGGCGCCGCCCGGCACCGCGAGGGTGACCGTCGCCGTGACCGCGCCGTGGGCCGGCACGACCGCTGCGCCGGGGGCGACGGTCGTCCAGCTGCTCAGCTCGTCGGCCTCGCGGTCCGGCGCGACGACGAACCGGCCGTCGCGCACGTCGGCCGCCGCCGCGTAGAGCTGCACGGACATCGGCGCGTCCGTGGTGTTGCTGACCTCGACCCGGCGCCGGACCGTCTCGCCGCGGCGCAGGGCGTCGACGACGTACGTGCGGGCGCGCGGGTCGTCGGCGCGGTCGGCCGGGACGTCGAGCAGGCGCACGCCGAGGCTGTCGGGCGCGGTCGACCCGGACGGGGCGCGGGGAGCCGTCGCGGCGCCGGCGGGCGCGGCGGGCCCGCCGAGCAGCAGGCCGCCGGTGACGACGGCCAGCAGCAGCGCGGCCGGGCGGGAGGACCCGGTCACGACACCGAGTGGGTGATGGTGCCGGTGTAGGTGCCCGCGACCGCGGTCGACGGGACGTTGACGGTGACCGTCGGGCGCCAGGTCGTGGCGTTGTTGCCGACGCCCGCCGCGAGCGAGAAGGCGGTCTTCGCCGTGTCGATCGGCACGGCGAGCATCGTCGTCGCCTGCCCGGGCACCGCGACGGCGGTGCCGGTGGAGGAGGTCGAGGCCCCGGAGGCGTACGACACGGCGCTCGCCGGGATCTTCTGGCTCGCGTCGGAGCCGGCGCTGAACTCGCTGGCCACGACGGTGGCGGTCCAGCTCGCCGTCAGCGAGCCGCGGGCGTCGGTGACGGTGACGTCGCCGAGCTGCGCGCTGGCCGGGGCGCCGATCGCGCCGTTGCCGAGCGAGGCCGTCGCCGGGGCGGAGATGCTCAGCGCGCCGGCCGCGACGGTCAGCGTCGCGGTGGTGCTGCCGGCGGCCAGCGCCGGGGCGGCGACGGCCGTGAGCGCGGCGGCGGACAGGGTCAGTGCCAGGGCGGTACGCATCGGGCGGGTCCTCACGGGGGTCAGAGCAGGAGCGCCGGAGCTCCTCCGGCCCTACAGAGGTCGTCCCGGACGATCTCGGTCTGACTCGCCCTCCCGAGGGACCCCACAATGACCACGTGCGTGCGCAACCGGCGCAGTCCCCCGTACGCCCGGACGGCGCAGCGCCCCCGCCGGGAGGTCGGCGGGGGCGCTGTACGGGGTGCTGGACGGGGTGCTGCTAGGGGGTGCTGCTGGGGTGCTGCTAGGCGGGGACCTCGACGGCGGCCTCGACGGCCGAGCCCTGGACCGCGGTCACCGGGGTGTCGACGACGGCGCCGGGCGCGAGGGTGCGCAGCGTCCAGTCGCCGGCGGCGGCGTAGAAGCGGAAGTAGCCGGTCGCGCTGGACTGCACCTCGGCGGTGAACTCGCCGGTGCCGTCGAGCAGCCGCACGTAGGCGCCGCCGAGCGCGGAGCCGCCCTTGGTCACGGTGCCGTGCACGACCGCCTCCTTCGGGGAGACCTCGAGCGTCGGCAGGGCGTCCTGGTCAGGCGCGCCGCACATCAGACGTCCTTCTGCACGGGCACGCGCACCAGGGAGCCGTACTCCGCCCAGGAGCCGTCGTAGTTCTTGACGTCGCTGTGGCCGAGCAGCTCGCGCAGCACGAACCAGGTGTGCGAGGAGCGCTCGCCGATCCGGCAGTAGGCGATGGTGCTCGCGTCGTCCTTGAGCCCGGCGTCGCCGTAGAGGGCGCGCAGCTCGTCGTCGGAGCGGAAGGTGCCGTCGTCGGCGGCGGCCTTGCTCCACGGGATGTTGATCGCGGTCGGGACGTGCCCGGCCTTCTGCGACTGCTCCTGCGGCAGGTGCGCCGGCGCCTTGATCTTGCCGGAGAACTCGTCGGGGCTGCGGACGTCGACGAGGTTCTTCGTGCCGATGGAGGCGACGACCTCGTCGCGGAACGCGCGGATCGACCGGTCCTGCTCGGTGGCCTGGTAGTCGGTCTCCGGCCGCTGCGGGAGGTCCTTGACGAGCTCGCGCCCGTCGAGCTCCCACTTCTTGCGGCCGCCGTCGAGCAGGCGGACGTCGCGGTGGCCGTACAGCTTGAACTCCCAGTAGGCGTAGGCCGCGAACCAGTTGTTGTTGCCGCCGTAGAGCACGACGGTGTCGTCGTTGCCGATGCCCTTGCCGGACAGGAGCTTCTCGAAGCCCTCCTGGTCGACGACGTCGCGCTCGTACGGCGCCTGGAGCTCGGTGGTCCAGTCCATGCGGACGGCGCCCCGGATGTGGCCGCCGTCGTAGGCGGACACGTCCTCGTCGACCTCGACGAGCACGATCTTCGGGTCGTCGAGGTGGGCCTCGACCCAGTCGGCGTCGACCAGGACGTCTTCGCGGCTCATGTGCGGGCTCCTCCGGAGTGGTCGGGGTGGGTCAGTCGGACGTACGAGAGGTAGAGCGAGCAGCCCAGGCAGACCCCGTAGGCGGCGTTGAGCAGAGCGGCGACCAGCGCGCCGGCGACGGCGACGTAGGTGAGCGGCGAGCCGGCGCCGAGCAGGCCCGCGAGGGCGAAGACGAGGCCGACGAGCTGGGCGAACCGCAGCGGACCGGGCGCCTCGAGCTCCTCCGGCGGGGGGAGCTGGCGGTACGCGCGCACCTTCTTCCACAGCGGGCCGTACGGGCTGCGGCCGGCCGCGCCCAGGGCGAAGACGACCACCTGGGCCGCGAGCAGCCACAGCGAGCCGGTGAGCAGGACGACGGCGAGCACGGCGGCGGTGATCCACGCGCCGAAGCGCGGGCCGCGGGGGTCGACGCCGGCGGTGCTCGGGCGGGACAGCAGGTCGGACATGCGGGAGTGCTCCTGTCGGAGGGGTCGGGCGGGGCGGAGCGCGGCGTCAGGCGGGCGGGCGCGTCAGACGGGACACAGGGCGGTCGCGACGCGGCACAGGTCCACCGCGCGTCGCTTCACCAGCACGCATGCTCACGAGGGTAGCGCCTGCAGGACGGCGGTCGGCGTCGGGGCGCCGGTCGCCCGGCGCACCTCGCGGCCCGTGGCGTCCAGGACGAGCGTCGTCGGGGTGCTGCGGACGTCGAGGCGGCGGACCAGCTCGAGGTGCGCCTCGGCGTCGACCTCGACGTGCGCGACGCCCGGGACGGAGTCGGCGACGCGCGACAGCACGCTGCGGGTCGCGCGGCACGGCGCGCAGAAGGCGGAGGAGAACTGCAGCAGCGTGGCGCGCTCGCCCGGCACGCCGCCGGCCTCCACGACCAGCGGCCGCAGGTCGTCGCCCTGCTCGGCCGCCACGTCGCGGACCTTCCCCTGCCGCGCGGTCAGCACCCGCCCGATCACGAGGGCGGCGACGACGGCGAGGACGAGGGAGAGCACGTCGCAGTGCAACCGGCGGGCGGTGCGGGGGCTTCCCGGGCCGGTGGGTCGAGCGCAGGCCCGTGCTCAGGTCGGGGTGCTCAGGTCGGGGTGCTCAGGTCGGGGGGCTCAGGTCGGGGGCTCAGTAGGCGCCGGAGCCGCGCAGCACCGTGGTGAGGGTGCGCACGAGGATGACGAGGTCGAGCGCGGGCGACCAGTTCTCGACGTAGTAGAGGTCGAGCCGCACCGCCTCCTCCCAGCCCAGGTCGGACCGGCCCGACACCTGCCACAGCCCGGTGATGCCGGGCTTGACGAGCAGCCGCCGGCGCTCGTCGCCGACGACGTCCTCGAGCTGCAGCGGCAGCGGCCGGGGGCCGACGAGCGACATCTCGCCGCGCAGCACGTTGAGCAGCTGCGGCAGCTCGTCGAGCGAGGTGCGGCGCAGGAACCGGCCGACGGGCGTCACCCGCGGGTCCTGGCGGATCTTGAACAGCTGGCCGTCGCTGTCGTTGGCGGCCCGCAGGTCGGCGACCAGCCGGTCGGCGCCGTCGTGCATGCTGCGGAACTTCTCCATCGTGAACGCCTGCCCGCCCAGCCCGAGGCGCGAGCTGCGGTAGAGCACCGGGCCGGGGCCGCTCAGGCGTACGGCCAGCGCGACGAGCAGCAGCACCGGGCTGAGCACGACGAGCAGCACCGCCGCGACGAGCCGGTCGGTGCCGGCCTTGAGCAGCCGCGCGGGCCCGCCGAAGCGCGGCTCCTCCAGGTAGAGCATCGGCAGCGTCGCGACCGGCCGCACGTGCACCCGCGGCCCGGCGACGTCGAGGATGTCCGGCGCGACCATGAGGTCGATCCCGCTGCCCTCGAGCTGCCAGCCCAGCCGGCGCACCCAGCCCTGCGGCATCCCCGCCGACCCGGCGACGGCGACGGTGTCGACGACGCCGCCGCTGACGACGGCGGCGATGTCCTCCAGCCGGCCGAGCACCGGGGTGCCGGGGTCGGGCCCGGGGCCCGGCGTGCAGGCGCCGACGACCCGGAAGCCGCTGCCGGGCCCGATCTCGGCGACGACCGCCCGGACGGCGGCCGGGTCGCCGACCACGAGCATCCGGTGCAGCGACTCGCCGCGGTTGCGCCGCAGCCACAGCACCTTGCGGGCCAGCAGCCGGCCGAGCAGCAGCAGCGCCGTCCCGAGCCCGACGAGCACGAGGAAGGGGCCGCGGTCCAGCGGGACGCCCGCGAGGAAGCCGCCGACCACGGCGAGCACGCCGGTGCGCACGCTGCCGGTGAGGACGGCCTTGAACTCGTCCGAGCCGAAGCCCAGCGCCCGCGAGCTGTAGGCGCCGGAGAAGGCGAGCACGAGCAGCCAGCCCGCCACGACCGCGACGCCGGCGAGCAGGTCGCCGGGCGCGCGGGCGACGGCCGGCGCCGAGGCGACGAGCAGCACGAGCAGGTCCAGCAGCGGCAGGCCGGCGGCGTAGCGGCGCTCCCAGTCGGGCCGGCGGCTGGGCAGCACCGGCCGGGCGAGCCGGGCCCGCCGCGCGGTGCCGGGCGGCGCGGGCTGCTGCGCGCTGCCCGGCTGCTGCGCGGTGCTCATCGCGCGCTCCCCCCGCCCTGCGCCTGCACGGTGGGGTCGAGGGCGTCGCGGCGGGTCACCTGGACGGTGTCGGCCACGACGAGCGGCTGCTGGACGTAGACCAGGCGGTCACCGGGGGCGGCCGGCTGGCGCACCCGCAGCTCCAGCGTGCGCGAGGCCCCCGGGTCGAGCTGCAGCGCGGTCGTCAGCACCGCCAGCCCCTGCTCGGTCTCCGAGGACACGGCGACCGGCTCGCCGCCGAGGGTCGCGCCGAGCAGCTGGCCGCCGCGGCCGAGGTAGACCGAGACGAGCGTGTTGCTGCGGCCCGGCACCGGCGCGCGCCCGCCCGGCAGGTCCTCGCGCAGCGTGACGTACGCCGGCAGGCCCGAGGCGGGGGCCGTGTTGGTCAGGGTGACCCGCACGGTGGCCTCCTCGACCGGCTGCGGGCCGCGCCCGTCGCCGAGGTCGAGCAGCCGGTCGGCGAGCACCCCGTCGTACGTGACCGTGCGCCGCAGGTAGTAGGACAGCTTCGAGGCGCCGGCGTCCTGCGTGACGACCTGCAGGTACGGCGCCGCGCCGGTGCGCAGGGCCCCGGCGAGGTCGGTCGTCGCGATCGCGGCCTGCTCGTCGGGCACCCGGCTGTAGACCTTGAGGTGACCGGTGGCGACGGCGTGCCCGAGCCGCTCGGCGAGCACGGCCGGCTCGCCCGCGCCGCCGGCCACCGCGGTGAAGACCGCGCGGGCGGTCGAGGTGAGCACCGCGCTGCGCGCGTCCTTGTCGGGGTAGCGGGCGTAGGCGTCCTGCAGCAGCAGCGCGACCGCGTCGTCGGCGGTGACGGTGCGGCCGTCGGAGGTGCGCTGCGGGCCGACCGCGGCGAGCACGTCGGCCAGCGCGACCGGGTCGACGCTCACCACGCCGTCGAGCACCTGGCCGCGGGTCGCCCGGGCCAGGCCGAGCAGCACCTGGGCGGCGCTCGGGAAGTCGGGGGTCGCGGTCGCCTCGCGCCAGTCGACGGTCGTGCCGAGCCGGTCGTAGCGGCGGGCGAACTCCGGGCCGAGGTCGACGACCGGCTGCCTGGCGCGGCACGAGCTCGCTGTCGCTGCCGATCGACTCGAGGGAGACCCGGCCGCCCTCGGCGCGCAGCACGCCGTACGCCCCGACGATCCCGCCCGAGGCGCGCGCCTCGGCGTTGTTCTGCACCACGAGCAGGTAGCGGCGCGGGCCGTCCGCGCCGAGCAGGCCCGGGCCGGCCGTCGCGGCGACCCGCAGTCCCTCGAGGCGGCCGGTGAGGTCGTGCAGCTCGCGGGCCAGCCGGTCGCGGCCGGTGTCGAGCGGCGGCAGCAGCGTGCCGGGCAGCGCGTCGACGGCGGTGGAGGCGGCGCGGGCGCCGTCGGCGGCCCGGGCGAGCGCGGGGGCGGTGGCCGCGAGCCGGGCGAGGTCGACCCGGCCGCGGTCGTCGCGCAGGTCGGGCAGCGCCTGCGCGCCCTCGACGACCTGCGGCAGCACGTCGGCGGCGAGCCGGTCGACCTGGACGGTCGTGCCCCGCGCGGTGCGGAAGGTGTCGCCGACCAGCGGGAGCCGGGCGGCGGTCGACCACAGCGGGCTGTCGGTGCGGTCCTCGGCGGCCGACGCCGACGACCGCAGCCGGGCGAGCAGGCCCGGCAGCGCGGGGAGCCCCGCGGGGGTGCTCGCCGCCGCGCGCAGCTCGGTCAGGTCGCGGTCGACCCGGCGCAGCTCGAGCCCGGCCCGCGCGCCCTGCACGAGCAGCGCCAGGGAGCACAGCGCGGCGAAGACGAGCACCGCAGCCGCGGCGAGGACCGCGGGCGGCTGCCGGACGAGCCGCTCGGCGGTGCGGCGCGCCGTACGGGGCGGCGGTGCGGTGCCGGTCGGCCGCGCGGTGCCGGTCGGCGGCACTAGGCCCGTCGGCGGCGGGCCTGCTCCAGGACCAGCGAGCCGCCGACGACGAGCAGCAGGCCGACCGCCACGAGCGCGGCGACGTCGGTGCCGGTGCGCGGCAGGGCGCTGCCGCGCGTCGTGGAGACCCCGACGACCGTCACCGACGCGGTGACCGTGCGGGTGCCGCCGCTGACGTCGGTGCCGCTGCCGGCCAGCAGGTGGGTGCCCAGGCGGGCGGCGGTCGTGTAGCAGACCCGCTGGGAGAACGCGCCGCCGCTGTCGGTGGTCGTCGTCGCGACGGGCGTGCCGTCGTCGGTGACCGTCACCGTCGTGCCGGGCGCGAAGCCGGTGCCGGAGAAGACGACGCAGTCGCCGACCTGCACGACCGACTTGTCGACCGTGCCCTGCCCGGTGGTGTTGAGCGGGTAGGTCGCCGCGCTCGCGGTGCCGGCCAGGAGCAGCAGGCCCGCCCACAGGGCCAGGACGAGCGCCGCGCACCGCTTCACGCTGGACCTCCGCCGACAGGTGGGCAGCACGCGGCCGCCCGGTCTGGGGAGGATAGCGCTCCGGTGCCCGCTGCGCAGCGGGTGTGCGGGACGCGTGCCGCGCGGCGCCCGAGCGGTGCGTCGGGCGGTGCGGTCGAGCGGTGCGGTCGGGCGGTGCGCTCAGCCGGTGCGCGCGGCGGTGCGCAGGCGGCGCAGCCGGCCCGGGCGGCCGCCGCTCGAGGAGCTCCGGCCGTACTGGTACTCGGCGTAGTAGCCCCCGGCGTCGCGCGCGGGCACGGCGTTGAGCACGAACCCGGCGACCGGGGCGCCGACCGCGTCGAGCCGCCGGCGGGTCTCGGCCGCGGCGGCCCGCAGCGTGCGGCCGTGCCGCGCGACGAGGACCACCGCGTCGACGTGCGCGGCCAGGGCGACGGCGTCGGTGACGGGGAGCACCGGCGGGCTGTCGACGACGACGACGTCGACGAGCCCGCAGAGCCGCTCGAGCAGCTTGCCGACGACGCTCGAGCCGAGGATCTCCGAGGGGTTGGGCGGCAGCGGGCGCCCGGCGGGCAGCACCTCGACGCCGTCGGCCCACTCCTGCAGCGCGTCCTCCAGCGACACCTCCCGGCGCACCACGGTGCCCAGCCCGACCGAGCCCTCCAGGCCGAAGACCTCGGCGAGGCTGGCCCGGCGCAGGTCGGCGTCGACGACCGCGACCGCCTGGCCCGCGGCGGCCATCGCCAGCGCCAGGTTGGCGGCGGTCGTCGTCTTGCCCTCCCCGGGCGTGGCGCTGGTGACGAGGATGGTGCGTACGGCCGTGTCGGGGTCGAGGAACTGCACGGCGGTGCGCAGGGCGCGGTAGGGCTCGGCCTCCACGTTGGCCGTCGCGTCGCTGACGACCAGGCGCCCGCCGTCGGTGCCCGCGCGGCGGCGCGGCACGAGCCCCAGCAGCGGCGCGCCGAAGGCCGCCTCGCCCTGCTCGGCGGTCTTGATGCTGCGGTCCAGCGCCTCGAGCAGGGCGGCCAGCGCGACGCCGACGACGAGCCCGAGCACGAGCCCGACCGCCAGGCTCAGCCGCGGGCGCGGCGACACCGGCTGCGTCGGCACGGCGGCCCGGTCGAGCAGCTGGGCCTGCACCCGGTTGGGCTTGCCCTGCTCCAGCTGCGCGACGGTGTCGCCGAGCGCCACGGCGGAGGTGTCGGCCAGCGTCCGGGCCCGCTGCGGGTCGCGGTCGCGCGCCGTGATGTCGATGAGGAACGTGCCCTTGACCGCCGCCGCGGACAGCCGGCCCTGCAGGACCTCGGGGCTCTCGGGCAGCCCGAGCTGCTGCACGACGCGCTCGGCGACGGCGCGGGACGTCGCGATGCTCGTGTAGGTCTGCAGGAACGTGCCCGACAGCTGGGCGCCGGCGAGCGAGTCCTGCACCCCGTTGCTCGTCGTGGGCAGGTTGACCAGCGAGCGGGCGGTCGCCTCGTACTGCGCGGACGGCACGACGCCGGCGTAGAGCGCCGCCGAGCAGGCCGGCGAGCACGCACAGGAGCAGGGGGGCCAGCCGGCGCCGGAGCGCGGCGAGCGCGCCGGGCAGGTCCATGCGCGCAGGCTAGCCGCGGGGGCGCCCCCGCGCGGGCGCGCGGACCTAGTCTTCGCGGGGCGCCGCCTCCGGGGCGCCGGGGAGGGCGGGGTGCGGGTGCTGGTGGACGGGCGCGCGCTCGGCGACGCGTCCGCGACCCGCGGCATCGGCACCTACCTGCGCGGCGTGCTGCCCGGGCTGGCCGCGGGCGCCGACGTCGAGGTGCTCGCGCCGTCGGGGACCCCGGTCCCGGCCGGCCGCGCCGTGCGGACGGTCCGCCTCGCGCCCGGCCGCTGGGCCGACCGCGAGCACGACCTGCTGCTGCCGCTGGACCTGCGCCGGCGGCGGGCCGACGTCGTGCTGTCCCCCGCCCTCGACCCGCCGCGGTCCAGCCCGGCGCCGTGGGTGCAGACGCTGCACGACGTGGCGCCGCTGCTCGGCGCCGGCGAGGGGGCGGCGCGCTGGCGCCGGCAGGCCGGCCGCTACCGGCGGGCCGACGCGGTCGTCGCGGTGAGCGCCTGGGCCGCGGCCACGGCCACCGAGCGGCTGGGCCTGGACCCGGCGCGGGTGCACGTCGTCCCGCACGGGGTGGACCCGCGGTTCTCGCCGGGCCCGGGGCCGGGCGGCGCGCCGTACCTGCTCCTCGTCGCCGAGCACGACCCGCGCAAGCGGCACGACCTCGCCTTCGCCGCGGTCGGGGCGCTCGCGGCCCGCGGGACGGCGCTGCCGCTGGTCGTCACCGGCCGGATCGCGCCGTGGCACGAGCCGGCGCTGCGGGCCCTGGTCGCCGCCGCCCCCCGGCCCGACCTCGTCGAGCTGCGCGGCCACGTCCCCGCCGACGAGCTCGTCACGCTCTACCGCGGGGCGTCGGCGGTGCTGGTGACCTCGACGTACGAGGGGTTCGGCCTGCCCGCGCTCGAGGCGATGGCCTGCGGCGCCCCCGTCGTGGCGTACGACGGCTCGGCGACCGCGGAGGTCGTCGGCGACGGCGGGGTCCTCGTGCCGCAGGGCGACGAGCGGGCGTACGTCGACGCGCTCGAGGCGGTCGTCGCCGACCCCGGCGACCTGCCCCGGCGGGCGGTGGCCCGGGCCGCGGCCTCGACCTGGGACGCCAGCGCCCGGGGGCACCTGGCCGTGCTGCGGTCGGTGGCCTCGTGAGCCTGCTCGAGGCGCTGCCCGGCCGCTCCGCCGGCACGGGGGCGTGGGTGCGCGGCGCGCTGCTGGCCGGCGCGCCGCTGCTCGTGCTGCTCGTCGCCACCGCCGGGCCGGTCGCCGGGCTGACCGCCGTGGCCGTGCTGCTCGCCGCAGCGGCGCTCGTCGGGGTCGTCCGCCACCCCGCCGCCGGGCTCGGCGTGCTGCTGGTCGTCCTGCCGCTGCAGCAGGTCCTGCTCGCCGGGCTGCTCCGCGCCGGCGCGCCGCAGGTGCTCGTGCGCCAGCTCGGCGGGGTCAAGGACCTCGTCGTCGCCGGGCTCGTGCTCGCGGCCCTGCAGCGCGGCGGCCGGGCGCGCCCCGACCTGCTCGACCGGCTCGCGCTCGGCTACCTCGCGCTGCTCGTGGCCTACCTCGTCCTGCCGCTCGCGCTGCCGGGGGTGCTCGGCGGGGCGCTCGAGGGGGCGCGGCTGGCGTACGGGCCCCGCTTCCGCACGGACGCGCTCCGTGGTCGCCCTGCTCGCCGTGCGCCGGCTCGGGCTGTCCGGGCCGGTGTCTGCGGGCTCGTGCGACCGCCGTGGCGGCCGCTGCCTGCTGGCGGCCGGTGCCCTCCTGGAGCTGGCGGCGCCGGCCGCCTGGAGCCGCTTCCTGCTCGAGGGCTCGCACCGCGAGTACCAGGCCGCGGTGTTCGGCATCTGAGCACCACGGCCGACGGGCTGCTGCACGCCGACGTCGGCGGGCGCGACGTCGTGCGCGCCGGTCGCTGCTGCTCGCCCCGCTCGTCCTGGGCTTCGCGCTGCTGCCCGGGGCCTCGCCGTCGACGCTGGCCGGCCGCCGGTCCGCGGGTCGCTGCTGGCGCGCGGCTCGCGCTGCTCGTGGCCGCGGGGATCGTGCGACCATCACCCGCAGCGCGATCTCGCGGCCGTGGTCGTCGCCGCGGCGAGCCTCACGCTCGGCCGCTGCGCGGGCGGCCGGGTCGCGGCCGGGTGGCCGCTCGGCCTGCTGCTCGCCGCCCTGCTGGCGGTGCCGGCGCGTCGGCACGACGACCATCGGGCAGCGGGCCACCAGCACCGTCACGGGGGACACAGCACCAGCGACCACCTGGCGAGCCTGCGGCCGGGCTGACCAGCCTCGTGACACGACCTGCTCGGCCGGGGGCTCGGCACGGCCCCCGGGATCGGCGACCGCTTCGACGTCGAGGGCCGGCTGACCGCCGAGAACGCCTACCTGCAGGTCGGGGCCGAGGTCGGCGTCGTCGCGATGGTCCTGTTCATCGCGCTGCTCGTCGTGCTGCTGGTGCGGCTGCGGCGGGCCGCCCTGCAGGACGGTCCTGGCCGGCACCTCGCCGGGGCGCTGTGGTGCGCCGGCCTCGGCCTCGCCGTCGGCGGCCTGTTCCTGCACGTCTGGCTCGACTTCGCGACGGCCGTCCCCTTCTGGTCGCTGGCGGCGGTCGTCCTGCCGGTCGCGGGCCCGGCCCGGGAGCGGCGCCGGTGACGGTCGTCGTCGAGGGCGCGCCCGGCCGCGGCGAGCAGCTGCGCGAGCTCGCCGGGCTCACCTGGGTCCTCTCGCGCAAGAACTTCCGGGTCCGCTACAAGCGGGCGGCCCTCGGTGTCGTGTGGGCGGTCCTGCAGCCGGCCTTCCAGGCGGCGGTGCTGACGGTGGTGTTCCTGCGCTTCTTCGACGCCGCCACCGCGGTGCCGCACTACCCCGCGTACGTCGTCACCGGCCTGCTGCCGTGGGCGTTCCTGGCGCAGTCGCTGTCGGTCGGCACGACCTCCGTCGTCGACAACGCCTCCCTCGTCAAGAAGGTCGCGCTGCCCCTGCTCGTCTTCCCGCTGTCCGCCGTCGGCGGGACGGGGCTCGCCTTCGCCGCCGGCCTCCCGGTGCTGCTGGTCGCCGGCGCCGTCGTGGGGGGCCTCGGGCCCGGCCTGCTCCTGCTGCCGGTGGCCCTGGCGCTCGAGCTCGCCGTCGTCGTCGGGCTCACGACCCTGACCGCGGCGCTCCACCCCGCCTTCCGGGACGTCCGCTACCTCGTGGAGTCCCTGCTGGTCGTCGGGCTCTACCTGAGCCCCGTCCTCTACGACCCCGCGTCGGCGGGCGGCACCGCGCAGGCGCTCCTGCGCCTCAACCCGATGACCGGCGTCCTGAGCCTGTTCCGCACCGCCCTGCTCGGGCGCCCCACCGACCTCGCCGCCGTCGGGGTCGCCGTGGTCGTCACGGCCGGGCTGCTGGCCCTCGGCGCCGCCGTCTTCCGGTCGCGGTCCGCCGAGTTCGCGGACCTCGTGTGACGACGTCGACCCGGGTGGTGGCCGCGGACCGGCCGCTCGCCGGTCGGTCGCTGCCCCTCGACGCGCTGCGGGGGCTGGCGGCGCTGCTGGTCCTCGCGAACCACACCCGGGTCCCCTGGCAGGACCTGCCCGCGTGGACCGCCCCGGCCCGCCTCGCGGCGGCGAGCGGCGGCACGGGCGTCGCGCTGTTCCTCGTCGTCTCCGGGTTCAGCATCGCCTCGCGGTGGTCGACGACCGGGCCCTTCCCCGTGCGCCGCTTCTGGGCGCGGCGGTTCCGCCGGCTCTACCCGACCTTCTGGGCCGCGGCGCTGCTCAGCGTCGCCCTGCTCTGCCTCGCGGAGGGCCCGTCCGCCGTCCTCGCCCGGGACCGCCCGTGGGTCTGGCGGCCCGGCGAGGTGCCGGTGGCCCTGCAGGTGCTGGGGACGGCCACGGTGGTCACGGCCAACGTCGTGCCGCTGGCGCACCTCGTGCGCGCCTGGTCGCTCGCGCTCGAGGAGCAGCTCTACGCCCTGTGGACGCTCGTCCAGGTGCGCGCTCCGCGCCTGACGTCCGGGCGCGTGCTGGTCGCCGCCGTGGTGCTCCACGTGCTGTGGCAGGGCGCTGCGGCGCTGGTGCTCCCGCGGTCGGGCGACCTGCTGCGCGGCGGCGGGGACCCGCGGCTGCTGCTCTGGCAGTTCCAGGTGCCCGCGCTGCTCGCGGCCTGGGCCGCGGGCTGGTGGCTGTCCGACCTGCGGGCGCGGGGCTGGGCCCCGGCGCACCCGGGCGCGCTGGCCGCGACCGCCGCCGCCGCCCTGCTCGCCGGCGCCCTCGTGCAGGACCGCGTCGGGCCGGTGGTCGCCCTGCCCGGCCCGCGCACCCTGGCGCCGGCGACCCTCGTGGTCGGGCTGCTCTTCGCCCTGGGCTACGCGGCGCTGCTCGCCGCTGCGGTGCTGCGGCCCGCCGGGGCGCCCGGCGCCGCTCGCCCGACCCGGGGCCGGGCGGTCCGGGCCCTCGCCGGTGTCGGCGTGTCCGCCTACTCGCTCTACCTCGTGCACCCGCCGGTGCTCGAGCTGGTCGACCGGCGCACGTCGCTCCCCCTGGGCGCGCGGCTGCTGCTGGGCTGGGCGGCGGCCCTCGCGACCGCCCGGGTCTTCTGGCTGCTGGTCGAGCGCCGCTGGACCCGTCCCGGCCGGGCCGCATGACCACCGGGCCGGCGGTGCTGCGCCTCGACGCGGTCGGCAAGCGCTACCTGCTGCGCGAGGAGCGCTCCCTGCTGCTCGGCGTGCTCGGCCGGCGCGCCCCCGCCGCGCTCTGGGCCGTCCAGGACCTGACGCTCGAGGTGCTGCCGGGCGAGGTCGTGGCCGTGGTCGGTCGCAACGGGGCCGGCAAGTCCACCGTGCTCAAGCTCGCGGCCGGCGTGACGGCGCCCACCACGGGCACCGTCCGCCGCACCGCCCGGGTCGCGCCGCTCATCGAGGTCGGCGCGGGGTTCCACCCCGAGCTCACCGGCCGCGAGAACGTCGAGGTCAACGCCCGGCTCCTCGGCCTGGGACGCGCCGCCGCCCGGGAGGTCTTCGACGACGTCGTCGCCTTCGCCGAGCTCGAGCACGCCGTGGACCGACCGGTCAAGGAGTACAGCTCCGGCATGTTCATGAGGCTGGGCTTCGCCGTGGCGGTCCACACCGCGCCGGAGCTGCTCGTCGTGGACGAGGTGCTGGCCGTCGGCGACCTGGCCTTCCAGAGCCGCTGCCTCGACCGCATCCGGCGGCTGCGGTCCGAGGGCGCCGGCGTGCTGTTCGTCAGCCACAACCTCGGGGCCGTCGTGGAGCTCGCCGACCGGGCGGTCCTGCTGCACGAGGGCCGCGTGCGGGCGGCGGGGTCGGCCGGCGACGTCGTCGCCGCCTACCACGCGTCCGCCACCCCGGAGCCCGCCGGGCCCGGCGCCGGGCCCGCGGGTCAGGGGCGCGACCTGCAGGTGCGCAGCGTCCGGCTCGAGGACGGCTCCGAGCCCGACCAGGTGCTGCTGACGAGCGGCGCCCGCGTGCGGCTCGCCGTCGAGCTGGCGGCCGTCCGGCCGGTCGGGGCCGCGGTCCTCGGCCTGCGCGTCCGGTCCGAGACCGAGGGGCTCGTCGCGGGCTGGCACGCCGCCGGCGCGTCGCTGCCCGCGCTGGCGGCGGGGCAGCAGTGCACGATCGTGCTGTCCCTGACGCTCAACCTCACCGGAGGCTCGTACGTGCTCGACCTCGGCGCCGTGTCCCCCGACTTCGACGTCGTGCACCTCGACGCCCCGGGGGTGGCCCGCCTGAGCGTCGCCCCGGACCGGCTGCAGAGCGGGACGGCGCACCTCGCGCCCGTCGTCGAGGTGCGCCGGTGACGGCCGCGGAGCGCCTGCGCCCCTGGACGACCCGCCTGAGCGGCTCGCGCGCGGGACGCCGCGTCCTCGGGCGGGCGCGGGGCGCCGCCGTGCGCAGCGCGGGCGTCGGCCGGCGCCTCACCGCGGTCTACACGCGCTACTACTACTACCGCGGGATGTACGACGGCGGCACGTGGCGCCGCACGACCTGGCTGGGCGTGCCGGTGCTCAAGTTCCCGACCGACCTGTGGGCCTACCAGGAGCTGCTGCACGAGGTGCGGCCCGACCTGCTCGTGGAGACCGGCACCCACCTCGGCGGCAGCGCGCTCTACTTCGCCGGGCTCTTCGACGCGATCGGGGCCGGCCAGGTGCTCACGGTCGACGTCGCGCACCCGGCGGGCCTGCCCGACCACCCCCGGATCGAGTACCTCACCGGCAGCTCCACCGACCCGGCCGTCGTCGAGCAGGTGCGGCGGCGCTGCCGCGGGGCCGGCCGGGTGCTCGTCGTGCTCGACAGCGACCACCGCGCCGCCCACGTGGCGGACGAGCTCGCGGCCTACGCCGACCTCGTCACCGACGGCAGCTACCTCGTGGTGGAGGACGGCTGCGTCAACGGCCACCCGGTGCTGCCCGAGCACGGGCCCGGACCGCTGGAGGCCCTGCAGGACTTCCTGGCCGCGCGGGACGACTTCGTCGCCGACCGCTCGTGGGAGCGCTACCTCGTGACCAACAACCCGTCCGGCTTCCTGCGCCGCACCCGTCCTCCCGGCGGCCGCGGGTGAGCGCCGCGGAGCTCTACCTCGACCTGCTCAAGGGCTGCCTCACCCGGTCCTGGCTGGGCGACGACGAGATCGTCGCCGCGCCGGCCCGGACCTCCCGCCTGACGCGGCGCCGCGGCAGCGCGCCCTTCGTCCGCTCCCCCGGGCACGACCCGGCCAAGCGCCGGGTCGGGCTGGACTGGCCGGCGACGGCCGAGACGATGGTCGGCTGGGAGCGGCTGTCGGCCCTGCAGGCCTGCGTCGAGACGGCGCTGGCCGAGGACGTCCCCGGCGACCTCATCGAGACCGGGGTCTGGCGCGGCGGCAGCGCCATCCTCATGCGGGGGGTCCTCGAGGCCCACGGCGACACCACGAGGACGGTGTGGTGCGCGGACTCGTTCGCCGGGCTGCCCGAGCCGGACGCCGCCACCTACCCGGCGGACGCCGGCGACACCCACCACGGCGCCACCCCGCTCGCCGTCAGCCGGGCCGAGGTCGAGGCGAACTTCGCGCGCTACCGGCTGTCGAGCCGGGTCCGCTACCTCGAGGGCTGGTTCCGCGACACGCTCCCGTCGGCCCCGATCGACCGGCTGTGCGTCGCCCGGCTCGACGGCGACATGTACGCCTCGACGATCCAGGCGCTCGACGCCCTCTACCCCCGGCTCTCCCCCGGGGGCTTCCTCGTCGTCGACGACTACGGGGCCGTGCCCGGGTGCCGGCAGGCCGTCACCGAGTTCCGCGAGGCCCACGGCATCACCGAGCCGCTCGTGCAGCAGGACTGGACCGGGGTGCACTGGCGCCGGGAGCGCTGACCCCCCCCCCCTGCCCCCCCCCCGCGGACCCCCACCGCGGACCCCTACCGCTGACCCCCACCGCTGACCCCTGCCGCACGCCGGTCAGCCGGTGAGCGGGCGCCCGGCCAGGCAGACGAGCTGGTAGCCGAGCAGCGCCGGGCGGCGGCGGCCGGCCCGCTGCCACAGGCGCTCCGCCGCGCGGTCGACCCGCGGCCGGCGGCGCAGGACCGGCACCGCGTGGTGCAGCGCCGGCACGACGGGCACGAGAGCCTGCTCGACGAGCCCGGCGCCGGCGACGAGCGCCCGGAGCAGGTCGACCGTGAAGAACCTCAGGTGGCCCTCGTCGAAGATCCCGGACGGGTCGTAGCCGAAGCGGCCCCGCGCCAGGCGCAGCCGGGCGCTCCAGTGGGCGACGTTCGGGACGCTCACCAGCACGGCCCCGCCCGGCCGCACCCACTCCACCACCCGCCGCAGGCCGGCCGCCGGGTCCGGCAGGTGCTCCAGGACGTCGGCGCACACCACCAGGTCGAAGGGTGCGGCGGCGAAGGCGGGCGCCGGCACGTCGCCGAGCCCGCCCACGACGACCTCGTCCGCCACGAGGCGGGCCTCGGCCGCCGCGGTGGGGCTGACCTCCAGCCCCGCCGTCGCGCGGGCGTGCGGGGCGAGCAGCGCCAGCAGTCCTCCGGAGGCGCAGCCCACGTCCAGCACCGTGCCGCCGCCCAGCGCGGTCCGGGCCAGGTCCGCGAGCGGTCCGTTGCCGTACGACCGGTAGCGGGCGTGCACCTGCTCGTAGTGCGCGGCCAGGCCGTCCGCCCGCGGCAGCATGCCGGCGAGCATAGGTCGGGGCGCCGGGCTCCCGGCCGGCCGTGGCACGCTGCAGACGTGGTCCCGGGCCTGCAGCGGAGGGCGCGCTCGGCCGCGCGGGCCCTGCAGGTGCTCCGCGAGCTCGCCAGCCTCGACCAGGACGTGCGCGAGGGGGTCTACGCCCTCGGCCGCACCGCCGCCGAGGAGCACGTGCGGGCCGGCCGGAGCCCGTCGGTCTCCCCGTCGGCCGTCGTGTCGCCGTACGCCAGCCTGCGGTTCACCGACCGCGTGGAGATCGGCGACCGCGCGACCATCGGGCCGTACTGCTGCGTCTGGGGCGGGTGGAGCCGGCGTGGGCGCGGGTCGGTGCCGGCGCGCTGCTGTCCCCCGGCGTCGTGCTCGTCGCCGGCAACCACGGCACGGCCGGCAGCGGACCGGTCCGCGACGAGCCCTTGTGGAGCTCGACGTCGAGGTGGGGCCGGGCGCCTGGGTCGGCGCGCACGCCGTCGTCGTCGGCTGCCGGGTCGGCGCGGGCGCGGTCGTCGGGGCCTCGGCGCCGTCGTCGCTCGCGACGTGCCCGACTACGCGATCGCCGTCGGAGCCCGGCCCGCGTCGTCGGGCTACCGGGACGGGCGGCCCGGGCCGTGAGCCAACGACGCTCGGCGTGGTCGTGCCCGAACTACAACGGCGCGGCACGTGCTGCCGCGCTGCCTGGCGGCCCTGGCGGCGCAGCACGAGCCGCCCGACGAGGTCGTCGTCATCGACAACGGCTCCCGGACGGCAGCGCCGACGGGCTCGAGCGCCGCTTGCCGTGGGTGCGGGTGCTCCGGCTGCGGCGCAACCTGGGCTTCGGCGCGGCCGCCAACCCGGCGTCGCCGCCCTGGGCAGCGAGCTCGTGTGCGTCCTCAACAGCGACGCCCGCCCCTCGGCCACTGGGCCGGGCGGTCCGGCGGGTCCCCGGGCCCGGCGCCTGGTCCTGGGGCGGGCCGCTCGTCGACCCGCCGGCCTCGTGGAGAGCGCCGGCGACTGCTTCTCGCTGCCGGCCTCTCCTACAAGCAGGCGCGCGGGCGGCGGGTCGCCGAGCTGCCGGACCGGCCCTGGGAGGTCTTCGCTCCGCCGGGCGCCGCTCCCGTGTTCCGGCGGGAGGTCTTCCTCGGGCTCGGCGGCTACGACGCCCGCTACTTCCTCTACCTGGAGGACATCGACCTGGCCTTCCGCGCCCGGTCGCGCGGCCACCGGTCGTACGTCGTGCCGGGTGCGACGGTGGAGCACGACCTCGGCGGCTCGGGCACCGCGTCCGCGGCGCAGCGCTGGGTCGCCCGCAACCAGCTGTGGTGCTGGGTCGCGCACGCCCCCGACCTCTCCGCGAGGTCGCTGGCCCGCACCACCGCGCGGGAGTGGCGCGAGGCCCGCCGCCGGGGGCTCGGCCGCGCCTACGCGGGCGGCCGCGCCGCGGCGCTGCTGGACCTGCCGCGGCTGCTGGCGCAGCGCCGGGGCGAGCGGCTCGCGCGGCTCGTGCCCGACGCCGTGCTGGCGGCGGCCTGCGACCTCGGCCCGGAGCTCACGCCGGCCGCGCCCGCGACCCGGCCCGCACCGGCCGCAGGCGGCTGAGCACCGGGCGGGCGGGGACGCCGGCCACGAGCGCCCCCGGCGGGACGTCCCGGGTGACGACGCTGCCGGCGCCGACGACCGCGCCGGCCCCGACCTCCACGCCCGCCGTGACGGTCGACCCGGCCGCCACGAAGCACGCCGGCCCGAGCCGGGTGGGGCGCTGCTCGACCGGGTGGTCGAACAGGTGCAGCAGCGAGCCGTCGGGGGCGTGCTCGCTGTCGAGCACCGTGACGTACTCGGCGACGCAGGCGCCCCACTCCCACGTCATCGCGCCGCTGGCGTGCACCATCGCGCCGCGGCCCAGGACGTTGCGCCCGACCAGCTCGAGGGAGCCCGTGCAGTTGAGCAGCACGTCGTAGCGCAGCTCGCACCCCGGCCCGAGGGTGAGCGGCCCGCCCAGCCGCAGCGTGAGGCCCTTCTGGGCCAGCACTCCCGGGCCGATCCGCAGCGCCACCCGCGTCCCGGGGCGCAGCTCCAGGCGAGGGCGCGCCGGCAGGTCGGCGTCGGTCGCCACCTGCAGCGTGAGCCGGGTGCCCGAGGCCCGCGCCGCGGCGCGCACGACGGCGCAGAAGCAGGCGCGCCGCAGCCGCCGGGACAGCGCTGCGGCCCGGCGGCGGGGCGACCCGCGCAACCGGCGGACCACCGCGCGGGCGCGCAGGGCCGGCGGGGGCAGCTCCGAGCACCACGGCGGGGGGCCGCCCGGCAGGCCCAGGCCGCCCAGCGTGCCGCGGGCCTGCTCGCGGGTCGACGGTCGCAGCAGGCCCGCGACCGCGTCGAGCAGGAGCAGCACCGCGAGCAGGGCGCAGCGCCCGCTCGACCAGACCGGCGAGACGTAGCGCCGCAGCGAGACGACCGTCTCGGCCCGCAGGCGCGCGGGCGGGACGAGGGCCGTGCTCGCGCCGTACGCGTGGCGGGCGGTGGCCGCCGGCACGACGTCGGCCCGGTAGCCGCGCGCCCGCAGCCGCCGGTAGAGCTCGGCGTCGTTGAACCACAGCGGGAGCGCCGGGTCGAAGGGCCGCGGGCCGGTGAGCGTGACCGGGACGAGCACGCACGCCGCAGCGGGGCAGTCCACCTCGGCGCCGCGCGACAGGTCGGTGCCGGCGTAGGTCCGCCGCCGGGCGTACGCGCCCCCCCGTCGACGGTCGACCGCGCGCCCCGTCGCCGTGAAGGCGAGCCAGGCCGACGCCACGCCCGCCAGCTCGCGACGCGCGAAGTCCTGGGGCCGGCCGTCCGGGTAGCGCAGCAGGGCGGCGGCCGCGCCGCACCCGGGGGTGCGCTCGAGGTGGTCGACGAGCGCGCGGACGCAGCCGGGGTCCAGGGTGCAGTCGGGGTTGAGCAGCAGCAGGTGGCGGCCGCGGGCCCGGGCGGCGAGCGCGTTGTTGCCCTCGGCGTAGCCGGTGTTGGTGCTTGCAGCACCACCTGCGCGCGGTCGGCGTACGCCCCCAGCACGTCCCGCGTGCCGTCGGTGGAGGCGTTGTCGAGCACGAGCACCTCGAGCTCCACGCCCTCCTGCGCCAGGGCGGCGTCGAGGCACGCGGCGACGTCCGAGGCGCTGTTCCACGTCACCACGAGCACGCTGACGTCGACCGGGCCCTCCACGCGGGCAGCGTAGGCGGGAGGGGTCGCGGCTAGCGTGGCCGCGGCCCGCGGTCGCGGGCGAGGAGGTGGGATGCGCGCGCCGGCCGGGAGCCCGCTCGTCGTCGCGTCCCTGTCGACCCGCTACCCGGTGCTCAGCGAGACCTTCGTCCGGCTCGAGGTCGCCGAGCTGCGCCGCCAGGGGGCGCGCGTCGTCGTGGTCGGCCTGCTGCCCGGGGACCCCACGGGCGACCGGCCGGACCTGCTGCTCGCCGAGCACCGCGGGCGGCTGGCGGGGGCGTACGCCCACGGCCGCTGGGCGCTGCGCTCGCCCCGGCGCTACCGCGCCTTCCGGGCGGCGGTGCGGGCCGCGGGCCCGGAGCGCGGCGAGCTGCAGGAGCGGCGGCTCCCGGCGCTGGCCTCCCGCCTGCGCGCCGAGGGGGTGCAGGTGCTCCACGCGCACTTCGCCTGGTCGGCGGCGGCCGCGGCACGGGCGCTGAGCGCGCTCACCGGCCTGCCGTGGGCGATGACCGTCCACGCGAACGACCTGTACGGCGCGCCGGTGCTCCTGCCCGGCAAGCTCGCGGCCGCCGACGCCGTCGTCACGGTGTGCCGCTACAACGTCGCGCGGCTGCGCGAGGACCACGGCTACGGGCGGCCGGTCCCCGTCGTCGTCTGCGGCGTGGAGGTGCCGGCCGCGCTGCCCGCCGGACCGGCCCGGCACCGACGTGCTCGGCGTCGGCAGGCTCGTGCCCAAGAAGGGCTTCGACCTGCTCGTCGAGGCGGTGGCGGCGGTGCCGGGCGCCCGCCTGCGGCTCGTGGGGGAGGGTCCGGAGCGGGAGCGCCTCGAGGCGCAGGTCCGCCGGCTGGGGCTGGGCTCCCGCGTGGAGCTGCTCGGCGCCCGCCCGCACGCGGAGGTGCTCGACCTGGTCGCCCGGGCCCGGGTCCTGGCCCTGCCGGCGCGGGTCGCGGCCGACGGCGACCGCGACTCGATGCCCGTCGTCGTCAAGGAGGCGATGGCCCGGTCCGTGCCGGTGGTGGTCACGTCGGTGGCGGGCCTGCCGGAGGCCGTCGACGGCACCTGCGGCTGGGTCGTGCCGCCGGAGGACCCGGCGGCGCTCGCCGCGGCGCTGCGCGAGGCGCTCGACGACCCCGCCGAGGCAGCGCGCCGCGGGGCGGCCGGGCGGGTGCGGGTCCAGGAGCGCTTCGCGCTGGCCGACCAGGTGAGCGTGCTGCGCGACGTCCTCACCGGGCTGACCCGGTGAGCGGCGCGGTCGTCGTCGTGCCGGTGCGCGACGGCGCCCACCTGCTGCCGGCGTGCCTGGCCGCGGTCCTGCCGCAGGCCGGCGCGGTCGGGGCCGAGGTGGTCGTGGTCGACGACGCCTCGCGCGACGGCTCGGCCGACCTGGCGGAGCGGCTCGGCGCGCGGGTGCTGCGCCTGCCGGCCCCCACCGGGCCGTACGCCGCGCGCAACGCCGGCTGGCGGGCGTCGCCCGCCGGCGCCGTCGCCTTCACCGACGTCCGCGCCCGGCCGCGCGCGGGCTGGCTCGTCGCCCTGCTCGAGGGCCTGGCCCAGGACGGCACGGCGCTCGCCGGCGGCGACGTGCACGCGCTGCCCGGTCGCGGGGCCGCCGTGCGCTACGTGCACGACGTGCAGCCGCTGGCGGCGCGGCACGGCGCGGGCCACCCGTTCCTGCCTTTCCTGCCGACCTGCAACCTCGCCGTCCGGCGCGCCGCGCTCGAGGCCGTCGACGGGTTCCGCGAGGTCCGCAGCGGTGGCGACCTGGACCTGTGCTGGCGGGTGCAGCTCGCCGGGCTGGGCGACCTGCGGGTCGTCGACGGCGCCCGGGTCGACTGGCTGCCCCGGGCCGGGGTCGGGGAGGTCGTGCGGCAGTGGCACCGCTACGGGCTCGCGCGCCCGGTCACCGGCAGCCGCTTCGCGGCGGCCGGCTTCGCCGTCGCGCCGCCGCTGCCCGGCGGCCGGCAGGCCCTCGTCGAGGCGCGGGCAGCGCTTCGCGGCCTGCGCCGCCGGCCGCTGCGCGACTGGCCCGTCGAGGGCGTCGACCGGCTGTGCCAGCTGGCGTTCTGGTCCGGCTACCGCCGCTCCTGGCGCGAGCTGCGCGAGCTGCCGGAGCTGCCGGGGCTGCGCGCGTGACGGGCCCGCGCCAGCACCGCGGGCACCTCGCGCAGCCGGCTGCGCAGCCGCAGGTGCACGCGCAGCACCTGCAGGCGCAGCGCCAGCGGCTCGTCGCCGACGAGGTACGGGCCCACGGCCGACCAGGGCTGGTCCTGCCAGCCCCGACCGGTCGCCGGGCCCGACCCGGTGCGGCGGAAGACCGCCGCCCGCCCCACGGGCGGCAGCTCCTGCCACCCCGGCTCGGCGCGCAGGAAGTCGCGCAGCAGCCGCGGCGGGCGCAGCTGGACGTCGTCGACGACGACGTGGCCGCCCTCGCGGACCCGGTCGGCCGTGTAGTACCAGTCGAGCATCGGGGCGGGGAACGCGTGGTCGCCGTCGACGAGCACGAGGTCCAGCGGCCCGCCGTCGACGAGGCGCGGCAGCACCGCCTGGCTCCCGCCGAGCTGCAGGTCGAGCGCGTCGACCCGGACGCCGTGGACCCGGCACCAGGCGAGGACGCGCTCCACCTCGTCGGCCGCCGGCGTCACGACCGTGTGCCGGGCCGAGCGCTCCAGCAGCACCGCGGTGCTGGCGCCCGAGCCGGTCTCCAGGCTGGCCCCGCCGTCGGGGGCGTGCTCGGCCAGCCAGCCGAGCAGCGCGGGCGCCACCGCCCAGCTGCGCTGCCCCTGGCCGTGGAAGGCGGGGGCCTCGCGGACCAGGGCATCGACGGTGGCGCTCACCCCGGCAGCCTGCCCCAGACCCCGGCGGGCGCGCGGTGACCCCGCTCGTGCAGCTCGACGCGCGGTGGGCGCAGGCCCGCCCGCCGGGCGGCGTCGGGCGCAGCCTGCTCAACCTGCTGCCGCTGCTCGCCCGCGAGGTCGACCTGCACCTGCTCACGGACGCGGCGCTGCCGCCGCTGGGGACCGACCTCCCGCAGCACCCGCTGCGGACCCCGTGGCCGGGGTGGGCGGCGCTGTGGCTGCAGCTGCCCGCCGTGGCGCACCGGCCCGCAGCGGCGGCGTCTTCCACTGCCCGTTCTACGGGCTGCCCGAGCGGCGCCCGGTGCCGGGTCGTGACGCTGCACGACCTCACCTTCGAGCACCGGCCCGAGTGGTTCGCCGCCGCTCGCGGGCGGTCTTCCGCGCCAGGCCCGGCACCGCGGCCCGCACCGCGGCGGCGGTGCTCGCGCCGTCGGAGCACGTCGCCCTGGACGTCCGGAGACCTACGGCGTGCCCGCCGACCGGGTGCTCGTGGCGCCGCACGGCGCCGACCCCGCCTTCCGGCCCGGGCGGGACCCCGCCGACCTGCTCTCCCGGCTCGGGGTCGACGGGCCGTACGTCGTGGCGCTCGGCGGGGCGACGCGGCGCGGCCTCGAGCGCGCCGTCGCCGCGTGGCGGCTGGTGCCCGAGGCCGGGGCCCTCGTCGTGGTCGGGCCCGAGCGGGTCCCGGGCACCTCGCCGCCGGCCGGCCCGGCGACGCCGGCCTCGCCGCGCGCCTCGGCGGCGCCGGCGCCTTCCTCTACGCCACGCGTACGAGGGGTTCGGGATCCCCGCGCTCGAGGCGGCGGCGTGCGGCGCGCCCGTCGTCTGCGCCGAGGTGGGGTCGCTGCCCGAGGTCCTCGGGCCGGCGGGCGTCTGGAGCGCCTCGACGGCGCCGGAGGACCTCGCCGACGCCCTGCGCCGGGCGCTGTCCGACCGCCCGCGCTGGAGCGGCGCCGCCCTGGCGCGGGCCGCGGCCGCGCCCGGCTGGGCGGCCGGCGCCGCTGCGCACGTCGAGGCCTACCGGAGGGCCGCCGCATGACCCCGCCCGTGCCCCCGCTGGTGACCGTCGTCGTCGTGACGTGGAACTCCGCGACGACGATCGACGGCCTGCTGGACTCGCTGCCCGCGGCGACCACCGAGCCGTACGAGGTGGTCGTCGTCGACAACGGCTCGCGCGACGACACCGTCGAGCGCGCCCGCGCCCACCCGAGCCGGCCCCGGGTGGTCGCCAACCCGCGCAACCGCGGGCTGGCCGCGGGCAACAACCAGGGGCTCGCGGCGGCCCGCGGCGAGGTGGTGCTGATCTGCAACCCCGACGTCGTCGTGGCGCCGGGCGCCGTCGACGCGCTGCTCGCCTGCGCCGCCCGCCACCCGCGGGCGGCCCTCGTCATCGCCCGGCTCACCCACGAGGACGGCACCCTGCAGCGCGGCGTCGGCGACCTGCCGCGCTTCCGCGAGGCGTTCGCGGGGCGCCGGGCCAGCCGGCTGCGGCGCCCGGACACCGGCTTCTGGTGGGACGGCTGGGCGCACGACGAGGAGCGCCAGGTCGGGCACGGGACCGAGGCCTGCTACCTCGTCCGGCGCACGGCGCTCGCCGACGTCGGCGGCCAGGACGAGGGCTACCGGCTGGACTGGGAGGGGCTGGACTGGGCCGCGCGGGTGGCCGAGGCCGGCTGGGAGGTCTGGTTCTGCCCGTCCGCGCAGGCCGTCCACCTCGGCGGCGTGAGCGTGCGGCAGGCCCGGCTGCGCTGGGTGGTCTGGTCGCACGTCGGGATGTACCGCTACTTCGCCGCGCGGCGCCCCGCGCTGCGACCGGTCCTCGCGCTCGCCGTCGGCGGCCGGCTGCTCGCCAAGCTGGCGATGTACGGCCGCGCCGACCTCTACGACCGGGCGCTGCGGGTCGACGGCCCGGCGGGCGGCGAGCCGGCATGACCGCGGTCCTGCACGTCCTGGAGGCGCTCGAGGGCGGGACCGCGCGGCACGTCGTCGACCTCGTCCGCTGGGCCCGCGGCACCGAGCACCACGTCGCGGTCCCCGCCGCCGCGGTCGGTCGGGGTCACCGACGGCCGTCGCCGCCGAGCAGGTCCGGGCCGCCGGCGGGACCGTCCACCTCGTCGGGATGCGCCGCCTGCCGCCGCACCCCGTCAACGCGCTCGCGCTCGCCCGGCTGACCGTGCTGGCCCGGCGCCTCGGCGTCGACGTCGTGCACGGGCACAGCGCCATCGGCGGCGCGCTGGCCCGCGCGCTGCCCGCGCCGGCCGCCCGCGTCTACACGCCCGAACGGCCTGCGCCCCGGCCCGGTCGTCGACGCGGTCGAGCGGGTCCTCGCGCGGCGCACGGACGCGCTTCGTCGCCGTGTCGCCGTCCGAGGCCGCGGAGGCGTGCGGCGCGGCTGGGCCGCCGCCGACCGGGTGGTCGTCGCGCCGAACGGCGTCGACGCTCGTACCGCCGCCGGCCCGCGACCTGCACGCCCTGCTCGGCCTGCCCCGACAGCACCCCCCTGGTCGGCACCGTCGCCCGGCTGCGCCGACAGTAAGGACCCGCGCCTGCTGCTGGCCATCGCCGCCCGGGTGCTCGCCGCGCCCGGCCGGACGTCGTCTTCGTCCTCGTCGGCGACGGCGAGCTCGCCGCCGCAGGTCGACGCGCTCGCCGCGCCCGCTCGGGGGCCGCTTCCGCCGCCTGCCCGTGCTGCCGGGCGCCGCGGCCGTGCTCGCGTCGCTGTCGGCGTTTCTGCTGGTCTCGCGCTGCGAGGGCGGGCCGTACGCCCCCCTGGAAGCGGCGCGGGCGGGCGTGCCGCTGGTGCTCACCGACGTGGTGGGCTGCCGCGACGTCGTCGAGGACGGCCGGTCGGGGCTGCTCGTGCCGCGCGACGCGGACGCGGCGGCCGCGGCGGTGCTGCGCCTGCTCGACGACCGGGTGCTCGCCGCGCGGCTGACCGCGGCGATGGGCGAGCGGCTGGCCGAGCGTTTCGACGTGCGCGCGCAGGGGGCGGCGCACGACGCGCTCTACGCCCGGCTCAGCTGAGCTCGCCGAGCGCGGTGGCGTACGCCGCGCCGATCGCCGCCCAGTCGGCCTGCCGGGCGCGGGCCCGGCCCGCGGCGCCGAGCCGCTGCGCCTCGGCGTCGTCGGTGAGCAGCCGCACGACCCCGGCGGCGAGCGCGGCCGGGTCGTCGGCGACGACCGCGGCGCCGGCGACGTCGAGACCGGCCAGGCCCGTCGTCGTCCCGACCACGGGCCGACCCGCGGCCATCGCCTCGAGCGCCTTGAGCCGGCTGCCGGTGCCGAGCCGCAGCGGCACGACGGCGACCCGGGCGGCGGCCAGGTGCGGCCGGACGTCGGGCACGTCGACCGCCAGCGCGACGCCCGGCTGGTCGGCCAGGGAGCGCACCTCGGCGACCGGCTCGCGCCCGACCACCTCGAGCGTCGCGCCGGGCACCGCCGCGCGCACCCGGGGCCACACCTCGCGGGCGAACCACCCGAGCCCGTCGACGTTGGGCAGGTAGCTCAGCGTCCCGGTGAAGACGACCCGCGGCGCCGCGGGCAGCGGGGCGACGGGGAAGGAGGCGGCGTCGACGCCGTTCGGCACCACGAGCACCGGGCCGGGCAGCAGCGCCGCGTCGTCGTCGCTGACCGCGACGACCCGGTCGTACGCCGCGAGCACCCGCCGCTCCAGCGCGCGGCACTGCCCCGCCTCCCGGGCGAACAGCAGCCGCTGCCGCGCGCCCGGGGCGAGGCCGGCGAGCGCGTCGGCGGTGCCCGAGGCGACGTTGTGCAGCTCGCAGACCCAGTGCGCCCGGGACCGGCGGCGCAGCGCGGCCAGCGCCGCGTGCTGCACCACCACGACGTCGTGCGCCCCGCGGGCCAGCTCCTCGTCGAGCAGCGGGGCGAGCGCGGCCCGGGCCGTGCGCCCGGCGAAGTGCTCGGCCGGTCCGTCGCGCAGCGCGAGCCGCACGTCGCGGGCCCGCCGGGCGGCGGTCGACCGGGGCGCGCCGGGCGGGCGCACCGGCACCGCGCGCACGGTCCGGACCGCCTCGCGGACCTGCGGGTCGCGCAGCTCGCCGGCCAGCAGCAGGTCGACGTCGTGCACCCGCGCGAGCGCCCCCAGCAGCGCGGCCTGCCGGATCGCCCCGCCGCCGCCGGCCCGGTCGGGCGGCTCGGCCGTGACCCACAGCAGGCGCACGGGACCTACCGCCGCAGCACGACGTCGGGCACGCTGCCCGACAGCAGCACGCCGCGCGAGGTGGTGCTCACCGACGACAGGTCCAGGCCGTACGGCAGGCGGGGCAGCGGCAGGTCGAGGTCGAGCGCGCCGACGAGCGCGTCGGCGACCGGGCCGGACGGGCTGCGGCCGCCGACCTCGACGCGCTGCGCGGTGACCGCCAGCCGGTCGCCGTCGAGCCGCACCGAGGAGACGGCGGCGGCGTCGAGGCGCTGCCCCAGCACCCGCACGGTGCCGGCGACCCGGACGCCGGCCGGGTCGGCCGAGACGGTCAGGCCCCTGTCGCCGGCCAGGGCGGTGAGCTCGTCGTAGCCGAGCACCGCGGTCGCGACGACCCGGTCGACCGGCACCCGCGAGACCGCCCCGCTCACGGCGTCGCGGAGCGGCACGTGCACGCCGCGCAGCGACGCGTCGACGCTGGTGAGCGCGAGCCGGCCGGCGTCGACCGGCCCGGCGGAGACGCGCACCTCCTCGTACGTCCCGCGGACCACCTGGGTGAGGAACGGGAAGCCGCGCACCTCGACGTCGGGGCGGGTGCCGAGCTCGCCCTCGAGCTGCCCGGCGAGCACGCCCTCGGCGGCCTGCTCGGCGACCCGGTCGCCGACCCCGAGCAGGGCCAGCACGACGACCGCGGCGACGAGCAGCCTCACCCGAGCACCAGGCGGCCGGCGAGCAGCGCGACGGGGCCGAGCACGGCGTACGGCAGCAGCGCCGCCAGCAGCCCCCGCGCCGGGAAGACGACCCGCGGCAGCGGCGGCGCCTCGTCGGCGACGGCGGCGGCCCGCTCGCCGAGCAGCGCGGCGGCGCCGCTGACCAGCCCGAGCAGCAGGCCGGGGACGAACGGCACCGCGCCCGCGCCGGCCAGCGCGGCGCCGAGCGCGCCGGCGGCCAGGCCGAGCACCAGGCGCGCCGGGCCGCGGCCGGAGACCGGCGCGCGCGGGTCGAGCAGCCGGGCGGCGAGCAGCGCTCCCGCCGCGGCGGCGAGCGCCGCGGAGGCGACCCGCGAGCCGCCCGGGTCGCCCGGGTCGCCGGTGCCCGGGTCGGCGGCGAGGGCGAGCAGGCAGGCCGCGGCGACGACGAGGACGACCGCGGTGACGGTGCCGCTCAGCGAGGACGTCACGGCCGTACGGCGGGAGCGGCGGGCGAGCTGGTGCAGCAGCGCGACGACCAGCCCGAGGGCGGCGACCCCCGCGAGCCCGGCGACCCCGCCGTCGCCGAGCACCGCGGCGGTGCCGGCGGCGACCGCCGCGGCCCCGGCGACGGCGAGCCCGCCGAGGCGGCCGGGCAGGGCGAGCGAGACGAGCAGCGCCAGCGCGACGAGCACCTGCAGCGCGAGCACGCCGGGCAGCAGCACCCCCGGGCCCGGCAGCGCCAGCAGGGCCAGGACGAGCCCGACGAGCACGCCGGCCAGCCCGGAGGAGCGCAGCCCGCCGCGGGCCGCGGGCGGGCCGAGCGGCAGCCCGGCCCCGGACAGGTCGGGCGGCTCCGGCGGCTCGGTCACGGCCGGATCGTCCCTCACCCGCCGGCGAACGGCGGCAGCACGTCGACCAGCGCGGCCGGGCCGACGGCGACGTCCCCGTGCGGGCGGGCCCCGACGGGGTCGCCGTCGACGACGAAGGAGCAGACGGACAGCACCCGCGCCAGCCGGTCGCCGTGCCGCGCCACGGCCTCGGCGAGCAGGTCGGCCAGGGACCCGGCGTCGAGCTCGTCGGCGGCGGTGCCGGCGGCGGCCCGGGCGCCGGCCCAGTAGCGCAGCGTGCTCACGACCGGCCCGCCGGCGCCCCGGCGAGCACCGCCGCGAGGTGGTCGGCGAGGCGGTCGAGCAGCGCGTCGGGCACGGCCACCTCCGCGTGGCCGAAGTCCTCGACCCACAGCGGCGCCCCCGACGCCGCCGCCAGCTGCCGGGCGTGCCCGACCGCGAGGTAGCCGTCGCGCTCGCCGTGCACCACGAGCAGCGGCGCGTCGACCCGGGCGACGCAGTCCAGCGGCGACTCCGGCGGCACCGGCCAGCCCCGCGGGTCGACCCGGGCGCCCAGCGCGGCCCGCGCGACGAGGCGGCCCGGCGCGCTCTCCACCAGGCGGTGCAGGCGCAGCATCGAGCGGGTCGCCGTCGCCCGCGTCGACCACGGGCCGGTGCCGCTCACCACGACGACGGCGTCGGGCCGCTCGGCCAGCCGGCCGTGCGCCGCCACGCCCGCGGCGTGCCGCACGACCGCCGCGGCGCCCATGCTGAAGCCGACGGTGGCGACCCGGCGCGCCCCGCGCCGGCGCGCCTCGCCGACCGCGGCGTCGACGTCGAGCACCTCGCGGTCGCCGAGCGTCGAGCGGCCGGTCGAGCGGCCGTGCCCGCGGGCGTCGTACGCCAGCACCGGCACCCGGCGGGCCAGCGCCGCCGCGACCCGCCGCAGCGGCGCGCGGGCCGTCGAGCCGCCGAACCCGTGGGCGAGCACCACGGCGTCCGGTCCGGGCCCGGCGAACTCCTCGGCGTGCAGCACGACGCCGTCGGCGGTGCGCAGGGCGAGGCTCACGGGACCAGTCTGCCGGACGCGCGGTACCCTCGCCCCGGGCAACGGCGCCCTCCGCTCGGTCCGCACGACCCCGAGGAGACCCCCGTGCCCGACCTGCTGCTCCTGACCGCCTCCCCCGCGACGTCCGCCGACGTGCTCCCGGCGCTCGCGCTGCTGGGCCACCGGGTGCACGTCGCCCCGCTCGAGGCCGCGGCGCTGCTCGACTGCGGGCCGGTCGACGCCGTGCTCGTCGACGCCCGCCGCGAGCTGCTCTCGGCCCGCGCGCTGTGCCGGCTGCTGCGCACCACCGGGCCCGGCGCGCCGCTGCTCGCCGTGCTCACCGAGGGCGGGCTGGCCGGCCTCACCGCCGAGTGGGGCGTCGACGACGTGCTCCTCGACACCGCGGGCCCGGCCGAGGTCGACGCCCGGCTGCGGCTGGCCGCGGGCCGTACGGCGCCCGCCGACCCCGACCCCGGCGTGGTCCGCGCCGGCGAGCTCACCATCGACGAGACGACGTACACCTGCCGGCTGCGCGGCCGGGCCCTCGACCTCACCTTCAAGGAGTTCGAGCTGCTCAAGCACCTCGCGCAGCACCCGGGCCGGGTCTACACCCGCGCGCAGCTGCTGCAGGAGGTCTGGGGCTACGACTACTACGGGGGCACCCGCACGGTCGACGTCCACGTCCGGCGGCTGCGCGCCAAGCTCGGCCCCGAGCACGAGCAGCTGATCGGCACCGTCCGGCACGTCGGCTACAAGTTCGTCACGCCGCCGCTCGTGCCCCTCGACGACCCGGCCGACGCCGCCCTCACCGTCGGCTGACCCCGACAGGCCACGGCTGACCCCGGCAGGCCCCGGGCGCACCGGCGCGCCGCCGCCCGCGGCTCCCGTAGCGTTCGCCCCGTGCCCCCTGACCTGCGCACCTCCACCCGGCTCGACCCGGACGAGGTCGAGGCCGTCCGGGCGCTCGTCGACACCGCAGCCGAGGCCGACGGCGTGCTGCCGCTGTCCGAGCACGTCCTGCTGCACCTGCCGCTCGGCGGCGACGAGGACGTCCGGCACGTGCTCGTGCCCGGCCCGGACGGGCTGCTCGGCTACGCCCACCTCGACGTCACCGACCCGGTCGCGGGGTCCAGCGCCGAGCTCGTCGTGCACCCGTCCGCCCGGCGCGGCGGGACCGGGCGGTGCCTCGTCGAGGAGCTGCTCGGCCAGACCCCGGACGGCCGGCTGCGGCTGTGGGCGCACGGCGAGCACCCCGGCGCGGGGGCGCTCGCCCGCTCCTTCGGCTTCTCGCGCAGCCGCGTGCTGTGGCAGATGCGCCGGCCGCTGACCGAGGACCTGCCGCCGTACGCCCTGCCCGAGGGGGTCGTGCTGCGCCCCTTCGTCGTCGGGGCGGACGAGCAGGAGTGGACGGCGCTCAACAACCGGGCGTTCGCCGACCACCCCGACCAGGGGCGCTGGGGCCTGCAGGAGGTGCTGCTGCGCGAGCAGGAGCCGTGGTTCGACGCGTCGGGGTTCCTGCTCGCCGAGCAGGACGGCCGCCTCGTGGGCTTCCACTGGACCAAGGTGCACGGCTCCGACCCGGCCGCCGGTGACCACGCCCACGCGCCGGTCGGGGAGGTCTACGTCGTCGGCGTCGACCCGGCCGAGCAGGGCCGCGGCCTCGGCCCCGCGCTCACCCTCGCCGGGCTGCACTCCCTGCGCGACCGCGGCCTGGACCAGGTGCTGCTGTACGTCGACGAGAGCAACACCGCGGCCGTGCGCGTGTACGAGCGGCTCGGCTTCACCCGGGCCGCGACCGACGTCTGCTGGTCGCACTAGGGACGGACCGGCAGGACCCGGACAGACCAGCCTGCCCCGGCGGGCGCCCGTGTCCCACCTCACGCGCCGCGTTCACCGCCTGTTCACCCACGCACCGGAGGGCGTCCACCTGCCCTCCCTAGCGTCGACGTCGCTGCAGGGTCACCGACCGGTGCCCCTCCCGAACGTGGAAGGACCCCCGTGAGCCTCACCCGGACCGGCCTGCTCGGCCTCGTCCTCGCCGGAGCCGCGACCCTCAGCGCCTGCGGCTCGGACCCCGTCACCAGCACGACCGCCAGCGGCGCCGCGCCGCAGGCGAGCAACTGCGCGGCCGGCTCGCTCACCGCCGGCGGGTCCAGCGCGCAGGCCAACGCGATGACCGAGTGGGTCAACGCCTACCAGGCGCAGTGCGCCGGGTCGACGGTCAACTACCAGAGCGTCGGGTCCGGCACCGGCCGGCAGAACTTCGCCTCCGGCACCTTCGACTTCGCCGGCTCCGACAGCGCGCTCAAGCCCGAGGAGCAGACCGCCGCGACAGCGCGCTGCCAGGGCAACCCCGCGCTGGACCTGCCGATGGTCGTCGGCCCGATCGCCGTCGCCTACGACCTGCCCGGCGTCGACGGGCTCGTGCTGGACGCCCCGACGCTGGCCAAGCTGTTCAGCGACCAGATCACCACCTGGGACGACCCGGCCATCGCCGCGCTCAACCCCGGCACGAAGCTGCCGAGCACCCCCGTGCAGGCGTTCCGCCGCGGCGACGACTCCGGCACGAGCGACAACTTCCAGAAGTACCTCGGTGCCGCCGCGCCGCAGGTCTGGACGTACGGCGCCGGCTCCAAGTTCAACGGCCCCGGCGGCCAGTCGGCGCAGAAATCCGACGGCGTGACCCAGGCGGTCAAGAGCACTCCCGGCGCGGTCACCTACGTCGAGCAGAGCTTCGCCGAGAACGCGTCCCTGTCCATCGCCAAGATCGCCACGGGCGCCGCGCAGCCCGTCGAGCTCAGCGCCGCGTCGGCCTCCAAGGGCCTGGCGACCGCGAAGGTCACGGGGACCGGCAACGACGTCACCCTGCAGCTGGACTACGCCACCAAGGCCGACGGCGCCTACCCCATCACCCTCGTGACGTACGAGGTCGTCTGCTCCACGGGCCTGCCGGCCGACAAGGCCGCGCTCGTCAAGGCCTTCCTCACCTACACCGCGAGCGCGGCGGGCCAGGGGATCCTCGAGAAGAACGGCTACGCGCCGCTGCCCGACAACATCGCCAGCAAGGTCCAGGCCGCGGTCGCGAGCCTGTCCTGACCTCCTGACCCGAGCACCGGCCCAGGGCGCCCCTCCCCCGCTGCGGCGGGGGCGGGGCGCCCTAGGCTCTCCCCCGATCAGGAGGACGTCATGAGCCTGGGCCCGATGCCCCCGGTCGAGACCGACCCCGCCGACGCGCGCCCGGGCAGCCCGAGCGGCAGCGGCTCGCGCCCCGACGAGTCCGTCGTGCGGGTCGGCGCCGGCGCGCTCCCCCGCACCGGCGGCAGCGGCGAGCGCCGGGGCGACCGCGTCTTCCGCGGGTTGTCCCGCGGCGCCGGGATCCTCCTGCTGGCCATCATCGTCGCGATCGCCGTCTTCCTCGTCGTGCGCGCGGTGCCGTCGCTGCGCGACAACCAGGGCAACTTCCTCACCAGCACCGCGTGGGACCCCAACGCCACCCCGCCGGTCTTCGGCATCGCCGCGCTGGCCTTCGGCACGGTGCTGTCCAGCCTGCTCGCGCTGCTGCTCGCCTTCCCCGTCGCGCTCGGCGTCGCGCTGTTCATCAGCCACTACGCGCCGCGCCGGCTCGCCGCCCCCCTGGGCTACGTCATCGACCTGCTCGCCGCGGTGCCGAGCGTCGTCTACGGCCTCTGGGGCATCCTCTACCTCAACGCCAAGATCATCGACACGTCGGCGTTCCTCGCCGACCACGTCGGCTGGCTGCCGCTGTTCGGCAACCAGGGCGTCTTCGGCCGCTCGGTCCTGCTCGCCTCCGTCGTGCTCGCCGTGATGATCCTGCCGATCATCGCCTCGCTGAGCCGCGAGGTGCTCCTGCAGGTCCCGGCCGCCCACCAGGAGGCCGCGCTCGCCCTGGGCGCCACCCGCTGGGAGATGGTGCGTACGGCCGTCCTGCCCTTCGCCCGCCCCGGCATCGTCGGCGCGACGATGCTCGGCCTGGGCCGCGCGCTCGGGGAGACCATCGCCGTCGCGATCGTCCTGTCGCCCGCCTTCGTCATCAGCTTCGACGTCCTCGTACCGTCCCGCGGCAACACCATCGCAGCCAACATCGCCAACGGCTTCGGCGAGGCGTCGCCCACCGGGCGCAGCGCGCTCATCGCCAGCGGGCTGGTGCTGTTCGCCATCACCCTCGTCGTCAACATGATCGCCCGCGCCGTCATCTACCGCCGTCGCGAGTTCGCCGGGGGCGCCGCGTGACCACGCGCCCGGCCGTCCCCGCCCCCGCCCCCGCCCCCGCCCCCGCCGGGCTGCGCACCGCCACGGTCCTGAGCCGCCCGGCGCTGGCCGGGCTCGCGCTGGCCTCGCTCGCCGTCACGGCCGGGCTGTTCGCCGCCACCGACCTGCAGGGCCGGGCCGGCTTCGTCGTCGTGCTCGTGCTCGTGCACCTGGCGCTGCAGACCGCCGTCTCCACCGCGGTCGAGGGGCGGCGACGGGCCGCCGACCGGTTCGTCACCACCGTCGTCGGCACCGCGTTCCTCGTCGCGCTCGCGCCGCTGGTGAGCGTGCTGCAGTACACCGTCACCCAGGGCCTCACCCGCTTCGACGCCGACTTCTTCCGGCTGTCGCTGCGCGGCATCGGGGTGCGCGACCCCGGCGGCGGCGCCTACCACGCGATCATGGGGACGCTGGAGCAGGTGGGGCTGGCGACGCTGTTCAGCGTCCCGCTCGGGATCCTCGTCGCCGTCTACGTCGTGGAGTACGGCCGGGGCCGGCTCGCTGCGAGCATCCGCTTCTTCGTCGACGTCATGACCGGCATCCCGTCGGTCGTCGCCGGCCTGTTCGTGCTGTCGTCGTGGATCCTCGGGCTCGGCTTCGGCTACTCCGGCTTCGCGGCCGCGCTCGCCCTCACGATCCTCATGCTGCCGACGGTCGTGCGCAGCAGCGAGGAGATGCTCAAGCTCGTGCCCGACGCGCTGCGCGAGGGCAGCCTGGCGCTCGGCGTGCCGCAGTGGAAGACGGTGCTGCGCATCGTCCTGCCGACCGCGCTGCCCGGCGTCGTCACCGGCGTCATGCTCGCCGTCGCCCGCGCGATGGGCGAGACCGCGCCGGTGCTGCTCACGGCGCTCGGCACCAACAACATCAACCTCGACCCGTTCAGCGGGCCGCAGTCGTCGATCCCGCTCTACATCTTCCAGTCCGCGGGCAACTCCCTGCAGACCTTCGTCGACCGGGCCTGGACCGCGGCGCTGACGCTCATCCTGATCATCATGCTGCTCAACCTGCTCGCCCGGCTCGTCATCCGCCGCAGCACCCTCCGGAAGGGCTGACATGGCCAAGCGCATCGAGGCCCGCGGGGTCAACGCCTTCTACGGCGGCTTCCGGGCCATCGCCGACGTCGACCTCGTCATCGAGCCCAAGACGATCACCGCCCTCATCGGGCCGTCGGGCTGCGGGAAGTCGACCTTCCTGCGCACCATCAACCGGATGCACGAGGTCGTGCCCGGCGGCCGCGTCGAGGGGCAGCTCCTGCTCGACGACGAGGACATCTACGCCCGCGGGGTCGACCCCACCGGGGTGCGGCGCACGATCGGCATGGTCTTCCAGCGGCCCAACCCGTTCCCGACGATGTCGATCTACGACAACGTCGCCGCGGGCCTGCGCCTCAACGGCGTGCGCGCCAAGGGCGAGCTGGACGACGCCGTCGAGCGGTCGCTCAAGGGCGCCAACCTGTGGAAGGAGGTGTCGGGCCGCCTCGGCAAGCCCGGCGCCGGCCTGTCCGGCGGTCAGCAGCAGCGGCTGTGCATCGCCCGCGCCATCGCCGTCGAGCCGCAGGTGCTGCTCATGGACGAGCCCTGCTCGGCCCTCGACCCGATCTCCACGCTGGCGATCGAGGACCTCATGACCGAGCTCAAGGACCGCTTCACCATCATCATCGTCACCCACAACATGCAGCAGGCCGCACGGGTCTCCGACCGGACGGGCTTCTTCACCATCGAGGGCACCGGCGAGCCGGGCCGGCTCGTCGAGATCGACGACACCCAGAAGATCTTCCGCAACCCGAGCGAGAAGAAGACCGAGGACTACATCACCGGCCGCTTCGGCTGACCCTGGCGCTGACGCGGGCGACGATCTACCGCTCCGGGCGGACGACACGCCGGACGAGCCGCCCCGCGCGGTAGATCACCAGCGGGGCGGCCGGGCGCGGTAGACCACCAGCGGGGCGGCCGTGCGCGGCTGCTACTCGTTGACGAGGACGGGCAGCGACAGCACCGCGCTGCGGATCCGCGGGCCGTACGCCGGGTCGGCCGGCACGGTGAGCGCGAGGTGCTCCTGCGGTGGGCCGGTCGGCGCGCCGCCCTCCGGCGGCTGGTGCACCGCGCGGCCACGCCGAGCAGCACCCCGGCGGCGTCGTAGAAGTCGGCGTCCAGCTCGAGCACGACGACGTCGCTGACGTCGGACGTGATGGTCAGCTCGGCGCGCACGCCGGCCGCGTCGAGCGCGGTCGGGCCCAGCGCGACCCGGTCGTCGAACGGACCCGGCCGCAGCGCGACCGTGCCGGCGGCCGGGACCGCCGCCAGCCGGGCCGGTGCCGGGGCGGCCGTCGGGCCCGGGCGGAGCGCGGCGACGGACGGGGACGAGGACGGTGCGGAGGACGAGCAGCCCGCCAGCAGCGCGGCGAGCAGGGGCGCCAGCAGGAGGGCGGGGGTGCGGGACACGAGGACCTCTCGGGTGAGCAGACGTGCCGCGTCCGGCCCGGGCGACGTGCCCGGGCCGGACGCGGTGGCCCCGCCAGGGGCGCAGGAGCAGCGGGCTAGCGCGGGGCGGTGCCGGGGTTCGGGGCCGCGCCGGCGAGCCCGTCGAGCGCGCCGAACATCTTCTTGTAGATGTCGGTGTTGTCGTACGACCCGAGGAACAGCGAGCTCTTCGGGCCGGTGGAGAACAGCGTCACGTCGGCGCCGGTGTGGTTGCCCGACAGGTAGGTCAGCCAGAGGCTGGCCGCCGGGTCGCCGTCGCGCACGTCAGCGGGGTCGTCGGGGGTGCGGAAGGTCGCGGGGGCGAAGTTCCGGGGGTCGCCCGCGCCGCTGCCGTTGACCGGGCCGGACGAGCGCGACGGGTCGAGCGTGCCCCCCGTCGGCCGGCTCGGCGTGCCGTTGTTCGCGGGGTTGCCCGAATCGGTGTTGGCCGGCGGCGTGGTCGCCTCGGCGTTGGTGGAGGTGCCCGGCTCGATGATGTTGAAGCCCGCGCACTCGTGGTCGGCGGTGACGATGACCAGCGTGTGGCCGTCGCGGGCGGCGAAGTCGTACGCCGCCTGGACCGCGTCGTCGAACGCCTTCATCTCACCGAGGGTCTGCGCGGCGTCGTTGGCGTGCGAGCGCTTGTCGATGAGGGCACCCTCGACCTGCAGGAAGAAGCCCTTGTCGTGGACCGGCTTGTCGAGCGGCCGGCCGCGCAGCAGGCGCAGGGCGTCGGTGGTCATCTGCTGCAGCGTGGGCTCGTCCTTGACGGGCGAGCCGTCGGGCGCGGCCTGCTTGGACGTCTCGACGGTCAGGTTGCCGCGGTTGAACAGGCCCACGACCTTGGGCCTGCCGCCCAAGGCGGCCAGCTCCTGCCTGGTCGCGACGCGCTGCGTGGCGGCGCTCTGGCCACCCGGGGGCAGCGACGGGTCGCCGAAGTCGCCGAGCACGCGGTAGCCCTGCGCCCACAGCGCGGCGGCGTCGTCGGGCTCGAAGCGGCCCAGGCCGCCGCCGAGGACGACGTCGGCGGTGCCGTTGCGGGCGATCTGCTCGGCGATCGGCGTGACGAGCGTCCGGTCGCTCGGGGGCGCCTCACCGGCGGGCAGGCAGGCGGCGTCGCTGTAGGTCGGGCCCTGGCAGCCGCGCAGCAGGGCGTGGCTCATCATCCCGGCCGGCGTGGCGTCGGTGACCTCCGCGGTCGAGACGTTGCCGGTGCGCAGCCCGGCCTTCTTCGCCGCCTCCATGATCGAGGCGACGGAGCGCCCGTACGCGTCGACCCCGATCGCGCCGTTGTAGCTCTTCACGCCGGTCGACCAGGCGGTCGACGAGGCGGCGGAGTCGGTGACGAGCTCGGGCTGGGCGCTGTCCTCGTGGACGGCGTAGGTGCTGACCTGGCCGACGACGGGGGCGCGCTCCATGGACAGGCGTCCGCGCGCGCCGTAGGAGCGCTCGCGCGCGGCGGTGAGGTGGGTGCGGCCCATGCCGTCGCCGATGAGCAGGATGATGTTCTTCACGGTGCCGTCGGCCGGAGCGGCGGAGGCCGGGCTCGGCGAGGTCACGGCCGCGGTCGTGGCGACCGAGGCGGCCGCCAGGGCGAGCGCGCCGAGGCGCAGCGGGGTGCGGGTCACGGGGATCCTCTCGTCGTCCCCCCGGGTGGTCGGGCGGACGACGGCGGACGCTAGGCAGGCCGTGCGGTCGCCCGGCAGACCTGCGGTGAACGGCGGGCGAAGCCTGGCGGGCCGGTCAGGACCCGTCCAGCCACCAGGCGCGGCCGTCGTCGCGGTACGGGCCGGCGTACGGCCGGGGCGCGGGCGGTCGGGGCGGCGTGCCGGGGCTGGACGCGGTGCCGGGGCCGGGTGGGGTGCCGGGCGCGGGTGGGGTGCCGGGCGCGGGCGGGGCGGCGAGGCGCACGGCGGGCGGCAGCGGGTCGACGGGGACGCGCAGCCCGCGGGTGGCGCGCACGGCGACCAGGACGGCGAGCACCGGCAGGGCCGCGGCGCTGCCGAAGCCCGCGGCGGCGACCGCGGGCAGGGCGACCCCGACCGCCCCGCCGACCGCCCAGCTCAGCTGCAGCGCGGTCTCGGAGCGGGCGAACGCGCCGCTGGTCAGCGCCTCGGGCACGTGCGTCTGCAGCGCGGCGTCGAGGGCGAACTTGCTCAGCGAGTACGACACCCCGGTCAGCCCGACGGCGAGGGCCGCGACGGCGGGCTCGGGCCGCAGCGCGGCGGCCGCGCAGGCCAGCGCGGGCAGCACCTGCGCGGCCAGCGTGAGGCGCCGGGTCGCGCTCTCCGACAGGCGGCTGGCCAGGCCGGTGCCGAGCAGCTGCCCGGCGACGGCGCTGCCCAGGACCGCCCCGACGACCGCGGTCGAGGCGCCCTCGGCGCGCAGCAGGAAGGCGAGGAAGACGGTGAGCAGGCCCGCGACCGCCCGCAGCCCGGCGGCGGCGAGCAGCAGGCGCAGCAGCCGCGGGTCGCCGCGCAGCACGCGGGGGCGTCGGCTGCGGGGGCCGCGCTCGGGGCGCGCCTCGTCGACGTGGGCGGGCAGCCGCAGCGCCAGCACCGCGGCCACGAGCAGCACGAGCGCGGCCTCGCGCAGCACCCACGACGGGCCGGCGAGCGCGGCGGTGCCTGCGCCGACGGCCGCGGCGAGCGCGGTGCAGGAGACGGCGGCGACGTTGAGCCGGGCGTTGGCGGCGACCAGGCTCAGGCCCGGCGGGCAGACCCGGGCGGTCGCGGCCGAGCGGCCCACGCCGTACGCCCGCGAGAGGACCAGCACGGCCAGCGCCAGCGGGTAGAGCGCGAGCGAGGTGACCTCGGTGGCCATCGCCCAGGCCAGCAGGGCGCGCAGCAGGCTGCTCGCGGCCAGCACGTTGCGGCGGCCGTGGCGGAACCGGTCGAGCACCGGCCCGGCCACCGGCGCGAGCAGGCTGAACGGCAGCAGCGTGATGAGCAGGTAGAGCGCCACCCGCCCGCGGGCCTCGCCGAGCGGCACGGAGAAGAACACGGTGCCGGCCAGCGCGACGGCGACGAGGGCGTCGCCGGCCGAGGACAGGCCGGACGCCCCGAGCAGCGAGGCCAGGCCGCTCTCGCGCGCCCCGTCGGCGTGCGCGAACCGCCGTACGCCGCCGGCCCCGGCGCGGGCCACCCGCCCCGCGCCCGCGACGGCCCGGCGGCGGGGGCGTGGGCCTCCGGGGCGGACGGCGTCGTCGGTGCGGGGCACGGTGCGATCCTGCCGCAGCGCGGGGCCGGTGCCCTGCCTTCGCACGGACCTGGGGGCGGCGGCGCCGGCCCGGGGCGGGTGCGGCCTCGGCGTCGTGACACGCCGGCGCGCCACGACAGCAACCGCGGATCCGCCGGCGGCTGGAGGTGGCGGCGACAGGGCAGGTGCTGCGGCCGGGGCAGGTGCCGCCGCAGGGCAGGTGGCGGCGACAGGGCAGGTGCGGCGACAGGCGCGTTGCGCCCGGGCGCACGGGAGACCCCGGCGTTGCGCCCAGCCGCAACGGGACGGACACGAGCACGTGCTCTGCGCAGGGCTGCGGTGCCGGGAGCCGCCGACCCGCGCCCGCCGCTCGGCGCAGGGCGCGCCGAGCGGGGCGGAGGGGCTAGCGGGTCGGGAGGGCGGCGCGGGCGGAGCCGAGCTGCTTCGAGGTGCGCTTGCTGGCCTTGCCCGCGGCCTTCTCCGCCTTGCGCTTGGTGCGGCTGCTGACCCGCGCGGCGCGGTGCGGCAGGGACTCGCGACCGTCGGTGTCGTTGGCGGCGAGCAGCAGGCCGCCGAGCAGGCTGAGGTTCTTGTAGAAGTTGATCTGCTGGGGGGTCTTCTCGCCGCCCTCGGCCTTCCAGAACGGGTGGCCCACGAAGGTGGTCGGCAGCAGGTTGGCCGCCAGGCCGAGCGCGGCGAGCCGGGGGAAGCGCCCCGTCGCGAGCGCCAGGCCGCCGGCGAGGTTGCTGTAGACGTGCACCTTGGCGAGCAGCTCCGGCTCCGACAGCCCGGCGTCCTTGATCTGCCCGACAAGGTAGCTCTGGTCCTTGAGCATCGGGATCGACGAGCTGACGAAGATGGCGGACAGCAGCGGGCGGGCCAGGCGGCGGGACAAGCTCACAGGGGTCTCCTCGGGAGGTTCGGCGGCGTCGGGAGGCCACTACCCCGCGACACCGCCCCCACCCACCCGGCGACGGGCGGGCGGCGGCGGGCGGCGGCGGCGGGCGGCGGCGGGCGGGCGGGCGGCGAGCAGGCGACGGGCGGGCGGCCCCCGCCCTCAGGACTCCCGCAGCGCCCGGCGCATCCCGTCGAGGTCGAGCTCGGGGCGCGGCGGCCACTGCGGGTCCAGCTCCTCGAGCGTCTCGAGCAGCAGGTGCGACAGGGCCCAGTTGCGGTACCACTTGCGGTCGGCCGGGACGGCGTACCAGGGGGCGACGTCGGTCGAGCAGCGGGCGAGCACCGCGGCGTACGCCTGCTCGTAGTCGGGCCAGCGCCGGCGCTCGTCCACGTCGGCCGGGTTGGCCTTCCACAGCTTGGTCGGGTCGTCGAGGCGGGCGAGCAGGCGCTCACGCTGCTCGTCGTACGACACGTGCAGGAAGACCTTGAGCATCGTCACGCCGTCCCCGGCGAGCCGGGCCTCCCAGGCGTTGATCTGGTCGTAGCGCTCGCCCCACACCTCCGGTGGCACGAGGTCGTGGACCCGGACGACGAGCACGTCCTCGTAGTGGCTGCGGTTGAGGACGCCGATGAGCCCGGCCGGCGGCAGGGCGCGCTCGACCCGCCACAGGAAGTCGTGCGCGCGCTCCTCCTCCGTCGGCGGGCCGAAGGAGGTGATCTTGACGCCGATCGGGTTGACGAGCCCCACGACGTGCTTGACCGAGCCGTCCTTGCCGCCGGCGTCCATCGCCTGCAGCACGAGCACCAGCCGGCGCCGGCCGCCCGCGCGGCCCTCGGCGTAGAGCCGCTCCTGCAGCTCGGCGAGCTCCGGGCCGAGCGCGGCCACGGCCTTCTTGCCCTTCTTCTTGCCGCCGTCGAAGCCGGGCGTGCTGCGCGCGTCGAGCTCCCCGGGCCGCAGCCCGCCCTCGGGCACGCGGAGCAGGTCGCGGACGCGGGTCGGCATGCGGGCAGTCTGCACCCCGGGTGCGACGGTCCCGGCCGGGCTGGGGACGGTGTGGGGACGGTGTGGGGACGGTGGTCAGCCGCCGGCGATGAGCACGACGCCGACGATCGCGGCGAGCACGCCGAGGCGCTGGCGCGCCGCGAGCCGCTCGCCGAGCAGCCCGACCGCGAGCGCGACGGTGACCACCGGGGCGAGCGTGGCGAGGACGGCCACGACGCTGACCAGCCCGCGGGTCGTCGCGATGCCGTACGAGACGGTGCCCAGCAGCAGCAGCGCGCCGGGCACGGCGACCCGCGGCAGGGCCCGCACGGGCACCCGGAACGGCAGCCGCCGGGTCACGACGACGAGCACGGTGCAGACGATGAGCACCGCGCGGCTGGAGAAGACCGCCCACGGCGGGCCGGTGTCCGAGGCCAGCCCGAAGAAGGTGAGGAAGCCGCCGAAGGAGACCGCCGAGAGCACGGCCAGGGCGACCGTACGGGGGCTCGCGGTGTGCGCGCCGCCGGACTCGCGCGCCGCGGCCAGCACCACGCCGAGGACGGCCAGCGGGATCCCGACGAGCTGGACGAGCCCGGGGCGCTCGCCGGTGGCGATCGAGACGGCCACCGGCACGATCCCGCCGGTCGCGCCGATCGGGGCCACGATGCTGATCGGGCCGGCCGCCGCCGCGGTGTAGAGCGCCGCCAGGCTGATGCCGTTGCAGATGCCGGCGAGCGCGCCGAGCAGCAGGTGCACCCCGTCGGGCGTCGGCCCTCCGCGCACGAGCAGCAGCAGCCCGGCGCCGACCACGCCGACCGCCTGGCCGACGAGCAGCACGCCCGCGAGCGGGTGCGCCCGCGTGACGAGCGCACCGGCGTAGTTGGCCAGGCCGTACGCCACCGCCGTGAGCAGGGCGAGCAGGACGGCCGTCACGCCCGGAAGTGGACCACGGCCACCACCGCGGGCCGGCGGTCAGGCGGCACGGGTTGAGGCGGCACGGGGTCAGGCGGCACGGGGTCAGGCAGCGGTCACCGGGTCCGGCGCGGCGAGCCGGGCGGCGTCGGCGGCCGCGTCGTCGTCGGCCTCCTGGCTGGCCCGCTCGGCGGCGACCCGGGCGAGGTAGTGCGCGACCTCCCGCTCGCGGTCGGCCGGCGACCAGCCGAGGACACCGCCCAGGAGCTCGGCGGCCTCGGGGGCCGAGCCGACGCCGCGGTCCCAGCTCTCGATGGACAGCCGGGTCCGGCGGGCGAGCACGTCGTCCAGGTGCCGGGCCCCCTCGGCGAGCCCGGCGTAGACGACCTCGACCCGCAGGTAGTCCTCGTTGCCCGCGAGCGGCTCCCCCAGCGAGGGGTCGGCCGCGACCAGGTCGAGCAGCTCGTGCACGAGCGTGCCCTGGCGCGAGAGCAGGTGCTCGACCCGGGCGACGTGCAGGCCGGAGCGCTCGGCGAGCGCGGCCCGCTGGTTCCACAGCGCGGCGTAGCCCTCCGCGCCGACGAGCGGCACGTCGGCGGTGACCGACTCGGGCACCCGGCGGCGCATGGTGCGGCTCGCCTCGTCGACGGCGTCCTGCGCCATGACGCGGTAGGTCGTGTACTTCCCGCCCGCGACGAGGACCAGCCCGGGCGCGGGGTGGGCGACGACGTGCTCGCGGGAGAGCTTGCTCGTCGCGTCGGACTCGCCGGACAGCAGCGGCCGCAGCCCGGCGTAGACGCCCTCGACGTCCTCGCGGGTCAGCGGCGTGCTGAGCACCGAGTTGGCGTGCTCGAGGACGTAGTCGATGTCGCGGGCGCTCGCGGCGGGGTGCGCCTTGTCGTGGGTCCACGGGGTGTCGGTGGTGCCGACGATCCAGTGCCGCCCCCACGGGATGACGAACAGGACGCTCTTCTCGGTGCGCAGGATGATCCCGGTGCGGCTGGCGATCCGGTCGCGCGGGACGACCAGGTGCACGCCCTTGCTGGCGGTGACGTGGATCTGGCCGCGGCCGCCGACCATCTCCTGGGTGTCGTCGGTCCACACGCCGGTGGCGTTGATGACCTGCTCGGCGAGCACCGTCCAGCGCTGCCCGGTCTCGCGGTCGACGAGCTCGGCGCCGGTGACCCGCTCCCCCTCGCGGACGAAGCCGGTGACGCGGACCCGGTTGGCGGCCAGCGCGCCGTACGCCACGGCCGTGCGGGTGATCGCCATGGTGTGCCGGGCGTCGTCGACGTAGGCGTCCCAGTACTGCACGGCGCCGGTGAGCGCGTCGGGCCGCAGGCACGGCGCCTCGCGCAGCGCCTTGCGGCGGGACAGGTGCCGGTGGTGCGGCAGGCCGCTCGACGCGCCGCTCACCGTCGCCATCGCGTCGTAGAGCGCGACGCCGGCGCCGACGTACGGCCGCTCCCACCCGCGGTGCGCCAGCGGGTAGAGGAACGGCACCGGCCGGGCCAGGTGCGGCGCGAGGCGGGTCAGGTGCAGGCCGCGCTCCTTGAGGGCCTCGTGCACGAGCGCGAAGTCGAGCATCTCGAGGTAGCGCAGGCCGCCGTGCAGCAGCTTGCTCGAGCGGCTGGAGGTGCCGCTGCCCCAGTCGCGGGCCTCGACGATGCCGGTGCGCAGGCCGCGGGTGACGGCGTCGAGCGCGCAGCCGGCGCCGACGACCCCGCCGCCGACGACGAGCACGTCCAGCGGGGCGGCCGCCATGTCCTCGAGCGCCGCGGCGCGGGCCTGCGGGGAGAGCGGGCCGGTCGTGCCGGTCATGCGGTCGAGACGGTCATGAGGTGTCCACCCAGTCCAGTGTGCGCTCGACGGCCTTCTTCCACCCCGCGTACCCCGCCTCGCGCTGGTCCTCGCTCCACGTCGGCTCCCAGCGGCGGTCCTCCTGCCAGTTCGCGCGCAGGTCCTCCGGGTCGCTCCAGAAGCCGACGGCGAGCCCGGCGGCGTACGCGGCGCCCAGGGCGGTGGTCTCGGCGACCTGCGGGCGGCTGACGGGCACGCCGAGCACGTCGGCCTGCAGCTGCATGCACAGGTCGTTGGCGGTGACCCCGCCGTCGACCTTGAGCACGTCGAGGTCGAGCCCGCAGTCGGCGACCATCGCCTCGACGACGTCGCGGCTCTGGTAGCAGATCGCCTCGAGGGTGGCCCGGGCCAGGTGGCCGTTGTTGCTGTGCCGCGACAGCCCGACGACGGCGCCGCGGGCGTCGGAGCGCCAGTACGGCGCGAACAGGCCGGAGAACGCCGGGACGAAGTAGACGCCGCCGTTGTCGGGCACCTGGCGGGCGAGCGACTCGCTCTGCTCGGCGCCGCTGATGATGCCGAGCTGGTCGCGCAGCCACTGCACCGCGCTGCCGGTCACCGCGATGGAGCCCTCGAGGGCGTAGACGGGGGCGGCGTCGCCGAAGCGGTAGGCCACCGTCGTGAGCAGGCCGGCCCCGCTGCGGACCGGCTCCGTGCCGGTGTTGAGCAGCAGGAAGTTGCCGGTGCCGTAGGTGTTCTTGGCCTCGCCGGGTCGCAGGCAGACCTGCCCGACGGTGGCGGCCTGCTGGTCGCCGAGCACGCCGGTGAGCAGCACCTCGCCGCCGAACGGCCCGTCGGCGCGGGTCGTGCCGTAGCCGCCGGGCTCGCTGGAGCTGCGGATGGTCGGGAGCATGCCGCGGGGGATGCCGAACAGCGCGAGCAGCTCGTCGTCCCAGTCGAGCGTCTCGAGGTCCATGAGCATCGTGCGGCTGGCGTTGGTGACGTCGGTGACGTGCACGCCGCCGTCCCGGCCGCCGGTGAGCTGCCACAGCAGCCAGGTGTCGATCGTGCCGAAGAGCGCGTCGCCGCGCTCGGCCGCCGCCCGCGCGCCGTCGACGTTCTCCAGCACCCACTGCACCTTGCCGGCGGAGAAGTACGTCGCGGGCGGCAGGCCGGCCCGCTGCCGGACCAGCTCGCCGGCGCCGTCGCGCTCCAGCCTCGAGGCGATCCGGTCGGTGCGGGTGTCCTGCCAGACCAGCGCGTTGCCGTACGACCGGCCGGTGCGGCGGTCCCACACGACCGTCGTCTCGCGCTGGTTGGTGATGCCGACCGCGGCGAGGTCGCTCGCGGCCAGGCCCTGGGCGTCGAGCGTGCTGCGGACGACGCTGGTCGTGCGCTCCCAGATCTCGACCGGGTTGTGCTCGACCCAGCCCGGGCGCGGCAGGACCTGCTCGTGCTCGAGCTGGTAGCGGCCCCGCACGCGGCCCCCGGCGTCGAAGAGCATGAAGCGGGTGCTCGTCGTGCCCTGGTCGACCGCGCCGACGAAGTCCGCCACGCCTGCTCCTCCCGTCCGCTGCGCCCGCCGCCCGCCGGCCCGGTGGGCCGCCAGGGGATCGAACCCTGAACCCGCGGATTAAAAGTCCGCTGCTCTGCCAGTTGAGCTAGCAGCCCCGACGCCCTGCATGGTCGCAGACGGCGAGGCCTGCGCGGGCCTACCGTCGGCCGGTGACGCCCTCCTTCACCGGCCTGCACCACGTCCAGCTCGCGCTCCCGCCGGGCGGGGAGGACGAGTCCCGCGCCTTCTACGGCGGGGTCCTCGGGATGACCGAGCTCCCGAAGCCGCCCGTGCTGGCCGCGCGGGGCGGCTGCTGGTTCCGCGGCGGCGGGTGGGAGGTGCACCTCGGCGTCGAGCAGGACTTCCGGCCGGCCCGCAAGGCGCACCCCGGCGTCCTCGTCGACGGGCTCGACGCGCTCGCCGACGTGCTGGTGCGGGCCGGGTCGACGGTGGAGTGGGACGACGCGTTCCCCGGGCACCGGCGGTTCTACGTCTCGGACCCGCACGGCAACCGGCTGGAGCTGCTGGAGCCGGTCGTGCCGACGGTGCCCGAGCGGCGGCTGGTGGTCGGCGACGGCGACGCCGACCTCGACCAGCGGCTCAGCGCCGCCCTCGACGCGCACAACGTGCCCGCCAGCGGCGCGGGGCTCCAGCGCGAGCTCACGGTCCGGGTCGACGACGAGCGGGGCCTCGTCGCCGGGCTGAGCGGCTGGACCTGGGGCAGCTCCGCCGGGTTCGCGATGGTGTGGGTGCGCGAGGACGCCCGGCGCGAGGGCCTGCGGCGCGCGCCTGCTGGGCGCGGCTGAGCAGGCCGCCCGCGAGCGCGGCTGCGAGCGGGTGCACGTCTCGTCCTTCACCTTCCAGGCGCCCGGCTTCTACGTCGCGCACGGCTACCGCGAGGCCGGCCGTACGCCCGACCTCCCGCTGCCGGGTCAGGCGGACGTGCACCTCGTCAAGCAGCTCGGGGGCGCCGTCGAGGGGACCGCCGGCCGGGTCTGACCGTCGGCCCGGGTGGTGCGCCCCGGGACCGCGGCAGGCTCAACGGCGGCGGAGCAGGGCGAGCCGGCTGCGCAGGCGCTCGCCGTCCCGGACCGGCACCTGGTCGAGCCGGTCGAGCCCTGCGCTGCTGAGCACGACCAGGCGCACGTCGCGGTCCCACAGGACGTCGACGAGGTCGGCGAACCTCCGGCGGGCGTCCTCGGACGCCGCACCGAGGTCCGGCACGGCCTCGACGACGACGGTCCGGAACCGCTCGGTGAGCTCCAGGAAGTCGGAGGTCGACGTCCGGCCGTCGCACAGCGCCGCGAAGGTGCACCAGACGGCGCCGGCGGTGGCAGACCGGGCCTGCAGGTCGCGCCCGCCCACGAGGAGCCGGACCCCGCTGCCCACGGCCGGCGCGTGCAGCCCCAGGCGTGCGACCTGGGCCTCGCTGCCGGGCTGCAGCCACGCGCCGCTCGACCACGCCGGTCGGGCCCCGCCGTGGCCGGCCGTCCGGTGGTCGCGGGGACCGTCGACCACGAGCACGTCGCAGTGCTGCTCGAGCAGGCCGACGAGCGGCAGGACCAGGTGGTGGTGCAGCGGGTGGGGCAGCAGCCCGCGCGGCGCGTAGTTCGACGTCGCCACCAGGGCGGCTCCACCGCGCAGCAGGGCACCGACCAGGCGCGAGAGCAGCATGGCGTCGCCCGGGTCGTGCGCGTGCAGCTCGTCGAGGAAGAGCAGCCGCACGTCCCGCAGGACGTCGGCGAGGGCCCGGTCGACGGCGCCGGGCGAGCCGGCCTGACGCGCGACCTGCCGGTGCAGCAGCCGGGCGGACTCGTACGCGTGCAGCCGCAGCACACCGTCCCCGGGCAGCTGGTCGAGCAGGGCGTCGACGAGCCAGGTCTTCCCCCGGCCCACCGGGCCGTGCAGGTAGACCCCGCGCGGAGCCGCGCCCCGCGACCACCTCGGCCGCCGCGCAGGGGGCCGTACGACGGCGTGGCCCAACAGCGCCAGGCGCTCCGCCGCGGGGCGCTGCTCGGCGTCGAGCACCGAGCCCAGCGCCGCAGCGGCCTCGTCGAAGCCCGCCCGCAGGTCGGCGACGCGTGCTGGCGGCACTCGCCCTCCTCGTCGACCCGTCCGGCACGGGTGGCCGCAGTCTCGCAAGCCGTGACCTCGGCCGGGGGCACCGCCGGACAGGCGCGCGCAGCCACCTCGACCTAGCGTCGGGGCGGTGAGGACCCCCATGCACTCCCTGTCCGCCGCGGCGCTCGGCGCCGCCCTGGTGCTGACGGGCTGCGGCGGCACGACGAGCAGCACGAGCGCTCCGGCGCAGCACGGCGGCGCGGCCGGCGCTGCGGCCGAGCACGCCGCGGACGTGGCGTTCCTGTCAGGCATGCGCCCGCACCACGAGCAGGCGGTCGTCATGAGCGACCTCGTGCTCGCCGCCGACCCGCCTGCGGCCGTCGCCGAGCTCGCGCGGCAGGTGAAGGCCGCGCAGGCTCCCGAGATCGGGCAGATGGGCACGATGCTCGCGGCGCTCGGGCAGCCGGTCGACGGTGGGCACGGGGGCGGCCACGGGGGTGGCCACACCGGCGGGCACGGCGGGATGATGAGCGACGCCGAGATGGCGGCGCTGCGCGGTGCCCGCGGTGCCGAGGCCGCCCGGCTCTACCTGCAGGGGATGATCGCGCACCACCGGGGCGCCGTGGAGGCCTCGCAGGTCGAGCTGCGCGACGGGACGTACGCCCCCGCCCGCGACCTCGCCGAGCGCATCGTCGCCTCGCAGACCGCGGAGATCGCGCGGATGCAGGAGCTGCTGGCCGCGTAGCGGCAGGATGCGGCATGCACCCCCGTCGTACGGCCGCGACCGCGCTCGTCCTGGCCGGGACCGGCGGCGTGGCTGTCCAAGGTGCTCCGGCTGCGCGCCAGCGTGGCCGGCAACGCGGCGCACTGGTCCGTCCCGCGCGGGGAGCCGGGCGGCCTGGTCTACGCCGCGCTCGGCGACAGCGCGGCGCAGGGGATCGGCGCGAGCCGGCCGGAGCGGGGGTACGTCGGGCTGCTCGCGGCGCGGCTGCGCGAGGCGACCGGCGGCCCGGTGCTCACGGTCAACCTCAGCCGGTCCGGCGCGCGGATCGCCGACGTGCTGCGCGACCAGCTGCCCGCGCTCGCGACCCTGCCCGCGGTCCCCGACCTGGTGACGGTGGCGGTGAGCGGCAACGACATCAGGGAGTACGACCGGGAGGCCTTCGCCGGCGAGGTCGACCGGCTGGCGGCCGCGCTGCCGGCGGGGGCGTACGTCGCGGACGCGCCGTACTTCATGCACGGGCGGTGGGAGCGCGACGCGCAGGAGGCGGCCGACCTGCTGCAGGCCGGCGCGGGACGGCGCGGGCTGCGGCCGGTGGGGCTGCACGAGGCGCAGCGGGCGCAGGGGTGGCGGGCGATGTTCACCCAGTTCGCGGCGGACTGGTTCCACCCGAGCGACCGGGGCCACCGGGTGTGGGCCGACGCGTTCTGGACCGAGATCGCGCGCGACCTGCCGGGCGCCTGACGCTGCTCAGGACGCGCGGGCGTCCACCGCGGCGTCGAACCGCTCGAGCAGCCGCACCACCTCGGGCCGCTGCATCACCTCGGTCGACGCGCGCGGCGCCCTCGGTCAGCTCGCGGTCGGCGCGCAGTCCTTCCTCGTCGTCGGTGCGGCCGAGGCGGGTGCGCAGCACGGCGACCGCGGAGCGCGTCAGCCCCCGGCTGCCGGAGAGCCCATCGCTGAGCGCGGCGGTGACGAGCCGCAGGTCGACCCCCTCGAGGGCGGCGTCGACGGCGCCGCGCAGCGCGGTCGCCTCCTCGGTCACCCGGCCCGGCTCCGCGAGCGCGCCCGCCGCCAGCCGGCGGTCCAGGCTGCGCGCCAGCAGCACCACGCGCACCACGTCCTGCGGGACTCCGCGCACCGCCCCGAACACCGCCGTGTACTTGCGGACCGGGAACAGCAGCAGGCGCCGCACCACGGAGCGCAGTCGCCGCGCCAGCCGCGAGCCGCCGGGCGCCTCACCCCACAGCGGGGCGAGCGGGCGGTCGGCTCCTGCCGGCCGTGCGCCCGGAACGTGCGCACCACCGCGATCTGCGTCGCCCGCTCGCGCACGACGTCGTCGAGCAGGGGCACGGGCACGAAGCGGGCGGCTGCGGCGGCGATGCCGCAGACGGCCCACTGGGTACTGAGCGCGGTGATCGGCCACGGGCGGGTCCTCCCCGCTGCGGCGCCGTCGACGCGTGGGCGCAGGGGGGCCGCGGCGCGTGCGGTCTCCTCGGTCCGCGAGCTGGTCCGCCACGCGTCGTCCACAGACCCGTCGCACCTGCACGTCTTGTCGGGTCCCGGTCGTAGACTTCGAACACACGATCGAAGGAGGCCGAGTGGACCGGGACGGCGGGGGCGACGCGTACGACGCGTGGTCCGCCGACACGTCCCCGTCGAGCGCCGGCAGTGAGGCGCCCTGGTGCGTGCCCGGGGCGGGCTTCGCCCCGGCGCCCCGGCCGCTGACGCCGGAGGTGGCAGCCCTCAGCGCCGCGGTCGACGCGGTCGCGGCGCAGGCGGCGTCCGGGCTCGCCGAGAGCACCGCGCTGCTGCTGCGGCTGACCCAGCGGCTGCACGGCCTGGCGCTGCGCGAGCTCGCCGAGGTGGACCGGACCGGCGACCACGGCCGCGGCAGCTCCGTCCCGGTGCCGCTGTCGAGCTGGCTGCAGGCGCAGCTGCACGTGGGCGACGACGCGGCGCGCGGCACCGTCCGGCTCGCGCGGCGGCTCGACGACGAGCTGCCCGCCGTGCGGGACGCCCTGGTGGCCGGCGAGACGACGCTGGACCACGTCCGGGCGGTGCACGCCGGCACCGGGGGGCTCGACGCCGACCTGGTCCGCGCGGCGCAGCGGCCGCTCGCGGAGCTGGCGAGCACCGCCGAGCCGGCGGTGGTCCGGCGCGAGCTGCGCGAGCGGGCCGAGGCGATCGAGCCGCGGCTGGGCGAGGACGCGGCGCGCCGGCAGCACCAGCGGCGGGGGCTGACCGTGAGCCGGCTCGACGGCTACGGCGTGCACGTGACCGGGCGGCTCGGCGAGGAGGACGGCGCGCTGCTCCTGCTGGGCCTGACCACCGCCGTGCAGGCCGAGCGCGCCACGTCCGGCTCCGACGACGACCGCACCACCCAGCAGCGCCAGATGGACGTCGTCGTCGGCTGGGCCCGGGCCGCGCTGGCCGAGGGCGGCAGCGGGGGCCCGAGCGACGCCCACGCGGTGCGGACGTCGTTCCTCGTCGGCTGCACCCCAGAGCAGCTGGCGGCGGCGCAGGCCCTCGTGCCGATGACCCGCGACGAGCAGCTCGACCTGCTGACCGGCCGCCGGCCGGTGCGGCCTGCGAGCCTGACCGACCTGCCGGGATCGGCGACGCTGACGCTGCCGGCCCTGCGGCGGCTGTCCTGCGACGCGACGATCACGCTGGTCGTGCAGGAGCTCGTGGCCGAGCACCGTGCGGGTCGACCCGAGTGCACCGCCGCGTGCTGCCGGCCGGGCGCCTGGGCCGCCGGGCACGGCGAGGCCACCGCTCGGGACGAGCACGGCTGCGGGTGCCCGGAGTGCTCGGTCGAGGACGGTCACTGGTGGTCCGCGCCGCGCGTCGCCCCGCTCTACGTCGGCCGGTCGTCGCGGACCGTCAGCGGGCAGCAGTTCAAGGCCCTCGTCGCCCGCGACCGGCACTGCGTGGTCAAGGGGTGCACCCGACCGCCCCGCGACTGCGAGGGGCACCACGTCCTGCACTGGCTGCTCGGCGGGCTCACCGACCTCGACAACCTCGTCCTGCTCTGCCACCGCCACCACCACCTCCACCACGACGAGGGTCGCGATCTCCAGACCTGGGACGGCCGGTGGATGACCGCCACCGGCTGGGCCGACGACCCACCAGGCCTGCTCGCCGCGTGAGCGGGGGCGGGCTGCAGCGCGGCTGCGCCGCCGCGGTGGCGCGTGCCGGCGCAGGGCTCACGTGCGGGACGCTGACGGGGTGGACCTCGAGGCGGTCGCCGACGAGCTGTACGGGCTGGACCCCGGCGCCTTCACGGCAGCGCGCGACGAGCGGGTGCGGCAGGCCCGGGAGGCGGGCGAGCGCGAGCTGGCCCGCTCGGTGAAGGCGCTGCGGCGGCCGACCGTCGCGGCGTGGCTGGCCAACCGGCTGGTCCGCGAGCACGACGACGAGGTCGGGCCGCTGCTGGAGCTCGGCGAGGCCATGCGGGAGGCGACGTCGGCGCTGCAGGGCGAGGCGCTGCGGACGCTGTCGACCCAGCGTGCGGCGCTCCTCGCGGCGCTCGTGAGCCAGGCCCGCCGCGACGCGACCTCCGCCGGGCAGCGGGTCGCCGAGGAGGCGGCGCGCGAGCTGGAGGGCACCCTGCGCGCCGCCCTGGCCGATCCGGCAGCCGCCGAGCAGCTGCGCGCCGGCCGGCTCGTGCACCCGCTCGACCCCGCCGCGTTCCCCGGCGCCGCCGCGGCACCGGGCCGTACGCCCCGCCGCACCCGACCCGCCGCAGCCCGCCGGGAGAGCGACGCCGGCGGCCGGGCCGCGGGACGGGAGGCGGCGGGACGGGAGACCGCCGAACGGGCAGCCGCCGAACGGGCAGCCGCCGAGCGGGCGGCGGAGCAGGCGCGAGAGGCGGCGGAGCGGGCCGGCGAGGCCGTCGAGCAGGCCCGGGCGGCGAGCGACGAGGCGGGCGGGCGGGTCGCGGCGCTGGCCGCGCGGGTCGCCGAGCTCACCGATCAGCTCGAGCAGGCCGAGACCGACCGCCGGCGGGCCGAGCACGACCGCGCGCAGGCCCGCGAGCGGCTCGACCACGCCGAGCGGGCCGCGGTCGAGGCGGCAGGACGTCGGGACGAGGCGGTACGGCGGCGGGACGAGCGCACCGGGAGCTGAGCCGGGACCCGCCCGCCGCGCGCCACGCGCCGTGCCCCCACGCGCCGTGCCCCCACGCGCACGCCCCCACGGTCGCCGAGCAGGTTGCGCCGCGCGGCCCAGCGGCCCGCGCCGCGCCCCGCCGAACCCCTGCAGGTGAGCGGGTCGACGGGCTGGCTGCCCGAGCAGGCGCTGGACGAGGAGTTCGTCCGGGCGGCGGCTCGGCAGGAGGACACCGCGCAGGTGCGGGCCGCCCGCGCCGCCCGGATCACGGCGCAGCACGCCCGCGCCTCGGGCTGGCGCACGGACGGCCTGCCCGCGCGGCACCCGGCACCGGGGCGTACGACCCGGCGGCCCTCCCGCGGACTGCACGCCTCGCTCGCCGCGCTCGCGCTGCTCAGCGTGGCGCTGTGGTCCGGCGCCCCCGCGCTCGCCCGGCTGGGCCCGGCACCCGGGCACGCGGTCGCCGGGCCGCGCGTGCCGCCCACCCCCGACGACGCCGCGGGCAGCCCGCTCGGCGCGCCGCCGCCGGCGCCGGCGGGGGAGGGCGGCTTCGCCCTGCTGCACGGCACGACCGGGAGCCGCGCGGTGGGGTGGGACCCGTGCCGGCCGGTGCACTGGGTGCTGCGGAGCGCCGGCGCGCCGCCCGGCGCCGCCGCGCAGGTCCAGCAGGGCTTCGCGCGGCTGTCGGCTGCGACCGGCCTGGTCTTCGTGCTCGACGGTGCGACGACGGAGGCCCCGGCCGACGACCGCCCGCTCGTGCAGCGCCAGCAGTACGGCGACCGCTGGGCACCGGTGCTCGTCGCGTTCGCCGACCCGTCGGAGGCTCCCGAGCTCGCCGGGGACGTCGCCGGCTACGCCAGCACCCGGCTGGCCGACCCCGACGGCCGCGGCCTGCGGGTGGTGACGGGCACCGTCGTGCTCGACGGACCCGCCCTGCACGACCACCCCGAGGTCGTCCCCGCCGTCGTGCTCCACGAGCTCGGCCACCTCGCCGGGCTGGACCACGTCCCCGACCCGGCGGACCTCATGTACGCCTACGGCTCCCCCGCCACGACCTTCAGCGACGGCGACCTGCGTGGCCTCGCCCGGCTCGGCGCCGCCCGCTGCTTCTCGTAGGCGAGGAGGACGGCGTCGCTGGGCGCGCACCGGGCTGCTCGGCGGGCGGTCGTGCGGGACCGCCTCGCAGTCTTGCCCCGCGCTCCCTCCGGGAGGACAGTGCGCGGCCTCAGCCGCAGGTCCTGCTGCGGCGCACCGGAAGGTCGCGTGACTGCCGTGGCCCGCAAGCTGCTCGCCGAAGCCCTCGGGACCTTCCTGCTGGTGTTCTTCGCCGTGGGGGCCGCCGTCTTCGGCGCCGACGACGTCGGGGCGCTCGGGGTCGCCCTGGCCTTCGGCCTCGTCCTGCTGGCCCTGGCCTACGCGCTGGGTCCGGTCTCCGGGTGCCACGTCAACCCGGCCGTGACGCTCGGCGTCCTGCTGAGGCGGGGGATCGCCCCCGTCGAGGCGGCCGGCTACGTCGCCGCGCAGCTCGGCGGAGCGCTCGTCGCCGGCGCCGCCCTCAAGCTCATGACGACCGGCGGCGGCGTGGCCGACCAGACGGGCGCGCTCGGGACCAACTCCTGGGGCGAGACGGTGGACCTCGGCGGCGCGTTCGTCTTCGAGGTCGTCGGCACGTTCCTGCTCGTCTTCGTCGTGCTCCTGGTGACCGCGCAGAGCGCCGCACCCGGGTTCGCCGGCCTCGCCATCGGGCTCGTGCTCACGGTCGTGCACCTCGTCGGGATCCCGCTGGACGGCACGTCGGTCAACCCGGCCCGGTCCTTCGGTCCCGCGGTGTTCGCCGGGACCGACGCGCTCTCCCACCTCTGGCTGTTCCTCGTCGCCCCCCTGCTCGGTGCCGCACTGGCGGCCGGGGTGTCGCGGGCCTTCGACCCGCCGCTCGGGATCGCCCAGGTCGACAGCGACGAGCGGACGGACCCGACCGCCGCGGACGTCCCGACGGGCTGACCCGGCCCGAGCCGGCCGTCCCGGCGCCGCTGCGCGCGTCCACGAGCACCGGGCCGCACCCACGAGCCGCTCGCTCGTACCTGCGACCGATGTGCAGGTGCGAGTTGAAGGCTCTAGGGTGCCGTGCATGTCCGCCAGCCGCACCCGCCTCGACGTCGAGCGCCAGGACGGCGACGCGCCGCTCCCGCCCGGCTTCGACGCCCTGGTCGCCGCCTGCGCCCGCGCCGACGACCACGCACCGTTCGGCGAGCACACCCTGCTGACCCTGCACGGCACCCGCTCCGTGCGGCACGCCCGCGTCGCCGTGCGACTCGACGGCGCGCTCGCCGGCTTCGCCGTGCTCTCCGAGGGCCTGGACGCCTGGTACCTCGAGCTGGCCGTCTCGCCGTACGTCCGCCGCCTCGGCGTCGGCCGCAGCCTCGTGGACGTCGCCCTCAACCACGTCGCCTCGCACGGCGGGGGCACGGTCCGCGCCTGGGCGCACTCCGGCGGCGAGGCCGTCGAGCGCCTGGCCGACGAGCGCCTGGCCGACGGGTGGCACGCCGCGCGCACCCTGCTGGTCCTCGACCGCCCACTGCACCCGGGCGAGACCCCGCCCGGGGCGCGCCGCGCCGTCCCGCCCGGCCTGGTCCTGCGCGACCTCGACCCTGCCGCCGACCGCGACGCCTGGCTCGCGCTGTCGAACGCCGCCTTCGCCGGGCACCCGGAGAACGGCGGCTGGACCCGCGCCGACCTCGACTGGCGGCTGCAGACCGCCTGGACGCACGCCCACCTGTTCCCCGTGCTGGCCGACGGGGCCGGTCTCGTGGCGGGGGTGTGGTGCAAGGCCGAGCCCGGCAGCCGCACGGGCGAGCTCTACGCCGTGGCCGTCGCCCCGCGGTGCCAGGGGCAGGGCCTCGGTGCGGTCGTGGTCGGCGAGGCCCTGCGCCGCCTCGCCGCCGACGGGCGCGGCCGGGCGCTCCTCTACGTCGACAGCACCAACGCGGCGGCCCGGCGGGTGTACGACCGGGCGGGCTTCGGGCTGCACCACGTCGACCGCTGCTGGGAGCGCACGGTCTGACGCCCGCGCCCCGTGCGAGGGTGGCGGTCATGACGTCGCTCGCCGAGCTGGCCGAGACCGCGCTGGACCGCCTCGGCGACCACGTCAGCGTCGTCTTCGAGGGCGAGCAGCACCGGATGTCCGAGCTGCAGGAGCGCTCCGCGCGGCTGGCGCGCGGGCTGCGGGACATCGGCGTACGCCCCGGCGAGCGCGTCGTGCTCCAGATGACCAACCGGCCCGAGGTGCTCGTGGTGCTCGCCGCCGCCTGGCGCGCCGGCGCGGTCGCCACCCCGGTCATGCCGACGCTCACGCCGCTCGAGCTGCGGCACGTGCTCACCGACTCCGGCGCCGTCGCGCTGGTCGTCAGCGAGGACCTGCTGACCCGGGCCCGGGAGGCCGCCGTCGGGCTGGTCGTCCAGGTGGTCGTCGCCGGCGAGGGCGGCGCGACCCGGCTCGCCGACCTCGAGCAGGCCGCGCCGCTGCCGCTGCAGCAGCGGGCCGGCGCCGACGTCGCCGCGCTGCTCTACACCGGCGGCACCACCGGCCGCTCCAAGGGCGTCGCCCTCACCCACGACAACCTGCTGTTCACCACGCGCGGCCGGGCCGGCGTGCTGGCGGCCGCGCGGGCACCGCGGCTGCTCGTGCCGCTGCCGCTGTCGCACGTCTTCGGCCTGACCAACACCGTCACCCGCTGGCAGCTCGACGACCCGGCGCCGATGGTGCTGCAGCGGCGGTTCGCGGCGCAGGAGTGGCTCGGTCTGGTGCAGGAGCACGGGGTGCAGTGCAGCGCGCTCGTCCCGTCGATGCTGGCGCTGCTGCTGCGCGAGGACCTCGACGCGTACGACCTGTCCTCCCTGCGCTACGTCACCACCGGCGGCGCGCCGCTCGCCCGCACGCTGTGGGAGCGCTTCGAGCAGCGGCTGCCGCACGTGCGGGTCGGCGACGGCTACGGCTGCACCGAGGTGTGCAGCACGGCGACCATGAGCCCGTACGACGCGCGCCGGCACGGCACCGTCGGGCGGCCGCTGCCCGGCGTGGAGCTGGCGGTCCTCGACGACGACCTGCAGCCGGTGCCGGTCGGCACCGACGGAGAGGTCTGCGTGCGCTCGCCCGGCGTGATGGCCGGCTACTGGGGCGACCCGGCAGCGACCGCCGAGGCGGTCGTCGACGGCTGGCTGCACACCGGCGACCTCGGTCACCTGGACGAGGACGGCTACCTCACGGTCGTCGACCGCAAGAAGGACCTCGTCATCCGGGGCGGCTTCAACGTCTACCCCCGCGACGTCGAGGACGCCCTGCTCGAGCACGCCGAGGTGGCCGCCGCCGCGGTGATCGGCCGGCCCGACGAGGTGCTCGGCGAGGAGGTCGTCGCGTTCGTCGCGCTGCGCGCGGGGGCGGCGGCGACCCGCGAGGACCTGCTGGCGTGGGCGGCCGAGCGGCTCGCCGCGCACAAGCGGCCGCGCGAGCTGCACGTCGTCGACGCGGTCCCGCTCACCAGCGTGGGCAAGACCGACCGCAAGGCGCTGCGCGCGCTCGCCTGAGCCGTCCAGGGCGCGCGGCGGCGTCCGCTATGCTTTCCCGGTCCCCGACACCCGTCGGACGGTGACGCCGCCAGCCAGGGGGCGTGGGTCCCCATCGTCCAGCGGCCCAGGACTCCACCCTTTCAAGGTGGCTACGCGGGTTCGAATCCCGTTGGGGGCACGCACGTCAGCACGTCCGAGCTCCAGTCAGTCCAGCAGTCAGTCCAGCAGTCAGTCCAGCAGTCAGTACGGTCTGGTCCGCCAGGCCCCGTAGCGCAGTTGGTTAGCGCGCCGCCCTGTCACGGCGGAGGTCGCGGGTTCGAGTCCCGTCGGGGTCGCAGCACAGCACGGTCAGGTAGCTCAGCTGGTAGAGCATGCGACTGAAAATCGCAGGGTCGGCGGTTCGATCCCGTCCCTGACCACCTGCCTCGCGCGGCGTCCTGTGGACGCCGCTCGCCCTCCCGCACGGGTCTCGGTCAGGATGGCCCCGACCACGGACGAGGAGGAGGACGCATGGGCGTCTCGCTCACCAAGGGCGGCAACGTCTCGCTGACGCAGCAGTCTCCCGGGCTGACCGCGGTGACCGTGGGCCTCGGCTGGGACGCGCGCGGCACCGACGGCCAGGACCTCGACCTCGACGCCTCCGCGGTCCTGTGCGCCGGTGACGGCAAGGCCGTCTCCGACGCGCACTTCGTCTTCTTCAACCACCGCACCAGCCCGGACGGCGCGGTCGAGCACCGCGGCGACGACCTCATCGGCGAGGGCGACGGCGACGACGAGCAGCTCGACGTCGACCTCGGGCGGCTGGCCGCCGAGGTCGACAAGGTCGTCTTCCCGGTGTCGATCTACGACGCCGCGCGCCGCCGCCAGTCCTTCGGCCAGGTCCGCCACGCCTTCATCCGCGTGGTCGACCGGGCCGGGGGCGTCGAGCTCGCCCGCTACGACCTGGCCGAGGACGCCGTCCCGGAGACCGCCACCGAGACCGCCACCGAGACCGCCACCGAGACCGCCATGGTCTTCGGCGAGATCTACCGGCACGCGACGGAGTGGAAGTTCCGCGCCGTCGGGCAGGGCTACGCGGCCGGGCTGCACGGCATCGCGCAGGACTTCGGCATCGCGCAGGACCCGGCATGACCCAGGACCCCGGCATGACCCAGGACCCCGGCACCGGCTGACCCGGCGCCGCCGCACCTCCCGATCACCCTCGGCACGTCTGCCCGTCCCCGCACGTTCCCCGGGTCCACCAGGACCCGGACCCCTCGAGGAAGGCACGTCGCATGGTCGACTACGTCAAGCGCCCCCCGCAGCCGCAGGGCCCCCAGCCCGGCTCCCCCGCCCCCGGCTCCCCCGTCTCGCTGAGCAAGGTCACGCTCACCAAGTCCGCGCCCTCGGTCAGCCTGGCCAAGGGCAGCGGCGCGAGCGGCCGGATGCGGGTCAACCTGGCGTGGAACGCGCGGCCGGCGAGCAGCGGCGGCGGCGGCTTCCTCAAGAAGCTCACCGGCGCCGGCAAGGGCATCGACCTCGACCTCGGCGCGCTCTTCGAGCTCGCGGACGGGCGCAAGGGCGTCGTGCAGGCGCTCGGCGGGTCCTTCGGCGCGATCGACGCCCCGCCGTACGTCCTGCTCGACGGCGACGACCGCACCGGCGGGGGCGGCGAGAACATGACCATCAACCTCGACCGGCTGTCCGAGATCAAGCGGGTCCTCGTCTTCGCCTTCATCTACGAGGGCGTCCCGGCCTGGGACCAGGCCGACGGCGTCGTCACGCTCTTCCCGCAGGGCGCGGCGCCCATCGAGGTGCGCCTCGACGAGTCGTCGGGCAGCCGGATGTGCGCGCTCGCGCTGCTGGAGAACCGCGGCGGGTCGCTGTCGGTCACCCGCGAGGTGAAGTACATCGACGGGGCGCAGGACGCGCTGGACCGCGCCTACGGCTGGGGCATGGACTGGCGCCCCGGGCGCAAGTAGCCGACCGGCCCGGGCGCGGGGGACCGTCCGTGCAGCACTTCGCCTTCCTGCGGCGCCGACCAGCGCGAGGCCCTGTTCGCCGTCCCGCCGCAGCCCGTGCGGCGCGACGGCGACCGGGGCAGCCTGGCGCTCGCCCTGGGCGCCACGCTCTACAGCCCCGGCACCCGTCGCGACCTGCCCGCCGACGCCCGGCGCGCGGCCGCGATCGGCACCACCAGCGCCGTGTGGTGCCTGGAGGACTCGGTCCCGCACGACGCGGTGGCCGCGGCGCAGGCCAACGTCGTCGCGGCGCTGCGCCGGGTGCGCGACCGCGACCGCCTGCCGCTGCTGTTCGTGCGGGTCCGCACGCCCGGAGCAGGTCGTCTCCGTGGCCCGCGAGGCCGGGGACGCCGCCGCGCGGCTCACCGGCTTCGTCCTGCCCAAGTTCCGGCCCGGGCCGGAGGGCGAGGCCTGGCTGCAGGCCGTCGAGCAGGCCGGGGCGGTCAGCGGCCGCCGGCTGTACGCCATGCCGGTGCTCGAGCACGAGGACCTCGCCTGGACCGAGAGCCGCCAGGAGCACCTCGCCGGTGTGCGCCGGCTGCTCGACGCCGCCCGCGAGCGGGTGCTGGCGGTGCGGGTCGGCGGCACCGACCTGTGCGGCCTGTTCGGGCTGCGGCGCGACCGCGACACGACGATCTGGGACGTCGCCGTCGTCCGGGACGTGCTCGCCGACGTCCTCAACACCTTCGCCCGGCGCGGCGACTACGTCGTCAGCGGCCCGGTCTGGGAGCACTTCAGCGGCAACGACCGGCTGTTCAAGAGCCAGCTGCGCCAGACGCCGTTCGAGAACTCCTCGTCGCCTGCGGCTGCACCGCCAGCTGGTCCGCGACGACGTCGACGAGCTGCTGCGCGAGATCAGCCTCGACCGGGCCAACGGCTTCTCCGGCAAGACGGTCATCCACCCGACCCACGTCTCGGTCGTCAACGCGATGCTCGCGGTGACCCGCGAGGAGTACGACGACGCGCTCGTCGTGCTCGCCGGTCGCGGCTCCGGCGGCGTGGTCCGCTCGCCCTCCGGCGGCAAGATGAACGAGCTGGGCCCGCACGCGCTGTGGGCCGAGCAGGTCGCCGCCCGCGCCGGCGTCTACGGCGTGCTGGCCGAGCCCGACGGCGTGGTGGCGCTGCTCGACGCCGGCTGGCGGGTCGCCTCGCAGGCCTACGGCGTGCGGGGGGCGCGCGGCGGGCTGCCCGCCCAGCCGGTGCCCGCCGCGTGGTGACGGCGCCGCCGCTGCCGGACCTGCGCTCGGTCGTCGAGGCCGGGCTGGGCGTGTCGTGGCAGGTCGAGCACGACGTGTACGGCGGCGGCGTCGACGCGCTGGCCGGGCTCGCCCTGCGCGACAACCCCCGCCGGGCGCAGCTCGTCGTCAGCCGGGTGCTCGGCAAGCACCTGCCGGTGGCGCCGTCGCTCGCGCGGGAGGCCGCCGAGGCGCTCGCCGCGCAGGTGCTCTCCCTCGTCCCCGGCCTGGCCGACCCGCTGGTGCTCGGCTGCTGCGAGACCGCCACGGCGCTCGGCGGGACCGTCGCCGAGGCCCTGCCCGGCGCGCTGGCCCTCGCCACGACCCGCCGCCCCGAGCCGGGCCTGCCCGTGGTCGCCGGGTTCGACGAGGAGCACTCGCACGCCGTCGCCCACGCGCTGCAGCTGCGCGACCCGGCACCGCTGTGCGACCCGCAGCGCCCGGTCGTCCTCGTCGACGACGAGCTGTCGACCGGCACGACCGCGCTCAACACCGTCGCGGCGCTGCACGCGCTGGCGCCCCGCGAGCGGTGGGTCGTCGCCACCCTGCTCGACCTGCGGCCGGCGCCGGAGCGCGAGGTGTTCGCCGCCCGGGCCGCCGCGCTGGGCGTGCGGGTCGACGTCGTCGCGCTGCTGTCCGGCGCGCTGGCGCTCCCGCCCGACCTCGCCGACCGGGCAGCCGCCCTCCGCGCCCGGCTCGAGGCCGTCCCCGTGGCGCCGGCGCCGGCGGGCGGCGGGCGGGTGCGGGCCGTCCCCGCGGGCTGGCCCTCCGCGGTCCCGCGCGACGCCCGCACCGGCGCCGACCCCGCCGCGCTCGCCGCGCCCGTCGCAGCGCTCGCCGACCGGCTCGCGCCCCGGCTGTCCGGCGGCCCGGTGCTCGTGCTGGGCACCGAGGAGCTCATGTGGCTGCCGCTGCGGCTGGCGGCCGCGCTGCCCGGCGAGGTCGTCTACCAGTCGACGACCCGCAGCCCGGTGCTGGCCGCCGACCTGCCCGGCTACGCGGTGCGCCGCGCGGTCCGCTTCCCCGCCCCCGACGAGCCCGGCCGCGCCTCGCGGCTGCACGGGCTGCCGGACGCGCCGTACGCCGACGTGGTGGTCGTCGTCGACACGCCCGCGGAGGCGGCCGGCCCGCTGGCCGAGGCGCTGCGGCCGTGGGCGTCCGAGCAGGTGCTGGTCGTGTCCCTGTGACCGGGTCGGTGCGGACGGGCCCGCGGCCGGCGCCGCCGGGCTTCTCCTCGTACGACCCGGCCGAGTGCACCTGGCTGCTCACCGACCTGTCCGGGGTGGCGCTGGAGGTGCCGACCGAGGACCGCGAGGAGCTCATCCAGGGCGGGCGGCACTACGCCGAGATGCTGCCGGTCGAGTACCAGCCCGACGAGGCGTACGCGGCGCTGTTCGCGCGGTCGCTGGCGTCCTCCGCCGCGCGGGTCGCGCACGCCGTGGGGCTCGTCGGCGACCTCGTGCTCGCCGAGGCCCGGGCGCGGGGCGTCGAGCCGGTGCTCGTCTCGCTGGCCCGCGCCGGCACCCCGGTCGGCATCCTGCTGCGCCGCTGGCTGGCCCGGGTGCACGGCGTGGACGCGCCGCACTACGCCGTGTCGATCGTCCGCGGCCGCGGGATCGACGACGAGGCGGTGCGCTGGGTGCTCGCCCGCCACCCCGCGCCGGCGGTGCGGTTCGTCGACGGCTGGACCGGCAAGGGCGCGATCGCCCGGGAGCTGGCGGCGGCGGTCGCGCCGTACGCCGGGCTCGACGCGCGGCTGGCCGTGCTCGCCGACCCGGGCTCGTGCACCGACCTGTTCGGCACCCGCGACGACTTCCTCGTGCCCTCCGCGTGCCTGAACTCGACGGTGTCCGGGCTGGTCTCGCGCACCGTGCTGCGGGACGACCTCATCGGGCCGGGGATGTTCCACGGCGCGAAGCCCTACCCCGAGCTCGCGCCGGTCGACGTGTCGCACGTCTTCCTCGACGCGGTGACCGACCGCTTCGCCGAGGTCGCCGGGCAGGTGGCGGCCGAGGGCCGGCGCACCGGGCCGCCGACCGCACCCCGACCTGGTCGGGCTGGGCCGCGGTCGAGGCGATCGCCGCCGAGCTCGGCATCACCGACCTGCACCTGGTCAAGCCCGGGGTCGGCGAGACGACCCGGGTGCTGCTGCGCCGGGTGCCCTGGCAGGTGCTCGTGCGCCCCGACCGCGCCGCCGACCTCGAGCACGTCCGGCTGCTCGCCGCGGCCCGCGGCGTGCCGCTCGTCGAGCGCCCCGACCTGCCGTACTCCTGCGTCGGGCTGATCCGGCCGGTGGGCCGGTGAGCGCGCTCGTCGCCGTCGACCTCGACCAGACCGTCGTCTACAGCCGCCGCAGCGCCGGCGACGCCGGGCCCAGCGTCGTGGTCGAGGTGCTCGACGGTGCACCGCTGTCGTCCATGACGGTCGGCGCCGTCGCGGCGTACCGCGCCCTGGCCGCCCGGCACGCGGTCGTCCCGGTGACGACCCGCACGACCGAGCAGTACGCCCGGATCGCCCTGCCGGCCCCGGCGCCGTACGCGCTGTGCGCCAACGGCGCGGTCCTGCTCGTCGACGGCGCCCCCGACACCGCGTGGACCGGCTGGGTCGACGGGGTGTGCGCCGCCGCGGCCCCGCTGCGCGAGGTCGAGGCCCGGCTGCGGGCGGTGCAGGACGCGCCGTGGGTCCGCACGGTCCGCACCGCGCAGGACCGGTTCGCCTACCTCGTCGCCACCTCGCGGGAGGCGCTGCCGGCCGGCTGGGTCGACGGCCTGGCCGGCGCGCTCGCCCCGCGGGCTGGGGGGTGTCGCTGCAGGGGCGCAAGGTCTACGCCGTGCCCGCCGGGCTGAGCAAGGCCGCCGCCGTGCAGCGGCTCGCCGACCGGCTCGGCAGCCGGGTGCTGCTCGCCGCCGGCGACAGCCTGCTCGACCGCGGCCTGCTCGAGCTCGTCCTCGCCGCCGGCGGCGCCGCGGTGCGCCCCGCCCACGGCGAGCTGCACGACCTGGGGTGGACCGGCTGCCACGTCACGGTCGCCGCCGGGGCGCACGCCGGGGAGGAGCTGCTCGGCTGGCTCGGCGAGCGGGCCGACGCTCTCGTCGGGGCGCTCAGCCCGCGTTGACGACGACGATGCCGAGCACGATCGTGCCGGTGCCGAGCACGAGCGCCCCGATCGCGGTGCCGCGCTCGGAGTCGGTCACCGCCCGCTGCAGGCTGACGAAGGCCAGGACGGTCGCGACGATGCCCAGGCTCAGCACGACCCCCCGGGGGCCGAAGACGTAGGTCAGGCCGATGAACAGCGCCAGCGCGGCGAGCACGAGGCTCGCCAGCACGGTGCCGCGGCTGACCTCCTTGTCCTCCTCGGGGTCGTCCTGCCCGGGCACGCTCATGCCGGTCAGGGTGCCACGCTCAGTCGGCCGAGCCGCTGAAGATCCCGCCGAGCCCCGCGCCGGTCTTCTTGTCGCCCGCGCCGGCGTTCTTCTGCAGCGCCTTGGCCAGCGCGTCGATCGTCATGGACTGCAGGATCACCCGCCCGTCGCCGCGCAGCGTCGCCTGCGACAGCCCCTCGCCGCCGAAGACCGCGTTCATGATCCCCTGGCGGTTGAGCCCGCCGATCCGCTCCACCGAGTACTGGATCTTGTCGCCCTCGAAGGCGACGATGCAGCCGGTGTCGACGTACAGCACCCCGCCGTACTCCGCGGGGTTGATGTCGATGAAGTTGCCGGCGCCGGCGATGAACAGCGTGCCGCCGCGCTCGGAGGTGAACTTCTCCAGCACGAACCCCTCGCCGCCGGAGAAGCCGGTGCGCAGGCCCGAGAAGGCCACGTCGAAGCGCACCGTGCCCTCGGCGCCGACGAAGGCGTCCTTCTCGGCCATCCACGTCTCGCCCGGCCGCACCTCGATCGCGCGCATCTCGCCCGGCAGCACCCCGGCGAGCGCGACGAGGCCGTCGCCGCCGCGGGTCGTGAAGTGCTGGAACGCGAAGGACTCGCCGGCCGCCATCCGCTTGCCGGCCTCGACCGCGCCGCGCAGCAGCCCGCCGAAGCCGCCCTGCTGGCCGCCCGGCCCGCCCTGCTGGGACGTCGGCTGCGACAGCTTGGTCTCCATCGTCACGTCACCGGAGCGGAAGAGGAACTTGCCGGCCTCGGCGAACAGCACCTGGTCGGGCCGCAGGGTGCACACCACCATCTGCATGGCGTTGCCGACGATCGTGTGGTCGAGCACGGGGTCCTCCTGGAGGGCGGGTCGGTCACGGCCAGGATCGCACCCGGACCTGGGGGTCCGCCGCGGGCGAGCGGCCAGGCAGACTCGGCGGGTGACCGTGACGCTCGTGCCGCGCACCCGCGCCGACGGCTTCCGGCTCAACAACCTGCAGATCGCGCTGGTCGCGGGCGCCCTGCTGGCCGTGGAGGCGCCCGACCGCGACCTGCTGGCGCCCCGGGCGTACGTGCCGTCGCAGGTCTGCACGGCCTGGTCGGACCGGCTGTTCCCCGCCCTGTCGGACCTCGTGCTCGTCGAGCTGTGGGACCCGCGGCGCGCGCAGCTGCGGCCACGGGCCGTGCTGCGGGCCAGCACCAGGGGCAGGGACGGGGACAGGGGCAGGGGCGGGGGCGGGGACAGGGTCAGCCTGGAGCGAGGGCACCGGCGGCGGCCGCAGACCGCTCCCGACCCGTGGGCAGCCCTGCCGGTGCTGCACGAGCGCACCGGGGTGATGGAGACGCCGTTCGGGCCGCTGCTGCTGTCGCTGGCGAGCTGGCTGGGGACCTGCGGCGGTTGCACCGTCGACCCGGGCTGACCCCGGTCGAGGGCTGGCCGGGGCTACTGGCGGGCGCGCTCCACGACCTCGGCGGCGTCGTCGTCGACCGAGACCCGGCGCCGCTCGCGCAGGCTGCTGAGCAGCGCGGCGAGGATGAAGCCGACCCCGGTGAGCCCGGTGACGACCTCGGGCACGTTCACGTCGACCTCGAGCAGCATGATCACCGCGAGCAGCCCGATCGCCCAGTGCGCGCCGTGCTCGAGGAAGACGTACTCCGACAGCGTGCCGGCGCGCACCAGGTAGATGGTCAGCGAGCGGATCCAGAACGCGCCGATCCCCAGGCCCAGGGCGATGACGAGCACCTCGTTGGAGATCGCGAACGCGCCGATGACCCCGTCGAAGGAGAACGACGCGTCGAGGATCTCCAGGTAGATGAAGGAGAAGACGCCCGCCTTGAAGACGGCCCCGGTCATCCCGCCGCCGGCCTGCGCCGCGGTGTCGTGCTCCTCGCGCGCCTCCATCGACGCCTCGAAGAGCCCGTCGAGCCCGTTGACGAGCAGGTACGTCACCAGGCCCGCCATCCCGGCGACGAGCACGCGGACGTGCTCCTCCTCGGGCGAGACGGCGTACATGAGGAAGATGCCGCCCAGCGCCACGACCACGGACAGCTGGTCGAGCTTGCCGATCTTCTGCAGCGCCTTCTCGACGGGCCGCAGCCACAGGACGTCGCGCTCGCCGTCGAACATGAAGTCCAGGAAGATCATGAGCAGGAAGGTGCCGCCGAAGGCGTAGATCGCCGACTCGGCCGTCGCGAGCTCCTCGCCGTAGCGGGTCGCGTCGTTGAGCGCGAGGTCGACGACCGCGCCGAGGGACTCGCCCGTGGTCACCGAGACGATGAGGATCGGCAGCAGCAGGCGCATGCCGAAGACGGCGATGAGGATGCCGACGGTGAGGAAGAGCTTCTGCCACACCGGCGCCATGCGGTTGAGCACCTTGGCGTTGACCACCGCGTTGTCGAAGGACAGCGAGATCTCGAGGACGCCGAGGACGAGCACCGTGAGCATGGTCGCGGGCCCGCCGACGCCCAGCGCCAGCCCCAGGGCGAGGACGGACAGGCCGATCGCCCAGCCGAACGTGCGGATCATGCGGTCCTCTTCCTCGGGAGCCGGCGCGGGTCGTAGAGCCCGCTGCGGGCCTGCCAGGTCCGGGCCGCGACCGGGCTGACCGCGCTGCCCGGGGCGGGCGGCCTCAGCGTAGTCACCGCGTGGCCGGTGCCGGCCGTGCAGAACTGCGCGAGGTGGAGCAGCACCGGCGCGAGCGGCAGGTCGTAGACCGACAGCTGCTCGCCGGCCCGCGACCACTGCAGCGCGGCGGGCGAGCCGGACCGGTAGACCGCCACCGGCCGCAGGTCGGTCCGCCCCGGGACCGGCCGGGCGACCACGACGAGCTCGCCGAGGTCGTCGAAGAGCCGCCCGCCCAGCTCGGGCCAGCCACGACGGCACGTAGCCGTCGGTGGTCCAGGCCTCGAGGTGCGGGGCGTCGAGCGCGCCCAGGGCGGCGCCGGCGAGGGCATGCAGCCGGTTGGGCAGGCCGAGGACGACACCGGTCAGCCGGTCGGTGCGGAAGACGCCCACGGTCGGCAGCCTGTCAGGCCCGGGCGGCGGGACCCGTCAGGGCCTCGCCCGCGACCGTCCTGGAGCGCTCAGGCCTGGGAGAGCTCG
>CAVSEK010000008.1:0-5137 GCA_963726975.1 uncultured Actinomycetota bacterium
CAGTACGACGAGGCCGGCAACTACATCTACCCCGAGGGCTTCGACGCCGAGACCGGCGAGTGGCAGGAGGGTTCGAGGCCCAGCGCGACGCCTGGGAGAAGCAGTACGCCGACGCCCAGAAGCGCTTCGAGGCCCACCAGGAGCAGATCAAGCGCATGGCGGCCGCGGACGCCGAGGCGGCCCTGCCGACCTCGTACACCTCCGCGACCGGGCTCGAGGGCGAGGCCGGCGACATCCCGGACGACGCTCCCGACGCCCCGGCCCGCCCGGCGGCCCCCGCGGCCGGCGGCGGCACGCTGGCCTCCGACGAGGCCCTGCAGGCGCTCCGCGAGAAGCTCTCCGGCGGGCAGTAGGCACTCCGCAGTCCCCGCTCGCACCACGGCGAAGGCCCGGTCCCCCCGCGGGCCGGGCCTTCGCCGTTCACCACCCGTCCGCTGCTCGACCTCGCCCGAACGGGTAGGGGCGCACTGGGCCGTGGTCGTCTGACCGTCGTCCGGCCGAGTTCGAGTGCGAGGAGCTGAGGGTGGACGTGGTCGTGTACGACGACGAGGACCGGCGCTACGTGCCGGCCCACGTGACGCTGCTGTTCGGCGTGCTCGTCGCGCTGCTCGCCGTCGGCCTGACGGTCCTGTTCACCGGCCACCGCACGGCGGACCCCGTTCCGCTGGTGCAGCCGGCGCCCGTCGTCGGCAGCTCGGACCCGCAGGCCGGGGAGGCCCAGCCGGCGCCGGAGCCGGCGTGCACGCAGGCGCTCGCGCAGGGCGACGCGGCGCTGCAGCGGGCCAAGGCGATCAGCAGCGCGCTGGGCGCGCAGACCAGCGCGGTCGACGACCTGCTGGCCCGTCGGATCACCCGCGAGCAGCTGCTGGCCCGCTCGCTGCCGGTGCTGACGGCGAGCGCCACCGACCGCACGCGCTTCGCGCAGGAGCTGGCGACCTACGAGCGCTCGCGGGCCGGCTGCGGGACGAGCGCCGACGACGGCACGGGCGGCTGACGGGCCCTCAGGCCGCCGGCGCCGCGTAGACGATGATGTTGTCGCGGTAGTGGCCGGTGCTCCGGTCGAAGTCGCCCCCGCAGGTCACCAGCCGCAGCTCGGGCGTGAGCACCGGCAGGTAGACGGCCTCCGTCGGGAACCGCGTCTTCGGGTCCTGCTCCACGCGCCGCACCTGGTAGCGGTGGCGCTCCCCGTCTGTGGTCGTGACCTCGACGACCGTGCCCGGCCGGGCCTGCGGCAGCCGCACGAACACCGCCGGGCCGTTCCTGCTGTCGACGTGCCCGAGCAGGACCGTGGGTCCGGGCTGCCCGGGGCGGGCGCCGCCGGAGTACCACCCGACGTCCTCCCAGCGCGTCGGCACCTGCACGGTCCCGTCGGCCGCCTTGCCGACGGGACCGACGGGGGCGTCGATGCCGAGCGCCGGCACGCGCAGCCGCAGGGGCGCGGCGGCCACGGCGAGCTCGCGCGGGGCCTGCAGCGTCGGGGCCGGCCCGACGGGGGACGGGGTGGGGGACGCAGCGGGGGAGCCGACGAGCGGCTGCTCGGCACTGCTGTCCGCGGCGGAGCAGGCCGCCAGGGCGGCGCACAGGGCGGCGCCTGCGAGCAGCCGGGACGGGGGCAGGCGGCGGGACGGGGTCACCGGGGCGCGAGCCCGCCCCCGCCGGTCTGCGCCCCTCCCTGGGGCAGCCGGCTCGCCACGGCGTCGCCGATGGCGGTGGCGAGCGTCTGGGACAGCATGAACATGTGGTCGTAGCCCGCCGAGGCGATCGTCCGGGCGCCTGCCTGGTCGCCGGTGGCGTAGGTGTCGACCTGCTGGCGCAGGTCGTCGTCGTGCTCGGTGAGCGCGGCGCTGAGCTCGATGGCCGGCAGCCGCTGCTGCGTCGCGGTGGCGAGGAACGTCGCGAGCTTCGGCGCGTACTGGGCCAGCTGCGCCTTGGTCTGGGCGGCCTTCGCGGCCTGGCCCGCCCCGACGTCGCCGGCGTAGGAGACGAGCCCCTCGACGTGGTCGGCCCAGATCTGCAGGAACTGCTTGCCGGCCGGCGCTCCGTAGAGGGTCGCGATCGCCCCGCCGAGCTCGTTCGTGTTCGCGTTGAGCGCCGCGCCCGCCGCGTCGAAGTCGGTGGCCCGGTCGTGGGCCGCGCGCATGAGCTCGACCATGAGGCCCATGTGCTCGGCGAGCAGCCGGCTCAGCGCCGTCTGCAGTGTCCGGCTGGGAGCGTCGAGGTCCGCGGAGGGCAGCTTCTTCGCCTTCGCGATCCCGCGGGCGAGCACGTCGGCCAGCATGATCGCGTGGGCGAAGCCGGTGCGCTGCGCGGTGTAGGCGCGGGCGGCGTCGCCGGCGGCGAAGGCGTCGGCGTGCTCGAGCAGGTGCCGGTAGTGCTCGTCGACGGCGGCGTGCAGCGCGGGCCGCGGGACGGTGCCGCCCACGACCGTGGCCAGCGACGTCTCGAGCGTGCCCTCCGCCGCGAGCAGGCGGGTGCGGGCCGCCGTCCGCGCGGCGGCGTCCTTCGTGCGGTGACCGTCCGCGTAGGCGCCGAGCGCGTCGACGTGGGCGTCCCAGGCGGTGGCGAAGGCCTTCCCGGCGGGGGCGCCGGCGAGCTTGGTCACCGCGCCGGCGAGCTGGCCGCGGTTGGCGGCCACCGCCACCGAGGCGGCCTTCGACTGCGGGTCGGTGGCGTCCGCGCGCTCACGGGCCCGGACGAGCTCGTCGGCGAGCAGCACGTGGGCCCCGAGCATCCGCTCGAGGTCGCTGCGCAGGGCCACCGCGGCCGACGGGGCGCCGGCGGCGGCGCGCCCCACCGTCGCGGCCTGCCCGGCCGCCGTGTGCACGTGCGCCGTCTGCTCCTGTGCCGGGGGAGCGGCGGCGGTCGTGGTGCCCGCCTGCTGCGTCCCTGCCTGCTGCGTCCCGCAGCCGGTGAGCAGCAGCAGCCCGACGAACGCCGACGTGGACACGGACCTGCGCATGTTGTGCTCCACCTTCCAGGGACGCCGGGACACCGGCGTCGGGTCGTGCCGTCCCTACCAGCCTCCCGCGGTGTCAACCCCGTGGCCGGGTGCGGGCCGCCGGGCGGCTAGGTTCGCGCCCGTGCTGAGCGTGGGCCTCACCGGCGGGATCGGGTCGGGCAAGTCGACCGTGAGCCGCGCGCTCGCGGCCCGCGGGGCGGTCGTCGTCGACGCAGACGCCCTGGCGCGCGAGGTCGTCGCACCGGGCAGCGAGGGGCTCGCGGCGGTCGTCGAGGCCTTCGGCGCGGACCTGCTCACCCCCGAGGGCGCCTTGGACCGCGCCGCCCTGGGGGCTCGAGTCTTCCCGGACCCGGCGGCGCTCGAGCGCCTCAACGGGCTGCTGCACCCGCGGATCCGCGCGCTGACGCTGGAGCGGGTGGACGCCGCGCGCGAGGCGGGCGCGCCGGTGCTGGTCCACGACGTGCCGCTGCTGGTGGAGAACGGCATGCAGGCCGGCTACGACGAGGTCGTCGTCGTCGACGTCTCGCCCGAGGTGCAGCTCGACCGGCTGGTGCGGGTGCGTGGCACGTCCGAGCAGGACGCCCGCGACCGCATCGCCCGTCAGGCGACGCGGGAGCAGCGGCTGGCCGTCGCGACGGTGGTGCTGCACAACGACGGCACGCGCGAGGAGCTCGAGGCGCAGGTCGACGCGCTGTGGGAGCGGCTGCAGGGGCGGGCGCAGAGCTGACGCAGCTCAGGCCACTGGGGGCCGGAGCGTGCCGCCCTCTCGCACGAGGTCGAGCAGCCGCTGGGCCGGCTCGGGCGGGGGCTCGGGCAGGGCGACGTCCAGGCGGGGGGCGTCGAGGCCGGGCGCGTCGGTGCGGACCTGCCAGCGGAAGCCGTCGGAGGGCGCGGCGGGAGCGGGGGCCGGCCAGGTCGGCGCCTGGTCGAGCAGGGAGCGGACCTCGGACGCGACGCCGTCGGGCAGCTCCTCGACGACCACCGACCAGCGCAGCACGCGACCCGCGAAGCCCCCCGAGCGCACGACCTCGACCCGCACCCGTGCACCGTACGGCGCCGCGCGCGCCCGGGCGAGGTCCACTCAGCCCGGCTCGACCTCGATCTCCTGCCAGGCCCGCCGCACCTGCTCCGCGATCCCGAGCGGCTCGGCCGCAGCCACCGTGAGCGCGGCGAAGGCCGCGAAGGTGCTGTCGGGGAGGAGCTCGGGCGCGCGCAGGGCGTCGTACCAGGCCTGCCCGACGCCCTCCCACGCGCGGCCCCCGACCGTCACGGCGGCGAGGTGGAAGGCGTGGTTGGGGATGCCGGAGTTGGTGTGCACCCCGCCGTCGTCGTCGTCCGTGGTGACGAAGCCGGACATGGTCGCCGGCTGCGGGTCCTTCCCGAGCACGGGGTCGTCGTAGGCGGTGCCGGGCGCGGCCATCGACCGCAGGGCGACGCCGTGGACGCCGGGGCGGAGCAGGTCGGCCCCGATCAGCCAGTCCGCCTCGTCCGCGGTCTGGCCGAGCGCGTGCTGCTTGACCAGGCTGCCGAACACGTCGCTGACCGACTCGTTGAGCGCGCCGGACTGCCCGGAGTAGACGAGCCCTGCCTCCGCCTCGGTGACGCCGTGCGCCAGCTCGTGACCGATGACGTCGAGCGAGGCGGTGAAGCGCCCGAACAGCTCGCCGTCACCGTCGCCGAAGACCATCTGGGTGCCGTCCCAGAAGGCGTTGTCGTAGTCGCGGCCGTAGTGGACGGTGCCGAGCAGGGGCAGGCCGCGGGCGTCGATGGAGTCGCGGCCGTAGGCCTGCGACCAGAACGACCAGGTGGCGCCGAAGCCGTCGTAGGCCTCGTCGGCGGCGGCGTCGCCGGTCGGCGGCGCCCCCTCGGCGCGGACGGTCCGGCCGGGCAGGGTGCGGGCGCCGTCGGCGTCGGCCACGGTCCGGTGCGGTCCGGCAGGGGTCGTCGGCCCCGTGGCGGTCCTGGGCCGGGGGAGCGGGGTGGCGGCGCGCCCGGCGCGCAGCTGCCCGTCCACGAGCAGGGTCCGCACGGCGCGGGCCCGCTGCTCGGGGGTGCCGTTCTCGGCGACGGCGCGGAGCACGACGGGCGGCAGGATGGCCCGGCACCGGTGCAGGGGCGGGACGCGACGGGTCACGGGGACCTCCGGAGGTCGAGGGGGCGGCGGCCCAGAGCGTCCCC
>CAVSEK010000009.1:0-129651 GCA_963726975.1 uncultured Actinomycetota bacterium
AGCGGCACGTGCTGCCACGCGGGCGAGCGCGTCCTCGGTCACGCGGTGTCGGGTGGCGGGCGCCGGCGCGGACCAGGCGTCCAGGGCGGGGTCGAGGTGGGCGAGCCCGGCGACCAGCTCGCCGGAGGCGTCGGGACCCGGCAGCACGGCGTGCTTGCGCACCGCGTGCAGGTGGTCGGCGGCGCCCCGCGGGTGCCCGTCGGCCACGCAGACGACGGTCCACAGGTCGGTCACCGCCTCCGGGCGCGCCGGGTCGCGGTGCAGCCCGCGACCGTGCAGCCGCTGCACGGCCGGCGGCGACGCGCCGGAGGTGAGGTCGACGACGACGTCGACCGCCGGCGCGTCCCAGCCCGGTGCCGAGCAGCTCGCGGGTGCTCACCGAGCACCCCGCTCCCGCCGCTGGTGAGGTAGTCGGTGACGAGCGGTCCCCACACGCGCGGGCCCCAGCCCGGCCGGTCGCTCACCAGCTCGTAGAGGGCGAGCCCGTCCAGCGGCACCGAGCGCAGGCCGGGCACGCCCTGGGCCGCGCACCAGCGCCGCAGGGCCTGCGCCACGTCCGGCGCTGCGGCGACCCGCCGTCCGGTCACGAGGACCGGGCGGGTGCGGGTGCCCAGCTCGCCGGTCGCCAGCGCCCGCAGGGCCAGGCGCGCACCGGTGGCGCTGCGGCCTGGGGCGGGGTCGTCGTCGGCGTCGCAGACCACGAGCGCGCGCAGCGCGTCGCCCCGCGCGTCGAGCTCGGCCCGGAGCACCCGGGCGGCCGCCAGGGGCTTGGCCGCCGAGCGGGCCACGAGCAGGTCCACCGGGGAGGCGGTCGGCCGCAGCCCCCCGCGGGTCAGCCGCCGGCCGAGCCCGGGCAGCACGGCGGCGACCTCGGCGAGCAGGGCCCGGTCGGCCGGGTCGTCGGAGGGCTCGAGGTGCTCCAGGGCGTACGCCCCGAGCACCACCGCCCAGTCCTGGGCCGCCGCAGGCGCCCGGTGCTGCTGCTGCAGCCGGGCGCCCGGCGGCAGCGCGAGGTGGCCGGCCGCGGCCAGTCGCAGCGCGGCCCGGGACAGCTCGGGCTCGCTGGCCGCCCAGGCCGACCAGGACAGCGCCGCACCCGCCGCGTCGAGCGGGCGCAGCTGGGTCCGGCGGGCCAGCCAGGCGGGCAGCGGCAGGCTCCCGGCGCCCTGCAGGAGCCGCCGGGTCAGGGACTCGAAGCGCTCCGCCTCGGGGGCCAGGGCCGCGAGCTCGTCGGGCAGCGGCTCGCAGTAGGCGACCAGGTGCTGCGACGCGCTGGCGGCGCCCTCGCGCACCGCAGCGCCCAGCGGCTCCGACAGCACGGGCGGGCCGAGCAGGTCGGTAGCGGCGGCGCGGGCGCGCGGCGGGAGCCGGGCCGGGGAGGTGCTGGCCAGCCCGAGGACGTGGGTGCGCGGCCCGAGCGCGCGCACCACGGCCGTCGCGAGGGGCCCCCAGCTCTCCAGCAGCGCGTCGGCGTCGTCGAGCACGACGAGCCAGGGGCCGGCGCGCGCGGCGCGCTCGACGAGGTCTCGACCGGCCGGGTGCAGCAGGGCGAGCAGGTCACCGCGCCCGCGCACGGCGGCGCTGCGCTGGGCGCTCAGGTCGGCGTCGGCCCGAGCGCTCTGCGGGCGCTCCCAGACGGTCAGGTCCGACCAGGGCAGCACGACCAGCGGCCCCGGCGCGCGCTCGCCGCTGGCCCGCACCGGCGGCGGGCCCTGCTCGGGCAGGAAGTCCCGCCAGGCGCGCAGCCACTGCTCCTGCACGACCGGGTTGGCGCAGAGCACCAGCGTGTTGCGGGCGCCGCGCCGGGCGACCTCGAGCCCGACCGCCGTCTTGCCGGCGCCGGGCGGCAGGACCACCAGTGCCCGGCCGCTGCCGCCGCGCTCGGCGCCCGCGGCCGGCCCGAGCGCGCGGTCGACCGCGTCGAGGGCGCGCTGCTGCCCCGCCCTCCACCGTCCGCGGTAGGCGCAGGCGTCCCACCCGGTGCTCAGCGACGGACCTGCAGCAGCACGAGCGAGCGGCCGCAGACGTCGAGCCGCGCCGACACCTCCGTCCCCTCCGGCAGCACCAGCGCGGTGTCGACCACCACGGCGTACGAGGCGGCCCAGGGCGGACCGGGCAGCACGACGTCGCGGTCGTCCGCACCGGTGTGCAGCAGCAGCAGGAAGCTCTCGTCGACGACCCGCTCGCCGCGGGGTCCGCGGGTGCGGATGCCGTGCCCGTCGAGGTACATGCCGAGGGTGCACAGCGACGGGTCGAACCACTGGGCGTCCGTGAGCTCCGCGCCGTCGGCGCCGAACCACGCGAGGTCCTTCACGCCGTCCTGCCCGAGGGCCCGACCGGAGAAGAAGGCGCGCTGGCGGAAGACCGGGTGCGACCGGCGCAGCGCGACGAGCCGGGCCACGAGGTCGCGCAGCGCGAGGGCGTCGTCGTCGACGTCCCAGGGCATCCACGACAGCGGCGCGTCCTGGCAGTAGGCGTTGTTGTTGCCGAGCTGGGTGCGCCGCACCTCGTCGCCCATCGACAGCATCGGCACCCCGGTGCTGAGCAGCAGCGTCGCCAGCAGGTTGCGCACCTGCTGCAGCCGCAGTGCGTTCACGGCGGGGTCGTCGGTCTCGCCCTCGACGCCGCAGTTCCACGAGCGGTTGTGGGAGTCGCCGTCGCGGCCGTGCTCGCCGTTGGCCTCGTTGCGCTTGACCTCGTACGTCGTCAGGTCGCGCATCGTGAAGCCGTCGTGCGCGGTGATGAAGTTGATGGAGGCGTACGGCCGGCGCCCGTCGTCCTGGTAGAGGTCGCTGGACCCCGCCAGGCGCGACGCCAGCTGCCGCACGCCGGTGCCCGCACCGCGCCACGCGTCGCGGACGGTGTCGCGGTACTCGCCGTTCCACTCGGTCCACAGCGGCGGGAACTGCCCGACCTGGTAGCCCCCCTCACCGACGTCCCACGGCTCCGCGACGAGCTTCACCTGGGACACGACCGGGTCCTGCTGGATGACGTCGAAGAAGGCCGAGAGCTTGTCGACGTCGTGGAAGGAGCGCGCCAGCGCGGCGGCCAGGTCGAAGCGGAAGCCGTCGACGTGCATCTCGGTGACCCAGTAGCGCAGCGAGTCCATGATCATCTGCAGCACGTGCGGGGAGCGGACGTCGAGGGTGTTGCCGCAGCCGGTGTAGTCGCGGTAGCGCGCCCGGTCGGACTCCTCGGTGCGGTAGTAGGACGTGTTGTCCAGCCCGCGCCAGGACAGCGTCGGACCCAGCTCGTCGCCCTCGGCGGTGTGGTTGTAGACCACGTCGAGCAGCACCTCGATGCCGGCCGCGTGCAGCGTGCGCACCATCGCCTTGAACTCGCGGACCTGCTCCCCGCGGGAGCCGCTGCTGCTGTAGGCGGCGTGCGGTGCGAAGTAGCCGAGCGAGTTGTAGCCCCAGTAGTTGGTGAGGCCCTTGCGCAGCAGGTGCGGCTCGCTGACCGAGTGGTGCACCGGCATGAGCTCGACGGCGGTGACGCCGAGCCGCTGCAGGTGCTCGACGGCCGCGGGGTGCGCCAGCCCGGCGTAGGTCCCGCGCAGCTGCGGCGGGATGTCGGGGTGCCGCGCGGTGAACCCCTTCACGTGCAGCTCGTAGACGACGGAGTCGGCCCAGGCCGTGCGGGGCCGGACGTCCTCCCCCCACGGGAAGGCGTCGTGCACCACCACGGAGCGGGGGACGTACGGCGCGCTGTCCATGTGCTGCTGCGCGCGGTCGCGGCCCGGCACCGAGCCGAAGACCGCGTCGTGCAGCGCGAGCTCGCCCTCGATCGCCCGGGCGTACGGGTCGAGCAGCAGCTTGCTGGGGTTGAAGCGCAGCCCCTGTCCGGGGTCGAAGGGACCGTCGACGCGGAAGCCGTAGCGCTGGCCGGGGCCGACCTGGGGCAGGTAGCCGTGCCAGACGTGGAAGGTCGACTCCTCCAGCGGGATGCGCGTCTCGACGCCCGCCTCGTCGAACAGGCAGACGTCGACCGCCTCCGCACCCGTGCTGAGGACCGCGACGTTGGTGCCCTCGCCGTCCCACGTCGCCCCGAGCGGGGTGGGACGCCCGGGCCAGGACTCGCGGGTCCCGGCAGGGGCGGGGTCGGCGGACGTCACTCCCTGATCCTGCCGGACGTCGGGCCCGGTCAGGTCCCGGCCCGGGCGGCCGGGCGGCGCGACGGCAGCCGGGCGGTGCGGCGCCGCTCCCGCGGCAGCAGGTCGCGCAGGGCCGTCCCGGCGGGCAGCACGACCGCGGAGCCGCGCCGGCGGCGCTCCAGCATCGCGTGCACGACGAGCGCGTTGCGCAGCAGCGTCGCGAACTCCTCGGGGCGCGACAGCAGCCAGCCGTGCCGCCCGCGGACGACCTCCGCGGGCAGCGCGGACAGCACGTCGCGCAGCTGGCCGCGCCCGATGAGGGTGTCCCGGTCGCTCCAGACGAAGAGCACCGGCAGGCCGCGGTCCACGAGCGCCCGGGCCTGCGGGGCCAGCGAGGCGGTGAGGGCCAGCCGCGCGGTCAGGGCCAGGGTGACCGGTCGGCGCACGAGGTTGGGCACGACGGCCCGCACCATGGCCGGTGCCGACCGCAGCAGGTCGCGGGGGTGCAGCTCGGCCAGCGCGCGGACCGCCCAGCGCGGCCACGAGCCGTCCGACAGCCCGCCGCCCCCCGGCGCCCCGCCGACCGAGTTGAGCAGGGTGAGCGAGCGCACGAGGTCGGGCCGGTCGGTGGCCAGCTGCAGCGCGACGCCGCCGCCGAACGAGTGGCCGGCGACGAAGACCGGGACACCGAGGTCGAGCACGTCGAGCAGCCGGCCGACGCGGGTGGCGTACTCCGCCAGGTCGATCTCGAGCAGGCCCGGGCCGTCGCTGCCGCCGAAGCCGGGCAGGGCGGGGGCGAGCACCCGCACTCCCGCGGACGTGAGCCGGCGCAGCCCGTCGGCGTACGTGGCCGGTGTCATGCCCCAGCCGTGCAGGAACAGCAGCGGGTCGCCGTCGGCGGGCCCGGTCTCCACGAGGCGCACCCGGGCGCCGTCGACGACGACGGTGCGCCGGTGCACGGGCGGCAGCGGGGCCGGCGACGAGGGCATGCGGCTCTCCCGGGGGCAGGGGCGGGGCGTACGGCGGTGGCGGTGTGGCGGTGGCGGACGGCGGTGGCGGTGGCGGTGGCGGACGGCGGTGGCGGTGCTCGTCCTGGACATCGGCAGTCCGGGGCAGGGCTGGAGGGTCGACGGCGACCCGGCGGTCAACCGACCCCCGGGGGGTCGTCGTGGCCGGGGCCGGCGTCGGCGTGCAGGCGCGCGTGCACGCCGGCCAGCCGGGCGTGCGCCTCGCTGCTGCCGGGGCGGCCGTGGGCGAGGACGAGGTGCCCGACGAGCTTCTCGTGGTCGACGAGCAGGTCGGTCCAGGTGGCGACGAGCGAGGCCGCGGCGACCAGCGCCTCCAGGCGCACCCGCACGGGCAGCAGCAGGAGCCCGCGCTCGAGGGCCAGCACGAGGTCGTCGGGCACCAGGCCGGGGACCGGCACCGCCTCGCCCGGGTCGTCCAGGTCGGTCAGGCCGGTCAGGCCGGTCAGGTCGTCCAGCGACAGCACCTCGTCGCGGTCGGCGACGGCATCGCCCGCCGCGGCGGTGCCCAGGCCGTCGTCACCGCCGAGCTCGTCGTCAAGCTCGTCGTCGAGGTCCAGCGCGTCGTCGTCCTCCAGCGCGTCCTCGGCGGCGTACGCCGCCTCGAGCTCGGCCAGCGACAGGCCGGCCTCCGCGGCCCAGCGGGCCTCCTCCTCGAGGTCGACGTCCTCGGGCAGCACGGCGAAGAAGGCGTCCTGCCAGCGCTCGAGCAGCTCGCGGACGGCCTCGCACCGGTCCAGCGCCCGCTCGAGGTCGCGCTCGGCCGGCCGGAGCAGACCGACGGCCAGCGCGGCCGCCACGTCGCCCGGCAGGTCGTCGAGGGGGTCGCTCGAGGAGACGGTGTGCACCACACCGCGGGAGTCCCGGAACACGCCCGGAACACTAGGGTCCGCAGCGACGGGCACCGGTCCGCCGCACCGGCGACCGCGACGAGACGGCGACAGTGGAGGTACGGGGCATGGGCGAGTTCGTGCGGCTCGAGGTCGAGGACGCGATCGGCACCATCCGGCTGGACCGGCCGAAGATGAACGCGATCAACGGCCAGCTGCGGGCGGAGCTGCACGACGTGGCCGTGGAGGCCCGCGACCGCGACGACGTGCGCGCGGTCGTCGTCTACGGCGGGGAGCGCGTCTTCGCCGCCGGTGCCGACATCAAGGAGATGTCCGGGCTGACCTACTCCGACATGGTCAGCTGGGGCACCCAGCTGCAGGAGGCGCTCAAGGTCGTCGCCCGGCTGCCCAAGCCGGTCGTGGCCGCGATCACCGGCTACGCGCTCGGCGGCGGCTTCGAGCTGGCGCTGGCCTGCGACTTCCGCGTCGTGGGGGAGCGCGCCAAGGTGGGCGTGCCCGAGATCCAGCTCGGGGTCGTCCCGGGCGCCGGCGGCACCCAGCGGCTGACCCGCCTGGTCGGGCCGGCGAGGGCCAAGTCGATGGTCTTCACCGGCCGCCACGTCGGGGCCGAGGAGGCGCTCGCGCTCGGCATCGCCGACGCGGTCGCGCCGGACGCGGGGGTCTACGACGCCGCCCGCGAGATGGCGGCGCAGTACGCCGCGGGGCCCGCCGTCGCGCTGCGTGCGGCCAAGCAGGCCATCGACGACGGGCTGGAGATGGACCTCGACGCCGCGCTGCGGCTGGAGTCGGCGCTGTTCGCCGGGCTCTTCGCCACCGAGGACCAGAAGACCGGGATGTCGTCCTTCCTCGAGAGCGGCCCGGGCAAGGCCCGCTTCGCCGGGCGCTGACGGCCGTACGGGGGCTCCTGCCGCGGCACGGCGGAGCGCCCGCGCGGCGCGCGTCACGTTGCGAGCAGGCTACCGACGGGTAACCTGTCGGGTGCGGGCCTGCCGCAGCCTCCGAGTTGCCGGACGTTACGGTGACCCGCACTGTTGCTCGAGTGCCCCCCCGCGCGCGCGGACCTGCCGCGACGCCCCGAGGCTGACGGAGGTCGGCGTCCCGCCATGAACATCGTCGTACTGGTGAAGCAGGTGCCCGACACCTGGGCCGAGCGCAAGCTCGACGCCTCGACCAAGACCCTCGACCGCGCGTCGGTGGACGTGGTCATGAACGAGATCGACGAGTACGCCGTGGAGGAGGCGCTGCGCCTCAAGGAGGCCCAGGGCGGCGAGGTCACCATCCTCACGATGGGCCCCGCCCGCGCGGTGGAGACGATCCGCAAGGCGCTGTCCATGGGCGCCGACAAGGCCGTGCACCTGTCCGACGACGCCCTGGCCGGCTCGGACGCGCTGCAGACCTCCTACGCCCTCGCGCAGGTGCTCGGCACCCTCGAGTACGACCTCGTGCTCGCCGGCTCCGAGGCGACCGACAGCCGGATGTCGGTCATGACCGCGCTGCTGTCCGAGCGCACCGGCAAGCCGCAGCTGTCCGGGGCCCGCAAGGTCACCGTCGACGGCGGCACCGTCCGCATCGAGCGGCAGAACGAGTCCGGCTACGACGTCGTCGAGGCCGCCACCCCGGCCTTCGTCTCGGTCGTCGAGAAGATCAACGAGCCGCGCTACCCGTCCTTCAAGGGCATCATGGCGGCGAAGAAGAAGCCGCTCACGACCGTCGCGATCGGCGACGCCGGCATCGAGGCCGGCCAGGTCGGGCTGCAGTCCGCGCCCTCGCAGGTCGTCGAGTTCAGCAACAAGCCGCCGCGCCAGGCGGGCCAGGTCGTCAAGGACGAGGGCGACGGCGGCACCAAGGTCGCCGAGTTCCTCGCGTCGCAGAAGTTCGTCTGAGAAGGGCTGGAGAGCAATGGCTGAGGTCCTGGTCCTCGTCGACCACGTCGAGGGCACCCCGAAGAAGGTCTCCTACGAGCTGCTCACGCTCGCCCGCTCGCTCGGCGAGCCGTCGGCCGTCGTGCTCGGCAAGGGCGCGTCCGCCGCGGCCGAGAAGGTCGCCGCCTACGGCGCCGAGAAGGTCTACGTCAGCGAGGCCGAGGAGTTCGACTCCTACCTCGTGGCCCCCAAGGCCAGCGCGCTGGCCCAGCTGGTGGCGCAGGCCTCGCCGGCGGCGGTGCTCGTGCCGAGCAACGCCGAGGGCAAGGAGGTCGGCGCCCGCCTGGCCGTCAAGACCGGCAGCGGGCTGATCACGGACGCCGTCGGCGTGACCGGTGAGTTCGTCGCCGAGCAGCCGATCTTCGGCGGCAGCGTCGTCGTGCAGTCCAAGGTCGCCACCGGCACCCCGGTCATCGCGGTCCGCGCCAACTCGACCGCCCCGTCCGAGCAGGCCGGCGCCGGCACCGTCGAGCAGGTCTCGGTGACCTTCGCCGAGACCGACACGGCCGCCAAGGTCGTCGAGAGCGTCGTCGAGGACAAGGGCGGTCGCCCCAACCTGGGCGACGCGAGCATCGTCGTCTCCGGCGGCCGCGGCGTGGGCAGCCCGGAGAACTTCTCCATCATCGAGGCGCTCGCCGACTCCCTGGGTGCCGCTGTCGGCGCCTCCCGCGCCGCGACCGACGCCGGCTGGTACCCGCACCAGAACCAGGTCGGCCAGACCGGTCAGACCGTGTCGCCGCAGCTGTACATCGCCGTCGGCATCTCCGGGGCCATCCAGCACCGCGCCGGCATGCAGACCAGCAAGACCATCGTGGCCATCAACAAGGACCCGGAGGCCCCGATCTTCGAGCTGGCCGACTTCGGCCTGGTCGGCGACCTGAACACGGTCGTCCCGACGCTCACCGAGGAGATCGGCAAGCGCAAGGGCTGATCCTGCCCGCGCCCGCCGGCCCGGCCCTCCTCGCGGAGGCGCCGGGCCGACGCGGGTCCGGCGTCAGGCGAGGGCGTCGTACGACACGCCCGTCACCTCGAGGGAGACGTCCCACAGGCGGCGGGCGACCGCGTCGTCCTGCGCCGCGGCGGACCGGCCGACCATCTTCGGCGCCCCGCGGACCTCGAAGAACGCCGGGCCCCAGTAGGACCCCGGCGGCACGTCGGGCATCGTCGCGGCGTAGAGCGACGGCCAGGCGCCCTGCGCGTCGGACTGGGCGACGACCAGGTTGCCGACCTTCATGAACGCCTCGAGCAGCGCGTTGCCCTGACCGCTCTGCAGGTTGGTCGCCGCGTAGCCCGGGTGCGCCGCCGCGACGAGCAGCCGCTCGCCGGCCCGCCGCTGCAGCTCGCGGGCGAAGAGCAGGTTGGCCAGCTTGCTCTGGCCGTACGCCCCCCACCTCGAGTAGGACTGCTCGCCCTGCAGGTCGTCGAGGGCGATCTTGCCCGTGCGGTGCGCGCTGCTGGAGACGACCACGACGCGCGGGTCGGGTGCCGCGAGCAGCTGCGGCAGCAGCAGGCCGGTCAGCGCGACGTGGCCGAGGTGGTTGGTGCCCAGCTGGCTCTCGAAGCCGTCGGCCGTGAGCCGCCGGGGCACCGCCATCACCCCCGCGTTGGCGACGAGCAGGTCCAGCGCCGGCGCCCGCCCGGCGACGTCGGCGGCGGCGGCGCGCACCGAGGCCAGCGAGGCCAGGTCCAGCGCGACGAGCTCGGCGTCGGCCGTCGGCACCTCCGCGCGGACGCGCTGCAGCGCCTGCTCACCGCGGCCCGGGTCGCGCACGGCCATGAGCACGCGCGCGCCGCGGCGGGCGAGCTCCATCGCGGTGTGCAGGCCGAGGCCGCTGTTGGCGCCGGTGACCAGCGCGGTGCGCCCGGACTGGTCGGGGATGTCGGACGGTCTCCAGGAGCTCATGGGCGAAGCGTCGCACCGCCGGCCCGCGGCGGCTCCCTAGACTCCGCCGGGTGCGACGACGGCGGACGGCGGGAGCGGCGTGACCGCCTGGGACCGCCGCGCCCCCGCCGAGCAGGCCCGCGCGCAGCAGACCGGCCTGCTGCGGCAGATGGTCGACGCGGTCGGCCCGGCCTCGCCCTTCTGGCGGGCCCGCCTGGCGGCCCTCGGCACGACGCCCGTGCAGGCGGGGACGCCCGACGGGCTGGCGGCCCTGCCCGCCGTCGGCGAGCGGGACGTCTGCCCCGACGGGGACCCGGCCGCCGCGGCCGCGCTGGTGCTGCAGACCGGCGAGCGGGGGTTCGCGCTGCACGCCGAGGGTCCGCTGCTGCGTCGCGCGCTGCTGCGCCGGCTGGTCGCGCCCGGCGCGTACGCCGCTGCCGTCGAGAGCGACACCCGGCCGACGTCGTACGTCTTCGCCGGTCTCGGCCTGCGCTTCCCGGTCGCCAGCACGCGCGGCGACCTCGACGTCGTCGCGCGGGCCGGCGCCCGGCTGTGGCAGGTGCTGGGCCTCGACCGCGGCGACGTGGTCGTCGGCGCGCTGCCGGACGGTGCCGAGCGGCAGGCGCTGCAGCTCGGCGCGCTCGGCGCCGGAGCACCCGCGCTGCTCGTCGAGCCGGCCGGGCTCGTCGAGGCGCTGCGGCTGCTCCCCGCGACGGTGCTCGCCCTGCCGTCGGCCCGCGCCGCCGTCCTCGTCGACGCCCTCCTCGACGACGCCCCCGCGCTGCGGACCGTGCTGCTCGTCGGTGCGCCGACCGCGCAGGAGCAGTCCGACGTCGAGGCGGTGGTGCGGGGGCGCGACGTCGCCGTGCTCGGCGTGCACGTGCCCGACGCCCACCGGCTCCCGTGGGCGCGGTGCCGGGCCTCGGCGGGCGGCGCCGACCCCGGACTGCACACGCTGCCCGACCTCGAGGTGCTGCACGTGGTCGACCCCGAGACGGCCGAGCCCAGCAGCGCCGGCGGCGAGCTGGTCCTCACCCAGCTCGGGCTGCGCGGGAGCGCGCTCGTCCGCTGGCGCACCGGAGACCTCGTCGAGGGGATCGAGCGCGGCCCGTGCCCGGCCTGCGGGCGCACGGTGCCGCGCGCGGTCGGCCTGCGGCGCCGCGCCCTCGTGCCGGTGCTGTCCCTGCGCGAGGGCGACCGGCCGGTCGACCTGCGCGGCGTGGCGGCGGCGCTGGCCGGCCGTCCCGACCTCCTGGACTGGCGCGTCGAGGTCGGGCCGAGCCCGCGCGACGGCGCCGACGAGCTGCTCGTGCACGTCGCGACGCTGCCCGGCGCGGACGTCGCCGAGGCCGTCGTCGCCGTCGCCCGGGACGTGCGCGCCGCCGCCGGCCTGCTGCCGACGCAGGTCGTCGTCGCCGAGCGCGACGACCTGCCGGACGGCGACGGGCCCACCGCCCGGGTGGTGGCGGACCGCTGACCGCGCGGGGGCGAGCGCCTCGCGCGTACGCTCGGGCCGTGGCCTACCTCGACCATGCGGCGTCCACGCCCGTGCTCCCCGAGGCCGTCGAGGCGGTGGCCGCCGCGATGGCCGCCGGGGGCAACGCGTCGTCGCTGCACGGGACCGGCCGGCGGGCCCGCCGCACGGTGGAGGAGGCCCGCGAGCGCGTCGCCGGGGCGCTGGGCGCCCGTCCCTCGGAGGTGCTGTTCACCAGCGGCGGCACCGAGAGCGACAACCTCGCGGTCAAGGGCCTGTTCTGGGCGCGCCGCGACGTCGACCCGCGCCGCACCCGCGTGCTCGTCAGCGCCGTCGAGCACCACGCGGTGCTCGACGCCGTCACCTGGCTCGCCGCCCACGAGGGCGCAGCCGTCGAGCTGCTGCCCGTCGACGAGGTCGGTCGGGTCCGGCCGGAGGTGCTCGAGTCCGCCCTGGGCGACGACGTGGCGCTGGTGAGCGTCATGTGGGCCAACAACGAGGTCGGCACCGTGCAGCCCGTCGCCGAGCTCGCCGCGCTCGCCCGGTCGGCCGGCGTCCCCTTCCACACCGACGCCGTGCAGGCCGTCGGCGTGCTGCCCGTCGACCTCGCCGACAGCGGCGCCGACGCGCTCACGGTCACCGGCCACAAGTACGGCGGCCCGCTCGGCGCCGGCGCCCTGCTCCTCGGCCGCTCCGTGGAGTGCACCCCGCTGCTGCACGGCGGCGGGCAGGAGCGCGACGTGCGCTCCGGCACGCTCGACGTGCCGGCCGTCGCCGGGCTCGCCGCCGCCACCGAGGTCGCGGTGCAGGGCCGCGGCGAGCGCGCCGCCCGGCTGCGCGGCCTGCGCGACGAGCTCGTCCGGCGGGTCCGCGAGGCCGTGCCCGACGCCGTCCTCAACGGCGACCCGGTCGACCGGCTGCCCGGCAACGCGCACTTCTCCTTCCCGGGCTGCGAGGGCGACTCGCTGCTGCTGCTGCTCGACGCCCGAGGTGTCGAGGTGTCGACCGGCTCGGCCTGCTCGGCCGGCGTCGCCCGGCCCTCGCACGTCCTCGTCGCGATGGGCGCCGACGAGCAGCGGGCCCGCGGCTCCCTGCGCTTCAGCCTCGGCTGGACCTCCACCCGTGCCGACGTCGACGCGCTGCTCGACGCGCTCCCGGCGGTCGTCGAGCGCGCCCGCCGCGTGCCGCCGCGGTGACGCTGCTCGCCGCTGTCGCTGCCGGCGGCTCGCGGTGGCTGCTCGCCGCTGTCGCTGCCGGCGGCTCGCGGTGAAGCTGCTCGCCGCGATGTCCGGCGGTGTCGACTCCGCCGTCGCCGCCGCCCTCGCCGTCGAGGCCGGGCACGACGTCACCGGCGTCCACCTGGCCCTGTCCAGCGCGCCGCAGGAGCTGCGCACGGGCAGCCGCGGCTGCTGCAGCCGGGAGGACGCCCGCGACGCCGGTCGCGCCGCCGACGTGCTCGGCATCCCGTTCTACGTCTGGGACCTCGCCGAGCGCTTCCGCGAGGACGTCGTCGAGGACTTCCTGTCCGAGTACGCCGCCGGCCGCACGCCCAACCCCTGCCTGCGGTGCAACGAGCACATCAAGTTCGCCGCCGTGCTCGACCGGGCGCTCGCGCTCGGCTTCGACGCGGTCGTGACCGGCCACCACGCCCGGCTCGACGCGGGCGAGCTGCGCCGCTCGGTCGACCTGGCCAAGGACCAGTCGTACGTCCTGGCCGTCCTGCGCCCGGACCAGCTCGCCGCGACGGTCCTGCCGCTGGGTCGGCTCACCAAGGCGCAGGTGCGGGCCGAGGCGGCGGCGCGCGGTCTCGGTGTCGCCGACAAGCCCGACTCCTCCGACGTCTGCTTCATCCCCGACGGCGACACCGCGGGCTTCCTGCGCCGGCACCTCGGCGAGCAGCCCGGACCGGTGGTCGACGCGCTCACCGGCGCCGTCGTCGGCCAGCACCGCGGGGCGTACGGCTACACCGTCGGCCAGCGGCGCGGCCTCGACCTGCGCGTGCCGGCGGCGGACGGGAGGCCCCGCTACGTGCTGTCGGTCGAGCCGGTCCGCCGCACCGTCACCGTCGGCCCGGCCGAGGCCCTCGACACCCGGCGGCTGCGCGCGGAGCACCCGGTCTGGACGACCGCCCGCGTCGCGCTGCCGCTGACCTGCCTCGCGCAGGTGCGGGCGCACGGCGCTCCGCTGCGGGCCACGGTCGAGCCGGACGGCGACGGGTGGACGGTGCTGCTCGAGGCGCCGGTGCGGGGCGCGGCGCCCGGCCAGGCCGTCGTCCTGTACGACGGCGACCGCGTGCTCGGCAGCGCCACCCTCGCCGCCTGACCGGGCGCCACTACGCTCGCGGAGTGGCCCCGGACGACGTGCAGCTCACCGATCTCGAGGTCATCCAGCAGTTCAGCCTCGCCGTCCGCGGGGCGACCGCCTCCCGGGCCGCGGTCGTCGCTGCTCTGCGCCGCGACCTCGCCTGGCTGGCGGGCAGCGCCGACGGCGACCCCTCCGGTGCGGTGCCGGACCCGGCCCGCGACGACGTGCCCGAGCCGGCCGGCTCCGCGGCGACGCCCGGCCGCCCGCGGCGTGCGCCGGCCCGACCCGGAGGCGCGGGCGCGGCGCGCCCCGGGAGCCCGCCCGGCGGTCCCGCGGCCCGCGGCGGACCCGCCCCGCCGGGCCGAGCCGGAGGGGGCGCGTCCACGCCGCCGGCCGACCGGCACGTCGACGTCGTCCGGCTCGGCCGCGCCCCCCGCGCCCCCCGCGCCGCTCCGGCGGGCCGCGGTGGCCGGCCGGGCCGCGCCGGCCGAGCGGCCGGCACGCCGCGGGGACCGCCGGGCATGAGCGCGCTGCCCTGGCCCGCCGGGACCGCCACCGGGATCGGCAGCCTGCCCGGCACGGACCCCGCGGAGGCCGCGCGCCTCGTGCTCGGCGAGCTGCCCGACCTGCCGTTCCTGCCCGAGCTGCCGGCCCGCGGGCCGGTCGCGGACCTCGCCGGGCGCACCTGCGCGCTGCTCGTCGACCTGCCCGTCGACCTGCAGCCCGGCGGCTGGCGGCTCGTCGAGCGGCCGGGCCGCGACCTGAGCCGCGCTCGGGACGCGCTGGCGCGCGACCTCGACGCGCTCGAGGAGGTCGCCGCGGCCGCACCGCCCGCCCGCGTCAAGGTGCAGGCCGCGGGTCCCTGGACCCTCGCCGCGCTGCTCGAGCTGCGCGGCCTCGAGCGGGTGCTGTCCGATCCCGGTGCGGTGCGCGACCTGGCGGCGAGCCTGGCCGAGGGCCTGACCGCCCACGTCGCCGACGTGCGCCGGCGACTGCCCGGCGCGCAGGTGCTGCTGCAGCTCGACGAGCCGTCGCTGCCCGCGGTGCTCACCGCCGGCATCCCGACCAGCAGCGGCTACGCCACCCTGCGCGCCCCCGCCGCGCAGGTCGTGGCCGAGCACCTGTCGACCGTGCTGGCCGCCTGCCCGGACACCGTCGTGCACTGCTGCGCCCCCCGCCCCCCGGTCGAGCTGCTGCGCCGGGCCGGCGCGGGCTCCCTGTCGCTGGACGCGACCCTGCTGCGCGAGGCCGACGACGACGCGGTGGGGGAGGCGGTGGAGGCCGGCCTCGGGCTGCTGCTCGGGTGCGTGCCGACCAGCGGCCCGCCCCCGGCCGTCGACGCCGTGCTGCAGCCGGTGCGCCGGCTGTGGCGGCGGCTCGGGCTGGCCCCCGAGCAGCTGCCCCGGACCGTCGTCGTCACCCCGACCTGCGGGCTCGCCGGAGCGGCCCCGGTCGACGCCCGCGCCCTCCTGTCCACCTGCGTCCGGGCCGCGAGGGCGCTGGAGGAGGAGCCCGCGTGACCGAGGCGACCCCGCCCGCACCGCTCAGCAGCCCCGACGCCGCAGCGCCGACAGCGGCCGCGGCGCGGCACGCCGAGCTGTCGCGGCTGCTGGAGGAGCACGCGTTCCGCTACTACGTCCTGGACGCGCCGACGGCGTCCGACGCGGAGTACGACGCGCTCACCACCGAGCTGCGGGCGCTGGAGGACGCGCACCCGGTGCTGCGCACCCCCGACTCGCCGTCGCAGAAGGTGATGGGCACCTTCTCGACCGACTTCGCGCCGGTGCAGCACCTCGAGCGGCTCATGAGCCTGGGCAACGTCTTCGACCCCGAGGAGCTGCGGGCCTGGGCCGGCCGGGTGCGCAAGGAGGTCGGTGACACGGCCCGGTGGCTGTGCGAGCTGCAAGATCGACGGGCTGGCGGTGGCGCTGGTCTACCGCGACGGGGTGCTGGTGCGCGCGGCGACCCGGGGCGACGGCCGTACGGGAGAGGACATCACGCCGAACGTCCGCACCTTGCGCAGCGTGCCGTCCACGCTCCTGGGCGACGACGTGCCGGCCCTGCTGGAGGTGCGCGGCGAGGTGTTCATCGCGACCTCGGACTTCACCTCGCTCAACGAGGGCCTGGTCGCCGAGGGGCGGGCGCCGTTCGCCAACCCGCGCAACGCGGCGGCGGGCAGCCTGCGGCAGAAGGACCCGCGGGTGACCGCCGGCCGGCCGCTCAGCCTCACGCTGCACGGGGTCGGCGCCCGCGAGGGCTGGGAGCCCGAGACGCAGAGCGGCGCGTACGCCCAGCTGCAGGCGTGGGGGCTGCCGGTGAGCAGCCGGACCGAGGTCGTCGAGGACCTCGACGGTGCGCTGGCCTACATCGCGCACTGGGGCGAGCACCGGCACGACGTCGAGCACGAGATCGACGGGGTGGTCGTCAAGGTCGACCAGGTGCCGCTGCAGCGCCGGCTCGGCGCGACCAGCAGCGCCCCGCGCTGGGCGATCGCGCACAAGTACCCGCCCGAGGAGGTCACCACGACGCTGCTCGACATCGTCGTCAGCGTCGGCCGCACCGGTCGGGCGACGCCCTTCGCGGTCCTGGAGCCCGTCCACGTGGGCGGGGTGGTCGTCAGCAACGCCACGCTGCACAACCAGGACGAGGTGCGGCGCAAGGGCGTGCTCATCGGCGACACGGTCGTGGTGCGGCGTGCCGGCGACGTCATCCCCGAGGTCGTCGGGCCGGTCGTGGCGCTGCGCGACGACGCGGTGGTGCGCCCGTTCGCCATGCCGGACACCTGTCCGGAGTGCGGCACCCCGCTGCGCCGGATGCGCGAGGGCGACAAGGACCTGCGCTGCCCCAACAGCCGCTCCTGCCCGGCGCAGCTGCGCGAGCGCGTGTTCGCCCTGGCGTCGCGGTCGGCGCTGGACATCGAGGGGCTGGGCTACGAGGCCGCCCGCAGCCTCACCGAGCAGGGCCTGGTGCAGGACGAGGGCGACGTGCTGCTGCTCGACGAGCCCACCCTGCTGCGCAGCGCCTTCTACACCAACAAGGCCGGCACCCTCTCGGCCGCGGCCCGGCAGCTGCTGTCGGGCCTGGAGCAGGCCCGCACCCGGCCGCTGTGGCGCTGGCTGGTGGCGATGAGCATCCGGCACGTCGGCGCCCCGACCGCGCAGGACCTGGCCCGCGAGTTCCGCTCGATGGAGCGCGTGGAGCAGGCCGGTGCGGAGGAGCTGGCCGCGGTCGACGGCGTCGGTCCGGTCGTCGCGCAGGCCGTCGTGGACTGGTTCGCGGTCGACTGGCACCGCGACGTGGTCGCCAAGTGGCGGCGCGGCGGCGCGGTGCTCGCCGACGACGGGGAGGACGACGGGCCGCGCCCGCTGGAGGGCGTCAGCGTCGTCGTGACCGGCACGCTCGCGTCGTACAGCCGCGACAGCGCCACCGAGGCGGTCCAGGCGCGCGGCGGCAAGGTCGTCGGCAGCGTCAGCAAGAAGACGGGCTTCGTCGTCGTCGGTGCCGACCCGGGTGCCGCCAAGCACGACAAGGCCGTGAAGCTGGGCCTGCCGCTGCTCGACGACGACGGCTTCCGCGTGCTGCTCGAGCAGGGCCCGGAGGCGGCCCGGGCGCTCACCCGTCCCGCGGAGGACTAGCCCGTACGGACCATCGAGGTTGCTCCGTCCGGGGACGACCCCTGCTCCGTACGCGCGACTCCCGCGCGTCGCACCTGCCGCCGAGGAGCCGCCGTGACGCAGCCCGCCGAGGCGCGCACCGCGCTCCCGCCCGCCCTGGTCCGGCTGGTGCGGGTCGTCACCGGCGCCGGCCTCGCGCTGCTGGCGCTGGCCCTCGTGCTGCTGCACCCGGGCTCGGCCGACCTCGAACCGGCCTTCTGGCTGGTCTGCGCGGTGCTGCTCGTCTCGGAGCTGCGGCCGCTGACGACCGTCGGCTCGCCGGAGGACGGCCTGTCGCTGTCGACCGCGGTCGTCTTCGCGGTGCTCCTGCGCTACGGGCTGCCGGCGGCGCTCGTGCTGCAGACGGTCGCCTCGCTGCTCGGCGACCTGACGCGGCGCAAGCAGGGCTGGCGGGTCACCTTCAACGTCGGCCAGTTCGCGCTGTCCTGGAGCGCCGCTGCCGCCGCCATGGCCGCGCTCGGGCACGAGGCGTCGCTGGCCCGACCGCTCGACCTGATGGGCGGCAACCTGCTCGCCGCCGCGCTCGGCGCGGTCGTGTACTTCCTGAGCAACGAGCTGCTCGTCTCGCACGCGCTCAGCGCCTACCGCGGCGTGCCGCTGGGCGAGGTGCTGCGCGAGGACGCCGGCTACGAGGTGCTCACCACGGCCGCGCTGCTCGCGCTCGCCCCGCTGCTCGACCTCACCGTCGAGCGGGGGCCCGCCTTCGTCCCGCTGCTGTTCCCGCCGCTGCTGGCCGTCTACGCGGTCGCGCACGTCGCCGCCGACCGCGAGCAGCGGGCGCTGTGCGACGGGCTGACCGGCCTGGCCAACCGCGGCCGGCTGGGGCTGCGCACCGCCGCCGCGCTGCGCGAGGGCGAGGTGGCGCTCGTGCTGTTCGACCTCGACCGCTTCAAGGAGGTCAACGACACCCTCGGACACCACGTCGGCGACCGGCTGCTGCAGGTGGTGGCCGAGCGGCTGACGCTCGCGGTGCGCTCCTGCGACACCGTCGCCCGGCTCGGCGGCGACGAGTTCGCGCTCGTCCTGCCGGGGCAGCCGGACGCGGCGACCGCGCTGGCGACCGCGGAGCGGCTGCGGGCCGCGCTGTGCGAGCCGATCGTGCTCGAGGGTCTGCTGCTGGACGTCGGGGCGAGCGCCGGGGTCGCGGTCTCGCCGCAGCACGGCACGGACCTGGAGACGCTGCTGCAGCACGCCGACGTGGCCATGTACCTCGCCAAGGAGTCCGGCGGGGTCGAGCTCTACGACCCCGCGCGCGACCGCAACAGCCCCAGCCGGCTGTCGATGCTCGGCGAGCTGCGGCGCGCCCTCGAGACCGACGAGCTCGAGCTGCACTTCCAGCCGAAGGTCGCCTTTGCCGACGGGGTGGTGTGCGGCGTCGAGGCGCTGGTGCGCTGGCGCCACCCCGAGCGGGGTCTCGTCCCGCCGGACGACTTCGTCCCCCTCGCGGAGCGCAGCGGCCTGGTGCAGGCCCTCACGAGCTGGGTCCTGGACGCCGCGCTCGGCCAGCTCGCGGCCTGGGAGGCCGAGGGCCTCGTCCTGCGGCTGTCGGTCAACGTGAGCGTCAAGGACCTGTGCGGCGACGCGCTCGCCGGGGAGGTGGAGCGCGGGCTCGCCCGCCACGGGTCGCGGCCGACCGGCTGCAGCTGGAGGTCACCGAGGGCTCGCTGCTCGCCGACCCGGTGCGCGCCGCCGCGACGCTGCGACGTCTGGACGAGCTCGGCGTCGCGCTCTCGCTCGACGACTTCGGCACCGGCTACTCCAGCCTGTCGCACCTGCGGCGCCTGCCGGTGCGCGAGATCAAGGTCGACCGCTCCTTCGTGCGCAGCATGGCCGACGCCCGGGACGTCTCGGTCGTGCGCAGCGTCGTCGACCTCGGGCGCGGTCTGGGCATGACCGTCGTCGCCGAGGGCGTCGAGGACGCGCTCACCTACCACCGGCTCGCGGCGATGGGCTGCGACGTGGCGCAGGGGTGGTTCCTGTCGCCCGCGCTGCCGGCGGACGAGCTCACGCCCTGGCTGCGCGAGCGGCCGGTCAGCGGCGCCGCGCCGCGCTGGCCCGCCTGACCCTGGGTCAGCCGGTGACGGACGCGGCGATCCCCGTCAGGTGCGCCAGGCGCAGCCGCTCGGAGCGCGGAAGCTGCGGGCCACCGGGCCTGCCCAGCAGCGCCACCCGGTCGGGGCGCCCGACCGGCGCCGCGAGCAGCTCCGTGCCCAGCAGCCGCCCACCGCTCGGGGACCCACGGCGCCTCCGGGTCGAGCACCTGCGCGGCAGCCAGCGGCAGCCAGGGCAGGCGCAGCCCCGCCGGGTCGGGCGCCCCACCCCCGGACCCGACCACGCGCACGCCCTCGGCGTCGCCCTCGAGCAGCAGGGCCCAGCCGGCCCGGAACACCCCGGGCAGCCGCTGCGCGAGCAGCGGCAGTCCTCCGCCGCCGGCGAGCGCGTCGACGAGCTCGAGGTCGCCCCGCAGGTCGGTCGCGCCGTGGTGCGGGCGGATCGACTCGACGACCACCCCGGGCACCGACTCGGCGCTCGTGAGCAGCGTGTCGGCCAGGGCGCCGGGCGGCACGACGACGAGCAGGTCGTCCACGGCCCCGCCCGGACCGCGCTCGACGACGTCGAGGCTCACGATGTCGCCGCCGGCCCGGCCGATGGCGGTCGCCACCGCGCCGAGCATGCCGGGCCGGTCGGGCAGCACGACGCGCAGCAGGAACGACACGTCGCCAGCCTGCCGCAACCCGGTTGCGCCCGTGTTGCGGGCCCGGGTCGGGAGCGGGCGACGCGCACCGCCCGACCTAGAGTGGGGCCTCCCGCCCGCACGACGCAGGAGACGCATGTCCGAGGTCATCACCCGCGACGAGGTGGCGCACCTCGCCCGCCTGGCCCGGCTCGCGCTCGGCGACGACGAGCTCGACGGCCTCGCCGTCCAGCTCGACGTCATCCTCGGGGCGATCGCGGAGATCCGCGAGGTCACCGACGCGGCGGACGTGCCGCCGACGACGCACGCCGTGCCGGTCGAGAACGTGTCGCGACCGGACGTCGTCACCCCGTCGCTGTCCCGCGACGCCGTCCTCGCGATGGCCCCCGAGGCGGAGGACGGGCGCTTCCGCGTGCCGCGCGTCCTCGACCCCGAGGACTCCTGATGGCCGACCTGACCCGGCTGACGGCGGCCGAGACCGCCGCCGCCGTGGCCGCGCGCGAGGTGAGCGCCGTCGAGGTCGCCCAGGCGCACCTCGACCGGATCGACGCCGTCGACGCCCGCGTGCACGCCTTCCTGCACGTCGACACCGACGGGGCCCTCGCGCAGGCGGCGCGGGTCGACGCCGGCGAGCTGACGGGTCCCCTGGCGGGCGTGCCGCTGGCGCTCAAGGACGTGCTGTGCACCGAGGGCGTGCCCACCACGGTGGGCAGCCGGATCCTCGAGGGCTGGCGCCCGCCGTACGACGCGACGGTCACCGCCCGCCTCAAGGCCGCCGGCGTCGTCGTGCTCGGCAAGACCAACATGGACGAGTTCGCCATGGGCTCGAGCACCGAGCACAGCGCGTACGGCCCCACCCACAACCCCTGGGACCTCGACCGGATCCCGGGCGGCAGCGGCGGGGGTTCGGCCGCGGCCGTGGCGGCGTACGAGGCGCCGCTGGCCATCGGCACCGACACCGGTGGCTCCATCCGCCAGCCGGCGGCGGTCACCGGCACGGTCGGCGTGAAGCCGACCTACGGCGGGGTCTCGCGCTACGGCCTCGTCGCCTTCTCCAGCAGCCTGGACCAGGCGGGGCCCTGCGCGCGCACGGTGCTCGACGCCGCGCTGCTGCACGAGGTCATCGGCGGCCACGACCCGCGCGACTCGACGAGCATCGCCGCGCCCGTGCCGCCCGTCGTCGAGGCCGCGCGGCAGGGGGCCGAGCAGGGGCTGTCGGGCGTGCGGGTCGCCGTCGTGCGCGAGCTCGGCGGCGAGGGCTACGAGCCGGGCGTGCAGGCGCGCTTCGACGAGGCGGTGCAGGTGCTGCGCGACCTCGGCGCCTCGGTGAGCGAGGTCAGCTGCCCGCACTTCCGCTACGCGCTGCCCGCCTACTACCTCATCGCGCCGAGCGAGGCGAGCAGCAACCTGGCCCGCTTCGACAGCGTCCGCTACGGCCTGCGGGTCGGTGACGACGGCGAGCGCGGCCTCGAGGAGGTCATGTCGCTCACCCGGGCGGCCGGCTTCGGCCCGGAGGTCAAGCGCCGCATCGTGCTGGGCACGTACGCCCTGTCGTCGGGCTACTACGACGCCTACTACGGGCAGGCGCAGAAGGTGCGCACGCTCATCACGCGCGACTTCGCGGCGGCCTTCGAGCAGGCCGACGTGCTCGTCAGCCCGGCCGCGCCGACCGTCGCCTTCCCCCTGGGCGCCAAGCTCGAGGACCCGCTGGCGATGTACCGCCAGGACCTGGCGACCATCCCGTCCAACCTGTACGGCGGACCGGCGATGTCGGTGCCGGCCGGCCTGTCCGACGGGCTGCCCGTCGGCCTGCAGGTGATGGCCCCGACGATGCGCGACGACCTGCTCTACCGCGTGGGAGCCGCCTTCGAGGCGGCCCGACCGGCGCCCGCCCCGCCCCTGACCTGGGAGACCTGACATGCCGCTCGTGCCGGACACCACCACCGTCGAGCGGGTCGTCCCCGGCCCGCCCAGCGCCGTCTTCGCGATCCTCGCCGACCCCAGCCGGCACCGCGAGATCGACGGGTCCGGGACCGTCCGCGACGCCGTGGAGGGCTCGCGGCGGCTGGCGCTCGGCGACACCTTCGGCATGGACATGAAGGCCGGCTTCGGCTACCGGATGGTCAACACCGTCGTCGAGCTGGAGCAGGACCGTCGCATCGCCTGGCAGGCCCGGCCGGTGCAGAAGGGCCTGCAGCGCTTCATCGGCGGGCGCGTCTGGCGCTACGAGCTCGAGGCGGTCGACGGCGGCACGCGGGTGCGCGAGACGTGGGACATCAGCCAGGAGCAGGTCAAGCCCCTCGTGTGGCCGCTGCAGCAGCTCACGAAGCTGTCCATGAACCGCACGATGGACCGGATCGAGAAGCTGGTGGGCCGGTGACGTCCGTCGCCCCCGGGACCGTCCCGTACGCCGAGGCGCTCGAGGAGTTCGCGCCGGTCCTCGGCCTGGAGACGCACGTCGAGCTCGGCACCGCCAGCAAGATGTTCTGCGGCTGCGCGACGACCTTCGGCGGCGAGCCCAACACCCAGGTCTGCCCCGTGTGCCTGGGCCTGCCGGGCGCGCTGCCGGTCGTCAACGCCACGGCCGTCGAGTCGACGATCCGCATCGGCCTCGCGCTGCACTGCACGATCGCGACCTGGTGCCGCTTCGCGCGCAAGAACTACTTCTACCCGGACATGCCGAAGAACTTCCAGACCTCGCAGTACGACGAGCCGCTGTGCACCGACGGGTGGCTCGACGTCGAGGTGCCCGGCGACGACGGGGAGCCGCAGACGGTGCGGGTGCCCATCGAGCGCGTCCACCTCGAGGAGGACACGGGCAAGAGCCTGCACGTGGGCGGCGCGACCGGTCGGATCTCCGGCGCGTCGCACTCCCTGGTCGACTACAACCGCGCCGGCATCCCGCTCGTGGAGATCGTCACCAAGCCGGTCGAGGGCACCGGTGCGCGCGCCGCCGAGGTCGCGAAGGCGTACGTCACCGAGCTGCGCGACCTGCTGCGCGGCCTCGACGTGTCGGACGTCCGCATGGAGCAGGGGTCGCTGCGCTGCGACGTCAACGTGTCGCTGTCGCGGCCGGGCGAGCCCTGGGGCACCCGGTCGGAGACCAAGAACGTCAACTCCCTGCGCTCGGTCGAGCGGGCGGTGCGCTCGGAGGTCGAGCGGCAGGCCGCGGTGCTGCGCTCCGGCGGCCGCGTGGTGCAGGAGACCCGGCACTTCTCCGAGGCGACCGGCACGACGTCCTCGGGCCGCTCCAAGGAGGAGGCCACCGACTACCGCTACTTCCCGGAGCCCGACCTCGTCCCGCTGGCGCCCGACGCCGCACGGGTGGCGGAGCTGCGCGCGGCCCTGCCGGAGCCGCCGTCGGTGCGTCGCCGCGCGCTCGTGCAGCGGCTGGGCCTCTCGGCGCTGGACAGCCAGGCGATGGTCAACGCCGGTGTGCTCGACCTCGTGCTGACGACCGTCGAGGCGGGCGCGCCGGCGGCGGACGCGCGCAACTGGTGGCTCGGCCCGCTCGCCCAGGCGGCCAACACGGCGGGCGTCGAGCCGGGCGAGCTCCCGGTCGCGCCCGCGCAGGTGGCCCGGCTCGTCGCGCTGGTGACGGCCGGCACCCTCACGGCCGGGCTCGCCCGCCAGGTGCTCGACGGCGTCCTGGCCGGCGAGGGCGGTCCGGACGAGGTCGTCGCGGCCCGCGGCCTCGCGGTGGTGTCGGACGAGGGCGCCCTCGGCGAGGCGGTCGACGCGGCGATCGCGGCGCAGCCCGACGCTGCGGACAAGGTGCGCGGCGGCAAGGTGCAGGCGGCGGGCGCGCTCGTCGGCGCCGTCATGAAGGCCACCCGGGGACAGGCCGACGCCTCCGTCGTGCGCCGGCTGGTCCTGGAGCGGCTCGGCGTCGAGGGCTGACGCCCGCGTCGGTCAGGGCTGGGGGGCGGCCGCCCGACGGCGGCCCCGCAGCCGGCGCCGCCGCTGCCGCAGCGCGGCCGGCGAGGCGGAGGGCTGCACCGCGCGGCGGGCGAGCAGCACGGCGTTGAGCTCGCCGCCGGCGAGCAGCCCGAAGCACAGCAGGTAGAGCCAGGTCATGACGATGAGGCCGCCACCGAGGGCGCCGAAGACCGGGGACGCGCCGAGCGCCACGTCGAGGTAGAGGTTGAACCCGACCGAGGCGCCGAGCCAGAGCACCGCGGTGAGCAGCCCTCCGGGCAGGCCGGTGCGCCAGGGGCCGGCCCGGTCGGGGCAGACGTGGAACATCGTCGTCGCCCAGAGGATGAGCGCGAGGAAGGCGACCGGCCAGCGCAGGTGGGACCAGAGCGCGGCGTACTCGCGGTCGAGACCGACGCTGTGCACGACGTCCGAGGCGGCGAACAGCGGGCCGACGACGACGGCCGTGATCACGATGATCGCCATGATGATGCTGCCGATCCCGACCACGAGGCCGAGCGCCCGGCGCTTCCACCAGCCCCGCGTGTCGTGCACGTCGTAGGTCAGCGTGACCGTGTTGATGATCGAGGCGAACGCCTGGGCCAGCGAGCCGAGGGCGAGCACGAGCGCCAGCGTCAGGGCGTTGCCGCTGGTCTCGAACAGCTGCTTGGCGGTGTCGAGCGCGGGCTGCGCGCTGTCGGTGAGCAGGTCCTGCAGGAAGCGCAGGACCGAGTCCTCGACGCGCGTGGCGTTGCCGGGCCCGATGACCGTCGACAGCTGGCCGAGGACGGCCGCGACGACGATGAGGATGGGGAAGGTCGTCAGCACCGCCATGAAGGCGTTCTCGCCGGCGAGCCCGAGCACCCGGTCGCGGTCGCTCTTGCGCACGACGTCGGCGACCAGGCGGAACAGGCCGCGCCACAGGCCGCGGGGCAGCGGCCGGGCGGCCTCGGCGGCGGTCGCGGCGGCCCGCGCCTGCGGGCTGCGCCGCTCGGACCACACGGTGTGCGGGACGCCCGCCCGGGCAGGGGACGTCGTCGTCACGCGGACATCCTGCCGCAGCCGACCCGCGTCAGGCGCGCGACGCGCTCCCGGGCGGCGTGACCCGCACCACCCGGTCGTCGTCCGCGGCCGGTGAGCCGCGCCCGTCCCGGTTGCTCGTGAGCACCCAGAGCGCACCGTCGGGCGCGACCTCCACCGCCCGGAGCCGACCGTACTCGCCGACCAGCAGCGGTTCGGGGGTGCCGGCGCCGCCCTGCCCGTCCAGCGGCACCCGCCACAGCCGCTGCCCGCGCAGCGCCGCGACCCACAGGGCGTCGCCGAGCACCGCGGCACCGCTCGGGCTGGCCACGTCGGGCGTCCACACGACCTCGGGCGCGGCGAAGCGACCGCCACCGGTGCCGGCGCCCTCGACCTGGGGCCAGCCACCGTCGTCGCCGGCCTGCACCTGGTTGACCTCGTCGAAGCGGTTCTGGCCGAACTCGGTCGCCCACAAGCGGCCGTCGGCGTCGAACGCCAGGCCCTGCACGTTGCGGTGCCCCGAGGAGAACACCAGGGACGCGGCGCCGGCCACCGGTCGGCCCTCCGGCGTCATCCGCAGGACCTTGCCGCCGAGCGAGGCCGGGTCCTGGGCCAGTGCGGTGCGGCCGGTGTCCCCGGTGCCGACGTAGAGCGAGCCGTCCGGGCCGAAGGCCAGGCGGCCCCCGTTGTGCACCGTGCCCTTCGGGATCCCGGTGAGCACCGGCTGTGCCGGCTCGCCGAGCCGGAAGCGCACCACGCGGTTGTCGTCGGCGGTGGTGACGTAGGCGAAGACCAGGCCGTCCGAGGCGTACGCGGGGCTCGCCGCCAGCCCCAGCAGACCGCCCTCGCCGGCCGGACGGGCGGCGTCGACCCGCGCGACCTCGGTCGGGGCGCCGCCGGCCGCGGCAGCCGCAGGACGCGGGCGGTGTCGCGCTCGCTGACCAGCGCGTCGCCGCCGGGCAGGAAGGTCAGGCCCCAGGGCGCCTGCAGCCCGGTCGCGAGCACGGTCGCCCGCAGGCCGGCGGGGTCGGCCGGGGGAGCGGGCCGGCCGGGGGCGGGGGTCGCGGCGCCCGGCGCCGCGGCGGGGTCGTCGGCGCCGCAGGCCGCCAGGGGCAGGGCCAGCAGCACGGCGAGCGCGGCCCGGTGCCGTCGGCGCGAGGGGGTGCGGGGGAGCGCGGGCATGCCTGCAGTGTCCGCCGGGGCGGCCCGGCGCGCCCCCGGAGACGCCCCGCGGGCGGCGCGCAGGCCCGCGGCGCGCCCGGTGCTCCCACGTACAGTCGGGCGCGAGCGAGCCGCCCCGGAGGAGCCAGTCGTGAGCACCCGCAAGCCCCGCAGCACCGACGTCACCGAGGGCGACCGCCGGGCACCCGCCCGCGCGATGCTGCGCGCGGTCGGCCTCACCGACGACGACGTGGACAAGCCCCAGGTCGGCATCGCGTCCTCGTGGAACGAGATCACCCCCTGCAACCTGTCGCTGCAGCGGCTGGCGCAGGCGGCCAAGCAGGGCGTGCGCGAGGCCGGCGGCTTCCCGATGGAGTTCGGCACGATCTCGGTCTCGGACGGCATCTCGATGGGGCACGAGGGCATGCGCGCCTCGCTGGTCTCCCGGGAGGTCATCGCCGACTCGGTGGAGACCGTCGTCTTCGCCGAGCGGCTCGACGCGACCGTGACGCTGGCGGGCTGCGACAAGTCGCTGCCCGGGATGCTCATGGCCGCGGCCCGGCTCGACCTCGCCAGCGTCTTCGTCTACGCCGGGTCCACGCTGCCGGGCAAGCTGCGCGGCCCCGGCGGGGACGAGGAGGACCTGACGATCATCAGCGTCTTCGAGGCGGTCGGCGCCTGCGCGCGCGGCCTCATCACCCGGGACGAGCTGCACCGCATCGAGAAGGCGGCCTGCCCGGGCGAGGGCGCCTGCGGCGGCATGTACACCGCCAACACCATGGCAGCGGCCGCCGAGGCGCTCGGCATGGCGCTGCCCGGCTCCGCGGCGCCGCCGGCCGTCGACCGCCGGCGCGACGAGATCGCCGCGGCCTCGGGCCGGGCCGTCGTGGCGCTGCTGGAGAAGGGCATCACCGCCCGCCAGGTCCTCACCAAGGAGGCGTTCGAGAACGCCATCACCGTCGTCATGGCGCTCGGCGGCTCCACGAACGCGGTGCTGCACCTGCTGGCCATCGCGCACGAGGCGCGGGTCGAGCTGTCCTACGACGACTTCGTGCGGATCGGCGACCGGGTGCCGCACCTGGCCGACGTCAAGCCGTTCGGCCGCTACGTCATGACCGACGTCGACCGCATCGGCGGCATCCCCGTCGTCATGAAGGCGCTGCTGGACGCCGACCTGCTGCACGGCGACGCGCTCACCTGCACCGGCCGCACCATGGCCGAGAACCTCGGGGACATGGAGGTCGCGCCGCTGGACGGCGAGGTGCTCCGCCGGCTCTCGGACCCGATCCACGCCACAGGAGGCATCACGGTCCTGCGCGGCTCGCTCGCCCCGGACGGCGCGGTCGTCAAGAGCGCGGGCTTCGACGGCGAGGTCTTCGAGGGCCCGGCCCGGGTCTTCGACGGCGAGCAGGGCGTCATGGACGCCCTCGAGGCCGGCGACCTGGCCCGCGGCTGCGTCGTCGTGATCCGCTACGAGGGGCCCAAGGGCGGCCCGGGCATGCGCGAGATGCTCATGGTCACCAGCGCGATCAAGGGCGCGGGGCTGGGCAAGGACGTGCTGCTGCTCACCGACGGCCGCTTCTCCGGCGGCACGACCGGGCTGTGCGTCGGCCACGTCGCGCCGGAGGCCACCGACGGCGGGCCGATCGCGCTGGTGCAGGACGGCGACCCCGTCCGCCTCGACCTGGGTGCGCGCACCCTCGACCTGCTCGTCGACCCTGCCGAGCTCGACCGCCGCCGGGCCGGCTGGGAGCCGCTCGAGCCCCGCTACACGACCGGCGTGCTCGGCAAGTACGCCCGGCTCGTCGGCTCCGCCGCGCAGGGCGCGGTCACCGGCTGACGCCCGCCCCTGCGCCCGCCCGACGCGGACCCGCCCGTCGCGGGTCGGGCGGACGTACGGCGGGCGTCCCAGCGGGTGGGACAGCCGTCTCACTCCGCTTGACAGGGGCGGGTCCGCTGACGCACCCTTCCTGCGTGCGCGTCCTCCTCGTAGTCCCCTAGCGCGACGGCCACCCGGCCGCCGCGCTCACCCCTCCGTGCTCCGCACGAGGGGTTCTTTTTTGCCCGCGCACCCGCTGCAGTCCCAGGAGCAGAACATGTCCGAGTCCCTCACCGGAGCCCAGTCGCTCGTGCGGTCGCTCGAGAACGTCGGCGCCGAGGTCGTCTTCGGCATCCCCGGCGGCGCGATCCTGCCGGCCTACGACCCGCTGTTCGACTCCGTACGGCTGCGCCACATCCTCGTGCGCCACGAGCAGGGCGCGGGGCACGCCGCCGAGGGGTACGCGCAGGCGACCGGACGCGTCGGCGTCTGCATGGCCACCAGCGGTCCCGGCGCGACCAACCTCGTCACGCCGATCGCGGACGCGTACATGGACTCGGTGCCGATCGTCGCCGTGACCGGCCAGGTGCCGAGCGCGGCCATCGGGACGGACGCCTTCCAGGAGGCCGACATCGTCGGCATCACGATGCCGATCACCAAGCACAACTTCCTCGTGCAGTCGGCGGAGGACATCCCGCGGACCATCGCCGAGGCGTTCCACCTGGCGAGCACCGGTCGGCCCGGCCCGGTGCTCGTCGACATCCCCAAGGACGTGCTGACCGCGACCGGCGGCGTTCTCCTGGCCGCCGGTGCTGGACCTGCCCGGCTACCACCCCACGACCCGCCCGCACGGCAAGCAGGTGCGCGAGGCGGCGCGGCTGATCGCCTCCGCCCAGCGGCCGGTGCTCTACGTCGGCGGGGGCGTGCTCAAGGCGCGGGCCGCCGCCGAGCTGCGGGTGCTCGCCGAGCTCACCGGCATCCCGGTCGTCACGACGCTGATGGCGCGCGGCGCCTTCCCCGACAGCCACCCGCAGCACCTGGGCATGCCCGGCATGCACGGCAGCGTGGCGGCCGTCACCGCTCTGCAGAAGGCCGACCTGCTCGTCTGCCTGGGTGCCCGCTTCGACGACCGGGTCACCGGCAAGCTGTCGTCCTTCGCCCCCGGCGCGGCCGTCGTGCACGCCGACATCGACCCGGCCGAGATCGGCAAGAACCGCGTGGCCGACGTGCCGATCGTCGGCGACTGCCGCGAGACGATCGCCGACCTCGTGGTCGCGGTGCAGGAGGTGTACGCCGCGGGCACCCGCGCCGACCTCACCGGCTGGTGGCGCTCGCTGGACTCCTGGCGCGAGACCTACCCGCTGGGCTTCGAGGAGCCGGCCGACGGCTCGCTGGCGCCGCAGCACGTGATCCGCCGGATCGGGCAGATCGCCGGGCCCGGAGACGATCATCGCCAGCGGCGTCGGCCAGCACCAGATGTGGGCCAGCCAGTTCATCTCCTACGAGCACCCCTACACCTGGCTCAACTCCGGCGGCGCCGGGACCATGGGCTACGCGGTGCCCGCGGCGATGGGCGCCAAGGTCGGGCGGCCGGAGGCCGACCGTCTGGGCGATCGACGGCGACGGCTGCTTCCAGATGACCAACCAGGAGCTCGTCACCTGCGCGATCGAGGGCATCCCGATCAAGGTGGCCGTCATCAACAACGGCAACCTCGGCATGGTCCGCCAGTGGCAGACGCTGTTCTACGACGGGCGCTACAGCAACACCGACCTGCAGACGCAAGCGCATCCCCGACTTCGTCAAGCTCGCCGACGCGATGGGCTGCGTCGGCCTGCGCTGCGAGAAGGCCGAGGACGTCGACGCGACGATCGAGAAGGCGATGGCCGTGGACGACGCTGCCGGTCGTCGTCGACTTCGTCGTCGGCGCAGGACGCGATGGTGTGGCCGATGGTGCCCGCGGGCACGAGCAACGACGAGATCCTCGCCGCGCGCGACACGCGCCCGGTCTGGGGCGAGGACGACGTCTGATGGCCCTGCAGAGCGCATCGGCGCGAGGCACCCCGCACCACCCGGCACACGCTGTCGGTCCTCGTCGAGGACAAGCCCGGCGTGCTCGCCCGCGTGGCGGCGCTGTTCAGCCGCCGCGGCTTCAACATCGAGTCGCTGGCGGTCGGCCCGACCGAGCAGCCGTCGGTCAGCCGGATGACGATCGTCGTGCTCGGTCGAGGGGCTGCCGCTGGAGCAGGTCACCAAGCAGCTCAACAAGCTCATCAACGTGCTGAAGATCGTCGAGCTCGACCCGGACGCCAGCGTGCAGCGCGAGCTGCTGCTCGTGAAGGTCAAGGCCGACCTGACCACCCGCAGCCACGTGCTCGAGACCGTGCAGCTGTTCCGCGCGAAGGTCGTCGACGTCGCCTCCGACGCCGTCACCGTCGAGGCGACCGGCACCCGCGACAAGCTCGCGGCCCTCGTGCGCGTGCTCGAGCCGTTCGGCATCCGCGAGATCGTCCAGAGCGGGATGGTCGCGCTCGGCCGCGGCCCCCGCTCGATGACCGGCAGCGAGCGCCTGCGCTCGGCCGGCTAGTCCCCGACCCGTCCCGCACGCCCCACCCCCGACCGAAGGAGCCGCTCCCCGTGGCCGAGATCTACTACGACGACGACGCCGACCTGTCCCTCATCACCGCGCGCAAGGTCGCGGTGCTCGGCTACGGCAGCCAGGGCCACGCCCACGCGCTGTCGCTGCGCGACTCCGGCGTCGACGTCCGGGTCGGGCTGCCCGAGGGCTCGGCGAGCCGGGCCAAGGCCGAGCAGCAGGGCCTGCGCGTCGTGACCCCGGCCGAGGCCGCCGCCGAGGCCGACGTGGTCATGATCCTCGCGCCGGACACCGTGCAGCGCCGCCTCTACGAGCAGGACGTCGCCCCGCACCTGCAGGACGGCGACGCCCTGTTCTTCGGCCACGGCCTCAACATCCGCTTCGGCCTCATCACCCCGCCTGCCGGCGTCGACGTCGCGATGGTGGCGCCCAAGGGCCCGGGGCACCTCGTGCGCCGGCAGTTCGTCGACGGTCGCGGCGTGCCGTGCCTCGTCGCCGTCGAGCAGGACGCGTCCGGGTCGGCCCTGCCGCTGGCCCTGGCGTACGCGAAGGGCATCGGCGGCACGCGCGCCGGCGTGCTGCGCACGACCTTCACCGAGGAGACCGAGACCGACCTGTTCGGCGAGCAGGCCGTGCTGTGCGGCGGCGCGAGCGCCCTGGTGCAGGCCGGCTTCGAGGTGCTCACCGAGGCCGGCTACCAGCCCGAGGTCGCCTACTTCGAGTGCCTGCACGAGCTCAAGCTCATCGTCGACCTCATGTACGAGGGCGGGCTGTCCAAGATGCGCTGGTCCATCTCGGACACGGCCGAGTTCGGCGACTACGTCACCGGCCCGCGCATCGTCACGCCCGCTGTCAAGGACGCGATGAAGCAGGTCCTCGCCGAGATCCAGGACGGCACGTTCACCAGGGCGCTCATCGACGACGACGACGCCGGGCGCCCGCGCATGGACGCCTTCCGCAAGGAGCAGGCCGAGCACCCGATCGAGGTCGTCGGTGCGCAGCTGCGGCCGATGATGGCCTGGATCGACGACGCGGGGGAGTAGCCCTCCCGGCACACGCACCGCGGCCCCGCTCCTGCACGAGGAGCGGGGCCGCGGCGCGGGCGGGGTCAGACCTGCGACCAGCCCGACCAGCGGCCGCCCGTCCAGCTGTTGGTGTAGAGCTCGCTGTCGGTGCCCGTGGCGTACGCGTCGGCCCGGCTGCTGCCGGGCGCCCAGGCGACGCTCGGCGACCCGGCGACCACGCCCCCGAGCCCGGCCCAGTCCGTGGTGGGCGTGCGGGCGTACGGCAGGGAGTCGGTGCCGCGCACGACGGCGACCAGGGTGCCGCCGGGGGCCGCGATCGCCGGGGTGCCCTCCACCTGGCCGCCGAACGGCGCGAACGGCTGCCAGGTGCCGGTGAAGCTCTTGCGGTAGGACGCGCGGTCGGTGCCCTGCACGACGACCTCCAGCCGGCCGGTGGCCGGTGACGTGACGGCGGGCGCGGTGTCCAGGCGCAGCAGGCCGCCGAGGCTCTCCCAGCCGGTGTAGCTGCCGGGGGACGAGGACCAGCGGTGGTACATGACGGCGTCGCTGCCGCGCACGAACACGTGCACCTCGTCGTCCTTGAAGAGCGACACGCCCGGTGCACCGCCGAGGACGCCGCCGAGCGGCACCCAGTCGGTGAACGAGCCGCCGGACGGGCGGCGCTTGACGTAGAGCTGGTTGTCGGTGCCGCGGACGTAGACCTCGAGCGCGCCGCTGGGGCGCCGCACGACCGCGGGCGCTCCGAGGACCTGGCCGCCGAGCAGCTCCGGCTGCGACAGGCCCGCCGAGGTCAGCGTGCGCAGGTCGACGGAGCCGTCGGCGCGCCGCTCGGCGACCTCCACCGTGCCGGACGAGCTCGACCAGGTGCCCCGCTCCGCCTGCTCCTGCACCACCGACCAGCCCATGTCGGCGAAGAGGCCGCGGGTGATGGCGCCGGGGTCGCGGACGACCTCCTGGGCGGTGAGGACCGGCGTCATCAGCGACTCGGCGGTGCCGCGGGGGTAGGTCGACTCGTCGAGGTGCGCGTAGCTGCTGCCGGGCTGCCAGCCGGCGGGCGCGTAGAGCTTCGGGCGCACGCCGGCGTTGCGCCGGGCCGCGCGGGCGCCGGACCACGTGACGGAGGCGCTCTGCAGCTGCGCCCCGAGCTGCAGCGACCCGTTCGGCTGGTCGATGAGGCGGGTGCCCGCCGGGCCGAGCGTGTAGAGGTCGTAGACGTCCGGCGGGTCCTCGTAGGAGCCGCGCCCGGCGGTGTCGACGTCCATCGAGCCGATGAACCCGAGGCCGTGGCCGAGCTCGTGGAGCACGACCGTGGTGAAGTCGACCTGGCCCGGTCCGGGCCGTCCGTCGGTGCCGTAGTAGAGCCCGCCCGCCGCGCTGTTGAACTCGCTGTCGATGTCGGCCACGGCGGGTCCGCTGGGGGGCTGGACGTCCCGGCCCGCGAGGGCGTCGGCCAGCGGCGACGGGTAGTAGGTCCGGCCGTCGCCGATCCCGGCCCCGGCGTAGAAGTTGCCCGGGCCGGTCTGCCCCAGCAGCGTCGGGTCGCCGAGGTCGCGCATCGACGCGGTGACGGTGATGGGCACGGGTGAGCGGACGATGCCCGCCCAGAGGTCGACGGCCTTCTGGAAGGCCGCCTTCGCCTGCGGGGTGAAGCCGGTGTAGGTGACCTGCCAGCGCGACACGGCCGGACCCGGTACGCCGGGCACGACGGTCAGCGACGAGGTCGTCGCGCGCGGGGCGGACGCCGGGCCGCCCGGGGCGGCGTCGCCGCGGTGCAGGACGGCGTGCTGGGCCGGCAGGACCCGGACGACGGCGGGGGCAGCAGTGGGGGCAGCAGCGGCGGGGGCGGCCGTCAGCACGGCCGGGACGAGCGGGACGACGACGGCTCCCGCGACGAGCAGGGCGGCGGCGCCGCGGCGGGGGACGGACGGGTGGCGCATGGGGCTCCTCGGGAGGGGTGCGCCCGGACGGCGCAGCCCCACTGTGCCTGTCGGCAGCGCCCCCGTACGGCTGAACCGCCCACAGGGGCGCACTCGGTACGCTCCGGCGGTCCCGGGGGTCGACCACCGCGCGCGCCGCCTCCCGCGCCACCGCCCCGCCCGAGGAGCCCCGTGCCGCTGCCCGTCGTCCTGCTCGCCGAGGAGCTGGCCCCCGTCGTCGTCGAGGCGCTCGGAGAGCAGGTCGAGGTGCGCCGCGTCGACGGCACGGACCGGCCCGCCCTGCTGGCCGCGCTGGCCGACGCCGCCGCGCTCGTCGTCCGCAGCGCCACGCGCGTCGACGCGGAGGTGCTCGCGGCCGCGCCCCGGTTGCAGGTGGTGGCCCGCGCCGGCATCGGCCTGGACAACGTCGACGTGCCCGCCGCGACCGCCCGCGGCGTCCTCGTCGTCAACGCGCCGCTCAGCAACGTGGTCAGCGCCGCCGAGCAGGCCGTCGCGCTGCTGCTCGCCTGCGCCCGGCACACCGCGGCCGCCGACGCCGCCCTGCGCGCCGGGCGGTGGGAGCGGTCGCGCTGGACCGGTGTCGAGGTGGCCGGCAAGACCGTCGGCGTGCTCGGGCTGGGTCGCATCGGCGTGCTGGTGGCGCAGCGCATGGCGGCCTTCGACACCCGGCTGCTCGCCTACGACCCGTACGTCGGCGCCGCCCGCGCCGCCCAGCTCGGCGTGCGGCTGGTGCCGCTGGAGGAGCTGCTGCGCGAGAGCGACTTCATCACCGTCCACCTGCCCAGGACCCCGGAGACGGTCGGCCTGATCGGTGAGCAGCAGCTGGCGCTGTGCAAGCCGACGGTGCGCATCGTCAACGCCGCGCGCGGGGGCCTGGTCGACGAGGCCGCGCTGGCCCGCGCGCTGCGGGAGGGGCGCGTGGCGGGCGCCGGCCTCGACGTCTTCGAGACCGAGCCGACGACGTCGTCGCCGCTGTTCGACCTGCCCGGGGTGGTCGTCACGCCGCACCTGGGGGCCTCGACCGTCGAGGCGCAGGACAAGGCCGGCGTGTCGGTCGCGCGGTCCGTGCGGCTGGCCCTCGAGGGCGAGTTCGTGCCGGACGCGGTCAACGTGCAGGCCGGCGGGCCGGTGGTCGAGGAGGTGCGGCCGGTCCTGCCGCTCGTCGAGCGGCTGGGCCGGGTCTTCACCGCGCTCGCCGGTGGGGCCGCCGCGTCGCTGGAGGTGCAGGTGCTCGGCGAGCTCGCGGAGCACGACGTCCAGGTGCTGCAGCTCGCCGCCCTCAAGGGCGTCTTCGCCGACGTGGTCGAGGAGCAGGTCACCTTCGTCAACGCCCCGGGGCTCGCCCGGGACCGCGGGGTGCAGGTCGCGCTGACCGTCACCCCGCAGGCGCGCGACCACCGCAGCGAGGTGCGCCTCGTCGGCGTCCTCGAGGACGGGCGGACGCTCGCCGTCGCCGGCACCCTCACGGGCACGCGCGAGGTCGAGAAGCTCACCGAGGTCGACGGCTCCGACCTCGACGTCGTGCTCGGCGACCACCTGCTCGTGCTGCGCTACGCCGACGGCCCCGGCGTCGTGGGCACCATCGGCGCGGCGCTCGGGCAGGCCGGGATCAACATCGCGAGCGCCCAGGTGAGCCGGTCGAGCGAGGGTGGGGACGCGCTCATGGTGCTCGGCGTCGACAGCGCCGTCCCCGCGGACCTGCTCGCCCGGACGGCCTCGGCGATCGGCGCCGCCGACGCGCGCTCCGTCGACCTGACCTGACCCACCCACCGCAGGAGGAGGACCCGTGCCCGGCTTCGCGTCGTACGACGGCACCCGGCTCGCCGTGACCGAGGTGGGCAGCGGCCCGCCGCTGCTGTGCCTGCCCGGCGGGCCCGGCCGCGCGGCCGCCTACCTCGAGGACCTCGCGGGGCTGTCGCAGAGCCGCACGCTCCTGCTGCTCGACGCGCGCGCCACGGGGCGCTCGGAGGTGCCGGCGGACCCCGCGACGCTGCGCTTCGACCGGCTCGCCGACGACGTCGAGGCGCTGCGCGAGCACCGCGGCCTCGACCGGCTCGACGTGCTCGGCCACAGCGCCGGCTGCCTCGTCGCGCAGGTCTGGGCCGCGCGCCACCCCGAGCGCGTCGGCCGCCTGGTGCTCGTGACCCCGAGCGACCGGCTGCAGGGCGGCCGCCGCGAGGACGTCGCGCAGGTGCGGGCCGCCCGCGCCGGCGAGCCCTGGTACGCCGACGCCGCCGAGGCGCAGGCGGCGCTCGCCGACGCGCCGCCCGCGCAGGCGCAGGCGCTCGTGCGCGCGACCCGACCGTTCTTCTACGGCCGGTGGGACGAGCGCACGCAGGCCCACGCGGCGACGGCCGACCGGCAGAGCAACCGGCGGGCCGAGCTCGGCTTCTCCGCGGGGGCGGAGGACCTCGACCCGGCGCCGCTGCTGGCCGGTCTCTCGGCCGTCGCGGCCCCCGTCCTCGTCGTCGGCGGGGAGCGGGACGCGCTCACCGGCGTGGCCTCCGTGGGCCGGGTGGCCGCGTCGTTCCCGCACGCCGCGCAGGTCGTGCTGCCGCGGGCGGGGCACTTCCCGTGGGTCGACGAGCCCGAGGCGTTCCGCGCCGCCGTCGAGCCCTTCCTGGCCGGTTGACGACCGTCGAGCCGACCCGGCGTACGCTGCCCGCATGACGCGCCGGCTGCTTCGCCGCCGCGGCGGGGCTCCTTCCTAGGCCGGCTCCCCGCCGCGGGACCTCGTGCTGGCCGCACCCGCCCGTCCCCCCGGAGAGCCCGATGCGCCCCGCCCGTCCGACCGTCGCCCCCATGCCGTACGGCCGCTACACCGCCTTCCCGCCGGTCGACCTGCCCGACCGCACCTGGCCCGACCGGGTCGTCGACCGCGCGCCCACGTGGTGCAGCGTCGACCTGCGCGACGGCAACCAGGCCCTCATCGACCCGATGGACGGCGAGCGCAAGCTGCGCCTGTTCCGCCTGCTGTGCGACCTCGGCTACCGCGAGATCGAGGTCGGCTTCCCCGCCGCGAGCTCGACCGACTTCGACTTCGTGCGCGCGCTCGTCGAGCAGGACCTCGTGCCCGAGGGCGTCACCATCCAGGTGCTGACCCAGGCCCGCGAGGAGCTCATCGAGCGCACCGTGCAGTCGCTCGTCGGCTTCTCCGGCACCGCGCTGGTGCACCTCTACAACTCCACGAGCACGCTGCAGCGCGAGGTCGTCTTCGGCCTCGACCGCGCCGGCATCCGCGACATCGCCGTGCAGGGCGCGCAGTGGTGCGCCAAGCACGTCGAGCAGCTGCTGCCCGGCCAGGACGTGCGCTGGCAGTACAGCCCGGAGTCCTTCACCGGCACCGAGCTCGACTTCGCGCTCGACGTCTGCACGGCGGTCATGGACGTCTGGCAGCCGACGCCGGAGCGTCCGGTGGTGCTCAACCTGCCCGCGACCGTCGAGATGAGCGTGCCCAGCACGTACGCCGACCAGGTCGAGTGGTTCGGCCGGGCGCTGGGCGAGCGGCGCAGCAGCGTGGTGCTGTCGCTGCACCCGCACAACGACCGAGGGACGGCGGTGGCCGCCGCGGAGCTCGGCGTGCAGGCCGGGGCCGACCGCGTCGAGGGCTGCCTGTTCGGCAACGGCGAGCGCACCGGCAACGTCTGCCTGGTGACGCTGGCGATGAACCTGTTCAGCCAGGGCGTCGACCCGCAGGTCGACCTGTCGGACATCGACGAGGTGCGCCGGGTCTGCGAGCACGCGACCCAGCTGCCCGTGCACCCGCGCCACCCGTACGGCGGAGACCTCGTCTACACCGCCTTCTCCGGTTCGCACCAGGACGCCATCAAGAAGGGGCTGGAGGCGATGGACCGCCGGGCCCGCGAGCAGGGCGTGCCCGTCGGGGAGCTGCCGTGGGGCGTGCCCTACCTGCCCATCGACCCCAAGGACGTCGGCCGCAGCTACGAGGCGGTCATCCGCGTCAACAGCCAGTCCGGCAAGGGCGGCGTGGCGTACGTCCTCAAGAACGAGCACCACCTGGACCTGCCGCGGCGGATGCAGATCGAGTTCTCGCGCGTCGTCCAGGAGGTCGCCGACGACCAGGGCGGCGAGGTCTCGGCCGCGCGCATCTGGGAGATGTTCACGTCGACCTACCTCGAGCCGGCCGGTGCGCTGCGCCTCGTCTCGGCGTCCCTCGTCGGGGGCGACGTCGACCGGGTCGACGCGGTGGTCGAGCAGGCGGGCCGCACGCACCGCATCTCGGGCACGGGGAACGGCCCGATCGCGTCGTTCGTGCACGCGCTGTCCGAGCTCGGCGTCGACGCCCGCGTGCTCGACTACGCCGAGCACGCGACGGGGGCCGGCGAGGAGGCGCAGGCGGCGTCCTACCTCGAGGTCGCGGTCGACGGGCAGGTGCTGTGGGGGTGCGGCGTGCACCCGAGCATCGTCACGAGCTCGCTGCTGGCGGTCGTGAGCGCGGTCAACCGCGCCCGGTCCTGACGCCGCGCCGGCCGGCCGCGCGGCGCCGCACCGCCAGCGTGGCCGAGCCGGCGACGACCAGGGCCAGCAGGTTGACGAGCAGCTGGGCCAGGGCTCCGCGGCACTCGCCCCACCGCTGCGCCGCCGCGGCCACCCCGACGTCCGCCGCCGCGGGCACCGTCGTCACCGAGACCGCCACGCCCACGAGCGCCGCGGACTTGGCGGAGGTCAGCGAGACGACCCCGGCGATCCCGGCCAGCAGCGCGACGAGCAGCGCGTAGCCGTCCGGGCGGCTGACGAAGGTCGTCAGCGGCCGCACCTCGCCGACGTAGGCCGCAGGCAGGCCGACGGTGGCGCGCAGCAGCAGGGCGAGCACGGCGCACGCGGCGATCGCCGCCGGGAAGCCGACGAGCAGCGCCTTCAGCGAGCGCCGGGCCAGGGCGAGCCGTCGCTCGGCCAGCGCGACCGTCAGGCCGGCCACCGGCCCGAACTCCGGACCGACGACCATCGCGCCCACCACCAGCACCGGGCTGTCGAGCATCACCCCGACCGCGGCCAGCAGCGCCGCGACGACCAGCAGCGCCAGGAAGGACGTGGAGAGCTCGCTCTCCTCGCCCGAGCGCGCCTCGACCTCCTCCCAGACGACCGCGTCGACGCCGCGTCCGGGAGCCGCCTCCTCCGCCGCGTCGGCCCAGTGCGAGACCGTCGTGTCCACCGTCTCGAGCGCGACCGCGCAGCGGTCGCCGGCGATCCGACGCAGCGCGTCGACGACGTCGGTCACGGCCTCGCGGGCGAGGTCGGCGAGCAGCACGTCGCCGGGCGGGTCGACGGCGGCGCCGCGCAGGTGCACGACGTGGGTGGCGCCGGGCTGCTCGCGGAGCACGTCGAGCAGTGCCGGCGCCAGGTCCGAGGGGCACAGGAGCCGCAGGGCCAGCACGGGCACAGCCTGGCACGTCTCATGCACTGAGACGGCCGTCCCGAGGCGTAGGCTGCGCCGCATGAGCACGCGACTGGCGGTCATCGGCGGCGACGGCATCGGGCCGGAGGTGGTGGCCGAGGGGCTCAAGGTGCTCCGGGAGGTGCTGCCCGACGTCGAGACGACCGACTACGACCTGGGCGCCGCGACCTGGCACCGCACCGGCGAGGTGCTCCCCGACAGCGTGCTCGAGGAGCTGCGCGGCCACGACGCGCTGCTGCTCGGCGCCATCGGGGACCCCTCGGTGCCCTCGGGCGTCCTGGAGCGCGGCCTGCTCCTGCGCCTGCGCTTCGCGCTCGACCACCACGTCAACCTGCGCCCGGTCAAGCTCTACCCGGGCGTGCAGGGTCCGCTGCGCGACGCGCAGATCGACATGGTCGTCGTGCGGGAGGGCACCGAGGGGCCGTACGTCGGCAACGGCGGCACCCTGCGCCAGGGCACGCCGCAGGAGGTCGCCACCGAGGTCAGCCTCAACACGGCGTACGGCGTGGAGCGCGTCGTGCGCGACGCCTTCGCCCGGGCCCGGGCCCGCGCCGGGCGGCTCACGGTCGTGCACAAGACGAACGTGCTCGTGCACGCCGGCGGCCTGTGGAAGCGCACGGCCGACCGGGTCGGCGAGGAGTTCCCCGACGTGCAGGTGGAGTACCAGCACGCGGACGCGGCGGCGATGTTCTTCGTGACCGACCCGGCGCGCTTCGACGTGCTGGTGACCGACAACCTCTTCGGCGACATCCTCACCGACATCGGCGCGGCCGTCTGCGGCGGCATCGGCCTGGCCGCCAGCGGCAACCTCGACGTGTCGGGCACCCACCCGTCGATGTTCGAGCCGGTGCACGGCAGCGCTCCCGACATCGCCGGGCAGGGCGTCGCCGACCCGACGGCGACCGTGCTGTCGGTCGCGCTGCTGCTCGACCACCTGGGCCACGCCGACGAGGCCGCCCGCGTGGAGGCCGCGGTCGCCGCCGACCTCGCGGAGCGGTCGGGACGGCGCCGCACCGCGGAGGTCGGGGACGCGCTGGTGGCCCGGCTCGGCTGACCCGCGGGGGCGCCGAGGACTACCGTCGCAGTCCCGGCAGCCGCCGGGACGAGGGAGGAGCGCGCATGACCACCACCACCGGCCGGGACCTCCTGGAGGTCGTGCCGAACCCCTCGCCGCGCTCGGCCGAGGAGCGGGCGGCGCTCATGGCCGACCCCGGCTTCGGCCGCGTGCACACCGACCACATGGTGACCGTGCGGTGGTCGCAGGACCAGGGCTGGCACGACGCGCGCCTGGCGGCGTACGAGCCGCTCACGCTCGACCCGTCGGCGATGGTGCTGCACTACGGGCAGGCGATCTTCGAGGGCCTCAAGGCGTACGCGCAGCCCGACGGCTCGGTCGCGGTGTTCCGGCCCGAGGAGAACGCCCGGCGCTTCAACCGCTCGGCGGCCCGGCTCGCGATGCCCGAGGTGCCCGAGGAGCTCTTCCTGGCCGCGGTGGACGCGATCGTCGACGTCGACCGCGCGTGGGTGCCGACGGCCGAGGGCCAGAGCCTCTACCTGCGGCCGTTCATGATCGCGACCGAGGCCCAGGTCGGGATGCGCGCGGCGCACGAGTACCTCTTCCTGCTCATCGCCTTCCCCGTGACGCCGTTCTTCTCCGGTGAGGTCCGACCGGTCACGGTCTGGCTGTCCGCGGAGTACGTCCGGGCCGCGGTCGGCGGGACCGGCGAGGCCAAGTGCGCCGGCAACTACGCCGGCAGCCTGCTCGCCCAGCGCCAGGCCGCCGAGAAGGGCTGCGACCAGGTCGTCTGGCTCGACGCCGTGGAGCGGCGGTGGGTCGAGGAGATGGGCGGGATGAACCTGTTCTTCGTCTTCGCCGACGGCCGGCTGCTCACCCCCGCCCTCACCGGCACGCTCCTGCCCGGCGTCGTGCGCGACTCCCTGCTGCAGATCGCGCCCGAGCTCGGCCTGCGGGTCGAGGAGGGCCGGATCAGCACCGACGAGTGGCAGGCGGGCTGCGAGGACGGCAGCCTCACCGAGGTCTTCGCCTGCGGCACCGCCGCCGTCATCGCGCCGGTCGGCGCCGTCCGGTCCACCACGGCGGAGTGGACGGTGGGGGACGGCGCGCCCGGCGAGGTCACCCTGCGGCTGCGCTCGGCGCTGCTCGACCTGCAGTACGGCCGGCGCGACGACCCGTACGGCTGGATGCGCCGGATCGGCTGACGCCGGGGCTGTCGCTGCGGCCCGGCACGTCGTACGGTGCCCCCCTGGCCCGAGGAGGCTCCCTGTGCAGGTGCGAGACGCGATGACCCCGACGGTGCTCACCATCGGTCCCCAGCACAGCCTGCGGCACGCGGCGCAGCAGATGGCCGCCCGCAAGGTCGGCGCCTGCGTGGTGCTCGACCCGGACGCGGACGGGCCGGGGATCCTCACCGAGCGCGACGTCCTCGAGGCCGTCGCCCGGTCCCAGGACCCCGATGCCGAGCTGGCGGCCGACCACCTCACGCCCGACGCGGTCGTCGCGACGCCGGAGTGGCGCCTGCAGGACGCCGCGGCCGCGATGCTCCAGGGCGGTTTCCGGCACCTGGTCGTCTGCGACGGACCCGACGTCGTGGGGGTGCTGTCGGTGCGCGACCTGCTGCGCGTCTGGGCCCAGGAGACGGCGGGCGCGGGCGCCTGACCGCGAGGGCTGCGGACTAGCCTGCCCGCGACCCCCTCGCTCCGTCCCGGAAGGCCCAGCCGCGTGCGCATCTGCCGCTTCGTCGCCGACGGGGAGGTGTCCTTCGGCGTGGTCGAGGGCCCGCCCGGCGCCGCTCCCGCCGACCTCGTCGTCACCGCGATCGACGGTCACCCCTTCGCGCCCTTCGGCCTCACCGACGTGCACCACCCGCTGCCGCAGGTGCGCCTGCTCGCGCCGGTCCTGCCGAGCAAGGTCGTCTGCATCGGCAAGAACTACGCCGACCACGCCGCCGAGATGGGCGGGGACGCGCCGCCCGCCACCCCGGTGGTGTTCCTCAAGCCGTCGACGTCGGTCGTCGGCCCGGGGGAGCCGGTACGGCTGCCCCGGGACAGCGAGAGGGTCGACCACGAGGCGGAGCTGGCCGTCGTCATCGGCCGGCTGTGCCGCGAGGTGCCCCGCGAGCGGGCGCTCGACGTCGTGCTCGGCTTCACGGCCGCCAACGACGTGACGGCCCGCGACCACCAGCAGGCCGACGGGCAGTGGACGCGCGGCAAGTCGCACGACTCGTTCTGCCCGATCGGGCCGTGGGTGGAGACCGACCTCGACGCCCGCGACCTGTCGGTGCGGTGCCTCGTCGACGGGCAGGTGCGCCAGGACGGCCGCACGTCGCAGCTGCTGCACGACGTGCCCGCCGTGATCGAGTGGATCACCGCCTTCATGACGCTGCTGCCCGGCGACGTCGTGCTCACCGGCACGCCGGCCGGCGTCGGGCCGCTGACGGCCGGCTCGGTGGTCGACGTCGTCGTCGAGGGCATCGGCACGCTGAGCAACCCGGTGGTCGCCCGGTGAGCGTCCGCGTCCGCGTCGCGCCCTCCCCGACCGGGGACCCGCACGTCGGCACGGCGTACATGTCGCTGTTCAACCTGGCCTTCGCCCGCCAGCAGGGCGGTCAGTTCGTGCTGCGCGTCGAGGACACCGACCGGGCGCGCTTCCGCGCCGACAGCGAGCAGCAGGTCTACGACACGCTGCGCTGGCTCGGCCTGGACTGGGACGAGGGCCCCGACCGGGGCGGGCCCTACGCGCCGTACCGGCAGTCCGAGCGGCTGGGCACCTACCGGCCGTACGTCGACCGGCTCCTCGAGGACGGCCACGCCTACCTGTGCTGGTGCACGAGCGCGAGGCTGCAGGAGATGCGCGAGGACCAGCAGCGCCGCAAGCTGCCGACCGGCTACGACCGGCTGTGCCACGGCAAGACGTACGAGGAGCGCGCGGCGCTCGGCGGCGCGCAGGAGACCCCGGTCGTGCGGATGCTCGTGCCCGAGGACCCGCCGCTGAGCTTCGTGGACCTGGTCCGCGGCGAGGTGTCGGCGCCGCGGCCCGACGACCAGGTGCTGCTCAAGGCCGACGGCTTCCCGACCTACCACCTGGCGGTCGTCGTCGACGACGGGCTCATGCAGATCACGCACGTGGTGCGCGGCGAGGAGTGGATCTCCTCGACGCCCAAGCACCTGCTGCTCGCCGACTGGCTCGGCTTCGACCGCCCGGCGTACGCGCACATGCCGCTGCTGCGCAACGTCGACAAGAGCAAGATCTCCAAGCGCAAGAACCCCGCGGCGCGGCTGACCTGGTTCCAGGAGCAGGGCTACCTGCCCGAGGCGCTGCGCAACTTCCTCGGGCTGCTGGGCTACTCGCTGCCGTCGCAGGACGAGGTCTTCACCTTCGCGCAGATGTCGGAGACGTTCGACTGGTCCCGCGTCAACACGGTCGGGCCGGTCTTCGACCTCGACAAGCTGGGCTGGCTCAACGGGCACTACCTGCGCGAGCTCCCGGCCGACGGGTTCGCGGCCGCGGCGCTGCCGTTCCTGCAGCGCGCCGGTCTGGTCGGCGACCCGCCGACGGCCGAGCAGGCGGTGCTCGTCGACGGCCTGGTCCCGCTGGTGCAGACGCGGGTGCAGGTGCTCTCGGAGCTGCCGGCGCTCGTGGCGTTCCTGTTCGTCGCGGAGGCGGAGTTCGCCGTCGACGAGGCGGCGGCGGGCAAGGCCTTCGGCGCGGGCAGTGCCGACGTGCTGCGGGCCGCGGCGGACGCTCTCGAGGCGGTGCAGGACTGGTCGCTGGAGGCGGTCCAGGGGGCCGTGGACGCCGCGCTGCTCGAGGGGCTCGGGCTCAAGCGCGGCAAGGCGTACCTCCCGCTGCGTGCGGCCGTGTGCGGGGCGTCGGTCGCACCGCCGCTGCCGGAGTCGATGGTGCTGCTCGGGCGCGACCGCACGCTGGCCCGGCTGCGGGCGGGCGCGGACCGGGCCGTTTGAGGGGCGCCGCCCCGGTCCGCTAGAGTGCTCCACGGTGCGCGGACGGCTCTGGCGGTCCGCACCCGGTGGGGTATGGGGTAATTGGCAGCCCGACGGTTTCTGGTTCCGTTAGTCTTGGTTCGAGTCCAGGTACCCCAGCGCGACACCTGCACGACCGCACAGCACGGTCAGCACGACAACTGCATCTCACTCGGCCCCATCGTCTAGCGGCCCAGGACACCGCCCTCTCACGGCGGCAGCGCGGGTTCAAATCCCGCTGGGGTCACGCCGAGCAGGACCAGAGCCCGCCGACCTCGAGGTCGGCGGGCTCTGCTGCCTCTCGGGCCGGACCGGGTCGCCGTAGGTCCTCAGGAGCTCCCGCGCCCACACCACCTTGTCCGCGACGCGCTGCCCCTTCGGCTGGGACGACGACCAGAGCTCGAGGTTCGCGAGGCGGTTGTCGAGCCGGTCTCCGTTGCGGTGGTGCACGCTCTCCTCGGGCTGCAGCGGGCGGCCGATGAACGCGGCCATGACGAGGCGGTGCTCCAGCTCCGTCGTCCGGCCCGGCGGGACGAGGTGCCTCTGGTCCGCGCGCACGGGGACCTGCCAGTAGCCGTGGCTCAGGCACCCGCCGTCCGGCGTCCTGCGGCGCAGTGGCCGGCCGGCGCCGACATCGCCGTAGAGGCGCAGCCGGCGCGCGTGCGAGCGGCACAGGCCTGCGCTGTGCACGCCGTTCTCGCACCCCTCGACGGCACAGTCGTCGCGCGCCGGCCGGGCCAGGGGCACGTCCGCCTGCACGTCACCGCGCCGGGACCACCGCAGGTAGTGGCCGTGGCACCAGCCCCGGGTGACGGCCGTGCGCAGGCAGCCCGGGACGGAGCAGGTGCTCGCCCCCCGCTCGACCTGCACGGCGCCGTGCCGGAGGAGCTGCCGGTAGTGCCGCGAGCAGTGCCCGCGCGCGTAGACGGGACGGGCACAGGCGGGAGCGGCACACGGGGTCACGCCGCGAGGGTCCAGCTCGCCTCCGACCCGCCGCGGTCGTCCACAGGTGCGCGCCGCGAGACCCGCCCGGCCATCCGCTGATCGCCCGGCTACCCCCGATCGCCCGGCTGAGCGCCCCCGCAGCGGCGACCACCGCCGCCGCGTGCAGCCGGCCCGGGGAGCGGGTCAGGCGCTCGAGCGGTCCCGACACGCTCACGGCCGCGACGACCTCGCCCCCGGGTCCCCGCACCGGCGCCGACACCGACGCGACGCCCTGCTCGCGCTCGGCGACCGAGTGCGCCCAGCCCCGTCGCCGGACGTCGGCGAGGACGCGCGGGCTGAACGCCGCCGCCTCGACCACCTCGTCCTCCGGCGTCCAGGCGAGCAGCACCTGGGCCGCGGAGCCGGCGGTCATCGGCAGCGCCGCACCGACCGGCACGGTGTCGCGCAGCCCGCTCCCGCGCTCGGCCGCGGCCACGCACACCCGGGTCGTCGGCCCCGACCGGCGGTAGAGCTGTGCGCTCTCGCCGGTGCTGTCCCGCAGCTGCGCCAGGACGGGCTGGGCCCGCTCCAGCAGGCGGTCGCGCGGTCCGGTGCCGGTCAGCTCGTGCAGGTGCGGACCGAGCAGCCAGCGGCCGGTGTCGTCGCGACGCAGCAGGCCGTGCACCTCGAGCGCGACGGCGAGCCGGTGGGTGGTCGCGCGCGACAGCCCGGTGCGCTCGACGAGCGCCGCGAGCGTCCCGGCGCCCGCCGCGACCGCGTCGAGGACGAGGACGGCCTTGTCCAGGACGCCGACTCCGCTAGAGTGTTCCACGTACTGACACAAGCATCTCAACTGATGAGATGCAAGCGGCAGGAGAGGCCGATGGGACGAACCCTGGCGGAGAAGGTCTGGGACGCGCACGTCGTGCGCGCCGCCGACGGCGAGCCCGACCTGCTCTACATCGACCTGCACCTGGTGCACGAGGTCACCAGCCCGCAGGCCTTCGACGGTCTGCGCCTGGCCGGCCGCGGGGTGCGTCGCCCCGAGCTGACGCTGGCCACCGAGGACCACAACGTGCCGACCTCGGCCGAGCTGGTCATCACCGACCCGGTCAGCCGCACGCAGGTCGAGACCCTCCGGCGCAACTGCGAGGAGTTCGGCGTACGGCTGCTGCCGATGGGCGACGCCGGCCAGGGCATCGTGCACGTCATCGGGCCGCAGCTGGGCCTGACGCAGCCGGGCACGACGGTCGTCTGCGGCGACAGCCACACCAGCACGCACGGCGCCTTCGGCGCCCTCGCCTTCGGGATCGGCACCAGCGAGGTGGAGCACGTGCTCGCCACGCAGACGCTGCCCGTGCCGCGCCCGCGCACCATGGCGGTGACGGTGACCGGGCGGCTGCAGCCGGGCGTGACCGCGAAGGACCTGGTGCTCGCGCTCATCGCCCAGGTCGGCACCGGCGGGGGCCAGGGCTACCTCGTCGAGTACCGCGGCGACGCCGTCGAGGGGCTGTCGATGGAGGGCCGGATGACGGTCTGCAACATGAGCATCGAGTGGGGTGCGCGCGCCGGCATGGTCGCCCCGGACGAGACGACGTACGCCTACCTGCAGGGCCGCCCCCACGCGCCGCAGGGGCGGGACTGGGACGACGCGGTCGCGCACTGGCGCACGCTGCGCACCGACGACGACGCGGTCTTCGACAAGGAGGTCGTCCTCGACGCCTCCGCCGTCACCCCGTTCGTCACCTGGGGCACCAACCCGGGCCAGGGCGTCCCGCTCGGGGAGGCGGTGCCCGACCCGCAGGCGATGCCGGTCGGCAGCGAGCGCGAGGCCGCCGAGCGGGCCCTGGACTACATGGGTCTGACCGCGGGCACCCGGATGCGCGACGTGCCGGTCGACGCGGTCTTCCTCGGCTCGTGCACGAACGGGCGGATGGAGGACCTGCGGGCCGCGGCCGAGGTCGTGCGCGGGCGCACCGTCGCCCCCGGGGTCCGCGCGATGGTCGTCCCCGGCTCCATGCTCGTGAAGCTGCAGGCCGAGCAGGAGGGCCTCGACCAGGTCTTCCGCGACGCCGGCTTCGACTGGCGCAACGCCGGCTGCTCGATGTGCCTGGGCATGAACCCCGACACCCTCGCGCCCGGCGAGCGGTGCGCCTCCACCTCCAACCGCAACTTCGAGGGCCGGCAGGGGCGCGGCGGCCGCACGCACCTCGTGAGTCCCGAGGTCGCGGCGGCCACCGCCCTCACCGGGCGCCTGACCGCCCCCGCCGACCTGCCCGAGACGGGAGCCTGACCGTGGACGCGTTCACCACCCACACCGGGACGGCCGCGCCGCTGCGCCGCAGCGACGTCGACACCGACCAGATCATCCCCAGCGACTGGCTCAAGCGCGTGGAGCGCACCGGCTTCGGCGCGGGCCTGTTCAGCCAGTGGCGCGAGGACCCGGACTTCGTGCTGCACCGCTACCCGGGCGCCAGCGTCCTGCTGGCGGGGGAGAACTTCGGCACCGGGTCCAGCCGCGAGCACGCGGTCTGGGCGTTGCAGGACCACGGCTTCCGGGCGGTCGTGAGCCCGCGCTTCGGCGACATCTTCCGCAGCAACGCCCTCAAGGGCGGGCTGCTGCCGGTGCAGCTGCCCGCCGAGGTCGTCGAGCGCCTCATGCAGGTCGTCGAGGCCGACCCGACCACCCCCGTGACGGTGGACCTGCGGGAGCGCGAGCTGCGGGCCGGCGACGTCGTCGCGGGCTTCGCGCTCGACGACTTCACCCGCTGGCGCCTGCTCGAGGGCCTGGACGACATCGGCCTCACGCTGCGCCACGGGGACGACATCACCGCGTACGAGGCCCAGCGCCCGGCCCACCTGCCCACGAGCCGCTGAGGGCGCGACACTCCGGCCGCGCCGGGCACAGGTGCGCGAACGCCCCCGCGGCCCTACCCTCCGGTCGCACGAGAGGCAGAGCGCCTCGGGCCAGGAGGTCCTGCGTGAACAAGTCCGAGCTCATCGACGCCATCGCCGAGCGCATCGGTGACCGCAAGACCGCGGCCACCGCGGTGGAGGCGGTCCTCGACACCGTGCAGCGCGCCGTCTCGGCGGGTGAGCGCGTGGCGATCAGCGGCTTCGGCGTGTTCGAGAAGGTCGAGCGGGCGGCCCGCACGGCCCGCAACCCGGCCACGGGCGAGTCCGTCGACCTGCCCGAGACGGCGGTGCCGAAGTTCCGGCCCTCCGCGGCCTTCAAGGAGGTCGTGAGCGGCGCCCGGGCGCTCGCTCCGGCGGCGGTCTCCGCCGCCGGGGAGGCCGCCGGCAGCGCGGCGGCCGGGCCGGTGCGCCGGCTGCGGTCCGCGGCCGGCGCGGTGCGCAGCGCGGCCGCCGCCGCAGCCGCGCACGTGCCCGGGCTCGGGGACGACGACGACGAGGACGAGGCGGCGCCGCGCCGCGACGCCGCGTCGAAGCAGGCGCCGGCGACGAAGGCTCCGGCGAAGAAGGCTCCCGCGACGGCGACGAAGGCTCCCGCGACGGCGGCGAAGGCTCCGGCGGCGAAGAAGGCGCCGGCCGAGAAGGCTCCTGCGGCCGAGAAGGCGACGGCGGCGAAGAAGGCTCCCGCGGCGAAGGCTCCCGCGACGAAGGCTCCGGCGGCGACGAAGGCTCCGGCGGCGAAGAAGGCTCCGGCGGCGAAGAAGGCTCCGGCGGCGAAGAAGGCCCCCGCGAAGAAGTCCTAGCAGCCCCGCGGGTCGGCGGCGCGAGCGCTGCCACCCGCTCAGGCCGGGGCGGCCAGCGGGTCCAGCGCCACGAGCCGCCCGTCGCGGAAGGTCAGCGCCCACCCCGCACCCTTGGGGGTGCGGGGGTCGGGCGCGCGCAGGCCCGACTGCCCCGCCAGTGCGCGGACGACGCCGGGGACGGCGCTGCCCTGGCTCGCCGCCACGACGGCGCCGTCTCCCCGACCGAGCTCGCCCACCCGCTCGAGGACCTGCTGCGGGGCGTCGACCCAGGCCTGGTCGCCGAGCAGGTCGTCGGTCTCGAGCGCGAGGCCGCAGGCGTCGGCGAGCGGCGCGACGGTCTGCCGGCAGCGCAGCGGGGCGGCGGCGAGCACGCGCACGGGGTCGTACGCCGGCAGCAGCCCGGCCAGGGCCCGGGCCTGCCGCCCGCCCTGCGCGTCGAGGGGCCGCGCGCCGTCCGCACCGGACCACCCCGCCCGGTTCCCGGCGCACCCGTGCCGCAGCAGCACGACGGTCGTCGTCCAGGTGCCGGTCTCGACGAGCAGCCGGAGCACGTCGAGGTCGCGCCCCGCCGTCAGCAGCGACGCGGCGTCGTCGGGCGCCAGCCAGCGGACCTCGTCCACCTCGGCGGGATCGACCGGCCGGGCGCCGGCGTCCCGGGCCCGGGCCGCCCACCACTGCACCGTCTTGTCGCGCTGCCGCCCGTCGCGCACCACGCGGTAGCGGCTCTCGCCGAGCGTCCGGCCGAGCGCGCTGCGCCAGCCGGTCTCCTCCTGGACCTCGCGCGCAGCCGCCGCCAGCGGCTGCTCGCCCGGGTCGAGGCGGCCCTTCGGCAGCGACCAGTCGTCGTAGCGGGGCCGGTGCACCAGCGCCACCTCGACCGGCCCCCCGGCCGCGGCGCCGTCCGCGGGCCGCCACAGCGCGCCGCCGGCGGCGCGCACCGGGCCGGGCACTCAGAGGTGCGCGCGGGTGCCCGCGCGCCGGACCAGCTCGCTCTGCACGTCGTCGCCCGCTCGGCGGTCCCAGCACCCGTCGGGCTGGAGCTCCCAGCGCACGATCCCGTCCGACAGCAGCAGGCCCATCAGCTCGTCGAGCTGGGCGCGCACCCGCTCGTCCTTGACGCGCACGAGCGTCTCGACGCGGCGGTCGAGGTTGCGGTGCATGAGGTCGGCGCTGCCCAACCAGTGCTCGACCGGGTCGACGTCGCGGTCGGGCGAGCCGAACACCATGACGCGGGAGTGCTCGAGGAACCGTCCGACGACGCTGCGGACGTGCACGGACTCCGACAGCCCGGGGACGCCGGGCCGCAGCGCGCAGATGCCGCGGACGACCAGGCGCACCGGCACCCCGCTCCGGCTGGCGCGGTAGAGCGCGTCGATGACCCGCTCGTCGACGATGCTGTTGGCCTTGAACACGATGCCGGCCGGCCGGCCGGCGCGGGCGTGGCGCGCCTCGCGCTCGATGCGCTCGACGAGACCCGCGCGGACGCCGTGGGGCGCGACGAGCAGCGTGCGGTAGTCGGTCTGGCGGCTGTAGCCGGTCAGGGTGTTGAACAGGTCGGTCAGGTCCGCCCCGACCTCCGGGTCGGCGGTGAGCAGGCCGAGGTCCTCGTAGACCCGCGCCGTCTTGGGGTTGTAGTTGCCGGTGCCCAGGTGCGCGTACCGCCGCAGCTGGCCCTGCTCCTGACGGACGACCAGGCAGGTCTTGCAGTGGGTCTTGAGCCCGACGAGCCCGTACACGACGTGGCAGCCGGCCTTCTCCAGCGCGCGCGCCCAGCCGATGTTGGCCTGCTCGTCGAACCGCGCCGTGATCTCGACGAGCACGACGACCTGCTTGCCCGCCTCGGCGGCGTCGATGAGCGCGTCGACGACGGGCGAGTCGCCGGAGGTGCGGTAGAGCGTCTGCTTGATGGCCAGCACGTGCGGGTCTGCCGCGGCCTGCTCGACGAAGCGCTGCACGGACGTGGCGAAGGAGTCGTACGGGTGGTGCACGAGCACGTCGCCCTCGCGCAGCGCCGCGAACACGTCGGCGGCCTGCTCGCCCTCGGCCAGGCGCGGGTGCGTCGCGGGCACGTGCGGGTCGTCCTTGAGCTCGGGACGGTCCACGGCGTACAGCTGCCACAGCGACGCGAGGTCGAGCAGGCCGGGAAGCTGCACCACGTCGTCGCGGGTGATCTCGAGCTCCCGGACCAGCAGGTCCAGCACGTGCGGGTCGACGGTCGTGCTGACCTCGAGGCGGACGACGGGGCCGAAGCGGCGGCGGGCGAGCTCGCGCTCGAGCGCCTGCAGCAGGTCCTCGTCGCGGTCCTCCTCGACCTCGACGTCGGCGTTGCGGGTCACCCGGAAGACGTGGTGCGCGGCGACCTCGAGGCCCGGGAAGAGCTGGGGCAGGTGGGCGCCGATGAGCTCCTCGACGGGCAGCCAGGTCTCGGCGCTCTCGGCGCCCTCGACCTGCACGAACCGCGGCACGTTGTTGGGCACCTTGACGCGGGCGAAGTGCTCGGCGCGGGTGCTCGGGTCGCGGACGAGGACCGCCAGGTTGAGCGACAGGCCGCTGATGTAGGGGAAGGGGTGCGCCGGGTCCACCGCGAGCGGGGTCAGCACCGGGAACAGCTGGCTGCGGAACCAGTCGTGCAGCGGCGCCTGCTGCTCGGGGGCCAGCTCGTCCCACAGCGCGATGCGCACGCCCGCCTCGGCGAGCGCGGGCCGCACGTCCTCCAGGAAGCACCGCGCGTGCTCGGACGCGAGCTCCCGGCTGCGGCGGTTGAGCAGGCTGAGCTGCTCGCGGGTGCCCAGCCCGTCGGCGCTGCGCGTGCCCAGGCCGGTCGACCGGCGGCGCTTGAGCCCGGCGACCCGCACCATCATGAACTCGTCGAGGTTGCTCGCGAAGATCGCGAGGAACTTGGCGCGCTCGAGCAGCGGCTCGGCCGGGTCCTGGGCGAGCGCGAGCACCCGGGCGTTGAAGTCGAGCCAGCTGACCTCGCGGTTGAGGAAGCGGTCGGCCGGCAGCCCGGCGTCCTCGAGGACCTCGCGCGGCACGTCCGCCACCGGCTCCAGGTCGGTGCTCATGCCGTCATGGTCCTCGCCCCGGGCGGCCCGGTCGGCCCCGGGTCCGGCAGGGGGCCGCCGGGCAGGGTGAGCGCCTGGACGTGCCCGCTGCCGTCGTGCTCGAGGTGCACCCGCTGGCCCGGCCGCAGGTGGCGCAGCCGCGGGTCGACGGCGCCGGCCGGCACCTCGCGCGGCGTGCCGTCGTCGAGCAGGACCTCGACGCCGTCGGCGTCCGACCGCCGGACCGTGGCCGCCAGGACGGTGCCGGGCGCGCTCACGCCGAGGCGCGGAGCACGCGTGCGGCGACCGCCGTCGTCCGTGGCCCGGTGCCCAGCGACAGCGCGCGGAGCAGGTCGGACGGGGTGTCGACGTCCAGGCGCAGGGCGAGCGGCGCGGGCAGCTCGACGGCGCCGGACGCGAGGTGGGCGGCGCGGGACCCGGGGCCGTACGCGGGGCGCAGCGGCACACCGGGAGCGGCCGCCAGCAGGGTCGTGCCCGTACCCGCGGCGTCCGGCACGAAGGCGCGGACCGCGACGGCCGCGAGCGCCGCGCCGAGGTCCTGCGCGCGCAGGGTGGGCAGGTCGCTCGCGAGCGCCGCCACCCCGTCCCGCGGTCGCGCGCGGGCGGCCGCGCCGGCGCCGAGGGCGTCGTTGAGCCCGCCACCGGGCACGTCGGGCAGCACCCGCACGCCGTCGCGGCCGAGCACCCGCGCGGCCCGCACGTCGTCGGTGACGACGGCGACCCCGGCGACGAGCGGGCAGGCGAGCGCCGCGGTGACGACGTCGTCGGCGAAGGCGAGCGCGAGCTCCGCCCGGCCGGCCGGCCCGTACGCCCCGAGCCGGGTCTTGGCGCGCTCCAGGAGCTTGACGGGCACGACGACGTGCCAGCGCACGCCTGCCGCCGCGCCACCCCGGTCCGCCACCCGGCCATCCAACCAGCGGACCCTCCTCGACAGCAGCGCGGACGAGCAGGGATGCTGCACCGGCGCGGGGCCCCGGACGGGGCGGCCGGACAGGAGGCGGTCGGGTGCGGCGACGAGTGGGCCTGCGGCAGCTGGGCTCCGGCTGGTACGCCCTGGCCGTCGTGCTGCTCAAGCCCCTGGCGGTGCTCGTGGCCCGGCGGCACTGGTCGGGCGTCGAGCACGTCCCCGAGCGCGGCGGCGTGGTCCTGGCCGCGAACCACGTGTCGCACGCCGACCCGGTCTTCCTCGCCGAGTTCGTCGTGCACGGCACCGGCCGCATCGCGCGCTTCATGGCCAAGAGCACGCTGTTCCGCGGGCGCGGGCTGGTCGGTCGGGTCATGCGCGGTGCCGCGCAGATCCCGGTGCACCGCGGCACGTCCGACGCCTCCCTGGCGCTGCGCGACGCCGTCGCGGCCCTGCACGCGGGGGAGTGCATCGTCATCTACCCCGAGGGCACCGTGAGCCGCGACCCGGGCAAGTGGCCGATGGTGGCGCGCACCGGCGTCGCCCGGCTCGCCCTGCTGTCCGGCGCGCCGGTCGTCCCCGTCGCTCTGTGGGGTCCGCAGGAGGTGCACGACACCTACCGGTCGCGCGGGCTGCACCTGTTCCCCCGGCACGACGTGCGCGTGCAGGCGGGGCCGCCGGTGGACCTGTCGCCGTACGAGGGGCGGGAGCTGAGCGCCGACGTGCTGCGTGCGGCGACCGCCGACGTCATGGCCGCCATCACGGCGCAGCTGGAGCTGCTGCGCGGGGAGGGGCGACCGGAGCAGGTGCACGAGTGGCGGCCGGGGAGCCCGGGCGGGCGGCACGAGGGACGGCACGAGGGACGGCACGAGGGACGGCACGGCGGACGGCGGAGCGCGTGACGCGGGCCGCCGTGCTCGGCGCGGGGTCCTGGGGCACCGCGTTCGGCAAGGTGCTGGCCGACGCCGGCGGCGACGTCGTGCTGTGGTCGCGCCGCGCCGAGGTCGCGCGCTCCGTGCGCGAGCGCTCGGAGAACCCCGGCTACCTGCCCGGCGTCGCCCTGCCCGCCGCGGCTCACCGCCACCGACGACGCCCTGGAGGCGGTCGCGGGCGCCGAGCTCGTCGTGCTGGCGGTGCCGTCGCAGACGTTGCGCGCCAACCTCGCCGCGGTCGCCGCGGCGCTGGGCCCGACGGCCGCTGCTCGTCAGCCTCATGAAGGGCGTCGAGCTCGGCACGGCCAAGCGGATGAGCGAGGTGGTCTGCGAGGTCGCCGGCGTGCCGCTCGCCCGCGTCGCGGTGGTGAGCGGGCCCAACCTGGCCCGCGAGATCGCGCACGAGCAGCCGACCGCCACCGTCGTGGCCTGCACCGACGCGGAGACCTGCGCCCGCCTGCAGGCCGCCTGCACGACCCCCTACTTCCGCCCGTACACCAACCCCGACGTCGTCGGCTGCGAGCTCGGCGGTGCGGTCAAGAACGTCATCGCGCTCGCCACCGGCATGGCCGAGGGCATGGGCTTCGGCGACAACACCAAGGCCTCCCTGATGACCCGCGGGCTCGCCGAGACCGCCCGGCTCGGTGCTCGCGCTCGGGGCCGACCCGATGACCTTCGCCGGGCCTCGCCGGGCTCGGCGACCTCGTCGCGACCTGCAGCTCGCCGCTGTCGCGCAACCGCACCTTCGGCGAGCAGCTCGGGCGCGGGGTGCCGGTCGCCGAGCTGCGTGCGCGGCCGCACCAGACGGCCGAGGGCGTCGAGGAGCTGCCGCTCGGTGCTCGACCTCGCCGAGGAGCACGGCGTGGAGATGCCGATCACCGAGCAGGTCGTCGCCGTGTGCCACGAGGGCCGCTCCCCGCGCGACGTCATCGCCGCGCTCATGGGCCGGCAGGCGTCCCGGGAGTAGGTCGCGCGCCCGAGGGGTGCGCAGCGACGGCCGCGGGTGAGGATGCCTGCATGGAGACCTTCGACGTCGTCGTCCTCGGAGCCGGCTCGGCCGGCGAGACCGTCGCCACCGCGCTGGCCGCAGGCCGGCCGGCCGGTGGCCCTCGTCGAGCCGCTGCGCGGTCGGCGGCGAGTGCCCGTACGTCGCCTGCATGCCGAGCAAGGCGGTGCTGCGCAGCGCCCAGGCCCGCGTCGAGGCGCGGCAGCTCGCCGACCTCGGCGGCGCCTCGCGCGCGCCGACGCTCGACGACGACGACGCGGCCTTCCGCGCCGCGGTGCGGCGCCGGGACGAGGTCGCCGAGCACCGCGACGACAGCGGTGCCGGCCGACGGAGCTGGAGCAGGCCGGCGTCGATGCTCGTGCGCGGCCGCGGTCGCGTGACGGCGCCCGGGGTGCGTCGACGTCGACGGCGCGGCGCTGGGCTGGACCGACCTCGTCGTCGCCACCGGTCTCGACGGCGGTCGTCCCCGACCTGCCCGGGCTGGACGCGGTGCCGACGTGGACCAGCGACGAGGCGCTGTCGACGCAGCGAGCGGCCCGGCCAGCCTGCTGGTGCTCGGCGGCGGTGCGGTCGGGCTGCGAGCTGGCGCAGGTGCTTCGCCCGCTTCGGCGTCCGCGGTGACCCTCGTCGAGTCCGGGCCGCAGCTGCTCGGCAAGGAGGAGCCGAGCGTCGCCGACCTGCTGGCCGACGTGCTGCGCGCCGACGGCGTCGACGTGCCGCCTGGGCGCGGCGGCCGAGCGGTTCGAGCCGGGCGAGCACGGCGGCGCGCGCGTGCACCTGGCCGAGGGCGGCGGACCGTCGAGGTCGAGCGGGTGCTCGTCGCCACCGGCCGCCGCCCGACGACCGGCGGGCTCGGCCTGGACGTGCTCGGGATCGAGCCGGGCGACGCCGGCGAGCTGCGCAGGTCGACGACCGCTGCCGGGTGCGCCGGCCAGGAGCACGTCTGGGCGGCCGGCGACGTGACGGGCATCGCGCCGTACACGCACACCGCCAACTACCAGGCGCGGGTCGTCGTCGGAGAACCTGCTCGGCGGCGACCGCCGCGCCGACTACCGGGCGGTCCCGCGGGCGGTCTACACCGAGCCCGGCGGTCGCCAGCGTCGGGATGGACGCGGCCGACCGCGCGCGAGGCCGGCATCGACGCGGTGACGGCGGTCATGGACCTCGGCGAGGTCGCCCGCACCGCCACCGAGGGCACCGACGGCGGCCGCCTCGTGCTCACGGCCGACCGCGCCCGCGGCGTGCTGCATCGGCGCAGCGGCGATCGGACCGCACGCCGACGAGTGGCTGTCGGAGGCGACCCTCGCCATGCGCGCGCGAGGTGCCGCTGGCCGTGCTCACCGACGTCGTCCACGCCTTCCCGACCTTCGGCGAGGCGTACGAGCCGCCGCTGCGCGAGCTGGCCGAGCAGGTGGGGTGAGCGACCCGACCCCGGGGGCGGGGCCGTCGCGCGGCGGGTCGCCGGCACCGCCGGTCCGGCCCACCGGATGCTCGGCGACGGGTCGTCCACCGCGCTGCTGCGGCCGGGCGGCGAGGTCGACTGGTGGTGCGCTCCCGAGCTCGACGACCCGCCGCTGCTGTGGTCGCTGCTCGACCCCACCGGCGCCGCGGCCCGCTGGACCGGCGTGCGCCTCGCCGCCGGCAGCCGGCCGGGCCGCCGGTCCGGTGCTCGACACCGTCCTGCAGAGCCCGCGCGGCCGGGTCGAGACCCGCGACGCGCTCCTGCTGCACCGACGACCGCGGCACGTCGCTCGTGCGCCTCGCGCGCGGGCTCGACGACGACCTCGACGTCGAGCACGAGCTCGCGCTCGGCGGCTTCGACGCTCCGGTCGCCACCTGGCAGCCGGACGGCGACGGGGCGGCCACGACCGTGCGGGACCGGCCCGTACGCCTGCTGGGCGGGCGCACCCGCGTCGACGGCGCGCACGCGCGCACGCGGCTGACCGCTCCGCGCGGCTCGTGGACGGCGCTGGTCGTCACCTTCGACCCTGAGCGCACGGCCGACGTCGGGGGGCTGCTCGCCGAGCTGGAGCAGGTGCGGGCCGAGGACGACGCCCTGCTCGCCGGCGCCCGGCTGCCCGCAGGGGGAGAGCAGCGCTGCGCGGACGCGCTGCGGGTGCTGCGGCTGTGCACGTACGCCCGGACCGGCGCGGTCGTCGCCGCGCCGACCACGTCCCTGCCGGAGGCGCCCGGCCACGACCGGCAGTTCGACTACCGCTACACGTGGCTGCGCGACTCCTCGCTGGCCGTGTCGGTCGCGGCCCTGCTCGGACGGCCCGACACGGCGCGGGGACACCTGCGCTTCGTGCTCGAGCAGGTGCGCGCGCGGCGGATGCCCAGCGGTCCGATGACCGACGTGCGCGGTCGCGAGGTGCCCGACGAGCGCGAGGTGCCCGGGATCGCCGGGTGGGCGGGGTCGCGCCCGGTGCGGGTGGGCAACGGCGCGCGCGAGCAGGTGCAGTACGACGCCCTCGGGCTGCTCCTGGAGGCCGCGCAGCTCTACCTGCAGCAGGGCGGCTCCCTCACCGACGCGCTCTGGGACCTCGTGCGGGCGGTCGCCGACGAGCTGTCCGGTCCGCTGGTGGAGCGCACGTCGGGCATCTGGGAGCTGCGGGAGCCGGCCCGGCTGGTCTCCGCCGACATCGGGGTCTGGCTCGCGCTCGACCGGGCCCTGTGGATCGCCCGCGTCTGGCGGCCCACCGCCCGCCGGCGGCACTGGCGCCGCGCCCGCGCGCAGGCCAAGGAGCGGGTGGTCGCGGCGCTGCTGCCCGACGGCGGCCTCCCGCAGACCTACGACGGACCGCCCCGGGCGGACGCGAGCGCGCTGATGGCGGTGGTCTACCGGATGTTCGACCGCCGCGACCCCCGCGCGTCCCGGCTCGTCGACGCGACGCTGCGGGCCCTGGACGCGGCGCCCTTCCTCTACCGCTACGAGCCCGGCGGCGACGACGGCTTCTCCGGCGTCGAGGGCGCGTTCCTGCCCGTCAGCTGGTGGGCGGTCTCGGCGCTGGCGGCCTGCGGGCGGCTCGCGGAGGCGCAGGAGCGGTGGGACGCGCTCGACCGCGCGCTGCCGGCGCTGCTGCCGGAGGAGGTCGACCCGGAGAGCCGGCAGGGCCTCGGCAACGCACCCCTGGTCTGGTCGCACATGGAGGCCGCGCGGGCGGCGCACCTGCTCGAGTCGGCGCGGCGCCGCGACCGCTGGGGCCTGGCCGGCCTGGCCGGGATGAACCTCGCCCGATGGGTGCGCGCGCGGCGCTGAGCGTCGCTGCCCGTCACCCGCCCTACGCTCGCCGCGTGACCCGCACCCGCGTCGCCGTCGTCCTCGGCGGCCGCAGCACCGAGCACGCCATCAGCTGCGTGTCGGCCAGCAGCGTCCTCGCGGCGCTCGACCCCGACCGCTACGACGTCGTGGCCGTCGGCATCACGGCCGAGGGCCGCTGGGTCCTGCTGCCCGGCGACCCCGCGCTGCTGGCGCTGTCGGGGCGCGAGCTGCCGTCGGTCAAGGACGGCCAGGCCGTCGCCCTGCCGGGCGACCCGACGGCCGGCGGGCTCGTGCCGCTCGAGGGCACCGCGGAGGGGCTCGGGCCGGTCGACGTGGTCTTCCCCGTGCTGCACGGACCCTTCGGCGAGGACGGCACGGTGCAGGGGCTGCTCGAGATGGCGGGCGTGCCGTACGTCGGGAGCGGCGTGCTGGCCAGTGCCGCGGCGATGGACAAGGCGGTGGCCAAGGTGCTGCTGCGCGAGGCCGGCCTGCCGGTGGCGCGGGCCGTCGTGGTGCGCCGGGGGCAGCCCGTCGACCGCGAGGCGGTGCGGGCGCTCGGCCTGCCGGTCTTCGTCAAGCCGGCCCGCGGCGGCTCGAGCATCGGCATCAGCCGGGTCACCGACCTCGCCGAGCTCGACGCCGCCCTGGCCGTGGCGCACGCCGCCGACCCGAAGGCGCTCGTCGAGGCGGCCGTCGTCGGGCGTGAGGTCGAGTGCGGGGTGCTCGGCGCGCCGGACGGCCCGCGGGCGAGCGTGCCGGCCGAGGTGCGGGTCGCCGCCGACCGGTCCTTCTACGACTTCGAGGCGAAGTACCTCGAGGACGCGACCGAGCTCGACGTGCCGGCGCTGCTGCCGGACGACGTGACCGGCCGGCTGCGGGCGCTGGCGCTGCGCGCCTTCGACGCCCTGCAGTGCGAGGGACTGGCCCGCGTCGACTTCTTCGTCGGCGCCGACGGCGCGCTGACCGTCAACGAGGTCAACACCATGCCCGGCTTCACACCGACCTCGATGTTCCCGAGGATGTGGGCGGCCTCCGGGCTCGACTACCCGGCGCTCGTCGACCACCTGGTGCAGGACGCCCTGCTCCGCGGGACCGGGCTGCGCTGACCCCGGGCACGGCGAGCACGGTCAGGGCCGCACGGCCAGCAGCGCGGGGGTGATCGGCACGAGCACCGTGCTGTCGGCGGTGTCGGGCACGGTGACCGTCACCGTCACGGGCAGCCCCACCGTCGTGAACGCCGTCGACGTGCCGAGGTCCGCCAGGACGAAGGTGACCAGGCCGCCACCGGGCGGGCCGACCTGCAGCTGCTCGGCGGTCGGGTCGCCGGCGGGCGGGACCGCGCCGCAGACGAGCAGGACCGGCGGGTCGCCCCACGCCGCGGTGCGGGTGGGATCGCCGGCGACCGGCCGGCGGGCGAGGTCGGCGCGGCTCGACCGCAGCAGCGACGGCAGGGCCCCGACCAGGTCGGCGCACCGCTCCACGCCCGCGGTGCCGCTCGGCGCGGGCACGTCGACCGGGCCGGTCGCCCGCGGCGCGGGGGCGGCGGTCGACGAGCAGCCGGCCAGCAGTGCGGCGCCGAGCAGCGCCGCGGCGCGCACCCTCAGAGGTGGACGACGGGGCAGGTCAGCGTGCGGGTGATGCCGTCGACGGACTGGATGCTCGCCACCACGAGCTTGCCCAGCTCGTCGACCGTGGCGGCCTCCGCGCGGACGATGACGTCGTACGGACCGGTGACGTCCTCGGCCTGGGCGACGCCGTCGAGCCGGCTGATCGCGGCCGCGACCGCGGCGGCCCTGCCGACCTCGGTCTGGATGAGGATGTAGGCCTGGACCACGGGGTGGGACCTCTCTGGAAGGCTGTCGGGGTGGCGGACGCTACCGCAGGAGGGTTGGGCGAGGCCGGGCTCGTGGCTGCCGTGACGGCCCGCCTGGCCGCCGGCGTCGCGCCCCGGGGGGCGTCCGGTGTCCTCGTCGGGCCCGGCGACGACGCCGCGGTCGTCGCGGCCCCGGACGGCCGGGTGGTCGCCACGACCGACGTGCTCGTCGAGGGTGTCCACTTCCGGCGCGACTGGTCCAGCGGGCACGACGTCGGCGTCAAGGCGGCGGCGGCCAACCTCGCCGACGTCGCGGCGATGGGCGGTGCCGGGACCGCGCTGCTCGTCGGGCTGGTCGCGCCCGCGGACCTGCCGGTCGCCTGGGCGCTGGCGCTGGCCGACGGGCTGCGCGAGGAGGCGGCCCGGGCCGGCGCGGTGGTCGTGGGCGGCGACACCGTCCGCGGCGGCGAGGTCGTCGTGTCGGTGACCGCGCTGGGCGACCTGCAGGGCCGCCGACCGGTGCTGCGGTCCGGCGCGCGCGACGGCGACGTCGTCGTCGTCGCCGGCCGGCTCGGCGGCTCGGCGGCCGGGCTGACGCGGCTCCTGGCGGGGGAGCGCAGCGGCCCGCTGGTGCAGGCGCACCGCCGGCCCGCCCCGCCGTACGCCCTCGGACCGGTGCTCGCCGAGGCAGGGGCGACGGCGATGTGCGACGTCAGCGACGGCCTCGTCGTGGACCTGCTGTCGCTGTGCACCGCCAGCGGCGTCGGCGTGGAGCTCGACGTCGACGCGGTGCCGGCCGCGCCCGGGGCGACGCGGGCCGACGTGCTGCACGGCGGCGAGGACCACGCGCTGCTGGCCGCCGTGCCGCTGGGGGTCGCCGAGGCGCTGGCCGATGAGGGGATCGTCGCGGTCGGGCGGGTCCGGGCGGGGCGCGGCGTGCGCGACCTGCGTGGCCGGCCGCTCGAGCCGGCCGGGTGGCAGCACTTCCCGACCGCGGCCGGTTGACCGGCGTCGCGCGGGCGCCCAGGCTTCCGCCAGACCCCCGGCGGGGTCGTCGTCGAACCCCGGCCTCGCCGGGGTGTCGCGCGTCCGGCCGTCGCCCGTCCGGGCCCTTCCGCCCGGCCCGGCCTGCCCGTACAGTCCGCTCGTGACCACGACAGCGGCAGCGGCCCGCCGGGAGTCCGGCCTGCCGGAGGTCGCCGCGCTCCGCGAGCCGCACCGCACCGCGCTGACCCGCCGGCTCGTCGAGACCGCCGGGCGCTCGCCGGTGCTCGCCGGCCTCGTCGACCTGGCCCGGCAGGTCGCGGGCACCTCCTGCGCGCAGCTCTCGCTGCTCGCCGAGGAGCAGGTGGCCGTCGTGCTGCGGACCCCGCCGGCGCTCCGCGTGCCGGACCGGTTGGCGCTCGAGGACGGCCTGTGCAGCATCACCCTGCTCTCGCGCGACGTGCTCGTCGCCGCGGACGCGGCCCGGCACCCCTGGCTCGGTGACCTCCTGCCGGTCACGGCGGGCGTCGTCGGTGCCTACCTCGGGGTGCCGCTCGTGCTGCCCGACGGCTCGCCGGTCGGGGCGCTGTGCGTCTGGGAGACGGCGCCGCACTCGTGGTCAGACCGCGACGTCGGCCTCACCTGCGCGGTGGCGGACCTCGTCGTGGCCGAGCTGGCCCGCCTCGCCGAGGCCTGACCGGCGTCGCGGCGGCAGCGGCACCACGTCGAGGTCGCGGGCGAGGACCACGTCGCCGTGCTCCTCACCCGCCTCGTCGGTCATCTCGCGCAGGCCGTCCTCGTCGTAGCGCTGCGACACGTGCAGCAGCACCAGGCGGCGCGCCCCGGCCCGGGCGGCGAGCCGCCCCGCCTGCCGCGCGGTGAGGTGCCGGTGCTCGTGCGCCAGGGCCCGGTCGCGGTGCAGGTAGGTCGACTCGCAGACGAGCAGGTCGACGCCCTCGGCCAGCTGCTCGGCGCCCTCGCACTCGCGGGTGTCGAGCACGAAGGCCACCCGCTGGCCGGGCCGCGGTGCCGACACCTGCGCCAGCTCGACGTCGCCCAGGTCGGGAGCGCGCCGCAGCCGCCCCTCGCGCTGCAGCCGGCCGACGTCGGGCCCGCGGACGCCCAGAGCCGCGAGCCGCTCGGGCCGCAGGCGCACGCCGTCGTCCTCGACCACCCGGTAGCCCACGGTCGGCACCCGGTGCTCCAGCGGGGCGGTGCTCAGCGTCCAGGGGCCGGACCGGGCCGCCTGCTGGGGCGCGCTCCCGTCGGCCGGGACCCACCGCACCGGTGGCTGGCCGGCGACCTCGGCGAGCAGCCCGAGCCGCGCCACGGCACCGGCCGGGCAGTGCACGGGCACCGCTGCCCGCCGCCCGTCCAGCGCCATCCGCGAGAGCACGCCGGGCAGCCCGAGGCAGTGGTCGCCGTGCGCGTGCGTGATGCAGACGCGGTCGACCGCGCTGGACGGGACCCCGGCGTGCAGCAGCTGGCGCTGGGTGCCCTCGCCGCAGTCGAGCAGCAGGCCCAGGCCGTCCAGGCGCAGGAACGCGGCGACGTGGTTGCGGGTGCGGGTCGGGGCCTGGCTGGCGGTGCCCAGGACGACGAGCTCTCGCGCGCTCACCGGTCCGGGGAACGGCCCCGGTCGTCGTACGCCCGGTCGCGCGCGTCCTCGGCCTCGGTCCGCGCCCGGGCCTTCTCCAGCGCCTGCTCGGCCTCCTCCCGCGAGGAGTAGGGGCCGAGCCGGTCGCCGCTGCGGCAGCCCACCCCCTCCTCGACGCCGTGCGACAGGCAGTACCACCAGGACGAGGCCATGGCGCGGGTGTGCCCCGGCGCGCACGGCGGTACGCCCCGGGAGAGCGCAGCGCTGCCTGCCGCCCCGTCCCGCCCGTACGCCCGAGGAGCTCCCGTGCCGGTCTACGCCCTGGGGGACCGCGTCCCCCGGATCTCCCCCGAGGCCTTCGTGCACCCCGACGCGGTGGTGGTCGGCGACGTCACCATCGGGGCGGGCAGCACCGTCTGGCCGGGCGCGGTGCTGCGCGGCGACTACGGCCGCATCGTCGTCGGGGAGCGCACGTCGGTGCAGGACGGCACGGTCGTGCACTGCACCGCCGAGCACCCGACGGTCGTCGGCGACGAGTGCGTCGTCGGGCACCTCGTGCACCTGGAGGGGTGCACGGTCGAAGACCGGTGCCTCGTCGGCTCGGGCTCGGTCGTCCTGCACGACGCGGTGGTGCGCACCGGCGCGCTGGTCGGCGCCGGCGCGGTCGTCGGCAACCGGGTGGAGGTGCCGTCGCGCGCCATGGCGCTGGGCGTCCCGGCGCGCATGCGGCTCGACGCCGTGCCCGAGGGGGCGTTCGCCGACGGGGTGGCGATGTACGTCGAGAACGGCCGCCGCTACCGCGAGCAGCTGCGGCGGCTGGACGGCCCGGCTCCGGACGCGCGGCGGCCCGGCGCCTCCGGGGGAGGGGCCGGGCCGTCGGGGAGCGCCGGGGACTAGATCGGGCGGACCTGGTCGGCCTGCGGCCCCTTCTGGCCCTGGGTCACCTCGAACTCGACGCGCTGGCCCTCGTCGAGCGAGCGGTAGCCGTCGCTCTGGATGGCGGAGTAGTGGACGAAGACGTCAGCGCCGCCGCCGTCGACGGCGATGAAGCCGAAGCCCTTCTCGGCGTTGAACCACTTCACGGAACCCTGTGCCATGTGCGTGTCTCTCTCTTGCGGGGACGGCTCCCGCACGGCGCGGGGGCCGAGTCGTGCCGGCTCCTGCGCGCGGGTGTGCCCCCGGCTCAGGCGCCCGCGACGTTCACGCGGGCTGTCGAGCGCGCGAGGACATGAGCGACTGGCGCCGAGCGTACAGATCACGCGCGGTGCGCGGTAGACCCCGCGCGGGCGGGCGCGACGCCCGGAGGAGCGGGACCGTCAGGCCCGGGTGACCTTGCCGGCCTTGAGGCAGGAGGTGCACACGCCGAGCTTCATCGGCTGCTTGCCGCTCTTGCCGGCGAGGGCCCGCACGGTCTGGATGTTGGGGTTCCAGCGGCGGCGGGTGCGCCGGTGCGAGTGGCTGACCGACATGCCGAAGCCCGGCCCCTTGCCACAGACGTCGCAGGTCGCGGCCACGGTGTTCTCCTGAGGTGCTCGGGTGCGGGGAGGAGCCGGCAGGGCGCACCCGTCCGGACTGAGCACCCAGGCTAGCAGCGGCGCGCCCGGGCCGGCCGCGCCGCGGGGGCGCCCCGTGCGGTGCCCGGCGGTTAGGGTCGCGCGACCGGTCCCCGTCCTGCTGGAGTGTCCCGTGCTGCGCAGGCTCGACGCCGCGGCGCTGCGGCGCTGGGCGGTGCTCGGCGCGGACGCGCTGGGGTCCGCGCGCGACGAGATCGACGGCCTGAACGTCTTCCCGGTGCCGGACGGCGACACCGGCACGAACCTGCTGCTCACCTGGTCGTCGGCGTGCGCGGCGGCGGCTGCGGCAGGGCCGGTCGACCTCGCGACCACGGCGGGTGCGCTGGCCGAGGGAGCGCTGCACGGCGCGCGCGGCAGCTCCGGGGCGCTGCTCGGCGCCCTGCTGCGCGGGCTGGCCGACGGGCTCGCGGACGGCGACGGGGGTCCGGCCGCGCTGGCCGACGGCCTGGCCCGCGGCGTCGCCTGCGCCCGGGAGGCGGTCGGCGAGCCCGTCGAGGGGACCGTGCTCACCGTCGCGGCTGCGGCGGCGGCCGCGGCGCTCGCGGCCGTCGAGGCGGCGCAGGGGCGGCCGCTCGGGCTGGCCGACCTGGCCGCCGCGGCGCGCACCGCTGCCGACGAGGCGCTGGGCACGACCACGGCGCTGCTGCCCGCCCTGCGCGACGCGGGAGTGGTGGACGCCGGCGGGCGCGGCTGGGCCGTGCTGATGGCGGCGCTGGAGCAGGCGGTCGGCGGCCTGCTGGTGCCGGCCGCCGCGGGGCCCCTGCGGCCGACGGCGGGCCGGCCGGCACGCCGGGTCGGTCCGGCGTACGAGGTCGAGTACCTGCTGGAGCCGGCGGCCGCTCCGCAGGCCGGGCGCGACGGGCTGCGCCGGGCGCTGGGCCGGCTGGGCGACAGCGTCGTCGTCCTGGCGGGTGGGGGTCCGGGTCCGGGTGGGGGTCCGGGTCGGTGGCACGTGCACGCGCACGTCGACGACGTCGTCGCGGCCGTCGCGGCCGGCGCCGAGCTCGGCCGCCCCACCCGGCTGCGGGTCACCGGGCTGGCCGCCCGCCCGTCGCCCGGGCGTGTCGTCGTCGCGGTCGCGGAGGCGGGGCTGGCCGCGGTGCTCGCCGACAGCGGCGCCCACGTCGTCGGCGACCCCGAGCAGCTCCTGGACGCGGTGCGGGCCAGTGGTGCGGCCGAGGCGGTGCTGCTGCTCGCGCCCGACGGCGTGGCGGCCGGCCGGGACGCCGCGCTCCGCCTGGCACCGGACGGTGTGCGGGCCGAGGTGGTGGAGGTGGCCTCGGCCCTGCAGGCGCTGTCGGCGGGGAGCGTCGCCGACCCGGGGCTGCCGCTGGAGCAGGACGCGGCCGCGATGGCCGCCGCCGCGCGCGGGGTGCGTACGGCCTCCGTCGTCCTGGCCCGGCGCTCCGCACAGACCTCGGCGGGGTTGTGCCTGCCGGGCGACGCGCTCGGCGTCGTCGACGGCCGGGTCGAGGTCGTCGGCGCCGGACCGGCCTGGGTCGCGCAGCGCCTCGTCGACCGGCTGCTCGAGTCGGCCCCGGCCGAGCGGGTGACCGCGCTGCTCGGGCCGGGCGCCCCCGACGACGTGGCGCCGGCGCTGGTCCGGCACGGTGCCGCCCGCGGGGTCGAGGTGCTCGTGCTGCCCGGAGCCGGCACCGGTCCGCTGCTGCTCGGGATCGAGTGAGCGTCGTGGACCGCGACGCGCCCCTGTCCGGCGTGCTCGGCGCCCCCACCGCCCGCGCGCTCGAGGACGGCCTGCACCTGCGCACCGTCGAGGACCTGCTGCGGCACTACCCCCGCCGCTACGCCGAGCGGGGCACCCTCACCCCCCTGGACGAGCTGGAGGTCGGGGAGCACGTCACGGTGCACGCGCAGGTCGAGCGCTCGGAGGTCCGCACGACGCGCGAGGGCAAGAAGATGCTCGAGGTGGTCGTCACCGACGGCGCGAGCCGGCTGCGGCTGACCTTCTTCGGCAAGGCGGTCTGGCGGGCCAAGGAGCTGCCCGCCGGCCGCCGCGGCCTGTTCGCCGGGCAGGTGACGCGCTTCCGCTCGGACCTGCAGCTCACCCATCCCGACTACTCCTTCGAGGGCGAGGACCTCGCGTCGCTCGTCCCCGTCTACCCGGCGACGCGCGCCGTGCCGTCCTGGAACGTCGCCAAGGCCGTGCGCACGGTGCTCGACGGGCTGGAGCTGCCCGACGACCCGCTGCCCGAGGAGCTGAGGCGGGAGCACCGGCTGCTGCCGCTGAGCGAGGCGCTGCGGCGGGTCCACCGGCCGGACGACCGCGCCGACGTCGCGCGGGCGACCCAGCGGTTGCGCTGGGACGAGGCGTACGTCGTGCAGGTCGCGCTGGCCCAGCGCCGGGCCGCGCTGCGCCGGGTGCCCGCGGTGCCGCGCGTGCCCCGGCCGGACGGCCTGCTCGCGGCGCTCGACGCGCAGCTGCCCTTCTCGCTCACGCAGGGCCAGCGCGACATCGGCCAGGTGCTGCTCACCGAGCTGGCGCGCAGCACCCCGGTGCACCGCCTGCTGCAGGGCGAGGTGGGCAGCGGGAAGACCCTCGTCGCCCTGCGCGCCATGCTCGCCGTCGTCGACGCGGGAGGGCAGGCGGCCCTGCTCGCCCCCACCGAGGTGCTCGCCCAGCAGCACGCGCGCTCGCTGCGCCAGCTGCTGGGCCCGCTCGCGCTGGAGGGCCAGCTCGGCGCCGCGTCCCGCGCGACGCGGGTCGCGCTGCTCACCGGGTCGCTCGGCGCGGCCGCCCGCAGGAGCGCGCTGCTCGACGCGGCGAGCGGCGCCGCGGGGATCGTCGTCGGCACCCACGCGCTGCTGTCGGAGGGCGTGCGGTTCGCCGACCTCGGGCTCGTCGTCGTCGACGAGCAGCACCGGTTCGGCGTCGAGCAGCGCGACGCCCTGCGGGCCAAGGGCCGGGAGGGCACGACGCCGCACCTGCTCGTCATGACCGCCACGCCGATACCGCGCACGGTGGCGATGACGGTGTTCGGCGACCTGGAGACGAGCGTGCTGCGCGAGCTCCCGCAGGGCCGCTCGCCGGTCGCGACGTTCGTGGTCGGCACGCCGCGGGCCCTCGAGCGCACCTGGCAGCGCGTGCGCGAGGAGGTGGAGCAGGGCCGGCAGGTCTTCGTCGTCTGTCCCCGCATCGGCGACGTCGAGGACGGGAGCGCGGGGGGCAGCGGCGGGCGCGAGGACGACGGCGGGCCCGCGGACCTCGACCTCGACCTCGACGTCGGCGACGACCGGCGTCCCCCGGTGGCCGTCCTCGACCTGCTGCCGCTGCTCGAGGGCGGTCCGCTCGCCGGCCTGCGCCTGGCGGCCCTGCACGGCCGGCTGCCGCCGGAGGACAAGGAGGCGGTCATGGGGCGCTTCACGGCCGGCGACCTGGACGTCCTCGTCGCGACCACCGTCGTCGAGGTGGGCGTCGACGTCCCCAACGCCACGACGGTCGTCGTCATGGACGCCGACCGCTTCGGCGTCTCGCAGCTGCACCAGCTGCGCGGCCGGGTCGGGCGGGGCAGGCACCCCGGGCTGTGCCTGCTCGTCACCGAGGTGCCGCAGGCCAGCCCGCCGGGACAGCGCCTCACGGCCGTGGCGGGGACGACCGACGGGTTCGCGCTGTCCGAGCTCGACCTGGAGCAGCGCCGCGAGGGCGACGTCCTCGGCGTGCGGCAGTCCGGCGGCACCTCCTCGCTGCGCATGCTGCAGGTGCTGCGCGACGCGGACGTCGTCGCGGCGGCCCGGCAGGCGGCGACCGCCCTCGTCGCGGACGACCCCGACCTCGAGCGGCACCCGGCGCTGGCCGCTGCGGTGCGGGCGATCGTGGGGGAGGACCGGGCGGCCTACCTGGAGAAGGCGTGACGCCGACGGGGGAGCGGTCATGAGGATCGTCGCCGGGACGCACCGCGGCCGTCCGCTGGCCGTGCCGCGCGGCGGCCCGACCCGCCCGACCGCCGACCGCGCCCGGGAGGGCCTGTTCTCCTCGCTGCAGAGCCTGCTCGACCTCGACGGCGCGCGCGTGCTCGACCTGTACGCCGGCAGCGGGGCCCTCGGGCTGGAGGCCCTCAGCCGGGGTGCTGCGGGAGCGACGCTCGTCGAGCAGGACGAGCGCGCCCTGACCGCCCTGCGGGCCAACGTCGCGTCGCTCGCCCTGCCCGCGGACGTCGTCGCACAGCCCGTCGAGCGCTTCCTCGACGGCGAGCCCGTGCCGTACGACCTGGTGCTGCTCGACCCGCCGTACGACCTCGACGTGGACCCCGTGCTGGTGCGCCTGGTGCCGTGGGCGGCCGACGTGGTGGTCGTCGAGCGGCGGACCCGGGGACCCGCGCCGGCCTGGCCGGACGGGCTGGAGGGGCTGCGGAGCCGCCGCTACGGGGAGGCGACGCTCTGGTACGGTTCAAGATCATGAGAAGGGCCGTCTGCCCCGGGTCGTTCGACCCCGTGACCCTCGGTCACCTGGACATCGTCGGGCGCGCGAGCGCGGTCTACGACGAGGTCACGGTCGCCGTCCTGGTCAACAAGAAGAAGTCGTCGCTGTTCACGGTCGACGAGCGCATCGAGATGCTGCGCGAGGTGACCGCGTCCTACGGCAACGTCGTCGTCGACAGCTTCCACGGGCTGCTCGTCGACTGGTGCCGCAGCCACGACGTCCCCGTCATCGTCAAGGGGCTGCGCGCGGTGTCGGACTTCGACTACGAGCTGCAGATGGCGCAGATGAACCACGGGCTCGCGGGCGTCGAGACGTTCTTCATGACGACCAACCCGCTCTACAGCTTCCTGTCCTCCAGCCTGGTCAAGGAGGTGGCGACGTACGGCGGCGACGTCGCCCACCTCGTCCCCGGTCCGGTGCACGACCGGCTGACGGCGCGGCTGTCCGAGCGCGCGGCGGGCTGACGTGCCCGGCCGCGGCCCCGAGGAGCTGCAGCGGGTGCTCGACGCGCTGACCCGCACCGTCGAGCAGGCCCGCTCGATGCCCATGTCGGCCTCCTGCGTCGTCAACCGGGCCGAGGTCCTCGGCCTGCTCGACGAGCTCCGGGCGCGACTGCCGCAGGCGCTGCGGGAGGCCGAGCACGTGCTGGGCGACCGGGCCGGCGTCGTCGACGACGGGCGGCGCGAGGCCGAGCGCGTCGTCGCCACCGCGCAGGCCGAGCGCCGTCGGCTGGTCGGCGGCAGCGACGTCGTGCGCGACGCCGAGGCGGAGGCGCGCCAGGTGCTCGCCCGGGCGTCCGAGCAGGCGCAGGCGCTGCGGGAGCAGGCCGAGGACTGGGTGGACACGCGCCTCGCGACCTTCGAGGTCGTGCTCACCAAGACGCTGGCCGCCGTGGAGCGCGGCCGCGACCAGCTCGCGGGCGGGCACCCGCTGGACGCCCTGCGCGACGACGGCCCCGACGACCCCGACGACCGCCCGCTGTTCTCCTGACCGCGACGAGCCGCGACCGGGCCGCCGGGTCCCGCGTCCGCTAGCCTGGACAGCCGTGCCCACGGTCGAGCGCGCCTCGACCCGCACCTGGACGACCCCCGCCCCCTCGCACTGGACAGCCCCTCTCGTGGACAGGAAGCCGCAGCACCGCCTCGACCCCCGCAAGCCCCTCGTCGTCGACACGCGCGAGCTGGGCCGCCGCCCGGGGTCGATGCGCACGCTGGTCCGCACCGTGCCCGCTCCGGACGGCCTGGGGATCGTCGACCTCGTCGGCGTGCCGACCGGTGCCGACCTCGAGCTCGACCTGCGGCTGGAGTCGGTCATGGAGGGCGTGCTCGTCGAGCGGCACCGCCACGGCGCCGGTCGAGGGCGAGTGCGGGCGCTGCCTGGACCCGGTCTCGGACACCGTCGAGGTGCGGCTGCAGGAGCTGTTCGCCTACACGCCCGGCGACGACCCCGACGAGGACCAGCCGCTGCTCGAGGGCGACCTGCTCGACCTCGAGCCCGCGCTGCGGGACGCCGTCGTGCTGGCCCTGCCCCTCACCCCGCTGTGCGACGAGGACTGCGCCGGTCTGTGCGCCGAGTGCGGCGAGCGGCTCGACGACCTCCCCCCCGACCACGCGCACGGCGCGACCGACCCCCGCTGGTCGGCCCTGCAGGACCTCGTCCGCACCAGTCCCGCCAGCAGCCCGACCCGTCCCCACCCCGAGGAGAACTAGCGATGGCCGTCCCGAAGCGCAGGATGTCGCGCAGCAACACCCGCTCGCGCCGCTCGCAGTGGAAGACCGCCCTGCCGGTGCTCACCACCTGCGACCGCGGCCACACCACCCGCCCGCACACCGTGTGCCCCGAGTGCGGCCGCTACGACCGCCGCACCGTCGTCGCCGTCTGACCCCGCTCCCGACCCGCCGCTGAGCCTTCCCGTCCCCCGCGCGGCGCTGCGGTGAGCGCGGACGTGCGCGTCGCCGTCGACCTGCTCGGCGGCGACCACGCCCCGGCATCGGTCGTCGACGGCGCCCTGCTCGCCGCCGACGAGCAGCCGGGGACCGTCCCGGTGCTCGTCGGTCCGGTCGAGCTCGCGCACGCCCTGCTCGCCGAGCGCGGTGCGGCCGGGCGGCTGGACGTGGTCGGGGCGACCCAGGTCGTCGGCATGGACGAGGACCCCGCCCGCGGCATCCGCAGCAAGCGCGACGCCACGGTGCGGGTCGCCGCCCGCCTCGTGCGCGACGGGGCCGCCGACGCGCTCGTCTCCGTCGGCTCCACCGGCGCCGCGCTCGCCGCCTGCGTGTTCACCCTGGGCCGGCTGCGCGGGACCTCCCGGCCCGCGCTCGCCGTCGTCGTCCCCGCCGCCGCCGGTCCGCTCGTCCTGCTCGACGCCGGGGCCAGCGTCGACGCCGACGCCGACCTGCTCGTGCAGCACGCCCTCGCCGGGGCCGCCCTGGCCCGGGTGCGGCTCGGCCTGCCGCGCCCCCGGGTCGGGCTGCTCACCATCGGCGAGGAGGCCGGCAAGGGCGACCTGCTGCGCCGGCAGGCCGCGGCGCTGCTCGCCGACCTGCTCGCCGACCTGCCGCTGGACTACGTCGGCAGCGTGGAGGGCCGCGACGTCCCGTACGGCGGGGTGGCCGACGTCGTCGTCACCGACGGGTTCACCGGCAACGTCCTGGCCAAGGGGCTGGAGGGCGCCGCCGGCATGCTCACCGGCCTCGTCCGCGCGGTGCTCACCGCCACCCCGGAGCGCGCCGCGCTGGCGGCGCCGCTGCTGGCGGCCGTCGACGAGGCGACCGGGGGGATGTCGCCGGACGCCTTCGGGGGCGGCTACCTGCTCGGGGTGCGCGGCGTCTGCGTCGTCGGCCACGGCGCCTCGTCCCCGCGGGCCGTCGCCAGCTGCGTGGCGCTGGCGGCCGAGGCCGTCCGCGAGCAGCTCGTGCCCCGCACCGCCGAGGCGCTCGAGGACCTGCTGGACCGGCGTGCCAGGGTGTCGCCGTGAGTCCCGCGGGGGCGCCCGACGCGCGCGAGGTGCTGGCCCTGGTGCAGCAGGCCTGCGCCACGGTGCTCGAGGTCGACCCGGGGACCGTCACCCCGGCGACGCACTTCGTCGACGACCTGCGCGCCGACTCGCTCGCGCTCGTCGAGATCGTCGAGATCGTCGAGGAGGCGCTCGCCCCGCGCGCTCCGGCCGGCTTCCACCTCGAGGACGAGGAGCTCGACGGGCTCACGACGGTGGGGGAGGCCGTCGACCTCGCCGTCGCGCGGCTCGCGGCGGCGGGCCGGGCGTGAGCCGCGCCGACCGCCCCGCCCCGCCCCCGCCGCACACCGTCCTCGAGGCGGCGCTGGGCACCGGGCTGACGCCGGCGCTGCTGGAGCAGGCGCTCACCCACCGGTCGTACGCCTACGAGCACGGCGGTCTGCCCACCAACGAGCGGCTGGAGTTCCTCGGCGACGCGGTGCTCGGGCTGGTCGTCACCGACGCGCTGTACGCCGCCCACCCGGACGTCCCCGAGGGGCAGCTGGCCAAGCTGCGCGCGGCGGTGGTCAACACCCGCGCGCTCGCCGGGGTGGGGCGCGCGCTCGGCCTCGGGCGCTTCCTGCGGCTGGGGCGGGGCGAGGACGCCACCGGGGGCCGCGACAAGAACAGCCTGCTCGCCGACACGATGGAGGCGATCATCGGCGCCGTCTACCTCGAGCGCGGGCTGCCCGGCGCCTCCGCCCTGGTCCGGCGGTTGTTCGACCCGCTCATGCTGGCGGCCGGCCAGGACGGCGCGGCGGTCGACTGGAAGACCGCGCTGCAGGAGCTGACGGCGGCGCGCGGCCTGGGCGCCCCGGAGTACGTCCTCGTCGAGACCGGGCCCGACCACGCCAAGCGGTTCGCCGCACAGGTGCTCGTCGCCGGGCAGGTGCTCGGCAGCGGCGAGGAGGGCAGCAAGAAGGCGGCCGAGCAGGTCGCGGCGCAGGCCGCGGCCGCGGCGCTGCTCCCGGTGAGCGGGGACCGCGAGGTCGTGCCCCAGGTCGGCGCCTAGTGCCGGAGCTCCCCGAGGTCGAGGTGGTCCGCCGCGGCCTCGAGCGCGGGGTCGCCGGCCGCACCGTCGAGCGGGTCGAGGTGGCGCACCCGCGGGCGGTCCGTCGCCACCCCGCGGGCGCGGACGACTTCCGCGCCCTGCTCGAGGGCCGCACCGTGCTCGGGGCGCTGCGGCGCGGCAAGTACCTGTGGCTGCCGCTGGACTCCGGCGACGCGCTGACCGGGCACCTGGGCATGAGCGGGCAGCTGCTCGTGCAGCCGCCGGAGGCCCCGCCGCAGGCGCACCTGCGCGTCCGCCTGACCTTCCGGGACGGCGGCCGTGAGCTCCGCTTCGTCGACCAGCGCACCTTCGGCGGTCTGGCCGTCGTCGCCGGAGGCGCCGAGCTCCCCTCGACGGTGGCCCACGTCGCGCGCGACCCGCTCGACCCGCTCTTCGACCTCGAACGGGTGGTCGCGCGGCTGCGGGAGCGCCGCACGGGCGTCAAGCGCGCGCTGCTCGACCAGACGCTCGTCTCCGGGATCGGCAACATCTACGCCGACGAGGCGCTGTGGCGGGCGCGGCTGCACGGCGGCCGTGCGACCGAGCAGCTCACCCGGCCGCAGGCCCGCTCGCTGCTGGGGCACGCCGCCGAGGTGCTGCGGGCCTCGCTCGAGCAGGGCGGGACGAGCTTCGACGCGCTCTACGTGTCGACCGAGGGCGTGAGCGGCCTGTTCCAGCGCTCGCTGGACGCCTACGGCCGCGCCGGCGAGCCGTGCGCCCGCTGCGGCACGGCGATCCGCCGCGAGGTCTTCATGAACCGGTCCTCGTTCAGCTGCCCGCGCTGCCAGCCGCGGCCGCGCGCTCCGCGCTGACCCGCGCCGCCCGGACAGCCGGGGCCAGGCCCCCCTCGACCTGGCGCGGGGTCCAGGGCTCGGACGGCGCCCACTGCGACCCGCACCCCGCGCAGGAGAACACGCCCTCGTCAGGAGGGGCGGACCAGTCGCACAGGGACCGGCAGGGGGCGACGCGCAGGCTCACCGCGACAGTCTGCCCGGACCGGTCGGCCGTCGGCCGTCCCGGTCCCCGAGGTCAGTTGTTGGAGCCGCCGTCGGTGTCGGCGCCGCCGCTGGCGCCCGGGCTCGCCGGCGGGGCGGTGGTCGGGACGATGCCCGGCACGCCGCCCGTCGGCCCCGGCAGGGTGTTGCCCAGCGGCGGGTCGACGTAGGGCAGGCCGGTGCCGAGGGGCTCCGGCGTGCGCACCACGGGCGCCGTGGAGGACTCGGGGTCCGGCCTGTCCGCGTTGGGGCTGTTGTCGCCGGTGTCGAAGGCGCAGGCCGAGGAGCCGAGGGCGGTCGCGGCGGCCAGGGCGAGAGCGCCGGTCCAGCGACGGGCGGCACGGGCGGGGCGGGCGGGGCGGGAGGGGGTGCGGTCGCGCATGCCGGGTCGCTACCCTCCTGCGCCGTGACCACCCCCGACGGGGCGCAGGACGTGGCCCGCCTCACCGCCCGGGTCCGCGGCCGCGTCCAGGGCGTCGGCTTCCGGTGGTGGACCCGGGCCCGGGCGCTCGAGCTCGGGCTCGTCGGGTCGGCCACCAACCTCGACGACGGTCGCGTCGAGGTGGTGGCGCAGGGACCGCGGGCGCAGTGCGAGCGGCTGCTGGAGCTGCTCGGCACGGGGTCGACGCCGGGCCGGGTGACCGGCGTGGCGCACTGGTGGGGCGCGGCGCGCGACGGCCTGACCGGCTTCGTCGAGCGCTGAGCGGCCGCCGGGTGCCCGGTCGCGTCCCGTGACCGGACCGTGACCTCGACCTTGACCCGACCGGGCTCACGTGCGAAACTCGGCGCGCACGAGCACGGTGGCGACCAGCCCGTCCTCGTGCCACCCCCCTCGACGCGGAGGACTCCCATGGCCAAGGCCCTGTTCGGGCACGTCGGCATCGGCAGCGACCTGAAGCTGGCCGCCGAGGTGCGGCGGTTGCGGGCCCGGGTGGAGGAGCTCGAGCACGAGCTCGCCCTCGCCCGGGCCGCCAGCGAGGCCTTCGCCGCGTCGGTGACCGTCGAGGACGACCTGCGCACCCTCACCCTCGACCGCAGCGAGCCCGCCCTCACCTGAGCCCGCACCCTCCCAGGGCGTCCCCGGTCGGGGGCGCCCTGTCCCGTGTCCGGGGTCGACCCGAGGTCCCGGGCACCCCGCGCGGCGCCGGGGGGGACCGCGCCGGGCGCGGTTAACCTGCCGGGCGTGCACCTGAAGAGCCTGACGCTGAAGGGCTTCAAGTCCTTCGCGTCACCGACGACGCTGCGCTTCGAGCCCGGCATCACGTGCGTCGTCGGGCCCAACGGCTCGGGCAAGAGCAACGTCGTCGACGCGATGGCCTGGGTGCTGGGCGAGCAGGGCGCCAAGGCGCTGCGCGGCGGCAAGATGGAGGACGTCATCTTCGCCGGCACGCCCGGCCGGCCGCCGCTCGGCCGCGCCGAGGTGACGCTGACGATCGACAACAGCGACGGTGCGCTGCCGATCGACTACGCCGAGGTCTCCGTGCGGCGGCTGATGTTCCGCTCCGGGGAGTCGGAGTACGCCATCAACGGCGACCGGTGCCGGCTCATCGACGTGCAGGAGCTGCTCAGCGACAGCGGCATCGGCCGCGAGCTGCACGTCGTCGTGGGGCAGGGCCAGCTCGACGCGGTGCTGTCGGCGCGGCCCGAGGACCGGCGGGCCTTCATCGAGGAGGCCGCCGGGGTCCTCAAGCACAAGAAGCGCAAGGAGAAGGCCCTGCGCAAGCTCGACGCCATGCAGGCCGGGCTCACCCGGCTCGGCGACCTCACCACCGAGGTCCGTCGGCAGCTCAAGCCGCTCGGTCGGCAGGCCGAGCTGGCGCGTCGGGCGCAGACCGTGCAGGCCGACCGGCGCGACGCCCGGCTGCGGCTGCTCGCCGACGACCTGGTCACCCTGCGCGCCGCGCTGGAGGCGGAGGTGCGCGACGAGGAGGCCCTGCTCGAGCGACGCGCCGCCGTCGAGGCCGAGCTCGGGCAGGTGCAGGGCGAGGAGCAGGCCCGTGAGGCGGCCGCGGCCGAGCAGGCGCCGCGGCTCGCCGCCGCGCAGGAGACCTGGTACCGCCTCGCCGCCCTGCAGGAGCGGCTGCGGGGCACCGCGACGCTCGCCGTCGAGCGGCACCGGCACCTGTCGGCGTCGCCCACGGGAGGCACGCGGCCGCTGCGCGACCCGGAGGCGCTCGAGCGCGAGGCGGCGCAGGTCCGCGACGCCGAGGCCGCCCTCGCCCGCCAGCTCGACCAGGACCGGGCACGGCTCCAGGACGCCGTGACCCGGCGCACCGACCTCGAGGCGGCGCTGTCGTCGGCGGAGCGGTCGCTCGTGGCGGCGGTCCGCGCCGTCGCCGACCGTCGGGAGGGGCTGGCCCGGCTGACCGGGCAGGTCGGGGCGCTGCGCTCGCGGTCCTCGGCCGCCGAGGCCGAGCTCGGTCGGCTCGCCGCGTCGCTGGCCGAGGCGCGCACCCGGTCCGACCGCGCGGGGGCCGAGCTCGCGACGCTGCAGGAGCAGGCCGGTGGGCTCGACGACGGCGAGGTCGGGCTGGACGAGCGCCACGAGACGGCGAGCGCCCGGCTGGCGGAGGCCGAGCAGGCCCTCGCCGCGCTGCAGGGGCAGGAGCGCGAGGCCGAGCGGGAGCGGGCGACCTGGGCGGCCCGTCGCGACGCGCTCGCGCTGTCGCTGTCGCGCAAGGACGGCTCGGGAGCGCTGCTCGCCGCCGACCTGCCCGGGGTCCTGGGCACCGTCGCGGCCCTGGTGCACGTCGAGAGCGGCGCCGAGGCCGCGCTCGCCGCCGCGCTCGGGGCGGTGGCCGACGCCGTCGCCGTCGCCTCGCCGGCGGCCGCGGCGGCCGCGCTGGCGCACCTGCGCAGCGACGACGCCGGGCGCGCCGGCCTGCTCGTCGGCGGTGCGGCGCCTGCCGCCCCGACCTGCCCGACCTGCCCGACCGGCCCGACCTGCCCCACGGGGCGCGGTGGGCCCTGGACCTCGTCCGGGCCCCCGAGGCGCTGCGGCCGGCGCTGGCCCGGCTGCTCGACCGGGTGGCCGTGGTCGGGACGCTCGAGCAGGCCCGGGGGGTCGCCGAGCGGGGGCTGCGCGCCGCGACCCTCGAGGGCGACCTGCTCGGCGCCGACTGGGCGGCCGGCGGGTCGGCGAGCGCGCCCTCGCTGCTGGAGGTGCAGGCGGCCGTGGACGAGGCGACCGCCGAGCACGAGGCGGTGCAGCGCCGGGTGGAGCGGCTGGTCTTCGACGTCGCCGGCGCGCGGGCCCGGGTCGAGGAGGCCCGCGCGGAGGTCGAGGCAGCGCTGGACGCCCTGCACGACAGCGACGCCCGGATGGCCGCGGTGGCCGAGTCGCTCGGCCTGCTCGCCTCGGCGGTGCGCGGCGCCGAGGCCGAGGCGGGCCGGCTCGAGCAGGCCCGGGTGCGCGCCGAGCAGGCCCGCGACCGCGACCTGGCCGGCCTGGCCGAGCTCGAGGAGCGGCTGGTCCTGGCCGAGCAGGCCCCGCTGGAGCAGGAGCCGTCGACGGGGCTGCGCGACCGGCTGGCCGCGGAGGCGGCGGCCGCCCGGGCCGAGGAGGTCGACGCGAGGCTGGCGGTGCGCACCGGCGAGGAGCGGGCCCGCGGGCTGGCGGGGCGGGCCGACGGGCTCGACCGGGCGGCCCGCGCCGAGCGCGCCGCCCGCGAGCGCGCGGTGCAGGAGGGTGCCCGCCGCGCGCGGGGGGCGCGGGTCGCCGAGCAGGTCGTGAGCGCCGCCCGACGGGCCCTCGAGCAGCTGGAGGGCTCGCTGCAGGCCGCGGCGCAGGCCCGCGAGCAGGCCGCGGGCGCCCGCGCGCGCACCGAGGCGGACCTGGCCGCGCTGCGCGCCCGGGCCCGGGAGCTGGGTGCCGAGCTCGACCGCCTCGTCGACGACGTCCACCGCGACGAGGTCGCGCGCGCCGAGCAGAGGCTGCGCATCGAGGCGCTCGAGGCGCGGGCCGCCGAGGAGTGGGCGGTGCCGCTCGACCGGCTGGTGGCCGAGTACGGCCCCGAGACGGCGGTGCCGGGGCCCGAGGACGGCGACGAGCCCGCGGCGTACGACCGGGCGGTGCAGGAGCGGCGGGCCGTGGCGGCGGAGCGCGCGCTGGCCCAGCTCGGGCGGGTCAACCCCCTGGCGCTGGAGGAGTTCGCCGCGCTCGAGGAGCGGGCGGCCTTCCTCACCACGCAGCTCGAGGACCTGCAGAGCACCCGCCGCGACCTGCTGACGGTCGTGCGCGACGTCGACGACCGCATCACCGACGTCTTCGCCACCGCCTTCGAGGACACCGCCCGCGAGTTCGTGCACGTCTTCGCGACGCTGTTCCCCGGCGGCGAGGGGCGGCTGGTGCTCACCGAGCCCGGCGACCTGCTCGCCACCGGCATCGAGGTGCTCGCCCGCCCCGCCGGCAAGAAGGTGTCGCGGCTGTCCCTGCTGTCCGGCGGGGAGCGCTCGCTCACCGCGATCGCCCTGCTCGTCGCGATCTTCCGTGCCCGCCCCTCGCCGTTCTACGTGATGGACGAGGTCGAGGCGGCGCTCGACGACCGCAACCTCGGGCGGCTGCTCGAGCTGCTCCAGGGGCTGCGCGACAGCAGCCAGCTCATCGTCATCACGCACCAGAAGCGGACGATGGAGATCGCGGACGCGCTGTACGGCGTGACGATGCGCGGCGACGGGGTCTCCGCGGTCGTCAGCCAGCGGCTGCGCGAGCGCGAGCCGGCCTGAGGGCCCGCGGGCGCGCCGGGACCGCGGCCCTGGGGTAGACCTGACCCGTGCTCGAACTCCTCGTCCTGCTCGTCGTCGTCCTCGTCGTCAGCCTCGTCGCCGTCGTCGGGCTGGTGTCCTCGCGCGGCCGCCGGTCCCTGCCGCCCGGCCCCGCGCCGCGGCCCGGCGTCGACTACCGCCCGGGCACCGGTGACGACGCCGAGGTGCCGCGCGACACCCCGTTGCGGGGGGTCGACACGGTCGTCCTGCCCGGCGACACGGTCTCCGTCGAGCCGGTCGAGCCGCGGTTCGAGGTGCCGGCCCCGACGGCGGGCCGGCTGTCGCGGCTGCGCGACCGCTTGTCGCGGTCGCAGACCACGCTCGGCCGCGGCCTGTTCGCCCTGCTCTCGCGCGACGTCCTCGACGAGGACACCTGGGAGGAGGTGGAGGACACCCTGCTCACCGCCGACATGGGCGTCGCGGCCACGACCGAGGTCGTCGCGCGGCTGCGCACCCGGGTGCGCGTCGACGGGGTGCGCACCGCCGGCGCGCTGCGACCGCTGCTGCGCGAGGAGCTGGTCCGGGCGATCGGCGACGGCGACCGGTCGCTGCGCACCGTGCCCCACGAGGACGGCCGGCCCGCCGTCGTGCTCGTCGTCGGCGTCAACGGCACCGGCAAGACGACGACCTGCGGCAAGCTCGCCCGCGTGCTCGTCGCCGACGGCCGCAGCGTCGTGCTCGGTGCCGCGGACACCTTCCGCGCCGCCGCCGCGGACCAGCTGCAGACCTGGGGCGACCGGGTCGGCGCGGAGACCGTGCGGGGCCCCGAGGGGGGCGACCCGGCGAGCGTCGCCTTCGACGCCGTGAAGCGCGGGCGGGACGCCCGCGTCGACACCGTGCTCGTCGACACCGCCGGTCGGCTGCACACCAAGACCGGGCTCATGGACGAGCTCGGCAAGGTGAAGCGGGTGGTCGAGAAGCACGGGCCCGTCGACGAGACCCTGCTCGTGCTGGACGCGACCACCGGGCAGAACGGCGTCGTGCAGGCGCGGGTCTTCACCGAGGCCGTCGACGTCACGGGCATCGTCCTCACCAAGCTCGACGGCACCGCCAAGGGCGGCATCGTCGTCGCGGTCCAGCGCGAGCTCGGCATCCCCGTCAAGCTCATCGGGCTCGGCGAGGGGCCGGACGACCTGGCCCCCTTCGAGCCGGAGGCCTTCGCCGACGCGCTGCTCGGCGACGAGGCCGCGCTCTAGGAGACTCCCGACCGCGGCCCGTCGTCGTCCGGCCCGGCCGCGCGGTCCACGGCGACGCACCAGTCCGCGCCCTCCGACCACGGTGCGCCCTGCCACGTGGCCGAGCGGACGACCGGCCGCAGGCCCGCCCGCTGCACGAGGTCGTCGTACGTCTCGACGGCCAGGCGGTCGGTGCGCCAGCCGCTGACCAGCAGCCCCCCCGGCACCAGGTGGGCGGCCAGCCGCCGGAGGACCTCGGCCTCCGTCCCGGGCTCGAGGAAGACCACGACGTTGCCCGCGGCGACCACGAGGTCGAAGCGGTCGGGCAGGTCCAGCGCCGCGAGGTCGGCCGCGAGCCAGCGCACGCCCGGCCGGTCGCGCGCGACGTCCAGCATCGAGGCGTCGTTGTCGACGCCGACGACGTCGTGCCCGCGGCGGGCCAGCTCCGCACCGACGCGCCCGGTGCCGCAGCCGGCGTCGAGCACCCGCCCCGGCCCGCCCAGCAGCGCGTCGACGTACGCCGCCTCGCCGTGCACGTCCTGCCCGGCCGCCGCGAGCTCCTCGAACACCCGGTCGTAGTCGCGGCCGCGCTCGCCCCCGGTCTCCGCCGACCAGCGCGTCACCGGCGGACCCCGGCCCGTCCCTGACCACCCACGACGACCCACGTCTGTCCACGTCCGCCCACGTCGCGAGTCTGCCCGACCCGTTCACCGAGGGGTAACAGGGCGCGGGCACGCGTTCACCCGGCCGGAACGCGGCGGGCACCGGCGCGGAACACGGGTCGACGACGCTGCTGCCACCCGACCCGAGGAGTGGCATGCCAGAGATCGACAGCGGCACGACCGCGTGGGTGCTCGTCAGCGCCGCGCTCGTGCTGTTCATGACGCCCGGACTGGCGTTCTTCTACGGCGGCATGGGCCGCAGCAAGAGCGTCCTGAACATGCTCATGATGAGCTTCAGCGCGATCGGGATCGTCAGCGTCCTGTGGGTGCTGTACGGCTACACGCTGGCCTTCGGCAGCGACGCCGGCGGTGGCCTCATCGGCAACCTCGACCTGCTCGGCCTGAAGACGATCACCACCAGCAGCGCCACCAACGGCCTGTCCGACTACGTCTTCGTCGCCTTCCAGATGATGTTCGCCGTCATCACCCTGGCGCTCATCAGCGGGGCGATCGCGGACCGCATGAAGTTCGGCGCGTGGGTGGCCTTCTCGGTGCTGTGGGTCAGCGTCGTCTACTTCCCGGTGGCGCACTGGGTCTTCGCCTTCGGCAGCCCGCTGGAGGACGGGGGCACCGGCGGCGCGGGAGCGGCCTCCGGGTACACCGCCGGGACGGGCGGGTGGATCGTCAGCGAGCTGGGGGCGTTGGACTTCGCCGGCGGCACCGCCGTCCACATCAACGCCGGCGCCGCGGCGCTCGCGCTGGTGCTCGTGCTCGGCAAGCGGCGCGGCTTCGGCCGCGACCCCATGCGGCCGCACAACCTGCCGCTGGTCATGATCGGCACGGGCATCCTGTGGTTCGGCTGGTTCGGCTTCAACGCCGGGTCCGCGCTGGGCGCCAACGGGGTCGCCGGGCTGGCGTTCGTCAACACGCAGGTCGCCACCGCGGCCGGCCTGCTCGCCTGGATCGGGACGGAGCGCCTGCGCGACGGGCACGCCACCACCCTCGGCGCCGCGTCCGGCGCCGTCGCCGGGCTGGTCGCGATCACGCCCGCCTGCGGCGCCGTCACCCCGGTCGGCGCGATCCTCGTCGGGCTCGTCGCCGGCGGCCTGTGCTGCCTCGCCGTGACCGTCAAGCACCGGATGGGCTACGACGACGCGCTCGACGTCGTCGGCGTGCACCTGGTCGGCGGGCTCGCGGGGACGCTCATGGTCGGGCTGGTCGCCAGCGACGCCTCCACGGGCAGCGCCGACCTGCGCGGCCTGCTCTACGGCGGCGGCCTGTCGCTGCTCGGCAAGCAGGCGACGGCGGCGGTCGCGGTGCTTGCGTACTCGTTCGTGCTCACGGTCGTCATCGCGCTCGTGGTCAAGGCGCTGCTCGGCCTGCGGGTGAGCGAGGAGCAGGAGGTCACCGGCCTGGACCAGACGGTGCACGCGGAGACGGCGTACGAGTTCGGCAGCGGCCTGGGCAGCAGCGGCACCGGCGGGGCGGGCCTGCCGGCGCAGGGCAGCCTCACCGGCTCGCGGGTGGCGTCGTGAGGCTGGTGACCGCGATCGTCAAGCCGTTCAAGCTCGACGACGTGAAGACGGCGCTGGAGTCCTTCGGCGTGCACGGGATGACCGTGAGCGAGGTGCAGGGCTTCGGCCGGCAGCGCGGGCACACCGAGGTCTACCGCGGCGCGGAGTACGAGGTGTCCTACGTCCCGAAGGTGCGGGTGGAGGTCCTCGTCGACGACGCGGACGCGCTGGACGTCCTCGAGGTCGTCGCGAAGTCGGCGCAGACCGGCTCGATCGGCGACGGGAAGGTCTGGTCGACCCCCGTCGACGAGGTCGTGCGGGTGCGCACCGGGGAGCGGGGGGTCGAAGCGCTGTGAGGACGGCTGCGGGAGGCTGCTCGCCATGAGACTGGTCACCGCCATCATCAAGCCCTTCAAGCTCGACGACGTGAAGACCGCCCTGGAGGCGGCAGGCGTGCAGGGGATGACCGTGAGCGAGGTGCAGGGCTTCGGCCGGCAGCGCGGGCACACCGAGGTCTACCGCGGCGCGGAGTACGAGGTGTCGTACGTCCCGAAGGTGCGGGTGGAGGTCCTCGTCGACGACGCGGACGCCACCCGGGTCGTGGACGTGGTCGTCGGCGCCGCCAGCACCGGGTCGATCGGCGACGGCAAGGTCTGGACGACGGCGGTCGACGACGTCGTGCGGGTGCGCACGGGCGAGCGGGGCGCCGAGGCGCTCTGACCGCGGGGACGGCGGGCTCCCGGGCAGGTGGCCCGCCGTTCACGCGCGCGAAACACGGGCGGAACGGGAGCGGAACGCCGTGGCGGCAGGGTGCCCGGGTGCCTGCCCTCGATCCCGGTGACACCGCCTGGCTGCTCGTCTGCACCGCGCTGGTGCTGCTCATGACCCCCGGCCTGGCGATCTTCTACGCCGGCATGGTCCGGGCGAAGAACGCCCTGACGATGCTCATGCAGAACTACGTCGCGCTGGCCGTGGGCAGCGTCGTCTGGGTCGTCGCCGGCTACGCGATCGCGTTCGGCGACAGCGGCCCGCTGGTGGGCGGGCTGCGGATGGCCGGGCTGTCCGGCGCCGACCGGGCCGTGCCCGGCCTCGAGCTCACCGTCCCCCCGCTGCTGTTCGCCACCTTCCAGATGATGTTCGCCGTCCTCACGGTGGCGCTGCTCGCCGGTGCGCTGGCCGACCGGGTGCGCTTCGGCGCCTTCGTCGCCTTCGCCGCCGTCTGGACGCTGGTCGTCTACGCGCCGGTCGCGCACTGGGTCTTCGCCCCCTCGGGCTGGCTGGCCCGGCTGGGGCTGCTCGACTTCGCGGGCGGCACCGTCGTCGAGATCGACTGCGGCGCCGCGGGCCTGGCCCTCGCGCTGGTCGTCGGTCGCCGGGCCGGGTGGCCGCGGGAGGCGATGCCGCCGCACTCGCTGCCGCTGACGCTGCTGGGCGCCGGGCTGCTGTGGTTCGGCTGGTTCGGCTTCAACGCCGGGTCGGCCCTGCACGCCGACGGGCTGGCGGTGCAGGCGCTGCTCAACACGCACCTGGCCGGGGTGGGCGGGCTGCTCGCCTGGCTGGCCGTGGAGCGCTGGCGCACGGGGTCGGCGACGACCCTGGGCGCCGCGTCGGGCGCGGTCGCCGGGCTGGTCGCGATCACCCCCGCCTGCGGCTACGTCAGCGCGCTGCCCTCCCTGCTGCTGGGCGCGCTGGCGGGAGCGGCCGCGCTGGGGGCCGTCCAGCTCAAGCACCGGCTCGGCTACGACGACGCGCTCGACGTCGTCGGCGTCCACGGCGTGGGCGGCGTGATCGGGACGCTGTTCGTCGGCCTCGCCGCGAGCTCCGCGGTCAACCCCGCCGTCGTCTCCGAGGGGCTGCTGCTCGGGGGAGGGGCGGCCCAGCTGGGGCGCCAGGCGGTGGGCGTCGTCGCGGTCGCCGCGTACGCCTTCGCGGCGACCTGGCTGGTGGCGCGGGCGGTCGACCTCGTCCTGCCGCTGCGGGTGACCCGCGAGCAGGAGCAGGTCGGGCTGGACCAGGCGCTGCACGCGGAGTCGGCGTACGACCTCGGCTCGGTCCGGACGATGGGCCGGCTGGGGTGAGCCTGCGGGAGCGGCGCGCGGCGGTGCTCGCCGACCCCGCGCTCACGGGCGCCCCCCTGCGCGCGGCCCTCGTCGAGGCGTACGACGCCGAGCTCGCCGCGCTGCTCGGCGACCCGGGCGGGGGGATCGCGCTCGTGGCGGTCGGCGGGCTCGGCCGTCGCGAGGTGGCCCCCGGCAGCGACCTGGACCTCGTCCTGGTGCACGCCGGCCGGCCCGACGTGGCCGCCGTCGCCGAGGCGCTCTGGTACCCGCTGTGGGACAGCGGGGTCGGGCTGGACCACGCGGTGCGCACCGTCGCCGAGGCCGTGGCGGTGGCCCGCGGCGACCTCAAGGCGGCGCTCGGGCTGGTCGACGCGCGCCACGTCGCGGGGGACCGCGCCCTGAGCGCCGAGCTGGTCACCGCGACGCGCGCCGCGTGGCGGGCCGCGGCGCCGGCCCGGGTGGTCGAGCTGCACGCGGCCGGGCGCGCCCGGGCGGAGCGCGCGGGTGAGGTGGCCTTCCTGCTCGAGCCGGACCTCAAGGAGGGGCGCGGCGGGCTGCGGGACGTGCACGCCCTGCAGGCGCTCGCGGTCGCGCAGGTCGCGGACGCCCCCGGGGGCGCGGTCGCCGCGGCGCACGCGCTGCTGCTCGACGTGCGCGGCGAGCTGCACCGGCGGACCTCCCGGGCGGGGCGGCGGCCCGCCGACCGGCTGCTGCTGCAGGAGCAGGACGGGGTCGCCGCCGCGCTCGGCCTCGACGGGCCGGACGCGCTGACGGCCGCGGTGAGCGGCGCGGCCCGCACGGTGGCGCACGCCGTCGACGTCACCTTCCGCCGCGCGCTGCCGCGCCGGCCCCGGCGCCGGCTGCTCGGTGCCCGCCGCGCGCCCGTGCGGCGGCCGCTGGGCGACGGCGTCGTCGAGCAGGACGGGGAGGCGGTGCTGTCGCGCGAGGCGGCGGCGGGGCTGCACGCCGACCCGGTGCTGCCGCTGCGCCTCGCCGCTGCCGCAGCGCGGGCCGGCCTGCCGGTCGCGCCGGCGACGCTGGAGCGCGTCGCGGCGGCCTGCCCGCCCCTGCCCGAGCCGTGGCCGCGGGCGGCCCTGGACGCGCTCGTCGCGCTGCTCGCGACCGGGACCGCCGCGGTGCCGGTCCTCGAGGACCTCGACCAGGCGGGGCTGCTCGTCGCGCTGCTGCCCGAGTGGGAGCACGTGCGCAGCCGGACGCAGCGCAACGCGGTGCACCGCTTCACCGTCGACCGCCACCTCGTCGAGACGGCGGCCGCCGCGGCGGCCCTGACGCGACGGGTGGACCGACCCGACCTGCTGCTCCTCGGTGCCCTGCTGCACGACATCGGCAAGGGCCGGCCCGGGGACCACACCGAGGTCGGGGTGCAGCTCGTCGGGCGGATCGGGCCGCGCCTGGGCCTGCCGCCCGCCGACACCGCGGTGGTCGTGGCGCTCGTGCAGCACCACCTGCTGCTGCCGGACGTCGCGACGCGCCGCGACCTCGCCGACCCGGCGACCGCGCAGTCGGTCGCCGACGCCGTCGGCAGCCTGCCGGTGCTGCACCTGCTGCACGCCCTCACCGAGGCCGACGCCGCGGCGACCGGTCCGGCGGCGTGGAGCGCGTGGAAGGCCGGGCTGGTGCACGAGCTGGTCCGGCGCGCCGCGGCCCGCCTGCAGGGGCACCCCGCTCTGCCGCCGGCGCCGCTGGCGGCCTGGCAGGAGGACGTCGTGGCGGCGGCGGGCGGCGACCCGGTGCTGGCCGCCCGCGAGGACGAGGTGACCGTCGTGGCGCCCGACCGGCCGGGGCTGCTCGCCCTGTCGGCGGGCGTCCTCGCGCTGCACCGCCTCGACGTGCGCTCGGCGTCGGCCTTCTCGCGCGGCCCGCTGGCGGTGGCGGTGCTGCGCGTCGCCCCGCGCTACGGCGCGCTGCCGGACTGGGCGGTCGTGCGGGAGGAGCTGCGCCGGGCGCTCGCCGGCGACCTCGACGTGGCGGGCCTGCTCGCCCGTCGCGAGCAGGCGTACGCCCGCAGCGGTCCGCCCCCCGCGGCACCGGCGGTGACCCTCGTGGACGACGCGTCGGACACCGCGACGGTGGTCGAGGTGCGCGCCGCGGACGCCCTCGGGGTGCTGCACCGGATCGCGCGGGCGCTGCAGACGTGCGGGCTGGACGTGCGCACCGCGCACCTGTCCAGCCTGGGCGCCGACGTCGTCGACGCCTTCTACGTCGTGGGGCCGGACGGCGGCAAGCTGGCCGACCCGGCGCTGCGCGACCGGGTCCGCGAGCAGGTGCTGGCCGCGCTCGCCTGAGGCCGGACCGCCCTCAGGCGGCAGGCACCCGGTCGACCGGACCGCCCGGGGCCCGCGTGCGCGGGACGCGGACCGCCATCCCGAGCGCCGCCTGGTCGGCGGGCTGCGGCCGCCCGAAGTGGTAGCCCTGGCCGTACTGGCAGCCGATCGAGGCCAGGTGCCCGACCAGCTCGGGGTCCTCGATGCCCTCGGCCACGACCGGCAGCTCCAGGGCCCGGCAGACGCCGACGACCGACGTGAGCAGCCGCCGCGCGCCCGGCTCGGCGGACAGGACGAAGGCCTTGTCGATCTTGACCCGGTCGACCGGGAGGCGGGCGAGCGACGCGAGCGAGCTCTCGCCGGTGCCGAAGTCGTCCAGCACGACCCGCACGCCCGACTGCCGCACCTCCTCGAGCACCTCGACGGCGAGGTCCAGGTCGCGCACCACGGCGCTCTCGGTGATCTCGATGCAGAGCGACGAGGCGGGCAGCCGGTGCCGGGCGAGCGTGTGGGCGACGATGCCGGGGAGCTCGCCGGTCACCTGCCGGCGGGAGATGTTGACGCTCACCGGCGGCACGTGCAGCGACGACGCGCGCCAGGCGGCCACCTGCGCGCACGCCGTGTCCAGCACCCACACGTCGACCTCGGCCATGAGCCCGGACTCCTCGGCGATCGGCACGAAGACGTCGGGCGGCACCCGGTCGCCGTCCGGCTCCTGCCAGCGCAGCAGCGCCTCGAGCCCGACGAGCGTGCCGTTCGGCAGGTCCACGATCGGCTGGTAGTGCAGCGAGAGGTGGCCCTCGTCGAGGGCCCGGCGCAGGCCGCGCTGCACCTGCATGCGACGCGCGGCCGCCTCGTGCAGGTGGGGCGCGTAGCGGGCGGAGCCGCCGCGCCCGGCGGCCTTGGCGGCGTACATCGCGAGGTCGGCGTTGCGCAGCAGCTCCTCCGGCGTCGACGCCTGGCCCGCGGTGGCCAGCCCGACGCTCGCCCCGGTCGTCAGCGGCTGGCCGGCGACGACGACGGGGCGGCGCAGCGCGTCGAGCACCCGGTCGGCGACGGCCTGCCCGTCGTCGTCGTCGGGCAGCACGAGCAGGAACTCGTCCCCGCCGATCCGGGTCACCTCGCCGGCAGGACCGAGGCAGCGCCGCAGCCGGGCCGCGATGGCGACGAGGAGCGCGTCGCCCTGGGCGTGCCCGTAGGAGTCGTTGACCGCCTTGAAGCCGTCGAGGTCGACGAGCGCGACGCTGCCGCACGGGGCGGCCGGCGCGAAGAGCCGGTCGAGCAGCTGGCGCGCGTGCACGAGGTTGCCGAGGCCGGTGAGCGCGTCGTGCAGCGCGGCGTAGCGCACCTGCTGCTCGAGCAGCGTGCGCTCGTGCACGTCGCGGGTGTTGCAGACGATGCCCGCGACGCTCGGGTCGGCCAGGGCGTTGTGCAGCACGACCTCGCACCAGCGCCAGCCGCCACCGGCGACGTGTACGCGGCACAGCAGGTCGGCGCGCGCCCCGTCGGCGGCGAGGACCCGGGTCATCGCGGCGTCGGCGGCCGCCCGGTCGTCGGGGTGCAGCAGGCCGGCGGCCTGCTGGCCGAGCAGCTGGTCCTCGGGCACCCCGGTGACCCGGGGGAGCGCCGGGCTGGCGTAGCGCAGCCGGCCGTCGGCGGAGTGCAGCGTGATGAAGTCCGAGGACCCGGTGACCAGGGAGCGGAACAGCTCCTCGCGCCGGCGCATCGCCACGAGGGCCCGGGAGCGGTCGCGGTCGCCGACGAGCAGCCGGGCGAGCAGGCACCCCGTCAGCAGCGCGCAGAGCAGCAGCGTGGTGCCGGAGGGGGGCGTGCCCCGCAGGGCCGAGACCGCGACGAGGGCCGTGGCGGGCACGACCGGGACGAAGGGCAGCGCCCCCAGCCAGCGCGGCGGCGCGCTCGGCTCCTCGACCCGTGGCCGGCGCGCCGCCAGCAGCACCAGCGCGAGCCCGGTCTCGGACAGCGCGCCCACCCAGGAGTCGCTGCGGTAGGTGCCGGACGCGGTCTGCACCGTGTAGGCGAGGTCGGCGGCGGCGTACGCCCCCAGGCCGCAGGCCATGAGCGACAGCTCGCCGCGGACCTCCGGGGCCACCCGCAGCACGACGCTGGCGGTCATCGCGATGAGGAAGACGTCGGCGGCGGGGTACGCGAGGGCCGTCAGCGCGGCCGGGCGCGAGAGCCCGGCGCCGACGCCCGCCGGTCCGAGCAGCGCGGTCCAGACGATCAGCCACAGCGCCACGGCGGCGAGGGCGCCGTCGAGCAGGCTGCGCACCCGCGACCCCACGGCGCCCTCCTCGACCGGGTGCTGGAGCAGGCCCGCGACGGCCAGCGGCAGGAACGACAGGCTGAAGGCGTCCGCGGGGCTCGGCGGGGCGGGCGCCGAACCGGTGACCAGGTGCAGGACGAGGGCGGTGACGCCGCCGAGGCTGCCGCACAGCAGCGAGCCGGCGACCAGCTGCCGGGCGCGGCGCAGCGCGGGGCGGCCCCGGGCGGCCCTCGCGAGCAGCTCGCGGGCCGCCGCGACCGCCGTGACGATCAGGACGACGTAGGACAGCGGCTGGCCGACCGCGGGCGGCAGCGGCTGCAGGGTGAGCAGCAGGGCGTACGCCCCGAGCGCGACCAGCGCCCAGCCGCCTGCCCTGCCCCGGTCTCCCACACCCTGCCGTTCGGCAGGTGCGGCGCCGTCCTGCACCTGGACCCCCCCATCGGGTGACCAGACCGGCCACGGGCGCCCGCGGAGCGGACGGCCCGAGCACGAGAGCCGTTCCCGACTAGGCTGGCCGCGTGTTCGACACCCTGTCCGACCGGCTCGACAAGGTCTTCACCTCGCTGCGCGGCAAGGGCCGCCTGTCCGAGGCCGACATCGACGCGACGGCCCGCGAGATCCGCATCGCGCTGCTCGAGGCCGACGTCGCGCTGCCGGTGGTCAAGGCGTTCATCGCCGCGGTCAAGGAGCGGGCCCGGGGCGCGGAGGTCAGCCAGGCGCTCAACCCGGCCCAGCAGGTCGTCAAGATCGTCAACGAGGAGCTCGTCGGGATCCTCGGCGGCGAGACCCGCCACCTGCGGCACGCCAAGACCGCGCCGACCGTGGTCATGCTCGCCGGCCTGCAGGGCGCCGGGAAGACGACGCTGGCCGGCAAGCTCGCCCGCCACCTCAAGGCGCAGGGCCACGCGCCGCTGCTCGTCGCCTGCGACCTGCAGCGCCCCAACGCGGTGCAGCAGCTGCAGGTCGTCGGGGGCCAGGCCGGCGTCGACGTCTTCGCGCCGTACGAGGGCAGCGGCGTCGGGGACCCGGTCGACGCGGCCCGCGCGCGGCGTCGAGCACGCCCGGCGGATGCACCACGACGTGGTCGTCGTCGACACCGCCGGTCGCCTCGGCATCGACGCCGAGCTCATGCGGCAGGCCGCGGACATCCGTGACGCCGTGCAGCCCGACGAGGTGCTGTTCGTCGTCGACGCGATGATCGGCCAGGACGCCGTGGTCACGGCCCAGGCCTTCCAGGAGGGCGTCGGCTTCACCGGCGTCGTGCTCACCAAGCTCGACGGCGACGCCCGTGGTGGGGCCGCGCTGTCGGTGCGGCACCTGACCGGTCAGCCGATCCTGTTCGCCAGCACCGGCGAGAAGCTCGCCGACTTCGACGTCTTCCACCCCGAGCGGATGGCCTCGCGCATCCTCGGCATGGGCGACGTCCTGTCGCTCATCGAGACCGCCGAGCGGCACTTCGACCAGGCGCTGCCGAGAAGACGGCGGGCAAGCTGCAGTCCGGCGAGGACTTCGACCTCGAGGACTTCCTCGAGCAGATGCTCCAGGTCCGCAAGATGGGCCCGATCGCCAACCTGCTCGGCATGCTGCCGGGCATGGGCCAGATGAAGGACGCCCTCGCCCAGGTCGACGACAGCGACATCGACCGGATCGCCGCGATCATCCAGTCGATGACGCCGCAGGAGCGCCGGACGCCCAAGATCCTCAACGGCTCCCGGCGCCTGCGCATCGCCAAGGGCTCCGGCTCGACGGTGCCCGAGGTCAACAACCTCGTCGACCGGTTCTACGAGGCCCAGAAGATGATGAAGCAGATGGCCGGCATGGGTCTGCCGGGCATGGGCCGGGCCGCGAAGCGCGCCGGCAAGAAGGGCGGCAAGGCCAAGAAGGGCCCGGGCCGCGTGGGTGGCCCCAGGCCGACCGCGGCGCCCGCGGCGGGTGCGGCGCCCCGCGCCCCGGGCCTGCCGCCGGGCTTCCCGCAGCTGCCGCCGGGCGCGCCCGGCCCCCTGGGCCTGCCGCGCGGCGGCAGCGGCCCCGACCCGCTCGGCCTGCGCCGTCCGCGCTAGTCCCGCCCGCGCCGCGGCGCTGGGAGCGGGGGCCTGCCTGCTGCTCGCCCTCCCGCTCGTCGTCCCCCACCGGTCGGGCACCGACCTGTCGGCCGCGGTCGCGCACGCCGACTTCGCCCGCTCGGCGGCGCTCACCCCGGTGGACCTGCGGTGGTACGGCGGGGTCGTGCAGTTCGGCTACTCGCTGTGGGCGCAGCACGTCATGGCCGTCCTCGGCACCCGCACCGCCGGCGTGCTCGCCTCGGTCGTCGCCGCCGCCGCCTTCGCCGTCCTGCTGCTGCGGCACGGCGCGCGACGCCCGCTGCTGGGCGCCGTCGCCGGTGGGGCGGCGGTCGCGCTGAACCTGGCGAGCGGCCGCATCACGTACGCCCTCGGCCTCGCGGTCGGGCTGCTGGCGCTCGTCGCGCTGCCCCGCCGGGGGCCCGCCGCGGCCCTGGCGCTGCTCGCCGCCGTGGGCAGCCCGGTCGCCGGCCTGTTCGTGGGCCTGGCCGGCACGGCGCTGCTGCTCACGGGCCGCCGCCGCGACGGGTCCGCGCTCGCGCTGCCGACCGCGGTCGGCCTCGCCGTCGTCGGCGGCGTCTTCGGCCAGGGCGGCGCCAACGCCATGAGCTGGGGCGACGCGTGGACCGCCTGCGTGCTCACGGCCGGGGCGGGGCTGGCCGTCCCGTCGCGCGCGGTGCGGGTGGGCGCGGCCCTGCTCGTCGCCGGGCTGCTGCTGGCCTGGGCGGTCCCCGGCCCGGTCGGGCTCAACGCCCTGCGCCTGCCGGTGATGTTCGCCGTCCCGCTCGTGCTCGCCTGCGCCCCCTGGCGACCCGCGCTCGTGGCGCTGGCCGCCGTCGCGCTCGTGCTCGTCAAGGCACCGGTGCAGCGCTACGACGTCCGCAACGCCGACCTCGCCGTCAACACCCCCGGCTACTTCGCGCCGCTGGTCGCCGAGCTCGAGCGGCGCGCGCCGACCGGCCGCGTCGAGGCCGTCCCGACCGTCGACTACTGGGAGGCCGTCCACGTCGCCGAGGCGGTGCCGCTGGCGCGCGGCTGGCTGCGCCAGCAGGACACCCTGCGCAACGCGCTGTTCTTCGACGGCACGCTGACCGCCGAGACCTACGGGGCCTGGCTGCGCGACACCGGGACGCAGTACGTCGCCCTGCCCGACGGCCCGCTGGCGTTCGTCGGCCGGGCCGAGGGCGCGCTCGTCGCCGGTGGGCTGCCGTACCTGCAGGAGGTCTGGCGCGACCCGCACTGGCGCCTCTACGCCGTCGACGGCCGCCCCGCGCTCACCGACGGCGCCACGGTGCTGCGCAGCACGGCCACCGAGGTGGTGCTGCGGGTCGACCGGCCGGGCGACGTGCTCGTGCGGGTGCGGCCGAGCCGCTGGCTCACCCTGCGGGGACCGGGCTGCCTCGCCCCGGCCGGCCGGTGGGTGCGCCTGCGCGCCGACGCGCCGGGCGACTACGTCGTGGGCAGCCGGCTGCAGCTGCGGGCGACCGCCCGCTGCTGAGCCTCGCCCGTGGCCGCGCTGCGGCGGGCGCGCGAGGGGCGGCCCGGGCTCGCGCGGCGCCGCCGCCGTCTGGCACACTGGTCGGCGAACCGACACCGGTCGCGGCCCTCTACCCGCGCCCGGCGTGTCCGCACGGCCCGGCCGACCGCGTCCCCACTCGCGGGGCGGCCGCGCACCCCTTCCGTACGACTGGAGCAGCAGGCCCCGTGGCAACCAAGATCAAGCTCATGCGTCTCGGCAAGATGCGCGCGCCGTACTACCGCATCGTCGTCGCCGACGCCCGCACCAAGCGCGACGGCCGCGTCATCGAGACGATCGGCAAGTACCACCCCAAGGAGAACCCCTCCTTCATCGAGGTCGACGCCGACCGCGCCGCCTACTGGCTCGGCGTCGGGGCGCAGGCCACCGACCCGGTGCAGCGCATCCTCAAGGTGACCGGCGACTGGCAGAAGTTCGCCGGCGAGCCGGCTCCCGCGCCGATGCTGGTCGCGCCGCCCAAGGCCGACCGCAAGGCCGCGTTCGAGGCGGCGGCCCGCGAGGGCCTGGACGGGGCCACCGGCGGCGACGCCACCACGCCGAAGAAGAAGACCGCCAAGAACGACGCGCAGCAGCCGGCCGACGTCCCCGCCGACGCCGGCGCCACGGCTGCGGCCGCGCCGGCCGACGCCCCCGCGGCCCAGTAGTGCTCGAGGCCGCGGTCGAGCACCTGGTGCGCGGCATCGTCGACAACCCCGACGAGGTGAGCGTCGACCTGGTCACCGGCCGGCGCGGGCGCACCCTCGAGGTCCGGGTCCACCCCGACGACCTCGGCAAGGTGATCGGCCGAGCCGGGCGCACGGCCAAGGCGCTGCGGACCGTCACCACGGCCCTCGGCGGCCGCGGCGTGCGGGTCGACGTCGTCGACACCGACGAGGTCCGCTAGCCGGTGCCCGGACCCGGCCGCCGTCCCCGCGTCGCCGGCTCCCGCACCCGCCCGGCGGCACCTCCGGGCCAGCCGGCCCCCCCGGGACAGCCGGCACCGCCCCGGCCCGCCCCGCCCGTCGGGGAGGGGCCGGGGCTGCTCGTCGTGGGCCGGGTCGGCCGGCCGCAGGGCGTCGCGCGGCGAGCTGACCGTCGAGATCCGCACCGACGACCCGGACGACCGGTTCGCCGACGGGGCCGTGCTGCTCACCGACCCGCCCGAGCGCGGCCCGCTCACCGTCGCCTCCAGCCGCGACCACAGCGGGCGGCTCGTCGTCGTCTTCGAGGGCGTCGCCGACCGCGACGCCGCCGAGCTGCTCCGCGACACGTTGCTGCTCGTCGACGCGGCGACGCTGCCGCCGCTCGAGGACCCGGACGAGTTCCACGACCACCAGCTCGTCGGGCTGCGCGTGCAGCGCGTCGACGGCAGCGGGGTCGGCACCGTCGCCGAGGTGCTGCACCTCCCGCACGGCGACGTGCTGGCCGTGCGGCGCGAGGACGCGCCGGAGGCCCTCGTGCCCTTCGTGCGCGCGATCGTGCCGGAGGTCGACCTGGCCGGCGGCCGGCTGGTCGTCGACCCGCCGCCCGGGCTGCTCGACGACGTCCCGGACGAGGACGGCTAGGCGCGTGCGCGTCGACGCGGTCACCGTCTTCCCCGACTACCTGGGGCCCCTGCGGCTCTCGCTGCTGGGCAAGGCGCAGGAGCGCGGCCTGCTCGAGGTGCACGTCCACGACCTGCGCGCCTGGACCGACGACGTCCACCGCACGGTCGACGACAGCCCGTACGGCGGGGGACCGGGCATGGTCATGACGCCGGAGCCGTGGCGACGGGCGCTCGACGCCGTCGCCCCGCCCGGGGGCCCGCAACCCCTGCTGCTCGTGCCGATCGCCGAGCGGGGCGCCCTTCACGCAGGCGCGGGCCGCCGAGCTCGCCGCCGAGCCGTGGCTGGTGTTCGCGTGCGGCCGCTACGAGGGCCTGGACGGTCGGGTCGTGCCGTACGCCGCGCGCCGCATGCGGGTGCAGGAGGTCTCGCTCGGCGACTACGTGCTCGCCGGCGGCGAGGCCGCGGTGCTCGTCGTCGTCGAGGCCGTCGCCCGGCTGCTGCCGGGCGTGCTCGGCAACGCCGCGTCGCGCGCAGGACGACAGCTTCAGCGGCGCCGCGATGGCCGGGCTGCTGGAGGCGCCGCCCTACACGCGGCCGCCGAGTGGGAGGGCCTGCCGGTGCCGCCCGTGCTGCTGTCCGGCGACCACGCCGCCATCGCCCGGTGGCGGCGGGACGAGGCGCTGCGCCGCACCGCCGAGCGCCGCCCCGAGCTGCTCGAGCGGCTCGCCGCCGCTCTCGACGACCGTGACCGGGCCGTCCTCGAGCAGACCCGGGCGCCGGGTGTGGCAGAGTAGAGGGCTGTTGCGGGGCGCGCCGTCCGGCCGCGCCGACCGCCCGCAGGACCCGCGGCCTACGCGCGCGACGCACGACCCCCCGCTCTGCCCCCGGCACGAGAAGGCGACCGACGATGCACACCCTGGACGAGCTCGACGCCGCGCAGCTGCGCAGCGACCACCCCGACTTCCGGCCGGGCGACACGCTCGACGTCGGCGTGCGCGTCGTCGAGGGCAACCGCTCGCGCGTGCAGCGCTTCCAGGGCGTCGTCATCCGCCGCCAGGGCGGTGGCGTGCGCGAGACCTTCACCGTCCGCAAGGTGAGCTTCGGCGTCGGCGTGGAGCGCACCTTCCCGGTGCACACCCCCGTCATCGAGGACATCAAGGTCGTCACCCGCGGTGACGTCCGCCGCGCCAAGCTCTACTACCTGCGCGAGCTGCGCGGCAAGAAGGCCAAGATCAAGGAGAAGCGCGAGGCGGTGCCGGCCAAGGCCGCCGCTCCCCGCTCCTGACCGACCGGCCGTCCCGCAGGACGGTCACCTGCCGTACGACGACGCCGCGCCCGGTCGCTGACCGGCGCGGCGTCGGCGCGTACGGCGCTCGCCGGAGTCCGACCGTGCGGCGCGGCACGCGCGCCCACCCCACGCCGTTAGGGTTCGCGTGATGAGCGACGACAGCCCGGCCGGGTCCCGCCCCGCCGACCCCGACTCCGGCCCGTCCGCTCCTGGCCCGGACACCGCTGAGCACGCGCCCGCGGGCGCGCCCACGGTGCCCGAGCCGCCAGCCGCAGACCCGCCCGGGCCCTCCGCCGCACCCCCGTCCGCTGCGCCCGGCGAGCCCGGCGAGCCGGTCGAGCCGCGGCACCGCGCCGGGTTCCTGCGCGAGCTGCCCTTCCTCGTCGTCGTGGCCTTCGGCCTCGCGCTGCTCATCAAGGCGTTCCTCGTCCAGGCCTTCTTCATCCCGTCGGGCTCGATGGAGCAGACGCTCGAGATCAGCGACCGGGTGCTGGTCAACAAGCTCGTCTACGACTTCCGCGACGTGCGGCGCGGCGAGGTCATCGTCTTCAACGGCGCGGGGTCCTTCTCGCCCGACCCCGACCAGCAGGTGTTCGCCGAGCCCACCAACCCGGTCCAGAAGGTGCTGCGCGGTCGTCGGCAGCGCCGTCGGGCCTCGGGGACCAGCGGCGAGAAGGACTTCATCAAGCGGGTCATCGGCATCCCCGGCGACCGGGTGGCCTGCTGCACCAACGGCCACGTCACCGTCCAGCCGCCCGGACGGCGAGCCGGTCGAGCTCGTCGAGCCCTACACCTACGAGAACGAGAGCCCCGCTGGTCGTTCTGCGAGGCCGGCGCCGACGAGACGAGCTGCCCGCCGGGCGCGCCGGGCGTGCTCGTGCCGGAGGGCCGGCTGTTCGTCATCGGCGACCACCGCTGCTGCTCGAGCGACTCGCGGCTGCACCTGGACGACGGCAACATGGGCACGGTGCCGGCTGGACGAGGTCATCGGCCGGGCCTTCGTCGTCGTCTGGCCCTTCGACCGGGCGACGCTGCTGTCGGTGCCGGGGGTCTTCGACAGCCGGGCGCTGAGCCTGCCGGCCGCCGCCGCGCACCGGCGTCCCGTACGCCCTCGGCGCCGCGGGCGCCGTGCCCGTCGGCCCTGCTGCGCCGGCGCCGCCGCCGCGGCGGTGAGGACGTCCTCCAAGGTCGTCGTGGTCGACGCCGCCGGCCGCGTGCTGCTGCTCGACTGCGTCGACCCCGCCGCGCCCGCGACCCGCTGGCAGGAGCTGCCCGGCGGCGGCATCGAGGCCGGCGAGGACGGCGTCGGCGCCGCGGTGCGCGAGGTGCTCGAGGAGACCGGCGTCGTCGTGCCGCCGCGAGGCCGTCGGGCCGCTGCTGTGGACCCAGGTCGCGTCCTTCACCTGGCGGGGCGCGCGGCACACGGCCCGGCACGAGGGCCGGGTCGCCCGGCTGACCGGGCCGCCCGAGACCCGCCCGACCGCGCTCACCGAGGGCGAGGGCGGCACCGTCCTGGGGCAGCGCTGGTGGACGCTCGAGGAGGTCGCCGCGCACCCCGGGCGGTTCTTCCCGCGCTCGCTGCCCGCGCTGCTGCCCGCGGCTGCTCGCGGGCGAGCGGGTCGACGAGCCGTACGACGACTGGGACCTGCCGGCCGACCCGCCGACCTAGGCTGCCGGCGCGTGCCGGCACCCCGTCGAGCGCGCGCGCCGCGCGCGTGCTGCTCGTCGACGCCGCGGACCGGGTCCTGCTGCTGCGCGGCAGCGACCCCGCCGACGCCCTCGCAGGGGCGAGTGGTGGTTCACCCCCGGCGGCGGGCTGGACGCGGGCGAGGACGCGACGGCCGGACGCGCCTGCCGCGAGCTGGCCGAGGAGACCGGGCTGGTGCTCGTCCGCCGACGACCTCGGGCCGGTCGTGCACGAGCGGGTCGCCCGCTTCCGCTTCAGCGGCACCGACTACCGCCAGGCCGAGGTCTTCTACCTCGCCCGGGTCGAGCGGCACGAGGTCGACACGCCGGCTGGACGCCGCTCGAGGTCGCGAGCGTGACCGGGCACCGCTGGTGGCCGCGCGCGGAGCTGGCGCGCACCACCGAGCGGGTCTACCCGGCCGACCTCGCCGACGGTGCTGGCCCGCGCCCTGGCGGCCGCGTGATCCGCGCCCCCCGGCCGGTCGTGCGCTCCGAGAACGGCCTGTGGGCGTTCGAGCGGGTGCTGCAGCGCAGCGGCTTCCCGCACGTCGCGGGCACCGACGAGGCCGGCCGCGGCGCCTGCGCCGGGCCCGCTGGTCGTCGCCGCCGTCGTGCTGCCGCCGGGCCGCCGCGGCGAGGTGCCCGGGCTCGCCGACTCCAAGCTGCTCACCGAGCGGGCCCGCGAGGCGGCGTACGACGAGGTGCTCGCCCGCGCGCTCGCCGTGTCGGTCGTCGTCGTGCCCGCCGCAGGAGGTCGACCGCTGCGGGCTGCACGTCATGAACGTCCGGGCGATGCGCCAGGCGGTCGCCCGGCTCGACCCCTGCCCGTCGTACGTCCTCACCGACGGCTTCCCGGTCGCCGGGCATGCCGGCGCCGGCGCTCGCGGTGTGGAAGGGCGACCGGGTCGCGGCCTGCGTCGCCGCGGCCTCCGTCGTCGCGAAGGTGACCCGGGACCGGATGATGGGCGAGCTGCACGAGCGCTGCCCGGCGTACGGCTTCGAGGTGCACAAGGGCTACGCCACGCCGGAGCACACGGCGGCGATGGCCGAGCACGGCCCGTGCCCGGAGCACCGCTGGTCCTACGTCAACGTGCGCGCCGCCGCAGCGCAGGTGCGCGTGGCGGGCAGACTGGGCAGATGGAGCGCGCTGCCTCGTGAGCGCCGAGGACCTCGAGAAGTACGAGACCGAGATGGAGCTGCAGCTCTACCGGGAGTACCGCGACATCGTCCGGCAGTTCGACTACGTCGTCGAGACCGAGCGGCGCTTCTACCTCGCGAACAGCGTCGACGTGCAGCCGCGCACGGCCGACGGCGAGGTGTGGTTCGAGCTCGCGCTCACGGACGCGTGGGTCTGGGACATGTACCGGCCCGCGCGCTTCGTGAAGTCGGTGCGGGTGCTGACCTTCAAGGACGTCAACGTCGAGAAGCTCGAGAAGCCCGACCTGGAGCTGCCCGGGAGCTGACCGGGCGTGCCGGCGCGGCTCCGGGGTAGGCAGCCGCCATGACGACCTCTGGTGACGACGACGCGCGAGCAGCGGGCAGGCGGCCCCGACGACCCCGGGCGAGCCCGGCAGCGTCAGCTCGCCGCAGGACGTGGGCGGCCGCGGGCCGGTGGGCCTGCAGGACCGCACCGGCCCCGGCGAGCAGGCCTCGCCCGACACCAACCAGGCCAAGGCCGAGCCGATGCCGGCCACCCCGGGCGAGCCCGACCCGACCGCGCCGGTCGAGCCGCCGCTGCTGGCGGAGATGAACGTCGGCGGCGCCGACCCGCAGGCGCCGAGCCACCCGCAGGCGCGCGACCGCGACACGCCCGTCGCCGCGCCTGCGGTCGCGGTGCTGGAGCCCGGCACCGCCCCGCCCGACGACCGGCCCGCGGTCGACGGCGCGAGCACCACCGAGCTGCCCGAGGGGCCGGAGCGGCCCGCGCAGGTCGGCCCGGGAAGGGCGCAGCGGGCGCCGGGCAGCCAGGGCGTCTCGCCCGAACAGCAGGAGACCGACGTGCGAGACCGGCGCGGCGCAGGTGCGGCCGGGCGGCGGTCCGGGGGCGACGCCGGCGCCGGTCGAGCCGGGCGACGCCCAGGACGTGCCGGTGCCGCACGACGTGCCCGCCGAGGGCACCAGCGAGAGGCGCCGATCGCGCACGGCGTGCGCGCGGACGCCGGAGCCGCACGCTGGGGTGCACCCGCAGCCCCGGCGCGCCGTCCACAGGCGGCGCCTGTCCAGAGCCGCGGTCTGACCGCCCGTGGCGGCAGCGTCGGCGCCGGAGGTGGTGCCGGTGGACGGCGGTCCGGCGGGCACGACGGGCGGGCGGGCGGCGCTCGGTCGGTGGGGCGAGGACCTCGCCGCGCAGCACCTGGCAGGCGACGGCGCGCGAGGTGCTGGCGCGCAACTGGCGCGTGCCGCAGGGGGAGCTCGACGTCGTCGCGCTCGAGCCCGACGGGACGCTGGTCTTCTGCGAGGTCAAGACCCGCGCGAGCGCGAGCCTCGGGGCGGACCCGCCGAGGCGGTCGGGTCCCGTGCAAGGCGCGCCGGGTCCGCGCGCGCGGCCGGGCGCTGGCTGGCCGAGCACCGGCCGCCGGGCGCGGGCGAGCTGCGCTTCGACGTGGTCGCGGTCGTGCGGCGGCGGGGCGCGCCCCCCGGGTGGTGCACCTGCGCGGGGCGTTCTGACCGGCGGGCGGGTCAGCCGCGGACGCGCACCTGCAGCCGCCCGCCGGCCTCGCGGACCTCGAAGGGCAGCTGGGGGCTGGTGGCGGGCCCCTGCGCGACGCCGCCGTCGCGCAGCCGGAAGCGGCTGCCGTGCCAGGGGCAGACCAGGCACGCGTCCGGGCCGGTGCCCGAGACCTCGCCCTCGACCAGCGGCGCGCCGTAGTGGCTGCAGGTGCCGTGCACCGCGGACAGCGCGCCCTGCTGCCGGGTCAGCACCACCGGCTGCCCCGTGACGTCGACGCGCACGAGCGCGCCCTCGGCGACCTCGTCGGAGGCGGCCGCGTCCGTCCAGTCGCGGGGGCTCTTGCTCACGTCGGCGAGCCGGTTGACGCCGACGCCCTGGCTGTAGCCAGGTGCCCGCCCAGGTAGCCGCCGACCGTCATCGAGGCGAGCCCCGCCAGGGCCAGGCCGCGGCCGCGCGCCCGGTCGCCCCGTCGGCGGGCGAGCCAGCTCCCGACGTACAGCGCGGTGGTGACGGAGTTGGACGCGGCGTGCACCAGCCCGACGCGCTTGGGCCGCTGGAACGCGCCGACCTCCGACCAGTCGGCCAGCCCGGTCGCGGCGGCCGGCAGGACGCTCAGCACGCCCGCGCCGACGAGCCGCCGCGCGGCGCGCCGGTCACCGGTGAGGTCGAGCAGCGAGGCGCCGCTCCACAGCCCGATCGGCAGCGCGACGAGCAGCGGGTGGACGCTGTGGCCCAGCCAGGTGCCGTGCAGCGCGTCCTTGACCGGCCCGCGCGGCAGGACCGCCTGCACGCCCTTCTCGAGCGCGGCGGCGGCCGGGTCGAGCACCTTCGCCTGCTCGAGCCTGCCGGTGAGCGTCGACCACCACATCGCGTTCCTCCTGGTACGGGTGCTGCAGTCCTGACCGGGGGTGCCCGGGGCCAAACTCGGGCGCGTTCCCGTCAGTAGCCGGCGGCCGGGTCGACGAGCCCGGCGAGCCGCTCCCCGCGCGCGAAGCGCCCGACGTTGTCGGCGACCCGCCGCGCCAGCAGCGGCTGCGCCGTCGCCCACGGGTTGGCCGTGTGGGGGGTGATGAGCGCCCGCGGCTCGGACCACAGCGGGTGCCCGTCGGGCAGCGGCTCGGGGTCGGTGACGTCGAGCGCGGCGCGGCCCAGCTCCCCGGCCCGCAGCACCTCGACGAGGGCGTCGGTGTCGACGTGCCGACCGCGGGCGACGTTGACGAGCACGGCCTGCGGGCCGGGAAGGCGCAGCCGCCGGGCGTCGAGCAGGTGATCGGTCTCCGCGGTGAGCGCCAGGGCCAGCACGACGACGCGGGCGCCGGGCAGCACCTCGTCGAGGTCCCGGACCGCGACGGTGCGCTCCGCGCCGGGCACCGCGTCGGCGGCGTCGCGCCGCACCGCGGTCACGCGGGCCCGGAAGGGCGCGAGCAGGGCCAGCAGCGCCTCGGTGATCCCGCCGGCGCCGAGCACGACCACCGGCGCGTCGTAGAGCGTGGCGGCCGACTGCTCGCCCCAGCCCGTGGCGCGGGCGCGGCCGGCCAGGTCGCGCAGGCCGGCCAGCGCCAGGGCCAGCGCGTGCTCGGCGACCGGCTCGGCGTACACGCCCTTGGCGCAGGTCCAGGTCCGGTCCGGCGTGATCACCCCGGTCGCGGCCACGCCCTCCACCCCGGCGAAGGGCAGCTGCACCCACCGGGCCCCCGGGGCCTGCGCGAGCGCGTCGGGCAACCCGTCCCACCCGCCGGGTGCCGTCCAGACCAGCGCGTCGGGCTCCTCGCCGCGCGCCGACGACCTCCCCGCCGCCGTCGCGGACCGCGTCGACGGCCCACGTGGGGCGCTCGGGCAGCAGGGCGACGCGCGGCAGGAGCGCGGGGGAGTCCGGCACGGCACGCATCCTGCCGCCCCGCCGCCGTCGTCCCCAGCCCGGCCCGTCGTCCCCAGCCCGGCGTCCGGACCGCCCCGCGCCGGGCGTACGGCAGCAGGGTCGCGCCCGGAGGTGGTCGCATGACGGTGGCGCGGACCTACGCGGTGGCGCTGGTCGGGGTCGACGGGCACGTGGTGGAGGTCGAGGCCGACCTGGCGCTGGGGCTGCCCGGGCTCACGGTCACCGGGTTGCCCGACGCCTCGCTCAGCCGAGGCCCGCGACCGGGTGCGGGCGGCGGTGGTCAACTCCGGCGAGGCGTGGCCGCAGCGGCGCATCACGCTGGGGCTGAGCCCGGCGTGGCTGCCCAAGCGGGGCTCGGCGTTCGACCTGGCCCTGGCCGTCGCGGTGCTGGCGGCCGCCGGGGTCGTCCCGGTGGCCGCCGTCGCCGGCCGGGTCATGCGTCGGCGAGCTCGGGCTCGACGGCCGGGTGCGGCCGGTGCGCGGCGTCCTGCCGGCGGTGCTGACGGCGGTGCGGGCCGGCTTCGAGCGGGTCGTCGTGCCCGACGGCCAACGTCGCCGAGGCGCGCGCTGGTGCCCGGGGTGGAGGCCGTCGGCGTCGGCGACGCTGCGCGCGCTGATCGCCCTGCTGCGGGGGGAGCCGGCGCCGGACGACCGCGGTCGCGGAGCCGCTGCCGCCGCCGGTGCGCGCCGCAGCCCGACCTCGCCGACGTCGCCGGGCAGGCGCCGGGCGCGACGCGCGGTCGAGGTCGCCGCGGCCGGCGGTCACCACCTGCTTCCTGCTCGGGCCGCCCGGGCTCGGGCAAGACCATGCTCGCCGAGCGGCTGCCCGGGCGTGCTGCCGCCGCTCGACCGGCGCCGCCGCGCTGGAGGTGACGGCGGTCCACTCCGTCGCCGGCGTGCTGCCCGAGGGCCAGCCGCTGGTCGCCCGCCCGCCGTTCCAGGACCCGCACCACACCGCGACCGTCGCCGCGGTCATCGGCGGCGGCAGCGGCATCGCCCGGCCCGGCGCGGCGAGCCTGGCCCACCGCGGCGTGCTGTTCCTCGACGAGGCGCCGGAGTTCGCGGTGCGGCGTGCTCGACGCGCTGCGCCAGCCGCTGGAGTCGGGGCGCCTGGCGCTCCGCCGGGTCGGCGGCACCGCGGTCTACCCGGCCCGCTTCACGCTGGTGCTGGCGGCCAACCCGTGCCCGTGCGGCAAGGGCTCGACGCAGCTGCACCTGCCCGGCCGACACCCGGCGGCGCTACCTGGCCCGGCTGTCCGGCCCGCTGCTCGACCGGGTCGACATGCACGTGCACGTGCCGCGGCTCACCCGGGCCGAGCTGCTCGCCGAGGCGGGCATGGGCGAGCCCAGCGCGGTCGTCGCGGAGCGCGTCGTCGCGGCGCGCGGGCGCGCGGCCGCGGCGCTACGCCGGCACGCCGTGGCGCACCAACGCGCGAGGTGCCGGCCGTGGAGCTGCTGCGGCGCTGGCCGCTGCCGTCGACCGCGCACGGCGGACCTGGAGCGGGCGCTCGACGAACGGGCTGGTCACCGCCCGCGGCTACGGCCGGGTCGCGCGGCTGGCCTGGACGCTGGCCGACCTCGCCGGCAGCGGCGTCCCCGGCTCCGGGGAGGTCAACCAGGCCCTGGGCTACCGGCTGGGCGGCGGCCACGGCGAGTGCCGCGTGAGCGGCCGGGACGACGAGCGGGCCGCCCACCTGGTGCTGGCCCGGCTTGCCGAACCGGGCACCTGGACGGTGCACGACGCCGTCCGCGCCGAGGGCGCCGAGCAGGTCGTCGCGGCACTGCGCGCCGGGCGACGGCCCGGGCAGGTCTCCGCGCGGCTCGCCGAGGGCGCGCGGGCCCGGGCCGAGGGCGTCGACGGCGCGGCGCGAGCTGCGACCGGCTGCGCGGCGGCCGGGGCCCGGGTCGTCCTGCCCGGCGACGCCGAGTGGCCGCAGGCGCGGCTCGACTGGGCGCGTCGAGGCGCTCGAGCTGACGCGCCGCCGCTGGCCCTGTCGTGCGCGGCGAGCCGTCGCTGGCCGCTGCGGTGGAGGACTCGGTCGCGCTCGTGGGCGCCCGGGCCGGCACCGCGTACGGCGCGCACGTCGCCGGCGAGCTGGCGGCCTCCCTGGCCGACGCGGCGTGGTCGGTGGTCAGCGGGGGGGCGTACGGCATCGACGCGGCGGCGCACCGCGGGGCGCTCGCCAGCGGCCGGGCCCCCACCGTGGCGGTCCTCGCCTGCGGGGTCGACGTGGCCTACCCGCGCGGCAACGAGCGGCTGCTCGAGCGCGTCGCCGCCGAGGGGCTGGTCGTCAGCGAGCGCCTGCCCGGGGCGACGCCGACCCGCGCGCGCTTCCTCGTCCGCAACCGCCTCATCGCCGGCCTGACCCGCGGCACCGTGGTCGTCGAGGCGGCCGCCCGCTCCGGGTCGCTGTCCACGGCGCACCGGGCGCACGACGCTGTCCCGGCGGGTCATGGCGCGTCCCGGGCCGGTGACCTCGGCGCATGTCGGTCGGCTGCCACGCGCTCGTCCGGGCCACGGGTCGGTCGCTGGTCTCGACCGGCGCGCGACGTCCTCGCGCTCTGCGGCCGCGCTCGGCGAGACCGACGACGAGCCCGAGCGCGGTGCGGAGCGGCCACGCGACGCCCTGCCGGAGCTCGTCCGGCAGGTCCTCGACGCCGTGCCGTTCCGCGGCGGCGCGGGTGAGGCGACGCATCGCGCAGTCGCACGCGGTGTGCCCGTGGCGACCGTGCTGCAGGTGCTGCCGCCGCTGCTCGTCGCCGGGCTGGTGGAGCGCTGCGACACCGGGTGGCGGCTCACCGCGCTCGGGGCCGGCCGCCCGGCCCGCTCGTGACCGGCGCTACCGGCGCCAGCCGAGCGCCTCCCGCGCCGGGTCGACCATCTTCTTGACGTTGCGCCCGTCGGCGAAGCGGCCGACCGCCGTCATCGACCAGGTGCCGTCCGGCTCCCGGCGCAGCGCCGCCAGGACGCACGCCGGTGCTCGGCTCGGTCTCGCCGAGGTCGTAGCGGACCAGCTCGTGACCGCGGTCGTCCAGCAGCCGGCAGTAGGCGGTCTTGAGCTCGGTGAACTTCTGGCCCTGGAAGGAGTTGACGGTGAAGACGAGCCCCTCGACCTCCTGCGGGACCCGGTCCAGGTGCAGCGTGATCACCTCGTCGTCGCCGTCGCCCTCGCCGGTGAGGTTGTCGCCGGAGTGCGCGATCGCGCCGCCGAAGCCGGTGAGGTTGCCGTACCAGACCTTCTCGACGTCGCGGCCGCGCACGTCGAAGGCGATGACCGAGGCGTCGAGGTCGACGTCGGCGCCGCGGCGGGCCGGGTCCCAGCCCAGGCCCATCCGCACGGTGCGCAGCGCGGGCGCCCCGGTCTTGACCAGCGACACGGTCTGCTGCTTGCGCAGCGACACCCGGCCCTTGTCGAGGTTGACGCGCGCGGGGGCGCCCGACGGCGGGGGCGGGAACGCTGCCGGCGGCCCCGTCGGGGGAGCCGGTCGCCGCGCGGCAGGGGGCGCCGCAGGGGGTGGCGCGGGCGCGTCGTCGACGGTGATGCCGAAGTCGGTCGCGAGCCCGGCGAGCCCGTCGGCGTAGCCCTGCCCGACGGCGCGCACCTTCCACGCGCCCTGCCGTCGGTAGACCTCGACGCACACCAGCGCCGTCTCGCTGGTCAGCCCGCCGACGGCGAACTCCACCAGCGCCGTCCCGCCGCCGTCGAGCACCCGGGCGACCAGCGAGCCCACCGCGCCGAAGGTCGCCGGGCCCGACCCGTCGAGGCAGGCGGTGACGGCGACCTTCTCGACGTCGGCCGGCACCTGGGCGAGGACGACGTCGACCGCGTCCGGCCGGCTCCCGCCGCCGGCCCGGTGCCGCACGCCCGGCCCCTGCGGGGCGTTGTAGAAGACCATGTCGGCGTCGCTGCGCACCCGTCCGCCGGCGTCGAGCAGCAGCGCCGACACGTCGACCGGGCTCGAGCAGACCACCTCGACGGTGACGCGGTCGGCGGCCAGCGGCGCGTTGCCGCCCTTGGACAGGCTCTGCACGGCGTCCTCCTCCGGGTCCGGGCACCCATCCTGCCCGCCCCGGGGCGCGCCTGCTTGACCGCGGCTGCCCGGCCGTCCAGCGTCGCGCCATGAGCCCGGACGCCGTCGCGGAGCCGCTGCCGCCCGCGCTGGCCGCGGCGCTCGCGGACTTCGTCCGGCACCTCTCGCTCGAGCGGGGCCGCTCGCCGCACACGGTCCGCGCCTACCGCGGGCGACGTCGACGGGCTGCTGCGGCACGCCGCGCGCCGCGGCGCCCAGGACCCGGCGAGACCTCGACCTCGCGGCACTGCGCAGCTGGCTGGCGCTGCAGCGCGCGCTCGGCGCGTCCCGCACCACGCTGGCGCGCCGGGGCTCGGCGGCCCGGGTCTTCACGGCCTGGGCCGCCCGCCGCGGCCTCACCCCGACCGACCCCGGGCTGCTGCTCGCCGCCCCGGCCGGGCGACGCACGCTGCCCGACGTGCTGCGCGCCGACGAGACGGCCGCGCTGCTCGACGCGGTCGACGGCGACGGGACGGAGGACCTGCGCGACCGGGCCGCGCTGGAGCTGCTCTACGCGACGGGGTCGCGGGTCGGCGAGCTGTGCGGGCTGGACGTGGACGACGTCGACCCCGCCCGCCGGGTGGTGCGGGTGCTCGGCAAGGGCGCCAAGGAGCGCACCGTGCCGTACGGCGCCGCCGGCCGCCCGCGCGGTCGAGGCGTGGCTGGCGCGCGGTCGGCCCGCCTGGGCGACGGCCGCCAGCGGGCCGGCGCTGCTGCTCGGCGCCCGGGGCGGCCGGGTCGACCCGAGGGCGGTCCGCCGGCTGGTGCACCGGCGGCTGGCCGACGTGCCGGGCGCCCCCGACCTGGGCCCGCACGGGCTGCGCCACAGCGCGGCGACCCACCTGCTCGAGGGCGGAGCCGACCTTCGTAGCCGTCCAGGAGCTGCTCGGTCACGCTACGCTCGCGACGACCCAGATCTACACGCATGTGAGCGTCGAGCGGCTGAGGACGAGCTATGACCGTGCGCACCCCCGAGCCTGAGGGCTCGGGCCGGCTGGCCACCGCGACGACCTGACGCGCCGGCGAGCCCGGCGCGGCGCCCCGGACCCGATCAACGGGCGCCGCGCGCCGCGCCGCGGCGGTCGCTACGCCGGCATGTCCGACGAGGAGCGCGCCGAGATCGAGTCGGCGATCGCCGAGCTGTGGCGCGAGTACAAGGCCACCGGCGAGGAGCGGCTGCGCGAGCGGCTGATCCTGCACTACTCGCCGCTGGTGAAGTACGTCGCCGGCCGGGTCGGCGTGGGCCTGCCGCCCAACATCGAGCAGGCCGACCTCGTCTCGTACGGCATCTTCGGGCTCATCGACGCGATCCAGAAGTTCGACCTCGAGCGCGCGATCAAGTTCGAGACCTACGCGATCAGCCGCATCAAGGGCGCGATCATCGACGAGCTGCGCTCGATCGACTGGATCCCGCGCTCGGTGCGCTACAAGGCCCGCGAGGTCGAGAAGGCGTACGCCGCGCTCGAGGCCAAGCTGCGGCGCACCCCGACCGAGGCCGAGGTCGCCGCCGAGCTCGGCATCGCGCTGGAGGACCTGCACCACGATCTTCAGCCAGGTCAGCTTCGTCAACGTCGTCGCGCTCGACGAGCTGCTGACCGCCGGCGGGGAGAAGGGCGACAAGCTCAGCCTCGTCGACACCCTCGAGGACACCAAGGCCGAGGACCCCGTCCAGGCCTTCGAGTCCGAGGAGACCAAGCACCTGCTCGCGAAGGCGATCAACACGCTGCCCGAGCGCGAGAAGATCGTCGTGACGCTCTACTACTACGAGGGCCTCACGCTCGCCGAGATCGGCCAGGTCCTCGGGGTCACCGAGAGCCGGATCTGCCAGATGCACACCAAGGCGGTCCTGCAGCTGCGCGGCAAGCTCGCCGACCAGAAGGACTAGCCCCCGGGCAGGGGGTCGGAGGGTCGACCGCCGGGTCGGCGGCCTCCTCGCGTCAGCGCCGGCGGGCGTGGAGCACCTCGTCGGCGCCGTGGTGGTCGTCCTCGGCGTCCGCCCGGGGCAGGAGGGCAGCGACGAGGACGTCCCACCCGGCCGGGTCGAGGTCCCCGGCGACCTCGCCCGCCGCGGCGAAGCGGTCGCCTCCCCAGGCCGCGGCCCGCTCCTCGTCGTAGGGGTGTCCGACCCACAGCAGGGTGCCGCCGGGTGCTACCGCCGCGGCGAGCCGGGCCAGGACGGCCGGGCGCTCGGCGGCGGTGGGGTGCAGGAAGTGCGCGGTGACCAGGTCGAAGGCTCCGGCCGGAGGCTGCCAGGTCTCGACGTCGCCCCGGACCCACTCCACCCGGTCGGTCAGCCCGGCCGCGGCGGCGTGCTCGGCGGCCCGGTCCAGCGCCACCTGCGACCAGTCCAGCCCGGTGGCGCGCCAGCCGCGCCCGGCCAGCCACAGGACGTCGCCGCCCTCGCCGCAGCCGACGTCCAGCGCGCGGCCCGGCGGCAGCTCGCCCACCTGCGCGACCAGCGGCGGGTTGGCCCGCCCGCTCCACAGCGCCGGTGCCCCGCGGTAGCGCTCCTCCCACGACGCGTGGTCGTGCCCGGTCCCGCCCGGCCGGTCGCCAGGGTGCTGGTGCTGGTGCTGGTGCTGGTGCTCGGTCACGGACCCTCCTGATCGACGGCGTCGCCGGTCGTCGCGACGTAGACGGTGTTGGTCGACGTCCCGCCGGTCAGCGGGTTGGCGAACGGCACGACGTGCGACCGGGTGGTGGCGAAGACCTCGGCGAGCAGCGCCTCGAACCGGGGCTCGGGCGGGTCGTCGGACCACAGGGCGAACACGCCGCCGGGGCGCAGCTGCCCGGCGAGCCGGCCCAGGCCCGGCGCGGTGTAGAAGCCGCCGTGGCTCGGGTGCAGCAGGTGGGCGGGCGTGTGGTCGATGTCGACGACCACCGCGTCGCAGGGGGCGGGAAGGTCGCCGCTCGCCGTGAGCGCGAAGAAGTCGCCGAGCACGAAGGTGCAGCGCGGGTCGCCGTGCAAGGCGTCCGACAGCGGCAGCAGCCCGCGCCGGTGCCAGTCGAGGACCTCCTCGAAGGCGTCCACGACCTCCAGCCGCTCCACCCGGGGGTCCTCGAGCACCGCCGCCGCGGTGCAGCCCAGTCCGAGCCCGCCCACCACGACGCGCAGCGGGCCGTCGCCCGGCACGGCCGCGAGCGCGAGCCGGCCCAGCTCCTCCTCGGCCACCGTGAACAGGCTGGACATCAGGTACTCCTCGCCGAGCAGCACCTCGAACACGTCCTGCTCGGTCCCGGGCAGTCGCCGGCGGCGCAGGCTCACCTCGCCGCGCGGCGTCGCGGCGTGGGCGAGCTCCTCGAACCGTGCGACCACGTGACGACCCGCTCTGCCGGGGGGCGCCGGGGGCGCCCGCACGGGGCTCACGGTAGGCCGCGCCGGGGCGGTGGCCGCCGGCGAGCGACCCCGACGAGGGCGGCACCGGTGACGACCGCACCCGCGGTCGCGGCGACCGGCAGGCCGTGGTCGTGCCGGGGCCGCGACTCGGCAGCCGGTGGCGGGCCGGGCAGGGCGGTCGAGACCGCCGGCGCCGCGCTGTCCCCCGCCTTGCTGCTCCCCGAAGCGCTGTCCCCCGCCGCGCTGCCCACCGGCAGCAGCCGCACCGGCCCGCCCCCGAGCAGCAGGACGGGGTCGAGGTGGTCGCGGCCGCGCAGCAGCCCCCAGTGCAGGCAGGCCGCGGCGGCACACCCGGCATGGCCGGCGTCGAGCGTGCCGAGCACCTGCCCGCCCCCGACCCGGGTCCCGACGACGACCGCGGCGCGCACCGGCTCGTAGGTCGTGCGCAGCCCGCCGTGCACCACCACGACGACCCCGCGCCCGGCCAGCAGACCGGCGTACGACACGACCCCGGCGCCCGCGGCGAGGACCGGCTGGCCCGGCGTCCCCGCCAGGTCGGCGCCGCGGTGCCCGGCCGACCACGGGGTCGGGCCCGGCGCGTACGCCCGCACCACGGCGGGCGGTGGCTCCAGCGGCCACGACCACGCGCTGCCGGGAGCGGCCCGCGCCGGGGCCGCGAGCCCGGGCGCGAGCAGGAGCAGGCCGAGGGCGACGAGCAGCCGGGCGGCGCGCAGCAGGAGGACCATGCCGACACGGTGCGGCGCCCGGACCGGGGGCGACAGTCCCGCCCCGCGGTCTGTGGACGCAGCCGCGGGGCCGACCGGCGCCGGGCCGGCGCCGCCTCCTGGGCGCGTACACTTCCCGGAGCGACCCGGCCCGCCGGGTCGACTTCGCGTGCCCGGTCCGCGCTCCGCGCGGCAGACGGCGTCCCCGCGGTCCCCGGCAGGGGGAGGGCGCCCAGCGGGCACCAGGGCGGGCGCCACCCGGCGGCCCGCGACAACCGACGAGCACGACGAAGCCCGGACGCGAGCCGGGCTGAGCCTTGCGAGCACAGACAAGGGCCCCTCATGGCCGTCGTCACCATGCGCCAGCTGCTCGAGAGCGGCGCGCACTTCGGGCACCAGACCAAGCGCTGGAACCCCAAGATGAAGCGCTTCATCTTCACCGAGCGCAACGGCATCTACATCATCGACCTGACGCAGACGCTGGGCTACATCGACCGCGCCTACGACTTCGTCAAGGAGACCGTCGCGCACGGCGGCACGATCATGTTCATCGGCACCAAGCGCCAGGCGCAGGAGTCGATCGTCGAGCAGGCCGGCCGCGTGGGCATGCCCTACGTCACCGAGCGCTGGCTGGGCGGCATGCTCACCAACTTCCAGACCGTCTACAAGCGCCTGCAGCGCCTCAAGGAGCTCGAGCTCATCGAGCAGACCGGCGGCCAGACCGTGCTGACGAAGAAGGAGGCGCTCGTCCTCGACCGCGAGCGCAAGAAGCTCGAGCGCACCCTGGGCGGCATCCGCGAGATGACCCGCACCCCCAGCGCCGTGTGGGTGGTCGACACCAACAAGGAGCACCTGGCCGTCAACGAGGCCCGCAAGCTGGGCATCCCGGTCGTCGCGATCCTCGACACCAACTGCGACCCCGACCTGGTGGACTACAAGGTCCCCGGCAACGACGACGCCATCCGCTCGATCCAGGTCCTCACCCGGGTCATCGCCGACGCGGTCGCCGAGGGCCTCATGGCCCGCGCCGGCGCCAACGCGCAGGCCGGCAGCGACGACAAGCCCTCCTACGACGCCGCTCCCGCGGGCCAGCTGGCCGGCGACGAGCCGCTCCCGGACTGGGAGAAGGAGCTGCTCACCGGCGGCGCCGCGGAGACCGCGGGCGTCACCGCGCCCGTCGAGGGCGCCGGCTGGGCCGAGCCCGTCGCGGGCGAGGGCAGCCCCGCCGCCGCCGAGACCGGCGCGTCCCCGGCCCCCGCTGCCGAGGCCCCCACGGCCGACGCCGCCACCGACGCTCCGAGCGCCTCCTAGCACCCCCGGCGCCGCGGGCCGGACCGGCCCGCGGCGCTGACCCCTGCCCGGGCACCCCCGGGCACCCCCCGACACAGACGAGGACGACATGGCTGTCACCGCTGCCGACATCAAGAAGCTCCGCGAGGCCACCGGCGCGGGCATGACCGACTGCAAGAACGCCCTGGTGGAGGCGGACGGCGACTACGACAAGGCCGTCGAGTTCCTGCGCATCAAGGGCCTCAAGGGCGTCGCCAAGCGCGAGGGGCGCGCCGCCAGCAACGGCCTGGTCGCCACCGCGCTCGACGGCACCACCGGCGCGACGATGCTCGAGCTCAACTGCGAGACCGACTTCGTCGCCAAGGGCGAGAAGTTCCAGGCGCTCGCCCAGCAGGTGCTCGCCGCCGCGCAGGGCAGCAACGACCTGTCCGGCGTCACCGTCGACGGCAAGCCCCTCAAGGACGTCCTCGACGACGCCGGCGCGACCCTGGGCGAGAAGATCGAGGTGCGCCGCGTGGTGTCCTTCGAGGGCGCCTACGTCGGCTCCTACCTGCACAAGACCAACCCCGACCTCCCGCCGCAGCTCGGCGTGCTCGTCGAGCTGTCCGGCGAGGCCGCCGACGTCGCGAAGGACCTCGCGCAGCACATCGCGGCGTTCTCCCCGACCTACGTCTCCCGCGAGGAGGTGTCCGAGGAGGTCGTCGCCAAGGAGCGCGAGATCGCGGAGGCGACCGCCCGCGAGGAGGGCAAGCCCGAGGCCGCCCTGCCCAAGATCGTGGAGGGCCGGGTCAACGGCTTCTTCAAGGAGCAGGTCCTGCTCGAGCAGGCCTTCGCCAAGGACGCCAAGAAGACCGTCGCCAAGGTCCTGTCCGAGGCCGGCGTCGAGGTCAAGGGCTTCGCCCGCTTCAAGGTGGGCCAGGCCTGATCCCGTCCCGCGCAGCGGTCCGGCCGGGCCGTACTCTGCGCGGGACAGCCCGAGACACCCGCAGACGTACGAGGAGGCCGCACCCGTGAGCGAGACCCAGGGGGCGGCCTCCCCGGCGTACGGGCGGGTGCTGCTCAAGCTCTCCGGCGAGGCCTTCGCGGGGGGCGGGCAGATGGGCGTCGACCCGCCGACGGTGCGCGCGATCGCCGAGCAGATCGCCGACGTGGTGGCGACCGGCGTGCAGGTCACGGTCGTCGTCGGCGGCGGCAACTACTTCCGCGGCGCCGAGCTCACCGAGCAGGGCATGGACCGCCCCCGGGCCGACTACATGGGCATGCTCGGCACGGTGATGAACTGCCTCGCGCTGCAGGACTTCCTGGAGAAGCAGGGCATCGACACGCGCGTGCAGACCGCGATCGCGATGGGCCAGGTCGCGGAGGCGTACGTGCCGCGCCGGGCGATCCGGCACCTGGAGAAGGGGCGCGTCGTCATCTTCGGCGCGGGCCTCGGCGTGCCGTTCTTCTCCACCGACACCTGCGCCGCGCAGCGCGCGCTGGAGGTCGGCGCCGAGTGCGTGCTCATGGCCAAGCAGGTCGACGGCGTCTACGACGACGACCCCCGCACCAACCCCGACGCGGTCCGCTTCGACACCCTGTCCTACGCCGAGGTGCTCGAGCGCCGCCTCAAGGTGGCCGACGCCACCGCCATCAGCCTGTGCATGGACAACCACCTGCCGATCGTCGTCTTCGACATCTTCGCCGAGGGCGGCATCGGCCGCGCGGTGCGCGGGGAGAAGATCGGCACCCTGGTGGGCGACGGAGGAGCTGCCGCATGATCGACGACACCCTGCTCGACGCCGAGGAGCGGATGGAGAAGGCCGTCGTCGTCGCCAAGGACGACTTCGGAGGGATCCGCACCGGCCGGGCGACCCCGGCGATGTTCCAGAAGATCGTCGTCGACTACTACGGCGCGATGACCCCGGTCATCCAGCTGGCCTCGCTCACGGTGCCCGAGCCGCGGATGGCCGTGGTGACGCCCTACGACAAGAGCTCGCTGGGCACGATCGAGCGGGCGATCCGCGACTCCGACCTCGGGGTCAACCCCACCAACGACGGCACCGTCATCCGGATCAGCTTCCCGCAGCTCACCGAGGAGCGGCGCCGCGAGTTCATCAAGGTCGCCCGCCACAAGGCGGAGGACGCGAAGGTGTCCATCCGCAACATCCGCCGCAAGGCCAAGGACGAGCTCGACCGCCTGGTCAAGGACGGCGAGACCGGCGAGGACGACGTCGTGCGCGCGGAGAAGGAGCTCGACAAGCTCACCGGGCAGTACGTCGCGAACGTCGACGACCTGCTCAAGCACAAGGAAGCCGAGCTGCTCGAGGTCTAGTGACGACCTCGACCGAGCCGCCGGCCCCCGACGCGCCCCCCGGGCCGGGACGCGCGGGGCGCAACCTGCCCGCCGCGATCGGCGTGGGCGTCGGCCTGGGCCTGCTCATCACCGTGCCGCTGTTCTCCCCGGCGCGGTGGCTGTTCATCGCCGTGCTCGTGCTCGCCGCCTGGGTCGGCCTCTACGAGGTCGTCACGGCGCTGCGCACCTCCGAGCTGCGGCCGCCCGTGGTGCCGCTGCTGCTCGGGGCGCCGGTCATGGTCGTGCTCGCCTACCGCGAGGGCGCCGACGCGCTCGTGCTCGCGCTGCTGCTCACGGTGCTCGCGGCCGCCGCCTGGCGCCTGGCCGGCCCGGCGACCGCCGCGCTGAGCGACGTCGCCGCCGGCGCCTTCGCCGCCGTCTACGTCCCCTTCCTCATCGGCTTCGCCGCCCTGCTCGCGGCGCCCGCCGACGGACCGCGCCGGGTCACCGCCTTCGTCGCCACGGTCGTGTGCAGCGACGTCGGCGGCTACGCCGCGGGCGTCCTGCTCGGGCGGCACCCGATGGCACCCAGCGTCTCGCCGAAGAAGTCCTGGGAGGGCCTCGGCGGCTCGGTCGCCGCCTGCGCGCTCGCCGGCGCGGTCTTCTTCCCCACCCTGTTCGGCGCCTCGCCGCTGCTGGGCGCGGTCTACGGCCTGGCCGTGGTCGCCAGCGCCACCCTCGGCGACCTCGGCGAGTCGATGGTCAAGCGCGACCTCGGGCTCAAGGACATGGGCGACCTGCTGCCCGGCCACGGCGGGCTCATGGACCGGCTCGACAGCCTGCTGCCCACCGCGCCGGTGGCCTTCCTGCTGCTGCTGGCCTTCGTGCCGCTGCCCTGAGGGGGGAGCCGTGGACCTGCTCGACCGGCTCGCCGAGGGCCCGCTCTACCCGGTGCTCACCGCGCTGATGATGGTCGCGTGGCTGGTCGTGCTCGTCCGGCGCCGGCGATGACCGGGAAGATCGGGGCGCCCGCCGTTGCTGCACCCTCGGTGAGCGCCCTGCCCCTCGTCTTCGACGCGCCCCGCCGCGGCCTGCCGCCGCGGCACCTGCTCGACCTCGAGCCGGGCGAGCGCCGTACGGCCGTGGCCGAGCTGGGGGAGAAGCCGTTCCGGGCCGACCAGCTGGCCCGGCACGTGCTCGCCGGCCGCGACCTCGCGGCCATGACCGACCTCGGCGAGGCGACGCGGGCGCGGCTCGCGCCGCTCGTGCCGGACCTGCTCACCGCCGCCCGCGAGGTCGACTGCGACGGCGGCGCGACCCGCAAGACCGTCTGGCGGCTGCACGACGGGACGCTCGTCGAGTCGGTGCTCATGCGCTACGCCGACCGCACGACGGTCTGCGTGAGCAGCCAGGCCGGCTGCGGCATGGCCTGCCCGTTCTGCGCGACGGGGCAGGCGGGGCTCACCCGCAACCTGTCCACCGCGGAGATCGTCGGCCAGGTGACCCGGGCGGGGGAGCGGGTCAGCAACGTCGTCTTCATGGGCATGGGCGAGCCGCTGGCCAACTACCGCCGCGTCGTGGCCGCCGTGCGCCGGATGACCGACCCCGCCCCGGCCGGCCTCGGGCTGTCGCAGCGCAACGTCGTCGTCTCGACCGTCGGGCTGGTCCCGGCCATGCTCACGCTGGCCCAGGAGGGCCTGCAGGTCACCCTGGCGCTGTCGCTGCACGCGCCCGACGACGAGCTGCGCGACACCCTCGTGCCCGTCAACACCCGCTGGCCGGTGCGCGAGGTGCTCGACGCCGCCTTCGGCTACACCCGCGCGACCGGTCGCCGGCTCTCGATCGAGTACGCCCTGATCCGCGGGGTCAACGACCAGCCGGAGCGCGCCGACCTGCTCGCGGCGCGGCTGCGCGGCAAGCTCGTGCACGTCAACCTCATCCCGCTCAACCCCACCCCCGGCTCGGAGTGGGACGCGAGCCCGAAGCCGGTCGAGCGCGAGTTCGTCCGCCGGTTGCGTGCCGCTGGGATCGCCACCACGGTGCGCGACACCCGCGGCCAGGAGATCGCCGGCGCCTGCGGCCAGCTCGCGGCCGTCGAGGTCTGACCGTCGAGGTCTGACCGTCGAGGTCCGACCGTCGAGTCAGACCGGGCCGGTCCGCTCAGCCGGCGCTGCGGCGCGGGTCGGTGCCCGTCCCCGTCACCTGGAGCACCACCGGCGGGCGCACCGTGCGGGTGCGGGACAGCAGGCCGAAGGGCCCGTAGTGCAGCGTGATCTCCACCGGCCCCGCGCGCACCTCGCCCGTGGCCGAGGGGGTGACCAGCAGCCGGGTGCACAGCTCGTCGCCGGACGGGACCCGCGCTCCCTCCAGCCGGTCCACGGCGCCGGGGTCGACCGGGAAGGCGACGGCGAGCGCTGAGCCCGGTGGCCGCAGCCCGAGCCGGGTGCCCCCCGGCGAGGACACCGACGCGACCGAGGCGCCGGTCGAGCGGCCGCGCAGGCAGACCACGCCGTCCAGGGCGTACGTCGTGCCGGCGTACGCCTCGGGCACCGTCACCGGCGCGGACAGGTCCACCTGCGGGGACAGGCTGCCGCGCAGCACGACGTACGCGCCGACGACCGCGACGAGCAGCAGGACGCCGAGGGCGGGGCCGCGCCTGAGGCGGTACGAGGAGGCCACCCGCCCAGCCTGCCGCCCCGCCTCGCCGGGCGCACGCCCGCCGGCCTGGGACACTGGTCACGTGCCGACTCCTGCGACCCCCCGCGAGGTGGTGCTGCTGGGCTCGACCGGGTCCATCGGCACCCAGGCGATCGACGTCGTGCGGCGCAACCCCGACCGCCTGCGCGTCGTCGGGCTCGGCGCCGGCGGCGGCCGCCCCGAGCTGCTCGCCGAGCAGGCGCTCGAGCTCGGCGTCGACGTCGTCGCGGTGACCCGGGCGACGTCCGTCCAGGACCTGCAGCTGGCGTTCTACGCGTCCGCGCAGGCCCGGGGCTACTCGCGCGGGGAGGTGCGGCTGCCCAAGGTCCTGGCCGGCCCGGACGCGATGACCGAGCTGGCGGCCTGGCCCTGCGACACCGTGCTCAACGGCATGACCGGGTCGGTCGGCCTCGCCCCGACCCTGGCCGCCCTGCGGGCCGGACGGGTGCTGGCCCTGGCCAACAAGGAGAGCCTGGTCGCCGGCGGGCCGCTCGTCACGCCCTACCGCGACCAGATCGTGCCGGTCGACAGCGAGCACAGCGCGCTCGCCCAGTGCCTGCGCGGCGGGCGCCGCGAGGAGGTCCGCCGGCTGGTCCTCACCGCCAGCGGCGGGCCGTTCCGCGGGCGCCGCCGCGAGGAGCTGGCCGACGTGACCCCCGAGCAGGCGCTCGCCCACCCGACGTGGGACATGGGCCCGGTCGTGACGATCAACTCGGCGACCCTGGTCAACAAGGGCCTCGAGCTCATCGAGGCGCACCTGCTCTTCGACGTGCCGTACGACCGGCTCGACGTCGTGGTGCACCCGCAGAGCCAGGTGCACTCGATGGTGGAGTTCACCGACGGCTCCACGCTCGCGCAGGTGAGCCCGCCCGACATGCGGCTGCCCATCGCGCTGGGCCTGACCTGGCCCGACCGGGTGCCGGGCGCCGCGCCCGGCAACGACTGGACGGCCCCGCGCTCCTGGACCTTCGAGCCGCTCGACGAGCAGGCCTTCCCCGCCGTCGCGCTGGCCCGCGAGGTCGGCGCTCGCGGCGGCACCGCGCCGGCGGCCTTCAACGCCGCCAACGAGGTGTGCGTCGCCGCCTTCCTGGAGGGGCGGCTGCCCTTCCTCGGCATCGTCGACGCGGTCGCCCGCGTGGTGGACGCCTCGCCGTTCAGGGAACGCCCCGGCCTCGCCGAGGTGTTGGACACCGAGGAGGACGCGCGTCGGCGCGCCCGGGAGCTGGTCGGGAGGCCGTCCGCGTGAGCCGCAGGCAGGGTCTGGGAGCGCTGGTCGTCGCCGTCGTGCTGGCCGGGTGGGCCGTGGCGTCCGGCTCGGGGGCCTACCTCGTCGGCGCGGTCGCCTTCGTCGTGGCGCTGCTGACGTCGGTCGTCCTGCACGAGGCGGGCCACTTCCTCACCGCCCGGCACTACGGCATGAAGGCGACGCAGTTCTTCGTCGGCTTCGGCCCGACGTTGTTCTCCCGGCGGCGCGGCGAGACCGAGTACGGCGTCAAGGCCGTGCCCGCCGGCGGGTTCGTCAAGATCGTGGGGATGACCCCGCTGGAGGAGGTCGAGCCCGGCGACCAGCAGCGGGCCTTCTTCCGCTTCCCGGCCGGCCCGAAGACCGTCGTGCTGGCGGCCGGCTCCACCGTGCACTTCCTCATCGCCGTCGTCCTCGTGCTCGGCGGCATCTTCGCCCTCGGCGTGCCGCAGGAGATCAGCCCGGCCGTCGGCCGGGTCTCCTCGTGCGTGGCCAGCGACCCCGGGGTCGGCCAGCCCGACGTGGCGGCCGACCAGGTCTGCGGGCTGCCCGACGCCCGACCGGCCCCCGCGCAGGCAGCCGGGCTGCGTCCCGGCGACGTCGTGACGGCGGTCGACGGCACCCCGGTCGGCTCGGCGCGGGCGCTCACCGTCGCGCTGCGCGCCGCTGCCGACCGCAGCGTCGTGCTCACCGTCCAGCGCGACGGTCGCGCCGTCCCGCTGACCGTCACGCCCGCGGGGATCACCCGGGTCGACCTGCAGGACCCGACGCAGCGGGTCACCGCGGGCACGATCGGCATCGTCGTGCAGCAGCGCCAGGACGTCGTGCACCAGGGCCCGGTCGACAGCCTGCAGGCCAGCGGCCGCACGCTGGAGCTGTTCGGCCAGGGCATCGTCACGACCGTCACCGACAAGCTCGGCTCGATCACCAAGATCTACAGCTCGGACCGCGACCCCGAGGGCTTCATCGGCATCGTGGGGGCCGGGCGGATCAGCGGCGAGGTGCTGCAGAGCCAGGAGACGCTCGGCTTCAAGGTCCTCAACCTCGTGCTGATCATCGCCAGTCTCAACCTCTTCGTCGGCCTGTTCAACCTGCTGCCGCTGCTGCCGCTCGACGGCGGGCACATCGCGGTGGTGTGGTTCGAGAGCGCCCGCGACCGGCTGAGGAGGGCCCGCGGCTACACCGGCGAGTTCCGCCGGGTCGACTACACCAAGCTCCTGCCCATCACCTACGGCGTCGCGGGGCTGTTCCTCGTGTTCACCCTGCTGCTCGTCGGCGCCGACATCGTCAACCCCGTGAGGCTCCCGTCGTGACCCAGATCCCCGTTGCCCTCGGCATGCCCGCCCTGCCCCCGCCGGTGCTCGCCCCGCGCCGCCCGACGCGGCAGATCGACGTCGGCGGGGTCCAGGTGGGCGGCGGCGCGCCGATCAGCGTCCAGTCGATGACCACGACGGTCACGGCCGACGTCAACGCCACGCTGCAGCAGATCGCCGAGCTGACCGCGACCGGCTGCCAGATCGTGCGGGTCGCCGTGCCCGACCCCGTCGACGCCGACGCGCTGCCCGAGATCGTCCGGCACAGCCAGATCCCGGTCATCGCCGACATCCACTTCCAGAGCAAGTACATCTTCAAGGCGATCGACGCCGGCTGCGCTGCCGTGCGCGTCAACCCGGGCAACATCCGCGAGTTCGACGGCAAGGTCGGCGAGGTCGCCCGGGCCGCGAAGGAGTCCGGCACGCCGATCCGGATCGGCGTCAACGCCGGCAGCCTCGACAAGCGGATCATGGCCAAGCACGGCAAGGCCACCCCGGAGGCCCTCGTCGAGTCGGCGCTCTGGGAGTGCTCGCTGTTCGAGGAGCACGACTTCCGCGACATCAAGATCTCGGTGAAGCACAACGACCCGGTCGTCATGGTCGAGGCCTACCGCCAGCTGTCGCAGGCGTGCGACTACCCGCTGCACCTCGGCGTCACCGAGGCCGGGCCGGCCTTCCAGGGCACGATCAAGTCCGCCGTCGCCTTCGGCGCGCTGCTCGCCGAGGGCATCGGCGACACGATCCGGGTCTCGCTGTCGGCGCCGCCGGTGGAGGAGGTCAAGGTCGGCCTGGCGATCCTCGAGTCGCTCAACCTGCGCCAGCGGGGCCTCGAGATCGTCTCGTGCCCGTCCTGCGGGCGCGCCCAGGTCGACGTCTACACGCTCGCCGAGCAGGTGACCGCGGGCCTGGAGGGCCTCACCGTCCCGCTGCGGGTGGCGGTGATGGGCTGCGTCGTGAACGGACCCGGCGAGGCCCGCGAGGCCGACCTCGGCGTCGCGTCGGGCAACGGCAAGGGCCAGATCTTCGTCAAGGGCGAGGTCGTCAAGACCGTCCCCGAGTCGCAGATCGTCGAGACCCTCGTCGAGGAGGCGCTGCGCCTGGCCGAGGCGTACGACGGGCCCGCCGGCACGCCCGTCGTGGCCTGACGGGTCCTGCTCCGGCGACCCGCTCCCGGGCCTAGGCTCGCGCCCGTGCTCAGGACGGCGTCGTCGCGCGTGCTCGAGGCGCGCGACCTCCCGGAGGTGCTGCGCCTGCTGGAGGTCGACCCGGTGAGCGACGTCTTCGTCGCCTCGCGGGTGCTCACCGGCGGGCTGGAGCCGTGGCGGCTCGGCGCCGAGGTGTGGGGCTACGGCGAGCGCGGCCGGCTCGAGGCGCTCTGCTACTCCGGCGCCAACCTCATGCCCGTGCAGGCCCGGCCCGAGGCGGTGCGGGCCTTCGCCGACCGGGCCCGGCGCCAGGGCCGGCGGTGCTCGTCGATCGCCGGCGAGGCCGAGGCCGTCGGCCTGCTCTGGCAGCACCTGGCGCCCAGCTGGGGACGGGCCCGCGAGGTCCGGCCGCGCCAGCCGCTGCTCGAGATCGCCGGCCCGCCCGCCGTCGCGCCGGACCCGGACGTCCGCCCGGTGCGCCGCGACGAGGTCGGCCTCCTGCTGCCGGCCTGCGTGGCGATGTACACCGAGGAGGTCGGCGTCGACCCGCTGGCCGGGGGCGGCGGCCCGGCCTACCGCGCGCGCGTCGAGGAGCTCGTCGCCGCCGGCCGCGCCTATGCCCGGGTCGAGGACGGCCGGGTGCTCTTCAAGGCCGAGATCGGTGCGGCGACCCGGGCCTCCTGCCAGGTGCAGGGGGTGTGGGTCGCTCCGGCGCTGCGCGGCCGCGGGCTGGGCACCGCCGGGACCGCCGCGGTCGTCGAGCAGGCCCGCACCACCTTCGCCCCCTCGGTCAGCCTCTACGTCAACGACTTCAACACCTCGGCCCGCAGGTCGTACGAGAAGGTCGGCTTCCGGCCGTACGGCACGTTCGCCAGCGTCCTGTTCTGAGCGACCGGGGGCGTGACCCGGGTCACCTGTCCGACGGGTGTGGTGCACTCCCGTCCCACCGACCCGCGGAGGAACCGATGACCCTGCAGCTCCAGCCCGGCACGGCCTGGGACGACGTCTACGCCCGGGCGCGCTCGGCCGCGCCCGAGGCCTTCGACGCCGACCGCATCCTCAACCTCGCCGGCGGCGACTGGCAGCGGATCGGCGACCCCGGCCCGCACGTCACCCCGGTCGACGGCTCGACGGTGCAGGGCCCGCCGCGGATCAGCCACGACGAGGCGCTCGAGGCCGTCGCGCACGCGAAGCGCGAGCACGACGAGTGGGGGTCGGTCGACCTCGACGAGCGCCGCCGCCGCGTCGCCGACGCGGTCGCCGGCATGCGCGAGCACCGCGACACCCTCGCGCTGCTGCTCGTCTGGGAGATCGGCAAGCCGTGGAAGCTCGCCTGCGCCGACGTCGACCGCGCGCTCGACGGCGTCGACTGGTACCTCGCCGAGATCGAGCGGCAGCTGCAGGGCCGCCGCCCGCTGCCCGGCCCGGTCAGCAACATCGCGTCGTGGAACTACCCGATGTCGGTGCAGGTCCACGCCGAGCTCGTGCAGTGCCTCGCGGGCAACGGCGTCGTGGCCAAGACCCCGTCGCAGGGCGGCTTCCACACCCTCACCCTCGCGCACGCCCTCATGAAGCGCGCCGGCCTGCCGGTGTCGCTGCTGTCCGGCGTCGGGGGCCAGCTCGGCGACGCGCTCATCAGCAGCCCGGAGATCGGGGCGCTCGCCTTCGTCGGCGGCCGGGCCAACGGCCGCAAGGCCGCCACGACGCTCGCCGACACCGGCAAGCGCCACCTGCTCGAGCAGGAGGGCCTCAACGTCTGGGGCGTCTGGGACTTCTCCGACTGGGACGCGCTCGCGGCCCACCTCACCAAGGGGTTCGAGTACGCCAAGCAGCGCTGCACCGCCTACCCGCGCTACGCCGTGCAGCGCGAGCTGTTCCCGCAGTTCCTCGAGATGTACCTGCCGGTGGTGCGGGGGCTGCGCTTCGGCCACCCGCTGGCCGTCGAAGCGCCGGTCGACGCGCTCGACCAGCTCCCCGACCTGCACTTCGGGCCGGTGATCTCGGCGAGCAAGGCCGCCGAGCTCGGCGAGCACCTGGAGGCCGCGATCGGCGCGCACGGCATCCCGCTCTACCGCGGCTCCCTCGAGCAGGGCCGCTTCCTCGACGGGCAGGACACCAGCGCCTACGTCGCGCCCGCGTGCGTGCTCGAGCCGCCGCCCAGCTGGTCGCTGCGCCACGCCGAGCCCTTCGGCCCGCTGGACTCGATCGTGCTCGTCGACAGCGAGGACGAGCTGCTCGCGGCGATGAACGCCAGCAACGGCGCGCTCGTCGCCTCGGTGGCCACCGACGACGCCGACTTCGGGTCCCGGGTCGCCGAGCAGCTGCAGGCCTTCAAGGTCGGGATCAACAAGCCGCGCTCGCGGGGCGACCGCGAGGAGGTCTTCGGCGGCAAGGGGGCGTCGTGGAAGGGCGCCTTCGTCGGCGGCGACCTGCTCGTGCAGGCGGTCACCGAGGGCGAGGGCATGGTCTACGGCAACTTCCCGACCTACTCGCTCTACCCGAACAAGGTCTGAGGGCCCGGCCCGGGCCCGCGCGTGACCGCGGTGGGCCCGGGTAGGGCCGGGCGTGAGCACTCCCGACAGCGCCGGCCCGCGAGGCGGTCGGCGGAGCCGGCCGACCTGCGGCGCACCCTGCCCGACGGCACCCAGCGGGTGCCGGGCCCGGGTCAGGTCGCGTCGTCGCTCGTGCAGGTGCTGCCGCGCGTGCCCGGGATGCTGCTGGCGACGGTGCGCTACGGCCGGCGCCGGCCCGGGGGTGCACCACGTCTTCCGCGACGGCACCGGCGCGCCCTCCTGCCCGGACCTCGGACTCGGTCGTGGCCCGGCGACCCCGGCACGGTGCTGCGGCGGCGGCACGGCCGTGGTGCGCTCTACCGCCGGGTCCTACCAGCGTCGCCGTGCAGGACGCGCGGACCGGGGCCGGAGGGAGTTGACGCTCAAGTCGTCGTCGACCTCCAGACCGGGCCTCGCCCACCGAGGTGTCGGTCTTCGAGCCCGTGCCCGGGACGGCCGCGGGCCCCGGCGCCGAGATGGCCGGTGCGGATGCCCGGACCGTGGGACGCGCCGGTGCGCATCGTCGAAGCGCACCGCCTACGTCCTTCCGGCTCGCGACGCTCCGCGGGCACATGGAGGCGGGGGAGATCGAGTTCTCCGCCCGCTGGGGACGGCGGCACGCTGGTCTTCGCCATCGAGTCCTGGGCCCGCAGCGGCGACCGGCTCTACGACCTCGTCTACCACCGGCTGCCGCTGCTGCGCGAGATGCAGCTGCACATGTGGACGCACGTCTGCGAGGAGGTCGTCCGGCTCGTCGGCGGACGCGCGCCCGACGGCGTCCAGGTGCTCACCGAGCGCTGGGGCTGACGTGGTCGACGTCCGGCTCCTGGGCCGACCTCGACGTGCGGCGCGAGCTCGCTGCCCTCCACGACGTCCCGGTCAACTACGAGCTGGACGGCCGGCCCTCCCGCGAGCAGGGCTGGACCTTCGACGACTACTGCCGGCGGCTGCCGCCCGAGGAGCCGGGCGACCCCGTGCCCGGGGGGCCGTACGAGCTCGCCTGCCGGCTCGTCCGCGACTACGAGTTCGCCGACCCGAGCATCGTCCGCGCGGTCTGGTTGCCGGACGAGGAGCTCGACGGGCGCACCATGCTGCTCGAGGGCCGTTTCCTCGTGCTGCGCTTCCTGCTCGGCGTGCGGGTGTCGCAGGTCGTCGACGAGACCGGCGAGGAGGACGGGCACCCCGTACGGGTGTGGGGCTGGTGCTACCGCACGCTGTCGGGCCACCTCGAGGCCGGCGAGATGTGCTACCGGGTGGTGAAGCGGCTGACACCGGCGAGGTGCCTTCCGGGTGTCGCGCTACGTGCGCGGGGAGGCCATCCCGAACCCGGTCGTCCGTGCCGGCTGGGCCACCTTCGGGCGGCTCATGCAGGTGGTCTTCGTGCGCCGCTCGCTGGCCCGCATGGAGCGGCTCGTGGAGGCCGAGATGCTCGCCGGTCGCGACACCGCCGGGGTGCCGCTGGCGGGGGACCGGATCGGCGTCGAGCGCGGTCGGCCCGGCTCGTCGCCCGCTGCCGGGGGGCAGGGTCAGCGGGCGCTGGCGAGGCCGCTCAGCACGAGGTCGACCCCGCGGCCGCGCACCTCGACGGCGTCGCACAGGTCGCGACCGGCCTCGGCGACGTCGCCGACGGACCGGGCGCCCGTCTCGCAGAGCACCCGGGCCAGGCGCCCCTTGGTCCACTTGTTGTCGTGGCTGACGGTGGTGCGCCGCCCGTCGACCTCGCGGAGCACCCGCACCGTCACGGCCCCCGGGACCCGGGCGAGCGCGGCGTACGCCGCGCTCCGCAGGTCGACGACCAGGCCGCGGGCGGCGGCCAGCTCGGGCTCGAGCACCGGTCGCCAGAGCGCGGCGAGCCCGCCGACCCCGGGCAGCGAGGTCGCGCCGGACAGCCGGTAGGCCGGCACCCGGTCGCGCGGGCCGAGCAGGCCGAAGAGCGCGCTCGCCACCACGAGGGAGGCGTCGGCCCGCCGCCGGGCGGCCCCGCTGAGCGAGGGGTAGTCGAGGTTGTCGTAGACGACACCGGTGTAGCGGCGCAGCGCGGGCAGCGTCGCGGAGGTGAGCAGCGCGGCGTCGAGCGCGACCTGGTCGGCGGGGCAGCCCAGCGCCCGCTGCAGGGCGGCCGGGTCGGCGACCGCGAGCCGCGCCAGGGCGTCGACGAGCCGCTCCCGCACCGGGGTCAGGGCCGGCCGGGACAGCGCGGCGAGGTCCAGCGGGGGGCCGTCCCCGCCGCGGGCCTTGCCCTCCGACGGCGGCAGCAGCACGAGCACGGCCGGGCACGCTAGCGCGGCCGCCGGGGTCACCGGCGGGCCGCTCGTCCCCACCCCGCGCCTGGCTAGGCTCGACCGTCCGGGGGATTCTCCCGCCGCCCCCCGCCGCCCCGTGCCGCCCCCCCACGCAGCCCCCTACAGCCCCCCACAGCCCTCGCCGCGCCCCTGGAGGCACCCGTGCTCCGCATGTCCACCCTGTTCCTGCGCACCCTGCGCGAGGACCCGGCGGACGCGGAGGTGCCGTCGCACCGTCTCCTGGTCCGCGCCGGCTACGTCCGCCGCGTCGCGCCCGGCATCTACACCTGGCTGCCGCTCGGGCTCAAGGTCCTCGACCGGGTCGCGCGGGTCGTGCGCGAGGAGATGGACCGCATGGGCGGGCAGGAGGTGCTCTTCCCGGCGCTGCTGCCCCGCGAGCACTACGAGACCTCCGGCCGCTGGACGGAGTACGGCGACCTGCTCTTCCGCCTCAAGGACAGGAAGGGCGGCGACTACCTGCTCGCCCCCACCCACGAGGAGCTGTTCACCACGCTGGTGAAGGGCCAGTGCAGCTCCTACAAGGACCTGCCCGTCGTGCTCTACCAGGTGCAGACCAAGTACCGCGACGAGGCCCGTCCCCGCGCCGGTGTGCTGCGCGGCCGCGAGTTCCTCATGAAGGACAGCTACTCCTTCGACGTGGGCGACGAGGGTCTGCAGACGGCGTACGACGACCACCGCGTCGCCTACCAGCGGATCTTCGAGCGGCTCGGCCTGGACTACCGGATCGTGTCGGCGGTCAGCGGCGCGATGGGCGGCTCCGCGTCCGAGGAGTTCCTCGCGCCCGCGCCGACCGGCGAGGACACCTTCGTGTCGTGCACGTCGTGCGACTACGCCGCCAACACCGAGGCCGTGCAGGTGCGCGGGCCGCAGGAGTCCGACCCGGCGGCGCAGCCGCCGCTGCAGGTGCTGGACACCCCGGGCACGCCGACGATCGCCACGCTCGTGACGGCGGTGCAGGCGCTCGGGATCGACGTCGAGGCCGGCGGCACGCTCAAGAACGTCGTCGTGACGCTCGTGCACCCCGACGGCCGGCGCGAGCCGCTCGTCGTCGGCGTGCCCGGCGACCGCGAGGTCGACGTCAAGCGGCTGGAGGCCAACGTGAGCCCGGCGACCGTCGAGCCGGCCGACGTCGACGCGGTCCCCGGCCTGGTCAAGGGCTACATCGGCCCGCAGGGGCTGCCCGCGGGGCTGCGCTACGTCGTCGACCCGCTGGTCGTGCGCGGCTCGTCGTGGGTCACCGGCGCCAACGAGCAGGGCAAGCACGCCGCGCACGTGGTGCTGGGGCGCGACTTCGAGGCCTCGGGCGTCGTGCCCGCGGCCGAGGTGCGCGAGGGCGACCTGTGCTCGCGCTGCGGCAGCCCGCTCACGATCGGCCGGGGCATCGAGATCGGCCACATCTTCCAGCTGGGCCGCAAGTACGCCGACGCCTTCGGGCTCGACGTCCTCGGCCCCGACGGCAAGCCGACCCGGGTGACGATGGGGTCGTACGGCATCGGGGTCTCCCGGGCGGTCGCGGCGATCGCCGAGCAGTCCCACGACGACAAGGGCCTGGTCTGGCCGCGCGGCGTCGCGCCGGCCGACGTCCACGTCGTCGCGGTCGGCAAGGGCGAGCAGGGCGCGGTGGCCGAGCGGGTGGCCGCGGGGCTGGAGGGCGAGGGCCTCGCCGTGCTGCTGGACGACCGCGGCGGCTCGCCGGGGGTGGCCTTCAAGGACGCCGAGCTGCTCGGCCTGCCGACGGTCGTCGTCGTCGGCAAGGCGCTCGCCGACGGGCTCGTCGAGGTCCGCGACCGGCGCAGCGGCACGTCGCGCACGGTGGCGCTGGAGGAGGTCGTGCGGGCCGTCGCCGACGAGGTGCGGGCCGACCGGCCCGCGGGTGCGGTCGGCTGAGCCGCCCGCCGGGCGGTGGCACCCCCGCCCTCGCGCTGCTCGCGCGCGAGGGCGTGCCGCACGAGGTCCACGCGTACGAGGTGGGCGGCCCCGGCGCCTACGGCGAGCAGGCCGCGCGGGCGCTCGGCGTCGAACCGGAGCGGATGCTCAAGACGCTGCTCGCCGACCTCGACGGCGAGCTCGTCTGCGCGGTCGTGCCGGTGGCGGGCTCGCTCGACCTCAAGGCGCTGGCGACCGCCCTGGGCGGCAAGCGCGCCGCGCTGGCCCAGCGCGGCCGGGCCGAGCGCTCCAGCGGCTCCGTCGTCGGCGGGATCAGCCCGCTCGGGCAGCGCACCGCGCTGCGGACCGCCGTCGACGAGACCGTGCAGCTGTTCGACGCGGTCCTCGTCTCGGCGGGTCGCCGCGGGCTGTCGGTCGAGCTGGCGCCGGCCGACCTGGTCCGGCTCACCGGCGCGGTCCTCGCCGACCTGGCCCGGTGAGGGACGATCCCGGGGTGGCGCACACCGAGCAGGAGCTCCAGGGCCTCGCGCGGGCCAGCCGCCGCTGGTTGAGCGGCCGGTGGACCGACCCGGCCGACGGGCTGGCCGCCTTGCAGGCCGAGCTGCGGCCGGGCGACACCAGCGACCGCTACGGCGAGGGCGGGGTCGTCGCCGAGGTCGAGGAGCAGGTGCGCGCGCTGCTCGGCGCGCCGGCCGCCGTGCTGTGCCCCAGCGGCACGCTCGCGCAGCAGGTCGCGCTGCGGCACTGGTGCGCCGCCCGGCCGCACGTCGGGCTGCACGCCACCGCCCACCCCGTCCTGCACGAGGACGACGCGCTGCCGGTGGTGCAGGGGCTCGTCCCCGTGGTCGTGGGCGACCGGCCCGACCTCGCCGCGGTGCAGGCCGCGCACGCGCGGACCCCGCTCGGGGCGCTGCTCGTCGAGCTGCCGCAGCGCGAGACCGGCGGCGACCTGCTGGCCCTGGACGAGCTCGCGGCGCTGTCCGCGTGGTGCCGGGCGTCCGGTGTGCGGCTGCACCTGGACGGCGCGCGGCTGTGGGAGTGCGGCCCGGCGTACGCCCCGGCGACGTACGCCGACGTCGTCGCGCTGGCCGACTCGGCGTACGTCTCGCTCTACAAGGGCCTCGGCGCGCACGCCGGCGCGGTGCTCGTCGGGCCGCCGGACCTCGTCGCGGCCGCCCGCGTCTGGCGGCACCGCCTCGGCGGCACCCTGCCTGCCCTGTGGCCGATGGCGCTCGGCGCGCGGCGCGGGTTGCGCGAGGCCCTGCCGCAGATGCCCGCCCGCGTCGCGCACGCGCAGGCGCTGGCCGCAGCCCTGGGGGAGCGGGGCGTCGAGGTGCGGGTGCCGCCGGTCGTGCCGCTGCTGCACGTCGTCCTGCCCGGAGCGCCGGAGCAGGTGCAGGAGGGCCTCGTCGCCGTGTCGCAGGACAGCGGGGTGTGGCTGGGCCGGGCGGCCCCGGGGCCGCGCCCGGGCACGAGCCAGGTCGAGCTGACGGTCGCCGGTGCCGGGCTGGAGGTGTCGCCGCAGGAGGGCGCGGCGCTGCTCGCGCGGGTCGCCGCGCGGCTCCGGGACGGAGGACCTGCCTAGGCGGCGATCCGGCGGGCGATGAGCAGGTGGGCCTCGAGCCGCCGCTCGAGCTCGGTGGGGTCGAGCCAGCGCTGCAGGGCGCGGTCGGTGGACGGCCGGGGCAGGGGGAGGTCGCGCAGCGCGCTGAGCACCGCGGTGCTCTCGTCGGTGAGGGTCATGCCCGCGTCCTCGGGCGGCGGGGGTCACGGCCGCATGGCCCGGCGGGACTAGTCCGGCGGTGGAGGGGGCGCGACCACCCCGGGGAAGGCGGTGGTGGGCGCGCCGCCGGGCACCAGCTCGGCGCGCCACCGGGCGGCCCGCACGGCCGTCTCGGCCAGCCCGCTCGCGCCGAGCCGCCGCAGGCCCTCGTCGTCGGTGCCCAGGACGAGGTCGCGCCAGCGCACGCCGAGCCCCTCCTCGACCCGCACGGCCAGCGCGAGGGCCTGCTCCGGGGTGTCGGCGACGGCGTCGTAGGCCGGCGCGGTCCCCGGGGTGCCCGCGCCGCGAGCGACGAGCAGCGCGCGGACCTCGTCGCGGCGGGCCCGGTGGGCGGTGTCGGCGGCCCGGGCCCGCTCGCGCAGCGGGTCGGCGAGGCGGGCGCCGAGGACGCCGTAGGCGTAGACGGTCGCGTGCTCGGCCTCGAGCAGGGCGGTGAGCAGCCGCACCTCGTCGCGGGCGGTCACGCCAGCGCCACGTCGTGCGAGGCCTCGCTCGCGGCGATGCTGGCGAGCAGGGCGGCCAGGGGCCGGGAGGCCCCGGGGACGGCGGCGGCGCCGTCCGTGGCCGCCTGCGCCTCGACCGCGCGCAGCCCCGCGAGCGTCGGCACCGGCGTCGCGGGCCTCGTCCCGGGCGGGGCCGGGGTCGACGCAGGGGACAGCGTCGGGGCGGGCGTCGCGGGCGGGCCGGTCACCGCGCGGCCAGGTGGTCGGCGTGCTCGGCGCGCAGCGCGGCCAGCACCGCGGCGCGCGCCGGCGAGGTGGCCAGGAGCGCGTCGTACGCCTGGAGCAGCGCCACCTCGCGCTGGGCCGCCGCGGCGCGCAGCGCGTCGTCCGGGTCGGGCGCCGCGGGCCGGTCCTCGCCGGTGCAGGCGACCAGCGGGACCGTCAGGGGCAGGACGAGGGCCCCGCGCAGGACGCTCCGGCGGCTCGGCGCCGCGCGGTGCGGGGTCGGGCCGGCCACCGGGCCAGGCAACCACACGGCGCGCCCTCCCGGCCCCGCGCGGACCCGCGCCCGGGACCCGCCCGCGGGACCCGGGGGGCGACTACCCTCGGCCCTGCCGCCGGCGCGCGCCCCGCCTGCCCGCCGGTCCGACAACTGCAGGAGGAGCCCGTCCGTGTCCGCCCCGGTCGTCGCCCGCCTGTCCGCGCTGCTCGCGCCCGTCGTGGAGGGCACCGGGCACGACCTCGAGGGGCTGGAGGTCACGCCCGCCGGGCGGCGCCGCGTCGTGCGGATGCTCGTCGACCGCGACGGCGGGACGACGCTCGACGACGTGGCCGAGGTCTCCCGGGTGGTCTCCGAGGCGCTGGACGACATCGACGCCCGCGAGCCGGCGCTGCTGGCGGGGGCGTACGTCCTGGAGGTCGGCTCGCCCGGCGTCGACCGGCCGCTGACGCTGGCGCGGCACTGGCGGCGCAACCGCGGTCGCCTGGTGCTGGCGACCCTGCACGACGGCAGCACCGCGCAGGGACGGGTGGGCGAGGTCACCGACACCTCCGTGCGCCTGGGCGAGCGCGACCTCGCGCTCGCCGACGTCGCCCGCGGCCAGGTGCAGGTGGAGTTCAACCGGCGCGAGACAGGGACGACCCCGACGGCCGACCCCGACGACCTGGCCGACGACCTGGCCCACGACCTGGCCCACGACCTGGCCACGACGACGACGAGGAGGAGGACCCGTGAAGATCGACCTGACCGCGCTGCGGACCCTCGAGCGGGAGAAGGACCTGTCCTTCGACCTCGTCTGCGAGGCGATCGAGACGGCCCTGCTGACGGCCTACCGGCACACCGAGGGCGCGCAGCAGCACGCCCGGGTGGAGCTCTACCGCAGCACCGGCGACGTCCGCGTGCTCGCCACCGAGGTGGGCGAGGACGGGACCGCGGGACCGGAGTACGACGACACGCCCGAGGGGTTCGGCCGCGTCGCGACGAGCACGGCGCGGCAGGTCATCCTGCAGCGGCTGCGGGACGCCGAGAACGACCTCAGCCACGCCGAGTGGACCGGCCGCGAGGGCGACATCGTCGCGGGCACCGTGCAGCAGGCCGGGCAGCGCCCCGGTGCGGCGCCCAACCGCAACGTCATGGTCAAGCTCGGCGCGTCCGCGGACGCGCTCGAGGCCGTGCTGCCGCCCGCCGAGCAGGTCCCGGGGGAGGTCTACGAGCACGGCAGCCGGCTCAAGTGCCGCGTCGTCGTCGGTCGGGCGCGGGCCCCGGGGCGCGTCGGTGACGGTGTCGCGCAGCCACCCCGACCTCGTGCGCGGGCTGTTCGCCCAGGAGGTGCCCGAGGTCGCCGACGGCTCCGTGGAGATCGTCGCCGTCGCCCGCGAGGCCGGTCACCGCACCAAGATCGCCGTACGGTCGACCGTGCCGGGGCTCGGCCCGAAGGGCGCCTGCATCGGCCCGGTGGGCTCCCGGGTGCGCGCCGTCACCGCCGAGCTGCACGGCGAGAAGATCGACATCGTCGACTGGTCCGCCGATCCGGGTCGGTTCGTCGCCAGCGCCCTCTCCCCGGCGCGGGTGAGCAGCGTCGAGGTCGTCGACCTGCTGCAGCGCTCCGCCCGGGTCGTCGTGCCCGACTACC
>CAVSEK010000010.1:0-240412 GCA_963726975.1 uncultured Actinomycetota bacterium
CACGGCGGGACCCGTCAGGGCCTGGCGTCGCCCAGGCCCTGACCTCGCTCGTCCTGGGAGAGCTCGAGGCCTGGGAGCGCTCAGGCCTGGGGGCGCGGCGAGGGGATGCCGGCGAGCAGCGCCTTGACCTCGGCCTCGCGGTAGCGCCGGTGCCCGCCGAGCGTGCGGATCGAGGTAAGCTGCCCGACTTGGCCCAGCGGGTCACGGTCTTGGGGTCGACCCGGAACATCGACGCGACCTCGGCCGGCGTCAGCAGTGCCTCGGCGTCGTGGGTGCGGGCAGTCATGGCGGGTCCTCTCGGCACGGGCGGGTGGAAGGTCCTCTCCCGTCGCGCCCACAGTGCGACATGCCCGCTTTCACCGGTATGGCCCGGACGGGCCATCTTCGGACTAGTCCGCCCCCTGCGTGACCCCTCGTGACCCGCTGCGTGACCCGCTGCGTGACCCCCTGCGTGACAAGCGCCGCGGTCAGCCCGCGCTCTCCACGGCCTGCAGCGCCTTCATCCGGGCGCTCACCCGGCCGTACGCGACAGCGGCGTCCTCGCCCTCGCCGCGGGCGAGCGCCGCGAGGGCCTCGGCGACGTCGCGCGCGCTGTCGTCGGCGGTGAGGGCGTCGTCGTCGAGCAGGTGCACCAGGCCGCCGTAGTCGAGCTCCACGAGCGAGCGGGGGTGGAACTCCTCGAGCCAGCGCCCGAGGTCCTCGACGGCGTCGGCCGCGCCGCCCTCGTCGTCGAGCGCGCGGCGCAGCACCGCGAGCGCCCGGGCGACCCGGCGCCGGGCCCGCGACATCGGGGTGCGGTAGGCGAGCGCCCGGCCGGTGCGCCGGCCGGGAGGGGCGCCGGCGCTGCCGCCCGGCGTCCCCGTGCTCACCTCGCGCTCCTCGCCGTCGACGAGCACGAACCACGGCACCGGCACCTGCCAGGTGCTCGTGCGGACGTGCACGTGCGACAGCGGGGAGCGGGCCCGCCAGTCCTGCAGGGCGGCGTCGGCGTCGTCGACCACCGCCGGCGGGACGAGCGCGTCCAGCAGCACCTCGGGCAGCTCGGCGCGGGCGTCCACGAGCGCCGACCACGAGCGCTCCCGGCTGCGCCAGGGGCACACCAGGGTCACGCCGTCGACGGTGGTCACGTAGGCGTGCTCGGGCAGCTCCGGGACGTACGCCGGGGGCAGGCCGACCAGCGCGCGCAGGCCGGCGGCGCGCTCGAGCGCCGGGCCCCGCTCCGGCGAGGGGGCGCTGCCCGCGGCGGCGTAGTCGGCCCACCGCTCGCGCTCGGCCGGCGGGAAGGCCGCCAGCGGCTCGTAGACCCGCAGCGCGGCCACCGGCACCGGGAGCGGCACCGGGAGCGGGGACGCCGTCATGCTCCGATGCTCGCACGCGGGCCGCCGCACGTCCGGGTGCGTCGGAGCGGTGCGCCCGGCGCCCCGACGGGACAGGATGGGGGTCCGCCACCGGACCGGCCGGTGGCCCCGCCCCCACGGAGGTGCGGTGCCCGCCCTGGTCTGGCTCGTGCTCGCCGTCGCGCTCGCGGTCGGCGAGGCCTTCACGCTCGACCTGGTGCTGATCATGCTCGCCGGGGCGGCGCTGGCCGGCGGGGCGGCGGCGCTCGCCACCGACTCGCTGGCCCTGCAGGCGGTGACGGCCGCGGTGGCCGCCGTCCTGCTGCTGGGCGCCGTGCGGCCCGTCGCGAGGAGACACCTCACCGCCCCCTCGCTGCCGTCCGGGAGGGCCCGGCTGACCGGCCGCCCGGCGGTCGTCGTGGTCGCGGTCACCGCCGACTCGGGTCAGGTGCGCGTCGACGGCGAGCTGTGGCGGGCCCGGCCGTACGCCGACGGGCTCCCTGCACAGGTCGGCGCGCGGGTCGTCATCGCGTCGGTGGAAGGTGCCACGCTGCACGTCTACCCCGAGGAGCTCGCGTGACCGGAACGATCGTCGCTCTCGCCCTGCTCGCGCTGGTCCTGTACGTCCTGTCCCGGACGGTGCGGATCGTGCCGCAGGCCAGCGTCTACGTCATCGAGCGGCTGGGCCGCTACAGCCGCACGCTCGAGCCGGGGGTGCACCTGCTCGTGCCCGCGCTCGACAAGGTCCGGGCCAAGGTCGACATCCGCGAGCAGGTCGTCGGGTTCCCGCCGCAGTCGGTCATCACCCGCGACAACCTCGTCGTCGGCATCGACACGGTCATCTACTTCTCGCCCATCGACGTGGCGGCGGCGACCTACCAGATCGAGAACTACGTGGCGGCCATCGAGCAGCTCGTGGTCACCACGCTGCGCAACGTCGTCGGCGGTCTGGCCCTGGAGGAGGCGCTCACCGGGCGCGACCACATCAACAGCCAGCTCGCGACGGTGCTCGACGAGGCCACCGGCAAGTGGGGCATCAAGGTCAACCGGGTGGAGATCCGCGGCATCGAGCCGCCGCCGACGATCCGCGACGCCATGGAGCAGGCGATGCGCGCCGACCGCGGCAAGCGGGCGGCCATCCTCACCGCCGAGGGCCAGCAGCAGTCCGCCGTGCTGTCCGCCCAGGGCGAGAAGCAGGCCGCGGTGCTGCGCGCCGAGGCCTCCGCCCAGGCGGCGGTGCTCGCCGCCGAGGGCGAGAAGCAGGCCGCGGTGCTGCGCGCCGAGGGCGAGGCCCTCGCCATCGCCCGGGTCGTCGACGCCATCAAGACCGCGCGCATCGACGAGACGGTCCTGGCCTACCAGCAGCTGCAGCTCATCCCGCGGCTCGCGGAGGGCAGCGCCAACAAGGTGTGGTTCGTGCCGACCGACGTGAGCGCGCACCTCGAGCAGGCCAAGAAGCTGCTGTCCGGCGACTGAGGCCAGGCCCTCGCGCCCCGGCGTGACCGCGCTCACTACGCTTGCCGCGGGGCACACCACCCCGTACCGCGCCGGGCCCTCACGAGGGGTCCGCCAGAGCTGGGAGCACCCGTGGGCGTCTTCGACCGCACCGACCACCTCGCCGGAGCCGGGCACGAGCAGGTCGTGTTCTGCCAGGACCCGGCCAGCGGCCTGAAGGCGATCATCGCGATCTGGTCGACCGCGCTGGGGCCCGCGCTCGGCGGCACGCGCTTCCACCCGTACGCCAGCGAGGACGACGCGCTCGCCGACGTCCTCAAGCTGTCGCGGGCGATGGCCTACAAGGCGGCGGTCGCCGGTCTCGACCTCGGCGGCGGCAAGGCCGTCATCCTCGGCGACCCGGCGACCGACAAGAGCGAGCCGCTGCTGCGGGCCTTCGGCCGCTACGTGCAGAGCCTGGGCGGGCGCTACTGGACGGCCTGCGACGTCGGCACCTCCGTCCCCGACATGGACGTCATCGCGCGCGAGTCGCGCTTCGTCACCGGCCGCTCGCCCGAGCAGGGCGGGGCCGGCGACAGCGCGGTGCTCACGGCGTACGGCGTCTTCCAGGCGATGCGGGCCGCCGCCGAGCAGGACCTGGGGCGCCCCGACGCTCGCCGGCCGGCGGGTCGGCGTCGAGGGGGTCGGCAAGGTCGGCGCGCTGCTCGTCGGGCACCTGCTCGCCGACGGCGCCTCGGTCGTCGTGAGCGACGTGCGGCGCGAGGCCGTGGAGCGGGTCCGTGCCGCCTCGCCGCAGGTCGAGGCCGCCGACGTCGAGACGCTGCCGACCTCCGACCTCGACGTCTACGCCCCCTGCGCGCTCGGCGGCTCGCTCACCGACGAGGTGGTGCAGGCGCTCAAGGCCACCGTGGTCTGCGGCGCGGCCAACAACCAGGTCGCCTGCCCGGGCTCGAGCAGGCGCTGCACGAGCGCGGCGTGCTCTACGTGCCCGACTACGTCGCCAACGGCGGCGGCCTCATCCAGGTCGGCGACGAGGCGCTGCACGCCGGCTCCGGGGGCTTCCGCTTCGAGCGGGCGCAGGCCGCGGCCACCGGGATCCTCGACACCACGCGCACCGTCCTGCGCCGCGCCGCCGCCGACGGCGTGCCCCCGACGGTGGCCGCCGACGCGGTCGCCGAGGCCCGCATGGCCCAGGTCTCCCGGCTGCGCTCGATCACCCTGCCCGCCTGACCGGTCCCGTCGTCGCGCCCGGAGGTGTCCGCGGGCGACGGACCCTGTAACCTGAGGTGTCGAGGCGCCCGCCCGGCAGACCTGCCCGTCAGGTCGCCAGCGGGCACCGCTCGGACACCGTCCAACCTGCCCGGGGCCGCGCGCCCCGACGTCCTCGAGGGGGTCGAGCCATGGGGCGCGGCCGTGCCAAGGCCAAGCAGACCAAGGTCGCACGCGAGCTCAAGTACGGCGGCCCGGGCTTCGAGGTCGACCGACTGAAGGCCGAGCTCTCGGGCGCGACCCCGAGCCCGTTCTCGCCCGCCCCCGCGGTGGTCGAGGACGACGACGAGGACGACGACCCGTACGCGGTCGACGACGACGAGGACGACGCCCGCCGCTGAACCGCGCCGGGGCGGACCGCCGCGTGCTGCGGTGCGTCGGCCCGGCACGCCCTGCGCCTGCCCGCGTCGGGCGGACGCAGGGGGGTCGGGCTAGGCGGGGTGCGCGCCCCGCAGCACGACCTCGGCCGGTCCGTCCGCGGCCGCGACCGTGCCGAGCACCCACGCCGGCACGTGCCGGGCGGTGAGCACCGCGAGCGCCCGGTCGGCGTCGGCCGGCGCGACCAGGGCCACCATCCCGACGCCCATGTTGAAGGTGCGCTCCATCTCGGCCTGCTCGACCCGGCCGCGGGCCTCCACGAGCCCGAAGACGGGCGGCGGCGTCCAGGTGCCGCGGTCGAGCTCGACGCGGACGCCGTCGGGCAGCACCCGCGCGAGGTTGGCCGCGAGCCCGCCGCCCGTGACGTGCGCGAAGGCGTGCACCTCGGCCTCGCCGATCAGCGCCAGGCAGTCCTTGGCGTAGATCCGGGTGGGCGTCAGCAGCACCTCGCCGAGCGGCGCGCCGAGCTCCTCCACGACCGCGTCGAGGCGCAGCCGGGCGCCCTGCAGCAGCACGTGCCGCACGAGCGAGAAGCCGTTGCTGTGCACCCCTGAGGACGCCATCGCGATCACGACGTCGCCGGGCCGCACCCGCTCGGCCCCGAGCAGGGCGTCCGCCTCCACGACGCCGACCCCGGTCGCGGCCAGGTCGTACGCGTCGTCGGCCATGAGGCCCGGGTGCTCGGCGATCTCGCCGCCGACCAGGGCGCAGCCGGCGAGGGCGCAGCCGTCCGCGATGCCGCCGACGATCTCGGCGACCCGCTCGGGGACGACGCGGCCGATCGCCACGTAGTCCTGCAGGAACAGCGGCTCGGCCCCGCACACGACGAGGTCGTCGACGACCATGCCGACGAGGTCCTGGCCGACGGTGTCGTGCTTGTCCATCGCCTGGGCGATCGCCAGCTTGGTGCCGACGCCGTCGGTGGAGGAGGCGAGCAGCGGGTCGCGGTAGCGCGAGGTGTCCAGGCGGAACAGGCCGGCGAAGCCGCCGAGCCCGCCGACGACCTCCGGCCGGCCCGCCTTGGCGATGCGCCCCTTGAGCAGCTCGACGGCGCGGTCGCCCGCCTCGATGTCGACCCCGGCGGCGGCGTACGACGAGGGGCCGCTCACAGCTCGGCGTCGAACGGGTCGACGGTGGCCAGGCCGTTGTGCACGACCGCTCCGACCGGGGTGTGCTCGTGCTCGGCCTGGTCGCCCAGCCCGGCGTGCGGGCCGGCGGAGGAGCCGCTGTGCACCTCCGCCCGGCGGCTGATCCCCTCCAGCACGTGCTTGCCGATGAGGTCCGGCTGGGGCACGGCGATCGGGTACTGCCCGTCGAAGCAGGCCCGGCACAGCCGGTCGGCCCGCTGGCCGGAGGCGTTGGTCAGCCCCTCGAGGCTGACGTAGGCCAGGCTGTCGGCGCCGATCGAGCTGCGGATCTCCTCGACGCCCATGCCGCTGGCGATGAGCTCGGCCCGGCTGGCGAAGTCGATGCCGTAGAAGCACGGCCACATCACCGGCGGGCTGGAGATCCGGACGTGCACCTCGACGGCGCCGGCCTCGCGCAGCATCCGCACGAGCGCCCGCTGGGTGTTGCCGCGCACGATCGAGTCGTCCACGACGACCAGGCGCTTGCCCTTGATGACCTCGCGCAGCGGGTTGAGCTTGAGCCGGATGCCCAGCTGCCGGATCGTCTGCGAGGGCTGGATGAAGGTGCGGCCGACGTAGGAGTTCTTGACCAGCCCCATGCCGTACGGGATGCCGCTCTGCTCGGCGAAGCCGATCGCGCCGGGCGTGCCCGACTCGGGGACCGGGATGACGAGGTCGGCGTCGACCGGCGCCTCGAACGCGAGCGTGCGCCCGACCTGCACGCGGGTCGTGTAGACCGACTGCCCGGCGATCGTGGTGTCGGGGCGGGCGAGGTAGACGTACTCGAACAGGCAGCCCTTGGGCGTCGCCTCGGCGAAGCGCTGCGAGCGCACGCCGTGCTCGTCGATGGCGAGCAGCTCGCCGGGCTCCACCTCGCGCACGAAGCTCGCTCCGACGATGTCGAGCGCGGCGGTCTCGCTGGCGACGACCCAGCCGCGCTCGAGGCGGCCGAGCACGAGCGGCCGGACCCCGTGCGGGTCGCGCGCGGCGTACAGCGTGTGCTCGTCCATGAAGACCAGGCAGTACGCGCCGGTGAGCGTCGGCAGCACCTGCAGCGCGGCGGCGTCCGGCGACAGGTCGGGCTGGGCGGCCAGCAGCGTGGTGATGAGGTCGCTGTCGGTGGTGGCGCCCATCGCGGCGGTCTGCGGGTCGAGCTCGGCCACCCGGCGGGCCAGCTCCGAGGTGTTGGTGAGGTTGCCGTTGTGCCCGAGCGCCAGGCTGCCGCCGGTCGGCATGGTGCGGAAGGACGGCTGCGCGTTCTCCCAGGTGCCCGAGCCGGTGGTCGAGTAGCGGGTGTGGCCGATCGCCAGGTGCCCGCGCAGGCTGCCGAGGATCGCCTCGTCGAAGACCTGGGCGACCAGGCCGAGCTCCTTGTAGACGAGCACGGCGCTGCCGTCGGAGACCGCCATGCCGGCGGCCTCCTGGCCGCGGTGCTGCAGCGCGTAGAGGCCGTAGTAGGTCAGCTTGGCGACGTCCTCGTCCGGGGCCCAGACCCCGAAGACGCCGCACTCCTCGCCGACCGGCCGCTCGGGCTGGTAGGCGTCGGCGGGGGTCGCTGCGGGTGGTCGCTGGGGTGGTCGCTGGGGTGGTCGCTGTCCTGCTGGCCGTCGGAGACGGGCACGCGGGGGCTCCTCGCAGGGGCGGGCAGGGGGGCCGGGGAAGTCTAGCGGCGCCCCCCCTGCCGGTGCGCGCCTGCGGACCCGTGCGCCCCCGGGGCGTGCGGGCCGACGGGTCAGTGGACGCCGCGCCGGCGGCCCTCCCAGTGCGGCGCCCGCAGCTCGCGCTTGAGCACCTTCATCGCGCCCGACAGCGGCAGCGGCTCGGTCGCGGAACTCCACCGACTTGGGCACCTTGTAGCCGGCGATCAGCCCGCGGGCGTGCGCGATCAGCTCGGCCTCGGTGGCTGCGGCGCCCGGCCGCAGCACGACGACCGCGTGCACCGCCTCGCCCCAGACGTCGTCCGGCACGCCGATGACGGCGACCTGCGCGACCGCGGGGTGCGCCGCGACGGCCTGCTCGACCTCGGTGGAGTACACGTTCTCCCCGCCGCGTGACGATCATGTCCTTGGTGCGGTCGACGAGGAACAGGAAGCCCTCGTCGTCGAGGTAGCCGGCGTCGCCGGTGCGGTACCAGCCGCCGCGCGAAGGCCGCGGCCGTCTCCTCGGGCCGCCGCCAGTACTCCCGCATGAACTGCCCGCCGCGCACGCACACCTCGCCGACCTCGCCGGTCGGGACCGGCGCGCCCGCGTCGTCCTGGACCTGACACGACGGTGCCGCTGCACCGGGCGGCCGGCGCAGGCGAGCTTGTCCTCGCGCTCGGTGGTCCTCGGGCAGCAGGATGCTCACCAGCGCCGCGCTCTCGGTCATGCCGTAGCCCTGGTACAGCTCGAGCTGCGGCTGGTCGGCGCGCAGCCGGTCGAGGACCGGCCGCGGCATCGGGCGAGGCGCCGTAGGTCAGCCGCTGCAGGCAGCGCAGCCGCTCGGGCGCGTACTCCGGGTGCGCGAAGGTCATGGCGATCATCGTCGGGACCATGATCGTGTTGGTGCAGCCGTGCGTCTCGACCGGCCGTCATGACCGCCGCCGGCGTCGAAGACCGGCACGGTCACCAGCTGCCCGCCGGTGATCGGGACGCCGATGAGCGCGCCCATCGACGCGGCGTGGAACATCGGCACCTGCGCCAGGTAGACGTCGTCGCGCTCGATCCGCACGGTCAGCCCGATGTGGTACGCCGGTGAGCATGAGGTTGCGCTGGGTGAGCACCACGCCCTTGGGCAGCCCGGTGGTGCCGCCGGTGTACATGAGCAGCGCGGCGTCGTCCTCCTCGGGCTCGGCCGGCACGACCTCCTCGCCGGCCGCGATCAGGTCCTCGTAGCGGGCGTCGTGCGGGACGTCGCCGTCGCCGATGAGCACGACCTTCGTCGACGCCGGCGGCCTCGCGGACGGCGTCGATCACGCCGGCGAACCACACGTCGACGAAGACCACGCGGGTCGCGCTGTCGGCCAGCACGTGCGCGAGCTCGCGCGGGGCGAAGCGCAGGTTGAGCGGGTTGACGACCGCGGCCCCGAGCAGGCCGGCGTGGTAGAGCTCCTCGAAGGCGGCCGCTGTTCAGCGACATCACCGCGACCCGGTCGCCGGGCTGGAGCCCAGCTCGTCGCGCAGCGCGCTCGCGAGGCGCAGGACCCGGGCGCCGTGCTCCGCGTACGTCGTCGTCGTGCCCGGTGCCCGTGTCGGTGAGGAACGGGCGGGAGCCGTAGCGGTCGACCGCCGGCAGCAGCTGCCGGTGCCAGACGAGCTCCTTCAACGGAGCCGCCTCGCTGTGACGGCGGTCACGGCAGCGCTAGAGCAGCGGCGAGCAGCCCCGACAGGTCGGCACCGCTCGCCGCTGGCCCGCACGCGCCCGTCGCGGCGTCGCGTCGGCCCAGGCGAGGTCGCCGGTCGCGAGCCGCACCCACGCCAGCGGGCTCGCACCTCGACGACGTTGGGCGGCGTGCCGCGGGTGTGGCGCGGGCCCTGCACGCACTGCACGGCGGCGTACGGCGGGACGCGCAGCTCGACGGTCCTGCCCGGCACCCGGTCGGCCAGCCGACGGGCGAGCAGCCGGCAGGCGAGCCGCAGGGCGCCGCGGTCCGGCTCGTCGGCGGCGGCGACCGCGCGGGCCAGCTGGTCGACGAGCGCGTCGGGGTCGGCGGCCGGGTCGGCGTCGGGGTCCTGGGCGGCGAGGGCGGCGACGAGCTGGTCGGGGTCGGGGGCGCGGGCGGGCACCGGCGTCAGCGGACCGGTGGGAGCGACGGGAGCGGCGGGGGGAGCGGTGCGGGGGTCGACGGGCCGGCGAGGTCGGCGAGGTCGGCGAGCAGGCCGCCGGTGCTGGCCAGGTCGGCGAGGTCGGCGGGGTCGGGCAGGCCGAGCCCGCCCGGGACGGGGGCGCGGAGCGGGAGCGGCGGGCCGGGCGTACGACCAGCGCGCTGCTGACCGCCCGCTCGGTGCCGTCCGAGGGCCGGTTGCCGAGCTTCCCGCGCACCCACATCGCGCTGGAGCCGCCGCCGTCGAGGTTGACCGCCTGCACCGCGCCGAGGTCGACGAGCAGCCGGGCGAGCTGCCGCAGGCTCATGCCGGTGCTCCACCCGCGCTGCCGGCCGTCCACGACGACGAGCAGGGACCGGCCGTCGCGGGTCACGCCGACGGCGGTGCGCGGGGCGGCGGCCTGCACGTACGCCCCCGGCCGGTCGACGTCGGCGCTGTTCACGCGGCCGCTGGTGACCAGCTGCTCGCTGGCCCCGACGAGCGACCAGCCGCCGGTGGTGCCGAGCGAGGAGGCCAGGGTGACCGGACGGCCGACCTGCAGGGTGCGCAGCGCGCCGTCGCCCGCGCTCCCCGGGCGGGCGACGAGCACGGCACCGCCGGCGGGGACCGCGGGCGGTGCGGCCGAGCAGCGCCGGGCGCGGACGACGGACGGGGTGGCGGTGCGGCCGTCGTCGCCGGTGCGGGGCGCCCCGGCCGGGGCGAGCGCCGCATAGCAGGCACCGCCCGGCGCGGTCTCCGGGCTGCCTCCGGCCGCGGTGAACCCGACGACGTCGTCGCCGGCCGGGGCTCCGCTGTTCCACCGCACGACGGGGGTGCGCCGCGACCCGTCGACGACGGCCGCGTCGACGGCGGGGAACCCGACCACCGAGCGCCCCGCCCGCGTGGTGCTCACGCCGCGGCCGACGGCCTGCGCGGTCTGCACGAGCGCACCGTCGGCCGCGAAGGCGTGCACCGGCCGACCCGACGCGAGCCCGAAGTCGCCGTTGACGGCGAGCACGGCGCCGCTGCGGGCGGCCATCGAGGAGGTCCGCTCGACCACGCCGAGCCGGTCACCGGCGAGGACCGCACCCGGGCGCGCACCCTTCCCGGGTCGACGACGGCGACGAACGCCTTCGAGCCGGACCGCTCGACGACCCGGTAGGCCACGCCGGGCGCGACCTCCACCGTGCTGCCCGCCCCGCCGGGGACCGCGCCCACGAGCAGGACGAGCGGGACGACGGCGAGCGCGGCTCGCCCGGTCAGACGCAGCGGCACGGCAGCTCCAGGGGCGCTCGGGGTACCGGCCGGCGAGCACCGGTCAGGCGCCCGGACCGGGACGATCCGGGCAGGTGCCCACCCTCCCACCTGTCGCCGCCGACCCGGCACACCGGCCGCCGGTGTCGCGACGGTGGGCGGGCTCGGCGCGGTGGGCGGGGCGGCGCGGGCCGGGGAAGTGGCGTCGGCGTCGGCGTCGGCCGGCGATCAGCCGAGGTCGGGCTGCTCCGGGCTCCCGGGACGGGACGGGCCGGCGAGCGCCGGGGCGGCGGGAGCGTGCGGGCCCGCACCGGCGAGCGGGCCGAACAGCGCCGGCAGCGTCCCCTCGTACGCCTCGCGGAGGCGCTCGAGCGGGACCGACAGGACGTCCTGCACGTCGAGGGCGGTGCCGTCGGTGACGCCGATGCGGGCGCAGGGCAGGCCGCGGGCGTCGCACATCTCGGTGAAGCGCAGCTCCTCGCTGCGCGGGACCGACACGAGCGCCCGGCCGGTCGACTCGCTGAAGAGCTGCACGAAGGGCGTGGGGCCCGCGGGCAGGACGACCCGGGCCCCGATGCCCCGTGCGAGCGCCGACTCCACCAGCGCCTGGGCCAGCCCGCCGTCGGACAGGTCGTGGGCGCTGGACAGCATCCCGTCGCGGCTGCCGCTGACGAGCACCTGGGCGAGCAGCCGCTCGCGCTCGAGGTCGACGGCCGGCGGGGTGCCGCCGAGGTGCCGGTGCTCGGCCCAGGCCCACTCGCTGCCGCCGAGCTCGTCGCGGGTGTCGCCGAGCAGCAGCAGCGACTCGCCCTCGGCCTGGAAGCCCATCGGGGTGCGCCGCGCGACGTCGTCGAACAGCCCCAGCACGCCGACGACCGGCGTCGGGTTGATCGGGGTGCCCGCGGTGGAGTTGTAGAAGCTCACGTTGCCGCCGGTGACCGGGGTCTGCAGCACCCGGCAGGCGTCGGCGAGCCCGCGGGTCGCCTCGGCGAACTGCCACATGACCTCGGGGTCCTCGGGGCTGCCGAAGTTGAGGCAGTTGGTCACCGCGAGGGGGACCGCGCCGGTGGCCGCGACGTTGCGGTAGGCCTCGGCGAGGGCGAGCTGCGCCCCGGCGTACGGGTCGAGGCGGGTGTAGCGGCCGTTGCCGTCGGTCGCGAGCGCGACGCCGAGCCCGGTCTCCTCCGACAGGCGCACGACGCCGGCGTCCTCGGGCCAGGCGAGCACGGTGCCGCCCTGCACGACCCGGTCGTACTGCTCGACGACCCAGCGCCGGCTGCACAGGCCGGGGCTGGCGACCAGGCGCAGCAGCAGGTCGGCGGTGACCTCGGGGTGCTCGGGCGCGGCGGCGGCGCGCAGCGCGTCGAGGTCGGCAGGGCGGGTCATCGGCCGCTCGTAGACCGGGCCGTCGTCGGCCAGCGAGCCCGGCGGCACGTCGACCACCGTCTCGCCGTGCCACAGCACCCGCAGCCGGTCGCCCTCGACGACCTCGCCGATCGCGGTGGCGAGCACGCCCCACTTCGTGCGCGATCTCCAGCACCCGGTCGAGGTGGCGCGGCTCGACGATCGCGAGCATGCGCTCCTGCGACTCGCTGGCCAGCACCTCGTGCGGCTCCATGCTCGCCTCGCGCAGCGGGACCCGGTCCAGGTGCGCGACCATCCCGGACCGGCCGGCGGCGCTCGTCTCGGTGAGCGCGCAGGTCAGGCCGGCGCCGCCGAGGTCCTGGATCCCCGCGACGAGCCCCTCGTCGAACATCTCCAGGCAGCTCTCGATGAGCAGCTTCTCGGTGAAGGGGTCGCCGACCTGCACCGCCGGCCGGTTGACCGGCCCGTCCTCCTCGAACGTGGCGCTGGCGAGCACCGACACCCCGCCGATGCCGTCGCGCCCGGTCTTGGCGCCGAGCAGCACCACCGCGTTGCCGACCCCCGGGCCGCGGACAGCTGGATCCGGTCCTTGGGCAGCACGCCCAGGCACAGCGCGTTGACCAGCGGGTTGCCCTGGTAGCTCGGGTCGAAGACGACCTCGCCGCCGACGTTGGGCAGGCCGAGGCAGTTGCCGTAGCCGGCGATGCCCGCGACGATCCCCGGCAGCACCCGGGCGGTGTCGGGGTGGTCGGCGTCGCCGAAGCGCAGCGGGTCCATGACGAGCACCGGGCGCGCCCCCATGGTGAGGATGTCGCGGACGATGCCGCCGATGCCGGTCGCCGCGCCCTGGTAGGGCTCGACGTAGCTCGGGTGGTTGTGCGACTCGACCTTGAACGTGACGGCGAGCCCCTCACCGACGTCGACGACCCCGGCGTTCTCCCCCATGCCGACGAGCATCCGGTCGCGGACCGCCGCCGGGAGGTCCTGCGCGATCGCCCCGAACTGCCGCAGGTGCACCTTGCTGCTCTTGTAGGAGCAGTGCTCGCTCCACATGATCGAGTACATGCGACAGCTCGGCGGTCGTCGGCCGGCGCCCCAGCACCTCGCGGATCCGGTCGTACTCGTCCTCCTGCAGCCCGAGCGCGAGGAAGGGCTGCTCCTCGTACGGCGTGCGCTCGGCCCGCTCGACGGTGTCCAGCTCGACGGCACCCGACAGCGACTCGTCGACCGGGCCGGTCACGCCGCCACGCCCAGCAGGCCGGTGAAGAAGCCGAGCCCGTCGGTGCCGGCGCCGGTGAGGGCCTCCACGGCGTGCTCCGGGTGCGGCATGATCCCGACGACGTTCCCCGGCGCGTTGCTGATCCCGGCGATGTCGCGCGCGCTGCCGTTGGGGTTGCCCCCGGCGTAGTAGGCGACCACCCGGCCCTGCGCCTCGAGCTCGTCGAGCGTGCGCTCGTCGGCGACGTAGCAGCCCTCGCCGTTCTTCACAGGGATGGTGATCTCCTGGCCGAGGTCGCGGGTCCAGGGGCTGTCGCGCCGGGCGACGCGCAGCCGCTGGTCGCGGTGCACGAAGCGCAGCGCCTGGTTGCGGGTGAGCGCGCCCGGCAGCAGGTGGGCCTCGCAGAGCACCTGGAAGCCGTTGCAGATGCCGAGGACCGGCAGCCCCCCGCGGGCCTGCTCCTTGATCGTCGCCACCACCGGGCTCAGCGCGGCGATCGCGCCGGCGCGCAGGTGGTCGCCGTACGAGAACCCGCCGGGCAGCACCACCGCGTCGACGCCGTGCAGGTCCGGGTCGGCGTGCCAGAGCGGGACGGCGGTCCCGCCGGCCAGGCGGACGGCGCGCTGCGCGTCGCGGTCGTCGAGGCTGCCGGGGAAGGTGACGACGCCGATCTGCACGCGGTCGAGACTACCGGCGCGCCCCGGGCGCTCACTCGCGCTCGGGCGCCTCGTCCATGGTGTCCTCGCGGCTCCACGGGCCGTCCTTCGGCTCGGGCAGGTCCTCGGTCCAGTGCTGGATCACCGAGCCCTCGCGCCACTCGAGCTTCTTCTCCAGGTGCACGACCGTGCCCTTCTGCGGCCGGTTGATGAAGGTCACCTTGTCGACGAGCGCGCGCATGAGCTGGATGCCGCGCCCGCCCTCGGCGGCGTCGTCGGCGTCGTCGAGCCCCTCGAGGCTGCCGTCGAAGCCGCCGCCGCGGTCGACGACCTCGAGCACGCACTGGTCGCCGTCGATGCCGGCGGACACCTCGTACTCGTCGCCGTCGGCCGCGTGGTCGAGCACGTTGGTGCAGGCCTCGGTGAGGGCGAGCTGGATGTCGGCGGTCACGTCCTCGCGCACGCCCAGCACGTCCATCGACTGCTTGAGCAGCCGCCGGACCACCGGCACGGAGATCTCGTCGCGGGGCAGGGCCAGCGTCAGCTTGATCTCCACCCCGCGGTGCTACCCCTGCGCGGCAGGGCGCACGCGGAAGTCCTCGATCACGGGGTTGCTGAGCAGCGTCTCCGCGAGGTGGCGCGCCTGGTGCAGCGCGGCGGCCTCGTCGTCGGCCTCGATCTCGAGCTCGACGTGCTTGCCGATCCGCACGCTGCGGGGGGCGGGCCGGCCGAGCGTCGGGATCGCGTTGGCGACCGCCTGGCCCTGGGGGTCGAGGATCTCGGGCTTGAGCATGACGTCCACGACCACCGAGTGCACGGGCATGCGGGGCAGGCTACCGGTGGGGGCCCGGGCGCCCCGGGCCGCCGAGGCGGGCGGGGGACGCGGTCGCCGGTCCCTCGGTCAGCTCCTCCGGCACCGGCGCGTCCCCTGGAGCCGATCTTCGCCTCGTGGGAGCCGATCTTCGCCGCGTGGGACCTGCTCACGCTCAGGAGCGAGATCGTTGCGGCGATCGGGCGAAGATCGTCAGGGGAACGGTCGTACGCCGGCCGCACCCGCGTCACGCAGCCAGGTCGGCGAGCGTCGGCAGGGGGCGCAGGCGGGGCGCGCGGAGGGTGTCCGGGCCGGTGAGCACGGTGCGCGAGCGGCCCGCCGCGAGCTCGAGCGCCCGGCGGACCTCGGCGACCAGGTCGGCGGGCGTACGGCGGTAGACGTCCGAGGCGGTGTAGCGGCGCAGCTCGAGGCCGAGCTCGGCGATCCGCGTCTGCCGCCGCCGCTCGGCGACGAACACGTCGTCGCGCAGCCGCTCCCGGCGGCCGTCGAACTCCAGGACCACGCCGTCGACGTACAGGTCCGCCCGGCCGACGTGACCGCCCGGGCCGTACAGGTCGCGCTGGACCTCCAGCCCGGTCAGCCCGCCCGCGAGCAGGGCGAGCCGCAGCCGGGTCTCCATCGGCGACTCGCTGCGGGAGTGCATCAGCGCCACCGCCCGGCGCGCCGCCGCCACGCCCCTCAACCCCTGGGCGCGCTCGAGGGCGACCCGCACCTGGACGTACGTCGCGGCGCCGCTGCGCAGGACCTGGTCCCCCACGACGACGGCCTCCACGACGGGCTCGGCACGGGCGACGTCGACCACCGCCCGCGCGGCGGACACGCGCAGCAGGCCGTCGGCCTCGCACAGCTCGGCCGGCGGGAGCAGCGCGCTGCGGGCGCGCACGTCGGGGCGCGGCACCAGGTGACGGCCCCGCGGAGCCACCGCGTCGAGGACGTCCCCGAGCACGTCCACGCCCAGCAGCCACAGGGCCGTACGGCCGGCGACCGCGACGTCTGCGGGCAGGACGGCGCGGAGCGCGGCGACCCGCAGGCGGGGCGAGTCGGGTTCGGCGCGCGGGGCGTACGCGCCTCTCAGGACCCGGCGCCAGTCGCCGTCGCGGACCAGTCGTCGCGCGGCTGCTTCGCTGCCGGCCTGCTCGACCAGGTGCTGCCAGGTGCGGACCTCCACGTCCGGGAGCGTGCCGGTCGGGGCGGGGAGCGCGCTGCGGCCGTCCACAGGCCGGGCGGCGCGGCCGTGCACAGGCAGGGCGCGCCGCAGTCGTTCCCAGGCCGGGCGCCGGGACGATCTTCGCCCCGTTGCGGACCCCCACGCTCAGCAGGGTGATCGTTGCGGCGATCAGGCGAAGATCGGCCCCCACGAGGCGAAGATCACCGGGCAGGCGGGCAGGCGGGCGGCGGGCAGGCGGGCGAGCGCGGGCCGGCCCCGCGGGGTCAGGACTCGCGCAGGTAGCTGTCGAACGAGCTGCCGGTCAGGCGCTCGTACGCCTCGACGTAGCGGGCGCGGGTGGCCTCGACGACCTGCTCGGGCAGCTCGGGCCCCGGCTCGGTGCGGTCCCAGCCGGACGTGGTGAGCCAGTCCCGGACGTACTGCTTGTCGTAGGACGGCTGGCCCGGCCGGGCTCCCAGGTGCGGGCGTCCCAGAAGCGCGAGGAGTCGGGGGTCAGGACCTCGTCGCCGAGGGTGAGGACCCCGGCGGCGTCGTGGCCGAGCTCGAGCTTGGTGTCGGCGAGCAGGATGCCCCGCTCGGCGGCGAGCGCGGCGCCGCGGGCGTAGACGGCCAGCGTCACCCGGCGCAGCTCCTCCGCGACCTCGGCGCCGACGGCCCCGGCGACCGTGGCGAAGGAGACGTTCTCGTCGTGCGCGCCGAGCTCGGCCTTGGTGGCCGGCGTGAAGACCGGCTCCGGCAGCAGCGAGCCGTCCTCGAGCCCGTCCGGCAGCGCGACGCCGCACACCGCGCCGGTCGCGCGGTAGTCGGCGAGCCCGCTGCCGGTGAGGTAGCCGCGGGCCACGCACTCCACGGGCAGCATCGACAGCCGCCGGCAGAGCATGGAGCGCCCGCGCAGCTGGTCGGCGTAGGGCGCGAGCGCCCCGGGGTAGTCGGCCACGTCCGCGGTGACCAGGTGGTCGGGCACGACCTCGCGCAGCTGGCCGAACCACCACAGCGACAGCCCGGTGAGCACCGCCCCCTTGTCGGGGACCGGCGTCGGGAGGACCACGTCGTACGCCGAGATCCGGTCCGAGGCGACCAGCAGCAGGGTGTCCTCGTCGACCTCGTAGAGCTCGCGGACCTTGCCGCGGGCCAGCAGCGGCAGCGGCAGAGGGGCGGGCGGCAGGATCACGTCAGCGCCGCGAGGCGCTCGAAGACCGGGGCGAGCCGCTCGAGGTAGCGCTCCGGCCGGCAGACCTCGTCGAGCCGGGCCTCGTCGAGCTGCTGCCCGGCGGCGGCCGCCTCCGCCGACAGGGTGGCGCGGAAGGGCTCGCCGGTCTCCCAGGTGCGCATGGCCGCGCGCTGCACGAAGGCGTACGCGTCCTCGCGCGACAGCCCGGCCTCGACGAGCTCGAGCAGCACCGCGGAGGTGTAGATGAGCCCGCCGGAGGACTCGAGGTTGGCCCGCATCCGGTCGGGGTCGACGACCAGCCCGGTGACCAGCCGGGTGGTGAGGTGCAGCAGGTAGTCGGTGCCGATCGCGGCGTCGGGCAGCGCGACCCGCTCGGTGGAGGAGTGGCTGATGTCGCGCTCGTGCCACAGCGGGATGCCCTCCATGACGGGGACGACCTGGGCCCGTACGACGCGGGCGAGGCCGGCGATCCGCTCGGAGGCGATCGGGTTCTTCTTGTGCGGCATCGCCGAGGAGCCCTTCTGCCCCTTGCCGAACGGCTCGGACAGCTCGCGCACCTCGGTGCGCTGGCCGTGCCGCACCTCCAGGGCGAAGGCCTCGCAGACGGTGGCGATGACCGCCAGCGCCGACACCCACTCGGCGATGCCGTCGCGCAGCACGACCTGGGTCGCGGCCGGCGCCGGGGTCAGGCCCAGCCGCTCGGCGACCTGGACCTCGACGTCGGGGGAGATGTTGGAGTAGGTGCCGACCGCCCCGCTGATCTTGGCGACGGCGACCGCGGACCGGGCGGCGCGCAGCCGGTCGCGCGAGCGGGCCACGGCGAAGGCGAGGTCGGCGACCCGGTGCCCCCACGTCGTCGGCTCGGCGTGGATGCCGTGCGTGCGCCCGACCTTGACGGTGTCGCGGTGCGCGAGCCCGAGGTCGCGCAGCGCCGCGACGAGCGTGTCGCAGCGGGCCAGCAGCAGGTCGGTGGCCTCGACGAGCTGGAGCGCGAGCGCCGTGTCGAGCAGGTCCGAGGAGGTCATGCCGAAGTGCACGTACGCCGCGGCCTCGCGCGGCTCGGTGTTGTCGGCCCAGGCCGACAGGAACGCGATGACGTCGTGCTGGGTGACGGCCTCGATCTCGGCGACCGCCTCCGGGGTCGGCGGGGCGGCGGCCCGCACCGGCTCGACCGACGACGCGGGCACGACGCCGGCGGCGGCGTGCGCCTCCAGCGCGAGCACCTCGACCGAGCACCACAGCTCGTACTTGTGGGCCTCGCTCCAGACCCGCCCCATCTCGGGCAGGGTGTAGCGCTCGATCACAGCGGTCTCCTCCGGGTCCGGGTGCCCCGCCAGTCTCGCAGAGCCCCCCGACGGTCACGCAGCGTCGCCGTGCAGTCCCGGACCGCCATCTACAGGTGGGGTTCAGGAGGTGCGGCAGACGATGCGCCGCGCCGCGACCCGGCTCCGGTCGCGTCACGACCCGCAGGGCCGCCGGCCGGCCGGGCCGAGGCTGGCCGCAGCGCCCCCGCCCTCCCCGACCAGAAGGACCTGCATGACCTCACGCACCGTCCGGCGACTGTCCCTCGTCGCCGCCGCCGCCACGACCGTCCTCGGCGCCGCCGCCGCGCTGCCCGCGGCCGGCGCTGGCGAGCCCCGGCACCGTCTCGATCGACAACACCGTCCCGCGCTGGCTCGGCCACGCCTCGCCGGCGCGTCTCCGCCGAGTCGGCGACGCCCATGACCGTCAAGGTCTACCTCGCCCCGCGCGGCGGACTGGCCGCCCTGCAGGCCCGCGTCGCCGCGGTCTCCGACCCGGCGTCGCCGCAGTACCGCCACTTCCTGACGGCGGCGCAGTACGACGCGACGTACGCCCCGACGCGGCCGCGGTCGCCCGCGGTCGCGCCGCTACCTGCGCGGCCAGGGCCTGACCCTCGGCGCGACCGAGGCGCACCGCGCGCTGGGTCGAGGCCACGCGGCAGCCCGCGCCGCGCTCGGCAAGGCCTTCGGCACCGCGCTGGCGACGTACCGCCACGACGGCCAGGACGTCGTCGCCAACACTCAGCGCCGTCCGGCTGCCGCGCGAGGTCGGCCGCCGCCGTGCTCACCGTCGCCGGTCTCGACACCACCATGCACGCGATGAAGCACGGCCCGCAGGCCGCGCCGGACGTCGCAGCCGCCGAGCGGCTTCCGCAACGCCCGGCCGTGCAACCTCGACTACGGGGTGCTGCGCTCGGACAACGACGCTACCTACGGCGCACCGCTGCCGAAGTTCGAGGGCGCCTACCTGCCGTACGCCCCCTGCGGCTACACCGGCCCGTCCTTCCGGGCGGCGTACGAGGGCGACACCGCGCTCGACGGCTCCGGCACGACGGTGGCGATCACCGACGCCTACGCCTGGCAGCTCATCGCCCAGGACGCCGAGCAGTACGCCACGCAGCACGGCGACGGCTCGTACGCGCCGGGCCAGCTGACGCAGGACCTGCCGGCCCGCTTCACCCACCGGCAGGCCTGCGACCCGACCGGCTGGTCGGGCGAGGAGACCCTCGACGTCGAGGCCGTGCACGCGATGGCCCCGGCCGCGAACATCCGCTACTACGCCTCGTCGAGCTGCTTCGACGACGACTTCCAGCAGACGCTGGCCCGCGTCGTCGACGAGGACGTCGCCCAGGTCGTCACGAACTCCTGGAGCGACGTCGAGGAGAACGAGTCGGGCCCGTCGATCGCCTCCTACGAGCAGGTCTTCCTGCAGGGCGCGATGCAGGGCATCAGCTTCCTGTTCTCCTCCGGCGACAGCGGCGACGAGGTCGCCCGCACCGGGCTCCGGCAGGCCGACTACCCGGCCTCCGACCCGTACGCCACCGCCGTCGGCGGCACCTCGACGGCGATCGCGAACGGCCGGCTGCTCGGCCAGACCGCCTGGGGCACGCACAACTACAGCCGGTCGGCCGACGGCCGCAGCTGGGTCGGCTCGGGCTTCCTGTACGGCTCGGGCGGCGGGTTCTCGGCGCTGTTCAACCGGCCCGACTACCAGCAGGCCAAGGTCCCCGCGTCCTCGCCCGCCGGGCGCGCCGTGCCGGACATCTCGATGGACGGCGACCCCAACACCGGCATGCTCATCGGCCAGACGCAGACCTTCCCCGAGGGCACGCACTACGGCGAGTACCGCATCGGCGGCACGAGCCTGTCCTCGCCGCTGCTCGCCGGCATGACCGCGCTCGCGGCGCAGCACGCGAAGGGCGGCCGCGGCTTCGGCCTGCTCAACCCGGCGCTGTACCGCAGCACCGGCCTGATCGCCGACGTCCTGCCGGGCGGCATGCCCGACCGGGGCGTCGTCCGCGTCAACAACAACAACGGCGTCGACAACAAGGACGGCATCAGCTACTACGTGCGGACCTTCGACGAGGACTCCTCGCTGGTCACCACGAAGGGCTGGGACGACACCACCGGGCTGGGCGTGCCGAAGCCCGGCTTCCTCACCGGCTTCGGCCAGTAGCCCCCGCGCGCCGGGCCGTCCCCTCGCGGGGGCGGCCCGGTGGTGTGTCCGGGGGCGCTGGCGGCCTCCCGGGGGCGCGGCCCGAGCTACGCCCCCGGCACCTCGACCTCGCCGCGCACGGCGCGCAGCGCGATGTCCGACCGCCAGTGGGCGCCGCGCAGCGAGACCGCCGCCACCCCGTCGTACGCCAGGGCCCGGGCCGCCGCGAGGTCCGGCCCGGTCGAGGTGACCGACACGACCCGCCCGCCGCTGCTCACGACGGACGAGCCGGCGCGGCGGGTGCCGGCGTGCAGCACCTGCACGCCGTCCGGCAGCGCGCCGACCGCCAGCCCGTCGCCGAGGACCGGCGCCGCGGGGTAGCCCTCGGCCGCGACGACGACCGTCACCGACGCCCCGGAGCGCCAGCGCAGCGGCGGCACCTCCGAGAGCCGGCCGGTCGCCGCCGCGAGCAGCAGCCCGGCCAGCGGCGTCTCGAGCAGCGCGAGCACCGACTGCGTCTCGGGGTCGCCGAAGCGGGCGTTGAACTCCACGACCTGCGGCCCGCGGGCGGTCAGGGCCAGCCCGGCGTAGAGCAGCCCCGCGAAGGGCGTCCCCCGGCGGCGCATCTCGTCGACCACCGGCTGCAGCACCTCGCGCTGCACCCGGTCGACGGTGCCGTCGGGCAGCCAGGGCAGCGGCGCGTACGCCCCCATGCCGCCGGTGTTGGGGCCGGTGTCGCCGTCGCCGACCCGCTTGGCGTCCTGCGCGGGCAGCAGCGGCAGCGACGGTCGTGCCGTCGGTGACCGCGAACAGCGACACCTCGGGCCCGTCGAGGTGGTCCTCGACGACGCACGCCGAGCCCGGCGCGGCGAGCACGTCCGCCGCGAAGGCCTGCGCGACGGCCAGGTCGACGCCGACGTGCACGCCCTTGCCGGCGGCGAGCCCGTCGGCCTTGACGACGTACGGCGGCGCGACCCCGGCCAGGTGCGCGGCGGCCTCCGCAGCGTCCGTCAGCGTCACCGACGCCGCGGTCGGCACTCCCGCCGCGGCCATGACCTGCTTGGCGAAGCTCTTGCTGCCCTCCAGCGCGGCGGCCGCGGCCGACGGCCCGAAGCAGGGCACCCCGGCGGCGCGGACGGCGTCGGCGACCCCGGCCACCAGCGGCGCCTCGGGCCCGACGACCACCAGGTCCGGGGCGAGCCGCGCCACCAGCTCCAGCACGGCACCGGGGTCGGCGGGGTCGACCGGCTCGGTGTCGTCGAGCCCCGCGTTGCCCGGCGCGCAGACCACCCGCTGCACGGCCGGGTCGCGGCGCAGCGCCTGGACGAGGGCGTGCTCGCGCGCGCCGGGGCCGAGGACGAGGACCTGCACGCCGGCGACGCTAGCGGGCGCGGCAGGATCAGCGGCGTGGAGAGCGCCGTGCTGATCGCCGTGCCGGAGGCCGAGCCGGTCGTCGGCCCGTGGCGCGCGCAGGGCGACCCCGCTGCCGCGAAGGGCGTCCCGCCGCACGTGACGCTGCTCTTCCCCTTCGTCGACGACCCCGACGTCGGCACCGTGGAGGAGCTGCGCTGGTACTTCGCCGGCGTCGACGGCTTCCCGCTCGACCTCGTCGGCGTCGAGCGCTTCCCGGGCGGCGCGACCTGGCTGGCCCCCGCGCCGGCGGGCACCTGCCGCGACCTCACCACCGCGCTGCACCGCCGCTGGCCCGACCACCCGCCGTACGGCGGCGCGTTCCCCACGGTCGTGCCGCACCTCACCGTGGTCGCCGAGGGGGACGACGACCTGCACGCCCGGGCCCGCGAGGCGGTCCTGCCGCAGCTGCCGCTGCGGACCGTCGTGCGCGCCGCCGAGCTGTGGGTGCGCCGACCCGCGGGCGGCTGGGAGCAGCGGGCGGTGCTGCCGATGGCCGAGGTCGACCCGGACGACTGACGGGCGGGCCAGACCAGCGCGCCCCGGACCAGCGGGCCCTCAGACCAGCGGGCCCTCAGACCAGCGGGCCCTCAGACCAGCGGACGCAGCGAGAGCGTCTGCTCCCGGTCGGGCCCGACGCCGATCGAGGAGAACGGCGCGCCGCTCATCTCCTCCAGCGCCCGGACGTAGCGCTGCGCGTTCTTCGGCAGGTCCTCGAAGGTGCGGGCCGCCGACAGGTCCTCGCTCCAGCCGTCGAGCTGCTCGTAGACCGGCGTCGCGTGGTGGAAGTCGGTCTGCGTCATCGGCATCTCGTCGTGCCGGACGCCGTCGACGTCGTACGCGACGCAGACCGGGATCTGCTCCCAGCCGGTGAGCACGTCGAGCTTGGTGAGGACGAAGTCGGTGATGCCGTTGACGCGGGCGGCGTAGCGGGCGATGACGGCGTCGTACCAGCCGCAGCGCCGCGGCCGGCCGGTCGTCGTGCCGTACTCGCCGCCGACGCTGCGCAGGCGCTCGCCGTCGTCGTCGAGCAGCTCGGTCGGGAACGGGCCCTCGCCGACGCGGGTGGTGTACGCCTTGACGATGCCGATGACCGGGTCGACCCGGCGCGGGCCGATGCCCGAGCCGGTGCAGGCGCCGCCGGCGGTCGCCGAGGACGAGGTGACGAACGGGTAGGTGCCGTGGTCGACGTCGAGCAGCGTCGCCTGGCCGCCCTCGAGCAGCACCGTGCGGCCCTCGTCGAGCGCGCGGTTGAGCACAGCGAGGTGTCGGCGACCATCGGCGCAGCCGCTCGCGGTAGGACAGCAGCTCCTCCACGACCGCGTCGACGGTGATCGCCTTGCGGTTGTAGACCTTGACCAGCAGGTGGTTCTTCATGCTCCAGCGCGCCCTCGACCTTCTGGCGCAGGATGGCCTGGTCGAACAGGTCCTGCACGCGGATGCCGATGCGGTTCAACTTGTCGGCGTACGTCGGGCCGATGCCCCGGCCGGTGGTGCCGATCCGGCGCTTGCCGAGGAAGCGCTCGGCGACCCTGTCCAGGGTGCGAGTGGTAGGAGGCGATGACGTGCGCGTCGGCGCTGACCAGCAGCCGGGAGGTGTCGACGCCGCGGGCCTCGAGGCCGTCGATCTCGGTGAAGAGCACGCCGAGGTCGACGACGACGCCGTTGCCGATGACCGGGGTGCAGCCCGGCGAGAGGATGCCGCAGGGCAGCAGGTGCAGGGCGTACGTCTCCTCGCCCACCACGACCGTGTGCCCGGCGTTGTTGCCGCCGTTGAACTTCACGACGTAGTCGACGAGGCCCCCGAGCTGGTCGGTGGCCTTGCCCTTGCCCTCGTCGCCCCACTGGGCACCGATGAGCACGAGTGCGGGCATGGCGGGGGCTCCGATCGGCGGCCGGTGTCGGGGGTCGGCTCGTGCGCGGGGAAGGCTAGCCGACGTGGACACCCCGGACCGGACCCTGCTCGTCGTCAGCGAGGGCGCCGGCAGCGCCCAGCAGGAGGCCGTGGAGCGCGCGCGGGCCGTGCTGGCGGCGGCCGGCGACGTGGAGCTGCGCACCACCGGCACCCCCGAGGACCTCGACCGGGCGCTCGACGACGCCGGCGACCGGCGGGTGGTGCTCGCCGGCGGCGACGGGTCGGTCCACCTCGCGGTGCAGCGGCTGCGCGACCGCGGCGAGCTGTCGCGGCCGCTGGCGCTCGTGCCGCTGGGCACCGGCAACGACCTGGCCCGCTCGGCCGGCCTGTCGCTGGACCCCGAGCGGGCCGCGCGCACCGCGCTGGACGGCCGCCCCTCGCCGGTCGACCTGCTCGTCGACGACGCGGGCGGGGTGGTCGTCAACGCGGTGCACGTCGGCGTCGGTGCGGAGGCGGCGCAGCGGTCCGGCCGGCTCAAGCCGCTCGTCGGGCTGCTCGCCTACCCCCTCGGCGCGCTCGCGGCGGGCCTGCGCGCCCCCGGCTGGCACCTGCGGGTCGAGGTCGACGGCGTGCTCGTCGGCGAGCGGCGCACGCTCATGGTCGGCGTCGGCAACGGCCGCACCATCGGCGGCGGCACCCCGCTGCTGCCCCGCGCGGAGGTCGACGACGGGCTGCTCGACGTCGTCGTCGCGCACGCCGTCGGCCCGCTGGCCCGGGTGCGCTACGGCGCCGCCCTGCGCACCGGCGAGCACCTGGCCGACCGGGAGGTGCGCTCGGCCCGCGGGCGCTCGGTCACCGTGAGCGGCGAGCCGGTCGACGTCAACGCCGACGGCGAGCTCGGCGACACGGTCACCCGCCGCACCTGGACGGTCGAGCCGGGCGCCTGGTCGCTCGTGCGCTGACGCCCCTCAGAAGAACCGCTGCGCGACGGCGGTCACCTTCTCCTGCGCCTTCTGGTGCAGCGGCCGGTCCTGCCACCGGCCGGGGTCGATCCGCTCGCAGCGCTCCAGGTCGGCGTCGAAGTCCGCCTCGAGCCGCCGGGTCACCTCCGGGTCGAGGACGCTGAGCACGACCTCCTCGTCCAGGCTCATCGAGCGGCGGTTCATGTTGGCCGACCCGACGACGCTGAGCAGCCCGTCCACGGTCGTGATCTTGGCGTGCAGCATGGCGGGCTGGAAGCTCCACACGCGCACCCCGGCGTCGGTGAGCGGGCCGTACGTCGACTCGGCCGCCAGCTGCACGACGCGCTTGTCGGCGTGCGGGCCCGGCACCATGACGTCGACCTGCACGCCGCGCCGCACGGCGTCCACGAGCAGGCCGGAGAAGAAGTCGTCGGGCACGAAGTAGGCGGTCGCCATCCGCAGGTGCTCGCGCGCCGACTCGATCGTCAGCCGGAACACGGTGGCCATGTCGTTCCAGCCGACCGAGGCGCTGCCGCGCGCGACCTGCACGACCGAGCCGCCCGGCCGCTCGTGCTCGGGGAAGCGGTCGCCGGGCTCGGCGAGCGAGCGCCCCGTCTCGGCCCAGTTCTGCGCGAACGACGCGGTCAGGCCGTCGACCGCCGGACCGACGACCCGGACGTGCGTGTCGCGCCACTCCGAGGAGTCGCGGGCATCGCCGCACCACTCCTGCGCGATGCCGACCCCACCGGTGAAGCCGACCTTGCCGTCGCAGACGAGCACCTTGCGGTGCGTGCGGTGGTCCTGCTTGAGCAGCGACACCCGCCAGGGCCGGCGGAACCACTCGACCTGCACCCCGCAGGAGGACATGTGGTCCAGGAGCGTGGAGTCGATCAGGCGCCCGCCGACGGCGTCGATGAGCACCCGGACGCGGACGCCGGCGCGGGCCCGGTCGGCGAGCGCGTGCGCGAACTCCCGCGCGATCTCGCCCTTCCAGTAGACGAAGGTGAGGAAGTCGATCGCCTGCTCCGCGCCGCGGACCGCCTCGAGCATCGACGGGAAGATCTCGTCGCCGTTGCGCAGCAGGGTGAGCGCGTTGCCCTCGGTCGCGGGCACGCCGAGCAGCGCCTCCCAGCGGCGCCGCAGGGCGCGCAGCCGCTCCTGCGGGTCCTGCTGCGGGTCGAGGGCGCGGTCCTCGGAGGAGTCGGTGCCGGCGGGCGGTCGCGGGGGACATGCGCCCGTCCCTACCCCGCGGGCGGACGGCGGCGCCGTCCGCAGGTGTCAGCTCGACAACGCCTCGACGGCCGCCGGGTCGCTGTCGGCCAGGAAGCCCTGCACGCGGGCGGCCTCCTCGTCCTCGCCGATCGCCGCCGCGGCCCGGCCGAGCGCGTGCAGCGCCCGCAGGAAGCCGCGGTTGGGCTCGTGCGACCACGGGACCGGGCCGAAGCCCTTCCAGCCGGCCCGGCGCAGCGCGTCGAGCCCGCGGTGGTAGCCGGTGCGGGCGTAGGCGTACGACTCGACCGTCGCGCCGCGCCCGTGCGCCTCGTCGGCGAGCGCCGCCCAGGCCGCGCAGGAGGTGGGGTGCGCCGCGGCGACGGAGGCCGCGTCCTGCTCGGCGAGCAGCGCGACCGCGGGGTCCTCGGGCAGCAGGGTGGGCGGCGGGCCGCCGAGCAGGTCCTTGCCGGCCAGGCTCACGAGGACATCCGCGTGCCGGTCGAGCGCAGGTCCTCGCAGGCCTGCACGACGCGGGCGGCCATGCCGGCCTCGGCGGCCTTGCCCCAGGTGCGCGGGTCGTACTGCTTCTTCACGCCGACCTCGCCGTCGACCTTGAGGACGCCGGCGTAGTTGCTGAGCACGTGGTCCGCGACGGGGCGGGTGAAGGCGTACTGCGTGTCGGTGTCGACGTTCATCTTCACCACGCCGTAGTCGAGCGTCTCGCGGATCTCCTCGAGCAGCGAGCCGCTGCCGCCGTGGAAGACGAGGTCGAAGGGGCGCTCCCCGGTCTCGGCGCCGACGGCGTCCTGGATCTCCCGCAGGATCGACGGGCGCAGCTTGACGTTGCCGGGCTTGTAGACGCCGTGGACGTTGCCGAAGGTGGCGGCCAGCAGGTAGCGGCCCTCGATCGTGTCGAGCGCCTGCGCGGTCTTCAGCGCGTCGCCGGGGGTCGTGTAGAGCTTCTCGTTCTCGCCGGAGTTGTCGACGCCGTCCTCCTCGCCCCCGACGACGCCGATCTCCATCTCCATGACGATCTTGGCCCGGCCGCACTTCTCGAGCAGCTCCGCGGCGATCTCGAGGTTCTCCTCGAGCTCGACGGCCGAGCCGTCCCACATGTGCGACTGGAACAGCGGCTCGCGGCCGGCGTCGACCCGCTCCTGGCTGATCGCGATGCAGCGGCCGCATGTAGCCGTCGAGCTTGTCCTTGGGGCAGTGGTCGGTGTGCAGCGCGATCGTCACGTCGTAGGCCTTCGCGACGGAGTGGGCGTACTCCGCCAGCGCCTGCGCGCCGAGCACCATGTCCTTGGCCGAGCCGGACAGGTACTCCGCCCCGCCGGTGCTCACCTGCACGATGCCGTCGCTCTCGGCCTCGGCGAAGCCGCGCAGGGCGGCGTTCAGCGTCTGCGAGGAGGTGACGTTGATCGCCGGGTAGGCGAAGCGCCCCTCCTTCGCGCGGTCGAGCATCTGGGCGTACGTCTCGGGAGTCGCGATCGGCATGCCCGCGAGGATGCCAGACGGCACCCGGCCCCCGACAGGTCAGCAGGTCGACAGGTCCGCCTCCACCGCCTCCTGCGCCTTGCGCGCGGCGATGAGCACGGGGTCCCACACCGGGGAGAACGGCGGGGCGTAGGACAGGTCCAGGCCGAGCAGCTCGTCGACGCTCATGAGGTTCCACACCGCCAGCGCGAGCGCGTCGATCCGCTTGGCCGCGGCGTGCTTGCCGACGATCTGCGCGCCGAGCAGCCGGCCGGAGCGCCGCTCGGCGAGCATCTTGATGCGGATCGGCTCGGCGTCGGGCAGGTAGCCCGCGGTGGTCGTGGAGTCCACGACCGCGGTGACGAAGGCGTAGCCGGCGGCCTCGGCCTCCGCGCTGGACAGGCCGGTGCGGGCGACCTCGACCTCGCAGACCTTGGTGACGGCGGTGCCGATCACGCCGGGGAAGGTCGCGTAGCCGCCGCCGAGGTTGATGCCGGCGACCCGGCCCTGCTTGTTGGCGTGGGTGCCGAGCGCGACGACGACCCGCTGGCCGGACAGCCGGTGCACGCTCTCGACGCAGTCGCCGGCCGCCCACACGCCGTCGACCGGCGTGCGCATCCGCGCGTCGACGACGATCCCGCCGCTCGCGCCGACGGGGATGCCGGCCTCGCGCGCGAGCCCGACGTTGGGCCGCACGCCGAGGCCGAGCACGACGAGGTCGGCGGGCAGCTCGCGGCCGCTCTCGGTGACCACGCACGACGCCCGCCCGTCGGTCGTGCCGATCTCCACCACCCCGTCGCCCAGGACGAGCTCGATGCCGAGACCGCGCACGGCGTCGGCGAGGAAGGCGCCGACGTCGGGGTCGAAGGTGCCGACCGGCTGCTCGGAGCGGTCCACGACGGTGACCGAGAAGCCGCGGCGCTGGCAGGCCTCGGCGATCTCCAGCCCGATGTAGCCGCCGCCGACGACGACGACCCGCTGCACCTCGTCGCGCTCGAGCTCGGCCCGCAGCGCCACCCCGTCGTCGAGGACCTGCACGCCGTACACGCCGGTCGCGTCGATGCCCGGCACCGGCGGGCGCATCGGCACCGAACCGGCGGCGTAGTGCAGGGAGTCGAACGGCTCGTCGCCCTCCGTGCCGGCCTCCAGGTCGCGCCAGCGCACGACCCGCCGGTCGAGGTCGATGCCGACCACCTCGGTGCGCATCCGGACGTCGATCCCGCCGGCCCGGTGCTGCTCGGGCGTGCGCGCGACCAGCGCCGCCTCGTCCTGCACGAGCCCGCCGATCCAGTACGGGATGCCGCAGGCCGAGTACGACGTGGCGCGCCCCCGCTCGAACGCGACGATCGACAGGTCCTCCGGACCGCGGCGGCGCCGCGCCTGCGCGGCCGCGCTCATCCCCGCGGCGTCGCCGCCCACCACCACCAAGCGCTCCGCCACGACCCGGACGCTACGTCGCCGACACAGGTCCGGCACAGGTCGCGCCGCTAGCCTGCGCGGGTGGACCCCGTCGCCCTGCCCGCGTTCCTGGACGGCTCGCACCTGGCCGCGACCTTCGGCCTGGCCGGGATCCTCGCGATCGTCTTCGCCGAGACCGGGCTGCTGCTCGGCTTCTTCCTGCCGGGCGACTCGCTGCTGTTCGCCGCCGGCTACGCCGCGACCGGCAACCTCTCGGACAGCCTGCAGCCCAACGTCGTGCTGGTCTGCGTGCTCGTCAGCCTCGTGGCCATCGCCGGCGCGCAGGTCGGCTTCACGATCGGCGACCGGGCCGGGCCCGCGCTGTTCGACCGCGAGGACAACCGGCTGTTCAAGAAGTCGTACGTGCGCAAGGCCGAGGAGGTGCTCGAGCGCTACGGCGTCGGCCGCGCCATCGTGCTGGCCCGCTTCGTGCCGATCGTGCGGACCTTCCTCAACCCCGTGGTGGGCGCCGGGCACCTGCCGGCGCTGGAGTTCCTCAAGTGGAACGTCGTCGGCGGCGTGCTGTGGGGCACCGGCGTCACCCTGCTCGGCTACTTCCTGGGCAACGTCGGCTTCATCGGCAAGAACCTCGAGCTCTTCGCGCTGCTCATCGTCGTGATCTCGGTGGTCCCGATCGCGCTCGAGCTGCTCAAGGCGCGGCGCCGCCGCACGCCCGCAGCCGGACCGCGGGCCCTCCTAGTCCAGGTCGCGCACCGCGCGGGTCTCGACGTCGCTGAGCACCTCGTCGGCGACCTCGGCGCTCACCTCGCCGCGCCGGCGGGCGCGCAGGACCAGCTCGCGCTCGGCCTCCGCGGCCGAGCTCTGCAGCACGCGGAGGTCGTGCGACATGCCGTCGCCGTCCGCGTGCTGCGAGCGGTGCCGGGCACCGGCGAGCGCGTCCTGCGCGGCGAGGTACCCCTCGTACTGCAGCCGCACCGCCTGGCGCACCGGCTCGGCCAGCTCGGCGCCGTCGTCCGCCTCGTCGAGCACCTGCAGGGCCGCCTGGGTCGCGCGCCGGCGCAGCTCGGCCACCTCCTGCGCGGTGTCGGCGTCGCTGCCGACGCCGAGCCGCTTGACCAGCGGCGACAGGGTGAGCCCCTGCACGACCAGCGTGGCGAGCACCGCGACCAGGCCGACGACGACGATCGTCTCGCGCTCGGGGAACGCGCCCCCGGCGTCGACGGTGAGCGGCAGCGCCAGCGCGGTCGCGACCGTGACGACCCCGCGCATGCCGGCCCACGCGACGACGACCGTCTCGCGCGTGCCGTACGGCGTGGCGGCCGGGACCGCGCTGCCCCGTCGGCGCCGGACGCGGGCGATCGCGACCGCGGGGAACATCCACAGGAAGCGCACCGCCACGAGCAGCAGGACGACCCCGACCGCGAGGCCCAGCGCGCCGGCGGGCACCGGGCTGCCCTCGAGCACGTCGGTGAGCTCGAAGCCGATGAGGACGAAGACGACGCTGGTGATCAGGTAGTCCACGAAGCCCCACACCGACCGGCCGAGCAGGTAGCCGCCCGCGGTGACGGCGGGGTGGGCGTACGTGCGCAGGTAGAGCCCCACGGCGAGCACGGCGAGGACGCCGGAGCCCTCGACGTGCTCGGCGACGAAGTAGGCGGCGAACGGCACCACCAGGGTGACGGTCGTCTCGGCGGCCCCGTCGTGCAGCGCGGCCAGCGCCAGCCGGGCGAGCACGCCGGCGACAGCCCGACGGCGATGCCGCCGACCACCGCGAGCACCAGGCGCAGGCCGACGTCGCCGGCGGTGAGGTCGCCGGTGACGACCGCGCCGACGGCCAGGCTGTAGAGCACCAGGGCGGTGGCGTCGTTGAACATCCCCTCGCCCTCGAGCACCGTGACGACCCGGTCCGGCAGCTTGAGCCGCCGGGCGACGGCGGTGGCCGCCACCGGGTCGGGCGGGGCGACGATCGCGCCGAGCACCGCCGCCGGCCCCCAGTCGAGCCCGGCGAGGTGGGCGAGCACCGCGGCGGCCGTCGCGCTGGCGATCGTCAGCCCGACGGCGAGCACGAGGATGGGCCGCGCCTGGCTGCGGAACTCCTGCGCCGTCGAGCGCTGCGTCGCGGCGAACAGCAGCGGCGGCAGCACCACCGGCAGGATGAGCTCGGGGTCGAGGTCCAGCGCCGGAGCGCTCGGCACGAACGGCAGCACCAGGCCGTACACGGTCAGCAGCACCGGCAGCGGCACGCGCAGCCGGTCCGCGACCGGGGTGAGCACGACGACGCCCGCGACGATGAGGGCGGCCAGCAGCAGGGTGGACACGGCGCTCTCCTCCCCCGGCGGCGCCGGGCGGAAGCACGGCCGACCCGGAGGACGATCTACCGCTGCGGGCGGCTCCGCCCGGCGTGTCCCTGCAGCGGGCGGTGGATCGTCGCCGGAGGGGCGTCAGGCCAGCAGGTGGTAGCGGGCGTAGAGGTAGCACCAGCTGACGGCGAGGGTGACGGCCGCGGTGATCGCGCCGTAGCGGGTGAAGCGCCAGAACGAGATCGGGTGGCCGTTCTTGGCGGCGATGCCGATGACGACGACGTTGGCGCTCGCCCCCACCGCGGTCGCGTTGCCGCCGAGGTCGGCGCCCAGGGCCAGCGCCCACCACAGCGACTCGCCCTGCGGTCCCGGCGGCGCGGCGGTGACGAGGTCCTGCACCAGCGGGGTGAGCGTGGCGACGTACGGGATGTTGTCGACGATGCCGCTGACGACCCCGGAGCCGAACAGCAGCACCGTCCCGGCCAGCAGCTGCCGGTCGCCGACCGCGGTGGTGACCCGCTCGCCGAGCGCGTCGATGACGCCGACCTCCACCAGACCGCCGACCATGATGAACAGCCCGGCGAAGAAGACGAGGGTCGCCCACTCGACCTCCTCGAGGTACTGCTCGGGCTCCAGCCGCGACAGCGCCACGAGCGCGCCGGCGCCGAGCAGCGCGACGAGCGACGGCTGCACGCCCAGCGCGGACGAGGACACGAAGCCGACCAGCACGAGGACGAGCACCACCGCCGAGCGGGCCAGCAGGCCGCGGTCGCGCAGCACCTCCCGCTCGTCGAGGGCGAGCAGCGCCTCGACCTTCTCCGGGTCGTAGGAGAACGCCGAGCGGAACAGCACCCGGAACAGCAGCAGCAGCACGCCCAGCAGGACGAGCACGACGGGCGCGAGGTTGACGACGAAGTCGTTGAAGGTCAGCCCGGAGCGGCTGGCGATGATGATGTTGGGCGGGTCGCCGATGAGCGTCGCGGTGCCGCCGACGTTGGAGGCGAGCGCCTCGGCGATGAGGAACGGGACGGGCGCCAGACCGAGCCGGTCGCACACCAGCAGGGTCACGGGCGCGACGAGCAGCACCGTCGTGACGTTGTCCAGCAGCGCGCTGGCGACCGCGGTGAACAGCACGAGCGCGACGAGCGTCGCGTACGGCTTGCCGCGGGTGCGCTTGGCGGCCCAGATCGCGGCGTACTCGAAGGCGCCGGTCTGCTTGAGCACGCTGACGATGATCATCATGCCGAGCAGCAGGAAGATGACGTTCCAGTCGACCCCGGTGCGCTCGCTGAAGAACGCGACCTCGGCGTCGACCACGCCGAGCAGGACCATCCCGGCGGCGCCGGCGAGGGCGGCGGTCACCCGGTGGACCCGCTCGGTGGCGATGAGGACGTAGGCCGCGGTGAAGACCGCGACGACGAGGACGGACAGCACGGCGGGTCAGGCCGTGCCGGGCAGGACCGCGTCGAGCAGGTCCTGCACCGTGACGGCGCCGACGACCGTGCCGCCCTCGACGACCGCGACCAGCGGCGTCGTGTGGCGGGCCATCACGGCCGCGACGACCAGGGGCGTGTCGTCGCCGTCGACGGCGGGCAGATCGGCGCTGCCCTGCCGGCGCGGCACGACGTCGCGCACGGTGCGGCCGGCCAGCGCGGAGAAGACCGCCTGCGAGCGCTGCTCGTCGACCGCGGCGGCCAGCCCCGGCTCGTCGCACAGGTAGTCGGGCAGCAGGAAGCGCAGGACCTCCGGGCCGCGCAGCACGGCGTACGGCCGGCCGTCGGGCTGCACGACGACCACGCCGGGCAGGCCCGCGCGGACCATCTCGTACGCCGCCTGGACCGCGTCGGTGCCGGGCTCGACGAGCGGGACGGTGCGGGCGAGGTCGCGGGCGCGCACGTCAGGCGAGACCGAGGTCGGCCAGCGAGAAGCAGGCCAGGTAGGGCACGCCCTCGGCCTCGATCACGGCCTGCGCGCCGGTGTCGCGGTCGGCGATGACCGCCACCCCGACCGGCTCGGCGCCGGCGTCGCGGACCGCCTGCAGGGCCGCCAGCGGGGAGCCACCGGTGGTGCTGGTGTCCTCGACGACGAGCACCCGGCGGCCGGCGACCTCGGGGCCCTCGATCTGGCGCTGCAGGCCGTGCGCCTTGGCCGACTTGCGCACCACGAAGGCGTCGAGCCGCTCGCCCTCCGCGGCGGCGGCGTGCAGCATCGCGGCGGCGACCGGGTCGGCGCCCATCGTCAGGCCGCCGACGGCGTCGTAGTCGAGCTCGGCGGTGAGCGCGCGCATCACCCGCCCGACGAGCGGCGCGGCCTGCCCCGACAGGGTGACCCGGCGCAGGTCGACGTAGTAGTCCGCCTCGCGGCCGGAGGACAGGGTCACCGTGCCGTGCACGATCGCGAGCTCGCGCACCAGGGCCAGCAGGTCGTCTCGGTCCGCCACGCCCGGCAGGCTAGCCCTGGTTCAGGCGGACAGGTCGGCGTGCGCGGCGCGGAGCTCGCGCTTGAGGATCTTGCCGGACGGGTTCTTGGGCAGCGCGTCGGCGAGCACGACGTGCTTGGGCCGCTTGAAGCCGGCCAGGTGCTCGCGGCAGTGCGCCACCACCGCCTCGACCGTCAGCCCCGACCCGGGCCGCGGCACGACGACCGCGGTCACCGCCTCGACCCACAGCGGGTCGGCGACCCCGAAGACGGCGACCTCGGCGACGCCGTCCAGGGCGTACACGCACTCCTCGACCTCGCGCGAGGCGACGTTCTCCCCGCCGGTCTTGATCATGTCCTTCTTGCGGTCGACGACCGACAGCCGGCCGTCCTCGTCGAGCACGCCGAGGTCGCCGCTGTGGAACCAGCCGCCCCGGAACGCCTCGTGCGTCGTGTCGGGCTGCCGGTAGTAGCCGAGCGTCGCGTGCGGCGACCGGTGCACGATCTCCCCGACGGTCCCCGCCGGCACCGGCAGATCGTCGTCGTCGACGACCCGGGTCTCGACGTTGAGCGCCGCCCGCCCCGCGCTGCCGGCCGCGCGTCTCCTGCTCCTCCGGCGGCAGGATCGTCGCGAGCGGCGACATCTCGGTCTGGCCGTAGAAGTTCCACAGCCGCAGCCCGGGCAGCCGCCGCCGCAGCTCGGCCAGCACCTCGACCGGCATCGCGGAGGCGCCGTAGTAGCCCTTGCGCAGCGACGACAGGTCGGTCGTGTCGAAGGCCGGGCACCGCAGCAGCGAGATCCACACCGTGGGCGGGCAGAACAGCTTCGTCGCGCGCTCGCGCTCGACCGCGGCCAGCACGGCGTACGGGTCGGGCCCCCGCAGCACGACGCTCGTCGCGCCGAGGTAGACGTCCGGGCCGAGGAAGCAGTCCAGCTGCGCGCAGTGGTAGAGCGGCAGCGCGTGCACCTCGACGTCGTCCGCGGTCATGCCGCCCTCGACGACGCACGAGACGTACTGCCACAGCAGCGAGCGGCTGCTCAGCAGCACGCCCTTGGGCCGCGACTCGGTGCCGGAGGTGTACATGAGGCGCAGCGGGTCGTCGTCGGCGACGGGCACGTACGGCGGCTCGCCCTCCTCGGCGAGCCAGTCGTCGAGGTCGTCGAGCCCCTCCCCGCCCGCGCCGGTGAGCGCGATGCGGGCCCGCACGCGCACCACGTCGGTGGCGGCCCCGAGCCCGACCTCGGCCAGCGCGTCCTCGACGACGAGCGCGCTCGCCCCGCTGTGCTCCAGGACGTAGGCCACCTCCTCGCGCCCGAGCATGAAGTTGACCGGCACGAGGACGACCCCGAGCCGGGCCGTGGCGAAGGAGAGCACGGCGTACTGCCAGCAGTTGTGCGACAGCAGCGCGAGCCGGTCGCCCGAGGCCAGGCCCCGCCGGGCGAGCGCGGCGGCCGCCCGGTCGACGACCGCGTCGAGCTCGGCGAAGGTCAGGCGGACGTCGCCGTCGACGAGCGCGGTGCGGGACGGGACCCGGCGGGCCGTGCGGCGCGGCAGGTCGCCGAGGGCGTGCGAGCGGGCGGAGGCGACGAGCGCGTCCAGGTCAGCGGGGGCGTCGGCCACGCGGCGGAGCGTGCCACGGCGGGGTCGCGCGGGGGAAGCACGGGAACACGGGGGACCGCCGTCGGGCAGACTCCCGCCGTGACCGAGGACGCCGGGACGCAGGACGGGCCGGACGTCCGCCGCGTGCTCGTCCTGCGGGCGCTCGGGCTCGGCGACCTGCTCACCGCCGTGCCCGCGCTGCGGGGGCTGCGGCGGGCCCACCCGCAGGCCCGCCTCGAGCTCGCCGCGCCGGCCTGGCTCGAGCCGGTGGCGCGGCTGACCGGGACGGTCGACCGCTTCCTGCCGGTCGGGCCGCTCGCGCCGCTGCCGCCCGAGGCCGCCGGCGCGGACCTGGCGGTCAACCTGCACGGCCGCGGCCCGCAGAGCACCGACCTGCTGCGGGCGAGCGGGCCGCGGGAGCTGGTGGCGTACGGCGTCACGTCGACCTGGCGCGAGGACGAGCGGGAGGTCGACCGCTGGTGCCGGCTGCTGCGGGAGGCGGGGATCGCCAGCGACCCGGGCGAGCTCGACCTGCCGGTGCCGGACGAGCGGCCGCTGGTGCGCGGGGCGGTGCTCGTGCACCCGGGCTCGGCGGCGCCGGCCCGCCGGTGGCCGCCGCACCGCTGGGCGGCGGTCGTGCGCGGCCTGCCCGGGCGGGTGCTCGTCACGGCCGGCCCGGGCGAGGAGCAGCGGGCCCGCGAGATCGCCGCGATGGGCGGGCTGCCCGGCCACGCCGTCGTCGCCGGGCTGGCGCTGCCGGCGCTCACCGCCCTGGTGGCCGCCTCCCGGCTGCTGCTCGCCTCGGACACGGGGGTCGCGCACCTGGCGACGGCCGTACGCACGCCGTCGGTCGTCGTCTTCGGCCCCGTGCCGCCGGCCCAGTGGGGGCCCCCGCCGGACCGGCCGCTGCACGTCGCGCTCGGCGGCGCGCGGCGCAGCGACCCCACCGCGCCGGACCCGGCGCCCGCACTGCTCGCGGTGACCCCGGAGCAGGTGCTCGCGGCCGCCCGCGGCCTGCTGGCGCGGTCGGGATGACCGGGCGCCGCCCGGAGGTTGCGCGGGCGTGAGCGACCTCGGACCGGTGCTGCTCGTCGTCGCCGCCGTGTGCGCCGCGGGCCTGCTGTCGCGGCGCACCGGCGTGCCGTCGCCGGTGCTGCTCGTCGTCGCCGGGCTCGCTGCCGCCGTCGCCGGGCTGCCGACCGTCGAGCTCGACCCCGAGGTCGCGCTCGTGCTCGTGCTGCCGCCGCTGCTCTACAGCGCCGCGCTCGACGCCAGCCTGCTCGACTTCCGCGCCAACGCCCGGCCGATCGCGCTGCTGTCGGTCGGGCTGGTCGTCTTCACCGCTGCCGTCGTCGGGACGGTCGCGCACCTGGTCGTGCCGGGCCTGCCGTGGGCGGCGGCGCTCGCGCTCGGCGCCGTGCTCGCGCCGCCGGACGCCGTCGCGGCGATCTCGATCGGCCGGCGGGTCGGCATGCCCGCCCGGCTGCAGACCGTCATCGAGGGCGAGGGGCTGCTCAACGACGCCACCGCCCTGGTCCTCTACAGCGTCGCGGTCGCCGCGGCCGTCGGCGGCGGCTTCTCCGTCCCCCGCACCGCCGGCCTGCTCGCCCTCAGCGTGGGGGGCGGGCTCGCCGTCGGGCTCGCCGTCGCCGGGCTCGTCGGCCTGGTCCGCAGCCGGCTCGAGGAACCGCTGGTCGAGAACGCGCTGTCCCTGGCGACGCCGTTCCTGGCCTACCTCCCCGCGGAGCACGTGCACGGCAGCGGCGTGCTCGCCGTCGTCGTCGCCGGGCTCGTGCTCGGGCACGCGACGCCGACCCTGCTGTCGTCGACCTCCCGCCTGCAGACCCAGCCGGTGTGGGGCCTGGTCGTCTTCCTGCTCGAGGGCGGCGTCTTCCTCGTCATCGGCCTGCAGCTGCCCGACATCGTCGACGGCCTGCGCGGCTACGACGGCGCCCAGGTCACCGGGTACGCCACCGCGGTCGTGCTCGCCGTGCTGCTGGCGCGGCCGCTGTGGATCGTCGTCGCGACCTCGCTGCCGCGGCGCCTGAGCCGGCGCGTCCGGGAGCGCGACCCGTCCCCGGGCTGGCGGGTGACGACCGCGCTGTCGTGGGCGGGCATGCGCGGGGTGGTGTCGCTCGCCGCGGCCTTCGCGATCCCGCTGACGACCGACAGCGGCCGCGGCTTCCCGCAGCGCGACCTGCTGCTGTTCCTCGTCTTCGTCGTCATCCTCGTGACGCTGCTGCTGCAGGGCCTGACGTACGGCCGGGTGCTGCGCCTGCTGGGGCTGCAGCCCGACCGGCAGGGCGTGCTGCTGGCCCAGGCGTCGGCGCAGCAGGCCGCGCTGCGGGCCTCGCTCGCCCGGCTCGACGAGGCCGTCGCCGACGAGCCGGACGCCGAGGACGTCGCCGGGCGGCTCCGCGCGCTCGCCGAGGCCCGGGCCAACGCCCGCTGGGAGCGGCTGGGCGAGCTGCGGGCCCCGGACGACTCGGCCGAGACGCCCTCGGCGACCTGGCGGCGGCTGCGCCGGCTGATGCTCGACGCGGAGCGCACCGAGCTGCTGCGCCTGCGCGACGCCGGCCGGCTGCCCGACGAGGCGATGCGCGAGATGCAGCGGGCGCTCGACCTCGAGGAGGCCGCCCTCATCAGCAGCTGACCGGGCGGGCGCCGCGGGCTCAGGCGGCGAGGACCCGGCGGGCCGGCAGGAGCGGCGGTGAGCACCGCGAGCCCGCTGGCCGCGCACAGCGCCAGCCCGGCGAGGTCGCCGGCGGCCTCGACGAGCAGGCCGGCGAGGCCGTTGCCGAGGGCCGCCCCGGCGAAGATCGCGCTGCCGCTCCAGCTGAACGCCTCGGTGGCCGTGCCCAGCGGGGCGGCGCCGCCGAGCAGGACGTTGTGCACGGTGCATGTACGGCGCGATGGTGACGCCGGCGAGCACGAGCAGCACGCCCATGACGAGCGGCCCGGCGGCGAGCAGCGGCAGGCCGGAGGCGACCGCGAGCGCCGCCACGAGCCAGGGCAGCTGCCGGGCGGCGGGGGCCTGCGGGTGCGCGACGCCGTACGCCAGGCCGCCCGCCGCCGAGCCCAGCGACCACACGGCGAGCAGCACGCCGGCTGCGCCGGCTCGCCCCGCGGTGCGCTCGGCGAACGCCGGCAGGGCCACCTCCAGCGCGCCGAAGCCGGCACCGACGCACGCCGCGACGAGCAGCAGCCGGCGCACGGCCGGCGAGCGCAGCGGCCCGCCGCCGCCTCCCGCGGCGCGCGGGTGCGGGACGACGGCCCGCAGCGCCGGGGAGGCGACCAGCCCGAGGCTGCCCGTGAGCACGAGCAGGCCGGCGGCGAGCACCGTCACCGACGGGCCGGCGACCGCGGTGAGGCCGGCGACGAGCAGCGGCCCGGCCACGAAGCAGAGCTCGACGACGACGGCCTCCAGCGAGTAGGCCGTGGGCAGGTCCGCGGGCGCCACGAGGGAGGCCCACAGCGCGCGCATCACCCCGGACAGCGGCGGCACCGTCGCGCCGGCCAGCACGGCGGCGCCGACGAGCACGCCCGCCCCCGCGCCGGCCCGGGCGAGCCCGACGAGCAGCAGCAGCGCCGCCGGGTGCAGGACGGCGCAGGCGAGCAGGACGCCGCGCGGCCCGTGCCGGTCGGCCCGGCGGGCGCGCTGGGGGGCGGCTGCGGCGAAGGCCACGGCGTACGCGGCCGCGACCACCCCCGCGGCGGCGTACGACCCGGTGGTGGACCGCACGAGCAGCAGCAGCGCCAATCCCGTGGTGCCCAGCGCGACCCGGCCGACGAGGCTGGCGAGCAGCGGGCGGGCGGCGCCCGTGCCGACGAGGACGGTGGCGTAGCGGGCGCGCAGGCCCGGCGCCGTCACCCCAGCTGCTCGTGCACGTAGCACCAGCGCCAGTCCTCGCCGGCCTCGAACGACTCCATCACCGGGTGGCCGGCCTGCGCGGCGTGGGCGCGGGCGTGCCGGTGCTCCCCGCTGTCGCAGCAGCCGACGTGCCCGCAGGTCAGGCACGCGCGCAGGTGCACCCAGGTGCTGCCGATCTCCAGGCACTCCTCGCACCCGTCGGGCGTGCGCGGCGGCGGCGACGACGCGGGGGCGTCCCGCAGCTCGGCGCAGCGGGGGTCGGGCGGGGGCGGCGCCGGGCGCGCGGACAGCAGTCGGCGCAGGGGTCCTGGGGACACGGGCTCCTCCCTGGGGCACGCTGGAGCGGTCGGGAGGCACCAGTCTCCCGCACCGACCGGGGAGGGCCCGTGCCCGTCGAGCTCGTCGTGCTGGACGTCAACGAGACGCTGTCGGACATGTCGCCCCTGCGCGGCCGCTTCGAGGACGTCGGCGCGGCCGCCTCGCTCATGCCGACGTGGTTCGCCTCGACGCTGCGCGACGGCTTCGCGCTCGCCGCGCTGGGGGGCGCCCGGCCCTTCCCGCAGGTCGCCACGAGCGTCCTGCGCACCCTGTTCGCGGGCGTCGAGCTGACCCGGCCGGTCGACGAGGCGGTGCAGCACGTGCTCGGCGGCTTCCCCGAGCTGTCGCTGCACCCCGACGTCGAGCCGGGCCTGCGCCGCCTGGCCGAGGCGGGCGTACGCCTCGTCACCCTCACCAACGGCTCCGCCTCGCTCTCGGCGACCCTGCTGGACGAGAACGGCGTCGCCGACCTCGTCGAGGCCCGGCTGTCGGTCGACGACGCGGGCCGCTGGAAGCCCCACCCGCAGTCCTACACCTGGGCGCTGGAGCAGCTCGGCGTCGCACCCGGCAGCGCCGCGATGCTCGCCTGCCACCCCTGGGACCTCGCCGGCGCCGCCGCCGTCGGGATGCGCACGGCGTACGTCGACCGCAAGGGCGGGCCCTGGCCCGAGGTGTTCCCCGAGCCGGACGTCCGCGCCGACGACATGGCCTCGCTGGCCGAGGCGGTGCTCGGGCTGTGAGCGAGGGGCCGCTGGAGAGCGTCGTCGCCGCGCTCGTCCCGGACGAGGCGATCCCGGACGCGGTCCGCGACGCGTCCTTCAGCCCCGTCGCGCCGCCGGTGCGCGAGGCCAAGCCGTGGTGGGGGCACCACCTGCGCGAGGTGCGGTGGCAGGCCGAGCTCGCCCGGCTGCTCGTCGACCCCGTCTACGCCGGCCGGGGCGTCCCGCGCGGCGACGGCGGCCCGGTGCTGCTCATCCCGGGGTTCCTCGCCGGCGACAGCTCGCTGTCGGTGATGGCGGGCTGGCTGCGCCGGATCGGCCACGAGGCCGCGCCCGCCGGCATCGCCGCCAACGTCGACTGCTCGGACCGGGCGGTCGCGCGGCTCGAGCGGGTGCTGCTGCGCCTGCACGCGCGCACCGGCCGGCAGGTCTCGCTCGTCGGCCACAGCCGCGGCGGCCACTTCGCCAAGGCCCTGGCCTCGCGCCAGCCGGGGTCGGTGCGCGCCGTCGTCTCGCTCGGGGCCGGGCTCGACGAGCCGTTCGACATCTCGGTGCCCACCAAGGCGGCCGTCGCGCTGGTCCGCGAGGTGCTGCACCGCACCGACCGCCGGGTCGCCGAGCGCGGCTGCCTCACCTCGACCTGCGACTGCCCCTTCGTGCGCGACTACGCCGCGCCGTTCCCCTCGACGGTGCCGCTGACCTCGGTCTGGTCCCGCGGCGACGGGGTCGTGCGCTGGCGCTCCTGCGTCGTCCCGTACGCCCGCTCGGTCGAGGTGCGCGGCAGCCACGTGGGCCTGGCCTTCAACCGGCACGCCTACCGCGCCGTCGCCGAGGCCCTCGCCCCGTAGCGGGCGATCTCCCCGCTCCCGCCGTGCTCCTGGCCTGCGAGCCGTCGGCGATGGCCTCGGCGCGCGCGTGCGGACGTCGCTGACCACGTGCACGGGACCGACGCGGCGCGGCGCCCGTTGTCCGACCGCGTCCACCGGCGGCTGCACGCGGCCGGAGCGCGGTGGCCGTCGCGAGCCGCGACCGAGCCGGTCGCGGCTCGCCCCACGACGACGACGACAGGACCGCCGTCAGGCCCGTTGCGCCGCCGTGAGACAGGCCCGCGGACGTTGCGGCCGGGAGCAACGCGCCCCACGCCGCACCTGCCCCAGCCGTCCGCCGCGCTCGGGAGCTCGGCCTCGCAGCCCGTGCCGTCCCGCGGACGGCGACCCGCGACGGGACGCACCCCGCAGGGACGGGGGCTGCAGAGCCGCTCCGCACGGGTCGGTGCCCGGCCCACCTCGGCCGGGGTGCTGAGCGTCGCAGGGGCCGGGGGGCGCGCTGCGCGGCGCGGGCCGGGCGGTGCGGGGGGCGTCAGCGGCGGCGGACGAGCACCTCGAGCGCGCTGCGCCCGGTGCGCCAGGCGCCGGCGGGCAGCCCGCGGTGCAGCGGCTCGACCCGCGCGGCGATCGCCGACGGCGGGCGACCCGGCCCCACCGGCCCCACCCGGTCCAGCCAGGAGGTGTAGAGCGCGAAGGACTCCTCCGGCCGTTCGAGCAGGTAGGCGTGCCCGGCACCCGGCACCACCGCGAGCTCGGCGCCGGGGATGCGCGCCGCGAGCCGCCGGGCGGAGCCGAGCGGGACGAGCCCGTCCGCGCCGCCGTGCATCACCAGCGTGGGGCGCGATAGGCGGGGCAGCCGCGCCCAGGTGTCGTGGTAGACGGCCGCCCACCAGTGCGCGGCGATGCCCAGCGGCGAGGCGCGGTGCCGGGCGAAGGGACGCATGAGCTCGCGCACCCGCCCCGGCTCGGCCGCGCGGAACTCCGGGCTGAACAGCGCCGCCGCCAGCGCGCGGGCGCGGGCGCCGGTGGCCGACCCGGGCAGCTCGCCGGCGAGCGCGGCGAGCTCGCGCAGCGGCAGCACCGCGTGCGGGCCGCCCGGTGAGGTGCCCCCGAGCACCAGCGAGCGCACCCGGTGCGGGAAGCGCAGCGCCAGCTCCTGCGCGACCATCCCGCCCATGGACAGGCCGTAGACGTGCGCGCTGTCGATCCCGAGCGCGTCGAGCACGCCGACGGCGTCGGCCGCCAGCTGCCCCATCGACAGGCCCGGCACGGCGCCGCTGCTGCGCCCCGCGCCGCGGTGGTCGTACGTCGTGACCGCGAAGCGGGAGGCGTAGAGCGGCAGGACCGGCTCGAACACCGCGCCGCTGATCGCGAACCCGGTCAGCAGCAGCAGCGGCTCGCCCGTCCCGGTCTGCTCCACGTGCAACCGGGCGCGCCCGACGGGGACGAGCGGCACCTCAGGACACGAAGACGTACGTGCCGGGCGCGGCGCCGACCGGCGGGTGCGCCTCGCTGCCGAGGGCGGTCGGCGCGGGGACCTGTGCGCCCGCGCGGGCGGTGGCCCAGGCCGTCCAGTCGGGCCACCACGAGCCCTGGTGCGTGACCGAGGACGACAGCCACTGCTCCGGGTCCTCGGGCAGCCCGTCGGCGACCCGGTAGGTCGCCTTCGGGTTGCCGGGCGGGTTGACGAGCGCGGCGATGTGGCCGCTGGTGGACAGCACGAACCGGGGCCGGGCGCCGAACAGCCGGCCGGAGCGGTAGACGTTCTCCCACGGGCAGATGTGGTCGGCGACGCCGGCGAGGTTGTAGGTGTCGACCTCGACCTTGGACAGGTCGACCGGCGAGCCCAGCACCACGGCGGCGCCCGGGGTGACGAGGGCGTTGCGGGTCGACAGCCGCAGGAAGTCGCGGTGCAGCCCGGCGGGCATGCGGGTGGTGTCGGCGTTCCAGAACAGCACGTCGAAGGCCGGCGGGCGCTTGCCGAGCAGGTAGTTGTTGACCCAGTAGTTCCACACCAGGTCGTCGGGCCGCAGCCAGGCGAAGACGCCGGCGAGGGCCTGCCCGTCGAGGAAGCCGCGGCTCTGCGAGGCGGCCTGCGCCGCGGCGGCCGTCGGTGCGTCGACGAGCGAGCCGACCGTGCCGGCGTGCTGCTGGTCGAGCACGGTGACGCCCAGGGTGAGCCCGGCGACCCGGTCGGCGTGCCCGGTGGCGGTGAGGTGCGAGACGACGGTGCTGGTGACGATGCCGCCGGCGCACAGGGCGAACAGCAGCGAGCGCGCCGAGCCGCTGACCTGCTCGACCGCGTCCATCGCGTCGAGCACCGAGCCCGCGTAGTCGTCGAGGCCGAGGTCGCGGTCGGCCTCCTGCGGGTTGACCCAGGAGATCGCGAAGACCTGCAGGCCGGCGTCGAGGAAGTGCTCGACCATGCTGCGCCCGGGCGCGAGGTCGGCGATGTAGAACTTGTTGATCATCGGCGGGACCACGAGGACGGGCACCTCGTGCACCTGCGGGGTGCGCGGGCGGTAGTGCAGGAGCTCGAAGACGCGGGTGCGCAGCACGACCGCCCCCTCGGTGACCGCGAGGTCCTTGCCCACGGTGAACGCGTCCGGGTCGACCATCTGCGGGAGGTGCGGCGCCTTGACGACGTCCTGCACGAACTGCCGGCCGCCGGTGACGAAGTTGCGCCCACCGGTGTCGAGCGCCGCCTTGAGCGCCGCCGGGTTGAGGAAGGGGTTGTTGCTCGGGGCGAGCGCCGCGACGAGGTTGTCGGCGAGGAAGCGCACCCGCCGGTCGGAGCGCCAGTCGAGGTTGGCGTCGTCGAGCAGCTGCTCCACCGTCCGGCCGTACGCCAGGTAGCTCTGCAGCACCCGGCGCAGCACCGGGTTGGCGGTCCAGGCGGGCTCGACGAACCGCCGGTCCTTCTTCGCCGGCGCCAGCTCCGAGCGGCCGACGGTGATCCGGGCCAGCTCGCGGCTGAGCGCCAGCGACCGCCGGGTCACGGTCACCGGGCGCGCGGCGAGCTTGGCCGCGAGCACCACGCCGGCCTTGCCCGGCAGGAACCTGGCGAAGGACGGACCGGTCGAGTCGGTGAGCAGGCTGTCGAGCCCGCTGCCGGCCGCCCCCGCCGCGTCGGCCGCGGCCTCGGCCTCCTGGGAGCTCGGGCGGGACGTCTGGGCCTGGGTCATGCGGTCCTCCGGACAGGTGTGAGCCGGACCACAGCGTCCCCCGCCCTCGGCGGGCGTCAACCCGCGGGGGGGCTCCCGGTGCCGGGGTAGAGCAGCCGCAGCGAGATCGCGACCAGGTCCTCGACGAGCTGCGCGTCGTCCTGCGCGCGGCGCGGCGCGGCGAGCAGCGCGTTCTTGAGCGCGACCAGCCCGGCGGCGAGGACGGCGGCGTCGGGGCCGGCCGGTGCCAGCCCGGCGGCCCGGTCGCGGTCGAGCTTGCGGGCCGTGCGGCGGGTGCCGCGCTCGACGACCCCGTCGCGCCACGCGGCGAGCTGCGGGTCGGACAGGTCCTCGCGGAAGGCCTGGCGCAGCAGCCCGCCGTGCGTCCGCCACAGCGCGACGCTGTGCGCCGTCGCCTGCCGCAGCGCCTCGACGTCGGGCCCCTCGGCCTCCAGCCACCGGTCGTTCTCGGCGCGCAGCTCGTCGGCGAGCCCCTCGAGCAGGGCGGCGAGCACGGCCTGCTTGGAGTCGAAGTAGAAGTAGAAGCCCGACCGGGACAGCCCGGCGGCCGCGGCCAGCTCGTCGGTCGTGACCTGGGAGAGCGGCTTGGCCTCGAGCAGCGTCCGGGCGCCGTCGAGGATCGCCTGCTCGCGCTGGTCGCCCCGGGACGGCGCGCGACGGCGGGCAGAGGTCGGAGCGGGCCCGGTCACGCCTCCACCGTACGCGGACCGACCTCGCGTCCACGGGACTCGACGCGGTGTCGACCCTTGCGGACGCAACGTCTACAGTGGGCGGATGTCCACCCGCAGCGCCTCGCCCCTGCTGCTGCCCGTGATGGCGCTGTCCGCGACGACCATCGCCGTGCTGCAGACCGTCGTCGTGCCCGTGCTCGGCACGATCGGCGACGCCCTCGGCAGCTCGCCGTCCTCGACCGGCTGGGTGCTCACCGCCACCCTGCTGTCGGCCGCCGTGCTCACCCCGGTCCTGGGCCGCCTCGGCGACGTGCACGGCCGCCGGCCGGTGCTGCTCGCGGTGCTCGCCGTCGTCACCGCCGGCTCGCTGCTGGCCGCCGCCACCACCTCGCTGCCGCTGCTCATCGCGGCGCGCGCGCTGCAGGGCGCGTCGTACGCGCTGTTCCCGCTGGGGATCGGCGTGCTGCGCGACGAGCTGCCCGCGGAGCGGCTCACCGGCGCGATGGCGGTCGTGAGCGCGAGCCTGGGCGTGGGCGGCGGGTTCGGCCTGGTGCTCACCGGCCTGCTCACCCGCGACGGCGGCGACTACCACCGGGTCTTCCTCGTCGCGGCCGCCGTCACGCTGCTCGCGCTGGTGATGACCGCTCTCGTCGTGCCCGCCCGCCCGCCGCTCGCCGCCGGCCGGGTCGACTGGACCGGGGCGGCCGTGCTCGGCGTCGGGCTGGTCCTGCTGCTGCTGGCCCTGAGCAAGGGCTCGGCGTGGGGCTGGGCCACCCCGGCGACGCTCGGCAGCGGGCTCGGCGGCCTGGCCGTGCTGGTCGGCTGGCTCGGCCTGCAACGCCGCACCGCCTCGCCGCTGGTGCGCCCCGAGCTGCTGCTCGCCCGACCCCTGCTCGTCACGCACACCGCCGCGCTGCTCATCGGGGTGGCGATGTTCGTCGCCTTCCTCGCGGTCGCCGGCTTCGTGCAGGCACCCGCCTCGGCGGGCTACGGCTTCTCGGCCTCCACGCTGGGCGCCAGCGTCGGCTACCTCCTGCCGGGGGCGCTGCTCGGCGTCGTGCTCGCCCCGATCGGCGGGCGCGTCGTCACCCGCCGCGGCCCGCGCCTGGTCCTCGTCGTCGCCGCGCTGACCGGCGCGACCGGCTTCGCGCTCATGGCCGCCCTGCACAGCGCGCCCTGGGAGCTCGTCGCCGGCTCGGTGCTCGTCAACGGCGCGGTGAGCCTGGCCTTCGCCGCCCTGCCCGCGCTCGTCGTCGCCGAGGTCGGTCCGGCCGACACCGGGGTCGCCAACAGCGTCAACTCGATCGCCCGCTCGGTCGGCAGCAGCCTGGCCTCCGCGGTGGTCGTCACCCTGCTGGCCGGTCTCGTCCTGCCGTCCGGCCTGCCGCGGGAGTCGGCGTACGTCCTCGCCTTCCTCGTCGGCACCGGCGCCTGCCTGCTCGCCGCGGTCGTCGTGCTCCTCGGGCTCGAGGCGCCGCGCCGGCTGACCCGCCGGGAGGCCGCCGAGGAGGTCGCGCTGTCCCGCGCCGGCGAGTTCGCCGTCGCGTGAGGCGCCTCACCGGGCCGCAGGGGTGCTCTGCGGCCCGGCGGGGCAGGGACCGTACGACGCCCTGACCCGCGTGAGACCGCACCCTCGACGACGGGAGGACGACATGGCCGCGTCCCTGCTCGACGCCGGGCGGCCCGCACGCCAGGCCGCGGCGCGCCACCGCGTGGTGGTGATCGGCTCCGGCTTCGGGGGGCTGTTCGCCGCCAAGCGCCTCAAGCGCGCCGACGTCGACGTCACCGTGGTCGCCCGGACCACGCACCACCTGTTCCAGCCGCTGCTCTACCAGGTGGCGACCGGGATCCTGTCCGAGGGCGAGATCGCGCCGGCGACCCGCGAGGTGCTGCGCCGGCAGGAGAACGCCCACGTGCTGCTGGGCGAGGTCACCCGCATCGACCTGGCCGCCCGCACGGTCACCTCGGCGAGCCCGCTGGGGGAGACCGTCACCCCGTACGACAGCCTCGTCGTCTCGGCCGGCTCGACCCAGTCGTACTTCGGCAACGACGGGTTCGCCGAGCACGCCCCCGGGCTCAAGAGCATCGACGACGCCCTGGAGGTCCGGGGGCGGATCTTCGGCGCCTTCGAGCTCGCCGAGCTGTCGCAGGACCCCGACCAGGTCGACCGGCTGCTCACCTTCGCCGTGATCGGGGCCGGCCCGACCGGCGTCGAGATGGCCGGGCAGATCGCCGAGCTGGCCCGGCGGGCGCTGCCGGGCGACTTCCGGCGGATCGACCCCCGCACCGCCCGGGTCGTGCTGCTCGACGGCGCCGATGCCGTGCTCGGCTCGTTCGGCGGGAAGCTCTCGGACAAGGCCGCCGCCCACCTCAAGGACCTCGGCATCGAGGTGCGGCTCGGCCAGATGGTCGTCGACGTCGACGCCACCGGGCTGGTCGTCAAGGACACGACCACCGGCGAGGAGTCCCGGCTCGAGGCGGTGACGAAGGTCTGGGCCGCCGGCGTGCAGGCGAGCCCGCTCGGGCGGCAGCTCGGCGAGCAGTCCGGCGCCGAGGTCGACCGGGCCGGGCGGGTGGCGGTGCTGCCCGACCTCACGCTGCCCGGGCACCCGGAGGTCTTCGTCTGCGGCGACATGGCGCTGCTGGGCCTGCCCGGCGTCGCGCAGGTCGCCATCCAGACCGCCCGGCACGCGGCGGACACGATCCGGCGGCGGCTCGACGGCAAGCGCGAGCAGGACCCGTTCAGCTACCACGACAAGGGCAACATGGCGACGATCAGCCGCTTCCAGGCGGTCGTCGACATCCAGGGCCGCATCCGGATGGCCGGCTTCCTCGCCTGGCTCATGTGGCTGGCGGTGCACCTGTTCTACATCATCGGTTTCAAGAACCGGCTGACCACGCTGCTGCACTGGCTGGTGAGCTTCCTGGGCCGGGGTCGCGCCGAGCGGACCGCGACGGCGCAGCAGGTCGCCGCCCGGGGAGCGCTGCGCCGGCTCGGCCTGGCCGGCCCGCTCGGCCCCGACGCGGTGCTGCGCGACGCCGCCGGCCTGAGCGGCCCGCCGGGCTGAGTCCCCCGCCGCCCTGGCCGGGCTCGACGCCCGGGATGTCCGGCTCGTCCGGTGCGACGGGTCCGGCGAGCCGCGTGACAGCACGCACTCGGCACGGCACGCTGCGCAGGACGTCGTCGCGCCAGGAGGCACCCCTGTGAGCAGCCCCGCCCCGTCCCGCCCGTCGCGCTCCGGCCGCAGCCGTGCTGCTGCCCCGGTGGCAGCCCCGGTGGCAGCCCCGGCGCCCCGGCGGTGGGGCGACTGCCCCGGCGGAGCTGACCGAGGTCCCCGACACCGAGCTCGACGCCGCCCTCGCCGTCGCGCTCGGGCTCGCCCGCGAGGAGGCCGCCGGTCCGGTCCTGCCCGGAGCGTCGCAGGTGGCCGAGACGGCCGCCGCGCCCGCCCTGGCGCCCGCCCCGGACGTGCCGCACCCGGTGGCGACCCTCGACGAGGCCGCGCCCACCGCGCCCACCGCGCCCGCCGCGCCCACCGCGCCCACCGCGCCCACCGCGCCCGCAGCGCCCGGCCTGCACCTCGTCGCCGAGCCGGCGGGCTCGGTCATCGACCTCACCGACGCGCCGGCACCGGACACGACGGGCACCGCGGGCACCGCGCTCACCACGCACGACGGGACCGCCGCCAAGGACGTCGCCGCCCAGGTCGCCGCGCCGGCGCTCACCGCGGCCGACGTCGAGCACGCCCTGGACCGCGCCCTCCGGCGGCGGCTCCCCGCGCTGCTCGCCGAGCGGGTCCGCACCGGCGTCGACGAGGGCCTGCAGGCCCGGCTGCCGGAGGCGCTCGCCGAGGGCGTCGAGCCGGCGGTGCGCCGCGCCGTCCAGGACGCCGTCGCGCCGTTGGCCGGGGAGGTCGCGACGGCCTTCGCCGACGTCGAGTTCAGCGTCGCCAGGCTGTCGACCGCTGAGGCCAGGGCCCGCAGCGCCGAGGACCGCGCCCGCGCGGCCGACGAGGCCCTCACCGCCGCGCGCGTCCGCATCGCCGTGCTCGAGTCGCAGGTCGCCGCCCTCGAGGCCCGGCCGGTGGGCCTGTTCCGCCGCCGCCGCAGCGCCGGCGTCGCGACCGCCTGAGCCGGTCGGCGCGGGCGGCGCGCGAGACGCCGCGGCCCCACACGCGGACGCACCGGGACGCACCCGACACGGCGCGGGCGGCGCCGACCGCCGGGGGTTGTGCCCGCGCCGAGTCTCCGTCAGTCTGACGACGGTGGGCTCCGTCCCACGAGGGCCGCGCCGGCGACGGAGGTGGGGGTGGCGGCACCGCAGACCGAGCTGACCGAGGCTGCCCGCCGCGCCGTGCGGTTCCTCGCCGAGCAGGTGCCGCTGCAGGCCTGGCTGGTGGCGCTCACCGACGACACCGGCGGCTGGACGCCGCTCGCGGTCGTCGACCGCGGCTACGGCTTCGTCGAGGGCGAGCGGCTCACCTGGCAGGACACGGTCTGCTCGCGGATGGTCCAGGGCCTCGGCCCGCACGTGGCCGCCCGCGTGGTCGACGTCGTGGACTACGCCGCCGCGCCGATCCAGCGGACCGTGCCGGTCGGGGCCTACATCGGCGCCGCCCTGCTCGCGCCCGACGGCGCCCTCGTCGGCACGCTCTGCGGCGTGGACCCCCTCCCGCAGCCCGCGCGGCTGGACCAGCACCTGCCCGTGGTGCTCGTGCTCGCCGAGCTGCTGGGCTCGCTGCACCGGGCGGTGTCGGACCAGGCGGCCGCGACCGAGCGGGCGGAGGACGCCGAGGCCGCAGCGCTGCTTCGACCCGCTCACCGGGGCGCTGAGCCGGCTCGGCTGGACCGGCCGGCTGCCGCAGACCACGGCGCTGTGCGACCGGTCCGGCGGCCTGCTGGCCCTGCTCTCGCTGGACCTCGACGACCTCAAGCGGGTCAACGACACCTCCGGGCACCCCGCGGGCGACGCGCTGCTGCGGGCCGTCGTGAGCGCCCTCGCCCCGGTGCTGCGCCCCTCGGACCTGCTGGCGCGCACCGGCGGCGACGAGTTCGCCGTCGCCGCCGCGGTCACCGACGCGCACGGCCTGCACGGCTGCTCGGCCGGGTCACCGCCGCGCTGGCCGCCGCCGGCGTCCGGGTGAGCGCCGGCGGGGTGCTGCGCGCGCCGTTCCAGCCGGTGGAGCAGGCCTGGGCCCTCGCCGACGCCCGCATGTACGAGGTGAAGCAGCGCCGCCGCGCCCTCGTCTCCCGCCAGGCTCAGGCGGAGGGCACCCGCAGCACGTAGCCGACGCCGCGCAGCGTGTGCAGCAGCCGCGGCTCGGTCGTGTCGACCTTGCGGCGCAGGTAGGAGACGTAGGACTCGACGACGTTGGCCTCGCCGCCGAAGTCGTAGTGCCAGACGTGGTCGAGGATCTGCGCCTTGGACAGCACCCGGCCCGGGTTCTGCATGAAGTAGCGCAGCAGGTTGAACTCGGTCGGCGACAGCGGCACCGGCGCGCCGGCCTTCCACACCTCGTGGCTGTCCTCGTCGAGCTCGACGTCGGCGAAGACCAGCCGCGACCCGGCCGGCTGCGCGGCCGCGCCGCCGCGGCGCAGCACGGCGCGGATCCGGGCGACGACCTCCTCGAGGCTGAACGGCTTGGTGACGTAGTCGTCGCCGCCGAGCGTCAGACCCTGCACCTTGTCCTCGGTGCCGTCCTTCGCGGTGAGGAACACCACCGGGGTGCGGGCGCCCTCCCCCCGCAGCCGGCGCACGACCTCGAACCCGTCGAGCTCGGGCATCATCACGTCGAGCACGAGCAGGTCGGGCTTGAAGCTGCGCGCGGCGGTCAGGGCCTGCTGGCCGTTCGTCGCGGTGGCGACCTCGAAGCCGTTGAAGCGCAGCGCCACGCTGAGCAGCTCGAGGATGTTGGGCTCGTCGTCCACCACCAGCAGCTTGGCCTCGGCCACGCGCGCTCCCTGGTCCGTCGGGCGGTCGGTCGTCGTCGTCATGCCCGAGAGCCTGGGCCGCGCACCTGGCAGCCGGCTGGGAACCGGCTGCGGGAGCGCTGCCGGTCGTCCAGCGGCCTCCCAGCCGGCTCCCAGGTCGGCGGAGCAGACTCCGCGGGTGACCTCCCCGGCGCGCCGCCTGGCGCTCGTGCCCCTGCGGGTGCGCCTGGTCGCCGCGGTGCTCCTGCTCGCCGGCCTCGGCCTCGTCGTCGCCGGGGCCGCCTCGACGACGGTGCTCCGGTCCTACCTGCTGGACCGGGTCGACGCCGACCTGGCCACGGCGAGCTCGGCGGTCGTCCCGGACCTCGGCCGCGGCGGGCCCGGGCGCCGGCCGCGCGGCGACGTCGGGCCGCTCAACCGCTACTACGTGCTCGTCGTCGGCTCCGACGGCACCGTCGCCGCGGAGGTCGGCCTCGGCGTGCCGGGCCCCGCCCTGCCCCCCTCCCTGCCCCTGGGACGGGCCTTCACCGTGCCGGCGGTGGCCGGCGACGACCGCTGGCGGGTGCTCGCCGACCGCGCGCCCGACGGCACGAGCGTCGTGCTCGGCGCGCCGCTGTCGGCGGTCGACCAGACCGTGCGGCGGCTGCTCGTCGTCGAGGGCGTCGTCAGCCTCGCGGTGCTCGTGCTGCTGGCGGGGGCGGCGTACGCCGTCGTGCGCGGCAGCCTGCGCCCGCTGCGGGAGGTGGAGCAGACCGCCGCGGCGATCGCCGGCGGCGACCTGTCGCTGCGGGTGCCGCGGCAGGACGACGTCACCGAGGTCGGCCGGCTCGCCACGGCGTTCAACTCGATGCTGGGGCGGATCGAGACGGCGTTCGGGGCGCAGCGCGAGTCCGAGGCGCAGGCGCGGGCGTCCGAGGGACGGCTGCGGCGGTTCGTCGCCGACGCCAGCCACGAGCTGCGCACGCCGCTGACGAGCATCCGGGGGTTCGCCGAGCTCTACCGCGCGGGCGCCGTGCCGCCGGGGCCCGACCTCGACCGGGTCATGAGCCGGGTCGAGGGCGAGGCGTCCCGGATGGGCTCGCTGGTCGAGGAGATGCTGCTGCTGGCCCGGCTGGACCAGCAGCGCGAGCTCGACCGCTCACCGGTCGACCTGCTCCGCCTCGCCGCCGACGCGGTGCACGACGCGCAGGCCGTCGACCCGTCCCGGTCGATCCGCCTCGACGTCGACGGCGACGGCGACGGCGACGGGGACGGGGACGGGGACGGGGACGGGGTCGGCGCGGCGCCCGTCGTGCTCGGCGACGAGGCACGGCTGCGCCAGGTGCTGGTCAACCTGCTGGGCAACGCCCTGACCCACACCCCCGCCGGCTCACCGGTCGCCGTACGGCTGCGGACCGGCGGCGCCCGGGTGCGGCTCGAGGTCGCCGACCGCGGACCGGGACTCACCGACGAGCAGGCCCGGCAGGTCTTCGAGCGTTTCTACCGGGCCGACCCGGCCCGCAGCCGGGCGGTCGGCGGCAACGGGCTCGGGCTGTCGATCGTGCGGGCCGTGGTCGAGGCGCACGGCGGCCGCGTCGGCGTCCGCAGCGCGCCCGGCGAGGGTGCCGCGTTCCTCGTGGACCTCCCGCAGGGGTGAGGCGGGCGCGGGGAGGTGGCCTCGCTCGAGGGCGTCGACGTGCTGGCCGACCGGCGGACGACGTCGCTGTCCGGACCGGTGGGAGCCGGGGCCTGCGGCACGGTCAGCGGCGCATCGCGGCGAGCACCGACCGGGTGAAGCCGCCGAACTGCTCGACCGTCCAGCGCTGCGGGTCGACGAGCAGCAGCCGCGCCGCCCCCTCGGCGAGGGTGAAGACCGCCCGGGCGAACAGGTCGGGGTCGACGCCGGCCGGACCGCCGCGGCGGTCCATGCCCCAGTCGAGCAGCGCGCGCAGCTCGCCGAGCAGCCGGCGGCGGTGGCTCTGGATGCGCTCGGCGAGCTCGGCCGGCGCGCCCTCGGGCGGCAGCAGGATCACGGTCCAGTCCTGCGGCGCGGCGACGACGGCGGACAGGTAGGCGCGCACGCCGCGCTCGAGCAGCTCGTCGGGGTCGATGTCGTCGTCGGGCGCGGGCAGCGACGGGAAGACCTCGGCGAGCTGGGTGAGCACCCGCGCCTCCGACCGCTCGGCGAGGCCCTGCAGGAGGGCGGCGCGGTCGGCGTACGCCCCGTAGACCACCGGGCGGGTCACGCCGACGGCCCGGGCCACCCCGTCGACCGTCACCGCGTGGAAGCCGCGCTCGAGGGCGATGGCGAGCGCCGCGTCGAGCAGCTGGTCGCGCCGCTGGGGCGCCGGCAGGCGGGGGGCGTACGGCCGCTTGCCCGGGGCGGGGGTGCTCACGGCGGGACCGACCGCCCTTGCGCTCGTCACGCCGCAATGCTACACACCTGTTGCTACAGCCGTGAAGCATTCAGGAGGAGCTCGGATGACCTCGCTCGACGAGCGGCCCGCGGCCGCCGACCAGGACCTGCCCGCGCACGTGCGCGTCGCGGTCATCGGCACCGGCTTCGCCGGGCTGGGCACCGCGATCGCGCTGAAGCGCTCCGGGCGGCAGGACTTCGTGCTGCTGGAGCGGGCCGGCGACATCGGCGGCACCTGGCGCGACAACTCCTACCCGGGCTGCGCCTGCGACGTCCCGAGCCACATGTACAGCTTCTCCTTCGCGCCCAACCCCGACTGGTCGCGCACCTTCAGCGGGCAGGCCGAGATCGAGGCCTACCTGCACCGGGTGGCCCGCGAGTCCGGCGTGCTGCCGCACGTGCGCACCCGCGCCGAGGTGCTCGAGGCCCGCTGGGACGCCGCCGCGGCGCTCTGGCGGGTCCGCACCTCCCGCGGCGAGCTCACCTGCGACGTCCTCGTCGCCGGCAGCGGCGGCCTGTCCGACCCGGCGACCCCCGCGATCCCGGGCCTGTCGTCGTTCGCCGGCACGACCTTCCACAGCGCGACCTGGAAGCACGACCACGACCTCACCGGCCGCCGGGTCGCCGTCATCGGCACCGGGGCCTCGGCGATCCAGTTCGTCCCGCACGTGCAGCAGGCCGCCGCGCACCTCACCGTCTTCCAGCGCACCGCGCCGTGGGTCCTGCCGCGCCGCGACCGGCCGATCACCGGCGTCGAGAAGGCGCTGTTCCGCCGGGTGCCCGCGGCGCAGAAGCTGGCCCGCGGCGGGATCTACGCGCTGCGCGAGGCCAGCATCCTCGGCTTCCGCTACCAGCCCAAGATCATGGCTGCGGCCGAGAAGCAGGCCCGCGCCCACCTCGAGCAGCAGGTCCCCGACCCGGTGCTGCGGGCCAAGCTCACCCCCACCTTCCGGCTGGGCTGCAAGCGGGTGCTGCTGAGCAACACCTACTACCCGGCGATGTCGGCCGACAACGTCGACGTGGTGACCGACCGGATCGTCGAGGTGCTGCCGCACGCCGTGGTGACCGTCGGCGCCGACGGCCGGCGCGTCGAGCACGAGGTCGACACCATCATCCTCGGCACCGGCTTCCGGATCACCGACCAGCCCATCGCGCAGCGGATCGCCGACGGCGACGGCCGCACCCTGGCCGAGCACTGGGCAGCGAGCGGGATGCAGGCCCTGCACGGCACCACCGTCGCCGGCTTCCCCAACTACTTCCACCTCGTCGGGCCCAACACGGGCCTGGGCCACAACTCGATCGTCTACATGATCGAGACCCAGGTCGACTACCTGCTGCAGGCCCTGGACGCGCTCGACCGCGAGGGGATCGCCGCGCTCGTCGCGCGCCAGCACGTGCAGGACGCCTACAACGCCGACCTGCAGCGCCAGCTCACGCACACGGTGTGGAACGAGGGCGGCTGCGCCTCCTGGTACCGCGACGACCACGGCCGCAACACCACCCTGTGGCCGACCTTCACGTTCCTGTTCCGCAAGGAGCTCAAGCGCTTCCCGCGCGAGGCGTACGACGCCGTGCCGCGCCGCGAGCAGGTGGCGGCGTGAGGCGGGCCCGGCCGGTGGCCGGCTCGGTCGTCGTCGTCACCGGCGCCGCCCGCGGCATCGGCGCCGAGCTGTCCCGCGTGCTCACCGAGCGCGGGGCGCGGGTCGCCCTGCTCGGCCTCGAGCCCGAGGTCCTCGCGCAGGTCTCGGCGGGACTGCCCGGCTCGCGGGCGTACGAGGTGGACGTCACCGACGGGCCCGCGCTCGCCGACGTCGCCGCGCGGGTGCTCGCCGACTTCGGGCGGGTCGACGCGGTGGTGAGCAACGCGGGGATCGGCGACGGCGGGCCGCTGCTGGCGAGCGACCCCCGGTCGTACGACAAGATCATCGAGGTGAACCTGCTGGGCAGCGTGCGCACCGTCCGGGCGTTCCTGCCGGCGGTCGTCGCGAGCCGCGGCTACGTGCTGCAGGTCGCCTCGGTCGCGGCGATCGTCCCCGCGCCGATGATGAGCGCCTACTGCGCGAGCAAGTGCGGGGTCGAGGCGTTCGCGCACGCGCTGCGCGGCGAGGTGCGCCACCACGGCGTCGACGTCGGGGTGGCCTACCTGACCTGGACCGACACCGACATGGTGCGCGAGGCCGACAAGCAGCCCGGGCTCGGGCAGATGCGGGCCGGGCTGCCCGGCGTGCTCGGCAAGACCTACCCGCTCGGCCCGGCGGTCGTCCGGCTCGCCGACGGCATCGCCCGACGCAGCCCGCACGTGTACGCCCAGGGCTGGCTGCGGGTGCTGCCGTGGCTGCGGGGCGCGCTCCCGACCGTCACGGCGTACGGCGTGCGCGACCTGGCCTCCGTCGAGGCCGCGGTCGTGGCGGCGGGCCCCCGGTCGGCCGACCCGGCCGGCCCGGGCGGCGACGCGGCGCTGCGGGCGGGGTGAGCCGGCGCGCGCAGGCTTCGTCCAGGTTCGCCGGACTCGTCCCCGCCGACGCGCGTGGCCGATAGGCTCGGGTCCATGCGTCGCCGGCCCCTGACCCGCCTGCTCGCGCCCGTCCTCACCGTCCTGGCGGTGCTCCTGACGGTCCCGGGGGCCGCCTCGGCCGACGAGGTCGCCGACGCGAAGGCGCAGGTCGAGTCGCTGGGCGGCGAGGTCGCGCGCACCACGGCCGAGCTCACCGCCGGCACGGTCCGCCTCGAGGAGGGACGGGCCCGCCTGGCGCAGACCGAGGCCGCCGCCGCCGACGCCCGCGCCGCCGCGGACGAGGCCGCCGCCCGCGCCGAGGCCGCCCGGGCCAAGCTCGGCGCGATCGTCAACGCCGCCTACCGCACGCCCCGGCCGGGCGCGGTCGGGCTGGCCCTGGGCTCCGCGCCCGGCGAGCTCGGCGAGGCGGTGCGCGCCGAGGCCGGTCTGGAGCACGTGCAGGGCAACCAGCAGGACGCGCTGCGCGACGCCACGGCCGAGGGCGTCGTCGCGCAGGACCTGTCGCGCCGGGCCGACGCGCTGCAGGCCGACGCCGAGGCGCAGGCCCGCGACCTCGAGGCCCAGGTCGCGGCGCTCACCGCGCAGGCGCAGGACATGCGGGCCCGCCTCGACGCCGCGACCGCCCGGCTGGCCGCGGCGCAGGCCGCCGCCGCTCAGCAGGCCCTCGTCGACGCCAGCGGCGGGCTGGCCCTGTGCACGCTGACCAGCCCGGCCGACGTGGCCGCCGTCGCCGGCTACCCCAACGGCTTCCTGCCGCCGGAGTCGCTGTGCCCGCTGCTGTCCGGCGGCGGCCACCGGCTGCGCGCCGACGCGGCGAAGGCCTTCAACGCGCTCTACGCCGCCCACCCGGTCTGCATCACCGACAGCTACCGCTCCTACGGCGCGCAGGTCGACGTCTTCGCCCGCAAGCCCGACCTCGCCGCCGTCCCGGGCACCAGCAACCACGGGCTCGGGCTCGCCGTCGACCTGTGCGGCGGGATCGAGCGGTTCGGCTCGCCGGAGTACCTCTGGATGAAGGCCAACGCGCCGGCGTACGGCTTCGTGCACCCCGCGTGGGCCGAGCCCGGCGGCGGGCGGCCCGAGCCGTGGCACTGGGAGTACATCGCGGCGCAGTAGCGCGCGGACCCGGGTCCGGCGGGCCCGCGCTCGCGGGCGTGGTGATCACGCGTGCTCAGCAGGCCCCCGAAGATCACCACACCGCGAGGGGCGCGTGCGGCCCGCGCGGCGGGTGTGGCGATCATGCGCGCTCAGCGGGCCCGCGAGATCACCACGCCTGGGGTTCCCTCGCAGCGGTGCGGCGGCACCCCGTGCCCGCGCGGCGGGTGTGGCGATCATGCGCGCTCAGCGGGCCCGCGAGATCACCACACCCGGGGGTCCCTCGCAGCGGGTGCGGCGGGTCCCGGGCCGCGAGCTGTGGCGATCATGCGTGCTCAGCAGGCCCGCGAGATCACCACACGCGAGGGGCGGGCGCCGGGGGACCTCAGCGCTCGGCGACCAGCAGGCTCTGCGCGCCGACGCCGAGCGGGCCGTCGACGTCGGACAGCACCGAGGTCGCCAGCCCGACCCCGCCGGACGAGATCGTCGTGGCGGCGTCCAGGCAGACCCACTCGCCGACCGCCTCGCGGTGCAGGTGCACGGTGAGCTCGGGGTTGATGAAGTGCCACTGGGCGATCTCGAGCTCGGAGGACACCCCGTTGCCGCTGTCCGCGACCGCCAGCACCCGCTGCAGCGGGCTCGGCTCCTCGCCGGCGACGAGCGGGTGGCGCAGCCGGGTCCACACCGTCGACGGGCCCGGCTCGCGGAACAGCCCGCCCGCGACCGGGCGCCACTCCACGGCCGACAGGTAGCCGTCGACCCAGTCGCCGACGTCCATCGGCGGGGTCGTCGCCGGCAGGGGCGCCGGGACCGGGTGCCTCGAGGCGACCTCGGGGGCCGAGGTCCGCAGCACCCGCCACGCCGACGCGCGGGCGACGTCGCGCCCGCCGGCGGACAGCACCGCCTCGACGAGCTCGACGCTGCGCCCGGGCCGGGCGACCCGGGCGCGCAGGGCGAGCTCGGCGACCGGCACCGGACCGAGGATCTCCACGGTGACCCGGGCGACCTGCACGTCGTCGCGCGGGGCGCAGCGCTCCACCGCACGGCCGAGCAGGGCGCTGGGCGGGCCGGCGTGCTGCGCCCGCGCGTCCCAGGGGCCGGTGGTGTGCACCGTCGCCCGCCAGCGGGCCCCCTCGTCGTCGAGCGGCTCGAAGAAGCAGTCGTCCACGCGCCGACCCTAGGGTGGCGGTCATGCGCGCCGTGACCCTGCCGTCGTACGGCGGCCCCGAGTCCCTGGTCCTCGCCGAGGTCGACGACCCGGTCCCGGGGCCCGGCGAGGTCCTGCTCGACGTCGCCGCCACCGCGGTCAACCGGGCCGACCTGCTGCAGCGGCAGGGGTTCTACGAGCCGCCGCCGGGCGCGTCCCGCTACCCCGGCCTGGAGTGCTCCGGCACCGTCGCCGCGCTCGGCGAGGGCGTGACCGGCTGGGCGGTGGGCGACGAGGCCTGCGCCCTGCTGTCCGGCGGCGGCTACGCCGAGCGCGTCGCCGTGCCCGCCGGCCAGCTGCTCCCGGTGCCCGCCGGGGTCCCCCTCGTCGAGGCCGCCGGGCTGCCCGAGGTCGCCTGCACGGTGTGGAGCAACGTCGTCGACCGCGCGCACCTGCGCGCCGGCGAGCTGCTGCTCGTGCACGGCGGGGCCAGCGGGATCGGGACCTTCGCGGTGCAGCTGGCCGTCGCCCTCGGCGCCCGCGTCGTGGCGACGGTCGGCAGCGAGGCCAAGGCGCAGCGCGTGCGCGCGCTCGGCGCCGAGCGCGTCGTGCTCTACCGCGAGGAGGACTTCGTCGAGGTGGTCCGCGACCTGGGCGGCGCCGACGTCGTGCTCGACGTGATCGGCGCGAAGTACCTCGCCCGCAACGTCACGGCACTGGCGGACGGCGGGCGGCTGGTGGTCATCGGCCTGCAGGGCGGCGCGAAGGCCGAGCTCGACCTCGGCGCGCTGCTCGCCAAGCGGGGCGCCGTGCACGCCACCGCGCTGCGGTCCCGCCCCGCCGCGCAGAAGGCCGCGATCGTGAGCGGCGTCCGCGAGCAGGTCTGGCCGCTGGTCGAGGCCGGCGGCGTACGCCCCGTCGTCGACCGCGTCCTGCCGCTCACCGAGGTCGCCGAGGCGCACCGGGTCGTCGAGGCCTCCGAGCACGTCGGCAAGGTGGTCCTGCAGGTGCGGGCGTGACGGGCGACCGGGCCGCGACCGCCGCGGCCGTCGGGGCGCTCACCGACTTCCTGGCGGCCCGCGAGGCCGGCCGGCCGCACAGCGTCGGCGACTACCTCGAGCAGCTCATCGCCGACGAGGGCGTGGGCGTGCTGGCCCAGGGCTACTACGGCCTGCTCGAGCTGTGCGCGCTGCTGCTGCCGTCCGCCGCCGCCGCCGAGGGCCGTGGCGCCCGCCGAGCTGCTCAGCGCGATCGGGCTGCGCCTCGCGCGCGAGCCGTGAGGGCGCTGCAGTTCACGGCGTACGGCGGACCGCTCTCCCTCGTCGACCTCCCCGACCCGTCGCCCGCCCCCGGCGGCGTCGTCGTGCAGGTCGGCGCCACCGGCGTCTGCCGCTCCGACTGGCACGGCTGGCAGGGGCACGACCCCGACGTCGTGCTGCCGCACGTGCCCGGCCACGAGCTGGCCGGCACGGTCGCGGCGGTCGGCGCGGGCGTGCACCGCTGGTCCGGTCGGGCGACCGGGTGACCGTGCCGTTCGTCTGCGCGTGCGGGACGTGCGAGGTCTGCGCCGCCGGCGAGCACCAGGTCTGCCCGGCGCAGACCCAGCCCGGCTTCACGCACGACGGGTCCTTCGCCGAGCTCGTCGCCCTCGACGCCGCCGACGTCAACCTCGTCGCCCTGCCCGACGCGCTGTCGACCCGCGACGCCGCCGCCCTGGGCTGCCGCTACGCCACGGCCTTCCGCGCCGTCGTGCAGGTCGGGGGCGTACGCGCCGGCGAGTACGTCGCGGTCCACGGCTGCGGCGGGGTCGGGCTGTCGGCGGTGCAGGTCGCGGTGGCCGCCGGGGCGCAGGTCCTCGCACTCGACCCGTCGCCCGCCGCCGTGGCGATGGCCGTCTCGCTCGGCGCGGCCCCCGCGGGCTCCGCCGAGGAGGTCGTCGAGCTCACCCGCGGCGGTGCCCACGTCTCGCTGGACGCGGTCGGCGCGGCCTCGGCCTGCGCGGCGTCGGTGCGGTCGCTGCGCCGCCGCGGGCGCCACGTGCAGGTCGGGCTGCTGCCGGGAGGCGCGCACCTGCCGATGGACCTCGTCGTGGCCCGCGAGCTGGCCGTGCTCGGCTCGCACGGCATGGCCGCGCACGCCTACCCCGCGCTGCTCGAGCTCGTCGTCGCCGGTCGCCTCCGCCCGGACCTGCTCGTCACGCGCGAGCTCGCCCTGCCCGAGGCCGGCGAGGCCCTCGCCCGCGTGGGCCAGGACCCCGGCATCGCGGTCGTCACGTCGTTCTGACCTGTCGCCCCGGTGCGGCTGGCCCGAGCGGGCGACGCGGCGCGACGCCGGGGCGCGCAGGCCGGCCCCGAGGCGCGGCTACGCCGGCAGGTCGGCCTCGGCGACGGTCCGCCCGTCGGCGTCGAGCACGAGGAAGGCCCGGGCGTCGGAGCGCAGCAGCGCGGACTGCATGCTGCACACCACCGGCCGGTCGGCCACGCCGAGGAACTCCCCGGCGGCCAGCTGCCGCCCGTCGCGGGCGACCGCCACGGCCCGGTAGCGCTCGCCGTCGTGCACCCCGGTCATCGTCATCCGCACCTCCAGGCCCCAGGTGTGCGGCACCAGCACGGCGGCGCGCACCCCGATGCCCGGCGCCTCGGCGAGCAGCGCGATCGGCTCCTGCCCCGCCGCCAGCACCGGCGCCGGGTCGGCGCCGCCGCGCAGCTCCGCCACCCCGACGGCTCCCCCGAGGGCGACCACGAGGACGGCCGCGGCGGCGAGGAGGCGGCGGTGCCGGGAGCGGTCGCGGTCGCGCCGCTCCGCCGCCACCTGCGCGACCACGCGCTCACCCAGACCGGGCGACGGCGCCGGCTCGACCACCAGCCCGGCGACGTCGACGCTGCGCAGCGCCCCGGCCAGTGGAGCGATCTCGGCCAGCTCGGCCCGGCACGCCGGGCAGCCGTCCAGGTGCGCCTGCAGCGCCACCGACTCGTCGCCGGTGAGGCCGCCGAGGACCAGGGAGCCGAGCATCTCGCGCAGCTCCCGGTGCTCGCGCTCCGCCCGGTCCTGGTCGCTCACGGCTGCACCCCCAACTCGTCCATCGCGTTGCGCAGCGCCTTGAGCCCGTAGAAGACCCGGGACCGCACGGTCCCGACCGGCACGCCCAGCTCGGCGGCCACCTCGGTGTACGGCCGGTCGCGCAGGTAGGTCTCGGTCAGCGCCGTGCGGTGCTCCTCGCTGAGCCGGGACAGCGCCTCCTGCACCACCCAGCCTGCCAGCAGCCCCTCGGTCTCGTCCGGCACGGGGGTGCTGGCGCGCTGCACCTGCTCGTCGTCGACCAGCGCGGCCTGCCACGGCCGTACGCCGGAGGCCCGCACCGCGTCGAGCATCGCGTTGCGGGCGATCGCGAACAGCCACACGCGCAGGCTCGCGAGCTCCGGGTCGTACGACCCCGCCGCGCGCCAGGCCCGCAGGAACGTCTCCTGCACCACGTCCTCGGCCGCGCCGGGGTCACGCAGCCCGCGCAGGACGAAGCGGTACAGCTCGGCGCCGTGCTCGGCGTAGGCCGCGGCGACCGCGCGCTCGTCCTCCAGGCCGCCCGTCGGCGCCGTCGGGCCGGCCGCCGGGCGGCTCAGCAGCCGCAGCGGGCTGCGCGTCGCTCCCAGCACGTCCTGCCCTCCGGTTCGTGGGGGCGACGGGGGGTCCGGCCGGACCCCCCGTGCGCCGTCAGCCCTGGGCGAGCGGGAAGGCGAGGTCCACGACGTCGCCGCCGAGGGCGCCGAGGGAGGTGGCGCGCCCGTTGAGCAGGTTGATCGAGTAGAGCCCGCGCTGGCCGCCGACGTTGAGGCTGGCGAAGGCGCGCGAGTCCACCGAGGTGCCGCCGTCGAGCACGCTGTAGATGTCGAAGCCCACGTTGCCGATGGCGTTGCGGGTCAGGTTGCCGGTCGGCGAGAGGGTCCCCACGTTGGCCGGTGCCTGCACGAAGACGTTGTCGGTGCTGCTGCTGATGTCGAACAGGGTGGTCGCGGTGTCCGGGTCGGCGTCGTTGTTGGTGTACGCCGCGCCGGTGATCCCGGTCGTGTCGCCGGCGGTGGGCGGCGTCGTCAGGCGCCCGTCGACCGCGGTCGGCCCGGCGGGGGTGGCGAAGGACTGGCGCAGGTTCTGACCGGTGTCGCTGACGACGCGCAGCGCGTCCGCGGCGGGGTTGACGTCCACGCCGAACATCGTCCCCTCCAGCGGGACCGTGAGCCGGCCGAACAGCGTCGACCGCGACGCAGCGGCGTCGATGCGGTAGATGCCGCCGCGGTCGCCGAGGCCGTAGAGCCCGCCGTCCGCGACCCGGAAGTCGATGCCGACCAGCCGGGTGTCGGTGACCAGGCCGCGCAGGACGCCGAGCTTGGTGACCGAGCCGGGGTCGGCGGTCGAGAAGCGGTAGAGCAGCTTGCCGCCGCCCGACAGGCCGACGGCCTGCAGGGCACCCGTGGACGACGCTGCCGTCGATGACGCGGCCGGGGCGGCCGAGGCGGTCAGGGGGGCGGCCAGGACGGTCGCCGTGACGGCGACGGCCGCCACGGTCGCGGTGCTGAGCAGGACTCTGCGCACGGGGGACTCCGATCGACAGGCCCGGTCTGTCCGGGCTGCTCCTGGTTACGGCGCCCGGGCCGCGCGCGTTCAGGCCCTTCCCCGCTGGCCGTTTGCCACCACGGCTCCCGACGGGCCACGCTCGCAGCACCGCCGTACGACCCGACCTCGACCGGAGGCACCGCATGACGCTCCTGCAGGACACCGACGACACCGCCCTCGTCGGCGCGGTGCAGCACGACGAGCAGGCCGACCCGTTCCCCGTGCGGGGGATGGACCACGTCCGCTTCGCCGTCGGCAACGCGCGGCAGGCCGCGCACTGGTACGCGAGCGCGTTCGGCATGACCGTGGTGGCCTACCGCGGGCCCGAGACCGGCTCCCGCGACGCCGTCGAGTGGGTGCTCACCAGCGGCAAGGCCCGCTTCGTGCTCACCGGCGAGGCGCACGGCGGCACCGCGGTCGGCGAGCACGTCCGGCGGCACGGCGACGGCGTCGTCGACCTCGCGATGGAGGTGCCCGACGTCGACGCGGCCGTGGCGTACGCCCGCGGCAAGGGCGCCACCGTGCTCGTCGAGCCGCACGACGAGAGCGACGAGCACGGCACGGTCCGCCTGGCGAGCGTGCGGACGTACGGCGAGACGCGGCACTCGCTGGTGGACCGGTCCCGCTACGACGGGCCGTTCCTGCCGGGCTTCGAGGCAGCCTCGCCGCGGTTCGCCGGCAAGCCCGCCCACCACCCCAAGCGCTGCTTCCAGGCGATCGACCACTGCGTCGGCAACGTCGAGCTCGGCCGGATGGACGAGTGGGTCGGCTTCTACCAGCAGGTCATGGGCTTCACGAACATGAAGGAGTTCATCGGCGACGACATCGCCACCGAGTACTCCTCACTGATGAGCAAGGTCGTCACCAACGGCAACCACCGGGTCAAGTTCCCGATCAACGAGCCGTCACCGGGCCGGCGCAAGAGCCAGATCGACGAGTACCTCGAGTTCTACGACGGGCCCGGCGTGCAGCACATCGCGCTGGCGACCGGTGACATCGTCGCGAGCGTGCGGGCGATGACCGAGATGGGCGTGGAGTTCCTGCAGACGCCGGACTCCTACTACGACACGCTGCCCGACCTCGTCGGCGAGACCCGGGTGCCGATCGAGACGCTGCGCGAGCTGAGGATCCAGGCCGACCGCGACGAGGACGGCTACCTGCTGCAGATCTTCACCAAGCCGGTGCAGGACCGCCCGACGGTGTTCTTCGAGCTCATCGAGCGGCACGGCTCGCTGGGCTTCGGCAAGAACAACTTCAAGGCCCTGTTCGAGGCGATCGAGCGGGAGCAGGCCCGGCGCGGGAACCTGTGACGGGGAGGCCCTGATGGCGCACTACCGGTCGGTCGGCAGCGTCCCGCCCAAGCGGCACACCCAGCACCGCCGGCCCGACGGCGGCCTCTACGCCGAGGAGCTCGTGGGCGAGGAGGGCTTCTCCTCGGACTCCTCGCTGCTCTACCACTCCTGCCTGCCCAGCGCGCTCGTCGACGCCCGCCCGTGGGAGCTGCCCGACCTGGCGACCGTGCCGAACGAGCCGCTGCTCCCCCGGCACCTGCGCCTGCACGACCTGGCGTTCGCCGAGGACGCGGACGCCGTACGGTCCCGCCGGCTGGTGCTGGCGAACGCCGACGTGCGGATCTCCTACGTCGTGGCCGCCGCGGCGAGCCCGCTCGCCCGCAACGCCACCGGTGACGAGTGCGTCTTCGTCGAGGCCGGCACCGGGACGGTCGAGACGGTCTTCGGGGCGCTGGCGTACGGCCCGGGCGACTACGTCGTGCTGCCCCGCGCGACGACCCACCGCTGGGTGCCGGACGCGCTCTCGCGGCTGTACTGCGTCGAGGCGAACGGGCACCTGCAGCCCCCGAAGCGCTACCTGTCGCGCTACGGGCAGTTCCTGGAGTCCGCGCCGTACTGCGAGCGCGACCTGCGCGGGCCCGGCGAGCCGCTGCTGCGGACCGGCCGCGACGTCGAGGTGTGGGTGAAGCACCGCGGGGCGCGGGGCCTCACCGGCACGGTGCACGTCGTGCCCGAGCACCCCTTCGACGTCGTCGGCTGGGACGGCTGCCTCTACCCGTACGCCTTCTCGGTGCACGACTTCGAGCCGATCACCGGGCGGGTCCACCAGCCGCCGCCGGTGCACCAGGTCTTCGAGGGCCCGGGCTTCGTGGTCTGCAACTTCGTGCCGCGCAAGGTCGACTACCACCCGCTCGCGGTGCCGGTGCCGTACTACCACTCCAACGTCGACAGCGACGAGGTCATGTTCTACGTCGACGGCGACTACGAGGCCCGCAAGGGCTCGGGCATCGGCAAGGGCTCGGTCTCGCTGCACCCGGGCGGGCACAGCCACGGGCCGCAGCCCGGCGCCGTCGAGGCGACGCTCGGGGCCGAGCGGTTCGACGAGCTCGCCGTCATGGTCGACACCTTCCGACCGCTGGAGCTGGGCGAGGCGGGCACCGCGAGCGACGACGGGGCGTACGCCTGGTCGTGGGCGGGAGGGCGGCGGTGACCGGCTACGGCGTCTTCTCGACGGGCGGCGGGCCGGGCCGGGTCGGGCTGCGCGCGGGCGGGGCGGTGCTCGACCTCGCGGCGGCGCTGCCCGAGCACGCCGGGCTGCTCGGCGGCGGCACCCTCGACCGGCTGCTCGCTGCCGGGCCGGCGACCTGGGCACGGGTGCACGAGGCGGCCCGGCGGGCGCTCGATCGGGGTGACGGCGAGCTCGTGCCGCTGGTGGAGGCGCGGCTGCACCTGCCGTGGACGGTCGCGGACTTCGTCGACTTCTACGCCAGCGAGCACCACGCGTCGCGGGTCAGCGAGGTCCTGCGGCCCGGGAGCGACCTGCTGCCCGCGGCCTGGAAGCACCTGCCGATCGGCTACCACGGCCGCTCGGGCACCGTCGTCGTCTCGGGCACCCCGGTGCGCCGGCCGGCCGGGCTGCGGCAGACCTCCGCCGGCGAGGTGGTCTTCGGCCCGACGGCCCGGCTCGACCTGGAGGCCGAGGTCGGCTTCGTCGTCGGCGCGCCGGCGGACGGTCCGGTGCCGCTCGGGGCGTTCGCCGAGCACGTCTTCGGGGTCTGCCTGGTCAACGACTGGTCGGCCCGCGAGCTGCAGGCCTTCGAGTACGTCCCGCTCGGGCCGTTCGGCGCGAAGTCGTTCGCGACCTCGGTGTCGCCGTGGGTGGTGCCGCTGGTCGAGCTCGAGTCCGCCCGGGTCCAGCCGCCCCCGCGCACCGTGCCGCTGGCCGGCTACCTCGACGACGCCGACGCCGAGCCGTGGGCCCTGGACCTCGCGCTGGAGGTGTCGCTCAACGGCACGGTGCTGTCCCGCCCGCCGGCCCGCACCACCTACTGGACCGGCGCGCAGCAGCTGGCCCACCTCACGGTGAACGGGTCGGGCGCGCGCACCGGCGACCTCTACGCCTCCGGCACGGTCAGCGGGCCGGCCGACGACCAGCGGGGCTGCCTGCTCGAGCTGACCCGGGGCGGGCGCGAGCCCCTCGCGCTGGACGACGGCACGACCCGCACCTGGCTCGAGGACGGCGACGAGGTGGTCGTCCGGGCGACGGCGCCCGCGGTCGGGGGCGGCTCGCTCGACCTCGGCGAGGTCCGCGGCAGGGTCCTGCCCGGGATCTGAGCCCCGGGGGCGGGCAGCGGGGCCACGGCGGCCCGTAGGGCACCCTGCAGGGGTGAGCGACGACGTCCGGGCCGACCCGACCGCTCCCGAGAACGGCCCGGCGACGGGGTCGGCGGGGTCGGCGGGGTCGGTGGGGTCGGTGGGGCCGCCCCCTCCCGCGCCGCGGCCGCGCTTCGCCGAGCGCGGGACGGCCATCGGCGCCGGGCTGGCCTGGCTGGCCACCTGGAGCCTGCGGCTGCTGCTCGTCGCGCTCGGGGCGGTGCTGCTCGGCGTCGTCGTCGGCCAGCTGTGGAGCGTGGTGCTGCCGGCCCTGCTGGCGCTGCTGCTCGCCAGCGTGCTGTGGCCGCCGACCGCGTGGCTGCGCCGGCGCGGCACGCCGCCCGCGCTGGCGGCGCTGCTCGTCCTGCTCGTGTCGCTGGGGCTCGTCGGCGGGACGATCGCGATGCTCGCGCCGTCGGTGAGCACGCAGCTCGTCGACATCGCGGGCCAGGCGGCGGGCGGCCTGCAGCGCGTGCAGGAGTGGGTCACCGGTCCGCCGCTGAGGCTCGACGACGCGCAGGTGCAGACCGCCGTGCAGGCGATCACCGACCGGCTGCAGTCCAGCGCGACCCGGGTCGCTGCCGGCGTGCTCACCGGGGTGACCGTCGCGCTGTCGGCGCTGGTCACGGCCGCGCTGACGCTGGTCCTCACCTTCTTCTTCCTCAAGGACGGCCCGCGCTTCCTGCCCTGGCTGCGCGGGGTCGTCGGCGACCGGGCCGCCGACCACCTCGACGTCGTCCTCACCCGCTCCTGGGCGACCCTGGGCAGCTTCATCCAGGGCCAGGCCGTCGTCGGCCTCGTGGATGCCGTGCTCATCGGGATCGGGCTGGTCGTGCTCGGCGTCCCGCTGGCGCTCGCCCTGTCGGTGCTGACCTTCTTCGGCGGCTTCGTCCCGATCATCGGGGCCTTCGTCGTGGGCGGCCTCGCCGTGCTCGTCGCGCTCGTCACCCAGGGACCCACCACGGCGCTCATCGTCCTGGTGATCATCGTCGCGGTGCAGCAGGTCGAGGGCAACGTCCTGCAGCCGGTGCTGCAGGGCCGCTCGCTGCGCCTGCACCCCGGGCTCGTCATCCTCGTCGTCACCGCGGGCGGCAGCCTGTACGGCGTCGCCGGTGCCTTCCTGTCCGTCCCCGCCACCGCGGTCGCCGCCGTGGTGATCCGCTACCTCGGTGAGGTGGTCGACGGCCGCACGGGCCGGGCCGCCCGGGCGCAGACCGACGCGGAGCAGCACGCCGACGACGGCGGTGCCCAGGCCGAGCCGGACGCCGCGGACAAGAGCTGACGCCGGCCGCGGGAGGCCGGCGACGCAGCGCCGGCCGCTGAGGGTCGGGAGCGCGTCCGGCGCGTTGCTCCCACAGGCAACGCCGAGCGGTCGGGTGCGCCCCGGCGCGACGCACCCGACGCGGTACCGACACCCCGCGCCACGCGACCCTTGCCGGGAGCCCGACGACCCGCGCCGACCGACGACAGCGCGTCAGGCGCGTTGGTCCCCCACGCACCACACAGCCACACCGTGCGCCCCGGCGCAACGCCGCTGACGCGACACCTGCACTCCCGCACGGCGAGGGCCCAGGCCGGCCCCGGGCCGCGCAGCGACGTGGTGCACGACTCACCCCGGACGAGGGGGCAGCGGGCCGTCGCGGCCCGACACTGGAGGGAGCCCGAGCCGCGAGAGGAGCGACCGTGACCAGCCTGCTGCAGCGCCCCGCGCCGGTCCTGCCCGACCGGCTGCTCCGCCGGCTCGCGCGTGCCGGCTGGTCCAGCGCCGACGTGCAGGCCGCTGTCGACCTCGCCGGCGAGCAGGTCGCGACGGTGCTCGCGGACGTGCTGGACGGGGGCTTCCCCGACCGCACCCCCGCCACCGTGCTCGCCTGGCTCCGCGTGGGGGGCGCGCCCCTGCTCGCGGCGTTCGACGACCCGGTGCTGCGGCGCCGCCAGTCGCTGGCCATGCGCAGCTGGTCGGGGACGTACGGCGCGCTCGGTCCGCTCGGCCACGCTGCCGGCCTCTCGCTCGTCGAGGCGGCGCACCTGCTGGCGCTCGGCGAGCTGACGCCCGCGCTGCTGCGCACCCTCGCCGCCGGCCGCGAGCCCGCCGCGGTGCTGCACAGCTGGGCCGACGGGCTGCACCGCCGGTCCTGACGGACGGCCCGCCGGCTCAGGCGAGCGCGGGGAGGGGGACGGGCCCCCGGCGTACGGCCAGCGGACATCCCGGCGGCCAGCAGGCACAGGACGCCCGCGCCGAGGAAGGCCGCGTCGTAGGTGCCCAGCGACGTCCGCAGGAGCCCGGCCACCGTGGCGGCGAGCCCGGCGCCGACCTGGTGGCTCGCGAAGACCCAGCCGAAGACCAGCGTGCCCTGCTCGCCGAACAGCTCCCGGCACAGCGCCACGGTCGGCGGCACCGTCGCCACCCAGTCCAGGCCGTAGAACAGGATGAAGATGAGCATGGGCGCGTGCGGCGCCGCGCTGAACAGCGCCGGCAGGGCGAACAGCGACAGCCCGCGCAGCAGGTAGTAGCCGCCGAGCAGGACCCGGCTGTCCATCCGGTCGGTGAGCCAGCCGGACGCGATCGTCCCGACGACGTCGAAGACGCCGACGACGGCGAGCAGCGACGCGGCGGTCGTCATCGGCATGCCGTGGTCGTGCGCGGCGGGGATGAAGTGCGTGCCCACCAGGCCGTTCGTCGTGGCGCCGCAGATGGCGAAGCCGCCGGCGAGCAGCCAGAACGCCGGCCGGCGGGACGCTCCGCGCAGCGCGCCCAGCGCGGCCCGGCCCGGGGACGCCGCGGGCGGCGGGGGAGGCACGGGACCGGTCGCGCCGTACGGCAGCAGGCCCAGGTCGCTCGGCCGCTCCCGCAGGGCGAGCAGCACCAGCGGCACCACCGCGAGCGAGGTCAGCGCGACCGTGGTCGAGACCGACCGCCAGCCGTGCGAGGCGGCGAGCAGCGAGAGCACCGGCAGGAAGACCAGCTGGCCCGTGGCGCTGCCGGCGGTCAGCACCCCCGTCACGAGCCCCCGGCGGGTGGTGAACCACCGGTTCGCCACCGTCGCGGCGAAGACCAGCGCCATCGCGCCGGTGCCCAGCCCGACGAGCAGCCCCCACAGCAGGACGAGCTGCCAGCCGGCGGTCATCACCGCGGTGAGGCCGGAGCCGACGGCGACGAGGGTGAGGGCGCTGGCGACCGTGCGGCGCATCCCGAAGCGCTCCATGAGCGCGGCGGCGAACGGCGCCGTGAGGCCGAACAGCACGAGGTTGACGGTCACCGCCAGCGAGACGGTCTCGCGGGAGAAGCCGTCCTCCTGCAGCGGCACGAGCAGCACGCCCGGCGTCGCGCGGAAGCCGGCCGCGCCGACCAGCGCGACGAAGGTGACCGCGGCGACGCCCCACGCCCGGTGCGGCAGCCGCCGGGACCGCGGCGGCGCGGGAGCCGGCACCGCGGTGAGGCTCACAGCGGGAAGACGAGGCAGGTGCTGCTCGCGGTGGCGACGACCTTGCCGTCGGCGGTGCGCACCTCGCCGTCGGAGAAGCTGGCCCGCCGCCCGCGCCGGGTGACCCGGCCGCGGGCGGTGAGCTCGCCGCTGTCGGCCCGCACCGGTCGCAGGTAGCTGACCTTGATCTCCAGGCTGGTGTAGGCGGTGCCCTGCGCGAGCGTGCTCTGCACCGCGCAGCCGCACACCGAGTCGAGCAGCGTGCAGACCAGGCCGCCGTGCACCACGCCGATCGGGTTGTAGACCGACTCGTCCGGCGTGCAGGTGAAGACGACCTCGCCCTCCTCCACCGACGTGATCGCGAAGCCCATCAGCCCGGCGATCGGCGCCGGCGGCAGCACGGCGTCGCGCACGCCGCGCAGGTGGTCGATGCCGGACAGCGCCGCCCCCGCGGCCGCGCTCGCGAGGGGGTCCCACCACTGCACGGTGCGGCTGCGGGGCTCTCCCCAGGTCTCGCTCATGCCCGGACCCTAGCGCCGCCGACCGCCCTGCGTCTGCTTTCCCGACCGACCCCGGCCCGTACGGTGGCGACGTGGCGCGGACGGGGCTGGTCGTGGCGGGCGCGGGCGCGCGCGGGGCGTACGAGGCGGGGGCCCTGTCGGTGCTCGTGCCGGCGCTCGGCGACGTCCCCCGGGTGATGGTCGGCACGAGCGCCGGGGCCCTCAACGTCGTCGGCCTGGCCGGGCTGCTCGAGCAGGGCCGCGAGGCGGCGCTGCGGGCGCTCGTGGCGCTGTGGAGCGACGTGCGGCTCGGCGACGTCGTCGACGTGCCGGGCACCCTCGCCGGTGGGCTGGGCTACGCCGGCCAGGTCGCCGGGCTGCCGACCCGGCTGGTCAGCCTGCTCGACACGTCGCCGCAGCGCGAGACGCTCGGCAGGCTGCTCGCGCTCGACCGGGTGCACGAGGCGGTGGCGAGCGGGCCGGTCGACGCGCTGGCGGTCGTCACGACGTCGGTCGAGACCGGCGGCACCGTCGTGTTCGTGGAGAAGAAGGCCTCCGTCGCCCTGCCGCCGCCGGACGCCGACCGGGCGATCACCTACGTCGAGGTCGAGCTGACCGTCGAGCACGTGCTGGCCTCGGCCGCCGTGCCGGTCGCCTTCCGGCCGGTGCGGGTGACGACGCCCGCGGCCTGGGCGGGGTGGTACGTCGACGGCGGGCTGCGCCTCAACGCCCCGCTCAAGCCCGCGCTCGACCTCGGCGCCGACCGGCTCGGGGTGGTCGCGACGCAGCCGGCGGCGTACGCGGGGCAGGTGCCCAGCGGCCGCCCCGGACGCGCCCCGGACGTGCCCGCCGTCGCCGGGCTCGCGGTGCGCTCGCTGCTCGCCGACCGGATGGTCGAGGACCTGCGGGTCCTCTCGCGGGTCAACCGGCTGCTCGCCGCGGGGGCGACCGGCACGGCGTACCGCCCCGTGCGCTTCCGCTTCGCCGGGCCCGGCCCGGGGCAGGCGGACGACCTGGCCCGGCTGGCGAGCGAGCGCTACCGGCGGGCGTACGGCGGGCTCAAGGCGGTGCGCAACCCGCCGCTCGCCCTGCTCGAGCGGCTCGTCGGCGGGTCGCCGGAGGACAACGGCGAGCTGCTCAGCTACCTGTTCTTCGACGGCGCGTTCACGGGACCCGCGGCCGCGCTCGGCGCGGAGCACGCCGCCGCGGCGGCCGAGCGCGCGGCGGGCTGGCGCGAGGGCTGAGCCCGGGTCAGGTGACGGCGGTCGCGGGGGCGGGAGCGCTCGGCGCGGAGGCGAGCATCGCCGCGCCCGGGTCGACCGCGAGGCCCACCCGCGCGGCCGCGGGGACGTCCGCCGCCCGCTCCGACGGCACGTCGACGCGGACGAGGTCGGCCGCCCCGTCGAGCCGCACGCTGATCCGCGTGACGGGCCCGAGGAAGCTGTGCGCGACGACCGTCCCCGGCAGGTCGCCCTGCTCGGCGGGCACGAGCCGCAGCCCGTCGGGCCGCACGAGCACCCGCACCGCTGCGCCCTCGGGAGTGCCGCCGACCACCTCGGCGGGCAGCCGGGAGCCGCCGGCGAGCAGGACGCCCGCCCCGGCGGCGGTGCCGGAGAAGGAGTTGGTCGTGCCGACGAACTCCGCGACGAAGGGCGTGGCCGGCCGCTGGTAGACCGTCGCCGGCGCGTCCAGCTGCTCGAGCCGGCCGGCGGACATGACGCCGACCCGGTCCGAGATCGCCAGCGCCTCCTCCTGGTCGTGCGTGACGAACAGCGTGGTGATCTCCAGCTCGGTCTGCAGCCGGCGGATCTCCTCGCGCAGCTGCACGCGCACCTTCGCGTCCAGCGCCGACAGCGGCTCGTCGAGCAGCAGGACCTGCGGCCGGATCGCCAGCGCGCGGGCCAGCGCGACCCGCTGCTGCTGCCCGCCGGACATCTGGTGGGGGTACTTGCCGGCCTGCGAGGCGAGCCCGACGAGCTCGAGCACCTCCGCGGCCTGGGTCGCCCGCTCCCGCCCGCCGACGCCGCGCAGCCGCAACCCGAAGGCGACGTTGTCGCGCGCGGTGAGGTGCGGGAACAGGCTGTACGCCTGGAAGACCATCCCCATGTCGCGCTTGCTCGCCGGCAGGCGGCTGATGTCGCGGCCGCCGACGAGCACCTCGCCGGCGTCGGCGACCTCGAGACCGGCGAGCACCCGCAGCGCGGTCGTCTTGCCGCAGCCCGAGGGCCCGAGCAGCGAGACGAACTCGCCCGGCTCGAGCTCCAGCGACAGCCCGTCGAGCGCGGGCACCCCGCCGTACGCCTTGGTGAGCCCCCGCAGCGCGACGGCGACCCCGGTGCGGGTCGCGCCGCCGCCCGGGCCGGTCATGCCGCCGCCCCGACCCGCGCGGGCTCCGCCGGCGGTGCGGCGGGCGGCTCGGCGGCGGGCTCGAGGACGCCCGCGGACCGCCGCCGGCCGGCGAGCAGGGAGATCGCCAGCAGGAGCCCGAACGCGAAGGCCAGCGCGGCGAAGGACACCGCGATCGACACCGCGGCGTTGCGCTTGCCGAGCAGGGCGATGTCGACCTGCAGCGTGGTGAAGTTCAGCAACGACGCGATGGTGAACTCCCCGAGGACGAGCGCGACGGACAGCAGGGCGGCCGAGAGCACGGCGGCCCGCACGTTGGGCAGGACGACCCGCAGCAGCACGGTCGCCCAGGAGGCGCCCAGGCTGCGGGCCGCCTCGGACAGCGTGCGCAGGTCGACGGCCGTGAGGCCGGCGTCGAGCGCGCGGTAGGCGTACGGCAGGACGAGCACGACGTAGACGAAGGTCAGCGTGAGCGGGCTGTCGCCGAAGAAGTAGGTCACCCACGAGTAGAGCGACGCGATCCCGACGACGAGCACGATCGCGGGGATGACCAGCGGCAGCAGGCACAGCGCCTCGATCAGCCGCTTCACCCCGGGCAGGCGCAGGTGCACCCAGGTCATCGTGGGCAGCAGCAGCACGAGCATGAGCACGGCGGTGAGCACGGCGAGCTCCAGCGACACGACGATGGCGTGCCGCAGCTGCTCGTCGCTGCCGATCGCACGGAAGGCGTCGAGGGTGCGCCCGCCCGGCCCCTTGGTCGCGAAGTCGACCATCGCCACGAGCGGGAGCAGGAAGTACGCGCCGAGCACGACGAGCACGACCCAGCGCAGCGGCGACGCCCGCCGCCTCACCGCAGCCACCGGGACGTGCGGCGCTGCAGCACGGCGTAGAGCGTCATGACGACCGCGACGACGACGACCATGCCGAGCCCGAGGGCCCGGCCCATCTCCTGGCGCCCGAGCACGACCTCGCCGGTCTGCAGCGCCCGGATCTGCAGCGGCACGATCGGGGAGCCCTGGCTGACGAGGGCGGCCGCGGTGGCGTACGCGGAGAAGGCGTTGGCGAACAGCAGCAGCAGCGACCCGAGGAACGACGGCAGCAGGACGGGCACCGCCACCCGCCGCAGGTAGGTCCACGAGCTGCCGCCCAGGCTGTCGCAGGCCTCGCGCCACTGCGGCCGCAGCCCGTCGAGCGCGGGCAGGAAGACGAGCACCATGAGCGGGATCTGGAAGTACGAGTAGACCGCGACCAGCCCCGGCAGCTCGAAGATCCACGCGCCGCCGCCGAGCAGGTCGATGCCGAAGGTGTCGCGCAGGAAGACCGTGAGCAGCCCCTGGAAGCCGACCGTGGCGAGGAAGGCGAAGGCCAGGGTGACACCGCCGAACTGCGCGAGCACGCCCGCCGCCGCCGTGACGCTGCGGCGCAGCACGCCGTCGGACCGGCCGGCGACGACCGCCCAGGCCAGGGCCGCGCCGAGCACCGCGCCGATGACCGCGGTGATGGCCGACAGCTCGATGCTGCGGACGAAGGACTCGAGGTACGGCGTGCGGAAGATGCCGGTGACGTTGTCGAGCGTGAGCCCGCCGTCGCCGTCGGCGAACGCGCCGCCGACGACGGCGAGCGTCGGGTAGAGCAGGAACGTCCCGACGAACGCGAGGAAGGGCACGACCGCCAGCCGCTGGAGCACCCAGCGGCCGGCGGAGCCGCGGTCGGTCAGCTGACGGCCTTGGCCCAGTTGGCCAGCAGGTACTGCTTGGCCTGGTTGCTCTGCGCCTCGGTGAGGAAGACCGCGTCCCCCTCTGCCGTGGGCAGCGCGGCGTAGGCGGTCTGGTCGATGGTGCCCGCCTTGTCCATCGCCTCGGCGCGGACCGGTCGGCCGAAGCCCTTGAGCCAGAGGTTCTGGCCCTGGTCGGAGTAGAGGAACTCCTGCCACAGCCGGGCGGCGGCCGGGTGCGGGGCCTGCTTGTTGATCGCCTGCACGTAGTAGGAGCCGACGACGGCGCCCTGCGGCACGACGACCTTCCAGTCCTTGCTGCCCTTGAGCTTGGCGGTCTGGGCGGCGTTGGTGTAGTCCCAGTCGATGACGACGGGCGTCTGGCCGCTGGCGATGGTCGCGGGGCTCGGGTCGACGGGCAGGAAGTTGCCCGCGGCCTTGAGCTTCTTGAAGAACTCGACGCCCGGCGTGACGTCGTCGGCCGAGCCGCCGGTGCCGAGCGAGGCCATGACGACACCGGTGAAGGCCGCGCCGGCGGTCGTCGGGTCGCCGTTGAGGGCGACCTTGCCCTTGTAGGCCGGACCGAGCAGGTCCTGCACGCTCGTCGGCGCGGGCACGCTGCCGGCGTCGTAGCCGATCGACATGTAGCCGCCGTAGTCGCTCACGTAGCGGCCCTGCGGGTCCTTGAGCTCGTCGGCCACGTCGGCGAAGGTCGCGACCTTGTACGGCGCGAACAGGTCGACGTTGGCGGTCGCGACCGTCGGGCCGAGGTCGAAGACGTCGGGCGCGCGGTCGGTGCCGGCGAGCTGCTTGGCGGCGTTGATCTCGTCCTGGCTGGAGCCGTCCGGCTGCGCGGAGTTGACCGTGATGCCGTACTTCTTGCTGAAGGTGTCGATGACCTCGCCGTAGTTGGTCCAGTCCGGCGGCAGCGCGATGACGTTGAGCGTGCCCTCCTTCTTGGCGGCGGCGACGAGCGCCTCCATCCCGCCGAGGTCGGCGGCGGACGTGGCCGTGGCGGCGCTGGGCCCGGTGCCGGTCGAGCCGCCGGCGGTGGTGCTGCGGGAGGGCGCGTTGCCGCAGGCGGTGGCCAGCAGCAGCACGGCGAGCCCGGCGCCCAGGGCGAGCCGGGACCGGCGGGAGGGGGACGTGGCCTGCACAGGGGCTCCTCGGGTCGGCGGCACGACGACGGGCCGCTCGGGCGGAACTTAGCGCAGCCAGATGACGAAACGGTGGCGGCGCGGTGGCGGGGAGGCGGCGGCAGGCGGCGGGGCGGCGGCGGCGGCGGCAGGCGGCGGGGGCGGCGGGCGGCAGGCGGCGGCAGGCGGCGGGGCGGCAGGCGGCGGCAGGCGGCGGGGCGGCAGGCGGCGGGCAGAGCCACGGAGGCGGGCGGCGACCCGCCGGGGCGCAGCCGCACTGCGGCCGACGAAGGAGCGTGTCACTGCTCAGCCCCGTTGCGCCCCGGCGCAACAGCACGGCCGACGTTGCACCCCGAGGCAACACCGCTGTCGAGATGGGTGCCCCGGGGCGGCGCCGCGGTCGGCCCCCGGCCCCCGGCCCGGCCCCCGGCCCGGCCGCCAGCCCCTTGGCCCCCCGGCCGCCAACCCCGGGCCCCCGGCCGCCAACCCCGGGCCCCCGGCCGCCAACCCCGGGCCCCCGGCCGCCAGCCCCTTGGCCCCCGGCCGCCAGCCCCTTGGCCCCCGGCCGCCAGCCCCTTGGCCCCCCGGCCGCCAACCCCGGGCCCCGGGCCCCCGGCCCCGGCCCCGGCCCCGGCCCCCGATACCGGGCAGGCCGTGTGACGGCACCGCCCCGTTGCGCCACGGGGCAACGTCACGGACGGCGTTGCGTCCTGGAGCAACGCGTCTGACGAGACAGGTGCCTCCTGTCCGGCGGCGGTCCCGCGGGGACCTCAGCGGATGCCGATGCCGCCGGCCTCGACGATCGCGGTCGACAGCGGGCGGACGAGCTCGCGCAGCCGCGCGCACCCCTCGTCGCCGAGCGCCTGCCAGGCCGGCAGCGCGAGCCGGTCGGTCGTGTCCTCGACCCGCTGGCGGTGCGCGCGCCCCTCGTCGGTGAGCTGCGCGTCCGGCGTGAGCCAGCCCCGCTCGGCGAGCGCCGCGACGGCGGCGTCCCACTGCTCGTCGGAGTACGCCCGGCTGCCCTGCAGCCCGCGGCGGCTCCAGCTGTCGCCGACGGCGACGTGAAGCACCGCCGCCTCGAGCCCGCTGACGCCCTCCTCGACGAGCGCCACGACGTGCCCGTCCCCGCGGAACTCCCGCAGCAGCGTCACCGCGTGCCACAGCGCCAGGTGCGCCGCGTCCGGCACCGGCAGGTCGGCGTGCGCGGCGTACAGCGGTCGGCCGTGGGCGCCGCACCCGTCCGCGGCCGTCAGCGCCAGGTCGGCGGCCTCGCGGACCTCGGGCCCGTCGAGCAGGTCGCCGCACAGCCGGCGCAGCGCCCGGTCGGCAGCCCGCAGCCGCGCCGCGAGCACGTCCGCGGGGCTCGCGACGTCCCAGGCCCCGGCCATCCCGAACTCCACCGCCAGCCGCGAGAAGTTGAAGAACGTCGCGTGCACGACCCCGGGGCCGACCGCGCCCATCGCGGCGGCCCGCGCCGGGAAGTAGCCCGAGGCGCGGTTGGCCTTCACGTCGAAGCCGAGCGCGGCGTACTCCTCCTGCGCCTCGGGGGCGAAGTAGACCATCGCGTGGTACGGCTCGAGGGCGCGCCAGCTGCGCCGGGCGGTCGACGGGTCCACAGGTCTCCTCGCGGGGCGTACGGGCCGGGAGTGCAGTCGACCACACCGGCCGGGTCGCCCCCGGAGGCGTCCGTACGGCCCGGGCGGGGCAGGATCGCGGTCATGAGCACGCCCGAACCCGTCTCCCAGGACCCCGTGCAGCAGGTCGTCGTCGTCGGACCCGACGGCCGCCCGGTCGGCACCGCCGCCGTGCCGCAGGGCGAGCCCGACGGCAGCGAGGAGCGCAACCCCGCCGAGCTGGTCGAGCAGCCGGCGAAGGTCATGCGGATCGGCTCGATGGTCAAGCAGCTGCTCGAGGAGGTCCGCGCGGCGCCGCTCGACGACGCCGCCCGTGGCCGGCTCGCCGAGGTGCACAGCGCCTCGGTCCGCGAGCTGTCCGAGGGCCTCGCGCCGGAGCTGCGCGAGGAGCTGCAGCGCCTGACGCTGCCGTTCGGCGAGGACGGCGCCCCCTCGGACGCCGAGCTGCGGGTCGCCCAGGCCCAGCTGGTCGGCTGGCTGGAGGGGCTGTTCCACGGCATCCAGACCGCGCTGTTCGCCCAGCAGATGGCGGCGAAGATGCAGCTCGAGGGGCGCGGCCGCCCGGCGCTGCCGCAGGGCCTCGGACCGCAGGCGCCCGCGAACGGCACCGGTCCCTCCAGCGGCACCGGCCAGTACCTGTAGCGCTCGGGACGGACGCCCCTCGGCTCCCGGTCCGGCCCGACCCGTCCCTGAGGTCACGGCCGGGTGCTGGGCGTCGCCGGCAGGGGCATCCGTCTGCCGAGCGGTCCGCGGGCGTGCTGCCGGGCCGGTCCCGGCCGGACCTCCCGCTGACCGAGCCCGGCCGCCGCTCGCAGCCGAGCGACGGCGCGGGGCCAGCGGTGGGCCGTCGGGTGGGCGGCGGCCCACTCCTCGGCGGCCCACTCATCGGCGGCGCAGCGGGTCCGGCCGACACCGCCGGGTGCGGCCGCAGTGTGCACAGGGACCGGCGCACCCCGCCTGGCCGGCCCGGGCAGGTCAGCGCAGCGACGGCGGGAGGCGCTGCAGGGCCCACGCCGCGGCGCGCGCGGGCAGCGGCGGGCGGTCGCGCGGGCTGCCGAGCACGTCCAGCAGGCCCTCGAGCTCTTCGGCGAGGGCCGTACGGCGGGAGTCGAGCGCGGTGCGGGCGCCGAGCCAGCCCAGGCCCCCCGCGCCGGCGGCTGCGGGCACGGCCAGCAGCACCTCGGGCAGCGCTGCGCCGGCCGGGGCGGCGATCGCGACCGCGACCGCACTGCCGACCAGCACGCCCGGCGTCGCCACCAGGCCGGTGATCAGGCCGCGGCGGACGCCGCCGAGGTCGGCCACCAGGCGCACCCGGGTCGCCGTGGCCGCCGTGCTCGCCGTGGCCGCTGACGGGGCGAGCGCGGCGGGCGCGACGCAGAGCTGCAGGCGGCCGACCCCGTCGAGGCGGCGCCGGCCGGCCAGGCCGGTGGCGGCCCGCCGCGCTCCGGCGAGCACCCCGGTCCGCGGGGCCCACTCGCTCTCGGCGCCGCGGGCCCGGCGGCGCTCGAACCACTGCTCGCGCAGCCACTGCTCGAGCAGGGCGCCGGTGTGGCCCGGCGGCAGGGGGACCGTGCGCTCGACGACGACGGTGCCGGGCAGGCCGAGCCGCACCGCCGGCGTCAGCGGCGGGAGCGGGGCGAGCGCGCCGGCGCGCCACTCGGCGACGGCCTGGCCGACCGCGGCCTCGGACAGGCCGACCTCGCGGGCGGCGTCCCGGACGACCTGCTCCTCGAGCCGGTCGTGGTCCTCCAGCGCGGGGGTGTCCAGCTCGGCGGCGCGCTGCAGCACCGCGGCAGCCTCCTCCGGCGTGAGCACGCTCCGAGCGTACGGCCGCAAGACCGGGGGCGACAGGCTCAGAACCAGCGCTCGAGCACCTGCGCGACGCCCTCGTCGTCGTTGCTCGCGGTGACCTCGTCGGCCAGCGCCAGCACCTCGGGGTGGGCGTTGGCCATCGCGACCGCGTGGCCGGCCCAGGCGAGCATCGGCAGGTCGTTGGGCATGTCGCCGAACGCGACGACGTCGTCCGCGGTGAGCCCGCGGTCCTCCACGAGCGCGGCCAGGCCGCTGGCCTTGCTGATCCCGGCGGCGCTGATCTCGAGCAGGCCGTCGCCGGAGGAGTGGGTCAGCGTGGCGGTGTCGCCGAGCGAGGCGCGCGCGGCGGCGAGCAGCTCGTCGCCGGTCATGCCCTCGTGCCGCACGAGCAGCTTGGTCACCCCGGCCGCGGTGAGCTCCTCGACGGGCGCGACGCGCAGGTCGGCGACGTCGTAGCGCACGCGGTAGTCCGGCTCGTGGCCGAAGCCGGTGTCGGACGCCTCGGCGGCGAACGCCACGCCGGGCACGTCCCGCCGCAGCGCCGCCACGACCTCGGCGGCCGCGGACGCGTCGAGCAGGTGCGAGCGCACGACCTGCTCGGTGTGCAGGTCGTACAGGACCGCGCCGTTGGCGCAGACCGCGAGCCCTCGGTGGCCGGTCTGCTCGCTGACCTGCGCCATCCAGCGCGGCGGCCGGCCGGTGACCATGACGAACGGCACGCCGGCGGCCTCGACCCGCTCGAGCACCGCGAGGGTGCGCGGCCCGACCGTCAGGTCGCTGCGCACGAGCGTGCCGTCGAGGTCGGACGCGACGAGGCGGGGCGCTTCCACGGCCCCAGTCTCCCCGGTCAGCCCGCGGCCAGCACCTCGCGCCCGCCGAGCCAGGGCCGCAGCGCCTCGGGCACGCGCACCGACCCGTCGGCCTGCTGGTGGACCTCGAGCAGGACCGCGATCGTGCGGCTCACGGCGCAGAGCGTGCCGTTGAGGGTGGCGACCGGACCGGTGCCGCGCCCGCGTACGCCCAGGCGCCGGGCCTGGAAGGTCGTGCAGTTGGAGGTGGAGGTGAGCTCGAGCCAGCGCTCCTGGGACGGCAGCCAGGCCTCGCAGTCGTACTTGCGGGCGGCCGAGGTGCCGAGGTCGCCGGCCGCGACGTCGATGACGCGGAAGGGCAGCTCCAGCGCGGTCAGGAACGCCTTCTCGTGCTCGAGCAGCCGGGCGTGCTCGGCCTCGGCGTCGGCGGGGGCGACGTACGAGAACATCTCCACCTTGTCGAACTGGTGGACGCGGATGATGCCGCGGGTGTCCTTGCCGTACGAGCCGGCCTCGCGGCGGAAGCAGGAGCTGAAGCCGGCGTAGCGCCGCGGGAGGTCCTCGAGCACCTCGCCGGAGTGGTAGGCCGCGATCGGCACCTCGGAGGTCCCGACGAGGTAGAGGTCGTCGGCGGCCAGGCGGTAGACCTCGTCGGCGTGCGCGCCGAGGAAGCCGGTGCCCTCCATCGACTCGGGGCGCACGAGGGTCGGCGTGATCATCGGGGTGAACCCGGCCTCGACCGCGCGGCCGACCGCGAGGTTGACCAGGGCGAGCTCGAGCAGCGCGACGTCCCCGACGAGGAAGGCGAAGCGCGAGCCGCTGACCTTGGCGCCCCGGTCGGTGTCGATGCGCCCGGCGCCGACGTCGAGGTGGTCGCGGACCGGGAAGTCGTACGACGGGACCTCGCCCACGTGCTCGAGCACGACGAAGTCCTGCTCCCCGCCCGGCGGCACCCCGTCGAGCACGACGTTGGGCACCGCGAGGTGGGCGGCGCGCAGCGCGGCCTCGGCGTCGGCCTGCGCGGCCTCGGCGGCCTTGACCTCGGCGGCGAGCGCCTTGGCCCGCTCGAGCACCGCCGGGCGCTCCTCGGGGGTCGCGGAGCGGACCGACTGCGACGCGGTCTTCTGCTCGGCGCGCAGGGTGTCGGCGCGGGTGACGGCCGCGCGGCGGGCCTCGTCGGCGGCGAGCAGGGCGTCGACGAGCGCCGGGTCCTCGCCGCGGGCCCGCTGGGAGCCCCGCACCCGCTCCGGGTCCTCGCGCAGCAGCCGCAGGTCGATCACCCGGTCATCCTAGGGAGCGGGCCCGTGCGGCAGGCTGGGGCCGTGGCGCAGGAACAGGACTGCCCGTTCTGCCGGGTGGTGCGGGGCGAGCTGCCGGCGTACGTGGTGCGCTCCGACGACGAGACGGTGGCGTTCCTCGACACCACGCCGGCGGCGCGGGGGCACGTGCTCGTCGTGCCGCGCCGACACGTGGCCTCGCTCTGGGACGGCGACGCCGACACCGCCGCGGCGGTGATGCGGACCGCCCACGCGGTCGCGGCGGTGCTGCTCGAGCGGCTGGCGCCCGACGGGCTGACGCTGCGGCAGAACACCGGCGAGGCCTCCGGGCAGAAGGTGCACCACCTGCACGTGCACCTCGTCCCGCGCTGGCACGGCGACGGCACGGTCGGCTGGCCCTGGCCGCCGCCGCAGGACGTCGACCTCGGCGCGGTGCTCGCCGAGCTGCGGGGCTGAGGGGGTCTCGCTCGACCGTGCGCCGGCGGCCCCCCAGGGGCCGAGGCGAGCTCGTCGCCGACACCGTCGTACGCGTCGCTGGCACTCCAGGCGCCCTGCCTACGCTGCGCCGGTGGACCGGGAGGGCGCGAGGGAGCTGCTGGCGCGGGTCGCGGCGGGCGAGGTGCCCCCGGAGGACGCGGTCGACGCGCTGGCGATGGCCCCGTACGCCGACCTGGGCCACACCCGGGCCGACACCTCGCGGGCGCTGCGCACCGGGGACCCGGAGGTCGTCTACGGCGCGGGCAAGACGACGCAGCAGGTGCTCGACGTCGTCGCTGCGCTGCAGGGCGACCGGGCGGTGCTGGTGACCCGCGCGTCGCCCGAGACCGTGGCCGCGCTGCGGGAGCGCTGGCCGGACGCGGTCGTCGAGGGCAGGACCGTCGCCGTCGGCCCGCTGCCGGAGCCGCGCGGCACGGTGGCGCTGCTGGCCGCCGGCACCAGCGACGGCCCGGTCGCCGCCGAGGTCGAGCTCACCGTGCGCGCGCACGGCGCTGCGGTCGAGCGGGTCGACGACGTCGGCGTCGCCGGGCTCCACCGGCTGCTGGCCGCCCGGCCGGTGCTCGACCGCGCCGACTGCGTCGTCGTCGTCGCGGGGATGGAGGGCGCGCTGCCCAGCGTCGTCGGCGGCCTGGTCGGCACGCCGCTGGTCGCGGTGCCGACGAGCGTGGGCTACGGGGCGTCGTACGGCGGTCTGGCCGCGCTGCTCGGCATGCTCAACAGCTGCGCGCCCGGTGTGGTCGTCGTCAACATCGACAACGGGTTCGGGGCGGGCGTGCACGCGGCGCGGGTCGCCCGGCGGACCGCCCGGTGACGGTCGGCTGGCTGGACTGCTCCGCCGGCGCCAGCGGCGACCTGCTGCTCGGCGCGCTGGTCGACGCGGGCGCGCCGCTGGAGGTGCTGCAGGCCGCGGTCGACGCGGTGGGCGTCGAGCCCGTACGGCTGTGCGCCGAGCCCGTCGAGCGGGCCGGCACCGGCGCGCTCCGGGTCCACGTCGAGGTCGCCGACCGCGCGGCGACCCGCACCTGGCGCGACGTCCGGGAGCTCCTCGGGACCGCCGCGCTGGCCGCGCCGGTGCGCGACCGGGCGCTCGCCGTCTTCGCCGCGCTCGCGGAGGCGGAGGGCGCCGTGCACCGGGTCGCCCCGGACGAGGTCCACTTCCACGAGGTGGGCGCCCTCGACGCGGTCGCCGACGTCGTGGGGGTCTGCGCCGGGGTGCACGCCCTGGGGATCACCCGCCTGACCTGCTCGCCGGTCGCGCTGGGCTCCGGTAACGCCCGGGGCGCGCACGGCCCGCTGCCCGTCCCCGTGCCCGCCGTGCTGGCCCTGCTGCGCGGCGCCCCGGTGCACGCCGGCGACGTCGCGCACGAGGCCACCACCCCCACCGGCGCGGCGCTGCTCGCCGTCCTCGTCGACGACTGGGGCCCGCTGCCGCCGATGGTGCTCGAGCGCACCGGGACCGGCGCGGGGGCCCGGGACCCGCAGGAGGCCGCCAACGTCGTACGCCTCGTGCTCGGCCGCCCCGCCCCCTCCGCCGGCGACGCCGTCGTGCTCGAGGCGACCGTCGACGACCTCGACCCGCGGGTCTGGCCGGGCGTGCTCGCCGGGCTGCTCGACGCCGGCGCACACGACGCCTGGCTCACGCCGGTGCTCATGAAGAAGGGCCGCCCCGCGCACGTCCTGTCGGTGCTCGCGCCGCCCGGCGCCGCGGCCGCGCTGCGCCGGCGGGTGCTCACGCACACCTCGACGATCGGGCTGCGCGAGCACGCGGTGGTCCGCACCGTGCTCGACCGGCGGGTGGACACCGTCGAGGTCGACGGCCAGCGCGTCCGGGTCAAGCGCGCCTTCCTCGACGGCGAGCTCGTCAACAGCAGCCCGGAGTGGGAGGACGTCGCCGCCGCGGCGGACGCCCTCGGGCTGCCCGCCAAGCTCGTCCTCGCCCGGGCGGTGGCCGCCGCCGGCTGACCCGCGCGGTCAGACGGGCAGCAGGAAGGTCAGCACCCCCGCGCGACCCCCGAGGGGCACGGCGAGCACGTCGAGCGCGACCTGACCGCCGCCGAGGCGGACGAGCCCGCGGGCCGGCGCCCCGGTGGCGAGCGCGCGCAGCGGGGGGAGGGCGTGGGCCGGGTCGGGCCGCCCGCCCGAGGGGCCGCGCCGGCCGGAGGGGTCCGCGCCGGGTCCGGCCGGGGCGACGAGCTCGGTGAGCCGCCGCCCGACCGCGTCCGGGCGCCGCAGGCCCAGCAGCTCGGCGGCGGCGGCGGACAGCGCCAGCAGCCGGCCCGAGTCGTCGAGCAGCAGCACCGCCTCGGTCGAGCCGTCGACGGTCGCGCGCCACCGGACCGGCTCGACCCGGCGGCGGTCGAGCACCCGCAGCGGCAGCACGAGCGTGGTCGTCGGACCTCCCGCGCCCGGCGCGGTGGGCGCCTGCTCGCGGAGCAGCTCGGTCACGGCGGTCCCGGGGCGTGCGGGGCCGGTGTCCGGCCGGGTCAGGGCCGGTGCAGCGTACGCCCGCGGGACCCCGCTGCGGGCCCGCTCGCCGATGTCCCGTACGCCCGGTCTGCCCCGGTCTCCACGCGGGCGGCCCCCGCGTCCCGTCCGCCCCGGCGCTGCCCGGCCCCGGCGCCACCTCCGGCACTGCCTGGCCCCGGCCCCGCTCCGTACGATCTTCGCCTCGTTGCAGGTGCCCACGCTCGTAGCGGTGATCGTTCTGGCGACAGGGCGAAGATCGCGTCCCGGGAGGCGAAGATCGGCCCACCGTGGGGGCCGCTCCAGGGCGCGTGGGGCCCGGCCGCGAGCCGTACCGCCGGTGCGTGCGCGAGGGAGCGGCGCTCGGAGCGCGCGGACCGCCCGTTACGTCCGTGTTCCCGGGGGAAGGCGGGCAGCGGGCGACCGTTCTCGACGCGGAGACCGGGCCCGTACGGAGGAACCGTGACCCTGCCCCTCGTCGACCGACCCCGCCGCACCAGCGCCGCCGCCCCGCTCGCCCCCGACCTGGCCCGGGCCCTCGGCTCCGGCGACCCCGACGCGGTCACCGCCCTCGCCGGCCGGTCGCCCGCCGACCGCCGCGACCGCTGCCTCACGCTGCTGCAGGTGCACGACCTGCACACCGCGCCGCTGGAGGTCGTGGGCGACCGCGCCCGCTTCCAGCACGACCCCGCGGTCGCCGCGCTCAAGACCCGGCTGGAGGCCACCTGGCTGGCCGAGCTGGAGCAGGACTGGCTGACGGCCGGCCCGCTCGCGCAGGCCGACACCGTCGAGCGGGTCGTGGCCGCGATGCGCGCCGTCGCGGCCAAGGACCGGCTGCCCGCGGCCTACCGCTGGCTGGCCAAGGAGGCGACCTGGGAGGAGCTCGTCGCGTTCCTCGCGGTCGAGGGCGGGCCGGACGGCGGCTTCGACGACCTCGTCGCGCTCTGCCAGCTCGGCCTGTCCGGCAGCGCCAAGCTCGAGCTCGGCAAGAACTACTGGGACGAGATGGGCCGCGGGGAGGCCGCCGGGGTGCACACCGTGCTGCACCAGGACATGGCCCGCGCGGTCGGCATGCCGCACGTCCCCCGCGAGGAGCTGCCGACCGAGGCGCTCGAGCGCACCGCCCTCGGCGGGCTGCTGGCGACCAACCGCTGGCTGCAGCCGGAGATGCTCGGCGCGCTCGGCCTGCTCGAGCTGCAGGCCGGCCCGCGCTGCCGCCTGGTGCTGCAGGCCTTCGACCGCCTCGGCGCCCCCGCCGACGCCTACCCCTTCTACGTCGAGCACGCCGAGGTCGACCCGGTCCACGGCAAGGACTGGATGGACAAGGCGGTCGTCCCCACCGTCGCCGAGCGTCCCGGCTGGGGCCCGCGCATCGTCAAGGGCGCCTGGTGGCGCTCGACGGTCAACCTGCGCTTCTTCGAGGCCGTCCGCGCCCAGCTCGTCCAGCAGCGCGCCGCCGCCTGACCCCGTGGGACGGCGGCGGGCGGGTGCTGCGCAGACGGTTGCGGCCGGGCGCAACGCGGCGGCTGCCGCCGCGCACGCGTGCCCCCCCCCGACCGGCCCGCAGCACCGCGTCCGCAGCGAGGTGGGCCGGCTGCGCACCGTCCTGCTGCACCGGCCGGGGCCCGAGCTCAGCCGCCTGACGCCGCGCAACAGCGCCGACCTGCTCTTCGACGGGCTGCCGTGGGTCGCGCGCGCGCAGGAGGAGCACGACGCGTTCGCGGGGGCGCTCGTCGAGCGCGGCGTGGAGGTGCTCGAGCTGTCCGCCCTGCTGGGCGAGACGCTCGCGCTGCCCGCCGCGCGCGAGGAGGCCGTGCGCTCGGCCGTCGCCCCGACGGTGGTCGGCCCGGCGCTGGCCGGCGTGCTGCACCGCTGGCTGCTCGAGCAGGCCCCCGAGGACCTGGCCCGCGTCCTCGCGGCGGGGCTCACCCACGAGGAGCTCCCGCGTACCGGACCGGAAGGGGTCGTCGCCCGCCTGGCCGGGCCCGGCGACTTCGTCGTGCCGCCGCTGCCGAACCTGCTGTTCACCCGCGACTCCTCGGTCTGGGTCGACGACCACGTGGCCATCACCAGCCCGTCGATGCGGGCCCGGCAGCGCGAGACGGCGCTGACCGGTGCGGTCTACCGGCACCACCCGCGCTTCGCCGGCACCCCCGTGCTGTACGGCGGGAGCCGCGAGGAGGCGTGGTTCGAGGGCGGCGACGTCCTGCTGCTCGGCGAGGGGGTCGTCGCGGTCGGCGTCGGGCAGCGCACGACCCCGGCGGGGGTGGAGGCCTTTGCGGTGCGGGCCTTCGCCGACGGGGTCGCGCACACCGTGCTGGCCGTCCCGATCGCGCAGGAGCGGGCGACGATGCACCTCGACACGGTCTGCACGATGGTCGACGTCGACCTGGTCGTGATGTTCCCGGCCGTGGCGGACACGCTTCGCGCCTGGACGGTCACCTCCGACGGCGACGGCGGGGTGGGCGTGGCGGGGCCCCGGCCGTTCCTGGAGGCCGCCGCGACGGCGATGGGCATCGAGCGGTTGCGCACCGTCGACACCGGCCTGGACCCGGTGACCGCCGAGCGCGAGCAGTGGGACGACGGCAACAACACGCTCGCGCTCGCGCCGGGCCTCGTGGTGGCGTACGAGCGCAACACCGAGACCAACGCGCGGCTGCGCGACGCCGGGGTCGAGGTCGTCGCGATCGCCGGCAGCGAGCTCGGCAGCGGCCGCGGCGGACCGCGGTGCATGAGCTGCCCGGTGCTGCGCGACCCGCTGCCGGCCGCGGCGACCTGACCCGGCTCAGGGGAAGCTGACCGACGCGTCCACCGGGGTGTCGGGCGGGAAGCTGGCGTAGGACTCCGTGCCGGCCTGTCCGGCGATCGTGGTGCTCGCCGAGTCCTTCTTCACGACGACCTGCGCCTGCTCCACGGCGGTGCTGCCGCCGGGCGCCGGCTGGATCAGCACGGCCGAGGCGCCGGGCGCCGCGTGCAGCAGGACGGCGCCGACCGCCGCGGTCACGGCAGCAGTGGTGACAGCAGTGGTGACAGCAGTGGTGACGGCGCGACGCGTGCTCATGAGCTGGCCCGGGTCAGGGCGGGGTCGGTCGAGGTCGTGACGCGGTGCTCGTGCCCCCCGAACAGGCCGGCCGGGTCCTTCTCGGCGAACCCGGCGACCTGCATCCAGAAGAACTCGGACCCGTCGGGCGCGAGGTACTGCGTGAAGGTCGGGCCCCCGTCGTACGTCACGTGGGCGCGGCAGTCGGGGTCGACCCGGTAGCTCCCGGTGAGGAACTGCGTCCGGTCGTCGCCGACGGTGCTGAAGGAGTTGGTCACCGCAGCGCTGCCGTAGGTCTCGAAGCCGTGCTCGACGTGCAGGGCGACGTCGTAGAAGCCGCGCGCGCGGTAGGAGTAGGTGCCGCGCAGGCTGTCGGCGGAGCAGGTCGCGGTCGGGTCGGTGCTCACCCGCGTCGCCCCGCCGTCGAGGCCGGTCTGCTGGGCCCCGGCGCCGGCCTCGAAGGAGGTGAACTCCTCGCCCGCGGGGCTGACGAAGACCCGCTGCACCAGCCCGGAGGCGTAGGTGACCAGGCCGCGGCAGTCGGCGTCCACGGTGTAGGTGGCCGTGTCGGTGCTGTCCTTGCGGGTGACCGAGTCGGTGCGGGTGCTCGTCGCCCGGCCCGCGCCGTCGTAGACCTCCTCGCCGACCTCGAGGTAGGGCAGCCGCCCCTCGGTGAAGCGCTTGTCGCCGTGCACCTCGTAGAGGTAGCGGCCCTTCAGGCTCGCCGTGGAGCAGCGGGGCGCGACGGCCGCCGGGGCGGCGCTCGCGGTGCCGGCGGCCGGCCGGGCCGACGCGACCGCGTCCGGGGTGCTGCTGCTCGTGCAGGCGGTGCTCAGCCCGAGCAGCAACGCTGCTCCGACCGCTGCGCGCAGGACGCGTCCGTTCATGTGCCTCCGCTCGACGTGGCCCGGGGTGCGGCCCGTCCGGGAGGAGCAGGCCCGCCGGCGGACCGTAACAGCGGCCTGCGACAGGAGGGACCTGTTCCGCGCGGGTCCCGGGCGGGTCCCGGTCGCGCACCGGGACCTACCGGGCGTACGGGGCGCTCAGCGCAGGGTCAGCTGCCGGCTGAGCAGGCCGGAGCGGGCCCGGCGCTCCTCGCCGGTCAGCGCGCGGGGCTCGGCGAGCACGTCGTCGAGCCGGGCGCGCAGGGCCGCCACGGGCTCCTCGACCTGCCCGGCCCCGGTCGCCGGCGGCAGGTCCCACACCGGGACGAGCAGCCCGTGCGCCCGGAACGACCCGACGTAGCGGGTGTCGGGCCCGAGGCCGAGGCCGCCGGCGACGGCCAGGCGGGCGAGCGCGTCGAGCAGCGGCTCCTCGTCCTCGGGCAGCACCCAGCGCAGGTGGGCCCGCTCGCGCATCCGGCACCAGTACGCCGAGGCCACCGAGCTCAGCCGCACCGTCGGCACGACCGAGGCGTTCGCCCGCTCCAACGACGCGGCGACCTCGCCGTCCAGGTCGGGCGCGCCCTCCACCCAGTGCTCGAACCCGTCGTGCACGGTCACCTGCAGCGGCTGCGGCGCGAGCAGGTCCTGCAGCCGCGGGCCGGGCCCGGGCAGGCCGGTGGGGACGACGGGCGCGCCGGGGGGACCGGCGAGCGCGTCCTGCAGCGCGGCGGCCAGGTCGCGGCTCGGGTCGCCGGAGCGCCCCGGCACCTGGAGCCCGAGCAGCACCCGCCCGTCGGCGCGCACCATCGCCGGCCAGGCCAGCGGCAGGACGGTCGTGAGGACGACGTCGCGGTCCTCGGACCCGAGGACCGTCAGCGGCGCGGTGGCCGAGGGCACGACCTCGCGCAGCGCCACCCAGTCGGTCTCGTCCGGCAGGCCGGCGAACGGCCGCGGGACGTGCGCCGGCACCGCGTTCGCCGTACGGCCGTGGCAGGCCTTGTAGCGCTTGCCGGACCCGCAGGGGCACGGCTCGCGGCCCCCGACGACGGGCACGTCCGCGGGGGCGGACCCGGGCGACGGGGCGCCGGTCGGGCGGGCGGGGGGTCGGCGGCGGGCGCTGATGCGGGCTCCTCGGCGGGACGGTGGCGGCCTGCCGAGCGTACGACCGCCGGGGTCAGCGCAGGTCGGCCCACACAGCGGTGCCGGGGCCGGGGTGCCAGGGCAGGCTCCCCCAGCGCAGGGCGAGCGCCTCGACGAGCTCGAGCCCGCGGCCGGTCTCGGCCTCCAGCGGGGCGAGCAGGGGACGCGGCCCGCCCGCGGCGCGGACCTCGGGCCCGGGGCCGCCGTCGACCACCTGCACCCGCAGGTCGCCGTCGACGAGCTCCCAGCTGGCGAGCAGCCCGCCGCCGGGCAGGGCCTGCCCGTGGCGCACCGCGTTGCCGACGAGCTCGGACACCACGAGCACCGCCGCGTCCAGCACGTCGACGGTCACCAGGTCGCCCAGCTCGGCGCTCATGCGGTGCCGGACCAGCGCGGCGCTCGCGGGTGCGTACGGCACCTGCACGCTGCTCACCAGCCTCCACCTCTGCCCCGCGCTCGACGACCGACCCCTCTCGAGGTGCCCTGTCCGGCGGGCCGTCAACCCGACGCGCGGGAGCGGCGGCGACGCGTCATCCTTGCCCGATGTCCTCCTCGACCTCCGCCGACCCGTCCGGGACCTCTGCCGGGACCTCTGCCGGCGTCGCCGTGGTCGGGGCCGGGATCGCCGGCACCGCCTGCGCGCGGGCCCTGTCCGCCGCCGGCGTGCCCGTCCGCGTCCTCGACCGTGGCCACGCGGCGGGCGGGCGGATGGCCAGCCGCACGCTGCACGGCCGGCGGGTCGACACCGGCGCGTCCTACTTCACCGTCTCCGACGACGGCTTCCGCGCCGTCGTCGACGACTGGCGGGACCGCGGGCTCGCCCGGCCGTGGACCGACACCTTCGCCACGCTGGGGCCGGACGGGCGCGGCCCGGACAAGACCGGCCCGGTCCGATGGGCGGCGCCGGACGGGCTGCGCAGCCTCGTCGAGGACCTCGCGCAGGGGCTGGCCGTCGAGCAGGGGCGCGCCGTCACCGCCGTGGGGCCCGGCCCGGTGGTGGACGGGCAGGCGTACGCCGCGGTCGTGCTCGCCCTGCCCGACCCGCAGGCGCTCGCGGTCCTCGACCCCGGTGCGGCCGCCGCCCGGCTGATCGCGGGCCGCGACTGGGAGCCCGTGCTGGCGCTGGCCGCCGGGTTCGGCGGGCGCACGTGGGACCTCGACGGCGCGTTCGTCGACGACCCGGTGCTGTCGTGGGTCGCCGACGACGGCCGGCGGCGCGGCGACGGCGCGGCCGTGCTCGTCGCGCACAGCACGCCGGGGTTCGCCGCTCCACGGCTGGCCGACGCCGAGGGCGCGACCGGCGAGCTCGTCGGGGCGCTGCGCCGGCTGCTCGACCTGCCCGAGCCCGGGTGGACGTACGTGCAGCGCTGGTCGTACGCCAAGCCCGTCGGCACCCGCGACGAGCCGTACGGCCTGGTCGACGGCATCGGGCTGTGCGGCGACGGGTGGGGCGCCTCGAAGGTGCAGTCGGCGTGGGTCTCGGGCGACGCGCTGGGCCGGACGCTCGCGGAGCAGCTCGCGGGGTGAGGGCGGGAGGGGCTCAGCGGCCCAGGCGCTCGAGCACCCGCCGCGGCTCGTTGCTCACGATCGCGTCGACCCCGAGGCCGAGCAGGTAGTCGATGTCCTCGGGCTCGTCGACGGTCCACACGTGGACCCGCCCCCCGGCGGCGTGGACCCGCTCGACGTAGCGCGGGTGCGCCTTGGCGATCTTGAGGTCGACGCCCGCCGCCCACACGTGCGGCGGCAGGCTCCCGTCGCGCAGCCGCAGCGGCACGCGGTCCATGTTGAGGACGGTGGGCACCTGCGGCGCGAGGGAGTGCAGCCGCCGCAGCGACGTCGTCGCGAAGGACAGGACGGCGACCCGCGACACCGACCGGCTCAGCGGCCGGGTCAGTCCGTAGCGCTCGAGCAGCTCCACGAGCCCGTGCTCGACGAGCGCGCCGTAGCGCGTCGGGTGCTTGGTCTCGACCTGCAGCTGCACCGGGCGGTCGTGGTCGAGGACGAGCTGCAGCAGCCGCTCGAGAGTGAGGACCTTGCCGGCGTCGGAGTCCGGCTCCTCCCAGGAGGCCTCGAGCAGCGGGTCCCCGTGCTGCGACTTCCACGACGCGAAGTCGAGCTCGTGCAGGTCCGACAGCTCCAGCGTCGAGACGACCCCCCGGCCGTCGCTGGTCCGGTCGACCCGGCGGTCGTGCACGCAGACGAGCACCCCGTCGCGGGTCAGCCGCACGTCGCACTCGAGCGCGTCGACGCCCTCGTCGAGCGCTGCCTCGAACGCCTGCAGCGTGTGCTCGGGGAACGACCCGGACGACCCGCGGTGGGCGACCACCTGGACCCGACGCGGCACCCGCCGATCCTCCCCCAGGCGCGCCCGCTCGCGCGCGCGACCCTCCGGTGGCCGGCACCTCCGGGGCGGACCGGTGGGCGGTGGGCTTGCCCGCTGGACGGCGGGCGGACCGGTTGGGCGGTGTGCGGTGGGCGGCGGGCGGCGGGCGGCGGTGGCGGTGGGCGGACCGGAGAACGGCGGGCGGTCCGCAGGGCACGTGGTGTGCGCAGGCCCGTTGCGGTTGCGCGCAACCTCCGCACCAGCGGTGCACCCCGACGCAACCGCCCTGTCGACGCACCTGTCCTCCGCCCCGTGGTCCACAGGCCGCGCCTGGGAGCGAGCGCCGCCGTCGGCGTCCGACGAGCTCCCGCGGTCCGGTCCCCGGCCGACCTCACCCACTCCGGCTCGGCCGCAGCGCCGGGCGGCCAGCCGGCAGGGCACGTGGTGTGCGCAGGCCCGTTGCGGTTGCGCGCAACCTCCGCACCAGCGGTGCACCCCGACGCAACCGCCCTGTCGACGCACCTGTCCTCCGCCCCGTGGTCCACAGGCCACCACCACCGTCCACAGGTCGGGCGGGGCCAGGTGACCGTTGCCGTCGGTGGTGGCGTACTCGTCGCGTGACGACGACAGCCGGGCTCGACGTGGGGGCGCTGCTCAGGCAGGCCCGCGGGCGGGTGGAGCGCTCGCAGCGCGACCTCGCCCGTCGCGTGGGCGTGACCCCGTCGTCGCTGTCGCGCTGGGAGACGGGCGCGGCCCTGCCCGGGCTGCACGACCTCGACCGGGTGCTCGCCGCCTGCGGGCTGCAGCTCGAGGCCCGGCTGGTGCGGCGCCACGCGGACCTGCACGGGGAGTTCGAGCGGCTGGCGGCCCTGTCGGTCGAGCAGCGGCTCCGGTCGGGGCTGCTCGTGGGCTCCCTGGTCCGGGCCGTCGAGGTCACCGGGCGGGACGTCGTGCTCGCCGGCGGGCTCGCGGCGCTCGCGCACGGGATCCCGGTCGAGCGGTACGGCGGGACGGTGCTGCTGACGGACTCCGACGAGGTGCTCACGACGTTCGCGACGCCGATGCGGCCGATGCTGTTCATGCTCGAGGAGCGGCGCGAGACGGGGGTGCCGCTGGAGGCCCGGACGTTCCGCATGTGGCCGGAGACCCGGTGGCTGCTCAGCCACGTCGTGCCGCTGGACGTCCGGGTGGTGCCGACCGGCGGGACGTGGCCGGCGACGGTGGTGCTGCCCGTCGAGGCGCCGCCGCTCGAGGACGGCGTCGAGGTGCCGAGCTGGCAGGTGCGGGTGCAGGCCGCCGAGACCCTCGAGCCGGACCACCTGGTGCGAGCGGACGTGCTCGCGGCCTGGCGGGACTGGGCCGCGGATCGCGCGCCGTGACGGGCGGGTGGCGGACGGGCGGGTGGCGGACGGGCGGACGGACCGGGGGCGGGCGCCGGGGCGGGGGCGTGCCGGGCGGTGGCCCGCGGGGCCCGGCGGTGGGCTCAGCCGCGGGCCGGCCGGGCCCGCTCGCCGTCCTGCTCGCGGAAGAAGCGCGCCGCGGCTACCCGTACCGAGAGGTTGTAGGTGGGGTAGGCGGTGATCGTCTGCGCGAGGCGGAAGGCCCGCATGCCCGACCGCATCGCCAGAGCGCCCAGCGCGACCTGTTCGCCGGCCATCGGTCCGACCACCGTCATGCCGACCAGCGTCGACAGGTAGGCCCCGCCGACCGGGGCCTTCTTGACGATCAGCTTGACGAAGCCGTCGGTCGCGCCGGCGGTGCGCGGCCGGTCGGCGGCGGCCGCCTGCACGACGGAGACGAGCGCGTCGTCGCCGTACGCCTCGAAGGCCTGCGCCTCGGTCATGCCGACGTGGCCGACCTCGGGCTCGGTGAAGGTCACCCACGGCACCACCTCGTCCTTCCAGGTGCTGCGGCTGCCGGGCCTGAAGGCCGACCCGAAGGCGTTCTTGCCGGCGATCCGGCCCTGCTCGAAGCCGACGTGGGTGAACTGCAGCGTCGCGGTGCAGTCCCCGGCGGCCCAGACGGTGTCGGCGGCCTGCAGGTGGTCGTCGGTGACGACCGACCCGCGGTCGTCGGTGCGGGCGCCGGTGCGCTCCAGTCCGAAGCCGTCGGTGGCGGGCGTGCGGCCGATCGCCACGAGCAGGTGCGAGCCGCTCACCGTGCCGCCGTCGTCCAGGTGCAGGGTCGGCCCCTCCGACACCCGCACCACGCGGGCGCCGGTGCGCACCGTCACGCCCTCGCGCTCCAGCACCCGGGTGATGACTCCTCGCGCCTCCGGCTCCTCCTTGCCGAGGACGGCGTCGCTGGCCTCCACGACCGTGACCTGCGCCCCGAGGCGGCGGAAGGCCTGGGCCAGCTCGGTGCCGATCGGCCCCCCGCCGAGCACGAGCAGGTGCTCCGGCAGCTCGCGCAGCGAGAAGATGCTCCGGTTGTCCAGGTGGGGCGTGTCGCGCAGGCCGTCGATCGGCGGCACCGTCGCCCGCGAGCCGGTCGCGACGACGAACCGCTCGCTGCGCAGCACCTGCCCGGCGACCTCGAGCGTCGTCGGCGAGGTGAAGGTCGCCCAGCCCCGCACCAGGTCGATGCCCTGCGAGGCCAGCAGCTCGGGCGACTCGTCCTGCTCGATCTCCCCGATGACGGCGTGCACCCGGTCCATGACCGCGGCGAAGTCGACCTGCGGGTCGGCCGTGAAGCCGTACGACGGGCCGCTGCGCGCGGCGTGCACGCGGTGCGCGGTCTCGAGCAGCGCCTTGCTCGGCACGCAGCCGTAGTGGGTGCAGTCCCCACCGGGCTCCTCGGCCTCGACGAGCGCGACCCGGCGGGCGTGGCGCCGCGCCTCGCGGGCGGCGCCGAGGCCGGTGGCCCCCGCGCCGAGGACGACGAGGTCGTAGTCGGTCATGGCCCGAGCCCTCCCCTGCCGCCGCACGCCTCACCCGTGCGGCAGTGCGACGATCGGGCGATGAGCGCTCCCGGCCCGCTGCCCACCGTCGACCCCCGGGAGACCGGTGCCGACGCGCTGCTCGACGTCCGCGAGGACGACGAGTGGGCCGCCGGGCACGCGCCGCAGGCCGTGCACGTGCCGATGAGCGCGTTCCTCGAGCGCCTCGGGGAGGTGCCCGAGGGTCCGCTGGCCGTCGTCTGCCGGTCCGGGCACCGCTCGGCGCAGGTGACGCAGTACCTGCTCGCCCAGGGCCGCACGGCCCGCAACGTCGACGGCGGCATGCTCGCCTGGCAGGCGCTCGGCCTGCCGGTGGTCGTCGACGGCGGGGCTCCCGGGCAGGTCGCGTGACCTCCGGGGGCAGTGGGACCCGGCGCTGGCGGCTGCTCGCCCTGCCGCCGCTGCCCGCCGAGCTGGTGCTGCCGCTGTTCGGCGACCTCGACGTGGAGCTGCTCGTGCCCGCCGAGCGCACCCAGGCCGCGGTCGACGCGCTGCTGCCCGGGGCCGACCTCGTGCTGTCCGACTGGTCGCCGGCGCTGCGCGTCGACGACCCCGGTCCGCGGGTGTGCTTCGTGCAGCAGCCCAGCGTCGGCTACGACGGGGTCGACGCCGACGCGCTCGCCGACGCGGGCGTCCCGCTGTCCAACTGCGCCGGCGCCAACACGGCCAGCGTCGCCGAGTGGTGCGTCGGGGCGACCGTCGCGGTGCTGCGACGGCTCGTGCAGGCCGACGCGGCGGTCCGCGCCGGCGAGTGGCCGCAGACCACGCTCGGCGGCTCCGAGCTCGGCGGGCGGCGGGTCGGCGTCGTCGGGATGGGGCCCATCGGCCGGGCGACCGCGGCGCTGTTCGCGGCGTACGGCTGCGACGTCCGCTACTGGTCGCGCTCGACCAAGCCCGACGCGCCCGTGCCGTACGCCGGGCTCGACGACCTGCTGACCACCAGCGACGTCGTCGTGCTCGTCATCGCGCTCGGGCCGACCACCCGCGGCCTGGTCGACGCGACGCGGCTCAAGCCCGGCGCCGTCCTCGTCAACGCGGCACGCGGCGGGGTGGTCGACGAGGCCTCGCTGCTCGCCGCGCTCGAGGCCGGCACGCTCGGCGGGGCGGCGCTCGACGTCTTCGCGGTGGAGCCGCTGCCCGCCGACTCGCCCCTGCGGGAGGCGCCCGGGGTGCTGCTCAGCCCGCACGCGGCCGGCAGCACCGCGCAGGCCGCGGGGCGGATCGTGGCGCAGGCGACGGCCAACCTGCGGCGGGTGCTCGCCGGCGAGCCGGTCGTCGACGTGGTCAACGGGGTCGACCCGCTGGTCCGCCGGCGGGTCTGAGGGCCGCCCGTCCACAGCCCCCGCGCGGGCACTGGCGCTCGCGCCGCGGCGGTGGCAGGGTGCGGCTCCCGTCCCCTTCGTCCGGTCCGTCGGACGACCTGGAGGTCCCCGTGCGCGTCCGTCGCCTGCTCCCCCGCCTGCTGACGGGCGGCGTTCTCGCCGCCGCCCTCGTCGCGCCGACCGCCCTGCCGGCGAGCGCGGCCGGCACGGCGAGCCCGCCGCCGAAGCGGCCCACCGCGATCGGCACCGGCGGGGCCGTCGCCTCCGTCGACGCCGACGCGACCCGGATCGGCCTGCAGGTGCTGCGCGCGGGCGGCAACGCCGTCGACGCCGCGGTCGCGGTCGCGGCGGCGCTGGGCGTCACCGAGCCGTTCTCGGCGGGGATCGGCGGTGGCGGCTACCTCGTCCACTACGACGCGGCGACCCGCACGGTGCAGACGATCGACGGCCGCGAGACGGGCCCGCGCTCGCTGCGCACCAACACCTTCACGCATCCCGACGGCTCGCCGATGGACTTCCAGGAGGCGCGGGTCAGCGGGCTGTCGGTCGGCGTCCCGGGCACGCTCGCCACCTGGCAGCGCGCGCTCGACCGCTGGGGCAGCCGCTCGCTGTCGCAGGTCCTGCAGCCGGCCGAGCAGCTGGCGCGCGACGGGTTCGTCGTCGACCAGACGTTCTACGACCAGATCGCGACCGCGCCCAACCCGCAGGCCTTCGCGACGTTCTCCTCGACGAAGCAGCTCTACCTGCCCGGTGGCCGGCCCCCGGCGGTCGGCAGCGTCTTCCGCAACCCCGACCTCGCCGCGACGTACCGGCAGATCCGCACGCAGGGCCAGGGCGCGTTCTACGGCGGCAGCATCGGCGCCGACCTCGTCCGCACCGTCCAGCACCCGCCGGTCGCCGCGCAGGACAGCGGCTGGCCGTACGACGTGCGCCCCGGCGGCATGACGCTGGCCGACCTCCGGCGCTACCGGGCGCTCGACCAGGCGCCGACGCAGGTCAGCTACCACGGGCTCGACGTCTACGGCATCGCCCCGTCGTCGTCCGGCGGCACCACCGTCGGCGAGGCGCTGCAGATCCTCGACACCAAGCACCACGACTACAGCGGGCGGGTCGCGGCGCTGCACGACTACCTCGAGGCGAGCGCCCTGGCGTTCGCCGACCGCAACCGCTACGTCGGCGACCCGGCGTACGTCCGGGTGCCCACCGCCGAGCTGCTCTCGCCCGGGTTCGCGCGCGAGCGGGCCTGCCTCATCTCGCCGCGCTCGACGCTGCCGCGGCCGGTCGCCCCGGGCGTGCCCGACGGGTCGTACGGCCGCTGCGGCGCCCCGTCGACCGCTGCGGTGAAGGAGCAGCAGGAGGGGCTGTCGACGACCAACCTCACCGTCGCGGACCGGTTCGGCAACGTGGTCGAGTACACGCTGACGATCGAGCAGACCGGCGGCAGCGGCATCGTCGTGCCCGGTCGCGGCTTCCTGCTCAACAACGAGCTGACCGACTTCAACTTCACCCCGACGCAGGGCGCGGCGATCGACCCGAACCTGCCGGCCCCGGGCAAGCGGCCGCGCTCGTCGATCTCGCCGACGATCGTGCTGCGCGGCGGGGAGCCCTTCCTCGCGGTCGGCACTCCGGGCGGCTCGACGATCATCACGACCGTCCTGCAGGTGCTGCTCGACCGGATCGACCTGGGGATGTCGCTGCCGGCCTCGATCGCCGACGTGCGGATCTCCGAGCGCAACGGGTCGAGCACCACCGCCGAGCCGGCGTTCTTCGGCACCGACGAGGAGCGGGCGCTGCGCTCGCGCGGCCACACGTTCTCCTCGACGCCGGAGATCGGGGCGGCGACCGGGGTCGAGTTCCTGCGCGACGGGCGGCTGCTCGCGGCCGCCGAGCCGGTGCGCCGGGGCGGTGGCAGCGCCGGGGTCGTCACGCCCTCGGGCTGAGCCCTGGCCGGCCGGTCCCGGCGCGTACGGGACCGGCCGCGGCTACTTCAGCAGCCGGGACAGCCGCCGGTCCGCCAGCGGCTTGCCGCCGGTCTGGCAGGTGGGGCAGTACTGCAGGGACTTGGTCGCGAAGGACACCTCGCGCACCGTGTCGCCGCACCGCGGGCACGGCAGGCCGGCGCGGGCGTGCACCTGGAGCCCGCTCTTCTTCTCCGCCTTGAGCGCCTTCGCCGCCAGCCCCTGCGCCCGCCCCACCGCGCCGCGCAGGGTGCCGACGATGACCGCGTGCAGGCGTACGACGTCGTCGGGCGTCAGGGAGGTCGCCGGCTTGAACGGCGACATCCGCATCTCCCACAGGACCTCGTCGCTGTAGGCGTTGCCGACGCCGGCGAGCACGCTCTGGTCGGTGAGCACCCCCTTGACCTGGCCGCGGACGCCGGCGAGCAGCCCGGCGAGCACCTCGGGGGTGAAGGCCGGGTCGAGCGGGTCGATGCCGAGCCGGGCGACGCCGGGTACCTGCGCGGGGTCGCGCACGACGTAGACCGCCAGGCGCTTCTGCGTGCCCTGCTCGGTGAGGTCGAAGCCGGAGCCGTCGTCGAGGTGCAGCCGCAGCGCCATCGGCCCCTTGCCGGGGCGGGGCGGCGCGGGCGGCAGCGCGTCCTTCCACTGCAGCCACCCCGCCCGGGCCAGGTGCACGACCAGGTGCAGCCCGTCGACGTCGAGGTCGAGGAACTTCCCCCGCCGCTGCACGGCCACGACCTGCAGCCCGGCCAGCGAGGTGACCGGCGGGTCGTACGTCTTGAGCACCTGGATGCTCGTCACGTCGACCCGCGCGACCGTACGGCCGACCGCGCGCTCGCGCAGGAACGCGGACAGGGCCTCGACCTCGGGCAGCTCGGGCACGCGCCGATCCTGGCAGAAGCCGGGCTCAGCCGGGCTCAGAAGGCGTAGCGCACGCGCAACCACGGGGCCCGGGCGGCGATGAGGTCGGTGAGCTCGCGGACCCGCGCGCCCTTCCAGCCCGAGCGGTAGCGCACGACGGCGCTGCCCTGCTCGGACCGCTTGGCCTCCTGGGTGTCCGGCGTCCACAGCAGCTGCTCGGCCTTCGGGTGCCAGCCCAGGTTGACCTCGTGCAGCTGCTCGTCGTGCGTCAGGAAGATGATCTCGGCGGCGGCCTGGACCTTGAACGCCTCGCCGGTGGCCGCGCCGAGGTCGTCGAGCAGCTGCGCCCAGTCGCGCAGCCAGCCGTCGCGCACGACGACCGGCGAGAGGTTGACGTGCACCTCGTAGCCGGCGGCGACGAGGTCGTCGACCACGGCCAGCCGGTCCGCGATCCGCGACGTGCGCACGTCCAGCAGCCGGCTGTCGGCGTCGGGCAGGAGGCTGACGCGCACCCGCGTGCGGCCCTGCGGGTCCCACCCGAGCAGGTCGCGGTTGACGTGCTTGGTGGCGAAGGACGCCTTCGCCGTCGGCAGCCGGCGGAACAGCTCGACGAGGTCGCGGACGTTGTCCGACAGCAGGGCGTCGACCGAGCAGTCGGAGTTCTCGCCGATGTCGTAGACCCAGGCGGCGGGGTCCACCTGGTCGGGCGCGCTCTTGACCCCCTGCCGCCGCACGTGCCGCTCGGTGTAGCCGAGGATCTGCTCGATGTTGGCGAAGACGGTGACGGGGTTGGAGAAGCCCTTGCGCCGCGGGACGTAGCAGTAGGCGCAGGCCATCGCGCAGCCGTTGGCCGTCGAGGGGGCGATGAAGTCCGCCGAGCGGCCGTTCGGCCGGGCCGTCAGGGACTTCTTCACGCCGAGCACGAGCGCCTCGGTCTTGATCCGCACCCAGCGGCGGACGTTGGCCTCGTCGCCGGCCAGCTCGGGGATGCGCCAGTGCGAGGCCACCTCGACCCGCTCGGCGTCCGGCCAGCGGGCGAGCACCTGCTGCCCGCGGGGCAGCTCGGCGGCGGCGGCCTCGTAGTAGATGCGCGTGACGTCGAGCAGGGGGCGGGTGGGAGGGCGGGTGGGTGCGGTCATGAGCGGGCTCCGGTCATCCCCAGGGTCAACGCCGGCGGGTGTCGGTCCTTCCCGAGCCGGGTACGGTTGTCGTCACGGCGACGAGAAGGGGTGGGCGTGACGACGGCACTGCTCACGGACCGGTACGAGCTCACCATGCTCGACGCCGCGCTGGCCTCCGGGCTCGCCGGGCGACGCGCGGTGTTCGAGGTCTTCGCCCGCCGGCTGCCGGCCGGGCGGCGGTTCGGGGTCGTCGCCGGTCAGGGCCGCCTCGCCGGGCTGCTGCGCGACCTGCGCTACGAGCTCGCCGACGTCGTCGCGCTGCGCGACGTGGTGCGCCCGCAGACCCGTGACTGGCTCACCGGCCGCACGCTCGGCCTGCAGGTCAGCGCGTACGCCGAGGGCTCGACGTACGCCCCCGGCTCGCCGGTGCTCACCGTCGAGGGGTGCTTCGGCGAGGGGCTGCTGCTCGAGACCCTCGCGCTGAGCGTGCTCAACGCCGACAGCGCCGTCGCCTCCGCCGCCGCCCGCATGGTGCTCGCCGCGGGCGACCGGCCGCTGCTCGAGATGGGCGGCCGCCGCACCCACGAGCAGGCCGCGGTGTCGGCGGCGCGGGCGGCGTACGTCGCCGGCTTCAGCGCCACCTCCAACCTCGAGGCGGGCCGCCGGCACGGGGTGCCCACCGTCGGGACGACCGCGCACGCCTTCGTGCTCGCGCACGACACCGAGGCCGACGCCGTGCGCGCGCAGGTCGCCTCGCAGGGCGTCGGCACGACGGTGCTCGTGGACACCTACGACACCGCGCAGGGGATCCGCACCGCCGTCGAGGTCGCCGGCACGCAGCTCGGCGCCGTCCGCCTGGACAGCGGCGACCCGGCCGTCGAGGTGCCCAAGGCGCGGGCGCTGCTCGACGAGCTCGGCGCGACCGGCACCCGCATCGTCGTCACGGGCGACCTCGACGAGCACGCGATCGCCGCGCTCTGCGACGTGCCCGTCGACCGGTACGGCGTGGGCACCTCCGTGGTGACCGGCTCCGGCGCGCCGACCGCCGGGTTCGTCTACAAGCTCGTCGCGATCGCCGGGTCCGACCGGCCGGACGCGCCGATGCGGCCGGTGGCCAAGGCCAGCGCCGGCAAGTCGACCCACGGCGGGCGCAAGTGGGCCTGGCGCGCCACCGGCCCGGACGGCCGGGTGCGGGAGGTGCTGCGGCGCGACCCGGCGCCGGTGCCGGGGGCGCTCCCGCTGCAGGGGCCGCTCACCGCGTACGACGACGTCGCCGGGGCACGGGCGACCTGCGCCGCGGCGCTCGCCGCCCTGCCCGACGGGGCGCGGGACCTGTCGCCGGGGGAGCCGGCGTGGACGGCGGAGCTGGAGGACTGATGCGCACGCTGCTGGTGGTCGACGTGCAGGAGGACTTCTGCGAGGGCGGCTCGCTGGCCGTCGCGGGCGGCCGGGCGGTGGCGGCCGCGGTGCGCGGGCGCCTGGCCGACTACGACCTCGTGCTGGCCAGCGCCGACCGGCACGTCGACCCGGGAGCGCACTTCTCGGACGCGCCCGACTTCGTCGACTCCTGGCCCGCGCACTGCGTGGTCGGTACGGCGGGGGCGCGGCTGCAGGAGCCCCTCACCGAGGACCTGTTCGCCGCGGTGGTGAGCAAGGGCGAGCGGGCGGCGGCGTACTCCGCCTTCGACGGCACCGTCGACGGGCAGCCGCTGCGGGCCTGGCTGGCCGAGCGGGGGGTGGCGCAGCTCGACGTCTGCGGTCTCGCGACCGACCACTGCGTGCGGGCCTCGGCGCTGGACGCCGCGGCCGCCGGGCTGTCGGTGCGGGTGCTGCTCGACCTGTGCGCGGGCGTGGCCCCGCGGACGACCGCCGCGGCGCTCGTCGAGCTGGGGGCCGCGGGGGTGGAGCTCGTCGGCGCGGGGGCCGCAGCGGGGTGAGCGGGTCCGAGCGCGCGTTCCTCGCGGCGTACGACCCGTCGGGCTTCCCGCCCTTCGCCGTCACCGTCGACGTCGTGCTGCTCACGGTGCGCGGCGGCCGGCTGCAGGTGCTGCTCGTGGAGCGCGACACCCACCCGTTCCAGGGCCTGCTCGCGCTGCCGGGCGGGTTCGTGCGGCCCGACGAGGACCTCGACGCCGCCGCCATCCGGCGGCTGGAGCAGGAGACCGGGGTGCGCCGGGACGTGGCGCACGTCGAGCAGCTCGGCGCGTTCGGGGCGCCGGACCGCGACCCGCGGATGCGCGTGGTGTCGGTGGCCTACCTCGTCTTCGCCCCCGACGTGCCCGCGCCGCGACCCGGCCCGTCGACCCGGTCGGTGGCGTGGGTGCCGGTCGAGCAGGTGCACGCCCCGCTGGCCTTCGACCACGCCGAGGTGCTGGCGGCGGGGGTCGAGCGGGCCCGCGCCAAGCTGGAGTACTCCCCCTTCGCCACGTCGTTCTGCGCCGAGGAGTTCACCGTCGCCGAGCTGCGGCACGTCTACGAGGCGACGTGGGGCGTGCCGCTGGACCCTCGCAACTTCCACCGCAAGGTCACCGGCACGGCCGGCTTCCTCGTGCCGGTGGGGCGCGACTCCGTGCCGGGGCCCGGCGGCGGTCGGCCGGCGGCGCTGTTCCGCCGCGGCGGCGCGGCCCTGCTGCACCCGGCGATGCTGCGGCCCGAGCGACGCTGAGGCCGGGCGGTCTGTGGTCGCGGCAGCCCACCGCGACCGGCGCCGTGGAGGGCACGGTGCTCGGCAGGCGCGTTGCGCCCCGCCGCAACGGATGGCCCGGCGTTGCGCCCCGCGGCAACCGAGCTGCGCCCACCACGTGCCCTCCCGGCGGCGGGTGCACGGTCTCCGCTGCGGCTCGCCGGCGCGGTGCCACGGCGACGACGCCCCGGCCGTAGCCTCGCCGGACCGACGACGACGAGGGGGAGCCGTGCCGCAGCTGAGCCGCGACGGCGAGGTGTTCGTGCTGGACCTGGGCGACGGGGAGAACCGGCTGTCGCCGGGCTGGCTCGACGAGGTCGAGGCCGCGCTCGACGAGGTCACCGCGACGGCGGTCCCGCGGGCGCTCGTGCTCGCGGCGACCGGCAAGACGTGGTCGCAGGGGCTCGACCTCGACGGGCTCGCCGCGGACCCGGACGGGGCCGGGGCGTACGTGGCCCGGGTGCAGGCGCTGCTCTCGCGCGTCCTCACCCTGCCGGTGCCGGTGGTCGCGGCCGTGCAGGGCCACTGCTACGCCGCCGGCGCGATGCTCGCGCTGGCGTGCGACAGCATCGTGGTGCGGGCGGACCGGGGGTTCTTCTGCCTGCCCGAGGTCGACATCCGGATCCCGTTCACCGTCGGCATGAGCGCGCTCATCGCGGCCCGGCTCGCGCCCGCGGTGGCGCACGAGGCGATGACGACCGGCCGGCGGTACGGCGGGGAGCAGGCCCTGCAGGCCGGCATCGCCGCGGCCGCCGTCGGCGAGCAGCGGGTGCTGCCCGAGGCGCTCGAGCGGGCCCGGGCGCTGGCCGGCAAGGACGGTGCGACGCTCGGCCGCATCAAGGCCGTGCTCTACGCGCGGGTGGTCGACGCGCTCGCCGAGCCCGGCGAGGTCGCGGCCGGCTGAGGGACGGACCGGGGCGAGACCGGCGAGCCGGACACCGAGCGCGACCGTTCGGTCGCCGTCCGCGTGCAGGTGAGGCAGGCTGACCCCGCCCGCGCCTCGACGGCGGGCGGGGAGGTGGGACGGTGCGTTCCTCGCGCGCGCAGGTCAGCAGGCGGCTCGGCCCGGGCGCGGCCAGGGCGAGGACCTCGGCGGTGCTCGCGGCCGTGGTGCTCGCCGCCGGAGCGCTCGCGGTCCCCGCGTCGGCCCGGGAGGGGACGGCCGAGCCGGCCGCGCTGCAGGTGCGCCTCGCTCCCGGACAGACGACGGACCTCGACCCGGAGCTCGTCGCGTACGAGGTGGGCTGGTCCGCGCCGGGGTGCCCCGACTGCGCGCTCTGGCGGGTGCGCTCGGGCCGGGCCGGGGTGCGCGAGGAACGGCTGGCCGGGACCGGGGCGACGACCGACCGCTGGGGGCCGGAGCCGCTGCTCGGGCCGCCGCGCTACGAGGTCCGCACGGCGGACGGAGCGGTGCTCGCGCGCAGCGGCACGCTGCTGCCGGGCTGGACCGCCGAGACGTCCCTGCCCGACGTGACCGGCTGGGCGCGCGAGGTCGACCTCACCGCCACCGAGACGCTCGTGCTGCGGGCAGGCCCGGCGGGCGCGTCGGCGAGCGTGCCCGGTGGGCTGGCCCGCCAGGTCGGGGTCGTCGCGCCGCGCGGCCCCCAGGGGGGCCGGCTCGTCGTGCGGGCGGGGGACGGCGCGCCCGTGCCGGTGGACCTCACCGCGCCCGAGGACGCGCCGCGCAGCGTCGTCGCGGTGCTCGACGTGGCCGCCGACGTGCCGCTCACCGTCACCGCCGACCCGGGAGCCCGGTTCGACGGCCTGCTCGACCTGGCCGCGCTCGGCGCGCCGGAGCCGTCCGGCGGCGTGTCGGTGCGACCCGGCCGCAAGGTGCGGGCCGTCTCCGGGAGCGGGGTCAGCGTCCGGCCGGCCGGGCAGCTGCGGACCGACGGGGCGGTCCGGCTGGTCGTGCAGGCTCCCGCCGACGACTGCTCGGCCGGGTGCCGCCTGACCTCCGGCGGGACGGTGCTGCTCGAGCGGGTCGCCCCGGGACCGCAGGACCTGCGGGTGGCGGTGAGCGGGACGCCGGCGGAGGCGGCGTACGCCCTGGAGGTCGGCGGCGCGGTCGTGGCCGCCAGCCCGCGGCTCTCGGTCGGCGTCGTGCCGGACGCGGCGTACGACCTCAGCGACGGCTGGACGACGGCGGTGCGCGGCGCCGCGACGGACGGGAGCGTGCTGCGGACCGCGGGTGCCGGGGCCGGCGCGACCTGGCGGACCCGCGGCACCGCCACCGGCCGGACGGTCGGGCTGCTCGCGGCGCCCGGGCCGCGCGGCGGGGTGGTGGCCGTCTTCGTCGACGGCCGGCCCGCGGGGACCGTGGACCTGCGCGGCCCGGTGGTGCGGGCGCGGCAGGTGGTCCTCGCGCTCGACCTGCCGCTGCGCGGGCGGGTCACCGTCGTCGACGCGACGCCGCCCGAGCGCGGCGCCCACGCCGTCGAGCTCGACGGGCTCGTGGTGCTCGACGACGCGTACGACGGCGCCTGAACCCTGCGGGCGGGTCCGCGTCGGGCGGAGGCGCGCGGCGGTCAGTCGGCGGGGGCGCCCCGCTCGGACCACAGCAGGTGGTCCAGCGGGCCGTGCCCGGCGCCGAGCCGCCAGGTCGCCCCGCCGGCGAGGGCACGCCCGACGTACGCCTTGGCCCGCGCCAGCGCCTCGGCCACCGGGAGGCCGCGGGCCAGGCCGGCCGCGGTGGCTGCCGCGAAGGTGCAGCCGGTGCCGTGGGTGTTGCCGGTCGGCAGGCGCGGGGCGCGCAGCTCCCACAGGGACGTGCCGTCCCAGACGACGTCGACCGCCTCGCCGGCGCTGTCGGCGGTGGCGTGGCCGCCCTTGACGACGACGACCCGCGGGCCGAGCGCGCCGAGCTCCCGGGCGGCGGCGCGCTGCTCCTCGAGCGTCCCGATCGCGGCGCCGAGCAGCGCCTGCGCCTCGAGCAGGTTGGGCGTGAGCACGGTCGCGACCGGCAGGAGCAGCTCGACGTAGGCCCGCTCGGCCTCGGCGGCGAGCAGCCGGTCGCCGCTGCTGGCGACCATCACCGGGTCGACGACGAGCTGCGGCAGCCGCTCGGCCAGGCCCGCGACGGCCCGCACGACCTCCAGCGTCCCGAGCATCCCGGTCTTGACCGCCGCCACCGGCAGGTCGGCCAGCACCGCCTCCACCTGCGCGACGACGAACTCCCCGGGCACCGGCAGCACGCCGCTCACCCCGGTGGTGCTCTGCGCCGTCAGCGCGGTCAGCGCGCTGGTGCCGAAGACCCCGAGCGCGGCGAACGCCTTGAGGTCGGCCTGCACCCCGGCGCCGCCGCCGGAGTCGGAGCCGGCGATGGTGAGGGCGACGGGCGGGGTCACGGGTCCTCCTCGAGCGCGGCGACGAGACCGGCGACGACGGCGCCCGGGGTCGGGCGCGCGCATGACCGCGCCGAGCACGGCCACGCCGTACGCCCCGGCCTGCCGGCACGCGCGGGCGGCGGCGGGACCGTCGACGCCGCCGAGGGCGTACGCGGGGGGCGCGCCGGGGCCGAGCAGCGCGGCGAGCCCGGCGGGGCGGAGGGCCGGGCCGTACCCGGGCTTGGTGGCCGTCGCGAAGACCGGCGAGAGCGTCACCCAGTCGCACCCGGCGGCGGCGGCGAGCTCCGCGGCGTCGTGGCAGGACCGGCCGAGCAGGGCCGGCCGGGGGTCGGGGACGGCGTCGGCGGCGGCCAGGTGCAGCGCGTCGCCGGGCACCGAGGTGCCGGCCAGCACGAGCAGGGCGTCGTCGGGCAGGACGGCCCGCAGGCCGTCGGCCAGCCGGACCCGCTCGGCCGCCGGCAGGTCCTTCTCGCGCAGCACGACCGCGCGGGCGCCCCCGTCGACGGCCGCGCGGACGGTGTCGACGAGCGGGCGGGGCGACAGCCGGCGGTCGGTGAGCAGGAGCAGGCGCGCCGGCGGGGTCGGGCGGGCAGCGGCGGGCGCCGCACCGGCGGCGAGCGGGGCGGTCACAGGTCGGGCTGGCCGGCCGTCTGGGTGGAGGCCCGCGCGTGCCAGCGCCGCGGGATGCGCCCGGCCCGCGCCGCGAGCCGGCCCGCCTCGACGGCGTGCCGCATGGCCAGCGCCATCCGCTCGGGGTCGCGGGCCCGGGTGACCGCCGAGGCGAGCAGCACCGCGTCGCAGCCCAGCTCCATCGCCAGCGCGGCGTCGGAGGCGGTGCCGATGCCGGCGTCGAGGACGACCGGCACGTCGAGCGCCTCGCGGACCAGCGCGATGTTGTGCGGGTTGCGGATGCCCAGGCCGCTGCCGATGGGCGAGCCGAGCGGCATGACCGCCGCGCAGCCCGCGTCGGCGAGCCGGCGGGCCACGACCGGGTCGTCGCTGGTGTAGGCGAAGACCCGGAAGCCGTCGAGCACGAGCTGCTCGGCGGCCTCCAGCAGCTCGACCGGGTCGGGCAGCAGGGTGTCCTCGTCGCCGATGACCTCGAGCTTGACCCAGTCGGTCTCGAACGCCTCGCGGCCGAGCTGCGCGGCGAGCACCGCCTCCCGCGCGGTGCGGCAGCCGGCGGTGTTGGGCAGCAGGCGCACCCCGGCGCGCTCGACGACGTCGAGCAGCGCGCCGCCCGCGGCGGCGTCGACCCGGCGCAGCGCGACCGTCACGATCTCGCTGCCGGAGGCCGTCAGGGCCTTCTCCAGCGCCTCCATGCTGGGCACGCCGCCGGTGCCGAGCAGCAGCCGCGAGCCGAAGGTCTCGCCGGCCAGGACCAGCGGGTCGTCAGCCACCGGCCACCGCCGCGAGGACCTCGACGGTGTCGCCGGGGGCGAGCGCGGTCGCCGCCCAGGCGCTGCGCGGGACGACCTCGCCGTTGCGGGCCACCGCGAGCCGCCGCCGGTCCTCGGCGCGCACCGCGACGAGGTCGGCGACGGAGGCGCCGTCGGGCAGGTCGGCGGGGGCGCCGTTCACGGTCAGCTGCACGCGACCTCCTCGAACCGGGCGGCCGAGAAGGCGACCGCGACCTCGGGCAGCACGCCCGTGACGAGCAGGGCCCCGACCGCGTCGGCGGTCACCGGGGTGAGCAGCACGCCGTTGCGGTGGTGGCCGGTGGCCAGCACCAGGCCGGGCAGCGGTCCGGCGCCGAGCAGCGGCGCGTTGTCGGGCGTGCCCGGGCGGAAGCGGGCGAGGGTCTCGACGAGCTCGAGCTCGCTCACCCCCGGCACCACCTCGCAGGCGTCGCGCAGCAGGTCGAGCACCGCGCCGGCGGTCACGCGCGGGTCGAAGCCGAGCTCCTCGACGGTGGCGCCCACGACCAGCCGGTCCCCGGCGTACGGGACGAGGTAGACCTCGCGGCCGCGCACCAGCGCCCGCACGGTCCCCTCGAGCACGGGCGCGCCGCGCAGCCGCAGCACCTGGCCCTTGACCGGCCGCACCGGCAGCGGCGGCACGCCGGCGAGCCGGGCGCTCGCGGCGCCGGCCGCCAGCACGACCGTCTCGGCGCTCAGGCGCCGGCCGTCGACGAGCAGCCCGGTCGCGCGGCCGCCCTCGACGAGCAGCTCCTGCGCGCGGGCGGCGACGAGCCGCACCCCGGCCCGCTCGGCGGCGACCCGCAGCGCGGCGTGCAGCGCCCGGGGGTCGACGGAGTGGTCGCCGGGGACGGCCAGGCCACCGCGCACCCGGGTGCCCAGGCCCGGCTCGCGCCGCCGGCAGGCGCTGGGGGCGAGCCGCTCGGCGGCCAGCCCGAGCTCGCGCTGGTAGGCGTGCAGCCGGTCCAGCGCCGCCACGTCGTCGGCGTCGAACCCGACGACGAGGGTCCCCGCGGTCCGCAGCCCGACCCGCTGCCCGGCAGCGTCCTCGAGCTCGGCGACGAAGGAGGGGTAGCGCTCCAGCGAGGCGCGGGCGAGCCCGAGCAGCCGCTCCTCGCCGTACGACGCCTCGGTGACCGGGGCGAGCATCCCCGCGGCGGCCCGCGACGCGCCGCCGCCCGGGTCGTCGTCGACGACCGCGACGGACCGGCCGCCCTGCGCCGCCCGCCAGGCCACCGACAGCCCGATGACGCCGCCGCCCACGACGAGGACGTCGACGGGGCCGGTCACGGGGCCGGTCGCGGGTCGGGTCACGTCCCGCTGCCCAGCGCCTGCAGGAGCGCGCGCACCGCGGCGGCCGGGTCGGCCGCGTCGCTGACCGCGCCGACGACCGCCACGCCGTACGCCCCGGCCGCCCGCAGCGCCGGAACCCGGTCGACGGTGACGCCGCCGATGGCGAGGACGGGCACGTCCACGGCGCTCGCCACCGCGCCCACCCCGCCCGGGCCGAGCGGGTCGGGCAGGCCGTCCTTGGTGGTGGTCGCGTAGGACGGCCCGACCCCGAGGTAGTCCGCGCCCGCGGCGACCAGCGCCCGGCCGGCGTCCGGTGAGCGGGCGGTGCCGCCGAGCAGGTGCCCGGGCCCGGCGACCCGGCGGGCGGCCTCCAGCGGCAGGTCGGTGGCGCCCAGGTGGGTGCCGTCCGCGCCGGCGGCCAGCGCGACGTCGACCCGGTCGTCGACGAGGCAGGTGGCGCCGGCGGCGCGGCACAGGGCGACGACCCGGAGGGCGAGGTCGTGCAGCTCGCGGTCGGTCACGCCCTTGGCCCGCACCTGGACCACGGGCGCGCCGGCGGACAGCGCAGCGGCGACCACCTCGAGCGTCGCGCGGCCGCCGCGGGCGTCGGTGAGGACGTGCAGCCGCCCCAGCGCCGGGAAAGGCGCGGCGACCGTCACGCCCGCCGCCGGACCGCCGCGGGCACGAGCACGGCCGCGGTGAGCAGCGTGGCGACCGACAGGGACACCAGCGACGCCGACAGCCCGTGGGTGGCCGAGATGCCGAGGTCGGCCTGCCGCGCGCCCCACCAGGCGGTCCAGCCCGCGCCGACCCCGTCGAAGTACGTCGGCAGGGTCAGCTGGTAGGCGACGAAGCCGGCCGCCCACGGCAGCAGGAGCAGCGGGCGCGCCGGCGCGGTGTCGGAGACGTCCCACGCACCGCGCGGCACGGCCCAGTAGGCGATGACGAGCACACCGGCGAGCGGCACGAACACCGCGCCGAGCAGGAACAGGAACGCCTCGTAGGACGCGATGTCGAAGGTCAGCCCGAGGACCGTCGCGATCGTCCCGACGGCGACGGCGAGCACCCGGCGGTCGAGGCGCGCGGCGAGGTTCTGCGCCGACACGGCGGTGGAGTAGACGTTGGCGAAGACCTCGTCGAGCTCGACGACGACGAGCACGAGCACCGCGAGCAGCCCGAGCGGCACCGCGAGCAGGGCGTCGACGACGTCCAGGCCGCTGGCGCCGTACGCCGACAGCGCCAGCAGGCCCAGGGTGAAGAAGGCGATCGTCGACGCGCCGTAGCCGACCGAGGACCCGACGAGCGCCGTACGGGTGTCGCGGGCGTGCCGGGTGTAGTCCCCCGCGAGCGGGAACCACGAGACCGGCAGGGCGACGACGACGTCGACGGCGCTCCAGAACGAGCCGGCGCCCCCCTCGGTGACCTGCGGCAGCGGCTGGGCCAGCACCCGGACGAACAGGTAGGCGGCGGCGGCGACGGCGAGCCACACCGCGTAGCGCGACAGCAGGCGCACCGCCCCGAGCGGGCGCACCGCCATCGCCGTGGCGAGCGCGCCGGCGAGCAGCACGAACGGCCATCGCGGGGCGCCCAGGGCGCGCGACGCCGCCTCCGAGATGACCACCACCTCGAAGGTCGCCCAGCCGACGCACTGCGCCAGGTTGAGGACCGTCGGCAGGGCCGAGGCCCGCCGGCCGAGCAGGCCGCGCAGCAGCACCATCGCCGGCACCCGCTCGCGGGCGCTCGGGGCGGCGGTCAGCCCCAGCAGCGCGGCGCCGAGGACCGCGCCGACGACGACCGCGAGCACGCTGACGAGCAGCGGCCGCCCGGGCAGCACGACGAAGGCAGCGGCCACCGGCAGCAGCAGGCTGATGCCGAGGTTGCCCCACAGGCCGGTGGTCTCCCGCAGCCCCATCCGGGCGACCGGGGGCTCGGACAGCACCAGCGGCGCCTCGGCGCGGGCGGGCTGGAGGACGGGTGCGCTCATCGTGATCTCCCTACGCCGGCATTACCCGGTCAGGTTCCGGCGGTCGGCGGCACGTCAGCCGCCCTCTCAGCCCGGTCGGTCCCGAGCTCCCGCACACGTTGCCGCCACCCTACGACGGTCCGGGCGGCTGTCCACACCTGCGCCCGACGCACCTACTGTCGGCGCGTGACCGACCTCGACGACGCCTGGGACGCCGCGACCCGCGCCCCCTTCCTCGAGGGCGTGCGCGACGGCACCCTCGCGCCCGAGGACTTCGACCGCTGGCTGGGCCAGGACCGGCTGTTCGTCGCCGACCTGCTCGCCTTCCAGGCCCGCCTGCTGGCCCGCGCCCCCCGCGACGCCCAGGCGGTGCTCGCCGGCGGCTGCGTCGCGCTCGTCGAGGAGCTGGCGTGGTTCGACGAGCTCGCCGCCGCCCGCGGTCTCGCGCCCGCCCGGCCCGCCGCCGTGACCCGGGACTACGCCGGCCTGCTGCGCGAGCTCGACGAGGCGCCGTACGCGGTGGCCGTCACGGCGCTGGAGGCGCTCGAGCGGGTCTACCTGCTGGCCTGGCAGGCCGCTGCGCCGGGCGCCGGGCCCTACCGCGCCTGCGTCGAGCACTGGACCGACCCGGGCTTCGCGGCGTACGTCGACGCGCTCGGCCGCGCCGCCCGGGCCGCCGGGGCCCCGCAGGACGCGCTGCCCCGCGTGCTCGCGCTCGAGGCGGCCTTCTGGGACGCCCGGTGAGCCGGGCCGCCGCGCTGTGGGCGGCCAGCGCCGACCTGGCGCAGGCCTCGCGCGACACGCCCTTCGTGCGCGGACTGGCCGACGGCACCCTGCGGCGCGAGCAGTTCGCGGGCTACGTCGCGCAGGACGCGCACTTCCTCCGGTCGTTCACCCGGGCGTACGCCCTCGCGCTCGCCGGCGCCCCCGACGACGCGGTCCTGCCGCTGGCCGAGCTGATCGCCGGGGTGCGCGAGGAGCTGCGCCTGCACGCGTCGTACGCCGCCCGCTGGGGCGCGCGCGCCGACCCGCCGGCCGCGGCGACGCTGGCCTACACCGACTTCCTGCTCGCCACCGCCGCGACCGGCGGCCTGGGGCGCACCCTCGCCGCGATGACCCCCTGCCTGCGCCTCTACGCCTGGCTGGGGCAGTCGCTGGAGGCCGCCGGGCCGTACGAGGAGTGGGTGCGGACGTACGCCGACCCGGGCTTCGAGCAGCTCACCCGCACGCTGGAGGCCCTGCTCGACCGGTACGCCGGGGAGCAGGACGAGACGGCGTACCGCCGGGCGATGGAGCTCGAGCGGGCGTTCTTCGCGGCAGCCGCCGACTAGCCGAGCACCAGCAGCGCCGCGGTCTGGTCGCGCCCGCCGGCCGACGGTCCGCCGCCGGGCAGCAGGACCCGCCCGCCGACGACCGCCGCGCCCACGCCCTGCCGGGCCTCGGGCAGGTCGGCCAGCCGCGCCCAGGTGCCCGTCGCCGGGTCGTACGCGTCGACCTCGCGCGAGGCCGCGGTCTCGCGGGCGTCCTCCCCGCCGAGGACGAGGAAGCGCCCGCGCCACGCGGCCCCGGACGCCGCCGACCGCCCGGCCGGCAGCGGCGGGCCGGCCGTCCAGCGGTCGGTCGCCGGGTCGTAGACCTCCAGCGAGGCCAGGTCGCCCGGTCGCCCCGCGGCGACGAAGAGCCGGCCGTCGAGCACCGCGGCGGCCGCGTGGTCGCGCGCGGTCGGGACCGGCGCGGCGGTCGTCCACCGGTCGGTCGCGGGGTCGTAGACGTCGTGCTCGGCCGTGTCGCCCGAGGGCCCGCGCCCGCCGACGAGGTGCAGCCGGCCGCCGAGCTCGACGGCGACGGCGGCCGAGCGCGCGACGGGGAGCGCCGCGCGCGCGACCCACCGGTCGCCCACCGGGTCGTACGCCCACAGCCCCGACGTGGGCCGCCCGGCGGGGCCGTAGCCGCCCGCGGCGAGCAGCACCCCGCCGACGACCGCGCCCCCGACGTGGTCCAGGGCGACGGGCAGCGGCGCGGCGGTGCGCCAGGCGCCGTCGGCGTCGAGCACCAGGTGGGTCGTCGAGTGCGCCCGCCCGGCGACGTAGCCGCCGAGCACGTGCACCTGCCCGTCGAGCACCGCGACGCCCGTCTCGCTCACGGCGACCGGCAGGTCCGGGCCGCGGGCCCAGGTCGCCGCAGCCGGGGCCGGCGACGGCGGCGCCGCCGGGCGGACCGGGGGCGGCGCCGCGGCGGGAGCGGCCGAGCAGCCGGTCAGCGCCAGGAGCAGCACGACCGCGGGCGCGGCGCGCCTCACCGCAGGATGCCGGTGTGGCCGAGCGAGTAGCGGCCGGGCTGGGGCCAGACCGCCAGGCCGTGCGGCTCGCGGCCGACCGGGATGCGCGTGAGCAGGTGCCCGGCGGTGGGGTCGCCCCCGCCGGTGTCGAAGACGTAGACCTCGCCGCTGCGCCGCCCCGACAGCCACAGCCGCGACCCGTCGGCCGACACGCCGCCCATGTCGGGGGTGCCGCCCTCGGCCGGCCAGGTCGCCACGACCTGCCGGGTCGCGAAGTCCACCACCGACACCGACCCGTCGCTGCCGCGGTGCGGGTACGGCGGCCGCGGGCTGGCGAGCATCCCGCCGCGGTTGGCGACGTACAGGTACCGGCCGTCGCGGCTCGGGTAGAGGCCGTGCGTCTCCGGCCCGGTGGGCAGGAAGCCGGTCTCGACGAGCGCGTCGCCGTCGACCTCGTGCACGCCCGCCGCGTTCATGTCCGCGACGTACCAGGTCGTGCCCGTCGGGTCGATCTTGACGTCCTGCGGGGCGGCAGGCGCGCCGGGCCGGTTGAGGTCGAGGTAGCCCAGGACCTCGCGCCGCGCGGTGTCGACCTTGACGAGCTGGCCGGAGAACTCGCAGGTGGCCAGGAAGTAGGACCCGTCGGCGGAGAAGTCGACGTGGTTGACGCCCCGGCACCGGGAGTCCAGCGGCAGGGCCGACTGCCGCGCGAAGGTGTGCGGGTCGTAGAAGTCGATCTCGCCGTGCGCCTCGGCCATGACCATCGCGGCGCTGCCGTCGGGGGTGAAGTAGAGGTTGTACGGGTCGGCCACCGGCGTGGCGGGACCGGCGACCTTGCCGGTGCGGGGGTCGATCGGGGTGAGGCTGTTGCCGCGGTTGTTGTTGACCCACAGCGTCTGCAGGTCCCACGACGGCACGACGTGCTGCGGCTCGCGGCCGACGCGCAGGGTGTCGACGACCTGCAGGCTGGCCTGGTCGATGACGGTGACCGTGCCGCTGGACAGGTCGGGCACGTAGACCAGCGCGGGCTGGCCGGCCACGGCCGGGCTGAGCATGCCGGCCCGGGTGTGGGCGTAGACGTCGCCCGGACCGGGCGCCGGAGGTGCGGCGGCGGTCACCCCCGCGGGTCGCGGCGCGGCGTTGGCGCCGACCGGCCCCGTGGAGCAGCCGGCGAGCAGGCCGAGCAGGGCCAGCGCGGCGGCGAGCAGGGCGGGGCGGGCCGGGCGGGTCACGGGAGGTCCTCCGGGATCGGGACGGGCAGCGGCCCGACGGTAGGCGTCCGCAGCGACAGGCCGAGCACGCCGCCCACGGCGAGGACCAGCCCGGCGGCCTCGCCGAGCCTCGCGGCCGGGCCGCCCGCCAGGCCCTCGCCGAGCGCCAGCGCGCCCAGGGCGACCGCGACGAGCGGCTCGAGCACCGACAGCCCCGGCAGGCTCTCCACGAGCGGGCCCGCCGCGAAGGCCTCCTGGGTGAGCGCCAGGGCGCTGCCGCCGAGCACGAGCAGGGCGTACGGCGCCCAGCTGCCGGGCAGCGCGGCGAGCGGGGTGCTCACGACCTGCTTGAGCAGCGGCGCGGCGACGCCCAGGCCGGCGCCGGCGGCGGTGCCGAGCGCGGCGGCCGGGTGCGGCGCCCCGGCCCGGCGCAGCGCGAGCGCGAGCGCGAGCAGCGCCAGCGCGCCCGCCGTGGCGAGGGGGAGCGCGGGCCCGGAGGACCGGCCCGGCCCGGCGGCGGGCGCGGCCGCGACGAGGAAGAGCGCGAGGCCGAGCGCGGCGGCCCCCGCGGCCAGCCACTGCCCGCGCGACGGGCGGGCGCCGGTCGCGGCGCCCAGGACGAGCGCGAGCACCAGCCCGGTGGCGAGCAGCGGCTGCACGAGCGCCACGGGCGCGACCCGCAGGGCCAGCGCCTGCAGGACCAGCCCGGCGCCGCCCAGGACCGCTCCGGCGAGCCAGGCCGGACGGGCGGCGAGCCGGCCGAGCAGCCGGAGCGGGCCTGCTGCCCCTGCTGCGCCCTGCCGCCCCTGCTGGCCCGGCGGCCACCTCCCGGGTAGCCGCGCCGTGCTGCAGCACCGACGACCCGGCGAAGCCGAGCGCGGCGAGCAGCCCCAGCACCGTGCCCGCGAGCGTGCCGCTCAGGCCGCCACCTGCTCGGGCCGCAGGTGGTCGTCGAGCCGCCGCACCTCCCACCCCCGCAGGCCGAGACCCGCCGCGAGCAGCGGCAGGCTCGCGGCGGTCGCCCGCCAGGAGCCCGGGGCGCTCGTGACGTCGCTGTCGTGCAGCAGCACGCAGCCGCCGTCCGCGAGGCCGTCGAGCACGGTCCGCGCGACGGCCTGCGGGCCCGCACCGCTCCAGTCGCGGCCCCACGCCGTCCACAGGACCGGTCGCAGCCCGAGGTCGCGGCAGGCGGCGAGCGTCCCGCCGGTGAGGACGCCGTACGGCGGGCGGTAGCTCGTGGGCCGCACCCCGGCGGCGGCGGTCACCGCGGCGCACGAGCGCCCCAGGTCGCGGCGCAGCGCCGCCGGCGTGCGAGCGAGGTGGTTGCGGTGCGCGTGGCCGTGCAGGGCGACCTCGTGGCCGGCCTCGACGAGCCGCCGGGCCAGCTCCGGGCGGCGCTCGACCTGCTCGCCGAGCAGGAAGAACGTCGCCGACCACCCGAGCCCGGCGAGCACCCGCAGGACGGCCTCGGTGCCGCGCCGGTCCGGGCCGTCGTCGAAGGTCAGGGCGACGCCCCCGGGGCGGCCCACGCCGCACAGCCCCGGCAGCGCGCGCTGCCGCCAGCGGCCCCGGGCGGTGAGCGCGGGGCCGGCGTGCGCGGTGGCGGCGACGGCCACCCCGGCCGCGGTCCAGCCGGCCCAGCCCGCCCTCATGCCGCGAGCGGCCGGACGGCGGGCAGCAGCGCCCGCAGGGCGTCGACGGGGTCGCCGAGCGCGGGCACCCGCCGGGGGCGGACCACCTGCGCCTCCAGGGCGCCCCGCAGCTCGGCGGGCGTGCGCGCCCAGGGGGCGAGGCCGGCCGCGTCGAGCACCGCCGCGTTGGCGCGGCCGTGCCCCGGGATGCAGCGGTAGCTCACGGCCGGCAGCCCGGCGACCAGCGCCTCGGTGAAGCTCAGCCCGCCGGCGTTGTGCACGAGCACGTCGCAGGCCGCCATGAGCTCGTGCACGTCGTCGCGCCAGCCCAGCGCCACCGCGCCGGGCACCTGCGCGACCTGCCGGCGCAGCGCCGCGCTGCGGCCGCAGAGCACGACGGGCACGAAGCCGGCCGCCGCCACGTCCCGCGCGCCCTCGACGACGTCGCCGAGGCCCAGGGAGCCGGCGACGAGCAGCGCGGCGCGGGCGCCGGCCCGCAGGCCCAGCGCGGCCCGGACCGCCGCCCGACGGGCCGGCGGCACGGGGGCGGCGAAGCGGGCGGGCACCAGCGGCCCGGCCTCGCGCATCGGCACGCCGTACGCCCGCTCCCCCTGCCGGGCGGTCGCCGCGGTGACGGTGAGGTGCAGGTCCACGCCGGGGTCGAGCCAGCTCGCGTGCGCGGCGGGGTCGGTGAGGTAGGTGACCACCGGCACCGCCAGGCGACCGGTGCGGCGCAGCTCCCCCAGGCACCGGCTGGCCAGCGGGTAGGTCGACACCACCAGGTCGTACGGCCGCTCGGCGAGCCAGCCGCGCACGCCCGGCAGGGCGAGCCGGCAGACCGTGACGAGCAGGCGGGAGACCGCTCCGGGCCGCTCGAGCGCCCGGAACAGCTGCTCGAAGGCCTGCGGCACGCGGTCGACGGTCAGCCGGTAGCCGTCGCGCAGCACCCGGGGCACCGGGGCGGGCAGCACCGCCAGCAGGTCGCGCACGTCGACCTCCACCCCGGTCGCGCGCAGGCGGTCGGCGAGCTCGCGGGCGGCGCCGTCGTGGCCGGCGCCGACGCTGCCGGTGACGACGAGCACGCGGCCTCCGGCGGGGGTGCGCGGCAGCTGCGAGGGGGGCAGGACGAGGGACGAACGGGGCACGGGTCCTCCTTCGGACCTGCCCACCGTGCGGGGCCGGCGCTGAAGCCCGCCTGAGCCGGCGCTGAACGCCACGTGAACCCGCGGCCGCGGGGGGCGACGGACGGCGCTGCGTGGCGGACACTGGGACCATGACGGTCCTGGACGAGCCGCGCGTGCTGGTGGTGGAGGACGACGCCTCGCTGCGCGCGGTGCTCGCGCGCGGGCTGCGCGAGGAGGGCTTCGACGTCGTGACCGCCCGCGACGGCGGCGCCGCCCTCGGGCTGGCCGCCGAGGGGCTGGCCGCGGTCGTGCTCGACATCGGGCTGCCCGACACCGACGGCCGCGACCTGTGCCAGGCGCTGCGGGCCCGCGGGATCGACGCGCCGGTGCTGTTCCTCACCGCCCACGACCGGCTCACCGACCGGCTGTCGGGCTTCGCCGCCGGCGGCGACGACTACCTCGTCAAGCCCTTCCACCTGTCCGAGCTCACGGCCCGGCTGCGGGCGCTGCTCAAGCGCGCCACCCACGACCTGCCGCCGGCCCCGGTGCACCTGGACCCGGGCACGCACGCGCTGGTCGGCCCCGACGGCAGCACGGCGCTCACCCCGACCGAGTACCGCCTGCTCGGGGCGCTCGTCGCCGCGCCCGGACGGGTCCTCCGACGCCGCGAGCTGGTCCGGGCCGGCTGGGCCGACGGCTCGCACGTCAACGAGAACACGCTCGACCAGTACGTCGCCCGGCTGCGCCGCAAGCTCGGCGAGGTCGGCTCGCCGGAGACGATCGCGACCGCCCGCGGCGTCGGCTACCGCTACGCGTGATCCCGCCGGCATGAGGCTGCCCGCACCGGCGAGCCTGCGCGAGCGGCTGGCCCTGGCCGCCGTGCTCGTCGCGGCGGGCGCGATGGCCGTGCTGACGGTCGGCTTCAACGTGGTGCTGTCGCAGCAGCTGCGGGCCGACGCGGGCGACCTGCTGCGGTCGCGGGCGCAGGCGGCGGCGGCCGGGCTGGAGGTCGGCGCGGCCGGGGTGAGCGTGCGCGACCCCTCCGAGGAGACCCGCGTCGCGCCCGGGACCTGGGTCTTCTCCGGCGACAGCGCGCTCGTGCGCCCCCGGGCCGAGCCGGAGGAGGAGCGCCGGGTCGCCGCCCTGGTCGGTCGCGGGACGCGCACCCTGGACACCGCCGAGCCCGAGGCGGTGCGCTACTACGCCCTGCCGGTGCCCTCGGCCGCCGCGCAGGTCGGCACCGTCGTCACGAGCCTGAGCCTGGACCCGTACGAGCGGGCGCGCGACCTCGCCCTGCTGGCCTCCGGCGCCCTGGCGCTCGTCGTGCTCGTCGGGGCGTACGGCCTGAGCCGCACGCTCATCGGGCGGGCCCTCGCGCCGGTCGCCGAGATGACCGAGCAGGCCGACCGGTGGAGCGCGACCGACCTCGACCGCCGCTTCGGCGACGGCGCGCGGCCGCTGGAGCTCGCCGCGCTCGCCCGCACCCTCGACGCGGTGCTCGACCGGCTGTCGGCGGTGCTGCGCCACGAGCAGCAGCTGTCGGCGGAGCTGTCGCACGAGCTGCGCACCCCCCTCACGGCGATCGTCGCGGAGGTCGAGCTGCTCGGCAGCCGGCCGCGCAGCGCGCAGGAGCTCACCGAGGGCCACACCGCGGTGCTCGCCGCCGCCGAGCGGATGCGCGGCGTGCTCGAGAGCCTGCTCACCGCCGCGCGCGCGAGCACCTCCGGGGCGCCCGGGCGCTGCGTCGTGCAGGAGGCCGTCGCCACCGCCGTCCGCTCGGTCGCGCCGCCGGACGGCGCCGTGCGCACCACGGCGCCCGGCCGGGCGCTCGCCGCCGGCGTCGACCACGCCCTGCTCGAGCGCGCGCTCGCCCCCGTGCTCGACAACGCCCTGCGCTACCGACGCGCGCTCGTGCAGGTGGTCGTGGAGCAGGGACCGCACGGTCCGCGCGTGAGCGTGCAGGACGACGGGCCGGGCGTCGACCCGGCCCTGGCCGAGACGCTCTTCGAACCAGGCGTGCGCGAGCCGTCCGGCGAGGGCTCCGGCCTGGGGCTGGCGCTCGCCCGTCGGCTCGTGCGGGCCGGCGGCGGCGAGCTGTCGCTCGTGCCGTCGACCTCCGGCGCGCGCTTCGAGGTCGTGCTGCCGGAGGCCTGAGCGGGTACTGCCGGAGGCCTGAGCGGGTGCCTGAGCGGGTGCTGCCGGAGGCCCGCTAGCCGACGTACTCCCAGTGCCACGGCTCCTGGCGCGAGCCGCCCGGCTCGGCCCAGGAGGGGTGCACCCAGCCGTACGCCGGGGCGTTGGCCTTCATCCACAGGTAGGCGCTGGTGCCGTAGCTCTGCACGCCCCCGCACAGGTCGACCGCGACGCCCCAGCCGTGGTTGCTCGTGCCGGGCACGGCCGCGAGGGACGGCTTCTCGGCGTAGAGCCGGACCTGCTCGGAGTAGCTGCGGTAGGAGTCGGTGACGCAGACGGGGACCCCGCGCGCCGCCTTGGCCGCGTCGGTGAGCCGGTTGAAGGCGGCCGCCGCGTCGGCCCGCAGCAGGTGGCCCGGGGCGTACGACAGGGGGCACAGCGCGCTGGCCGGGATCGCCCCGTTGGCGTAGCCGCCGGTCGAGCGGCCGGCGCACGAGCCGGTCGCCGGGGAGGCCGCGCGGCGGGGGGCGGGCGGGGCGGGAGCCGGGCGGGCGGCCCGGGCCTTGGCGGCGGCCGCGGCGGCCGCGGCCTCGGCGGCCCGGCGGGCGGCCTCGGCCCGGCGGGCGACCTCGGCCTCGCGGGCCGCGATCTGGTCGGCCCGCTGCGCGCTGAGCCGGTCGAGCTCGCCGGCGGCGGAGGTCAGGGCGGCGTCGGTCCGGCGGGCGAGCGCCTGGAGGGCGTCGAGCTGGGCGGCGAGGTCGCGCTCCTCGGCGGCCGCGCCGTCGCGCAGCGCCTCGGCCTCGCGGCGGGCCCCGGCAGCGGCGCGGTTGGCCTCCTGGGCGGAGGCGAGCGCGTCCTGGGTGCTGCCGCGGACCTGGCCGAGGTCGGCGTCGGCGCGCAGGGCCTGGGTCAGCCCGGCGGCGCCGCTCCCGGCCTTGAGCAGCAGCGGTACGCCGGCCGGGCTGCGGTAGTCGGCGGACACCAGGCCGGCCAGCACGCCGCGGCGCGCGGCAGCGGCCTGCTCGGCGAGGTCGGCGGCGGCCTGCGCCTGCCCGGCCTGCTGCTGCGCGGCGGCCAGCCGGGCGGTGCCCTCCTGCCAGCGGGCGGTGCCCTCGGTGAGGCGGCCGGCGACCCCGGCGACCTGCGAGGTGACCGCGTCGACGCGGGACTGCGCGGCGGCGACGTCCTGCTCCGTGACCGTGACCGCGGGCAGCGGCGCCTCCGCGGAGGCGGGCGTCGTCGCGCCGCCGGCCAGCACGGCCAGGGCGGTGAGGACGGCGACCCCGGCGACCCGGGCGGTGCGGGGGACAGTGCTGCGGGCGAGGGGGCGTCGGCGCACGCGCTCGGCTCCTCGGGACTCGGGGGACGGGGAGGGACGGTCGGCCGCTCGGGACCCGGACGAGGGCCGCGCCGGCGGCGCTGCTGGGGGGTGCCTCGGCCGGCGGGCACGCCGACCTGAGCCCGGTGTCCGACTCGGGCGCGTTCGTCCTACCACGGGAGGCGGCTGCGCGGTGCGGACACGCCCACACCCGGGAAGCACCGGCGGGCCCGGTTCGTTTGTCAGGGCAACCACTTGGGGAGACGCCAGACAGCGCTCCTGCCGGGCCGGCGCCCGGACGCCGCCCACCCCGTACGCCCCCACTGCCCCGAGGGACACCCGTGACCAGCGCGACGACCGCGTCCGTGCCTGCCCGCCCGTCCGACGGCGAGCCCGACCCGCGGCGCTGGCTGGTGCTGGCCGTCGTCGCGACCGCCCAGCTCATGGTCGTGCTCGACGCGACGATCGTGAACATCGCGCTGCCGAGCGCCCAGCGCGACCTCGGCTTCGCCGACGTCGACCGGCAGTGGGTCGTCACGTCGTACGCCCTGTCCTTCGGCAGCCTGCTGCTGCTCGGCGGCAAGATCGGCGACCTGTGGGGCCGGCGCCGCGCCTTCCTGCTCGGCCTGGCCGGCTTCGCCATCGCCAGCGCGATCGGCGGTGCGGCCCCGACCTTCGGCGTGCTCGTCGCCGCCCGTGTGCTGCAGGGCGTCTTCGGCGCGCTGCTCGCCCCCGCGGCGCTGTCGACCCTCGCGACGACCTTCACCGACCCCGAGGAGCGCGGCAAGGCCTTCGGCGTCTTCGGCGCGGTCGCCGGCGGCGGGAGCGCGGTCGGGCTGGTGCTCGGCGGGGCGCTGACGGAGTACCTCTCGTGGCGCTGGTGCCTCTACGTCAACCTCGCCTTCGCCGGCGCGGCCGCGCTCGGCGCCGTCAAGGTCCTGCAGCGCAACACCGCCGACCACCGGCCGCGCCTGGACCTGCCGGGCACGCTGCTCGCCTCCGCGGGCCTGTTCTGCGTCGTCTTCGGGTTCGCGCGCGCCGCGACCGACGGCTGGGGCGACCCCGGCACCGTCGGCCTGCTGGTCGGCGGGGTCGGGCTGCTCGTCGCCTTCGTGCTCGTGCAGCGCCGGGTCGCGGCGCCGCTGCTGCCGCTGCGCGTCGTCACCGACCGGGTCCGCGGCACCTGCTACGCCGCCGTCGGGCTGTCCGCCGTGGCGATCTTCGGCGTCTTCCTCTTCCTCACCTTCTACCTCCAGACGGTGCACGGCTTCTCGCCGGTCGTCAGCGGGCTGGCGTTCCTGCCGCTGACCGCGGGCATCATCACCTCGTCGACGTCGTCGAACGTCCTGCTGCTGCCCCGCGTCGGCCCGCGGCCGCTGGTGGGCACCGGCATGGTGCTCGGCGCGACCGGGATGTTCCTGCTGTCCCGGCTCACGCCCACGAGCTCGTACGCCGGGGGCGTCCTGCCCTCGCTCGTCGTCCTCGGGCTCGGCTTCGGCCTGATCTTCGCGCCGGCGATCAGCAGCGCGACCTACGGCGTCGCCCCGCGCGACGCCGGTGTCGCCTCGGCGATGGTCAACACCATGCAGCAGGTCGGCGGGTCGGTCGGCACCGCGCTGCTGTCGACGGTCGCCGCGCACGCCGCCGCGTCGTACGCCAGCAGCGGCCGGGTCAGCGGGCCGGCCGCGGCCGTGCAGAGCGCGGTGCACGGCTACACGACCGCCTTCACGCTCTCCGGGATCGTCTTCTGCGTCGGCGCCGCCCTGACGATCTCCCTGCTGCCGTCGGGCGTGCTCAAGACCGCGCACTGATCCCGGGGCGCACGTACGCCTCGTCCCGGGGGTCGCGCACCCCGGTGGTCGGTGTGAGGGGTACCCCCCAGGGGTATGCTGACCTCGTGCCCGGCTACAGCGACCGCAAGGACGACCACCTCAAGCGGCTGCGCCGCGTCGAGGGCCAGGTGCGCGGCATCGCGCGCATGGTCGAGGACGACACGTACTGCATCGACGTGCTCACCCAGGTCGCGGCCGCCACGAAGGCGCTGCAGAGCGTCGCGCTCGGCCTGCTCGACGACCACATGGGGCACTGCCTCGTGGAGGCCGCCCGCCAGGGCGGTGCCGAGCAGGAGACCAAGCTCCAGGAGGCGCGCGACGCGATCGCCCGCCTCGTCCGCAGCTAGACCCCGAGGAGCCCCCATGACCACCAGCACCTACACCGTCACCGGCATGACCTGCGCGCACTGCGTCGCCTCCGTCACCGAGGAGGTCAGCGAGGTCGCCGGCGTCTCCGAGGTCGCCGTCGACCTCGACAGCGGCCGGCTCACGGTCACCTCCGCCGAGCCCGTCGACGACGCGCAGGTCCGCGCCGCCGTCGAGGAGGCCGGCTACGCCGTCGCCTGACGGCCGCACCCCCGTACGTCCCCGCCCGCCCCGTACGCCCGCTGCCTGCAGGAGGTCCGCATGACCACCACCCCCGACCTCGACTCGGTCGAGCTCGCGATCACCGGCATGACCTGCGCCTCCTGCGCCAACCGCATCGAGCGCAAGCTCAACAAGCTCGAGGGCGTCGAGGCGAGCGTCAACTACGCGACCGAGAAGGCGCGGGTGCGCTTCGCCCCCGACGTCGACCCCGCGCAGCTGCTCGCCGCGGTCGAGGCCGCCGGCTACGCCGCCGCGCTGCCCCGGCCGCCGGCGCCGTCGGCCGGCGCTCCCGACGAGGGGCTGGTCGAGCAGCCCGACGCGACCCGGGCGCTGCGCGAGCGGCTGCTCGTCTGCCTCGTGCTCACCGTGCCGGTGGTCGCGATGGCGATGGTGCCGGCGCTGCAGTTCGACGCCTGGCAGTGGCTCTCGCTCACGCTGGCCGCGCCGGTCGTGGTGTGGGGCGCGCTGCCGTTCCACCGCGCCGCCTGGACCAACCTGCGGCACGGCGCCGCGACGATGGACACCCTCATCTCCGTCGGCACGCTCGCGGCCTTCCTGTGGTCGCTGTACGCGCTGTTCCTCGGCACCGCCGGGACGATCGGCATGCGGCACCCCTTCGAGCTCACGCTGCAGCGCGGCGACGGCAGCGGCAACATCTACCTCGAGGCCGCCACCGGCGTGACGACCTTCCTGCTCGCCGGGCGCTACGCCGAGGCGCGCGCCAAGCGCCGCTCGGGCGCGGCGCTGCGGGCGCTGCTCGAGCTCGGCGCCAAGGACGTCGCCGTCCTGCGCGACGGCGTCGAGACCCGCGTGCCGGTCGACCAGCTCGCCGAGGGGGACGTCTTCGTCGTGCGGCCGGGCGAGAAGCTCGCCACCGACGGCGTCGTCGTCGAGGGCACCTCGGCGGTCGACGCGAGCACTGCTCACCGGCGAGTCCGTCCCGGTCGAGGTGGCCGAGGGCGACACGGTGGTCGGCGCGACCGTCAACGCCGGCGGCCGGCTCGTCGTGCGGGCCACCCGGGTCGGCGGCGACACCCAGCTGGCCCAGATGGCCCGCCTCGTCGAGGACGCCCAGAACGGCAAGGCGCAGGTCCAGCGGCTCGCCGACCGGATCAGCGGGGTCTTCGTGCCGACGGTGCTCGTCCTCGCGCTCGGCACGCTCGTCGGCTGGCTCGGTCAGCGGCGCCGGCGCCGGCGCGGCCTTCACCGCCTCGGTGGCGGTCCTCATCATCGCCTGCCCCTGCGCCCTCGGGCTGGCCACGCCGACCGCGCTCATGGTCGGCACCGGCCGCGGAGCGCAGCTCGGGATCCTGCTCAAGGGCCCCGAGGTGCTCGAGCAGACCCGCCGGGTCGACACCGTCGTGCTCGACAAGACCGGCACCGTCACCACCGGGCGGATGAGCCTGGTCGACGTCGTGCCCACCGCCGGCACCTCCGAGCACGACCTGCTGCGCCTGGCCGGCGCCCTCGAGGCGGCCAGCGAGCACCCGGTCGCCCAGGCCATCGCCACCGGTGCCGCCGAGCGGGTCGGCGCGCTGCCGCCGGTCGAGGGCTTCGCCAACGTCGCCGGCCTCGGCGTCCAGGGCACCGTCGACGGCTCCGCCGTCCTCGTCGGACGCCCCGCGCTGCTGGCCCAGTGGTCCCTCCCGCTGCCCGAGGACCTCGCGGCCGCGCTCGCCCGCGCCCAGGACTCCGGCCGTACGGCGGTGGCCGTCGCCTGGGACGGCTCGGCCCGCGGCGTCCTGTCGGTCGCCGACACCGTCAAGGACACCAGCGCCGAGGCGGTCCGCCGGCTGCGCGCGCTGGGGCTCACCCCGGTGCTGCTGACCGGCGACGCGCGGGCCGTCGCCGAGGCCGTCGCGCGCGAGGTCGGGATCGACGACGTGCGCGCCGAGGTCCTGCCGCAGGACAAGGTCGACACCGTGCGCGAGCTGCAGGCCGCCGGCCGGGTCGTGGCGATGGTCGGCGACGGCGTCAACGACGCCGCCGCGCTCGCCCAGGCCGACCTGGGCCTGGCGATCGGCACCGGCACCGACGTGGCGATCGAGGCCAGCGACCTCACGCTGGTCCGCGGCGACCTGCGGGTCGCGGCCGACGCCATCCGGCTGGCCCGCCGCACGCTCGGCACCATCCAGCGGCAACCTGTTCTGGGCGTTCGGCTACAACGTGGCCGCGATCCCGCTCGCCGCGGCCGGGCTGCTCAACCCGATGATCGCGGGGGCGGCCATGGCGTTCAGCAGCGTCTTCGTCGTCACCAACAGCCTGCGGCTGCGCGGCTTCCGCCCGCTCGGCGACTGAGCGGAGCGTGCCCGGGCCGGTCCGTGGTGATCTTCGAGGACTGCTCGAGCGTGCGAGATCACCACGCACACCGAGCAGGCCCGCCGCCGCCCCCGTCCGTGGTGATCTTGACGGCCTGCCGAGCGTGCGAGATCACCACAGCCGCCGGACCCGCCGGAGCCGTGCAGAGCAGGCGCGCGAGCAGGTCCCGCCCCCGCGCGTAGCCCGCGCCCAGCGCGGTAGGACGGGCGCATGTCCCTCGGACTCGTGCTCGGCGCCGGCGGGCAGGTCGGCGAGGCCTACCACCGCGGGGTCCTGCGGGCCATGACCGACCTCGGCCTGGACGCACGCCAGGCCCAGGTCGTCGTGGGCACCTCGGCGGGCTCGGTCGTCGCCGCGTCCCTGCGCCGCCGGTCCCCACGCCTGGCCGCACCGCCGGCCGACCCGGTGCCCCGGCCGCGCCTGGACCGCTCGGCCGCCCTGACCCTGTGGCGCCGGCCGCGGCAGGTGCTCAACGCGGCGCTGCTGCGCCCCGAGTTCGCCACCGGCCGGCAGTCCATCGAGTTCCTGCGCGGACGGCCTGCCGGCCCACCACCGCGCGTGGCCGGAGGCGCCGCTCTACGTCGTCGCCGTACGCCGGCGGGACGGGGCGCGGGTGGTCTTCGGCCGGCCGGGCGAGCCCCGGCCCGAGGTCGGCGCCGCGGTCGCCGCCTCCTGCGCGATCCCCGGCTGGTTCGCGCCGATCACGATCGACGGGGTCGAGTACGTCGACGGCGGCCTGCACTCGCCCACCAACGCGGACGTCCTCGCCGACGCCCGGCTCGACCTCGTCGTCGTCAGCAGCCCGATGTCGGTGCAGCCCCGGTCGGTGCGCGGCCGGCTCGACCTGCCGCTGCGGCTGCTGTTCTCGGCCTACCTGCGCGAGGAGGCCTGGGTGCTGCGCCGCCGCCGCACGACCGTGGTCACCGTCGAGCCGGACGCGGCCGTGCTCGCGGTGAGCGCCCTGAACATGATGGACGGCCGCGGCATCGCGGACGTCGAGGAGCGGGCGTACGAGCTGGCCCGCCGGCGGCTGCGCGACGTGCCCCTGGAACTCGCCGTCCGGCGCTGAGACCGGTCGACCGGTGGGTGGGCGAGGGGGGAGTTGAACCCCCACGTCCTTTCGGACACACGGACCTGAACCGTGCGCGTCTGCCATTCCGCCACTCGCCCGAGTGCGGCGGCCAACCTAGCAGGTCAGCGGGGCGCGGCGCCGGGCCGGGCCGGGCGGGCCCCCGGATACGATCACGACCCGGAGGGAAGGGGTCGCGCGTGGGCGTGCTGCAGCGCTTCGAGCGTCGGCTCGAGGGCCTGGTCGAGGGTGCCTTCGCCAAGGTCTTCGGCGGCGTCGTGCAGCCCGTCGAGGTCGCGGCGGCCCTGCAGAGGGAGGCCGCCGACAAGAAGATGATCGTCGGGCAGGGCCGGCTGCTGGTCCCCAACGACTTCGTCGTCGAGCTCGGGGCGACCGACGCCGAGCGCCTGCTGGAGTACGACGAGCCGCTGCGCCGCGAGCTCGCCGCCATGGTCGTGGAGCACGCCACCGAGCAGGGCTGGTCCTTCGTCGGGCCGGTCGCGGTGCGCTTCGAGCGCGCCGAGGGCCTGGCCACCGGCGTGTTCCACGTCCGCAGCGCGGTCGTCGCCCCCGCCCCCGACGGTCCGCGCCGGCGCGCCCGCCACCGGCGCCGACGAGGGCGCCGAGCCGGGACCGCACCTGCTCGTGCCCACCGAGCACGGGGCCCGGCGCGTCGACCTCGACGGCGAGCTGCTCCGCATCGGCCGCAGCGCCGAGGCCGACCTCCGCCTGACCGACACCGGTGTCTCCCGGCTGCACGCCGAGCTGCGCGTGCTCGGCGCCGAGGTCGTCCTCGTCGACCTCGGCTCCACCAACGGCACGACGCTCAACGGCGAGCGCGTCACCGAGGGCCGGCTGCGCGACGGCGACCGGATCGGCGTCGGGAGCAGCTCGCTGCTGTTCCGGCAGGGCGCCTGATGGCCAGCACGCTCGTCGTCAGCCTCGTCAAGTACGGCCTGCTGCTCGTCCTGTGGCTCTTCGTCGTCTCCGCGGTCCGCACGATCCGCACCGACCTGTACGGCCCGCGCCCCGGGCGCACCGGCCGGCCCGCCCCGGCCGCGGCCCCGGCCCGCTCGACCGGCAGCGGCCGCCGCAGCGCCGCCCGCACCCTCGTCGTCACCGAGGGCCCGCTCGCCGGCACGACCGTGGCGCTCGGCGAGACCGCCGTGACGCTCGGCCGGGCCGACGACTCCACGCTGGTCCTGTCCGACGACTACGCCAGCGGCCACCACGCCCGGCTGGTCCAGGGCGACGGCGCGTGGGTGCTGGAGGACCTCGGCTCGACCAACGGCACCTACCTCGCCGGCGCCAAGGTGACCCGCCCGACCCCGGTGCGCCTCGGCGAGCCGATCCGGATCGGCAAGACCGTGCTCGAGCTGCGCCGGTGACCGCCGCGTGACCCTGTCGCTGCACTACGCGGCGCTCTCGCACGTCGGCCTGCTGCGGACCGGCAACGAGGACAGCGCGTACGCCGGACCCCGCCTGCTCGCCGTCGCCGACGGGATGGGCGGTCACGCCGCGGGTGAGGTCGCCAGCGCGGTGGCCATCTCCGCCGTCGCCACGCTGGACGAGGACGCCCCCGGCACCGACCTGCTCGGCGCGCTGCGCGAGGCGGCCGTGGAGGCCAACGACGCGCTCCGCGACATGGTGGAGCGCGACGGCAGCCTGGAGGGCATGGGCACGACCCTCACCGGGCTGCTGTTCACCGGCACCCGCCTGGGCCTGCTGCACATCGGCGACAGCCGGGCCTACCTGCTGCGCGACGGCGCGCTGGCGCAGATCACGCACGACGACACCTTCGTGCAGAGCCTGGTCGACGACGGCCGGATCAGCCCCGACGAGGCGAGCACCCACCCGCAGCGCAACATGATCCTGCGGGCCCTCGACGGCCGCGCGGACGTGGAGTTCGACCTGTCGGTGCGCGAGGCGCGCCTCGGCGACCGCTACCTGCTGTGCAGCGACGGGCTGACCGGGCCGGTCGGGCACGACACGCTCGCCGAGGCCCTCGGGCAGGGCGAGCCGCAGCAGGTCGCCGAGAAGCTCATCGACCTCGCCCTGCGCGGCGGAGGCCCGGACAACATCACCGTCGTCGTCGCCGACGTCGTCGAGGACGCGGGGGCCGTGCGCCCGCCGGTCGTCGCGGGCGCGGCCGCCGAGACGCCGCAGCCGTTCGCCGCCGACCTCGGCGGGGCAGCGGGTCGGGCCGCTGCCGAGCGGGCCGCGGCTGCTCCGCCGCCGCCCGCCGCTCCCCCCGCCCCGGCCGCGCCGCCGGCCCGCCGGGCCCGCCCGCTCGGCGCCGTCGCGCTGCTCGGCGTGCTGCTGCTCGTCGCCGGCGCGGGCGTCTCCTACGCCTACGTCCGGTCGCAGTGGTACGTCGGCACCGACGCGGGCGCGGTCACCGTCTACCGCGGCGTCTCCGGGTCGGTCGCGGGCTTCTCGCTGGCCAGCCCGGTGCAGGTCACCGACCTCACCACCGGCGAGCTGTCCGAGCTCGACCGCGACCTCGTCGAGCGCGGGATCCCGGCCGACGGGCGGGCGCAGGCCGACGCCATCGTCGCGCGGCTGCGCGAGCGGGTCGGCTGCGACGCCAGGCGCCGCGCCGAGCACCCCGACGAGCACCCCGACGAGCACCCCGACGAGCGCCCCGACGAGCACCGCGACGCCCGACCCGGCCGTGTCCGACTGTCCCCCGCTGCCCGGCACCACGACGACGGCGGACCCGACGGCGACCGCGACCCCGACCGCCCCGACCGCCCCGCCCGGCGCCGCACCGACGGGCCCGGCGGGGCCGCCGACGCCGCTCCCGCCCGTGCCGACCGCCGCGCCGCTGGGCCAGCGGTGAGCGCCCCGTGACCAGCGCGACCGCGACCCCCCTCGGCGCCGCGCCGACCCCGGGCCCGGGCACCCGCCGCGGCACCGAGCTCGGCCTGCTCGTCGCCGCGCTCGGCATCGTCGTCGTCGCCTACGTCGCCGTCGGGCTGGCCGTCGAGGGCGACGTGCCGCCCGACCTCCTGCCGTACGCCGGCGGCCTCGGCGGGCTCTGCCTGCTCGCGCACCTCGCGCTGCGCTTCGTCGCTCCGTACGCCGACCCGGTCGTCGTCCCCTGCGTCGCCCTGCTCAACGGCCTCGGGCTGGTCATGGTCCACCGGCTCGACCTCGCCGAGCAGCAGCGGGCCACGCTCACCGGGCGCCCGGTGCCCAGCGCCGACGCGCCCCTGCAGCTGGTGTGGACCGCGCTCGGCGTGCTGCTGTTCGTCGTCGTGCTGGCCGTCGTGCGCGACCACACCCGCCTGGCCCGCTACGCCTACACCTGTGCCGCCGCCGGGATCGTGCTGCTGCTGCTGCCCAACGTGCCCGTGCTCGGCCGCACCATCAACGGCGCCCGGCTGTGGGTGCGGGTCGGGCCCGTGCAGGTGCAGCCCAGCGAGGCCGCCAAGCTCCTGCTGCTCGTCTTCTTCGCCAGCTACCTGGTGAGCAAGCGCGAGGTGCTGTCGCTGGCCTCGCGCCGCGTCGCCGGGCTCGACCTGCCCCGCGGCCGCGACCTCGGGCCGGTGCTGCTGGCGTGGGCCGCCAGCCTGCTCGTGCTCGTCTTCGAGAAGGACCTCGGCAGCTCGCTGCTGTTCTTCGGCATCTTCATCGTGCTGCTCTACGTCGCGACCGAGCGCACGTCCTGGCTGCTCATCGGCCTCGGGCTGTTCGCCGCGGGCAGCTGGGTCGCCTACCTGCTCTTCGGGCACGTCCGGCTGCGCGTCGACGTCTGGCTGCACCCCTTCCGCGACCCGTCCGACGGGGGCTACCAGCTCGTGCAGTCGCTGTTCGGCTTCGGCACCGGCGGCTTCACCGGCACCGGGCTCGGCCAGGGCAGCCCCACCTCCGTGCCGTTCGCCAAGACCGACTTCATCCTGGCCAGCTTCGGCGAGGAGCTCGGGCTCGTCGGCGTCATGGCGCTGCTGCTGCTGTTCGCGCTCGTCGTGGAGCGGGGGCTGCGGGCCGGGCTGGGCTGCCGCGACTCGTTCGGCAAGCTGCTCGCGACCGGCCTGTCCTTCGCCCTGGCCCTGCAGGTCTTCGTCATCGCGGGCGGCGTGACCGGACTCATCCCGCTGACCGGCGTCACGCTGCCGTGGCTGTCGTACGGCGGGTCGTCGGTGGTCTCCAACTGGGTGCTGGTGGCGCTGCTGCTGCGGATCAGCGACGCGGCGCGGCGGCCGGCGCCGTCACCGGTCTCCCCGGGCGGTGCGCGCGTGGCGCTCGAGGAGGCCCCGACCCAGGCGGTGCGGCTCCCGTGAACCGCCCGCTGCGCCGCGTCGCCGTCGCCTGCCTCGTGCTGTTCGGCCTGCTGCTCGTCAACGTCAACCTGCGCCAGACCGTGCTCGCCGACGGCTACCGCGACAACTCCCTCAACAGCCGCGTCATCGTCCGCGACTACGCCAAGGAGCGCGGCGCGATCGCGCTCGCCGGCCCCGGCCGCCCGCTCATCGCGACGAGCACCGAGACCTCGGGGCGCCTGAAGTACCTGCGGACCTACCCCGACGGCCCGCTCTACGCCCACGCCACCGGCTACTACAGCCTCATCTACGGCCAGGCCGGGCTCGAGGACACCCAGGACCGCGTCCTGTCCGGCGAGGACCCCCGGTTGTTCGTCGACCGGCTGTCCGACGTGCTCACCGGCGCCCAGCCGCGCGGCGGCGACGTCGTCGTCACGCTGCAGCGGGCGGCGCAGCAGGCCGCCGCCGCCGGGCTCCAGGGCAAGCGCGGCGCGGTCGTGGCGCTCGACCCCCGCACCGGCGCGATCCTCGCCATGGCCAGCGCCCCGACGTACGACCCCAACGTCCTGTCGTCCTTCGACCCGGCCGCGATCCGCGCCTACCGCGAGCGGCTCACCGCCGACGGCGCGGGCGACCCGCTGCTCAACCGGGCGCTCTCGCAGACCTACCCGCCCGGGTCGACGTTCAAGGTCGTCACGGCCGCCGCCGCGCTGCAGGAGGGCGTCACCCCGGACACCCAGATCCCGTCCCCGACCGTGCTCGACCTGCCGCAGACCGACGTGGGGCTGCGCAACTTCGGCGGCGAGACCTGCGGCAACGGCGTCACCAGCTCGCTGCGCGACGCGCTGGAGATCAGCTGCAACACCGCCTTCGCGCAGCTGGGGCTCACGCTCGGGCAGGACCGGCTGCGCGAGCAGGCGGAGGCCTTCGGGCTCGGCGACGACGGACTGCGGGTGCCCGCACCGGTCGCCGAGAGCGTCTTCCCCGCCGAGCTCGACCCGCCGTCGCTGGCGCAGTCCGCGATCGGCCAGCGCGACGTGCGGGTCACCCCGCTGCAGATGGCGCTGGTGGCCGCCGGCGTCGCGAACGGCGGCCAGGTGATGCGGCCCTACCTGGTGCGCGAGGTGCAGGCGCCCGACCTGAGCCGGCTCGCGCTCGCCGAGCCGCAGGTCTACCGCACGGCGGTGCCCCGCCAGGTCGCCGACCAGCTGCGGTCGATGATGGAGGCGGTCGTCACCTCGGGCACCGGCACCGCCGCCCAGATCCCGGGCGTCCGCGTCGCCGGCAAGACCGGCACCGCGCAGAACGCCCCCGGCGCCGCGCCGCACGCCTGGTTCATCGGCTTCGCCCCCGCCTCGGACCCGCGGGTCGCCGTCGCCGTCGTCGTGGAGAACGGCGGCGACGCCGGCTCGGAGGCCACCGGCGGCCGGGTGGCGGCGCCGATCGCCAAGGCCGTCATGCAGGCGGTGCTGGGTGGCTGACCGGCCGCCGGCCCCGTGAGCGCGCCGACCGTGCTCGGCGGCCGCTACCGGCTGGGCGAGCTGCTCGGGGTCGGCGGGATGGCGGAGGTCTTCGCCGCCGTCGACACCCGGCTCGGGCGCGACGTGGCGGTCAAGCTGCTGCGGGCCGACCTGGCCCGCGACCCGGCCTTCCGCACCCGCTTCCGCCGCGAGGCGCAGGCGGCGGCCTCGCTCGGCGCACCGTCGATCGTCTCGGTCTTCGACACCGGTGAGGACACCGTCGGCGGGACGGCCGGGGTGCCGTGGATCGTCATGGAGCGCATCACGGGTCGCACGCTGCGCGACGTGCTCGCGCAGGAGGGTCCCCTGCTGCCGCAGCGCGCGCTCGAGGTCGCCGCCGACGTGTGCAGCGCCCTGTCCGTCGCGCACGGTGCCGGGATCGTGCACCGCGACATCAAGCCGGCCAACGTCATGCTCAGCCCGGCCGGCGAGATCAAGGTCATGGACTTCGGCATCGCCCGGGCCGCGGCGGTGAGCGGGCAGGGCAACACCCAGACCGCCGACGTCACCGGCACGGCGGCCTACCTGTCGCCGGAGCAGGCCCGCGGCGAGCACGTCGACGCCCGCAGCGACGTCTACTCCACCGGCTGCCTGCTCTTCGAGCTGCTCACCGGGCGGCCGCCCTTCCGCGGCGACAGCCCGGTGGCGGTCGCCTACCAGCACGTCCGCGAGGACCCGCCGCTGCCGTCGTCGCTCGTGCCCGACCTGTCGCCCGACGTCGACGCCGTCGTGCTCACCGCGCTCGCGAAGAACCCGGCCGCCCGCTACGCCAGCGCCGACCTGCTGCGCGCCGACCTGCTGCGCGCCGCCGCCGGCGAGCCCGTCGAGGCCGCGCCGGTGGTCGTCGCCGCGGGCACGGTCGTGCCGGTGCGCCGCGCGCCGGGCCCCGACCCGCGGCAGCGGGCGCTCGTCTACGGCCTGTTCGCCGTGCTGCTGCTCGCCGTCGTCGTCGGCGTCGGTCTGGCGGTGAAGGGCCTGCTCGCGCGCGACACCGGGCTGGTCGAGACGCCGGCCGTGGTCGGGCTCACCGAGCAGGACGCGCAGCGGGCGCTCGCCGACCGCGGGCTCGTCGTCGGCGACGTCACCGAGGTCTTCCTCGACCGACCGGTCGGTCAGGTCACCGAGCAGTCGCCGGTCGGCGGCATCCTGCTCGACCAGGGCGGCAAGGTCTCGCTCACCGTGAGCAAGGGCGTCGAGATGACGCTCGTGCCGCAGCTCGTCGGGCAGTCCCGGCGCGAGGCCGAGGCCGAGCTGGCCCAGGCGGGGCTCGTCGTGGGCTCGGTCGTCGAGCGGGACGGCAACATCGCGCCGGGGCAGGTCCTCGACGTGCTGCCCGCCGCGGGCACCCAGCTGCCCACCCGGACCGCGGTCACGCTGGTCGTCGCCAACGGCCGGGTCGAGGTGCCCCTGGTCGTCCGGCTGCCGCAGGACGCCGCGCAGCAGCAGCTGCTGCAGGCCGGGTTCAACGTCGGGGTCCGCTTCCAGGACGACCCGGGGACACCGGGCGTCGTGCTGGCGCAGGACCCGGTCAACGAGACGGCGGTGCGCGGCACCACGGTGACGATCGTGGTCAGCCAGGTGCCGCCGCCCCCGCCCCCGCCGCCGAGCCCGAGCCCGACCCCGACCCCGAGCCCGACCCCGACGGCCTCGCCGACCGCGTCGCCCCCGCCGACACCGACCCCGACCGCGACCCCCTGAGCGGGGCGCGGGTCAGGCGAAGGCGGCCAGCCGCTTGCGCTCGACGTCCTCGCTGAGCGCCGGCGCGAGCGCCGCGGCCTGCTCGTCGCCGCACGCGCGCAGCCAGGTGGCCAGCAGGACGTGCCCGCCCTGGCTGAGCACCGACTCGGGGTGGAACTGCACGCCCTCGACCGGCTGGTCGCGGTGCCGCAGCGCCATGACGACGCCCCCCGCCGTGCGCCCGGTGACCTGCAGCTCGGCCGGCAGCGTCGGCTCCTCGACCGCGAGCGAGTGGTAGCGCGTCGCCGTGAACGGCCGCGGCAGGTCGTGCAGCACCCCGGCGCCGGAGTGCTCGACCTCGCTGGTGCGGCCGTGCAGCAGCTCGGGCGCCCGCGACACCCGGGCCCCGTGCGCCACGGCGATCGCCTGGTGCCCGAGGCACACCCCGAGCAGCGGGACGCCCTCCTGCTCGCACCGCCCGACGACCTCCACCGAGCAGCCGGCGTCCTCGGGCGCACCCGGACCGGGCGAGAGCAGCACCCCGTCGTACGACCGGACGTCGAGCGCCTCCGGCTCGTCGTTGCGCCGCACCACGCAGTCGGCCCCGAGCTGGCCCAGGTACTGGACCAGGTTGAAGACGAAGCTGTCGTAGTTGTCGACGACGAGGACGCGGGTCACCCGTCCACCGTACGACCGGGGCCGCCGGACGCGGCCTGCTCGACGAGCACGCGGCGCAGCACCTTGCCGACGGGCGAGCGCGGCAGCTCGGGCACGAAGAGCACCTCGCGCGGCACCTTGTAGGCCGACAGCTCGGTCCGGCAGGCGGTGCGGACCTGCTCGGCGGCGATCGCCGAGCCCGGCTCGCGGACGACGTACGCCGTGACGTCCTCGCCGCGCACCGCGTGCGGCAGGCCGACGACGGCCGCCTCCGCGACGCCCTCGACCTCGGCGAGCACCCGCTCGACCTCGGTCGGGTGCACGTTGAGCCCCCCGGTGATGATGACGTCGCTGGTGCGGTCGACCACCCGGAACCAGCCGTCGGGCTCCATGACGACGAGGTCGCCGGTGAGCAGCTCGCCGGCCGGGGTGCGCCGCCCCGCGCCGCCCCCGCCCCAGTAGCCGGCGAAGACCTGCGGGCCGGCGACCGCCAGCTCGCCGACCTCGCCCACCGGCACCTCGCGGCCGGCGTCGAGCGGGTCGACGACCCGGCACCGGGTCGACGGCAGCGGCACGCCCACCGAGCCGGGCCGGGGCGGGGCGTCCACCGGCGTGCAGTGGGTCGACGGCGCGGCCTCGGTGAGGCCGTAGCCCTCGCGCAGCACCCGTCCGGTCACCTGCTCGAAGCGCTCGCGCACCGCGTCGGGCAGCCGGGTGGCCCCCGACACGCACAGCCGCAGGCTCGACAGGTCGTGCCGGGCGGTGCGCGGGCTGGCCGCCAGCGCAGCGAAGACCGGGGGCACCGCCGGCAGGCTCGTCGGTCGCCAGGCGTCGACCGCGGCGAGCAGCGCGACCAGGTCGAAGCGCGGCAGCAGCACGACCGTGCCCCCGAGCAGCACCGTGGAGGTGAGCACCACCGTGAGGCCGAAGGCGTGCGACAGCGGCAGCACCCCGAGGACCACCTCGCGGCCCGGCTCGGCGTGCACGTCCCACAGCCGGTTGAGGTAGGCATCCGCGACGAGCTGGGCGTGGGTGAGCGCGACCGCGCGCGGCTCGCCGGTCGTGCCGCCGGTCCACAGCAGCACCGCCAGGTCGCGCTCGGGGTCGACCCGGGCGTGCCGGGCCGGCACGGTCGCGGCGCGCAGCAGGGTGAGGAAGCGGTGCACCGGCGCGTCGGGGGGCAGCGGCGCGCGCAGCTCGTCGCGCAGCCGTCGGCCCGCGGGCAGCGGCAGCCGGGCCCGGAGCCGGGTCCGGAGCGGGGCGGCGTCGGCCAGCGCGGTGACCACGACGTGCTCGACGGCGCTGCCGGCACGGGCCTGCTCGACGAGCGGCTGCAGCCGGTCGAGGCAGACGACCAGCCGGGCGCCGCTGGTCCGCAGCTGGCCGCGCAGCTCGCCCGCCGTCCCCAGCGGGCTGCACGGCACCGCCACGGCGCCCAGGCGCAGCACCGCGAACAGCCCGATGACGAACTGCGGGCAGTTGGGCAGCACCAGCGCCACCCGGTCGCCCGCACCGACGCCGAGCCCGGACAGGGCGGTGGCGAAGCGGTCGGCCCGGTCCTTGAGGTCGCGGTAGCTCGTGCACCGGCCGAGGAAGCCCAGCGCCGTGCCGCGGGGGAAGGACGCCGCGGCCTCGTCCAGCAGCCGGGTCAGCGGGACGTCGGGCACCTCGAAGTCCGCCGGGACGCCCTCGGGGTAGCTCGCCAGCCACGGGCGGGCGTCGTACGGCCCGACCTCGGCCTCGTCGGTCCCCGGCACCCTCAGCCGGTCCTGTCGACCGTGACGTCCCCGAGCGGCAGCAGCGGCTCGACGGCCGGGAACACCAGCCCGAAGAGCAGCGCGACGACGGCGACGAGCAGCACGAGCGCCAGCAGCAGCCGCACCGCGGTCGGACCGGGCAGCGAGCGCCAGAGCCAGCCGTACACCGGTCAGGTCCCCTCGAGGTCGGTGAGCGCGGGCGGGCGGCCGGCGCTCTTCGGGCGGGTGTCGGCCAGCAGGCCCGAGACGATGAGCCGCTGCCGCGCGGAGTACTTCGGGTCGCAGGTCGTGAGCGTGATGACCGCCTGCGTCGGCGTCGCGTCCGGGGAGCCGGGCACCGGCAGGGTCACCTCCACCGCGCTGGGCGCGACGACCTGCGAGCCGGTCGTCCGGTAGGTCACCCAGCGGTCCGCCGTCTCGACGACCAGCGCGTCGCCGGCCTGCAGCTCGCCGAGGTCGGCGAAGGGCGCGCCGTAGGTCGTGCGGTGCCCGCTGAGGACGAGGTTGCCCACCTCGCCGGGCGCGGCGCTCGTCGGCAGGTGGCCCGGGCCCTTCTTGAGGTCGGGCACGCCGACGCCCTGCACGACGACCAGCGGGTCGGTCCCGCGCAGCCGCGGGAGGTAGAAGCGCGCGTACGCGTCGCCCAGCGGCGGCTCGTCCGGCGCGGGGCTGTCCCAGGCCCGGGAGAGCTGGTCGCCGAGCCGCGCCTGGTCGTGCGCGGTGTAGAGGTTGGTGACCTGCAGCTCGTAGACGCAGAAGAGCAGCACGACGACGCCCAGGGTGATGAGCAGCTCGCCGACGCCGCGCACGGCGCTGCGGGCCCGGTCGGCGCCGGCGGAGGCCCGCGGGCGCACAGCGGTGGCGGTCACCGCGGCCCCCTGGCGACCGACGGCAGCTCCAGGGGGCCGTCGTACGGCGGGAGCGCCACGCGGTCCTCGGCCTCGGCGCGGTAGCCCAGCCCGTAGCGCTCGACGTAGCGCAGGAACAGCAGCACCCCGGGCTCGCGGTCGAGGGCGGCGCGCAGCGCCACCGGCTCGCCGACGGCCGTGACCGTGAAGGGGGGGCCGTAGACCTGGCCCTGCAGCACGACCGTGTTGCCGACGCACCGCACCGCTGTCGTCGAGATGATCCGGCGGCCCATGAGGGTGACGCCCTGCGCCCCGCCGGCCCACAGGGCGTTGACGACCGACTGCAGGTCCTGCTGGTGCACGACGAGGTCGTCGGGGTGCTCGGCGGCCGTGCCGCGCGGCGCGTCGTCGAGCTGCACGGTGACGCCGCGTCCCGTGACCTCGGTGAGGCCGGCCGCGGCCTCGAGCGCCGGGCCCGGTGCGGCCGCGGCGACCCGGGCGTCCCCGGCCGCGGCCTGCGCCCGCACCGCCTCCACCTGCGCGCGCAGCTCGCCGGCCGAGGCCTCCTGCTGGGCGAGGTCGCGCCGGGCCCGGGCGACGAGCTCGGACAGGCGCAGCCCGCCCGCGGCCCGCAGGTCGGTGCCGTCCGCGGTGCTGGCGCTCGTCGCGAACAGCAGGCCGGCTGCGGCGGCGGTGACCGGCACGAGCAGCGCCGCCGTCCGGCGGGAGGGCCGACCGGGGCGCCGGTGTCGGGCCACGACGTCCTCCTCGAGCCTGTGGTCCCGCGCGGCCCGGGCCGCGCGCGTCCTCCCGCCGATACGCTAACCGCACCAGCCGATCACCGGCAGTCCAGTCCAGCAGGGGAGGCCGGCGTGCCCGAGTCGAAGAAGCGCAAGAAGGCGGTCTACGCGCCGGCGGCGCCGCCGAAGAAGAAGGGGCCGAGCCCGGTGTGGCTCGCCCCGCTCATGCTCGCGCTCTTCCTGATCGGCATCGTGTGGCTCGTCGTCTTCTACATCACCCAGGGCGACATGCCCCTGGTCGGCGGCCTGGGCAACGGGAACCTCGCCGTGGGGTTCGGCTTCATCGTGCTGGGCTTCGGGCTGTCCACCCAGTGGCGCTGACGGGGCGCTGACGGGGCACTGACCGGGCACTGACCGGGCACTGACCGGTCACTGCCGCGGGCACGGACCCGCCCCTGAGGGCAGGCCGGAGCGGAGTGACACGGCTGTAGTTCTCCCCAGCCGTTGTCCACACTGTGGAGAGTTCGTCGGGTCGAGGGCGCTCGGCACCGATAGCCCGTCGGGGTGGCGCCTGCTGCGCGCGCCCGCGCGCGCCCGGGGCGCGCCCGGCACCCGGACGGTGACCGGCGACGCGCTGTGCGCCCCGCACGCGGAAGGGCCCCCGCGACGTCGGTCGCGGGGGCCCTTCCGTGACGTGCTGCTGAGGTGCTGCTGAGGTGCGGCTAGGTGATCGGTGCCGTCCAGGCGGCCGTCCAGGTCTGGATGCCCAGGACCCCGTCGACGGCCAACCCCTTCTCGACCTGGAAGTTGCGGGCCACCTCCGAGCTCCGGGTCCCGAAGATCCCGTCGACCGCGAGGTCCCAGCCCCGCTCCTGCATCCGCGCCTGCCAGGTGCGGACGTCGGGCGAGACCATGCCCGGACCGACGAGGAGCTTCGCGCCGGCCTCCGGGGCCGGCACCGTGTCGGTGCTGGCCGCCGGCGGTGGAGCGGGTGCCGGGGGCGGTTCGCTCGGCGGCGGTGCGGTCGGGGGTGGTGGCGTCGGCGGCGGCGGTGCGGCGCTCGACGGCGGGGGCTCAGGAGGCGGGGGCGCCTCGGTGGTCGGCGGCGCGGCGCTCGGGGGCGGGGCCGCTGTCGACGGCGGCGCGACCGGGGTCGTCGCCGCGGGTGTCGACAGGGTCGGCACCACCGGGCCCTGCACGGCTGGTCCCTGCACGGCCGGGCTCGAGGGCGTCCCCGTGGTGGGGACACCCGTCGTCACCGCCGGGTTGGCGACGGTGGTGGTCGTGTCGCTCGTCAGCGCGTTGCCGACGAACAGGCCGACCACGAGCAGGACGGGCAGGGCCAGCAGGGCGAGCAGGACCTCGCGCCGGCGCCGCGCCTCGGGCGAGGCCCCGGGGGCCTTGCCCGGCGGCGGGGCCGGGGTGTTCTTGGGCGAGGGACTCACGACGGGAGCATGGCACAGCAGCGGCTCGAGCAGGAGGGGCACCCCCGCTCGGCCGCCGGGTGCGTCACCGGGCTCAGAGCAGCTCGAGGATGGTGGCGTTGGCCTGGCCGCCACCCTCGCACATGGTCTGCAGGCCGTAGCGGATGCCGTTGTCGCGCATGTGGTGCACCAGCGTGGTCATCAGCCGGGCGCCCGAGCCGCCGAGCGGGTGGCCCAGCGCGATGGCGCCGCCGAGCGGGTTGAGCGCCTTCTCGTCGGCGCCGACCTCCGCGAGCCAGGCCAGCGGCACCGACGCGAACGCCTCGTTGACCTCGAAGGCGCCGATCTGGTCGATGGTCAGACCGGAGCGCTGCAGCACCTTGTGGGTCGCCGGGATCGGTCCGGTGAGCATCGGCATCGGCGCGCTGCCGACCACGACCGCGGTGTGCACGCGCACGATCGGGGTCAGCCCGAGCTCGGCGGCCTTCTCGCTCGTGGTGACCAGGAGCGCGGCCGAGCCGTCGGAGATCTGCGAGGCGTTGGCGGCGGTGATGACGCCGTCGGGGCGGAAGGCCGGCTTGAGCCCGGCCAGGCTCTCGAGGCTGCCCCCGCGCCGGATGCCCTCGTCGACCGACACGACGCCGTCGGCGGTCGTCACCGGGGCGATCTGCCCGGCGAAGGCGCCGGCGTCGCTGGCGGCAGCCGCCTTCTCGTGGCTGGCCAGCGCGAACTCGTCGAGCTGCGTGCGGGAGAAGCCCCACTGGGCGGCGATGTCCTCGGCGCCGATCCCCTGGTTGGGGAACTCCTCGCCGTAGCGGGCGCGGTAGCGCTCGCCGAGCGGGTTGGCGAGCATCGCCGAGCCCATCGGCACGCGCGACATCGACTCGACGCCGCCGGCGACGGCCAGGTCGTAGTGCCCGGCCACGACGCCCGCCGCCGCGAAGTGCAGCGCCTGCTGCGACGACCCGCACTGCCGGTCGACGGTGGTGCCGGGCACCGACTCCGGCCAGCCGGCCGACAGCACGGCCGTCCGGGCGATGTCGAACGTCTGCTCCCCGACCTGCGACACGCAGCCCCAGACCACGTCGTCGACGAGGGCGGGGTCGACCCCCGCGCGCTCGACGAGCGCCGCGAGCACGTGCGCGGACAGGTCGGCCGGGTGCACGCCCGACAGCCCCCCGTTGCGCTTGCCCGTGGGCGTCCGGACTGCCTCGACGATGACCGCGTCCCGCACGGGACCTCCTGGGGTGTGAACGGTGGTTCGCTCACGGTACGCCGGTGCCCGCGCGCCGCCTACGGTGATCTGGTGCACACCCAGCCCGGCGCGGTGGTCGCCGGCCCGCGGCCGGCCGGGGCGCTCGCGCTGCTGGCCGGGTCGGCGGTCCTGGCCCTGGGAGCGGTGGGCGCGCCCGCGGCCGGCCGGCTGCTGGCCGCCGTCGGCGCGGCCGTGCTGCTCGCCGCCGGGCTGCGCGACCTGGCGCTGCGCCCGGTGCTGCGCGCGGACCGGCGGGGCCTGCAGGTCGTGGACGGCGTCCGTCGGCGCACCGTCGTGTGGGCGGCCGTCGAGCGCGTGCGCGTGGTGCGCGACCGCCGGACTCCGGTGCTCGAGCTCGACCTCGGGGACGCGCTCGTCGTGCTGAGCCGCTGGCGGTTGGGGCGAGCCCCGCAGGACGTGCTGGAGGAGCTGGAGCGCCTGCGGGGGTGAGGGCGTCAGCCGGCGTGCGTGAGCGCGGCCGAGCGCAGCGCCACCGCCACGAGCAGCAGGACGAGCACCACCAGGGCCGCCGCGCCCTGCACGAGGTCGCGGCGCCGCCGCGGGGCGTACGCGAAGGCGGCCGCCAGCACCGCCCCCGTCACCAGCCCGCCGAGGTGCGCCCGCCAGTCGATGATGGGCACCGTGAAGGTGATGACGAGGTTGATCACCAGCAGCACGAGCACCGGGCGGGTCTCGCCGCCGAGCCGGCGCACGACGACGTAGAAGGCCCCGAACAGGCCGAAGATCGCGCCGGAGGCGCCGACGCCGAGCTGGTTCGGGTCGGAGACGAGGAACGACAGGACCGAGCCGCCGAGGGCGCTCAGGACGTACAGCGCGGTGAAGCGCAGCCGGCCCAGCGCGGCCTCCAGGTGCGGGCCCACGGTGATGAGGGCGAACATGTTCGTGAGCAGGTGGAACAGCCCGGCGTGCAGGAACGCGGCGGTGAGCAGGCGGTACCACTGGCCGTCCGCGACCCCGATGAGCTGCCCGGAGCCGTCCGAGGCCAGCGCGAGGTTGCCGAAGCGCACCGCGAGGTCGAGACCGCCGAGCGAGAGCAGCTCGACGACGACGTTGAGGCCGACGAGCACCAGGGTGACCAGGGCCGTGTCGGTCGAGAGCCGGCCGCCGAAGGCCGTGCGCGGGGCCCGGGTGCCGGCCCGACCCGCACGCACGTCGTCGGGGCACTGGAACCCCACGGACGCCGCCACCATGCACTCGGGGCAGATCGGCCGGTCGCAGCGGGTGCAGCGCACCCAGGTCTCGCGCTGCGGGTGGCGGTAGCAGGTCGGCGGCGCGTCGGGGCCGGCCGGGGCGGGCGAGGTCAGGACTCGACCTCCTCCACGTCCACCTTCTCCACGACGACGTCCGTCAGCGGCCGGTCGCCCTGCGCCGTGGGCGTCGTGGCGATCGCGTCCACGACGTCGCGGGAGGCCTGGTCGGCGACCTCGCCGAAGATCGTGTGGCGACGGTTGAGGTGCGGCGTCGGGCCGACGGTGATGAAGAACTGCGACCCGTTGGTGCCGGGGCCGGCGTTGGCCATGGCCAGCAGGTAGGGCCGGTCGAACTGCAGCTCGGGGTGGAACTCGTCGGCGAACCGGTAGCCGGGGCCGCCGCGGCCGTCGCCCTGCGGGTCGCCGCCCTGGATCATGAAGCCGCGGATCACCCGGTGGAAGACGGTGCCGGCGTACAGCGGGCCCTCGCCCTGCTTGCCGGTGCGGGGGTCCTTCCACTCCTGCGAGCCGTCGGCCAGCCCGACGAAGTTCTTCACCGTCTTGGGCGCGTGGTCGGGGAAGAGCTTGATGCGCACCGGGCCGGCGCTGGTGCTCAGGGTGGCGTACAGGTCCTTGGCCACGGGGGCCTCCGTCCGTCTCGGGGGGCGGCAGCGGGCCGCGGAGGTGGTGCGAGGAGGGTGCGGGTGCGGCGACCCGCTGGGCGGGGCACACCGACGAGGTCCCAGTGTCCCACGACGGCGCGGCCCCCGCCGCTCCGCACCCGCCGACCCCAGGAGCCTGCATGACCGCCACGCCCACGACCGACGACCTCGGCCGGGCCGCGCACGACGTCGCCGAGCGGGTCCGGGAGGCCTCCCGCGAGCGGACCGGGGCCGCCGGCACCGGCGCGGCCGTCGGGGCGGACGTCGGCGCCGTGCTGGGGACGGCGGCCGAGCGGCTCGCCGCGCGCAGCAGCGACCTGGCCTCGGCCACCTCCGCGACCGCGGGGGAGGCAGCCGAGCGGCTGGCGGCCCGGTACGACGCGGCGCGCGCGCAGTTCTCGGGCACCGACGCCGGGGCCCTGGCGCGGTCGTGGCAGGCGGCGCTGGAGTCCGCGTTCCAGGACGGCCGTGAGCGCGCGGCCGACCTGCTGGCGGTGACCCCGCGCCGGTCGCGCCGGTGGCCCTGGGCGGTCGCGGCGGCCGTGGCCGGTGCCGCTGCGGGTGCGGCCGTGGCCCTGCTGCTGCAGCGCCTGGCCGGACAGGACGCGCCCGGGGCCCAGGAGCCGGAGCAGCTGCGGGCCGTCGTGGACCCCGCGCCCGTCGACCCGGCGGACCCGGCAGGTCCCGCGACGACCCGGCCCGGGCAGGCCTGAGCCCGGTCGAGGTCCGGGAGGGTGGAGACGGGGGGACTCGAACCCCCAACCCCCGCCTTGCAAAGGCGGTGCTCTGCCAGTTGAGCTACGCCCCCGGGCGGCCGGTCTCAGCGCAGGTCGGGCGCGGTCCCGGCCTCGGTCCACAGCTCGCGCTCGGCGCGGGCCGCTGCGCTCCGCCGCCGCAGGGCGAGGACCGCGGCGGCGACGACCACGAGCAGGACGGGGCGTCGCACGGGACCTCCGGGGCAGCAGACGGGGTCGTACGGGGAGTGGGCCTGGGAGGACTTGAACCTCCGGCCTCATCCTTATCAGGGATGCGCTCTAACCAGCTGAGCTACAGGCCCGCACGTGCCGCGGAGCGGCGGCGCCGACACTACCAGCGCCGACCGGGGTCACTCCCGCTCGGTGAGGGTCACCTCGACGCCGCCGGTCAGCGACGCGCACAGGTTGTAGAGGAACGCGTACAGCGTCGCCAGGACGGTGAGCAGCACGACGTCGACGACGGCGAGGACGAGCCCGACGCCGACCACCTGACCCAGCCCGACGAGCGCGTCGCCCTGGGAGATGAAGCCGAGGTCGGCGGCGAAGGTGTTGACCGAGCCGAGGACGCCGAGGCCGTCCAGCAGCGAGTAGAGGACGACCAGCGCCACGACCAGCACGACCCCCAGGCAGATGGACACCACCAGGGAGAGGACGAAGACCGACCACGGGTCGACCCGGCTGACGGCCAGGCGGGCGCGCCGGCGGGCGCCGGGGCGCGCGACGCCCCGCGGCTCGCGGGGCGGCATCCCGAGGCCGGCGCGGCTCAGCCCGGGGCCACGCGCTGCTGCCGGAGCCGCAGGAGCTGCCGGCGGGGGTGCAGGAGCCGCACCCGGAGGCGGCTGCTGCCCCTCGTGGCCAGGGACGACGGTCGTACGCCCGTCCCCGGCGCGAGGGTCGAGGAGCCGGACGGTGTCCTCGTCCCCGGGGGCGAGCGCCGCGTCGAGCGCGCGGTCGAGCTCGGGGTCCCCCGGCCCGCCTGGACCGGGTCGGCCCGGAGCGGGGGCCGCCTGCTCGGGCTCCGGGCCCGGGCCGGTCGGCAGGGCCGAGGTCGGCGCCTCGGCCGCGACCGGCTCGTCGGGGTGCAGGTCGCGGGTGGTGTCGCCGGGCGAGCCGGTGCCGCGCTCGTCGGTCATGCGGTGTCCCCGTCCGTCGGGTCGGTCCGGTCGGTCCCGGTGCTCGAGGGACCCTGTGCGACGTCGCTGTCCGCCACGCCCTGCGGCCCGTCAGCGGCTCCGGGCACGGCCTCGTCGAGGTCGTCGTCGAGGTGCTCGGCGTCCTGCTGGTCCACGAGCCGACCCTCATCGTCCAGCACGACGACCTCGCCCTCCGCCCCGGGGGGTGCCGCCACGCCCGGCGGGTCGCCGGCGTCGGTCCCTCCCGGTGCCGCTGCCGCGCCCTCCGGAGCGGGCTCGGCGCCCTCCTCCAGCGCCTGCTCGACCTCCGCCTGCACCTCGCCGTTGCGCGCCACCGACACGACGGTGGCCCCCCCGCCGAGGCTCATGATCCTGACGCCGCCGGTCGCCCGCGACAGCAGCCGCAGGCCGGCGACCGGGACCCGGATCACCACGCCGGCGCTGGTGACGGCGAAGACCTCGTCGCCGTCGCGGACCACCAGGGCGCCGACGAGCTGGCCGCGCTTCTCGGCGATCGCGGCGGTGAGCACGCCGCTGCCGCCCCGGCCCTGCTGGCGGTACTCGGTCAGCGCGGTCCGCTTGCCGAACCCGCCGTCGGTGACGACCAGCAGCGCCGCCTCGAGGTCGTTCGCGACGACCATCGCCAGCAGCTCGTCGCCGTCGCGCAGCCGGATGCCCATGACGCCGGAGGTGGCCCGCCCCATCGGGCGCAGCGCCTCGTCGTCGGCCCGGAAGCGGATGGACTGGGCCTGCCTCGACACCAGCAGCAGGTCGTCGTCGGCGCTGATCAGCGCGGCGGCGATGAGCTCGTCGTCCTCGCGCAGGTTGACCGCGATGAGCCCGCTGGAGCGTCCGTTGTCGTACTCGGCCAGGGCGGTCTTCTTGACCAGGCCCTTGCGGGTCGCCAGCACGAGGTAGGGCGCGACGGCGTAGTCGCGGATGTCCATGACCTGCGCGATGTGCTCGTCGGGCTGGAAGGCGAGCACGTTGGCGATGTGCGCGCCCCGGGCGTCGCGACCGGCGTCGGGGAGCTCGTGCGCCTTCGCCCGGTAGACCCGGCCCTTGTTCGTGAAGAACAGGATCCAGTGGTGGGTCGTGGTGACGAAGAAGTGCTCGACGAGGTCGTCCTGCTTGAGGGCCGCGCCGCGCACCCCCTTGCCGCCGCGCCGCTGCGAGCGGTAGAGGTCGGTCTTCGTCCGCTTGGCGTAGCCGCCGCGCGTGACGGTGACGACGACGTCCTCCTGCGCGATGAAGTCCTCAGCGCTCATGTCGCCCTCGAAGGGCACGATCCGGGTCCGGCGCTCGTCGCCGAAGCGCTCCACCGCCTCACCGAGCTCCTGCCCGATGATCCGCCGCTGCCGGGCGGGATCGGCGAGGATCGCGGACAGGTCGGCGATCTCCGCCTCGCGCTCCGCGAGCTCGTCGAGGATGCGCTGGCGCTCGAGCGCGGCGAGGCGGCGCAGCTGCATGTCGAGGATGGCGAGCGCCTGGAGGTCGTCGATCTCCAGCATCGCCATGAGGCCCTCGCGGGCGGCGTCGGCGGACTCCGAGGCGCGGATGAGCGCGATGACGTCGTCGAGCCGGTCGAGCGCCTTGGCGTAGCCGCGCAGGATGTGGGCCCGCTCCTCGGCCTTGCGCAGCCGGTAGCGGGTGCGCCGGACGATGACCTCGACCTGGTGCTCGACGTAGTAGCGGACCAGCTCGGAGAGCTTGAGCGTGCGCGGCACCCCGTCGACGATGGCGAGCATGTTGGCGCCGAAGGTGTACTGCAGCTGGGTGTGCTTGTAGAGGTTGTTGAGCACCACCTTGGCCACCGCGTCGCGCTTGAGCACGATGACCAGGCGCTGGCCGGTGCGCTGGCTGCCCTCGTCGCGGACGTCGGCGATGCCGCTGACCCGGCCCTCCTTCACCAGCTCGGCGATGGACAGGGCGAGGTTGTCGGGGTTGACCTGGTACGGCAGCTCGGTCGCGACGAGGATCGTGCGGCCCTTGGCGTCCTCGTCGACCTCGACCACGGCGCGCATGCTGATCGCGCCGCGGCCGGTGCGGTAGGCCTCGGTGATCCCCTGCTTGCCCACGATGAGCGCGCCGGTCGGGAAGTCGGGGCCCTGCACGCGCTCGAGGAGCGCCTCGAGCAGCTCCTCGTCGCTCGCCTGCGGGTGGTCGAGCGCCCACTGCACCCCGGAGGCCACCTCGCGCAGGTTGTGCGGCGGGATGTTGGTCGCCATGCCGACCGCGATACCGGCGGACCCGTTCACGAGCAGGTTGGGGATGCGGCTGGGCAGCACCTGGGGCTCGAGCGAACGGCCGTCGTAGTTGGGCGCGAAGTCGACGGTCTCCTGGTCGATGTCGCGCAGCAGCTCCATGGCCAGCGGCTGGAGGCGGCACTCGGTGTAGCGCTGGGCCGCCGGCGGGTCGTTGCCGGGCGAGCCGAAGTTGCCGTTGCCGTCGATCATCGGGTAGCGCAGCGACCAGGGCTGGGCCAGTCGCACGAGGGCGTCGTAGATCGACGAGTCGCCGTGCGGGTGGTAGTTGCCCATGACGTCCCCGACGACGCGGGCGCACTTGAAGTAGCCGCGGTCCGGGCGGTAGCCGCCGTCGTACATCGCGTAGAGCACCCGCCGGTGCACGGGCTTGAGGCCGTCGCGCACGTCGGGGAGCGCGCGCCCCACGATGACGGACATCGCGTAGTCGAGGTAGGACCGCTGCATCTCGACCTCGATGCCGACGGGCTCGACACGGTCGCCAGGCGGCGGGGGCAGGACGTCGACCACGGAGGTCCTCTCAGGCAGGTGCGGGTCGGACAGGTGCAGGTCGGGCGGGCGTCAGGTGCGGGCGCGGTGTTCCACGTGGAACAGCGGCTCAGATGTCGAGGAAGCGGACGTCCTTGGCGTTGCGCTGGATGAAGCCGCGGCGCGCCTCGACGTCTTCGCCCATCAGCACGCTGAAGAGCTCGTCGGCGGTCGCGGCGTCGTCGAGGGTCACCTGCAGCAGGACCCGCTGTGCCGGGTCCATGGTGGTGCTCCACAGCTCCTCGGCGTTCATCTCGCCCAGGCCCTTGAACCGCTGGACGGCCTCGCCCGACTTGGGCAGCCGCTTGCCGGCGGCCTGGCCGGCCTCGATGAGGCCGTCGCGCTCCCGGTCGGAGTAGGCGTACATGATGTCGCCGCCGTTCCACTTGATCTTGTACAGCGGAGGCTGCGCCAGGTAGACGTGGCCCAGCTCGACGAGCGGCCGCATGAAGCGGAACAGCAGCGTCAGCAGCAGCGTCCGGATGTGCTGGCCGTCGACGTCGGCGTCGGCCATCAGCACCACCTTGTGGTAGCGCAGCTTGGCGACGTCGAACTCCTCGTGGATGCCGGTGCCCAGGGCCGTGATCATGGCCTGCACCTCGTTGTTCTTGAGGACCCGGTCGATCCGCGCCTTCTCGACGTTGAGGATCTTGCCGCGGATCGGCAGGATCGCCTGGAACCCCGAGTCGCGACCGCCCTTCGCGGAGCCGCCGGCGGAGTCGCCCTCGACGACGTAGAGCTCGGACTCGCGCGGGTCGGTCGACATGCAGTCGGCGAGCTTGCCGGGCAGCGAGGACGACTCCAGCAGCCCCTTGCGGCGGGTGAGGTCACGGGCCTGGCGAGCCGCCAGGCGCGCCCGGGCGGCCTGGGTCGCCTTCTGCACGATGAGCCGGCCCTCGGCCGGGTTGCGGTCGAACCAGTCCTTGAGCCACTCCCGGGTGGCCTTCTGCACGAAGCCCTTGGCCTCGGAGTTGCCGAGCTTGGTCTTGGTCTGCCCCTCGAACTGCGGATCAGCGATCTTCAGCGAGATGATGGCCGTGAGCCCCTCGCGGATGTCGCTGCCCTCGAGGTTGCTCTCCTTCTCCTTGAGGTGGCCCTTGCTGCGCGCCCAGTCGTTGAACGTGGTCGTCAGCGCCGTGCGGAAGCCCTCCTCGTGCGTGCCGCCCTCGTGCGTGTTGATGGTGTTGGCGAACGTGTAGACGGACTCGCTGTAGGAGTCGCTCCACTGCATGGCGATCTCGACCGTCATGCGCATGCCCGAGGTCGACTCCTCGCTGAAGCCGATGACCCCGGCGTGCACGGCCGTACGGCTGGCGTTGAGGTGCCGGACGTAGTCCTCCAGGCCCCCGGGGTAGTGGTAGACGGACTCGACCGGCTCGACGTCGCGCTCGTCGCGCAGCGTGATGGACAGTCCCTTGTTGAGGAACGCCATCTCCTGCAGCCGGCGCTGGAGGGTCTCGCGGGAGTAGGTCGTCGTCTCCTGGAAGATGTCCGGGTCGGCCCAGAAGCTCACCGTCGTGCCGGTCTCGGTCGTCGGGGCGCCCTGGTGCAGCGGACCGGGCACGGACCGGTCGTAGGTCTGGTTCCACGTGAAACCATCGGTGCGGACCTCGACGTCGAGGCGGGTCGACAGCGCGTTGACGACCGCCGCGCCGACGCCGTGCAGGCCCCCGGACACGGCGTAGGACTCGCCGTCGAACTTGCCGCCCGCGTGCAGCGTGGTCAGCACGACCTCGACCGCGGGCCGCTGCTCCTTGGGGTGCAGGCCGACCGGGATGCCGCGCCCGTTGTCCTGCACCCGCACGCCGCCGTCGGCGAGCAGGGTGACCACGATGGTGTCGCAGTGCCCGGCGAGGGCCTCGTCGACGGCGTTGTCGACGATCTCGGACACCAGGTGGTGCAGGCCGCGCTCCCCGGTCGACCCGATGTACATGCCCGGGCGCTTGCGCACCGCCTCCAGGCCCTCGAGGACGGTGATGGAGGAGGCGCCGTAGACCGGCTGCTCAGGCATGCGCAAGGGCTCCGCTTCTCCCGCCGAGCGGGGCGTCGGACGGGGGTGGCGGTCGCCGCCCGCGGGCCGGGAGGCGCCAGGGCACCTCGAGGTCCTCGACCGAGTGTAGTCGCAGGCAACGACGAGACCGGGCCGTCGACGTGCGACACGGGCCCAGGACGGGCCTGTGGGCCCCCGGGGCCCTCGGCACGTGGTCCCCCACGTCCGTCGACCGCTCCCGGTCAGCCGTACGTGTCGCGCGGCCCCCGGCCCTGCACGCGGCGCGGACCCCGGCGCCAGTCCGGCTGCGCCGGGCCGCGCACGACGATCGTCGTCACGACGCCCTCCCCGACGGCGTCGGCCAGCCGGCGGTGGAGCGTGCCCGTCAGCAGCCGCAGCTGGGTGGCCCACGCCGAGGACTCGGCGACGAGGACGAGCTCGCCGTCCACCAGCGAGGTCGGCCGGCAGTGGTCGGCCACCTCCGGGCCGACCAGCCGGTCCCACTCGCCGAGGACCCGCGCCGAGGTCGTCGTCGGCTGCCACCCCCGCTCGCTCACCAGCCGCTCGATGGCGGCGCCGAAGGTCACCGGGTCGCGGTCGTCGGCGCCCCGGCGCGGGGCCGCCCGGCGCCGGACGGCCCGCGGCGCCATCCCCCGCTCGGCCGCCCGCGCCTTCGCCGCGGCCAGGGCGGCCCGGGCGAGGTCGGGACCGCGCAGCTCCGCGGACGGGTCCTCCCGACCGCCGGCCGGCCGGTCGTCGGGCCGCTCGTCACCGGGCACGCGTCACGCTCCCGTCCGCCACGTCGTACCGACCGCCGACCAGGGCCGCCGGCACGTCCTCGGGCACCGCGGCGGTGACCAGGACCTGCTCCGCCTGGCTGACGAGCGCGGCCAGCCGCTCCCGCCGCCCGGTGTCGAGCTCGGCGAAGACGTCGTCGAGCACGAGCACCGGCTCACCGTCGCCGGTGGACGCGTCGCCGCGCAGCAGCGCCCAGCTGGCCAGGCGCAGGCCGAGCGCGACCGACCACGACTCCCCGTGCGAGGCGTAGCCCTTGACCGGGAGCACGTCGCTGCCGTGCTGCAGCGTGAGCAGCAGCTCGTCGCGGTGCGGCCCGACCAGGCTCACGCCGCGCTCGACCTCGGCGGAGCGCAGCCGCCCCAGCTCGGCGAGCAGCGCGTCGGCCAGCTCCTCGCGGTCGGCGCCCTCGGGCAGCGCCTCGCCCAGCGAGGAGCGGTAGGCCAGGGCCGGCACTCCCCGGCCGTCGGCGACCCGGGCGTACGCCTCGGCGACGTGGGGCCCGAGCTCGTCGACGAGGGTGAGGCGGGCGGCGAGCAGCTCGGCGCCGGTGCGGGACAGGTGCGCGTCCCAGACGTCCAGGGTGCGCAGGTCGCCGCCCCCGCTGCGGCGGGCGTGGGAGGCGGTCTTGAGCAGGGCGTTGCGCTGCTTGAGCACGCGCTCGTAGTCGGCCCGCACGCCGGCCAGCCGCGGGGAGCGCAGCACGAGCAGGTCGTCGAGGAACCGCCGGCGCTCGGCCGGGTCGCCCCGCACCAGCGCCAGGTCCTCGGGGGCGAACAGCACCGTCCGCAGCAGCCCGACCACCTCGCGGGCGCGCGGCACCGGTGCCCGGTTCACCCGCGCCCGGTTGGCCCGGCCCGGGTTGAGCTCGAGCTCGACGAGCGTGCTGCGCCCGTCGCGCTCGACCCGGGCCCGCACGACCGCGCGCTCGGCGCCGGCCCGGACCAGCGGCGCGTCGGCGCTCACCCGGTGCGAGCCGAGCGTGGCGACGTAGCCGAGCGCCTCGACGAGGTTGGTCTTGCCCTGCCCGTTGGCGCCGACCAGCGCGGTCGGCCCGGGGCCGAGCTCGAGGTCGACCGCCCGCCAGGACCGGAAGTCCGACAGCGACAGGACCGAGACGCGCACCGGCCTCAGGCGGGCGGCGTGCCGGGGGTGCCCCGCTGCGCGCTCGCGCTCGGCTGCCCGGGCTCGTCGGTGCCGTCGGCCCCGTCGGCCGGGGCCACGGCGTCGGCACCCGGGGCGTCCGCGCCGGTCTCGGTCGAGCCGGCCGCGGAGGTGACCGCGTGCCCGCCGAACTGGTTGCGCAGCGCGGCGACGACCTTCATGGCGGGGGAGTCGTCCTGCCGCGAGGCGAACCGGGCGAACAGCGCCGCGGAGATCACCGGCATCGGCACGGCGTGGTCGACGGCGGCCTGCACGGTCCACCGGCCCTCGCCGGAGTCCTGCGCGAAGCCGCGCAGCTCGTCCAGGTGCGCGTCCTCGGTGAGCGCGTTGACCATGAGGTCCAGCAGCCAGGACCGGATGACGGTGCCCTTCTGCCAACTGGCGATGACCGCGGGCACGTCGGTGACCACGTCGGTGGCCTCGAGCAGCTCCCAGCCCTCCGCGTAGGCCTGCATGAGGCCGTACTCGATGCCGTTGTGCACCATCTTGGCGAAGTGGCCGGCGCCGACCTCGCCCGCGTGCACGAAGCCGGAGTCGCCGTCGGGCTTGAGCACGTCGAAGAACGGCTGGACCTTCTCGACCTCGTCGGCGCCGCCGCCGACCATGAGCGCATAGCCCTCGGTGAGCCCCCAGACGCCGCCGGAGACGCCGCAGTCGACGAAGCCGATGCCCTTGCGCTCGAGGTCGGCGCTGTGCCGCTGGTCGTCGGTGTAGCGCGAGTTGCCGCCGTCGACGACGACGTCGCCGGCCTCGAGCAGCTCGCCGAGCGCGTCGACCGTCTCGTACGTCGGCTCGCCGGCCGGCACCATCACCCAGACCACTCGCGGCGGCTCGAGCGCCGCCACCAGCGCCTCGAGGCTGTCGACGTCGCGGGCCCCTGCCGCCCGGTCGTAGCCGACGACCTCGTGCCCGCCGCGGCGCAGGCGCTCGGCCATGTTGCCGCCCATCTTGCCGAGCCCGATCATCCCCAGCTTCGCCACGCCGACCTCCTGCTCCGGGTCCTGCCGTCCTGCGGGCGGTCGGACCGCCGCCCCGTGCCTGCCCCCTGCCCGCGACCCGGGGGCCACAGTCCTGCCGCGGGCGTACGGCGGTGGGCCGCGCTCAGCCGGAGAGCCGCACCGGCATGAGCAGGTAGCGGTAGTCGGCGACGTCGCCCGGGGCGGCGTCGGGCTGGCGCTTGCCGGTGAGCACCGCGGGTCGGGTCGGTCCGGTGAACGACAGGGTCGTCGCGTCGGAGTCCACCGCACCGAGGCCGTCGAGCAGGAAGCCGGGGTTGAAGGCGATCTGCATCGGCTCGCCCTCCCAGGTGCACGGCAGGTGCTCGGAGGCCTGGGCCTGGTCGCTGCCGCCGGCCTCGAGCACCAGCCCGTCGGCGGAGAAGCCGAGCCGGACCGGCGTGTTGCGCTCGGCCACGAGGGCGACGCGCTTGACGGCCTCGACGAACGGCGCGGTCGGGACCTCCGCGACCGCCGAGCTCTCGCTGGGCAGCAGGGAGCGGTACTTGGGGAACTCGCCCTCGAGCAGGCGCGAGGTGGTGCGGCGGCCGGCGCCCTCGAAGCCGACCATGCCCTCGCCGGCGGCGCCGGTGGCCAGCGCGACGGTGACCTCCGGACCGCTGGTGAGCGCCTTGGCGGTGTCGGCGAGCGTGCGGGCCGGCACCAGTGCCGTGGTCGACAGGCCGGGGGTGACCGGGGTCCAGCTCAGCGTGCGCACGGCCAGGCGGTAGCGGTCGGTCGCCGCGAGGGTCACCGAGTCGCCCTCGATCTCGACGCGCACCCCGGTGAGCACGGGCAGCGTGTCGTCGCGGCCGGCGGCCAGCGCCACCTGTGCGACAGCGGCCGCGAACACGTCGCTCTCCAGCGTCCCCGCGGTCGTCGGCATCTCCGGCAGCGACGGGTAGTCCTCGACCGGCAGCGTCGGCAGCGTGAAGCGGGCCGCGCCGCAGGTCAGCACCGCGCGACCGCCCTCGAGGCGCAGGTCGACCGGCTGCGGAGGCAGCGACCGCACGATGTCGGCGAGCAGCCGACCCGGCACGAGCAGGCGGCCGGGGCCGTCGGACTGCACCGGCACCGTGACCCGCGAGCTCACCTCGTAGTCGAAGCCGGAGACCGACAGGCCGCCGTCGCCGACCTCGAGCAGCAGGCCGAGCAGCACCTGCATCGGGGGCCGCGTCGGCAGCGAGCGGGCCGTCCAGACGACCGCGTCGGAGAGCGCGTCCCGCTCGACCCTCAACTCCACGGCTGTCCCGTCCGACGTCCTGTGTGGTGCCCGTGCATGGCGGAGCCCTCTCGCTGCTCGTGCGTGGGGTGCGGGGCGGTGCCCGCGGCCCGCACCCTAGCCAGCCGGGGTCGACCGGGTGCAGCGGTCGTCCGGTCCACAGGTCGGGCCCGGCAGGTGGCGGTCCGGGATCCCTCTGAGGAGTTCCTGAGGTGCGTCGTCTTAGGGGTGTGCAGACCTGTGGGCCGATCGCGTCGACGCAGGTCAGCGCCGGTGCAGGGGTGTGGGCGACCGGTGGGGACGCCACCCCGTGACCGGTGGACGGCGGTGGACGACACCGGGGTCGTGCCCAGGTGTCCACGTGCGGGGTCCGGCTCGCCCGGGGATGTCCACACAGTTCTCCCCATCCTGTGGGCACGCAGCGTGAGGGCGGTCACAGCGTGTCGCGCACGCTGCGTCACGCCCGGGCCTGCGTCTTGATGCGGTTGGTGATCTCCGCGACCTGGTTGTAGATGACGCGCCGCTCGGCCATCTGCCCGCGGATCTTGCGGTCGGCGTGGATCACCGTGGTGTGGTCGCGGCCGCCGAAGAGCTGCCCGATCTTGGGCAGCGACAGCGACGTGAGCTCGCGGCACAGGTACATCGCGATCTGCCGGCCGGTGACCAGGGCGCGCGACCGCGACGAGCCGCAGAGGTCCTCCAGCGTGAGCCCGTAGTACTCCGCCGTCGCCGCCATGATCGTCGCCGCGGTGATCTCGGTGCTGCCCTCGGCCGGGATGAGGTCGCGCAGCACGAGCTCGGCCAGCGGCAGGTCGACCGCCTGCCGGTTGAGGCTGGCGAAGGCGGTGACCCGGATGAGCGCGCCCTCGAGCTCGCGGATGTTGGTGGCGATGCGGGTGGCGATGAACTCGAGCACCTCGGGAGGCGCCGCCAGGCGGTCCTGGATGGCCTTCTTGCGCAGGATGGCGATGCGGGTCTCGAGGTCGGGCACCTGCACGTCGGTGATGAGGCCCCACTCGAAGCGGGTCCGCAGCCGGTCCTCGAGCGTCGACAGCTGCTTGGGCGGCCGGTCGGAGCTGATGACGATCTGCTTGCTGGCGTTGTGCAGGGTGTTGAAGGTGTGGAAGAACTCCTCCTGCGTGCGCTCCTTGTTCTCCAGGAACTGGATGTCGTCGACGAGCAGGATGTCGACGTCGCGGTAGCGACGCTGGAAGGCCTGCGCCTTGTCGTCGCGCAGGCTGTTGATGAAGTCGTTGGTGAACTCCTCCGAGCTCACGTAGCGCACCCGCGCCCCGGCGAACAGCTTCACGCCGTAGTGCCCGATCGCGTGCAGCAGGTGGGTCTTGCCGAGCCCGCTGGCGCCGTAGACGAACAACGGGTTGTACGCGCGCGCCGGCGCCTCGGCCACCGCGACCGCCGCGGCGTGCGAGAAGCGGTTGGAGGCGCCGATGACGAAGGTGTCGAAGGTGTACTTCGGGTTGAGGCGGGGCGGCTCGACCGGCCCCCGCGAGCGCTCGCCCGGCAGGGTCCGCGGGCCGGCCGGCTCGTCGGGCAGCTCCTCGCGGGAGTAGCCGGTGGACGCCACCCCGGCCGGGGCCGGGTCGCTGCCGGGGCCGGTCAGGTCGCCGCCGAAGACGCCGGACGCGGCCAGGTCGAGGTGCGGGCCGGTCGGGGCCTCGCCGGCGGGGTCGTCGTCGAGGACGTCCGGCAGGTCCTCGTCCTCGGCGTCCGGGTGCACGGTGACGATGACGGCGATCTCGCGGCCGAACGCCGCCGACAGCGCCGAGGCGATGAGCGGGCGCAGGCGCGTCTCGAGGACGTCCTTGGCGAAGGAGTTGGGAGCGGCGAGCAGCGCGGTGTCGTTGACGAGCCCCAGCGGTCGGGTCAGCCCCACCCACGCCCGGTGCTGCGGGGACACGGCCCGCGAGGACAGGCCGGCCACCGCCTCGTCCCAGACCTCGTCGAGGTCGCGCTGGTCGGCCGGGAGCGTGGCGCTCGCCGTGACCGGCCCCCGCTCGTCCTGGGCCGGGGGCCCGGTCTGCGTGGCGGGGGCGTCCCCGGGGCTGTCGGTCACGCACGTCCTTCGGTCCGGGGGCACGCGGAGCGCCGGTCGAGCCCGCGCAGGCAGGCAGGCCCGCGGGTCGGGGCAGGCTGAGCGTCGTCCCCGTCGTCCACACCGGTGTCCACAGTCTGTGGAGAGCTGAGGGGGGTGCGGGAGCGGGCGGCAGCGCACCGCGGGGAGGTCGGCGCGGCGGACGCTAACAGCCCGCGAGGGGGCCCGGCAAGGCGCTGTCCACAGGGCGGGACCCGAGCCCGGGCGTGTCGCCGGGGGCTGGTGTTTGACCCGTCCTCCGGCCGTCCGTAGGCTCTGACGGTCTGTGCCCCGGGCGGTGCTCCTCCCCGGGCCAGCCCGCGACCCGCGGCGGCCCGTCCGTCGCTCGCCACCGGTCCGCCCCCGCGGCCCGGCCCCACCGCCAGGAGACCCCGCCGTGAGCAAGCGCACCTTCCAGCCGAACAACCGCCGCCGGGCCAAGGTCCACGGCTTCCGGCTGCGCATGCAGACCCGGGCGGGCCGCGCGATCCTGTCGGCCCGCCGCCGCAAGGGCCGCACCGAGCTGTCGGCCTGAGGCCGCTGCCCGACCGGCGCGGGCGCCCGGCGTGCTGCCGGCCTCGTCCCGGCTGCACCGGTCGACCGACTTCACCGAGGTCGTCCGGCGGGGCCGCCGTGCGTCGCGGCCGCTGCTGACCGTGCACCTGCTCCTCGCCGACCCGCCGGTGGACGTGCCCGCGCGCGCCGGCCTGGTCGTGAGCAAGGCGGTCGGGGGCTCGGTCGTGCGGTCCCGCACCTCGCGCCGGCTGCGCCACGTCCTGCGCGAGCGCGTGGCCGCGCTGCCGGCGGGCGCCCGCCTGGTCGTCCGGGCCGCCCCCGCGGCCGGCGCGGCGGCGAGCGCGGAGCTGGCCACCGACCTCGACGGCGCGCTCTCCTCGGCCCTGCGGCGCACGTCCCCCGGCCGGTCCCGGTGAGCCCGCTGGCCCGGGTGCTCGCCCTGCCGGTCCGCTGCTACCGCTGGGGGATCTCCCCGCTGCTCGCCCCGCACTGCCGCTTCACCCCGACGTGCAGCTCGTACGCGCTCCAGGCGCTCGCCGACCACGGCGCGCTGCGCGGCACCTGGCTGGCCGTGCGCCGGGTCGCCCGCTGCCACCCCTTCACCCCCGGCGGCGTCGACCCCGTCCCGCCGCGCGCCGGGCGCGCCGTGGGTGAGACTGGAGCGGCGGACCGTACGACCGCTGCGACCCGCCCTGCCCCGCCCGCCCCGATCCCTGGAGCCCTGTCGTGAGCGTCATCGATGTCATCGGCACGCCCGTGGCCCAGGTGCTCAAGGGCATCCACTCCGGGCTGTCGACCTTCCTGGCGCCGAGCAGCGGGCCGGCGTGGGCGCTGTCGATCGTGCTGCTCACGGTCTTCGTGCGGCTGCTGCTCTTCCCGCTGTTCGTCAAGCAGATCAAGAGCCAGCGGCGCATGCAGGAGCTGGCCCCCCGGATCAAGGAGCTGCAGAAGCTTCACAAGGGCGATCGCGAGACGCTCAACACCGAGATGATGAAGCTCTACAAGGAGAACAACGCCAACCCGATCTCCGGGTGCCTGCCGCTGATCCTGCAGCTACCGGTGTTCTTCGCGCTGTTCAGCGTCATCCGCGAGTTCAAGCCGGGCGCGCAGGCCCGCTTCGGCCTCTCGGAGACCGACCTCATCGAGGGCGGGAAGGCCAAGGTCTTCGGCGCGCCGCTGTCGTCGGCGTTCACGAGCAGCAGCGACTTCGTGCGGGGCCTGGGCGGCGACCTCACGACCGTGAAGGTCGTCGCGGTGGTCATGCTCGTGACGATGGGGGCCACGACCTACTGGACCCAGCGGCAGATGATGGCGCGCGCGACGGTCACCGACCCGACGCAGCAGTCGGTGCAGAAGATCATGCTGTACGTCCTGCCGCTGTCGTTCGCCGTCTTCGGCTTCAACTTCCCGATCGGCGTGCTGCTGTACTGGCTCACGACCAACATCTGGTCCATGGGGCAGCAGCACTTCGTCATCGCCCGGATGCCCCCGCCGGTCGTCGGTGCCGCGACGACGGCCGGTGCGCGCAGCACCCCCGCCAAGGCCTCGGTCGACCTGAGCAAGCCGTCCCGCTCGGCGCGGACCCCCGTGCCGGCGCAGGCGTCCGCGGGCGCTGCCGGGAGCCGGCCGGTCGCCGGAGCGCCGCACCGCGGCGGCACCAGCGCCCGCAAGAAGAAGGGCCGCCGCGGCGGCCGCCACTGATCCCTGCCCGCGTCCTCCCCCGACGAAGGAACCCGTGACCGACACCCAGGCCTCCGACCCCGCCGCGCCCTCGAGCGCCGACCTGCTCGTGCAGGAGGGCGACATCGCCGGCGACTACCTCGAGCGGCTGCTCGACATCGCCGACGTCGACGGCGACATCGACATGGACGTCGAGAACGACCGTGCCGTCGTGGCGATCGTCGGCGAGGGCCTCGACGCGCTGGTCGGCCCCGGCGGCACCGTCCTCGACGCCCTGCAGGAGCTCACCCGGCTGGCCGTCGTGCAGCAGACCGGCGTCCGCAGCCGCCTCATGCTCGACATCGGCGGCTGGCGCGCCCGGCGCAAGACCGAGCTCACCGAGACCGGCACCCGGGCGGCCCAGCGGGCGCTCGAGTCCGGCCAGCGGGTTCCGCTGGCGCCGATGACCCCGTTCGAGCGCAAGATCGTGCACGACGCGGTCGCGGTCGTCGACGGCGTCGAGAGCGAGTCCGAGGGCGTCGAGCCCGAGCGGCGCGTCGTGGTCGTCCCGACCGGGGCGTGACCGGGCCCGTCCCGCTGGCACCGGCGGGCCCGCCGCCCGCGCCCCCTGAGGCCGCCGCCGTCTTCGGCGACCGGCTGGCGGTCGTCGAGGCGTACGCCGGTCTGCTCGCCGGGCCCGGCGTCGAGCGCGGCCTGCTGGGCCCCCGCGAGACACCGCGGCTGTGGGAGCGGCACCTGCTCAACTGCGCCGGGGTGGCCGAGCTGCTCACGCCGGGCCAGGTCGTGCTCGACCTCGGCAGCGGCGCCGGGCTGCCGGGCATCGTGCTGGCCGCGCTGCGGCCCGACGTGACCCTCGTGCTCGCCGAGCCGCTGCTGCGCCGCACGACCTTCCTCGAGGAGGTCGTCGCCGAGCTCGGGCTGACCGGCGTGCTGGTGCGCCGGGCCCGCGCCGAGGAGCTCGCCGGGCAGCTGCTCGTCGACGCCGTCACTGCCCGCGCCGTCGCGCCGCTCGACCGGCTCGCCGGCTGGGCGCTGCCGCTGCTGCACCCCGGCGGGCGGCTGCTGGCGCAGAAGGGCGAGCGCGCGGCTGCCGAGCTGGCGTCGTCCGGCGCCGCGCTGCGGGCCGCCGGCGGTCTGCCGGGCGAGGTCGTGCAGGTCGGCGACGCCGCGCTGGGAACGCAGGGCTCGGTCGTCGTCGTCCAGCGGGCCGAGGGCGGTCCGGTCGTCCGACCCGCACGCCGGCCCCGAGCCGGAGCGCGCGGGTGACCGGGCTGGGCTGGCCGGACGCCCCGCCGGCGCCGCCGCGCGCCGACCGCAGCGGGCTGGGGTGGCCGGTGCGCGGGGTCCGGGCGGCGGTGTTCCACGTGGAGCCGGACCCGGACCCCGAGCCGGACCCGGACCCCGAGCCGGATCCCGAGCCGGCGGGCTCTCCAGCGGACGACGAGGCCTCGCGCCGGATCCGCGGGCTGCTCCGCGACGAGGGCACCCCCCCGCCGCCCGCTGACGCCGAGACGCCCATCGCCGCCGCCGCGGCGGCCGCTGTACGCCTGCGCGGACCGGATCGCGAGCCGTTCCCGCGCCCGGCGACCCGGCGCATCATCAGCGTCGCCAACCAGAAGGGCGGCGTCGGCAAGACGACGACCACCGTCAACCTGGCGGTGGCGCTGGCGCTGCACGGCGCGAAGGTGCTCGTCATCGACCTCGACCCGCAGGGCAACGCCAGCACGGGCCTCGGCGTCGAGCACCACTCCGGCGTGCCCAACGTCTACGACGTGCTCGTCGACGGCGCGGCCATCGCCGACGTCGCGCAGCCGGCGGCGGGGCTCGACGGCTGCTGGTGCGTCCCCGCCACCATCGACCTGGCCGGCGCGGAGATCGAGCTCGTCCCGGCGGTCGCCCGCGAGTGGCGGCTGCAGCGGGCCGTCGAGGCGCACGTCACCGGGCCCGGCGCGGAGCTCGACTACGTGCTCGTCGACTGCCCGCCGAGCCTGGGCCTGCTGACGCTCAACGCGATGGTCGCGGCCCGCGAGCTGCTCATCCCGATCCAGTGCGAGTACTACGCGCTCGAGGGGCTCGGCCAGCTGCTGCGCACGGTCGACATGGTCAAGGCCCACCTCAACCCCGGGCTCGCGCTGTCGACGATCGTGCTCACGATGTACGACGCGCGCACCCGCTTGGCCGACCAGGTCGCCGGCGAGGTGCGCGGGCACTTCGGCGACGTCGTGCTGCCGACGACGATCCCGCGCAGCGTGCGGGTCAGCGAGGCGCCCGGCTACGGGCAGAGCGTCGTGGCGTACGACCCGGGCTCCCGCGGCGCGCAGGCGTACGTCGCCGCCGCGCGGGAGCTCGCCGAACGGGGCGCCGGCGTCCAGGAGGAGGGGCAGTGAGCACACCGCGCGGAGGTCTGGGCCGCGGGCTCGGAGCCCTCATCCCCGGCGGGCCGCCCCCGCCGGCGGCGATCGCGGACGAGCCGGTGGCGGGCGCGCGGTTCGCCGAGCTGCCGCTGGACGCGATCACGCCCAACCCGCTGCAGCCGCGCACCGTCTTCGACGAGGAGGCGATGGCCGAGCTGGTCACCAGCATCCGCGAGGTCGGGCTCCTGCAGCCCGTCGTCGTACGCCCGATCGCCGGAGCGGCGGACGGCTCGCCGCGCTACGAGCTCGTCATGGGCGAGCGCCGGTGGCGGGCGTCGCGGGCAGCGGGGCTGTCGACGGTCGCCGCGATCGTGCGCGACACCAGCGACGACGACATGCTGCGCGACGCGCTGCTGGAGAACCTGCACCGCGAGCAGCTCAACCCGCTCGAGGAGGCCGCGGCCTACCAGCAGCTGCTGGCGGAGTTCGGGGCGACGCACGAGCAGCTCGCCGCCCGGATCGGTCGGTCGCGCTCGCAGATCACCAACACCGTGCGCCTGCTCGGGCTGCCCGCGCCGGTGCAGCGCCGGGTCGCCGCCGGGGTGCTGTCGGCGGGGCACGCCCGCGCGATCCTCGGGCTGCCGACCGCCGAGGCGCAGGAGCAGATGGCCGCCCGGGTCGTCGCCGAGGGGATGAGCGTGCGCGGCGTCGAGGAGGCCGTCGCCATGGCGCACCTCGACGCGCGGTCCGGCGAGGACGCCGGGCCGAGGGCGCCGCGGCGGCGCACGAGCCCGGCCCCGGAGCTCGCCGAGCTCGCCGACCGGCTGTCGGACCGCTTCGAGACGCGCGTGAAGGTCGACATGGGCCGGGCCAAGGGCAAGGTCACCATCGAGTTCGGCTCGCGCGAGGACCTCGACCGCATCGTCGGCCTGCTCGGCCCGTCGGACGGCGCCTGACCGCTCCCGGGGGCTGCCCGGGCGGGTCCGGCGCAGCGACCGACCCGCGGCTCAGCCGCGCTCGGCGGCCCGGACGAGCAGGTCGCGCAGCAGCTCGCCGACCTGCAGCCCGGCGGCCTGCACGGCCATCGGCAGCAGGGACGTCTCGGTCATGCCCGGCGCCGTGTTGGCCTCGAGCAGGTGCGGCACGCCGTCGTCGGTGACCATGAGGTCGATCCGGGACAGGTCGCGCAGCCCGAGGGCCCGGTGCACCGAGACGGCGGCGGCGGCCACGGCCTCCTCGACCTCCTCGTCGAGCCGTGCCGGGGCGAAGTACTCGGTCTGTCCCGCCGTGTAGCGGGCCGCGTAGTCGTAGACGCCCGACAGCGGCCGGATCTCGACGGCGGGCAGGGCGTACGGCCCGTCGCCGGTGTCGACGACGGTCACCGCGACCTCGGTGCCGGGCAGCAGCTGCTCCACCAGCGCCGCCTCGCCGTAGCCGTAGCAGGCCACCATCGCGGCCGGCAGGTCGGCGGCGTCGTGCACCGCGGTCGCGCCGAGCGCGGAGCCGCCGCGGGCCGGCTTGACCATGAGCGGCAGCGCCGAGGTGGCCGACGATCCGGCGCAGCAGCGCCCCGGCGCCGAGCTCCTGGAACGTCGCGTGCGGCAGCACGACCGCGTGCGGCGTCGCGACCCCGGCGCGCCGGGCGATGGACTTGGCGTTGGGCTTGTCCCACGCCAGGCGGCAGGCGCTGGGCGTGGACCCGACGTACGGGCACCTGGGCCAGCTCGAGCACCTCGCGCACCGAGCCGTCCTCGCCGGCGCCGCCGTGCAGGGCGAGCAGGACCGCGTCGTACATCGGCAGCGCCGACAGCAGCGTCGCGTCGGCGTCGCGCACGTCGCCGTGCACGCCGGCGCGGTGCAGCGCGTCCATGATCCGCCGGCCGGAGCGCAGCGAGACGTCGCGCTCGTGCGACAGCCCCCCGGCGAGGACCAGCGCCTTCACGCCATGTCCGGCGCGGGCGTCTGCACGGCCGCCGACGGGCGCCGCCGCGCGGTCGGCCCGAAGGTCTGGAGCAGCTCGAGCTCCTGCTCCACCACGCCGGCCAGCCGGCGCACGCCCTCGCGGATGCGGTCGGGCTCGGGGAAGCAGTACGACAGCCGCAGCTCGCGGGCGCCCTGCCCGTCGGCGTAGAAGCCGATGCCCGGCACGTACGCCACGCGGTCGGTGATCGCGCGCGGCTGCATGACCTTGGCGTCCAGGCCCTCGGGGAGGGTCGTCCACACGTAGAAGCCACCTGTCGGGTGCGTCCAGGTCGTCCCGGACGGCATGAGCGAGGAGAGGGAGTCGAGCATCGCGTCGCGGCGCTCGCGGTAGATCTGCCGGAAGACGTCGACCTGGCCCTGCCAGTCCTGCGTCGTGAGGTACTCCACCACGGCCATCTGGTTGATCGCCGGCGGGCACAGCACCGAGGCCTCCGCGGCGAGCACGAGCTTCTCGCGCACGGCGTGCGGCGCGAGCACCCAGCCGACCCGCAGCCCCGGCGCGAAGGTCTTGCTGAACGACCCGAGGTAGACGACGTCGTCCTCGCCCGCCGCGCGCCCGGACCGCCCGCACCGGCGGGCCCTCGAAGCCGAGCAGGCCGTACGGGTTGTCCTCGAGCACGAGCAGGCCGGCCTCCTGGCAGATCGCCAGGACCTCGTCGCGGCGCGGCTCCGACAGCGACGTGCCGGCCGGGTTGTGGAAGTTGGGGATCGTGTAGAGGAACTTGGCCCGCCCGCCGGCCGCGGCGATCGCCTCGCGCAGCGCCTCGGGCTGCAGCCCGTCGGCGTCCATCGCGACGTGCCGCACGTCGGCCTGGTAGGCGGCGAAGGTGCCGAGCGCCCCGACGTACGACGGGGCCTCGGCGAGCACGACGTCGCCGGGGTCGATGAAGATGCGGGTGACGAGGTCGAGGGCGTGCTGGCGACCCGACGGTGACCACCACGTCGTCGGGGCTGGCCGAGATGCCCTCGAGCGCCATCACCTCGCAGATCTGCTCGCGCAGGACCGGGTCGCCCTGGCCGGAGCCGTACTGCAGCGCAGTGGCCCCGCGGGTCGCCATGAGGTCGCTGAGCAGCTTGCCGACGGCGTCCAGCGGCAGCGCGGTCGTGAACGGCATGCCGCCGGCGAGCGAGACGACCTCCGGCCGGGACGCCACCGCGAACAGCGCCCGGATCTCCGACGCGGTCATGCCCGCCGTGCGCGCGGCGTAGCGGCGCGTGAAGGCGTCGAGCGTCACCCCGCGGCCGCTCGCCTCGTGACCCGGGGCTCCTGCCATGCCCGCAGGCTACCGGGGACGGGGCCCGCGACGGCCGGCACTACCGCGCGCCGCGCCCGCCCCGTACCCTCCTGTCGTGATCGTGCCGCGACCTGCGCGCCCGGGGGGCGCGCCCTGGCGTACGGCGCCGGGGGGCTGGTGCTCGGGATGCTCGGCGGCTGGGTCGCCGGGCTGCTCCGCACGCCCGTCCCGACTCCGCGCGGGCGGGAGCCCGCGTGAGCCGCCGGGCCGTCAACATCACGCTGGACAACCTCGACGACCTGCCGGTCCGGTGCCGGTCGTGCGTGTTCTGGGAGCTCGACCCGGTGGCGCGGGACCGCGCGCTCGAGGCGGGCGACACCCGCTTCGAGAAGGAGTCGTGGGTGTCCGCGACGCTGCTCGAGTGGGGCTCGTGCGGCAAGGTCGTCTACGTCGACGGGGTGCCGGCCGGCTACGTGCTCTACGCCCCGCCGGCGTACGTCCCGCGGTCGGTCGCCTTCCCGACGTCGCCGGTCAGCCCGGACGCGGTGCTGCTGATGACCGGGCACGTGCTGCCGGACTTCCAGGGCGGCGGGCTCGGCCGGGTGCTGCTGCAGGGCGTCGCGAAGGACCTGACCCGGCGGGGCGTGCGGGCGATCGAGGCGTTCGGCGACGAGCGGTGGGAGTCGCCGGCGTGCGTGCTGCCCGCCGACCACCTGCGCTCGGTGGGCTTCAAGACGGTCCGGCCCCACCCCGGTGGCCGCGGCTGCGGCTCGAGCTCAAGACCGCGGTGTCGCTGGCGCGAGGACGTCGAGGTCGCGCTCGAGCGGCTGCTCGGCTCGATGACCCCCGACCCGCTGCTGCGCCCGTCTGAGTCCCGTCTGGGTCCGTCAGCACCGCGCCCGGGCGGCGGCGACCAGCGGGCCCAGGTCGACCCGCTGCTCGGGCAGCGCGTCGACCGGCCACCACCGCACGTCGAGCGACTCCGCGCTGACCACCGGCGTCGCCAGACCCGGCGCGCGGACGAGGAACTGCACGTCGAGGTGGTCGCGTCGGCGCCGCACGGCGCCGGGTGCCGTCGAGCGCCACGGGCGCCGGGTCGACGACCAGGCCCGGGACGCCGGTCTCCTCGGTGGCCTCGCGCAGGGCGGCGGCCGCGAGCGAGGCGTCGCCGTCGTCGACGTGGCCGCCGGGCTGCAGCCAGAGGCCGACCTTGCGGTGCAGCACGAGCAGCACGGCGGTCCCGGCGGGGTCGAGCACGACGCCCGAGGCGGTCACGTGGTCGGCGCGGTGCGCTGGCCGAGCGCGTCCGGGTGCGCGAGCGCCGCCGCGGCCTCGGCCCGGAACCCCGGCGGAGCGGCGGCCGCGTCCTCGAGCCGCACCTAGAGCAGCGACAGCGTCGGGGATGCGCAGCACCCCGGTCGGCGGGTCGAGGTCGGGCGGCAGGTAGAGCCGCTGCACCGCCGACGAGCACCGCCTCGGCGACGGTGTCGCGGAAGGCCGGGTCGGCCAGCCGCGCGGCGTCGCCCGGAGCGGTCACGTGGCCGAGCTCGAGGCGGACCGCCGGCATCCGGGTCAGCCGCAGCAGCTCCCAGGTCTTGCCGTGCACCGCGCAGTCGAGCAGGTCGGTGCGGGCGGTGACCTCGCGCTGGACCAGCGAGGCGAGCTCCTCGCCGACGGTCGAGGTGACGCCGCTGCCGGTGCCGAAGTGGTAGGTCGCGACGCCGTGCGGCGAGCGGCGAGGCGGCGCGGTCGACGTGCAGGGAGACGACCAGGTCGGCGCCGACCGCGTTGGCGAACGCCGCCCGCTCGGCGTCGGTCGGGCAGGCCGCGGCCGGCCGGGTGAGCAGGGCGCGGACGCCCGACCGCGGCGAGGCGGCCCTCGACCCGGGCGGCGAGGTCCTCGACGATCGCGGCCTCCTCGAGGCCGTTGCCGGTGGCGCCGCGGTCGCTGCCCGCCGTGGCCGGGGTCGAGGACGATGGTCTTGCCGGCCAGGGAGGTGCCGGAGCGGTGCAGCTGCTCGGTCTCGCGCAGGGCGTTCGGCCGGCCGCCGGTGACGAGCCGGCCGAGCTGCTTGAGGGCCCGCAGCGTCTGCATGCCGCAGGAGCCGTCGGCCACCATGCCGTACTCGCGCTGGAAGCCCGCGCAGCGCGGTCTGCGTGCGCACGCCGAAGACGCCGTCGACCCGGCCGGCGTCGAAGCCGAGCTCGAGCAGGCGCTCCTGCAGCGCGGCCACGTCGTCGCCCGACGTACGGGTTGCTGGCGAGGGTGAGCAGCCGGTCGCCGAGCCGCCAGCGGGCCGCGGCGAGCGCGCGGTAGGTCTCCGGGCCGACGATGCCGTCGACGGAGACCCCGCGGTGCTGCTGGAAGCTGCGCAGCGCCCGGTCGGTGGCCGCCCGAAGCCGTCCTCGTCGACCTGCAGCAGGCCGAGCTGGCGCAGGGTGGCCTGCACCTCGTCGACGGCGGGACCGGTGGAGCCTCGGCGGTACAGCTGCACGGGCACCTGCTTCCTGGGTCGAGTCGGGCGCCTCGACGGCGGGGCCGGGCGGCCGCGCGGACGGGCCGGCGCGCCGGCCGGGACGCACCGACGGCCGGCCCGTGCGGGGCCGGCCGGGGTGGCGGGGAGGCCTACAGGTAGGCCTCGAGGTCGCGCAGGATCGCGGCCTTCGGCTTCGCGCCGACGATCGACTTGACGATCTTGCCGCCCTGGAAGACGGCCATCGTCGGGATGCTCATGATCTGGTAGTCGCGCGCGCGCCGCGGGTTCTCGTCGATGTTGAGCTTGACGACCGTGATCTTGTCGGCGTTCTCGCCGGCGATCTCCTCGAGCACGGGGGCGACCATCTTGCACGGGCCGCACCACTCGGCCCAGAAGTCGACGAGCACGGGCTTGTCGCTCTGCAGGACGTCGGTGGCGAAGTCGGCGTCGGTGGTGGTCTTGGTGTTGGCGCCCATGGGTGCTCCTCGGGTCCGGGGTGTCCTCTGGTCAACGTGTGGTCGGGGGTGTTCCCCGTCCGCGGTCCGTCGAGGCCCGGCGGCGCGGCTGCGGCCGCGGCTACGGTCGCGGGACGGTCGCCGTGGCCCCGGTCGAACGGCTCGTCCGGCGGCGCGGACGGCACGCCGGTGCCCCAGCCGGCGCCGCTGTGCACCGGGCCCTCGGTGGCGGCCAGGTAGCGCTCGGCGTCGAGCGCGGCGGCGCAGCCGGTGCCGGCCGCGGTGATGGCCTGGCGGTAGGTGTGGTCGACCAGGTCGCCGGCGGCGAACACGCCGGGCACGTCGGTCTCGGTCGAGTGCAGCGCGCTGCACGACGACGTAGCCCTCGTCGTCGAGCTCGACCTGGCCCTTGACGAGCTCCGAGCGCGGGTCGTGCCCGATCGCGATGAACAGGCCGGTCGACCGGCAGCAGCGCTCTCCTCGCCGGTCTTGAGGTTGCGCAGCCGCACGCCCTCGAGCCGGTCCTCGCCGACGGCCTCGAGCACCTCGGTGTCCCAGGCGAACGCGATCTTGTCGTTGGCGAAGGCCCGCTCCTGCATGATCTTGCTGGCCCGCAGCGAGTCGCGCCGGTGCACCAGGGTGACCTTGGTGGCGAAGCGGGTGAGGAAGGTCGCCTCCTCGAGCGCGCTGTCGCCGCCGCCGACGACCACGATCTGCTGGTCGCGGAAGAAGAAGCCGTCGCAGGTCGCGCACCAGGAGACGCCGCGGCCGGAGAGCCGGTCCTCGCCGGGGATGCCCAGCGAGCGGTAGGCCGAGCCCATCGCGAGCACGACCGTGCGGGCGCGGTGGGCCGTGTCGCCGGCCCGCACCGTCTTGACGTCGCCCGAGAGCTCGACCTCCGTCGCGTCGTCGGTGACGAGCTCGGCGCCGAACCGCTCGGCCTGCTGCCGCAGGTTGTCCATGAGCTCGGGGCCCAGGACGCCGTCGGGGAAGCCGGGGTAGTTCTCGACGTCGGTGGTGTTCATGAGCGCGCCGCCGGCCGTGACCGAGCCCTCGAGGACGAGCGGCTCCAGGCCCGCCCGCGCCAGGTAGATCGCTGCCGTGTAGCCCGAGGGCCCGGAGCCGATGACGACGGCTTCCCGGACCGCCTCGGGCGTCTGGTCGTTGTCGCTCACCGCTGCTCCTCGCTGCGTCCGTCCTGCGTGCCGGTCCCCGGGCTCAACACCGAGCCTAGGCAGGACCTTCCGGGCGTACGCCCCGCACCCGGCCGGGTGGCAGGGTGGGGGCGTGAGCCCGGAGCCGACCCGACGTGCGGCCGTACGGCTGCGCTGCGCGGCGCACCCGGCCCGGCCGGCGGTCGACCGGTGCCGGGTCTGCGGCCGGCTGCGCTGCGGCGCCGACGCCCGCTACGCGCCCGGGGGCGGGTGCCGGGTGTGCCTCGGCGTGGCCGGCGGCGCCGTGTCGGCACCGGGCCCGGGCGACCTCGAGCGGCTCGTGCGGGCCTGCCTGGCGGCCTCCGCCGTGGGGCTGCTGGGGGCGCCGGTGGCCGCGGAGTACGTCGGCGCGGAGGTCTTCTCGGTGCTCGTCCCCGTCGTGCTCGGCGTGCTCTGCGGGGCGGTGGCCGTGCGCGCCGCGGGCACGGACGGCCGCGGCCGCTTCGGCGCGGGGGTGCGGGCGGCGGGCGCCGGCTACGCCGTGCTGGGCGTCGCGCTGGGCTACCTCGTCGAGGGCTCCCGGTCGCCGGTCGCCGGCGGGCTCGACGTGCTCGTCGGCTACGCGGCTGCGGTGGCCGGCTGCGTCCTGTGGACGCTCCCTCCGCGCCGGCTCAGGACGGCCGGGGCAGCGAGCTGAACGACAGGACGTCCTCGGCCCCGGCGCGGCAGCCCGCCCCGACGACGGCGACGTCGAGCCGGTCCGGGTCGGCGGTGCGCAGCACGACGACGAGGGCCGGCCGACCGGCCCAGCGGGCGTAGTCCAGCGCCAGCGGCACCTGCGCGACGGGGTCGTCGACGAGCCCGGACACGCAGTCCGCCAGCGGCGCGGGGTCGCGCAGCCGGGCGAGCGGGTCGGGCCCGCGCGGGCGCCGGGTGGTCGACGGCGGCGGGACCGGGCCGGTCGGCGCCGCGAGCAGGCGGGGCAGCGCCGCCGCCAGCGCCGGCGCCCCGGTGTAGTCGGTGCCGCTGCTCGAGGTCGCGGGCGGCCCGGTCGGCGCCTGCTGCAGGGCGGACCCCGGGGTCGCGCTCTGCGGCCCGGCGGCGGTCTCGAGCGGGGCGGTGCCGACGGCCAGCGGCCCGGCCGCCGGGTGCAGGTCGACGGTGCCCAGGCCCACGCCGGTGCCGAAGACGGCGACCGCCGCGGCCGCGGCGAGCACGCCGCGGCGCCGCCCCCCGTGCTGCGGGCGGTCCTGCTCGCGGGCGCTCAGCAGCGCCGCGTCCAGCCGGGCCGGCAGGTCGGCCGGGACCGGCGGCGGCGGCAGCGCCGCCAGCGCGGCGGCGACGCGCGCACAGGCGTCGTCGAGCTCCGCGAGCCCGTCCCGGCAGCCCGAGCAGGCCCGCAGGTGCTCGTCGGCGTCGCCCCCTGCCTCCCCGGCGAGCACGTCGGCGAGCGCGTCGAGGTCCAGGTGCCGGGTCACGCGCCTCCTCCGGTGCTCGTCGGGTCCTCCGGTGGGACGGGCGCGGGCGCCGGACGGTTCCGCCGCTCGGCGGGCAGGGCGCCGAGCGCGACGGCCAGGCGGGCCCGCCCGCGCGCGCACCGGCTCTTGACGGTGCCGGGAGCGACGCCCAGCACCGCGGCGGCCTCGTCGACCGGCAGCCCGCTGAGGTCCACCAGCACCAGGGCGGCCCGCTGCTCGTCGGGCAGCCCCGCGAGGGCCCGCCGCAGGTCCAGCGCCGCCTCGGCGGCGCCCAGCGGGTCCCCCTCGGCGGCCGGCTCCTGGGCCGGCAGCGGCACGGTCGGCCGTACGGCCCGGCGGCGCAGCCGGTCGAGGCAGGCGTTGACGACGACGCGGTGCAGCCAGGTGCTCACCCGCGCCTCGCCGCGGAACGACGCGGCGCCGCGCAGCGCCGACAGCAGGGCGTCCTGCACCGCGTCGGGTGCCTCGTCGCGCGCGCTGCCGAGGGTGCGCACCGCCACCGCGTACAGCCGGGGGGTGTGCCGCAGGACGAGCTCGCCGAAGGCGTCGGGGTCGCCGGCGACGTGGGCCTCGAGCAGGGCGCGGTCGCGCGCGTCGCCGTCGGGCCCGCTCGCGGCCGGTCCCCGCTGGTCGCGGGTCAGCGCCGGACCAGGCGCAGCTCGTCGATGCCCGCGCGGTACTGCCCGCCGTCCGGGGGGAGCCGGGTGATCCACAGCAGGCAGTAGCGCCCGGCAGTGCCCTCGGGCACGGCCAGGCGGACCACGCCCCGGCCGGCGCCGTCGTCGCTGGCGACCACCGGCAGCGACCCCTCGTCGCCGCCGACGGTGTCGCCGACGCGCAGCTCCAGCGCCGCGCCGGCCGTCGTGAGGTCGACCTGCACCTCCGACAGCGGGGTCGGCGCGCCGAGGTCGACGAGCAGCCCGACGCCGGGCTTGAGGCCGCCGAAGCGGTCGGTCGTGTAGAGGTCGGTCGACCAGGCGGTGCTGGGCTCGCCGTCGAAGGCGTTGACCACCTGGTCGGGCTTCTCCGAGGGCGGCGAGCCGTACGGGTCGTAGTCGCGCACCGACACCGTCGTCAGGTCGACCGGACCGGGGGCCCCCGGCGCGCCGGGCGAGGCGGGGGCGCTGGCGGGCGGCACGGCGGGCAGGCCCTCGTCGACCGGCGGCACCTCGCCGACCGACAGGCCGAGCGAGTAGCCGGTGATGCCGAGCACGACGAGCAGGGCGAGGACGACGGCGTACGGCGCCGCGCGGCGCCCGGGACCGCGCTCGGGAGCGAGGACCGCTGATCCCGGGGCCGGCTCGCGGGGCAGGTCGCGCGCGGCGCCCTCGAGGGCGTCGCGCAGGGCGCCGGCGGTGCGCAGCGGGCCCTGCCCCGACATCCGCTCGGGGTGCAGGGCCCGCACGACCACGCCGTCCAGCGCCCGCGGCACGCCGGCGCGGACCTGCCGCGGCGCGCTCAGCCCCTGCTCCGAGGTCGGCGCGGGCCGCAGGCCCCGGCCCGGCTGGGCCGTGGCGCGCTCCGGCCAGCGGGCGGTGAGCATGGCGTAGAGCACCGCGGCCAGGTCGCGGACGTCGTCCTCCGGCGCGGCCGGCGGCTCGTCGGCGAGGGCCGCGGCGACCTCGGCGTCGGTCAGCCGCAGCCCCCCTCGTCGGCGAGCAGCACGTTGCCCGGGTGGACCCGGCCGTGCACCGCGCCGGCGGCGTGCAGCCGGGCCAGGGCCTCGGCGGCCGCGATCCCGAGCTCGGCGACGTCGAGCGGCGGCAGCGGTCCGCCCGACAGCGCCTCGACCAGCGGGGTGCCGTCGACCCACTCGGTGATCGACGTAGGCGACGGAGGACCGCTCGGGGCGCAGCTCGCGGGCCGCGTCGTAGGTGCGGGGCAGCGCCCGGGCGTCGGCCGCGCCGGCGCGGGCGGCGGCGTCGAGCACGTCGTCGGTCACCGCGTGGCGCCCGGGGAACGCCTTCACCGCCACGCTGCGGGCGAGCACCTCGTCCTCGGCCCGCCAGACCGACGCGAGCGCACCGGCCGGCCCGGGCACCGGGTCGACGAGGCGGTAGCGGTGGGCGAGCACGTCCCCCGGCCCGACGAGGGCGCCGCCGTGCGGGCCGGTCGGGTCGTCGGCCGCGGGCGCGCCGGTCGGGGAGGGGGTGCCGGACGACACGCGACCTCCCTGCGGCAGACCCGGCGAGGCGTGCCGGGAACGTCCCGAGTCTAGGAGGGTCCGGCGTCCCCGGCGGCGCTCACCCGACGCCTCCCCGCGCGCGGGAGCGGTCAGGGCCGGCCGGGCCTGCGGGTCGACCCCGTCAGCGGCCGAGCCGGGCGAGCACGGGGCGCAGGGCCGCGTCGACCTCGGGCACCCGCATCCGGCGCACGAGCAGCAGGTAGCCGCCGAGCAGCACCGCGCCGCCGACCGCGAGCGTGACCGCCGCCCCCAGCGGACCGGTGCCCAGCCCGGCCGCCACCCGGTTGCCCAGCGCCAGGGCGAGCAGCGCGCCGGGCAGGACGGCGACGAGGCAGCGCACACCGGTGCGCACGACCTCGGGGGACAGCCCGGCCCCGGTCCGGCGCCGCAGCACGCGCGACACGACGACGAGCCCGACGCCGAACGAGCTCGCCTGGCCGGCCGCGAGCCCGACGACCCGCAGGTCGGGCGGCAGCACGGCGTACAGCACCAGGTCCACCACGACGAGGGTGGCGTTGACCCCGACGTTGACGAGCGTCGGCGTACGGGTGTCCTGCATGGCGTAGAACGCGCGCAGCTGGAGCTGGTAGACGCTGAACGGCACCAGCCCGAGCGCGAAGACGCCGAGCAGCACGCCGATGAAGCGGGCCTCCTCGACCTGCACCTGCCCGAGCGGGAAGACGAGCGTGGCGATCGAGCGGCCGAGCACGACGTACGCGGTGGCGGCCGGCACGAGCACCGCCAGCACCAGGCGCAGGCCCTGCGACAGCGACGCGGTGAGCTCCTCGGGCCGCCCGTCGGCCGCCGCCCGGCTCATCCGCGGCAGCAGCGCGGTGATGACGCTCACCGCCACGACCGCGTGCGGCAGCTGCCACAGGACGAAGGCGTACACGTACGAGGAGTAGCCGCGGCCGGCGGTGGTCGCCCCGGCGCCGGTGGCCAGCCTGACCACGACGAGGTAGGCGAGCTGGTTGGCGACGACGTAGAGGAAGACCCACTTCGCCAGCCCACCGGCCCGGCGCAGCCCGACGCCGCGCAGGTCCAGGCGGGGGCGGAAGCGGAACCCGGCCGCGCGCAGCGCCGGCACGAGCACGGCGGTCTGGGCGACGATGCCGAGCGTCACGCCGACGCCGAGCACGGTGGTCTGCAGGTCGGTGACGGTGCCGGGCTCGAGCGCCGACGGCCCGGGCAGCAGCAGGAAGACCAGTCCGGTGACGATCACGACGACGTTGTTGAGCACCGGCGCCCACATCGGCGGCCCGAACCGGCCGCGGGTGTTGAGGTAGGCCCCCATCACCGCGCCGGCGCCGTAGAACAGCACCTGCGGCAGGAAGAAGCGCGCGAAGACCGTCGCGAGGTCCCGGGTGGCCTGGTCGGTCTCGGCCGAGGCGTACGCCGCCACCAGCACCGGGGCGAGCGCGACGAGCAGCAGCGACGCCCCGCCGAGCGCGAGGACGGTGAGGCTGAGCAGCCGCTGGGTGTAGCCCTCGCCCTCGTCGCCGTCGCTGCGGGCGGCCCGCACGAGCAGCGGCACGACCACGCTGGACAGCACGCCGCCGAGCAGCAGCTCGTAGACGATGTTCGGGGCGGTGTTGGCGAGGTTGAAGGCGTCGGCGACCGAGCCGACGCCGAGGACCGCGGCGACGACCGCGGTGCGCAGGAAGCCGGTCGCCCGCGAGGCGACGGTGCCGACCGCCATCGTGCGGGTCGAGCGCAGCAGCGAGCTCACGGCGCGGTCACGGGGACAGTGTCGCGGAACCGCCGCCGGCCCCCCGGCGCCGCCAGGCGCGCCGCACGAGCCGGACACCGGCGGCCACCAGCAGGACGGCCGCGCCGAGGCCGGTGACGGCGAGCGCGACGGTGCCGTACCGGGTGGAGCGCACGACGAGGTCCTGCGGGTCGCCGAAGGGCCGGCCGTCGCGGTCGAGCAGCTGCGCCTTCACCACGAAGCGCCCGCTGGTCAGGGTCGTGGCGTCGACCGCGACGGACGAGCTGGTGCGCGCGGGGACCTCCAGCACGTCGGTGCGGGCCCGGGACAGCCGGGCGTCCGCGGGGGCGCGCAGCGAGACCGACACGGTCACCGGCTGGTCGAGCTCGTTGACGACGGCGACGGACACCTGGCCGTTGTTGCTGGTGAGCAGCACCCGGCCGCCGAGCACCGAGACCTTCGCCCGCAGCTCGGCGACCTCGGCGGCGGCCAGGCGCAGGAAGCGGGCCGCGCTGGCCGGGTCGTCGCGCCAGGCGCTGGAGCCGCTGCGCAGCAGCGCGCGCTGCAGCCGGGCCCGGGTGGCCTGGGCCTGCTCGGTGCCGCCCTTGATGACCGCGCCGGTCAGCTGGTCGGCGGCGGCGCGGGTGCGGGCGACGCCGTCGACCAGCGAGGGGCTCAGCGTCGGGGTGTCCGGGCCGGGCGGGGCGAGGTCGACCTCCGGCGGGTCGTCGCGGGCCGGCGCGGGCGCGAGCGGGCAGGACTCCGAGCCCGCGGCGACGGCGGCCAGCGCGACGGGGCACAGCCACGGCAGCCGGCCGGTGTCCGCGACCGCCTGTCCGGCGACAGCGGGGTCGACCGCCCCGCGCCGCGGCGGCGCGACGAGCAGGGTGCGGCCGCGGTTGGGCAGCTCGGCGGCGATGAGGGCGGTCTCGACGAGCCAGCGCTGCTCGGCGAGCCGCGGGTCCTGCGGCCGGTCGGGCACGAGCAGCGCCGAGAGCGCGGCGTCGGGCACCAGCCCGCTCACGGCCGGCCGGACCGGGCCGGGCAGCGCGACCCGCGCGCTGGGCGTCGCGCGGCCGCCGGGGGCCGTCACCAGCGCCTCGGGGGAGAGCACGACCGCGCGGGTGGCCGGGGTCGTCACCGCCTCCAGGGCGGCGTCGGACAGCGGTCCGGGCGGCGGGTAGGCGACGGTGTCCAGCGGTTCGGCGCCGAGCAGCTCCCGGGTGACGGTGGTGCCGTACGCCCGGGCCGCCGCGACCTCGCCGCCCAGGTCGGCGGAGGCCCGGGTGAGCGCGACGACGTCGGGATCGGCGTAGGGCAGCGCGAGCACGGCTCCCGCGGCGGTGGCCTGCTGCAGCGAGGTGAACCAGGCGGTCGCGTCGCCGACCCCGGCGCCGGGCACCACCTGCGTGGCGCCGACCTTGACGGCGTACGGCGCGGTCATCGCCTGGACGGTGTAGACGAGGTCGGGGTCGACGGCGTAGGTGACCGGTACCGGCCGGCAGGTCGGGGCCGGCGGCGGTGCCTGGGTGCGGCCGGGCGAGGGCTCCGGGGGGACGGGGCAGGCGCCGGCCTCGCCGGTGCGGGCCGCGGCGAGGCTGCGGGCCAGCCGGCCGGCCGGCTGCAGCTGGGCGGCGAGGTCGTCGCCGAGCTGCAGCTCGCGCGGGTCGCGGGTCGGCGCGGCCACCAGGGGCCACAGCCAGGCGATCCGCAGCGGGTCGACGGGGGTGTCGGCGAACCACGGCAGGAAGGTCGACACGCTGCCCAGCCGCGCGCGCCCGGCGCCGCCCGCGCTGCCGCGCACCTCCAGCTGCAGGGGGTAGACGCCCGGGTCGCCCAGGCGCAGGTCGTCGACGGGCACCCGCAGGTCCAGCGGGGCCTGCCCGGTCGGCGGCAGGTCGGGCAGGTCGAGGGTGTGCCGGACCGCGCCGCCGCGGGGGTCGGCGTCGGCGGCGGCCAGCTCGCTGCGGGTCGAGAGGCGCGGGCCGACGAGCACCCGCAGCTGCAGGCCGGTGAGCGCGGCGCCGCTGGTGTTGCCGAGGGTCGCCAGGACCTGCAGGTCGTCGCCGGGCTGCGGGGCGTGCGGGCGCAGGTCGTCGACGTGCAGGGCCAGCGGGTCGGCGTCCGCGGCCGGGGGCGCGGGGGCGACGGCCGGACGGGCCGCGGTGCCGGCGGCGCTGGGGCGGCCGGCTGTGCGGGCCGCCGCGGGGGTGCTGAGCGGGCCGGCGAGCGCGGCGGTCAGGGCGACGAGCACGAGCAGCGCGGCGGTCGGCCGGCCGCGGCGCCGGAGGGCGGGCCGGGGCGCCGACCTGACCGGTCGGCGGGGGCTCACGCCGTCTCGGCGAGCAGGTCGGGGACGCGCTCCAGCAGCCGGCGCTCGTCGGCGTACGCCAGGCGCTGCGCGACCTCCCCCAGCGGCACCCAGGCCACCTCGCTGACCTCGACGTCCTCGTCGGACAGCTCGAGGCCGTGGACGGGGTCGACGGCCAGCAGGAGGAAGTGGTGCACGGTCTTGTGGACGCGGCGGCCCTCGGCGACGAACCAGAAGTCGATGACGCCGAGCTTGCCGACGACCCGGCCGAGGATGCCGGTCTCCTCGGCGACCTCCCGCACCGCGGTCTGCGGCTCGGTCTCGCCGGCCTCGACGTGGCCCTTGGGCAGCGACCAGAGCAGCCGCCCGCGCCGGTCGAGCCGGCCGATGAGCGCCGCGGAGGCGCCGGCTCCGGGCCGGTCGAGCACCAGGCCGCCGGCGCTCGTCTCGTCGACGCGGCGCAGCGGGCGCTGCGCGGGCGGGCTCGGGGGCGGCGCAGGCACGACCCGAATGTACGGCGATGACCCCTGCCCGGCCGGACGACGGCCAGGTCCGGGACGCACCCGGTGTGTCCCGCGGCGCGGGTCCGGCGGACCGGTCGGCCGACGCGGGCGTCAGCCCGCGGTGCGGCGCGTGGGGCGGCGGCTGCGCACGGCGCGCCGGTCGAGGTCGATGACGCGGGCCCCGCCGCTCCACGGCACGTCGGACCCGGCCGGGAGCGGCTGGGCCGACAGGTCGACGACCTGCGCGCCCGTGCGGGCGACCAGGTCGCGGCTGTGCAGCGCGACGACGACGCCGCCCTCCCCGACCGGGCAGTAGACGACGTCGCCGCTCGTCAGGGAGCGGTCGAGCAGCAGCACGACGTCCGGCGGCAGGGCCAGCGGGCTCACCAGGCCCGCTGCGTAGTCGGTCGCCGCGTTGACCTGGCCCGGTCCGGCGGCCCGCAGAGTGGTCGCGCCGAGCGCGTCGAGGACGGCCGCGGGGTCGGGGACCGCCCCCGACCGCACCGCGACGGCGACGAACCCGACGTCGGTGACGTAGCAGCGGACGGCCACGCAGCAGCCCGCGTCGACGTCCAGCACCCGGGGCAGGTCGTCGGCGGACGCCACGCCACCGCGGACCCGCACGACCTCGTGGTGCACGTCGTGCTCGAGCAGGTCCCGGTGGACGTCCAGGGCACCCTTCACGCCCGGCGGGTACCCCGGTCCGCGGACGTGAAACCGGTCACACGGGTGCACGTGGGCACTCCGCGGGAGCGATCCGGCGACGCACCGGGATCAGGCGTTGCCGCCGGCGGCCAGGATGTTCTGCGCGATCCTCTGGAGCTGCTCGCGCAGCAGGTCGAGCTCGCTGCGGGCCTTGTCGAGGGCTGCCTTGGTCTGTGGCCAGGTGCTGTCGCGGAACTGCGCCGCGAGCTGCCCGTCCCAGACGTCGGGGCTGGACAGCACCCGGCCCTGCGCGTCGAGCTTGGCGATCTGCTCGGCGAGGCCGCCGTGGACGATGGCCTGGAGCTGGGCGATGGCGGTCTTGGCCTGCTCGGTGGACAGCACGCGGGTGGACATGTCGGGCTCCTGTCGGTCCTGCTCCGACCGGCGGGCCCGGTCGGGAGCGGCACCGTAGGCCGGGTCGAGCCGGGCGCGGGAGGCTGCGGCGGCGGGGTGTGGACAACCGCCTGCCTGTGGACGGCTGAGCGTGGGGGGACGCTCGGCGGCCGTCCAGCCTGTGGACAGCCACGTGGATGCGGGACGCTCCTCGGCCACGGCCCGGGGGCGGGCGGTCGGGGGGCGGTCGGGGGGCGGTCGGGTCAGCCTCCCGAGGTCGCCGCCTGCACGAGGACGGCTGCGCCGTCGGAGACGAGGTAGCCGCGGGCGGCCGTCAGCGGGACGGCGGCGCGGCGGGGCAGGACGACGCCGAGCAGGTCGCCGTCGGCGTCGACGTCCGGGCGCAGGAGCAGCCCGGTGCGGCTGCGGCGGACGACGGAGGTCCACGAGCCGTAGCGGGTGCGCAGGGCGTCGGCGCGTCCGGCGACCACGACGTGCAGCCCCGGAACGGCGGCGCCGGCGAGCGCGGCGAGCGCTCCGTCGGGGTCCTCGACAGCGTCGGCGTCGTCCACCAGCAGCACCGCCGGGGCGCCGGCGGACAGCAGTCGCCCGGCGGCAGGGCCCAGGTCGGCGTGCGGCACGAACCGCGGCACGTCCGGGCAGGTCGCCAGCGGGGAGCGCCGCGCCGCCGCTGGCCACCACCGGCACTCCAGCCGCCGTCAGCGCTGCGGCCCAGGCGGCCAGGACCGTGCTGCGCCCGCTGCGGGCGGGGCCGGCCACCACCGCGCCCTCCCCCTCCCACAGGACGAGCTCGGCGATCTCCAGGTCGTCCGCGCGCACGCCGACGGGCAGGTGCAGGGCGCCCTGCCGCTGGACGGCCGGACCGGGCGGCCCGAGGCGGGTCGGCAGCCGCTCGACGGGGCGGGCCCGGGCCGGCACGCCCGGCCACCGCCGTGCGACCGCGTCCACCGGCGGCGGCAGGGCGACCTGGGCCAGCAGCCCCTCGGGCTGCAGCACCGCCCGTCCGGGCACCGGCCCGGGCAGGGCGGAGCGGGAGATGCCCGCGGCGGTGTAGTCGTGCGGGTCGGCGAGCTGGAAGAGCCAGGTCTGGGTCGTCGCGCCGGCGACCGGGCCCGGCACGACCGCCGGCCGCTCCGCGGTCAGCGCCACGGCGAGCCCGACGGCGGGGCCCTCGGCGTGCAGGCGGACGAGGAGGTCGAGCAGCTCCAGGCCGTCGGCGTCGTCCCAGCTGCTGCGGAGCGCGCCGAGCTCGTCGACGAGCAGGACGGTCAGCGTGGTCCCCGGGACCGGTGACGCTCGACGGTGGTCGAGCTCGTCGCGCAGCCGGCGCAGCAGCCGGCCGGCCCGCTCCCGGTCGTGCGCGGGGACGACCGCGCCGGTGTGCGGGAGCCCGCCCAGCGGCGCGAGGCCCCCCGCACCCGCGTCGAGGGCGTAGAGCTCGAGCTCGCCGGGGGACAGCCGGCGGGCGAGGGCGAGCGCGACGGCGAGCAGCGCGGTCGTGGTGCCGCTGCCGGGTCTGCCGAGCAGCAGCAGCCCGCCCTGCGCAGGGCACCAGCCGGCGGGGCGCCGGAGCTGTGCGTCGGGGTCGTCGGCCAGCGCCACGACCGCGCAGCCGGGCGCGCCCGGCGGCAGCTCGTCCGCGGGGACGAGGGTGGGCAGGGGCTCGGGCCAGGGGCGCCGTGGTGGCGCCAGCCCCGCCGCCTGGTGGGCGGCGACGACCGCGTCGACGAGCCGTGCGAGGTCGCTGGGGCCGACCGGGCCCGACCTGGCCACCGGGACACCCGGCCCGCCGCCGCCGCCGGCCCGGCCGCCCTCGTCCGGGCCGGCCGGTTCGCCCCCGACCACCCGCACCCGCACCCGCGGGCCGGCGTCGGGCGGGGGTCCGGTCGCGAGCGCGGTCTGGGCGAGCAGGACCTCGCCGGGCCCGAGGCGGACGAGCGCCCGGCCGGGGGTCGTCCGGCTCAGCTGCGCGGCGTCGGGCACCCCGACGACGTCGCTGGAGTCGGCGGCGTCCTGCACGCGCAGCGCGATGCGCAGCCCGGTGTTGGCGCGGATGTCGTCGCTCACCGCGCCGGACGGCCGCTGGGTCGCCAGGACGAGGTGCACGCCCAGGGTGCGGCCGCGCTGCGCGATGCCGACCAGGGAGCTGACGAAGCCCGGCAGCTCCTGCTTGAGCGTGGCGAACTCGTCGACGACCACCACCAGCCGGGGCAGCGGGTCGGGCCGCCCGAGCGCCAGGAAGGCGGGCAGGGCGTCGACGCCGGCAGCGCGCAGCACCCGCTCGCGGTGCCGCAGCTCGGCCTCCAGCGCGCGCAGCGCGCGGGCGCCGAGCTGCTCGTCGAGGTCGGTGACCAGCCCGACGACGTGCGGCAGCCGCCCGCACGCGTCGAAGGCGGCGCCGCCCTTGTAGTCGACGAGCACGAAGGTGAGGTGGTCGGCGTCGGTGTGCGCGGCGAGCCCGGCGACGAGCGTGCGCAGCAGCTCGCTCTTGCCCGCGCCCGTGGTGCCGGCGACCAGGGCGTGGGCGCCGTCGCGGACGAGGTCGAGCACGAGCGGACCCTGCTCGGTCACGCCGACCGGGGTCCGCAGTCCCGGGTCGGCGCCGGCGACCGCCCAGCGGGCGCGGACCGCGCCCGCGTCGGCGTCCTGCAGGTCGAGCAGCGGCAGCAGGCGCACCTGCGCGGGCAGGCCCGCCCCGGCGACGGCGGCGTCCGGGTCGGTGTAGCGGGCCTGGTCCCGGGCGCAGCGCCGCGCGTCCTCGAGCGACAGCCCGGCGACGAGCAGGTCGGGCACCCGCGTGCCGTCGCGCAGGCGGTGCAGGGTCGCCGTCCCGTCGGGCCGCACCTCGAGCACGGTGTCGCAGGCGTCCGGGAGCGCGTCGCGGGCACCGGCGAGCACGACGCCGCTGACCCGCCCGCCACGCAGCAGCCGGCGGGCCGGGCGCGCCGCGCCGCGGGTCAGCGACTCGCCGTCGAGCACGAGCAGCAGCGGGCCCCCGGTCGGGACGGCGAGCGCGTGCAGCGCCGCGTCGACCTCCACGGGGTCGTCGGACACCCACGCGCCGTCCGGTGCCCGCGCGTGCGGCAGCGCGCGGCACCAGTCCCAGCCGGAGGCCCGGCCGGGGTCGCAGAACGCGCCGACCACCAGGTCGGACGGGCCGCTGGTGACCGTGGCGGCACAGACGACCGCGCGCGCGACGGCCCGGGCCGCGTCGGTGTCGCCGACGATCCCGAGCACCCCGCCGGCGGACAGGTCGACCACCACGGGGGCCTCCACGAGCAGTCCGGACCGCAGCACGGCCCGCACGTCCGTCGGCGGCTCCGGGTGGGCGGGCACCCCGTCGCCCCACGCCCAGGGCCGGTCGGCCGTCCCGACCCGGACCCGCAGCGCGTCCGGGTCGCCGGCCCGCCGCTCCCACAGCCGGGTGCTCGGCAGGCGGGCCCGCCGCAGCACCTCGGCGGGGTCCGGCGCCAGCTCCCTGAGCCGCTGCCGCTCAGCCCGGCAGGCCTGCCTCAGCTGCTCCTGCAGCACCGACAGCTCGGCCCGCCGCCGGTGCGCCTCCCGACGGCCGGCCCGGCTGCCGCGCCGCCGCGCCTCCGCCCAGCTGCTCAGCGCCAGGAGCGGGCTGAGCGCGCTGAACAGCGCGTAGCGCGCGTCGCGGGTCACGGCGACCAGCACCCCCGCCAGCACGAGCGGACCCAGCAGGGCCGCCCACGGCAGCGGCTCGGCCGGACGTGCCGGCACCTCCCGCGGCAGCGTGGGCGCCGCCGCCGGAGGGGCGACCACCACCCGGGGAGGCCGGTGCCAGGCGGCGCCGGCCGGGCCCGCGGGCGCGTCGTCGACGACCGGCTCCACCTGCAGCAGCAGCCCGCCCACCCGCAGCGCGGCGTCGGGCGGGCCCGGCAGCAGCCCGCGCACCGGCACCCCGTCGAGCCGGGCCGGCACCCGCGCTCCCGCGTCGGCCACGAGCAGGCCGTCGTCCGTCGTGGCCACCGTGCAGTGCGACCGGGACACCGCCGGGTCGGGCACGTCGACGGTCGCCCCGCGCCCGACGAGCAGCTCGCCCCGCAGCGGCCAGCGCCGGCCCGCGGCAGCGCCTCCGGCAGCGACCACCTCGTACGCCGCCCCGGTCCGCACGCCGGTCCGCACCCCGGTCCGCACCCCGGTCTGCACCCCGGGCCCCACCGCGGGCACGAAGCCGCCGCCGACCTCGACGACCGCCCCCTCGACGAGCCCGGCCGACTCCGCCGGCCGGTCCGCCGGCACCCGCTGCCCGGCGACCCGCACCAGCGGCGGGCACGGCCCGCCGGTGACGGCCCGCACCACCTCGGCGAGCGTCGCCCCCGGCGCCCGCACCTCGACGTCGACCTCCCGCTCGCCCTCGGGCGTGCGCACCACCAGCAGCACGGCGGGACCGTGGCACAGCGCCGCCCGGGAGGACAGCCGTCTCCTAGCCTCTGTGGACATGTCCCTGTCGCAGGTCCAGCAGAACGCGGTGCGCGAGCTGCTGCGCGTCTCGCCGGTCGCGGTGGAGCTCGGCGAGCGGTTCCGGGCGGCGGGGCACGCGCTGCACCTGGTCGGCGGCTCGGTGCGCGACGCGCTGCTCGGCCGCCTCGGCGACGACCTGGACCTCACCACCGACGCCCGGCCCGAGCAGGTGCTCGCGATCGCCGCCGGGTGGGCCGAGGCGACCTGGGACACCGGCATCGCCTTCGGGACCGTCGGGCTGGCCAAGCGCGGCTTCAAGCTCGAGGTGACGACCTACCGCGCCGAGGCGTACGAGCCCGGCTCGCGCAACCCGGTCGTCGCGTTCGGGGACTCGCTCGCCGACGACCTGGGCCGCCGCGACCTCACCGTCAACGCCCTGGCCGTCGCGCTGCCCGACTGGCGGGCCCCCGACGCGTTCGTCGACCCGTACGGCGGTCTGGACGACCTCGCGGCCCGCCGCCTGCGCACGCCGGGCCGCCCGGAGGACTCCTTCGACGACGACCCGCTGCGGATGCTGCGGGTCGCCCGGTTCGCCAGCCAGCTGGGCTTCGCGCCCGACCCCGGTGTCGTCGCGGCGATGGCGGCGATGGCGGACCGCCTGGAGATCATCACGCGCGAGCGGGTCAAGGAGGAGCTGTCCAAGCTGCTGCTCGGCGGCGCGCCGCGGGCCGGGCTGGAGCTGCTCGTCGACACCGGGCTGGCCGCCCACGTGCTGCCCGAGCTGCCCGCGCTGCGGCTGGAGATCGACGAGCACCACCAGCACAAGGACGTCTACGAGCACACGCTGCAGGTGCTCGAGCGGGCCGTACGGCTGGAGACCGACGGTCCCGACCTCGTCCTGCGCCTCGCGGCGCTGCTGCACGACATCGGCAAGCCGCGCACCCGGCGGCACGAGGCCGGCGGCGGCGTCTCCTTCCACCACCACGAGGTGGTCGGCGCGAAGATGGCGCGCAAGCGGCTGCAGGCGCTCACCTACGGCAAGGACCTCGTCGAGGCGGTGACGCTGCTCACCGAGCTGCACCTGCGCTTCCACGGGTACGGCCGCGGCGAGTGGACCGACAGCGCCGTCCGGCGCTACGTCACCGACGCCGGCCCGCAGCTGGACCGGCTGCACGCGCTGGTGCGCTCGGACTGCACCACCCGCAACCGCCGCCGCGCCGCCGCGCTGGCCGGGGCGTACGACGACCTCGAGGCCCGGATCGCGGCGCTGCGCGCGAAGGAGGAGCTCGACCGGATCCGCCCGGACCTGTCCGGCGAGCAGGTGATGGCGCTGCTGGGCCTGCCGCCGGGACGTCCGGTGGGGATGGCCCTCAAGCACCTGCTCGCGCTGCGGATGGAGCACGGCCCGCTCGGCGAGCAGCGGGCGACCGAGGAGCTGTTCACCTGGGCGGAGCAGCAGGGCATCGCCCGCCCGGCCTAGTCCTTTCTCGTCATGTCGAGGACGGGGCAGACCGGACAAGATGGACGGGTGCCTGCCGTCGTCCCGCGTGCCCTCGTGCCCGTGGTGGCGCTCGTCGGTGCGCTGGTGCTCGCCGCCGCCGGCGTGGTGGCGCTGACCGACGACGCCTCGAGCGCCGACACCCGGCTCGCCGGTCTGCGCGGCGCCGTCGTGCTCGAGGTCGCGGGCGCCGTCGCCCCGGCGGTCGAGGGCCAGGTCGTCCCGACAGGCGGCCGGGTCGTCACGGCCGACGGCGGCGCGGCGGTGCTGCAGACCCGGGGCCGCACCGTCGAGCTCGCCGGGGGCAGCGCCCTGACCGTCGTCGACGGGGCGGCACAGCGCCTGGAGCGGGGCACCGTGCTCGTCGACGCGAGCTCCGGGCCGGACGTGACCGTCTCCTCCGACAGCGCCGACGTGCGCAGCCGCGACGACGCCGTGCTGCGCGTCGAGCGCGGGGTGGCGCTGCGCGTCGCGGCCTACCGCGGCGCCGCGCAGGTGCAGGCCAGCGGGCGCAGCGCGCGCACCGCCGTGCCGGCGCTGCGCCAGGTCCTCGTCCCGCTCGGCGGCGCCGCCGGGCCGGTCGGCGTGCTCGCGCTCGTGCCGGGCGACCCCTGGGAGGCCCGTCCCGAGGTCGCGGGCGCCGTCGTCGCCCTCTCGAGCGCGCTCGACCGGCTCGCCGGCGAGGTGACCGACGCGCAGGTGGTGCCGGCCGCGCTGCAGGCGCAGGTCGCCGACGACGCGGTCGCCCCGCCGGGCGAGCGGGCCGTCGGGCTCGCCCTGGCCCGGGCCGCGGGGGGCGACGCCCGCTACCCGCAGGTCCGCGACGCCCGCCGCGCCGGTGCGTCGTGGGGTCCGCTGGCCGTCGTGCTCGACGCCTCGGGCGGTGCGGTGACGAGCCAGCTCGACGCGCTGCTCGCCCCCCAGCTCACTCCCGGGCTGCTCGCCGCCGCCCCCGGCGACGCCGCGGCCGCGCTCGACGCGCTCACCGGCGCGCGCCGCACGTCGCCCGCACCGGCCGCCCCGGCGCCGCGTGCCCCCACGGCGCCCGCGGGCCCCGCGCCCGCTCCGACGACCTCCACGCCCCGACCGGCCCCCACCCCCTCGCCGACGCGGCCCGCCGGCCCGCTCGCCCCCGTCACCGACGTCGTGGGCGACCTGCTCGACCAGGTGCTCACCCAGGGGCCGCTGCCCAGCTCGGGCGCTCCGGTGCTCCCGCTGCCCCGCCTGCCGCTGCGCGGCTGAGCAGACCGACCCGTCCGGGCCTCAGCCGCGCTCGACCACCGGCTCGGGCGGCTCGACGGCGGCCCGCCGCGCCGACGCCGTGCCGTAGACCAGCGCCGTCAGCGCGTACCCGGCGGCGACGATCCCCAGCACGACGTAGCTCTTGCCGTCGTCGGGCAGCAGCACGGCCGCCAGCCCCGCGGCGGACACGAAGCTGGCGTTGAAGGTGGTGTCGTAGAAGGAGAAGACCCGGCCGCGGAAGGCGTCCTCGACGGTCTCCTGCAGCAGCGTGTCGACGCAGATCTTGCTGGCCTGCGCGGCGAAGCCGAGGAAGGCCGCCGCGACGAGGAAGGCGCCGTGCGTGTACGGCACGCCGAACACGACCTCCACGACGGCGGCCGCGCCGAACACGGCGGTGACCCACCGCTGCGTGCCGATCGCGCGGGTGACCCGCGGGGTCACGAGGGCGGCGAGCAGCCCGCCCAGGCCGGAGGCGATGACGACCGCGGCCAGCCCGCTCACGCCCCGGCCGATGGCGCCGGTGTCGGTGTAGAGCAGCAGGGTCGCGACGAACGACAGGCCGTAGAAGAAGCGGTGCGCCGTGATGGCGGCCAGCCCGCGGGCGGCCGGACCGCGCTCGCGCACGTGCGCCGCGCCCTGCCGCACGCCGCGCACCACCCGGGCCAGGGCCTCGCGCCAGTGCCCCTCGGGCGGGTCGTCGGGTCCCAGCAGGTCGCGCCCGATGCGTACGGCCAGCAGCGCCACGCCGGCGTAGACCGCGGCGGCGACCAGCGAGGAGCGGGAAGCGCCGACGTCGCCCTCGCCGAACAGCGGACGCAGCCCGACGGCGGCGCCACCCCCGAGGATCGCCATGCCGCCCCCGAGCGTGGTGCTGAAGGAGTTGGCGATGACCAGCCGCCGCGGCTCGACGACGTGCGGCAGGGACGCCGACAGCCCGGAGAGCACGAACCGGTTCACCGACACCACGACGAGCGCGAGCAGCTGCACCGGCGGCGAGGTCGCACCCAGGACGGCCAGCAGCGCAGCGAAGGCGACGACGAGCCCGGCGCGCAGGAGGTTGGCGTTGACGAGGACCCGCTGGCGCCTCCAGCGGTCCAGGAACACCCCGGCGAAGGGTCCGATGACGCTGTACGGCAGCAGCAGGACGGCGAAGCTGCTGGCCGCCTGCGGCGCCGACGTCGCCCGCTCCGGGTTGAAGAACACCGCGCTGAACAGCGCGGCCTGGAACAGCCCGTCGGAGAACTGCCCGGCCAGGCGGACCCGCAGCAGGCGCCGGAAGTCCGGCACCGCGAGCACTGCGCGCAGCGCCGCGGTGTCGGTGCTCACCTGCGGTTCACCGGGCACTCACCGGGTCGAGAGTAGGGGCGCGTACGGCGGCGCGCGCGGCCCGGGCCCGGGCGTGCCGCCCCGGCACGCCCCGCAGCACCTCCTCGCGGCCGGCGTGGTGGTGTCCTCGCCGCCGCGTTGCGTCCGAGCGCAGCGTCGCGGTGGTCGTTGCGCCGGCCCGCAACGCTCCTGACGAGCTCAGGACCCCCGCCCGGGGCGGTCGTGGCGCCGGGGGTGGTGCCGCCGGGCCCGGCGGCGCAGAGGCCTCCTGCACGACGGCCGGGCACCGCTGGCCGGGCCGTCACGCCGCTCCTCGTCGCCCGTCGTGGTCCGGGACGAGCACAGCGCCGGGAGCCAGGGCCGGGAGTCAGGGCCGGGGATCGGTGCGCCGCCAGCCGGAGCGACCGGTCGTCGACAGCGCCGTGCGGCAGCGGGCGCACACGACCTGCACCAGGTCGGCCGAGCCGCCGCTGTCCGGGTCGACGTCCGGCCACAGCAGCGCCGGGAACGACCGCAGACCGCTGCGGCGCAGCTGGAGCCCGCACACCGTCTCGGCCTGGCCGTGCCACCAGCCGTGGACCTCGCCGGCCGGCAGGTCGGGGCCGCCGTCGGGGTCGGCCCCGCCGCCGGTCGCGGCGACCGAGGCCGACCGGCGGGCGGACGTGGAGATCCTGCGCACGCCCGCCCCCTACCCCTGCTCCCTGCCGCCGCCCCTACCGCCGCCCCTGCCGCCGCGCAGCCGTACCGCCGGGCAGCCGTACGGCCCGGCCTGCGCGGGGCAGACCGGGCCGTACGGGACGCGCGGGGAGCGCTAGCCGGCGACCTCGTCCTCGACGAGGTCGGCCACCGTCTCGCCGGTGATCCACGCCTCGAGGGCGGGCCGGGCGATGTCGTCGCGCACCTGCTGCGGCGGCGACTTCATGAAGTAGGTCGACGCGGCGTGCACCGGGCCGCCCTCGCCGCGGTCGAGCGCGATCTTGGCGCACCGGACCGCGTCGATGATGACGCCAGCGCTGTTGGGGCTGTCCCAGACCTCGAGCTTGTACTCCAGGTTGAGCGGGACGTCGCCGAACGCGCGGCCCTCGAGGCGGACGTAGGCCCACTTGCGGTCGTCGAGCCACTGGACGTAGTCCGAGGGGCCGATGTGGACGTTGCGGGCGCCCATGTCGTGCTCCATGTTGGAGGTCACGGCCTGGGTCTTGCTGATCTTCTTGGACTCCAGCCGGTCGCGCTCCAGCATGTTCTTGAAGTCCATGTTGCCGCCGACGTTGAGCTGGTAGGTGCGGTCCAGCACGACCCCGCGGTCCTCGAAGAGCTTGGCCATGACGCGGTGGGTGATCGTGGCGCCGACCTGGCTCTTGATGTCGTCACCGATGATCGGGACGCCGGCGTCGGTGAACTTCTGCGCCCACTCCGGCGTCCCGGCGATGAAGACCGGCAGCGCGTTGACGAAGGCGACCTTCGCGTCGATGGCGCACTGCGCGTAGAACTTCGCAGCCGCCTCGGACCCGACCGGCAGGTAGCAGACGAGCACGTCGACCTGGGCGTCGCGCAGCGCCTGGACGACGTCGACGGGCTGCTCGTCGGACTCCTCGATCGTCTCGCGGTAGTACTTGCCGAGCCCGTCGAGGGTGTGGCCGCGCTGGACGGTGACGTCCATCGGCGGCACGTCCGCGATCTTGATCGTGTTGTTCTCGCTGGCGAAGACGGCCTCGGACAGGTCGCGGCCGACCTTCTTGGCGTCGACGTCGAAGGCGAGGACGAACTGCACGTCGCGGACGTGGTAGCCGCCGAGCTCGACGTGCATGAGGCCCGGCACCCGGGCGGAGGGGTCGGCGTCGCGGTAGTACTCGACGCCCTGGACGAGCGACGCGGCACAGTTGCCGACGCCGACGATGGCAACGCGGATGGGCGTACGGACGGCCATGCGGGCGGTCTCTCTCTCGGGGGACAGGGCCCCCGGGGTGGGGGCCGCGCGGGGGTCAGGCGGGCGGAGCGGGGGGCGCGCTGGGGTGCGGGGGCTGCGCGGTCGGTGCTGTGGTCGGTGCTGCGGTCGGTGCTGCGGTCGGTGCTGTGGTCGGCGGGGGGACCGGTCGGTCGCGCCGCTCGGTCTCGATGAGCTCGGTCAGCCAGCGCACCTCGCGCTCGACGGACTCCAGGCCGTGCTCCTGCAGCTGCAGGGTGTAGCGGTCCAGCCGGCCACGGGCCCGGGTGACCGAGCGACGGGCGCCCTCGCGGCGCTCCTCCAGCCGCGACCGGCGGCCCTCGAGGATGCGCACGCGCACCTCGGGGTCGGTCTTGCTGAAGAAGGCGAAGTGGACCCCGAAGGTCTCGTCCTCCCAGGCCGCAGGTCCGGCCTCGCCGAGCAGCTCGGCGAAGCGCTCCTTGCCGTCGGCGGTGAGGGCGTAGACGACCTTGCCGCGCCGGCCGGTGAGCGCGGGCGCCTCCGCGACGACGGTGGCGTCGCCCTCGTCCTCGGCGATCCAGCCGGCCTCGCGCATGCGGCGCAGGGTCGGGTAGAGCGAGCCGTAGGAGAACGCGCGGAACGTGCCGAGCGTGGCCTTGAGCTGCTGGCGCAGCTCGTAGCCGTGCAGCGGCGACTCGTGGAGCAGGCCGAGGACGGCGAGCTCGAGCACGGCGTCCTCCTGCTCCTCGTCGGTGGCCCCGTTGCCGGGGCTGACGCAGCGATGTATCGGGGCGATACATCGCGCGAGCACGACAGTACGGCCTGCCGGTCCGGCGGGCAACGCGCGGGTGTCCGGCAGGTGTCCGGCGCGTCGTGACCACGTCGCCGCCGGACCGGGGACCGCGTCGGGGCGGCGCCTCACCGGGCCCACACCCGGGCTGCGCGACACTGGGACGGTGAGACGCCTGCGTGCCCTGCCGTGGAAGAAGATCGTGCTGCGCGGCGTGCCCGCCGGCCTGCTCGGGCTGCTCGTGCTGTTCGGCGTCGGCTACGCGGTGACCGACGTCCCGCCGGCGAGCAAGGTCTCGCAGGCCCAGACGACGGTCATCCGCTACGCCGGCGGCGAGGACCTGGCCCGCCTCGGCACCAACCGCCAGCTCGTCCCGGTCTCGCAGATGAGCGAGCCGGCGCAGAAGGCGGTCCTGGCGGCCGAGGACCGCGGCTTCTACACCGAGCCCGGGATCAGCCCCAAGGGCATCGCCCGCGCGCTGTTCACCAACGTGCGCGGCGGCGGCGGCGTCCAGCAGGGCGGGTCGACGATCACCCAGCAGTACGCCAAGAACGCCTTCCTCACCTCCGAGCGCACCTACAGCCGCAAGGTCAAGGAGGTGTTCATCGCGCTGAAGATGACCCGCCAGCGCAGCAAGGAGCAGATCCTCGAGGACTACCTCAACACGATCTACTTCGGCCGCGGGGCGTACGGCATCGAGGCCGCCAGCAAGGCCTACTTCGGCCCCGGCGCGACCGCCGCGACCCTCACCCCGGAGCAGGGCGCCGTGCTCGCCTCCAGCATCCGCTCGCCCGCCGGCTACGACCCCACCAAGCACCCGGAGCGGGCCCGCGAGCGCTGGGACTACGTCCTCGACGGCATGGTCAAGGCCGGCTGGCTCGACGCCGCGGCGCGCAGCGCCATGACCTACCCGAAGGTCGTCGCGCCCGGCAGCGGCACCGTCGGCGCGGACCTGTCCGGCCCGGCCGGGCACGTCGTCGACGCGGTGCAGGACGACCTGCTGCGGCGCGGTTTCGCCGAGTCCGACGTCGAGGGCGGCGGGCTGGTCGTCACCACCACGCTCGACAAGAAGGCGCAGGACGCCGCGGTCGCCGCCGTCGAGTCGGTGAACAAGGGCGACAAGGCCGACGACGCGCTCCAGGGCGCGCTCGTCGCGGTCGTCCCCGGTGACGGCGCGGTCCGCGCCTACTACGGCGGCGCCAACGGCTCCGGCCTCGACTACGCCGGCGGGGTCGTGCCCGGCGGCACGGTGGTGCACCAGCCCGGCTCGTCGATGAAGCCCTACGTCCTGACGACGGCGCTGCAGCAGGGGATCGGCCTGGGCACGACCTACGACGGCGACAGCCCGCAGACCATCTCCGGGCAGACGATCCGCAACTCCTCGCCGCGCGAGCAGGGGCGCTACGACCTGTCCCGGGCGCTCGCCGAGAGCGTCAACACCGTCTACTACCGGCTCGCCGTCGACGTCGGACCGGCCAAGGTCGCCGCGACCGCGCACGCGCTCGGCATCCCGGACCAGGTCAAGCTGGCCAGCCCGCAGAGCGGCCGGACCGAGGCCGGCATCGCGCTCGGCGTCTACGAGGTGCACGTGACCGACCAGGCGACGGCGTACGCCACGTTCGCCGCGAAGGGCGAGCGCGCCGACCCGTACGTCGTGGCGAAGGTCGAGCGCGACGGCAAGACCGAGTACCAGGCCAAGCCGAAGACCTCGCGGGCGGTCGCCGCGGACGTCGCCGCGGACGCGACGTCCGCGATGCAGCAGGTCGTGCGCTCCGGCACCGCCACGCGCGCCCAGCTGGCCGGCGGCCGGCCGGCGGCGGGCAAGACGGGCACGACCGACGCCAGCAACAACGTCTGGTTCTGCGGCTTCACGCCGCAGCTGGCCGCGGCCGTCTGGTTCGGGTACGGCGACCCGTCGCGCTCGGTGACCGGCACCGGCGGCTCGGAGACCAGCGGCGGCACGTTCAGCGCGCCGGTGTGGAAGGCCTTCATGGACGGCGCGCTCGCCGGGGAGCCGGTGCAGCAGTTCCCGCCGCGCGCGGGCGTCGGGCGGGACCGGGCGCCCAGCGGCGACGTCTCCCCCCGCACCCCCGGGCCGGTGCCGACGCTGACCCGCCCGACGGCGACGCCGTCGCCGACCGGCAGCGCGCCGGAGCCGACCGGCACGCCGAGCCCGAGCGCGACGGTGCCCTCGCCGACCGTCTCGGTGCCCGTGCCGACGCGCTCGCGCGGGCGCACCTCGCCGCCGGCCACCTCCGCGCCGACGCCGGCGGCGCCGCGCGGACCGGGTGCCGCGCCGCCGCCGTGAGCCCGGCCGGCACGCGTACGCGGCCCGTCCTGCCGTCGGCCGACGACCCGGTCGTCCGCAGCGCGGTGAGCGCGGTCGGGGGCCCGCCAGGGCGCCGGGCGCGCCTGGACGGGCGGCGGACGACGCCGTTGCGCTGGGTCGTGCTGCTCGCGCTGCTCACCAGCGCGCTGGGCTTCTGGCAGAAGGCGCCGTGCCGCACCCACCCGTGGGTCGACGAGTACCAGTACACCCGCGCCTGCTACACCGACGTGCTCGCGCTGTACTACAACGAGCGGCTCGACGCCGGGGCGACGCCCTACCTGGACCACCCGGTCGAGTACCCCGTGGTCATCGGCGGGGCGATGGCGCTGGTGGCCTCGGTCGCGGACGACCTGGCCGCGGCCTGGCCGGGCAGCGACGTCGACGACGCCGAGCGGGGCCTCGCGACCGCGCTGCGCAACGCGCGGGCCGACCCGGCGGCACTGGAGCGGGCGCAGGGCGAGCTCGCGGCGGCCGGCACCGCCGCCCGGGCGCGCGCCTTCTTCGACCTGACCTGGGTGCTGCTCACCGCCTGCGCCGTCGTCGTGGTCGTCACGACCGCCCGGCTGGCCGGGCGCGGCCGCACCTGGGACGCCGCGCTCGTCGCGCTGGCCCCCGGACTGCTGCTGCACGGCACCACCAACTGGGACCTCGTCGCCGTGGCGCTGTCCGGGCTCGGCCTGCTGGCCTGGGCGCGGCGTCGGCCGGTCCTCGCCGGGGCGCTGCTCGGGCTGGGCACCGCCACCAAGCTCTACCCGGTGCTGTTCCTCGTGCCGCTGCTCGCGCTGTGCTGGCGGGCCCGGCGGGTGCGCGAGGGCCTGGCGGCCGCAGCGGTGCTGCTCGCCACCGCCGCCGCGGTGACCCTGCCCGTCTACCTCGCCAGCCCGGCCTTCGCCTCGGTCGAGGGCCGGCAGGTGCCCGTCGCGGGCAGCCCGCTGCAGCGGCTCGGCGCCGAGGGCCTGGCCGCCCTCGCCCCGCACGCCACGGGCACCGCCGACGGCCGCACCGTGGTCGGCGTCAACGCCGTCTACCGCTTCGTCGAGCTCAACGCCGACCGGCCCGCCGACTGGGACTCCCTGGCGTACGCCCTCGGCACGACCCGCGACGGCCTGCCCGGCCCGCTCGGTGCGGCGTACGGCGGTCTGGCCGACCTGGTGCTCGGCCCGCCCGGCGGCGGGGTCGACCGGCTCAACACCACGGTCGCGGTCGGGACGCTGCTCGTCGTCGCCCTCGTCGCCCTGCTCGCCCTGCGCGCCGCGCGCCGGCCGCGGCTGCCGCCGCTGCTGTTCCTGCTCGTGGCCGGCTTCCTGCTCGTCAACAAGGTGTACAGCCCGCAGTACGTCCTGTGGCTGCTGCCGCTGGCCGCCCTCGCCCGGCCCCGCTGGCGGCCCTTCCTCGTCTGGCAGGCGTCCGAGGCGGTGCTGCTGCTCGCCCGCTTCTACTACTTCGTCAGCCTGCCGATGGGGGCCGACGACGCGCGCAGCGAGGGCCTGGACGTGCAGGCCTTCCTCACCGCCGTCGTGCTGCGCGACCTCGCGCTGCTCGCCGTCGTGGTGCTGGTCGTGCGCGACGTGCTGCGGCCGGCGCACGACCCGGTCCGTCTGGGAGGGCTCGACGACCCGGCCGGCGGCGTGCTCGACGGCGCGCCGGACCGCGGACCGCGCGAGCCGGTCGCCGTCCCGGCGTGAGGTCCCCGGTCGCGCGGGCCGACCGGCCGGCGCTCGGGACCTGGCTCGCCACCCGTGTCGGTGTCGCGGTGCTGGCCCTGGCCGGGGCGTGGCAGCTCAGCGGCTCCCGGTCCGGCGACGTCCCGTCCTTCCTCGAGCGCTGGGACCGCTGGGACGTCGGCCTGCTGCGCAAGGTCGCCCAGCACGGCTACGACGGCTACCCGCGCGACTACCCCGACCGGGGGATCGAGGCGTTCTTCCCCGGTCAGCCGCTCGTGCTGGCCCTCGCGCACCGGGTCGTGCCGGACTGGACGGCCGCCGGGCTGCTCGTCTCGCTCGTCGCGGGAGCGGTCGCCGCGGTCTGGCTCGGTCGGCTGGCCGCCCTCGACGCCGTCGACCCGGCGCGCGCGGTGCTGGTGTGGTCGCTGTCGCCGTACGCCGTCTTCCTGTTCGCCGGCTACAGCGAGGCGCTCTTCCTCGCGCTCGCCCTGCCCGGCTGGTGGTGCGCCCGCCGCGGGCACTGGGCCGCGGCCGGGCTGCTCGTCGCAGGCAGCGCGGCGGTGCGGGTCAGCGGGCTGTTCCTCGCGGTGGGCCTGGCCGTCGAGTACGCGGTCACGGTGCGCCGGGTGCGGCGCGACGCGCTGTGGCTGCTCGCGCCGGGGGCGGTGCTGGCGGCGTACGCCGGCTACCTGTGGCAGCTCACCGGCGACCCGCTGCGCTGGTCGCACGCGCAGGAGCAGGGGTGGGGCCGGCACCTCACCGCGCCGTGGACGGCGCTGCGCACGACCCTGTCGGCCGCCGCCGCGCCCGGTCAGGGCGCGGAGTACGCCTGGTCGTGGCGGGCCGAGGTCGTCGCCGTCGCCGTGGGAGTGCTGCTCACCGCCGTGCTCGCGCGCCGGGCGCGCTGGGGGGAGGCGACCTACGTCGGGCTGTCCGTCGCCGCGCTGGCCACGAGCACCTACTACCTGTCGGTGGCCCGGGCGACGCTGCTGTGGTTCCCGCTGTGGCTGCTCGTCGCCGAGGTCGCCGGGCGCCGGCGGTGGGGGACCGGCGCCTGGCTCTCGGTCGCCGCGCCGCTGTCGGCCGCCGGGGTGCTGACCTTCACCGCCGGGCGCTGGGTGGGCTGAGCGGTCTCGGGCGGTCTCGTGCGGTCTCGAGCGCTCTCGGGCGGTCTCGAGCGGCCTCGGGCGGGGCCCGGTCGTCCTCAGGCCGGCAGGTGCTCGCGCAGCCAGCTGATGTCGGCCTCCTGGCCCTCGACCCCGCCGGGCGTCTCCACGACGACCGGCGCGCCGGCGGCCCGCACGACCGCCAGCAGCAGGTCGGGGTCGATCGAGCCCTGCCCGAGGTTGGCGTGCCGGTCGGCGCCCGAGCCGAAGGCGTCGCGCGAGTCGTTGCAGTGCACGAGGTCGATCCGGCCGGTGATCGCCTTCGCCCGCTCCACGACGTCGAGCAGCTCCTCGCCGCCGGCGTGCGCGTGGCAGGTGTCCAGGCAGAAGCCGACGCCCTCGAAGCCGCCGATGCCGTCCCACAGCCGGGCCAGCGCGTCGAAGCGGCGGGCCATCGCGTGCTCGCCGCCAGCGGTGTTCTCCACCAGCACGGGCAGCGGGCAGGGCATGCGCTCGAAGGTCTTCACCCAGTTCTCCACACCCGTCGCCGGGTCGTCGCCGGCCGTGACGTGACCGCCGTGCACGACCAGGCCCTTCGCGCCGGCCTGCGCGGCCGCGGCGGCGTGGTGGGCGAGGATCTTGCGCGAGGGGATGCGGATCTTGTTGTGGGGGGAGGCGACGTTGACGATGTACGGCGCGTGCACGTAGAGGTCGACGCCCGCGGCGACCAGCCCGGCCGCCCCCTCGGGCACGACCGGGGCCTTCCAGCCCTGCGGGTCGCCGAAGAAGGTCTGGACGAGGTCCGCGCCCCGGGCGCGCGCCTCCGCGAGCAGGTCGGCCTCGCGCACGTGGGCACCTAGGGGCAGCACCTGCTCACCGTACGGCCGGCCGGCGCGCGATCTGCCACTCTGGAGGTGTGGTCCCCCACCTTCGCGCGCGCGCCCTCGCGACCCTGCTGGCCGGCGTCGTGCTCGCGCTCGGGCTGCCCGCCGGCTCGGCGCTGGCCGACGGCCCGGCGACCGTCGTCGTCGAGCTGGGGGCCGACGCACCGCCCTCGCCCGTCGCGCTGCGGTCCGGCGACGCCGTCGTCTTCGCCAGCACCGAGGAGCCGCCGGTGGGCGCCGACGCCCTCGCCGCGCAGCACCGCGTCGTCGCCGACGTGCCCGGCGGGCTCGACGTCGTGCTCGGCCCCGGCGAGCGGTCCGCGGCGCGCACCCTGACCGCTGCCGGCACGTACGCCTTCACCGACGAGCGCTCCGTCGGGCCGGCCCGCGGCGCCCGCACCGGGTCGCTGGTCGTCAGCGCGCCGCCGGCGGCCGAGCCGCCGGCCCCCGCTCCTGGTGCGGCCCCCGCTCCCGCGCCCGCTCCTGCGGCGCCCGCTCCTGCGGCGCCGGCCCCGCCTGCTCCCGCTGCCCCTGCGGTGGTGCCCCCGACGGGCGCGCCCTCCGTCGGGGGCCAGGGCTATGCCCGCGCCCCGAGCCTCGCGCTCGGCGCGCTGCTGCCCGAGAGCCTCACCCCGGCCGGCCCCGCGCCGCTCGTCGCGCCCGAGCCGCCGCCGGACCCGGCCGTCCTTCTGGCCGGCGGCCGCAGCGGGCTGTCGGCGCTGGCGCCGGCGGCCGCCTCCGCCGACCGTCTGCCGCAGCCCCCGACGCCGCGGCGCTACGGGCTGCCCGTCGCGCTGGCGGTGCTCGGGCTGCTCGGCGTCGGCTCGCTGCTCGCGCGCACGCTGCTCGCCGAGCCCGCCGACCGCTGAGCCGGACGCCCGGTCGGCGCCCCGGGCCCGGGCGGCGCGCTGGTAGCGTCGGGTCGTTTGCTGACGCGAACAACCCTCCTGCCACCGACCGTCGGTGGCCGAACAGTCCACAGGAGGAGGTGGGTCACTTGCGTCACTACGAGCTCATGGTCATCCTCGACCCCGACCTCGAGGAGCGGACCATCGCTCCCTCGCTCGACACGTTCCTCAACGTCGTCCGCAACGGCGGCGGCACGGTGGACAAGGTCGACGTGTGGGGTCGCCGCCGGCTGTCGTTCGAGATCGACAAGAAGCCCGAGGGCATCTACGCGGTCGTCGACCTGCAGGCCGAGCCGGCCGTCATGAAGGAGCTGGACCGCCAGCTCAACCTCAACGAGGCGATCCTGCGGACCAAGGTCATCCGGCCCGACATCCGCTAGTCCCGAGCACGGCACCCAGCAGGACAGCACGACCAGCCAGACCCGCACCGCCCCTTCCCCCTGGTGCGCACCGAGCGCACGACCCCACACCGACGAGTCCCGCGATCGCGGGAAGGGCAACGAGGAGAGACTGCCGTGGCAGGCGACACCGTCATCACCGTGGTCGGCAACCTGACCGCCGACCCGGAGCTGCGCTTCACCCCGAGCGGGGCTGCCGTCGCGAACTTCACCGTCGCGTCGACGCCCCGCGCCTTCGACAAGAACACGAACGAGTGGAAGGACGGGGAGGCGCTGTTCCTGCGCTGCTCCGTCTGGCGCCAGGCCGCCGAGAACGTCGCCGAGTCCCTGTCCCGGGGCACCGCGGTGATCGTCCAGGGCCGCCTGAAGCAGCGCTCGTACGAGACGAAGGAAGGCGAGAAGCGCACCGTCTACGAGCTCGACGTCGAGGAGATCGGCCCGTCCCTGAAGTTCGCCACCGCGAAGGTCACCAAGGCCTCGCGCAGCGGCGGCGGGGGCGGCGGGTCCTACGGCGGCGGTGCGGGCGGCGGCTCCGGGGGCAACTCCGGTGGCGGCGGCTACGGCGGCGGGGGCGGCGCGCAGCGCTCCTCCGGCGGCTCCTCCGGGTCCGACGACCCCTGGGCGAGCGCGCCCTCGGGCGGCGGCGGCTGGTCCGACGAGCCCCCCTTCTAGATCCACCCCTGACCAGGAGAGACCCCGATGGCCAAGCCACCGCCCCGCAAGCTCAAGAAGAAGGTCTGCCAGTTCTGCAAGGACAAGGTGACCTACGTCGACTACAAGGACACCGGTCTGCTGCGCAAGTACATCTCGGACCGCGGCAAGATCCGCGCCCGCCGGGTGAGCGGCAACTGCAGCCAGCACCAGCGCGACGTCGCCGTGGCGGTGAAGAACAGCCGCGAGATGGCGCTGCTGCCCTACACCTCCACCGCGCGATAGGGGCCGGGCAGATGAAGCTCATCCTGAACCAGGACGTGACCGGTCTCGGCGCGCCCGGCGACGTCGTCGAGGTCGCCGACGGCTACGGCCGCAACTACCTCGTCCCCCGCGGCTTCGCCCAGCGCTGGACCAAGGGCGCCGACAAGCAGATCGCCTCCATCCGGCGGGCCCGCGAGGTCCGCGAGGTCCGCGACCTCGGCTCGGCGCAGGCGATCAAGGAGCAGCTGTCCGCGCTGCAGGTCCGCCTGCCTGCCCGCTCGGGCGACGGTGGCCGGCTCTTCGGCTCGGTGACCACGAGCGACATCGTCGCGGCCGTCGTCGCGGCGGGCGGGCCCAAGCTCGACAAGCGCCTGGTGTCGGTCGTCGCTCCGATCAAGGCCCTGGGCAGCCACACCGTCACCGTGAAGGTGCACCCCGAGGTCGAGGCGACCGTGACGCTGGACGTCGTCGCCGACTAGTCCTCGTCCTCCTGCGCCGGCCCGCCGGCGCTGCTCCGACGGCCCGGTCCCCTCGTGGGGCCGGGCCGTCGGGCGTTCCCACCGGGCCGTCCACAGGTGCGGCGCGCTGCTCGCGGACTGTCGGACCCCGGTGGTCTGCTCGGTCCATGGCCGAGACGCCCCCGCACCCCGACGACGCCCGCCTGGGCCCGCACCTGCACCGCGCCGTCTTCGGCGCCCTGCCGGCCTCGGTCGCCCGCGCGCTCGACGAGCCGGAGGTGGCGGCCGTGGTGCGCCGCCTGCTGGCGCAGCGCTGGCGGCCCGCACAGCTCGCCACCCGGGTGGGGGCCGCGCCCGCCGCAGACGACCCCGTGGGGCCCGTCCTGGGGCTGCTCACGGCCCTGCTCGAGCGGGAGTCGCCCGAGCAGGCCTGGGACCGTGAGCGGGCGCAGCGCGCCCGCGAGCGGGCCGAGCACGGCGATCCCGGCCATGCGGTGGCCTCGCCGGAGGCGCGCGAGCGCTGGGTGGCCGAGGCCCGACGCTCGCTGGGGCTGTCCCCCCGGGTGCGCGTGGTGCCGCCGGCACGCCCCAGCCCCGGTGCTCCTCCTGCGCGGGGCCGGGGGAGCTGTTCGTCACCCGTGAGGTCCGGCTCTGCGGCCGCTGCGTCGCCGCGCTCGCCACGGGCTCGGCGAGCGTGGTCGGACGCGCTCCGCAGCCTGCTGTGCGCGCGGGGTGAGCCCCACGGAGGGCGCGACCGTGGGCGGGAGCCTCTGTCCACAGGGAAGTGCACAGCTTGTGCACGAGTCGCACGCGGGGAACGCGCTCTGCCGGGCTGCCGCCTCCCCAGGGGCGTCCACAGCGGTCCACAGCGCCACGCCCCGTCTCCCACACCGGGTGCACACGTCCGTCCACAGGGGTCGCTCGGCGACACGCCGGAGGGCCTCCCCGCGCCCCCCCGGAGCAGGTAGACACGCCCTCGGCCCCGCCGTCGCGGACGTCGCGAGGGGGCCGGTCCGGTCCGAGGAGGGGGTCCCGTGAGCGAGCGCGTCGTCGAGCTGCCCAGGCAGGCACCGGCGGAGTTCGAGCGCACGCCCCCGCAGGCCGTCGAGGCCGAGCAGTCCGTCCTGGGCGGCATGCTGCTCAGCAAGGACGCCATCGCCGACGTCGTCGAGGAGCTGCACGCGGGCGACTTCTACCGCCCGGCGCACCAGACGGTCTTCGAGAAGATCCTCGAGCTCTACGGCCGGGGCGAGCCGGCCGACGCGGTCACGGTCTCGGCCGAGCTCACGCGCAGCGGCGACCTCATGCGCATCGGCGGCGCGCCGTACCTGCACACGCTGCTGTCGAGCGTCCCGACCGCCGCCAACGCCGGCTACTACGCCAAGATCGTCAAGGAGCGGGCGATCCTGCGCCGGCTCGTCGAGGCCGGCACCCGGGTCGTCCAGCTCGGCTACGCCGAGAGCGGCGGCGACGTCGACGACCTCGTCGACCGCGCCCAGCAGGCGATCTACGAGGTCACCGAGCGCCGCACCAGCGAGGACTACACGGTCCTGGGCGAGGTGATGCAGTCGGCGATGGACGAGATGGAGGCCATCAGCAGCCGCGCCGGCACGATGACCGGCGTCCCCACCGGCTTCACCGACCTCGACACGCTCACCAACGGGCTGCACCCCGGTCAGCTCATCGTGGTGGCGGGCCGGCCGGGGCTGGGCAAGGCGCTCGCCCTGGACACCCCCCTGCCCGCACCGACCGGCTGGACGACGATGGGCCAGGTCCAGCCCGGCGACGAGCTGCTCGGGGCCGACGGCCGACCGGTCCGGGTGCTGGCCGCGACGCCGGTCCTGCACGACCGGCCCTGCTACGAGGTGGAGTTCTCCGACGGCACGGTGATCACCGCCGACGGGCAGCACCAGTGGCTCACGGACACCCGGGCGTCGCGCCGCTCGCGGACCCTGCCGCCGCAGGTGCGCACGACCGAGCAGATCGCCGCCACCCTGCACTGCCGCACCGCGGACGGCCGGGTCAACCACTCGGTGCGCACCACGGCGCCGCTGCAGCTGCCCGCGGCCGACCTGCCGCTGCCGCCGTACGTCCTGGGCGCCTGGCTCGGCGACGGGCACAGCGCCGGTGCGCGCATCACCACCGCCGACCCCGAGCTCGTCATGCTCCTCGAGGCCAACGGGATCGACTGCCTGCCGCAGTCCTCCCCCCTGACGTTCGGCCTCAGCCTGCCGGTGGCCGCGGTCGCCGAGCGGCCCTGCCTGGTCTGCGGCACGCCGTTCCGGCCCAGGACGTCGCAGGTCCGCACCTGCGGGCGCACCTGCGGCGGCCGGGCCAAGGGTCGGACGGACGGGCCGCCGACCTGCCCGGACTGCGGCGGCCCGTCCACGGGGTTCCAGCGCTGCCAGGCCTGCCGCGACGACCACGGCACCGTCAAGGCGCTGCTGCGCAAGGTGGGGGTCCTGGACGACAAGCACGTCCCGACGGCCTACCTGCGGGCCTCCGAGGCCCAGCGCCGCGCGCTGCTGGCCGGCCTGCTGGACACCGACGGCACCGTGACCGGCACCGGCAACGTGCAGTTCGCGGTGACCTCCCGGCGGCTCGCGGAGGACGTCCGCGAGCTCGTGGTCAGCCTCGGCTACCGCTGCAGCCTGACGAGCAAGCTGGTCCGCGGCCGCACGGCCGCGTCGTCGGTCTGCTGGACGCTGAACTTCACCACCGCGGACGAGGTCTTCGCGCTGTCGGGCAAGCAGCTGCTGCACAAGCAGCGGCGTCGCCCGCCGCGTGACTGCCGGCTGCGCTACGTCGTCGCGGTCCGACCGGTGCCGAGCGTCCCCGTGCGCTGCGTCGAGGTTGACCACCCCGACCACCTCTACCTGGCCGGGCGGTCCATGGTCCCGACCCACAACAGCACCCTGGGCCTGGACGTCGCCCGCAGTTGCTCGATCAAGCACGGCATGACGAGCGCGATCTTCAGCCTGGAGATGAGCAAGACCGAGATCACGATGCGACTGCTGTCGGCAGAGGCGCGGATCGGCCTGCACCACATGCGCACCGGCACGATGAGCGACGACGACTGGGGCCGGCTCGCCCGGCGGATGGGCGAGGTGGCGGACGCGCCGCTGTTCATCGACGACTCGCCGAACCTGACGATGATGGAGATCCGGGCCAAGGCGCGGCGCCTCAAGCAGCGCCACGACCTCAAGCTGGTCATCATCGACTACCTGCAGCTGATGAGCGGGAACAAGAAGGCCGAGAGCCGCCAGCAGGAGGTCAGCGAGCTCTCCCGCAACCTCAAGCTGCTCGCCAAGGAGCTCGAGGTGCCGGTCATCGCGATGAGCCAGCTCAACCGTGGGCCGGAGCAGCGCACCGACAAGAAGCCGCAGCTCTCCGACCTGCGTGAATCGGGCTGCCTGACCGCCGAGACGCGTGTCCTGCGCGCCGACACCGGCGCCGAGTCGACGATGGGCGAGCTGCTCGCGTCCGGCGAGCGCGACATCCCGGTCTGGGCGCTCGACGACCGGCTGCGCTACGTCCGGCGCACGATGACGCACGTCTTCCCCAGCGGGACCAAGCCGGTCTTCCGCCTGCGGTTGTCCTCCGGGCGGGAGGTCCGGGCGACAGCGAACCACCCGTTCCTCACGTACGAGGGCTGGGTGCCGCTCGGGACCCTGACCCCGGGCAGCCGCGTCGCCGCGCCGCGCCACGTCCTCGCGCCCGACCAGGTCACCGAGTGGGACGACCGCCAGGTGGTGCTGCTGGCGCACATGATCGGGGACGGTTCCGCGGTCGCCCGGCAGCCGATCCGCTACGCGAGCATCGACGAGGCCAACCTCCAGGCCGTCACCGACGCGGCATCGTTCTTCGGCATCACCGCGGTCCGCGACGAGTACGCCGCGGCACGGTGCACCTCCCTGCGGCTGCCGGACCCCGAGCGGCTGACGCACGGCCGACGCAACCCGGTGGCCGCGTGGCTCGACACGCTCGGCCTGTTCGACAAGCGCAGCCACGAGAAGTTCGTCCCGGAGGCGGTGTTCGCGCTGCCCAAGCGGCAGATCACCCTGTTCCTGCGGCACCTGTGGGCGACCGACGGCAGCGTCTGCGTCAGGCCGGGCACGTCCGGCGGTCCGTCGGGGCGGGTCTACTACGCCTCCACCAGCCGCCGCCTCGTCGACGACGTGGCGCGCCTGCTGTGGCGCTACGGCATCCAGTCGCGGATCACGACGGTGCGCAAGGCGGGGGTGCGGGACGGCTACACCCTCGACATCACGAGCAGCGGCGACCAGGAGGCCTTCTGCCGCGTCATCGGCGTGCACGGCGGGCGCGGCGCCGCTGCCGAGCGCCTGCGCGAGCGGCTGCTCGACGTCAAGGCCAACACCAACGTCGACACGATCCCGCGCGCCGTCTGGGACCGGGTCCGGGACCTGCTCGCCGAGCGGGACACGACGCAGCGCGAGTTCGCGACGGCGATGGGCACCCAGTACTGCGGCAGCACGCTCCGGAAGCGCAACCCGTCGCGGTCCCGCCTGGCCCGGGTCGCCCAGGTGCTCCAGGACGACGAGCTCGAGATGCTCGCGACCAACGACGTCACGTGGGACGAGGTCGTGGCGGTCGAGCCGGACGGCGTCGAGGAGGTCTACGACGCGACGGTGCTCGGCGGCCACAACTTCATCGCCAACGGCATCGCCGTGCACAACTCCATCGAGCAGGACGCCGACATGGTCATCCTGCTGTACCGCGAGGACGCGTTCGAGAAGGAGAGCCCGCGGGCCGGCGAGGCCGACCTCATCGTCGCCAAGCACCGCAACGGGCCGACCCAGACGATCACCGTCGCGAGCCAGCTGCACTACTCGCGGTTCGTCGACATGAGCACCGGCTGAGGGACAGACTCTCCGGCGCTGACCGTCCACGGCGGTCACCGCCGGGGAGGGGTGTCTCGTGACGCAGGACGACCCGGACGTGCAGCGGTCTCGCGCGGCGTCCTGGCCGGCGTGGGCCCGCGCCCTGCTGGTCCCGCGTCGCCGTCGACCTGCTGCTGCTCGACGACGACGGGTCGGGGTGACCGTCCGACCCCCCCGTGCGCGGCGGCGCGGCCTGGACAGCGGCCGGCCCCGCAGTACTGGTCCGGTGACGATCAGGACCGTGCCGGTGAGCGAGGAGCAGGCGCGCGACGCGCAGCGCGACTCCCTGCAGAGCGCCGGCGTCCGCGTCACGGTCAGCCCGAAGCTCCTCGAGAAGGCGCTCCGCACGTCGACGAAGCCGCGGCGCGCGTAGCCCGCTCCTCGACGGTCCTCGCCGCGACGGCAGGCCTGTCGCAGGACCGCGTACGACCGCCGGTCAGGCGTGCTCGGCGATGAACTCCCCGATGACCCGCCACGCGCGCGTGCAGTCGCCGGCGTGCTCGGCGAAGCTCCGGTCGAAGAACGAGTGCGGCGCCCCGTCGAAGACCTCGGCGCGCACCTCGACCTGCTGGCGCACGGCGTCGGCGAGCGCGAGCGAGTCCTCCACCGGCGTCGCGGCGTCGTCGCCGGCGATGAGCATGAGCACGGGCGCCCGCATCCGGTCGACGGCGTCCTGCACGAGCGAGGGCCGGCCGTAGAAGCCGATCACGCCGGCGAGCCCGGGGGTGTCGGCGGACTGCCGCCACGACGAGCTGCCGCCGAAGCAGAACCCGACGGTGAACAGGGTCGTCGCGCCCTGCTCGCGCAGCCGGTCGAGCCCGGCGGCGACGTCGAGCGCGATCGTCTCCGGCGTCGTCTGCTGCACGTGCGGCTGCCAGTCGAAGCCCTCGGCCCGGTCGTCGTCCTGCGCGGTGCGCCCGAACCAGTCCAGGGCCACGGCCTGCGCGCCCGTCTCGGCGAAGCGCACGGCGAGCTGGCGGTAGTACTCGTGCAGGCCCCGCACGTCCGGCAGCACGAGCACGCCGACGCCCGACGGCGACGCGGGCTCGGCGGTGTGCGCGAGCACCCGGGTGCCGTCGCAGGAGCGCAGCTCCAGCGGCCCGTCCGCTGCGGCGGGGACCGCTCCGGCGGGCGCGGGCGGGCGGCTGGCGTCGCTGTGGCACATGCGGGTCTCCGGGGTCGAGGGGGACGGGCGGTCGTACGGCGGAGCGCTCAGGGGCGCGGGCGGTCGCCCTCGGGGTCCGGGTCGGGGTGGCTGCCGCCGGCAGGGCGGTCGGCGGAGCCGTCGCCGCCGTCGGGCTGGTCGACGTCGGGGGCCGCCGGCGTCTGGCCGGTCTGCTCGTCGGTGCCGGGGCTGTCGGGTGCGGTCATGCCGCGCTCCTTCCCCGGCGGGACCGCTCTCGCACCAGGCCCACGACCGCCGCATGCGGCCTGCAGTGCCCGGTGCCGGTGGTCGTGGCAGCCGGCGGGCGCGGGGGGCGAGGGGCCGGCGCGAGCCGCGCGGGATCAGCCGCCCGAGGTCCACACGTCCGCGCCGAGCTCCGGCGGGGCGTCCGACCCGCTCGAGGCGAGCCAGCCCTCGGGCAGCGCGACGGCCTTCGGCCCGTACGTGTGCCCGCGGGGCATGCGCAGCGCGGCCGGTGGCAGGGCGGTGTCGGGGTCGAGCTGGTCGAGCAGCGCGTCGACGTCGCCGATCGAGTCGACCTGGGACAGCTCGCGGCGCTTGACCCCGCCGACCGGGTAGCCGGTGAGGTACCAGCCGACGTGCTTGCGGAAGTCGCGGCAGCCGTAGCGCTCGCTGCGCCGGTGCTCCACGAGCAGCCGGACGTGCTCCTTCATGACCGCGACGACCTCGCCGAGGCGCGGCGGGCCCTGCACCGGCCGCCCGGCGAAGGCGTCGGCGAGGTCGCGGAACAGCCACGGCCGGCCCAGGCAGCCGCGGCCCACGACGACGCCGGCGCAGCCGGTCTGCGCCTGCAGGGCGAGCGCGTCGGACGCCTCCCAGACGTCGCCGTTGCCGAGCACCGGCACCTCGGGCAGCGCCTCGCGCAGCTCGGTGACGGCGTCCCAGTCGGCGGTGCCGGAGTAGAGCTGCTCGGCGGTCCGGGCGTGCAGGGCGACCGCCGCGGCGCCGGCGTCGGCCGCGGCCCGGCCGGCGGCGAGGAAGGTCAGGTGCGCGTCGTCGACGCCCTTGCGCATCTTCACGGTGACCGGGACGTCGCCGGCGGCCCCGACCGCCGCCGCCACGATGGCGCCGACCAGGCCGGCGCGCACGGGCAGCGCCGCTCCGCCGCCGCGCTTGGTGACCTTGGGCGACGGGCACCCCATGTTGAGGTCGACGTGGTGCACGCCCTCGTCGTGCACGAGCAGCCGCACGGCCGCGGCCACCGTCGCGGGGTCGACGCCGTAGAGCTGCACGCTGCGGACGGTCTCGTCCGGCCCGCAGGAGATCCGCCGCTCGCTGCCCGGGTCGCTCTCGACGAGCGCCCGCGCCGAGACCATCTCGCTGACGTAGAGGCCCGCGCCGTAACCCCGGCACAGCCGGCGGTAGGCGGCGTCGGTCACCCCGGCCATCGGCGCGAGCACGACCGGCGTGCCGAGCTCCAGGGGCCCGATCCGCAGCGGCGCCGTCGCGGTGGTCGTCACGGGGCGCTCCAGAGCTCGTGCAGGGCCACGCCCAGCTCGGCGAGCAGGGTGCGCAGCAGCGGCAGGGACAGGCCGACCACGTTGGAGGGGTCGCCGTCGATGCCGTCGACGTACGGCGCGCTGCGGCCGTCGAGGGTGAACGCGCCGGCGACGTGCAGCGGCTCGCCGGTCGCGACGTACGCCTCGAGCTCGGCGTCGCTGGGCGAGCCGAACCGCACCGTGGTGGCGCCGACGCCGGTGGCGCACCCACCGGTGGCCGTGTCCAGGACGCAGTGGCCGGTGAGCAGGGTGCCGCTGCGCCCGCGCATCCGCTGCCAGCGCTGCAGGGCGACCTCGGGCGTCCCGGGCTTGCCGAGCGCCTCGCCGTCGAGCTCGAGCACCGAGTCGCACCCGACGACCAGCGCGCCCTCGGGCGCGGCCACCGCGCGCGCCTTGCGCACCGCCAGGTCCAGGACGAGGTCGCGCGGGCTGTCGGCCGGGACGTCCTCGTCGACACCGCTCACGACGACGAGCGGGTCGAGGCCGGCCGCGCGCAGCAGCCCGAGGCGGGCCGGCGAGGCGGAGGCGAGCACGAGCGGACGGGGCACGGGCACCCATGCTAGGCGGGCGCGGGAGGGCCCTCAGCCCAGCAGCAGCGCGAGCCCGCCGACGGTCAGCCCGACCATCACCGCGAGCAGGGGGTACTGCGACGCGCGGGCGCGGGACCCGTCGCCGACCAGCCGCACGGCCCGGTCGTGGGCGAGCACGACGCCGACCACGTGGCCGAGCACGATCGCCGAGACCGACACCGCCGCGATGGTCTCCGGCCCGACGGCCGCGAGGTCCACCTCCCGGCGGTAGATGCCGAACAGGTCGACGCCGTCCTGCGCGAAGGGGTTGCTCGCGAGGATCCAGGTGAGCTGCCCCTCGAGCAGGAACAGCGAGAAGTAGTGCGCGATCGCGTAGCCCGCGGCGATCGGCAGCACCGAGTGGGCGAACCGCGCCGGCGCGTCGTCGGTGCGGGCGACCTTGCCGGCGACCAGCGTCGCGAGCGCGTAGAGCCCGCCGACGGCCAGCACGGTGAGCGCCAGGCCGAGCGTCGGCTCGAGCACGTCGTCGCCGCCCGGGGCGTAGCGGGTCTGGTACCAGGTCGCGCGGGTGACCCCGTCGAAGGCGGTCGTGCCGACGAGGGCGGTGACGAAGGCCGCGAGCCCGGGGGCGCGCGGCGTGCTGTCGGCGCCGTCGAGCGGGTTGCGCAGCACCCAGCGGCCGTCCGCGCGCCGCCCGAGCGGGCTGAGCCGCCCGAGCAGGCTGCTGTAGACCTCGAAGGCGTCGCCCCGGGCGAACCAGCCCGCGCCCCACCACAGCGCCGCGAGCAGCTGCACCACGGCGTACGCGACGAGCAGCAGGCCCAGGGTCCTCGGCACCGCCCGGCCGGGCAGCACGAGCTCGACCCAGGCGTACGCCAGCAGGAAGGCCGTGGCGGGCCACAGGCCGACGCGGGCCAGGGCGGCGGGGTCGCCCGGCGCGGGGCCGGACAGCCGCTGCAGCCCGGCGTGCAGCGTGCGCAGCGGGTTGACCGCCCGCCAGACCGGCCCGAGCAGCAGGCTGGCCGGCACCAGCCCGACCCAGAAGGTGACGTAGACGGCGTACGGGGCCAGGTTGAACGACGTCTCCGCCGGGCCCACGAGCGCGACCGCGACGACGAGCAGCGCGGCGACGAGCGCGAGGGCGCGGGCGGCGGCGCGCAGCGCGCGGGCGTCGAGCAGGCGCTCCAGCCCGCCGGGCAGCACCGCGCCGGCCCGGTCGCCGCGCAGCTTGGGCGTGCGCCACAGCGCGCCGAGCGCGACGAACGACACGACGACGGCGAGGCCACCCGCCACGAGCACGGCGAGCAGGGGCACCGGCAGGTCGGTGCGGACCCCGACCGCGTGGGCCAGGACGACGGTGCCCTGCGGGGGCACCGTCAGCGGACCTGCAGGCGGGTGAGCGTGAGCTTGGCGCCCTCCAGCTCGACCTCGAACCGCCCGGGCACGGTGATGGCGGTGTCGAGGACGACGGTGCCGCCGGCCTCGACGTCCTTGCTCACGTCGGCGCCGTGCACGTGCACCTCGTCGGCGACGTCGCTGGTGACGGTGATGTGCAGCGGCACGCCCCGGTCCACCTCGATGGTCCCGGTGTCGCCGCTGACCTTGCCGCCCGCGACGGTCAGGGTGATGGCCTTGCCGGCCGGGGTCGGGGCGACCTCCGGGTCCGACGGCACCGCGGTGGTCGGTGCCGCGGGCGTCGCCGACCCGGGGGCGGCGGGGCGCGTCGGCCCGGCCGCGTCGCTGCCGCCGCAGGCGGTGAGGGCCAGCAGCACGAGCGGGACGGCCACCAGACCGCGGGACAGGGGGGAGACCGGCACGTCCCTCAGTAACGCACGCACCCGGCCCGGCGTGCCCCGCGGGGCGAGCCCCGGGCCGTACGGTCTCGCCGTGCCCGCCCCTGCCGAGGTCTCCCGCTCCGTCGACGTCGCCGCCCCGCCCGAGCGGGTGTGGGCCCTGGTGAGCGACCTGCCGCGGATGGGCGAGCTGAGCCGGGAGAACACCGGCGGCGCCTGGACCGGCGGCGCGACCGGCCCGGCGGTCGGCGCCCGGTTCCGCGGCGACCAACGCCCAGGGCGGTCGCACCTGGTCCACCAGCGCCGCCGTGGTGCGCTGCGAGCCCGGCCGGTCGTTCGCCTTCGACGTGCGCGCGGGCGGCCTGCGGGTCGCCCGCTGGGCGTACGACCTCGAGCCGACGCCGACCGGCTGCCGGGTCACCGAGACCTGGACCGACCAGCGCGGCCGGCTCGTCACGCTCCTCGGCACCCGCGTCACCGGCGTGCGCGACCGGGTGCAGCACGTCGGCACCGAGATCGAGCACACCCTCGAGGCCGTGAAGCGACGCGTCGAGCAGGCCGGACCGTGAGACGCGGCTCACACCGTCTGGCACGATGACGGTCACCCCGGAGCTGGACCGGCCGCCCACCCCGCGGACCGGTCCCGGTCCGGGACGCCCCGCCGCCGCCCGGAGACCCCGGCGACGGTCCCGAGCGCAGGACAGGAGTGCCCGCGTGACCCAGGTCGACCCCGCCGCCCCCCCGATGTCGCCGGCCGACGGGGGCGAGCTCGTGCAGCTGCTCACCCCCGAGGGCGAGCGCGTGCACCACCCCGACTACGACGTCGACCTGTCCGACGACGACTACCGCGCGCTGTACCGCGACCTCGTCCTCGTGCGGCGCATCGACGTCGAGGCCACCGCGCTGCAGCGCCAGGGCGAGCTCGGCATCTGGGCCGCGCTGCTCGGCCAGGAGGCGGCGCAGGTCGGCAGCGGCCGGGCGCTGCGGGCGCAGGACTTCGCCTTCCCGACCTACCGCGAGCACGGCGTGGCGTGGTGCAAGGGCGTCGACCCGCTCACGCTGCTCGGCCTGTTCCGCGGGGCGAGCAACGGCGGCTGGGACCCGCAGGAGAAGCGCTTCAACCTCTACACGATCGTCATCGGCAGCCAGACGCTGCACGCCACCGGCTACGCCATGGGCATCCAGAAGGACGGCGCCGTCGGCGACCGACGACGGCGAGGCCGTGCATCGCGTACTTCGGCGACGGCGCCAGCAGCCAGGGCGACGTCAACGAGGCGTTCGTCTGGGCCAGCGCCTACGACGCGCCGGTCGTCTTCTTCTGCCAGAACAACCAGTGGGGCATCAGCACCCCGACGACCGTGCAGACCCGCATCCCGCTCTACCAGCGCGCCCGCGGCTTCGGCTTCCCCGGCGTCCGGGTCGACGGCAACGACGTGCTCGCCTCGTACGCCGTCACGCGCAAGGCCCTCGACGACGCCCGTACGGGCCAGGGGCCGACGCTCGTCGAGGCCTTCACCTACCGGATGGGCGCCCACACGACCTCCGACGACCCGACCCGCTACCGGCTGTCCAGCGAGCTCGAGGCGTGGAAGCTCAAGGACCCGCTCGAGCGGATGAAGTCCTTCCTCTACCGCCAGCAGCTCGTCGACAGCGACTTCTTCGCCGGGCTCGAGGCCGAGGCCGACGAGCTCGCCGCCCGCATCCGCGAAGGGGTGCCTGGAGATGCCCGACCCCGACCCGCTGGAGATGTTCGACGACGTCTACGTCGAGCAGACGCCGCTGCTCGCGGCGCAGAAGGCGCAGTTCGCCGACTACCTGGCCGGCTTCGCGGACCGGAGCGCCTGATGCCCACCCTGACGATGGCCAAGGCGCTCAACGAGGCGCTGCGCGCGCGCATGGAGCGCGACCCCAAGGTCCTGCTCATGGGCGAGGACATCGGCAAGCTCGGCGGCGTCTTCCGGGTGACCGACGGCCTGCAGAAGGACTTCGGCGAGGACCGCGTCTTCGACACCCCGCTCGCCGAGTCCGGGATCATCGGCACCGCGATCGGGCTGGCCATGCGCGGCTACCGGCCGGTCTGCGAGATCCAGTTCGACGGCTTCATCTACCCGGCGCTTCGACCAGATCGTCAGCCAGCTGGCCAAGATGCACGCCCGCAGCCGCGGGCGCGATCCGCGATGCCCGTCGTCGTCCGGGTGCCCTTCGGCGGCGGCATCGGCGCGGTCGAGCACCACAGCGAGAGCCCCGAGGCCTACTTCGCCCACACCGCCGGGCTCAAGGTCGTCGCCTGCAGCAACCCCGCCGACGCGCACGTGATGATCCAGCAGGCCATCGCGCTGCGACGACCCGGTGATGTTCTTCGAGCCCAAGCGCCGGTACTGGGAGAAGGGCGAGGTCGACCTCGACGCCGCCCGCGCGGCCGACCCGGCCTCGCTGTGGCAGGCCCGCGTCGTGCGGCCCGGGACCGACCTGACGCTCGTCGCGTACGGGCCGATGGTGCGCACCTGCCTGGAGGCGGCCGGCGCGGCCGCCGAGGAGGGCCGCGACCTCGAGGTGCTCGACCTGCGGTCGCTGTCGCCGCTGGACGTGCCGGCGGTGCTGGAGTCGGTGCGCCGCACCCGCCGGGCCGTCGTCGTGCACGAGGCCCCCGGCTACCTGGGCCTGGGCCGGAGCTCGCCGCCCGGCTGTCCGAGGACCTCTACTACGAGATGGAGGCCCCGGTGCTGCGGGTGGCCGGCTTCGACACGCCCTACCCGCCGTCGCGGCTCGGAGGAGGAGTACCTCCCCGACCTCGACCGGGTCCTGCACGCCGTCGACCGCTCGCTGGCCTTCTGATGGCCGACACCCGCCTGCGCCAGTTCAAGCTGCCCGACCTCGGCGAGGGGCTCACCGAGGGCGAGATCCTGCAGTGGCTCGTCGTCGCCCGGCGACACCGTCACGCTCAACCAGCTCATCGTCGAGGTGGAGACCGCCAAGGCCGCCGTCGAGGTGCCCTCGCCTTTCGCGGGCGTCGTGCACGAGCTGCACCACGCCGCCGGCGAGGTCGTCGACGTCGGCGCGCCGATCATCACGATCGACACCGACCCGTCGGCGGGTCCGCTGGAGGTCGCTGCGGGCTCGGCCGCCGCCGGCGCCGCCGCCAACCCGGTCGAGTCGGCCGCCCCGAAGGAGGCGTCCGCCGTCGGCAGCCGCGCGGAGGTCACGGCGGACGTCGTGCCCGCCGAGGCCACCGGCGCGCTCATCGGCGAGACCGCCGCCAACGGCCGTACGGCCACCCTCGTCGGCTACGGCCCGCGCGCCGGCGCCGCTACCCGGCGGGCCCGCGTGGCGTCCCGCCCCGGCCGGCCCGGCGACGGCGCCCCGCCGCCGCCCGCCACCGCCGCGCGGGTGTCCGCCGCGGCCGTCGGGCAGGCCGCGCAGCGCAAGGCCGGCGCGGTCGCCGTGCTCGCCAAGCCGCCGGTGCGCAAGCTCGCGCGCGACCTCGGGGTCGACCTCGGGGCCCTGCAGGGCACCGGCGTGCGCGGCACCATCACCCGCGCCGACGTCGAGGCGGCGGCGGGGCCCACGGCCGGCGGCTGGCGGCCGGGGCTGGGGCAGCGGCAGCCGTCGAGCCCGCGCTCCCGTCGTACGACCCGGCGACCCGCGAGCGGCGGGTCCCCGTCAAGGGGGTGCGCAAGGCGACCGCGGCGGCCATGGTCGGGTCGGCGTTCTCCGCGCCGCACGTCACCGAGTTCGTCACGCTCGACATCACGCCGACGATGGAGCTGCTGGGCCGGCTGAAGGTGCTGCCGGAGTTCCGCGACGTCAAGGTCACCCCGCTGCTGCTCGTCGCCAAGGCGCTGCTGCTCGCGGTGCGCCGCAACCCGGAGATCAACAGCACCTGGGACGAGGCCGCCCAGGAGATCGTGGTCAAGGACTACGTCCATCTCGGGATCGCCGCGGCGACCCCGCGAGGGCTGCTCGTGCCCAACGTCAAGGACGCCGACGCGATGTCGCTCGTCGAGCTCGCCCGCGCGCTGCAGCAGCTCGTCGCCACGGCGCGCGAGGGGAGGACGTCGCCCGCCGACATGGCCCGCGGCACGATCACGATCACCAACGTCGGGGTGTTCGGCGTCGACAACGGCACGCCGATCCTCAACCCCGGCGAGAGCGCGATCCTGTGCTTCGGCGCGGTCCGGCCGATGCCGTGGGTGGTCGACGGCGAGATCGCCGTGCGGCAGGTGACCCAGCTGTCGCTGTCGTTCGACCACCGCAACGTCGACGGGCAGCTGGGCTCGCAGTTCCTGTCCGACATCGCCCGGGTGCTGTCGGACCCGGCCACCGCGCTCGCCTGGTCCTGACGCCTCCCCGCCGACGGTCGACCGCTCCGGGCGGAGGACCCGCCGTACGGCCCGCCCGCAGCGGTCGACCAGCGGCAGCGGGCAGGTGGGCCGGAGTGGTCTGGGACTGTGACCTGCGCCGGTGACGCCGGTTGCTGAGGAAGGTCACCCTGTTCCGGGTGGTCCTGGAGGCCGGATGAGTCGTTGACTGGAGCACCGACAACGGTGCTGCACCGACCGACCAGGAGGCCGTCATGTCCCTCACGCCGCTCACCCGCCGGCTCGCCGACCGCTCGCGCGCCGCCCGCGACCGCCGCGCCCTGCAGCGCGCCCTCGCGAGCGCGCCCGACGCCGCCTCCCGCCAGGAGCTCCTGCTGCTCGCCGGCCGCTGACCGGACGCGGTGTGAGCCACGAGACGGGCGGAGATCACCACGCCCCCGGGATGCTCCGCCGCAGGTCAGCGGTTGGAACAGGTGTCAACAGACGATCGAGGAGGACGACGATGAGCCTGCACGACCTCAAGGACAAGTGGGCCGAGCACCACCGCGCGGCCAAGCAGGAGCGGGACCTCTACCGGGCGATCAACGCGGCGCCGACGCCGGCGTCGCGCCAGGAGCTCATGAGCCTGCGCCTGCGCTAGCACGACGCGACCCCGCACGACCCCGCACCACCCCGCACGACCTGTCGAGACCCGCACCACCCGCACCACGACCCGGGCCGGCCCTCACCGAGGAGCCGGCCCTCGCCGTGCCCGGCCCCTGCCGGACCCCCTCCCTAGGCTGGAGCCCGTGCCCGACCGCCCCGTCCGCCAGGCCCGCGTCCGTGCGCCCGAGCTCGCCGGCCGCGGCGGCTGGATCGGCACCGACGGACCGTTGACGCTCGCCGGGCTGCGCGGCCGCTTCGTGCTGCTCGACTTCTGGACGTCGTGCTGCGTCAACTGCCTGCACGTGCTCGACGAGCTGCGCCCGCTCGAGCAGCGCTTCGCCGACGTGCTCGTCGTCGTGGGCGTGCACAGCCCGAAGTTCGCCCACGAGGCCGACCACGACGCGCTCGTCGACGCGGTCGAGCGCTACGAGGTGCACCACCCGGTGCTCGACGACCCCGAGCTGACGACCTGGGGGCAGTACGCGGTGCGCGCCTGGCCGACGCTCGTGCTCGTCGACCCCGAGGGCTACGTCGTGCACACCGCCTCCGGCGAGGGCCACGGCGAGGGCCTGGGCCGGCTGCTCGAGGAGCTCGTCGCCGAGCACGACGCGAAGGGCACCCTGCGCCGCGGTGGCGCGCCGTACGTCCCGCTGCCCGAGCCGGAGACCGCCCTGCGGTTCCCCTCCGGGGTCGCTCGGCTGCCCGACGGCACGCTGCTCGTCACCGACACCGGCCACCACCAGGTGGTGCGCACGACCGGCGACGGCGCGCAGGTGCTGCGCCGCTACGGCACCGGCGAGCGGGGGCTCGTCGACGGCCCGCAGCCCCGCTTCGCCGAGCCCCAGGGCGTCGCCGTGCTGGCGTCCGGCGAGGTCCTCGTCGCCGACACCGCCAACTCCGCGCTGCGCCGGCTCGACCTCGACACCGGCACCGCGAGGATCGTCGCCGGCACCGGCCGGGTCTGGCGCCCGGGGCGGCCGACCGAGGGGCCGGCGCTCGAGGTCGACCTGTCGACGCCGTGGGCGGTCGCCGAGCACGACGGCGAGGTCGTGGTGGCGATGGCCGGCACGCACCAGCTGTGGGCCTACGACGGGAGCCGCGTCCGGGTGCTCGCCGGCACCACCGGCGAGGGGCTGCGCGACGGGGACGCCCTGCGGGCCTACCTCGCCCAGCCCAGCGGGCTGGCCAGCGCGGGCGGGCGGCTGTGGTTCGTCGACGCCGAGACGTCCTCCCTGCGGTGGTACGAGCGGGGCCAGGTCGGCACGGCGGTCGGCAGCGGGCTGTTCGACTTCGGGCACGTCGACGGGCCGGCCGACCAGGCCCTGATGCAGCACCCCCTCGGGCTGGCGCTGCTGCCCGACGGCGCGGTCGCGGTCTGCGACACCTACAACGGAGCGGTCCGCCGCTACGACCCGGCCACGGGCGAGGTGAGCACCCTGGCCACCGGGCTCGCCGAGCCGACCGGGGCGGTGCTCGACGGCGACGCGCTGCTCGTCGTGGCGAGCACCGCGCACCGGCTCGAGCGGGTGCCGCTGGCGACGTCCGCCGCCCCGGTGCGCGGCCCGGCCCGCAGCACCGCGCGGCCGGTCACGGCGCTGGCCGGCGGACCGGTCGCGCTCGAGGTCGTCTTCACGCCGCCGCCGGGCCAGCACCTCGACGAGCGCGACGGGCCGGCGACCCGGCTCGTGGTCAGCGCGTCGCCGCCCGGGCTGCTGGTGGCGGGGGGCGGGCCGGGCACCGGCCTGCGTCGCGGGCTCGTGCTCGCCGGCAGCGGGGAGGGGGTGCTGCACGTCGCGGCGGCCGCGGCGAGCTGCGACGACGAGGGCGAGCACCCGGCCTGCCACATCACCCAGCAGGACTGGGGCATCCCGGTCCGGCTGGTGGCCGGGGCGTCGACCGAGCTCGCCCTGGTGCTGCGCGGCTGAGGTCCACGCGACGGTCCGGGCACGCGACGGCCCGGCCCTCCGGGCAGGAGGACCGGGCCGGTCGGGCGACTAGTAGACGTCGCGGTCGCGGACCCCGCGCTCGCGCACGACCCGGTCCTCGACGACCTCGGTGCGCCGGCTGCGCGGGCCGAAGACGGCGAGGAACAGCACGATGCCGAGCAGGCCCGCCGCCATGAGGATGATCCCGACGACGTCGAGGTCGATGCCGCTGACCGACGAGTTGTCGATGGCGAAGGTGAGGACTGCGCCGAGCGCGAGCAGGAAGATGCTGACGCCGATGCCCATGGGGTACCTCCTGGACGCGCGGCACGGTGCCGCGCTCGCACGCTGATCTACCCGGGCGACCGGGCCCGACACGGGTCCGTCCGGGCGAACCCCGCCGCGCAGACGGACGTACGGCCCCGTCAGGTCCGGCGGCGCAGCGAGGACAGGGCGACCGCCGTGGCCACGCCGACGGTCGGCAGGCTGAGCAGCAGCAGGAACAGCGGGCTGGTCTGCGGCTGCTCCGAGGCGGCCGGTGCGAGCGTCGTGCCCTGGCCCGTGGTCGGGAAGCAGGTCTCGTAGTACGGGCAGAAGCTCGTCGTCGGGGCCGGGGGCCCGGGCGGGCCGGAGGGCCCGGAGGGGCCGGCCGGGCCGGAGGGTCCCGACGGCCCAGGAGGTCCGGACGGGCCGGGCTCGCCCGGCGGCCCCGGCGGTCCCGGCTCGCCGGGCGCTCCGGGGGACCCGCCAGGCCCGGGTGGACCGGGTGGGCCGGGTGGTCCCGGCGGGCCCTGGACGATCGTGGTGAAGGTCGGGCCCGGCGTCTCCGTCGGCGGCGTCGTGGGCGGCGTCGTGGGCGGGGTCGTGGGCGGCTGGGTCGGCGGGGCCTGGGCGACCGGCAGCGCCGGCTGCCCGGTCGTGGCGGCCCGGCGCGGCGTGGCCGCCGGCAGCTCGCGCACCAGGCCGTTCGCCAGCAGCGCGCTGCGGCACGGCCGGCCGTCCGGGTTGGCGCACTCGACGGCCCACTGCAGCGTCTCGCCCGGCGCGAAGACGACCGGCGTGGAGAACGTGAAGGTCTGGACCTCGGCGAGCTGCAGCGTCAGCAGCGCGACGCCGTTGCGCAGCAGGACCCCGCGCCCCACGTCGCCGTCGGGCTGCACGACGACGTCGGTGAGCGCGAGCTCCTGACGGGCGCCGCGGTCGAGCACCGGTGCCCGGTCGCCGGAGGTGACCCGCAGGACACCGGCGAAGGGGACCTGGGGGCCGGGAGCCAGCGAGGCCTGCGAGGCGGCGGCCGCCGCGGCCTTCGCCGCCGCCGCCTGGGCCTCCGCGGCCGCCTTCGCCTCGGCGGCGGCCTTGTCCGCGGCGGCCTGCTGCTGCGCGGCCACACCGCCCTGCGCGGCGGCGGCCGCACCCGCGACGAGGTCGGTCTGGCGCTCGACGCTGGCCAGCTGGTCGGCGACCTTCTCCTGCGCGGCGTTCTGGGCGCCCTTCTGGGTGGCCCGCAGGCCCAGGACGGCGAGCAGCAGGACCAGGGTGAGCAGCGCCGCCCGCGCCGCCAGCCGGGCCAGGCTGCCGGGCAGCAGGCCGCTCTGCACGAACGAGCCGTCGAGCACCAGCAGCTCGGAGGGGTCGGCCAGGGCGCCCGTCGACAGCCGCACCTGGAAGGCCTTCGCGACCGGCTCGCCCCGCCAGTAGCGCCGCCGGCCGCTGACCGCGACCGTCGTGAGCCGGGTGCGGCCGGGCTCGACGTCGAGCGTCTCGTCGGGCAGCGCCAGCACGAGGCCGTCGTCGGGGTCGACGGCCTCGAGCAGCACGTGCACGGGCGCGTTGCCCCGGTTGTCCACGGCGATCGTGTGGGTGCGCGAGCCCCAGCCCCGCGCCCGGCTGGTGCGCGGGACGAGCTCGGCGCTCAGCGCCTCGTAGCGGCCGACGGTGAGGTCGACCTCCTCCGTGGCGCCGCGCCGCGGGTCCTGCTCGCTGCTGACCTGGACGCCGACCCGGTACGCGCCGGCGACGCTCGCGGGGACCCGCGGCGGCGCCACGACGACGCGGGCGCGGGCCGGGCGGTTGGTGTCGACGCGCAGCACCGGCGGCTCGAGCCGCACCCAGGCCGGGTCGACGCCGAGCAGGCTCACGACGCACCGGTCGACCCGGGTGCCCGTGTTGGTGACGACGAGGTCCAGGGCGACCTCGCCGCCCGGCTCGACGGCCAGCTCCCTGCGGCTCAGCAGGACCTCGACGCCCACGTGCCGACCGTAGGCGCGGGTCCGGCCGGCGGGGCCCGTCCTGCCCGCAGGGGCAACGCCTGGTGCCCGCGCGCACGCCCGTTGACACCCTGTTGAGCACGGATTGTTCTCCTGTGGGCACTGCGCGGTGGTCGCGCCGGTCAGGAGGTGTCGGTCGTGAGCCTGCCGTCGGTGGTCGTCGAGCTGGTCCGGGTGGTCGTGCTGGCGCCGGACCCGCTCTCGCGCGCGGGGTTGACCAGCCAGCTGGGCGGCACGCCCGGGCTGCGGGTGCTGCCCGAGCAGGAGGCCGCGCGGGCCGACGTCGTGGTGTGCGTGGCGGAGGCGGCCGAAGCGGCCGAGCTGGTCCGCCGGGTGCTGGCCAGCGGTGCGCGGCGGGCGGTCGCCGTCGTGGGCGACGGGCTCGACGACACGGCGCTGCTGCAGCTCGTCGGGGCCGGGGCCGCCGGTGTGCTGCGCCGCGGCGAGGTCACCGCCCGCGCCCTGTGCGAGGCCGTGACGCTCGCGGCCTCCGGCGACGGGTCGCTGCCGGCCGACCTGCTCGCGCGGCTGTTCGGCCAGGTCAGCCGGCTCGGCGCCCAGGTCCTCGCGCCCCGCGGGCTGTCGTTGACCGGCCTGAGCACCCGCGAGACCCGCGTCCTCGCCCTGCTCGCCGACGGCGCCGACACCGGCGAGATCGCCCGCACCCTGTCCTACAGCGAGCGGACGGTGAAGAACGTCGTGCACGACCTGACGACCCGGCTCGGCGTGCGCAACCGCACGGCCGCGGTGGCGTACGCCCTGCGCGCCGGCCTCATCCCGTGATCCCCGAGGTCGACGAGGCCCTGCGCCGGCTGGTCCGCGAGGAGGCGGTGCCGGACGAGTCCGTCGCCGTGGCCTTCGACGCGCCGACCCGCGACTGGAGCGCCCGCCGCGGCGGGCCGGTCGTCAACCTCTACCTGCACGAGGTGCGCGAGGACGTGGCGGCCCGGACGTCCGGCCGCGTCCGCGAACCGGTCGCCGGACCGGGCGGCACGAGCTGGCGGCCGCCGTCGGTCATGGTCCGCATGGGCTACCTGCTCACCTGCTGGACCGCGCGGCCGGAGGACGAGCACCGGCTGCTGGCGGCCTGCCTGCTCGGGCTGCTGCGCCACCCGGTGGTGCCTCCCCGGCTGCTCCCGACAGGGGTCGCGGGGGTCGGGCCCGGCCGCGTGGACCTGCTGGTCGCGCGGCCCGAGGGCGACGCCCGCAAGAGCGCGTCGCTGTGGCAGGCCCTGGGCGGCGAGCTCAAGCCGAGCCTGGACCTGCAGGTGCTCGTGCCGGTCGACCTCGGCCTGCGCTACCCGGCGGGCCCCCCGGTCTCCCAGCCGGTCGTGCTGGACGTCGAGCGGCTGGAGGGTCCGGTGGTGTCGGCCTCGGAGCGGGCCGGCTCGCGCGAGCGGGTGGCCGGCCGGTCGCCCCAGGTGCCCGGCTGACCCACGCGCTTGCCCGGCGCCGCGGCCCTGAGTCGGCGCGGCCCTCAGCCGGCGTCGTCGAGCTGCTGCAGCAGCGCGTCGTACTCCTGCGTCGCGGCGTGCGCGGTCGCCACGTCGCCGTCGGCGTGCAGCGCCTCGACCAGCACCCGCCACAGCCCGTCGACGAGCCGGTCCACCGCGAGCCCGCGGCGGGCGGCCCGGGCGGCCGCGGTGGGCCGGCCGCGCTGCAGCTCGAGCCGGGCCAGGTCGCCCGCCGCGGTGGTGATGCGCACCCGCCAGGCGGAGCGGTGCTCGACGACCCACTCCGCCGGGCCCTCCTCCTCCAGCAGGTCGCCGGCGTAGAGGTCGAGCGCCCCCTCGTACGCCGCCGCGGCCAGCTCGGGAGACGTGCCGCGCAGGGCGGCCGCCCTCTCGAGGGCCCGGTCGGCGCGCTCGACGTCCGTGCTGACGGCCGCGGTGAGGCGGTAGGCGCCGTCCTCGCGGACCAGCGCCTCCCCGGCGAGGCTGCCGGCGAGCACCGCCCGCAGCGACGACACGGTGGTCTGCAGCGAGCGCCCAGCAGCGACGGCGTCGGCCTCGGGCCACAGGGCGGCGAGCAGGGCCTCGCGGTGCACCGGTCGGCCGGCGTGCAGCGCGAGCAGGCGCAGCACGGCGCGGGCCCGCGGCCGCAGCGCGGCCAGCGACACCGGCCGGCCGTCGTCGAGCACCTCGAACGGGCCGAAGCAGGTGATGTCCAGCCCCGGGCTGACGGCCTGCTGCCGCAGCCGCGCGGCGTGCTGGCGCAGCGCGAGCGCCACCTCCGGCTCGCCGTGCAGGCCGTGGACGTACGCCATCGCGCGCAGCAGCGCGACCGCGTCCTCGTCGTCGCCGACCCGCTGGGCGTGCCGCAGCGCGCCCTGCAGCGCCTCGAGGTCGGCCAGGTCGTCCGCGGTCCGCTGCGCAGGGGCAGCCGGGACCAGCAGGTGCGGTGTCATCGTCCTCCGGTCACGGCCCGTGGGGCCGACGACCTGATCGTGCTCCGGCGGGTCCCGGGAGGAAAGAGACCTAGGTCGGGTCTCTCCGGCCGGTCGTCGAGCCGCTGGCGCAGGCGGAGGACCTCCCTCCACCCGGCACGACGCAGCGCCCCACGACGGCGCGCGACGAGGCGATCGCCACGACGTGGACCGCCGACACGCTGCAGGTCCGCGCGGTCGGCCGCTCCTGACGCTGCCCACACGGGCAACCTCCCGGCCCTTCCCCCCGGACCCCCGCCTGGGGCACGATCCCGGGACCGGCGACGGAGGGTGCACGCGGTGCCGTACGGCGACAAGGACGTCCTCTCCCGCAAGGTGATGGGCGGCGGGACCCTCAACGAGGTCCACAAGGTCCAGTACAACCGGAACATCGGGACGTCCGGCACGGGTGAGGGCTTCTTCAAGCCGGACAAGCAGGCCGCGACCGAGACCGGGTCGACGAACTCGCAGCGCGCCGTGGCGTCGTACCGCCTGGCGCAGGCGCTGGGCCTGGGCGACGTCCACGCGGAGGAGGACTTCGCCACCCACGGCAAGCAGCAGGGCTCGGTGTCGGCGAAGGCGGACGGGCAGGCGCTGCAGACGCCGATCTTCACCCCGGTCACCAAGACCGTGGCCAAGGGGAGCGACCAGACCAAGATCCGGAAGCTGAAGAACCGCAGCAACCCGCTGCAGCTGTGGAAGTCCAAGCACACGTACGAGAAGATGACCGACGCCAAGCAGCGGGACCCGGGCTACGACAACCCGGTCACCCAGCGCGGCATGCTCGACCTGCAGGCCCTGGACTCCGTCACCGGACAGCGCGACCGGCACAACGGCAACATCTACGTCGACGACGCGTCGGGCCGGGTGAAGGGCATCGACAACGACCTGGCGTTCCGCCAGGGGGCGATGTTCCAGGACATCTCGGCGAGCAAGAAGCCCGACCGCCTCAAGATGCTCACCGACGAGCGCGAGGAGGCCCACATCGGTCTGCCGCCGATGATGCACAGCGCCACCGCCGACTCGATCGAGAAGTTCAACTTCAAGAAGAAGAACCTGCGCACGGTCCTCGGAGACGGCAGCGGCGAGAGCATGCTCGGCGACGACGAGCTGGGCTACATCAAGAAGCGCGGCCGGGCCATGCAGTCCCACGTCGCCGACCTGCGCAAGGACGGCAGGGTCGTCGACCAGTTCGACGCGGGGACCTACGACCAGCTGAAGGCCGGCCACAAGGTCGACGCGATCTGGGGCGACAAGCGGGCCGACAACTACATCGCGCGCAACGAGGAGCACCTGGCGGCGCAGCGGGCCCAGGGCATGGACATCCCGGTGCCCGCCCGCACGGCCCCGCCGGCGGTCCCGTCCCGTACGGGACGACCGGCGCTCAGCGGTGCCCCGGCGCAGGGACTGGTCCCGGCACCCCGCACCGGCAGCGGCACGGTGAGCCCGGCGGTGGCGCGTGCCCGGCGTCACGGGTTCTCCTACGGCTGACGCCTGACCCAGGAGGAGCGCGCAGGGGGCAGCGCTCGGGCGGGAGCCTGGCTGGCCGACCCCACGCCAGCTCGGTCCGCTGCCGACCCGGTCCGCTCGGCGGCCCGGCGGGTCGACGTGCTTCCCGTCAGCGGCGGGTCGGCACCAGCAGCCGGCCGCTCTTCCTGAACTCCGCCTCGACCGCCGCCCGGGCGGTCGCGGCGTCGAGCGCCTCGCCGCTTGACAGCGCACGGGTCACCGCGCTGACCGCCACGTTGCGGATCTCGCCGCCGGTCAGCTCGACGTCCGCCAGCGCGGCGAGGTCGAGGTCGGACGCGCGCGGCGCTCGCCCGAGCGCGGTCTCCCAGAGCCGCTGCCGGCTGGCCCGGTCGGGCACCGGGAAGTCGACGACGACGTCGATCCGCCGGCTGAGGGCCTCGTCGAGGTTGGACCGCAGGTTGGTGGCCAGCACGGCGACGCCGCCGAAGTCCTCGATGCGCTGCAGGAGGTAGGCGACCTCGAGGTTGGCGTAGCGGTCCTTGGCGTCGTTGACCTGCGAGCGCTTGCCGAACAGCGCGTCGGCCTCGTCGAAGAGCAGGACGGCGTTCACGCCCTCGGCCTGGCTGAACACGCGGTCGAGGTTCTTCTCGGTCTCGCCGATGTACTTGTCGACGACGGTGGCGAGGTCGACGGCGTAGAGCGTCGAGCCCGAGCTCGGCGGCGAGGACCTCGACGGCGAGGGTCTTGCCGGTGCCGGGCGGACCGGCGAACAGCGTCGTGACGCCGCGCCGGCGGCCGCCGGGGCCGCCGACGCCGAGCGCCGCGACCGCGTCGCGCTGCTGGACGCGCTCGACGAGGTCGCGCAGCTGGGCCTCCTGCTGCGCCGGGAGGACGAGGTCGTCCCAACCGGCCCGGGGACGCAGGCGCCGGGTGAGCCGCTCGAGCCCGGCGGCGTTCTGCCGGCGCGCACCGGCCCGCAGGTGCTCGGGGCCGAGGGGGGCGTCCTCGACGGCGGCCAGCAGCACAGCGACGTCGGCGGCCCGGACGACGTCGGCGGGCGCGAGCGCGAGGTGCCCGACGACGGCCGCGACGTCGACCTCGTCGCCCGCGCCGCCGAGCGCGGTCCGCCAGAGCGCGACGCGCTCCTCCTGCGCCGGGACGGCGACGTCGAGCTGGACCGGCGAGGAGACGGTCCACGACGGGTCCCAGGTGTGCGCGGAGTGCGTGACGACCGGCCAGCCCGCCTGCAGCAGCAGCCGCAGCGCCGGCCGCAGCCCCGCCTCGGCTCCGAGCGCGTCGAGCGGGCCCAGCACGAGCCCGCGGCCGCCGAGCTGGGCCTGCCGCAGCGCCGCCCGCACCACCGGCACGAGCTGCCCCTCCTCGGCGAGCAGCCCGAGGTCGACCACGACCGGTGGCCCGGAGGGCCCCGCGAGCGCCGCCGCGGCGTACGACGGTCCCGCGCCGCCGCGGGGCTCGCGCACGTGGACCAGCAGCGACCCGTGCTGCAGCGCGCGGGCGAGGGCCTGGCTGACCGGCCCGGGCAGGGGCGGGACCGCGACCAGCAGGTCGCGCAGCACCGGGTCGAGCGGGTCCTCGCCGAGCAGCGTGCCCAGCACGACCTCGGGCAGCCGGAGCGGCCGGTGCGGCAGCGGGCCCTCGCCGACCTCGACCAGCCCCTCGCGCACGAGCAGCCCGTCGGCGCCGAGCAGCTCCCGCACCCGCGGGTCCCACTCCGGCAGCGCCGCGAGCCGGCAGGCCAGCCCGACGGTCATCGCGCCGGTACCCGTCACGGCGCGGCAGCGCTCGGCGAGGTCCTCGAGCAGGTCGACGCCGGCTGCGGCCACGAGCACGGCCACCGCCAGGTCGTCGAGCCCGAAGACGTCCGCGACCGTCCGCAGCATGACCGGCCCGTCCGCGGCGTCGGCCTCGGACTCCGCGTCCAGCGCCACCGCCGCCACGTCAGCGGGCAGCGGGGCGCCGTCGAGCAGCCCCCGCTCCAGCCGGGCCGACAGCACCGACAACCGGCCGAGCAGGAGGCGGGCGGACGGTGTCACGCCCGCGCCTGCCGGCACGCCCGCTCAGACCTCCACCTCGCGCCCACGGCCGGAGCGTACGGCGGACCCAGCCTGCGTCCGCTGCCCTTCGGGGCAGGTCACAGCGCCCTTCTGGACAGCCGGGCGACCTTGTGGCGCGGGCCGGCGCCGGGTGACTGTCTTCCCTGTCACGGCCGTCGTACACGAGGAGCGCCCATGGCCACCCAGTACCTCTCGCCCGGCGTCTACGTCGAGGAGATGCCTCCGCAGGCCCGCCCGATCCAGGGCGTGGGCACCTCGGTCGCCGCCTTCGTCGGCCTCGCCGCGCAGGGCCCCTTCGACGAGCCCGTGCTGGTCACCGACTGGGGGCAGTTCACCCGCACGTTCGGCGACTTCGTCGACGGCAGCTACCTCGCGCACTCGGTCTACGGCTACTTCGCCAACGGCGGCGCCACGGCGTACGTCGTGCGGGTCGGCGCCGGCGGCGGCAACGGGAACGGCAACGGCAACGGCGGCCCGGCGGAGCTGACCTCCGGCGCGACGGCCGAGATCGGCAGCGCCAGCGACCCGCGGACCCCCGTCTACCGGGTCAGCGCGGCCGAGCCCGGGGACGTCGGCAACGAGCTGTCCGTCGACATCGAGGCCAGCACCCCCGAGGGCGGCGGCGACGAGACGTACACCGTCAGCGTCAAGCGCGGGGCCGAGACGGTGGAGAGCTTCGAGGGCCTCACGGCGAAGAAGGGCCGCACCAACGTGGCGACCGCGGTCACGCAGCGCTCCAAGCTCATCGCCCTCGAGGAGCTCGCGCACGAGGGCACCGTCGACCTCAAGCCGGCGACCGGCACCGTCCCGCTGTCGGGCGGCGGCGTCACCGCGGCCCCGCAGGCCCCGGGCGCCACCGCGATCGTCGGCTCGTCCGCGGACCGGACCGGCGTCGGCGTCCTCGAGACGCTCGAGGACGTGACGATGGTCTGCGTCCCGGACCTCGTCGCGGCGTACGAGCAGGGGGCGATCGACCTCGAGGGCTTCAAGACCGTCCAGAGCGGCGTCATCAGCCACTGCGAGCTCATGGGCGACCGGCTGGCGATCCTCGACGCGCCGCCCGGGCTCAACGCCCAGAAGGTCAAGGACTGGCGGCTCAACCAGGCGGGCTACGACAGCAAGTTCGCGGTCGTGTACTGGCCGCAGATCAAGGTCCTGGACCCGCTGACGGGCAAGAACCGCTTCGTCCCGCCGTCGGGGCACATGGCCGGCGTGTGGGCGCGCACCGACACCGAGCGCGGCGTCCACAAGGCCCCGGCGAACGAGGTCGTGCGCGGCGCGGTCGACCTCGAGCTGGCCATCACCCGCGGCGAGCACGACCAGCTCAACCCGATCGGCGTGAACGTCATCCGGGCCTTCCCGGGCCGCGGGGTGCGCGTGTGGGGCGCCCGGACGCTCTCGAGCGACGCCGCCTGGCGCTACGTCAACGTGCGGCGGCTGTTCAACTTCGTGCAGTCGTCGATCCTGTCCAACCTCGACTGGGTCGTCTTCGAGCCCAACGACGCCGACCTGTGGGCGCGCATCACCCGCGACGTGTCGGCCTTCCTCACCGGGGTGTGGCGCACCGGGGCGCTGTTCGGCTCGACGCCCAGCGAGGCGTTCTTCGTGCGCTGCGACGCCACGACGAACCCGCCCGACAGCATCGAGGCCGGCTACGTCATCACCGAGGTCGGCATGGCGATCACGAAGCCCGCCGAGTTCGTCGTCTTCCGCCTGGCCAACCTGCCCACCGGCGGAGCCGTCGCCGAGGGCTGACCGCCCCCCACACCCCACAGAAAGGCTGAGCAGTGACTGCTCCCGCAGACAACTTCCTCGCAGCGTGGTTCACCCTGGAGCTCCAGGGCGCCGTGGAACCGCTGTTCTTCCGCAACATCTCCGGCCTCGGCAGCAGCAACGAGGTCGTCACCAACAAGGTCACCGACACCAAGGGCCGTCAGGTCGTCCAGAAGATCCCGGGCAACCTCACCTGGGGCGACATCACCTTCTCCCGCGGCACGAGCAAGTCCCTCGAGGTCGCGAAGTGGCGGCAGATGGTCGAGGAGGGCAAGATCGACGGCGCCCGCAAGAACGGCTCGGTGAAGCTGCTCGGGCTCGACGGCACCGAGGTCGCGCGCTGGGAGTTCGTGCGGGCCTGGCCGTCGGAGCTCAACTTCGGCGACCTCGACGCCTCCTCCGGCGACGTCCTGCTGGAGAGCGTGACCATCGTGCACGAGGGGATCGTGCGCAAGAAGTGACCGCGCCCGGAGCGGCGGCACCGTGACGACGACCGCGACCTCGGACCCGCCGCTGCAGACGACCTTCGTCTTCGAGCTGCCCCGCGGCTACGTCGACGACGAGGGCCAGGTCCACCGGGCAGGCGTCATGCGCCTGGCGACCGCCCGCGACGAGATCGCCCCGCTGCGCGACCCGAGGGTGCTGGCGAACGAGGCGTACCTGTCGGTGGCGCTGCTGAGCCGCGTGGTCACCCGGCTCGGGACCCTCGGTGACGTCAACAGCAACGTCATCGAGGGGCTCTTCGCCGCGGACCTGGCGTTCCTGCAGGACCTCTACCGCCGGGTCAACCAGGAGGGCCACACGCAGGTCGCCGTGACCTGCCCCGCCTGCGCCGCCGACTTCACCGTCGACGTCGCCGGAGGCGGCCCGGGGGGATCGTGACGTACGCCGCCGAGCGCCTGCTCGAGGAGGTGGCGTACGTCGCGTACCACTTCCACTGGTCCCTGGACCAGATCCTCGACCTCGAGCACCCCCTCCGCCGCACCTTCGTCTCGCAGATCGACCGGCTGAACGAGCTGGCCCGCACAGGAGGTTGACCGTGGGGTGGTGGGCACGCCGCGCAGCACCGCGCCGCCGGGCGGCGCTCGCCGCCAGCAGCGCGGTCCTGCCGACGGCCGGGCCTGCGGACCTCGTGCCTCCGGCACCGCCCGTACGGTCGCCCGACCCCGCGCCGCCCGCTGCTCCGCCGGCGCCGGCCTGGTCAGGGCTGCGGCCGCTCGGCGTCTCGGCCGACCCGGACGTCGCGGCCGTCGACCTGCTCGGCTTCGGCCGCTCGCTGAGCGTGCGCACGGTCCTGCCGCGGGCCCTCGCGCCCCTGCAGCACGGCGTCGGCCTGCCGGCGCTGCGGCCGCTGCGCCCGGTCTCCGGCACCGCGACCGGTCCGGCCGGTCCGCCGCCCGAGCCGCTGCCGCCGCCGCGGTCGTGGACCGGGCCGGACGCCCCCGACAGCCCGGACGCCGAGCCGGCCGACCTCGACGCCCTGCTCGAGCTCGCCGGGCGCTCGTCCGCACCGTCCCCGCCGTCGTCCCCGCCGTCGTCCCTGCCGCCGTCGCGGCCGTGCGCCGCGCGCCGCACTCCCGGACCCGGCGCCCGGCGACCCCCCGGGGACGCGCCGAGCTCCCGCCGCCACGGGCCCTCGGCCTGCGACCGCGTCCCGCCGCCGTGCCCGCGCCCGCGGGTTGGCCGCAGGCGGCGGCCGCTGCCCCCGACCTGGTCCCCGGTGCGGCGCGGCCGCTCAGCCCGGCCGGCCGGCTGCGGCTCGAGCCGGTGCCCCCGGCCCTCGTCTCCGTGCCGGGCCGGCAGGCCGCACCCGACCGCGCCGCCCCGGCTGCTGCCGCACCGCCGGCTGCGGTGCTGCCGGGGCCGGCGCTGGCGGTGCTGGCGGTGCTGCCGGGACCGGTGCTGCGGCGTACGCCCCGGGCCCTGCCCCCGGCCCCCGCCCCGCTGGACGTCCCGGCGCCCGCACCGGTCGCAGGCGCCAGGTCCGTCCCGACCGCGCAGCGCGGGTCGCCGGCAGCCGCCGAGCGCGCGGCCGCCCCGCTCGCCGGCGAGGACGTCCGCCCGACCGCCGAGCCGCGGGGCCGTCGCTACCGCGTACGGCTGGGGGAGCCGATCGTCAGCGCCGTCCGGGCAGCGGAGCGCACGACGGCCGCTGCGCCGGGTCCGGCGCCGGCGGTCGGGGGCGCTCGCCCCGAGCCGGCCGCGGACCAGGAGCCGGGTGACCTGTCCCCGCTGTCCGCGGGCGCCCCGGACCTGCCCGCGAGCACCCTGCCCGAGGCGTCGGCGGGACCCACCGACCGCGGGTCCGCGGCCCCTGCCGCTGCTGCCCTGCGGGACCTGGCCGCTGCCGCGGGGGCGCAGCCGGTGGGTCCGGCTCACGGATCCCCTGCTGCCGCAAGGCCCCCCGGGCGGCCGGACGCCGCGCCGGGGCCGACCCGCGCACCGCTCCCGGGCGTACGGCTGCCGGCGGAGCCGGTCGACGCGCCAGGGGAGCAGGCGGGGGTCGGGGCCGGGCCTCGGACGAGCGGGGAGGGCGCGACGGTCGCGGCACCGGCCGCCCGGCCGGTGACACCGGCCGGGCCGCCGCCCGTGCCGGCGGCACCCGGCGTGGTCGCGGCGCCGGACCGGGAAGCCCCGCCCGCGGCCGGAGCCCCTCCCGCGTCGACCCCCCGGGTCGGGCCGGCGACACCAGCCGTCCCCGCGTCGCCGGTCCCGCCCTCGGCGAGTGCCCGCCGTCCACCCTGCCGTCCACCCTGCCGTCCACCCCGCCGCCGGTCGAGGCGCCGCGGGAGCGCGCGGCCCTGGCGCGCCCGGCGGCGTCCTCCGGCACGGTCCCGGGTACGCCCGGCGGGGGCACCGACCAGACGCCGGAGCTGCCGACGACCGCGTCGCCCGGACCTCGGCCGGTAGCCCCCGACGCGTCGGCCGAGGTCGCCCGTGTCCTCGCCGAGGCCTCGGCCCCTGCCGCGCCGCCGTCCCCCCGCGCGGCCTCACCGACAGCGCCTGCTCAACTCTCGACCGGGCGGGCGCTGGCGGCCCGCTCGACCGGTGGGACGGGCAGCTCCGCGGCGCCTGGGACACCTCGGGTGTCGGCGGGGAGCGCAGGCGCGGGTCGGCCCGTGCCGGTCCGCGAGCCGTTCGACGGGCGGGTCGACGGGCTGGAGCAGGCTGCCCCTGTCCGGCATGACGACCCCCAGCAGCTGTGGCCGGCCCCCGTCCACCGGCCCGAGGCCGCGGCACCCGCGCCCGCCGTCGGGTCGGCCGGGCGTCCCGCGAGCGCCACGGAGCCGCTGCCCGCGCCACCTCCTCGGGCAGCGGCCGTCGCCCGCCCGGTGCTGCCCGCCGGTGAGGCACCCGCGGGCAGCGTCCGGGGCCGCGACGCCGGTCCGGCCAGCGCCCCGCCGGCCCGCGTCGCTCGCCGACCCGCCGTGGCGGCCCCGCAGGCGGGCCGGCCCGGGACGAGCCAGCCGCCCGTGCTCGACGCGTCCTCGCTGCTGGCCGCGCTCCTCACGGACGACGAGGGGACGACGACCGGGGAGCTCAGCAGCGCGGCGCCCGTCCCGGACCCCGCGCCCACCGCCGGGCTGCCCCGGCCAGGGGCAGCGGACGCCCCGGGGTCCGGTCAGGGCCGGCCAGGGCCCACACCCGGTCGCGCGCCGGGTGAGGTGGGCGTCGGCCCCGACGAGGCCCGCGGGCCGGGTCGGACCCGGTCGGGGCCCGCCCCTGCTCGCCCGCAGGTGCAGGTCCGGCCCGACGGCGTCGCTGCCGTCCTGCGCGCGGCCTCTCCCCCGCACGGCACGCCGTCGCCGTCGACGGCGACCCCCCCGAGCGTCCCGGTCCGGTCCGCGGCAGCAGGACCCGTCGTCGCCGGCCGCCGGGTGCCGGTCGTCGGCCCTGCCCCCCGTCCGCCGGGACCGCAGCAGCCGTCGCGGGTGGACGAGCCCGGAGCGACGGGACCGGCGGTGCGGCCCGAGGCCCGGCAAGGCGTCCCCGCGACGCGGTCAGCACACCCCTCCGCGGCGAGCGTGGCGGTGCCGCCGGGAGCACCCGGCGCCGCGGCGCCCAGGGTGCCGCTGGGCACGCCCGCGGACCCCGGCCCCGCGGTGAGCCTGGGGGAGCTGCCGGGAGCACCCGCGGCTCAGGCGGCACGCGGTCGGGCGGCGGACGCGACGGTTCTCCTGGGCACACCTGCAGCGCTGGCGTCCCCCGACCCCGACCCCGACCCCGCCCCCGCGGCGAGCGTGGCGCCCAGCGCTGCGGCGAGCCTGGCGGAGTCGCCGCAAGCACCCGCGGCCCAGGCGGCACGCGGTCTGGCGGCGGACGCGTCAGTGCGACGGGGTACGCCTGCAGCGCTGGCGGCCCCCGACACCGCGGTGCGCGCCGCAGTGCCGCTGGCAGGACCCGCGGTGAGCAGCGCCCCCCTGGACCGGCCCCCCAGCAGCTCCCCCGCGGGCGGCGTCGAGGCCCTGCTCCCGGTCGCACCCGACGTCAGCCCCCCGGCCCGCCCGTCAGCCGTTCCCCCCAGCAGCCTCCCGCGCTCCCCGGCAACGGCTGCCGCGACCGTCGAGCCGGGCGGACCCGTGGAGAGGCCTGTCGGCAGCTCCGCGACCAGCGGGGGAGCGAGCCCCGCGACCAGGACCGCCGGCTCCGGGACGACGAGGGACGGGGTGATCGCGGGCGTCGCGACCACGGGCCGCCCTGAGGGTCCGGCCCCCGCGACGACGGGGACCTCCGGGGGTCCGGCCCCCGCACCCGTCGTCCGACCGGCGGCGGGGGCGCCGGCCCCGGCGTGGGCGGGGGGACGGTCGACACCCTCCTCGAGCACCACCCCACCGCCCCTCGACCTGACCGCTGCACCCCAGCTCCGGCCGCCGCCGGCCCCGGGCAGGCCGACCTTCCCGCACCCGTTGCAGGAGCCCGTCGCTCCCGGCCTCGTCCACGTGTCCCCCCTCGGCCTGCCCCCGCCGACCGCGCGTCGAGCACCGGCGGTCGTCGCCCAGCCGCCGGCCCCGCCGGCCCCGCCGGCCGAGCGGCCGGGCACGACGACCGGCACCGCCTGGGCGACCGCCCCGCCCGACCCCGGGTACGACGACGCCGGGACCGCAGCGGCCCCGACGCACGTCCGCCGAGCCCCCGCCGGCCCGCCGGTGGACGACGCCCGCGCGCCGCAGCCCGGGCGGGCCCCGGTCGGAGCGTCCGTCGAGCCGGCGACGCCGAGGGTGCCGGCGGTGGCGCCCTCTCCCCGCCGGGTGCGGGTCGGCGAACCCCGGCTCGCGGCCGTCCGCACCGCGTCGCCCGCCCCGGCCGGGGACACCGCCGGCACCGGAGGCACGACGACCACGCCCGTCACCGCGGAGCTGCCCCCCGCCAGCACCCTGCCGCTGCCCGCCCCCGGTCCGGGCCCGGACGCCCCGCTCCTTCGCGCGCTCCTCGACGAGGCGGACCGGCCCGCGCCGCACCCCGAGGACCCGGCGGCACCGCTCGCGGACCGCGTCGGCATCGTCCTCGACCGCTCGCCGGGCGCCGCGACGACGGCCCGGGCGGCCGGGGCCCTGGCGCTGGCGCGGCCCGGCAGCACGACCGTCGCCGCGCCGGAGCCCGGCCACGTCGTGCTGCCGCTCGAGACCGGGTCCGCGGACAGCCCGCGCGCCCAGGGCCTGCTCGCCCACGAGCTGGAGCACCTCGCCCAGGCACGCGAGCTCGGCGAGCTGCCGGCCGCGGGGTCGCCGGCCGGTCAGCGGCTCGAGGCGCAGGCCCGCCGCGCCGAGGCCCGCGCCGGGGGTCGTCCCGCGCCGCTGCACGACCTGCTCGAGCGTCCCGGGCCCCGGCCGTACGAGGACCGCCCGGCCTCGCCCGCGCCGCAGCCCGCCGCGCCGCAGACCGCCGCCCCGCCGCCGGACGATCCCGTGACCGCCGCCCTGACCCGGCCGCTGTCCCCCGGCCGCTGTCCCCCGTGCCGCTGTCCCCCGTGCCGCACAGCCCCCGCCCCGCGCCCACGAGCGACGAGGCCCCCGCCCGCCCGCCGGCGCCGACCCGCGAGGCCGCCGCCCCGGCCCCGGCGTCCGCCGCGCCGAGCGCCCCCGCACCGGTGCTGGCCCGCTCGGCCGGCGACGAGATGCTCCGCGCCACCGCCCCCGAGCCCCTCGAGGCCACCGCCGACCCGCTGGCCGAGCTGTCCGGCCCGCAGCTCGACCGGCTCGCGGCCGAGCTCTACGACCGCCTGTGCTGGCGCCTGCGCGGCGAGCTCATCGCCGACCGCGACCGGGTCGCCCGCCTCGGCGACGGGGGCCCCTGGTGACCGTTGCCGACGTCGGCATCGGCGTCCGCTTCGGGGTGCTCGTCGACCGCGTGCAGCTGCCGACCTTCCAGACCTGCGAGGGGCTCGGCGCGGCGTACGAGATCGAGGAGTGGGCCGAGGGCGGCGCCAACGGCTACGTGCACCGCCTGCCCGGGCGCGCCGTCTACACCCCGGTGCGCCTCACCCGGACCCTCGACACCAGCTCGGGAGCGCTGGCCGCCTGGTTCAGCGGCGCGCAGGACCGGAGGGCCTTCACCAACGGCCGGATCACGGCGTACCAGCCGAGCGGCGCGGTCCTCGCCTCCTGGGACCTCTACTCCGTCTGGCCGTCGCGCTACAGCGCACCGGTCTTCTCCTCGACCGCGCAGGGCGTGGCGAGCGAGTCCCTCGAGCTCGTCCACCACGGCTTCACCTTCGGAGGCTCCGCGTGACGGTCCCCGCCCGCCGCGACACGTCGCTGGCCCACGCCACGCTCAAGGCCAAGGGCGGTGACGCGCTGACGCTCACCTACAACCCGTCCACGCTCACCGTGAGCAAGTCGGCCCGGTGGGAGCAGACGATGAGCGGGCGCTCCGGGGCACCGCACCTGCAGTACGTCGGGGGCGAGCACCGCAGCCTGCGCCTGCAGGCCTTCTTCGACGCGCGGCTCGGCGGCGAGGGCTCGGTGGCCCGCGCGCTCGACACGCTCTTCGGCTGGCTCGCGCCGACCGCCGACTCGGTGCGCCGGCACGCCCCGTCACCGCCGGTGGTGACCTTCACCTGGGGCAAGCAGGTGTGGTTCGACGCCTGCCTGCGGGAGGTCCGCGCCCGCTACACGATGTTCGACCCCGACGGCGTCCCGACCCGGGCGTACGCCGACCTGGCCCTGCAGGAGGTGCCGGTCGCGCCCGCCCGGCAGAACCCGACCTCGGGCGGCCCGCCCGGCCGCCGCAGCCGGCAGCTCGTCGCGGGCGACAGCCTGGCGTCGCTGGCCCACCAGGAGTACGGCGACCCCACCCGCTGGCGCGAGCTCGCCGTCGCCAACGGCCTCGACGACCCGATGGCGGTGCGCCCCGGCGACGTGCTGCTCGTGCCGCCGGGCTCCGAGCGGGAGCCGGCGTGACCACCGCGCTGGGCTCCCAGCCGTACGTCGCCGTGGCCGGCCAGGAGCTGCCCGAGGCGGTGTCCGCGCTGCTGGCCGGGGTCGTCGTCGACCTCGCCGACGACCTGCCGGGCACCGCGGTGCTGCGGCTGCGCGACCCCGACCTGCAGGTCGTGGCGCAGGCCCGGCTGGCCGTCGGGGCCGAGGTGCAGGTCAAGACGTGCGCGGTCGGCGGCGCCCTGCGCGAGGTGTTCTCCGGCACGGTGACGGCGCTCGAGCTGGAGCACGACGGCAGCGGCGCGCACGTCCTCGTGCGCTGCGGCGACGGGCTGCACGCGCTCACCCGCGGCCGCCGCACCCGCAGCTGGAACCAGGTCACGGACGCCGACGTCGCGAAGCGCGTGCTGTCCGGCGCGGGGCTGCGCGTCGGGACCTGCGAGGGCAGCCAGGTCCACGACCACGTCGCGCAGCTCGCCACGAGCGACTGGGACTTCCTGCTGGCCCGGGCCCGTGCCGCCGGGCGCACCGTGCGCATGGTGGAGGGCAGGGTGGAGGTGCGTCGCCCGCAGCCGACGGGCAGCCCGGTCGACCTCGTCGTCGGGGCGTCGCTGGAGCGCCTGCGGGTGCGGGTGTCCAGCAGCGGCCAGGCGAAGGTGCAGGCCCGCGGCTGGGACCCGGCCTCCCAGCGGGCGGTCGTCGGGCAGCCGAGCGGGGTCCGTGCGCCGGGGGAGTCCGGCGTCCCGCTGACCCGGCTGCAGAGCGCCTTCCCCGCGCCCGACCACGTCGACGTCGCCTCCCCGGTGGCGACCCAGGCCGGGGCGAGCGAGCTGGCGACCGGGCGGGCGGCCCGGCTCGCCGCGACCAGCGCCGAGCTCGAGGGCGTCGCGTACGGCGACCCGGCGCTCGTCCCCGGCGCGCGGGTCGCGCTCGCCGGCGCCGGGCCGACCTTCGACGGCACCTACCGCCTCACCCGCACCCGGCACGTCCTGGACGCCGGCGGCTACCGGGTGCACCTGGAGAGCAGCCCGGCGGCCGAGCGCACCCTGCTCGGGCTCACCGGCGGCGGCACCGGCGCCCCGGCGACCGCCAGCGGCAACCGGGCGGTGCCCGGCGTCGTCGTGGGCGTCGTCACCGACGTCAAGGACCCCGACAAGGTCGGTCGGGTGAAGGTCAAGTACCCGTGGATGAGCGACGACTACGCGACCGACTGGCTCCGCGTGGCGCTGCCCGGCGCCGGTCCCGACCGGGGCGCGGCCGTGCTGCCCGAGGTCAACGACGAGGTCGTCGTCGGCTTCGACCACGGCGACCCGTCGGTGGGCTACGTCCTCGGCGGGCTGTGGAGCAGCCGGTCCAGGCCGCCGCGCGCCGCCACGCTCGTCGACGGCTCCGGCAAGGTGGCCACCCGGGTGCTCGCGAGCCGTACGGGTCACGCGCTCGTGCTCGACGACGGGCCCCAGGGAGGCGTCCTCGTGACGACCGGCGACGGGCAGCTGTCGGTGCGGCTGGCCAAGGTCGGCACCACCATCACGGTCTCCTCGAAGGGCAAGGTCGAGATCACCGGCAGCACCGACGTGACGGTGCAGGCCGGCACCAAGCTGACCCTGACCGGCGGCACCGAGGTCGCCCTGTCCGCGCCGCGCGTGACGATCGCCGGCACCGCCCAGGTCGCCGTCACCGGCGGCCTCATCCGGCTCAACTGAGCGAGCGAGGAGCACGACGTGGGGACCCCCGCAGCGGTGGCCGGCGACCGGATCGTCGGCACCTGCCCCAACCACCTGGCGATCGGCCCGCTCGGCGCCCCGGTGCCCGCCCCGCCGCTGCCCTTCACCGCCCCCGTGCTGCTCGGCGTCGTGCCCACCGTCCTGGTCGCGGGCAAGCCCGCCGTCGTGCAGGGCTGCTCCGGGGTGAACGTGCCGCCGCACGTCGGCCTGCACCCCTCCGACCCGTTCCTCGTGCCGGTGGCGCAGATCGGCCGGGTCGTCGTCGGCAGCCCCACGGTCCTCGTCGGCGGCCGCCCGATGGCCCGCACCGGCTCGGCCGTGACCTGCTGCGTCGTGCCCGGCGTGCTCGTCGGCAGCGCCGCCACGGTGCTGGTGGCCTGACGTGGGCGCGCGGTGAGCGGGGCCTTCGTCGGCCGCGGGTGGGCCTTCCCCCTGCGGGTCTCGCCGTCCGGCGGCATCGCCCTCGTGGAGGGCGACCGCGAGATCGCCGAGGCCGTGCGCCTGGTGCTCGGCACGGCGTACGGCGAGCGGCCCATGCGCCCGGACTTCGGCTGCGGCATCCACGACCTCGTCTTCGACCCCAGCGACGTCACGCTCGCGGGGCGGGTCAGCGCGGAGGTGACCGCCAGCCTGGTGCGCTGGGAGCCGCGGATCACCGTGGTGGAGGTGGACGCCGCGCCCGACCCGGACGACGCCGGGGTGCTGCAGGTGCACGTGCGCTACCGGGTCGACGAGACCAACGACGAGCGCAACCTCGTCTTCCCCTTCTACGCGCTGCCCCCGGAGGGCTGACCCGTGCCCCTGCCCACGCCGACGCTGGACGACCGGCGCTTCCAGGACCTCGTCGACGAGTGCAAGCGCCGGATCAGCGCGCACTGCCCGGAGTGGACCGACCACAACGTCTCCGACCCGGGGGTGACGCTCATCGAGCTGTTCGCCTCGATGGTCGAGCAGGTCACCTACCGCCTCGACCGGGTGCCCGACCGGCTCTACACCCGCTTCCTGGACCTGCTGGGCGTGCGGCTCTACCCGCCGACGGCGGCCCGGGCCCCCCTGACGTTCTGGCTGTCGAGCGCGCAGCCGACCCCGATCGTCGTGCCGGAGGGCACCCGGGTCGCGACGCCCCGGGTGCCCGGCGTCGAGCCGGTCGTCTTCGCCACGGTGGAGGAGCTCGAGATCACCCCGGTCGAGCTCGTGGCGCTGCGGGCGGCGGAGGCCGACGGCGCGGCCCGCGCCCTGCTGCCGGTGCTGCGCCGCCAGGGCGAGGCCGCGGTCTTCTCGGCCCGGCCCGAGGACGGCGACGCGCTGCTCGTGGGGCTCTCGGCCGCGGCGCCCGGGCTCGCCGTCAGCCTGCACCTGGACTGCCGGGTCGCCGGCGTCGGCGTCGACCCCGACGACCCGCCGCTGGTCTGGGAAGCGGCGACCGCGGACGGCTGGGCGCCGTGCGAGGTCGACGTCGACACCACCGGCGGGCTCAACCGCGAGGGCGACGTCGTGCTGCACGTGCCGCTGGAGCACCGGCCGACGACGGTGGCCGGGACCCGCGGGGGCTGGCTGCGGGCCCGGCTCGTGCCGCCGCGCCCCGACCAGGCCGGCTACGACGAGAGCCCGGTCGTCCGCGCGGCGAGCGCCGTCACCCTCGGCGGCACCGTGACGGGGCAGCACGCCGAGCGGGTCCCGGCGGAGGTCGTCGGCACGAGCGACGGGACGCCGGCCCAGCGCTTCCGGCTGCTGCGCGGGCCGGTGGTGCCCGACCAGGGCGGCGCCGTGGTCGAGGTGGGCGGTGCCGACGGCTGGCGGCCGTGGGTGCGGGTCGAGGACTTCGCCGGCTCCGGTCCGGTCGACCGGCACGTGCAGCTCGACCCCTCCGAGGGCGAGGTCGTCTTCGGCCCCGGGCTGCGCGACGCCGACGGCGGGTTCCGCCAGCTCGGGCGGGTGCCCGACCTCGGCGCGCCGGTGCGGGTGCGCGGCTACAGCGTCGGCGGCGGCGCGGCGGGCAACGTCGGCTCCGGGTCGCTCGTCGTGCTCGCCAGCTCGCTGCCGTACGTCAGCCGGGTCGAGAACCGGCGCGCGGCCGCCGGCGGCAAGGACGGCGAGCGCCTGGAGGAGGCACGGGTGCGCGGGCCGGTCGAGCTGCGGGCCCGCGGGCGCGCGGTCACGGCCGAGGACTTCGCCGCCCTGGCGCTGGCCGCCGCGCCCGAGGTCGCCCGGGTGCACGCCGTCCCGGCGTCCGACGACGGCGGCGGGGTGCGGGTGCTCGTCGTGCCCGCGGTCACCGCGGGCCCGGCCGGCCTGCTGCTCGAGCAGCTCGTCCCGGCCGCCGAGACGCTGGAGCGGGTCGCGGTCGCCCTGCGGCGGCGCAGCCTGCTCGGCACCCGGGTGGTCGTCACCCCCGCGCGCTACCAGGGGGTGACCGTGGTCGCCCGCCTGCGCACCGCGTCGGCGGGCGAGGCGGCGGCGCTCGAGGCGCGGGCGCGGCAGGCCGTCGCCCGCTGGTTCGACCCCGCCGCCGGCGGCCCGGACGGCCGCGGCTGGCCGTTCGGGCGCTCGGTGCACGCCGGCGAGGTCTACGGGCTGCTGCAGCAGCTGCCCGGCGTCGACCTCGTCGAGGAGGTGCTGCTCTACCCCGCGCGCGCCGACACCCGCCAGCGCGGCAAGGCCGCCGCGCGGATCGACCTCACCGACGACGCGCTGCTGCTGTCGGTCGACCCGCTCGTCCGGGTGCTGGCGACGTGAGGGCCGGCGTCGACGGGCTCGCCTCGCCGCACCCCCTGCTCCCGCGGCTGCCGGGCCTGTTCCAGGACGACCCCTTCACCGCCCGCTTCCTGCTGGGGTTCGACGAGGTGCTCGCGCCGCTGTTCACGGTGCTGGCGGGCCTGGAGGCCTACCTCGACCCGCGGCAGGCGCCACCGGACTTCGTCGACTGGCTCGGCGGCTGGCTGGGCCTGCCGCCGCAGGCGCAGCTGCCGCTCGAGCGCCGGCGGGCCCTCGTCGCGCAGGCGTCGGTGCTGCACGCGCTGCGCGGCACGGCCGAGGGCCTGCAGGGCCTGCTGGAGGCGGTGACCGACGCCGAGGTGGAGCTCGAGCACAGCGGCGCCGTCACGACGTCCGAGGACCCCGGCGCCCCCCTGCCCGGCGACCCCGACCCGTGCGTGCGCGTCGGGCTGCGCGGTCTGGACGCCGCCGCGGTCGCGGCGCTCGTCCCGCTGGTGCGCACCTGGGTCCCCGCCCACGTGCGGGTCGAGCTGCGCGCCGTGCCCGGCGCCCGCGCCCCGCGGCGGCGCGGATGACCTGCCCGTCCTGCGGCACCCCCGACGTGGGGGACGCCGACTTCTGCCCGGACTGCGGGGAGTTCCTCGTCTGGGACCGGCCGGCCGGGTCCGGGCGCGGCGGGTCCGGGTCGGTCGGGTCCGGGGCGGCGGCCGCGCGGGCAGCGCCGGCGCGCGAGCCCGACCGGGCGCGCCTGCAGCCCGCCCGCACCCCCCGGCCGGTCCGCGCGCTGCGCGTCGTCGGCCCCGCGGACCCCGACCCCGGCGACCGGGGCGACGAGCCCGTGCCCGGGACCGCCGGGGACACGGCCGGGGACACGGCCGGGGACACCGTCGAGGACACCGTCGAGGACACCGTCGGTGGGGCGGTCGACGAGCTCGCCCGCGCGGACGAGCGGCTGACCCTCGCCGACGAGGCGCACCGGGCGGCCGAGCGCCGGCTCGCGCTGCTCGAGCGGCGGCTCGTCCGCCTCCGCCGCGACGTCGCGGCGATCGACCGGGCGCTGTCCGACCCGTACTCCCGCCTGACCCGCGCGTCGGCCGCTGAGCTGCGCGACCGGCGGCGGGCGGCCCGCGACGCGCTGCAGCGCGGGCCGCGACGGCGCGCGGCGGCCCGGCGCGCGCTGGCCGGCGCGGCGACCGAGCTCGAGCAGGCTGCGCGGGAGCGCGACGCGCAGCAGGCCCGCACCGCGGCCGCGCTGCGGGTCGCCCGGCTGCGGGCCGACCCGCGGTCGCTGCTCGAGGCCGACGAGCCCGAGGAGCCGGGCGCGCCCGCCCCCGTCGTCGAGCCGCGGGACCGGCTCGCGCCGCTGGGTCCGCGCCTGCCGCCGCGGGCGCGCCCCCGTCGCCGCGCGCCGGCCGAGGCATCGACCGACGAGGCCACGACCGACGAGGCACCGGCCGACGAGGACGAGGACTACTACGAGGAGGACGTCCTCGCCGCGATGGTCCTCACCGGCCGGGCACCTCGCCGTCCCGGCGCCGGCCGGCCGCGGCGCCCGACCGACCGCGCCGACGACGGGCCGCTGCGCTGCGCGGACCCGCAGTGCGGCTACGGCAACGACCTCGTACGCACCTGGTGCGCCCTGTGCGGCCTGCCGCTCGTCCCGCCGGTGCCGCCCCCGCCCGAGCCGACCGGGTGGCGGACCCGCTGGCGGCGGTGGCGCGACCGGGTGCGCGAGCGCACGGCCCGTCGTCCCCTGCCGGACGACGCCCTCGCCCTGGGGCTGCGTCCCCGGGCGGGCGGCGACCCCAAGGCGGCGGCGGCGGCGCGACGGGTGCGGGCGGCGGGAGCGACGGCGCTGCGCCGCCGGCGGGGCTACCGGCAGGGACCGGTCGTGGCCGCCGTCCTCGGCGTGCTCGTGGTCGTCGCGCTGCTGCTCAACCTCGGCCGGCTGCACGACCTGGGCCGCCGGGGCCTCACGCAGGCGGGGCTGCTCAGCCGCGCGCCCGTGCCGGCCGTGCCGCTGGTGCCCGTCGCGCCGGCGGGCGGGGTCTCGGCGACCAGCGAGCGCCCCGGCTCCCCCGCGGCGGCAGCCGTCGACCGAGACCTGTCCAGCGCCTGGCGACCCGCGAAGGGGGTGCTCGGCACCGGGCAGACGCTCACGCTGACCCTGCGCGCGCCGGTCACGCTCGCCCGGGTCACGGTCCTGCCCGCCGGCGCGGCCCTGCCGGCGGGGCAGCGGCCCCCGCGCCCCTCGGAGCTGCTCGTGGACACCGTCGGCGGCTGCTCGGCGCTGCAGCTGTCCGACTCCGACGGCGTGCAGGAGTTCTCGCTGCTCGTCGCCGGCGTGTCGTCGGTCGAGCTGACGATCGTGGGCGTCTACCCGGGCGCAGGCGCCGACGTCGGGCTGGCCGACGTCGGGCTCTACGCCCCGCAGCAGTTCGCCGAGGGCGCCGTCGGCGAGCGCCAGCGCGCCCGCCTCGCCGGTGACGAGAGCCGGCGGACCGTCATCACCCCGGGCGGCGGCGCGCCGCCGCGCACCTGCGTCGTCCGCACCCCCTCCGGCTGACCCCCGACGTGCGTCCGCCCGACGCGGACAGGACCGTCGCGGGTCGGGCGGACGTACGCAGGGGGAGCGGACCTGCCTAGAAGGCGGCCTCGTCGAGCTGCATGAGCGACAGGTCGGTCGCCTCGGCGATCGCCCGCTTGGCCGACAGCTCGGGGAAGACCGCGGACGCGAACCACTTCGCCGCCGCGACCTTGCCCTCGTAGAAGGCCCGGTCCCGGGGTCCGGCCGCCGGCAGCGCGGCGACGGCGACGGCCGCCTGGCGCAGCAGCAGCCAGCCGACGACCAGGTCGCCCAGGGCCATGAGCAGCCGGGTCGTGTTGAGCCCGGTCTTGTAGATGTTGTCGGCGTCCTCGGCGGAGGCCATGAGCTCGTTCACGCAGTAGCCGACGATGCCCTGCACGTCCTCCAGCGCCTGGCCGAGCAGCTCGCGCTCCTTGGCCAGCGTGCCGTTGCCGGCGTCGCCCTTGCTGAACTCCTGGATCTCGGCGGTCAGCTTGCCCAGCGCCTGCCCCTGGTCCCGCACGATCTTGCGGAAGAACAGGTCCATGCCCTGGATGGTCGTCGTCCCCTCGTACAGGGTGTCGATCTTGGCGTCGCGGATGTACTGCTCGACGGGGTAGTCCTGGGTGAAGCCGGACCCGCCGAAGACCTGCAGCGAGCTCGCGAGCAGCTCGTACGCCTTCTCCGAGCCGTAGCCCTTGACGATCGGCAGCAGCAGGTCGTTGAGCCGGACCGCCATGTCGTCGACCTCGCCGGCGGCCTCGGACAGCTCGACCTGGTCCTGCTGGCTGGCGGTGAACAGGACCAGCGCGCGCATGCCCTCGGCCCACGCCTTCTGGCGCATGAGCATGAGGCGGACGTCGGCGTGGTGGCTGATCGTCACGCGCGGCGCGGTCTTGTCGGTCATCTTCGGCAGCTCGGGACCCTGCACGCGGATCTTGGCGTACTCCAGGGCGTTGAGGTAGCCGGTCGACAGCGTCGAGATGGCCTTGGCCCCGACGAACATCCGGGCGTTCTCGATGACCTGGAACATCTGGGCGATGCCGGAGTGGACGTCGCCGACCAGCGTGCCGACGGCCGGCGCGTGCTCGCCGAAGGTGACCTCGCAGGTCGTGCTGACCTTCAGGCCCATCTTCTTCTCGACGCCGGTGACGTGGACGCCGTTGCGCTCGCCGAGCTCGCCGGTCTCGAGGTCCACGTGGAACTTCGGGACGAGGAACAGCGAGAGGCCCTTGGTGCCCGGGCCGCCGGCGCCGGGCGTGTCGACCGGGCGGGCGAGCACGAGGTGGAAGATGTTCTCCGGCCAGTCCCACTCGGCCGAGGTGATGAAGCGCTTGACGCCCTCGAGGTGCCAGGTGCCGTCGGGCTGCGGCCGGGCGGTGGTGCGCCCGGCGCCGACGTCCGAGCCCGCGTCGGGCTCGGTGAGCACCATGGTGGCGCCCCACTGGCGCTCGATCGCGAGCTCGGCGAAGCGCTTCTGCTCCGGGGTGCCGTTGCGGTGCAGGATCGCCGCGAAGCCCGCGCCGGAGCCGAACATGTAGATCGCCGGGTTGGCGCCGAGCACCATCTCGGTGCAGGCCCAGCGCAGCGTGGGGGGCGCGCCGATGCCGCCGAGGCTCTCGGGCAGGTCCAGCTTGTCCCACCCCCCGTCGGCGTACGCCTGGTAGCTCGCCAGGAAGCTCTTCGGCATCGTCACCGAGCCGGTGGCCTTGTCGAAGACCGGCGGGTTGCGGTCGCTGTCGGCGAAGGACGCCGCGAGGTCGTTCGTGGCGAGCCGCTCGACCTCCTTGAGCACGTCGCGCGCGCTGTCGACGTCGAGCTGGGCGAACGGCCCGGTGCCCAGGGTCTCGTCCGCGCCGAAGACCTCGAACAGGTTGAACTCGATGTCGCGCAGGTTGCTCTTGTAGTGGCCCATCGGGCGAGCGCTCCTCGGGAGTCGGGGTACGGCTGTACCCGCCGGTAACAACAGGGTGCTACCCGTGGGTAACCTTTGGCAAGTCCTGTTACGAGATCGGCACACGGGCGCCGCTCCCTGAGCGCGGGGCGCGGGGTAGGAGGCGATCACGGCGGGTAGACCGCCCGCACGGACGTCCCGTGCGCTGGCGAGAGAGAGTGAGAACGACATGGAGATCCTCGGACTGATCGTGGCCGGAGTGATCATCGGCCTGCTGGGCAAGCTGGTCGCTCCGGGCGACAAGGACAACATCCCGATCTGGGCCACCCTGCTGTGCGGCGTGGGCGGTGTGCTCCTCGGTGGGGCGATCTACCGCGCCTTCGGCGGCAACGGCAGCGCGGGCATCGACTGGACCCGCTGGGTCGTCGCGATCGCGACCGCCGCGGTGCTCACCGTCATCGTCAGCACGGTGATGGGTCGCAACTCCGGGCGCAGCGTGGGCGCGCGCCGCTAGACCGCGCTCGCCACGACCCCGGCCCGGGTGCTCCCCGGGCCCGGGTCGAACGCCGGACGACTGACCCCGCACGGCTCCACGTCGGCCCCCGCCCGCTCCGGGCGGGGGCCGATGTGCGTCCGGGCTCGCCGGCGGCGCGCACGGCCTCGGCGAGACCGGTGTCGCCGGCGGTCAGCTCGAGCACCTGCCCGGCGGTGCCCGGGGCGTCCAGCAGGGCCGCGAGCACGGCCGCCACGTCGTCGCGGGGGACGTCGCCGCGCTCGACGTGCTCGGCCAGGAGCACCCGGCCGGCGCCGGCGTCGTCGGTGAGGCGGCCAGGACGCAGCACGGTCCAGCGCAGGTCCCGGGTCCGCAGGTCGTCCTCCGCCGCCAGCTTGGCGCGCAGGTAGGCGACGAAGGCGTCCTCGACGCCCTCCGGCGTCGCCCCGTCGCGGACCGTCTCGACGCCCATGGACGACACGAGCAGGTACCGCTGCACGCCGGCCGCCTGGCAGGCGTCCGCCAGCAGCGCTGCGCCGCCGCGGTCGACGCTGTCCTTGCGCGCGTCGCCGCTCCCCCTCCGGCCCCGGCGCTGAAGACCGCGGCGTCGCACCCCTGCAGCGCCCGCGCCAGCTCGTCGGCGCCGACCTGCTCCAGGTCGAGCAGGGCGGGCTCGACCCCGTCGGCCCGCAGGTCGTCGGCCTGGTCGGCGGCCCGGACGATGCCCACCACCTCGTCCCCGCGCTCGATCGAGCAGACGGCCGGCCGTCGTCCGACCTGACCATGGGCCCCAGCGATGGCGATCCTCATGGGGTGCGGCTCCCGCGCCCGGAGGGTGCCACTCGGCGCGGGGCGTCCGCCCACCGGGTCCCGGGCCAGCACGGCCGGCGGACCGAGCAGGACTACTCAGGTCGTGACCGCGCCTGTGGCGTCAGGCTTCCCGCATGAGCAGCGTCGGTGTCGGGGTCGTCAGGGCATGTCTGGGCCTCGCGGCCGGTGCGGCGCTGACCGCGTGGTCGGTCGGGGACCTGTCCTACGACGGGCCGGCGCAGGGCGGGCTGGACCACGCGGTCCAGCCGTTGCCGATCACCCCCGAGGCCGTCACGGCCCTGGGCGTCACGGGCCTGCTGGTCCTCGTCGGCGTGCTGCTGACGGAGCGCGGCCGAGCGCGCTCGACCCGGCCGCTGCTGGTCTGCCTCACCGTCACCGGGCTGCTGCTCGGTGCCGGCTACCGGGTCGTCGCCGCCGGCGTCGTCGGGGGCAACATCGGCGCCGGGCTGCTGCTGTTCGTCGGCCCGCCGCTGCTCGTCGGCCTGCTCGTCACAGGGGCCGTCCTGACCGCGCTGCGGGCCCGGAGCGGCAGGTGCTGCGGGACTCCCAGCCCCGGGGTGCCTGACCGGGGACGGCCTGCGAGAGCGGGCGACGAGAATCGAACTCGCGTTCTCAGCTTGGGA
>CAVSEK010000011.1:0-51686 GCA_963726975.1 uncultured Actinomycetota bacterium
CGCCAGGGATGCGGATGAGCGTCGTTCTCCCGCCCGGCTGACCCGGCTAACGCCCGGCGCTCGGCTGCCTTGTAACCGATCCGTCGACCGGGCGGGAGACGACTTGGCACGGTCGGTCTGGTGGAAGTGACCTGATAGGAGCCTGCGCCAACAGGCCCCGTCCCTGGCCTGTCCGACCACCGGCGCGCCGTGCCCGTCCTGCACGTGCGACCGAAACGAGGACGGGCATGACCACGATGACACCCGAACCGGGCAGCGTCACCGGCGGCGTCGACACCCACGCGACGTGCACGTCGCCGCGGCCGTCGATCACCTCGGCGGGGTGCTCGGGACGGCAGGTTCCCGCACCACCCCGGCCGGCTACCGCAAGCTGCTCGCCTGGCTGCGGCTTCGGGCCGCTGGTGCAGGTCGGCGTCGAGGGCACCGGCAGCTACGGCGCCGGCCTGGCCCGGCACCTGCACCGAGCAACGGCGTCACGGGTCGATGGAGGTCGCCCGACCGAACCGGCAGGTCCGCCGGCGGCACGGCAAGACCGACGTCGTCGACGCGATCGCCGCCGCCCGCGCGGTGCTGTCCGGCGAGGCGACCGCGACCCCCAAGACCCACGACGGGCCGGTCGAGGCGCTGCGGGCGCTGAAAGTGGTGCAGCGCAGCGCGAACAAGGCCCGCACCCAGGCGATGAACCAGCTCCGCGGCCTGGTCGCGACCGCCCCCGACGAGCTCCGCGAGCGGCTGCGGCACCTCAAGACCAGCGAGCTCGTCAGCACCTGCGCCGGCTTCCGCGTCCGCGCCGACGACGACAGCCTGCCCGGCGATGCTGCGCCTGGCGCTGCGCGAGCTCGCCCAGCGCGTGCAGCACCTCGACGAGCCAGCTCGGCCCTCGTCGTCGCGCGGCTGCGCCGCATCACGCGCTGTCGCCCCGGAGCTCGTCGCGCTGCAGGGCGTCGGCCCCGACATCGCCCGCACCCTGCTCGTCACCGCCGGCGACAACCCGCACCGGCTGACCCACGAGCGGTCCTTCGCCTCGCTGTGCGGCACCAGCCCCATCCCGGCCAGCAGCGGCAAACGACAGAACCGGCACCGCCTCAACCGCGGCGGCGACCGCCAGGCCAACGCCGCCCTGTGGCGCATCGCCCTGGTCCGTCTCAGCCACGACCAACGCACCCGCGACTACCTGGCCAAGCGCACCAGCGAGGGCAAGAGCAAGACCGAAGCCATCCGCTGCCTCAAGCGCTACATCGCCCGCGAAGTCTTCAACGCGCTGCCCCGACAGGCCCTCGCGTTGACATAGGAGCATGGACTACCGTCGAAGACCGCCGGCGTGGTGAAGAACCTGCGGGCTACCGTCGAAGACCGCCGGCGTGGTGAAGAACGCCGGCTACCATGTCGAAGACCGCCGGCGTGGTGAGAGGAGAGAGGAGAGAGGAGGAGAGAAGAGAGAGAGAGAGAGAAAAAACACCGGCTACCGTCGAAGACCGCCGGCGTGGTGAAGAACGCCGGCTACCCGTCGAAGAGGGACACGCCGGCTCCCGCGAAGGGGCCGGGCGACGGGAACGTCCTTCCGCGGCGGGCTATGCGTCGAGCTTGCGTCCGTACCGCTGGCGGGCAGCCTCACCGGTCGTGCCGAGCAGGCCGCCGATGGCCGCCCAGGAGTAGCCCTGCGATCGCGCCGTACCGACTGCCGCGACCACGTCGCGCTCCGCGTCGGCCCGGCTTACAACCGCCTCGCGCAGCGCCACGTAAGCGGCAGGGTCGCGCTCGTCGTCTGCGGCTGGCTCGTAGGCCTCGAACGTCGCAGCAAGCTCGTCGGCGTGGGCGAGGATCTCCTGAACAGTGCGGGGCATCGTGATCACCTCAAGAACTACTTGCGTGCGCGCATCGCGTGCACGATGACGGGAGTGCTCGTGCCGTCGACGACACCGACCTCGAAGACGATCGCAGCGTGGTTCGCGCCGATCAACATCGTGAAGCCGTCGTCCAGCTCGAAAACACGGACGGGGTTGGCGTAGGCGTGGAGCATGTCGGCGTCGCTGACCCCGTGCTTGCGGGCACTGGCCGCGATGACCGGTGCCGCGCTCACGCAGCAATAGTGCTCCCCCGGCACGATTACCGCAAGTCAACTTGCTGACTGTCCGGCTGGCGTCAGTCCCGGGGCCCTGGTCGGAAGAGCCAGCGGGTCACCTGCGAGCAACATGAGGCCACCGCGCCATCCTCCAGCGGGGTCACGTCGCGGCAGCTCCTGCAGCGCATGCAGAGGCGCTCGTCGGAGGGAAGGTAGCGCCGGCTACCGTCGAAGACCGCCGGCGAGGTGAAGAACGCCGGCTACCGTCGTAGACCGCCGGCGTGGTGAAGAACGCCGGCTACCGTCGTAGACCGCCGGCGTGGTGAAGAACGCCGGTTCTGTCTGCAGGGTGGCTTTGCGTCTAGAGCGTGCTTGTCCTAGCCCATGGTCATTCCTGCCAGGTAGGCGGCGACCGCGTGGGCGGCGTGACGGTCGAGGTTGGCTCGGGCCATGTCGTAGCGCATGGTGGTGCGGGAGTCGGCGTGCCGCATCGCGTACTGCATCTCGCGCAGCGGGACACCGCTGACCAGACCGGCGGTGCAGAAGGTCCGCCGCAGGGTGTGCGGGCTCAGCGGTCGTTGCAGCCCGGCTGCCCGGGCCAGACGGCGAAGCCGTCCGGCGGCCGAGGCGGCGCTGAGCCGGTCCCCGTGCTGGTTGAGCAGCAGCGGTCCGGTGGCGCGGTCGGCGGTGGCGTCCCGCACAGCGCGCAGCACCGGCACGGGCAGGGGGACGAGCGCGGGCTTGGCTCCCTTGCCCAGGATGTACAGCAGCTCGTAGCCGGACTGCGTGCGAAGGTCGGTCACGTCCGCGTGGACGACCTCGCCGACGCGCAGGCCGAGCATGCCGAGCAGCGCCACCAGCGCGTGCGAGGTCGGGCCGTCCTGGCGGGCGGCGGTCAGCAGCGCCGCGTACTCCAGCGGATGGAGCACGGTGCGGCGCTGGCCCTCCCACGCCACCCGGGGCCGGGTGACCGCCAGTGCCGGGTCCTTCGGGCAGTGCCCGTCCAGGGTGGCGTACCGGTAGAAGCCGGCGACGGTGGTGAACCTGCGGCTGATCGTGGCCGGGGCCAGGCCCCGGCGCTCCATCCAACGCAGGTACAGCTCCAGGTGCGGCCGCTCGGCCTGCAGCGGCGCCAGGTCCCGCTCGCTGCACCAGGCCAGGAACGCCCGCAGGTCCTGGGTGTAGGCCCGCAGCGTCGCCCCTCGGTAGCGGGACAAGAAGCTGGCAGCGGCGTACGCGGTCGCGTCCGGCGGCTGCTGCCACAACACGGGCAAGGCGAACTCGGGCATGTCGACCTCCTCGAAGAGGACCAACACGGTGCCCCGCCGGGCTGAGCGCGACCAGAGGCGGACCAGGGACCACCTGAAGCGGCGAGTGCTCGACGTCAGCCGGGGCCGACCAGCAGCTGGCGTGCACTGCTCATGAGCCGCAGGCAGCAAGCCCCTTCCGGAGGTCGCTGTCGTCGATGTCGAAGATCATCACGCGTTCCGCAGGGTCGTCGGGGAAGTCGGCCACAGCGGCGTACCCGGCGAGTCCGCTCGACTCGATCCTGACTGCGCTCCCCACAGCACCCGCGTTCGTCGTCGCCTCGGCGACGTAACAGGAAGCCACGGCGGTGTCGCCCGGCTTCATCTCGCCGTTCACGACGTCCCCGAGCGGTTCGTCCGTCACCTGTACGGTCCGGCGTGCCTCGACCCGGACGCCCTCCTGCGGGAGGGACGCCGGCTGCCTCCCGCAGCCAGACAGGACGACCAGCGGCACGAGACCAGCGAGGGACAGCCGCCTGCGCATCAGGTCCTCTGCCGTACCGGAAGGTCGGACGGGGCACCGGACCGTCGGGGGACGCACGGCAGCGCCTCGTGGTCCGACCCGACAGGGTGCCGCTGCTCGCGCCGCACAGGGGATGGCCGACGCCCGGCCAGCGCCTCAGCTCCGACTCGCCGGGCTGACCCTGATCGGCGCGGTGCGTCAGCGCTCGCCGCCCGGCTGCCACGGCACGTCGCCATCCGGGTTGGCCGTCCGCGACAGGATGAACAGCAGGTCCGAGAGCCGGTTGAGGTAGCGCGCGGTCTCCGGGCTGGTGGTGTCCGGCTCGGCCTCCAGCAGCGCCCAGACCGAGCGCTCGGCCCGCCGGACCACGGTGCGCGCCACGTGCAGCAGCGCGGCGGTCGGGGTGCCGCCGGGCAGGATGAAGCTCGACAGCTTGGTGAGCTCGGCGTTGTAGGAGTCGCACGCCTCCTCGAGCCGCGCGGTGTACTCCGGCAGCACCCGCAGCGGCGGGTAGTCCGGGTCCGGCACGACCGGCGTGCACAGGTCCGCACCGACGTCGAACAGGTCGTTCTGCACCCGGCGCAGCAGCACGCCGATCTCCGACGAGGGGGCGCCGAGCGCGAGGACGACCCCGATCGCCGAGTTGGCCTCGTCGACGTCGGCGTACGCCGCGAGCCGGACGCTGGTCTTGGGGACCCGGCTCATGTCGCCGAGGGCGGTCGTCCCGTCGTCGCCGGTCTTGGTGTAGATGCGGGTGAGGTGGACGGCCATGCGGTCGAGCCTAGGTGGGCGGGGCGCGGCCCGCTCAGCCGCAGCCGCGGGCCCCGCAGAGCAGCGCCGGCACGTCCACGGTCGCGGTCTCGCGCCCGTCGCCGTCGAGCAGCCGCAGCCGGTCGGTGCTCGCCCGCGGGTCGCGGTCGACGAGCACCACGCCGTCGAGCGCGTCCTGCCCGGCGCCGACGGGGCGGAAGGACGCCGAGCCGGTCGACGCGTACAGCACCTGCCCGGTCCCCGGCTGCGGCACGACGACGAGCGTGTCGACCGTCGTGCCCGTGCCGCAGCACAGCACCGTCGCGAGCACGGGGGGAGCGGCGGGCGTCGGCGGGCCGAGGAACACCTCCGGCCCGCCCGTCCCGCCGGTCGTGTACGCCACGGTGTGCGCCACCGGCGAGGAGGCCGCCGGGTCCCAGGCCTGGCCGAGCAGGAAGCGGCGGCCGGTGTCGTCGGAGCCGGCGAACAGCACGCGCAGCCCGGCCGGGCGGTCCGGGTGGCCGAGCGCCGCGCCGAACGCGGCCGCAGCCTCGGCCTGGTCGGGCCCGGCCGCGAGGTCGCCGCGCTGCGGCCACGACGACAGCAGCCCGGACGGCTCGCGGTCGGTCGGTCCGCCGGGGTCGGCCGGCAGCGCCGTGACGCGCTGCTGCGCGTCGAGCACCCGCACGAGGTCGGGTGACCCGCCGGTCGGGCCGGTGCGCGGCACGACCGCGAAGCGCCCGCCGCCGGCCGGCACGAAGCGCGCGCCGTCCGCGGCGTAGTCGACCCGCACGACGTCCGGCCCGCCGAGCACGAGGACGTACGGCGTGGCGCCGCCCGGCAGCACGGCGCGCACCACCGGGCCGGGCAGGTCCGCGGCCGGCTCGTCGCGCAGGAGCTGCCCGGGCAGCGCGGTCGTCGTCGTGACGACCTGCGGCGCGACGTCCGCGCGCCACAGCTGCAGCACGCGGGCGGTCGACCCGTCGGGCACCGGCAGCGTCCCGAGCACGCCGCCGAGGACCGGCCCGGTGCCGGGGTGCGCCGCGGACCAGCGCGCGACGGCGGCGTCCACCTGCGGGACGAAGGCGCTCATCGGCCAGTCCAGCGCGCCCCCGGGACGGAACAGCGTGGCGACCGGGCCCGGCCGGGCCGTCACCCCGGGCTCGGGCGAGCTCGTCGGAGCTGACGGCGACGGGCTCGGGCGGGAGGACGGCGCCGGGTCGGGGACGGTGGCCAGCGTGCTGCCCCCGGCGTCCGGGCGCGCGGCGCCCAGGGCCGCCGGGACGCCGACCGCCACCAGCGCGACCGCCAGCGCAGCGCCCGCGACGGCCCGGGCGCGGCGCGCGCGGCGCAGCCGCCCCGCCCGCTCCTCGATCCCCGCCAGCGGGTCGGTCGGCGGCACGACCGCGCCGGCGCGCGAGGACATCAGGTCGCGCAGCTCGTCGTCGAGGGGGGTCATGCCGGCACTCCGGTCGTGGGCAGGGACAGGCGGGGGTCGTCCGCGAGCGGTCCGTCGAGCTGCGGGCTCGAGCGCAGCCGGGCCAGCGCGCGGGAGGTCGTGGACTTCACCGTGCCGACGGAGACCCCGAGCACCGCGGCGGTCTCGGCCTCGGACAGGTCCTCGTAGTAGCGCAGCACCACCGCGGCGCGCTGGCGCTTGGGCAGGCCGGCGAGCGCCGACCACAGGGCGTCGTGCAGGTCCAGGTCGGCGGCGGCGTCGCGGCCCGGCGCGCTCGGGCAGCACCTCGACCGCGCGCTCGTCGACCCGGCGGCGCCGCCAGAACGAGCGTCTGGGTGTTGACCATCGTGCGGCGGACGTAGCCGTCGAGGGCCTCGCGCTCGCGCACCCGGTCCCAGGCCAGGTAGGTCTTGGCCAGCGCCGTCTGCAGCAGGTCCTCGGCGTCCGCCCGGTTGCCGGTCAGCAGGTAGGCGGTGCGCAGCAGCGGGCCGGAGCGGGCCACGACGTACGCCCGGAACGCCTCTCGCCCCTGCTCGTCCACCGGTCCTCCTCCCGGCCGCGGTCCTCTCCCCGGTCAGACGCGCGCGGGCCGCCGGAGGTTGCTCGCCCGCGCTCCCTAGACTGCCGCGGGTGGAGCGCTTCGTGGTGACCGGCGGTGCCCGGCTCGCCGGGCGGGTCCCGGTGACGGGCGCCAAGAACAGCGTCCTCAAGCTCATGGCCGCCTCGCTGCTGGCCGAGGGCACCAGCCGGCTGACGGCGGTGCCCGACATCCTCGACGTCGCGATCATGAGCGAGCTGCTGCGCCGGCTGGGCTGCACGGTGGAGCGCGAGGGCGACGCGGTGAGCATCACCGTGCCCGAGCGGCCCGGTCACGAGGCCGACTACGACCTCGTACGGCGGATGCGCGCGTCGATCGCCGTCCTCGGGCCGCTCGTCGCCCGGTGCGGCGAGGCCAAGGTCGCCCTGCCCGGCGGCGACGCGATCGGCTCGCGCGGCCTGGACATGCACGTCTCCGGCCTGACCCGGCTCGGCGCGACGGTGACCAGCGAGCACGGCTACCTGCTGGCCCGTGCGCCGCGGCTCACCGGGGCGACCGTCTGGCTGGACTTCCCGAGCGTCGGCGCGACCGAGAACCTGCTCATGGCGTCGGTGCTCGCCGAGGGCACCACGACGATCGACAACGCTGCGCGCGAGCCCGACATCGTCGACCTGTGCCGAGTTCCTGCAGGCGATGGGCGCGAGGATCGGCGGGCTCGGCACGAGCACGCTCGAGGTCGAGGGCGTCACGGCCCTGTCGCCGGCCGAGCACCGCACGCTGCCCGACCGCATCGTCGCCGGTACGTGGGCGGTCGCCGCGACGATGACCCAGGGCGACGTCTTCGTCGACGGCGGCCGGGCCGACCACCTGGAGATCGCGCTCGACAAGCTCGTGCAGTCCGGCGCGCAGGTGACCCCGGGCCCGGACGGCTTCCGGGTGCAGATGGACGCCCGGCCGCGCTCGGTCGACGTGGTGACGCTGCCCTACCCGGGCTTCCCGACCGACCTGCAGCCCATGGTGCTCGCGCTCAACGCGGTCGCCGACGGCACGGCGATGGTCACCGAGAACGTCTTCGAGGCCCGCTGGATGTTCGTCAACGAGCTCACCCGGCTCGGCGCGGAGGTGCGCACCGACGGCCATCACGCGGTCGTGCGGGGGCGCGAGCGGCTCTCCGGTGCCCCGGTGCGGGCGCACGACATCCGGGCCGGGGCGGCGCTGGTGCTGGCGGGGCTCACGGCCGAGGGCACGACCGAGGTCTACGACGTGGCCCACATCGACCGCGGCTACGAGGGCTTCGTCGACCAGCTCGTCGCGCTGGGCGCCGACGTGAGACGCGAGCCCGTACCGGACGACGGCTTCTGAGCCGACCGGCTCAGGTCGGGCTCAGGACGAGACGAGCGAGCGCGCCCGGTCGGCGTCCGCCCGGAAGACGAGCACGACGCGCTCGCCGGGCACGTCGCCCTCGGCCACCGTGCCGCGGATGCCCGCCGTGCGGAGCACCTCGCGCAGCACCTGCGCGTCCTCGTCGGCCCGCACGGTGGCGACCGGCACCAGCAGGCCGAAGTCGCCCTTGGCGCGCGCCGTCGCGAGGCGCACCGCGGTGCGGCGGTCGCGGTGGGAGGTCGAGAACACCCACCGGCACAGCAGGACGACCACGACCATCGCGCCGAGCGCGACGACGAGCGAGCCGGCCTGCGAGTACTGCGTCGGACCCATGACGACAGTCTGACAGCGCCCGCCCCGGCGCGCCTCCCCGACCGGGCCGCCGTGGTGTGGGACACCACGGGCAACCCCGGAGCGGTCTGCGGCGTCCCCTCCGGCAGGACCTCCTCCTGCCGGGACCGGTCCAGGTCGGAGGACCCGTGCCCGCCCACCCCGCCCCCTGCCGCGCCGAGGTGCTCGAGCCCGGCCAGGTGCTCGCGCTCACCGGTCGCCTCGACGTCACCGGTGCCGCGGACGTGCGCCTGGCCCTCGTCGACGCTGCTCGGCGACGGCCAGGGCGACCTCGTCCTGGACTGCGCCGGCCTCACCGCCGTCGACGCCACCGGCCTCGGCGTGCTCGTCGGCGCGCACCGGCGGGCGCAGCGCGCCGGTCGCGTGCTCGTGCTGCTCGACGTGCAGCCGTCGGTCGGGCGTTCGCTGCTGCTCACCCGGCTCGACCGGGTCCTGCGCACCGCGCGGACCGCGCCCGCGCGCTGAGCCGGCGCGTGGCGACGGTCACGCCACGTCACCGGTCGCCCGGGCTCGACCTCCCGGAGGGCGCCACTACGCTCCGGCCATGACGGTTGCGCACGCTGTCCGACAGGGGGTCCGGGCATGACCGAGCCGGTCCAGCAGTACGGCGCTGAGGTCCCCGGCGCCGAGAGCCCCACCCCGGCGGCCCCGGCGGAGGCGCGGGCGGCCGCCCCCGCGACGACGCGCGACCGCCCCTGGGTGATGCGGACGTACGCCGGCCACTCCTCGGCCACGGCGAGCAACGAGCTGTACCGCACCAACCTGGCCAAGGGCCAGACCGGCCTGTCGGTCGCCTTCGACCTGCCGACCCAGACCGGCTACGACCCCGACGACGAGCTCGCCCGCGGCGAGGTCGGCAAGGTCGGCGTGCCGGTGACGCACCTCGGCGACATGCGGGCGCTGTTCGACGGCATCCCGCTCGCCGAGATGAACACGTCGATGACGATCAACGCCACCGCGATGTGGCTGCTCGCGCTCTACCAGGTCGTCGCGGAGGAGCAGGGCGCCGACCCGGCGGCGCTCGCGCGGCACGACGCAGAACGACATCGTCAAGGAGTACCTCTCCCGCGGGACGTACGTCTTCCCGCCCGGGCCGTCGCTGCGCCTGATCACCGACATGGTCGCCTACACCGTCACGACCATGCCGAAGTGGAACCCGATCAACATCTGCAGCTACCACCTGCAGGAGGCCGGCGCGACGCCGGTGCAGGAGATCTCGTACGCCCTGTGCACCGCCATCGCCGTCCTCGACGCGGTGAAGGCCGCCGGGCAGGTGCCCGAGGAGCGCTTCGGCGAGGTCTGCGCGCGCATCTCGTTCTTCGTCAACGCCGGGGTGCGCTTCGTCGAGGAGATGTGCAAGATGCGCGCCTTCACGCAGCTGTGGGACGAGCTGCTGCAGGAGCGCTACGGCGTGCAGGACCCCAAGCACCGGCGGTTCCGCTACGGCGTGCAGGTCAACTCGCTCGGCCTGACCGAGGCGCAGCCGGAGAACAACGTTCAGCGCATCGTGCTGGAGATGCTCGGCGTCACGCTGTCCAAGGACGCCCGCGCCCGCGCCGTGCAGCTGCCGGCGTGGAACGAGGCGCTCGGCCTGCCGCGGCCCGTGGGACCAGCAGTGGTCGCTGCGGCTGCAGCAGGTGCTGGCGTACGAGACCGACCTGCTGGAGTACGCCGACCTGTTCGAGGGCTCGGTCGTCGTCGACGCGCAAGGTCGACGAGCTCGTCGCGCAGGTGCGCGAGGAGGTCGACCGCGTGCAGGCGATGGGCGGGGCGGTCGCGGCCGTCGAGTCCGGCTACATGAAGAGCGCGCTCGTGGCCTCGCACGCCGAGCGCCGGCGCCGCATCGAGGCCGGTGAGGACGTCGTCGTCGGCGTCAACCGGTTCACCACCACCGCCCCCAGCCCGCTCACCGCCGACCTGGACGGCGCGATCATGGTCGTCGAGCCGGAGGTCGAGCAGGCGGCGATCGACGCCGTCCGGCAGTGGCGCTCCGCGCGCGACGCCGCTGCCGTCGACGAGGCGCTGCGGACGCTGCGCGACGCGGCCAAGACCGACGCCAACCTCATGGCCGCCACGCTGGTGTGCGCCCGGGCAGGGGTGACGACGGGGGAGTGGGCCGGCGCGCTGCGCGAGGTCTACGGCGAGTACCGCGCGCCGACCGGGGTGGCGGGCGCCGTCGCCGGCGGCGAGGCCGGCAAGGAGATCGCCGCGGTGCGCGAGGCCGTCCGCCGCACCGGCGAGGAGCTCGGCGTCCGGCTGCGCTTCCTCGTCGGCAAGCCCGGTCTCGACGGACACAGCAACGGCGCGGAGCAGATCGCGGTGCGCGCGCGCGACTGCGGCTTCGAGGTCGTCTACCAGGGCATCCGGCTGACCGCGGCCCAGATCGTCGCCGCGGCCGTCGAGGAGGACGTGCACGTCGTCGGGCTGTCGATCCTGTCCGGCTCGCACATGGAGGCCGTGCCGAGCGTGCTCGCCGGGCTGCGCGAGGCGGGCGCCGGCGACGTGCCGGTCGTCGTCGGCGGGATCATCCCGGAGTCGGACGCGGTGCGGCTCCGGGACCAGGGCGTCGCCCAGGTCTTCACGCCCAAGGACTTCTCCCTCACCGAGATCATGCAGGCGGTCGTCGACGTCGTCCGCCGGGCGAACGACCTGGAGCCGCTGCACCCGCCGGCGTAGTCGGCCCCGCTCGCGCCTCGCTCGGGGGAGCGCAGGCGTACCGTGCCTGCTGCCGGGGGCGGCTCGGCGCCCTGGGAGCAGGAGGTCGGCATGCGGGTCCCCGCCGCGGCACCACGACGTCGGGTCGTGCGCGTCGGCGCCGCCGTGAGCACCGCGCTGCTGGCGGCGCCCGCGCTGGTGCTGGTGCTGGCCGCGCCGGTTGCCCGGCCGGGCGTCGTCCCGGCGCCCGACGTGGTCGCGGTCGGCCTTGCCGACGACCTGCCGGACCTGCCGCCGCTGCCGGTCGACGACCCGACCGACCCGCCGCCGTCGGACCCGCCGCCGTCGGACCCGCCGCCGTCGCGCGCTCGACCCGCCGTCGGACCCGCCGCCGTCCGACCCGCCGTCGGACCCGCCGTCGGACCCGCCGTCGGACCCGCCGTCGGACCCGCCGTCGGACCCGCCGTCGCAGCCGCCGTCGGACCCCCCGTCCGACCCGGCACCGACGGCCCCTCCGCCGTCGCCGTCGAGCCCCGCGCCCGGCAGCCCGTCGGCCGGGTCCGGCGGCTCCTCGCCCACCGGTGGCCCGGCCGGCCGCAGCACCACCGCGCGCGGGGCCTCGCCGACCGGGCCGGCCGGACCGACCCGCTCACCCGGTGGGGGCGGCCTCGGCGCGCTCGCCGAGCAGCTGCCAGGCCGTAGGGCCCACGCCCGACGCGGCCGTCCTCCCCTCTCCGCTGCCCGACCTCGGCCCGGCCGCGCTCGGCGGGGCCGCGCCCGCGACCGTCGACCTGGCGGCCCCGGCCGCGGCGGGCCAGCAGGCCGCGACGCGGTCGCCCGTGCTGCCCGCCCTGCTCGTCGCGCTCGCCGGGGCCGGCCTGCTCGCAGTGGTGCTCGACGCGCTGTTCCACGAGCAGCTGCTCGGGTTGCTCGGTCGCGACGGGGCCTGACGGGGCCGGACCGGGGCTGACGGGGGCTGACGGGGCTGACGGCCGCCGGGGCGACGCGGCCCCGCGGTCAGCCCCGGCGCCGCCCGGGGCGGCGCCGCGCGGTGCCGCCGACGCGCTGCAGCGCGTCTGCCGGCGCGCGGGTGCCGGTCGCCCAGGCGCACGCCGAGGGCCTCGAGGCCGCGGCCGGCGACGGGCAGCAGGACGGCCAGCAGGAGCCAGCGCCGGACGCGGGTCGGCAGGAAGGGCAGCACCATCCTCCGCCTACCCCCGACCGGTCCGCCTCACCCGGCCGAGGACAGGGGACGCGGCCGACCGATCCGCACCGACACCCCGGGCGTCCACAGCACGTGCGGCGCTCCGGCGGCGCCGGGCAGGCCGGCGGCGGCCACGAGGTCGTCGCGCAGGTCGAGCAGCTCGGCGCGGTGCACCGGCCACGGCGCGTGCTCCACCGGGGCGTAAGACGGTGCGCCCGCCGTACCAGGTCGAGAACAGGCCCCAGCGGGCGGTGAGGAACAGCGTCAGCGGGTCGGTCGGCACCCGCTCGCCGGTGCGGACCCGCACCAGCCCGCCGGCTCCGCGGGGGCCCGGCCAGCGGCGGGCGGTCGTACGGACGGCGAGCGGTGCCCGGTGCCGTGGCGCACGGCCATCCGCGCCCACAGGTAGGGCAGCCGGTACGACGCGCGCGCCGCCAGCACCGGCAGCAGCCGCGACGCCTCCAGCGAGCGGAAGACCACGCCGCGGCGACCCGTGGCCGCGGGTCGTAGGCGTACAGCCGCACGTTGGTCTCGGCGAAGCCCGACAGCCACGGCAGCGCCGGCGTGCCGAGGATGCCGACGTCGCGACATGACGAAGGGGATGAGCCCGACCTAGGTCGTGCCGCCGTGCAGGTCGGGCACCGTCCCGGCCGGCAGCAGGGGCGCGACGACCTCAGGGGCGACCGGCCAGTGCAGCATCGTCAGGTCGGTCCAGCGCTGCCGGAAGACCGCCCGCCCCACCGCTGCCGTCGGCGTCTCGCTGAGCGGCTCCGGGGCGACGTGGGCAGCGGTCACGACCCGATCTGCCCCGCGGCCGCCGGTCCGCCGGACGCGTCGACCCGGCGCGCAGGTCACTAGCCTGCTGGCGTGCGCCTCGTCATCGCCCGCTGCTCGGTCGACTACGTCGGGCGGCTCACCGCCCACCTCCCGCTCGGCGACCCGGCTGCTGCTCGTCAAGGCCGACGGCAGCGTGCTCGTGCACGCCGACACCGGCGGCTACAAGCCGATGATGTGGATGACGCCGCCGTGCACGCTCGTGGAGAGCGCACGCACCTGGACGGTGAGCGGCAAGGACGGTGACCTGCTCGTCACGGTCGAGGAGGTGCTCTCCGACGTCGCGCACGACCTCGGCCGGGACCCGGGACTGATCAAGGACGGCGTCGAGAAGCACCTGCAGGAGCTGCTCGCCGACCAGTGCCACCTGCTGGGAGCGGGCTGGAGCCTGGTGCGCCGGGAGTACCAGACCGACATCGGCCCGGTCGACCTGCTGTGCCGCGACGACGCCGGCGCGGACGTGCTCGTCGAGGTCAAGCGGCACGCCGAGATCGACGGGGTCGAGCAGCTGACCCGCTACCTGCAGCGGGTGCGCACCGTGCTCGGCCGGTGCGCGGGGTGCTCGCCGCGCAGACCTTCACGCCCCAGGCCAAGGTGCTCGCGGCCGACCGCGGCATCGCCTGCGTGCAGCTGGACTACGCGGCGATGCGCGGGCTCGAGAGCACGACCCCCACCCTGTTCTGAGGCGGGCCGGGGGTCAGCGCGGTCGCGGGACCCGGCCGCCGAGCGCCTCGTCGAGCCCGAGCAGCCCCAGGAGCCGCCGGACGGCCGACGGGGCGGCGCGCAGCTGCACGACGCAGCCGGCGGGTCCGAGCAGGTCCCGCAGCCGCAGCAGGGCCCGCAGCCCCACGAGGTCGGCGAACGGCATCTCGGCCAGGTCCACGACGAGCAGCCCGAGCCCGGCCGGGTCGTCGGTGACCGGCGCCAGCGCGGCGTGCAGCAGGGGGGCCGTCGCCAGGTCGAGCTCGCCCCGGACCCGCGCCACCGCCGTACGGCCCTGTCGCTCCAGGTCGACGGTCAGCGCCGGCGCGGTCGCGGTCATGCTCGGGATCCCCCGGGGCCGCGCCACCGCACCCGGCCGGGCGGCCGGGCGGGACGGGACCCCTGCGGCTGCCTGCTCAACCAGGAGGCAGCCTACGCCCGCCGGCCGCCCAGCCGCAGGGCCGCGCCGGGGCTCTGGGAGACTCGCCGGACACACGAGGAGGACGCAGTGGCACGGGAGTTCCGCAAGGTCGGGGTGGTCGGGCTCGGGACGATGGGCGCCGGCATCGCCGAGGTGCTCGCCCGCTCGGGGATCGAGGTCGTCGGGATCGAGAAGGAGCCGGCCGACGCCGAGCGCGCCCGCACGCGCATCGAGGGCTCCACGGCCCGCGCGGTGTCGCGGGGCAAGCTCGACGAGGCCGAGGCGCAGCAGGTGCTCGACCGCATCACGACGGCGTCCGACCTGTCCGCCGTGGCCGACTGCGAGCTCGTCGTCGAGGCGGTGCCGGAGAGCCTGGAGGTCAAGCGCGAGCTCTTCGCCGAGCTCGACGCCTGCTGCCCGACGACGCGGTGCTGGCGACGAACACCTCCGCGCTGTCGGTCACCGACCTGGCCACCTCGACGTCGCGCCCGTCGCGCGTCGTGGGTCTGCACTGGTTCAACCCGGCGCCCGTGATGGACCTCGTCGAGGTCGTGCGCACCGTCGTCAGCGACCCCGAGGTCGTGAGCGACATCGAGGCGCTGGTCGCGCGGGTCGGCAAGAACGACGTCACCGTCGGCGACCGGGCCGGCTTCATCGCCAACGCCCTGCTGTTCGGCTACCTCAACAACGCCGTGCGGATGTACGAGGCGCGCTACGCCTCCCGCGAGGACATCGACGCGGCGATGCGCTTCGGGTGCGGGCACCCGATGGGCCCGCTCGCGCTGCTCGACCTCATCGGGCTCGACAGCGCGTACGAGATCCTCGAGACCATGTACGCGCAGTCGCGCGACCACCGCCACGCCCCCGCGCCGCTGCTCAAGCAGTACGTCACCGCCGGCCTGCTGGGCCGCAAGAGCGGGCGCGGCATCTACACGTACGCCGCGCCGGGCTCGCCCGAGGTCGTCGCCGACGGGGACACCACGCCCGCCGCGACGGCGACGGCGCGCCAGGTGCGCACCGTCGGCGTCATCGGCACCGGCACCATGGCCAGCGGCATCGTCGAGGTCTGCGCCCGCAGCGGCTACGACGTCGTCTTCCGCGCGCGCGGCGACGACAAGGTGGCCGCGGTGCGCAAGAAGGTCGAGGCGTCGCTGGACAAGGCGGTGCAGCGCGGCAAGCTCTCCGAGGACGACCGCGGCGCGGCGCTGGGCCGGATCAGCGGCACCACCGAGCTCGACGACCTGCGCGACTGCGACCTCGTCGTCGAGGCGGTCGTGGAGGACCTGGCCGTCAAGCGGGCGCTCTTCGGCGCCCTCGACGAGGTCCTCAAGCCCGGCGCCGTCCTCGCCACGACGACGTCGTCCCTGCCGGTCATCGAGTGCGCCACCGCGACGTCGCGGCCGCAGGACGTCGTCGGGATGCACTGGTTCAACCCGGCCACCGTCATGAGGCTCGTCGAGGTCGTGCCGACCGTGACGACCGCGCCCGACGTCATCGCCACGGTGCTCGAGGTCTGCGGGCGCACGGGCAAGCACGCGGTGCTCTGCGGCGACCGCGCGGGCTTCATCGTCAACGCGCTGCTGTTCCCGTACCTCAACGACGCGGTGAAGATGCTCGAGGCGCACTACGCGACCATCGACGACATCGACCTGGCGATGACCAAGGGCTGCGGCCACCCGATGGGACCGTTCGCGCTCATGGACGTCGTGGGGCTCGACGTGACGCTGGCGATCCAGCGGACGCTGTTCACCGAGTTCCGCGAGCCGGGCGACGTGCCGGCGCCGATGCTCGAGCACCTCGTACGGGCCGGCTACCTGGGCCGCAAGACCGGTCGCGGGTTCCGCGACGCCGCGCGGCGCTGATGGGCGGCGGGTCGCGACGCGCGGCGGCGCGCGCCGCGGCCCGCGAGCAGCTGCGCCGCGGCGACGACGACGACCCCCGGGTCCCGGCGGGGGAGCGGGTCGAGGACGGTCACGTGGTCCGCTCCGTGGCCGGTACGGGCGGCGGCCCCTACCGCTGCCCGGGCTGCGACCAGGTGCTCGCCGGCGGCGTGCCGCACGTCGTGGCCTGGCCCGAGGGCAGACCGGACGACCGCCGGCACTGGCACACGCCCTGCTGGACCGCCCGCGGTCGCCGCGGCGTCAAGGTGCACCGCAGCAAGAACGCGCCGCACTACGGCTGAGCGCTGCTCGCGCCGGTCCGACCCCGTCAGGTCTCGTCGGCGCGCGGCACGGCGACCTCGTCGACGACGAGCTGCACGGCGGCCGCGATGGGGATCGCGAGCAGCGCGCCGACCACGCCCAGCAGCGAACCGCCGACGAGCACGGCGACGACCGTGGCGGCGGGCGACACGTCGACCGAGCGCTTCATGATCCGCGGGTAGAGCAGGTAGTTCTCCAGCTGCTGGTAGCCCAGGTACCACGCCCCCGCGACGATCCCCGTGCGCAGGCTCACCGAGAAGGCCACGAGGGTGATGACCACCGCCCCGATGCTGGCGCCGACCAGCGGCACGAGGTCGGTGACCGCGACGAGCACCGCGAGCGCGAGGGGGTACGGGACGCCCAGCACCAGCAGCAGGACGAAGGTCGTCGAGCCGGCGATGAGGGCGATGCTCAGGGCGCCCGCGACGTAGCTGCCGACCCGCGCCATGACCTCGTCGGTGAGCAGGCCGACCCGGGCCCGCCGGCTGCGCGGCACGAGGCGGTAGGCGTTCGCCTTGATCGTCGGCAGGTTCGACAGGAAGTACAGCGTGAGGATGAGCACGGTCAGCGTGCTGAAGAAAGCGCCCACGACGACCTTGCCGACACCCACGACGCCGCCGAAGACCGTGCCGCTGAAGCGCGCCGGGTCGTCGAGCACGGTCTCCAGGTGGTCCAGGACGCCGTAGCGCACGTCGAGCCGCGCGACCTGCTCGTTGGAGCGCAGGTCGGCGACGTAGCCCGGGACGGCGTCGACGAACTGCTGGGCCTGGTCGACGATCGGCGGCACGACCGCCAGGCCGATCAGCGCGAACAGCGCCAGCACGCCGAGCAGCACCACCGCGACCGACCCGCCGCGGCGCAGCCGGCGCCGCTCGAGCCACTGCACCGCCGGGTCCAGCCCGATGGCCAGGAAGCCCGCGACGAGGATGAGCACGAGCACGCTGCGGACGGCGACGAGCGCCTGCACGAGGCCGTACGCCAGGGCCACGCCGATGGCCGCCGTGAAGCCGATGCGCAGCGGCGAGCGGCGGCTGATCGGGCGCCCGATCCGGCCGAAGGGGTTGTCCTCGTCGGCCTGGGCCTCGAGCCGGCGCACCGCGGTGTCGAGCAGCGGGTCGTCGGGCGCGACGGCGGACGCCGCCTCGACGGCGGCCGCCCCTGCCGCCCGGGCGCCGTCCCGGGCGTCGTCGGACCGGTCGGCCGAGCGTGCGGCGTCCTGCGCGGCGTCCTGCGCTTCGGAGGCGGCGTCCTGCGCCTGCTCGAGGGCGTCGCCGGCCGCCCCGCTGCCCGAGTCGCTGCCCGAGCTGCCCGAGGGTCCCGGGTCGGCCACGGTCAGGTGCGCTCGCCCAGCGGGCCGGACGGGCCCGCGAGCGGCGCGGTGGCCGCCGCGATGGCCTCGCGCAGGGTCTGCAGCTGCTGGGCGATGGCGTCGCGCTGACGCCCCAGCTCGCGCACGTCGCGCTGGGCGGACTCGGTGGTGCGGGAGGCCTGCTCGCGGGCGTCCTCGTGCAGCCGGCGGACGTCCTCGTCGGCCTGGGTGCGGGCGTGCTCGGCGGAGCGGTGCGCCTCGTCGAGCAGCGCGTCGGCCTCCTCCTGCGCGCGTCGGCGCAGCGTGTCGGCCTCGTCCTGCGCGCGGCGCCGCAGCTCCGCCGCCTCCTGGGCCGCGCCGTCGCGCACCACCTCGGCGTCGCGCTGGGCCTCCAGGCGCACCCGGTCGGCCTCGGCGGCGGCGCCCTCGGTCTGGCGCTCGCGCTCCTCGAGCTGGGCGGTGCGCTCGGCGTGCTCGCGCTGCGCGGCGGAGCGGGCCTCGGACAGCAGGCGGTCGGCGTCGTCGGCGGCCGAGCCGCGCATCGCGGCGGCCTCCTCCTCGGCGAGCCGGAGCATCGCCGCGAGCCGCTCGCCCACCAGGCTGGCCGGCTCCGGCCGGCCCTCCGCGCGCTGCTCGGCCTGCTCGAGCCGGGTCGTCAGGCCGGCGAGCTGCTGCTCGAGGGCGCCGATCCGCTCGCCGTCCTCGGCGTGCCGCCGGTCGGCCTCGGACAGGGCGTGCTCCACCCGGTCCAGGTAGTCGTCGACCTGGTGGGTGTCGTAGCCGCGGAGCACCTTGTCGAACCCGGTGGCCTCGGCCTCGGACTGCAGCGGGACCAGGTCGGGCTCGTTCGTCGGCATGGCCACTGTCCTACCACCGCGGGCGCCCCGGCAGGTGGAGGCGCGAGCGGGTTCAGACGTCGCGGAACCGGTTGATGGCGTCGAGGTGCGTGGCGCGGAAGTCCTGCGCCTCCGGCTCCACGCCCAGCCCCTCCTCGGGGGCCAGGCACAGGACGCCGACCTTGCCCTGGTGCAGGTTCTTGTGGACGTCGTACGCCGCCTGCCCGGTGTCCTCGAGCCGGTAGGTCTTGCTCAGCGTCGGGTGGATCTTGCCCTTCGCGATGAGCCGGTTGGCCTCCCAGCTCTCCCGGTAGTTGGCGAAGTGCGAGCTCACGATCCGCTTGAGGTTCATCCACAGGTAGCGGTTGTCGTACTGGTGCAGGTAGCCGCTGGTCGACGCGCAGGTCGTGATGACGCCGCCCTTGCGCGTGACGTAGACGGACGCGCCGAAGGTCTCGCGGCCGGGGTGCTCGAAGACGATGTCGATGTCCTCGCCGCCGGTGAGCTCGCGGATGCGCTTGCCGAAGCGCTGCCACTCCTTGGGGTCCTGGTCGTGCTCGTCCTTCCAGAACCGGTAGTCCTCGGCGGTCCGGTCGATGATGAGCTCGGCGCCCATGCGCCGGCAGATCTCGGCCTTCTCGGGGCTGCTGACGACGCAGACCGGGGTGCCGCCGCCGTTGAGGACGTACTGCGTGGCGTAGGAGCCCAGCCCGCCGGAGGCGCCCCAGACGAGCACGTTGTCGCCCTGCTTCATCTGACCGGCGTTCTTGCTCACGAGCTGGCGGTAGGCGGTGCTGTTGACCAGCCCCGGGACGGCGGCCTCCTCCCAGGTGAGGTGCGCCGGCTTGGGCATGAGCTGGTTGGTCTTGACCAGGGCCAGCTCGGCGAGGCCGCCGTAGTTGGTCTCGAAGCCCCAGATCCGCTGCTGCGGGTCCATCATCGAGTCGTCGTGGCCCTGCGGGTCCTCCAGCTCGACCGACAGGCAGTGCGCCACGACCTTGTCGCCCGCCTTCCACTTCGTGACGCCGGTGCCGACGGCGAGCACGACGCCCGACAGGTCGGAGCCGACGACGTGGAACGGCTGGTCGTGGCGCTTGGTGAGCTCGGAGAGCCGGCCGTACCGCTCGAGGAAGCCGAAGGTCGACACCGGCTCGAAGATCGACGTCCAGACGGTGTTGAAGTTCACCGAGCTGGCCATGACGGCGACGATCGCCTCGCCGGGACCGAGCTCGGGGGTCGCGACCTCGTCGAGGTGCAGGCTCGCGCGCGGGTCCTTGTCGCGGGTGGCCACCCCCTCGAACATGCCGGCCTCGTCCTTGTGGACCGTCACGCCGCGGTAGGACGCCGGCACGCGCAGCCCGGCGACCGCGGCGGGGTCTCCGGTGAGGACGGCGTCGAGGATCTCCTGCACGGTGGGGCTCCCGGGAGTGTCGTGGCGCGGCGGACCGGCGCGGGCGTACGGGCGTGTGGCGGCGGACTCTACTGGTCGGTAACCGGGGGGCGGTGCCCCGGTCGGCTCAGTGCCCGCCCAGGCCGTCCGGGCCGGGCTCCACGAGCTCGACGAGCACGCCCCCCGAGCTCTTGGGGTGGATGAAGTTCACCTTCGAGCCGGCGGTCCCGTTCTTCGGGGCGTCGTAGAGCAGGCGCATGCCCTGGGCGCGCAGGTGCTCGCCGACGGCCTCGACGTCGTCGACGCGGTAGGCCATCTGCTGGATGCCGGGGCCGTTCTTGTCGAGGAACTTCCCGATCGTGGTGTCCGGCGACAGCGGCTGCAGCAGCTGGACGTAGGAGCCGGAGTCGCCGACCTCGAGCATGGCCTCGCGCACGCCCTGCTCCTCGTTGACCTCGGTGTGCACGCAGCGCATGCCGAAGGCCGACTCGTAGAGCGCGATGGCGGCGTCGAGGTCGGCGACGGCGATGCCCACGTGGTCGATGCGGGTGACCTTCACGACAGCTCCTGGTGCAGGGGGTGGACCCGGGGTGGGGCCGGGACTCGTATCGTGGCAGCCCCCGGTCCCCGCCCGCCCGACCGCCCGCCCGACCGCCTGCCCGACCGCCCGCCCCACCGCCCTGGAGGAACCCGATGGCCCGCTCCGACAACCCGTCCGTCATCGTCGCGGGCGCCCGCACGCCGATCGGGAAGCTGTCCGGCGCGCTCAAGGGCTTCACCGCCATGGACCTCGGCGGCTTCGCCATCTCCGCGGCCCTCGAGCGGGCCGGCGTGACCGGCGACCAGGTCGACAAGGTGATCATGGGCCACGTCATCCAGGCCGGGCAGGGCCAGATCACCGCCCGCCAGGCGGCCGTGAAGGCCGGCATCCCGATGACCGTGCCCGCGCTCACCGTCAACAGCGTCTGCCTGTCGGGCCTGGAGGCGATCGCCCTGGCCGACCAGGCGGTCCGCTGCGGCGATGCCGAGGTCGTCGTCGCCGGGGGCATGGAGTCGATGACCAACGCCCCGCACGTGCTGCCGGGCAGCCGGGCGGGCTTCCGCTACGGCAGCGCGACGCTGCTGGACGCCATGGCGCACGACGCGCTCTTCTGCTCCTTCGACCAGGTCGCGATGGGCGAGAGCACCGAGTCGTACGGCCGCGCGCTCGGCATCAGCCGCGAGGAGCAGGACGAGTTCTCCGCGCGCAGCCACGAGCGCGCCGCGGCGGCCATGAAGGAGGGCCGCTTCGACGCCGAGATCGTCCCGGTCGAGATCCCGCAGCGCAAGGGCGAGCCCCTGGTCGTCACCGAGGACGAGGGCGTGCGGCCCGGCACCACGGCCGAGTCGCTGGCCAAGCTCCGGCCGGCCTTCGCCGCCGACGGCACGATCAGCGCCGGCTCGGCCTCGCAGATCTCCGACGGCGCGTGCGCGGTCGTCGTCATGAGCCGCAGCAGGGCCGAGGAGCTCGGCCTGGAGGTGCTCGCCGAGATCGGGGCCAGCGGCAACGTCGCCGGGCCCGACGCGAGCCTGCAGAGCCAGCCGGCGCACGCCATCACGGTCGCGCTGGCCAAGGAGGGCCTGACCACGGCCGACCTCGACCTGGTCGAGCTCAACGAGGCCTTCGCCCAGGTGGGCATCCAGTCGGCCCGGGAGCTGGACCTGCCGCTGGACAAGGTCAACGTCGACGGCGGGGCCATCTCGCTGGGGCACCCGGTGGGCATGTCCGGCGCCCGCATCGCGCTGCACCTGGCGCTCGAGCTCAAGCGCCGCGGCGGCGGCACGGGCGCGGCCGCGCTGTGCGGCGGCGGCGGCCAGGGGTTCGCGCTCGTGCTGAAGGTCCCGACCTCCTCGTGACGACGGCGCGCTCCCGGCGCGCCCACGACGTCCCGGCCCTGGTCGAGCAGGCGCGCGGCGGTTCCTCCCGGGCCGTCGCCCGCCTGATCAGCCTCGTCGAGGACGCGTCCCCGGCGCTGCGCGAGGTCATGGCCCTGCTGGCCCCGCACGCCGGCTCGGCGCGGGTGGTCGGTCTGACCGGGTCGCCGGGGGTGGGCAAGTCGACCTCCACGAGCGCGCTCGTGGCCGCCTACCGGCGGCGCGGCATGCGGGTCGGGGTGCTCGCGGTCGACCCCAGCTCGCCCTTCTCCGGCGGAGCGCTGCTCGGCGACCGGGTGCGCATGCAGGACCACGCCACCGACGACGGCGTCTTCATCCGCTCGATGGCCAGCCGCGGGCACCTCGGCGGCCTGTCGTGGGCCACGCCGCAGGCGCTGCGGGTGCTGTCGGCCGCCGGGTGCGACGTGGTGCTGCTCGAGACGGTCGGCGTCGGGCAGGCCGAGGTCGAGGTGGCGCGCCTCGCCGACACGACGCTGGTGCTGCTCGCGCCCGGCATGGGCGACGGGATCCAGGCCGCCAAGGCGGGCATCCTCGAGGTCGCCGACGTCTTCGTGGTCAACAAGGCCGACCGCGACGGCGCCGACACCGTCGTGCGCGACCTGCGGCACATGCTGAGCCTGGGCGACCGGCGCACCGACGAGGGCTGGCGGGTGCCGGTCGTGAAGACGGTCGCCTCGCGGGGCGAGGGCGTGGACGACGTCGTGGACGAGGTCGAGCGGCACGGGGCGTGGCTCGCCGACACCGGGCGCCTGGAGCAGCGGCGCCGCGACCGCGCCGCCGACGAGGTCGAGGCCATCGCGCTCACCGTGCTGCGCTCCCGCATGGGCGACCTGCGGGGTGGAGGCTCGCTCGAGCGGCTGGCCGCCGACGTCGTCGCGGGCACGACCGATCCGTACACCGCGGCCGACGACCTGGTGAGCGGCCTCACGTCCTGAGGGGCGGGCGCCGGGGCGTGCTGTCCGGCAGGCTCAGACCATGACGCGTGAGACCGCCCCTGCGACCGGTCGCGAGCCGGGCGCCCTGCGCGCCCTGCGCGTGGTCGCCGTGCTGGAGGGGCTGTCGTTCCTCGTGCTGCTCGTCGGCTCGGTGCTCAAGCGCACCACGGGACCGGACCTCGTGCCCGTCCTCGGGCCGCTGCACGGCGTGCTCTTCCTGGCCCTGGTCGTGCTCGCCCTGGAGCAGCGCGACCGGCTCGGCTGGGGCGTGGCCTTCACCGGCGTCATGCTCACGCTCGGCTCGCCGGGCGCGCACTTCGCGCTGCGGGCCACGGGCCCGCGGCCGCAGAGCTGACCCGCGGCGGCCGCACCGGCCGCCGCGGGGCCGGCCTCACCAGCCGATCGTGGAGAAGACCGCCTTGGTGATCGGGCCGGCCGTGCGGACCGTCTCGCCGTCGGAGAGCTGTGGGGTCATGAGCGAGTCGACGGTGCCCTTGCGGAACGTCGCCTCGTCCAGGTGCGAGTAGCTGCTCCCCGGCTGGAAGGAGCTCGGGGCGTAGAGCTTGACGGGCGTGCCGCCGTGGGCGCTGCGCACCGCCGGGCTGTCGAAGAACACCTTGCCGCTGGTGAGCTGGGTCTTGAGCGCCGACGAGGGGTCGGCGAAGGTCAGCAGCGCCTTGCCTGCGGCGTTCTCGGTCGCCCGGTCGTAGGCCGAGGGGAAGCCCGCCAGGCGCACCGAGCCCGTCGACGAGGAGTCGAGCCGGCCGAAGCCGAGGAAGCCCAGGCCGTGACCCAGCTCGTGGGTGACGACGGTCTGGAAGTCGTACTTGCCGACGGGCGCGGCGCCGGTGCCGAACCACCAGTTGGTGAAGGCGCTGCTGAAGCTGGCGACGATGTCCGGGGTGCCGCTGTCGAACTGCCGCCCGAGGTGCTTGTTGACGAGCGCCTCCGGGTACCAGGTGCCCGCCCGGGGGGCGCGGGGGAAGTCGCGCACGAAGGTGCCGGCACCCGCCGAGCCCAGGACGCCCGGGCCGAGCCGCTCGAACGTCGCGTCGACGGTGATGGGCACGGGCGAGCTGACGGCGGCGCCCCAGGTCGTGACCGCGCGGGCGAAGGCGGCCTTGGCCGCCGGCGAGAAGCCGTGGTAGGTCACCGTGAAGGTCGCGCTGGCGGTCGTGACGGTGCCCGTGCCCGTGCCCGTGCCGGCAGCCGCGGCGTCGTCGACGCCGACCGCGGACGCGCCGGTGGCCGCGGGGCCGGCGAGCAGTGTCGCCGCGGCGCCGGGGCGGGCCGTCCCGGCGGTGCTCCGGCCGGGGGCGGCCGTGGCGCCCGCAGCAGCCGTGGCGGACGGGGCGGCCAGCAGGCCGGCCGCGAGCGGCAGGGCGACGAGCCCGGCGGTCCTGAGCAGGGTGCGCATCGTGGGGTCCTCGCGTCGGGCCGGGGGACTGCGCGGTCGACCCAGCGCGGTGTGGACCGCCCGGCACCCAGAACGTAGACGCACCGTGACCGCGGGGGAAGGGTCCTCGCCGGACTACCCGCCGAGATAGCTCATCTCGGGACGCTGCGTGACCGGCACCGTGCCGCGCAGCTCGGAGTAGCGGTCGTCGCGGCGGCGCCACAGCCCGGTCACCAGCTCGAGCAGGTCGTCCTCGCCGGCACCGGCGCGCAGGGGTGCCCGCAGGTCGTGGCCGGCGGCGGAGAACAGGCAGGTGTGCAGCTCGCCGGTGGCCGTGAGCCGGGCGCGCACGCAGTCGCCGCAGAACGGCCTCGTCACGCTCGAGACGAGGCCGAGCTCGCCGCCCCCGTCGAGGTAGCGCCAGCGCTCGGCGACCTGCCCGTCGCGGGGCTCGTCGACCGGCTCGAGCGGGTGCACGGCCTGCACGCGCTCGAGCACCTCGCGCGCCGGGACGACCTGGGCGTCCTCCCACCCGTTGGTGGTGCCGACGTCCATGAACTCGATGAACCGCAGGACGTGGCCGCCGTCGCGGGCGAACTCGACGAGGTCGAGCAGCCCGTCCTCGTTGCGCCCGCGCTGCAGCACGGCGTTGAGCTTGACCGGACGCGACCCGAGCGCGGCGGCGCGGGCGATGCCGTCGAGCACCCGCCGCAGCGGCACCCGGGTGTCGGACAGCTCGCCGAAGAGCACGGGGTCCAGGGTGTCGAGCGAGACCGTCACGCGGTGCAGCCCGGCCGCGAACAGCGCCGGAGCCCGGGCGGCGAGCAGCGCGCCGTTGGTCGTCAGCGCGAGGTCCTCGACCCCCGGCGTCTGCGCGACCATCTCGACGAGCCGCTCCAGGTCGGGGCGCAGCAACGGCTCGCCACCGGTCAGCCGGACCTTGCGGACGCCGAGCCGCACGAAGACGCGGACGAGCACGGCGATCTCGTCGACCGAGAGCACCTGCTCGACCGGCAGGAAGGCGTGGTCCGGGCCGAACAGCTCGCGCGGCATGCAGTAGGGGCAGCGGAAGTTGCAGCGGTCGGTCACCGAGACCCGCAGGTCGCGCAGCCCTCTGCCGCGCGCGTCGCGCACGGGCGGGAGGTCGGCCATGCCCCGAGCCTAGGCCGGGACGGGGCCACCCGCCCGGAGCGCGAGCGGTCCCTCGACGCACCGGGCCAGGCGTTGTGGAGCGACGCCGGGTCGGGTTAGGTTCGCGCAGTGTGAGCCGCACCACACGAAGCGCTCACACCGCTCGTCACCGATCGATCGAACGGCACCGGTGCCTGCCCCGTCCCGGACCTCGGGCAGGGACGGCCTCGGCACCCCAGCCCCGGGAGGGCCCCGCATGGCACGAGTACGGATGAAGGTGGACGGCGTCGTCTACGAGGACGAGGTCGAGCCCCGCACGCTGCTGGCGCACCACCTGCGCGAGGGCCTGGGCAGGGTGGGCACGCCCATCGGCTGCGACACCTCCAACTGCGGGTCCTGCACCGTGCACCTCGACGGCGACAGCGTGAAGAGCTGCTCCGTGCTGGCCGTCCAGGCCGACGGCAGCGAGGTCACCACGATCCAGGGCCTGGGCGGCACCGGCGCCGCCGGCGAGAGCTGGCACCCGGTGCAGCGCGCGTTCAAGCAGCACCACGGCCTGCAGTGCGGCTACTGCACCCCCGGCATGGTCATGGCGGCCGTCGACCTCCTGCAGCGCAACCCGAACCCGAGCGAGGACGAGGTCCGGCACGGCCTCGAGGGCAACCTGTGCCGCTGCACCGGCTACCAGAACATCGTCAAGGCGGTCCTGTCGGCGGCCAGCGAGATGCGCGGCGAGGGCGCGCTGCCCGGGTCCTTCAGCGACCCCGAGGGCGACGCCTCCGGTGAGCCGGCGGGCGCGATGACGGGGGCGACGGCATGACCGAGCAGCTGGACGCCGGCCTCGTCGCCGGGCAGGTCGCCGAGCACCCCGAGGCGCTCTCCTCCCCGTACGCCGGGGGAGAGCTCGGCCGCGGGCGACGCCGCAAGGAGGACGACAAGCTCCTCACCGGCCAGGCCAACTGGACCGACAACATCACCCTGCCCGGCCTGCTGCACATGGCCGTGCTGCGCTCCCCGATGGCGCACGCGAAGGTGCTGTCGGTCGACGTGTCGGCCGCGCTGGAGATGCCGGGCGTCATCGCCGCCTACTCCGGCGCCGACCTCGCCGACGTCATGGGCGCCTCGATGCCGTGCGCGTGGCCCGTCACGCCGGACATGGTCTCCCCGGTGCACACGCCGCTGGCGACCGACGAGGTCCGCTACGTCGGCGACGGCGTGGCCGTCGTCATCGCCCGCGACCGCTACACCGCCGCGGACGCGCTCGAGGCGATCGCCGTGGAGTACGACCAGCTGCCTGCGGTCGTCGACATGGAGGAGGCGCTCGCCGAGGGCGCCCCGCTGGTGCACGAGTCCGCCGGCACCAACCGGTGCTTCCTGTTCGACTTCCCGGGGGCCGGCGCCGACTTCGACGAGACGGTCGCCGCGGCCGGCGACGACGCCGTCGTCGTCAAGCGCCGGTTCCGCCAGCAGCGCCTGCTGCCGACCCCGATGGAGCCGCGCGCCGTCGTGTGCGCCCCGATCGCGGCCGCCGACGAGTTCACGCTCTACTCCACGACGCAGATCCCGCACATCCTGCGGGTCATGCTGGCGCTGACCACCGGGGTCCCCGAGCACAAGCTGCGCGTCGTCGCGCCCGACGTCGGCGGCGGTTTCGGCGCCAAGCTCAACGTCTACGCCGAGGAGGTGCTCGCGCTCGTCGTCGCGCGCAAGCTCGGCCGTCCGGTGAAGTGGACCGAGTCGCGCAGCGAGAACTACCAGGCCACGACCCACGGCCGCGACCAGGTGCAGGACATCACGATCGCGGCGACGAAGGACGGCACGCTGCTCGGTCTCAAGGTCGAGCTGCTGGCCGACATGGGCGCCTACCTGCAGCTCATCACGCCCGGGGTGCCGGTGCTCGGCGCCTTCATGTTCCCGGCGATCTACAAGATGCCGAGCTACCGCTTCCTCTGCACCGGCGTCTTCACCACCAAGACGCCGACCGACGCCTACCGGGGGGCCGGGCGCCCCGAGGCGACCTTCGCCATCGAGCGGATCATGGACGAGCTGGCCGCCGAGCTCGGGCGCGACCCGATGGAGCTGCGCAAGCAGAACTGGATCAAGCACGAGGAGTTCCCGTACACGATGGTGGCGGGGCTGACCTACGACAGCGGCAACTACGAAGCCGCGACCGAGAAGGCCGAGCAGATGTTCGACCTGGCGGGCCTGCGCGCGGAGCAGACCCGGCGCCGGGAGGGCAAGGACCCGGTCCAGCTCGGCATCGGCATCTCGACCTTCACCGAGATGTGCGGGCTGGCGCCCTCCCGGGTGCTGGGGTCGCTGTCGTACGGCGCCGGCGGCTGGGAGTCGGCCTCGGTGCGCATGCTGCCCACCGGCAAGGTCGAGGTCGTGTCCGGCGCCACGCCGCACGGCCAGGGCCACCACACCGCGTGGAGCCAGATCGTCGCCGACTCGCTCGGCGTGCCCTTCGACGACGTCGAGCTCGTCGCCGGCGACACCCGCAGCAGCCCGAAGGGCATGGACACCTACGGCTCGCGCTCGCTGGTCGTCGGCGGCGTCGCGATCCACAAGGCGACCGGCAAGGTCATCGAGAAGGCCAAGAAGGTCGCGGCCCACCTGCTCGAGGCGGCGGAGGACGACGTCGAGTTCGGGGCGGGGACGTTCTCGGTCAAGGGCTCGCCGGAGGCGTCGCTGACGATCCAGGAGGTGGCGCTGGCGACGTTCGCGGCGCACAACCTGCCGGACGGGATGGAGCCGTCGCTGGACAGCGACTACGTCTACGACCCGGAGAACTTCAGCTACCCGCACGGCACGCACCTGTGCGCCGTGGAGGTCGACACCGAGACCGGGTTCACCAAGATCCGCAAGTACGTCTGCGTCGACGACATCGGCAAGATCGTCAACCCGGTCATCGTCGAGGGGCAGGTGCACGGGGGCCTCGCGCAGGGCATCGCGCAGGCGCTCTACGAGGAGGCCGTCTACGACGCGGACGGCAACCTCACGACCGGCTCGCTGGTCGACTACCTCGTCCCGGCGGCGCCGGACCTGCCGCACTTCACCACGGGGCGGACCGAGACGCCGGCCACGAGCAACCCGCTCGGCGTGAAGGGCGTGGGGGAGGCCGGCACCATCGCGTCGACGCCGGCGGTCATCAACGCGGTGGTCGACGCGCTGCGGCCCTTCGGCATCGACGACATCCAGATGCCCGCGACCCCCGAGCGGGTGTGGCGGGCCCTGCAGGGGTCCTCGCAGGAGCGCGCCGCCGCCGGCACCGTCGCCTACGGCGGCACGTCCACCAGCAGCACCGCCGGTGCCGCTTCGCCCGAAGGAGACACCCTGTGATCCCCGCCCAGTTCGACTACACCGCCCCGGAGTCGGTGGCCGACGCCCTGGCGGCGCTGGCCTCGGACGAGGACGCCAAGGTGCTGGCCGGCGGCCAGAGCCTGCTGCCGGTGCTGCGGCTGCGGCTGTCCTACCCGACGGTCCTCGTCGACCTGCGCAAGATCGACGGGCTCCGGGGGGTGCGGGAGGACGGCGACGACCTCGTCATCGGCGCGATGACCCGGCACAGCGACGTCCTCACCGACCCGCTGGTCCGCCAGCACGCCGCGCTCGTCTCGGCGGCGACGGCGACCGTCGCCGACCCGGCGGTGCGGCACCTCGGCACCTTCGGCGGGGCGCTGGCCCACGCCGACCCGGCGGGCGACCTCGCGGCGGTGGCGGTCGCGCTGGACGCCCAGCTCGTCGCGGAGGGCCCGGGCGGGCGGCGCAGCATCGCGGCGTCGGAGTTCTTCCAGGACTACCTGCAGACGTCGCTGTCCCCCGACGAGCTGCTCGTGGAGGTGCGCATCCCCAAGCTGCAGGGCTCGTGGAGCGTGCACTACGAGAAGTTCAACCGGGTCGCCCAGGCCTGGGCGATCGTGGGGGCCGCCGTCGCGGTGCGCCGCGACAACGGCTCCATCGCCGAGGCGCGGGTCGGGCTGACCAACATGGGCTCGACGCCGGTGCGCGCGACGTCGGTGGAGGAGGCCCTGCGCGGGGCTCCGGCCGAGGCGGGCGCCGTGGCCGAGGCGGCGTCCCACGCCGCCGACGGCACGACCCCGCCGGAGGACCTCGGCGGCAAGGCCGACTACCGGCGGCACCTCGCGCAGGTGCTGACCCGCCGCGCCGTGATGAAGGCCGCCGGCCTGTGAGCGGCGGTCGGCGGGGCCTCGTGCCCGAGGGGGTGCAGGGCCCCGCCGACCTGGCCCGGCTGCTCGAGGGCGTCGGCTACCTCGCCGACACCGGCGTCGCCACGGCGGCCTACCTGGCCCTGGCGCTCCCGCGCCCGCTGCTGCTCGAGGGGGAGGCCGGCACCGGCAAGACGTCGCTGGCGCACGCGCTGGCGCAGGTGCTCGGCGCCCAGGAGCTGCGCCTGCAGTGCTACGAGGGCATCGACGCCTCGCAGGCGCTCTACGACTGGGACTTCCCCCGCCAGCTGCTGCACCTGCGGGCCGCCGAGGCGGCGGGGCAGGTGCAGGGGACGGCCGACGCCGAGCGGCTCGAGGCCGAGGTCTACAGCCGCCGCTTCCTGCTGGCCCGCCCGCTGCTCGCCGCGCTCGAGACCAGTCCGAGCGTGCTGCTCGTCGACGAGGTCGACCGGGCCGACGACGAGTTCGAGGCGTTCCTGCTCGAGGTGCTGTCGGACTACACCGTGACCGTGCCGGAGCTCGGCACGGTGCGGGCCGAGGTGCCGCCGGTCGTGGTCGTCACCAGCAACCGCACGCGGGAGGTGCACGACGCCCTCAAGCGGCGCTGCCTCTACCACTGGGTCGAGCACCCGTCGTTCGACCGCGAGGTCGCCATCGTGCGGCGGCGGGTGCCGGAGGCCTCGGCCGAGCTGGCCGCGCAGGTCGCGGCCGCCTGCCAGGGGCTGCGCCGCGAGGACCTGCTCAAGCCGCCCGGGGTCGCCGAGACCCTCGACTGGACGCAGGCGCTCGTCGCGCTCGGGGCCGAGCGCCTGGACGCCGACACGGCGACCGCGACCCTCGGGGCGGTCCTGAAGTACCGCGAGGACATCGACCGCGCCGCCAAGCTCGACGTGGGCGAGATGGTCAACCGTGCCCTCACCGTCTGACCCGACCACGACCTCCCCGGGCGGCCCGGCGGCTGCGGGCGTCGGACCGACGACGACCGCGGCGTACGCGGCGCTGCGCGGCGGGGACGCCGTCGACCACGGCGCGCCGTACGACGCGGTCGACACGGTCGTCGGCCTGGCCCGCACGTTGCGCGCCGCGGGGATCAGCGCCTCGCCGGAGCGGGTGCAGGCGGCGGTCGACGCGCTGTCCGCGCTCGACCCGGCGCGGCACGCGGACGTCTACTGGGCCTGCCGCCTCACGCTGTGCGGCAGCGAGGACGACCTTCGGCGGTTCGACGCGGCGTTCGCGGCCTACTTCGGCGACCGGCCCGGCAGCATCGTGCGCCGGCAGCGCCTGTCGCGCACGGCGCTGCGCGTGGTCGCCGACGGCCCCCCTCCGGCGGAGGGCGAGGGCTCCGAGGAGCAGGTGTCGGGCGCGGCCACCGCGAGCAGCGTCGAGCAGCTGCGGCACCGCGACGTCTCGCGCCTGACCACCGCCGAGCGGGCCGAGCTGCACCGGCTGCTCGCGCTGCTGCGCCTGCCCGGGGAGGCCCGCCCGACCCGCCGCCGGCGGCCGGCGCCGCGGGGGCCGGTCGACCCCGACCGCACGCTGCGGGCCTGGCTGCGGGCCGGCGGCGAGCCCGCGCAGCTGCGCCGGCACCGCGCCGGGGCCCGCCCGCGCCGCGTCGTGCTGCTCGTCGACGTCAGCGGCTCGATGGACGCCTACGCCGACGCGCTGCTGCGCTTCGCGCACGCCGCCACCCGGCGGACCTCGGCGTCGCAGACCGAGGTCTTCGTCCTGGGGACCCGGCTGTCGCGGGTGACCCGCGAGATGGCGCACCGCGATCCCGACGTCGCGCTCGGGCTGGTCGGCGAGACGGCGCCCGACGCCGGCGGCGGCACCCGGCTCGGGCAGCTGCTCAAGGAGTTCCTGGACCGGTGGGGGCAGCGCGGCACGGCCCGCGGCGCGGTCGTCGTGGTGCTGTCGGACGGCTGGGAGCGCGACGACCCGGCCCTGCTCGGCGAGCAGGTCGCGCGGCTGCAGCGGCTGGCCCACCGCGTGGTCTGGAGCAACCCGCGCAAGGCGGCCCCCGGCTTCGCACCGATCGCCGGGGGCATGGCGGCGGCGCTGCCGCACGTCGACGACTTCGTCGAGGGGCACAGCCTCGCGGCGTACGAGCACCTGGCCGCCGTCGTGCTGGGCCGGGCGTCAGGAGCCCGTCGTGCGTGACGTCGCGCAGGAGCTGCAGGACTGGATCGCGGCGGGCACCCGCTTCGGGCTCGCGACGGTCGTCGGGGTGAGCGGCAGCTCGCCGCGTCCCCCCGGGGCCGCGATGGCGGTCGACGTCGCCGGGGAGGCGGTCGGCAGCGTCAGCGGCGGCTGCGTCGAGGGCGCGCTCTACGAGCTCGCCGGCCAGGTGCTCGCGGACGGCGCCGCGGTCGTGGAGACGTACGGCATCAGCGACGAGACGGCCTTCTCCGTCGGGCTCACCTGCGGCGGTGTGCTCGACGTGCTCGTGCAGCCGGTCGGCGACGCGGAGCGCGCGGTGCTGCGCGGTGTCCTCGACCGCCTCCAGTCCGACGAGCCGGTGGCGCTCGCCACCGTCGTCGGCGGCCCGGCGCCGCTGGGCGCCCTGCTGGCGGTGACACCGGACGGCTCTGCCGGCACGCTCGGCACCGAGGGCCTCGACGCCGCGGTCGTCGACGACGCCCGCGGCATGCTCGCCCAGGGGGCGACGGGCACCCGGCACTACGGCGCGCGCGGCCAGCGCCGGGTCGACGAGGTCGCGGTCTTCGTGCAGGCCTTCACCCCGCCGCCGCGCATGCTCGTCTTCGGCGCCACGGACTTCGCCGGAGCGGTCGCCCGCGCCGGGGTCTTCCTCGGCTACCGCGTCACGGTCTGCGACGCGCGCCCCGTCTTCGCCACCGCGCGGCGCTTCCCCGACGCGCACGAGGTCGTGTGCCGCTGGCCGCACCAGTACCTCGCCGACGAGCTGGCGGCCGGGCGGGTGGACGAGCGCACCGCGCTGTGCGTGCTCACCCACGACCCGAAGTTCGACGTCCCCCTGCTGGAGGTCGCGCTGCGCTCGCCGGCGGGCTACGTCGGGGCCATGGGCAGCCGCCGCACCCACGACGACCGGCACGCCAAGCTGCGGGAGGCGGGGGTCGACGAGGCCGGGCTGGCCCGGCTGCACTCGCCGATCGGTCTCGATCTCGGGGCCCGCACCCCCGAGGAGACGGCGGTGTCGATCGCCGCCGAGATCGTGCGCGACCGCTGGGGCGGCAGCGGCCGGCCGCTGGGCGAGACCGCGGGCGACATCCACCACGGGCCTGGCCACGACGGGGCGCGCGGCCGCACGGCGGTCCGCGCGTGAGCGGCCCGCCGGTGGCCGGTCTGCTGCTCGCCGCGGGGTCCGGTTCCCGCTACGGCATGCCCAAGGCCCTCGTCGAGCTCGACGGCGAGCTGCTCGTGACGCGGGCGGCCCGGCTGCTGCGCGACGGCGGGTGCGCGCCCGTCGTGCTCGTCGTGGGCGCCCAGGCGGACCGCGTGCGGGAGGCCGCCGGCCTGCCCGACGTCGTCGTCGCCGACGGCTGGCAGGAGGGCATGGGCGCCTCGCTGCGCGCGGGGCTCGCGGCGCTGGCCGACCTGGACGCCCGCGCCTGCGTCGTCGCGCTCGTGGACCAGCCGCGGGTCGGCGCGGCCGCCGTGCAGCGCCTCGTCGCCGCGTGGCGGGCGGGCGCCGAGGCGGCGGTCGCGACGTACGACGGGCGTCCCCGCAACCCGGTGCTGCTGGACCGGGCCGTCTGGGACGAGGTGTCCCGTGCGGCCGTCGGCGACGCCGGAGCCCGCGCCTTCCTGCGGGCCCACCCGGAGCGCGTGACGCCGGTGCCGTGCGACGACACCGGCTCGGCCGTCGACGTCGACACCCCCGACGACCTGCGCGCCCTGCAGGAGCCCGACCCCGAGCCCCACCCGAGGAGAGTGCCCGCATGAAGCTCGAGAACCGCTTCACCGTCCCCGTCGCCCGCGAGGAGGCGTGGAAGGTGCTGCTCGACGTGGAGCGGATCGCGCCGTGCATGCCGGGCGCGAAGCTGCTCAGCCGCGACGGCGACAGCTTCACCGGGCAGGTCAAGGTCAAGCTCGGGCCGATCAACCTCACCTACGGCGGGCAGGCGCAGTTCGTCGACCTCGACGAGGCCGGCGGCGTCGCGGTCATCGAGGCCAGCGGCAAGGAGACCCGCGGCACCGGGACGGCCAAGGCGACCATCACCTGCCGGCTCGTCGACCGGGGCGCCAGCACGGACATCGAGGTCGACACCGACCTGGCCATCACCGGCAAGCCGGCGCAGTTCGGTCGTGGGGTGCTCGCCGACGTGAGCGCCAAGCTCGTCGACCAGTTCGCCGCGTGCCTGTCCGACGAGATCCAGCAGGGGACGCCGGAGCCGGCCGCGGGATCGACCCCGGCGCCGACCCCGGCGCCCGCGGGCCCGTCCGCGCAGGAGGGCGGCGGGTCGGCGGCCGAGCGCACCGGGCCGCCGCCGACGAGCGGCATCGACCTGGCGATCGCCGGGGCAGGGGCAGGGGCAGGGGCAGGGGCAGGGGCAGGGGCCGGTCCGCAGCCGCCGCGCAGCGGTGCCGGCGCAGCGCCCCGCTCACCGCGCCCGCAGGCCGAGGCGATCGACCTGCTGGACACCGCGGGTCTGCCGGTGGCCAAGCGGCTCGTCCCGGTGCTCGCCGGCCTGGCCGTGCTGGCGCTGCTCGTGCGGGCACTGCGGCGCTGAGGTGAGCGGCGCCGCTCCCGGGCCGGCGGTGGACGCCGCCACCGGGGGTAGGCCCTGCGACATGACGCCCGCCCCGACCGTCCCGCCCCTGCCTGAGCGGCCGGGCGCACCGACCGGCGTCCCCCCGGGCCTGCGGGCCGCCTCCGACTGGACGTGGCGGCTGCTCGTCGTCGCGCTGGGCCTCGTCGCGCTCGGGCGGCTGCTGCTGGAGTTCAGCGAGATCCTCATCGCCGTCGCGGTCGCGCTGCTGCTCACGGCGCTGCTGCGGCCGCTCGTCGACCGGCTGGCCCGCCGCCTGCCCTCGGCCCTGGCCGCGCTGCTCGGTGTGCTCGGCCTGCTGCTCGTCGTGGGGGCGCTGTTCGCGCTGGTCGGGCAGCAGGCGGTCAGCGGCTTCGGCGACCTGCGCGACCAGGCCGCCGCCGGGGCGCAGGACCTGCAGCGCCGGCTGGCGGGCGCGCCTCTCCACCTGTCCACGACCGCGCTGCAGGACTACGTGGTCCAGGTCGAGGACGCGGCCCGCTCGCACCGCTCGACGCTGCTCGCCGGCGCGCTGGGGGCGGCGTCGACGGCGACCCGGCTGCTCGAGGGGCTGTTCCTGGCGCTGTTCACGACCTTCTTCCTGCTGTCGTCGGGCCCGCGGATCTGGGCCTGGCTGCTGCGGATGCTGCCCAGCGGCGCGCAGGGCCCGGTCGACCAGGCCGGCCGGTCCGGCTGGGTGACGCTGCTGCACTACGTGCGCGCGACCCTCATCGTCGCCGTCGTCGACGGGCTGGGCGTCGGGATCGGCGCGGCGCTGCTCGGCGTGCCGCTGGCGCTCCCGCTCGGCGTGCTGGTGCTGCTCGGCGCCTTCGTGCCGGTCGTCGGCGCCCTGGTGACGGGCGTCGTGGCCGTGCTCGTCGCCCTCGTCGCGCAGGGCCCGTTCGTGGCGCTCGCGATGCTCGGCGTGGTCGTGCTCGTCAACCAGGTCGAGGCGCACGGCCTGCAGCCGTTCCTGCTCGGCAAGGCCGTCGAGGTGCACCCGCTGGCCGTCATCCTGGCCATCGCCGCCGGGGCCGGGCTCGCCGGCATCACCGGAGCGCTCTTCGCGGTGCCGCTCGCCGCCGTCGGCAACACGGTCATCACCTCGCTGGCCCGCCGCGACGAGCCGGGCCGCGACCCGGGGGAGCGCCTCAGCGACGAGGACGCGCCGCTGTCGCCCGACCTGCCGCCCGAGACCGACCCGCAGGACGGCTCCGGCGACGCTCCGGCGGTGGACGCGGCAGGTGCGCGGTGACCGCGTCGACGGTGCGCACCGCGCTGCCGCAGGCGCGCGGTCCGCTGTCCGCCGCGCTGCTCGTGGCGCTCACCCGCGACGAGCCCCTGCCCGCCGCTGTCGGCGCGCCCGACCCGTACGGCGACGACCTGCAGCTCGCGCTCTTCCTCGCCTACGCCCTGCACTACCGCGGGCTGCCGGGCGTCGACCCCGAGCGCGAGTGGGACCCGGAGGTGCTGCGCTTCCGTCGCGAGCTCGAGCGGCCGTTCCTCGCCGCGCTGCGCGCCGACGTGCCGCCCGGCGACGACGTCGACGCGGTCCTCGCCCCGCTGCTGCTCGAGCCGACGAGCGGCTGCGGCCCGTCGTGGCACCTGTCGGGCGAGGGCACCCGCGAGCAGCTGCGGGAGTACGTCGCGCACCGGTCGGTCTACCACCTCATGGAGGCGGACCCGCAGTCGTTCGTCGTGCCGCGGCTCGAGGGCCAGGCCAAGGCGTCGTACGTCTCGGTGCAGCACGACGAGTACGGCGCCGGGCGCGGCGAGCGGATGCACGCGCAGCTGTTCGCCGAGACGATGCGCGAGCTCGACCTCGAGCCGGTGCACGGGGCGTACGTCGACGCGGCACCCGCGGTCACGCTCGCCCCGGTCAACCTCATGTCGCTCGGCGCGCTGCACCGGTCGCTGCGCGGGGTCGCGGTCGGGCAGTTCGCGATGATCGAGGTGACCAGCAGCCCGGGCTCGCGCCGGCTGTCGCAGGCGTTCGCGCGGCTGTCGGGCGGCAGCGCGGGCCAGCGCTTCTACGACGAGCACGTCGAGGCGGACGCCGTGCACGAGCAGGTGCTGCGGCGCGGGCTGCTCGGCGACCTCCTGGCCCGCGAGCCGGGACTGGCCGGCGACGTGGTGCTGGGCATCGGGGCGGGTCTGCTGCTCGAGGAGCGCTTCGGCGAGCACCTGCTCACCGCCTGGCAGGCCGGGCGCAGCTCGCTGCGCGCGCCCGTCTAGTCCTCGCGGACCCGCGCCCGGTGGCTGGTGTCGCAGAACGGCTGCCGGCGCGAGCGGCGGCAGGTGCACAGCGCGACCACGGGGCGGTCGCACCGCACGAGGCTGCCGTCGGGCATCTCCACCTCGACCGGGCCCTCGACGAGCAGCGGGCCGCCCGGCACCGGCGTCACCCGCCGGACGTCGCTCACGCCAGCCTCGCCGCGGCGTCGCGGGTGCTGTCGAAGGCCAGCTCCGGCAGGTCGTCGAGCGCGAAGAAGCCGGCGTCCAGCGCGTCGTCGGCGGCCGCGAGCTCGCCGCCCACGAGCGCGGCCTCGAAGGCCAGGAAGAACGACGCGCCCCCGCCGCCCGGGTAGACGTCGACGACCGCGCCGCAGCGCACCGTCAGCCCGGTCTCCTCCAGCACCTCGCGGGCAGCCGCCTCGCGCGGGTCCTCCCCGGCGTCGACGTAGCCGGCGGGCAGCGCCCACAGCCCCTTGCCCGGCGGCACGCCGCGGCGCACGAGCAGCAGCCGGCCGTCCGGGTCGCGCACGAGCGCGCCGACGCCGACCTTGGGGTCGAGGTGGTGCGGCCGACCGCAGGCGGTGCAGCGGGCCAGCGGCCGGTCGCCGCCGGTCACGGCCATCGCGCTCCCGCAGGCCAGGCAGTAGGAGACGTCCTCGGGGCGCAGCACCCGACCACGCTACGTCCGGGCGGTCGACGTGGCCCGGGGAAGCGGACGGCCCGCTCTGGGGTTGGATGACGACATGCGGATGAGGCCTACGGACATCAACATCGCCGGTGCAGTCGACCTGTCGGCGCTGCGCGCCCCCGCGGCCCCGGCGGGTTCCGGCCCGGCCCCGCAGGGCGCGGCGTCCACGGGTGCGCACGTCATCGACGTCACCGAGGCGACCTTCGAGGAGCAGGTGCTCCGGCGCTCGATGCAGGTGCCCGTGCTCATCGACTTCTGGGCCGACTGGTGCGGCCCCTGCAAGCAGCTGTCGCCGGTGCTCGAGCGCCTGGCCGAGGCCGACGGCGGCGCCTGGGTGCTTGCCAAGGTCGACGTCGACGCCAACCAGGGCATCGCCGGACAGCTGCAGATCCAGAGCATCCCCACCGTGCTGCTGGCCCTCGGGGGCCGGCTCGTGCAGGGCTTCACCGGCGCGCTGCCCGAGCGCGACGTGCGCGCGTTCCTCGACCAGGTGCTGGCCGCCGCGAAGCAGGCCGGCCTGCCCGGGCCGGGTGGCGCGGCCCCCGAGGACGAGGACGAGGGCCCGGCGCCCGAGCCCGAGGTGCTGGAGGCCGAGGCGGCGCTCGAGCGGGGCGACTGGGACGGCGCGGTCGAGGCCTACGACCGGCTGCTCGCCCGCGACCCGCGCAACGAGTTCGCCCAGGCCGGCCGGGCGTCGGTCGCGCTGTTCCGCCGCACCGACGGCGTCGACCCCGAGCCGGTGCTGCGCCGCGCCGCCGAGGCGCCGGACGACGTGGCCGCGCAGTGCGCCGCCGCCGACCTCGAGGTGCTCGCCGACCGCGTCGACGAGGCGGTCGCCCGGCTCGTGGGCGTCGTGCGCCGCACCTCCGGCGACGAGCGGCTGGCCGCCCGCGACCGGCTCGTCGAGCTGTTCGCCGTGCTCGACCCGGCCGACCCTCGCGTCGTCGCCGGGCGCCGGGCGCTCGCGAACGCCCTGTTCTGAGTCAGGCGACCAGCCCGGCGGCGCGCCACACGACGGTGGTCGGGCCGCCGATCATGCCGGTGTCGCGCAGGAACCCGGTGACCCGCTCCGCGCTCCAGAGCCGGCTCTCCTGGCGCACCGGGTTGGCGCGCGCCTCGCGCACCGCCCGGCGCGGGTCGAGGCCGACCGCGGCGTAGACCGTCGGGTCGACCATGGCCTCCACGACCGCCCAGGACGTCAGCGCGGTGATCAGCCGGTGCCGCTCGAGCGCCGCCCGGCCCAGGCGCGGCGCCTTGCGCAGCACGGCCTCCCGCGCGTACGAGACGTGGCGCGCCTCCTCCGTCACGTGCACCCGCGCGACCTGGCGAGCCAGCGGCAGCAGGCCGTCGTCGCCGAGCATCTCGCGCTGCTGGCGGTCCAGCGTCTCCTCGGCGACGAGCACGCTGGCGTACATCGAGGCGCCACCGGCGAAGCTGCGGAAGAGCCGGCCGAGCTCGTGCAGCGCCCGGGGCGGGCCGTACGCCGTGCCGGGGGCGAGCAGGGCCGCTGCCCGGGCGAACATCACCGAGTGCCGGGTCTCGTCGCCGACCTCGGTGAGCGCGTACTGCGCGTGCCGACTGCCGGGGTCGTCGTCGTAGACGTGCCGCAGCAGCGCCTGCATGAGCAGCACCTCGAACCACAGGCCGACCCGCGCGACGCTGGCGAACTCGTGCCAGGACAGCTGCACCCGCTGCTGCTCGGTCAGCTGCTCCCACAGGGGCGTGCCGTAGAGCGAGACGCGGTGCAGCGGCACCGCGGGCAGCGCCGGGTCCAGGGGGGTGTCCCAGTCGACCTCGACGGTGGGGTCGCAGGAGTGCCGGGCCGAGCCGGCGAGCAGGCGGGCGGCGACCGTCTCGCGGTCGAGCGGGCGGCGGGCGGCAACGGTCACGAGGACCTCCGGGGAGCGGCGCAAGTACCTGCGACGCACCGTAGCAGGTACACGACGTCCGGGATACGGGCCGCTCCGTACAGTGGGCGCGTGACCGGCAGCCCGCGCCCCGACGGCCGGACCAGCCGCTGGGACGGGCACCGCGCGCAGCGCCGCACGGAGTTCGTCGAGGCCGCGATCGCCGTCATCGAGCGCGAGGGCCCGGGCGTCAGCGTCGACCGGATCACCGCGGAGCTCGGCGTGGGCCGGCAGGCGCTCTACCGCCAGTTCGCCGACCGGGCCGACCTCGACCGTGCCGTCGCCGACCGTGCCGCCGACCTGCTCGTCGAGGAGCTCGTCCCGCACCTGCGCGCCGGCGACGACCTGGACGCGCTCATCGCCGACGCGCTGGGCGCCTACCTGGACCACGTCCAGGCGCGGCTGCACCTCTACCGCTTCGTGCGCGCCGTCGACTCGGGCACCGTGAACCGCGTCAAGGACACCGTCGGCGCACGCGTCGCCGCGCTCGCCCGGGACCTGCTGGTCGCGAGCGGACGGGCGGGCGAGCAGGAGGCGGCGACCCTGGCCACCGGCGTCATCGGCCTGGCCGACGCGGTCATCGGCCGGTGGCTCGACGAGCCCGGCGACGTGCCGCGAGGGGAGCTGGTGCGGCGGCTCGTGGCGATGGTGCGGGGTGCGGGGGAGGCGCTGCTGCAGCCCGAGGAGCGTGCCGCCGGGGTCGGGGGCGGGTAGCCGCGACCCGCGTCGCCGCGCGCGACGGCGACCAGGAGCCTTCATCGCGGGCCGGCTCCCGCCGGCACCGCTGCGGGGGTCAGTCCGCCGCAGGCCCGTCGCTGGCCAGCCACACGGTGCCCAGCGGCGGCAGCCGCAGCGCGGTGCTCGCCGGCTGGCCGTGCCAGCTCTCCGCCTCGGCGGTGACCGCGCCGAAGTTGCCGACGCCGCTCCCGGCGTACGCCTCGGCGTCGGTGTTGACCACCTCGCGCCACTCGCCGGCCCACGGCAGGCCCAACCGGTAGCCGTCGTGCGGCACTCCGGCGAAGTTGCTGATGCAGGCGACCGCCGAGCCGTCCGCGCCGTGGCGCAGGAACGAGAAGACGTTGCCGCCCGCGTCGTTGGCGTCGATCCAGGCGAAGCCGGAGGCGTCGTGGTCCTTGGACCACAGGGCCGAGGTGTCCTTGTAGACGTGGTTGAGCTCGCGCAGCAGCAGCGCGACGCCGCGGTGGTCGGGGGTGTCGAGCAGCCACCAGTCCAGCGAGCGCTCCTCGCTCCACTCGGACTCCTGCGCGAACTCCTGGCCCATGAAGAGCAGCTGCTTGCCCGGGTGCGCCCACATGAAGGCGAGGTAGGCGCGCACGTTGGCCAGCTGCTGCCAGCGGTCGCCCGGCATCTTGCGCAGCAGGCTGCCCTTGCCGTGCACGACCTCGTCGTGGCTGATGGGCAGCACGTAGTTCTCGGTGTAGGCGTAGACCATCGAGAACGTCATCTGGTGGTGGTGGTAGCCGCGGTAGAGCGGCTCGCGCGCCATGTAGTCCAGCGAGTCGTGCATCCAGCCCATGTTCCACTTGTGGCCGAAGCCGAGCCCGCCGAGGTGCACGGGGCGCGACACGCCCGGCCAGGCCGTGGACTCCTCCGCGATCGTCATGACGCCGGGGACGCGGCGGTAGACGACGGAGTTCATCTCCTGCAGGAAGGCCACCGCCTCGAGGTTCTCGCGACCGCCGAACTCGTTCGGCAGCCACTCGCCCTCCTTGCGCGAGTAGTCCAGGTAGAGCATCGAGGCGACCGCGTCGACCCGCAGGCCGTCGACGTGCATCTCCTGCAGCCAGTACGTCGCGTTGGCCACGAGGAAGTTGCGCACCTCGCGCCGGCCGAAGTCGAAGACGTACGTGCCCCAGTCCATCTGCTCGCCGCGGCGGGGGTCCGCGTGCTCGTACAGCGGGGTGCCGTCGAACCGGGCGAGCGCCCACTCGTCCTTGGGGAAGTGCGCGGGCACCCAGTCGACGATCACGCCGATGCCGGCCTGGTGCAGCTTGTCGACGAGGTGGCGGAACTCGTCGGGGGAGCCGAAGCGCGACGTCGGCGCGTAGTAGCCGGTGACCTGGTAGCCCCACGACCCGCCGAAGGGGTGCTCGGCGACCGGCAGGAACTCCACGTGCGTGTAGCCGAGCCAGGTGAGGTACTCGACGAGCTGGTCGGCCAGCTCGACGTACGACAGGCCCTGCCGCCACGAGCCCAGGTGGCACTCGTAGACGCTCATCGGGCGCTCGTGGATCGGCGCGGCCGCCCGGTCGGTCATCCACTGCTCGTCGGACCAGTCGTACGTCGACTCGTCCACGATGCTGGCGGTCATCGGCGGCACCTCGGTGCGCCGCGCCATCGGGTCGGCCTTCTCGCGCCAGGTCGAGTCGGCGCCGAGCACGGCGTACTTGTAGTGGGTGCCCGCGCCGATGTCGGGCACGAACAGCTCCCACACGCCGCTGGAGCCGAGCGACCGCATCGGGTGGCCGCGGCCGTCCCAGCCGTTGAAGTCGCCGACGACGCGCACGCCGCGGGCGTTGGGCGCCCAGACCGCGAAGGACGTGCCGGTCACCGGGCCGGACGCGCTGTCGTAGCGGCGCACGTGCGCGCCGAGCACCGTCCACAGCTCCTCGTGGCGACCCTCGCCGATGAGGTGCAGGTCGACCTCGCCGAGCGTCGGCAGGTAGCGGTACGGGTCGTCAGCCGGGTAGCTCTCGCCGTGGTAGGTCACCGACAGGCGGTAGTCGGTCACCGAGGCGCCGGGCACCTCCGCCTGCCAGATGCCGGCCTGCAGGTGCTCGAGCTCGACCTCGCGGCCCTCGACGTGCGCGACGACGCGCTCGGCGTCGGGGCGCAGGGCGCGGACGACGACGCCGCCGTCGACCGCGTGCATGCCCAGCACCCCGTGCGGGTCGGGGTGCGCGCCGCCGGCGAGGCGGTCGAGCTCCTCGGCGGGGGGTGTGGACGGACCGACCGGGGGAGCGGCCGACGGGGCGCCGGGGCCGTCGCCCGTCGGCACCGGGGCGTCCTGCTCGGACACCACGGGCGCGCTCGCCTCCGCAGCGGCCTTCCTGGCGACCCGCGTGCGGGGCGCCTTCGCCGGAGCAGCCTCCTGCGCCGTCGTCGACGCCTCGTCGGCGACGACCGGGGCGGTGGCCTCGGCGGCAGTGACCGCGTCCGGCGCCTCGGCGCCGACCTTCTTGCGCGGCGCGCGCTTCTTCGGGGTCTGCGGGCCGGTCACGCCGCACCGCCGACGAGCCGCTCGATGGAGCCCAGCGGCACTGCCACCCAGGCCGGTCGGTTGCGTGCCTCGTAGACCACTTCGTAGACCGCCTTGTCGAGCTCGAACGCCCGCAGCAGCACCGACTCCTCGCGAGGGTCGGCACCAGCAGCGCGGGCGTAACCGTCGCAGAACGCCTGTCGGTTGCGCTCTGCCCACTCCGTCGCCCGGTACGCCAGCTGCGCGTCGCCGCTGCGCTCGGCGAGCAGGTGGCGGGCGGCGTAGTCGAAGCTGCGCAGCATGCCCGCGACGTCGCGCAGCGGGCTCATGAGGGCGGTCCGCTCGGCGAACGGCCGGGCCGGTTCGCCCTCGAAGTCGAGCAGGACCCAGCCCTCGTGCGTGCGCAGCACCTGGCCCAGGTGGTAGTCGCCGTGCACCCGCTGCACCGGCACGGCAGCGGTGCGTCCGCTGACCTCGTCGTAGGCCGCGCGCAGGCCGTCGGCGTACGGCGCCAGCTGCGGCACCACCGCCAGCGCCGCCTCGAGGCGCTCGTGCAGCTGCCGCCCGGTCGCGACCGACTCCTCCGGCCCGGCGGTGCGCGAGGGCAGCGCCCGGGCGAGCAGCGCGTGCACCTCGGCCGTGGCGGCACCGAGGCGCTCGCTCTCGCCGGCGAAGTCGCCGCCGACCTCGTCGGCGTGCAGGTCGGCCTCGGCGAACAGGTCGCGGACGCTCGCGGTGGCCATCGCCCAGCCGTCGCTGGCGCCGTGCAGGAACACCTGCGCCATGCCCAGGCTGGTCGTCGTGCCGTCGACGTCGGCCTCGTACCACCCGACGGGGCCGGCCACGTGGGTGCTGCCCTCGTCGGCGAGGGCGCTCGTCACCTCGATGTCGGGGTTGCGGCCGGGCTGCAGCCGGCGGAAGAGCTTGAGGATGACCGCGTCGCCGAAGACCACCGAGGTGTTGCTCTGCTCGGCCCCCATGACCCGGCTCGGCCAGGTGGGGTCGATCCCCCCGACGTTGGTGAAGGTGAGCGGCCCCTCGGTGCCGCCCGAGGCGAGCAGCCGCAGCAGCGCGGCCATCGCGTCGTGGTCGTGCACCGCGTCGTAGGCGGTCGAGCCGTCGACGTCGCCGATGACCGCGTGCTCGAGCCGGTGCTCGACGGCGCCGTCCCGCCGGCCCACGAGGAGCTGGTAGCGGTCCGTGCCCGCCTCGCCGTCGACCTGCAGCAGCGTGACGCGGACGTCGACCTCGCCCGGCAGCGGCGTCTCGGACAGCACCTGCACCGAGGACACCTGCGCACCCTTGCCGCCGTACCACCGCTGCTGGGGCAGCCACTCGACGAGCAGGTCCTCCAGCGCGCTCACAGGGCGTCCGCCGGACGGATGGCGAACCACAGGAACCCGTGGCCCGGCAGGGACAGCAGGTAGGGCAGCTCGCCGATCGCCGGGAAGCGCACGCCTCCGCTCAGCTCGACCGGCGTGCAGCCCTCGAAGCGCGACAGGTCGAGCTCCACCGGCTGCGGGAAGCGCGAGAGGTTGTTGACGCAGAAGACCTTGTCGTCGCCGAACTCGCGGACGAAGGCCAGCACCGAGGGGTTGCTCGCGCCGAGCTCCTCGTAGGTGCCCATCCCGAACACCGGGTGCTCCTTGCGGACCGCCAGCAGCTTGCGCGTCCAGTGCAGCAACGAGCTCGACGAGCGCATCTGCGCCTCGACGTTGAGCGCCTGGTAGCCGTAGACCGGGTCGAGGATGAGCGGCAGGTAGAGCGCCTGCGGGTCGGCCTTGGAGAAGCCGGCGTTGCGGTCGGCGTTCCACTGCATCGGCGTGCGCACGCCGTCGCGGTCGCCGAGGTAGATGTTGTCGCCCATGCCGATCTCGTCGCCGTAGTAGAGGACCGGCGAGCCGGGAAGCGACAGCAGCAGGCCCGTGAAGAGCTCGATCTGGTCGCGGCTGTTCTCCAGCAGCGGCGCGAGCCGCCGGGCGATCCCGATGTTGGACTTCATGCGCGGGTCCTTGGCGTACTCCGCGTACATGTAGTCGCGCTCCTCGTCGGTGACCATCTCCAGGGTCAGCTCGTCGTGGTTGCGCAGGAAGATGCCCCACTGGCAGTTCTTCGGGATCGCCGGCGTCTGCGCCAGGATCTCGCTGATCGGGTAGCGCGACTCGCGCCGCACCGCCATGTAGAGGCGCGGCATCAGCGGGAAGTGGAAGGCCATCTGGCACTCGTCGCCGACCTCGGGGTCGCCGAAGTACTCCACGACGTCCTGGGGCCACTGGTTGGCCTCGGCGAGCAGGACCCGGTCGGGGTAGAGCCGGTCGACCTCGGCGCGCACCTTCTTCAGGTACTCGTGGGTCTTCGGGTGGTTCTCCCCGTTGTGCCCCTCCTCCTCGAACAGGTAGGGGACCGCGTCGAGCCGGAAGCCGTCGATCCCGAGGTCCAGCCAGAAGCGCAGGACCTCGATCATGGCCTCCTGCACCTCCGGGTTCTCGTAGTTGAGGTCCGGCTGGTGGCTGAAGAAGCGGTGCCAGTAGTACTGCTTGCGCACCGGGTCCCAGGTCCAGTTGGACGTCTCGGTGTCGACGAAGATGATCCGCGCGTCGGAGTACGGCTGATCGGTGTCGGACCAGACGTAGTAGTCGCCGAACGGCCCGTCCGGGTCGTCGCGGGACGCCTGGAACCACGGGTGCTGGTCGCTGGAGTGGTTCATGACCAGGTCCGCGATGATGCGCATGCCGCGCTTGTGCGCCTCGTCGACGAGGTGCACGAAGTCGCCGAGGTCGCCGAACTCCGGCAGCACCTTCATGAAGTCGCTGATGTCGTACCCGCCGTCGCGCAGCGGCGACTGGTAGATGGGCAGCAGCCAGACGCAGTCGACGCCCAGCCAGTGCAGGTAGTCGAGCTTCTCGGTGAGGCCGCGGATGTCACCGGTGCCGTCGCCGTTGCTGTCGGCGAAGCCGCGGATGAGCACCTCGTAGAAGACCGCCCGCTTGAACCACAGCGGGTCGCGGCTCTCCTCGAGGCTGACCAGCTCGCCGTGCTCGAGGTCGGGCGAGGTCACGGGGCGCTCCTGCGGACGGTGAGGACGTGCGCGGGCTCGGCGAACGGGTCGAGGCGCACGTAGTTGGAGGTGGACCAGGGGAAGACGGCGCCGGTGATCTCGTCGACGACCTCGAAGGTGGTGTCGAGCTCGAGGCCGAGGGCCGGCAGGTCGAGCCGCACGGTCGCCTCGCGGGCGCCGTGCGGGTCGAGGTTGACGACGACGAGCACGGTGTCGTCCGTGCCGTCGGGGAGCACGAGGCGCTTGCTCCAGCAGAGCACGTCGGGGGAGTCGACCTCGTGGAACACGACGTTGCGCAGCCAGTGCGTGGCCGGGTGCGCGCGCCGGAAGCGGTTGAGCGTCGTCAGGTACGGCGCGAGCGTGCGCTCGGGCTGGCTCCAGTCGCGCGGCCGCAGCGAGTACTTCTCGGACTCGGCGTACTCCTCGCTGCCCGGCTTGACCGCCACGTGCTCGTAGAGCTCGTAGCCGGCGTAGACGCCGTACGACGGCGCGAGCAGGGCGGCCAGCACGGCCCGCACCTTGAACACCGGCGGGCCGCCGTACTGCAGCGACGCGTGCAGGATGTCCGGGGTGTTGACGAAGAAGTTCGGCCGCATGTGGTCGGACGCCTCGGCCAGCTCGAGCGCGTAGTCCTGCAGCTCGGTCTTGCCGACGCGCCAGGTGAAGTACGTGTACGACTGGGTGAACCCGATCCGGGCGAGCTCGTGCATCATCGCCGGCCGGGTGAAGGCCTCGGCGAGGAACAGCACGTCCGGGTCGGTCTTCTTCACCTCGCCGATCAGCCACTCCCAGAAGTCGAGCGGCTTGGTGTGCGGGTTGTCGACGCGGAAGATGCGCACGCCGTGCGCCATCCAGTGCCGCACCACGCGCAGGACCTCGGCCGACAGCCCCTCGGGGTCGTTGTCGAAGTTGAGCGGGTAGATGTCCTGGTACTTCTTCGGCGGGTTCTCGGCGTACGCGATGGTGCCGTCGACCCGGGTCGTGAACCACTCGGGGTGCGTGGCGACCCACGGGTGGTCAGGGGCGCACTGCAGCGCCAGGTCGAGCGCGACCTCCATGCCGAGCTCGACGGTGCGCGCGACGAAGGCGTCGAAGTCCTCGAACGTCCCGAGGTCGGGGTGCAGGGCGTCGTGCCCGCCCTCCTGCGAGCCGATCGCCCACGGGGAGCCGACGTCGTCCGGGCTGATGTCGTCCGGGTTGCCGCCGGGGAACTGCGCCGTGTTGGGGCCCTTGCGGTTGACCGTGCCGATCGGGTGCACGGGCGGCAGGTAGACGACGTCGAAGCCCATCTCCGCGACCGCGGGCAGCCGCTCGGCCGCCGTGCGGAAGGTGCCGCTGCGGAGCACGCCGGAGGCGTCGGGGGCGGCTCCCTCGCTGCGCGGGAAGAACTCGTACCAGGCTCCGTAGAGGGCGCGCTGCCGGTCGACCCAGACGGTGCGCTCGTCGTCCGGGGTCACCAGCTCGCGCACCGGGGTGTCGTGGAGCAGGTCCTGCAGCGACGTGCCCGCGGCGAGCCGGGCGGCGGGGGGCAGCGAGGCGTCGCGCAGGACGCCGACGGCGGCGAGCACCTGCGGCCGGACGTCGTCGCGAGCGCTCTCGGCGGCCCGCTCGAACAGGCGCGCGCCCTCCTCGAGCACCACCTCGACGTCGACGCCCGCGTCGACCTTCAGCGGCGCGTCGTGCCACCACGTTCCGAGCGGGTCGCTCCACGCCTCCACGCGGAAGGTCCACAGGCCCTCCGCGTCGATCGGCACGACCGCGCTCCAGCGGTCGGTGCCGGGCACGCCCGGCTCCATGCGCAGGAACGGCAGCGACGTGCCGTCCGGACGGGTGACGACGACGTCGGCGGCGACCGCGTCGTGACCCTCCCGGAAGACCGTCGCCCCGACCTCGAGCTGCTCCCCGACGACCGCGCGCGCTGGATAGCGCCCGCACGACACCGTCGGCTGGACGTCTGTGATCCCGATTCGACCCACCATCGCGGCGACCGTACCCACGCCTCCGGGGCGGAACCTCGTGACCGCCCGGCCGTTCGACGGCTCCCGGGGCGGGGGCGCGGCTAGGGTTCGCGCGTGAGAGCGCTCCGACGGTTCACCGTCCGCCTGGCCCTGCCCGCCCCGCTCGCGCCGCTCGCCGAGCTGGTGCTCAACCTGCGGTGGTCCTGGCACCCCGCGTCCCTGGACCTGTTCGCGTCGGTCGACGCGCAGGTGTGGGAGGCCGTGCAGCACGACCCGGTGCGGCTGCTCGGCGAGGTCAGCCCGGAGCGGCTCAGCGCGCTGGCGACCGACCAGGAGTTCCTGTCGCGGCTGCAGGCGGCGCACGCCGACCTGCAGGACTACCTGTCGACCCCGCGCTGGTACCAGGGCCTGGCCGCTGGCGAGGCGCCCGCGAGCATCGCCTACTTCTCACCGGAGTTCGGCATCACCGAGGTGCTGCCGCAGTACTCCGGCGGGCTCGGGATCCTCGCCGGCGACCACCTCAAGGCGGCCAGCGACCTGGGCGTGCCGATCGTCGGCGTCGGGCTGCTCTACCGGGCCGGCTACTTCAAGCAGTCGCTCAACGCCGAGGGCTGGCAGCAGGAGCGCTACCCGCCGCTGGACCCGCACGGGCTGCCGCTGACGCTGCTCACCGGTGCCGAGGGCCGGCCGGTCGAGGTGTCGGTGGGCATGCCGGACGGCGGCGTGCTGCACGCCCAGCTGTGGCTGGCCCAGGTCGGGCGCGTGCCGCTGCTGCTGCTCGACAGCGACGTGGAGGCCAACGACCCGGCGATGCGCCAGGTCACCGACCGGCTGTACGGCGGCGGCAGCGACCACCGGCTCCACCAGGAGATGCTCCTCGGCATCGGCGGGGTGCGTGCCCTGCGCGCGTGGACGGCGCTGCGCGGCGGCCCCGAGCCCGAGGTCTTCCACATGAACGAGGGGCACGCGGGCTTCCTGGGCGTCGAGCGCGTCCGCGAGCTCGTCGAGCAGGGCCTGTCCTTCGACGAGGCCCGCGAGGCGGTGCGCGCCGGCACCGTCTTCACCACCCACACACCGGTGCCGGCCGGCATCGACCGCTTCCCGCGCGACCTCATCGCCCGCTACTTCGGCCCCGGCACCGAGTGGGCGCAGGCGATGCCCGACGTGCCGGTCGAGCGGGTGCTCGAGCTCGGCGCCGAGGACGACCCGTCGGTCTTCAACATGGCGCACATGGGGCTGCGCATGGCGCAGCGCCGCAACGGCGTCGCGAAGCTGCACGGCACGGTCTCGCGCGGCATGTTCAGCGGGCTGTGGCCGGGCTTCGACGAGGCCGAGGTCCCGATCACGTCGGTCACCAACGGCGTGCACGCGCCGACCTGGGTGCAGCGCGAGGTCTTCGCCCTGGGCGAGCGCGTCATCGGCCGGCAGATCACCGAGGAGGCGCAGGGCTGGGAGCGGATCGCCTCCGTCCCCGCCGCCGACGTGTGGGCGACGCGACGGGTGCTGCGCGAGCGGCTGGTGCACGAGGTGCGCCGCCGGCTGCGCGCGTCGTGGCTGCAGCGCGGTGCCTCCAGCGCCGAGCTCGGCTGGACGGACACCGTCTTCGACGCCGACGTGCTCACCATCGGCTTCGCGCGGCGCGTCCCGTCGTACAAGCGCCTGACGCTGATGCTGCGCGACCCGGAGCGGCTGCGCCGCCTCCTGCTCGACCCCGAGCGCCCGGTGCAGCTCGTCATCGCCGGCAAGTCGCACCCGGCCGACGACGGCGGCAAGCAGCTGGTGCAGGACATGGTGCGCTTCGCCGACGCGCACGACGTGCGGCACAGGATCGTGTTCCTGCCCGACTACGACATCGGCATGGCGCGCTACCTCTACGGCGGCTGCGACGTCTGGCTGAACAACCCGCTGCGGCCGCTCGAGGCGTGCGGCACCAGCGGCATGAAGGCGGCGCTCAACGGCGGTCTCAACCTGTCGATCCTCGACGGCTGGTGGGACGAGATGTACGACGGGGAGAACGGCTGGGCCATCCCGACCGCCGACGGCGTGAGCGACCCCGACCGGCGCGACGACCTCGAGGCGTCGGCCTTCTACGAGCTCGTCGAGAAGCAGGTGCGCACCCGGTTCTACGACGTCGACGGCGCCGGCGTCCCGCAGCGGTGGTGCGACATGGTGCGCCACACGCTGCAGAGCCTCGGTCCGAAGGTGCTCGCCAGCCGGATGGTCCGCGACTACGTGCAGCAGCTCTACGCGCCCGCGGCCCGCGCGTCCGCGGCGCTCGCGGACGGCTCGCTACGCCCCGGCCCGGGAGCTGGCCGCGTGGAAGGCCCAGGTGCAGCAGACGTGGCCGGCGCGTGCGCGTCGTGCACGTCGAGACCGCGGGTGTCGTCGACACCCCCGAGGTCGGCACGACCCTGGGGCTGCGGGCGACCGTCGACCTCGCCGGACTGCCGGTGGGGTCCGTCGTCGTGCAGGCCGTCTACGGGCGCGTGGACGAGGCCGACGACATCCACCGGCCGGCGACCCGCGAGATGCAGCCCACCGGCACCGGTGAGGACGGTCTGGCGAGGTACGAGGGCGACGTGCCGCTGGAGCGCTCCGGAGCCTTCGGCTACACGGTGCGGGTGCTGCCGCACCACGAGCTGCTGCCCAGCGACAGCGACCTGGCCCTGGTGGCGACGGCCTGAGCGCCCCCTCACCCGCCCCCGGGCCGAGCGCGCTGCAGCTGCTCGTGCCGGGGGCGGCGGGGCTGCTCGACGCGGTCCGCCACCTGCCCGGCGCCGGGCTGCTCGAGCCGCCGCACGTGAGCCTGGGCTACCCGTGGCTGCCCGCGCCGCAGGCCCTGCAGCGGCTCGACCGGGTGCGGGCCGCGGCGTCCGGGGTGCCGGTGTTCCGCGCCCGGCTCACGGGCCCGCACCGGTTCGTCCCGGACAGCCGGGGCCGCACCGTCGTGCACGCCCGGCCGGACGACGACGGGCCCTTCGTGGAGCTCGCCCGCGTGCTCGGCGCCGACCTGCGCGACGTCCACCTGTCGGTGGCCCGGGTGCTGGCGGACGGCGACCTGGCCGCGGTCGAGGAGGCGCTGCGGCCGCTGCTGCCGCTCGAGGTGGAGGTGCGTGCGCTGGAGCTCACGGTGCAGGAGTCGCGCACCTGGCGCCGCGCCCTGCTCGCCCCGCTCGGCGGCTGACCGGGGCTCAGGACCAGCGCAGGACGTGCCGGGCGCGCACCCCGAAGGGGTCCGTCCCCCGCAGCAGGTCGAGCACCTCGCGGCCCTCGACGCTGTCGGCCGGCAGCAGCCGGGTGCGGCCCAGCCGGGCCTGCCAGGCCTGCTGCAGCGCCGCCCTGCCCGCCTCGTCACCGGCCAGCAGCGCCGGCACGGCGTGCCACGCGAGCGCCGCGTCCACGGCCCGGCCCAGCGCACAGCGCCGCGCGGTGCGCCGCCGGTCGGCCTCGGCCGCCGGGGTGGCGACGACCGGGCGCGACACCAGCCAGGTCGGCTCGGCCAACGGGGCGAGCAGCTCGTCGAGCGCGTCGGCCAGGGCTTGCGACTCCTCCCGCGGCACGCCCGCGAGCTCGACGCGCACGGCGTCGCCGCCGCGCGGGACGACCACGAGCCCGTCGGCGCCTCGTGAGGTCGCCCCCGTGGCCAGCAGCGCGTCGGCCAGGACGGCGGCCAGCTGCGCCACGGGGGCCAGGGGAGCGGCCCGGCGCAGGGCGGCCAGCGAGCTGCGGTAGCGCGCGACACCGACCGCGCCGGCCACGAGCGCCGCGGAACCGACGCCCGCCAGGACCCCGGGGACGGCGCCCACGGCCGCTCCCGCGCCGCCGCACAGGGCGCCGGTCATGAGCGGCGCCGGCCACAGCCGCGCGGGGTCGGCCTCGCCGCGCACCCGGGTCCGGGTGCCCAGCACCGCCGTCGTCCGGGTCGCGGACGGGGGCAGCGTCCCCCCGGGCAGGCCGAGGTCGGAGCCCGCCGTCACCTCGAGACCGACGACCTCCCGGTCACCGGTCGCCGACCAGGTGCGGGCCGCAGCGGCACGTGCTGCCACGCGGGCGAGCGCGTCCTCGGTCACGCGGTGTCGGGTGGCGGGCGCCGGCGCGGACCAGGCGTCCAGGGCGGGGTCGAGGTGGGCGAGCCCGGCGACCAGCTCGCCGGAGGCGTCGGGACCCGGCAGCACGGGCGTGCTTGCGCACCGCGTGCAGGTGGTCGGCGGCGCCCCGCGGGTGCCCGTCGGCCACGCAGACGACGGTCCACAGGTCGGTCACCGCCTCCGGGCGCGCCGGGTCGCGGTGCAGCCCGCGACCGTGCAGCCGCTGCACGGCCGGCGGCGACGCGCCGGAGGTGAGGTCGACGACGACGTCGACCGCCGGCGCGTCCCACCCCGGTGCCGAGCAGCTCGCGGGTGCTCACGAGCACCCCGCTCCCGCCGCTGGTGAGGTAGGA
>CAVSEK010000012.1:0-17969 GCA_963726975.1 uncultured Actinomycetota bacterium
TGCAGCAGGTCAACGCGCTGAAGAACGTGCTGTCGCTGGTCATCAACTCGGTGGCGCTGGTCGCCTTCGGGCTGTTCGGCCCGGTGGCCTGGCCGGCGGTGCTCGTCGTGGCGATCACCTCCCTGCTCGGCGGCTACGGCGGCGCGCGGCTGGCCACCCGGATCCCGTCGCAGGCGCTCCGGGTCGCGGTCGTCGTCTACGGCGTGGTGATCGCGGGCGTGCTCATCGCCCGCGGCTGACCGGGAGCGGCCCCACCGCCAGCGCCGAGCCGAGCGTCGTCACGGCGTACGACAGGCCGAGGGCCGTGTGCAGGACGTCGGCGACGACGGTGCCGGAGACCGCCACCAGGCTGACGGCAGCCCAGGAGAGCGGCGCCCAGTAGCGGCGGGCCCGCAGCTGCAGCCCGAGCGCGAGGGCGAGCCCGCCGGTGCTCACGACGCCGCCCAGCACGAGGCTGACCTGAGCCAGGCCGTCGGAGGCCGCCTCGCCCGTGCCGGTGGTGAGGACCTCGACCACCCAGAAGGCGGCGGTGACCGCCGGGACCTCGCGGCGACGGGGGCGGGCAGGCGCCAGGCGGCGCGGGCGGGAGGCGTGCTCGGGGTCATCGGCGGACCCAGGTGGCGCAGGGTGACGACGACCTGAGAGAGGTCCTAGGCGCCCGGCTCGAAGAAGCCGACGACGCGCCAGCCGGTGTCGGGGAAGCCGCTGCCGCGGGCCGTCCGGGCGGAGGCCTCGTTGCCCGGGGCGTGCAGGTAGAGCACGGCGCAGCCGGCGGAGGTCACCGTGCGGGCGGCCTGGGCGACGAGCCGGCGGGCCAGGCCGCGGCCGCGGGCGGACTCGTCGGTGACGACGGCGATCTCGCACAGGTCGGCGGTGTGCCGCTTGAGGCCCACGCCGGCGAGGTGGCGGTCCTGCTCGTCGAGGGCGACGAGGACGTCACCGCCGAAGGGTCGCAACCACGTGGGGACCCGCAGGTCGCCCTCGTCGGCGAGCGCGGCCGGCAGCCAGACACCGGCGTCGGCCACCGCGGCCAGGTCGGGCAGCTGCTGGGCCCAGCGCAACGCGCCCGCACCGGCCGTCCCGGGGCGGCCGACGGCCGCGGGCAGCGCGGCGAGCAGGGCCTCGAGGTCGTCGAGCCGGTCGGGCAGCCGCGCGGCGACCTCCGGCGGCACCCGCACCAGGCAGCGTCCGGCGGGGTCGGCGACGCCCGTGACGCGCCGCGGACCGCCGTCCCAGGCCGGCCGGTCGGGCTCGGGGTCGACGACCACGCGCACCGGCACCGCGGGGGGCCAGGCCCCCAGCCAGCCGGTCAGCTGCCGCACCGGCAGGTCGCCCACGTCCACGCACACCCCTTCGTCACGCCCTTCCCGCCAGTCTGGAGCCCAGCACGACTCAGCCCGCGGGCGGCGCCTCCGGCGGGGCGCCGCCCGCCTCGCGCCGGCGCCGGCGCTTGGCGGTGGCGTACTGACCCCCGTGGGCGAACTGCACGTCGACCGTCTCGAAGCCCTTGGCGCGCTGGGCCGCGGCGTACTGCCGGTAGGCCCGCTGGTCACCCCGGGTGAGGTCGACGTCGTCGGTGAAGGGCGTGAGCAGCGACCGCGGGTGCAGGCCCCGGGAGAGCACGACGTTGATCTCGACGCAGAGCACCAGGCTCACCGCCAGCAGGTAGATCCAGGCGATCAGGCCGAGCACGAACGCCACCGTGCCGTTGGTGGCGCTCGCGCCGGCGACGACGCGCTGGACGTACATGGTCCCGAAGACCTGCAGCGCCCGCCAGAGCGCGGCGCCCAGCACGGCGCCGGGGAGCAGCTGCGGGAGCCGGAGCCGGACGGCGGTGGCGATCTGCAGCGCCACCAGCAGGACGCCGAGGTTGAGCAGCACCGCCCCGGCGTTGACCAGCACGGTCTTGACCACGCCGGAGCCGAGGGCGCCGCTGCTGTCGAGCGTGGACAGCACCGTGGTGCCGACCAGCAGCAGGCCGGCGGTGCCCAGCAGCAGCAGGCTGCGCAGCCGGGCGAGCACCGGGTTGGGCCGCGAGTTCTTCGGCACCGCCCAGGCGACGTTCATCGCGTTCTGCACCGCCTGGGCCACGCCCAGCGCGCCGTAGAGCGTGGCGAGCAGCGCGAGCACGATCCCGAGCGTGCTGCCGCGCAGCGCGTCCGGGCGCCCGAGGTCCTGACCGACGACCGGGAACTGGTTCAGGGCCGAGGTCAGCAGCTGCTGCTGCAGGTCGGGGTGGCGGCGCAGCAGCACGCCGAGCACGGTCGAGAGCAGGAGCAGCAGCGGGAACAGCGACAGGAAGCCGTAGTAGGCGACGAGGGCCGCGAGGTAGCTGCCCTGGTCGTCGACGAACTTGTAGACGACGGCCACGGGGAAGCCCAGCCACCTGTGCTGCTGCTGGAAGGCGTCGAGCCGGCTGCTGGGGGCCACCGGGGAGGACTACCCCGCCGCGCGCAGGTCGATCACGACGCGGCGCCGACCAGGCCGGCCACGATCCGGGCCGACAGGGCGACCAGGGGCAGACCGCCGCCGGGGTGCGAGGAGCCCCCGACGAGGAACAGGCCCTGGACCGCAGAGCGGTTGGCGGGGCGCAGGAACGCGGCGGAGACGCCGTTGCTCGAGGTGCCGTAGATGGCGCCGCCGACGGCGCCGGTGCGCTGCTCGAGGTCGGCGGGGGAGAGCACCTCGCAGAACCGGAGCCGGTCGCGGACCGGCAGCCCGCGCTCGGCCAGCAGGTCGAGCAGGTGCTCGGCGTACGTCGCGGTGAGCCCCGGTGCGCGCCAGTCGGTGGCGCCGGGGCCGGTGCCGTGCCGGGGGGCGTTGACGAGGACGAACCACGCCTCGCTGCCCTCGGGCCGCACCGCCGGGTCGTCCGGGGCGCTGACGTACAGCGTCGGGTCCTCGACCGGGCGCGCGTCGCGGCCGAAGACCGCGTCGAACTCGGCGTCGTAGTCGGTCGGGAACAGGACGTTGTGGTGGGCGAGGCCGGGGGTGCGGCCGTCCACGCCCAGCAGCAGCACGAAGCCGGACAGCGACGGGGTGGCCCGGGCCAGCCGCCGGGACGCGGCGGGGGAGCGGACCAGGTCGCCGTAGACGGTGGCCGCGTCGGCGTTGGCGACGACGACGTCGGCGGGCAGCCGCTCGCCGCCGGCCAGCGTGACGCCGCAGGCCCGGCGGCCCTGCACGTCGATCCGCTCGACCCGGGCGCCGAGCCGCACCGTCGCGCCGCGCTCCACCGCCCGGCCGTGCAGCGCCTCGCCGAGCCGGACCAGGCCGCCCTGGACGTACCAGCCGCCGTACGCCTGCTCGACGTAGGGCACGGCCGCCAGCGCGGCCGGCGCCCGCCGGGGGTCGCTGCCGGTGTAGGTGGCGTAGCGGTCGAGGTAGGTACGCAGCCGCGGGTCGTGCAGGTAGCGCCGGGCCAGGGCGCGCAGCGACGTCGCCGGGGCGATCGCGGCGATGTCGCGCGGCGCCCGCACCGCGAGCCGGGCGATGTCCGTGCGGCCGCCGAGCGCCGACTCCAGGAACGGCTCCCGGCTGGCGGCCCAGACCCGCCCCGCCCGCGCGCTGAACGCTCGCCACTGCGCCCCGGTGCCGGCGCCGAGCGCGGCGTCGAGGCGGGCGCAGTGCTCGTCGAGGTCGCTGCTGGCGTCGAAGCGCGTGCCGTCGCCGAAGCGGTAGCGGGCCAGCGGCTCCAGCGGTGTGAGCTCCAGGCCGTCGGGCCAGCCGCCGGTGTCGGCGAACAGCTCCCGGAACACGTGCGGCATCGTCACCAGGGACGGCCCCGTGTCGAAGCGGAACCCGTCCCGCTCCACCAGGCCGAGCTTGCCGCCGACCCGGTCGCCGGCCTCGCAGACCGTCACGGCGTGCCCGAGCGCGGCCAGGCGGGCGGCCGCAGCCAGCCCGCCGACCCCCGCCCCGACGACGACGACGCGGCTCAGGGCCGGCTCCGGGCCGGGAGGTCGGGCGGCGTCATGCGGTCCCCTCCCGGCCGAGCAGCACTCCCGGTGCGCGCGCCGGGACCCCAGTGTGCGGCACGGCCCCCGAGCGCGCCGACCGCGCCGGCGTCGTCAGCCTCGACCGTTGAGCATCGCGGCCCGGGTGAGCGGCCCCACGATGCCGTCGGCGACCAGACCGGCGGCGCGCTGGAAGGCGCGGGTCGCGCCTGCCGTGAGCGGGCCGAAGATGCCGTCGGTGGCCAGCCGCGCGTCGCGGACGACGTCGAGCGCGCCCTGCCAGGCGGCGACGTCGTCGCCGCGCGAGCCCTGCAGCAGCAGCCGTGGCTGTGCGGCCGGCGCGTGGTCGATGTCGATGACGACCCGGTCGGGCCCGGTCAGGGTGGAGGTGCGGTACTGCGCGACCCGTGCCAGGCCCAGGCCGTACGACAGGTAGCCCTCGAAGTCGCCGGCGGGGGCGACCTGCCGCAGCAGCGGGAAGCCGACCGACGGCAGCGCGCATGGCGAGCACGACGTGGTCCCGTCGTCGCGGTGCGCCTGGGCGAAGACGAAGACGACGTGCAGCCCGGCAGAGCCGGCGACCGGGACCCGGTTGCCGCGGGCGTCGGCGATGACGACCGGCACGTACTCCGTGCGGTAGCCGGGCACGCCTCCGACGAAGTCGAAGACCACGCGGTCGAAGGTGGCGTGCCGGCCCACCCGGACCGCGGTGAGGGTCGGGTGGACGGGGACCTGCGCCGTGGCGGCCGGCCGCGACGTGGGTGCGGCGAGGGCGCCGGGTGCGGTGAGCGCGCCGCCGGTCGCGACCAGGACCGCGGTGGTGACGGCGACCGCCGAGCGCGAGATGTTCATGAGGTCCTCCTCGGTCGGCCAGGGCGGCCGGTGACCCGAGGATGAGCGCGTGCTCAGCGTCGCACCAGTGACCCGGGGTGTGGTCCGGGGCCACCCCGTCGGCGACCGTGCCTGCGGCGCTTCAGGAGCCGGGGAGCGCCCGGCCCTTCCAGGTCAGCGCGCCCCGACGGTGCCGCACCCGGCTGCGCACGGCCAGGGCGAGCAGCACCGCCACGCCGAGCGGGTGGGTCACGGCGTCCAGCGGCCGGCCTCCGGTGCGGCGCGCCGTGACGACCCGGCCGGCCACCGCTGCCGCGGTGGCGAACGCCCCGGCCCGCGAGCCCCGCAGGGCCGCGAGCGGCGGGACGACGTACAGCGCCGCGAGCAGCGCCAGGGCGGCGACCGGCACGGTGTGCAGCGACTTCGCGTAGCCCTCGACCAGCTCGTCCCAGCCGTCGTACATCCGCGTCGTGGCCAGCGCGGTGCCGTCGACGACGCCCCCGCGGCCGCCGGCGCGCTTGAGCGCGCGCAGCAGGGCCACGTCCTCGACCACCTCGGCGCGGACCGCGCCGTGCCCACCGGCGCGGTCGTAGGCGCTGCGGCGCACCGCGAGCAGCTGGCCGTTCGCGGCGGCGAGCGAGGGGTTGCCGGGTCGCTCGGCCAGGCGCAGCGGCAGGAAGGTCAGCCACGACCACTGCAGCAGCGGCTGCACCAGCCGGGTCGCGGCCGGCGCCTCCTGCCGCGGGTAGGGGCTGACGAGGTCCATCCCGGTCTGCTCGAGCAGGGCGACGGTGGCGGCGACGGCGTCGGGGGTGAGCACGACGTCGGCGTCGACGAAGACCAGCACGTCGCCGGAGGCGGCGTCGGCGAGCTGCCGGCACGCCCACGGCTTGCCCAGCCAGCCGGGCGGCAGCGGCGCCCCGGTCAGCGGCGGCCGCCCGGTGGCGGCCTCGACCAGCGCTGCGGTGCCGTCGGTGGAGCCGTCGTCGAGCACGAGCAGCTCCACGTCGAGCGTCTGCGCCTGCAGCGCGGACAGGCAGGGCCCGACCCGGCCGGCCTCGTCGCGCAGCGGGAGCAGGACGCTCACGCGCGACCGCACCGGGCCGGCGACCGGGGTGCGCAGCAGGCGGGCGTTGAGCGCGCTGTGCGCGGACAGCGCGGCGACCAGCGCCGCCAGCCACCTCACCGGGAGCGGGCGAGGATGCGGGCCAGCGGCAGGGCGACCAGGCCCATGCCGACCGCGCCGACGAGGGCGACCAGCGGCCGGCCGAAGAACACCGCGAAGGCCAGCACCGACGACGCGTAGGTCCACAGGAACAGCCCGAGCGGTTGGCGGTCGTCGGCGACCACCCGGGGGAGCAGCTGCAGCACGGCCATCAACAGCACCCCGACCAGCAGCCAGCCGGCGGTGTTGCTCAGCGGCACGTCGGGTGCGCCCGGGAGCCCGACCCGCACGTCGGCCCACGTCCAGTGCCGCTCGGCGACCATCTGCGGGTCGAGGAACAGGTCCCAGGCGGCGAGTGCGGCTCCGCCCGCCGAGTGCGGCGCCGGCCGGGGAGCGGGCCAGCCGCTGCCCGACGAGCAGGCAGGGGTAGGCGAACATCGCCCACGCCAGCGGGATCACCAGGGGCACGTCGAGGACCCGCGGCCCGAGGCTGCCGGCGTAGGAGTAGTGGCCGAACGGCACGCCGGTGGCGGTGCCGACGGCCTCGGCGAGCAGCCCGCCGCCGGCCGCGACGAGGACGTAGGCGGCGGCCCAGCGCGACCCGCGCTCGCGCACCGCGTGAGAGGTCGTGGCCAGGAAGAAGACGACGACGGTCGCGACCGTCAGGGCGTGCCGGGGCCGCCCCGAGGTCAGCGGGTAGGCGACCTGCAGCAGGACGACGAGCCCCGCGAGCAGCTCGGGAGCCCGGCGGACCGGTGGCCGGGCGAGCACGGCGCCGCGGCCCGAGGTCACGGGCGGCGGAGCCGGCCGCGCAGCCGGCGGACCGCGTCGGCGAGCACCCGGCGGGCCAGGTCGCCGTGCTCGTCGTACCAGCCCGGCGCCTCCTCGACCAGGTCGTCGTAGGCCTCGCCGGCGTCCTCGCCCGCGAGCGGCCGCCCGGCGACCGGGTCGTCGACGAGCAGGTGCCAGAGCTCGGAGACCTCCTGCAGCGACGGCTCGGGCGTGCCGCGCGGCAGCCACCCGCCGAGGTCGAGGTCGATCTCGTCAGGCAGCTCGTCCGAGAGCTCCCGCCCGGCGGACTGCGCCGCGTGCTCCAGACCCGCCCGGCTGGAGAAGACCAGCACCTTGCCGCCCTTCTCGAGCAGCAGGTCCTCCTCCTCGCCGACCACGACGCCGGCGTGCCAGCGCTGCGCACCGTCCACCAGCAGCACCTCGAACAGCTCGACCTCAGCCACGGACCCTCCTCACGGCCTTCGCCAGCAGCGACGGCTCCCGGTCGGCGAGCGCGACCCGGGCCGCCGAGCGGCCGCTCGCCCCGAACACCCCGCCGCCCGGGTGGGTCGACGCGCCGCACAGGAACAACCCGGGCACCTGCGGCACCCGGTGCTGGGCGAGCTCCGGCATCGGCCGCCAGGCGAACATCTGGTCCAGCGCCATCTCCACGTGCATGACCTGCCCGTTGCGCAGCCCGAGCTCGCGCTCGAGGTCGAGCGGCGTCTGCACGTGCATGTGCTCCACCGAGGAGGCGAAGCCCGGCGCGACCCGGTCGACGGCCTCGACGAGCTTGGTGCCCTCGCGCTCGGCGATGGCGTCCCAGTGCTCGCCGTCTGCCAGCGCGTACGGGTGCCACTGCCCCCACACGGTGACGTTGTGCTTGCCCGCCGGCGCGATCGTGTGGTCGAAGGCGCTGAACGTCATGGCGAGCGCGGCCGGCTCGGTCGGCGGCAGGCCGGCGGAGAACTCCCCGTGCGCGCGCCGGAGGTACTGCCGGGACGGAGCGAGCAGCTGCATCGCGCGGTGCTCCTCGCCGGTGCCGGACGGGTAGCGCGGCAGTTCGCTGGTGCCCAGGCGCACCACCATCCCGATCCCGTTGCCCGTACGGATGCTGCGCCGGGCCCGGGCCGTCAGGTCGGCCGGGGCGGCGTCACCCAGCAGGTCCAGCGTGGTGAGCACGTGGCAGCCGGCGACCACGGTCGCGGCCCGGTGCTCCGCGCCGCTGTCGGTGCGCACCCCCGCGACCCGCCCGTCGCGGACGACCACCTGCGCGGCGCCGTCGCCGAGCAGGACCCGGCCGCCGTACGACTCGAGGCGCCGCTCCAGCGCCACGCTGAGCATGCCGCTGCCGCCCACGGGGTGGCCCGGCGGCCGCAGGTGCATGACGGTGTTCCAGCCGACCAGGTCGGCGGTGGCGACCTCGTGCGTCGGCGGCCCGGACTGCGCGCCCATCCACGCCAGCGCGGTCTTGAGCCGCTCGTCGTCGAAGTGCTCGTCGAGCAGCGCGTCGGCGCTGGTGAGGAACTGCCGCGACAGCTCCAGGCCGCCCAGGCCGCTCGTGGAGCCGATGCCCCACAGGGTCCGGCCGAGGTGCAGGCCGGTCGGTGGCGCCTGGAAGGCGTCGAAGACCCGGACGTTGCGGGCCGACCAGTCGGTGACGAAGGCGCGGTAGGCGTCGGCGTCGCGGGTACCGCAGACCGCCTCGATGGAGGCGCAGGTGCGGTCGAGGTCGACGAAGAAGTGGATGCCGCGCTGGTCGTCGACCGGGCCGCTCGGCGCGAAGCCCCACGGGTCGAGGTCCTGGTACTCCAGGCCGCACTCGCCCAGGCGCGAGGTCCTCGACGATGCCGGTGTGCCGCACCATGACGTGCGCGCTGGAGCCGCGGTCCATGAGGTAGCCGGGGAAGCGCTCCACGGTGGAGACCGCGCCGCCGGCCACCGTGTCGCGCTCGACGACGGTCACGTCGAGCCCGGCGCGCGCGAGGTAGCAGGCGGCGACCAGGCCGTTGTGGCCGGCGCCGACGACGACCACCCGGTCGCGGTCAGCGGTGGCGGGCGTGAGCGTCACCGGGACTGCTCCCGTCGCAGGCCGAGCACGGCGAACGCGCGCGGGTCGCCGGGGAAGCGCAGCCGGGTGACCAGGTCGACCCAGCCGCCGGCCCGGTAGAAGCCGCGCGCCCGGGTCTCGGAGTCGGGCGTCGTGAGCACGGCGGTCGGGGCGGGCGTCCCGGCGAGCAGCGCGTCGAGCAGCGCGCGGCCCAGGCCGGTGCCCTGCTCGGCCGGCCGCACGTGCAGCTCGCAGACCTCGAAGGCGCCGCGCAGCCAGGACGACGCGAGCGCCCGCGCCGAGGGCTGCGACAGCGCCCCGGCGACCCGGTCGTGCCACCACTGGCCCGGCGCGCCGAGGTGGCCGTACGCGACGCCGACCAGCCGGCGGTCCGGCGTCGCGGCTCGCGACGGCGCGCAGCCCGTCGCGGTCCAGGTGCGCCGCGAGGATCGAGCGGCGGCTGCCCGCGGTCGAGCGGGGGACCTGCATCGCCTCGGCGTAGACGTCGAGGACCTCGTCGGCGCAGGCGCCGAGGGTGTCGCGGTCCCACTCGACGACCCGGCCGGTCATCCGGTCGGCGCTCACGCGGCGGCCCCGGCCAGCGGGTCGCGGCCGTCGAGCGTGCCGCTGCTGGCGGCGACGCGGAAGCGGGCGAACAGCTCCTCGGCGTACCAGCCCTCGGTGGCGGTACGGGCGACGACCTCGCGGTGCGCCGCGCCGCCGTGCGCGAACGCGCGCAGCGCGCGGTCGTCGTGCCAGAGGCTGAACGTGCCCTGCAGCCCGACCGGCGCCTCGCCGATGCCGATCGCGGCGAGCAGGCCCGGGCGCGACCGCAGGTCGGCGCTCACCGGGGGACGGAGGCCCAGAAGCGGCGGCCCGGCGGGTGACCAGCCGCGCCCGGGTCACGGCGGCGACCGGACCGTCGCCGCGGGTCGCGGTCGGTGCGCCGAACGGCTCGTGACCGCTCCACCGGCCGCGGGAGAACAGCGGCACCAGGTCGGCCCGCCAGGTCTCGTCGGCCAGCGCCCCCAGCCCTGCGCCACCCGTGAGCGCTCGAAGGCCACCGCGTCCTGCGGCCGTGCCCACGTGGTCAGCAGCGCCCAGCGGGTCGGGTCGGCGTCGCGGGCGGTGAAGGTGCGCCCGTCGCCGGTGCCGAGCAGCTTGGCGAAGCGGACGCCGGGGGCGCGGCGCACCCGCTCGCGGTCGGTCGCCATGCGGAGCAGCGCCGCGGGCACCGAGCGCCGGGCCACCCGCCACACGTGCAGCGTGACGAGCGCAGGGACGGGAGCGCTCACCTGGTCAGCCTGCCACGTCACCCCTGTGGCCGCTGCGCCGAGGCAGTTGCCCCGCGTACGGGGAAGACGCCCGCGTCGCGGCGCGTTGGGCCCGGCGTGGGAACTCTCGACACGGACGTCCGCGACCTCGACGACCGACCCGGGGCGCTGCGCGCCCTCGCGGAGCAGGCCGGTGGCGAGCTGGAGGCCGGGTCGGCGCAGGACGTCCTGCGCTGGGCGCACGAGACGTTCGGCGACCGCTTCGTCATCGCCTCCTCGATGGCGGACGGCGTGCTCGCCTCGCTGGCCGCCTCGGTCGCCAGCGGGATCGACGTGCTCTTCCTCGACACCGGCTACCACTTCCCGGAGACCATCGGCACCCGCGACGCGGTGGCGCAGGTCTACGACGTGAACGTCCGCACGGTGCTGCCGGTGCTCACGGTGGGGCAGCAGGAAGCGGTCTACGGCGGCCGGCTGCTGCAGCGCGATCCCGACGCCTGCTGCGCGATCCGCAAGGTCGAGCCGCTCGCCCGGGGCCTGGCGCCGTACCTCGCCTGGGCCTCCGGCATCCGGCGTGACGAGGCGACCACCCGGCGCGCGGTCGGCGTCGTGGAGTGGGACGCCCGGCGGGAGAAGGTCAAGGTCAACCCGCTGGCGACCTGGACGCAGGAGCAGTACGACGCCTACGTCGCCGACAACGGCATCCTCGTCAACCCGCTGCAGTCCGACGGCTACCCCTCGATCGGCTGCGCGCCCTGCACCCGCCGGGTCGCGCCCGGGGAGGACCCCCGCTCGGGTCGCTGGGCCCAGGTCGGCGACAAGGTCGAGTGCGGGCTGCACTCCTGAGCCTCAGTCGCGGCCCCCGGCCAGCCGGCTCGGCCACCAGATGACCTTGCCCAGGTCGTAGGCGAGGGCCGGTACCAGCACCGACCGGACCAGGAAGGTGTCGAGCAGCACGCCGAACGCCACCGCGAAGCCGACCTCGGCGAGGGCGACCAGCGGCAGCACCCCGAGCACCGCGAACGTCGATGCCAGCACGATGCCGGCCGAGGTGATCACGCCGCCGGTCACCGTCAGGCCGCGCAGCACCCCGCTGCGCGTGCCGTGCCCGACCGTCTCCTCGCGGACCCGCGTCATGAGGAAGATGTTGTAGTCGATCCCCAGCGCCACGAGGAAGATGAAGGCGAACAGCGGGAACGACGTGTCGGCCCCGGCGAACCCGAACACGTGGTTGAAGAAGAACGCGCAGACCCCGAGGGTCGCGGCGAACGACAGCACCACCGTGCCGATGAGCAGCAGCGGCGCCACCAGCGACCTCAGCAGCACCATGAGCACCGCGAGGATCACGACGAGCACCAGCGGCAGGATGAGGTCGCGGTCGTGCCGGGCGGCGTCCTGCACGTCGAGGTTGAGCGCGGACTGGCCGCCGACGAGGGCCCGGGCGCCGGGCACCGCGTGGACGGCCGCCCGCAGCCGCTCGACGGTCGCGTACGCCTCCGGCGTGTCGTACGCCGCGGTGATCTGGGCGTTGACGAGGGTGCGGCCGCCGATCGGGGTGAGGGCGAACGACTCCGGCGGGCAGCCGGCCGCCGCCGGGAACGTGCCGACCGTCACCGGCAGCTCGCCGGCTTGCGTCGCGGCGGCGAGCTTGCGGTAGTCGGGCTGCCGGCAGACCGCGCCCGGCCCCTGGGCGACCCCCTGCACGCCGCGGGCGGCAGCGATGACCGCGTCGGCCTGCGCCGCGTCGGTGAGCACGACCGCCGGGGCGCCCGTGCCCCGGTCGAACGTCGCGTCGAAGATCCGCTGGCCCTGGACGGCGTCGGGGGAGTTGGTGAACCCGTCGACCGTCGCCAGCCCGTCGGCCCGCAGCGTCGGCACCAGCGCGACGCACGCCAGCAGCACCAGGACGGAGGCGACCCAGGCCCGGCGCGGCCGGCGGCTGACGCTGCCCGCCACCGTCGCCCAGGCGCCGTGCGCGGCCAGCGCGCCCTGCTCGTCGACCCGCGGGATGCGCGGCCAGAAGACCCACCGGCCGCACAGCACCAGCGCGACGGGCAGGAACGTCAGCATCACCAGCAGCGTGCAGGCGATGCCGATCGCGGCGACCGGCCCGAGGCCACGGTTGGAGTTGAGCTGGCTGACCAGCAGGCACAGCAGGCCGATGATGACCGTGGCCGCCGACGCGGCGATCGCCGGCGCCGCGCCGCGCCACGCCCGCACCATCGCGGTGACCCGGCTCGGCGAGACGTGCAGCTCCTCGCGGTAGCGGCTGATGAGCAGCAGTGCGTAGTCGGTCCCCGCCCCGATCACCAGGACCGACAGGATGCCCTGGCTCTGCCCGTTGAGCGTGACCACGCCCTTCTTCGCCAGGAAGTAGACCGCGATCGAGGCCAGCCCCAGCGACAGCACCGCGCTGAACAGCGGGAAGAACCACAGCACCGGGCTGCGGTAGACGATGAGCAGCAGCACCACCACGACGATCCCGGCGACGAGCAGCAGGGTCCCGTCGATCCCCTGGAACGCCTCGATGAGCGCGCTGAGCAGGCCGCCCGGCCCGGCGGTGTGCACCGTCAGCCCGGCCGGCACGTCCCTCTTGAGCAGCGCCTCGACCGTCGCCTGCACCGCCGCGAGCTCCGGCCCGGTCACCGCGGTGTCACCGCGCTTGGCGATCAGCGGTGCGGTCACCGCGGCCGTGCTGCCGTCGGCCGACAGCTGCGGCGCCCCCACCTGCTCGCCGGCCACCCCGTCCAGGTTCCTCAGTGCCTGCACGTCAGAGGCGATCTTCGCCCGGTCGGTCGCGGTCAGGCCGCCCTGGCGCTGGTAGACGAGGAACCCGGGCAGCGACGTCGTCGGGGTGAAGGCCGCCGCCGCGTTCTGGACCTGGGTCGACTCCGCCGAGCTCGGCAGATAGGAGGAGTTGTCGTTCTTCTGCACGTCGGCCAGCCGCCCCTGGTACGACCCGCCGACCCCGCCCACGAGCAGGACCAGCAGGGCCAGCACGCCGAACACCCACAGCCGGCGAGGCCGGGTCGGCTCGTCCGGGGTGGGCGCGGGGCGGGTGGTCGGCGGGCTCGACGGGGTGCTGCTCACGGTGGGGCCTCTCGCACGTACGGGGGTGCGACCATCCTGTCGCACGGACAGGGGGCGGGCGTGTCGGAGCGTGTGCGCGTGCGGGTGGCCCGGGCGCGGGACCACCAGGCGGTCGCCGCGGTGCTCGACAGCTGGTGGGGGCGCCCGGTGCTGCCCGTCCTGCCCCGGCTGTTCCTCGAGCACTTCTGGTCGACCAGCCTCGTCGCGGAGGACGACCGCGGGCTCGCGGCCTTCCTCGTCGGCGTCGTCTCGCCCTCGCAGCCCGAGGGGGCGTACGTGCACGTCCTCGGGGTCCGCCCTGACCTGCGCGGCACCGGCCTGGCACGCGACCTGCACGCCCGCTTCGCCGACGTCGCCCGCGACCGCGGCTGCGCCGAGGTCCGGGCGGTGACGGTGCCCGGCAACTCCGCCTCGATCGCCGCGCACCGGGCGCTGGGCTTCGAGGTGTCCGGTCCGGTGGAGTCCTACGACGGCCCCGGCCACCCCGAGGTCACCTTCCGCCGGCCCCTGTGAACGGCGGCGTGGCCGACCCCGCGCCGACCACCCGTACTCGTCAGCGCCCGGTGATCCCCTTGTACCGCAGCACGAAGACCCGCGTGCACGCCTCGCAGCGCCACTGCGCGTGGTCCCTGTCGGGGTCGTCGCCCCAGGGGCGGATCGACTCCTCCCCGCAGTACGGGCAGCACATCGGCGCAGCCCGCTCGGTCACCTCGCCGACCTCACGACAGCGACCTGGCGACGCCCCCCCCTCACTTGAGCAGGGCCTCGTCTGCCCGGCGGGCCCAGACCGCGAAGCGCTCGCCGGGCTCGCGGTGCTCCAGGTAGCTGCGCAGCAGGCGCTCGACGTAGTCCGGCGCCTCGTCGGCGGTGACCTTCAGGCCGCGGGACTTGCGGCCGAAGCCGGCGTCCTCGCCGAGCCGGCCGCCGAGGTGCACCTGGAAGCCCTCGACGCCGTCGACGATGGAGCCCTTGAGGCCGATGTCGCCGGTCTGGAACCGGGCGCAGGAGTTCGGGCAGCCGTTGACGTTCAGGGTGATCGGCTCGTCGAAGTCGGGGAGGCGCTTCTCGAGCTCGGTGTAGAGGTCGACCGAGCGGGCCTTGGTCTCGACGATCGCGAGCTTGCAGAACTCCAGGCCGGTGCAGGCCAGGGTGCCGCGGCGGAAGCGGGAGGGGCGCACCCGCAGGTCCTCGGACTCGAGCTCGTCGACGAGGGTGTCGAGGTGCTCGTCGGGCACGCCGAGCAGTACCAGGCCCTGCTGGGCGGTGGTGGCGATGCGGCCGTCGCCGTACCGCTCGGCGAGCGAGGCGACGCGGGTCAGCTGCGAGCCCGAGGTCCGGCCGGCGCGGGGCACGGCGCCGACGTACGAGCGGCCGTCGCGCTGGCGGTGCACGCCGACGTGGTCGCGGCCCTCGACGGGCGAGGCCACGGGGGCCGGGCCGTCGGGCAGCGGCGCCGTGAGGTACTCGGTCTCCAGGACCTGGCGGAACTTCTCCGGGCCCCAGTCGGCGAGCAGGAACTTCAGGCGCGCGTGCATGCGCGAGCGGCGGTAGCCGTAGTCCCGGAAGACCGCGCACACGCCCGCCCAGACCTCGGCGACCCGGTCCGGCTCGACGAACGTGCCGAGCCGCAGCCCGAGCTTGGGGTTGGTCGACAGGCCGCCGCCGACCCACAGGTCGTAGCCCTTGGTGCCGTCGGGCAGCTCGACGCCGACGAACGCGACGTCGTTGATCTCGTGGTTCGTGCAGTGCGCGGAGCAGCCCGAGATCGAGGTCTTGAACTTGCGCGGCAGGTTGGAGAAGGCGGGGTCGCCGACGTAGCGGTCACGGACCTGCTGCAGCACCTCGGTGGAGTCGAGCACCTCGTCGGAGGACACGCCGGCGAGCGGGCAGCCGATGATCACGCGCGGGCAGTCGCCGCAGGCCTCGGTCGTGTCCAGGCCGACCGCGTCCAGGCGCTCCCAGATCGCCGGCACGTCCTCGACCCGGATCCAGTGCAGCTGGATGTTCTGCCGGTCGGTGACGTCGGCGACGTCCCGGCCGTACTCGGTGCTGATCTGCCCGATCACCCGGAGCTGCTCCGCCGTCAACTGGCCGCCGTCGACCCGGATCCGCAGCATGAAGTACGGCGCCTCGAGCTCCTCGGGCTCCAGCACGGCGGTCTTGCCACCGGGGATGCCCTCGGCGCGCTGGGTGTAGAGGCCGAACCAGCGGAAGCGCCCGCGCAGGTCACCGCCGTCGATGCCGTCGAACCCGGTCTTGCTGTAGATGTCGACGATCCGCTGCTTGACCGTCAGCGGGTCGCTGTCCTTCTTGGACTGCTCGTTGGCGTTGAGGGGCTCGCGGTAGCCGAGCCCCCACTGGCCCTGTCCGCGCGTGGCGGGCATACGGGTCTCCTGGGGGTGTCGCGGGGACGAGGGACGGTGCGGGGACGTCATCGGACCCGCGGCGTCAGGCGGCGCTGGCCACCCGGAGCAGGTCGACGTGGCGGCGTCGCGTGAGGACCGCACCAGCCGTCGCACCCATGGGCACCATCGTCCCACACCCGGCCCCGGACGGCCGGGCGCGCAGCGGGCCGCCCGGCCACGCCCGCTGGGGCGGTCGCGTTCCCCCGGGCGGGTTGCCGTCCGCGCGGGCGGCCACAGCGGCCGGTCACGCGCCGTACCCTCGCAGGCACGCCGCCGGCGCCGACCCCGAGGAGACCTGGTGACCACCCTGCAGCAGTCCGCCGCCACCGGCGACGCCGACCGCGAGGCCGCGTCCCGCGGGGCGACCGTCTGGCTGACCGGCCTGTCCGGCGCGGGCAAGAGCACCCTGTGCGAGGCGCTGGCCGCGCGCCTCACCGGCAGCGTCGAGCTGCTCGACGGCGACGAGGTCCGCGAGTTCCTCTCCAAGGGCCTGGGCTTCTCCCGCGAGGACCGCGACACCAACGTGCTGCGGATCGGCTGGGTCGCCTCGACGCTCGCCAAGCACGGCGTGCTGGTGCTGGCCGCCGTCATCAGCCCGTACGCCGAGACCCGCGAGGCCGTCCGGGCGCTGCACGACAAGCGTGGCGCCGGCTTCCTCGAGGTGCACGTCGCCACTCCCGTCGAGGTCTGCGCCGAGCGCGACGTCAAGGGCCTGTACGCCAAGCAGGCGGCCGGCGAGATGACCGGCCTGACCGGTGTCGACAGCCCGTACGAGGCGCCGACCGCCCCGGACGTGGTCGTGCCGACCCACGAGCAGACGCTGGAGCAGTCGGTCGAGCAGCTGCTCGCCGAGCTGGACGCCCGCGGGCTGCTGGAGGGCCGCCGGCTCTAGGCCGCGCCGCGGGCGTCGGGCCGCGCCGCCGACTCCGTGCCTCCGGCTCCGGGCCGTGCTTCCGGCTCCGGGCCGTGCTTCCGGCCCCGGGCCGCCGGGCCGCGCGTGGCGGAGCGCGGTGTCACCGGCTGCGGCGGGTCAGGCGCCAGTGGGCCGGCGCGCCCGCGGGTCCACCGACTGCCACGCCCGCGCCGGCTCGTTGAGCGCCAGGACCCCCTCGGGCAGCGTGCCGGCGACGACCTGCTCGAGCGTGGTGCTTTCGAGCACGCCGCGCACGGCGGCGCGCAGCGCCACCCAGACGTCGCGCAACCGCTCCGCCGCGCCCTCGTAGTCGAGCTCCTCCGGCCGGGTGCCGTGCACCAGGGCGAGCGGTCCCTCCAGCGCGCGGACGACGTCGGCGATGGTCACGGCGTAGGCGGGGCGCGCCAGCCGGTGCCCGCCCACCGGTCCCCGGCGGCTGGCGACGATGCCGGCGCGGCGCAGCTCGATGAGGATGACGTCCAGGAAGGCGCGCGGGATGCCTTGCGCCGCAGCGATGTCGTCAGCCTTGACCGGGACGGCCGAGGTGCCGTCCGCCCCGACGTCGGCGGCCGCGAGGTGGCACAGCGCCCGCAGGGCGTAGTCGGACTTCGCGGAGATCTGCACGTACCGAGTGTGGCGCGGCGCCACGCGGGGCCCGCGCCGGGACCGGCCTGTCATCCTGGAGAGGTGCAGGCCTTCCCGCTCTTCCTCGACCTGCGCGGTCGCCGCGTGCTCGTCGTCGGTGGCGGTCCCGTCGCCCTGCGCCGGGCCACCGCCCTGGCCGCGGCCGGCGCCGACCTGCACGTGGTCGCGCCCGACGTCCGCGACGAGATGCCCGGTCAGGTCGAGCGGCGCCCCTTCCGGCCGTCTGACGTCGACGGTGCGTGGCTCGTCGTCACCGCCACCGGGGTGGTCGACGCCGAGGTCGCGGCTGCCTGCGAGGAGCGCGGCACGTGGTGCGTGCGCGCCGACGACGCCGCGCTCTCGGGAGCATGGGTGCCGGCCGTCGCCCGGGTCGACGACGTGGTCGTGGCGATCACCGCCGGGCGCGACCCCCGGCGCGCGGTCGCCCTGCGCGACGCGCTCGCCCTGGCCGTCGAGACGGGGGAGCTGCCGCTGCGCCGGCACCGCGCGGGAGCGGGCAGTGTCGCCCTCGTGGGGGGTGGCCCCGGCGACCCGGGGCTGGTGACCGTGCGCGGTCGGCGCCTGCTGGCCGGCGCCGACGTCGTCGTCGCGACCGCTCGCCCGGCACGTCCCACTGCCTGACGGGGTCGAGGTGGTCGAGGTCGGCAAGCGCCCCAGCAGGGCGTCGTGGCGGCAGGAGGAGATCGACGCGCTGCTCATGGACCTCGCTCGCCGGGCCGCCGGGTCGTCCGCTCAAGGCGGTGACGTGCACCTGTTCGCCCGCGGGGCGGAGGAGGTCGCGGCCTGTGTCGCGGCCAGGGTGCCGGTCGAGGTGGTCCCCGGGTGAGCTCGGCCTTCGCGGTTCCGGCCTGGCCGGCGTCCCGGTCACC
>CAVSEK010000013.1:0-1092356 GCA_963726975.1 uncultured Actinomycetota bacterium
TCCTCTTCACGTAGAGGACGACGAGCCGGCCTGGACGGCCGTCGTGCTTGCGGCGCACGACCGGACCCAGCCGCTGGACCATCTGACGTTGGGTGCGGCTGGCGGCCACGATGATCCCCAGGTGGGCCTCGGGGACGTCGATGCCCTTGTCGAGGAGGCGATGGGCGCTCAGCAGCTGCACCGCGCGCTCCCGGAAGCTGGCCAGGCGCAGCCGACGCTCGTCGTCGTCGAGCCCGCTGTAGATGGACGTCGCCTCGCAGCCCTGCGCCGGGAAGCGAGTGGTGCTCGAGAGGCAGCCGGAGTGGGGGCGGCGGCGTTCGAGATGCGCGGGACCGGATCGACGCGCGTGCGGGTGACGTCGCTCGAGAACGACATCTACGAGCGGCGGCGCCGAGCCACGGCTTCCCGTCGAAGCACGCGCGCAACGACCTTGTGGCGAGCGTGCAGGCGATCGTCGAGGAGGTCGCTGAGACCACGGACTTCCTACTCCTCGACTGATCCCGTCGAAGGCCCGGTCACCCGTCGGGACCTGCACCGAGCCGCAACCAGCGCGTCCTGCCGTGAAGGGTGGACGCGAGTCCCCGAGCCGTCATCACTCGCCCTCGCACGCGGGGCACAGACCGTGCGCGTTGAGCTCGTAGCCGTGCTCCGGGCAGTGCCCCCAGGACGTCGGCGCGTCGTCCCGGCCGCCGCGCTCGCCGACCCGCCGCCCGCGACACAGCTCGAGGGCCTTGACGGCAACGGCGACAGCCTTGGCCGCCCGGGCCGGGTCCCGCAGGTCCTGCTCGGTCAGGTACAGGTAGTGCGTGCGAGGCGTCTTCTTCTCCAGGCGAGCACCAAGAGGCCCTGCGATCGCCTCGCTCAGCCGGGTCCACGACGATCGCGATCCGTCGCCGCATCGGGTAGAGCGCGACCTGCGTGCCTTGCTCGGAGACGCAGGGGACGGAGTTGCGGTCGGTGCTCCCGTCCAGGGCTTCGCAGGAGGTGTGCTCCGAGCAGCTCGCCGTACCAGGTCGATCACCGCGCGTGCCGTTCCTCGGTCGGTCAGGGTCTTCTTGAGCTCGGTCATCTCGGTTTCCTTCGTGGTCGGTGGTCTGGTCAGTGGGAGGTCGTGAGGTGGGTCAGCGCGTCGCGGACCGTGGCGACCGACAGCTCGAGCAGCTGGCCGACGGTCAGCTCTGGGACCTTGACGTAGCGGTAGACGAACTCGCCGAAGTGCTTGAACTCCGCCGGCTTGACCGCGGGCTGGGCGGCCGTCACGGACCAGCGACCCCGAGGAGCCGGTCGGGGTCCAGGTACTCGCCGAAGTGCTGCTGCACGTAGCGGTAGTCGAGGCCGGCCAGGTCGGTCTTGGCCATCCCCGGCCGGTGCAGCACCTCGATCTGGCGGCGGAACTGGGTGCCCTGGAGCTGCCAGCCCAGGAGGTCGCCGTTCGGCAGGCGCACCTTCGCCTCGAGCAGGACCTCGCCCCTCGTGAAACTGGACGCCACGACGTCCGCAGCCAGGCCGTCGGCGGCGAGGCGCTTCCTGAGGATGTGGACGAGCTGTCGCGAGCGCAGCTTGCGCATGCTGTCCCAGAGCCGCACCTGCTGCAGGACCGGCTTCCAGGTGGCGTCGAGGTCGACCGGCTGCTCCGCTCGCGGCCCGCCCAGTCGACGGACGAGTCCGAGCAGGTCGTCGAGCATGCCGACGTAGTGCACGAGCAGGTCCGCCGCGAACGTGCTCTGCGCCCGGACGAGCACCTCGACGTCGCGGAGCGCCGTCGCCAGGTCGCCGTACGACGCCCACTGCCAGTCCACTCCCTCCGCAGGGGTGTACTGCTGCCAGCCGGGATCGGTGAGCGACAGCAGCAGCTGCGTGGGCAGGACGCCCGTGCCGACGACGTCCGGCACGTTCTTCGCGGCGTACGCGTCGAGCTGGGCGGAGTCGGGTGCGGCGAAGACCTTGTTCTCGACCACGAGGGGCCGGTAGCCGGGCAACCACACGACGAGGTCGAGCTTGTCGAGGCTCGCGGAGCACCCGGTGCTCGCGCTGCTGGTCGTCGCGCTCCAGCCAGAGGCCGAGGACCTGTTCCGCGACCTCCGGATAGCTGTCGCACAGCCAGGCCAACAGGTTGCTGTGGAACAGCTCCTTGCTGCCCAGCGAGGCGTTGGAACAGCGGCTCGTGCCGCAGGCGGTCGCACAGGTCCGCGACGTCCAGGGCCGGCTCGTCGTCGGCGTCCTTGTTCTTGCCCTTGTCCTTGACGAGCCTGTCGAGCTGGCGGGCAGGCACGTCCGGTGCCGGCGGCGGCGCGGCACCGGTCTGCTCGTCGGGTGACAGCGGGAGCGAGGCGAGGAGCGCCTGGAGGGCGCAGACCCGCTCCGTGGCCCACTCGACCAGCTCGTCCCACTGCTCGCGGTCGTCGACGACGCCCGGCCGCTGGACGACGAGCGCCTGGTGCAGCGACTTGCCCTGCACGCTCGGCCGGTCGACGAGCAGGAGCGGCTCGGGCGCGTCCCAGGTGCCCGCCACGAAGCCCCATCTGGCCGCCAGCCACTGCGCAGGCGTGGGGTCGCTCTTCTGCGGCTGGAGGAACACCACCTCGACCCCGAGCGACGGCTCAGGCACCTCCGGTCTGGTCTTGCGGTAGCCGATCGACCAGCGCACGGGACGGCCGTGCAGTTTTGGTCCGTGCAGGAAGACGTAGTGCCTCCCCGCCGCGTGAGCCGGCCCCGCGAGGCCAGCTGCTGCGAGGCGCTGCCAGAGCAGGGAGAAGAAGTCGTCGTAGTCGTGGGCGAGGGTCAACGGGGGCTCCCGGGCGGCCAGCGGCCGCGCTTGCGGGTGGTCATGGAGTACTGCGTCCGCGCGCTCTTGGCGGCGCGCGCTTCGTGGCCGGAGGAGACATCGTCCAGGAGCGCGTCGAGCTGCGCCGCCTGTACCAGCAGGTCCTCGGCGACGTCGGCCGTTGCGCCCGTGAGCCCGGCGTGCAGGGACGCGCTGGCCGCCGACAGCGACCGCAAGGCGCCGGTCCGATCACCTCGTGAGAGTCGATCGGAGGCCGAACGGCGGGCGCGGGCGGCGTCGAGCACGAGCTTCTCCGCGGACACCGCGGGATGCACGGTGCGTCCCGCAGCCTCGTCACCGGGGACGACGTTGACCTGCACGGGCAGGTCGACGTCGTGCTGGACGAGACCGGGCAGTTCGACCCACGTGAGGCGCAGGTGCGCGACGGTCGCGAGGCCCAGCGCCGCCAGGGCGGGTACGTCGAAGGTCAGCAGGACGCGGCGCCGCTCGTCGGCGTAGAACTCGCCGAGCTCGATCAGCAGGGCGTGGTCGACGACCTGCGCCGGCAGGTCGTTGTGCAGGTGCACCCCGCGTACGGTCGGCTCCATCGTCACGGAGAGCGAGACCGCCTGGGCCACCTGCGACAGCAGCCCCTCCACCTGGCTGGCCACCGCCTTGGCCGCGCCGTCCGCGGACTCGGCGAAGACCAGGTCGCCACCACCGCCCTCGGCGACCGCGCCCAGGAGCTGCTCGTCGTAGCCCAGGCCGATCCCGACAGCGGAGACGGTCATGCCCTGCTTGCGGGCGCTGGCGCAGACCGAGCGGAGCTGGTCGGGGTCGGTGACCCCGGAGTTCGCGTGCCCGTCGGACAGCAGCAGGAGCGTCGCTCCAGCGGGACCCGCTGCACGCCTGGCCTCCTGGAGGCCTCGCAGCAGGCCGCCGGACAGGTTGGTCGAGCCGCCGTCCCGCACGGTGTCGATCGCGGCGTGCGCCCGGGCCTTGTCCGACAGGGGGCCGGCTGGCAGGACGACGTCGACGCTGTCGTCGAAGACCACCAGCCCGAGAGAGTCCTGCACGGAGCCGGTCGACGAGCGCGTGCAGCGCGCTCAGCGCCGCGGTGAGCCGGTCTCCGGCCATCGAGCCGCTCCGGTCGAGCACGACCTCCAGGACGAGCGGCGCCCGCGCGCTGCTCGCCGGCGGCGGGGCGGTCAGCTCCAGCAGCAGGCTCAGGTGCTCGTCGGTCTCGTGGGCGAGCACGTCGACGGACAGGTGCGTGTCCAGGTGCATCGGGTTCTCCTCGTGGTCTACGCTGCTGTCAGCAGAGTATCCGCTAGCAGCATCTTACGCAAGGAGCAGCATCGTGTCAGTGGGACAGCGGATCGCGGAGCGCCGGCACGAGCTCGGTCTCAGCCGCAAGGACCTGGTGCGCCTGACCGGGCTGTCGTACCCGTACGTGTCGCAGCTGGAGAACGACGACCGCACGCCGACGATCGCCCGCACGCTCGGAGAAGCTCGCCCAGCTCGAGCTGCCGGTGGAGGCGCTGCTCAGCGAGTCCGCCGGGGTGCCAGCGGGCCCGGCGGGAGTGTTCGCGAACCCCGCCTACGCCGGCAGCGCTCCGCCGCCGGCGCCGGCCCGGGCGTCTGTCCGGACGCGACAGCGGCGCGCCCAGCGATGCTGAGCGCGTGGATCGGGTGCTCGCGGTGCTCGGGGAGGTGCGGCTGGACCGCAGGCTCTCGCTGATCGGGGACGTCGTGACGCTCGTGCTCCGGGACATCGCGGTCGAAGCGGTGCGCGCCGGACCCCGGTCGTGACTCAGGGCGGGGCACCCGGGGGGAGCCGGGCTCGATCAGCTCCGCACCTTCTCCCACTGCTCCCACAGGAACTCGGCAGCGTGGCACGTTGTTGACGAAGCCCTCGCCCGTCGAAGTTGAGCAGCAGGTCGTTGCTCCAGTACGGCCAGCCGGCCGATCGTCCAGTTCGACGGGGACTCCGGCGCCGGCAGCTCGAGCCCGGCGACCACCTTGCCAGTAAAATTCGCGCTTGCCGCCGCCTGTCCGTCGTGTAGCCGGAGGATCGGCAAGAAGCGGTCGGGCATGACGACGCAGAAGACCTTGAGTCAGCAGGCTCTCGCGGAAGCCGGGCATCCCCACGTCTTGGTCCGCCGCGGATGAGCCGGGTCAGTCGGTCCTCCAGCGGCGTGGCCTCCGGGCCGTACAGCAGGTAGGAGATCGTCTCCCTCGTACGCCCTGCGGCCTCGGCCCCGCCCAGCCTGTTCCAGGCTGTGTTGAACGCGGCCATGTTGCCGGGGTTGGCGCCCGTGCTGTTGTTGGCGAAAGCTTTGAGGTCGGCGGGGTCGCACAGCGGCAGCCCGTCCGGCTCAGATCTCCCTGGTACTTCGCCCAGTACTGATGTTCTCGGCTGGGCGAGGGCGTCGGCGGAGGAAGTCCGCTTCGACCGCCTCCAACTGCTCCCGGGTCCCGCCCGGCAGAGTCGCTCGTGCCCTGACGGGAAGCGGTCGCGCAGGGCGGCGCGAGGGTCTCTCGCCACCGCTGCGGGTCGCACCTCACCGTGGTGCCACCGGTGGTCGCAGTCCTCGCACACCAGGTGGCGGCGGCCGTCGGGCAGCTCCTCGATGAGGTCGACGTCGTACGAGTCTGACAGCGGGGGCACCGCCGGGTTCTTCTCCAAGGGCCGGTCACGCCGCAGTACCCCGTCGCCACCCATCGTGCTGGACGCTGCCTTCGCCGACTCCGCTCGCGGTAAAAAGACCCGTGCCGCGCTGCTTCCCGCAACCCCGACTTCCGCGACGAGCGGGGCCGAGGCGGTCGTGTGGGAGGCGCTGCGCGAGCAGCTGCCCGAGAGGCGGGCGGCGTCCAGCTCCGTGGGCCTGCTGGAGGGGGGCGGGAGCAGGAGATCGACCTGCTCGTCGCCTGGCCGGGCGTCGGCCTCGCGGTGATCGAGGTCAAGGGCGGCCACGTCACCCGCGACGGCGACGGCTGGCACCAGGAGTCGCGCGGCCAGCGCCGCCGCATCGAGCCCGGTCGTGCAGGCCCAGGACGGCAAGAAGGTCCTGACGCCGGTACCTGCAGCAGCGCACGACGTCGGCGCGGGCGGCGCGGGCGGCGCACCTGGTCGCGCTGCCGTTCACGCGGGGTGCCCGCCGACCTACGACGCGCCGGACCTGCCGCGCACGGCCCTGCTCGACAAGGACGACCTGCACGACGCGGCCGCGCGCGTCCGCGACGCCGTCGAGCGGCACGGCGCCGGGCACCGGCCGCTGGACGACGCCGGGCTCGCCGCTGCTGGTCGACCTGCTCGCCGGGCAGCTCGTCGGGCAGACCTCCCTGCTGGTCGGCGCCGAGGAGCACGAGCACCGGGTCGAGCAGATGACCCGCGACCAGCTCGGACGCTCGACAACCTGCGGTACCACCGGCGGCTGCAAGGTCGTCGGCGGCGCGGGCACGGGCAAGACGTGGCTGGCGCTGGAGCAGGCCCGGCGGCTGGCGGCGGCCGGGGGAGCGGGTCGCGCTGGTCTGCTACAGCCGCGGGCTCGCCCGCTACTTCCAGCGGGTCGCCGCGACGTGGCCGGCGCGCGAGCGGCCGGCGTACGTCGGCCTCTTCCACCAGCTGCCGGTGCCCTGGGGCGCGGAGCCGGGCGCGACGACGACAGCGACGACTTCGAGGAGCGGCTGCCGCGTCGAGCTGGGGGAGCTGGCCGCGGCCGCGTCCGGAGGCGCGAGCGGTTCGACAGCGTGGTGGTCGACGAGGCGCCAGGACTTCGGCGAGCTGTGGTGGCCGTCGCTGATCGCCTGCCTGCGGACCCGGCGTCCGGCGGGCTGTTCGTCTTCCTGGACGAGGCGCAGCGGGTCTTCTCCCGCGCACGGGACGGTCCCGATCGACCTGCCGCCGTACCTCCTCGACGAGAACATCCGCAACACCAAGCGGATCGCCCAGCTGTTCAGCAGCCTGTCGGGCGAGCAGCTGCGGCCCCGGGGGCTGGACGGGGCCCCGGTCCGGCTGGTCGAGTGCGCCGCCGACGACGGTCGTCGGCGCGCGCCGACGACGCCGTGGACGCGCTGCTCGACGAGGGCATGCGACCCGGGCAGATCGCGCTGCTCACCACCCAGCACCGGCACCCCGAGCAGCGCAACGCCGTCGACGTCGGGGGCTGGGCGGCGTACTGGGACGCCTTCTTCGCCGCGCGACGGACGTCTTCTACGGCCACGTCCTCGGGCTTCAAGGGCCTGGAGCGGCCGGTCGTCGTGCTGGCCGTCAACGGCTTCCGGGACGCCGAGCGGGCGCGGGAGATGCTGTACGTCGGGCTGTCCCGCGCGCGCACGCTGCTGGTCGTCGTCGGGCAGCGGGCGCTGCTCGAGCAGGTCGGCGGGGACGGCGTCGCGAAGCGGCTGCGGAGCGCGCAGGTCTGGGTGCCAGGCGGGGCTGGCTGACGTCTTCTCGACGTCGGCCGCGGTGCTCGCAACGCCGGAGGCGCCGCGCCGGTGTCCACAGGTGGCTGCGCGGTCATGCATCCCTGGGCGGCTGGGGCGCAAGGTGCGAGCATGACCGGCGAGACGCAGGAGGTCCCGTGCCCGTCGCCCCACCCGACGTCAGCCACGGCTGGACGCTCGCCGACCTGGAAGACCTGCCCGACGACGCGGGCCGCTACGAGCTCGTCGACGGCGGTCTGCTCGTGACCCCACCGCCGACGCAGCAGCACCAGGAGCTGGCCCACGACCTGCGCGAGCGGCTCGAGCGTGCCGCCCCACCCGGCTGGCGGGTCCGGGTGGAGTACCCGTTGCCGTTCGCCGAGGACACCCAGCGCGTCCCCGACGTGGTCGTCTTCCGGTGGCCGCTGCAGGCTCCACGCGACGACCCGCAGTCCCCTCGGCCCGGCTGACGTCGCGATGATCGTCGAGGTCGTGAGCGCGCACAGCCGGCGTACGGACCGCTTCGCGAAGCCGGGGGAGTACGCCGAGGCCGGCATCGGGATCTACTGGCGGGTCGAGACCGAGCCCGTGGTCGCCCTGCACGCGTTCGTGCTGCGCGACGGGACCTACGTGCCGGCGGGTCCGGACGACCCGCCGGTGCCGTGGGGGCGGCTGCAGGTCGACGTCAGCATCCTGGGGAGGCTGTGACCGGCTCGACCAGGTCGCCCAGCCCTCGGCTCGTACGAGCCACCTGCAGGCGGCGTGCTCCTGCAGCCGGCGCCGGGGGCATGTCCTGACGCGTCTCGTCAGGTGCGTCGACGTCGTGTCGGCGGTCAGCGAGCCAGCAGCGACCGCTCCCTCACCAGGTCGCGCAGCATCTGCCGCGTCTCCTCGTCGACGCTGGTGATGACCGTCCCGACCATCCCGCGGGTCAGCAGCACCTTGTAGACGTTGCGCACCAGCCGGTCGAACTCGTGGTCGTCGACCGCGGGTGCGGTTGCGGAAGTCGGGGTCCTTGTTGAGCTCGCGCCGCGTCACCCAGCGGCCGCTCCGCCAGACGAGGTCGGGCCCGAGGAGACGCCGTTCCAGTCGTACTCGAAGCCCTGGGCGGTGTAGACGCAGCCGACCTGGCCGAAGCCGCCGTCGGCGGTCGCCCAGAGCGAGGCCGGTGGCGCGCCGCCGACCGACCGCTCGCCCTTGAGGTTCCACGGTCGCGCCCAGCCCCCGACGACGACGTCCGGGACCAGGCGTCCGTCGCGCGTGGGGTCGCTCCACGGCCAGCAGTAGCCGGCCGTCATCCGTGCGCCGTAGCCGTCGTCGAGCCGCGCCTGCAGCACCGCCTCCATCTCGTCGGGCCCGTCGGCCACCGCCACCGCGAAGGCCGGGTCGCCGGTCCACGGCACGGGGCCGCCCGGCGCGAGGCCGAGCAGCCGCAGCACCCACTCGACGTACAGCGCGCTGCCTCCGCAGCGGAACTGCGCGTCGAGGTCGACCCGGTGCACCCGCAGACCCCGCGAGCGCGCGTGCTCCTCGATGTCGCTGCGCCGTGCCGAGCTCGCCGGGGCGTACGACCTGGTGCTCGTCGAGCAGGAAGACGGGCACGCGCGCGGCCGACACCAGCTCGTCGATCTGCGGGCGGCCCTGACCGCGCAGCTCCTGCCGGGTCCAGCGGCTCACCGACGTCTCGCGGATCCGGTGCGCCTCGTCCAGGACGAGGACGTCCAGGCTGTTCGCGCTCGGCGGCGATGAAGTCGTTGAAGTACTTGAACAGCCGCTGGGTGCTGGGGGAGCGGGCGCCGGCGACCTTGCGCAGGGTCTGGGTGAACGAGCGCGAGCCCGTCGCGTGCACGACGGTCCGGCCGCGACGCGCGAGCTCGCCGAGCAGCGACAGGGCGATGACGCTCTTGCCGCTGCCCGGGCCGCCCGTGACCAGCACGACGCTCTTGCTGTCCGCGCGAGCGGGCGCGCTCGACCTCGTGCAGCACCAGGTCGTACGCCAGCCGCTGGTCGCCGAGCAGCACGAACTGCTCCCGCCGCTGCACCTCGTCCGCCGCCACCGCCAGCAGCTGCCGGCTCGGCGCGGCCGCCGAGCTGAGGAGCTGGTCGGCGTACGGCGCCCCGGGCACGTCGGCGTCCAGGTGGTCGGCGAGGAACTGCAGCCAGTCGCCGCGCCGGGCCCCGGTGAACAGCCGGCCGTAGCGCGTCCTGCGGGAAGTCCCACAGGTCCTCGACCGCCGCCTCCGCGCCGGCGTTGTGCAGGTACGCGGCGCCGACGACGACGTCCGGCTGGTCGTGCAGCGACCGGGTGAACTGCGTGAGGTACTCGCAGTAGCCCTGCACCTGCGCCACGGGGTGGCTCTTCGGCGCGCCGCCGTAGCCGTCGACGACGACGAGCCGACGGTCGCCCTCGTACGACGTGGCCCGGCTCCACTGCTTGAGCTCGACGACGACGTACGACGCGCGTCCCGTCCGCGGGTGCTGGCCGGCGAGCACGACGTCGATGCGCTGGCTGCTCAGCGGCAGCGAGTGCTCGACGACGACCTCGACGTCGTCGCAGGCCCGCGTCGAGCAGGTCGTTGGCGAGGACGGGGAGGCTGCGCTCCCAGCTGCGGATCTCCGCAGGCGCCGCGCGGTGGCCGGCCACGAACTCCATCTGCTCCGCGAGGCGGACCGCCCAGCGTCCCCTCGAGCGCGAGCGCGGCGAGCCCCGACGCGGAGCTGCGGAAGAGCGGCACGGACGACCCCAGAGCACGAAGGACTCGTGCGGTGGGGGCGTGTCCCGGAGGAAGCCCGTCGGTACCGCGGACGCGCCGACCCTATCCGGAGCTCCTCCTGCAGCTCTGTCATCCGGGCCGGCGCCCGACCGTGCTTGACCATGTTGGTCAGGCAGGCGACCCTTGGTCTGTGACGACGCAGGTGAACGTGGCTGAGGCGAAGGCCCGCCTGTCCGACCTCGTGGAGCGCGCTGCCGCCGGCGAGGACATCGTCATCGCTCGCTCCGGTCGTCCCCGAGTGCGGCTCGTGCCCGTCCAGGAGCGCCTGGCACCTCGTGCCCCTGGCGCGCTCAAGGGCGGGATCGTCTTCCGGCAGGGCTGGCAGGACGACGTCGACGACCAGTTCGACGATCGGTGAGCCAGCTGCTCCTGGACACGCACGTCGCACTGTGGTGGCTCGTCGACGAGCGGCTCGAGGTCGAGGCCCGAGAGGCCATCGCTGATCCGGCGAACCGCGTCCTCGTGAGCATCGTGAGCGCCTGGGAGGTGGCCATCAAGCAGGGTCTGGGGCGGCTGGTCGTCCGGGAGGACTACCTCGAGGTGCTGCAGGACGTGGGCGTCGACCTGCTCGGGCTGACGCGGGAACACGTACGCGGGGTCAGCGGCTTGCCGCAGCACCACCGAGACCCCTTCGACCGGATGCTCGTCGCGCAGGCGCAGGAGGAGGGGCTGACGTTGGTGTCGCGCGACCGTCGGCTGTCGCTCTACGACGTCCCGGTCCTGCGGGCCTGACCCGGTCCTCAGCTTCGCCTCCTGCAGGTAGCCCGACCGGCGATCGGCTGGCCGCTTTGCTGTCGGGGTTCTCGGCCGTCCTACGGTGCAGGCATGGCCCGCCGCACGCCCCTGCCCGCTCAGGTCCTGGACCCCGACGCGGACCCGCAGCGCGCGGCGCGACGTCGTCCGCGCGCGACCCGGCCGTACGGCCTGCGGCTGCGCGTCGCGCTGGTGGAGGCGCAGCCGCCGGTGGAGCGCGAGCTCGAGGTGCCGTCGACGCTGCACCTGGACGAGGTGCACGCCCTGCTGCAGGCGGTGTCCGGCTGGACGGACAGCCACCTGCACCGGTTCACGCTGGGGGAGTCGGCGTTCGCGCGGGAGGACGAGCAGTTCCTGTGCCCCTACGACGTCCAGGACGGCGAGGACGACGGGGTGCCCGCGAGCGACGTGCGGCTCGACGAGGTGCTGCGGGAGGTCGGCGACGAGCTGCGCTACACCTACGACTACGGCGACGAGTGGCAGCTGCTGCTGAGCGTCCTGGAGGTCCTGCCCGAGCCGCCCGCCGTGCGCGTCGTGGGCGGGCAGGGCGCCGCGCCCGGGGAGGACCTCGGTGGCGTCTGGGCGTGGAACGAGCGGACCGACGACAGGGACGGGACTCCGTACGACCCGGCTGCGCTCGCCCGGGCCGTCTCGGGGTGGGAGCGCGAACGGCTCCTGCCGCCCCCGCTGCGTGAGCTGCGCCGGCAGCTGGGGGGCACGCCGGGCTCGCGGCCCTCGACCGGCTGGTCGACGACGCCGAGCTGGCCTCGGGGACGCTCGAGGTCGACGAGGCGACCGCGCGCGAGCTGCTGCGGCCGTACGCGTGGCTGCTCGACCGGGTCGGCGACGGCATCGCGCTGACCAAGGCGGGGTGGCTGCCGCCGGTGGTGGTCCTCGCGGCGACCGAGGAGCTCGGGCTGGGGGAGCACTGGATCGGCAAGGGGAACCGCGAGGACCTCAGCTGGCCGGTGGCGCGGTTGCGCAGCACGGCGCAGTCGCTGGGTCTGCTGCGCAAGAGCAAGGGGCAGCTGCTGCGCACGCGGGCAGGGACGGCGGCGGCGTCCGACCCGGCGGTGCTGTGGCGGCACGTCGTGGTCGTCTTGGCGAAGCCGGCGACCGACCCGTTCTCCCGGTCCGCTGGAGCGCTGGTTCTGCTCCGGGTCGCGGCCGGACAGGCCGACGACGCGGCGCTGTCGGGGCTGCTGGCGGCGGCGGGGTGGCGCAGGACCGACGGGCAGGCGCCGTCGGTGTACGGGGAAGCGGTGCACGACGTGGTCGCCACGCTGCAGCCTGGCCGGCGCACCGTGCCCGGGCCGGCGGTGCGGGTGCTCGCGCGGGCGGTGCTGCGGACGCGGGTCTGAGGGGTGACGGGGGTGCCGGTGTACGAGGCGGTGGTGCTGCCGGCCGCACCGGCGGCCTCGTCGGAGGTGCGGCGGCGGGTGATGGCGCGGACGCGTCGGCGGGACACGGCGCCGGAGCTCGCGCTGCGGCGGGCACTGCACGCGCGTGGGCTCCGGTTCCTCGTCGACGCGTCGCCGGCAGGGACCAGTCGCCGGCGGCGGGCCGACGTCGTCCTGCGCGGCTCGCGCATCGCCGTGCTCGTGCACGGCTGCTTCTGGCACGGTTGCCCGGAGCACTTCCACCCGCCGAAGGCGAACGCGGCGTGGTGGGCGCTCAAGCTCGAGTCGGTGCAGCGGCGGGACGCGGACACGGTCCGCCAGCTCGAGGCGGCGGACTGGCTGCCGGTGGTCGTCTGGGAGCACGAGGACGCGGAGGAGGCGGCGGACCGGCTCGTGCACCTGCACCGGGAGCGGCAGGCCGCACGGCAGCGGCAGCCGCGTCGCGGCGACTGAGCGACGCGGTGCTGCGGGACGGGTCAGGCGGCGGACAGCAGCGGCAGCACGCGCTCGACGACCTCGTCGCGTCCGACCAGCCGCAGTCCGCCCGGAGACCAGAGGCGGGCGTCGCCCAGGTGCCCGTACGCCGACCGCGCCAGCCCGCGGACCAGGTCGGGGGCGGAGGTCCAGCCGACGGCGGTCGCGCCGGCACCGAGAGCGGCGAGGTCCCGGCTCGCCCAGCGGGCCAGCGGCTCGACGTCGAGCAGGTGGGCGCTCTTCGCACCGTTGCAGGCGGCGTCGGCGAGCACGAGGTTCTCGATGGCGTCCTGCGGGTGCAGCGACCAGGGCACGACGTGGTCGACCTGCCCGGGCCCGCGGACCGGGCGGTCGCAGTAGGCGCAGCGCCCGTCCTGCAGGTCGCGCAGCAGCCCGCGCACGGGGGCGAGGTCCTGCCGGTCCGCGCCGAACAAGTGCTCGCGCAGGCCCTCCGACGGCAGGTCGTTCAGGGCCGCGACCTGCTGCGTCCACTCCGCCTGCAGCAGGGGCCGCAGCAGGGCGCTCAGCTGCAGGAGCTGCTCGCCGACGCCGGGATGCAGCTGCAGCACGCGGACGCCGCGCGCGCCCGGCCCGAACGGCGCGTCGTCGTAGAGCGGCCGGTCGTACGGCGAACCCTCGCGCCAGCCGCCCGGGCGCTGCAGGCGTTCCAGCGGGTAGCGGACGAGCACGCCGGCGACGGTGCGGACCGCCTCGGCGTAGCGGGCAGGCAGTGCTGCGCGTGCCCGCGCCGGGCTGCCGGCGCCGACGGCGCGCCCGTCCTCGTACAGCTCGCGGACGGCCCGCAGCACCTGCGACTGCTTGTTGCGGTCGGCGACCTGGCGCAGGACGACCCCCGCCCGGTCGAGGCCGTCGTACTCGCGCACCTGCGGCCAGTACAGCGCGACGACCCGCTCGGCGAGCTCCTCGAGCCGCACGACGTCGGGTGCCCGGCCGGCGCCGTCGGCGTGCGCGGCCAGGACGTCGACGAGCGCGAGCAGCGTGGCGGGCTTGTACGTCGTGGTGCGCGCGCCGGTGCGGACGAGGTCGAGCAGCCGGACGCCGAGCTGCACGAGCTCCGCGCCGGCGTCCATGTCCGGAGCCTGCCAGGTGTGGACGGCCGAGACGGCTGTGGACGGTGGCCGGAGGTCGTCGCGGGCCGGCGGGACGGTGGCGCTCCCAGCGACGGAGGAGTCCCGCGTGCGCGACCTGTGCGACGGCCGGTTCAGCAGTCCCGAGGAGGACGACGAGCACCTGCGCCAGGTCGTCGAGCAGTCCCGGTTCGCCGTGCAGGCGGTCGAGGGGTCGCGCTGCCACGCGGAGCCTCTCCTACACGGTGGGGCTGACGCCGCACGGGCTGCCGGAGCTGGTCGTCACCGGCATGCGGGGCGAGTCGGCGTCGCGGCTGCTGCGGCTGTGGGGCGACGACCTGCTCGACGAGTCGGCGGTGCTGCCGGGCGAGACGATGGAGTGCCGGCCGTGGCTGCTCGAGGCGGTGGAGGTCGCCGAGCCGCACGAGCACCTCCTGACGGCGGTGCGGTTCTACGGCGAGGCGGTCCGCGGGCTGCAGCTGGCGTGGGCCGACCAGCGCGGCAGGTGGCCGTGGGAGCCGGGCCACCGGGCCCGGCGGGCGGGGCAACCGCTGCTGGGCGAGCCGGCGCCGCACTTCTGCCCGGAGCACCGGCCGGACCGGCTGGACGTGCCCGAGGGGCTCGGGTGAGGGCGGGGGACGCACGGCGGGCGGGGCACGTGCGCGCCGGTCGCGCAGACTGGCCTGGTGACCGATCGCTACGAGCCCACCCCGCGGACGTCGCCGACCCGGAGCCCGGCGCGCGTGTCGTACGACCGGGCGGCGGTGCACGCGGTGCTCGACGAGGCGCTGGTGTGCCACGTCGGGTTCGTCGTCGAGGGTCGGCCGGTGGTGCTGCCGCAGCTGCACGTGCGGGTGGGGGAGGCGCTCTACCTGCACGGGTCGACGGGAGCGCGGGCGCTGCGGACCGCGGCCGACGGCGGGCTGGACGTGTGCGTGACGGTGACGCTGACCGACGGGCTGGTGCTGGCGCGGTCGGCGTTCCACCACTCCGTCGACTACCGGGCCGTGGTCGTGCACGGGACGGCGCTCCTGGTGACGGACACCGACGAGAAGTCGCGGGTGCTCGAGGCGCTGGTGGAGGCGATCGTGCCGGGGCGGTCGGCCGGGACGCGGGCGCCGAGCGCGAAGGAGCTGGCGGCGACCGCCGTGCTGCGGCTGCCGCTCGAGGAGGTGTCGCTCAAGGCGCGCACCGGTGGTCCGCACGACGACGAGGAGGACCTCGGGCTGCCGCACTGGGCGGGCGTGCTGCCGCTGCGCACGGTGCCCGGCGAGCCGGTGCCGGCCGACGACCTGGCGCCGGGGCTCCCGGTGCCCGAGCACGTCCGGCTGTGGCGGCGCGGGCCTCAGGTGCCGCAGAAGGTGACGTAGCTGCGGGCCTCGGGGTCCGGGAGGGCGTAGCGCTCCAGCCCGGCCCGCTCCTCGTACGGGCGGGTCACCGCGCGGAGCAGGGGGCCGAGCGGCGCCAGGTCGCCGTCCGCGGCCGCCGCGAGCGCCTCCTCGACGAGGTGGTTGCGCGGCACGTAGACCGGGTTGACCCGGTCCATCGCCGCAGCGTCCGGACCCAGGGCCGACCAGCTCCGCGACCAGGCGTCGAACGCCGCGAGGTCGAGGAACATGCTGCGCGCCGGCTCGACGTCGCCCCGGGCGGCGCGGCCGAGCGCGCGGAAGAAGGACGTCAGGTCGACCCGGTCGGCCTGCAGGAGCGGCAGCAGCTCGTCGGCGACCTGCTCGGCGGCCGGGCCGGGAGCCACCCCGAGCTTGCCGGCCAGCCCCGCGGCCCAGGCCCGGCCGTACTGCTCGCGGAACCCCCCGAGCGCCTCGACGGCCAGCGCGATGGCCTGCTGCTCGTCGTCGTGCAGCAGCGGCAGCAGCGCCTCGGCCAGCCGGGCCAGGTCCCACTCGGCGACGGCGGGCTGGTTGCCGTAGGCGTAGCGGCCCCCCTCGTCGATCGAGCTGAAGACCGTGGTCGGGTCGTAGGCGTCCAGGAACGCGCACGGCCCGTAGTCGATGGTCTCGCCCGAGATCGTCATGTTGTCGGTGTTCATCACCCCGTGCACGAAGCCGACGAGCATCCACCGGGCGATCAGGCTCGCCTGCGCCGCGACCACGCCCTCGAACAGGGCGAGGTACGGCCGCGCGGCGTCCGCCGCGCAGGGGTGGTGGCGGGCGAGAGCCAGGTCGGCGAGGCGGCGCAGCAGGCCGAGGTCGCCGGTGGCCCGGGCGTAGGAGAAGCTGCCGACCCGCAGGTGGCTGCTGGCGACGCGGGCGAGGACCGCGCCCGGCAGCAGCGACTCGCGGCGGACCTCACGGCCGGTGGCGACGACGGCCAGCGAGCGGGTCGTCGGGATGCCGAGGGCGTGCATCGCCTCGCTCACGACGTGCTCGCGCAGCATCGGGCCGACCGCGGCGAGCCCGTCGCCACCGCGGGCGAAGGGGGTGCGGCCGGAGCCCTTCAGGTGCAGGTCGCGCAGCCCGCCGTCCGGCGCCTCGAGCTCGCCGAGCAGCAGGGCGCGCCCGTCGCCGAGCCGGGGCACCCAGCCGCCGAACTGGTGCCCGGCGTACGCCTGCGCGACCGGGGAGGCGCCCGGCGGCACGTCCGCACCGACCAGCAGGCGCAGGCCGGCCGGGCTGCGCAGCCACTCCGGGTCCAGGCCCAGCTCGACCGCCAGCACGTCGTTCAGCACCAGCAGGCGCGGCGCCGGCGCCGGCTCGGCCTGCCACGGCACCGACAGCTCGGGGAGCTCGCGGGCGAAGCGGGAGCCCAGGACGAGCGGCGGGGCGGCGGGGGAGCGGCTCACCCCGTCCACGCTAGGTCCGCCGGGCGCGACCCGCCCGGCTGCTGGGCACGCGCGGCGACAGGTGCGAGGCTGCGGGCATGGCGCGGGTCAACGACGTGGGCGGCATGCAGGGCTTCGGGCCGGTGGAGCGCGAGCCGGACGAGCCGGCGTTCCACGCCGACTGGGAGGCGCACGTCTTCGCGATGAACCGGGCGCTGCTCGGCGCGGGGGTCTACAGCCTCGACGAGTTCCGCGACGCGATCGAGCGGATGCCGCCCCAGGACTACCTGGCGTCGTCCTACTACGAGAAGTGGTTCCACGCCGTCACGACGCTGTGCGTCGAGAAGGGCGTGCTGACCGCGTCGGAGGTGGCCGGTGCCGTACGCCACGGGTGACCGGGTGCGCACCCGCCGGACCGACCCGGCGCACCACACGCGGTTGCCGCGGTACGCCCGGGGCGCCGTCGGCACGGTCGTCAGCGCGCAGGGGGAGCACCCGCTGGCCGACGACCGGGCCCGGGGGCTGCCGGCGCCGGTCGAGCCGGTCTACACGGTGCGCTTCGCGGCGCAGGAGCTGTTCGGCGAGGGGGAGCACGCGGTGACGCTGGACCTGTGGGAGAGCTACCTGACGGCGGAGCCTGCAGGAGGCCCGCGGTGAGCGGGGACCACGGCGACGACCGGTCGGGCAGGATCGCGGCGGCGGTCCGGGGCGTGGAGGCGCTGCTCGAGGAGCGCGGGCTCGTCGACGCGAAGGAGCTCGACCGGGCGCTGGAGGCGTACCTGGCGCGCGCGTCGCCGGCCTCGGGCGCGCGGGTGGTGGCGCGGGCGTGGGTGGACGACGGCTTCCGGCGCCGCCTGCTCTCCGGGGCGAACGAGGCGCTGCCCGAGGTCGGCCTGTCCATGGGCGGCGGGCTGCAGGAGCAGCGGCTGGAGGTGCGGGAGAACACCGCGACCACCCACCACGTGGTCGTGTGCACGCTGTGCTCCTGCTACCCGATCGCGCTGCTCGGGCCGTCGCCGACCTGGTACAAGAGCGAGGCCTACCGCTCGCGGGTCGTGCGCGAGCCGAGGAGCGTGCTCGCCGAGTTCGGGCTCGACCTCGCCGCGGACATGGACGTGACGGTCTGGGACGCGACGGCGGAGACGCGCTACATGGTCCTGCCGCGGCGCCCGGCGGGCACCGAGGGGCTGTCGGAGCAGGAGCTCGCGGCGCTGGTGACGCGCGACGGTCTGCTCGGGGTCGCGGCGGTCTGACCGGGTCTGCGGGGCGAGGCGGCACCCTACGCCACGGGGGTCGGGCCAGGCAGCTCTGGCCCCGTCGGGTCAGGCGGCACCACCCGCCCCCGGCCTGCGGCGGCCCTGTCGAGGACCCGGGCGGGGGGTCTTCGACCAGACCGCGTCCGGGAGGGGGGGAAGGCGGCTCCTGCCTGCCTAACCTCCGCGAGCGCCCCCGCAGCGGACGGCGCCGCGCCGCGCGCCGCACGCGCCCGGGCGACTCGCAGAAGGACCGTGCATGCCCCCACAGCCCGACCGTCGGCACCGGGCCGACGCGCCCGCCAGGACCGTCCTCACCCGCCTCGCCACCGTCCTCGGGGTCCTGGTGGCCCTGCTGACGGTGGTCCCCGCGACCTCCGCCTCCGCGGACGTCCCGGCCCCCCGCATCAGCTCCGTGTCGCCGGTCATCGCGCAGAACGACTCCACCCTGTTCGCCACGTCCGGCGCGACGATGATCATCAACGGCGAGGGCTTCGGCAACGCCCCGCCGACGGTGACCGAGTCGCCGTTCCTCGGTGCCGAGCTCGGCACGTCGGCCGTGGGCGTCCAGGCCAACACGCGCTACCTGCACATCACCGCCGTGCAGCCCGACGGGAGCTGCGGCGGCTTCTGCGACGAGTACTCCTACATGGGCCTGTACCCCAACGACGACACCTTCGGCGACTGCTACGTGACCATCGGGTCGTGGCGCGACGACCGGATCATCGTGCTGCTCGACGGCACCGGGGTCTACGCCTGCCACAACCTCACGGTCGGCGACCACATGAGCGTCGAGGTCTGGTCGACGGACGGTCGCGGCTGGGGCACGGACCCCGGCTCCGGGGACTTCCGTTCGGCGACGCGCGGCCGCAGGGCGACCTGCCGCAGGTCGTCGCGGCCACGCCGGCCAGCGGCCCCGTCGGCGGCGGCACCTGGGACGTCGACGGCACGCCCAACCCGGACGGGTCGATCACGCTGCACGGCTCCGGCTTCGTCGACACCCAGGTGGTGTGGTTCGGCGACGGCGGCCTTTCCGGCGCGGTGGCGACCCGGGACTACTGGGTCAACAGCGACAACGAGATGGTGGTCCACCCGCCGCGAGCCCCGTCGGGGCTGGACCAGGGGGTGTTCATCAGCATCTACCGCGGCGGGCACGGCACCTCGCACCTGCCCTGCACGCTGGTCGTCGCCTGCTCGGGCGGCGTCTTCTACTACCAGAGCCCGTCCACCGTCTTCCCCCGGGTGGACACCGGTCCGATCGACGTGGACTACCCCGACCACGCCCTCTCGCTCGTCGGCGGGCAGGACCTCGACGGGCAGAACTGCCCCGGCTCGGCGCCCTCGGGCACCTCGGGGCTGGCCTACAGCGCCTCGGCCTCGATCACCGGCGGACCGATCAGCTTCACGGGCACGCCGCAGACCTCGGTCAACACCGTCATCTCCTCCCTCCAGGTCCCGCTGCGGGTCGAGGTCGAGAACCCGGTGACGATCAACGTCTCGCTCAACGGGTCGATCTCCGGCTGCCACGCCATCCCGCTCGGCCTCAGCGTCCCGGGCGTCGGTGGGCTCGAGATGCTCATCGGCGGCAACATCAGCGGTTCGTACTCCGTGACCGTGACGCTGCACAAGGGCAGCTTCGTGCTCAACACCGGCTTCGTGCCGGGCCAGCTGCTCGGCGCGAGCATCCCCGACGAGGGGCAGGACTGCGTCGACGAGGACGGTGCCAAGAGCGAGTGCCTGACCGTCGACCACTCGCTGTCGCTGTCCGGCTCGGTGTTCCTGTCGCCGCTGTGGCTGCACGCCGGCTTCGAGGTGGAGGACGTGTTCTCCTTCTCGGCCGGCGCCGGCCTGAGCATCGCGGCCACCGCCCAGACCACGACGGAGCGGCCGTTCGACTACTCCGTCTGCCTCGGCGCCACGAGCAGCGTGGCGATCAACGCCTTCGGCAGCTACGAGTACACCCACAACGGCCGCATCTGGGGCCCGCACCTGCTCGCCGGCAACGGGGAGCTGTGCCCGCTCGGCGCGACCGAGCAGGGTCCGGGTGAGGTCGCGGTCGGGCTCGAGTCGGACGCGCCGGACGGCGTGGCGATCGGCACGCCGGTCACCTACACGGCCACGCTCGAGCCGGGCGACGCCACCGGCACGGTGACGTTCGCCGACGGGGCCGTCGTGGTCGAGGACTGCGAGGAGGTCCCCGTCGTCGACGGCTCGGCCACCTGCGAGCAGACCTACGACGCGGCCGGGACGCACAGCATCCTGGCCTCCTACGGCGGCGACGACGCCTACGGCTCCGCGTACTCGACGGAGCCGCTGCTGCAGGAGGTGGCGGCCGCGCCGCTGCCCGTCATCGCGGACCTGCCGACCAGCGGGACGTACGGCGGCGGGTTCACCGCCACCGTCGCGGACGGCGGTGACGCGGGAGTCTCCGTGTCGTCGGCCACGACCGACGTCTGCGCGGTCGGCACCGACGGCCTCACCGTCTCCTACGTGTCCTCGGGCACCTGCCGGCTCACCGCGCACGCCGGTGACGTGGCCGGCGCCGAGCAGACCGTCGAGGTGGCGCGGGCGCCGCTGACGGTCCTCGCCTCCGGCGGTCGGTCCGTCTACGGCTCGGCGCCCGTCGTCCGGCCGCTCTACCGCGGCCTCGTCGGCGGCGACGCGGCTCCCGCGTCCGTGCCCACGTGCACCACGACCGCCACGGTGCGGTCGCACGCCGGCACGGCCTGGCCGACCACGTGCACCGGGCCGGCCGAGGACGCGCACTACGCGATCACCTACCAGCGCGGGAAGGTCGTCGTCGACCGGGCTGCGCTGACCGTGGTCGCACCTTCGCCGGTCGTGGCCTTCGGGACGGCACCGGCCGCGCTCGCCCCGCAGTACGCCGGCTTCGTCAACGGGCAGGGGCCGGCGGTGCTGACCAGCGCGGCCCGCTGCTCCACGACGGCGCGCGCCACCTCGCCGGTCGGCAGCTACCCGAGCAGCTGCACGGGCGTGAGCGCCCGCGACTACCTGCCCGTCTACCTGCCCGGCCAGGTGCAGGTGAAGGCCGGCGCCCCGACGGTCACGCTGGTGCAGCCGGCGCAGGGCGCGGTCTACCGCCGCGGCCAGGCCGTGGTCGCGCAGTTCTCCTGCGCTCCCGGCGCCGGGGCGACCGTCGGCCTCGTGCACCGGCACCGTGGTCAGCGGCAGCCGGCTGCCCACCGGCACCCGCGGCGTCCGGACCTTCACGGTCACGGCCGTCGGGTCCGACGGGCAGCAGACCGTGGTGCAGCGGACGTACACCGTCTCGTAGCAGCAGCCACGTCCTCCAGGCGGCGTCCGGGCTCCGGCCCGGGCGCCGCCTGTCGTCTCCGGACCGCGGACCGGTGCGCTCATCGGGCACTGCACGGGGGTCGCCGGTCCGGCTGCGCGACGGACGCACCGCCGGCGACCCCGACACCCGGGCGGCCTGAGCGGGACTCGTCGCTGTCGCCGGAGCGGCCGTCGCCGGCACGTCCCGGCGCGCTGTGGCCGCGTCGGCGCCCGCGGGGGAGACTGCTCGGGTGCCGCTCCTGCCTGCGCCCCCGCCCGGCGACGCCGCCGTCGACTGGGTCGCCGAGCACCTCGGCGACCTGTGCGACGAGCCGCCGCGGGCGAGCGGTGCCTTCCGGGGAGGGCAGGCGGCGGCCGACGCCGCCCTCGACGGGCTCGACCTGACCGGCTACGCGAAGCGCCGCAGCACCGTCCTGCCCGTCGAGCGGCGCGGCGCGAGCCGGTTGTCGCCGTACGTCCGGCACGGGTTGCTGACCCTGCCGCGGCTCTGGGCGGCGGCGGGCGCCGCGCCGCACCAGGACCGGGAGAAGTTCCGCGACGAGCTGCTCTGGCAGGAGTACGCGCGGCACGTCTACGCGCGGCTCGGCGCGGCGACCCGGGAGGACTGGCGCGCAGGGCAGCCGAGGCCGACGCGCTGGGACGACCCGTGGCCGCGCGAGATGGCCTGCATGGCCTTCGTCCGCGACGAGCTCGAGACCGACGGGTGGCTGGTCAACCAGACCCGCATGTGGGTGGCGAGCCAGTGGAGCGTGCGCGCCGGGCACGACTGGCGCGAGGGCGAGGACGTGCTCTACCGGCACCTGCTCGACGGGTCGCGGGCCGCGAACCGGCTCGGTTGGCAGTGGACCGTCGGCACCGGCTCGGGCAAGGCGTACGGCTTCAGCCGCTGGCAGGTCGAGAAGCGGGCGCCGGAGCTGTGCCGCGCTTGCCCCCTGCAGCGCGCGTGCCCGGTGCAGGACTGGCCGGAGGCGGACCTCGGTCCGCGGGTGGCGCCACCGGCGGGCCTCGTCGACGGCACCACGGACGGGGGGCCGCGCGAGCCGGAGGTGACCGGCGAGCCGGACGCCGTCTGGCTGACGGCGGAGTCGCTCGGCAGCGACGACCCGGCGCTGCAGGCCTTCCCGGACCTGCCGCGGGTGTTCGTCTTCGACGAGCCGCTGCTGCAGCGGCTGCGGCTCGCCGGGATGCGCCTGGTGTTCCTGGCGCAGGCGCTCGCGGAGCTCGACGTCGAGGTGCGCCGCGGCGACCCGGTGCAGGAGCTCACCGGGCGACGGCTGGCGGTGACGCACGCCCCGGTTCCCGGCTTCCGGCGCCGGGCACGCGCCGTGCCGGTCGTCGCGACGCACCCGTGGCCGTGGCTGGTGCCCCCGGGCAGCGGTTCGATGAGGTCGTTCAGCGCCTGGCGGCGCTCCCACCGGGTCGGAGGTCGGTGACCGTGGACGTGCTCTTCGCCTGCGTCCACAACGGCGGCCGGTCGCTGGCCGCCAAGGTGCTGCTCGAGCACCACGCGGCCGGGAGGGTGCGGGTGCGCTCGGCCGGGTCGCGGCCCGGGGCCGGTCTCAACCCGTTCGTCGTGCAGGTGCTCGAGGAACGCGGCCTGTCGACCGAGGGGGAGCAGCCCAGCCTGCTCACGCGCGACGGGGTGGAGCAGGCCGACCTGGTCGTGACGATGGGGTGCGGGGAGACCTGCCCGGTCGTGCCCGGCACGCGCTACGAGGACTGGCCGGTGGAGGACCCGTCCGGCCAGGACCTCGAGTCCGTGCGGCGGGTCGTCGACGACGTCGACGCCCGTGTGCGTGACCTGCTCGACCGTCTCGCCTGAGCCCGGCACTCCGGGCCGGCGGGTCGCCCCGCACGACGGCGCCCGGGCCGACCGCCGGAGCGGCCGACCCGGGCGCCGGGTCGAGCGGGGGAGGACCTACCGCAGGTCGTAGCGGTCGAGCTCCAGGACCTTCACGAACGCGCTCACGAAGTCGCGGACGAACTGCTCCTTCGCGTCGTCGGCCGAGTAGACCTCGACGATGCCGCGCAGGATCGAGTTCGAGCCGAAGACCAGGTCGGCCGCGGTGGCGGTCCGGACGACCTCGCCGTCGGCGCCCAGGCCCTCGTAGACCCCCTCGGTGTCGACCGAGGTGCGCCAGGAGATGCCCAGGTCGAGCAGGTTGCGGAAGAAGTCCTGCGACAGGACGCCCACCCGGTCGGTGAAGACGCCGTGCCGGGTGTCACCGGTGTTGGCGCCGAGCACCCGCAGGCCGCCGACGAGGACGGTCATCTCCTTGGCGGTGAGCTCGAGCATGTAGGCGCGCTCGACGAGCAGCTGCTCCGGGGCGAGCTTGCTGCCCTGGCCGACCCAGCTGCGGAAGCCGTCGGCCCGCGGCTCGAGCCACTTCATGCCGTCGGTGTCGGTCTGCTCCTGCGAGGCGTCCGTACGGCCCGGGGTGAACGGCACCGTCACGGCGACGCCGGCGTCGGCGGCGGCCTTCTCGACCGCGGCCGTGCCGCCGAGGACGAGGACGTCGGCGAGCGACACCCGCTGCCCGGTCTCGGACTCGAAGTCGGCCCGGACCTGCTCGAGGACGGGCAGGACCTCGCGGACGCCCTCGTTGACCGCCCAGCTCAGCTGCGGCTCGAGGCGCACGCGGGCGCCGTTGGCGCCGCCGCGCTTGTCGGTGCCGCGGTACGACGACGCCGAGGCCCAGGCGGTGCGGACCAGCTGGGAGACCGACAGCCCGCTGTCGAGCAGCCGCCGCTTGAGGTCGGCGACCGCGGACTCGTCCACGAGCTCGTGGTCGACCGCCGGCACCGGGTCCTGCCAGAGCAGGTCCTCGGCGGGCACGTCCGGGCCGAGGTAGCGGCTCTTCGGGCCCATGTCGCGGTGCAGCAGCTTGAACCAGGCGCGGGCGTACTGGTCGGCGAAGTACTCCGGGTCGGCGTGGAAGCGCTCGGAGATCGCGCGGAACTCCGGGTCGGCGACGAGCGCGACGTCGGTGGTCGCCATCATCGTCGGCACGCGCTTGCCGGGGACGTGCGCGTCGTCGACGAGGTCCTCGGGGGCCGGGTCCTTGGCCTTCCACTGCTTGGCGCCCGCGGGGCTCTCGGTGAGCTCCCACTCGTACTTGAACAGCAGGTCGAAGTAGGAGTTGTCCCACTGCGTGGGCGTCGGGGTCCAGGCGCCCTCGAGGCCGCTGGTGATGGTGTCGGCGCCCTTGCCGGTGCCGTTCTCGTTGCGCCAGCCGAAGCCGCCGCCGTGCACCGGGCAGCCCTCGGGCTCGGGGCCGACGAGGTCGGCGTTGCCGGCGCCGTGCGCCTTGCCGAAGGTGTGGCCGCCGGCGACGAGCGCGACGGTCTCCTCGCTGTTCATCCCCATCCGGCTGAACGTGACCCGGATGTCGTGCGCCGAGCGGACCGGGTCGGGCTGGCCCTGCGGACCCTCCGGGTTGACGTAGATCAGGCCCATGGTGACCGCGGCGAGGTTGCCCTCGTCGAGGTCGAGCGGCTCGTCGCCGGCGTACCGGTCGTCGCCGAGCCAGGTGTCCTCGGGCCCCCAGAAGACCTCGGTGGGCTGCCAGCTGTCGGGACGCCCGAAGCCGAAGCCGAAGGTCGGCAGGCCCATGTCGTCGTGCGCGACGTTGCCGGCGAGCACCAGCAGGTCGGCCCAGGACAGGCTGCGGCCGTACTTCTGCTTGACCGGCAGCAGCAGGCGGCGCGCCTTGTCGAGGTTGGCGTTGTCCGGCCAGCTGTTGAGCGGCGCGAAGCGCTGGCCGCCGGCGCCGCCGCCACCGCGGCCGTCGGCCATGCGGTAGGTGCCGGCCGCGTGCCAGGACATCCGGATGAACAGCGGGCCGTAGTGGCCCCAGTCGGCCGGCCACCAGTCCTGCGAGGTGCGCATGACCTCGCGCAGGTCGGCCTTGAGCGCGTCGACGTCGAGCTTCGCGAACTCGGTCGCGTAGTCGTAGTCGCCGAGCGGGTCGGAGGCCTTCGACGGCTGGTCGAGCACCGACACGTCGACCTGGTTCGGCCACCAGTCGCGGTTGCTGCGCGGGAAGTGCCCCGACTCGTTGGTCGGCGACGAGATGACCGGGTTCTGGCTCTCGCTGGCGGGGCTGTCGGTGTCGTACGTGCCGACCGGGCTGGTCGTGCTGTCGTAGGGCTTGGGGCTGTTCGCGCCGATGGTGTCCTCCGGGCTGGTGCTCACGTCGTACCTCTCTCGTGGGGCGTCGATCGGGGAGTCAGGGGGTGGGGCGGGCGCGGCAGTCGGCGCAGCGTCCCCAGTAGACGACCTCGGCCTCGTCGAGCAGGAAGCCGGCGTCGTCGGAGGCGGTCAGGCAGGGCGTCCGGCCGGTCGCGCAGTCCACGTCGACCACCCGGCCGCAGCCGCGGCAGACGGCGTGGTGGTGGTTGTCGCCGACGCGGGCCTCGTAGCGGGCGACGGAGCCGGCGGGCTGGATCCGGCGCACGAGCCCGGCGTCGTGCAGCGCGCGCAGCACGTCGTAGACGGCCTGGTGCGAGACGCTGCCGAGCCGGGTGCGGGTCGCCCGCAGCAGGGTGTCGGTGTCGGCGTGCGGGTGCTCGTGCACGGCGGCCAGGACGGCGAGCCGTGGGCCGGTGACCCGCAGCGAGACGGCGCGCAGCGCACGCTCGAGCGCCGCCGGCTCCTGCAGCGCGGGCTCGCGCGGCAGCTCGGTCGTCGTCACAGGCCCCACTCTGCCGTACGATCTGGAACTGTTCAAGTCCAGTCGGCGGCGCGTAGGCCGGCAGCGGGGAGGTCGGGTCGTGCGGTGGCGCAGGCGCAAGACGGAGCGCGCGGACGGGCAGGCGGCAGGGCGGGCGGCAGGGCGGCGGCGCTTCGAGCGGGTGATGTTCTCCTTCATGGGGCCGCCGCAGGTCGGTGACGTCTCGGAGCCCGTGACGGTGGTCCCCGACCACGCGCAGCTGCACTGCCGCCGGTGCGGCCGGCCGTGGGACGACCACGAGGTCGTCCGCACCGTCTCGATGACCTACGCGCGCTGCCCCGGGCGGGCCTGAGGGCGCCCGGCGTACGGGTGACGCGCCGGGAAGCTGCTGGACAGGCGGCGGCCCCCCCTCCACGATCTGCGCGTGGGCCCGGTCGGCAGCAGCGGCGGCGCGGGCGCCGACGCGGGCGCGGCGTCGTCGGCGGGCGCGCCCCCGGTCGTGCGCGCCGTGCGCGACCTGCTGGTGCAGGCGGCGGTGCTGCTCGGCCTCATGGCCGTGTACCTGGTGGGCCGCGCCCTCGCCGACGGCGAGCTCACGTCCGCCCTCGAGCACGCCACGGACCTGTTCGACCTCGAGGACCGGCTGGGCCTGCCCAGCGAGCTCGGCGTGCAGCAGTGGCTGCTCGGCCACGACGTCCTCGCCCGGGGCGCCACGACCTACTACGCCGCCGTGCACTTCCCGCTGACGGGCGCGGCGCTCGTCTTCCTGCACCTGCGGCGCCGCGCGCTCTACCGCTGGACGCGGGACGTGCTCATGGCGCTCACCGCCGCCGGGCTGGTGCTGGCCTTCGTCTTCCCGCTGGCGCCGCCCCGCCTCGTGCCCTCGCTGGGCTTCGTCGACCTCGGCGCGGCGCTCGGGCCGTCGGTGTACGGGCCGCCCGGCTCCGACGTCGCGAACCAGTTCGCCGCGATGCCGTCGCTGCACGTCGGCTGGGCGCTGCTCGTCGGGACCGCGCTGGCCCGCGCCGGACGTACGCCCTGGCGGTGGCTGTGGCTGCTCCACCCGCTGGTGACCGTGCTCGTCGTCGTCGGGACCGGCAACCACTACTGGACCGATGCCGTCGTGGCCGCCGGACTGCTGCTCGTGGCGCTCGCCGTGGTGAGCGGCCTGCACGGTGCTGCGGCGCGCCGTTGGACGGCGCCCGCGCCGGGTGGTTCTGTGGGCCGCTCCTGACCGGCACCCGCCGGTGGGGCCTGGTCGAGGAGGCAGCAGGGCATGGCGTCGGTGACCTTCGACGGGGCGACCCGGATCTACCCCGGCTCGGAGCGGCCGGCGGTCGACGCCCTGGACATCGAGGTGGCCGACGGCGAGTTCCTCGTGCTCGTCGGGCCGTCGGGCTGCGGCAAGTCGACCTCGCTGCGCATGCTGGCCGGCCTGGAGGACGTCGACCGCGGCGCGATCCGGATCGGCGACCGGGACGTCACCGACGTGCCCCCCAAGGACCGCGACATCGCGATGGTGTTCCAGAACTACGCGCTGTACCCGCACATGAGCGTCGCCGACAACATGGGCTTCGCGCTCAAGATCGCCGGCGAGGACAAGGCGTCGGTGCGGCGGCGGGTCGAGGAGGCGGCCCGGCTCCTGGACCTGCAGGACTACCTCGACCGCAAGCCCAAGGCGCTGTCGGGCGGCCAGCGGCAGCGGGTCGCGATGGGGCGGGCCATCGTGCGCAGCCCGCAGGTCTTCCTCATGGACGAGCCGCTGTCCAACCTCGACGCCAAGCTGCGGGTGCAGACCCGCGCCCAGATCGCCGCGCTGCAGCGCCGGCTGGGGACCACGACGGTGTACGTCACGCACGACCAGGTCGAGGCGATGACCATGGGCGACCGGGTCGCGGTGATGAAGGACGGCCTGCTCATGCAGATCGACACGCCGGCGCGGATGTACGACCACCCCGACAACGCTTTCGTCGCCGGCTTCATCGGCTCCCCGGCGATGAACCTCGTCGAGGTCCGCGTCAGCGAGGGGACCCTGCGCTTCGGCGCGACGCGGCTGCCGGTGCCGCGGGAGGCCGCGGCCGAGGCCGATGCGGACCGGGTGACCCTCGGCATCCGCCCCGAGGACCTGCGCCTGGTCGGTGAGGGGGAGGGCGTGCCGGCCCGGGTCACCCTCGTCGAGGCGCTCGGGGCCGACGCCTACCTCTACTGCACCGCGGAGGTCGACGGCGTCGAGCACGAGCTGCTGGCGCGGGTCGAGGGGCGCAACCCGCCCAAGGCCGACAGCACCGTGCACCTGGCGCCCACGGCCGAGCACCTGCACCTGTTCTCCGTCGCCACCGGGCAGCGGCTCGGCGACTGAGGCCCGGGCGCCCGGCTCAGGACAGGTACGCCGGCCGCGGCCCCCGCCCCAGCCGCCAGCGCGCCGCCTCCTCCGAGGGGCTGTACGGCCCGAGCGCGACCTGCAGCGCGCGCAGCTCGGCGGCCGCGAGGCGGACGGCGGGTCCGCGGCCCCCGGTGCGGCCCGGCACGCCGGCCAGCGGCGCGAGCACCGGCGAGAGCAGCCGCGCCGCGGCCGCCGCCAGGCCGGCGTAGAAGACCTGCTCGGCCCGCCCGAGGCCCGGCGGTGCCTGCAGGAACGCGCGCAGGTCCTGCGGCACCGGCTCGAGGACGGGCGCGTACGCCGCGACCGCCTCGGCGAGCCCGGCCTGCGAGGTCGGCAGGTCGCGGGCGCCGAGCTCGACGGCGCTGCGGGCCCAGTCGGCGACGTACGCGTCCGGCCAGCGGGGCCCGAAGCGGGCGCTGAGGTCGCGCCCGACCGCGAGCTGCGCGGCGAGGAAGGCGTCGGTGAAGGCGAGGTGCACCCAGCGCAGCAGCTCGGGGTCGGAGGCGGCGTAGCCGCGGCCGCGCTCGTCGGTGCCCTGGACCGAGCGGTGCAGCCCGCGGACCCGGCCGGACTCGCGCGCGGCCAGCTCGGCCGAGCCGAAGGTGCTCACGACGAGCCAGCGGGCCGTGCCGGCCAGACGCTTCCAGGGATCGTCGCGGTAGGCCGAGTGCCGCTGCACGCCGGCCAGGGCCAGCGGGTGGGCGCCCTGCCCGAGCAGCGCCGCGACGCCGCCGACCAGCGTGGACAGGTCGCCGTGGACCCGCCAGACGACGCCGTCGGGCTCGAACCAGCCCGGCCCCGAGCCCACGGTGGCGATGTCGCGCACCCAGTCCGGCGCGCCCGTGGGGTCGCCGGACACCCGGGCCCGGAAGCGCTCGCGGGCCGTGTCGGGCAGGCGCGTCAGCAGGCTCACCCGGGGTGCCTGCCCCCGCCGGGGCGCGTCATGCTGCAGCGGTCGGGCCGGGACGGGAGCAGGGGAGCGCGGCGTGGACGAGCAGGCGGTGCGGGTCGAGCGCGACGGGCCGGTGACGACGGTGCTGCTGTCGCGTCCCGGGCGGCGCAACGCCGTCGACGGGCCGACCGCCGCGGCCCTGGCGGCCGCCTTCCGCGCCTTCGACGCCGACCCGGAGGCCCTGGTCGCCGTGCTGCACGGGGAAGGTGGGGTCTTCTGCGCCGGCGCGGACCTCACGGCTGTCGGGACACCGCGCGGCAACCGGGTCGACGCCGACGGCGACGCCCCGATGGGCGTCAGCCGGCTGCGGCTGTCCAAGCCGGTCGTGGCCGCCGTCGAGGGCCACGCCGTGGCGGGCGGTCTCGAGCTCGCGCTGTGGTGCGACCTGCGGGTCGCGGACGAGTCGGCCGTCTTCGGGGTCTTCTGCCGCCGGTGGGGCGTGCCGCTCGTCGACGGCGGCACCGTGCGCCTGCCGCGGCTCGTCGGGGCCGGGCGCGCGCTCGACCTCGTGCTCACCGGCCGTCCGGTCGACGCCCGGGAGGCGCTCGCCATCGGACTGGCCTCGCGGGTCGTGCCCGTGGGGACGGCGCTGGCGGCGGCGCAGCAGCTGGCCCGGGAGCTCGCCGCCTTCCCGCAGACCTGCCTGCGCAGCGACCGGCAGAGCCTGCTCGACGGCGAGGGGCTGACCGAGGAGGCGGCGCTGGCCCGGGAGTTCGCCGCCGGCCAGGCGGCGCTGGCGTCCGAGACGATCCCGGGCGCCGCCCGCTTCGTCGCGGGGGAGGGTCGGCACGGGGCCTTCTGACCGCGCTCAGGCGTCGTCGGTGTGCACCACGCGCGCGCGGTCGGCGTCGAAGGTCCGCGCCGCGCGCCGCAGCAGCCCGGCGGCGACCACCAGGCTCGGCAGCGCGAGCAGGAACGACCGCTGGAGCCCGCGGGCGTCGTCGCCGACCCCGTCGGTGATCAGCCCGAAGACGACGGGGGCGGCGCCCTCGACGAGGGCGCGCAGCACCGTGCGGACCGCTTCGGCCCGGCCGCGCAGCCCCGGCAGCACGACGTCGATGCGCACCGCGTCGAGGACCGGCAGCGTGGCCGCCAGCGCGGCGCTGCCGAGCAGCAGGAACGGCAGCGCGATCGCGAGGGACGAGGCGAACAGCGCGGGCAGCCAGGCGAGAGCGGTGACGACGTACGCCGTGCCGGCGTGCGTCAGGCGCTCGCGGCCGCGGCCCTGGTCCGCGAGCCGGTCGGACAGCCGGCTGCCCAGGACGATGCCGACCACCGCGCCGATGCCGAGCGCGAGCAGCGCCAGGTCCGCGACCGGCGTGCTCACGTCGTACTGCGCGACGGCGAACAGGACCGAGAAGGCGCTGGCGCCGGCCAGGTAGTAGCTGCCGACGCTCGCGGACAGCAGCACGGCGACGGCCGTCGGGGTGCGGAGCAGGACGCCGAGCACCCGCCGCCAGGGCACGGCCCGGTCGGCGTCGTCGCCCCGGCGCGCCGGCTCGGCGGTCGTGAGCAGGCGGTAGGCGAGGACCAGGGCCGGCAGCGCGAGCAGCAGGAAGGCCTCGCGCCAGGACAGCAGCGCCACGCACAGCGCGCCGACGCCGATACCGAGCGCACCGCCGACCAGCTGCCCGGTCGCGATCCGCCCCAGGGCCACCGAGCGCTTCCCGGGCGCGACGGTGTCGCCGATGAGCGAGGGGTAGGCAGGGCCGACGGTCGCCAGCACCACGGCGAGGGCGCCGCGGGCGAGCAGCAGCCACACGAAGCCCTGGGCGGTGCCCGTCGCGAGCATCGCCAGCGACCACAGCAGCGCGCTGAGGCCGAGCAGCCGCAGGCGCGGGACCCGGTCGACGAGCACACCGGCGCCGAGCGTGGCGACCCCGCCGACCAGCCCGAAGGAGCCGCCGAGCAGCCCGAGCTGCGTGGTGCTCAGGGACAGGTCGTCCTGCAGGTCCGGCGCCACCGCCCCGAGCGCAGAGCGGTCCGCGTAGTCCACCGCCACCATGACCGTGAGCAGGGTGACGAGGGTGGAGGACGTCGCGGGCCGCAGCGGTCGGCGCAGGAGACGGGGCCGGACGACGCGCTCGCCCGGCTCGATCGTCACCGGCAGAGACTAGTGGCCCGTCGTGCGTCGAACAGGTGACGGACGATCACGCCCGGCGGCGCGGGGTAGGGGCGCCCTCGTGACGGAGATCCTCTCGCAGTTCGGCGCCACCTGGACGACCGTGCTGGCGGTCCCGATCGCGACGGCCGGGGCGTTCCTGTGGGTGGTGCTGCTCACCCGCCTCACCGGACCCCGCTCGCTGGCCAAGATGTCCAGCTTCGACTTCGCCGCCACGGTGGCGGTCGGGTCGACGCTGGCGTCCACCGCGCTCGGGTCGACCCCGCTCGTCTCGGGCGCCCTCGTGCTGCTCATGCTCTACGGCCTGCAGTACGCCGTCGCGCGGCTGCGGCGGGGCCGCTCGCTGGCGGGGGTGCTCGACAACGAGCCGCTGCTGCTCGTCGCCGAGGGCGAGCTGCTGCCGGGCAACCTCCGGCACGCGCGGATCAGCGACGGCGAGCTCTGGTCGCAGCTGCGCCAGGCCGGGGTGTCGCGGCTCGAGCAGGTCCACGCGGTCGTACTCGAGACGACGGGCGACCTCAGCGTCCTCACCGGGGGTGGCCCGTACGACGCCGAGCTGCTGTCCGGCGTGCGCGGCGCCGAGCAGCTCGCGTGAAGGGCCGGTTGCTGCGGCTGCAGGAGACCCTGCGCAGCGGCTTCTGGGCCGTTCCCAGCGCCTGCGTCGCCGTCGCCGTCGCGCTCGCCCTGGGCCTGGTGCGGGTCGACCGGGCGCTCGCCAAGGGCTTCGGCGGTCGCCTGACCTTCGGGGCCGGACCTGCCGGGGCGCGCGAGGTGCTCTCCGACATCACCAGCTCGATGATCACCTTCACCGGCCTGGTCTTCTCCATCACGATCGTCGTGCTGCAGCTGACGAGCAGCCAGTTCTCCCCGCGGGTGCTGCGGACGTTCCTGCGCGACCGGGTCACGCAGCTCTCGCTCGGGGTCTTCGTCGCCACGTTCGTCTACGCGATCCTCGTGCTGCGCACCGTCAACGGCATCGACGACAGCAGCTTCGTGCCGGCCATCTCGACCACCGTGGGCGTGGTCCTGCTGCTCGTCAGCGTCGGCATGTTCGTCAGCTACATCCACCACGTGGCCACGGCCATCCAGGTGTCGTCGATCATCGGCTCGATCGGCAAGGAGACCCGCGTCGTCCTCGCCGAGCGCTTCCCCAGCGACGGCGACCCGGCCGCCGAGGACACCCTGCTCGCGCCGCTGGGGCCGCCGTCGGTCGAGGTGCCCGCGCCGAGGTCGGGCGTCGTCGTCTCCCTCGACGCCGAGCGCCTGGTGAAGGCGGCGGCGAAGGCCGACGTGCTCCTCGTGCTGCGCCACCGGGTCGGCGAGTTCGTGCCCGAGGGAGCGCCGCTGCTCGCCGTCCACGGCGACGCGCAGGACCTCGACGTGCGGGCCGTGCTCGGCGCCGTCACGCAGGCCCGCGAGCGCACCATGCAGCAGGACGTCGCGTTCGGCCTGCGGCAGCTGGTGGACGTCGCCGAGCGGGCCCTGTCGCCCGGCATCAACGACCCGACGACGGCCGTGCAGGCGCTCGACGAGGTGCACGACCTGCTGCGGCGGCTGGCCGTGCGCCCGCTCGACGGCGGCCAACGGCTCGACGGCGACGGCCGGTTGCGCGTCCTGCTGCGCCAGGAGCGCTACGAGGACTACCTCTCGCTCGCGCTCGACGAGGTCGAGCAGTACGGCGCCGACGCGCTGCAGGTGCAGCACCGCCTCGACGCCATGCTCGAGGACCTCGTGGGCGCTGCCCGCGACGAGCACCGCCCCGCGGTGCTCGAGCGGATCGCCCGCCGGTCCCGGACCAGGAGCTGACCCCCGTGCTGCAGACCCTCGCCGACGCCCGCGGCCGCATCCTCGTCGGGGTCGTCGTCCTCGTCGTCCTGGTGCTGATCGGCAAGCTGCTCGGCGTGCTGGTGCGCCGGCGCTACCTGCGCCTGGAGCGTCCGAGCTTCGCGTACGTCATGAGCCGCGTGGTGTCGCTGCTGCTCACGCTGCTCGGCGTGCTCGTCGCCCTCACGGTCGTGTTCCCGACGGTCAAGCCGGTGGACGTGCTGGGCAGCCTCGGGTTCTTCAGCATCGCCGTCGGCTTCGCCTTCCGCGACATCCTGGAGAACCTGCTGGCCGGGCTCCTGCTGCTGTTCCGGGCGCCGTTCCGCACCGGTGACGAGGTCGCCGTCGAGGACACCCGGGGCACCGTCGTCGAGATCAACCTGCGCGAGACGGTCCTGCGGACGTACGACGGGCGTCAGGTCCTCATCCCCAACGCGACCGTCTACAAGAACCCGATCACCGTGCAGACCGGCTACGGCGCCGTGCGGGACGAGGTCGTGGTCGGGGTGGCGTACGGCACCGACCTCGCGCAGGCGCGGCTAGGTCGGGCTGGACGTGCTCGCCGGCGTCGAGGAGGTGCTCGGCGACCCGGCGCCCCTGGTGCTCGTCGACGCGCTCTCCCCGAGCACCGTGGACCTGCGTCTGCTCTTCTGGACCGACGCCCGGCAGGCCACCGTGCGGCGCACCCGCGACGCGGTGCTGCGCGCTGCGGTCGAGGCCTACGACGCCGCGGGGATCGAGCTTCCGTACGACGTGGTGCAGCTCGAGGCGGGCGTGAGCGTCGACCGGGTGCTCCGCCGCGAGCCGGGCTGAACCTGGCCCCGGCTCAGCCGCTCAGGGCGACCAGCAGGACGGTCAGCGCAGCCACCGTGCCCAGCACGACCAGCACAGCCGCGAGGAGGTGCTCCGGCAGGGCCCCGGGCGCCGCGCCGCCGGGACCGGCGTCGAGCGCGCGGGACAGCGCCAGGCCGTCCGGGTCGGGCAGGTGGTCCATCGCTTCGTGCCGGGCCAGCGCCGCCGCCGTGGGGAAGGTCTGTCGGCAGGAGGGGCAGCCCACGCCCCGCTCGGTCACGTCCATGTCGCACCCTCCTCGCTCGGCCCTCGTCCCTCTGACCTTCCCCGGGAGCGCGGCGGCAGACGCGCCGGCGCCGCTGTCACGCAGTCGTCACGCGCCCTTCGGCAGGCTGACCGGCTCCGGGCGCGAGGGCCGTGGTAGCCATGCCGCGTGGACCTGCGGCTCCCGGCCAGGACCGTGGCACCGGCCGTGCTCGCCGCGGTCGTCGTGCTCGCGGACGTGCTCAGCGGCCGCGCCGTGGTCTACGAGCTGCTCTGCGCGGTCCCGCTGCTCGCCAGCCTGCTGGACCGGCCGTCGCGGGTGCTGGCCTGGGGGAGCCTCGCCGTGCTGCTCGAGGCCCTCCTGGGACTGCGCGACGGCACCTACGCGACGGCCGAGTCGACCGGGGCGCAGGTGTTCCGGCTCCTGTTCACCGTCGGCACGACCGCGGGCGGGATGCTGCTGAGCTCGCGGCGCATCGCGGCCCTGACCCACCTCGAGCGGCTCACCGAGGTGGCGCGCACCGCTCAGCAGGCGGTGCTGCGGCCGCTGCCGGCCGAGGTCGGCCCGTGCGCGGTCGCCGTCACCTACCAGGCCGCTGCGGCGGAGGCGCAGATCGGCGGTGACCTCTACGGCGCGGTCGCCCTCGCCGACGGCAGCGGCCTGTTCCTCGTCGGCGACGTGCGGGGCAAGGGCCTGCCGGCGGTGCGGCTGGCGGCGGACGTGCTCGGCGCGTTCCACTACCTCAGCGGCTCCGAGGCGGACCCGCGGACCGTGCTCGCCGGCATGGACAGCGCCGTCGGCCGCGACGCGGGGATCGAGGACTTCGTCACCGCGGTCCTCGTGCACGCGCGGCCGGACGGGCGCTGGACGGTCTACAACGCCGGGCACCCCCCGCCGCTGGTGCTGCGCTCGGGCGCGGCGGCGCTGCTCGAGCCGGCCCGGCCCTCGCTGCCGCTCGGCCTGGGCGCCGACCCCGCGCCGGAGGTCGTCCGCGTCGGGCCGGGGGACCGCGTGCTGCTCTACACCGACGGGCTCGCCGAGGCCCGTCGCGCCACGGACGGCACCTTCTTCCCGCTCGTCGCCGCCGGGCAGTCGGCGCTCGCCCTGTCCGACCGCTCGGACGCCCTCACGACGCTGCTGGACCTCGCGAGCCGCTGGCAGGGCGAGCTGCTCGACGACGACGTCGCGCTGCTGCTGCTCGAGGTCCGCGGCCGCTGACCCGCCGTTCAGGCGTCCCGCTCGGGTCCGTGCACGCAGGTGCCCCCCACCCAGGTCGCGTGCACCGGGACGGCGGCGAGGTCGGCCGGGCCCAGGACGCCCGGGTCGGGCAGGTCGAGCACGACGAGGTCGGCGGGGTCTCCCGTCCGGGGCCGCCGGGCGCCGCTGAGGGCGAGGGCGGTCTCGAGGTCGACCGCCTCCTCGGGGCGCCAGGGCGGTCCCTCGCCGACCGCCCGGTGCACGGCGGCGGCCAGCCCCCGCCACGGGTCGAGCGGGGACACCGGAGCGTCGCTGCCCAGCACCACCCGGGCTCCTGCCGCGACCAGCGAGCGCAGCGCGAAGGGCACCGACGGCGTCCCGGTCCACAGCCGGTCGACCAGCGGCGCGTCGTCGAGCAGGTGGGCCGGCTGCACCGACGCCGTCACCCGGCCGGCGGCGAACAGCGGCAGGTCCTCGCGCCGCAGCAGCTGCGCGTGCTCGACGCTCGCCCGCCCCGGGAAGTGCTGCAGCGCGTGCAGCGCGTCGCGGGTCGCCTCGTCGCCGATCGCGTGCACGGCCACGTCGAACCCGACCCGCGCCGCGCCGTGCAGCGCCTCGCGCAGGGCGTCCGGGCCCAGGAGCTGCTGACCGCGGTCGGAGGAGCCGGCGTACGGGTGCAGGCAGCGGGCGGTCTGCGCCCCGAGCGCCCCGTCGGCGAAGAGCTTGAGCGGCCCGACCCGCAGCCAGGCGTCGCCCTCGCCGGTGCGCTCCCCGCGCGAGACGTGCCCGGGCAGCCGCTCCGGCAGCACGACGGCGACCACCCTCAGCGGCAGGCGACCGGCGTCGTCGCGGCGGCGCTGCCAGGTGGGCAGCGCGTCCTCGAAGGAGAAGTCGCGGACCGCGGTCAGCCCCCGGGCGTGCGCCCGAGCGACGAGCGCGGCCACCGCGTCGTCGTCCTGCGAGGGGTCGGGGGCGGGCAGCCGGGACAGCGCGTCCCACGCCTCGTGCTCGCGGAGCAGCCCGTCGGGGTGGTCGGGCAGACCGACGAGGCGCAGCGCGGGCCGCGACAGCCACGCGCTGTGCATGTCGAGGCTGCGCAGCACGACGACGCGGTCAGGTGCGGCCCGCTGCAGCAGGTCGGGGTCGGCCGCGTCGGGCCAGTCGGGCTCGCGGAAGCCGACCCCGCGCAGCTCGCCGGTCCCGGCCGCCGCAGCGGCGCCGACCCGTTGCGCGACCTCCGAGGCCGAACGCGTCCCGGTCAGGTCGACCTCACGCGCCGCTCGGGCCGCCTCGACGACGTGCGCGTGGGCGTCGCGCAGGCCCCGGCGCACGAACCGCCCCCGCAGCTCCACGACGCGCTCGCCCTGCTCGGGCTCCAGGCGGCCTGCGACCTCGAGGACCACCCCGTCGCGGACCCGCAGGTCGACGGGCTCGGGCGTACGGCCGTCACGCAGCAGCACGGGCTCGTCCTCCTGCGGGGCTCGACGGCGGGACGCGGGCCAGTGTCGCCCGGGGCGGGGGTGAGCCGGTGCGGGGGTGAGCCGGTGCGGGGGCCGGCCCGACGGCCCGGCACCATGGGGACATGACCCGTACCTGGATGATCACCGGCGCGTCCCGTGGCCTCGGCCGCGCCTTCGCCGAGGTGGCGCTCGAGGCCGGCGACAGCGTCGTCGCCACCGTGCGCGACACCTCCTCCCTCGAGGACCTGCAGGGGTCCCACCCCGACACGCTGCTCGTGCTCCAGCTCGACGTCACCGACCGCGACGCGGTCCTGCGCTGCGTCGAGCAGGCGAAGGTGCTCAGCGGCCGGGTCGACGTGCTCGTCAACAACGCCGGCTACGGCCTGGCCGGCGGGGTCGAGGAGGCGAGCGAGGCGGAGGTCCGCCAGCAGTTCGAGGTGAACGTCTTCGGCGCCCTGTGGTGCACCCAGGCCGTGCTGCCCACCATGCGGGCGCAGGGCAGCGGTCACGTCTTCCAGATCTCGAGCATCGGCGGCGTCGCGGGCTTCCCCAACACCGGCATCTACCACGGCAGCAAGTGGGCGCTCGAGGGCATGAGCGAGTCGCTCGCGCAGGAGGTCGCGGGCTTCGGCATCGGCGTGACGATCGTCGAGCCCGGCCCCTTCCGTACCGACTGGAACGGCGACAGCATGACCCGCGCGACCCCGATGCCGGAGTACGACGAGGTGCTCGGCGCGCGGCGCAAGGCCATGGACGGGTCCGGGGCGCGCACCCAGGTCGGCGACCCGCGGCGCGCCGGCGAGGCGCTGCTGAAGGTGCTCGACAGCGACTCCCCGCCGCGGCGGCTGCTGCTCGGCGCGTTCGCCGCCGACACCGGGCCGAAGGTCTACCGCGAGCGGCTCGAGGAGTGGGCGGTGTGGGACGACGTCGCCCGCGGCGCGGACTTCCCGCCGGGGGAGTAGCGGCGGCTCACGCCGGCGCGACGTAGGGGATGGTCTGCGGGCCCTCCGGCAGCACGCACACCCGCGCGTCGGGACCGGCGTCGCGCAGCGCTCGCTCGACGGCCTCGGCGATGTCCGGGACCGGCTCGAGGTGGGCGCTGCGCAGGTCGTCGTCGGACAGGGAGCCGGAGTGCACCCCGACCCGCGCCTTGATCTGGATCTTGGCCTGGACCTGCACCTGCCACTGGTCGGGCACGGTCACCTGCCGGGCGCTGATCTCGTCGAACAGCGCCTGCGGGCTCGCCGCGGAGGCGAGCACCTCGCGGTAGGAGCCGTGGTCGGGGAAGCCGTCGCGGCACTCCGCGGCGCAGACGATGAGCCCGCCGGGACGCACGACCGTCGCGGCGGCGCTCATGCCCTTGACCGCCTGGTAGAGGTTCTGGTCCAGCGGGAAGCCGCTGTTGGTCGTCACGACGACCTCGAACTCGCCGGGCACGGGCGCCATCGCCAGGCCCTTGCTGCGCTCGCGGGCCACCTCGTGCATCGCGAGCAGGTCACCGCCGAAGGCCGCGACCACGCCCTGGTCGCGGTTGAGCACGACGTCGAGGGCGAAGTCGGCGCCGGTCGACATCGCCGCCGCACGGATGTCGTCGTGGACCGGGTTGCCGACACAGACGCCCCAGCGGGCCTCGGGGGAGCCGATGCGGGCCGCGTCGTGCAGCGTCAGGACGGTCTCCAGGCCCGCCAGCCCCGGCGTGACCATCTTCGGCCCGCCGGAGAAGCCGGCGAAGAAGTGCGGCTCGACGAAGCCGGTGGTGATCCGCACGTCGGCGTCGACCCACTCGCGGCACAGCCACACCGGCACGCCCCGGCCGAAGGTCCCCACCCAGGTCAGCGACGCGTCGTCGCGCGCGTCGTGGTTGACGACCCGCAGCGTGTCGACGAGCTCGTCGCCGAGCATCGCCCGCAGCTCGGCGTCGGTGTTGCCGCGGTGCGTGCCGGTGGCGACGAGCACGACGACGTCCTCGAGCCGCACGAGGCCGTCCAGCTCCTCGAGCACGGCCCGCACCATGAGCTCGCGCGGCTGCGGGCGGGTCGCGTCGCACACCGAGATCGCGACGGTCGCGCCCGGCCGCACGCGCTCGCGCAGGGGCGGGCCGACCGTCGGTGAGCGCAGCACGTCGCGCAGCAGGCCTGCCGGGTCGGCGACCGTCGGCTCCCACCGCGGCTCGACGACCGTGGTCCGGTCCTCCGGCAGGGCGACCGACAGGCCGGTCGTGCCGTACGCCAGGCGCACCTCGCGGGCCATGGTCCTCCTCGGCAGGGGTCGGGCGGCAGGGGCCGTGGCGCAGCCCCGGTGCAGGCGCGCAGGGTCAGCCTGCCCGACCGGCCGGTCCCGGTGCAGGCGGGGTCGGGCGGCTGTGGACGGCCCGGCCGGCTGTGGACGGCGGCCTCGTCCCGCACGGGGGCTGCCTAGCGTCCGCGCTGCGCCGGACCTGCCGGCGCCTCGTCCCGACCCGGAGGTCCCCGTGACCCGCCCCGCCCGCCTGCTCGTCCCCCTGCTCGCCCTCATGACGTCGCTGCTCGCCCTGCTGCCCGGTCTGGCCCCAGCCGCGTCCGCCGACGACGGCACCTACGGCGGGCTCTCGCCGCGACAGGCCGACGTCGTGCTCGACCTCATCGACGACGTCTGCGGCGACACCTGGTGCGAGGGCGACGTGGCCTTCGACTTCCGCGCCTTCGCCTGCGACACCGCGGCGCGGACCTGCGCGCTCACCGCGCGACTGGCGCCGTACGACGACGGGCCGCGGCACTGGTACCGCCGCACGGGGACGGTCCACGGCTTCGTGCGCTTCGGGCAGATGGTCGAGCGGCGGGGCGACGGGTCCTTCGCGCTGCGCTGGGACTTCTACCTGGCCGTCAGCGACGCGGTCGACCGGATGGAGGCGAGCCTGCCCCGACCCTCGTGAGGACGGCGACGGGCTCGGTCAGCTCGCCGGGCTGACCGAGCTCATCCGGAAGTCGGGGACGCGCAGGGCAGGCATCCGGGCCCAGGGAAAGCCGTCGCTCCACTCGCGCGGCAGGCACGGCTCGGCGCGGCCGCTGTCGCCGATCCGCCCGAGCAGGTCGACCGGGCTCTCGTTGAACCGGAAGTTGTTGACCTGCCCGACGACCTCTCCGTCCTCGACGAGGTAGACGCCGTCTCGGGTCAGCCCGGTGAGCAGCAGCGTCTCGGGGTCGACCTCGCGGATGTACCAGAGGCAGGTGAGCAGCAGGCCGCGGGAGGTGCCGGCGACCATCTCGTCCGTGGTCGCGGTGCCTCCCGTGTCCAGGGCGAGGTTGTGGACGTACGGCGCCGCGGCGGTCCCCGCGGGGGCGCCCGCCCGCGGCTGGACCAGCGCGGACAGCACCCCGTCGCGCACCCAGTCCGTCGCGGGCAGCGCGAGCCCGGCGTCGAAGGCCGAGCTGACGTCCGAGCTGCCCGTGCTGGTGGAGAACGGCTGGACCGCCAGGCCGGGGTCGCCGGGGTCGGACCACAGGCGCAGGCCGGGCGGGCCGAGACGCTCGCCGACCCGGGTGCTGCCGCCGGGCCGCGAGAAGACGCTGCGGCCCTCGCGCGCGGTCCGGGCGCTCATCGTCCAGTAGGCGTAGACGAGCAGGTCCGCGACCGCCGACGGCGGCAGGAGGGTGTCGTAGCGGCCGGCGGGCAGCTCGACGGTGCGCCGCGCCCAGCCGAGCCGCCGGCGCAGCTCGCCGACGAGCTCGTCGACCGCGACGTCGTCGAACGTGCGGGTGTGCCGGCCGACCCACGACGAGCCGCTGCCGGACTTGCCGGTGAGCTCGACGCTGCCGGTCGGCTGCACGTGCCGCCGCCGCAGCCCGGTCGAGGAGCCGAGCCAGGTGGTGGTCAGGGCGTGCGACGCGAAGCCGTAGAGCGCCAGCCCGTCCGTGCGTGCGTCCCGGAACGCCTCGCCGAGCCCGACCGCGAGCCCGGCCAGCACCTCCGGGCCGGAGGCAGCGGCCGCCTCGCCGAAGTCGGCGTCCGCCGGTCCCTGGACGAGCGGGCGCGGCGTCCTGCGCCTCCTGGGCGTCGCGCGCGGCCTGCTCGGAGGCGCGCACGAGGTCCTCGAGCGCCTCCGGGCTGCTGGCGCTGCGGACGCCGACCGAGCGGCCGACCACCGACAGCACCGTCACCGAGCGGGTGCCGACGCTGCCGTTGGTCGTCAGCGTGCCGCCGGCCCAGCGCAGGTTGCTGCGGGTGCTCTCGCTGTGCACGACGACGCACCCGTCCGCACGCGACAGGGCGAGCGCGCGCTCGACGACGTCGCTCACCGGCCGCCCTCCTGCGCGGTGTTGAGCACCGAGACGCCGCGGAACAGCGCCGACGGGCAGCCGTGCGAGACGGCGGCGATCTGCGACGGCTGCGCCTTGCCGCAGTTGAAGGCCCCGCCGAGCACCCACGTCGAGGGGCCGCCGACCGCCTCCATCGACCTCCAGAAGTCGGTGGTCGTGGCCTGGTAGGCGACGTCGCGCAGCTGCCCGACCAGCCGGCCGCCGCGGATCTCGTAGAACCGCTGCCCGGTGAACTGGAAGTTGTAGCGCTGCATGTCGATGGACCAGCTCTTGTCGCCGACGACGTAGATGCCCCGCTCGACCTGCCCGATCAGCCCGTCGGTGCCGGGCCCGTCCGGGTCCGGCTGCAGCGAGACGTTCGCCATCCGCTGGACCGGCACGTGCGCGGGGGAGTCGGCGAAGGCGCAGCCGTTCGAGCGCGCGCGACCCAGGGCGGCGGCGTTCTGCTGGGCGGTGCGGCGGTCGAGCTGGTAGCCGACCAGCACGCCGTCGCGCACGAGGTCCCACTGCTGCGCCTCGACGCCCTCGTCGTCGTAGCCGACCGTCGCCAGCCCGTGCGGCGTCGTGCGGTCCCCGGTGACGTGCATGACCGGCGAGCCGTACTGCAGCGAGCCCAGCCGGTCGAGCGTCGCGAACGACGTGCCGGCGTAGGCGGCCTCGTAGCCCAGCGCGCGGTCCAGCTCGGTCGCGTGCCCGACCGACTCGTGGATGGTCAGCCACAGGTTGCTGGGGTCGATGACCAGGTCGTACGCGCCGGGCTCCACCGACCGGGCCCGGGCCTTCTCGGCGAGCAGCTCCGGCAGCCCGGCGAGCTCGGCGTCCCAGTCGTGGACGCCGCCGACGACGTACTCCCAGCCGCGGCCGGCCGGCGGCGCCAGCGTGCGCATCGTCTCGAACCCGCCCGCGGGGTCCAGGCGGGTCGCGGTCACCTGCGGCTGCAGGCGCACCCGCTGCTGCGTCGTCGAGGTGCCCGCGGTGTCGGCGTAGTACTTGCCCTCCAGCGCCTGCAGCAGGTGCGCGTCGACGTGCTGCACGTCGGGGCTGGCGAGCAGCCGCGCGCTCCAGTCCGCCAGCACCGCCACCTGCTCGGCCGGGTCGACCGAGAAGGGGTCGACGTCGTACGCCGAGACCCAGGTGCGGTCGGCGTGCACCGGCTCCGGCGCCAGCTCGACGGGCTCGGTGTTGAGCGGCGCGCTGGTGCGGGCCACGGCGACGGCTGCCCGGGCCAGCCGCACCGCCTCGGCCGGCGTGACGTCCGGACCGGCGGCGAAGCCCCAGGTGCCGTCGACGACGACCCGGACGGCGAGGCCCACCGTGACGTCGTCGCGCAGGCTCTCGAGCCGGCCGTCGCGCAGCGACAGGCCGCGCCCGCGCAGCCGCTCGACGCGCACGTCGGCGTGGGACGCGCCGGCGTCGGTCGCCGCCGTCAGCCCCGCCTCCGCGACGGCCGACAGCGGCAGGGCCAGCAGGGCGGGGTCGACCGGGTGCACGGGCCGGAGCGTACGGCGCCGTGGCCCCGCGACCCGGTCGGCGCGTCGCACCCGCCCCGACACGCCGACGACACGTCCGGGTCCTAGCGTGCGCTCGCTCCCGCCCCACCCGCCGTCCCGCGTCGCCCCCGGAGGCCCCGTGTCCCAGGCCGTGCCCACGTCCGCCCCGCCCGAGGAGGGCCTGCGCCGCGACGCCATCGGCCTGCGCGAGGTGCTCTTCCAGAGCGTCTGCGCCATGGCGCCCGGCGCGGCCATCGCCGCCTCCGTGCCGGCGGGCGCCGCCTTCGCCGGCGGCTGCGCTGCCGCTGTCGGTGCTCGTCGCGCTGGTGGCCTGCCTGTTCACCGCGCTGGCGATCGGCGAGCTGGCCGGCCACCTGCCGTCGGCCGGCTCGGTCGCCACCTACACCGCGCAGGGCCTGCACCCCGGCGGTCGGCTTCCTCGTCGGCTGGGGCTACGTCTTCGTCGAGCTGCTCGTGCCGCCGCTGCTGTTCCTGCAGCTCGGCTTCACCATCGCCGGCACGCTGCACGAGGAGTTCGGCGTCGTACAGCGCCGACCTGTGGTGGCCGTGGGCGCTCGTCGGCGCGGTCATCGTGCTGGCCGCCGGCTACTACGGCATCACCGCGAGCGCCCGGCTCGGGACGGTCCTCGGCGCCTTCGAGATCGCGGTCTTCCTCGTGCTCGGCGATCCTGTTCGTCGTGCAGCGCCGGCAGCGACAACACCCTGTCGGTCTTCACCACCGAGTACACGCCCGACGACCACAAGGGCCTCGCCGGGGTCATCGCCGGCAGCGTCTACACGGTGCTGGCCTTCAGCGGCTTCGAGGCGGCGGCGCCGCTGGCCGAGGAGGCGCGCGACCCCAAGCGCACCATCCGGCGGGCCGTCGTCGGCGCGACGCTCGGCATCGGGCTGCTCTACGTCTTCACGACCTACGCCGCGTCGACGTCGCCTTCGGCCCCGACCGCTTCGACGACCTTCATGGGCGCCGGGCGACGAACTAGCTGGCAGGGGCTGGCCCGCTCGTCCTACGGGCTGTTCTGGGTGCTCGTCTTCTTCGCCATCGTCAACTCGACGATCGCGAACGCCAACGCGGGCGCCAACGTCTCGACCCGCACCGCGTACGCCCTCGGCCGGATCCGGCTGTTCCCGCGCCTGGTGACCGTGCTGCACCCGACGCACCGCTCGCCCTACCTCGCGGTCTACGCGCAGTTCGTCATCGCCGTCGTCGTGACGCTCGGGCTGGGCTTCGCCTACGACCCGGTGACGGCGTTCCTGCTCGTCGCGACGACCATCGTGCTGGTCGTCGTGCTCGTCTACATCCTGTGCAACCTGGCCTGCATCGGCTTCTTCACCGCGCAAGCGACGCGAGGACCTCAACCCGCTGCTGCACGTCGTGGTGCCGGTGCTCGGCGTCGTCGCCTTCGTGCCGGCGCTGTTCACCGCCGGCGGCGTCCGGGTCTTCGACTTCGTCGCCCCGCTGTCGGCGCCGATCTCCTACGCCGGCCCGGTCGTCGGCGTCTGGCTGCTGCTCGGGCCTGGCCTACCTGCTCTACCTGCTCGCCAGGCACCCCGAGCGGGTCGGGCCGATGTCGCAGGTGCACCTGGTGGACGAGCTCGACGCCCACGAGCGGGAGGTCGCGGGATGAGCGACCTGGAGGTCGTGGCCTACCGCCCGACGCCGGAGGAGTACGCCTGGACGTTCGGCGGCGCGCGCGGCCGTGCGCGCGCGTGCAGCCGGGGACGCGTGCTCGAGCTGTGGACCGAGGACTGCTTCGCCGGGCGGGTGCGCAGTCACGCGACGACCTCGTGTCGGTGGTCTGCGAGTTCCCGTTCCTCAACCCGCAGACCGGGCCGTTCTGGGTCGAGGGCGCCGAGCCCGGCGACACCCTCGCCGTGCACTTCGTCTCGATCGAGCCGAGCCGCGACTGGGCCGCCTCCACGACGGTCCCGCTGTTCGGCGCGCTGACGTAGCACCCACCTCACCCCGACGCTGCAGGACGCCGCTGCCGGAGGTCGTGTGGATCTGGCAGCTGGACCGGGCGGCCCGCACCTGCCGCTTCTCCGCCCGCGACAGCGCGTGGGGCATCGACCTGCCCATGGACCCGATGCACGGGACCGTCGGCGTGGCGCCGGCCAACCTCGAGGCGCTGTCAGCGCGCTCACCCCGGCGGCCCACGGCGGCAACATGGACACCCCGGAGATGCGGGCCGGCACCACCTGCTACCTCGGCGTCAACGTGCCGGGGGCGCTGTTCTCCCTGGGCGACGGGCACGCCCGCCAGGGCGAGGGCGAGACCTGCGGCGTGGCCGTCGAGTGCGCCATGGACACCGTCGTCGTGCGTCGAGCTCGTCAAGGGCGTCGCCACCCCGTGGCCGCGGCTGGAGAGCGACACGCACGTGATGTCGACCGGCTCGGCGCGCCCGCTCGAGGACGCGTTCCGGATCGCCCAGCCGATCTCGTCGAGTGGGTCGCGGCCGACCACGGCCTGTCCTGCCTGGACGCCTACCAGCTCGTGACGCAGGCGGTGGAGTCGCCGCTGGCCAACGTGTGCGACACCAACTACACGTCGGTGGCCAAGATCCGCAAGCAGTGGCTGCCGGACCGGCGCGGGCCGCTCGTCGACGTGCACGCGCGGCTGCGCGAGGTCGGGCGGGAGTACCTCGCGGCCCGCTGAGCGAGGGCCGCGCACGTGTGACGCGTGCCACACTCGCCCTGCGCCGGGAGCCGCGGACCCTGTCCCGGGCCGCGCCCCGGCCCGGACGAGGGGAGCACGCATGACGCAGGAGTTCGACGTCGTCGTCGTCGGAGGGGGCTCGGCGGGAGCGGTGGTCGCCGCCCGGCTGTCGGAGGACCCGTCCGTGCGGGTCGCGCTGCTGGAGGCCGGCGGCCCGCCGCCGCCCGAGGAGTCGATGCCGGCCGCCGTCTCGGCGCTGCAGCTCAACCCCCAGACGGACTGGATGTACACCGGCGCGGCCGGTGGGGTCGGCAAGGGCCTGGCGGAGGGCCGGATGATGGTCCCGCGCGGCAAGATGCTCGGCGGGTCCTCCGGCATCAACTACATGGCGTACGTGCGCGGCCACCCGGGCGACTTCGACTCCTGGGCCGACGCCGGCGGCGAGGGCTGGTCCTCCGCGGAGGTCCTGCCGTACTTCAAGAAGTCCGAGGGGATCCAGCCCAGCGGCGACATCGTCGTCGACCACGACGCGCACAACCCGGACGGCCCGCTCGGCGTCTCGGTCCGCTCGCCGGTCGTGCCGGCGGCGCAGCAGTTCGTCGACGCGGCGAAGGCCGCGGGCATCCCGACCGGCGACTACAACGGCGGCGACCGCACCCGCCCCGAGGGCGTGGCCTCGCTGTTCCAGACGACGACCAAGGACGGCAAGCGGTCCTCGACCTTCCACGCGTTCCTCGAGCCGGTCATGGGCAGCCGCGACAACCTCACGGTGGTGACGCACGCGGCCGTCGCAGCGGGTGGTCCTCGAGCAGGGCGAGGAGGGCCTGGTCGCCCGCGGGGTGGAGTACCGCGACGCCGACGGGCAGCTGCAGACGGTCACGGCGACGCGGGAGGTCGTGCTCTCCGCCGGCGCCATCGGGTCGCCGCAGCTGCTCCTGCTGTCCGGCGTCGGGCCCCGCGACGAGCTCGCCGAGGTCGGCGTGGAGTGCGTGCTGGACCTGCCCGACGTCGGCAAGCACCTCAAGGACCACCTGCACACCGCGATGACCTTCCCGGCGCCCGGCATCGGCCTGCCGATGACGCAGGTGGCCGTCGCGCTCGGCCCGGACGCCCTGCGCGCCCCGGCCGGTCCGCTGCCCGCCGACCCGGCGGACGACGCCGACCTGCCGCCCGAGCTGGCGGCGCTCAAGGCCGAGGCGGAGCGCCAGCTCACCGAGTGGGCGACGACCGGCCGCGGCCTCGCGTCGTCCTCGCTGTACGACGCCGGGCTCTGGTACTCGACCGGTCTCGGCGACGAGCACACGCACGACGCGCAGATCGGCTTCCTCGTCTGCGGCTACACGACCGACCTGTGGCGCGCGCTGTTCCGCGTCGACCCGCAGGAGTACTTCGGCGACGCGGAGGCGCGGCTCGCCCCGGACGCCGAGGTCGTCGTGCTGCTCGCCAACCCGGTGCAGCCGCACTCCGAGGGAGAGGTGCGCCTGGCCAGCGCGGACCCGGCCGACCCGCCTGTCATCGACCTGAACTACTTCTCCGACCCGCACGACGCGACGGTCATGGTCGCGGTCATGCGCCGCTGCCTGGAGCTGGTGAGCCGCTGGCCGGTGCCCGGGATGGGGGCGCTCATGGTCCCGCCGAAGCTCGCCGAGTCGCACGGCCACACCGAGGGCGACGAGCCCACCGACGCGCTGCTCGAGGACATGGCGCGGCACTACGCGCTGACCGTGTACCACGAGACCTCGACGTGCCGGATGGGCGACGTCGTCGACGCCGCCCTCAAGGTCAAGGGCGTCGCGCACCTGCGGGTGGCCGACGCCAGCGTCATGCCGAACGTGACGTCGGGCAACACCAACGCCCCGACCATCATGATCGGGGAGAAGGCTGCGGAGATGATCGCCGCCGAGCACGGCCTGCGGCTCGCCGAGACCGTCGGCGCCGGGAGCACCGCGGCCTGAGCGGGGGACCGGGGCGCCCCCGCCGAGGGCGCCCCGGTCCCGCACCGGCTACTTCAGGTTCGCCGGCCAGGCGCCGTTCGTCAGCTTCACGGCGTAGAAGCCGCTGTCGCCGTCGGCGTACCAGATCGTCTTGTTCTTGATGTCGAAGGACGGCGCGCTCATGGCGTACGCCCCGGAGGTCAGCGGGAGCCCGTCCGGCGCCGGCTGGTTGAAGTAGGCCACCTCGCGCGGCTTCGTCGGGTCGGAGACGTCGAAGACGCGCAGGCCCGACAGGATGAAGCTGCAGGCGACGATGCCCGGGTCGGTGGCGCGGGGGGCGGCGCAGTAGTGCGCGGCGTAGCCCTGCACGAACTGCTGCGCGCCCGGGTCGTCCTTCTGGTCGCCGGCGCGGGCCGAGGGGTTGTTGACCTGCAGCCGGAGCTCGCCGACCACCTTGGGGCGGCGGTCGTCCTGGATGTCGATCATCCGGGCCGCGCCGACCGCGGCGCTGGGGTCGTAGGCGAGGCCGCCCGAGCCGGCGCCGCGGGCGTACTCGTCGAACTCCAGCAGGTAGCGGCGGCCCTTGACCGTGAGCGGGACGGTGTTCTGCGGGATCGAGACGGTGCCCCAGGTCAGGTGCGACACCTCCGTCACCACGGGGGAGGCCGCGCGCGCCTGCACCTGGCTGACGTCGAGGATCGTCAGGCCGGGCTTGCCGAGGTCCGCGGCGTAGAGGCGGTCGCCGCTGGCGGACAGGTTCATGCCGTGGAAGGTGTAGTCGGTGCTGCGCCACACGATCGACGGCAGCTTGGGGTTCGAGACGTCCAGGGCGGTCACGCCGGGCTGTGCGGTCGTGGAGATCCACAGCGTGCGGCCGTCGGGGGAGAAGCCGCTCTCGTGGCCGAGGATGCCGAGCGGGCTGGTCGACTGCAGCACCGGGTTGCGGCAGTCCTGGGAGACGTCGTAGACGTCGACGAGGCCGGGCGCCGTGCCGGGCGAGCCCGTGCCGGCCGCCAGCAGGCCGCGCTGGGGGTTGAGGGCGAGCGACTCGTGCGGGCTCTGCATCGCGACGGTGAGCAGCCGGGCGGTCTCGACCGGTCGGGCGGGGTCGCTCATGTCCAGCACGTGCACGCCGCCGAGCTCGCCGTGCGTGGGGGCGGTGCCGAACAGCAGCGTGCCGTCGTAGAACGCGCAGACCCGGCCGGTGCGGTCGGTGTAGCGGAAGGTCTTGAACCCGCCGGTGGTGCCGGTGTGCGACACCTCGGCGGCGTTGCAGGTGTAGCCCTGCGCGGCGCGGCCGCTGGCGTAGTCGGCCTTCGGCACCCGGCCCTGCAGGTCGGTCTCGGGCAGCGAGCCGGGACCGCACCTGGCCCGGGGGGTCGCGGCCGGCGCGGTCGCGGTCGGCAGGCCCACGCCGCTGACCGCGTGCGAGCGGACGTAGTCGCCGGTCGTCGGCGCCTGCGGCAGCAGCGGGAGGGCGGCGGCGACGCCACCGGAGAGCAGGACCAGTCCGGCGGACACGGCCAGGGGGCGACGGAGCGAGGGGCGCACGGTTCGTCCTCGGGGCGGGGCCCCGTGGCGCGGGGCGGAGCGGAGGCGGGGCGGTCGCGGGCGCGACCGGGAGGGTCCTTCGCCGTGCCGCACCCGCGGTCCTGCCCGCCGTGGCGCAGGTCACCCGGGACGGGTCAGCCGCTGAGCTGCCGGCAGGCGGTCTCGAGGTCGTCGACGACCTCGGGCCCGCACATGCCGACGATCTCCAGCACCCGACGGGGCGGTGTGCCCGCGGGGCAGACCACTCGCCACGGCGCCCCGGTGCGCCGGCAGGTGCGGGCCACCTCGTCGACGAGGCGCAGGCCGGAGCTGTCGAAGAAGGTGACGTCGGACAGGTCGAGGACGACGCCCCGGGTCCCGGCCAGCTGGTGCGGCAGCTCCGCCGCCAGGGGCGGCGCGCTCACGGCGTCGAGCTCGCCGTGCAGGGCGAGCACCCGGACGCCGCCCAGGTCGCGGACGTCGAGACCCTCGGTACCGGTCATGCGCCCAGTCTCCTGCGCAGCACGACGGTGGTGCCGTCGCCCCCCTGCACGTCGACCTCGTCGACGAGGGCGCGCACGATCTGGAGCCCGCGCCCCCGGTGCGGACTGCCGTCGGCGCGGTCCCGCCACACGCCGCGGTCCCGCACCCGGACGACCACCTCGTCCCCGGCGGGCAGCGCGGCCAGCCCGGCCGTCAACCGCACCGCCGCACCGGGGTCCAGGCCCGAACCGTGCTCGGCGGCGTTCGCGACCACCTCGCTCGTCGCGAGGACGACGTCGTCGCGCGCGTCCTCGTCCACCCCGCGGTCGGACAGCCACGACGCGAGGCGGCGCCGGAGCTCGGACAGCCCGGACAGGTCCGCCGGAAGGTCCTGCACGAAGTCGTCGCCGGTCCACGACAGCAGCAGGACGCAGACGTCGTCGCGGGTCTGCTCGTCGACCAGCAGCTCGCGCGTGACGTCGTCGACCGCCTGCTCCAGGGGCACGCCGCGCAACCCGTCGGCGACCGTGACCAGGCGGTCCAGGCCGGCGTCGAGGTCGCGGTCGCGACGCTCGTACAGCCCGTCGGTGCACAGCAGCACGCGGTCGCCGGGTGCCAGCAGCACCTCGGCCCCCGGCCGCGCGAGCGGGGCGGCACCCGCACCGAGCGGCGCGGAGCGGCCGTCCCACAGGAGCCGGGCCGGGCCGCCGGGCAGCAGCAGCGGCGGGGGGTGGCCCGCGCACGACCAGGACAGCCGGCCGGTGCGCAGGTCGAGCTCGGCGTAGGCGACCGTGGCCATCTGCGCGGCGGGCGCCTGCTCCACGAACCGGTCGAGCCGGGTGAGCAGGGCCGCGGGCCCGACGCCCGGCGCGGCGACGGCGCGGACCGCGCTGCGCAGCTGCCCCATCGCGCTGGCCGCCGTGAGCCCGCGCCCGACGACGTCGCCGACCACGAGGGCGAGGACGCCCGGACGGACGAGGAAGACGTCGTACCAGTCGCCGCCGACCTCGAGCGCCTCGACGCCCGGGCGGTAGGTGGTGGCCACCTCGTAGCGCGGGTCCTGCGGGACGGGCGTCGCCAGCAGCGACTGCTGCAGGCGGTGCGCCACGTCGGCCGCCTGCTCGTAGGTGACGGCGCGGTCGAGCGCGAGGCCGGCCTGCTGCCCGACGGCGGCGCACACCCGGAGGTCGGGCGGCTCGGCGCCGGGCCCCGTCGACGGGTGCAGGGCGAGGACGCCCTGCAGGGCGCGCTGACCCGGCAGCGGCACGAGCACGCGCCGCCCGTCGTCGACGACCTCGGCGAACGGTCCGGCGGGGACGGCCCCGCTCCTCGTCTCGCCGCGACGGCCGCGCTCCACCAGCTCCCCCGCCGGCGAGGGGAGCCACACGACCCCGCCGAGCCCCCGGAGCGGCCCCAGGGCCGCCGTGAGCAGGGCCGCGACGACGGCCTCGACGCCGACGGCCTGCGAGACGGCCGAGGTGACCTCCTGCAGCACGCCCACCGCGCGGGCGGCCTCGCGCGCGGTGGCCCGCGCGGACCGGAGCTCGCGCTCGAAGCGCACGCGCTCCCGGGCCGGGAAGAGCGCGGCGTCGATGCCGTCCCCGCGCACCCGGGCGCTCAGCAGCACGGGCAGCCGGCCGTCCGGGACGAGGAGCTCGAGCGCCACCTCGTCGACGCGCCCCTCGGCGTGCAGCAGCGGCGACAGGTGCGTCTCCCAGTACAACCGTGCCCCGGCGGGCAGCAGGTCGGGGACGAGCCCGCCGACGACGAGCTCGGGCGGGCGGCCCAGCCAGGCGGCGAGCGTCGCGTTGACGGCCGCGACGCGCCCGTCCAGCCCGAGCCGCAGGAGACCGGCGGGTGCGTGGTCCCAGCCGGTCGACGCGGTCACAGGTCCAGCAGCGCCGCGCGCACGGCCGCCACGACCAGGTCGGGCGCGCTGAGGTTGGGGCAGTGGCCGGTGGTGTCGAGGAGCACCAGCCGGGCCTGCGGCAGGTGCTCGGTCACCCACGCCCCGACCTCGTACGGGGCGATGGCGTCCTCGCGGGTCTGCAGCACGACGCACGGGGTGGTCACCGCGGCGAGGTCGGCCCGGTTGTCCGACAGGAACGTCGTGCGCGCGAAGCGGCGCGCCAGGTCGGGGTCGGTGCGGCAGAAGCTGCTCGTGAGCTCCTCGCCGAGCTCGGGCCGGTCGGGCCGCCCCACGATCACGGGTGCCAGCTGCGCCGACCATCCGAGGTAGTTGCCGTCCATGGTGTCGAGCAGGTCGTCGACCTCCTCGCGGGTGAACACGCCCGGGTAGCCCTCGTCGGCGACGTAGCGCGGGTTGGGCCCCACGAGCACGAGCAGGCGGAACAGGTCCGGCCGCCGGGCGGCGGCCAGGACGCCCATCATCGCGGCGACGGAGTGGCCGACGAAGACCCACGGCCCGGCGCCGACGCGGTCGAGGACGTCGACGAGGTCGTCGGCGAACCCGTCCAGCCGGTCGTGGCGGGCGGCGTAGGAGGCCCCGTCGGAGGCGCCGGCACCGACGTGGTCGAACAGCACGACCGGGTGGTCGTCGGAGAAGGCGGGCCACACGTGCCGCCACATGCCCTGGTCGCACCCGAAGCCGTGCGCCATCACCAGGGGCACACCCGGACCGCCGCCGAGGACGCGGACGGCGTTGCGCTCGAGGACGTCCACGACGGGCAGGCTAGCCCCGCCGGGACGTGCCGCGTCACTCCGGCGTGAGGGCCGAGGGCTTGTGGACGGCCTCGCCGCCGCTCTTCTCGCTCTTCACGAGGTACTGCGGGTCGTCCTCGCTGGCCCGGACCGTGCGGCCGGCCGCCTCCGTGTCGGACGTGATCTCCTCCTCCACCTCGCCCACCGCCTCGCCGCCGTGGCTCTTCCAGGTGACCCGGTCGCCCTTGCTGAACTCGTCCGCCATGGCCACCCCGGTACCCGCCCGAGGCCGGGTCGACGCGTGTGGCCGGGGAGCTGACCGGGGAGGGGCGGGCCATGCAGACGCGCTCGCTCGGACAGCAGGGCCTCACCGTCTCCGCGCAGGGGCTGGGGTGCATGGGCATGAGCGCCTTCTACGGCGCCTTCGACGACGAGGAGTCGACCGCGACGATCGCCCGGGCCGTGGAGCTCGGCGTCACGCTGTTCGACACGGCCGACGTCTACGGGCCGCACACCAACGAGGTCCTGGTGGGCAGGTCGCTCGCCGCCCACCGTGACGACGTCGTCCTCGCCACGAAGTTCGGCGCCGAGATCGACGACGAGGGCCGGCGCACGTCGAGGGTCAACGGGCGCCCCGACTACCTGCGCCGAGCGGTCGAGGGCTCCCTGCAGCGGCTCGGCACCGACCGCATCGACCTCTACTACCAGCACCGGGTCGACCCGGACACGCCGGTGGAGGAGACCTTCGGCGCGCTCGGCGAGCTCGTGGCCGAGGGCAAGCTGCGCTGGCTCGGCATCAGCGAGGCCTCGCCGGAGAGCATCCGCCGGGCGCACGCGACGGCACCGCTCAGCGCGGTGCAGACCGAGTGGTCGCTGTTCACCCGCGACGTCGAGGACGACGGCGTGCTCGCCACCGTGCGCGAGCTGGGCATCGGCTTCGTCCCCTACAGCCCGCTCGGCCGCGGGTTCCTGTCCGGCACGATCCGCTCCGTCGACGACTTCGCCGAGGACGACTTCCGCCGCACCTCGCCGCGCTTCTCGGGCGAGAACTTCGACAGGAACCTCTCGGTGCTCGACGAGGTCGTCGCGCTCGCCGAGCGCAAGGGCGTCACCCCGAGCCAGCTCGCGCTGGCCTGGGTGCTCGCTCAGGGCGACGACGTCGTGCCGATCCCCGGCACCCGGCGCACCCGCAACCTGGAGGAGAACGTCGCGGCCCTGGACGTGCGGCTGACCGGGGACGAGCTCGCCGCGATCGAGCAGGTGGCCCCCCGGGGCGTCGCGGCAGGAGAGCGCTACGCGCCCGGCGGGATGGCGGCGCTGCACCGCTGAGCCGCCGTGCGCAGCAGCTCCTGCGCGCCGGCGAGGTCCGCGACGACCTCGCCGGCCGGCCGGGACCGGCGCAGCAGCCCGACGGACTGGCCGGCGTACGCGACGGCCTCGTCGGGCTCGCCCGCCCGCAGCGCCGCCGACAGGCCCCGCGCGGCCGCGTCGTCCGCCGCGAGCTCGTCCTCGCGGCCCTGCCACCGCGCGAAGAAGGCGTTGCGCACCGCGCGGCCCCCGTACTCGACCGGCCAGTCCTGGCGCAGGCCGACGTCGAAGACCCGGCCGTACGCCGTCCCCGTGCTCGGTGTGCTCAGCAACCGGTCGCGCGCCCACGCCGGCGTGAGCGCCTCGGGGCAGGCCAGGAAGGCCGTGCCGACCCAGGCGCCGGCCGCGCCCGCCGCGAGGACCGCCGCCAGGCCGCGCGCCGTCGCGATGCCACCGGCCGCCAGCACGGGGACGGCGACGGCGTCGAGGACCTCCTGGAGCAGCACGAGGGTGCTCACGTCGTCGCGCCCGTGGCCGCCGCCCTCGCCCCCGCGCACGACGACCAGGTCGACGCCGGCCTGCTCGGCCCGCACGGCCTCCTCGAGGGTGCCCACCTGGGTCGCGACCGGGATGCCGGCGTCGTGCAGCACGGGCACGACCGGGGCGTACGGCCCGTAGCTCACCGACACCAGCGCCGGCCGCGCCGCGACCGCCGTCGCGAGCAGGTCGGGCCGGCCCTCCAGCACCCAGGCGAGCAGGCCGATGCCGTACGGCCCGGCCGCCGCCGCGAGGGCGGCCTGCTCGGCGAGCCAGGCCGCGGGGGTGGTGCCGCCGGCCGCGACGTGCCCGAGCGCGCCGGCGGTCGTGACGGCCGCGGCGAGCGCGCCGCCGCTCGTCCCCGCCATCGGCGCCTGCACGACGGGCACGCGCAGGCCGAAGCGCTCGGTGAGGGCGGTGCGCACGTCCCCGTCCTACCACCGGCCGACCGTCGTGTCAGCCCGCGCGGTCGGGGCCGGCGCGCGTCAGGGTGACCCGGACCAGGCACCGCTGCTCGCGCTGCATGGCGGCGCGGTAGTCGTCCCAGTCCCCGTGCTCGCCCGCGACGGCGCGGTAGTAGTCGACGAGCGGCTCCAGGGCCTCGGGCAGCGAGAGCACGTCGACCTCGCCCTCGACCTGCACCCAGTCGCCGTAGAAGCCGTCCGGGAAGACGCACAGCCACGCCCGCGGGTCGCGCCGCAGGTTCCTCACCTTGTAGGCCGTCTCGCGGCTGCTCACGACGACGCGGCCCACGTCGTCGACCGTCGCCGCCACGGGGGACAGCTGGGGCGAGCCGTCGCGCCGGCGGGTGCAGAGCACCGCGTGCGAGTGCTCCCGGACGTACGCCCGTGCCGCGTCGAGGTCCATGTGGCCATCCTGCCGCGTTCTCCCCGGCGCCGGCGGGGCAGGAGGGGGACGTGCAGTACACCCACCTCGGCCGCTCCGGCCTGCGCGTCTCCCGCCTCGTCCTCGGCTCGATGAACTTCGGGCCCCAGACGAGCGAGGAGGACTCCCACGCCGTCCTCGACCTCGCCCTCGAGCAGGGCATCAACGTCGTCGACACCGCCAACGTCTACGGCTGGCGCACCGGCGAGGGCTGGACCGAGTCGATCCTCGGCCGGTGGTTCGCCTCCGGCGGCGGGCGGCGCGAGAAGACCGTGCTGGCCACCAAGCTCTACGGCGGGATGGGCGACTGGCCCAACCAGACGTTCCTGTCGGCGCTGGCGATCCGCCAGCAGTGCGACGCGTCGCTGAAGCGCCTGCAGACCGACCACATCGACCTCTACCAGATGCACCACATCGACCGCGAGGCGCCGTGGGAGGAGGTCTGGGAGGCCTTCGACGTCCTCAAGCAGCAGGGCAAGGTGCTCTACGTCGGCTCGTCGAACTTCCCCGGCTGGGGGGTGGCACAGGCCAACGAGCGCGCCGCGCGCCGCTCCTCGTTCGGGCTGGTCAGCGAGCAGAGCCTGTACAACCTCACCGCGCGCACCGTCGAGCTCGAGGTGCTGCCGGCCTGCCAGCAGTACGGCGTCGGCGTCATCCCGTGGTCACCGCTGGGGATGGGGCTGCTGGGCGGGATCCTGCGCAAGACCGGTGAGGGGCGGTCGGCGCAGGAGCGCACCCAGCAGCGGCTCGCCGACAAGCGCGAGCAGGTGCAGGCCTACGAGGACTTCTGCGACGAGCTGGGAGCGGAGCCGGCCCACGTGGCGCTGGCCTGGCTGCTCGCGCAGCCCGCCGTCACGGCGCCCATCGTCGGGCCGCGGACGGCCGAGCAGCTGACGTCGGCGCTCCCGGCCCTGGACCTCGAGCTCGGCGAGGCGGAGCTCGCGCGGCTCGACGAGATCTGGCCGGGGCCGGGTGGCGCCGCTCCCGAGGCGTACGCCTGGTAGCCGGCCGGGTCAGGCCTCGCCGCGGGCCGGGTAGTCGTCGTCGGCGATGAAGCGGGCGGCGGACAGCAGCTGGTCCAGGTGCGGGCGCGCGAAGGGCGTCGACTGCACGTGCGCGGAGTAGACCTCGCCGTCGGGCCGCACGAGGTAGAGCGCGGGCTCGCTGAACAGCTCGGGCTCGGGGTCCTTGACGCCCGCGCTGACGTAGAGCCCCCACGCGCGCATCTGCTCGACGGACAGGTCGTGCGCGACGGGCAGCGAGCCCAGCCCCCAGTCCGCGACCGTCTTCTCGGCGCGCTCCCGGCCGTCGCCGCTGACCGCGACGACCGTGTCGATGCCGACCTCGGCGAGCTCGCCGAGCCGACCGTCGTACTCGGTGAGCTGCTTCCGGCACTGGGGGCAGTGCAGCCCGCGGTAGAAGACGACCAGCGTGAACAGGCTCGGGGTCGCCGCGGACAGGTCGAAGCGCCCACCGCCCACGAGCGGCAGGTCGAGCGCGGGGGCGGGGGTGCGGGGCAGCGGTGCGGGCACGGGGACCTCCGGGGAGCGGGCAGGGCTGTCGGCGCAGACGTGCTCGGCGGGCGGGGCGCGGAAACGCCGCCCGACGGGGTAGGGGAGCGGCGACCGCGACGCCGTCCCCGGAGGATCCCGTGCCCACGACCCCGCACCCGGCCGACCACCCGCCCCGCGACCTCGCCGAGACGACGTACGACGTCGTCGTGCTCGGCGGCGGGTCCACGGGGGAGAACGTCGCCGACTACGCCCACCGGGGCGGGCTGTCGGTCCTCGTGGTCGAGGCCGAGCTCGTCGGCGGCGACTGCTCGTACTGGGCGTGCATGCCGAGCAAGGCGCTGCTGCGGCCGGTCGAGGTGCTGGCCATGGCCCGGGGCCTGACCGGCACCGCGGCGGCGGTGACCGGGGAGCTCGACGTTGCGGCGGTCCTGGGCCGGCGCGACTCCTTCACGTCGCACTACGACGACGACGGCCAGGTGCAGTGGCTCGAGGGCGCCGGGCTGTCGCTGGTGCGCGGCACCGGTCGCCTCGTCGGCGAGCGGCGGGTGGAGGTCACCGGACCGGACGGCGGGACCGTGACGGTCGAGGCGCGGCACGCGGTCGTGCTGTGCACGGGCACCGCACCGGCGGTGCCTCCGGTCGAGGGGCTCGCCGACGTCGGGGCCTGGACGAGCCGCGACGCGACGAGCGCGCAGCAGGCGCCGCGGCGGCTGGCCGTCCTCGGCGGCGGCGTCGTCGGCGTCGAGATGGCCACCGCCTGGCGCGGGCTGGGCAGCGAGCAGGTCACGGTGCTGCAGCGCGGCGAGCGGCTGCTCGACGCCTACCCGCCGCAGGTGGGCGAGCGGGTCGCCGGCGCGCTGCGCGAGCGCGGGATCGACGTGCGGCTGCGCAGTGCGGTGACCCGCGCGGAGCGCACCGACGACGGCAGCGTGCGGCTCACCACCGACGACGGGAGCACCGTGGAGGCCGACGAGGTGCTCGTCGCGGTCGGGCGGCGACCGCGCACCCAGGGGCTGGGCCTCGACGTGGTCGGCCTGGCCGACGGCTACCTCGACGTGGACGACAGCATGCGCGTGACGGCCGTCGAGGGCGGGTGGCTCTACGCGGCGGGCGACTGCACCGGGCGGGCGCTGCTCACCCACCAGGGCAAGTACCAGGCCCGCGTCTGCGGCGAGGCCGTCGCCGCGCGGGCGGCGGGCGACCCCGAGGCCGACCGGCACGCTCCCTGGACCCGCTTCAGCGCCACCGCCGACCACCGGGCCGTGCCGCAGGTGGTCTTCAGCGACCCGCAGGTGGCCATGGTCGGGCTCACCGAGCAGCAGGCCCGCGACCGGGGGCTGGAGGTCGTCACCGCCGAGTACGAGCTGGGCTCGGTCGCGGGCGCCGCGCTGCTCGAGGACGGCTACTCCGGCTGGGCGCAGCTCGTCGTCGACGCGCAGCGCCGCACGGTCGTCGGGGCCACCTTCCTCGGCCGCGACGTGGCCGAGCTGCTGCACAGCGCCACGATCGCGGTGGTCGGCGAGGTGCCCCTGGACCGGTTGTGGCACGCGGTGCCCAGCTATCCCACCGTGTCCGAGGTCTGGCTGCGCCTGCTCGACCAGCTGCCGCGCGGCTGACGGGCCGGCGCGCTCAGCTCCCGCGCAGGTAGCGGACGTGCGTCGCGAGCGGTGAGTGCAGCACCTCGACCGGGACGAGGTCGAAGGTGGTGGCGCCGTCGAAGAGCCGCTCGCCGGCGCCGAGCAGGACGGGCGCGACGTCCAGGACGAGCTCGTCGACGACCCCGGCCGCGAGCGCCTGGCGGGCCGTCGACGCGCCCCCGGCGATGTCCACCCCGGCACCGCCGGCCGCCTCGCGGGCCGCGGCGTACGCCGCCCCGAACCCGTCGGTCACGAAGAAGAAGGTCGTGCCGCCGTCCAGGGGGAGCGGGTCGCGGGCCGCGTGCGTGAGCACGAAGACCGGCGCGTGGTACGGCGGCTCGGTGCCCCACCAGCCGTCCCACGGCTCGTCCCACCCGCCGCGCACCGGGCCGAACATGTTGCGCCCCATGACGTACGCGCCGCGCGGCCGCATCAGCCAGGCCGCCGCGGTGGCGTCCGCGTCGGTGGCCCGGGGGTCGCCCAGGTGCCAGGTGTGCAGCTCGGAGCCCCGCTCGCCGAGGGGCGCCTCACGGCTCTGCCCCGGGCCGGCGACGAAGCCGTCGAGCGAGATCGACAGGTGGCAGGTGGTGTCCGTCATGACGGGCTGCTCAGTCCTCGAGGGGCTCCAGGACGAGGACAGGGATCTGCCGCTCGGTCTTGCGCTGGTAGTCCGCGTAGGGCGGGAAGGCCGCGACGGCCCGCTCCCACCACTGCCGGCGCTCCTCGCCCTCGACCTCGCGGGCCCGGAAGTCGCCCTTGGCGGGGCCGTCCTGCACCTCGACGTGCGGCTCGGCCAGCAGGTTGGCGTACCAGGCCGGGTGGGCCGGCGCGCCGCCCTGCGAGGCGATCGCCGCGTAGCGGCCCTCGTGCTCGACCCGCATGAGCGGGGTCTTGCGCAGCTTGCCGCTGCTCGCGCCGCGGTTGGTCACGACGACGACCGGGAGACCGGTGTCGCGCAGCGTCGTCCCCTGCGTACCGCCGGAGGACTCGTAGAGCTCCACCTGGTCGCGGACCCACTGCTGCGCGCTGGGCTCGTACGTCCCGTCGAGAGGCATCCCCGGAGTCAACCACCGGGACCGCGACGTCAGAAGCCCGCCACCGCGCGGGGCGTGTACGGCTCCTCGAGCCGGGCGCGCTCGGCGTCGTCGAGCTCGAGCTCGACCGCGGCGGCGGCGTCCTCCAGGTGCGACACCTTCGTGGCACCGACGATCGGCGCGGTGACGCCGGGGGTGCCGAGCACCCAGGCCGTGGCGACCTGCGCGCGGGAGACCCCGCGCTCGGCGGCCACCTGCTCGACCCGCTCGACGATGCTGCGGTCGGCGTCGACGTACAGGGTCTTGCCGAACTCGTCGGTGCCCGAGCGCTCGGTGTCCTCGTCCCAGGCCCGCGCGAGGCGGCCGCGGGCCAGCGGGCTCCAGGGGACCACCCCGACGCCGGTGGCCCGGCAGTAGGGGAGCATCTCGCGCTCCTCCTCGCGCTGCAGCAGGTTGTAGTGGTCCTGCATGGAGACGAAGGGCGTCCAGCCGTGCCGCTCGGCGGCGTGCTGCATCGAGGCGAACTGCCAGGTCCACATCGACGACGCGCCCAGGTAGCGCGCCTTGCCCGCGCGGACGACGTCGTGCAGCGCCTCCATCGTCTCCTCGACCGGCGTGTGCGGGTCGAAGCGGTGGATCTGGTAGAGGTCGACGTGGTCGGTGCCCAGGCGCCGCAGCGAGGCGTCGATCTCGGCGAGGACCGCCCGCCGCGACAGGCCGGCCCCGTTGGGGCCGGGGCGCATGCGGCCGTTCACCTTCGTGGCGAGCACGATCTCCTCGCGGCGGGCGTACTCCCTCACCGCCCGCCCGACGATCTCCTCGCTGGTGCCGTCGGAGTAGACGTTGGCGGTGTCCCAGAAGGTGATGCCGAGCTCGACCGCGCGACGCAGCAGCGGGCGGCTGGCGTCCTCGTCGAGCGTCCAGGGGTGGCCGCCGCGCTCGGGCACCCCGAAGCTCATGCAGCCCAGGGCGACGCGGGAGACCTCCAGCCCGGTGGCGCCGAGGCGGGTGTAGCGCATCAGTCGGGGATCATGTCGAACGCGTCGGGGTCCGGCCCCCGGCGGCCGGCCGCGCCGCGGTCCAGGGCGGTGATCTGGCCCATCTGGTCCTCGTCCAGCGAGAAGTCGAAGATCTCGAAGTTCTCGCGGACGCGCTCCGGGGTCGTCGACTTCGGGAAGACGATGTCGCCGCGCTGCACGTGCCAGCGCAGGACGACCTGCGCCGGCGACTTCCCGGTCGCCTCGGCGATCGTCCCGACGGTCTCGTCCCCGAGGACGTCGCCCTGTGCGATCGGCGACCAGGCCTCGGTGCGGATCCCGTGCGCCTCGCCGTACGCGCGCACCTCCTCGTTGCCGAAGTACGGGTGCACCTCGACCTGGTTGACGGCGGGCACGAGGTCGGTCTCCTGCGCGAGGCGCTCCAGGTGCGGCACCTGGAAGTTGGAGACGCCGACCGCCCGGGCCCGGCCGTCGGCGACGAACTCCCCGAGCACCTGCCAGGTCGACACGAAGTCGCCGTCGTAGCGGGTCGGCAACGGCCAGTGGACGAGGAACAGGTCGATCGTGTCGGTGCGCAGCTTGCGCAGCGTCTCCTCGAAGGACCGGCGGGCGTCGTCGGGCCGGTGGAACCCGTTGTTGAGCTTGCTCGTCAAGAAGATGTCAGCGCGGCGGTCGGCGACCGCCTCGCCGACCTCGGCCTCGTTGCCGTACATCTGCGCCGTGTCGATGTGCCGGTAGCCGACCTCGAGGGCGGTGCGGACGGCCTGCGCGGTCTCGGCGGGGTCGATCTGGAAGACGCCGAAGCCCAGCTGCGGGATCGACGTGCCGCTGTTCAGCGCGATGCTCGGGACGGACGAGGTGGGGCTGGTCACGGGTCAGGGCTCCTGGGCGCTCGGGGACGACTGGTTGCCTCCGCCCCCTACCCCGGCAGCGCCGCTCTAGTGACCCGCCGGGTGCCCTCTCAGGAGGCGGCCCCCGAGCGCCCTCGGCGCACGTGCCGCACCACCTGGACCACGACGGCGACGGAGACCGCGGCGAGGACCGCCCAGGAGACGGGCGCGACGTACTGCTGGGCGGTCTCCCACCGGTCGCCGAGGGCGTAGCCGAGGCCGAGGAACAGCGCGTTCCACAGCGCGCTGCCCAGCGCCGTGAGCAGCGTGAACCGCATCAGCGGCATGCGTGCCGCGCCCGCCGGCACGGACACCACCGACCGGAAGAACGGCAGGAACCGGCCGAGCAGCACGACCTTGCCGCCGTGCTCGTGGAAGAAGCGCTCGCCGCGCGCCAGGTCGGCCTGGCTGAACAGGACGAACCACCGCCGCCCGGCGAGCGCGTGCAGCCGGTCGTAGCCGACGAGACGCCCCACGCCGTACAGCACGTACGCCCCGACGAGCGCGCCGAGGGTGGCGGCGACCCAGGCCACGACCACGTCGAGGGTGCCGCGGGACGCGCTGAAGCCCGCGAAGGGCAGCACCACCTCGGAGGGGATCGGCGGGAAGAGGTTCTCGAGGGCCATGAGCAGGCCCACGCCCACGGCCCCGATGCGGTCGATCACCGAGACCACCCACTCGCCCATCCCGGACGACTTCCCCGCACCCGCCGGGCGGACGCACGGACCGCGTGGCAGCGTCGGTGGCCCCGACCCGCAGGAGCCGACGTGCCCGACCCCGAGCCCGCTGCCCCGGGCCCGCTCGCCCTCGTCGGGAGCGGCGAGTACCTGCCCGTGCTCGAGCACGTCGAGCGGGCGCTGCTCGCCGGGCGGCCGCCGCGCTACGTCCAGCTCGCGACCGCGGCGGCGCCCGAGGGCCCGGCCTCGCTGGCCCGGTGGCACGGTCTCGGGCGGGCCTCGGCCGAGCGGCTCGGGGTGCAGCAGGTCGTCGTGCCGGTCGTCGACCGGGTCAGCGCCGACGACGAGGAGCTCGCGGGGCTCGTCGTCGGGGCCGGGCTCGTCTACCTGTCCGGGGGCAACCCGCCCTTCCTCGCGGCGACGCTGCGCGGCACCGCGGTGTGGCGGGCCGTCGAGCAGGCCTGGCGGGCCGGCGCCGCGCTGGCCGGCTGCAGCGCCGGGGCGATGGCGCTCACCGACCACGTGCCGGACCTCCGGCACCCGCTGCGCGACGCCGAGCCGGGCCTCGGGGTCGTGCCGCACCTGAGGGTGCTCCCGCACTTCGACCGCTTCGCCGGACGGCTCCCGGACCTGCTCCTGACCCGCTTGGTGGACACGCCGCCGGAGGTGACCGTGCTCGGCATCGACGAGGACACCGCGCTGGTCGGCGGTCCGTACGAGTGGCAGGTGCAGGGGCGCCGGTCGGTGTGGGTGCTCACCGCCGACGGGCGCACCGAGCACCCGTCCGGCAGCCGCCTGTCGACCCCGGGGTGACGGGGGCCGGGACGGGCAGGAGCCGGCGGTGAGCCGCCCCGCCCTGCCGCGCGAGACGTACGTGCTCGCGGTCGTCGCGTTCTGCGTCGCCCTCGGCTTCGGCATCGTCGCGCCGGCGATCCCGCTGTTCGCCCAGACCTTCGGCGTCTCGACGACCGCGGCCGGCGCCGTCGTCTCGGCCTTCGCGCTGGCGCGCTTCGTCTCCGGGCTGGCCGCCGGGCGGCTCGTCGACCGGGTGGGGGAGCGCCGCGCGCTGGTCGCCGGGCTCGCCGTCGTGGCGGTGTCGTCGGCGCTCGCCGGGCTCGCCGCCGACTACCCCCAGCTGCTCGTCCTGCGCGGCGTCGGCGGCGTCGGGTCGGCGGTCTTCACCATCGCCTCCACGTCGCTGCTGCTGCGGGTCGCGTCGGCGGCGCAGCGCGGTCAGACGCAGTCGGTCTACCGGGCGGGCTTCCTCGTCGGCGGCATCGTCGGTCCCGCGCTCGGCGGCGCGGTGCTGGGCCTGTCGCTGCGCGCCCCGTTCTTCCTCTACGCCGGGACGCTCGTGCTGGCCGGGCTGGCGGCCGGGCTGCTGCTGCCGCGCGAGGGCGCCCCGGACGCTCCCGACCGGCCCCTCGGGATCGGCGAGGACGACGCCGCTCCGAGCCGGTGCCGCCGGCGGGACCGACGACCGCCGCGACCCGGACGACGCTGCGGGAGGCGCTGGCCTCCCCTGCCTACCGGGCGGCCCTCGCGGGCAACTTCGCCACCGGCTTCTCGGTGCTCGGCGTCCGCAGCACCCTGGTGCCGCTGCTGGTCGTCGACGGCCTGCACCTGGCGAAGGGCTGGATCGGCGCGGCCTTCCTCGTCTCGGCCGCCGTCCAGACCGCCCTGCTGCTCCCGGCCGGTCGAGCCGTCGACGGCGTCGGACGCCGGCCGACGCTGGTCGCCGGTGGCCTGGTCACGGCCGCGGCGCTGGCGGCGCTCGCCGTCGCGGGGGGACCCGTCGCGCTGCTCGTGGGCATGGCGCTGTTCGGCGTCGGAGGGGCGGCGCTGGGCGTCGCCCCCGCCGCGATCGTGGGGGACGTCGTCCAGGGGCGCGGCGGGACCGCGGTCGCGGTCTGGCAGATGAGCAGCGACGCCGGGTCGATCCTCGGTCCGCTGGCGGCGGGCCTGCTCGTCGACGCGGCCTCCTTCGAGGCCGCGCTGCTCGTGAGCGCCGCCGTGGTGGCGGTGGCCGGGCTGCTGGGGCTGACCGTCCCGGCGACGCCGCGGGAGACGGCCCGGACGGCGCGTCCGGTCACGTAGCGGGCGCCCCCCCGGCGTCGACCGGCCCCGGACGACCTCACGCACCGGCCGCAGGCGTGGTGCGGCGCCCTCCGGGGCAGGGGGACCGGGTGAGCGACCTCGCCTTCTGGTTCGACCCCGTCTGCCCCTTCGCCTGGATGACGAGCAAGTGGGTGCGCACCGTCTCGCGGCAGCGCGACTACGACGTCGAGTGGCGCCTCATCTCGCTGCGCCTGCTCAACCGGCACGTCGACTACGACGCGCACTTCCCCCCGGAGTACGAGGCCGGTCACACCGCGGGCCTGCGGCTGCTGCGGGTCGCGGCCCGAGCGCGCGCCGAGCACGGGGTCGCGGCGGTCGGCCCGCTCTACGAGGCGTACGGCACGGAGGTCTTCGAGCGCGGCCCCGAGGCCGGTCCCGTGCCGGGCCGGATCGGCGACCTGCTCGCGACGGCCCTGGACCGGGCGGGGCTGCCGGCCGGGGTCGGGGAGGCGCTCGACGACGCGTCGTGGGACGCGGAGATCCAGGCCGAGACCGACGCGGCGCTGGCCCTGACGGGCAAGGACGTCGGGACGCCGGTGCTGCACTTCCAGCCGCCGGGGGGCGTCGCCTTCTTCGGTCCGGTCATCAGCCGGCTGCCGTCGGACGAGGAGGCCGTCCCGCTGTGGGACCACGTCGTGGGGCTGGCGTCGTTCCCGGGCTTCGCCGAGCTCAAGCGGTCGCTCCGCGAGCGGCCCCAGCTGCCGTCCTTCGGCGTCGCCGCGGGCGAGGCCGGGCTGCAGGAGGACTGGCACGGCGGGAGCCGTCGGCAGAAGGAGTAGCGCAGGAGCAGGTCGGCGCTCGGGCTGGTCAGAAGGCGACGAGCAGCCCGAGCAGCAGGGTGACCGAGCCGAGGGCGAGCGCGGCCCGCGCCATCGCGCGGGGTGCGGGCAGCGTCGCCTGCAGCGCGGCGATCCCGGCGAGCACCAGGCTGACCAGGCCCAGCGCGATCCCGAGCGGTCCGGTGTAGCTCACGAGGGCGACGCACAGCCCGACGATCGCGACGACGAGGCTGACGACCGCGACGAGCTCCTCGCGGTCGGTGGACCGGTCGTCGTCGTACGCGCCGGGGTCGTCCACAGGTCGAGCGTAGGTCCACAGGGCGCGGTGCGGCCCGCCCGCCGACCCGCGAGCGGGGCGACGGTCGGGGCATGACTCCCGTCCTGCGCGTCTCCGGGCCCGGCCAGCTGGCTGCCCTCGTCCCCCACCTCGTCGGCTTCGTGCCGGCGGAGAGCCTGGTCGCCCTGTCGCTGCGCGGTGAGCGCGCCCGCGTCGGCCTGACGCTGCGCGGCGACCTGGCCGACGGCCCGGGGCTGCTGCGCCTCGTCGGTCGGGCCGTGCAGGACGACGGCGCCGCCGCCTGCGCGCTGCTCGTGTTCACGGAGGAGCCGTCGACCGCCGCCGGGCACCCGGCGGCCGACCTGGTCGCCCAGGTGGTGGACGACCTCGCGGACCGGGGGGTCGAGGTGACGTCGCAGGTGCTCGTCCGCAGCGGGACGTGGGTGTCGTACGACTGCGCGCTGGCCTGCTGCCCGCCGACGGGCACTCCGGTGGAGGTGGACGCGCCGGCGGTGCAGGGCCTGGCCGCGGCCGCGGCGCTGGAGGGCCGGGCGGTGCTGGCCTCCCGCGAGGCCCTGGTCGAGAGCCTCGGTCCGCACGTGCCGCTGGGCACCGCCGTCGCGCGCCGGAGGCAGGAGCAGGCGCTGCGCGGGCTCAGGAGCGGACCGGCCGAGGTGGCCCGCTGGCGGGCGGCGCTGGACGCCTTCGACGCGGGGGGTGCGGGCCGCACGGGTGGGCGGCCGGCGCAGGGACACGGGCCCGCCGGCCGGTCGGCGGTCGACGCCCCGGCGCTGGCCGCCGGCCTGCACCTCGTCGCGGTCCGGGACACGGTGCTGTCGTGGACGGTGAGCCGCAGCGACGCCCTGCTCGCGGTGGCGCTGCAGGTCTGCCGGGGGTGCGTCCCGCCGCACGACGCACCGGCCGCCACGGTGCTGGCCTGGGTGGCCTACGCGCGCGGGGACGGGGCGCTGGCGCTGGTGGCGCTGCAGCGGGCGCTGCGCACCGACCCGTCGTACTCCTTGGCCGGTCTGCTCCTGCACGCGCTCGAGCACGCCGCCCCGCCGGCGCTGGTCCGCCGGGCCTCGGCGCTGTGGACCCCCGCTGCCGGCCGCTCGACAGCGCGCCGCGGACGTGCCGTCAGCTGAGCTCGCGCAGCAGCGCGTGCTCGACGAGGGCGTCCGGCAGCACGTCGCGGTAGAGCTCCTCCAGCGGCAGGTCGGCCTCGTCCCCGAGCACCTGCTGCATCGCGGCCAGGCACTCGAGGCCGGCCCGGACCAGGCCGGGGCGACCGAGCCGCTCGGCGGCACGGTCCGGGTCGACCCCGCGGTCGTCGGGCAGCAGCGGCCGCAGGTCGGCGGCGAGCGGGTCGTGCTCGGGCGCCAGCCGGAGCAGCGCCACGAGCAGCCACCGGGCCCCGCGGGGACCGCCGGGCACGGCCGACAGCAGGTCGGCCACCTGCAGCCGGCGCACGGCCTCGTCCTGCTGCGGGTCGAGCCCGACGAGCAGCGACGCCGTCGCGCAGACCAGGCCGTCGAGCAGCTCGGCCGGCTCGACGTCGTCCTCGAGCAGCTCGACGACCAGGTCGACGACCGCCTCCTGGTCGACGCCGTCCAGCAGTGCGCCCAGCGCGGCGGAGGCCCCGGCCGGGGGCGGCAGCAGCAACCACGAGGCCGGGCCCACTCCCGCCCGCCCGCGCGCGAAGCGCGCCAGCTCGACGCAGGCCCGCACCCGCGCCGCCGCCTGGGAGTCGTCGCCCTCCTGCGCGTCGCGCAGCAGCGGCAGCAACCGTTCCACGCGCCGGCCGGTCACCCGCAGGGCCGCGGCCGCCAGGGCGTGCGCGGTCGCCCGCAGCCAGATCGTGCCGGGCGGCCCCTCCGCCAGCACCCGGTCGGCCAGTCCGTCGGCGACGTGCGGGTCGCCGGCGGCCGCCAGCGCGAGGTCGACCCACAACCGGGCCAGCCGCAGCTCGCCGGCGTCGTCCACCATCTCCAGCCGGGCGAGCACCTGCTGGCCGTCCAGGTCCGGGCCGAGGGAGGCCCGGGCCAGCAGCGCGACCACCCGCACGGCGGCCCGGACGCCCTCGTCGCGGTCCGACGCGGCGAGCACCAGCTCCATCGCGGTCTCGGCCTCCGGCGTGCTGCGGGCCGCGAGCGCCGCGGGCAGGGCCGTGCAGCAGGCGCTGCTCCTCGGCCTCGAACGGGCCGAGCCCGGGCAGGACGGCGTCGACGAGCCCGGGGCCGGCCACCCGTACGGCCGTCGCCAGCGCGGCGCACAGCCGGGCGCCGATCTCCAGCTGGGCCGGCTCGGGGGCGTAGACGAGGCCCTGCACGAGGCGGGTGCTCGCGTCGGCAGCGTCGAGATCTCCGCGGTAGTGCGCGAGGACGGCGTCGGCCACCGTCTGCGCGGCGGAGGAGTCGGCTGCCCGGTCGTGGGCGTCGTCGTGCAGCAGCAGCTCGAGGTCCTCCGCCAGCCAGGGCGTCAACCTGCCTCGCAGCGCCTCGGCGAGGTCCACGACGGGCAGCTGCAGCTCGGCGGCCAGGTGCTCGCAGTCGACCGCCTGCGCCCAGAAGCCGGGCCCGGGCTCGCCGTCGACCACCGCGAGCAGGACCATCCGGCCGTCCTCGCCGGACTGCCCGGGCAGCGCCGCCACGAAGGGGGCCAGCGGCAGGGACCAGGTCAGCGCCTGGTCGTCGGCGAGCACGCGCACGGTGACGGTGCCGGCCGCCGGACCGTCGGAGGAGACGTCGACCCGCACCCCGGGGGCGTCCAGCCGGTCGCGCACCGCCTCGGGCAGGAAGGTGTGCAGCACGACCGCCGGCTCCAGCGTGCTGTCGGCGTGCGCGTGCAGCACCGCGCCGGCCGCGCAGGCGTACACGGGCGGGGAGTGCTGCTCGGGCATGCTCACGCCGTCCATCCTCGCGGACGCCGCGCCCGGCCCTCCGGGGGCGGCCGCGGGCGCCGGGCCGCGGCGCGGTAGGACGGGGCATGACGTGGACCGAGCCCGGAGCCTTCGAGGTCGCCGACGGCGTGCACCGGGTGCCCCTGCCGCTGCCCGAGGACGGCCTGCGGGCGGTCAACGTGTACGTGCTGTCGACCCCCGACGGGCTGGTCCTCGTGGACGGCGGCTGGGCCATCCCGCAGGCCCGCGACGTGCTCGTCGCCGGTCTGGCGGAGCTCGGGGCCCGGCTGGGCGACGTGCGGCGGTTCCTCGTCACGCACGTCCACCGCGACCACTACACCCAGGCGGTGGCGCTGCGGCGCGAGGTCGGTGCCGTCGTCGGGCTGGGCCGCGGCGAGCGGCCCACGCTCGACCTGCTCGCCCGCACCGACCGCAGCCCGCTCGAGGCGCAGGTCGCGCAGCTGCGCCGGCTCGGCGCTCCCGACCTCGCCGACGGCATCGCCGGGCGCAGTGCCGCGCACCGGCCCGACCCCCTGCTGCGGGAGCCGCCCGACGAGTGGCTGGACGAGGGCGAGATCGACCTGCCCGGCGGCCGCCGCCTGCGGGCCGTCCCGACCCCCGGGCACACCGCGGGCCACCTGGTCTTCCACGACGAGGCGGCCGGGCTGCTCTTCGCCGGCGACCACGTCCTGCCCACCATCACGCCCTCGATCGGCTTCGAGCCGGCGCTGCAGGACCTGCCGCTCGGCGCGTTCCTGCGCAGCCTCGCGCTCGTCCGGTCGCGTCCTGACGCCGTGCTGCTGCCCGCGCACGGTCCGGTCGCCGGCAGCGTGCACGCCCGGGTCGACGAGCTGGTCGACCACCACGGCCGCCGCCTCGACGAGGTGCTGGCCGCGGTCGAGGGCACGGGCAGCACCGCTGCGGAGGTGGCGGGCCGGGTGCGGTGGACCCGGCGGGGACGGCGGCTCGACGAGCTCGACGGGTTCAACCGGATGCTGGCGGTCTTCGAGACCGGGGCGCACCTGGACCTGCTCGCCGCGCAGGACCGGCTGGTGCGCGAGGAGGTCGACGGTCTGCTGCGCTACCGCTGAGCAGGTCGGGGGTGCCGCCGGTCGGGGGGTTGAGCCGCGCTGCGGCGGGCGGCCGGACACGCCCGCGGTGATGTCGTCCCAGGCCGGGACGGCGGCCCGCTTGGCCTTGCGCCGCGCACCGCCGGGGCGGGTGGGGCCGGACCGCCCGGAGCCGTGCCCTGGCCGCTGTCGGGCGCGCGTCCAGGAGCGTCGTCGGAGGGAGGCGCGGTGGCCTCAGCGGTAGCAGCGGTAGCAGCGGTAGCAGCGGTGGGTGTGGTCGGCGCGGTGGGGGTGGTCGAGGTGTCGGCGACGGCGTCTGGAGCGTCCGCGACCTCCGGGAGCGTGGCCTGGGTGCCTCGCGGGACCGCCTGCGCCGCGGGAGCGGCGGGGACAGGGGTGGGCGCGGCCGGGGTGGGGGCGGCCGGGGTGTGGGCGGCCGGGGTGTGGGCGGTCGGGGTGTGGGCGGTCGGGGTGTGGGCGGTCGGGGGGTCGGCGGCCGGGGTCGGCGCGGGGTCGACGCCGCGGGGAGGGCGCGGTGCCCGGGTCGGGGCGCCGCTGACCGGGCGCAGCACGGCGCCCAGCGCGTCGTCGGAGATGGGCCCGAGGCGCAGCGCCTGGCGCGCGGCCTCGTCGATGGCCGTCACCTTGACGAGCGCGGGCTCCCACCGCAGCCGCACGCCCTCGCGGCCGCACTGCGCGCGGACCTCCCAGCGGCCGGGCTCCACGAGCCAGGCGTCCCAGGCGAGCAGCTCCGGGTCCTGGGCGAGCCGGGCCATGTGCTCGACGACGAGCTCGCCGACGAGCCGGCCGTCGACCCGGGCCCGCTGGGCGCGGTCGGCCTGGTGCTCCCGCTCGGCGAGGACCGGACCCTCGTACCGCACGACGTGCTCCAGCGGCAGCCCGGACGACTCGGCGATGTCGGCCGCGCGTCTCGCCCCCGCGGATGCGCTGCTGGATCTCGCGCGGAGTCGGGGGGCGGCGGTCCGCGAAGGGCAGCGCGGGCTGTCGGGAGGTCGGCACGTCCTTGAGCGCGAGCTCGTAGGTGTCGTTGCCCGAGCGCAGCACGAGGCGCAGGCCGTCGCTGGTCAGACCCACCACCGTCAGGGGACGCACCCGTCCACCTTGTCACGGGCGCGTGCTCGGGTCGTCGGGACGAGCCGTGCGCAGCACCCGAGGAGGACGCCCGTGAGCCAGACCCCGGTCGAGGAGGGCGTGCTCTTCCCGCGCGGCGAGGACGGTCGGCGCAGCACCGCCGCCACCGGACGGGCGGTGTGGGCCGACGCGGTCCGCGACGTCGACCCTGCGCTGGCCGCCCGCACCGGGGCGGCGACGGACTGGCGCCGGGCGTACGTCGACCTCGTCGTGCAGCACACGGCCGCAGCGACGCGCAGCCCGTCGTCGGCGGTGGCCGTGGCACGGGCGGGGCTGGCGTCCTTGGCGAGCCGGATGGTGTTCGAGCGCGGCGGCGCCGCGCGCAGCGTCGCCGAGGCGGTCGGGGAGGCCGCCGCCCGGGGCGACGGCGCGCTGCAGGCCGAGACGGTGCGCGGCGAGGGGGAGCGCGAGCGCGAGCTCGTCCTGCCGCACCACGGCAGGCAGCTGAGGGGCGACGCGCTGCGCCGGCAGGTCGACGGGTGGGTGGCGTCCGGCACCGTCGAGCCGTCGTGCGGGGCAGCGCTCACCCGGCTGCTCGACGAGCCGGACCTGCTCGACGTGTCGGGCCGCGCCTTCGCACTGCTCGGCGCCGGCGCCGAGATGGGTCCGCTCGAGGCCCTCTCGCGGTGGGGCGCGCACGTCGTCGCGGTGGACGTGCCGTCCGAGCGGGTGTGGGAGCGGGTGCGCCGGGTGGCCCGCGCCGGGGCCGGCACCCTGACCGTGCCCGGGGTCGACGGCGTGCCGGGGGTCGACCTGCTGACCCGCGCCCCGGAGGTCGCAGGCTTCCTGCGCGGAGCGGCCGAGGGCCTGCCGCTGACGGTGGGCAGCTACGCGTACGCCGACGGGGCCCGGCACGTGCAGGTCGTCGCACGCCAGCGACGCCGTCGTCGAGCTGCTGCTGCGCGAGCGCCCCGACACCTCCTACGCCGAGCTGGCGACGCCGACGGACTCGTTCGCCGTCCCGGCCGACGTCGTGGCGGACGCGCGGCGCCGCTGGCAGGGGCGCGGCGCCTGGTCGGTGCTGCAGCGCGCCGGCGCGGCTGGCCGGGCTCTACGCGCCGGCGTACGCCACGACGGTCGAGCGCGAGGACGGCGCGCAGGTCGGCATCGCCGACGTCCTCGTGCCGCAGCAGGGCCCCAACTACACGCTCGCCAAGCGGGTGCAGCGCTGGCGGGCCGTCGTCGCCCAGGCCGACGGGCTGCGTCGTGTCGGCCAACGTCGCGCCGGCCACCCGCACCCGCTCGGTGACCAGGAACCGGCTGCTGGCGGCGGCCTACGCGGGTGCGGGCCGCTTCGGCGTCGAGGTCTTCGCGCCCGCGACCAGCCGCGTGCTCATGGCGGCGCTGCTGGTGCACGACCTGCGCGGCGGGCGCCGGCGCCGGCGCACCCGGACGACCTGTTCGTCGAGCGGCGCGGCGCACGGCGGGCTGTGGCGGGTCGGCTACAGCCCGCGGTCGGTGCTCGGGCTGGCCGCCGTCACCGGGCTGCCCGGCGCCGCTGCGTCGCTGACGGCGCGCGCCGCGTCCTGTCGGATGCGGGCCGAGGAGGAAGTACCGGGTGCTGCACCGTGCACCGCGTCCGAGCGGACCGTCGCGCTGGCCGACGCGCTGGCCGAGCTGCTGCGCGCGCCGCTCGCCGACCCGTTCGCCCCGGAGGTCGTCGCCGTGCCGGCGCAGGGGGTGGAGCGCTGGCTGGCGCAGCGGCTGTCCACGGTGCTCGGGGCGCCGGGGCGCGCCGGCGACGGCGTGTGCGCCGGCGTCGACTTCCCCTCGCCCGCGCGGCTGGTCGACGGGGCGCTGGCCGCGGCGACCGGGGGCCGACGCGGCGCGACGACCCCTGGGCGCGCCGCGGTCTGGCCGCTGCTGCGACGTCGTCGACGAGCAGCCTGGGCGAGCCGTGGTGCGCGGTCCTGACGCGCCACCTGGGCGCGCCCGACGACGAGCTGCGCCGCGGCCGGCGCTACGCCCGGACCGCGCACCTGGCCGGGCTGTTCGCGGCCTACGGCGCGCACCGGCCCCGGCATGCTGCGCGACTGGGCCGGCGGGCGCGACACCGACGGGCGAGGCGCCGCTGCCGGACGACCTGCGGCTGGCAGGCCGAGCTGTGGCGCCGGCTGCGCGACCGGCTCGGGCCCAGCCCGGCCGAGCGGCTCGAGCCGGCCTGCACGGCGCTGCGCGCCGAGCCGGCGCGCTCCGGCCTGCCGGAGCGGCTCAGCCTGTTCGGCCCGACCCGGCTGGCCACCGACGCGCTCGCGGTGCTCGCGCGCGCTGGCCGCCGCGCGGGACGTCCACCTGTGGCTGCCGCACCCGAGCCCGGCGCTGTGGCAGGCGCTGCGCGGACGCCCCGCGCGGGGCGGCGCCGCGACGGCTCACCGGTCGCCGCAGCGCACCCGCTGCTGCGCAGCCTCGCCCGCGACGTCGGCGAGCTGCAGCGGTGCCTGCCCGTGGCCGACCGCGACGTCCACCACCCCGACGAGCCGCGTCCGGCCACCCTGCTCGGCGCGCTGCAGGCCGGTCTGCGCGACGACGTGCCGCCCGCCGCCGGTCGCCGGCGCTGCGCGCCGACGGCACCGTCGCCGTGCACGCCTGCCACGGCCCGGCGCGCCAGGTCGAGGTGCTGCGCGAGCTGCTGCTGCGGCTGTTCGAGGACGACCCGACGCTCGAGCCGCGCGACGTCCTCGTCATGTGCCCGGACGTCGAGACCTTCGCCCCGCTGGTGAAGGCGTCCTTCGGCCTGGGCCCCGGGCTCGCGCACCCCGGCGCACGGCCTGCGCGTGCGGCTGGCCGACCGCAGCCTGCGGCGCGACCAACCCGCTGCTGGACGCCGTGGCCGGCGCTGCTCGAGCTGGCCGAGCGGGCGCACCCCGGCGAGCGCGTCCTCGACCTCGCCGCCAGCCCCGCCGTGCGCCGCCGGTTCGGCCTCGACGACGACGACCTCGAGCGGGTCCGCGACTGGGTCGGCCGGTCGGGCGTGCGCTGGGCCCTCGACGCCGCGCACCGCGCGCCGTACGGCCTGAGCGCGCTGGGCCAGGGCACCTGGCAGGCCGGGCTCGACCGGCTGCTGCTCGGCGTCACCACTGCCGAGGACGAGCCGGTCTGGCTCGGGCGGGCGCTGCCGCTCGACGACGTCGACAGCAGCGACATCGACCTGGCCGGCCGCCTCGCCGAGCTGCGTCGACCGGCTGGCGGCGGCGCTCGACGGGCTGCGCGGGTGCGCCCGGCCGCCGCCTGGGCGCAGCGTGCTGGCGGACGCCCTCGAGGAGCTCACCGACGTGCCGGAGCCGCCGACGGCTGGCAGCGCGGGCAAGCGCTCGGCGCGAGCTCGCCGACGCCGTCGAGGGCGGCCGCGAGCCCGCTGCGCCTCGCCGACGTCCGGGCGCTGCTCGCCGACCGGCTGCGCGGGCGACCGACCCGGGCGGGCTTCCGCACCGGCGACCTCACCGTCTGCACGCTGGTGCCGATGCGGTCGGTGCCGCACCGGGTCGTGGTGCTGCTCGGGCTCGACGACGGGGTCTTCCCGCGCACCGGCGGGGTGGACGGCGACGACGTGCTGGCCCGCGACCCGAGGGTGGGCGAGCGCGACGTGCGGGCCGAGGACCGGCAGCTGCTGCTCGACGCCGTGCTGTCGGCCGGGGAGCGGCTGCTCGTGCTCGTACACCGGCGCCGACCCGGTCAGCGGCGCCCGGCGCCCGCCCGCCGTCCCGGTCGGCGAGCTGCTCGACACGCTCGACCGGCTGCTCCCCGGCGCCCGCGAGGAGGTCGTCGTGCGCCACCCGCTGCAGCCCCACGACCCGCGGGAGTTCGCCGGCGCCCGTCCCGCGTCAGCTTCGACCCGGTCGGCCCTGGCGGGGGCGCGGCGCGCGCGGCTGCCGCGCAGCGCGCCGGCGCCGCGCCGCCCGCTGCCGGCCCTGACCGGGCCGGTCGCCCTCGACGACCTGGTGTCCTTCGTCGAGCACCCGGTCCGGGCCTACCTGCGGCAGCGCCTGCGGATCACGCTGCCCGGGGAGGACGACGACGTCGAGGACGCGCTGGCCGTCGGACTGGACGGGCTGCAGGAGTGGCACGTCGGCGAGCGGCTGCTCGCGGCCGAGCTCGCCGGGCTCGACCCCGGCGACGCGCGGCACGTCGAGTGGCTGCGCGGCGACGCTGCCGCCGGGCCCGCTCGGCGGGCGGGTCCTCGAGCGGGTCGGGCGGCGGGTGGACCCCTCGTCGACGCCGCCCGCCCCCGCGCTCGTCGCCCCCGCCCGCGCGGTCGACGTCCGGTTGACCGTCGGCGGGCGGGTCCTGTCGGGGACCGTGCCGGCCGTCCGGGGCGGCGCCGTGGTGCAGGTCTCCTACAGCGCGCTGTCGCCGCGGGCACCGGGCCCGCGGCCTGGGTGCTCGCGCTCGTGCTCGCTGCCGCGGGCGAGGGCGGACCAGCACGACGGTGGGCCGACGGGGCGACCGGGCCGCGACCGTCACGGCGACGGCCCCCGCGGAGGCGCTCGCCGTCCTCGGCAGGCTCGTCGACCTGCACGGCCGGGCGCTGCGCGCACCGCTGCCCATGGCCGCCGGACCTCCGCGGCCTACGCCCAGGACCGCGCCGGCTCCGCGATCCCCGAGGCGGCGCTGGAGACCGCGGCCCGGGCGCTGGACGAGCGACGCGGCGGCGAGCGCGACGACCGGCACCACGTCCGCGTCTGGGGCCCGTCCGCCGCGCTCGACGAGCTGCTCGCCGAGCCCCGCCCGACGGCGAGCGCTGGGCCGGCGAGCCCACCCGGTTCGGCGAGCTGGCCCGTCGCTTCTGGCAGCCCGTGCTGGAGGCCGAGTCGTGGACCTGATGCCCTTCGACCTGCGCGGGCCGCTGCCGACCGGCACCACCGTGCTCGAGGCCAGCGCCGGCACCGGCAAGACGTTCACCATCGCCGCGCTCACCGCCCGCTACGTGGCGGAGGGAGCCGCCGCGCTGTCGGAGATGATGCTCGTCACCTTCGGCAACGCCGCCTCGCGCGAGCTGCGCGACCGGGTCCGCGAGCGGCTCGTCCAGACCGAGCGCGGGCTGCGCGACCCCGCCGCCGCCCGGGGCAGCGCCGATGCGGTGCTCGCCCTGCTCGCCGACGTGCCCGACGACGAGGTGGAGCAGCGCCGGCAGCGGCTCAGCGCCGCGCTGGCCGGCTTCGACGCCGCGACCATCGCCACCACCCACTCGTTCTGCTCGCAGATGCTCAAGGCGCTCGGCACGTCGGCCGACACCGACCCCGCCGCGGTCTTCACCGACTCCGTCGACGACCTCGTGCGCGAGGTCGTCGACGACCTCTACCTGCACGCCTGGGGGCGCCCCGGGGCGGACGAGCCGCCGGTGAAGCACGCGACCCTGCTCACCCTGGGGCGCGAGGCGGTCCGGCAGGCCAGCGCCGCGCGGCTCGAGCCGGCCGGGGCGCCCGGCCCGGCGGGGGAGCGGTGCGCCCTCGCGGAGCGGGTGCAGCGCGAGGTGCTGCGGCGCAAGCGGCGCCGCGGCCTGGTCGACTACGACGACTGGCTGAGCCTGCTGCGCGACGCGCTCAGCGACCCCGAGCTGGGGGAGGTGGCCTGTCAGCGGGTGCGGTCGCGCTTCCGCGTGGTGCTCGTCGACGAGTTCCAGGACACCGACCCGGTGCAGTGGGAGGTGCTGCGCCGGGCCTTCGCGGGGTCCACGACGCTCGTGCTCATCGGCGACCCCAAGCAGGCGATCTACGCCTTCCGCGGTGGCGACGTCGTCACCTACCTGCAGGCGCGGTCCGTCGCGACCGGACAGGCCACCCTCGACCGCAACTGGCGCAGCGACCGGCCGCTGCTGGACGGGCCTGGGCGTCCTGCTCGGGGGCGCCGCGCTCGGGGACGACCGCATCGTCGTGCGACCGGTCGAGGCCGCGCACGACGGGCCCCGGCTGCTCGGGGCCGGCCCGCCGGTGCGGCTGCGGAGGGTCGAGCGCCGCGGGCACACCCGCGGCAGCGGCCTGCCGGCGGTGGGCGTCCTGCGCGACACGGTCGCCGCCGACGTCGCCGCCGAGGTGGTCGCCCTGCTGTCCGGTCCGGCCCGGCTGGTGCTGCCCGACCCGGCCGACCCGTCGGCGGCCGTCCCCGACGGTGGCCGTCCGGTCCGGCCCCAGGACGTCGCGGTGCTCGTGCGCACCCACCGGCAGGGGGCCGGCGTGCTCGCCGCGCTCCGGCGGGCCCAGGTCCCCGCCGTGCTCGCCGGCGGCGGCAGCGTCTACGCCACCCCTGCGGCCACCGAGTGGCTCGTGCTGCTCGAGGCGCTGGAGCAGCCGCACCGCCCCGGGCGCGTCCGGGCCGCGGCGCTCTCGGCCTTCGTCGGCCGGACCGAGGCGGAGCTGGACGCCGGGGGCGACGCCGCGGTCGACGAGCTGGGCGGCCGGTTGCGCGGCTGGTCCGACCTGCTGGCCCGCAGCGGCGTCGCGGCGCTCGCCGAGGTCGTCGCGGCGCGCGAGGGGCTGTCCGCCCGGGTGCTGGCCCTGCCCGACGGCGAGCGGCTGCTCACCGACCTGCGGCACGTCGGCTCGGCGCTGCACGCCGCCGCCCTGCAGGAGGCGCTCGGCCTGACCGCCCTCGTGACCTGGCTGCGCCGACGCATCGCCGAGGGTGCCGGCGAGCGCAGCGACGAGCGCAGCCGGCGCCTGGAGTCCGACGCCACCGCCGTGCAGGTCATGACGGTGCACGTGAGCAAGGGCCTGGAGTTCCCGGTGGTGTTCGTGCCGTACGGCTGGGACCGCTGGGTGCCGCGCACGCCCGAGACGCTCGCGCTGCACGACGACGACGGCGCCCGGGTGCTGCACGTCGGCGGGGCCTCCTCGCCCGGCGTCGCCGACGTGCGGGCCCGGGCCGAGGCCGAGGAGGCCGGTGAGGAGCTGCGACTGCTGTACGTCGCGCTGACCCGCGCCCGGTGCCAGGTCGTCGCCCACTGGGCGCCCTCGAACAACACGCCGACCGCGGCGCTGCACCGGGTGCTGTTCGGGGCGGCCGGTCCGGGCCGGGTGCCCACGGCGAGCGTCCGGCCGCCCGACGACGCGGCGGCGGGGCAGCTGCTGGACGGGGTCGCGGCCCGGTCCGGCGGCACGGTCGGTGCCGAGGTGGTGGTGCGCGGCCCGGTGCCGGTGTGGCAGCCCCCGCGCGGACCTGCCCCGTCGCTGAGCGTGAGCACCTTCACCCGCTCGCTGGACACCGCCTGGCGCCGCACCTCCTACAGCGCCCTGACCGCCGGCGCCCACGAGCGGCTCTCCGGCGTGCGCAGCGAGCCCGAGGAGCCGGGCACCGTCGACGAGCCCGGTGGCCCGCTCGACCCGGTGGCCGTGCCCGGTGCCGCGCGGCCCGCACCGGCGGCGGGAGCCTGGGCGACGCCGTCGCCGTTCGCCGGGCTGCCGGCGGGCACCGCCTTCGGCACGCTGGTGCACGAGGTGCTCGAGGACCCGGACCCGGCGCTGATCGAGGAGCGGTGCGCCGCGGCGCTCGCGCGCCGCCCCGGCACCGGCATCGACCCGGCGGCGCTGGCGGCAGCACTGCGCCCGGTGCTGGCGACCCCGCTCGGCCCGCTCGGGGTCGCGCTCGGCGAGGTGCCGGCCGCCGACCGGCTCGCCGAGCTGGCCTTCGAGCTGCCCCTGGCCGGGCCGGGGCAGGAGGCCGCGACGCTGCGCGACGTCTCGGCCCTGCTGCGCTCGGTCGACCTCGGCCCCCTCGCCGGCTACCCCGACCTGCTCGACGGGCTCGAGCCCGCTGCCCTGCGGGGCTTCCTCACCGGCAGCATCGACGCCGTCCTGCGTCGGCCGGGCCCGTCGTACGCGGTCGTCGACCACAAGACCAACCGGCTCGGTCCCGACCCGCTCACCGCCGTCGACTACCGCCCGGAGGCGCTGGCCGAGGAGATGCTCCGGTCGCACTACGTGCTGCAGGCGCTGCTCTACTCGGTCGCCCTGCACCGCTTCCTGCGGTGGCGGCAGCCGGCGTACGACCCGGCCGTGCACCTCGGTCCGGTGCTCTACCTGTTCGTGCGGGGCATGGTCGGGCCCGACGGGCCGCCCGGCGCCGGCGTCTTCGCCTGGCAGCCCCCGCCCGGCCTCGTGGTCGGCCTGTCCGACCTGCTCGGCGGGCCTCCGGTGATCCCGCTGCGCGCGACGGGCGTCCTGCGCACGTTCGCCGAGGCCGGCGTGCTCGAGGCGGCCGACGTGCACGTCGCCACCCGCCTCGGCCGGCTCGGCGGCGAGACCGGCGAGGCGGTCCTGCTCGCCGCCGCCCTCGCCGTGCGCGGGGTACGGGCCGGCTCGGTGTGCGTCGAGCTCGCCACCGTCGCGTCCTCCGTGGTCGGGACCGGTGCGGGTGACGAGGAGGCGGCGATCGACCCGGCGGCGCTGCCCTGGCCCGACAGCTGGGCGGAGCTGGCCGCGAGCCCTCTGGTGGCCGTCGGGCCCGCTGCTGCGTGGCGACCGCTGCGCCTGGTCGACGGGCTGCTCTACCTCGACCGGTACTGGCAGCAGGAGCAGCGGGTCCGCCGCGAGCTCGACGAGCGGGCCGCGCGGCCGGCGCCGCAGGTGGACCTGTCCGGGCTGGCTGCGCTGTTCCCCGGGCCGGCGCCCGACCGCCAGCGGCTCGCCGTGGCCGTCGCCGCCAGCCGCTGGACCAGCGTCGTCACCGGCGGGCCCGGCACCGGCAAGACGCACACCGTCGCGCGGCTGCTGCGGCTGCTGCACGACCAGCCCGGGCCGCCCCCGCGGGTGGCCCTGGCGGCCCCCACGGGCAAGGCGGCGGCCCGGCTGCAGGAGTCGGTCCGCGAGCAGGCGGCCGCGGTCGGGCTGCCGGACGGGCTCTCCGCGTCGACGCTGCACCGCCTGCTCGGGCGGGTGCCCGACAGCCGGAGCCGGTTCCGCCACCGCGCGGGCAACCACCTGCCCTACGACGTCGTCGTGGTGGACGAGACCTCGATGGTGTCGCTGACGCTCATGGCGCGGCTGCTCGAGGCGGTACGTCCCAGCGCGCGGCTCGTCCTCGTCGGCGATCCCGACCAGCTGACCCCCGTCGAGGCCGGCGCGGTGCTCAGCGACCTCGTCGCCCGCCCGGCGCCCTCGGCCGCACCGGAGGTCCCGCTCCAGGTGGCGGCCGACCTCGACCTCGACGCCGAGGAGCAGCGCCGGCTGCGCAACGGGGTGGTCCGGTTGAGCGTCGCCCACCGCTTCGGCAGCCGCATCGCCGCGCTCGCCGAGGCGGTGCGCACCGGCGACGCCGAGCGGGTCCTGTCGCTGCTGCGCGACGGCGGCGGGCTGTCCTTCGACACGGGCACCGACGCGCTGCGCGCCGAGGCGTCCGCCGTCGCGACCGAGCTGTCCCGGGCGGCCCGAGCCGGCGCCGCCGCGCTCGCCCTGGAGCTGCTCGGCCGCCACCGGCTGCTGTGCGCGCACCGCGCCGGACCGTACGGCGTGTCGTCCTGGAGCGCGGAGCTCGACCGCTGGGCCGGGCTGCCGGCGGTCGAGTGGGCGCCCGGGCTGCCGCTGCTCGTCACCGCGAACGATCCCGACAACGGGCTGTCGAACGGCGACAGCGGCGTCGTCGTGGCGACGCCCACCGGGCTGCGGGCCGCCTTCGCGCGCGGGGACGGTCCGCTGCTGCTGGCGCGCTCGTCGCTCGGGCAGGTGCAGAGCGGCCAGGCGCTGACGGTGCACCGCAGCCAGGGCAGCCAGTACGACAGCGTCACCCTGCTGCTGCCGCCGCCCAGCTCGGCGGTGCTCACCCGGCAGCTGCTCTACACCGCCGTGACCCGGGCCCGCCGCGCCGTGCGGGTCGTCGGCACCGAGGAGTCGCTGCGCGCCGCGGTCGCCCGGCAGGCGGTGCGGGCCAGCGGGCTGCGACGCAGCCTCGACACCGTGGTGGACACCGTGGTGGACACCGTCGTGGACACCGGAGCAGGCGCCGTCGTGGGCACGGCGGGAGAGGCCCCGCGCGGAGCGGGGTAGGGGTCCGGCGTGCCCACCCCGCCCCCGGTCGTGCTCCTCGACGTCGACGGCGTCCTCAACGCCCTCGGCCCGGCCGACGACGGCTGGCCCGACTGGCAGCGCGGCTCCGCGACCGCGATGGGCCGCAGCTGGCCGATCCGCTGGTCGCCCAGTGTCGTCACCGCCGTGCTGGCGTGGCGCGCGTCGGCCGACGTGCGCTGGCTGACGACCTGGGGCTCCGACGCCAACCAGGGCCTGCACGCGCTGCTCGGCCTGCCCCCGCTGCCGGTGGCGGGCACCCCGGACGGGCCCGGCGAGCCGGACCCCCGGGCGCCCGCCGACGAGGACGGGCCCACGAGCCTGGCCGACGTCACCCCCGCCGCGCCGGACGCGCTCACCGGACGGTGGTGGAAGTTCGACGTGGTGCGCGAGCTGCTGCGCCGCGAGCCCGGCCGCCGGCTCGTCTGGCTCGACGACGACCTCGCCGTCGACGAGGAGGTCCGCTCGTGGACGCGGGCGCACAGCGACTGCCTGCTCATCGCCCCCGACCCGCGACAGGGCCTGCTGCCCGCGCACCTCGCCGCCGTGGAGCGGTTCGTGCTCGACCGCGCTTGAGCCGTAGGCTCCACCGCCGCCCCCGTCCTCCGAGCCCCCGAGAGCCGAGCCCGAGCTGTTCGTCCGTCCCGCTCCAGACGTCGTCCCCGGTGCCGACGACCTGTCCGTGCACCCGGTCCCCGAGCAGCGCGGTCCCGACCCGGACTGGTGCGAGGTCGGGCCGGGGGCGGGCGGCCCGCTGCTCGTGGCGCTCGGTGGCCTGCCGGTCCCGGGGCGCGGGGCGGCCTTCGAGTTCGGCGGCCTGCGGGCCCGGCTGGGCGTGCACGCCCTGCTGCTCCGCGACCCGGCCGGCGCCTGGTACACCCGGGGCGTCGGGGGCGCCGCCCGCGACCTCGCCGGCCTCGTCACCTGGCTGCGCGCGCAGCAGGAGCGCCTCGCGCCGACCCGCACGGTCCTGGTCGGCAACAGCGCGGGTGGCTACGCGGCCCTCGCGCTCGGCGCCCTGCTCGACGCCGACGAGGTCGTCGCCGTCGTGCCGCGCAGCGCGCTGGCGGACGAGGTCAACGACGCGCTCGGCGACGACCGCTGGCAGGACCGGCGCCGGGAGGTCGCCGCCGACCTGGCCGGCGCCGCGTACGGCGACCTGGCGACCCTCGTGCCGCAGGAGGCCGCCCGGCGGGGGCCGCGGCCGTACGCCACGCGGCTGCGCGTGCTCTCGGCGGTCGACAACGCCCTCGACCGGGCGCACGCCACGCGGCTGTCGGGCCTGCCCGAGCTCGTGACCTCGCTCTACCCGCGCGGCGACCACCAGCTCGCCGCGGTGCTCGCCCGCAGCGGCGAGCTCGACCGCGTCGTGGCGAGCGCGTTGCAGGTCGACGTGCCGGCGGCGTCCCCCCGGGGTACGGCGCCGGGGTGCGCACCGACGACCGCGGCTGGCTCCGCGACCTGACCGCCCCCGACGGCACCGGCGCCGTCGTCGCCTACGGCGGGGCCGGGCTGTCGTCCGGCGCGACCTCGCTCACCCCGGTGGAGCAGGCGCTGCTGCGCGGCGTCGCCCGGGACACGCCGCCCGTGGTGTGCCTGGTGCCCACCGCGGGCGGGGACGGGGACGCCCTCATCGAGCACTTCCGGGCGGCGGTCGAGGCGGCGGGCGGCGAGCCGCACGTGCTCAGCCTCTTCCACCGCACGCCCGCGCCGTACACCGACGTGCTCGACCGCACCGACCTCGTCTACGTGACGGGCGGCGCGGTCGCCAACCTGCGGGCGCTGTGGCGGTTGCACGGGCTCGACGAGGCGCTGCTCGAGGTGTGGCGGCGCGGGGTGCCGGTCTCCGGCTCGAGCGCCGGAGCGCTGGTGTGGAGCGCGGGCGGGGTGACGACGAGCTTCGGTGCGCCCGCGACCTGGCGCGACGGGCTCGGCCTGGTCCCGAGCCTGTGCCCCCACCTGGACACCCAGCCCGACCGGGCGCGCCTCTACCGCGACGCGGTCGCCCGCGGCGAGCTGCCGCCGGGCGTGGGGCTCGACGAGCGGGCCGCCGCGGTCTTCTCCGGCGGCCGGCTCGTGGGGTCCCTCGCCGACGACGACGCCTCGGGCGTGCACGAGGTCGGCTGACCGGGGCTCAGGCGGCCCGCGGGACGTACGCCGACCCACCGCGCAGGCGCGCCCGCACGGCCACGTGCAGCGGCGCGAGCACGACCCCGTCGGTGGCGAGCCGGGCGCGCAGCACCCGGCGGTGCCGCAGCACACCGGCGAGCCCGACGGCCCACAGGACGTACTGCAGGCTGAAGGCGACCCGGAAGGCGTCCAGCGACGGCTCGGCACCCGGGCCGGGGGTGAGCCGGTCCAGCACCACCCCGATGAGCAGCACGAGGGTGAGCGAGGCCGCGAAACCCCCGACGTTGACGACGCCGCTGGCGCTGCCGAGGCGGGCCGCCGGGTTCTCGGTCCGCGCGTAGTCGAAGCCGATCATCGAGCCCGGACCGTTGGTGGCCAGCACGACGGCGAGCAGCACGAGCAGCGGCAGCGGCGCCCGGCCGGGCCACAGCAGCACCGCCGTCCAGGTCGTGACGGTCGCGCCGAGGATCGTGAAGACGAGCGCCGACCGGCGCAGCGGCCAGCGGCCGCACAGCTGACCGAGCACCGGCCCGACGAGCATGCCCACCACGACGAGCAGGCTGAGCAGCGCCGCGGCCGTGCCGGCCGAGCGGCCCTCGCCGAGGGTGAGGAACGGGAAGCCCCACAGCAGCGCGAAGACGGTGCCGCTGAACTGGGTCGACAGGTGCGTGTAGAGCCCGATCCGCGTGCCCGGCTCACGCCAGCTGGCGAGCAGGTCGGCGCGCACCGCGGCCAGGCCGGGGGGCGGGGCGAGCACCACGCCGGGCGGGGCGTCCCGCAGCGCGACGGCGACCAGCAGCGCTACGAGCACGGAGACCCCGGCCGCGCCGGTGAAGGTGGCGCCCCACGACGTGGCCCCGAGGAGCGCGACCAGCGGGTAGGCGGCGGCGATCTGGCCGACCTGGCCGAGGATGCCGGTCAGCTGGGTGACGACGGGCACCCGGCTGCCGGGGAACCACAGCGAGACGACCCGCAGCACGCTGATGAAGGTCAGCGCGTCGCCGGCCCCGACGAGCAGGCGCGCGAGCACGGCCGCGGGGACCGTGGTCGCGAGCGCCAGCGCCAGCTGGCCGGCGCCCATCGTGAGGGCGCCGAGCACGAGGACGCGCCGCGAGCCCAGCCGGTCGACGAGGACGCCGACCGGCACCTGCAGCAGGGCGTAGACGGCCAGCTGGACGACGACGAACAGGGCCACGGCCGACGCGCCGGTCGAGAACCGCTCCTGGGCGGCACCGGCGGCGACCCCCAGCGAGGCGCGGTGGAAGACCGCGACCGCGTACGCGGCGAGCCCGACCGACCACACCAGCCAGGCGCGGCGGGGGACGGCTGCGGACGCGGTCACCGGCGGCCTAGTACCAGTTGTGGGACTTCGAGTGGCTCCACGCGGCGCACGGCGTGCCGTAGGCGTCGGCGATGTAGGACAGGCCCCACGAGATCTGGGTGCGCGGGTTCGTGCGCCAGTCCGAGCCGGCGTTGGCCATCTTGTTGCCGGGCAGGGCCTGCGGGATCCCGTACGCGCTGCTGGTCGGGTTGTCCGCGCTGACCTTCCAGCCGCTCTCCTTGGTCCACAGCGAGTCGAGGCAGGAGAACTGGCCGCTCTGGCCGCGGGCGGCGAGGAGCTGCCGGGCGATGCTGCGCGGGTCCTGCGCGGCGGCGGCGCGGGCCGCCTCGGCGGCGCGGCGGTCGCGGTCGGCGCGCTCCGCAGCGGCCTGCTCGGCGGCGGCGCGGGCCGCGGCGAGCTCGACCTGCTGCTGCGCGACCTCGGCGGTCGAGCGCTCCTGCACGACGACGGCCATCTGGGTCGCGACGTCGGCGCGGAGCTCCTCGTGCTGGGCGGCGAGCCGCGCGTGCACGTCGAAGGGGACCTCGGCGGCGTCCGCCGGGCGGCTCAGGGAGGGGGCGCTGAGCGCGGTCGCCACGGTGGGGACGGCGACGACGCCGGCCGCCCCGGTGAGCAGCAGGCTGCGGGACAGCACGGACAGGTGCAGGGAACGGCGGCGCGCGTGACGTGCGCGGTACGGGGTGGGCATCGGGGGAGGACCTCCGGGCGGAGCCGGGCGCGCTCCCTGCCCGCAGGCAGGGGCGCCGACCCCTCGGGTGGCGGACCGCGGTCTCGGCCACCGGACGGACGAGCCGGTCACCCGCCAGGAGGGCGGGGCGGCTCTCGCGTTCTCGGACGCCTGTCACAGTACGGACACGTGCTTGCTGGAGCAAGCGCGGGGACCGGTGAGGTGCCTCACCTGCTGCACGCAGCGTGACCGCACGCCTGCACGGCGTGCGTCAGACGTCGCGGTAGTGCTCCACGTGCGGCGGGGCGGCGAAGTGCGGGCCGATGGCCGCACGCCACGCGCCGAAGCCGTCGCCCCCGCGGAAGACCTCGTGCGCCTCGACGGACTCCCACTCGACGAGCAGGACGAACTGCGAGGGCGACTCGACGCCGCGCACCAGGCGCGCCGACCGGAAGCCCGGGGTGGCGGCCACGTGCTCGACGGCGGTGGCGTACGCCTGGGCGAAGGCGTCCTCGCTCCCGGGGGTGATCTGGAACTGCGCGACCTCGAGGACCATGTCGGCACCCTCGCACAGGTCCCGGACCGCTGTGTCTCGGCACCCGGACCGGTGACCTGGAGCCCCGTCCCGAGGTTCCACCCGTCCGGAGCAATCCGCCGGGCCCCGGCGCGCGAACGAGCGGCACCACGTCCGTGTCCCGGCTGCGCGAGGCCGGGGACGTGGCAGGGGCGCCGCCACCCGGCGGGGCCCTGGTAGCCGGCGCGCGCCGGCCGCACAGGAGCGAGACGTCATGACCCGTCCGACCTCAGCACGGCGCAGGGTCGTCGCCGGGGTGAGTGCTGCCGCACTCGCCGCCGCCGGCGCGGCCCTGCTCGCCCCGGGGACCAGCTCGGCGTCCAGCCACCGGGAGGCCCCGTTGACCCTGGGCAACCCGTTGGTGGACAACACCGACACGTACGCCTTCGTCAGCCCCGACGACCCGACGATGACCACCCTCATCGCCAACTGGATCCCCTTCGAGGACCCGGCCGGGGGGCCGAACTTCTACCCGTTCGGGGCGGACGGGTACCGCTACAACATCAAGATCGACAACAACGGCGACGCCAAGCCCGACCTGGTCTACCGCTGGACCTTCAAGTCCAACGACCTGCGCGGCACCAGCACGTTCCTCTACAACAACGGCCCGGTCACCTCGCTGACGGACAAGAACCTGCTGTTCCGCCAGACGTACGACCTCGACCTCATCGTCCCCGGCAAGAGCAGCAAGCGCATCCTCAGCGGGGGGAAGGTCGCTCCGTCCAACATCGGCTCCGCCTCGATGCCGAACTACGCCTCGCTGCGCGACCAGGCCATCACCAACGTGCCGGGCGGCGGCAAGAGCTTCGCCGGCCAGGCGGACGACCCGTTCTTCCTCGACCTGCGCGTCTTCGACCTGCTGTACGGCGGCAACCTCAAGGAGCGCGGCAGCGACACGCTGACCGGCTACAACACCAACAGCATCGCGCTGCAGGTGCCCTCGGCCCTGCTCACCGCCGGTGGCGACGGCAGCGGGATCGTCGGCGTCTGGAGCACGACCGACCAGCAGACGATGACGCTGTCCAAGGGCGCTTCCACGCCCACCGGCGACTACGTGCAGGTCTCGCGCCTGGGCTCGCCGCTGGTCAACGAGGTCGTCGTGCCCGCGGGCCTCAAGGACGCCTTCAACGCCATCAACCCGGTCGAGGACCACACGGTGCAGCCGGTCGTCGACAAGGTGCTCGACCCGGAGGTGCCGCACCTCATCGAGGCGATCTACGGCATCAAGGCCCCGGCGACCCCGCGCGACGACCTCGTCGCGGCCTTCCTCACCGGGATCGACGGCCTCAACAAGCCGCCGAGCGTGACCGCCGCCGAGATGCTGCGGCTGAACACGACGATCGCGCCGTCGAGCGACCCGAACCGCCTCGGCGTGCTCGCGGGCGACAACGCCGGCTTCCCGAACGGCCGGCGCCTCGCCGACGACGTCGTCGACATCGAGCTGCAGGCCCTCGAGGGCGCCATCCGCACCGGGATCGTCCCGGCGCTCAAGGACGGCGACAAGGTCGACAAGAACGACGAGCGCTTCGGCACCCGGTTCCCGTACCTGGCGCTCCCGCACTCCGGCTCCAGCACCGAGGCCCGCGGCACCAGTGCCTACGACGGCACCTACTCGGGCAGCGCGACCGGCGCCTCCAGCACCGGCACGTCCGCGCCGAAGGGCGCGGTCGCGGCGGGCCGGGCGAACACCGGCAGCAGCCTGCCGGTCCTGCCGGCCGGCCTCGGCCTGCTGGCCGTCGTCGCGCTCGGCGGCGGCGCCCTGCTCGTCCGTCGCCGGGCCTGACGGCCGGCCGGACCAGCAGCACCGCATGACCGCTCCTGCGCCCCGGGCACCCGTCGCACCCGCGACCGGGTCCCGGGGCGCAGGGGCGTCCGGCGGCCGCTCCCCGCTGCGGGGTGCGGGCGCGCGGGCGCTCGGCGCCGTCCTGCTCCTCGTCGGCGTCGCGCTCGGCGTGCTCCTGCTGCTGCGCAGCGGTCAGGACCGCACCGCCGACCTGGCCGCCGACCGGGGGGCCGGACCGACCGTCCAGGTCGCCTCGGTGGCCCGGGAGGCGGCCGAGCCGGTCGCCCTGGTCGTGCCGGCCCTGGGCATCGACACCCGCCTCGTCGGGTTGACGACCGGCGGCGACGGCGCGCTGCAGGTCGACGAGGACCCGCAGCGCGCGGGCTGGTACGTCGACGGCCCGGCCCCCGGGGACCTGGGGCCCGCCGTGCTCGCCGCGCACTCCGACAGCCTGCTCGGTCCGGGGATCTTCGCCGAGCTGGACCGGTTGCGGCCCGGCGACCGGGTCGACGTCCGCCGGGCCGACGGGACGACCGCGACCTTCACCGTCCGCGAGGTGGCGACGTACGCCAAGCGCGCCTTCCCCACGGCCCAGGTCTACGGCGGTGCCGGCAGCGCGACCCTGCGGCTCATCACCTGCGGCGGCCGGGTGGACCCGCAGACCGGCCGCTACCGCTCCAACACGGTGGTCTTCGCCGACGAGGCCCGAGGCGGCGCCTGACCGTCGCTGCGGTTCGGGCATCGCCCGCGGGGAAGAGCCCCGGCGCCGAAGATCACCCCCGAGCCCGCCGGAGCCGGACGTGGACATCCTGCGCACCAAGACCGTCGAGCAGTCCATCGCCGACACCGAGGAGCCGGGCCACCGGCTCCAGCGCTCGCTCGGCGCCCTGCAGCTCACCGTCTTCGGGGTGGGCGTCGTCATCGGCACCGGGATCTTCGTGCTCACCGGCAAGGCGGCCGGCGTGCAGGCCGGCCCGGCCGTCTCGCTGTCGTTCGTCTTCGCCGGGGTCGCCTGCGCCCTCGCCGCCCTGTGCTACGCCGAGTTCGCGAGCACCGTGCCGGTGGCGGGGTCGGCGTACACGTTCTCGTACGCCAGCCTCGGCGAGGTCGTCGCGTGGATCATCGGCTGGGACCTGATCCTCGAGCTCGCGCTCGGGGCGTCCACGGTCGCCGTCGGCTGGTCGACCTACTTCGCGGACGTGCTCGACCAGGCGGGCGTGACCCTGCCGGCGGCGCTCTACGGCGAGGGGCACAACCTCGTCGCGGCCGCGGTCGTGCTGCTGCTCACGACGCTCATCTGCTTCGGCATCAAGGTGTCGGCGCAGTTCAACCTCGTGGCCGTGGTCATCAAGGTCGCCATCGTGCTGCTCGTCGTCGTGGCGGGCCTGTTCTACGTCAAGGCGTCCAACCTGTCGCCCTTCGTCCCGCCCGCCGGCTCGGCCCCGGCCGCCGGCGCCGAGGTGACGCCGTCGTTGCTGCAGGACCTCGGCCTGGCGCCCGGAGCCTTCGGGGTGACCGGCATCTTCACCGGCGCCGCCCTCGTCTTCTTCGCCTTCATCGGCTTCGACATCGTGGCCACGGCCGCCGAGGAGACCCGCAACCCCCAGCGCGACCTGCCGATCGGGATCTTCTCGTCGCTGGCGATCTGCACGACCCTGTACGTCGCGGTCTCCCTCGTCATCACCGGGATGGTCAAGTACACCGACATCAGCATCCAGGCGCCGCTCGCCGAGGCGTTCCGCGCGGTCGGCCGCGACGGGATCGCCACCGTCATCTCGGTCGGTGCTCTGGTGGGGCTGACGACGGTCATGCTCGTGCTGCTGCTCGGCCAGAGCCGGGTCTTCTTCGCCATGAGCCGCGACCGGCTGCTGCCGCCGGTCTTCTCGGCGGTCTCCGCGCGCTACGGCACGCCGTACCGCACCTCCCTCTTCACCGGGGTCGTGGTCGCGGTCATCGCGACCTTCGTGCCGCTGTCCGAGCTCGCCGAGCTCGTCAACATCGGCACGCTGTTCGCCTTCGTCGTGGTCGCCGTCGGTGTCGTCGTGCTGCGCCGCAGCCGCCCCGACCTCGAGCGGGCCTTCCGCTGCCCGGCGGTGCCCTTCGTGCCGGTCCTGTCGGTGCTGGTGAGCATCTACCTCATGCTCAACCTGCCGGCCGCGACCTGGGTGCGCTTCGTCGTGTGGATGGCCGCCGGGCTGGTCGTCTACGCGCTGTACGGCCGCCGCCGCAGCCGGCTGGCCACCGGTGCGGGGGCCGCGACCGGGACCTGAGGGCGGGGCTGCTCGTCGCCGGGGAGGGGGCTACTCGTCGCCGGGCCGGGTGAGCCGGACCTGCTGCAGGTCGAGCTCGGCCCGCAGCGTGCGGGCCACCTCCGGGAGGACGAGGCCGGCCCGCTCCCGGCGGGCCAGCTCCTGGCTCTGCAGCCGGCTCAGCTCGAGGCGGACGGGCGCCAGGTCGACCTCGTCGTCGTCGAGCCCGTCGTCCTCCGCGGCGCGCGCCCGGGTCTGCTCCCACAGGCGGCGCAGCGGTTCGACAGCGCTGCCCGGCACGCCCTCCCGCGACGACATCTCGTCGAGCCGCCCGAGCGCGACGTCGGCCAGCGCGACCCGCGTCTGCTGCTCGGAGCGGCCGCCGTCCCCGGTGCCCGAAAGGCCCAGGCGTCGGAGCACGAAGGGCAGGCTCGTGCCCTGCACCACGAGGGTGGCCAGGATGACGCAGACGGTGAGGAACAGCAGCAGCGGGCGGTCCGGGAACGGCTCGCCGCCGGCCTCCACCGGGATGGCGAGGGCGGCCGCCAGCGAGATCGCTCCCCGCATGCCGGTCCAGCCCAGCAGCAGGCGCTCGCGGACCGGGGCGTCCTGCGGCGGCCGTCCGAGGCGGCGGCGCAGGGCGTAGACCGGCGGCGGCACCAGCAGCTGCCAGAGGACGCGCAGCACGACGACGCTCGCCACCACCAGCGCCGCGTAGAGGGCCGTGCGCGCCACCCCCAGGTCGGGCGCGCCGGCGAGCAGCCGGCGCACCTCGAGCCCGAGCAGCACGAACAGCACCGCGTTGAGCACCAGGTCCAGCAGCGACCAGAACGCCTGCCCCTGCACCCGCACCTGCGGGCCGAAGACGCCGCTGCTGCGCGAGCCCAGCACGAGCCCGGTCGTGACGACGGCCAGCACGCCGCTGGCCCCGACCCGGCCGGCGAGGACGTAGGCGGCGTACGGGGTCAGCAGCGACAGCAGCAGCTGCAGGCCGACGTCCGGCACCCGACGCCGCACCACCGTGACGGCCTCGGCGAGCAGGAGGCCGACCAGGACGCCGCCCGGGACCGCGAGCACCAGGCGGCCCAGGGCGTCCAGGACGCTCGGCGGGCCGGACACGACGGCCTCGACCGCGATCGCGTAGAGCACGAGGGCACTGGCGTCGTTGACGAGGCTCTCGCCCTGGAGGATGTCGACGATGCGCCGGGGCGCGCCGAGCCGGCCGAAGACGGCGCTCGCGGCGACCGGGTCGGTCGGGGCGACGACGGCACCGAGCACCAGCGCGGCCGCGAAGGGCAGGTCCGGCACGACGGCCCACAGCAGCGCCGCCACCGTGAAGGCCGTCGCCAGCACCAGGCCCACCGCGAGCAGGGCCACCGGCACGGCGTTGCTGCGCAGGGTGCGCGGCGAGGTCTCGAACGACGCGCGGTAGAGCAGCGGCGGCAGGAAGACGAGGAAGACGACGTCGGGCGGGAGGTCGACGACCGGGGCGCCCGGCACGAGGCTGGCGAGCAGGCCGAGGACGACGAGCAGCACGGGGTCGGGCAGCCGGGTGCGCCGGGCGAGGGCCACGCCGAGCAGGGCCAGCACGCCGAGCCCGAGGCCGAGCAGGGCGAACGACTCCGGGGACACCCCGACCTCGTCCCCCCGCGCGACCCCGGCTACCCGCGCACCGGCGGTAGCGGGCCGCACGCCCCGGCACCGCGTGGCAGGGTCGAGCGGTGCCGCAGCCCGCGTACGCCGACCTGGTCCGCCGGCGCACCCGGCTGCAGCGGCCCCCGGCGGTGCCCGAGCTGGCGCTGCACCTCGCCGACGACATGACCCGGGCCTGGGAGGACGTCGAGCGCGAGCTCGACCGGGGCGAGCTCGCGCCGCCGTTCTGGGCGTTCGCCTGGGTGGGCGGGCAGGCCCTGGCCCGGCACGTGCTCGACGTGCCCGCGGAGGTGCGCGGGCGGCGGGTGCTGGACCTGGCCACCGGCAGCGGGCTCGTCGCCCTCGCCGCGGCGAGGGCCGGTGCGGCGCACGTGCTCGCGGTCGACGTCGACCCGATCGCGCTCACCGCGGTCGCCGTGAACGCCCGGGCCAACGGCCTCGCGGTCGAGGTGGCCTGCGAGGACCTCACGGCCGGTCCGGTGCCGGACGTCGACGTCGTGCTGGCCGGCGACGTCTGCTACGACCGCGACATGGTGGCCGCGGTCCTGCCGTGGCTGTGCCGCGCCGCCGCTGCGGGGGTGCGGGTGCTGCTCGGCGACCCCGGCCGCTCCTACCTGCCGCAGCAGGGGCTGGAGCGGCTGGCCGAGCTCGACGTGGCGACGACGCGCGACCTCGAGGGTGCCGACGTGCGCACGGTGCGGGTCTACGCGCTCCTGCCGGGAGCGCTCCTGCCGGGAACAACCGCGGCCCCGACCGGCCTGCACGGGGCATGAGCCAGCTCTTCGAGCCCCTGACCCTGCGCGGCACGACCTTCCGCAACCGCGCCTGGGTGGCGCCGATGTGCCAGTACTCCGCGGTCGACGGGCGGATCGACGACTGGCACCTGGTGCACCTGGGCTCGTTCGCCCGCGGCGGCGCCGGCCTGGTCCTCACCGAGGCCGCGGCCGTCACCGCCGACGGGCGGATCAGCCCGCAGGACGTCGGGCTGTGGACCGACGAGCAGGCGCAGGACTGGGAGCGCGTCACCCGCTTCGTCTCCTCGCAGGGCGCGGTCTCCGGCGTACAGCTGGCGCACGCCGGCCGCAAGGCCTCGACGCAGCGTCCGTGGGAGGGCCGCGGCTACGTGGACCCGGCCGACGGCGGCTGGCAGACGGTGGGCCCGAGCCCCCTGGCGTACGGCGACTGGCCGGCGCCGAAGGAGCTCTCGACCGCCGACGTCGCCGGGGTCGTGCAGGCCTTCGCCGACGCGGCGGTGCGTGCCGACCGCGTCGGGTTCGAGGTCGCCGAGGTCCACGCCGCGCACGGCTACCTGCTGCACCAGTTCCTCTCGCCGCTGTCCAACGAGCGCGCCGACGAGTACGGCGGCGACCTCGAGGGCCGCAGCCGCGCGCTGCGCGAGGTGGTGGCGGCGGTCCGGGCGGTCTGGCCGGAGCGCAAGCCGCTGTTCGTGCGGGTGTCGGCGACCGACTGGGCGCCCGGCGGCTGGGACGTCGACGAGACCGTCGAGCTGTCCCGGGCGCTGCGCGACCTCGGCGTCGACCTCGTCGACGTCTCCTCCGGCGGCAACGTCCCGTCCCAGCAGATCCCGGTGGGCCCCGGCTACCAGGTGCCGGCCGCCCGCGCGGTCCGCTCGGGGGCGGGCGTGGCGACCGGCGCGGTGGGGCTCATCACCTCGCCCGAGCAGGCCGAGCAGCTGCTCGTCGACGGTGCGGCCGACGCGGTGCTGCTCGCGCGCGAGCTGCTGCGCGACCCGCACTGGCCGCTGCGCGCCGCGGCCGCGCTCGGCGACGACCGGGCGCCGTGGCCGGCGCAGTACGAGCGCGCCCGCCGCTGAGGCGGCCTACAGCTCGTACGGGTCGTCCTCCCAGGGCGTGAGCCGCCCGTCCACGACGTGCAGCCGCCGGTCGCAGCGCAGCGCGACGGCCGGGTCGTGGGTCGCCAGCACGACCGCCACCCCACGGCGCGACGCGCCGAGCAGCAGGTCCAGCACGACGCCGCGGCTCGCGGCGTCGAGCTCGGCGGTCGGCTCGTCGGCGAGCAGCACCTCCGGCCGGCCCGCCAGCGCCCGGGCGACCGCGACGCGCTGCTGCTCGCCGCCCGAGAGCTCCTCGACGAGGGAGCTCCCGCGCTCGCCGAGACCGACGGCGCGCAGCGCGTCGTCGGTGCGCTCCTCCACCTCGCCGGGCGGGACGCGGCGGGCCAGCAGCGGCAGAGCGACGTTCTCCGCCGCGGTGAGCAGCGTGACCAGGCCGTAGCCCTGCAGCACCGTGCCGACCCGGGCCCGCAGCGCGGCGGGCTCGAGGCCGGCCACGTCGGCCCCGGTCAGCTCGACGCGGCCGCCGTCCGGGCGGTCCAGGCCGGCGAGCAGGCCGAGCAGCGTCGTCTTGCCCGAGCCCGACGGGCCCAGCAGCGCCAGTCGCTCGCCGGGGGCGACGGCCACGTCGACGCCGTCGAGCACCCGCCGGCCCCCGCGCACGGCGACGAGCCCGCTGCCGGCCAGGACCGGGGTCACCGCTGGCCCCGGGCCAGCACGCCGTCGGCGACGTGCAGCACGCGGTCGGTGCGCGCGGCGACGTCGGGGTCGTGGGTGACGACGACGAGGGAGGCCCCGTCGTCGCGGGCCTGCACGAGCAGGTCGACGACCCGGACGCCGCTGGCCGCGTCGAGCTGGCTGGTGGGCTCGTCGGCGAGCAGCAGCCGGGGCCGGTTGGCCAGGCCGGCCGCGACGGCCAGGCGCTGCTGCTCGCCGCCCGACAGCGAGCCCGCCCGGCTGCCGGCCCGCGCGGTCAGGCCGACCCGCTCGAGCAGGTCGTCGGCGCGGCGCCGGCGGTCGGCGCGCGACCGGCCGCCCGCGCGCTGCGCGAACAGCAGGTTGTCGACGCTGGTCGCGTGGCCCAGCAGGTTGCGCCCCGGGACCTGGAAGACCACGCCCACCCCGCGGGCCCGCAGGGCGAGCAGTGCCCGCTGCGGGGCGCGGACGAGGTCGACCTCGAGCACCTGCAGGTCGCCCTCGGTGGGTCGCTGCAGCCCGCCGAGCAGACCGAGCAGGGTCGACTTGCCCGAGCCGGAGGCGCCGAGCAGCGCCACGGCCTCGCCGGCCGCGACCTCGAGGTCGACGCCGCGCAGGGCCTCGACGACCTGCCCCTCGAGCGCGTAGCGGTGCGAGAGGGCCCGGGCGCGCACGACCACCGGCCCCCTCACGGCTGGGCCTCGCGCAGCCGCCCGGGCCCTGCGGAGCGGACGAGCAGCTGCGCCGAGAGGGCCACCCCGGCGACGAGCACGACGACGACCGCCCCGACCAGCCCCGCGACGAACGAGACGTCGGCGGTGAGCACGGTGCGCGGGAAGCTCGGCCGGTCGGTGTACTGCGGCAGCACGGGCAGCGTGAGGCGCACGGCGACGACCCCGGCGACCGCGCCGACGAGCACGCCGGTGCCCACGAGCAGCAGCTGCTCGAGCAGCACGCCGACGAGCAGCGTCCGGCGGCGCAGGCCTGCGGCGGCGAGCGCGGCGACCTCGAAGGCCCGTCGGCGCCCGAGCAGGAACAGCTCGAGCACCGTGCCGCCGAGCGCGAGCAGCGCCGCCGCGCCGGCCCCGGCGAGGAACAGCTGCAGCGCGAGCGACGGAGCCTGCCGACCGAACCGCTCGGCGCGGGTCGCGGCCAGCTCGCTGCGGTCGACGCGCAGCCCCGCCGCCTCGAGGCGGTCCACGACGGCGGCGCTGCCGGGCGCGAGCCAGACCTCGGCGCGGGCGGCGGCGACCGGGCGGGTCGTGCGGGCCTGCACGACGGCGAGGTCGGCCAGGACGGCCCTCGGGCCGAACCGCGGCACGAAGGCCAGCCGGGCCACCGGCGCGAGCGGGAGGTCCGCACCGTCCAGTCCGGGAGCCACGAGGTCGCCGCTCACGGCCGCCACGGCGTCGTCCGTCACGGCGGCGGGCACCGCCTGGCCCGGCGAGGCGTCGCGCAGTCGGGCGGCGACCTCCGGCAGCGGCCGGTCGGACAGGTCGGCGCGGCCGTACGGCACCTGCGCCAGGCGCGTGCTGTCGACCGCGACGAGGCGCAGCGGCGAGCGCGAGCCCCCGTCGTACGTCACGACGGCCATGGCGGAGCGGCCGCCGGGGTCGGCGGCCCGCACCAGGTCGAGCAGCCGGTCGGCGGCGCTGGCGTCGACGCTGAGCACGCGGGCCGCGCCGGTCTCGGCGAGCGCGCGGTCGGCGCGGTTGGCGCGGAAGACGGAGTCGCCGACGACGGCGAAGACCGCGAGGCCGAAGGCGGTCGCGAGGACGAGCACCACGCGCAGCCCGGACGGGCGGCGCGCGACCTGCCGGACGGCGAGGAAGGCGGCCGGCCGCTGCGCGCGGCGGGTCCAGCCGAACGCCGCCCGGCACAGCCGCGGCAGCGCGGCGGTCGCCAGCAGCGCGGCCACGACCGCGACGAGGCCCGGCGCGAGCAGCGCGGCGGTCGAGGGCGGGCCGTCCCCGCGGCGCAGCAGCGGCAGGAGCGCGGCGGCGGCGCCGACGAGCAGCGCGAGGCGCGCGGCGCTGCCGGCGGGGGAGCGGACGCCCTCGCCGGTCCGCCGCAGCAGCAGCAGGACCGGGCGCCGCACCACGCGGACCGCGGCGAGGACGCTGGCGAGGAGCGCGCCGGCCAGCGCCGCGCCCGCGGCGGCGAGGGTCGCCCCGGTGAGGTCGACCGGCACGCTCGGGCCGAGCGCCTCGCGGGCCAGCAGGTCGACCGCGGCCCCGCCGGCGAGCAGCCCGAGCGGGACGGCGGCGAGCAGCACGAGGACCGTCTCCAGCAGCGCGAAGCCGATCGTCGCCGCCGGGGAGAAGCCCCGCAGCTTGGCGAGGGCGACCTCGAGCGAGCGGGCGGAGGTGGCGCCGGCCACCACGCTGGAGAGGACGAACCACGCGAGCACGAGCAGCTGCCCGGTGACGAGCACGACGGGGCGCCGCAGGTCGGCGCCGGCGCGCTCGGCGGTCGCCAGGGTGAAGGGCAGGTAGGCGGTGGTGCGGGTCGCGCCGGGCTGCCCGCCGTCGAGCAGGTCGGGCAGCGCGGCGAGCCGGCGCCGCAGCTCGGGCAGGTCGGCCAGCCCGACCCGGTCGGCCGCGACGGGCAGGTCGACCAGCGCGGCCGTGCGGGTGCTCACCCCGCGGCGGCCGGACGACGGGGTCTCCGCCGGCAGCGCCGCGAAGGTCCCCTCGGTCGTGAGCAGGGCGTCGACGGCCGTGCCGTTGCTCAGGCCGCGCAGGGCGACGAAGTAGTCACGGCCGAACCAGTAGGGGTCGGCGGTGTCCCGGGCCTCCCACACGGCGACGACGCGCCCGGTGAGGCTGCCGCTGGGCGCGCCGTAGTCGCCCGTCAGCGCCAGCGAGGACCCCACGTCGGCGCCGAGCGTGCGGGCGGCCGAGGCGCTGAGCGCGACCTCGCCGGCCGCGGAGGGGCACGTGCCGCGCAGCAGGACGACGTGGTCGCAGGCGCCGTCCCGGGCGACGAGGCGGCCGGCAGCGACCGGGCCGCCGCCGGCGTCGACCACGCGCACGTCGCGCTCGACGCTGCCGATCGCCCGCGGGTAGCCGGGCAGGCCGGCCGTCGCCCGCGCCACGTCGCGCTGCAGGTCGGCGAGCGTGCCCGGGACGCGCCTCGCCGTGCGCTCGACCTCGATCCCGGTCGCCTGCACGGGGGCGGCCCGCACCGCGTCGCGCAGCAGCGACTGCTGGCCGGCGCGCAGGTAGAGCGGCCCGGCCGCGGCTGCCGCGACCGCCGCGACGGCGACGAGCAGCAGGGCGAGCGACACGCCGCGCCGGGCCCGGACGCCGGCGAGCGCCAGGCGCAGGGCGTCCACGTCCTCGGTCCTCCCGGTCCTCCGGCCGCGCCGGCCGGCGCGCCCCCGACACCTACCACGGCGCGGCCTCCACGGTGCGGCCCGGCGCGGGGTCGTGACCGACCCGCGACGGCGGCGTCAGGACGTCGCGTGCTCGAGCAGACGGTCGAGGAAGGGGACCTGACCGGGGCTGAGCGCCCGGCGGGCGGCGGGCAGGTCCAGCCAGGCCACCCGGTCGAGCTCGGGGAAGGACTGCAGGCGCCCCGAGCGCGGCGGCCACGTCATCTCGAACAGGTTGCTGACCGAGCCGGTCACGTCCAGGTCGCCCTCGACGGCGAAGACGGTGACCACCTTGCCGCTGCGGAGGCGCACGTCGCCGAGCGCGACGGTGTCGCCGTCGGGCGGGGCGAGCCCGACCTCCTCGACGAACTCGCGGTGGGCGGCGGCGAGCACGTCCTCGGAGGGGTCGAGCTCGCCCTTGGGGATGCTCCACACGCCGTCGTCCTGGCGGGCGAACAGCGGTCCGCCCGGGTGGCCGAGCAGGACCTCCAGGCCCGTCGCGCCGCGCCGCCACACGAGCAGCCCCGCCGAGCGCTTCACGCCGTCGGCCGGTGCAGGGCGAGGACCGCGTCCAGGACGTCGGCCTCGGCGGCGGGCTTGTCGTCGCGGTAGCGCAGGACCCGTGCGAAGCGCAGCGCGACGCCCCCGGGGTAGCGCGGGGAGGTCTGCACCCCGTCGACGGCGATCTCGACGACGAGCTCGGGGCGCACGTGCACGACGTGCCCGTCGTCGGACACGGCCAGCGCCTGCAGCCGCTCCGTCTGCCAGCGCAGCAGCGCGTCGGTGAGGCCCTTGAACGTCTTGCCGAGCATGACCGGCGGTCCCCCGGCCGGGTCGCGCGCGCCCAGGTGCAGGTTGGACAGCAGGCCGGTGCGGCGCCCGTGCCCCCACTCGGCGGCGAGCACGAGCAGGTCGAGGGTGTGGCGCGGCTTGACCTTGAGCCACGCCGCTCCGCGACGACCGGCGGCGTACGGCGCGTCGAGCGCCTTGACGACGACGCCCTCGTGCCCGCGGATCAGCGCGTCCGCCGAGAACGCCTCCGCCGCCGCGGCGTCGGTGGTGCGGGGAGTGCGCCAGCGCTCGGGCACGAGCACGTCGAGGTGCCCGGCCCGCACCGCGAGCGGCTCGCCGAGCAGGTCGGTCCCGCCGGCGTGCAGCACGTCGAAGAAGAACGGCGTGAGCGGCACCTGCGCCCGGGACGTCGCGGCCCGGGCCGCCGTGACCTGGAAGGGGTGCGGCCGCCCGTCCGCGCGCAGCGCCACCGCCTCGCCGTCGAGCACCACCTCGTCCACGGGCAGCGCGCGGGCGATCGCGACGAGCTCGGGCACGCGACCGGTGATGTCGTCCAGGCTGCGGGTGTACACCCGCACGTCGTCGCCGGAGCGGTGCACCTGCACGCGCACCCCGTCGACCTTCCACTCGACGGCGGCGGGCGCGGCGCGCGAGAGCGCGTCGGCGAGGTCAGCGGCGGGCGAGGCGAGCATGGGGCTGAGCGGCCGGCCGACCTGCAGGCGGAAGGCCCCGAGCCCCGCGCCGGCCAGCGCCGCGGCCGCGACGTCGGCCAGCGAGCCGGCGAGGGTGAGCGCCGAGCGGACCTGCGCGCCGGGCAGCCCGGCCGCGGACGCGACGGCATCGGCCAGCAGTCCCGCCTGCGCGCCCTGGCGGAGCTCGCCGGACACCAGGCCGCGCAGCAGCCGCTGCTCGGCCGCGGTGGCGCGGGCGAAGACGCCGCCGAGCAGGTCGCGGCGTCGGGCGGTCGAGCCGGCACCGGACAGCCCGGCGAGCTCCTCGAACACCGCGTCGACCTCGAGGACCGACAGCCCGGGCTCGTCGGCCGGCGGGGGCAGGTCGCGCAGCGCCGCCCAGCCGGCACCGGTGCGGCGCTGGCGCAGGTCGCCGCTCAGCCAGGTCGCGACGAGCGCGGCCTCGGGAGGGTCCGCCTCGCGCAGGCAGGCAGCGAGCAGCTCGACCTTGGCGAGGCGGCCGGGCACGGCGGCCACGGCCGCGGAGGTCTGCGCGACCCGGGCGAGCAGCACCGGCGCGCCGTCAGGAGTGCGGCGCGGGCTCGCGGCCCGGCGGCTGGGGAGGTCGGGGCAGCAGCGGCGCCCGCCGCTCGAGCGGCCGCACGACGGGCGCACCCGCGCGCACCTCGACGGGCTCGCCGGCCAGCAGCAGCCGCAGCGACGCGTCGGGTCCGTCGCGCAGGGTCAGCACCACCTGCTCGTGCGTCGCCTCGACGTGCAGGCGCACGTCGCGCCACCGCAGCCGGAAGGCCAGCCGGTCGAGACCGTCGGGCAGCCGGGGGTCGAGGGCGAGCATCTCGTCGCGCTCGCGCAGCCCGCCGAAGCCCTCGACGAGCGCGCTCCAGGCGCCTGCCAGCGAGGCCATGTGCAGCCCGTCGCGGGTGTTCGCGTGCAGGTCGCGCAGGTCGACGAACGCCGCCTCCTGCGCGTAGTCGTACGCCAGGTCCAGGTGCCCCACCTCCGCGCACACGACGGCCTGGGTGCAGGCCGACAGCGAGGAGTCGCGCACCGTGACGCGCTCGTAGTAGTCGACGTCGCGGGCCTTCTGCTCGGCGGAGAACGCCTGGCCGCACCAGTGCAGGGCCAGCACCAGGTCGGCCTGCTTGACGACCTGCTTGCGGTAGAGCTGGACGTACGGCGCGTGCAGCATGAGCGGGTAGCGGTCGCGGTAGGCCTCGAAGTCCCACACCTGCCGCCGGGTGTAGTCGCGGGACTGCTGGGTCACCTGCAGCTCCCGGTCGTACGGCACGCAGACCGCGTCGGCGCAGCGCCGCCACTCGGCGACCTCCTCGTCGGTCACGTCGAGGTCGGCGGCGAGGTCGGGGTGCCGGCCGACGGCCGCGGCGGCGATGCGCAGGTTGGCCGCGGCCATGAGGTTGGTGAAGGTGTTGTCGTCGGCGACCGCGCTGTACTCGTCCGGCCCGGTCACGCCGTCGACGTGCCAGCGCCCGTGCCGGTCGGTGGTGCCGAGCGAGGCCCACAGCCGCGCCGTCTCCACGAGCACCGGCAGGCCGCCGGAGCGCTCGAGGGCATCGCTGCCGGTGATGACGCGGTAGCGCTCGAAGGTGTTGGCGATCACCGCGTTGAGGTGGAACGCGGCGGTGCCGGCCGGCCAGTACGCCGAGCACTCCTGCCCGCGGATCGTGCGCCAGGGGAAGACCGCGCCCTGCAGGTCGAGCGTGGCGGCGCGGTCCTTGGCGAGGTCGAGGATCGAGGCGCGCCAGAGCAGCGCGTCCCGGGCCGCCGCCGGCTGGGTGTACGCGAGCACCGGCACGACCCACCCCTCGGTGTCCCAGAAGGCGTGCCCGTCGTAGCCGGGCCCGGTGAGGCCCTTCGCGGGGATCGCCCGGCGCTCGGCGCGGGCACCCGCCTGCAGGACGTGGAAGAGGCCGAAGCGGACGGCCTGCTGCAGGGCGTCGTCGCCGTCGACCTCGACGTCGGCGCCGTCCCAGAAGTCGTCGAGGTACTCGCGCTGCGCCTCGAGCAGCCGGTCCCACCCGGCGTAGCGGGCGCCGGTGAGCGCGGCCGCCGCCTGGTCCCGGACGGCCTCCTCGGAGCGCTGCGAGGACCAGCCGTACCCGAGGTACTTGACGACCCGCAGCACCTCGCCGGGCTTGAGGATGCAGACGACCGTGGTGCGCGCCCAGTCCTCCCGCGCGTCGGTGTCGACCTCCACCCGGCCCGGCACGACCACCTCGTGGTCCATCCCCGCGGCGACGGTCAGGCCGGACAGCCGGGTGCGGTGCACGAGCATCGCGCCCCGGCCGTCGACGTCGCTGGACAGCCCGACGAGCGGGTCCTGCAGGGCCGCGGCGGCCCGCGGGTCCTCCGACTGCGTCGGCGCCTCCTGGTTGGCCACCAGCTCGCTCTGCACGATGACGCGGGTGCGCTCGACCGCCTCGACCTCGTAGCAGACCGCCGCGACGGCCCGGTGGGTGAGCGACACCAGCCGGGTCGAGCGCACCAGCACGCGCCGGCCGGCCGGGGAGGTCCAGTCGGCCTCGCGGCGGAGCACGCCGGCCCGCAGGTCCAGCACCCGCTCGTGGGCGTTGAGCTGGCCGTAGCGCACGTCGAACGGCTCGTCGTCGACGAGCAGCCGGACGATCTTGCCGTCGGGGACGTCGACGACGGTCTGCCCGGACTCGGGGTAGCCGTAGCCGGCCTCGGCGTACGGCAGCGGGCGCAGCTCGAAGAACGAGTTCAGGTAGGTGCCGGGGATGCCCCGGGGCTCGCCCTCGTCGAGGTTGCCGCGCAGCCCGATGTGCCCGTTGGACAGCGCGAAGACCGACTCCGTGCGGGCCAGCGCGTCGACGTCGAGGCGGGGCTCGCGCACGCACCACGGCTCGACGGGGTGCAGCGGCCTCGACCCGGTCACCCGGCGCCCTGTGCGTCGAGCAGCTCGGCGAGGTCCTGCACGACGACGTCGGCGCCGTGCTCGCGCAGCGCGTCGGCCTGCCCGACCCGGTCGACCCCCACGACGATCCCGAAGGAGCCGGCGCGGCCGGCCTCGACACCGGCGAGGGCGTCCTCGAAGACCGCCGCCTGCGCAGGCTCCACGCCGAGCATCCGCGCGGCCTCCACGAACGTGTCCGGGGCCGGCTTGCCCGGCAACGACCGGTCCTCGGCGACGACGCCGTCCATGACGACCTCGACGTCGTCGCCGAGCCCGGTCTTCTCGAGCACCGGCACGGTGTTGGCGCTGCTGGACACCACGGCCCGGCGCAGCCCGGCCTCGCGGGCCGCCCGCAGGTAGCGCCGGCTGCCGTCGTACACCTCGACGCCGTCGCGGTCGATGGTCTCCAGCAGCAGCGCGTTCTTCGCGTTGCCGATCCCGGTGACCGTGTCGGCGTCGGGACCGTCGTCGGGGGAGCCCTCCGGCAGGGTGATGCCGCGGCTGGCGAGGAAGTCGCGCACGCCGTCCTCGCGGCGCTTGCCGTCGACGTGCGCGTCGTAGTCGGCGCGCGGGTCGAAGGGCACGAAGGCCTCGCCGGTCTGCTCGCTGCGGCGCCGCAGGTAGGCGTCGAAGGCCGACGTCCAGGCCTTCGCGTGCACGGACGCGGTGTTCGTGAGCACCCCGTCGAGGTCGAACAGGCAGGCGGTGACGCCGTCGGGCAGTCCCAGCACGGCACGCTCCTCTCGTCGGGGTGCTCCTGCCCGGCGGGACCGGCGCCACGCCCCTCGCCCGCGACCCGCCTAGGCTGGAGCACCGGATGAGCGCGCAGCCCGGGGTCGCCCCCACCCCGTCGACCGCCGCCCTGCGGGCCCGTGTCGCGCAGCTCGGCGCGCACGACGCCCGTCGGCTGCGCACGCGCCTCGACACGGCGCGCGACGACGCGGCCCGGGCCCGGCTGGTGGCCGACCTCGAGCGGGCCGAGCAGCGGCTGGCCGAGCGGGCCGCGGGCGTGCCGGAGCTGCGCTACCCCGAGCAGCTCCCGGTCAGCGCCGTGCGCGAGGAGATCGCGGCCGCGGTGCGCGAGCACCAGGTGGTGGTCGTCGCCGGCGAGACCGGGTCGGGCAAGACCACCCAGCTGCCCAAGATCTGCCTGGGGCTCGGCCGGGGCGTCAAGGGCCTCATCGGCCACACCCAGCCGCGCCGCATCGCGGCCCGGGCCGTCGCCGAGCGGGTCGCCGAGGAGCTCGGCTCGCCGCTGGGGGAGGACGTCGGCTTCGCGGTGCGCTTCGCGGCGCAGGTGAGCGACTCGGCGTACGTCAAGGTGATGACCGACGGGATCCTGCTCGCCGAGATCCAGGGCGACCGGCTGCTCAGCCGCTACGACACGCTCATCCTGGACGAGGCGCACGAGCGGTCCCTGAACATCGACTTCCTGCTCGGCTACCTCAAGCAGCTGCTGCCGCAGCGGCCCGACCTCAAGCTGATCATCACCTCCGCGACGATCGACCCGCAGCGGTTCGCCGACCACTTCGACGGCGCCCCGGTCGTCGAGGTGTCCGGGCGCACCTACCCCGTGGAGGTGCGCTACCGGCCGCAGGTCGACCGCGACGACGACCAGGCGGCCGCCGTCTGCGACGCGGTCGTCGAGCTGTGCGCCGAGGGCCCCGGGGACGTGCTCGTCTTCCTGTCCGGCGAGCGGGAGATCCGCGACACCGCCGAGGCGCTGCGCGGCACGGTGCCCGAGGGCACCGAGGTGCTGCCGCTGTACGCCCGGCTGTCGGCGGCCGAGCAGCACCGCGTGTTCGCCCCGCACACCGGGCGGCGCGTCGTGCTCGCCACGAACGTCGCCGAGACCTCGCTCACGGTCCCGGGCATCCGCTACGTCGTCGACCCGGGCACGGCGCGCATCTCGCGCTACAGCCAGCGCACCAAGGTGCAGCGGCTGCCCATCGAGGCGATCAGCCAGGCGTCGGCCAAGCAGCGCGCCGGCCGGTGCGGGCGCGTGGAGGCAGGCATCTGCGTCCGCCTCTACAGCGAGGAGGACTTCCTCGCCCGGCCGGAGTTCACCGAGCCGGAGATCCTGCGCACCAACCTGGCCAGCGTCATCCTGCAGATGACCGCGCTCGGGCTCGGCGACGTCGGCGCCTTCCCCTTCGTCGAGCCGCCGGAGAGCCGCAGCGTCCGCGACGGCCGGCAGCTGCTCACCGAGCTCGGTGCCGTCGACGGGCACCGGCTCACCCCCGTCGGCCGGCAGCTCGCGCAGCTGCCGGTCGACCCGCGGCTCGGGCGCATGGTGCTCGAGGGCGAGCGCAACGGCGTGCTCCACGACGTGCTCGTGCTCGCCGCCGCGCTGTCGGTGCAGGACCCGCGCGACCGTCCCGCGGACGCGCAGCAGCAGGCCGCGGCGAGCCACGCGCGCTTCACCGACGAGACGTCGGACTTCCTGGCCTACCTGAACCTGTGGCGCTACCTGCAGGAGCGCCAGCGCGAGATGGGCTCGTCGGCCTTCCGGCGGCTGTGCCGCGCGGAGCACCTGCACCACCTGCGCGTCCGCGAGTGGCAGGACGTCTTCTCGCAGCTGCGGCAGGTGTGCCGGACCCTGGGCCTGCGCGTGCAGGTGCCCGACCCCGACGCCGAGGTCGACGCGACGAAGGTGCACCAGTCGCTGCTCGCCGGACTGCTGTCGCACGTCGGCGTGCGCGACGTCGAGAAGCGCGAGTACCTCGGCGCGCGCGGTGCCCGCTTCGCCGTCGTGCCCGGGTCCGCGCTGGCGAAGAAGACGCCGCGCTGGGTCGTCGCTGCCGAGCTCGTCGAGACCAACCGGCTGTGGGGCCGGGTGGTCGCGCGCGTCCAGCCGGAGTGGGTCGAGGCGGCCGCCGAGCACCTCGTCGTGCGCAGCCACGCCGAGCCGCACTGGGACCGCGCGCGCCGCGGCGTCGTGTCGTACGAGCGGGTGACGCTGTACGGCCTGCCGCTCGTCGTCCGCCGGCAGGTCGACCACGGGCGGGTCGACCCGGTCGCGTCGCGCGAGATCTTCCTGCGCTCGGCGCTCGTGGAGGGCGACTGGGACACCCACCACGCGTTCGCCGAGGACAACCGGCGGCTGCTCGCGCGCGTCGAGGAGCTCGGCGCGCGCGCCCGGCGCCGCGACCTCGTCGTCGACGACCAGGTGCTCTACGACTTCTACGACGCGCGGGTGCCGGCCGACGTCGTGTCCGGCGCGCACTTCGACGCGTGGTGGAAGCGCGCTCGGCACGACGACCCGCACCTGCTCACCCTCACGACGGAGGTGCTGCTCGCCGCGCACGCCGACGTCGACCCCGGCGACTACCCGGACGTCTGGGTGCAGGGCGACCTGCGGCTGGCCCTCACGTACGCCTTCGCCCCGGGGGACCCCGCCGACGGCGTCACCTGCCACGTGCCGCTGCCGCTGCTCAACCGGGTGCGCGACGAGGGCTTCGACTGGCAGGTGCCGGGGCTGCGGCAGGACCTCGCGACCGCGGTGGTCAAGGCGCTGCCCAAGGCGCTGCGGGTGCGCCTCGTCCCCGCGCCCGACACCGCGCGCGCGGCGCTCGCGCCCCTCGAGGCGCGCACCGCGCCGTTCCTGGACGCGTTCACGCACCAGCTGCTGCGCGACCGCGGCGTCGACGTGCGTCCCGAGGACGTCGACCTGGCCCGCGTCCCCGACCACCTGCGCATCACGTTCCGGGTCTTCTCCGGCACCCGCACCCTGGGCACGAGCACGAGCCTCACCGAGCTGCAGCGCCGGCTCGCGCCGCAGCTGCAGCAGGAGCTGTCGCGCCTCGCCGCGTCGTACGAGCGCGGAGGCATGCGCACCTGGGACGTCGGCGTCCTGCCTGCGACGGTCGAGTCCGAGGGGGTGCGCGGGCACCCGGCGCTGGTCGACACCGGCGACGCGGTCGCGCTGCGGCTGCTCGGCACGCCGGCCGCCGCGGCGGCCGCGCACCGCGGGGGCGTGCGCCGGCTGGTGCTGCTGGCGGTCCCGTCGCCGGTGCGCTCGGTGCAGGGCCGGCTCACCAACGCGCAGAAGCTCGCGCTGTCGCGCAGCCCGTACGCGTCGCCGCAGGCGCTGCTCGAGGACGGCGCGCTCGCGGTCGTCGACGCGCACCTGCGCGACGTGCCGCGCTCGCCCGAGGCGTTCGCCGCGCTCGTCGACGAGGTGCGGCCGGTCGTGCAGGACGAGATGGCGCGGGTGGTCGCGGCCGTGGAGCAGGTGCTGTCCTCCTGGTACGACGTGCAGGCGCGCCTCGCCGCACCGGCACCCGCGGGGCTCGCCGAGCAGGTGCGCGACGTGCAGGTGCAGGTGTCGGCGCTCGTGCGGCCCGGCTTCGTGTCGGCGGTCGGGGTGGCGCGGCTGCCGGACCTGGTGCGCTACCTGCGCGGCGCGCTCAGCCGGCTCGACCGCCTGCGTGCCGACCCCGTGCGGGACCGGACGGAGATGCGGCGCGTGCACGACGTGCTCGCGGAGTGGGCGCGGCTGCCGGCGGGACCGGCCAAGCAGGACGTGCGCTGGGCGGTCGAGGAGCTGCGGCTCAACCTGCTCGCGCCGGACGTCAAGGCGCGAGGACCGGTCTCCGAGAAGCGCCTCTACCGCGCCATCGACGCGGCGCGCTAGGGCCGCGGCGGGGTGCCGGGGACGCACTCCGGTCCCGCCCCCTCAGCTCCGGCGTCAGCCCGGCCCGCGGTACAGCGCGGCCGCCACCGACGTCGCCAGGTTCAGGCTGCTGACGCCCGGCCGCATCGGCAGCGCCAGGACGACGTCGGCCCGGGCTCGCCAGGCGGCCCCCACCCCGGCCCGCTCGCCGCCGGCGACGAGCACGCAACCGGGAGGCAGGACGGCGCGGGAGTCGCCGCCGGCGTCGAGGACCACGACCGGTCCGTCGACCTCGTGGGGGACGGCCCGCAGCACCGGCAGCGCGTAGTGCAGCCCCGCTGCGCCGCGCAGCACCCCGGGGCCCCACGGGTCGAGCGGGCCGGTGACCGCGACGCCGCCGGCGCCGGCGGCCGCGGCCACGCGCACGACCGCACCGGCGTTGCCGGGGGAGCGGGGCGTGTCGAGCAGGACGAGCACCCCCGTACGGGCCCGCAGCACCGACCGGTCCTCCGCCGGCCGCAGCGCGGAGCCCTCGACGCCGGTGTGGTGGCGCACGTCCGGCCCCGGGACCGCACGGTCCAGCAGCGCGTCGAGCACGTCGGGCGCGAGCCGCGCGGCGAGCCCGCGGACCTGTGCCTCGTCGCGCACCCGTACGGCGCCGACCAGCGAGGGCGCGAAGCGCAGCGCGTGCTTGACCGCGTGGAACCCCTCGAGCAGGACGTCGGCAGCGGGGGGCACGATGTCGCAGTGTGCCCGGCGGACCGCCCGGCCCGAGCGGAGGACTGCCGTGGACGCGCCCGACCTGACCTCGCCGTGGGCCACGCCCGAGCGGCTCGCGCTGCAGGCCCGGGCCCGCACCGTCGCCCGCGAGCGGGTGCTGCCGCTGGCCGACCAGCTCGACCCGCACAAGGCCGAGATGCCGCGCGAGCTCGTCGAGGAGCTGGCCGCCGAGGGCTGGTTCGGCATCACCGTCGCGGCCGAGCACGGCGGGCTGGGGCTGGGCGTCTTCGAGTACTGCCTGGTCAGCGAGGAGCTGGCCCGGGCGTGGCTGAGCGTCGGCAGCATCCTCGCGCGCGGGCAGGGGCTGGGCACGCAGGTGCTCGACGACGACCGGCGCGCCGACCTGCTCGCCCGCAGCGCGCGCGGGGACTGGGTCGGCGCCATCGCGCTGTCCGAGCCGACGGCCGGCTCCGACCTGGCGGGCGTGCAGACCCGCGCGGTCCGCGACGGCGACGACTGGGTCCTCACCGGTCACAAGCGCTGGGCCGGCAACGCGCTCGCCGCCGACTTCGTCGAGGTGCTGGCCCGGGTGCGCGACCCCGAGGAGGGCGAGAGCCGCAGCGCCGGGCTCGAGCCGTTCCTCGTCGTCAAGGAGCGCGGGACGTTCCCCGAGGGCATGACCGGCACCCCGATCGACAAGATCGGCTACCACGGCTTCCTCACCTGGGACCTGCAGCTCGACGGCCTGCGCGTGCCCGACGCCGACCGGCTCACCGGGCTGTACGCCGACGAGGGTGCCGACGCCGACAGCGGCGGGTTCGCCTCGGTGCAGCGCGGCCTCAACATCGCCCGGGTGCACACGGCGGCCCGGGCCGTCGGGGTGGCGCAGGGCGCGCTGGAGGACACCGCCGCCTACCTGCAGGAGCGCGAGCAGTTCGGCCACCCGCTCGCCGACTTCCAGGCGCTGCGCTTCGCCGTCGCCGACATGGCTGCCGAGGTGCTGCAGGCCCGGGCGTTCTGGCAGCAGGTGGCGCACCTGCTCGACGAGGGCGTGCCGTGCGAGCGGCAGGCGGCAGCCGTCAAGCTGCTCGCCACCGAGACCGCCGTGCGCGTCACCGGGCAGGCCATGCAGCTGCACGGCGGCAACGGGTACACCACCGAGCGCCGGGTCGAGCGCTACTGGCGCGACGCCCGGCTCACCACCATCTTCGAGGGCACGAGCGAGATCCAGCGGCGGATCCTGTCCGACCGGCTGCTGCCGCGCAGCCCGCTGGCATGAGCCTGCGCACCGTCACCGCGACCCGCTACGTCACGCCGCTGCGCGAGGGCGGCTCGCTGCCGGGGCTCCTGGAGGCCGACGACCTCGGGACGTACGTCGTGAAGTTCTGGGGGGCCGGGCAGGGCCGCAAGGTCCTCGTCGCCGAGGTGGTCGTCGGCGAGCTCGCCCGCCGGCTCGGCCTGCCGGTGCCCGAGCTCGTCCTCGTCCACGTCGATCCCGTCCTCGGCAACAGCGAACCCGACGAGGAGGTGCAGGACCTGCTGCGCGCGAGCCCCGGGCTCAACCTGGGCACCGACTTCCTGCCGGGCTCGCTGGGCTTCGACCCGCTGGCGCACCAGGTCGACCCCGACCTCGCCAGCCGGGTGCTCTGGCTCGACGCCCTGGTCGGCAACGTCGACCGCTCGTGGCGCAACCCCAACCTGCTGCTGTGGCACCGCGACCTGTGGCTCATCGACCACGGGGCGACCCTGGTCTTCGCGCACAGCTGGTCGCGCGCCGCGCCCGCCGCCACCCGGCCGTACGACACCACCGGACACGTCCTCGCCGAGCAGGCGACGCGGCGGGCGGAGGCGGACGAGGCCCTGGCGCCGCGGGTCACGCCGGAGCTGCTCGGCGAGGTGGTGGCGCTGGTGCCCGACGTCTGGCTCGAGGACGAGCCCGGCTTCGAGGACCCCGACGCGGTGCGGGCCGCGTACGCCGACCACCTGCAGCGCCGCGTCGCGGCGCGGGAGGTGTGGCGGCCGTGACCCGCGTGCCCTTCGACTACGCGCTGCTGCGCGCCGTGCCGCGCGTCGAGCGCGGCGAGCAGGTCAACGTGGCGGTCGTGCTGTTCTGCAAGTCCGCCGACTTCCTCGGGCTGTCCAGCGCGGTCGACGCGGACCGGCTGCGCGCGCTCGACCCGGCCGTCGACGTCGACGCGGTCCGGGAGGCGGTCGAGGCGCTGCGCCGCACCTGCGCCGGCGAGGGCCCGGCCCGGACCGAGAGCCTCGGGCAGCGCTTCCGCTGGCTCACCGCCCCGCGCAGCACCGTCGTGCAGCCCGGGGCGGTCCACGTCGGGCTGACGACCGACCCGGCGGCCGAGCTGGACCGGCTGCTCACCGCGCTCGTGCGGTAGGGGAGGCTCCTGCGCATGCCCTCCATGCGCGCCGCCCGCTTCGACGCGGCCTCCCGGTCCCTGCAGGTCACCGACGTCGACGTCCCGGTCCCCGGGCCCAACGACGTGCTCGTCAAGGTGATGGCCTGCGGCATCTGCCTGTCCGACGTCCACCTGCTCGACGGTTCGCTGCCCGGCCCGCTGCCGGTGGTCACGCCCGGCCACGAGTCGGCGGGCGTCGTCGAGCAGGTCGGTGACCTCGTCGCGGGCTGGACGCCCGGCGACCGGGTGCTGCTCGCCGGCGGCAAGCCGTGCGGCACCTGCGCCAACTGCGTGCGCGGCCGCCTCGAGGAGTGCCTGGCCTTCGAGATCATGGGCTTCAACTACGACGGGGCCTGGGCGCAGTACGTCGTCGTCCCCGGCCAGACGCTCACCGCGATCCCCGACGAGCTGCCCTTCGAGCAGGCCTGCGTGCTCGCCGACGCGGTCTCCACGCCGTACGCCGCCCTCACGCAGCGCGCCGGGCTGCGGCCGGGGGAGTCGATCGGGCTGTGGGGGATCGGTGGCCTGGGCGTGCACGCGGTGCAGATCGCCCGGCTCGTCGGCGCGTCCCCGGTGATCGCGCTCGACCCGCTGCCGTCGGCCCGGGAGCGGGCCCTGGCGCTCGGCGCCGACGCCGCGCTCGACCCCACCGACCCCGGCACGGCGGCGCGGGTCGCCGAGCTCACCGACGGCCGCGGCCTGGACGTCGCCGTCGACCTGGTCGGCGCCAACGTCGTGCTCGCGCAGTGCGTGGCGAGCCTGGGCCGGTACGGCCGCGCCGTGATGGTGGGGCTCAGCCTCGACGACGTGCAGCTCGGGCCGGGGGTGTTCTTCGGGATCCAGAGCCAGTCGCTGCTGGGCCACCTCGGCTACGCCAAGCGGCACCTCGACGAGCTCGTGCAGCTGGTGCGCACCGGCCGGCTCGACGTGTCGGGCTCGATCAGCGGCGTGATGCCGCTGGAGGAGGTCGCCGCGGGCGTCGAGCAGCTGACGAGCAAGCGCGGCAACCCCGTACGGCTCGTGGTGCAGCCCTGGGCCTGACCTCTGCGTCCGCCCGACACGCGACCAGCGTGTCCGCGTCGGGCGGACGCTCGGGGGTCAGGACAGGTGGCGCAGCGCCGGGCCGGTGTAGACCTGGCGCGGCCGGCCGATCTTGGTGGTCGGGTCGGCGATCATCTCGCGCCACTGCGCGATCCAGCCGGGCAGCCGGCCGAGCGCGAACAGGACGGTGAACATCGGCGTCGGGAAGCCCAGCGCCTTGTAGATGACCCCGGTGTAGAAGTCGACGTTGGGGTAGAGCTTGCGCGACACGAAGTAGTCGTCGGCGAGCGCGACCTCCTCGAGCTGCATCGCGAGGTCGAGCAGCGGGTCGGGCGCGTCGAGGCTGTCGAGCACGTCCTTGGCGACCTTCTTGACGATCGCGGCGCGCGGGTCGTAGTTCTTGTAGACCCGGTGGCCGAAGCCCATGAGCTTGACGCCCGGCTCCTTGGCCTTGACCCGCTCGACGAAGCGCGCGACGTCGCCGCCGTCGGCCTGGATGCCGGCGAGCATCTCCAGCACCGCCTGGTTGGCGCCGCCGTGCAGCGGGCCGAACAGCGCGGCGACGCCCGCGGAGACCGAGACGAACAGGTTGGCGTTGGACGAGCCGACCATGCGCACCGTCGACGTCGAGCAGTTCTGCTCGTGGTCGGCGTGCAGCAGGAACAGCAGGTTGAGCGCCTTCGACGCGACCGGGTCGACGACGTAGTCCTCGGCCGGCACCCCGAAGGTCATCCGCAGGAAGTTGTCGACGTAGCCCAGCGTGTTGTCGGGGTAGAGGAACGGCTGCCCGACCGACTTCTTGTGGGCGTACGCCGCGATCGTCGGCATCTTGGCGATCAGCCGGATCGTGGACTGCTCCACGTGCTCGGGGTCGAACGGGTCGAGGCTGTCCTGGTAGAAGGTCGACAGCGCCGACACCGCGGACGACAGCACCGCCATGGGGTGCGCGTCGGTCGGGAAGCCGCCGAAGAACTCGCGGAAGTCCTCGTGCAGCATCGTGTGCCGCCGGATCTTGGCCTTGAAGTCGTCGAGCTCGTCCTGCGTCGGCAGCTCGCCGTAGATGAGCAGCCAGGCGACCTCGAGGAAGCTCTTCTTCTCCGCGAGCTCCTCGATGGGGTAGCCGCGGTAGCGCAGGATGCCGGCGTCTCCGTCGATGTAGGTGATGTCCGAGGCGCAGGAGGCGGTGTTCACGAAGCCGGGGTCGAGGGTGACCATCCCGGTCTCGGACAGCAGCTTGGGGATCTCGAACCCGCTCGGGCCCTCGGTGGCCTCCTTGACGGAGAGCGGGAGCGAGCCGCCCGGGTGCGCGAGGGTGACGTCCGACATGCGGTGGGCCTTCCGGTGCGGGAGACAGGGCCGGTACGGGGGATGTACCCGGGCCCGCAGGGTGGTGGGGTGCGGGACCTCATCCTGCCCTGTCGCCGGGCCGCTCACCCCGGCAGGGCGATCAGGCCCACGGGTCAGCGCGGGGTGGCGCCGGCGCCCTGCATGGCCCGGCCGTAGCCGGTGTCGAAGGCGACGCGCAGCAGCTGCCGCGGGCGCCGGGGGCTGCGCCGGCGCAGCCGCCGCCAGGAGGCGTACGCCGCGGCGGAGGTGCCGGGCTCGCCCGCCAGGTCGGCCTGCGCCACGGCGGCGCCGAGGCGCGCGGCCTCGAGCAGCTGGGCGCGGGTGGCGCGGGCGGGGTCGGCTCCCGGTGCGGGGGAGGGGGTGGTGCGGGCGGTGGTGCGGGCGGTGGTGCGGGTCGTCATGGGGGAGATCGAGGTCCTTCGGCGCACCGGGGCGCGGGCAGGCCGCAGGCAGCGGCGGGGAGCCCGGCTCGCGCGGAGCCGGGCGGTGCAGGTCAGGGGCCGGGCGGTCGACCGTCGTCCCCCGGTCGTCGTCGACCGGACGGGGAGCGGCGCAGCACCTCGGCGCGTGATCACGCTAGCAGCACGACGGCGGCCCGTCACCTGCACGAGGTGACGGGCCGCCGCAGGGCCGGGACGGGCGGGCTAGAGGACCGCGGACTCGGCCTTGGCCCGGGCGCGCTCGGCGAGCTCGGGGTCGCCGCCCTGCGGGTCGGTCGCGGGGGCACCGCCGGTCGGCGCCGGGGTCTGCGCGCCGGCGGCGAGCCCGCCGCTCGCGCGCAGCGGGATCTCCTTGATGCGCAGGCTCAGCAGGAAGGCCGGCACGAGCAGCACCGCCACGGTGAGGAAGACGGTGTGCATGGAGTCGGCGAAGCCCTCGAGGACCGCGCGGCGCACCGGTGCGGGGAGGGTGGCGATGACCGAGGTGTCGTTGAGGGCCGTGGCCGAGCCGAACCGGTCGATGACGGCCTGCGGGAGCCCGGCCGCCCGGGCCCGGTCCTGGATGTTGTGGGCCAGGGTGCTGAACAGGACCGCGAGCGCGATGGCCGCTCCGAAGGTGCCGCCCATGGACCGGAAGAAGGTCACCGAGCTGGTCGCCACGCCCATGTCGCGCGGCGGCAGCGCGTTCTGCACGCTGATCACGAGGGTCTGCATCGACAGCCCCAGCCCGGCGCCCATGACCGCCATGTACGTGCTGGCCTGCCACACGGGGGTGTCGACCTGCAGGGTGGCGAACAGCAGGACCGCGACGAACATGACGGCGGTGCCGGTGACGGGCAGCTTCTTGTAGCGGCCGGTCCGGCTCATGACCTTGCCGCTGATCGCGGACGTGATGATGATGCCGACCATCAGCGGGATGAGCAGGAGACCCGCCCGGGTCGGGCTGTTGCCCCGGACGATCTGCAGGTAGAGCGGCAGGACGACCAGCGCGCCGAACATCGCGGTGCCCACGAGCAGGGCGACCGCGCTGCTGGTGGTGAAGACGCTGCTGGAGAAGATGCGCAGCGGCAGGATGGCCGCCTCGCCCATCCGGCGCTCCCAGGGGACGAAGGCCACGACGGAGAGCACGGTCAGGGCGGTGAGCCCGAGGGTGAGCCCGGAGCCCCAGCCCCACTCGCGGCCCTTCTCGGCCACGAGCAGCAGCGGGACGACCGCGGAGGTGAGCAGCGCGGCGCCGACGAAGTCGATCTTGGCGTCGGAGCGGTGCACCGGCAGGTGCAGCTTGGCGCTGACGACGAGGAGGGCCGCCAGGCCGATCGGGACGTTGACGTAGAAGATCCAGCGCCAGCCGTCGATGCCGAGCAGCGTGTCCTGGCCCGCGAACGCCCCGCCGAGGACCGGCCCGAGCACGCTCGAGGTGGCGAAGACCGCCATGAAGTAGCCCTGGTAGCGGCCGCGCTCGCGGGGTGGCACGAGGTCGCCGACGATGGCGAAGGCCAGCGACATGAGGCCACCGGCGCCGATGCCCTGCACCGCGCGGTAGGCGGCCAGCTCGTAGATCCCGGTGGCGGTGCCGCACAGCATGGAGCCGACGATGAAGACGACGATGGCGAACAGGTAGAACTTCTTGCGCCCGTACGTGTCGGAGAGCTTGCCGTACAGCGGGGTCGAGATCGTCGAGGTGATCAGGTAGGCGGTCGTGACCCAGGCCTGCGCGGTCTGGCCGTTGAGCTTGTCGGCGATGGTGCGCATGGCCGTCGACACGATCGTCTGGTCGAGGGCGGCGAGGAACATGCCGAGCAGCAGGCCGGACAGGACCACCAGCACCTGCCGGTGGGTGAGCTGGCCCGGCCCGGCGGGGGCGGCGGCGGAGCCGGTGGGGGCGGTCGGAGCGGTCATCGGGTCTCCTGCCCGGCCAGGGCCGGGATCGGGTCGTGGTCGGGCGTGGTGGGAGCGGGTCGGGCGGCGGCCGGGCGCCCGGGAGTGCCGGGGGTCCCGGACGACAGGGCGGTGCGGAAGCGGTGCAGCGAGGCGGCGAAGTCGGACAGCTCGTCGGCGGTCCACCCGGGCAGCAGCGCGGCCAGCTGGGAGGTCCGCGCCGCCCGGACGCGGGCGAGGACGGACTCGCCGGCCGGGGTGAGCTCGAGCAGCGACGCCCGGGAGTCCTCGGGGTCGCGCTCGCGGACGATCCAGCCCTCGCGCTCGAGGGCGGCGACCTGACGGCTGACGCTCGACAGGTCGAGGTGCAGCGCCTCGGCGAGGCTGGACGGCCGGCTGCGCCCGCGCTCGTCGAGCGCGGCCAGCAGAGCGGCGGCCGGCAGCTCGAGGCGGACGCCCGCCTGCTCGACCACAGCGGCGTGCAGCCCCTTGAGGCTGCGGACGAGCTGCCCGAGCTCGCGGGCGACGTGCTCGACGGGGGTCACGGTCGTCCTCCGGGTCGGGGTGGGGCGGGCGCCGCAGGGACGGTGCCCGGAACTTGGTTGGCGCAAGCATCCAACACCTCCTCGGCGCCGGCATTCCCGCCCTGGAGCCGCGCCCGGGAATCGCCCCGCGGTACGCACGGTTGGCAGTACTGTTGCGCCTGCAACCAACGAGGAGGACCCCGTGCCCGCTGTCACCGCCGACCCGCTGTCCCTGCGCCGGGTGCCCCCGGCAGGCCTGGGCGACGTCGAGCGCCCCGTGCTCTCCGTGACCACGGCGCCCTCGGGCTTCGAGGGCGAGGGCTTCCCCGTCCGCCGGGCGTTCGCCGGCATCCCGAGCAAGGCCCTCGACCCGTTCATCATGATGGACCAGATGGGTGAGGTCGAGTACGCGCCGGGCGAGCCCAAGGGCACCTCGTGGCACCCGCACCGCGGCTTCGAGACCGTCACCTACATCATCGACGGGGCGTTCCAGCACCAGGACAGCCACGGCGGCGGCGGCTTCATCACCGACGGCGCCACCCAGTGGATGACGGCGGGCGGCGGGATCCTGCACATCGAGACGCCGCCGGTCGAGCTCGTGCGCAGCGGGGGGACCTTCCACGGCGTGCAGCTGTGGGTCAACCTGCCCGGCAAGGACAAGATGACCGCGCCGGCGTACCAGAACCTCGAGGGCGGAGACGTCGTGCTGCTGGCCAGCGACGACGGGGGCGCGCTGCTGCGCCTCATCGCCGGCGACCTCGCGGGCGTGCGCGGACCCGGCTCGACCCGCACGCCCATCACGATGCTGCACGCGAGCATCACCCCGGGCGCGCAGCTGTCGCTGCCGTGGGACCCGGCCTTCAACGCCCTCGTCTACGTGCTCGCCGGCTCGGGCTCGGTGGGCACGACGGGCACCCGCCTGCGCACCGGGCAGACCGCGGTCTTCGGCGCCGGCGACCGGGTCACGGTGTCCGCCGATGCCCGGCAGGACGGCCGGCACCCGGCGGTGGAGGTGCTCGTGCTGGGCGGCGAGCCGATCCGCGAGCCGGTCGCGCAGTACGGCCCGTTCGTCATGAACACCCGGGCGCAGCTGCAGCAGGCGGTCGAGGACTTCCAGTCCGGCCGCTTCGGCCAGGTGCCCGCCGGTGCCCTGATGCCGCACACCGGCTGAGCGCACCCCTGAGCACGACGGCCCGTCCCCGCGACCCGGGGGCGGGCCGTCGTCCGTCGGGGCGGGGGCTCAGTCGACGAGCGCGCTGTAGACGAGCTGGCGCAGCTGCGGGCGCAGCGGGTGCGTGCTGCTCGGCAGCAGCTGGGTGAACAGGTGGGCGGTGACCTCCTCGACCGGGTCCACCCAGAAGGCGGTGGAGGCGGCGCCGCCCCAGTAGTACTCGCCGCGGCTCATGAGCGTCTTGGCCGGGCGGGGGTCCTCCACGACGGCGAAGCCGAGCCCGAACCCGATCCCGTCGAAGGTCGTCTCGGCGAAGCCGCCGGTCGACAGGGCGCCGAGGTCGCGGCCGCCGGGCAGGTGGTTCTCGGTCATCATCGCCAGTGTCCGGGTGCCCAGCAGGCGGACCCCGTCGAGCTCCCCGCCGCGCAGCAGCGCCGCGGTGAACCGCTGGTAGTCGGCGGCGGTGGAGACCAGTCCGCCGCCGCCGGACAGGAACGCGGGCTCGGCCAGGGCGGCCTGCCCGAAGGCGTCGAGGCGGACGGCCTTCCCGTCGGCGGGGGAGGGCGTGTAGAGCGCGGCCAGCCGCTCGGCACGCTCCGGCTCCACCCAGAAGGAGGTGTCGGTCATCCCCAGCGGTCCGGTGACGTGCTCGCGCAGGTGGTCGTCGAGCCGCTGCCCGGACCACAGCTCGACGAGCCGGCCGAGCACGTCGGTGGCGACCGAGTAGCCCCAGGCGCTGCCGGGCTGGAACAGCAGCGGCATCGACGCCCACGCGTCGCACGCCGTGGCCAGGTCGGTGCCCGGCGGGACTCCCCACTCGTAGCCGCGGGCCCGGTAGACGGCGTCGCCGACCGAGGTGTGCAGGAAGCCGTAGGTGAGCCCGGCCGTGTGGGTGAGCAGGTGCCACACCCGCACCGGCTCGGTCGCCGGCACGGTGAACGGCCGCTGGGCCGACCCCTTGTCGTAGACGCGCACGTCGGCGAAGGCGGGGATCCAGCGGCTGACCTCGTCGTTCAGCTCGAACCGCCCCTGCTCCCACAGCCGCATGGCCGCGACCGACGTGAGCGGCTTGGTCATGGAGTAGACCCGCCACAGGGTGTCGGCCTCGACCGGCAGCCCCGCCTCGCGGTCGCGCAGGCCGTACGTCGAGGAGTGCACGACCTCGCCGCGCCGGGCGACGCTGATCTGCCAGCCGGCGAGCCGCCCGTCGTCGACGTACTGCGCGAAGTGCTCGTCGATGCGGGCGAGGCGGTCGGGCGCGAAGCCCAGGGCGTCGGGGTCAGCGGTGCGCATGCCGGCCATCCTGCTCCGGCCCGGCCCCCGACCCGGCAGCGGGCTACTCGCCGCGCGGCTGCTCGGCGAGGAAGCGCTCGAGCTCGGCGCCGAGCTCGTCGCCCGAGGGCAGGCGCGTCTCGCCGGCCAGCAGGGAGCGGCCGCGGCCGGCGACGAACGAGTCGTACTGCTCCTCCAGGGCCGTGACGACCGCCTGGACCTCCTCGGACTGCGCGACCTGCCCGTCGATGGCGAGGCGGGTCTGCGCGGCCGCCTCGTCGAGCGCGGTCGTCGGCAGCACCAGACCGGTGAGCGCGGACACCTCGCGCACCAGCGCCGCCGCGGCCGCCGGGTACTCCGCCTGCGACACGTAGTGGGGCACGTGGGCGGCGAAGCCGACGGCGTCGCGGCCGGCCTGGCCGAGCCGGTGCTCCAGCAGGTGGCCGGCGCTCGCGGGGACGGTCACCGTGCCGACCCACGGCTCGGCGCCGGCGAGCAGCTCCTTGCGCGTGCCGTGCGCGATGACGCCGACCGGGCGGGTGTGCGGCAGCGACATCGGGATCGCGTTGAGCCCGACCACGAGGCGCACGCCGAGGTCGTCGAGCAGCAGCTGGACGGCCGCGACGAAGCGCTCCCACAGCACGTCGGGCTCCGGGCCGGCGAGCACGAGGAAGGGGGTGCCCGCCTCGTCGCGCAGCAGGTGCACGGCCAGCTCCGGCGCGTCGTAGGTCTCCCAGTGGTCCTCGACGAAGAGCATGGGCGGCCGTCGCGCCCGGTAGTCGTGCAGCAGGTCGACGTCGAAGCGGGCGACGACCGTGGCCTCCAGCGCCGACAGCAGGTGGGTGCGGGCCAGCCGGGTCGCCGAGCCGGCGTCGATGAAGCCGTCGAGCGCCTGCACCAGCACCGGCCCGCTGCCGTCGGGGCCGGTCAGCGCGGGCAGGTCGGCCTCGAGCTCGAAGAGGTCCCGCGGGTCGGGGGTGCGCATGTCGGCTCCTTCAGGGGGTGGTGCTGCTGCGTGCTGTCCTGCCCGGTCGGGCCGGTGCCAGACCCGGTGCCGGACCGGGGTCAGGCCGGCACGCGGGCGGCGACGTCGGCGAGCAGGGCGTACGACCGGGCCCGGTCGGCGCTGTCGTGCACCATGGTCGTGACCATGAGCTCGTCGGCCTGCGTCGCGTCGAGCAGGTCCTGCAGGCCGCGGCGCACCGTCTCGGGCGAGCCGATCACCTGGCTGTCGAGGCGGTCCTCGACGAACGCCCGCTCCTGCGCGGTGTAGGGGTAGGTCTCGGCCTCCTGGACGGTCGGCACCCGACCGGGCGCCCCGCTGCGCAGCCGCAGGAAGGACAGGCCGCCGGGCATCGCCAGGCGCCGCGCGGTCGCGTCGTCGTCGGCGACCAGCACCGAGACGCAGACGACGGCGTACGGCCGCTCGAGCGCCTCGGACGGGCGGAAGGCGTCGCGGTAGAGCGCGAGGGCCGGCAGCGTGTTGTGACCGCTGAAGTGGTGGGCGAAGGCGAACGGCAGGCCGAGGTGGCCGGCGACCTGCGCGCTGTAGCCGCTGGAGCCCAGCAGCCACAGCGGCGGCTCGTTGCCCTCGGCGGGCACGGCGGTCAGGCCGGGCACGGCGCCGCGGAAGAAGCCCCGCAGCTGGGCGAGCTGCTGCGGGAACTCGTCGGCGGACAGCCCGTCGACGCTGCGGCGCAGGGCGGCCGCCGTGCGCGGGTCGGTGCCCGGTGCCCGGCCGATGCCGAGGTCGACCCGGCCCGGGTGCAGCGCCTCGAGCATGCCGAACTGCTCGGCGACGACCAGCGGAGCGTGGTTGGGCAGCATGACGCCGCCGCTGCCGACGCGGATGCGGCTCGTCGCGGCGGCGATCGCGGCGAGGAGGACCGGCGGGGAGCTGCTCGCCACACCCGGCATCCCGTGGTGCTCGGCGACCCAGTAGCGCGTGAAGCCGAGCTGCTCGACCTGCTGCGCGAGCGCGAGGGTGTCGGCGAGCGCCCGGGCGGGGGTGCCGCCGTCGGGCACGGGCACGAGGTCGAGCACGGACAGCGGCACGCGGTGCAGGTCGGTCACGTCCTGCTCAACGCGCGGGGAGCCGCCCGGGCTTCCCGGGGCGGCGCCGGCGCGCGCACGGACCCGTGGTGCGGCTCCTGCGGCGTCAGCCCGCGGCGCAGGAGGAGCAGGCGTGGCGCTCGCCGTCGGCCGTGCTGACCAGGCGCGTCGCGGTGCGGCGGCAGGACGGGCCGTCGAGCTCGCAGCGGGTGTCGCGCAGGGCGGCGAGGGTGGTCCGGCGGGGGTTGGCGAGGCGGGGTGCGGTCACGCCCCGAGTGTCCCCGACCGCGGTCGCTCTGCGTCACGGTCACGCTGTGTCGTGCGTCTCACCCCGCTGGTCCACAGCGCGGCCCGTCCTGCGCCCGTCGTCGCCCCCCGGGCAGCAGACTGCCGGGGTGGCCGCAGCGACGTCGCCCCGTCCGCGGGAGGAGACCCGCGCCGCGCGCGTGCAGCGCCTGCTCACCGCCGCGCTGGGCACCGTGCCGGGGGCGCAGCCGCGCGAGGGGCAGCGGGCGATGGCCGTCGCCGTCGACCGGGCGCTGCGCAGCCGCGAGCACCTGCTCGTGCAGGCCGGCACCGGCACCGGCAAGTCGCTGGCCTACCTCGTGCCCGCGCTCGCGGCCGGCCGGCGCGTGGTCGTCGCCACCGCCACGAAGGCGCTGCAGGCCCAGCTCGTCGACAAGGACCTGCCCCGGCTCGTGGCGGCGCTGGCCGGTCCGCTGGGGCGCACCCCGACGTACGCCCTGGCCAAGGGGCGCGGCAACTACGTCTGCCGGCAGCAGGTGTCGGGCGGGCCGGGTGCCGTCGCGGAGCCCGAGGGCCTGTTCGAGGCCGCGCCGCCGTCCGGGCTGGCGCAGCAGGTGCTGCGGCTGCGCGAGTGGGCGCAGGAGACGGAGACCGGCGACCGCGACGAGGTGCCCTTCCCGGTCGGCGACCGCGCCTGGCGGCAGGTGTCGGTGTCGGCGCGCGACTGCCTGGGCCGGCGCTGCCCGGACCTCGCGGACTGCTTCGCCGAGCAGGCGCGGGAGGCCGCGCGCGAGGCCGACGTCGTCGTCGCCAACCACGCGCTGCTGGCCCTGGACGCCTTCACCGCCCTGACCGTGCTGCCCGAGCACGACGCCGTCGTCGTCGACGAGGCCCACGAGCTCGTCGCGTCCGTCACCGAGGCGCTCACCGCCGAGCTCAGCCGCACCGACCTGCGCCGCGCCGTCGCGGTGGCGGGGGAGCTGCTGCCGGCGACGGCCCGCGAGCGGCTGCAGGACGCCTCGGAGGCCCTCGAGGGGCTGCTCGCCGTCCTGCCGCCCGGCCGGCTGCGCGTGCTGCCGGACGAGGCGGCCGACGTGCTCGCGCTCGTCGAGGCGGCCTGCAGCGCCGCGGCCGGCCAGGTGCCGCGCGACGGGGCGCCCGACGAGGCCGTCGCGGCCGCCCGCGACCGGGCCCGCACGCTGCTCACCGACGTGGCGGCGGCCGCCGGGGAGGTCCGGGCGCCGGCGGTCCCGAGCGCCGTCTACGCCGAGGGCCCGCTCGGCGGGGTGCGGCTGCGCGCGTCACCGCTGCAGGTCGGCGGGGCCCTCGCGGCCCGGCTCTTCGGCGAGCGCACCGTCGTCGCGACGTCGGCGACCCTGACCGTCGGCGGGAGCTTCGACCTGCCGGCCCGGGCGCTGGGCCTGCGCCCCGCGGAGGGCGCGGCGGTCGGGGAGCCGTTCGCGCCCGCCGCGCGCGACGACGACGAGCCGCCCCTGCGCTGGCGCTCGCTCGACGTCGGCAGCCCCTTCGACGCCCGCCGGCAGGGCCAGCTCTGGGTCGCGGCGGACCTGCCCGCTCCCTCGACGCCGGCCTGGCCGGCGGCCGTCGACGCGCTGCTCGTCGAGCTGGTCGAGGCCGCGGGCGGGCGCACGCTCGCCCTGTTCAGCTCGAGCGCGGCGGCGGCCCGGGCCGCGGCGTCGGTGCGGGCGGCCCTGCCCGGCCTGCCGGTCCTGCTGCAGGGGGAGGACTCCGCCGGCGCGCTCGCGCACGCCTTCGCCTCGGACGCGCGCACCTGCCTGTTCGGCACCCGCTCGTTCTGGCAGGGCGTCGACGTGCCCGGCAGCGCCTGCCAGCTCGTCGTGCTCGACCGGATCCCGTTCGCGCACGTCGAGGACCCGCTCGTGCAGGCCCGGCTGGAGGCGGCCGGGCCGGCCGGCTTCCGCGCGGTGACGCTCCCGCCCGCCGCCGTCCTGCTCGCCCAGGGGGCCGGCCGGCTGCTGCGCAGCCCCACCGACCGGGGTGTCGTCGCGGTGCTCGACCCCCGCCTCGCGACGGCGTCGTACGCCCCGGTCCTGCTCGCGACGCTGCCGGACTTCTACCGCGCGCGCTCGAAGGAGGCCGTGCTCACGTCCCTGCGCGCCATCGACGCCGCCGCGCCGCCCGTCCGGCTCCCCGGTCCACCGCCGGCCCGGCGCCGCGCCGCCCGGTGACGGCCCCCGGCGACGGGTGCGCCAGGATCGCCGCCGTGGACCCCGTGCAGGACGCCCTCGCCGACGCCGCCGAGGGGCTGCGCGTGACCCGCGACGGCGGCACCGTGACCGTCGAGCTGCACCGGCCGGCCCGGCGCAACGCCATCACCTTCGCCATGTGGTCGGCCTTCGGCCGCCTGATGCCGGTCCTCGCCGCCGACGACGACGTCGACGTCGTGGTGCTGCGCGGCACGCCCGGCGGCCCGTTCTCGGCCGGTGCGGACATCTCCGAGTTCGACGCGCTCCGCTCCACCCCCGAGACGGCGGCCGCCTACGGCGAGGCCGTCGAGCGCGGCGAGGCGGCGCTCCTGGAGTTCCCCAAGCCCACCGTCGCCCTCGTGCAGGGCTGGGCGGTCGGCGGCGGCACGCAGGTGGCCGCGGCGTGCGACCTGCGGGTCGCCGACACGACCTCGCGCTTCGGGGTCACGCCGGCCAAGCTCGGGATCGTCTACGCCCTGCCGTCGACCGCCCGGCTCGTCGACGTCGTCGGCCAGTCCTGGGCGGCCTGGTTCCTGCTCTCCGGCGAGCTCGTCGACGCCGCGACGGCCCTGCGGGTCGGCCTCGTGCACGAGGTGCACGAGCCCGACCGGGTCGAGGCCCGGGCGTACGAGCTGGCGCGGGTGCTCGCCGCCCGGGCCCGGGTCTCCCAGGTCGGTGCGAAGGCGCTGCTCGCGCGGGTCGCCCGCGGCGACCGGGCGGTCGACGCCGCGGTGCGCGAGACCTACCGCGCGTCGCTCACCTCGCCGGAGTACGCCGAGGGCGTGCGCGCCTTCCTGGCCAAGCGCGAGCCGGACTTCCGGGGTGCCCGCGACGGCTCGGCCTGAGGGCCGGGCCGGACCCGCACGGGGCTAGGCAGGGCTGCGCCAGGGGCGTACGTTCCTCGCGTCCCGGACGTCGGGGCCGGGTCCGGGGGGTCCCCATGCAGGGTCGTCGCACGGTGGGCCTGCTGGCCCTGGTCGTCCTCGTCGCGCTCGCGCCGGCCGCCGGCGCCGCAGGGGTCACCGTCAAGGTCTCCAACGCCGGCTACGCGCCGGCGAGCGTCACCGTGCCGGTCGGCACCCGGGTGACGTGGAGCTTCACCCAGGGCACCCACTCGGTGACCGACGCGACGAGGCTGGGGCTGTACGGCTCCGGCGCGCGCTCGTCCGGCACCTACCCGTACGTCTTCATCGACGCGGGCACCTACCCGTACCGGTCGACGGTCGGGACGGCCATGACCGGCACCGTGGTCGTGCCGATGACGCTCTCCCCGGCCACCGGGACGCGGACGACGACCTTCGCGGTCCGGTGGGGCTCGGACTACTCGCCGAGCGGCTACGGCGAGCTCGTGCAGATCAAGCCGCCGGGCACGGCGGGCTGGCAGTCCTTCGTCTTCGGCACCCCGGCCAGCAACGCGACCTTCCGCCCCACCGACTGGGGCAACCGGACCGGCAGCTACCAGTTCCGCGCGAAGCTGATCAAGGGGACCAGCACGAGCGTGAGCAGCGGGTGGTCGCCGGTCGCGTCGGTGTCGGTGCGCTGAGCCGGGCACCGGCGGGGAGCTGACGCCAGGCACGGCGACGGCGTGCGGCGGGCGTGCGGCGGGCGACGAGCCGGCGCGTTCTCGGGCATCCTCTCGAGGTGACCGACGTGGGGGCGACGCTGGGCGTCGAGGAGGAGTACCACCTCGTCGACCTGGAGACGGGTGCGCTGGCCGACGCGCCGCAGGTGGTCCGGGCCGCCGCCGCCCGGCTCGGGCCGCAGGCCCAGGGCGAGATCAGCACCGCCCAGCTCGAGGTCGCGACACCGGTGTCGACCTCCCTCGCCGAGCTGCGCGGGCACCTGCGGGCGCTGCGCAGGGCCGTGGCCGAGGTCGCCGCCGAGGACGGCGTGGGCGTGCTCGCGGCCGGGACGCACCCGACCGCGCACTGGGGCGAGCAGCGGCTGTCCGACGGGGAGCGCTACCGGCACCTGCACGAGCGGTGGGGCCTGCTCGCGCTGCAGCAGCTCATCGCGGGCTGCCACGTGCACGTCGGGGTGCCCGACCCCGACCTGGCGGTCCAGGTGCTCGACCGGCTGCGCCCCGACCTGCCGGTGCTGCTCGCGCTGTCGGCGAGCTCCCCCTTCTGGGAGGGCACCGACACCGGCTACGCCAGCTACCGCACGCAGTGGTTCGCGCGCTGGCCCGTCACCGGGATGCCGGAGGCGTTCGGCGACCGCGCGGCGTACGACGCCACCGTGGCGGCGCTCGTCCGGGCCGGGGTGGCCGACGACGCGTCGCACCTCTACTGGGACGTGCGGCCGTCGACGCGCTACCCGACGGTCGAGGTGCGGGTCGCCGACACGATGCCCCGGCTGGACGACGTCGTCCTGCACGCGGGGCTGGCCCGCGCGCTCGTGCAGCGCGCCGCGGCCCGGGCGCTCGACGGCCGGCCCGCGCCCGCGCTGCGCCCGGAGGTCGCCCGGGCGGCCCGGTGGCGGGCCGCCCGGTGGGGCCTGGAGGGGCAGCTGCTCGACGCCCGCAGCGGCGAGCTGGTCCCCGCGGCGGACCTCGTCCGGGCCCTGCTCGACCGGCTGCGCGACACGCTCGCCGCCAGCGGCGACCTCGACGAGGTCGGGGCGCTCGCCACGGACGCGCTGCGTCGCGGGACGTCGGCGGCCGCGCAGCGCGCGGTCCACGCCGGCACGGGCGACCTGGCGCAGGTCGTGCGCGCCCTGCTCGCCGAGGCGCAGCAGGACTGAGCAGCCCTGTCCAGCACGACCGGTCAGGTGCGCGGGACCTCCTGCACCAGCCAGCCCGTGCCGTCGGGGTCGGAGAAGCCGAAGAAGGACCCGTGCGGCACCCGGTCGGGGTGCAGCCCCGGCTGCTGGCCCTCGGGACCGAAGTGGAAGGGCTCACCGGCGGGCAGGCCCCGGGCCACCAGCTCGGCCCGGGCCTCCTCCAGGTCGTCGACGACGAGGTGCAGCCCCGAGACCGACCCCGCCGCCGACGGGTTGCGCATCAGCGTGATCGAGCAGGCCGAGCCGGGCGGCGTGAGCTGCACGACGCGGAAGTCGCCGGCCGCGTGGTCGACGTCGAGCCGGAAGCCGGCCTGCGAGACGTAGAACTCCTTGGCCCGGTCGACGTCGGACACGGGGACGACGACGAGCTCGAGGCGCAGGTCCACGCGGGCAGTGTGCCGCTCAGCGGAACAGGTCGGCCGGCGGGGTCGGCGGCGGGCCGGCGGTGGCGTCGGTCACCACGGCCGCGCCGCCCGCGAAGCGCGCGAGGTCGTCGCCGGACACCACCCGCGCGGTCCCGGCGGCGCGGGCGGCGTTGCGCGTCAGCCCGACCACCGGCAAGGGGGCGTCCGAGCCGACGAGCACGAGGTTGCCGAAGCGGCGGCCCCGCAGCACCCCCGGGTCGCCGAGCAGCAGCACCTCGCCGAACACCGCTCGCAGCGTCGCCGCCTGCCCGCGCGCGAACGCCAGTGCGCCCCCGTCGCCGATGTTGACCGCGTACGTCCCGCCGGGACGCAGCACCCGGGCCACCGCGCGCACGTGCTCGACGGTCGTGAGGTGCACCGGCACCCGCGCCTCGTCGAACACGTCGCCGAGCACGACGTCGCAGGAGGCGTCGCCCAGCCGGTCGAGCTCGAGACGGGCGTCGCCGACCCGCACCTTGAAGCCGGCCGTGCCGAGCTGCTCGCGCACCAGCGCCACCAGGGGGGCGTCGGCGTCGACGACCAGCTGCGTCGAGCCGGGCCGGGTGGCCGCCACGTAGCGCGGCATGGTGCACGCCCCGCCGCCGAGGTGCAGCACCGTCAGCGGCGCCCTCGGCTCGGCGACGAGGTCGAGCACGTCGCCGAACAGCCGGGTGTAGGCGAAGTCGAGGTAGGTGGGGTCGTCGAGGTCGACGTAGGACTGCGGCACCCCGTCGATCGAGAGCTCCCAGGCGCCCGACCGGTCCCCGTCCCGCAGCAGCTCCGCGGTCCCGCCGTCGACCGGGTGCCGCCCGCCGCCGGGCTCCACGCGCGCTCGCGCCATCAGTGCACCCCTCCCTCGAACCCGGGCAGCCAGCGTCGCAGCACGGGGCGTACGGGCACCTCGGCCTCCAGCTGGCACAGCACGCCGACCATCGACAGCCACACCCGGTGGGTGAACAGGTGCTCGGCCGGCATCGTGAGCTGCAGCGCGACGCCGAAGTCCGGGTCCCGCGGGTCGTTGACGCGGCCGAACTCGCCGCGCAGCCACGGCCTCGAGAAGCGGAACGTCTCGTGCCGGGCGGGCACGCTGAAGGGTGCGAGGTAGTCGACGAGCTTGGCCACGTCGAGCGTCGCGCCCGGCCGGACGAACCCGCCGGCCCGCAGCCGGTCGAGCACCTGCTCCGGGTCGTCCCCGAGCAGCGCGGCGATCAGCCGGCCGAAGGTCTCGGGCATCCCGTCCAGGACCAGCGACGAGCCGAAGTCGAGCACGCCGAGCCGGCCGTCGGGCAGCACGCGGAAGTTGCCGGGGTGCGGGTCGGTGTGCAGCAGCCCCGCCCGCTCCGGACCGCTGACGAGGAAGACCTGGTAGCGGTGCGCGGCAGCGTCGCGCTCGGCCTGGCTGCCGCTGCGGGCGACCTCGGACAGCGGCGTGCCGTCCAGCCACTCCTGCACGAGCACCCGCGGGGTCGCCCGCAGCACGCCCGGCACCACGACGTCGGGGTCGCCGGCGTACGCGGCGGCGAACCGCTGCTGGGTGCGGGCCTCGTGCTCGTAGTCGAGCTCCTCGGTGAGCCGGTCGCGCAGCTCGGCGACCAGCGGCGGCAGCGCGAGCCCCCGGGCGACCAGGGCGGCGGCCCGCGACACGACCGACAGGGCGCGCACGTCGGCGGCCAGGGCCTCGCGGACGCCGGGGTACTGCACCTTGACCGCGACCGGCCGGCCGGCCACGACCCCGCGGTGGACCTGGCCCAGCGAGGCCGCGGCCACCGCCCGCTCGTCGAAGGCGTCGAACCCCTCGCGCCAGGCCGGCGCCCAGCTCGGCCCGCAGCACCGGCTGCACCTGCGCGAAGGGCAGCGCGGCGTTGCCCTCCTGCAGCGCCGTGAGCGCCTCGCGCCAGGTGTCCTCGGGATCGGTCGGGAACAGCGCCTCGACCGTGGAGAGCAGCTGACCGGCCTTGAGCGCGCCGCCGCGCAGCTCGCCGAGCGTGCGTCGGGTCCGCGCCGCGTTGCGGGCCCGCAGGTCGCGCCGCACCGCGTCGGGGTCCTCGCCCCGGGCACGTCGCACGACGCCGGTCAGCGCGAGGGCGGCCGCGCCGAGCGGGAGCGCCGCCAGCCGGGCCGAGCGGCGCAGGCCGGGAAGGGTCGTCACGGGCGGGAGTGTGTCCGTGCCAGGGTGGTCGCATGTACGCGAGGTACGTCGCGATCGGCGACAGCTCCACCGAGGGACTGGACGACCCGGACGGCGCGGGCGGCTTCCGCGGCTGGGCCGACCGGCTGGCCGACGCGGTCGCGCAGACCTCGCCCGGGCTGCAGTACGCCAACCTCGCCGTGCGCGGGCGCCTCGCGGGGGAGGTGCGGGCGCAGCAGCTGCCGCGCGCGCTCGAGCTCGAGCCCGACCTCGCCACCGTCTTCGCCGGGGTCAACGACCTGCTGCGCGGCAGCGTCGACCTCGCGGCGGTCGCTGTCCGAGCTCGAGCAGACGTACGTCGCGCTGCGCAGCGTCGGGGCGACCGTGCTGACGATCACCGCGCCCGACCCCAGCCCGGTCATGCCGCTGGCCCGGCCGGTGCGCGGTCGGGTGCTCGCGCTCAACGCCGGGGTCCGCGCGCTCGCGGCCCGGCACGGCGTGCTCGTCGCGGACGTCGGCGCGCACCCGGTCGCCAGCGACCCCCGGCTGTGGAGCCTGGACCGGCTGCACGCCAACTCCCTCGGCCACGAGCGGATCGCCGGTGCCCTGGCCGCGGCGCTCGGGCTGCCCGGCGCGGACGACGCGTGGGCGGCGCCGCTGCCGCCGGTGCCGGTGCGGCGCCTGCCGGAGGTCGCCCGCGCGGAGGCGGTGTGGCTGCGCACGCACTTCGCGCCGTGGGCGCTGCGGCGGGTGCGCGGGCAGTCCTCCGGCGACCGCGTCGAGCCCAAGCGGCCCGACCTCGCGCCGGTGGTCGCCCCGGTGCTGTAGCGGGCCGACCCGGCCGGCGGACGGGCGGACCGCAGCTCAGGCGGCGCGGACCGCCGCGTCGACGAGACCGAGCGGCGGGGAGCCCGAGCGCGAGCAGGTCGCGGTGGAAGGACGGGAGGTCGGGAACCTGCGAGGCCAGGCGGCGCAGCACGAGCTTGCCCCAGGTGTAGCGGCCGTAGGTCGGGTCCCAGGTCGCCCGCCGGGCCTCCGACAGCGCGGCCGGGCCGTGCAGCCCGGCGTCGCGGGTGAACCGCTCCGCTGCCTCGGCGACCGTCATGGAGCCCTCGTGCACGCCGAGGGCCGCGGCGAGGCGGGTGACCCGCACGAGCGCCTCGACGGCCACCCCCGCGCGCACCGCCGGGTCGCCGTCGCGGAAGCCCTGCTCGACCGCCATCTCCTCGCCGTAGTGCGCCCAGCCCTCGGCGAACGACGGGCTGAGCAGCAGCCGGCGGACCGGCGAGGTCAGGTGCCGCAGGGCCCGGCCGTGCGAGAAGTGCCCCGGCGCCACCTCGTGCAGGGAGATCGCCGGGCAGGCTCGAGCGGCTGAACACCGCGAGCCACTGGTCCTGCTCGGCCGCGGGCCAGGCGGGGTCGGGCGGGGTCACGTGGTACCACGACGGGCCCTCCGGCTCGCCCGGCGCCGCCCACGACATCATCGCCATCGCGCCCGACCGCGACTCCGGCGCCGGGCCGACGAGGCACTCGCCGTCGCTGTAGGGGACGAGGCCGGTCTCGCGCGCACCACGCCACGACCTCCGCGGTCAGCGCGCGGGCCTCGTCCAGCACCCCGCCCGCGTCCGGGTGGTCGGCCTCGAGCGCCCGCCGGGTCTGCTCCACCGGCTGGCCGGGAGCGATCTGCTCGCACGCCTCGGCGAGCACCGCCAGCAGGCGGTCGCGCTCGGAGTCGGCCTCCCGGCGCCAGCGCGCCGAGGTCGACCTCGAGCGCCTCGGGCACGCCCATGAGGCGGGCGAGCTGCGTGGCGCCGAGCGCCGGGTCGGGGTCGCCGTGCTCGGCGGCCTGCTCGACGTGCCGGAGCAGCCGCGCGTGCGCCGCCAGCGCCGCCTCGTCGTGGACGCCGGCGGCGAGCCCGCGCACCGAGGACAGCAGGCCGCGGGCGACGTCCTGGGGCACCGCGTCCAGGCCCTCGAGCGCCGCGTCGACCGCGTCGGGCCACGCGCGCAGGTGCTGCTGCCGCGCGTGCGCGCGCTCCTGCGCCGGTGCGTAGTCGCGGTCGTAGCAGGCCAGGTCGAGGTTGGCCACGTGCACCAGCGGGTTGCGGCGGTGCAGCTCGAGCTCGCCGTACGCCACCCGCGCCCCGCCCTCGAAGGCCGCGAGGTGCGCCTCGTCGTGCGGGTCGGGGAGGGCGGGCCCGCCGAGCCGGTCCAGGCCGGCCCGGACGCCGGCCGGCGAGAGGTCCTGCACGACGCCGTCGTACTCGTGGCGCCCCGCCTCCTCGCGCACGGCGGGGACGGACAGGTCGGCCAGGGCGCGCAGGCGGGGGTCCACGGCCGCGACGCTAGGGGAGACGGCCGGCGACCGTCACACGGCGCAGGCGTCGCCCTCGCAGCCGGGGCCGTCGCCGCCGGCGGCCACCAGCGTGAGCGGTGCGCGCTCGCTCCACGCCTGGCGCAGGGCCTGCAGCACCAGCTCGGCGGGCTGCGCGCCGGAGATGCCGTACTTCCCGTCCACGACGAAGAAGGGCACGCCCGAGATGCCGTACGCCGCGGCCTGCGCCTCGTCGGCGCGCACCGCGTCGGCGTAGCGGTCGCTCGCGAGCACCTCGTCGACCTCCTCGCCGGGCACGCCGACCTCGACGGCGAGCGCCCGCAGCGCGGTGTGGTCACTGGCCGGCGAGCCCTCGGTGAAGGTCGCGCGGTCGAGCCGCTCCTTGAGCGCGTCCTGGCGGCCGTGCTCGAGCGCGAGGTGCAGCAGGCGGTGGGCGTCGAAGGTGTTGCCCGGCCGGGCCAGGTCGAAGCGGAAGTCCAGGCCGACCTCGGCGGCCGTCCCGGTCATCCGGTCGATCATCGCCTGGGCCTCGTCGCGCGAGCAGCGGTACTTGCTCGCGAGCCGGTCGACGTAGGCCCCCTGCACCTGGTCGCTCGGCGGTGCCCCCGCGTCGAGCTCGAAGCTGCGCCAGAGCAGCTCCACCTCCTCGCGGTGCTCGAAGCGCGCCAGCGCCTCCTCGAAGCGGCGCTTGCCGATGTAGCACCACGGGCAGACGACGTCGGACCAGATCTCGACCTTCATGCCCCTGCCAACGGCGCCCGGGGCGTACGCCTTCCCGGTCAGCGGGAGCGGCGGACGCGCACGGGGCCCTTCGCGGTCGACGGGTCGACGACCGAGCCGCCCTGGGTCATCTGGACCTGCCCGCTGGCGACGAGGCGGCGGGCGGCCGCCCGGGCGGGCTCCATGAGGGGGCGCCAGTCGTCGCCGCCGACGGCCCGCGCCGCCTCGGACGGGCAGATCGAGGCGTCGTGCGCCCGCCGGGACAGCAGGTCGAGCACCGCCTGCTCGAGCGCCCTGTCGGTCGGCGTGAGGCCGGCGCGCCGGCAGGCCGACGAGCAGTAGCGCACCTCGTCCCAGTCGCGCTCCCACTTCTTGCGCCAGGTGATGGTGCGCCCGCACACGACGCACGGCTTGGTCTCGACCACGCCCCCAGCGTGCCCGGTCCCGGTCCGGCGGGCACTTCTGCGCGTGCCCGCGCGTCCAGCGGGGACAGGGAACAGGGAGCGGCGCGCCTGGCGCCGCACGAGAGTGGAGGAGCTGCGCCTCATGGGCGTCTCGCTGAGCAAGGGTGGCAACGTCTCGCTGACCAAGGAGGCCCCGGGGCTGACGGCCGTGACGGTCGGCCTGGGCTGGGACGTCCGCAGCACCACGGGCACCGACTTCGACCTCGACGCGTCCGCGATCCTGCTGGACAGCGGTGGCAAGGTCACGGGCGACAAGGACTTCGTCTTCTTCAACAACCTGCAGAGCAGCGACGGGTCGGTCAAGCACCTCGGGGACAACCTCACCGGCGAGGGAGAGGGCGACGACGAGCAGGTGCAGGTCGACCTGAGCAAGGTGCCGGCCAACGTCGACAAGATCGTCTTCCCGGTCTCGATCTACGAGGGCGAGTCGCGCGGCCAGTCCTTCGGGCAGGTGCGCAACGCCTTCATCCGCGTCGTCAACCAGGCGGGTGAGGCGGAGATCGCGCGCTACGACCTCAGCGAGGACGCCTCGACCGAGACCGCGATGGTGTTCGGCGAGCTCTACCGCAACGGTCCGGACTGGAAGTTCCGGGCCGTGGGGCAGGGCTACGCCAGCGGTCTGCGCGGCATCGCGCAGGACTTCGGCGTCAACGTCTGACCCGACCGCGCGGCCGCGGCCCCCGCAGCCCCTGCTGCGGGGGCCGTGGCGTGTCCGCGCCCGGTCAGACCGCCGAGCCGGCAGGCGTGCGCCCGACGGCGAGCACCCGCTGCATGCGCTCGACCTCGTCGACGACCAGCGGGAGGCAGGCCCGCAGCCGGAGGTCGTCGACGGCGCCCCCGGACAGCAGCGCCGGGTCGCTGGGGTCCTGACGGGGGTCGAGCACCCGGGCGACCGCCTCGTGGACGGTCGCGAGGCAGCGCGCCCCCGCGGAGGGCACCGGAGCGGGGCGCACGGCCTCGACGACGCAGTGGGGGAAGGACCACGTCGCCAGGGCCTCGGCGGTGACCTCGGTCTGCGTGGTCCCGAAGCGCTCGAGCTCGGCGGCGAGCGTCTCGGTCCGGGTCGGCTGGCAGGCGAGCAGGCCGCGGTACCAGGACGCGTCGTGGCGGAAGAGCAGGGCCGCGCCGAGGTTGCTCACGAGCCCGGTGGCGAGGGCCGCCTCGGGCCGCAGGTGGAACGCCCGGGCCAGCACGCGCGAGGCGGCGGCGGTCGCGAGGGAGCGGTTCCAGAAGCGGGCGGGCAGCCGGGCCCCCTGCACGCCGACGAGCGAGGGCGCCGCCAGCGTCGACACCGCGGCCGCGCCGACGACGGCCACGGCCCGGGGGAGGTCGAGCACCCGGCCGCGCAGGCCGTACGCCGCGGAGTTCGCCAGGCGCAGCACCTTGGTGGCCAGGACGGCGTCCGCCGCGACGGCGGAGGCCAGCTGCGCGGCGCCGGCGCCGGGATCGGCGGCGAGGGCCAGCACCTGCAGCGCGACGGGACCGTGCCCCCCGAGCGAGCCCAGTCCCACGAGCAGCGTGGGGACGTCGACGGGGGCGCGCGGAGCCGACACGCTCACCGCCAGCTCCTGGGCCAGCTGCTGGAGAGCGGCCCGGCTGGCGCCCTCGGCGGGGCCGCGCTGGCCGGGGACGAGCCGGGCCAGGTCAGGCACGACCGCCGTCCCCCCGGGGCAGGGCGTGCGGGCTCCGTGCACGTCCACGTCCGTCCCTCCTGTCCGCGCGGGTCTCGCCCTGGCTCTCGGCACGTCGCGTCCCGGGGTGTACGCCCGGCGGGGGACGTTCGCCCGTCGGTGTCGGGCGGGGTGCCGGGCCGGGGTCGGGCGGGGTGTCGGGCGGGGGTCGGCGGGTCAGGCCCAGCGGGCGGCCAGAGCCGCCCAGTCGGTGCCGGGGGCCAGGTGGCCCGGTTCGGCGTGCGTCGCGAGGTCGAGCACCGGCGCGACCCAGGTCCGCGACCGGCTCCGGGCCACCAGGTCGACCGCAGCGCGCAGTCCGGGCCGGGTCACGACGCGTCCGGCACTGGCCCGGGACCAGCGCAGGAACAGGTCCCGGTGCAGCGCGCGCACCGGGTAGGGCGGCTCGCCCTGGACCGCGAGCACGCACGCGTGGTCCCAGGGCCCGCCGCAACGGCTGCACAGCCGCAGCAGCGCGCGGTCCTCGTGCAGCGCGCCGGCCCGCACCCCGAAGGAGGACACGCTGTCCCAGGTGCGGTGCCAGCTGCGGCCGCCCACCTCGAAGCGCTCCCGCGGCCGGCGGGAGCCGGGCTGGCTGGGGGAGCGGCGGTGCCAGGCGGTGTTGTCGGGGGTGTAGACGCTCGCGTAGTCGGCGCCGGGCAGCCCGTCGAACGCGGCGTGGACGGCCTCCAGCGCCTCCGGCCGGTAGAGGTGGTCGTCCTCGGCGAACCACACCAGGGCGTCGCGCCCACCGGAGGCGTCGACGACGTCGAGCAGCCGGCGGAAGCCCTTGGGCGCGCTGCCGCCCCGCACCGTCAGCACCTCGCCCGGTACGAGGTCGCGCAGCTCCTCGGGCAGGCCGCCGTCGGCGACCACCACGACGTCGGCGTCCACCCGCTGCGCGGCAGCCAGGAAGGAGAGCAGTGCGGCGCGGCGGCTGAACCAGGGCGGGCGGGGCTTGGCGTTGCCGGACGCGGTCGTGCGGTAGTAGGCCGTGGTCCGCTGCACCCCGCGGCTGTTCCCGTCCCGGGGCCCGCTCCACCCCTGCGGGCGAGGCTCAGCCGTCGACGGCGAGCACGAGCGGCAGGACCGGCCCGGCGCCGGCCTCGCGCAGCAGCCGCGCGGCCTCGGTGACGGTCCAACCGGTGTCGACGACGTCGTCGACGAGCAGCACCGGTGCGCCGTCGAGCACGAGGCCGGGGGGTACGCGCAGGGCGCCGGCCACCTCCCGCAGCCGCTGCGCGCTGTTGCTGCGGCGGGCCGGCGGGTCGTCGCGGGTGCGCTCGAGGGTGCCCAGCAGCGGCAGCCGCCCGACAGCGGCCAGCCGCCCGGCCAGGCTGGCGACCAGCTCGGGCCTGGTGCGGCTGGGCAGGGCCACGACGCCCGCGGGCCGCTGCTCCCAGCCCCACCCCGCGAGCACCTGCACGACGGCGGCCAGCACGTCGTCGGGCACCGGGGTGTCCGGGCCCTGCAGCAGCCCCCGCAGCCGGGTGCCCCAGCCGATGTCGGACAGCCGGCCGAGGGCCCGGCCGGTCGCGGCCTGCCGGTCGGCCGGGATGCGCCCGGAGAGCGCCACCCCGACAGCGCTCATGCCGGTCGGCCACAGCCGGCGCGGCTCGACCTCGACGCCGGGGCGGCCCAGGGCCGCCTGCGCCGCGGCCAGCGCGTCGGGCGGCACGTCGGTGTCGAGCGGCTGCCCGGTGCAGGTGTCGCAGCGGCCGCACCGGGCGCTGCCCGCTCCGTCGACGAGCGGGTCGTCGAGCTGCCGGCGCAGGAACTCCATCCGGCACCCGCCGGTCGTCTCGTAGTCGCGCATCGCCTGCTGCTCGGCGGCGCGGTCGGCGGCGACCCGGGCGTAGCGCTCGGCGTCGTAGGCCCACGGGCGGCCGGTCGCGACCCAGCCGCCCTGCACGCGCCGGACGGCGCCGTCGACGTCGAGGACCTTGAGCATCGTCTCCAGCCGCGTGCGACGCAGGTCGACGCGGGTCTCGAGCGCCGCCGTCGACAGCGGCCGGTCGCCCAGCGCGGCCAGGGTGGTGCGCACCTGCTCCTCGCTCGGGAAGCCCAGCGAGGCGAAGTAGCGCCAGATCGCCTCGTCCTCCGCGCCGGGCAGCAGCACGACCTGCGCGGCGTCGACGCCGCGACCCGCACGGCCGACCTGCTGGTAGTAGGCGATCGGCGAGGCGGGCGCCCCCAGGTGCACGACGAAGCCGAGGTCGGGCTTGTCGAAGCCCATGCCCAGGGCACTCGTCGCGACGAGCACCTTGATGCGGTTGGCGAGCAGGTCCTCCTCGGCCGAGCGCCGCTCGGCGTCGTCGGTGCGGCCGGAGTAGGCCGCGGCGGCCACCCCGCGGCTGCGCAGGAAGGAGGTGACCTCCTCGGTCGCGGCGACCGTCAGCGTGTAGACGATGCCGGAGCCGGGCAGCCGCGGCAGCGCGCCGGCGAGCCAGGCGAGGCGGTGCGCAGGGCTCGGCAGCCGCGCCACGGAAAGGTGCAGCGACTCCCGGTCGAGCCCGCCCCGCAGCACGAGGGTGTCGGCCGACAGCTGCTCGGCGACGTCGGCGACGACCCGCGCGTTGGCGGTCGCCGTGGTGGCCAGGACCGGCGTGCCGCCCGGCAGCTCGGCCAGCAGCGTGCGGATGCGCCGGTAGTCGGGCCGGAAGTCGTGCCCCAGTCGGAGATGCAGTGCGCCTCGTCGACGACGAGCAGGCCGGTGGTGGCGGCGAGCCGGGGGAGCACCTCGTCGCGGAAGCCCGGGTTGTTGAGCCGCTCGGGGCTCACCAGCAGCACGTCGACCTCGCCGGCCTGGACCGCGCCGTAGACCGCGCCCCACTCGTCGACGTTGCTCGAGTTGACCGTGACCGCGCGCGATGCCGGCCCGCTCGGCCGCCGCGACCTGGTTGCGCATGAGCGCCAGCAGCGGGCTGACGATCACCGTCGGTCCGGCGCCGCGGGCCCGCAGCAGGGCGGTCGCCACGAAGTAGACGGCCGACTTCCCCCAGCCGGTGCGCTGCACCACGAGAGCACGGCGGCGGGCGGTCACCAGGGCCTCGATGGCGGTCCACTGGTCCTCGCGCAGGCGGGCGGAGTCGCCGGCGAGCCGCCTCAGGGCGGCCTCGGCCTCGTCGCGGGTCGGTGCGGTCACGGGCCCACGCTGCCAGACGCCGCTGACAGGACGGGCCGCCCGTCCACAGCCCGCACGTGCCGCGGCCCGCAGCGGCCAGCAGCGGCCAGCAGCGGTCAGCAGCGGTCAGCAGGGCTGCCTGCCCGACGGTCAGCCGAGCGCGCTGCCGGACCGCCACTGGTCGTACGTCAGGTTCCAGTCCTGGCTGCCCGCGTCGGACAGCGACGGCCCCACGGTGCTGCCGACGACCGTGACGACGTCACCGCGCTTCGCCTGGTGGAAGTACCAGTCCGCGTCGACCGGCGACAGGTTGATGCACCCGTGGCTGACGTTGGCGACGCCCTGGCTCTTCACCGACCACGGCGCTCCGTGGGTGAAGGTGCCGCTGTTGGTGATGCGCACGGCGTCCTTGACGGCGGTGCGGTAGGCCGGCGTGCCCGGCGGGAGGTCGACGGTGGCGGAGTCCATGACGCGGTCGGCGAACTTCTCGAGCACCACGAAGGTGCCGTTGCGGGTCGCGAACTGCGGCTTGCCCATCGAGGCCTTCATGGTGCGGACGACCGCTCCGTTGCGGGACACGACCATGGTGTGCGCCCGGGTGTCGACGACCGCCGTGAGGGCGTCCCCGACCGTGAAGGTCGACGTGCGGGTGCCCGTGCCCCACACCCCGGGCGCCGCCTGCAGGTGCGCCAGGGCGGCGGACAGGGTGATCCTGGTGCCCGCGGCCCAGAACTCCGGGCCGCGGTAGCGCAGCTCGCGCGAGCTCGTCCACCGCCAGCTCCCCGGCTGCGCCGGGACCGTCGTCACGGTGAGGCGCCGCTCGACCTCGGCCCGCACGGCCTTGTCGGTCACGGGCGTGCCGAGCCGGACCGCCAGCGCCTGACCCACGCCGACGACGGCGTCGTCGCCCGGGAGCAGGGTCACGCCGAGCGTCTTCTGCGGGGCGGCGGTCGTCGCGCTCAGCGGCAGGCTGCGGGTGCGGCCGGCGGCGTCGCGGACGTCGGCGACGAGGGCGTACGTCGTGCTCGGCCACAGCGGGGTGCTCGAGCTCCACGTGCCGGCCGGGCCGACGTCGCCGGTGAGGACCACGCCCTCCGGACCGGTGCCCGTGACCTGCTCGAGCGTGCCGTCGGTCACCGCGAGCGTCAGGGGCGAGGACCAGGGGATGCTGCCGTCGGCGGCCGCGCCCGACAGCGCCACCGTCGGCGCGGGCACCGCGCGGGCCGCGGCGGTCGCGCGGGCCGGACCGGGCGTCGCCGCGTCGGCCGAGCTGCGGACGTAGACGGTCGACCCGGCGGCCACGGCCGCGACCGCGAGCAGCCCGGCGACGCCGACGAGCAGCCGGCCGGAGCGCCGCCCGGGGGCCGCGGGGACACCGGCCGCGGTCGGGCCGCCGTCCGCGGGGCTCGCGTCGGTCGGGTCGGGCAGCTCGCGGGTCACGGGTCTCCTCGCCGGTCGGGTCCCGGTCGGACCATCCTCGCGCAGGTGCGCTCGGTCGTCACGGCCGGAGGACCCGGAAGGTGTGTGCGTGGGGCTGCGGGCCGGCGTCGCAGGCGCGGGGACGCCTGCGCAGACCAGGTGCCCGCGCCGGTGCGAACGCGGCGACGGGCCCCGGCGTTCCCGGCCTCCCTGACCGTGGTGTCCGGGTACGGGTCAGCCTGCCCGGGAGCCGAGGACGGCGAGCGCCACGATCGCACCGAGCACGGCGACCATGACGAGCGGGACCAGCCACGGTCGCCGGCTGGGGGCCCCGCCCGACGGACGGGCCGGTCGGCGCCGGGCGGCGACGGTGGCGGCGACGACCGCGCCCTCGACGGCCAGCAGGCCGACCGCGAGCACGCCGAGGCCGGCCAGGGCCAGCAGGACGCTCACGGCGCCGAGCGGCACGACGTAGACGAGCAGCACGACCACGCGGTCGGCCGTCGTGCGGTGCCCCCGCTGCTGCTCGTCCTCGGTCCCGTCCGCGCCCTCGTCCGCGCCCTCGTCCGCGCCCTGGTCCACGCTCTCGTCCACGCCGTCCATCGTCGGGCCTGCGGGCGCCGGCCGCCCGGCCCAGCGCTGCTGCGGCGAGGCTCAGCACCCGCCGGGGACGCAGGTGACGGGTGCGACGCGGACGCAGGCCGTACGGGCCGGGCGGGACGGGCCCGGGTGCCGGGCGTCGCAGGCGCGGGTGCGGCGGGTCGCGCCGCCTCAGCGCCCGACGCGCAGGCTGCCCCGCAGCACGATGCCGGGGAACCGCCCCGAGCGCAGCCACCCGGCGAGCGTGCCCGGCTGCCCGGCGAGGTCGGAGCCGACCCGGACGTCGACCCGCGCCAGCCGGCCGCTGCCGCGCAGCCGCGAGCCGCTGGTCACCGGTCGGCCGTCGCCGTCGCGCTGCACGCCCCGGACCAGGCCGACGAGCGGCAGGCGCGGGCCGTACGCCCGGCTGCCGGCCTCGACGACCCAGCCGTGGCCGGCGGCCCGCACCTGGTGGGGACCCGGTCGGCTGAAGACGGCGTACGCCTTGGGCAGGGCCCAGTGCTCGCGGCCGCCGCGCACGGAGGCCGCGGAGTCGACGGCGAGGAAGGGCAGGTGCACCGTGAGCGGGCCGGTGCGGACCGCGCCGAGCACCTCCTCGTACGGCCCGACCGGGCTGTCCAGGTAGCGGACGACGGCGCCGACGACGCGCACCCGGCCGCGGTCGGGGAGCAGGCCGGGTGCGAGCCCCCGCAGCGCGGCGGCGTCGGCGCGAGCGGTCCAGACGACCGCCTCCACGCGGCACGACCACGGCGGCGCGGGGGTGCGGGTCGGCCAGGCGGAGGCCTCGTCGGGGTGCACCCGCGACTCCGGCGCGCCCGGCAGGTCCGCTGCGGGGGGCACGCCGCCGGCTCGCTCATGCCGCAGTGTGGCGCACGGCACCGGCCCGGCGGGCCGGCAGGGCAGACTGGGGCCCGACAGGACCGGGGCGCCGCGCGGCGGCCTCCGGCGGCGGGACGGCGCAGCGAGCGGGGAGACGATGAGCGACTGGGGACGCGTGGCGGAGGACGGCACCGTCTACGTCCGGACGGCCGAGGGCGAGCGCGAGGTCGGCTCGTGGCAGGCCGGCAGCCCGGAGGCGGGTCTGGCGCACTTCACGCGGCGCTACGAGCAGCTCGCCACCGAGGTGGCGCTGCTCGAGCAGCGCCTGGCCAGCGGGGCCGGTGACCCCTCGCAGGTCGCGGCGAGCGCTCAGCGCCTCCAGGCCACGGTGCCCACCGCGGCGGCCGTGGGCGACCTGGCCGCCCTCGAGCGCCGGGTCGGCGCCCTGCTGGAGCGCACCGCGGGTGCGGTCGAGGCGGCCAAGGCCGCCAAGGCCGAGCAGCGGGCGCAGGCCGTGGTGCAGAAGACCGCGCTGGCCGAGGAGGCCGAGCGCCTCGCCGGCACCTCGGAGTGGAAGGCGAGCGGCGAGCGGCTCCGCACGATCGGTGACGACTGGAAGCGCCTGACCGGCGTCGACAAGAAGACCGACCAGGAGCTGTGGGACCGGGTCGCGGCGTCGCGCAAGCGCTTCGCCGAGCGCCGCACCGCGCACTTCGCGGCGCTCGAGCAGCAGCGCGAGGTCTCCCGGGAGCGCAAGGAGAAGATCATCGCGACCGCCGAGGAGCTCTCGTCCTCGACCGACTGGCGGGCCACCGCCGACCGCTACAAGCAGCTCATGCAGGACTGGAAGACCGCGGGGCGGGCGCCGCGCGAGGTCGAGGACGCCCTGTGGGGGCGCTTCAAGGCGGCGCAGGACGCGTTCTTCGGCGCCCGCTCGGCGCAGTTCGCCGAGCAGGACTCCGAGCTGCGGGGCAACCAGGAGGTCAAGGAGGCGATCCTCGCCGAGGCCGAGGCGCTCGACCCGGCCGAGGGCCGCGACAAGGGCACCCGCAGGCTGCGCGAGCTCCAGGAGCGCTGGGAGGCCGCCGGCAAGGTCCCGCGGGACGCCGTGCGTGCGCTCGAGGACCGGATGGGCAAGGTCGAGGAGCGCTTCCGGCAGGCCAGCGACACCCGCTTCCGGGCGGCCACCGAGTCGCCGTTCGTCGTGCGGCTGCGCGAGAAGGTCGCCGAGCTCGAGGGCAAGCTGGCCAAGGCGCAGGCCGCGGGACGGCCGACCGACGAGCTCGAGGCGAGCCTGGCCACGCAGCGGCAGTGGCTCGCCCAGGCCGGCGCGGCGACGTCGCCGGCGGCCGAGGAGCGCCGTCCCGAGGGCAAGAAGCGCACGACGGCCTGGGTGCGCTCGGACGCCTGAGCCGTGCCGGCCGGGCGCGGAGGGCTCCGCGCCCGGCCGACGGCGTCAGCCCGCGAGCTGCTCGCGCAGGAAGTCCACCGTGCGCTGCCAGGCGAGCCCGGCGTCGTCGGGGGAGTAGGTGCCCAGCGCGTCGGTGTCGTTGTGGAACGCGTGGCCCGCGTCGTAGTAGTGGAACGTCACCGAGGCACCGGACTCCTCGCGGATCTGCTGCTCCTGCGCCCGGGCCTGGTCGGCCGGGTAGAAGTCGTCGCGCTCGCCGTAGTGCCCCTGCACCGCGGCCGTGGTGCCGCGGTAGGTCTCGGGCACCGCGGGACCGACGCCGTAGAACGGCACGGCGGCCCCGACCTTGTCGCCCTGCTGGGCGGCGAGCAGGAGCACGAAGCCGCCGCCCATGCAGAAGCCGACCGCGCCGACCGCGCTGCTGGTCACGGCCTCGTGCGCGAGCAGGAAGTCGACGGCCCCGCCGAGGTCCTGCGCGGCCCGGTCGACCGGCAGCTCGCTCATCAGCTGACCGGCCTCGTCGGCGTCGTGCGCGGTCCGGCCGCCGAACAGGTCGGGCGCCAGCGCGACGAAGCCCTCGGCAGCGAGCCGGTCCGCGACGTCCGCGATGTGGTCGGTGAGCCCCCACCACTCCTGGATGACGATGACCCCGGGCCCGGTGCCGGAGGTGGGCAGCGCGAGGTAGCCGTGCGCCTCTGCGGAGCCGCTCGGGAAGGTGGTGTTCTGCCGGGCGGGGGTGCTGTCCGTGCTGTCGTCGGCCACGGGGGTCCTCTCGGTCGGAGCGGGTCAGGGGGCCGGAGGGTGTCCGGCTCGCCGGCAGTCTCGCAGAGCGGCACGACGGCACGCGGCCCGAGGGGTCCGGACAGCCGTACGGCCGCCGCCCCCGGGATCGCCGGGGACAGCGGCCGCGTACGGGGCCCTGCGGGGCTAGGCGACGAACTCGCGCAGGGCGTCGGCGCGCCCGCCGGCGCGCAGCTCGGCGAGGGTGTCGCGCTCGATCTGGCGGATCCGCTCGCGGGTCAGCCCGAGGTGCCGGCCGACCTCGTCGAGGGTGCGGGCCCGCCCGTCGTCGAGGCCGAAGCGCATCCGCACGACGGTCGCGGAGCGGGAGGGCAGGCTGGCGAGCACGTCGCCGAGCTGGCCCTGGAGCATCTGCATCTCGACGGCGGCGACCGGGTCGGGGCTGTCGGAGTCGGTGATGAAGTCGCCGAGGACGGCCTCGTCGTCACCCACCGGGCTCTCCAGCGAGAGGGTGTCGCGGCCGTAGCCGAGGATCTCCTCGACCTTGGCGGCGGTCATCTCCAGGGGCTCGCCGATCTCCTCGGGGAGCGGGTCGCGGCCCAGGCTCTGGGTGAGCTCGCGCCGCACCCGGGTGACCTTGGTGATGAGCTCGGCCATGTGCACGGGCACCCGGATGGTGCGGCCCTGGTCGGCCAGCGCCCGCTGCAGGGCCTGCCGGATCCACCAGGTGGCGTAGGTCGAGAACTTGTAGCCCTTGGCGTAGTCGAACTTCTCGACCGCGCGGACGAGGCCGAGGTTGCCCTCCTGCACCAGGTCGAGCAGGTCGAGGCCGCGGCCCTGGTAGCGCTTGGCCAACGACACGACGAGGCGCAGGTTGGCCTCGAGCAGGTGGCGCTTGGCGCGCTCGCCGTCGCGCTCGATCTCGGCGAGGTCGCGGCGCATCGCCGCCGGGACCTTGGCCTCACCGGCCGTGTGCTGACGCAGCTTCTCGCACGCGAACAGGCCGGCCTCGATCCGCTTGGAGAGCTCGACCTCCTCGACGGCGGTGAGCAGCGCGACCTTGCCGATCTCGCGCAGGTAGGCCTTGACGAGGTCGATGCCGGGCGGCGGCTCGTCGAGCGCCAGGGGCTTCTCCTCCTCGGGCACGACGGTCGCCGCCTCGGGGGCGGTCTCCTCGTCGTCCTCGGCGACCGGCACGGAGGCCGGGTCGACGGGGGCCTCGGTCGGGGCGGCGGCCTCCTCGGCAGCCTTGCGGCTGGCGGGCCGGCGCGTGCGCGGGGCTGCGGCAGGGGCAGCGGCGGCAGCCGCGGCAGGGGCAGCAGCGGCAGCAGCCGGCCCGGACAGGGTGATCGTCTCCTCGACGATGAGCGGGGCTTCGGCGTGGGTCAGGGTCACGGGCGTCTCCGTCGGGTCGAGCGCGGGCGGGGCGGGCTCGGGGGAGGCGAGCACGGCCTCTGCGGGCGCGGGGGCATCGGCCGGCTTGTCGGTGCGGCCACCCGGGCGGGAAGCGGCCTTGGCAGCGGTCCGGGAGGCGGGCCGCACAGGGGTGCGGCGCCGGGCAGGACGCTCGCCGGTGCCCAGCAGCGCACCGGCCTCGGTGAGGCGGCGCAGGACCGCGCCGGCCTCGGCCGGGCCGATGCCGGCCTCCTCGAAGGCGGCGCGCAGCTGGTCGGGGGTCAGGGCCCCGTCGGTCTGGGCACGCTCGACCAGCGCCTCGACGAGGTCGGCGGGGCGGGCAGCGGTGGGCACGGCGGATCTCCTGCTCAGTGGTGCGTCGGACCGGGGCCTCGGCGCGGCACGACGCCGGTCTGCGGCCGGGTCGACCGCGAGGTCTCGGGGAGGATGCGGGATGCCGCGTCCTACGGGCAGATGAACGTCTCACCCGGCGGCCGTGTTCCGCACCTCTTCCCGCGGTGAACCTGCTCACACGTGCCGTTCAGGTCTGGTACGCAGGCGCGGCTGCGGACCGGACGCCGCACGGGCCTGCAGGCGCACGGTCCTGCAGCCGCACGGGCCTACAGCCGTGCAGCCCGTCGGTCGATCCCGTGGGCGGAGGTCGTCGGGCGAGGTGAGGGGGGACCGGGTGCTGCAGGGCAGCGGGCCGGGCCGCGCGCCCCGCCACGAGACCGGCTGGGTCGTCCGCGTCGACCGCGGCCCGGGAGCGCTGGCCGCTGCGGACCTCGAGGAGCTGTGCGCCGCGACGGCGGTGCCCCTGCCGGCGGGGCCGGTGTGGTGGCGCGCGGCCGTGCTCGCCGAGCCGGGCTGGGAGCCGCTGGTCGTCCGGGCGGAGCGGGGCGGCGAGCTGCTGGGCGCGTTGCCGCTGGCCGTGCGCCGCGGCCGCCTCGTCCACGGCGTGCGCCTCGCCGGCGGTCCGCACGCCGACCACGCCCGGTTGCCGCTGCGCGAGCCCGCCGCGGCGGCGGTGCTCGCCGGTGCCCTCGTCGAGGCGCTGGGCCGGCGCCGCCCCTGGCGGCTCGCGCTGGAGCAGCTGCCGGCGGACGACCCGGTCGTCCAGGCCCTCGCGGAGCGGCTCGCGCTGCGCGTGCGCCCGGGGACGCCGTGCCCGTACGTCGACCTCGACCACGACCGGGCGCTGCCCGCCCAGCTGAGCCGCAACGGCAAGCGCAACCGGCGCAACGCCCGCAACCGGCTGGTCGCGGACGGCCGGGTGGTCGTGGAGCGCTGGGTCCGGGACGACGAGGTCCTGACCCTGCTGCCGGCGCTGCAGGAGCTGCGGCGGCGCCGCGACCACGCGCTCGGCCGGGCCAGCGAGCTCGACGACCCCGGCGGCCGGGCCTTCCACGAGCAGGTCGCGCGGGGCCTCTCGGCCCGGGGTGCGCTGGAGGCGCTGGTGACCTCGGTGGACGGGGAGCTGGCGGCGTACGTGCTGCTGGCCCGCGACGGCGACGTGCTGAGGGTGTGGTGCGGGCGGGTGGCGCCGGGCCTCGAGCGCTACGGGCTGGGCTGGCTGTCGCACTGCGCGGTGCTCGAGCACGCGCTCGCCGACCCGGGCGTGGCGCGGCTGGACTGGCTCAGGGGCGACCAGGAGAGCAAGCAGCGCAGCGCCACGGGGGCGACGGACCCGGTGGTGGTGGTCGGCTGGTCGAGCGGCGCGCTCGGGGCCGCCGACCGGGTGCTGGCGCGGGTGGCGTCCAGCGTGCTGGTCGCCGCGCGTCAGCGGGTCGCTCCCGAGGACCGGGCGCGGTGGCGGGCGGCGCTGCGGCGCTGAGGCAGGTCGGGACGTCCGCCGGGCGGCCCGTCGACGGGCTCAGGCGGGCAGGTCCCGGACGCACAGGGGTGCGTCGAGGTCGACCACGAAGGTGGCGGTGTGCGCGGCCGCGGGCGCAGGGCGCACGCGGCGCAGCGCTCGGAAGGCGAGCACCTTGCCGGCGGCCCACGGGCCGTCCTCGCGGGTCGAGCGCACCGGCAGCCGCCACCGCGACGACAGGTAGCGGTCCGCGGCCCAGACGTGCTGGCGCCGCAGCGACCCTGGGGTGGTGAACTCCACCGACAGGCTGACGTTGAGCCCGTCGGTGTTGCTGACCCGGTGCCCGCTGTTCTGCGGCCAGGTCGCGACCTGTCCGGGCTCGAGGTCGACCACCGTCGCCGCCGCGTCGAAGGAGGCGTCGTACGGGAGCCACTCGTGCTCCTCACCGGCGAAGATCAGCGCGAGCTGGTCGCTCGGGACGTACCGCTCGTCCAGGGCCGGCCACACGAAGACGCGCTTGCGACCGCGGCAGTGCCAGAGCAGGTTCGGCTGCGCGTCGGCGTGGTAGTGGACCAGCGCGCCCGGCGACGACACGAGCAGGGTCGCGGTGGCGTCGACGACCTGCAGGCCGGCGACGTCCCGCTGCAGCCCCGCGACGAGCTCCTGCAGGGCGGCGGCCCAGGCCGGGTCGTGGTCCTGCACCCGCAGCAGGTTGAACCACAGCCGCCCGGTCGCCACCGCGGCCAGCAGCTCCGCGCCGGACAGCCCGCCGGCGGTGCCCTGGCGCCAGGGCGTCCGGTCGACCGGGTCGGTGCCCATCGTGTAGACGTGGCGGGCGCGGTCGGGCAGGCGCTCGAGCAGCGCGGCGAGGGCGGCGTCGCCGACGAGGTCGTCGCGCTCGTGCAGCCGGTGCGGCAGGTGCAGGACCCGCGTCCCGAAGCCCTCGACCTGCTCGGGCGTCCAGTCCACCAGCGGCGCGCGCGTGCTCGTCATCGGGTCGTCCTCGTCCTGGCAGCGGGAGCCGACGGGCCGCAGCGGCCGGTCGGTCGGACGCTATCGCCGCCGCGCCCGCCCGGACAGCACCCGCGGGGACCAACCCTGGCCCGCCGCGGCGCCGCCGGACGGCTCTGCGCCCGGAGCCAGCAGCGAGGTCGCCGCCAGCGCCGCCAGGTGCGCCCGGGAGCGCAGCCCGAGCCGGCCGTACGTCCGCTTGAGGTGCGTCTCCACCGTGAGGGGGCTCAGGTGCAGCTCGGCCGCGATCTGGCGGTTGGTCAGGCCGTGCACCAGCAGGGCCGCGACCCGCTGCTCCGCCGGGCTGAGGTCGCCCCAGGTGACCGTCGCCGTCCCCGTCAGCAGCACTGCCCCGGACCTCCTCCTGCGGCCGGCGGCCGCTCGACGGGCAGAGGCGGTCGCGCTGGTCCTGATACGTCCCGGATTACCTGGTCCCGGGGGTGCGCGTCGCGGCGGTCGGCGGCCAGCCTGTGCCGCAGGCCGTCGGGCCCCGGCGGCACCGCCGCCCCCGACGCCGCAGGAGGACCCATGACCACGACCCGTACGTCGACCGGCCCGGCCCGCTCCTCGACCGGCACCGGGCCGGTGCGCCGGGCGCTGCTCCCGCAGCAGCGCTCGGGCGGCGCCGGGGCGCGGCCGCCCGGCGCGGGCGGGCTGCCCGGGCTCGAGGACCTGGACCGCCGCTCGAGGGCCGCGCTCGCCGCCGCCGGGGCGCGGCGCGCCGTCCCCGCCGGCACGCTGCTGGCGCGGGAGGGACGACCGGCGCAGGAGGCGCTCGTGCTGGTCTCCGGCCTCGTGCGGGCCGACCTGCGCGGGGTCCCCCTGGGGGGCGCCTCGCCGGGCGAGCTGCTCGGCGACCTCGCTGCGCTGCTGCGCGGCGGGTCCGCCGTCAGCTGGCGGGCGCTGACCGCGGCAGAGGTGCTGGCCGTGCCGCTGCCTGCGCTGCGGCGGCTGCTGGACCGGGTGCCGGCGCTGGCCCTGGCGCTGCAGCCGGGGTCCTGACCGGGCCGGGGCCGTCCCCGGCCGGCCTCAGCCCCAGCCGAGCTCGTGCAGGCGCTGCTCGCCGAGGCCGACGTGGTGCGCGAACTCGTGCACCACCGTCACCCGCACCTCGTGCGCGAGGTCGTCGAGGTCCTCGGCGAGCAGGCACAGCGGGATGCGGTAGAGGCTGATCCGGTCCGGCAGCACCCCGCCGTAGTCGGCGCGCTCCACGAGCGGCACCCCCTCGTACAGCCCGAGCAGGTCGGGGTCGTCGGGGTGCTCGTCCTCGACCACGACGACGACGTTGCGGAAGGCCGCCACCATCGCCGGCGGCAGCCCGTCGAGCGCGTCGGCGACGAGCTCCTCGAAGGCGACCGGGGGCAGCGGCTGCACCACCTAGTCGAGGTAGTCGCGCAGCTTCTGCGACCGGCTCGGGTGGCGCAGCTTGGACAGCGTCTTGCTCTCGATCTGGCGGATGCGCTCGCGGGTGAGGCCGAACTCGCGGCCGATCTCGTCGAGCGTGCGGGGCTGCCCGTCGACGAGGCCGAAGCGCATCTTCACGACCGCCGCCTCGCGGTCGGTGAGGGTCCGCAGCACCTCGTTGAGCTGCTCCTGCATCAGGCCGTACGAGACGACGTCGGCGGCGATCGGGGCGTCCGCGTCCTCGATGAAGTCGCCGAGGTTGGAGTCCTGGTCGTCGCCGATGGTCGTCTCGAGGCTGACCGGCTCCCGGGCGTAGCCCTGGATCTCGACGACCTTCTCGGGGGTCATGTCGAGCTCCTTGGCGAGCTCCTCCGGCGTGGGCTCGCGGCCGAGCTCCTGGAGCATCTCGCGCTGCACCCGGGTGAGCTTGTTGATCTGCTCGACCATGTGCACGGGGATGCGGATCGTGCGGGCCTGGTCGGCCATCGCCCGGGTGATCGCCTGGCGGATCCACCACGTGGCGTACGTGGAGAACTTGTAGCCCTTGGTGTAGTCGAACTTCTCGACCGCGCGGATGAGCCCGAGGTTGCCCTCCTGGATGAGGTCCAGGAAGAGCATCCCGCGGCCCAGGTAGCGCTTCGCGATGCTCACGACGAGGCGGAGGTTGGCCTCGAGCAGGTGGCGCTTGGCCTTCTGGCCGTCGTGGACCAGCCAGTCGAGGTCGCGCTTGAGGGCCGCGGACAGCTTGGCCGCCTCGCCCTCGTCGGACTGCCGCAGCTTCTCCGCCGCGAACAGGCCGGCCTCGATGCGCTGCGCGAGCTCGACCTCCATCTCGGCGGTGAGCAGCGGGACCTTGCCGATCTCCTTGAGGTAGGCGCGCACCAGGTCGGTGCTGATGCCGACCTCGCCCTCGGCGGCGAGCGGCTTCTTCTCGTCCTCCTCGTCGTCGTCCTCGTCGGACGCCTTCTTGGGGGTCTCGTCGTCGTCCTCGTCGTCCTCGTCGTCCTCGGCGGTCGCCGCCGCCAGGGCGGGGTCGGCGGCCGCGACGACGGCCGGGTCGACGACGGCGTCGGGCCCGGCGCTCGGGTCGACGAGCTCGGCGGCGTCGATCTCGGCGGGGTCGATCGCCTCGAGCTCGGTGGGGTCGGGCTCCTCGCCCACCGGGGAGTCGGGCAGGGCGGTCTTCGCGCCCCGGGCGGTCTTCGCGGCGGTCTTGGCCGCGGTCTTGGCGGCGGTCTTGGCCGGGCTCTTGGCGGCGGTCTTGGCGGCGGTCTTGGCGGCGGCTCTGCCGGGTGTCTTGGCGGCGGCCTTCGTGGCCGGCGCGCCGCTCGTCGCGGCCGTCGCGGCCGTCGCGGTGGCGGCGGCGTCCCGGGTGCTGGTCAGCTCGGTGTCCGGAGCCGTCGCGGCGGGGTCGGTGGGCGCGGGGGCGTCCACGGTGGCGCGGGCGGTGCGGGGCGGTGTCACACGAGATCCTTCGTCAGCGGGCGGGTGCCGGTGGAGCGCTCCGGCGCCGGAGGCGGGCGTCTTCCTCGGTCGTGCGACCGCCGGCCGGGCCGTCGCGCCCCGGCTGACGGTCCCCGGAGGGACGGGCGCGGCGCGTGCGACCCCGTCGCCGAGGTGGGCACGACCCAGTATCGCCCCTCTCGCCGTCGGCGCGTGCTCTCCGGCACACCCGGACGGCGCGCGTCGCGGCCCGGACGCCCGAGGACCCCCGCCGGCAGGCAGGGGTCCCCGGGCGGTCAGGACGTCAGGACGCGGCCGGCGCGCCCGCGTCGCCGGTCTCGCCCAGCAGGGAGCGCAGGACGTACGGCATGATCCCGCCGTTGCGGTAGTACGCCTGCTCGCCCGGCGTGTCGATGCGCACGACGACCCGGAACTCGGTGTCGTCGGCGCGCACGGTGAGCTCGCGCGGGACGCTGTCGCCCGCGGCGACGCCCTCGACGGAGAACGTCTCGGCCCCGGTCAGCCCGAGCGACTCGGCGCTCTGGCCCTCGGCGTACTGCAGCGGGAGCACCCCCATCCCGATCAGGTTGGAGCGGTGGATCCGCTCGTAGGACTCGGCGATCACCGCGCGGACGCCGAGCAGCGCGGTGCCCTTGGCGGCCCAGTCGCGCGACGAGCCCGAGCCGTACTCCTTGCCGGCCAGGACGACCAGCGGGGTGCCCTCGGCCTGGTAGGCCTGCGAGGCGTCGTAGATGGACGTCTGCTCGCCGTCCTTGACCGTGACGCCGCCCTCGGTGCCGGGCGCGAGCTGGTTGCGCAGGCGGATGTTGGCGAACGTGCCCCGGATCATGACCTCGTGGTTGCCGCGGCGGCTGCCGTAGCTGTTGAAGTCCTTGGGCGCGACGCCGTGCTCCTGCAGGTAGCGGCCCGCGGGGGAGTCGACCTTGATCGAGCCGGCGGGGGAGATGTGGTCGGTCGTGACCGAGTCGCCGAGCTTGGCGAGGACCTTCGCGCCGACGATGTCGGTGAGCGCGGCGGGCTCGCGCTGCATGCCCTCGAAGTACGGGGGCCGGCGCACGTAGGTGCTCCCGGGGTCCCAGGAGAAGGCGTCGCCGCCGGGCACCTCGATCGCCTGCCAGCGGTCGTCGCCGGCGAACACGTCGGCGTAGGACGCGGCGTACATGTCGCCGGTCACGGAGCTGCCGACGATGTCGCTGACCTCCTTGGCCGACGGCCAGAGGTCGGCGAGCAGCACGGGCTCGCCGTCGGCGCCCGTGCCCAGCGGCTCGGTGGTGAGGTCGAGGTCCATCGTGCCGGCCAGCGCGTACGCCACGACGAGCGGCGGGGAGGCCAGGTAGTTCATCTTGATGTCCGGGTTGATCCGGCCCTCGAAGTTGCGGTTGCCGGACAGCACCGACACGACCGCGAGGTCGCCCTCCTGCACGGCGGCGCTGACCTCCTCGGGCAGCGGTCCGCTGTTGCCGATGCACGTGGTGCAGCCGTAGCCGACGGTCTGGAAGCCCAGCTTGTCGAGGTAGGGCGTGAGGCCGGCCTTCTCGTAGTAGTCGGTGACGACCTTCGAGCCCGGTGCCAGGGTCGTCTTGACCCACGGCTTGCTCGTGAGGCCCTTCTCGACGGCGGCCTTGGCGAGCAGCCCCGCGGCGACCATGACGTACGGGTTGCTCGTGTTGGTGCACGAGGTGATCGCGGCGATGGCGACGGCGCCGTGGTCGAGCTCGACGCGGTCGCCGGAGGCCAGCGTGGCGGGCACCGGGTTGCTCGGCCGGTCGTCGACCCGGCTGGTCGCGCTCCCCGCGGGGGCGACACCGGCCGGCTTGTCGGCCTCGGTCTCGCGCCCGGCGGACTGCGGGTCGGAGGCGGGGAAGGACTCGGCGCTGGCCTCGTCCAGGGCGCCGTCGACGCCCGCACCGGCGGCCGGCGGCACGCCCGGGCGGCGCTCGGCGCCGACCGGCGCCGTGCTCGCGTAGTCGGCCAGCGCGGTGCGGAACATCGCCTTGGCGCGGTCGAGCGGCACGCGGTCCTGCGGGCGCTTCGGGCCGGCGAGCGACGGCACGACGGTCGACAGGTCCAGCTCGACGGTCTGGGAGAACCGCGGCTCGGCCGACGGGTCGTGCCACAGGCCCTGCTCCTTGGCGTACGCCTCGACGAGCTGCACCTGGTCCTCGTCGCGGCCGGTGAGCCGCAGGTAGGCCAGGGTCTCGTCGTCGACCGGGAAGATCGCGCAGGTCGAGCCGTACTCCGGGCTCATGTTGCCGATGGTGGCGCGGTCGGCGAGCGGCACGTTGGCGACACCCGGGCCGAAGAACTCGACGAACTTGCCGACGACACCGGTCTTGCGCAGCAGCTCGGTCACGGTGAGCACCAGGTCGGTCGCGGTGGCGCCCGCCGGCAGCGCGCCGACGAGCTTGAAGCCGACGACCTTCGGGATGAGCATGCTGACCGGCTGGCCGAGCATGGCCGCCTCGGCCTCGATGCCGCCGACGCCCCAGCCGAGGACGCCCAGGCCGTTGATCATCGTGGTGTGGCTGTCGGTGCCGACGAGCGTGTCGGGGTAGGCCACCGGCGCGCCGCCGCCGTCGCGGGTGAAGACGACGCGGGCGAGGCGCTCCAGGTTGACCTGGTGGACGATCCCGGTGTTGGGCGGGACGACGGCGAAGTCGCTGAACGCGGTCTGGCCCCACTTGAGGAACTCGTAGCGCTCCTTGTTGCGCTCGTACTCCAGCGCGCCGTTGATCGCCAGCGAGTCGGCGCGGCCGAAGGAGTCGGCGACGACGGAGTGGTCGATGACGAGCTCGGCGGGGGCGAGCGGGTTGATCTTCTTCGGGTCGCCGCCGAGGTCGGCCATCGCCTCGCGCATCGCCGCCAGGTCGACGACGCACGGGACGCCGGTGAAGTCCTGCATGAGGACGCGGGCGGGGGTGAACTGGATCTCGGTGTCGGGCTCGGCGGCCGGGTCCCACCCGGCCAGCGCGCGCACGTGGTCGGCCGTGGTGTTGGCGCCGTCCTCGGTGCGCAGCAGGTTCTCCAGCAGCACCTTGAGCGAGTAGGGCAGGTCGGCCGCCCCCTCGACCGCGGACAGGCGGTACACCTCGTACGTCGTGCCGCCGACGTCGAGCGTGCCCTTCGCGCCGAAGCTGTCAGGACTGGTCATGCGGGGCCTCCTGGGCGGTCGGTCGTGCGGGGGGGACGGTATCGGGCAGGTCGGACGGTCCGGTCCGGGGCCGTCGGACGGCGTCCTCGACGAGGTCGAGCACGGCGGGCAGCTGCTCGGGCGGGAGGCCGCCGGCCAGCGCGCTCACCAGCCCGTCGAGCACGAGCAGCAGGAAGGCGGCCAGCAGGCCGACCGGCACGTCGTCGCGGACGACGCCGGCGGCGCGCTGCGTGCGCAGCCGCTGCTCGGTGGCGTCGCGCACCCCGCGCTGGTGCTCGGCCCAGCGGCCGGCGAAGCCCGGGTCGGTGCGCAGCCGGCGGCGGACCTCGAGCTGCACCCCCAGCCAGCCGGCGTCGCGGTCCTGCAGGTCGCGCATCACCTGCACGACCCCGGCCTCGGCGACCCGGGCGGCGGTGCGCGCGGCGTCGTCCTCGGCGAGGGCGAGGAAGAGCGCTTCCTTGTCGCGGAAGTGGTGGAAGATCGCCCCGCGCGACAGGCCGGTCTCGGCCTCGAGCACCTTGACCGTGGCGCCCTCGAAGCCGTGCCGCGCGAAGGCCGCGCGCGCCGCGCCGAGGATCTCGGACTGCCGGTCCTGCAGGCGTTCCGGCGAGAGCTTGGGCACGTCGACACCTTACAAACCGTACGTACGTTCTGTCAAATGGGCGCGCGTTCCTGCCCCTTCGTGCTCTGGCGGAGATCACCCGTCGGTGACAGGGTGTCGTCCCGTGACCCGAGGAGGTGCTCAACCCGACCACGGAGAGTGCCGATCCCGCCACCAGTCACCCGGACAGCTCGGGTCGTCTCCACCCTGCCCCCGTCCCCCAGGAGAGCCGATGAGCGTGCAGCCGGACCGCCGAGCACGTCCGGGCGAGCGGACCACGGTGCCCGGGCAGGGCCGCCGGGCCGGGTCCGCGGGGCCGGGGGCGCCGATGCAGCTGCGTCCGGGGCGTCCCGGCCTGCTGTCGCGCACCCTGCTCAAGCGTGGTGTCCGGCCCTTCCTGCTCGGCGTCGACGTCAGCTCCGTGGTGGCCGCCGCCGCCCTCACCGGGCGGCTCGGCGTGCAGACCCTCGTGGTGTCCGCGGTCCTCGTCGTCCTCGTGGTGCAGCGCCGGCTGCACCGCGGGCGGCTCTCGCTGTCGGTGCTCGACGACGCCCCCGCGCTCGCCGGGCGGGCGGTGGCCGCGGCCTTCGTCGTGGTCGCCCTGGGCGACCTGCTCGACGTGCCGCGGCTCGCCGACCCGGCCGTGCTCTGGGGGCTCCTGCTGCAGGTGCCGCTGCTCGTCGGCGTGCGCGCCCTGGCGTACGCCGTCGTGCGCGAGGTGCGGCGGCGCCGCGGGGTGGAGCACCCGACCCTCGTGCTCGGCGCCGGGCGCATCGGCGGCCGGCTGGCCCGCGACCTGCTGGTGCACCCGGAGTACGGCCTGCTGCCGGTCGGCATGCTCGACGACGACCCGCTGCTGGGCCCGGACGAGCTGCCGGTGCCGCTGCTCGGCGGCTACGAGCAGCTCGGCAGCGTGCTGGTGGAGTTCGGCATCCGCGACGTCGTCGTCGCCTTCGGCAGCATGCCGGAGAGCTCGATGGTCGACGTGATCCGCGTCTGCGACCGCCTCGACTGCGAGATCTTCTTCGTGCCGCGGCTGTTCGAGATGACGCAGACCACGCCCGACATGGAGACCCTGTGGGGGGTGCCGCTCGTCCGGCTGCGCAAGGCCGCCTTCCGGCGGCCGGCCTGGCGCCTCAAGCGCGCCTTCGACGTGCTGGTCTCCGGCGCGGCGCTCGTGCTGCTCTCCCCGGTCCTCGCGCTGTGCGCCCTGGCAGTGCGCCGCGAGGGCGGGCCGGGGGTGCTGTTCCGCCAGGAGCGGATCGGCGTCGACGGCAAGCCCTTCCAGGTGCTCAAGTTCCGGTCGCTGCGCCCGGCCGACGAGACCGAGTCGGCGACCCGCTGGAACGTCGCGCACGACGACCGCCTGGGCCGGGTCGGCCGGCTGCTGCGCACCACGTCGCTCGACGAGCTCCCGCAGCTGTGGAACATCCTGCGCGGCGACATGACGCTGGTCGGCCCGCGGCCGGAGCGCCCGCACTTCGTCGAGGAGTTCAGCCAGGTGCACGCCCGCTACGCCGCGCGGCACCGCGTGCCGGCCGGGCTCACCGGCTGGGCGCAGGTGCACGGGCTGCGCGGCGACACCTCGATCGAGGACCGCGCGCGCTTCGACAACTACTACATCGAGAACTGGTCGCTCTGGGGCGACCTGAAGATCGTGCTGCGGACGGTCTCGTCCGTGGTCTTCCACCGGGGCGCCTGAGCTCAGCGGGGGCTCGAGGGGGAGCTCAGCGGGCCGAGCCCGCCAGGCGGTGCACGGCGCGCCGCAGCGGGGGCGCGAGCGAGGCGGCCTGCCGGGCGGCGCGGAAGCCGGGGCGGAGCTTGAGACGGAAGCTGCGCGCGGTGTCGGAGGCGTTCACGTCGACCCGCGGCACGGCGAAGCGGCCGGCGGCGTCGTGCACGGCGAACCCGACGTCGAAGCCGGCGGCGCGCACGGCCGCCCGCGCTGCCGCGTCGTGCAGGCCGAAGGGGTAGGCGAAGCTGCGCGGCACCTGCCCGTACGCCTCGACGAGGTCGGCGCGGCACCCGGCGACCTCGGCGCGCAGCGCGTCCGGCGGCAGGCCGCGCAGGTCGACGTGCTGCCGGGCGTGCCCGCCGAGGGTGAACCCGTGGGACTGCAGCGCCCGCAGCCCGTCGGCGTCGAGCAGCGGCTCGGTGGGGTCGGCGTTCCACGTCGCGGTGCCGCCGCTGGTGTGCGTGCTCACGTAGACGACCGCGGGCCAGCCGCGCTCGGCCAGCAGCGGGGCCGCCGCCTCCAGGGTGGAGACGTAGGCGTCGTCGAAGGTCAGCAGCACCGCCCCGCGCGGCGCGGACCCGGCCAGGTAGCGGTCGAGGTCGACCACGGTGCGACCGGCGGCCGCGATCGCGTCGAGCTGGGCGGCGAACGCCTGCTCCGGCACGAAGAGGTTGTCCGGGTCGCGCGCGGCCTCCCGGGTGCCGACCGCGTGGTACATGAGGACGAGCGGGCGGCTCACCGCAGCTGCAGGGTCAGGCGGTTGTCGTAGCCGTCGTCGGCGACGGCCGTGCCGGAGCCGACCGGCGCCGCCGGGGCCCAGGCGCCGGTCAGGCGCGCGGAGGCGACGGGGCGCCAGGTGCGGCGCGGGCCGTCGGTGCCGAGCAGCGCGCCCGGGTCGACGTCGACGACGAGCCCGACCTCGGGCGCGTCCGCCCGCACGGCGACGCCCTCGGCCCGGTCCACGCCCGGACCGTACAGGTAGGACGGCGCCCGCACGACCAGGTGCAGGTGCTGGCGCGCGTCGACGACGAGGACGGCGTCGGGGCCGGCGTCGACGTAGGACACCCGGCGGTCCGTGCAGCCGCGCGCCGGGCTGCGGCTGCCGGCGCCGGTGCCGGTCGGGCAGCTGAAGACCGGGAGCTTGAGGTGCGCCCAGGTCGTGCCCGCACCGTCGCCGGTCGCGTGCACCCAGGGGTAGACCACGCGCTCCCGGCCCGGACCGGCCGGGCCCAGCACGAGCCCGCCGAAGGCGACGTCGACGCCCACGGCGCGGCGGTCGGGCGGGACGTCCGAGGCCGCGTCGGCGCCGGGGCGGGCAGCGGGTGCGCTGCGGGACGGCGGGGGCGCGGCCGGAGGGCCGACCGGGACGGCGGCGGCCGGCGGCGCGTCGCGGGCGGGCCCCGCGGCACCGCCGACCGCGGTCGGTGCCTGGGCGCAGCCGCTGAGGGCGAGGAGCGCGAGGGGGAGCCCGGCGGCGAGCGCCCGCCCGGACCTCACGACCCGCTGCCGACGAGCACCGAGCGCCGGCTGGTGCGGTTCAGCACGACGCCGAGCGGCCGCACCCCGGCGGCGGTGAGCAGCGTCCCGGCCTGCCGCAGCGCCCGGGTCTGGCGACCGGTGTCCGCCACGAGCAGGACCGCGTCGGCGAGCCGGGCCAGCTGCGCCGCCTCGTCGCGCTCGAGCAGCGCGGGCGTGTCGACGACCACGAGGTCGTAGGTCGCCCGGGGCTCGGCGGAGAACAGCGTGGCGAGCCGGCCGAGCAGCTCGTCCTCGTCGGCGGCGGTGCCGGCCGGCGCCGGCAGGGCCGTCGTCCGCACGGGTGCGGGCCGCGCGGCCCGGGCCGCGTCGAGGACCCGGCCGGCCCGCCGGACGAGCAGGTCGCCGGCGTCGGGCAGCTCGGGGTGCTCGTGGGCGACGGCGGGCAGGAGGTCCAGCCCCGGCACGGTCGTCGCGACGACGACCTGCTCGAGCGGTCGCCCCTGCAGCGCGTCGAGCAGGTCCTCCTCGGGCGGGTCCAGCGGCAGGTCGCGGGTCAGCCGGGCGCGGACGAGGTCGGCGTCCACGAGCAGCACCCGGGCGCCGTCGCGCACCAGCGCCGCCCCGAGGGCGGCGGCCACCGTCGAGCGCCCCTCGCCGGCGGCCGCCGAGCAGACGGCGAGCACCCGCAGCGGCCGGGTCCGGGCGTCGGCCTCGATGCTGCGGTGCAGCGCCCGCACGCTCAGGGCGACCGCGGGATCGCCGAGCGCGGCCCCGCGCAGCGCGCGCAGCGACCGGGCCCGGGGCACGCGGCCGAGCACCTCCAGGCCGAGGGCGCCGCGGACGTCGGCGGCGGTGCGCACCCGCGGGGTGCCCCGCTCCACGACGGCCGTGACCAGCGCCCCGGCGAGCAGGGCGGCGAGCAGGCCCCCGAGCAGCAGCACCTGGCGCCGCGGGCCGCTCGGCGCCGTGGGGGCGACCGCGGGCGCCACCAGCGCACCGCTGACGACCGGGTCGTCGGCGGACCGCCCGACAGCGGCGTTGCCCAGCGCGTTCGCGACGTCGGCGACCTGCTGCGCGCGACGACCGGTCACGACCACCTCGAGCGTGGCGGTCGTCGGCGGCACGGACACGTCGACCGCGCTCTCGAGCGCGCCGCGGTCCAGCCCGACGCGGTCGCCGACGTCGTCGAGGACCCCGGCCGACAGCACGTACGACAGGTAGCTGGGCAGCACGAGGGTGACCGTGTCGGCGCCCACCGGGTTGCTCGGGCGCGGCGTGAAGGCCACCGTCGCGCGGGCGGTCCAGGTGGTGGGCAGCGTCTGCGCGTAGCCCAGGACGGCGCCGAAGAGCGGCACGACGACGAGCAGCACCAGCAGCCAGCGCCGGGCGAGCGCGGCCGCGACCTCGTCGAGCCCCGAGAGCTCGGGATCCATGCCGGGACCTTCCTGCGCGCCGTCGGGGACTGCTCTGACTGGGATCGGCGCACCCGCAGCGGTCTTGAGCCGACGGGCGCTCCAGGTCCGCGTGCTCCCGGTCGAGGTCGACGGGTGACAGGCTGACCCGTGCGCATGCTGGCACGGCCACCCGGCGTCGCCGGGGACCGCGGCACGCGGGAGCCCGGGCGCAGGACCCGACGCACGGACGACCGGCGCACGAGCGCGCCGCGCAGGAGGGAGCACGGTGACCGCCACCCGGAGGCTGCGCGTGCTGGTCGTGCAGCCCGCCGGCGTGCTCGGCGGCGCCGAGCAGTGGCTGCTGGACCTGCTCGCCGCGACCGACCGGCTCGACGTCGAGGTCGTCGCGCTCGCCGACGGGCCGGCCGTGGCCGCGCTGCGCGAGCGCGCCCGCCGCGTCACGGTCCTGCCCACCGGTCGCCGCGCCGTCGACGGCCTGCGCCCGGCTGCTGCGCTGCGCCGCCTGCTGCGGAGCGACCCGCCCGAGGTGCTGCTCGCCAACGGGGTCAAGGCCGCCGCCCTCGCGCTCCCGGTGGCGGCGCTCGTCGGCGTGCCGGCGGTCTGGGTCAAGCACGACCGGTCGTACGACGCGCGCCTGTCCGGGCCGCTGGCCCGGCTGGCGGCCCGCGTGGTGCTCACCGACGCCAGCGTCGGGCAGGCGCTGCCGGACCGGGCCCGGACGGTCGTGCTGCCGCCGCCGGCACCGCCGGCGCCGCTGCCGCGCGCCGAGGCCCGCGCCGTGCTCGGCCTCGTCGACGGGGCGGCGCCGGCGGGACCGCTGGCCGTGCAGGTCGGCCGGCTCGTCGACTACAAGGGCGCCGACGACGCGGTCGCCGCGCTCGCCCGGCCGCAGGCCAGGGCGTGGACGCTGCTGGTGATCGGCGAGGACGACCCGGCCGCCCCGGGGGAGCGGGCCCGGCTGACGGACCTCTCGCGCCGGCTGGGCGTGCAGGACCGGGTGCGCTTCGCCGGGCACGTGCCGCAGGCCGGCCGGCTGGTGTCGGCCGCCGACGCCCTGCTCGTGCTCACCAAGCCGGTGCCGGGCGGCGGGCCGGGCGTCGAGGGCTTCGGCACCTCGGCGCTGGAGGCGGCCCGGGCGGGGGTGCCCGTCGTCGCCGTCGCCGGCTCCCCGCCGGCGCAGCGGCTGGTGCCCGGGGCCGGGCTCGCCGTCCCGGTCGGCGACCCGGACGCCCTGGCCGACGCGCTCGCCGCGCTCGCCGACGAGCAGGCCCGCGCGCAGCTCGGCGCGGAGGCGCGGCGCCGCTCCGCCGACCACCCGGCGGCGGCCGAGGTCGCCGACCGGCTCGCCGCCGTGCTCGCCGAGGTCGCGGGCCGTCCCGGCGCCGGGCGGGCCGGCCCGCCGGCGACCGTGGTGGTGACCGTGCGCGACGAGCAGGAGGCCGTCCCGGCGCTGCTCGAGCGGCTGCTGCCCCAGCTGCGGCCGCAGGACGAGCTCGTGGTCGTCGACGGCGGGTCGTCCGACGCGACGGTCCCGCTCCTGCGGGCGGCGGCCGCGGGGCGTGCCGGGCTGCGGGTGCTCGTGGAACCGGGGGCGGGCATCTCGCGCGGCCGCAACCTCGGCATCGCCGCTGCCCGGGGCGAGGTGGTCGCCTGCACCGACGCCGGCTGCGAGCCGGTGCCCGGCTGGCTCGGCGAGCTCGTGGCGGGCTTCGCCGAGCCCGAGCCGCCGGCCCTGGTCACCGGCGTCTACCGGGTCACGGCCCGCCCCGGCCGCCGCTGGGAGCAGGCGCTCGCGGCGGTGGGCTACCCCGACCCGGTCGAGGCGCGGCGACCCACCCCGGGCGTGCGGGCCTACGGCCGGCTGCTCGGCCGCACCTTCGACCCCACCCTGCCGACCGGCCGCTCGATGGCCTTCCGTCCCGACGCCTGGCGCGCGGCCGGCGGCTTCCCGGAGCACCTGGCGACCGGGGAGGACGTGTCGTACGGCCGGGCCGTCGTCGCCGCCGGCGGTCGCGCGGTCCTCGCCACGGGGGCCGAGGTCGCGTGGGCCCAGCGCGAGACGCTGCGGGCCAACCTGCGGATGTACCGCGCGTACGGCCACGGCGACGGCCTCACCGGCTCGCGCCTGCTCGTCGGGCGCAACCTGGCCCGCGCCGCCGCCTACCCGGCGGGTCTGCTGCTCCTCGGCCGCGGCGGTGCCCCCGGCCGGGTCCTGGCGCTGCTGGGCGCCGCGGGCTACCTCAGCCTCCCGCTGCAGCGCGCGGCCCGGACGGCGCCCGGCGCCCTGCCGCTCGTGCCGGTGCTCGCCGCCCTGCGCGACGGGGCCAAGGCGCTCGGCTGCCTGGAGGGCCTGCGGGCGGCCCGGCGCCCGTGACCGGCCGCGCGGGCCTGGTCGCGGGGGCGGCGCCGGCGAGCACGACCGGACCGCTCGGGCCCGCCGGGCGGCGGGTCGCCGGGCTGCTGGCCGTGGCGGTCGGTGCGGCCCTGGTGGGCCTGGTGCTGGCCGCGGCGGCGTCGTCGACCACCCCGCTGCTGCTGCCGCTGGCGCCGGGAGCGGTCCTCGCGCTGCTGCTCGCGTACCGCACCCCGCTGCGCGGTGTCGCCGTGGTGCTGCTGCTGTCGTACGTGGCGCTGCGGCCGCTCGCCGGGCCGCTGCAGGTCGGCCAGGCGCTGCAGGTCGTCGCGGTCGGGGGGCTCGTGGTGCGCCGGCTCGTGCGTGGTCGCACGCCGCTGCCCGTCCCGCGGGAGCTGCTGTGGGGCGGGGCGCTGCTGGCGGTCGCCCTGCTGTCGACCGGCCGCACGGTGGACCTCGAGCTGACCGTGAAGCAGGACGTGGCGCTCGCCGTCGGTCTGGCCTTCGCAGCCGCCGTGGCGGCCGTCGCGCAGGACCGGGCGCGCTGGCTGCTGCTCGTGCGCTGCCTCGTGCTGGGGGGCGCCGTCGTCTGCGTGCCGGCGCTCCTGGCCGGGCAGCAGGTGCAGGCGCGCTACGGCGGCGCGCTGGTCAGCGACCGGCCGCAGGGCATCTTCGCCCAGCCCAACGAGCTCGGCGTCTTCGCCATGCTCGTGGCGCTCGTCTCGCTCGGGCTGCTGCTCGGCGCCGAGGACCGCAGGGACCGCTGGCTGGGCCTGCTCACCCTGCTGCCGGCCGTCGGGGCGATGCTGCTGAGCCTGTCGCGCGGCTCGTGGATCGGCTTCAGCGCCGGGGTGGTGGCGCTGCTCGTCGTGGTCCCGCGGGCCCGGCGGCTGCTGGCGACGGCGGCGCTCGCGGTGGTGGTGCTCGCGGCCGGGCTGGGCGCCTTCGCCCCCGACGCGCCGCAGGTGACGGTGGTCACCGACCGCCTGGCGAGCCTGGCCGGCGGCGAGCAGAACCCGTACGACGACCGGCCCCGCATCTGGGCGGAGGCCTTCCGCGAGATCGGGGAGCGGCCGCTGCTCGGGCAGGGACCCGGCACCTTCCCGGCCGCGTCGCAGCGGGCGGTGTCCTCGGCGAGGACGGTCGAGGCGCAGCACGCCCACGACGTCCTGCTCACGGTGGCGGCGGAGCTCGGACTGCTCGGTCTGGCTGCGCTGCTCGGCCTGACCGCCGCGGTCGGCCGGCGCTGCTGGCGGGCGCTGCGGGTCGCCCGTGCGCGGGGCGACGCGGTCGTCGTGGGCGTGCTCGGGGGGACGGCCGCGTCGCTGGTCTCCCTCGTCGGCGAGGGCGCGGTCGACTTCACCCTGCGCAACCCGCTGGTCTTCTCCACGGTGTGGGCCGTGCTCGGGCTCGCGGTCGGGGGCGCGGCGCTGGTCCTGCCGCGGCGCTGACCGGGTCCGGGCGCCGACCGGGTCCGGGTGCGGTCCGGGTGAGCGGGGAGTCAGACCCCGAGCGCGGCGCACACCCGGGCGGCGACCTCGAGCGGTGGGGCGTCCGGACCGCCGGCCCGCACCGGCGTGCCGGGCCGGCCGAGGTCGGTGAGCAGCAGCGGCAGCCAGTCCAGCGCGGCGGGCGGCACCTCGAGCGGGGCGGGTGCCGGGCGGCGGGCGACGGCGGCCAGGACAGGGCGCAGCGCCACCTGCCCGAGGCCGCTGACCGCTGCGCGCACCGGGCCGGAGCCGGCTCGCCGCGCACCGGCCGCGCCCCGTCGCACCCGCAGCAGGGGCCCGGGTGCCCGGCCGGAGGCCCGGCGCACGAGCACGGCGAGGTCTGCCTCCACGCCCCACGCCCGGGCCTGCTCCCGGGCCCGGGCCAGGGCGTCCGGACGCTCGGCCAGGGCCTCGTCGACCCGCTCGGCGTGGGCGTCCGACAGCGGCCGGTCCCCGACGCCGCGGGCCGCGAGCAGCAGCAGCACGTGCGAGGGGTCGGGACGCCGCAGCCGGGTGTGCGGCGGGAGCGCCAGGGCGCCGGCCCGCACCGCCGCCGCCGCGGCGGGGGGCAGCCCGAGGTCGGCCGGCGCGAGCGGCTCGACGACGTCGGCGCGCACCCCTGCGTCGACCTCCACCAGGCGCCGCAGGCCCTCGGGGCCGGGGGTGAAGCCGAGGGGGGACAGCGCGCAGGCCAGCTGCGCGGGGTCGTCGACGAGCAGGTCGAGGTCGCGCCCGCGCCCGGGGAGGCCGCCGAGCACCACCGCAGGCCGGTCGAGCAGCGGGTCGACGAGCGCGGCGAGCGCGGCCGTGCGGGACCCGCTCACCGCAGCGCGCGGACCCGGGCGCGTGCCGACCGGAGCGCGGGGGAGCGGTGCAGCACGTCGCGGGCGCGGTCGCGGGCCCGCCCGGCCAGGTCCTCGACCTGCCGCAGGGCGGCGTGCGACCACGCCTGCAGCACCGCGGTCGGCACCACCTCCGTGGCGCTCTGGAGCTTGTAGGGCTCCTCGCCGCGCATCCAGTCGAGAGCGTCGTAGTCCGGGCTGGTCACGACGTGCCGGATGGCCTCGGTGTTGGCCAGGCGCCCGGCGCTCAGGTCGGCCCAGCGCGGCGCGAGCCGGTTGTCCCAGCTGCGGAAGGCCCGGCCGTCCCGGAACCCGAGCACGTAGGCGGCGAGGTCGCCGTCGAGCCGCAGCGTCAGCAGGTCGACCTCGCCGGCCGCGGCGTGCCGGAGCACCACCTGCTCGTAGAAGGCCGCGGCCGAGGGGTCGTCGTGGTCGGCGCGACGGCCGAGCGCGAGGTCCCGCTCGCGGTGCACCCGCACGAGCTCGGGCAGCAGCGCCCGCACCTGCTCGGCATCGCGGGTCCAGGTGGACACCGGCTCCAGCCCGCGGTCGGCGAGGCGGTTGCGCACCTTGGCCAGGGCCTTCCTGGTGTTCTTGCTCACGTGGGCCGCGGGGTCGCTGCCGGACACCCGCACCAGCGGCATCCCCTGGCCCGGCCCGAGCCGGGCGTGCCGCAGCCGCCCGACCAGCGCGCCCACGACCGGGTCGCCGTCGGGCACCTGCTGCAGCCGCAGCCGCCACGGCCCGGCGGGCAGCCCGGCGACGACGGCCGCGGCGAGCGCGTCGGCGGTGCCCGGGTCGGCGGGCAGCCGCGCGTCGTCGGTCGGCCCGTGGCCGAGCAGCGCGATCGTGCGCACGCCGCGGCTGCGGCGGACCGCCAGCGGCGCGGCCGCGCGCAGCCCGCCGGTGTCCTCGACCAGCACCAGCCAGGGCTCCCACGCGCGGTGCGTGTCGGCCCACGCCTGCAGCCAGGTCCGCCGCGAGGTGAAGGGCACGCCCGCGCGGGCGCAGAGCGCGTCGAACTCCCCGGCGACCTGCGTGAGGGCGTCGCGGCCGCGCAGGTGCCGTACGGTCGCTGCGGTCCCGGGTCCCCCCGTCACGACCGCCGCCCCCGCGGCCCGCAGCGGGGCCGGTCGCCCTGCGAACCGCTCGGAGCCCACGTGACCGGACCGCACCTGCCGGGCGTCCTGCGCACGCTGCCCGCCGGTCCGCTGGGGCCGGAGGTGGGAGTCGTCGCCGACGCGGCGCGGGCCGACGTGCAGCGGGCGCTGCGGGCCGACGGCTGGGTGCCGGCCGGCGACCGCTGGGCGCGGTTCGTCGACGGGCGCGCGGAGCGCCTCGACGTGGCGGGCGCGGGGGCGCTGGGCCCGCTGGCGGCCCGGCTGCTGGGCTCGCCCGCCGAGCCCTCCGCCGAGCCCTCGGCCGAGCCCTCGCGCCGTTCTCGCCGACGAGCTGCTGCTGCGCGCGCTGGTCGCACCGGCCGCCGGACCCCCGGTGCCCGCCGCGGCGCGGGCCGCGCTGCACGCCCGCACGGCGGAGGACCCGGCGGCCTGGCTCCGGGCGTACGACCTCGCCGACGCCGTCGGGCTCGGCGGACGGGTGGTGGCGCTGCAGGACGCGTACGAGACCGGGCTGGCGCTGGGCGGCGGTCCGCCCTCGGCGCCGGTGGTCGCGCTGTCGGGGCTGGACGGGGCGGGGAAGACGACGCAGGCGCACCTGCTCGCGGTCGCGCTGGGCGACCTCGGCCGGGACGTGGCCGTGGAGTGGGCGCGGGTCGGGTTCTCGCCGGCGCTGGAGCGGCTCGCGGCGCCGGTCCACCGGGCGCGCGGGCTGCTGCGCCGGGAGCCGTCGCCGGCCCGGACGGGCCCGCCGCCGCAGGGGCCGGGCGCGACCCCGGCCGGTGCTCGGCGCGACGTGCGGCGCGGGCCGCTCGTGGACGGGCCGTGGTCGGTGCTCATCGCCGGCGCGGACGCCGCCGACGCGGCCCGCCGCACCGCCCGGCACGCTGCGGCGGCCCGGGTCGTGGTGCGGGACCGGTACCTGCTCGACTCGCTCGTGCACGTGCAGGACCGGTACGGCGAGGGAGCCGTGACCGCGCCGGCCCGCGCGCTGCTGGCGCGGCGGACCCCGCCCGCGGCCTGCGCGCTGCTGCTGGTGCTGCCGCCGGAGGTGGCGCACGCCCGCAAGCCGGGGGAGTGGGCGCTGGCCGACCTGCGCCGGCACGCGGCGGCGTACGACCGCGCGGCGGACGCGCTCGGCGTGGTGCGGGTGGACGCCACGTCGCCGCCGCACGCACTCGCGGCGGCGGTCGGCGCGGCGGTGTGGCCGCACGTCGGCTGAGCCTTCACGCCCGGCCCCGCACCCGGCGGGCCAGCCGCGCCGCCCGGCGCTGCAGCCGGGTGGCGCCCGGCCGCGGGTCGCGCACGTCCCAGACCGGGTGCTCGGCGCGCAGGGCGTGGCCGAGGGCAGCGGCGCTGGCCACCGCGACGCGGGGCCGCGAGCCGCTCGTCGCCCGCACGGCCAGCAGGTCCTCGTCGAGCGCCTGGTAGCGCACCCCGGGCCGGGCGCGCTGCAGCGGGCGGGGCACGCCGAGCGCGACGTCGGCCCAGGCCGCGGGCAGGTCGGCCCCGGCGGCCACGGCGAGGCCCAGCGAGCCGTAGAAGCGGGCGTTGAGGTCGATGAGCCGCGGCACGCCGTCGGCGCCGCGCAGGAACTGCAGGTTGGCCAGCCCCCAGAGCCCGAGCGCCCGCAGCAGGGCGACGACGCCGTCCTCCAGGTCCGGGTCGACCGGGACCGTGCGGGCGCGTGCGCTGGTGCGCCGGACGGTCGTGCGGTCGGTGACCTGCTGCGAGGAGCAGACCAGCCGGCCGTCGCGGTCGAGCACGACGCTGGCGGCCATGAGCCGCCCCTCGACGACCTCCTGCAGGACCGGCTCGCCGCCGCCCGCCCGCACGCGCGCCACCGCGGCGGCGACGGCCTCGCGGCCCTCGACGAGCTGCACCGGCAGGTGCCGGTCGGCGGCGCCGTTGCCCGGCGACCAGTGCAGCCGGGCCTTGACGACGACCGGCCCGGTCGTGGCCGCGACCTGCTCGTCGGTCGCCTCGCGGGTGCGCGGCACGCCGAGCCCGACCTGCTCCGCGGCCCGGGTGAGCCCGAGCTTGTCGACGGCCGCCAGCACCGCCGCGTGCTCGGGGTAGGGCACGAGCGCGGGGACCCGGTCGCGGGCCGCCGACAGCGCGAGCACCTCGATGTCGTCGGCGGGCAGCACGAGGTCGTACGCGCCGCGCTCGACGACCTCGGCGACCGCCGTCACCCAGGCGTCGAGGCCGTCCTCGGCGGGCGGCACGACGTGGGCCGACGAGCACCAGCGGCTGCGGGTGCCCAGGTCGTCGACGGGCTGGGCGACGCCGAGCGTCCAGCCGGCGCGGCCGAGCGAGCGGAGCGCGGGGAGGGCGTAGGCGGCGCTCCCGTCGCCGACGAGCAGGGCGCGGCGGGTCATGGGGTCTCCAGGGAGGTCGTGGGCGCGACCCGCTGCCGGGCGCTGCGCCAGGCGGTGCGGGCGTGCGGGACGAGCCGGGCGGCGGCGCGGCCGGGCAGGTGCAGGCCGACGAGAGCGGTGCCGAGGCGCCGCCGGTCGGGGTAGAGGCGGGCGCTGGGGCCCGGCAGGTCGTCGGTGCAGGGGTCGAGCAGGTCCAGCCGCGGGTCCTCGTGGAAGGCCCGCAGGACGTCGAGCTCGAGCTGCAGCCCGGGCGAGCAGCGCGCCCACCGCTCGTCGTAGGTCGTCTTGAGGTGGAAGACCGTGCGGCCGGCGACGAGGTGCACCTGGCGGGCGACCGCGGTGGTGCCGGCCTCCAGCCGCCAGAGCTCCAGGCGCCCGGCGCGGGCCAGGCCGGCCGCCGCCTCGTGCAGGAACGCCGCGGCGCCCGGGTCGGTGCGCATGGCGGTGCCCGCCGCGCCCTTCCAGCCGGCTGCCTCGAGCGCGAGGAACGCGTCGACCTGCTCGGCCACCGCTGCCGGCGGGGCGCCGCGGGCGCCGTCGACCGCCGCCACGGGCCCGAGCTCGCGCTCCAGGCCGCGGCGGTGGCGGCGCAGCCCCTTCGCGGACCTCGCCGAGAGGGTCTCCGAGAGGTAGCTGTCCTCGTCCCGGGCGTGCACCGCGGGCCGCTCCCAGACCTCGTCCTCGGTCCAGCCCGCACCGCGCTCGGCCGCAGCGGCGCGCAGCGCGGTCGCGACCGGCCCGTCGAGGTAGAGCTGCTCGAGCGCGGCCCACGCGCCGAGCCGCGACAGCGCGGTCAGGGCAGCGCCGGCGGCCGGTGCGAGAGCGTCCTCGCGCGCCAGCGGCGTGCCGACGTAGCGGTAGGCGTGCCGCCAGGTGGTGACGGCCGGCAGCGGCACCCGGCGGTGCCGGTCGCGCAGCACGGGCAGCACCAGGACCGGGTCGTCGCCGCGCAGCACGAGCAGCAGCCGCACGTCCGCGCCGCCGGGCAGCCGGCGGGCCGCCGCCTCGAGCAGGTCGGGGCCGAAGAACGGGTTGGCCTCGACGGCCGACTCCTCCAGCGCCGCCCAGCGCTCGCGCAGCGCCGCGTCGACGTCGCGCACGGGCACGAGGGCGGTGCGCAGGCCGGTGCGCGGGCCGGTCACGACCGGCTCACCAGGCTGCGCAGCAGCGCGAGCTGCGCGGGGTCGCGCCAGCGCACGAGCAGCAGGTAGGCGGCGACGTAGACGGCGCCGCCGACCGGGGCCTCGACGAGCACCGGGAGCCGCAGCCCGAGCAGCGTGGCGGCCAGGGCGAGCGAGGCGAGCGCGGGCAGCAGGAGCGCCCGCTCGGGCCGCAGCACCCCCGTCCCCGGCGCGATGAGCACGACGGTCAGGACCGCCTGCGCGACGTAGCTCGCGGTCGTCGCTGCCGCCGCGCCCGGCGCGCCGTACGCCGGGATGAGCACGACGTTCAGCGCCGTGTTGACGACGACGGCGAAGACGGTGGTCGCCACCAGTCGCGCTGTGCGCTGCTGCACGACGAGCAGGTACGAGCCGAAGTAGCCGACGGCGAACGACACCGGCGCGAAGGCCAGCCAGGCCAGCGCGACGACCGGGTCGCCGCCGTACTCCCCGCCGAACAGCAGGCGCACGAGGTCTCCGCCGTCGAGCAGGACGAGCACGCCGTACGGCACGAGCAGCGCGCCCGCGATGGAGATCGCGCTCTCGGTGACCCGCAGCAGGGGGGCGCCGCCGCCGGCCCGGACCATCGTCGGGAACAGCGAGCGCGACACCGCCCAGGTCACGAACAGCACGGTCTCCATGAGGCGGTAGGCGACGGCGTAGGCGGCGACCTGCCCGTCGTCGGCCAGAGCACCGAGCAGCAGCGCGTCGAGGCGGAACAGGGCCATGGACAGCACCGAGTCCACGCCGAGGAGCAGCGTGCGGCGCCAGAAGCCGCCGAGCGCCGGGAGGGTCACGGCCGACGGGCTCAGCCGCACGCCGAGGCGGTGCAGGAGCACGGCGAGCACGCTCTGGCCGAGCACGCTGCTGAGCAGGTAGGCGCCGGCGACCGCGACCAGGCCCCCGCCCGAGGCGAGCACGGCGACCGCGAGCACGCACGCCGAGACGCGCTGCACGACGAGGGCGACGACGGTGCGGCCCAGCCGCTCCAGCGCGGTGGCCGCCGACCGGCCGGCGTCGCCGTAGCTGTCGAGCACGCTGGCGAGCAGGACGAGCACGAGCGTCTGGGCGGCGGCGGTGCTGGGCCGGGTGAGGACGCCGACGAGCGCGCCGAGCAGCAGGACCGGCACGGCGTGCAGGGTGCGCAGCACGAGCGCCGTCGTCAGGGCCGCGCCGAGCTCGTCGCGGTCGGCGCTGGCCCGGCGGACCTGCTCGGCGTCGAAGCCCCAGGAGACCAGCGTGGCGAGCAGCAGGCCGAAGGCGAAGGCGTAGCTCAGGCTGCCGAAGCTCGTCGCCCCGAGCTCGCGCGCGACGACCACCGTGAAGACCAGGGTGGCGACCTTGCCGACGAGCTCGCCGGAGATGAGCGCGAGCACGTTGCGCGCCGTACGCCGGGCCGAGCCGGCCGGGTGAGCGCCGAGCGCCGACGCGGTGGCCGCGGTGGGCGGCGGTGCCGCCGGGACGGCGTCGGCGGGAGCAGCGCCGTCGACCCGGCCCCGCTCGTCCACCCGGTCACTCTCCCACGCGGCGGCAGGGGCGCCGGGCGCGAGCGGCGGGGCGGGGGGCGCGCCCGCGGGGCGGCGGGTCACGGCGGCGGCTCCACGCTGTCCTCTCGGCAGCCGGGGGCCGGTGCTGCAGTCGCGCGGCCCGGCGTCCTGCGGGCGGGCCGGCGCGGGGCGGTCAGGCGCCGGCGACGGCCTGCAGCGCCGGGGTGGCCGAGCCGTCCGGGTTGACCAGGCCGTACCCGCCGTTGAAGCCGTCCTCGATCCCGACGAGGTCCTGGTACCAGAAGACCCGGTCGACGTACGGCATCGTGGCGCGGACCAGGCGGACGGTCGCGACGAGGTACTCGGCCTGGACCTGCGGGGTGACGCCGCGCTTCCAGTTGGGCGCCGACGGCGAGGTGGTGGTGGCGCTCCAGCCGAACTCGGTGAACCAGATCCGCGCGTCGGGCCGGCCGGCGGCGGCGAGCTGGTCGTGCAGCGCGGCCACGTGGCGCAGCGTCCACATCGTGCCGTCGTCGGGAGTCGTCGGGCTGGTGTCGGAGACGCCCATGTACGGGTGCACGCCCATCACGTCGAAGCTGCGCGCCGCGCCCGCCGCCATCGCGGCGGCGATCCACGCGCCGTCGACGTACTCCGTGCCGCCGAAGACCACGTCCGCCGACGGGTCGGCCGCCTTGATCGCCGGGTAGGCGGCGGCGAGCAGGCGGGCGTAGGCGGCGGGGTCGGCACCGACGAGGAAGGCGGGGCTGTTCGGCTCGTTCCAGACCTCCCAGCCGGCGACCTGGCCGCGCCAGCGGTCGGCGGCCCAGGCGGCGGCCCGGGCGTACGTCGTCGGGTCGGTGGGCAGCGCGCGCTCGCCGCGGCCGCCGTTGGCCCAGGCGGGGGTCAGCCAGAGCGTGACGATCGGGGTCAGGCCGTGCGCCCGGACCCGGGCGAGCACGTCGTCGGCGAAGCCGACGCCCCAGCGGTCGTACGAGGTGCCGCTGGTCGGCTGCAGCATCGCCCACGACAGGTCGATGCGGACGGCCTGCACGCCGTGGGCCTGGAAGGCCGACAGGACGCGCTCGCGGCCGGCGTCGTCGTAGGAGGACCACATGCCGTGGAACTGCACGCCGAAGGCCGGGCCGGACGCGGGCACCGGCACGGGGGCGGGAGCGGGGGCCACGGGCAGCACCTCCGGGGTGCGCAGGACGGCGGTGCTGCGGTCGGCGCCGGCGCGCAGGCCGACGGTGGGGACGCCGGCGGAGGCGGCACCGGCGCGAGCGGCCCGGGCCGAGGGCGCGGCGGACTCGTGCGGCGGCGGGGGCGGCGGCGGCGGGGGCGGCGGGGGCGGCGCTGCGGTCGGCGGCGTCGCTCGGAGCGGCCACGACGATCGTCGGGACGCCGGCGGGCAGCGCGGTCGCGGCAGGCGTCGCGGGGCTGCTCGGGACGGGGGCGGCCGTTGCCGCGGTGGCCGGGCGGTCCCCGGGGGCGGCGGCTGAGGCGGGGGAGGCGGCGGAGGCGGTGACGGCGGGGGCTGTGGCGGCGGTGGCGGCGGTGGCGGCGGCGGCGACCGGGCGGCTCAGCGCGGCGAGCGCGGACGCAGCGTCGGCGGTGCCGCTGCCCGCGCTGCCCAGCGCGACCCCGCCGACGAGCCCCGCGGTGCCGCAGAGGGCAGCCAGGGCGGACAGGACGTGGCGGTGGCGCACCCGAGCTCCTCGTGGTCGTGCAGGACCCGGTGCTCTCCGGTTTCGGGAGCCCGGCTGGCTTCGAGAGCCCCGTGGCTTTGCGTCCCCACCTCGCGATGGGTTTGCCCGTTCGTACCCGGTCCTGTGCGGTTCGTCCTCCCGGCGCGCCGTGAGGTTGGTGCGGGTCCGGGAGATCTCCCGACGAGGGGTTCCCCCGCTGGGCCTCCCGGTCCGCACTGCCTCCATCGCCGCGCGGCGCCGGGTCCTGTTGACCCGACGGGGTGAACAGCCGGCCGTACGCCCGCGCCCTCCCGGCGCTGCGGCCGCGCGGTGTGCCCGGGCCTCCCGGCAGCCCCCGCCTTCCCGCCCGCTCGCCCCCGCCCTCCCGCCGCCGCCTCCTCCCGGCCGATCTTCGCCTCGTCGCCGCCGATCTTCGCCTCGTGGGCGATCTTCGCCTCCTGGCACGCTCAGCCCGAGACCCTCGCGCCCACGAGGCGAAGATCGGCCGCCAGGAGGCGAAGATCAGCGGCCAGGGGCGGCGGGCGGCCCGCGCGGCAGGGCCGGCGGCCTAGCCTGCGTCGCGTGCCCCGCGTCCTGCACGTCGCCCAGCCGGTGGACGGCGGCGTCGGGGGCTACGTCGCGGACGTGGCGGCCGACCAGGCCGCGCGCGGCTGGGAGGTCGTCGTCGCCGGTCCCGCGGACGGCCTGCTGCCGGAGCGCGTCCGCGCGCTCGGCCTGCCGCACCGGTCCTGGGAGGCGTCGCGCAGCCCGGGCCCGGGCGTCCCGGGGGAGGTGCGCGCGCTGGGCCGGGTCGTCGCCGCGGTGGCGCCGGACGTCGTGCACCTGCACTCCAGCAAGGCCGGGCTGTGCGGGCGACTGCTGCTGCGCGGCCGGCTGCCGACGCTGTTCGCCCCGCACGGCTGGTCGTGGCTGGCGGCGACCGGACCGGTGGCCGCCGCGTCGCTGCGCTGGGAGCGCCTGGGCGCCCGCTGGGCCGACCGGCTCGTGTGCGTGGGGGAGGGCGAGGAGCAGGACGCCTGCCGCTCGGGGGTCCAGGGTCGTACGGCCGTCGTCCGCAACGGGGTCGACGTCGCGCACTGGGCGGCGGCCGCGGCCGACCGGTCGGGCGCCCGCCGGGCGCTCGGGGTCGGCGACGACGCCCCGCTGGCGGTCTGCGTCGGCCGGCCCAGCCGGCAGAAGGGCCACGACCGGCTGCTCGACGCCTGGCCGCGGGTGCGGGCCGCGGTGCCCGGCGCGCGGGCGGTCGTCGTCGGCGACGGTCCCGACCGCGGGGCGCTGCAGGCGCGCGCGGCCGAGGGCGTCGAGCTGCCCGGCGAGGGCCGGGTCGCCGAGCACCTCGCGGCCGCCGATGTGGTCGTGCTGCCCTCGCGCTGGGAGGGCCTGTCGCTGGCGCTGCTCGAGGCGCTCGCCGCCGGGCGCGCGGTCGTGACGACGGCGGTCTCGGGCAGCGAGGTCGTCGCGGCCGGTACGGGCGAGGTCCTGACCGCCGACCCGCTCGACGACGCGGCCGTCACGGCCGGGCTCGTCGCCGCGCTCGTCCCGCGGCTCACCGACCGGCCGGGCGCGCACGCCGAGGGGCGGCGGGCCGGGGCGTACGCCGAGGCCGAGCTGGACGTGGTCCGCACCCGCGACCGGCTGGCCGCGCTCACCGAGCAGGTGCTCGCCGAGCGCTCACCGCGCTGAGCGGGTGGGCACCGGCAGCGGCAGCGCCGGACCGTCCGGGTGGACCTGGACGAGAACGGCCCCGGAGAGCCGTCGGCCGTGGGAGGGTCCGCCGCCGCCCGCTGCCGGGAGGCCCGCGACCCTGGAGCCGTCGATGACCTGGCCAACCCCCGACCGCCCTGAGGAGGCCCGCCCCTCCGGCACCTCCGTCGAGCCGGACCCGCTCGTCGCGACGGCCCGGCCGGGCCGCACGGGCAGGTGGCTGCTGGCCGTCTGGTCGGTCGTCGTGCTGACCGCGGCGGCCGTCGTGGTCGTCCTGCTGCACGGTCCGGGGGGCGCCGGCGACGACCGCCTGGCCGTGGGCCGGGTCGCGGCCGCCGCCCCCTCCCCGGCCGGCGCCGAGCTCGCGCCCCTGCCCTCCGAGACGGCCGCCGACGACGCGGCGGTGCCCGTCGAGACCGGCCAGGTCGAGACGTCGCCGGCGCCCGTGCCGAGCACCGCCCCGTCGACGACGGCCCCGCGCACCACTGCCCCGGCCGCGCCGCGCGCTCCGGCCGCCCCGCGCACCACGGCCCTGGCAGCACCGCGCACCACCGCCCCGACCACCGCCCCGACGACCACCGCCCCGACGACCACCGCCTCGACGACGACGCCGCCGTCGAGCTCCGGCCCGTCCGCCGGGCCCGGCGAGATCACGGTGCGTCTGGAGAACCGGACGACCATCCCGCTCGAGTGGCGGATGAACACCGGCTCGGGCGCCCCGGAGGTCGTGGGCACGACCCCCGCCGGCCAGGACCTCACCGTCGTCTACCGGCCCGACCCCGAGACGGCCGTCGGCGTCAGCGCGACCTGGACGGGCGGCAGCTGCAGCAACGGTGACGCCTTCACGCTGACGAGCCCCGGGTCGTACGTGCTGCGGGCGCGCCCGTTCGGCACCCGCAGCTACGCGGAGTGCGGCGGGTCCGACGAGTTCGAGGTCGTCCAGGTCGACTAGACCCGCACGCCGTCCCACACCGCGCGGGTCTCGCCGCGCGGGTCCGGCGCGACCGCGGTGAGGGTGCCGAAGACCTGCACGGGGCGGCGGTCGAGGTCGTACGGCTCCCAGCCCGGGTCGCCGGTCGTCGCGAAGGCGACCCAGGCCCGGTGCACGACGTCGGCGAGCTCCTGCGGCGCGCCGGCGCCGCCCATCGCCTCGCTGCCGGGGGCGTCCAGCGTGTCGAAGACGAACGGGATCTCCAGGGCGTGGCAGGCGCCGAGCCCGCCGTCGAACTGCGGGCTCGGCCAGGCGAACTCGTAGACGAAGGTGCCGGCCGGACCGCCCGCGCGGGCCTCGGCCAGGCGCAGCGCCGGCACCCGGAAGAACCAGTCGGTGGCCACCGCGACCGCCAGCTCGCCCGGTGTCGCACCGGGGGAGGCGCTGCGGTAGGCGGCGAGCTGCTCGGGGCCGAGGCCGTACGCCCCGGCCAGCATCCCGAGCACGCCCTCGTCGATGAAGCCGGTCATCCCGCTCGGCACCATGAACAGCGCGAACTCGTCGGTGTTGGTGCCGATCAGCAGGTCGACGTCGGCGCCCGCGCCGGCCTCGACGCCGCGCACCGGCAGGGCGGGCAGCACGTCGCCGTCGACCACCGGCTCGAAGGCCATGAGGTTGCCGACCAGCTCGCCCCAGCGGGCCGGGTCGGGCGTCGCCTGGATCTGCGCCGACAGCGCGGACTGCGCCGCGACCAGCTGCCTGCGGGTCGACGCCCGCCAGGGCCTCGCGGGTGCGCGGCACGCCCAGCGCCTCGCACAGCGCGGTGGACACCGCCGTCGCGGTCTCCGGCCGCAGCGCGAAGTGCCCGCTGCCGCTCTGCACCACGGCCCGGGCGAACAGCCCCTGCGCCCGGGGCATGCTCAGCAGCGAGCTGACGCTCATGCCCCCGGCGGACTCGCCGGCCACCGTCACCCGGGCCGGGTCGCCGCCGAAGGCCGCGACGTTGTCGCGCACCCACTCGAGCGCGGCGACCTGGTCGAGCAGCCCGCGGTCCTCGGGCCCGCCGTCGTCGAAGAACAGGAACCCGTCGACCCCGAGCCGGTAGTTGATCGTCACGCAGACGACCCCGTCGCGGGCGAAGGCGGTCCCGTCGTACTGCGGCACGCCGCCCGAGCCGTTGACGAAGGCCCCGCCGTGCACCCACACGAGCACCGGCAGGTCCCGCGCCCCGTCCGGCGTCCAGACGTTGAGGTTGAGCACGTCCTCGCCCGGCACGACCGGCTCGGGCAGCAGCGCGTCGACCGGCACCGGGTAGGGCGGCTTGAGCGCCGTCGGGCCGTACGCGACGCACTCCCGCACGCCCGACCACGGCTCCGGCGGCTGGGGCGCGGCGAAGCGCCGCTCGCCGAAGGGCGGCGCGGCGTACGGGACCCCCTTGAACGAGCGGACCGCGCCGTCCGCCGTGCCCCGCACCGTGCCGTACGCCGTCGTCACCTCGAGCTGCATGGACGCACCCTGCCACGGGGCAGGATGGGGGGGTGCTGACCACCGACGACGCCCTGGCGCTCTGCGCCGCCGCCCGCACCGCCGCCGACGAGATCGGCGTCCCGATGGCCGTCGCCGTCATGGACCCCGGCGGGCACCTGCTCGCCCTCGTGCGCATGGACGGCGCGCCCTGGATCGCCGCCACGGTGGCGCAGGGCAAGGCGTGGACGTCCGCGGCCTACGGCGCCCCGAGCGCCGCCCAGAAGGAGAAGATGGCGCCGATGCCCAACTTCTCCGCGGCGCTGACCGAGATGACGCACGGGCGCTACACGCCGCAGACCGGCGCCGTGCCGGTCTACCGCGACGGCGTGCTGCAGGGCGCGGTCGGCGCCAGCGGCGGCACGGGCGACCAGGACGAGGCCGTCTCGGCGAAGGCCGTCGAGGCCCTCGGGGCGTCGACCACCGCCTGAGGGCGCGCCCGTGACGATCGCGTCTCACGTGCCGGACCGGGCGTACGGCCACGGCGGGCGCGGGTAGCGGTCTGCCGTGGAGGTCTCCGGTCCGGCCCGCCGGCGCGCGCGCTGGGCTGCCGCGCTGCTCGTCGGGCTGAGCGCGGTGCTCCTCGCGCTGGCCGGGACGGCGCTGGCCGTGCAGCGCGGCGAGGTGCTGCCGGGCGTGCGCGTCGGGGAGGTGCCCGTCGGCGGGCTGGGCGAGGCCGACCTGCGCCGGGTGCTGCGCGACCGGCTGCTCCCGGCGTACGACCGGCCCGTGGTGCTGCGGGCGCCCGGCGAGCCGGAGGTGAGCGTGCGGGTCCGCCCCGCCGACGCGGGCGTCGCCGTCGACCTGGACGCGACCGTCGGGCGCGCGCTGCTGGCCGGCCGCGGGATCGCGTGCTGGAGCGCCTCGGGGAGCTCGTGCGCTCGGAGGTGCTGTCGGCGCGCCGGGAGGTCGACCCGGTGGCGGGGCTGGACGCGGCTGCCCTCGCGCAGCAGGTCGGCCGCACGGCGGTCGCCGTGGACGCCGCGGTCGTGCCGGGCGGGGTCGACGTCGACCCGGCGACGCTGCAGGTCGAGCCGGTCCTGCCGCGGGCGGGGCGGGCCCTGGACGTGCCGGCGGCGACCCGCGTGCTGCGGGAGGCCCTGCTGACCCGGCCGGGGGCGGTCCGCGACCTGCCCGTCGACCTCGAGCCGCCCGCGGCGACCGCCGACCAGGTCAGGGCGGTCGCCGACCGTGCCCGGGCGCTGCTCGCCGGGCCCGTCGTGCTCACGGGGACCCCGGCCGAGCCGCAGGTGTCGCTGCCGGTCCCGCCGCAGGTCCTGGCGCCGCTGCTGCGCAGCCCCGTGGTGCCGGGCGTCGGGCCGGACCTCGTGCTCGACCAGGCCGCCGCGGCGCAGGCCCTCGAGCCGCTGCTCGCGGCGCTGCGCCGCGCACCGTCGGACGCCGCCCTGTCGCTGCCGCCCGCCACGCCGCTGCTCACCGCCCAGGGCGACGCCCGCTTCTCCGCCCGGGCCGTGCCGGTGGAGGTCACCCAGGACGTCGACGGCCTGGCGGTGCGCACCGAGGACGCCGTCGCGGCGCTGGCCGGTGCGGTCGGGGCGGGCCGGCGCTACGGCCCCCCTGCCCGTCGAGGTGACCCGGCCGGAGGTCACGGCGGCGTCGCTGGTGGGGGTGCGCCAGGTCATCGGCAGCTTCACCACGCGCTTCCCGTGCTGCGCGCCGCGGGTCACCAACATCGCCCGGATGGCCGAGATCGTCGACGGCACCGTCGTGCCGCCGGGCGGGGAGTTCGCCCTCAACACCGTCGCGGGGGAGCGCACCCGGGAGCGCGGCTTCGTCGCCGACGGCGCCATCGTCGACGACGAGCTCGTCGACGAGGTCGGCGGCGGCGTCAGCCAGTTCTCGACGACGCTCTACAACGCCGTCTGGTTCGCCGGGCTGCCGGTGCTCGAGGCGACCCCGCACAGCCGCTACATCTCGCGCTACCCGCCCGGCCGGGAGGCGACCCTGTACTTCGGCGCGATCGACAACCGCTGGCGCAACGACACCGGGGCGCCGGTCGTCGTGCGGGCCGCGACGACGCGCACCTCGGTGACGGTGACGCTGTACGGCGCGGTGGGCGAGCGGACCGTCGTGTCCGACACCGGCCCGCGGGAGCCGCGCGAGGACGGCGGCTTCCGCATCACCTGGTCGAGGCGGGTGGTCGACGGCGGCACCGAGGTCCGCCGCGACGCGGCGTCGTGGACCTACCAGGCGCCGCTGGAGTGAGCCTGCTGGCGCGTCGCGCGCGGGGCTGACAGGCTCGGTCCGTGCCCGCCATCACCATCACCGGCGACGACGCCGCCGACGCCCTGCTGTCCGACGACCCGCTGGCCCTGCTCGTCGGCATGGCGCTGGACCAGCAGATCCCGATGGAGAAGGCGTTCAGCGGGCCTGCCGTGCTCGCCGAGCGGCTCGGCCGCTTCGACGCCCGCACGATCGCCGAGCACCCCGACCTGGCCGGCGTCTTCGCGACCCCGCCCGCGGTGCACCGCTTCCCCGGCTCGATGGCCGGTCGGGTCCAGGAGCTGTGCCGGGCGCTGCTCACCGACTACGACGGCGACGCCGCGCGCCTGTGGCGCGACGCCGACGGGCCCGAGCTGCTGCGCCGGGTCAAGGCGCTGCCCGGCTTCGGCGACCAGAAGGCCCGCATCCTCGTGGCCCTGCTCGGCAAGCAGTACGGCGTGCGGCCCGAGGGCTGGCGCGAGGCCGCCGGGCCGTACGGCGAGGACGGCGTTCCCCGCTCCGTCGCCGACGTCACCGGGCGCGAGTCGCTGCTGGCGGTGCGGGCCCACAAGCAGGAGGCCAAGCGCGCGGCCAAGGGCTGACCCGGGCGCCGACGTCCGCGGCGGCGCTGGCAGGCTGCGCGGACCACCCGCAGGAGGAGACATGGCCCAGACCGCTCCCGGCCCCGCGCACGACGCGCTCCGCCGCGGCCGCGACGCCCTGCTCGCGGCCCGCGGGTCGCACGACGAGGCGGTCGCCGGCTTCCGCTGGCCCGACGTCGGGGACCGGTTCAACTTCGCGGTCGACTGGTTCGACGTCGTCGCCGCCGAGCACCCCGACACGGCGGCGCTGGTCGTCGTCGGCCAGGACGGCAGCGCCGTCGAGCGCACCTGGGGCGAGCTGTCCCGCACGTCCGACCGGGTCGCGGGGTGGCTGGCCGCGCTCGGCGTGCGCCGCGGCGACCCGGTCGTGCTCATGCTCGGCAACCAGGTGGAGCTCTGGGAGGCGATGCTCGGCGTGATGAAGCTCGGCGCCGTGCTCGTGCCGACCACCACCGCCGTCGGCGCGGCCGACCTGCGCGACCGGCTGGCCCGCAGCGGCGCCCGCGCCGTGCTGTGCGCCGCCGGGTCCACGGCGACGTTCGACGACGTGCCGGGCGACTACCTGCGGCTCAGCGTCGGGCCGGTGGAGGGCTGGGCGGACCTGCACGACGCGTACGACCGCGAGGCCGCACCGGTCGAGCACCCGGGCACGGCCCCGGGCGACCCGCTGCTGCTCTACTTCACCTCGGGGACGACCTCGCGGCCCAAGCTCGTGGAGCACACCCAGGTGTCCTACCCGGTCGGTCACCTGTCGACGGTGTTCTGGCTCGGCCTGCGGCCCGGCGACCGGCACCTCAACATCTCCTCGCCGGGCTGGGCCAAGCACGCCTGGTCGTGCTTCTTCGCGCCGTTCCTCGCCGAGGCGACGGTCGTGGTGTGGGACTACGCCCGGTTCGACGCGCCCGCCCTGCTGGACCTGCTGCGGGGGCGCGGCGTCACGACCTTCTGCGCCCCGCCGACGGTCTGGCGGATGCTCATCACGGGCGACCTCGCGGGTGGGCCCTGGGCGCTGCGCGAGGTGATCGCCGCCGGCGAGCCGCTCAACCCCGAGGTCATCGAGCAGGTGCGCGCCGCCTGGGGGCTGACGGTGCGCGACGGCTTCGGGCAGACCGAGACCACCGCGCAGGTCGGCAACACGCCGGGCTCGGTGGTCAAGCCCGGGTCGATGGGCCGCCCGCTGCCCGGCGTGCCGGTCGTGCTCGTCGACCCCGTGACCGGCGACCGGGTGGTCGCACCGGGGGAGGGCGAGCTGTGCCTCGACCTCGCCGAGCGGCCGCTGCCGCTCATGACCGGCTACCGCGACGACCCCGAGCGGCACGACGAGGCGATGGCCGGCGGCTGCTACCACACCGGCGACGTCGCCAGCGTCGACGAGGACGGCTACATCACCTTCATCGGCCGCACCGACGACGTGTTCAAGGCCAGCGACTACAAGATCAGCCCCTTCGAGCTGGAGTCGGTCCTGCTCGAGCACCCGGCGGTCGCCGAGGCCGCCGTCGTGCCCGCGCCCGACCCGGTGCGCCTGGCGGTGCCCAAGGCGTACGTCGCCCTCGTGCCCGGTGCGGTCCCGGACGCCGCGACCGCCGAGTCGGTCCTGCGGTACGCCCGGGAGCACCTCGCGCCCTGGCAGCGGGTGCGGCGGCTGGAGTTCGCCGAGCTGCCCAAGACGATCTCGGGCAAGATCCGCCGGGTCGAGCTGCGGGCCCGCGAGCAGGACGCCGGCGCGGCCGCGACCGGCGCCGGGCGGGAGTGGCGCGACGACCAGTTCCCGGGGCTGCGCGGCTAGGGCGGCGGGTGCCGCAGCGCGCGCCGGAGCGCGTCGCGCCCGACCTCGCGGAACCCCAGCCGCTCGTACAGCCGCGCGGCGCCGGTCGCGGTGCGGTCCACGTGCAGCACGACGCCGCGCCCCTGCGCGGCGGCCTCGCGCAGGACCGTGCGCAGGACGGCGGTCCCTCGGCCCCGGCCGGTGGCGCAGGGGAGCAGGGCGAGGTCGACGAGGAGCACGTCGACCTCGGAGCGCGCGGTCCACACGCGGCCCACGGGCTCGCCGTCGACCTCGAGGACCCGGCGTCCCCCGACCCCGTGCTGCTGCTCCCAGACCTGCTCGCGCAGCGCGCTCTGGCGGGCGACCTCCGGCTCGCCCAGGACCGCCAGCTCCGGCCGCACGGCGAGCAGCAGCTGGACCACCAGCGCCGCGTCGTCGGCCCGCTGGGGCCGCAGCAGGGTGCGGCTCGGGACCGTGCTCAGCTCCGGCTGGGGTAGATGCCGTTGAGCGCGATGCACCAGCGCAGGACGAGGTAGGGCTGCAGCAGCGGCACGGGCTGGCTCCCGCCGGTGGGGCTGCTGGGGGCGCCGGACCCGTCGGGCGTCGGGGCGTACTCGCCGCCGCGCGCCGGGACGGCCCCCGCCGGACGGTTGGTCGACGCCTCGGCGGAGCTGACGGCGGGCAGGTGCGTGTGGGCGGGCAGCTGGGCCGTCGTCAGCGTCGTCGCCTCGGCGCCGTCCTGCTCGCCCAGGGTGCGGTCGCTCAGGCCCGGGCCCTGGCCCTGGTGCACGGGGACGCGCCCCCGCAGGTCGGGCAGGGCGAAGGTCGTGACCCCGTTGCCGCCGTAGGTCGTGCCGAGCAGGCTGAACAGCGCGGTGTTCTGGGAGATCGGCAGGAGCTGGCCGTCGCACGCCGCCCAGCCCTGCGGGCTGAAGGTGTACGGGAAGAGCCGCAGCTCCCCGAGGAAGGGGTCGGACACGAGGAGCTCCTGTCAGGGTCGGCGAGCGGGTCGCCAGTGGTTGACGACCGCGTCGTAGCGGCGGGCGCCCAGGGGCACGAGCAGCAGGCGCAGGCGCCCGAACGGTCCGCCGAGGTCGTGGACCACCTCGGCGAGTCGCGCGGGTCGCCGGTCCTCGAAGCGGAGCGCGAACGCCTCCCCGCTGCCCGGGACGGGCTGCGGCCGGGAGAGGTCGTCGACGGCGACCAGACGCAGCGAGAAGCCGCGGCCGACCACGGGGAAGGCCTGCCCGACGGCCGCGCGGGCACCGGCCAGCGTCAGCGGCGTCGCGGCGCGGGCCGGTGCGGACGGCAGGGCGACGGCGAGCGCCGTCAGACCGCCGACCTGCAGGACGGCGCGCCGGGACGGCCGGCTCATCCCGTCGCCTGGTAGGCGGCGCTGAAGCGCAGGTGGCGCAGCGCCCCGCCCGTGGCGTGCTCCACGCGCAGGCTGATCGTGTCGCCGGAGACGTACGGCTGGGTGCCGGGCGCGGCGCAGCTCGTCGCGCCGACCGGGACCGTGCAGGTCAGCGCGGTGCTGGCGCCGTTGCGCACCAGCGTCACCGTGGTCGCGACCGAGGCGGGGTCCAGCTGCGCGGACAGGCCGCTCACGGTCCCGGCGTACGGCAGGCGGTGCCGGGCCGAGCTCTCGTCGAGCACCAGGTCGTCGGTGCCGGCCAGGCCCGTCCAGCCCAGCACGTCCTGGGCGTCCACCAGCCGCACCCCGCCGGCGAGCAGCGCGCTGCCGCCGGCCCCCGAGGGTCCGGGCGGACCGGCAGGGCCGGGCGATCCGGCAGGTCCGGGCGGACCGGCAGGTCCGGGTGCACCGTCGGCGCCGGCCGGCCCGGGCGATCCGGCAGGGCCGGGCGGACCGGCAGGTCCGGGCGCACCGTCGGCGCCGGCCGGGCCGGGAGCACCGTCGGCGCCGGCCGGGCCGGGAGCACCGTCGGCGCCGACCGGTCCGGGAGCACCGTCGGCGCCGGCCGGGCCAGCCGGGCCCGTGCGGTTCCAGGTCAGCCTCTGCTCGCCCGAGCGGCAGCTGTCGCCGGAGCCGGCGTCGATGATGCGCAGTGCGCCCGTGGAGCGCACGAAGCAGCCCGTGATCACCCCGGTGCGGCTGGGGATCGTGGCCCAGGCCACGCCCCCGCCGGCCACGAGGGCGACCGTCCCCGCGGCCACCAGGGCCGTCGCGCGCCTGCTGGTCCGAGCTCCCGCCACGGTGCTGCCCCCTCGTCCGGCGCCCCCCGGCCACCGTGTGGGGGACCGTAGACCTGTCCGACGTGTCGGACAAGACCACCTGCTGCGGGTCGGGAGCCGTGGGCCGGTCCGCCGTCAGGCGGGGTCGCCGGGGCGCTCCATGGCCCGCCGCAGCAGGCGTCGGCCGCCGGGCAGTCCGGTGGCGAGGGCGTGCAGGTCGTCGACGCGGTCCAGCAGCGCCCGCACGTCCGGGCCCACGACCTCGATCAGGGTCATCACCGACGGGAGCCGGTCGAGCAGGCGCACCACCTCGTCGGGGGTGAGGCGCTCGGCCGCGGTCTCCAGCACCGGGCCCAGCCGGCTCAGCGGGGCGACGGCGGACTCGGCGGCGCGCACGGTCTGGTCGACCGACAGCACGGTGCGCGTGGCGTCCTCGGCGAGCGACACCACCCGGCCCACCGCGGCGTCCGCGGCCGCGAGCACCGGGTCGAGGCGGGCCACGGCCTCACCGGCCCGGTCGGCCGTGCCGTCGAGCCGGCCGAGCAGCGCGTCGGCGCCGCTGCCGACCCGGTCGACGGTGGTGTCGAGCCGGCCGAGCAGGGCCTCCGCCCCGCTGCCGACGAGGTCGGCGGTGCCGTCGAGCCGGCCGAGCAGCGCCTGCGCGCCGCTGCCGACGAGGTCGGCGGTGCCGTCCAGCCGGCCGAGCAGCGCCTCGGCGCCGTCCGCCACGCTGCCGACCGTGTCGTCGACGCGGGCGAGGGTCGCCTCGACGAGCGAGACGGCGCGGTCGACGCGGGCGAGCAGCGCGCCGACCTCGTCGACGACGCCGCCGAGCCGCACGACCAGCGCCTCGGCCTGGCCCGCGGCCCGGACGAGCGAGGTCGCCGCGCCGGCCAGCGAGGCGGCGGCGCCGGCCAGCGCCTGGCCGGCCTGCAGCACCTCGGCGGGGGTCCAGACCAGCTTCACGAGCTGGTCCGGTGCGGGGGGATCAGCGGCACGGGCACCTCCGGGAGCGGAGCGCCATCGTGCCGCAGGCCCGCCCCGGCCGTACGGGGTGCTAGCGCTCGGCGTCCACGACCCGGCCGGGCTCGATCGCCAGGCGCAGCGGCTGCTCCGGGGCGGGCAGCGTCTCGGTCAGCCCGCCCTCGACGATCGCGGTCTTCTCGCGCTTGTCGGCGACCGGTCCGGCGTTGGCCATGACCACGCCGAACCACGGGAGCACGACGGCCCCGACGAACAGCAGCAGGCGGAAGGGCACCGGCACCGGCAGGGCCACCCCGAGCACGATGAGCAGCACGCGGACGAGCTGCGTGGCGACGTACCGCCGCTCGCGCAGCGCGATGTCGTCGGTGTGGCTGCGGTGCGCCGTCGTCACGCTCACGACCTGGGGTGCCGGTCGGGTGGTCGGGGTCGGACGGGTCATCGGTCCTCGCTCCTGCGGTAGGTGCTCCGTACAACATCCTGCGGTCGCGGGAGCATCCGCGCCCGTCGAGCCGCGGGCGTGGGCTGCCGCACACTGGACGGGTGGAGCCGCAGGTCGCGTGGCAGGGCGCGCTGTTCGACAGCGAGCCCGACGGCGGGCGGCTGTCGTTCGCCGGGGTGCGCCGCGACGCCCTCGACGCGACCTCGTGGGTCGAGCTCGTGCCGGGGTGGCTGCCCGAGCACGCCGAGGTCTTCGACCTGCTGCTCGCCGAGGCTCCCTGGCGGCAGCGCGAGCGCGAGATGTGGGACGCGCGGGTGCTCGAGCCGCGGCTGGTGGCCGTCTGGCCGGTCGGCGCGGCCCTGCCGGGGCCGGTGGCCGAGCTCGCCGCCGTGCTGTCCGACCGCTACGGCGTCGCGTTCGACTCCTGCCTCGTCAACCTCTACCGCGACGGGTCGGACGCCGTCGCGTGGCACGGCGACACGGTGCGCAAGGTCCAGCGCGACCCGCTCGTCGCCACCGTCTCGCTCGGCGCGGCGCGGTCCTTCCTGCTGCGGAGCGCCGCGGGCGGGCCGGTGGTGCGGCGCTACCGGCCCGGCGGCGGCGACCTCGTCGTCATGGGCGGCGCCTGCCAGCACGACTTCGTGCACACGGTGCCCCGCGAGCGCACCGCGTCGGGCGCGCGCATGTCGATCACGCTGCGGCACTCGCGCCCGCGGCGCTGACGGCGTGCTCGACGACGTCCTGGCGCTGCTGCGCTGCCCGCACTGCCGGGCGCCGCTCTGCCGCGAGGAGCAGGTGGTGCGGTGCCGGGCCGGCCACGCGTACGACGTCGCGCGCCAGGGCCACCTCACCCTGCGGCGGGGCGGGGCGCCGGACCCGGGCACGGCGGACACCGCCGGGATGGTCTCGGCGCGGGACCGGTTCCTCGGGGCCGGGCACTACGGCGCGGTGTCTGCGGCCCTGGCCGCTGCCGTCGACCGCGGACCGGTGGTCGACGTCGGCGCGGGGACCGGGCACCACCTCGCCCGCGTCCTGGACGCCGTCGCGGGCCCGGGCCTCGCGCTGGACCTGTCGCCGTACGCCGCGCGCCGCGCCGCCCGCTGCCACCCGCGGGCCGGCGCGGTGGTGGCCGACGCCTGGGGCGAGCTGCCGGTGGCCGACGGCGTCGCGGGTGCGGTGCTCAGCGTGTTCGCGCCGCGCGGGCCGGCCGAGGCGGCGCGGGTGCTCGCCGCGGGTGGCCGGCTCGTCGTGGCCACGCCGACGGTCCGGCACCTCGCCGAGCTCGTCGGCCCGCTCGGGCTGGTCACCGTCGACCCCGACAAGGACGAGCGGCTCGAGCGGCAGCTCGCGGCGTACGCGTTGCGGGGCGACGAGCTCGTGGAGCACCCGCTGGCGCTCTCGCCGGCGCAGGTGCGCGACGTCGTCGCGATGGGGCCGAGCGCGCGGCACGTCGACCTGGCGGGGCTGCCGGGGGACGACGCCGGGGACGCGGGCGTCACGGTGTCGGTGCGGGTGACGACGTGGGAGCCGCGCTGACCCGCTGCTGATGAGCGGCGTCCGCGTCGGGCGGACGCAGGAGGGGTCAGACCAGGCCGCGGGGCTGGGGGAGCAGGTCCTCGAAGACGGGCTCGCGCCGCTCGGCCTTCGCCGTGAACGACTCCACCATGTCCTGCGGCTGGAACATCCCCGCCTGCCAGGTCGCGATCTGCTCCAGCGACTCGTCGACGGTGTGGTCGCGCGCGTAGTTCAGCGCCACCTTGGAGCCCCACACCGCCAGCGGCGACTTCCCGGCGATCTCCCGGGCCGTCGCGAGCGCCGCCTCGACGAGCTCCTCCTGCGTGGCGTAGACGCCCTGCACGAGCCCCACCTCGTACGCCCGGGCAGCCGGCACCCGGCGCCCCGTGTAGGCCATCTCCCGCGCGAAGCCCTCGCCCGCGACCTTGCCGAGCCGCTGCAGCGTGCCGACGTCCGCGGTCATCCCGATGTTGATCTCCTGCACGCAGAAGAACGCGTCGGCGCTGGCGTAGCGCAGGTCGCACGCGGTGACCAGGTCGACCGCCCCGCCGATGACCCCGCCCTGCACGGCCGCGATGACCGGCACCCGGGCCTTCTCCAGCGCGGTGAACGAGCCCTGCAGCAGCAGCGCGTTGGAGCGCATCCGGGCCTGCCGGCGGCCGATCTCGGCCTGCGGCGCCCCGCCGGCGAGGTGGTCGCCGGTGAAGACCGACAGGTCCATCCCGGCGCTGAAGTGCTTGCCGGTGCTGCTGAGGACGACGACCCGGGCGCTCGCCTCGTCGCTGATCCCGGTGACGATCTCGGGCAGCTCGCGCCAGAACGCGGCGTTCATGGTGTTGAGCTCGTCCGGGCGGGACAGCCGCACGTGCGCGACCTTGTCGGCGATCTCGACGTCGAAGCAGGACCAGGACATGTGCCGGAGCGTACGGGCCGGCCGGGGCTAGGTTCGGCGGGTGCCCGCACCGCAGCCCGTCCTGTCCCTGTCCGGCGTCGGGGTCGTGCGCGAGCGCACCCCGCTGCTCACCGACGTCGACTGGACGGTGCGCGAGGGGGAGCGCTGGGTCGTGCTCGGCCCCAACGGCGCGGGGAAGACCACGCTGCTGCAGGTCGCGAGCGCCGGCACCCTGCCGACCCGCGGCCGGGTCGAGCTGCTGGGTGAGCGCTTCGGGCAGGCCGACCTCGGCGAGCTGCGCACCCGCGTCGGGCTGTCCAGCGCCGTGCTCGCCGACCGGGTCCCGCCGCACGAGCGCGCGCTCGACGTCGTCGTGACGGCGTCGTACGGCGTGGTGGGCCGCTGGGGCGGCGCGCACGACCCGGCCGAGGTCGAGCGGGCGACGTCCCTGCTGGGCCGGGTCGGGCTGCGGTCGTTCGGCGACCGGCGGTTCGGCTCGCTCTCGGAGGGCGAGCGCAAGCGGGTCCTGCTGGCCCGCGCCCTCATGGCCGACCCGGAGCTGCTGCTGCTCGACGAGCCGGCCGCCGGGCTCGACCTCGGCGCCCGCGAGGCGCTGCTGCGGCTGCTCGCCCGGCTCTGGGCCGACCCGGACGCGCCGCCGGCGGTGCTGGTCACCCACCACGTGGAGGAGGTGCCGGTGGGCACCACCCACGCGCTGGTGCTGGCCCGCGGGCGGGTGCTCGGGTCCGGGCCGGTCGGCGAGGTGCTGACCGGGCCGCTGCTGTCGCGGGCGTTCGGCCTGCCGCTGGTCGTCGAGCAGACCGCGGGCCGCTTCACCGCCCGCGCCGCCTGACCCGGGCCCCGGGACGCCGACGGCCCCTGCCGCCGGGGAGGCGGAGGGGCCGTCGGGCGCGGCGGGAGGCGCTAGTCGTTCAGCGCGGCGGTCTCGTCGACCCAGTCGACGGCCCGGGCCTTGAGGGCGTCCTCGTAGGCGTGCGCGTGGTGCGCGCAGAACAGCAGGTCGCCGCTGGACAGGACGACGCGCACTCGGGCCTGGGCACCGCAGCGGTCGCAGCGGTCGGCAGCGGACAGGGTCGGAGACGGGGCAGAGGGGGTCGCGGTGCCGGTCATGCCTGTCACAACACCACACCCGGGGCCGACGTTCCCGCCGAACCGCCCGGCGGGGGCCGTCCGGAGCAGCGCCGGCATGCCCCAGGATGGGCCGGTGACCTCCGCGCAGCCGTCCAGGACCCCGCGGCCCGCGCCCGAGGGGCCGCTGTCCGGACTGCTCGTCGCCGACTTCTCGCGGGTCCTCGCCGGCCCGTTCGCCACGATGATGCTCGCCGACCTCGGGGCGCGGGTGGTCAAGGTCGAGCACCCGCTGCGCGGCGACGACAGCCGCGGCTACGGCCCGTTCGCCGGAGGGGAGTCGCTCTACTTCGCGCGGGTCAACCGCGGGAAGCAGTCGGTGGCCCTCGACCTCAAGGACCCGGGCGACCTCGCCGTCGCCCGCGCGCTGGCGCTGCGCGCCGACGTCCTCGTGGAGAACTACCGCCCCGGCGTCATGGCCCGGCTCGGCCTCGGCGCGGACGAGCTGCTCGCCCAGAGCCCCGGGCTCGTCTACTGCTCGATCAGCGGCTTCGGCCACACCGGGCCGTGGTCGCACCGCCCGGCGTACGACGCCGTCGTGCAGGGGATGAGCGGCATCGTCTCGATCACCGGTCCCGAGGGCGGCCACCCGGTCAAGCCGGGGGTGCCGGTCGCCGACCTGGCCGCCGGGCTGTACGCGCACGGCGGGATCACCGCGGCCCTGCTGGGCCGAGCCCGCACCGGGAGGGGCACGCACCTGGACGTCGCGATGTACGACGCGACGATCAGCCTGCTGGAGAGCCCGGCGCTGTCCTACCTGGCCACCGGCACCGAACCGGCACCGATCGGCAACGCGCACTTCTCCATCGCCCCCTTCGACACCTTCGCCTGCCGGGACCGGGAGATCACGATCTGCGCGGCCAACGACGCGCTGTTCGGCGCGCTGGCCCGGGCCGTCGGCGAGCCCGGCCTGGTCAGCGACGCCCGCTACACGAGCAACGCCCGACGCCACGAGCACCGCGCCGACCTCAAGGGCGACCTCGAGGCGGCGCTGGCGGCGCACGACGCCGAGCACTGGCTCGGCGAGCTCGAGCTGGCCGGGGTGCCGTGCGGACCGCTGGCGAGCGTCGGTGAGGCCGTGTCGAGCCCGCAGACCGCCGCCCGGCGGATGGTCGTCGACGCCGGGGGCCTGCAGGTGCCCGGCAACCCGCTCAAGATGACCGCCTGGGAGGACCCGGCGTCGCGCCCGCCCGCGCCGGCGCTCGACGAGCACGGCGACGCGGTGCGGGCGGAGTTCGGCTCGGCGTGAGCGTGCTGCGCGTCCTGGACCTGCTCGGGGTCTTCGTCTTCGCGCTGTCCGGCGCGACCCTCGCCGTCTCCAAGCGGTTCGACGTCTTCGGCGTGCTCGTGCTCGGGATCGTCGCAGCGACCGGCGGCGGGCTGGTGCGCGACGTGCTGCTCGGCGACGTGCCGCCGCGGGTGCTGCACGACGCGCGCTACCTGGTCGTCGCGACGGCCGCCGGTCTGCTCGTCTTCGTGGCCAGCCCGCTGGTGGAGCGGCTGGCGAGCGCCGTACGGCTGTTCGACGCCGCGGGGCTCGGCCTGTTCGTCGCCGTCGGCACCCAGAAGGCGCTGAGCAGCGGCCTCGGGACGGTCGGCGCGGTCACCCTGGGCTGCCTCACGGGCATCGGCGGCGGGGTGCTGCGCGACGTGCTCGCCCGGGAGGTGCCGGCGGTGCTGCGGTCGGAGCTCTACGCCGTGCCGGCGATCCTCGGGGCGGCGCTGCTCGTCGTCGCCGACGGCACCGGGCTGCCGCGCCAGCCGGCGCTCGTCGCGGCGGCCGGGCTGGTCTTCACGGTGCGGGTGCTCGGGATCTGGCGCGACTGGCACGCCCCCGTGGCGCCCCTGCGCCGCGACTGACCGGGCCGGCGCGGGGGGCCCGGTCGACCCGCGCCGCCCGTCGGCACGACGCGCCCGGCCCGGTCAGCGCAGGACGCGGACCAGGGCCTGGACGCGGCGACGGGCGAGCTGGTCGGCGAGCGAGGTCTCGCCGGCGACCAGGCGCACGAACAGGTCCCACATGCCCGGCAGCCCCCTCAGCACGGTGTGCACGGTGCCGGGGTGCCGGGTGAAGACGCGCAGCGCCTCGCGGCCGGCTGCGATCTCGGCGCCGAACGCCGTCCCCACGGCGGCGTCGTAGCCCGCCCGGTCGCCGGCGGCGTGCGCACCGGCCAGCGCGCCGGAGCGCAGGGCGAACGAGATGCCCTCGCGGGTCCACGGGTCGAGCAGGCCCGCCGCGTCGCCCGCGACGAGCACCCGGTCGCGCCGCACCGGCGAGCCCGGTGCCCGCACCCGGGTCAGGTGGCCCCCGTCGTGCAGGGCCGTCGCCGGGTCCAGCCCGAGCCGGGCGAGGAAGGCCCGGTAGTAGGCGCGCACGGCCGGCCCGCGGTCCCGGTCGCCGATCACCCCGACCGTGAGCGTGTCGCCCTTGGGGAACACCCAGCCGTACGAGCCGGGCACCGGTCCCCAGTCGAGCAGCACGTGGCCCTCCCAGTCCGACCCGGGTGGGGTCGGGAGCTCGGCCTCCAGCCCCAGGTCGACCTGGTCGCACACCACGCCGACGTGCGCGGCGGCCCGCCCCTGCGAGCCGTCGGCCCCGACGACGACCCGCGCGCGGACCGGCCCCTCGCTGGTCGTGAGCACGACCGCGTCGGGCCCCTGGTCGTACGCCGTGACGGTCACCCCGGTGCGCAGCCGCGCCCCGGCAGCGACCGCGGCGTCGACGAGCGCCGCGTCGAGCTCGCTGCGCAGCACCATCGGCAGGAAGGCCGGGGCCCGGCGGGTGTAGCCCTGACGGCCGTCGCGGGTGAAGGTCAGGCGGCCGACGCGGTCGCGCGAGAGCGCCCCGAGGTCCAGGCCGGTCTCGCGGACGGCCTGCTGCGAGGCGCCGATCAGCCCCCCGCCGCAGCGCTTGTAGCGCGGGACCTCCGCGCGCTCCAGCAGCAGCACCGAGGCGCCGGTCGCGGCGGCGGCCCGGGCGGCGGCGGCGCCCGCCGGGCCGGTGCCGACGACGGCGACGTCCCAGGTCCGCAGGGCGTCGGGAGCGGTCACGGGAGGAGCGTGACGGGCACGTCCGCGTAGCGCGACCGGAGGTACTCCCCGAGGCCCTTGGCCTGCGGGTCGAAGCGGGTGGAGGAGGCGACGCCCTCGCCGAGCAGGCCGACGACCACGACGTTGACGGCCGACAGGTGCGGCAGCCGGTGCACCTGCACCGGGAGCCCGGCCGCCTCGGGCAGCAGCAGCCGGACGCGGTCGGCGGTCAGCCAGCGCTGCAGCCAGTCGCCGGCCCGCGGGGTGCGGCCCCACAGGCCCACGTTGGCGGTGCCGCCCTTGTCGCCGGAGCGGGCCCCGACGACCAGCCCCAGCGGCACCCGCCGGGTCGGCCCCTCGACGGCGGCCGGCAGCACGGGGCGGCCGATCGCCAGCGGCTCGCCCGGGGGGGTGTGCGGGACGACCTCGCGCCGCCCGTCGGCGTGCACCACGACGTGCTCGACCTCGGCCGCGTCGACGAGCGCCGGCCAGTAGACGCCGTACGGCACCGCGTCGCCCGGGGTGCTCGTCAGGGTGAAGCCCGGGTAGCTCGCGAGCGCCAGCTCGACGGCGGCGGAGGAGAACGCCCGGCCGACCCGCGACGGCTCGCGGTCGCGCACGTGCACGCGCAGCAGCGCTGCGGCCTGCTCGTTGCTCAGCGCGTCGGGCCGGTCGAGCCGCACGAGCTCGCTGTCGAACGGGTGCGGCCAGGCGTCGCGCAGCCCGGCGAGCGCCAGCTCGGCCTTGCCCTCGACGTCGAGACCGGTGAGCACGAAGGTCATGCTGTTGCGGAACCCGCCGAGCATGTTCAGCGCCACCTTCACGCGGCCGCTCGGGGGGCCGCCCCGGGCGCCGGACAGGCGCACGAGGTCGCTGCCGACCCGCTCGAGCTGCAGGCTGGAGAAGTCGGTGACCACGTCGGGGCCCTCGTACGCCGGGCCGCCGATCTCGTAGAGCAGCTGCGCGGTGACCGTCCCGACCGTGACGGCGCCCCCGGTGCCCGGGTGCTTGGTGATGACCGCCGACCCGTCGTCGAAGACCTCGGCGAGGGGGAAGCCGGGGTGGACCGGCCGGGCGACCTCCTCGGCGACGAAGGAGTAGTTGCCGCCGGTGGCCTGCGTGCCGCACTCGAGGACGTGCCCCACCGCGACCGCGCCGGCGAGCCGGTCCCAGTCGTCGCGGGCCCAGCCGAACCGCGACGCGCACGGCCCGACGACGAGCGAGGCGTCGGTGACCCGCCCGGTGACGACCAGCTGCGCCCCGGCGTCGAGCGCCGCGGCGATCCCCCAGGCGCCGAGGTAGGCGTTGGCGGTGAGCGCCGACCGGTCGCCGAGCGGCTCGCCGGTGTCGAGGTGCGGCAGGTCCAGGTCCGGCACCCGGGGCAGCAGGTCGTCGCCCTCGACGTGCGCGACGTCCAGCGCGAGGCCGAGCGCGGCGGCGAGGTCGCGGACGGCCTGGGCGCACGCCGCGGGGGCGAGGCCGCCGGCGTTGACGACGACCTTCGTCCCGCGCTCCCAGAGCGTGGCCAGCAGCGGCTCGACCTGGCGCAGGAAGCTGGTCGCGTAGCCCTTGGCCGGGTCCTTCGCGCGGCTCCGGAACAGGATGAGCATCGTCAGCTCGGCGAGGTAGTCGCCGGTGACGACGTCGACCGGGCCGCCCTCGAGCACCTCGCGCATCGCGCTGGCGCGGTCGCCGTAGAACCCCGAGCAGTTGGCGATCGTGAGACTCTGCACGGGCAAGAGTGGACCACCTGGGTCCGACCTCGACGGGGAGGCAGCGCGGTGCGGGCAGGCGGCCGGTCCGGGGCCGGTGCGCTCGGCGTCGCGGCAGCCCTCGCCCTGGTCGCCGGTGGCGGGGTGACGGCCGTGGCGACGCGGTCGGCGGGGGACGCGGGCCCGCTGCCGCGGGCCCGGCCGGCGTCGGTCGCCCCCCTGCCCGAGCCCTCGCCGCTGGCCGCTGCCGACGTGCCGCTGCCGCCGGTGCCGCCGGTGCCGCTGGCCGCGGGCGTCCCGGCTCCGCCGGTCGCGGCGCTCGCGGGGCTCGTCGTGCCCGACCTGCTCGTGCGGGTCCCCGCCCCGCTGACCGACGAGCAGGTGGCCCGGCTCCGGGCGGTGCGCGGCGTGACGGCCGTGGCCGTGCTCGACACCGGCGTCGTGCGGGTCGGGGGCCAGCAGGCCCGGGTCGCGGGCGTCGACCCGGGGGAGTTCCGCGGCTTCACGCCGGCCGAGACCGCCGGCTCCGACCCGCTCTGGCAGGCGGTCGCCCGGGGCGAGGTCGCGCCGACGTACTCCCTGGCCGAGCGCGCGCAGCTCCCGCTCGGCGGCACCGTGCCCGTCGTCGGCACCGCGACCGTGCCCGAGCGGGTGGGCGCGGTCGCGGCCTTCGCCGTGCCCGACGTCGACCTCGTCGCCGACCGGGGGAGCGCGGCGGCGTACGGCGCGGTGCCCCGCACCGGCGTGCTCGTCGCGGCGCCGGGGCTGTCGGTGGCTGCGCTGCGCCGCGCCGTCACGGGGGTCGTCGGGCCCGGCGAGGTCGTCGTCGCCCGGCCCGAGCCGGCTGCACCGTCCGCGGTCCCGAAGGGCCGCCCGGCGACCTACCGCGACCTCTACGTCCAGTCGGCCGGCCGGTGCCGAGGGCTGTCGTGGACCGTGCTCGCCGCCATCGGTCAGGTCGAGAGCGGTCACGGGCGCAACAACGGCCCGTCGTCCGCCGGTGCCCTCGGGCCGATGCAGTTCCTGCCGTCGACCTGGGCGACGTACGGCGTGGACGGCGACGGCAACGGCACGGTCGACATCGGCGACCCCTACGACGCGGTACCGGCGGCGGCGGACTACCTGTGCCGGTACGGCGCCGGGCGCGGGGGCCAGGCGCTGTACGACGCGGTGTTCGCCTACAACCACCTCGACAGCTACGTGCAGACCGTGCTGGACCTCGCCGGGAAGTACTCCTAGGCCGGCCACTCCTTCGTCGCCTGCAGCACGGCCTCGGTGAGCGCCTCGGTGCGCAGGTGCGAGCCCTTCTGGTACTCGGGGTCGCGCACCATGTCGCTGAACGCCTGCCGGCTCGGGTAGCGCACCAGCAGCACGGCGTCCCAGGCCTGGCCGTCCTCGGCCACCAGCGGGGTGAGGCCGTCGCCGACGTACAGCACCTCGGCGCCGAACGGCCCGGTGGTGCGCCGGAAGTGCTCGACGTACTCGGCGTACTTCTCGCGACCCCCGTCGGGGCGGTAGCGCAGCAGGTTGAGCATGACCACGGGGCCGCCCGGGTCCTCCGCGAGGTACTGCTTGAGGCCCTTGCCGGTGGGGTCGATCACGGGTGCTCCCTCTCGTCGTCGCCGTCCCAGCAGGTCTACCGCAGACCGCAGACGGTCCGGCGGGGAGCCCCGGTCCTGCGCCCGCCCGACACGCGACGGGCGGGTCCGCGTCGGACGGACGTACGGGGGGCGGCTGGGGCTACAGGCTGGGGACGCCCGCGGGGTCCACGGGACGGGCGGGGTTGCCGTCCGCGTCCAGCGGCCCGGGGATCCCGCGGAACCGGTAGACCATCACGTCGCGCCCGGCCTGCAGCAGCCACGCCTGCCCGGTCTCGGCCGAGTCGAAGGCCTGCAGCACCGCGCGGCCGGCCACGTCGACCGGGATGATCGGCACGCCGCTGCTGGTCAGGTGCTCCTTGATGTTCCCGATGATCTTCGTCTCGGCGAAGCCGGGGCAGAACGCGTTGACCCGGATGCCCTCGGGCGCGAGCGCGGGCCCGAGGGCGCGGACCAGCCCGACGACGGCGTGCTTGTTGGCGCCGTAGACCGGGTCGAAGGCCGTCGCGGTGAGCCCGGCCATCGACGCGGTCGCGACGATCGAGCCGCCCCCGGCCCGGCGCAGCGCCGGGATCGCGGCGTGCACCCCGAAGACGACGCCGTCGAGGTTGATGCCCATGGCGCGGCGGTAGGCGGCGAGGTCGAAGTCGTCCCCGAGCCCGAACCCGCTGGAGATCCCGGCGTTGAGGAAGACCAGGTCCAGCCCGCCGAGCAGCTCCTCGGCCTGCCGGGTGGTCTCGACGACCGCGTCGTGGTCGGACACGTCGCAGCGCAGGAAGTGGCCGCCCACCTCCTCGGCGACCGCCTGCCCGCCGGCCTCGTCGACGTCGACGAGCACGACCTGGTCGCCGCGGCGCGCCAGCTGGCGCGCGACCTCGGCGCCGAAGCCGGACGCGCCGCCGGTGAGCAGGGCCCGGCTCACGCCGCTCCTGCCGCCACGCCGGTGCCCTGGGTGGCGCCCGTGCCGCCGGGCATCGCCGCGCCACCCACCTCCTCGGCCGCCGGCGCGCCGGCCGAGCGCAGCCCGTCGACCGCGAGCTGCGCGATCCGCTCGCGGTGCTGGGCGGCGTCGCCGTACGCGAACTGCAGCCGCTTGACGCGCTTGAAGGAGAAGTGCGCGTCGTGCTCCCACGTGTAGCCGATGCCGCCGTGGTACTGGATCATCGCCGAGACCGCGGCGTCGGCCGCGTCGCTCGCCTTCGCCTTGGCGATGGACGCCGCGAGCTGCTTGTCGTCGGCGTCGACGTCCTGGGCGTGCGCGGCGTAGAGGGCCGCGTGCTCGGCCATGACCACCGCGATGTGCAGGTCGGCGAGGTGGTGCTTGATGGCCTGGAACGACCCGACCGGCTTGCCGAACTGCACGCGCTGCTTGTCGTACTCGACCGTGTCGGTGACGGCCTTGCGGGCGGTGCCCGCGAGGTCGTTGGCGGCGAGGACGGCGGCGCGGTCGAGCAGGTCGCGGTGCACCTCGGCGCTGCCGCCGGCCAGCCGGGTGCCGGGGGCGCCGTCGAGCACGACGGTCTGCAGCCGGGTGGTGCGGTCGAGCACCTCGTGGTCGGTGAGGGTGACGCCCTCGCCGCGCGGGTCGACGAGGAACAGCGCCACGCCCTGCCCGTCACGGGCGGCGACGAGCAGCCGGTCGGCGGCCGAGGCGTACTCGACCAGCCCCAGGTCGCCGGAGACGGCGTCGCCGTCGGCGGTCGCGGGCGGCAGGGTCGCCGAGCCGCTGCGCAGCAGCGCGACCGCGCCCTTGACCTCGCCGGCGGCCAGGCCCGGGAGCACCTCGGCCTGCTGCTCGGCGCTGCCGGCCAGGCGCAGCGCCTCGCCGAGCAGGACCGTGCCCAGCCACGGGCCGGGCACCGTCGCGGCGCCGAAGGCCCGGGCGACGACGGCCGCCTCGAGCAGGCCCGCGCCGAAGCCGTCCTGCTCCTCGGGCACGAGCAGGCCCAGCCAGCCCTGCTCGGCGATGGCGGACCACAGGTCGGCGGGGATGCCGTCGGCCGCGGCGTCGTCGTACTGCTTGCGGACCTCCGCGGGACCGAAGCGGTCGCGCAGGTACGAGCGCACCGCGTCCTGCAGGGCGCGCTGCTCGTCGTCGAGGGCGAACTCCATGGCTCCGGTCTCCTAGCGGGGCAGGCCGAGCACGCGCTCGGCGACGATGTTGCGCTGGACCTGCTGCGAGCCGCCCCAGATGGTGCAGGAGCGGGACCACATGGCCAGCGTGGTGAGCTCGGCCAGGGACATCCCGGGCTGCGGGTCGGGGACCTGGAAGCCGGCGCCGAGCACCGCCTCGTACGCGTCGCTGACCCGGCGGAACGTCTCCGACCACATGATCTTGGTCATCGAGGCCTCGAAGCCGAGGTCCTTGCCCCGCGAGGTCTGGGTGAGGATGTGCCAGGAGTGGTACTTCAGGCACTCGAGCTCGACGAGGGCGTTGGCCAGCGTCTGGCGCAGCACCGGGTCCTGCGCGGCGGTGCCGGCGTCGCGCTCGACCTCGTGGGCGAGGGCGACGACCGCCTGCCACATCTTGTGGTACTCGGTGTACTGCCCGATCGCCGAGCTGCCGCGCTCGAAGGACAGCAGGAGCATCGCGGTCTGCCAGCCGTTGCCCTCGCCGCCGAGGACCTCGTCGACCGGGCAGGTCGCGTCGGTGAAGAACACCTCGCCGAACTCGCTGGCACCGGTCATCTGCTTGAGCGGGCGGGCCTCGACGCCGCTCTGGTGCATGTCGACGAGCAGCATCGAGATGCCGGCGTGCTTGCTGCCCTCGGACGGGCCGGTACGCGCCATCGTGAAGATCTTGTCGCCGTGCAGGGCGTTGGTGGTCCAGATCTTCTGGCCGTTCAGGACGTACTCGTCGCCCTGCTTGTCGGCGCGCATCTGCAGCGCGGCGAGGTCGGAGCCCGCGCCGGGCTCGGAGAAGCCCTGGCACCAGATCACCTCGTTGTGCAGCAGCGGCTTGATGATCGAGCGCTTCTGCTCCTCGCTGCCCAGGGCCATGACGGTGGGCGCGAGGAAGGTGAGGCCGAGCGGGTTGACCGTCGTGGGCGCGTTGGCCAGCGCCATCTCCCGGTCGTAGACCGCCTTCATCGTCGGCGTCCCGCCGCGGCCGCCGTACTCCGTCGGCCACAGGATGCCGGCGAACCCGGCCTCGGCCTTGGCGGCCTCCCAGTCGCGCCGGACCTGGAACTGCTCGTCGTCGCTCTTGCCGGCCCAGTAGGCCGGCTCGCGCATCTCGGCGGGCAGGGCCGTGCCCAGCCAGTCGCGCAGCTCGCGGCGGAAGTCCTCGTCCTCCCGGCTGTAGGTCAGGTCCACGCAGGTCTCCTCGTGCAGCGTCGGTGCGGGTCGGTGCGGGTCGGTGCGGGTCGGTGCGGGTCGGTGCGGGTCGGGCAGGTCGGTCCCGGGCGGTCGGGCAGGGCGCGCCTGCCGGGCCGGCGCCGAGCACCGGGGACCGCGGAAACCGAACGCCGTTCTACTACGTCGGCCCCGGGCTCGCCGCGCGGGGGTGCCCGACGGGCGTGTCCGGACCGCCGCGGCCCGGGGGCGACACTGGGGCGTGCCCACCGACGAGCCCGACGACCTCGACGCCCTGCTCGACCTCGCGCTGCGCGTCGCGCGGCAGGCGGGGGAGCTCGCCGTGGCCATGCGCGAGGGCATCCGGGCCGAGTCGACCAAGACCAGCCCGACGGACGTCGTCACCGCCGCGGACCGGGCGGTCGAGCGGCTGGTCGTCGACGCGCTGCGGGCCGAGCGGCCGGACGACGGCCTGCTCGGCGAGGAGGGCGGCGGGCGGGAGGGCAGCAGCGGCCTGCGCTGGGTCGTCGACCCCATCGACGGCACGGTGAACTACCTGTACGGGCTGCCGCAGTGGGCGGTCTCGGTCGCCGTCGAGCGCGGCCGCGGGCAGGCGCTCGTCGGCGTGGTGCACGACCCGGCCAAGGGCGAGACGTGGACCGCGGCCCGCGGGCGCGGGAGCGCGCTCAACGGCGAGCCGCTGCGCTGCACGTCCGCCGGCGAGCTCCCGCAGTCGCTCGTCGCCACCGGCTTCGGCTACGCCGCGGGGCGCCGGGCCGCGCAGGCCCGGCTGCTCACGACCGTCCTGCCCGCGGTGCGCGACGTGCGCCGCGCGGGGGCGGGCGCGCTGGACCTGTGCGCGGTCGCCGCCGGCCGGGTCGACGCCTACTACGAGCAGGGGCTGTCGCCCTGGGACCTCGCCGCCGGTGGGCTCGTCGCGACCGAGGCGGGCGCCCGTCTGGGCGGCCTGCGCGGCCGACCGGCCGGCTTCCCGATGGTCCTGGCGGCGGCTCCCGGCGTCTTCGACGCCCTGCACGACCTGCTCGTCGAGGGCGACGCCGACGCCGACCCGGTCGGCGACTTCCGCCGACCGGACCCCTTCGACTGGTGACCTAACGCGCGGCCGTCGGGGCGGCCGGCAGGGACCGCAGCGCGGTGACGACGGCGTCCGGCCGCTCCTCGGCGACGAAGTGGCCGCAGCCGGGCAGCACGGTCACGCGGAGGTCGTCGGCCCAGTCCGTCGCGCCCTCGAGCAGCCCGGCGGTGATGACCGGGTCGTCGGCGCCGACGACCAGCCGGGTCGGGACGGTCAGGCGCTGCCGCGCGTACGCGCCGGCGAAGACGGGTGCCGCCTCCCCGAGCACGAAGGCGCGGTAGAGCGCCGAGCTGGCCCGCGCCCGGGGCGCCTCCTGCAGCACCTGCGCGAAGACCTGCACGTCGGCGTCGGTGAACGCCTCCTGGCGCGTGGCGCCGAGCCGGAGCACCGCCTCGACCGTACGGGTGCTGCCGCGCAGCAGCGCCTCGCCGAGCCCAGGGGTGCCGAGCACCACCTGGTAGGCGCCGCGCCACAGACCGAGCAGCCGGCGGTCGGGCCGCTGGGCCGGCGGCGCGATGCCCAGGGCGACGAGGCCGGTGAAGCGCTGCGGCGCGCGCAGGCAGGCCAGGAAGCCCACCCAGCCGCCCCAGTCGTGCCCGACCAGACCGACCCGCGGCAGCTGGAGCGCGTCGAGCAGCCCGAGCAGGTCGAGGGCGAGCTGCTCCTTGTCGTAGCCGGTGCGCGGCGCGCTCGTCCAGCCGTGTCCCCGCAGGTCGGGCAGCACGAGCCGGTGATCGGCCAGCAGCGGCACCGCGTGCCGCCAGGTCCACCAGTGCTGCGGCCAGCCGTGCACGAGCACCAGCGGCGGCCCGTCGGGGTCGCCGGCCTCCGCGACGTGCACGTCGAGGTCCCCGACCCGCACGGTGCGGTGGGTGACGCCGGGCAGGGACGGCTGGGGCAGCACCATGCCCCCCAGCCTGCCCCCCGGCCTGCCCCCCGGCCTGCCCCCCGCGTGCCCGGCGGGCCGCCGGCGCGCCCCGGGCCCGGTGCGGCAGGCTGGGCAGGTGGCGGACCAGCGGGACGGGGCGGGGCGTGCGGGCACCGCGGTGCGCGTGCCGCCGGCGCTGCGGCGGCTGCGCGACGAGCTGGCCGGGCTGCGGCTCGGGCTGGCCGTGCCCGGCGCCGCCGAGGCGACCCGCACGGCGCGCGCGGTCGTGGCGCAGGTCGACGACTACCTGCTGCCGCGCCTGGAGCAGCTCGACGCGCCGCTGCTGACGGTGGTGGGCGGGTCCACCGGTGCCGGGAAGTCCACGCTGGTCAACAGCCTCGTCGGCCTCGAGGTGTCGGCGGCCGGGGTGCTGCGCCCGACGACCCGCGCGCCGGTGCTGGTCTGCGCCGAGGCCGACCGGGCGGCCTTCGCGGACGAGCGGGTCCTGCCGTCGCTCGCCCGCGTGACCGGCGGCGGACCGGGCGGCGCCGGGGAGCTGCGCCTCGTGCCGAGCGCGGCCCTGCCGGCCGGGCTGGCCCTGCTCGACGCGCCGGACGTCGACAGCGTCGTCACGGCCAACCGCGACCTGTCGGCCCAGCTGCTCGCGGCCGCCGACCTGTGGGTCTTCGTCACGACCGCCGCCCGCTACGCCGACGCGGTGCCGTGGGACCTGCTGCGGACGGCGCAGGAGCGCGCCACGGCGCTGGCGGTCGTGCTCGACCGGGTCCCGCCCGAGGCCGTGGGGGAGGTGCGCGACGACCTGCAGGCCATGCTCGACCGCGCCGGGCTCGCGGGGGCCCGCCTGTTCGTCGTCGAGGAGCGGCCGCTGGTCGCCGGGCGGCTGCCCGAGGACCAGGTCGGGCCGCTGCGCGCCTGGCTCACCGCGCTGGCCGCCGACGCCGGGGCGCGGACCGCCGTCGTGCGCCAGACGCTCGACGGCGCCCTGGACAGCCTCACCGGACGGGTGGGGGCGGTCGTCGAGGCCGTCGCGGGGCAGGACGACGCGGCGCGCTCGCTGCGGGCGGGGGCGGCGGCGGCGTACGACGAGGCGGTCGGCGACGTCGACCGCGGGGTGCGCTCGGGCGCGCTGCTGCGCGGCGAGGTGCTCGCCCGCTGGCAGGACCTCGTCGGCACCGGCGACTGGGCCCGCGGTCTGGAGACCCGGGTGGGGCGCCTGCGCGACCGCCTGACGGCGGCCGTCACGGGGCGGGCCACGGCCGTCGAGGAGGTGACCGGGGCGCTCGAGGGCGACGTCGAGGCGCTGCTGGGCGCCGCCGCCGACCGCGCCGCCGAGCGGACCGCGACGGCCTGGCGCGCCACGGCCGGCGGGAGCGCGCTGCTGTCCGCGCACGAGCGCGAGCTCGAGCGGGCCTCGCCCGGCTTCCGCGCGGCCGCGGCCGAGGAGGTCCGTGCCTGGCAGGGGCGCGTCCTCGACCTCGTGCGCGAGCAGGGGTCGGACCGGCGCACGACCGCGCGCCTGCTGTCGTACGGCGTGAACGGCACCGGGCTGGCCGTCATGGTCGCGGTGTTCGCCCAGACCGGTGGCCTCACCGGCACCGAGGTCGCGGTCGCCGGCGGGACGAGCGCGCTGAGCCAGAAGGTGCTGGAGGCCGTCTTCGGCGACGCCGCCGTGCGCCGGCTGACCGACCTCGCCCGCGCCGACCTCCAGGAGCGGTCCCGCGGGCTGCTGCTCGCGGAGCGGCAGCGGTTCGACGCGCTCGTCGAGGCGGCGGTGCCCGGCGCCGACGCCGCGGCCGGGCTGCGGGTGGCGCTCGGCTCGCTCGCCGTCGCCCGGCGGGAGGCGCCGTGAGGGGCCGGGAGCCCTCCCTCGCCGACCGGCTGGGCGGGCTGCGCGACGCCGTCGACGCCGCCGACGGGCGGGTGCCGCAGACCGTCACGGCCCCCGCGCGCGAGCTGCTGGCCAAGGCCGGGGCCCGTACGGCGCTCGGCGACGCGACCGTCGTCGCGCTGGCCGGCGCCACCGGCAGCGGCAAGTCGTCGCTGTTCAACCGGGTCGTCGGCGCCGCGGTGTCCCCGCCGGGGGTGCGCCGGCCGACGACGGGCACCGCCCACGCTGCCGTGTGGTCCTCGTCCGCCGACCGGGCCCCGCTGCTCGACTGGCTCGGCGTGCCCCGTCGGCACCTGGTCACCAGCCCGTCGCGCACGCTCGACGGCCTCGTGCTGCTCGACCTCCCCGACCACGACTCGACGGCCGTCGAGCACCGCCTGGAGGTCGACCGGCTCGTCGAGGTCGTCGACGTGCTCGTGTGGGTGCTCGACCCGCAGAAGTACGCCGACGCGGCCGTCCACGAGCGCTACCTGCGGCCGTACGCCTCGCACGCCGGCGTCCTCGTCGTCGTCCTCAACCAGGTGGACCGGCTCGACGACGCCGCCCGCGAGGCGTGCCTGTCCGACCTGCGGGGCCTGCTCGACCGCGGCGGGCTCGGGGACGTGCCCCTGCTGCCGGTGTCGGCGCGCACCGGCGCCGGGCTGGCGGACCTGCGGGCCGAGCTCGAGCGGCGGGTCTCGGCCCGCCGGGCGGCGGCCGAGCGGCTCGCGGCGGACGCCCGGGCCACCGCGCGGGGCCTGCTGCGGGCCGGCGGCGCACCGGGGCCGGTCGACGAGCCGGCCGCCCGCCGGCTGGTCGACGCGCTGTGCGACGCCGCGGGCGTGCCCGTCGTCGAGCGGGCGGTGGCCGGGGCGGTGCGGCGCGACGGCGCGGCGGCGACCGGCTGGCCGCTGGTGTCCTGGACCGGCGGGCTGCGGGCCGACCCGCTGCGGCGGCTGCACCTGCGGCGCGCGCGGCCGGACGCGGGCACCGGGCCCGCCCCGGTGGCCGCCGGCCGGTCCTCGCTGCCGGCGGCACAGGGGGTGGCGGCCGCGCGGGTCGCCACGGCGCTGCGCGAGGTGCGGGACGCGGCGGCCGAGGACCTGCCGCCCGCCTGGCGCGAGGGCCTGCGCGGCGAGCTGGAGGCGCGCTCGTCGACGCTGCCCGACCGGCTCGACCGGGCCGTGTCCGGCACCGACCTCGGCGCGGACGACCGGCCCGGCTGGTGGCGTGCCGCCGGGGCCCTGCAGTCGGTGCTCGTCGGTGTCGCCGCGCTGGGTGCGCTGTGGCTGCTGCTGCTCGTCGCGCTCGGGGCCCTCCAGCTGGGCGGGGTGCTCCCGCTGCCGCGGCTCGGCCGGGTCCCCCTGCCGACCGCGCTGCTCGGTCTCGGCCTGCTCGCGGGGCTGCTCGTCGGGCTCGCCGCGCGGCCGCTGGTGGCCCGCACCGCCGCCCGCCGGGCCCGCCGGGCCCGCCGGCGGTTGCGCGCCGCGGTCGCCGTGGTCGCGCAGGACGAGCTGCTGGGCCCGGTCGCCGAGCACCGCGCCGCCGCGGACCGCTACCGGCACGGCCTGGAGCGCGCAGCGGCCTGACCCGCGGCCCGACCGGTCCGACCGGTCCGACCCGACCGACGACACCGACCCGACGCCCGGCTCGTCCGGACGTGTCCGACACGTGCCGGAGTTCGGCTGTCTGCGCGCGCAACGACCTCCGTTCGGGTCTGCACTCCTGTCGGTCCTGCGTGACACGCTCGTCCGGTCGGGCAGCGGCGGGCGGAGGGCGGGGCAGGGTGGACACGTCGGCCGTGCTGCGCGGGCTGCCCCACGCCGTGCTGGTGGTGGCACCCGACGGCACGGTCCGCTACGCCAACGCCGCCGCGGAGCTGCTCGTCGGCGTGCTCGTCGACGGCGCTCCGCTGGCGGGCGTCCCGGCGCTCGACCTGGTGCTCCCGGCGTCGCGCCCGCGGGCGGTCCGGCTGCTCGAGAGCGTGGTCGACCGCAGCGGCGGCCCGGCGCAGGTGCGCCTGGCCGGCGCGCAGGAGCGCTGGGTCGCCGTCCGCGGGGCGCCGGGTGAGCGGGGCGAGGTGGTGCTGTCGCTCACCGAGGTGACGGGCGAGGTGCTCGCGCGCCGCCGGCTGCGGCGCAGCGAGCACCGGTTCCGCGCGGCCTTCGAGGCCGCCGCGCACGGCACCGCCCTGGTCTCCGAGCGCGGCCACGTCGTCACGACCAACCCGGCGCTGGCGCAGCTGCTCGGGCGCTCCCGCGAGGACCTCGCCGTCAGGCACGTCGCCGAGCTCGTCGACCCGCCCGAGGGCGGCCCCGCCGACTGGACGCGGCAGGGCACGGTCGCGCGCCGGCTCCGGCACGCGGGTGGCGAGCTCGTCGACGCCCTGGTCACGGTCAGTCCCGTCCAGGGCGACGAGGGGGAGCGGCTCTACCTCGTGCAGGTGCAGGACGTCACCGAGCGCCGGCGCAGCGAGCAGCGGCTCCAGCACCTCGCCCTGCACGACCAGCTCACCGACCTGCCGGCGCGCCACCTGCTGCTCGAGCGGCTCGAGGGCGCGCTGCAGCGCCGCAGCCCGGCCGCGCCGCTCGTCGCCGCGCTGTTCGTCGACCTCGACGAGTTCAAGCTCGTCAACGACGCCCTCGGGCACGAGGTCGGCGACCTCGTGCTGCGCGAGACGGCGGCGCGGCTGCGGGCGGTCACCCGGCCGCAGGACACGGTCGCGCGGCTGTCCGGCGACGAGTTCGTCGTCGTCTGCCCGGCGCTCGGCGGGGAGGACGAGGCGGTCGCCATCGCCGACCGCCTGTCCGAGGCCCTGCGCCCGCCGGTCGTCGTCGGCGAGGACGAGGTCCTCGTGTCGGCGAGCATCGGCGTGGCCTTCTCGACCCCGGGCGAGACGAGCGCGGCCGCCCTGCTGCGCGACGCCGACGCGGCCATGTACCGCGCCAAGCAGCTCGGCCGGCGCCGCTACGAGGTCTTCGACACCGCGCTGCGCGACCGGGCGCTCGAGCGCGGCCGGCTGCGCGCCCTGCTCGCCCGCGCGCTCGAGGACGACGTGCTCGAGGTGCACTACCAGCCGGTGGTCGACGTCCGCAGCCGGCGGGCGGTCGGCGTCGAGGCGCTGCTGCGCCTGCGCGACCCGGAGCGGGGGCTGCTCGGACCGGCCGCGTTCCTGGACGTGGCGGTCGACAGCGGCCTGCTGCCGGCGCTCGACGAGCACGTGCTCGCCACCGCAGCGCCGCTGGTGGCCCGCTGGTCGGCCGAGCTCGGGGCGCCGCTGGGTCTGGCGGTCAACCTCGGGTCGGGCCGGGCCGACCCCGGCCTGGCCGACCGCGTCCAGGCGGTGCTGGCGGCCGCGGGCCTGCCGCCGGAGCGGCTGCTGGTCGAGGTCACCGAGCGGGTGCTCACGGCGGCCGTCGACGACCCGGCGCCGGCCCTGCGGGCCCTGGTGGAGCGCGGGGTGCGACTCGGCCTGGACGACTTCGGTGCCGGGAGCGGGTCGTTGACCTGCCTGCGGGTCCTGCCGGTCTCGGTCCTCAAGGTGGACCGGTCGTTCGTCGCGCTGCTGCCCGAGGACGGCGAGGGCCTCGTGCCGGCGGTCGTCGCCCTGGCCCGGTCGCTGGGCCTCGCGGCGGTCGCCGAGGGCGTCGAGAGCGAGGCGCAGTTCGCGGCGCTGCGCGCGGAGCCGCCGGCCTACGCGCAGGGCTGGCTGTTCGGCGGGCCGGTGCCCGCTGCCGAGGTGCCGGCCGCGCTGCGCCGGCTGGGCGTGGAGCCGGTCGCCGACGGCTGGCCGCTGCGGTCGCCGCGGGGCCGTCAGCCCGACAGCGCGGCCTCGTAGACGTCGCGCGTGCGCTCGGCGATCGCGGACCAGCCGAACGACGCCACCGCGCGCTCCCGACCCGCGGCGCCCATCGCCGCGGCCCGCTGCGGGTCGGCGAGCAGCTCGGCCGTGCGCGCGGCCAGGGCCGCCTCGAAGCCCGCCGGGTCCGCCTCGTCGTACGGCACGAGCAGCCCGGTGACGCCGTCGACGACGACCTCCGGGATGCCGCCGACGGCGCTGGCCACGACGGCCGTGCCGCAGGCCATGGCCTCCAGGTTGACGATGCCGAGCGGCTCGTAGACCGACGGGCAGACGAAGACCGCGGCGTGCGACAGCAGCTGCACCACGTCGGCCTTGGGCAGCATGTCGCGCAGCCAGACGACGCCCGGGCGGCGCTGCTGCAGCTCCGCGACGAGCTGCTCGGTCTCCGCGGCGATCTCCGCCGTGTCGGGCGCGCCGGCGCACAGCACGAGCTGGCCGGGCAGGTCGCCGGCGGCGCGCAGCAGGTGCGCCAGCCCCTTCTGCCGGGTGATGCGGCCGACGAAGACGGCGTACGGCACCGCGGGGTCGACCCCCGCCCGCTCGAGCACGTCGGTGCCGGTCGTCGGGGCGTACCGCTGCGGGTCGATGCCGTTGTGCACGACGTGCACCCGGCCCGGGTCGAGGGCGGGGTAGACGTCCAGGACGTCGCGGCGCATCCCCTCGCTCACGGCGATGACCGCCGCGGCCCCCTCGACCGCGACCCGCTCGGCCCAGCTCGACACCCGGTAGCCGCCGCCGAGCTGCTCGGCCTTCCAGGGCCGGTGCGGCTCCAGCGAGTGCGTCGTGACGACGTGCGGGACGCCGTGGAGCAGCCCCGCCAGGTGGCCGCCGAGGTCGGCGTACCAGGTGTGCGAGTGCACGAGGTCGCAGCCGGCGGTGGCGGCGGCGATCGACAGGTCGACCGAGAGCGTCTGCAGCGCGGCGTTCGCGCCCGCCAGCCGGGCGTCCGGCGCGTGGGCGGTGGCGTCGGCGCGCGGTCCGCCGAAGCAGTGCACGTCGACCTGGAGCCCGACCTCGCGCAGGTGCGGGACCAGCTCCTCCACGTGCACCCCGGCACCGCCGTAGACCTCCGGCGGCCACTCGCGCGTGAGCAGGCCGACTCTCCGCGGGGTGCGCATGCGCAGGACCGTAGTAGGACAGGATGCGGCTGTGGAGACCCCCGTGACCTGGACCACCCGGTGAAGCCCCGCGTCCTCGGCATCGTGCTGGCCGGCGGGGAGGGCAAGCGCCTCGCCCCGCTGACCGCCGACCGCGCGAAGCCCGCGGTGCCCTTCGGCGGGATCTACCGCCTCATCGACTTCGTGCTGTCCAACCTCGTCAACGGCGGCTACCTGAAGATCGTCGTGCTGACGCAGTACAAGTCGCACTCCCTGGACCGGCACATCACGACCACGTGGCGGATGTCGACGCTGCTGGGCAACTACATCACCCCCGTCCCGGCGCAGCAGCGGCTCGGCCCGCAGTGGTACAGCGGCTCGGCCGACGCGATCCACCAGAGCCTCAACCTGGTGTACGACGACGAGCCCGACCACGTCGTCGTCTTCGGGGCCGACCACGTCTACCGCATGGACCCGCGGCAGATGGTCGAGCAGCACATCGCCAGCGGCGCGGGCGTGACGGTGGCGGGCATCCGCGTGCCGCGCGCGGAGGCCAAGGGCTTCGGGGTCATCCAGACGGCGGCCGACGGGCGGCGCATCGAGGCGTTCCTCGAGAAGCCCGAGGACCCGCCGGGCACGCCGGACGACCCGGAGACGACCTTCGCGTCGATGGGCAACTACGTGTTCACCACCGAGGCGCTGCTCGAGGCGGTCAAGCTCGACGCCGGCGACGAGGGCTCCGTCCACGACATGGGCGGCAACATCATCCCGATGCTCGTCGCACAGGGGCGGGCGGAGGTCTACGACTTCCGCGACAACGAGGTCCCCGGCTCCACCGACCGCGACCGCGGCTACTGGCGCGACGTCGGCACGCTCGACAGCTACTACGACGCCCACATGGACCTCATCTCGGTCCACCCGGTCTTCAACCTCTACAACCGGCACTGGCCGATCCTCACCAGCATGGGCACCCACCCGCCGGCGAAGTTCGTCCACGACAGCCCGGGCCGGGTCGGCCGCGCGGTGGAGAGCCTCGTCAGCCCGGGCGTCATCGTCTCCGGCGGCGACGTGCGCCGCTCGATCCTGTCGCCCGGCGTGCGGGTGCACTCCGGGGCCGAGGTGCACGGCGCGGTGCTCATGAACGGCGTCGACGTCGGCCGTGGCGCGCGGGTCGGTCGCGCCATCCTCGACAAGAACGTCGTGGTCTGGCCGGGCGCCACGGTCGGGGTCGACCCGGCCGCCGACCGCGCCCGCGGCATCCACGTCACCGAGGGCGGCGTGGCGGTCGTCGGCAAGGGGGAGCAGGTCATCGTCTGACCCGGCCCCACCCGGTCAGGCGTGCTCGGCGCGCAGCCGCGAGGTGAGGGTCGCCGGGTCGAGCGCGGCCGGCTCCGTCGTCGCGACCCAGTCCGCGAGCACCGCGGCGAGCCGCTCGGGCTCGGTGAGGTGCGGGAAGTGCCCGGAGCGCTCGAAGACCTCCAGGCGCGCGCTCGGCACGCCGGCGGCGAGAGCGGTGCCGTGCCCCACCGGGATGATCGCGTCGCGGGCGCCCCAGACGACGAGCAGCGGGACGGCCTCGGCGAGGTAGAGCCGGTCCCGCGCGTCGACGCGCTGACCGCGGACGTCGAGCACCGAGCGGGCGGTGTGGATGAAGGCCTCGCGGGTCTCGGGGTCGCCCAGCGACCCGAAGCCGTGCAGCGCCGCGGCCACCCCGGGCGAGACCGGGACGCCGGCCCGGCCGAGCAGGTCGCCGACGCGCGCGCCGACCGCCCGGACGTACGACGACGCGATGACCGGCAGGACGAGCTCGGAGCCCGGCAGGGTCGCGGCGCGCAGGAAGACGCTCACCTCGGGCCCGAGGCCGCCGGCGTCGACGAGGGCGAGCCGCTGCGCGCGCTCGGGGAACTGGTAGGCGAACTGCATCGCCACGCCGCCGCCGAGGGAGTGCCCCACGAGGCTGACCCGGTCGTGGCCGAGCGCGGCGAGCAGGTCGCGGATGCCGCAGGCGTGCGCGCCGAGGGAGTAGTCGCCGCGGGGCTTGGCGCTGCCCCCGTGGCCGAGCAGGTCCGGAGCGATCACGTGGCAGGTCCGGCCCAGGCGCCCCATGACGCCCTCCCACTGGTCGGCGCGGGAGGCGATCCCGTGCACCAGCACGACGACCGGCCGGTCGGCGCCCGCCCCGGCCTCGGCGTAGCGGACGAGGTTCCCGTGGACCCGCATCGCCTCGTACGTCACGGGGACGGCGCCGTCGGGGAGCGGTCCGGCAGCAGCAGGACCGGCAGCAGCAGGACCGGCGGCGGCAGGGGCGGGAGCGGGGGAGAGGGACATCCGCCCATGGTGTTACCCGCGGTAACACGAGGTCAAGGGGGCCCGGGGGTGGCGCTCGCCACCTGCCCACCCCGCTCGACAGCGGGCGGGAGACCCCGTAGCGTCGGCCTCCGGTGTTACCGTCGGTAACCCCCGAGCAGAGGAGACCCCGTGGCCGGCTTCACCCTGGAGCTCACCGAGGACCAGCAGACGCTGCAGAAGTGGCTGCACGAGTTCTCGACCGACGTCGTCCGCCCGGCGGCGGCGGAGTGGGACGAGCGCGAGGAGACCCCCTGGCCGATCATCCAGGAGGCGGCCAAGGCCGGCATCTACTCGCTGGACTTCTTCGCCAACGTGCGCGAGGACGAGACCGGCCTGTCGCTGCCGATCACCATGGAGGAGCTCTTCTGGGGCGACGCCGGCATCGGGCTGTCGATCGTCGGCACGACCCTCGCGGCGGCGGGCGTCGTGGCCAACGGCACCTTCGACCAGATCGTGCAGTGGGCACCGGCGATGTTCGGCACCGAGACCGACATCAAGCTCGGCGCCCTCGCGGTCTCCGAGCCGGGGGCCGGCTCCGACGTGTCGGCGATGAAGACGACCGCGCGCTACGACGAGGCGACCGACGAGTGGGTGCTGAACGGCACCAAGACGTGGATCACCAACGGCGGCATCGCCGACGTGCACGTCATCGTCGCGGCCGTCGACCCCGAGCTGAAGGCCCGCGGTCAGGCCTCCTTCGTCGTCGGCCCGGAGTTCAAGGGCAAGGGCCTGTCGCAGGGCCAGAAGTTCAAGAAGCACGGCATCCGCGCCTCGCACACCGCCGAGGTCGTGCTCGACGACCTGCGGATCCCCGGGGACTGCCTGCTCGGCGGCAAGGAGAAGCTCGACGAGCGCCTGGCCCGCAGCCGCGAGCGGCTCTCGACGGCCGGCCTGGCCGGCGGCGTCGACACCAGCTCGGGCACCCGCTCGCAGGCCGCGATGGCCACCTTCGAGGCGTCCCGGCCGAGCGTCGGGGCGCAGGCCGTGGGCATCGCCCGCGCGGCCTACGAGTACGCGCTGGACTACTCGCGCGACCGCGTGCAGTTCGGCCGGCCGATCGTGGAGAACCAGGGCATCGCCTTCATGCTCGCCGACATGAAGACCCGGCTGGACGCCGCCCGGCTGCTCGTGTGGCGGGCCGCGTGGATGGGGCGCAACAACCAGCCGTTCCTGGCCGGTGAGGGCTCCATGAGCAAGCTGTTCGCCGGCGAGGCGGCGGTCGACATCACCGAGAAGGCCATCCAGGTGCTGGGCGGCAACGGCTACACGCGTGAGTACCCGGTCGAGCGCTGGCACCGCGACGCGAAGATCTACACGATCTTCGAGGGGACCAGCGAGATCCAGCGGCTCATCATCAGCCGGGCGATCTCCGGCCACAAGATCGCCTGAGGCCGGGGGTGACCTCCGCCGTCCCGCTCCCGGACCGGACCGCCCGTCGCGAGGCGCTGCTGGACGCCGCGGACCGGGCCGTCGAGCGGGACGGCCCCGGCACGTCGATGGCGGCGGTCGCCGCCGAGGCCGGCATCAGCAAGCCCATCCTCTACCGGCACTTCGGCGACAAGGCCGGCCTCGTCGCCGCGCTCGCCGACCGGCACACCGGGCGGCTCATGGCGGCGCTGCGCGACGCGCTGAGCAGCGGCCGCGACCGTCGCGAGCGGGTCGCGCTCACCGTCGAGGCCTACCTCGCCGCCATCGAGCGCAGCCCGGGCCTCTACCGCTTCCTGCTGCGGCCCGAGGGGACGGCGGCGCCCGAGCGGGTGCGCGCCTTCTCCCGCCGGCTCGGCGACGTCCTCGCCGCCGGCATCGCCGGCGAGCTCGGGGCCGCGGAGCCCGGCGTCCGGGAGGGGGCCTGGGCGCACGGCATGGTCGGGATGGTGCAGACCGCGGGCGACTGGTGGCTGGACGAGCGGCCCTGCCCGCGGGCCGAGCTCGCGCAGGCCCTCACCGACCTCGTGCTCGGCGCCTACGCGACGGCCTGAGGCCCGCGGCGGGCCTCAGCCGAGCTCGGCGAGCGCGCCGGACAGCTCCTCGGTCCAGAAGCGCAGGAAGCCCTCCTGGTCCGGGCCGACCTGGCTGAGGTAGACCTCGTCGAAGCCCGCCTCGACGTACGGCCGGACGCCCTCGACGAAGTCCTCGACGTCGGGGCCGACGGCGCCGACGGCGCCGACGGCCATGTCCTCGGTGACGACGCTGCTGACCTGCTCGAACTGCTGCGGGCTGTAGAGCACCTGCAGGTGCTCGCCGGGCACCGCCTGGTGCGGCCACAGGCGGTGCACGGTCTGCCGGGCCTGCGCCTCGTCCGTGGACCAGCAGACCTTGACGCCCGCGTGGGTCGGGCCGGTCCCGCCCTTCTCGCGGTAGAGGCGCAGCAGGTCGGCGGCCGGCTCGACGTTCATCCAGCCGTCGCCGACGCGTGCCGCGAGCTCGGTGGCCTTCGGCCCGAAGCCGCTGACGAGCAGCGGCACGGGCGTGTCGGGCACCGTGTAGAGCCGGGCCGGGTCGACGCTGTAGTGCCGACCGCGGTGGTGGACCACCTGACCGGTCCACAGCGCCCGGATGACCTCGACGGCCTCCTCGAGCATCTCCAGGCGCACGTCGGCCTGCGGCCAGGGGGCGCCGACCACGGCCTCGTTGAGCGCCTCGCCGCTGCCCACGCCGAGCTGGAAGCGCCCGCCGGAGAGCACCTGGACGGTCGCGGCGGCCTGCGCGACGATCGCCGGGTGCACCCGCACCGTCGGGCAGGTGACCGCGGTGGTGATGAGCGCCCGCTCGGTGCGGGCCGCCATCGCCCCGAGCACCGCCCACACGAAGGGCGCCTCGCCCTGCGCGTCGTTCCACGGGTGGAAGTGGTCGGAGACCCACAGCCGGTCGAAGCCCGCCGCCTCCGCGCGCACGGCGGTGTCGACGACCGCGGTCGCGGACATCTCCTCGGTGGACAGGAACAGGCCGTAGCGCGTCATGCGCTCGCCGTGCCCCGCGCCGGCCGGGGCAACCGCGCCCGGCGCGGGGGTGGGCGAGCGGCCGGGAGCGGGGACCGCTAGCCTCTGGCGCTCGACCCCGGGTGCGCTCCTCCGCGAGCCGTTCCCGGGCCCGCTGCGAGCACACCCGGCACCCCGGGCACACCGCGCCCCTCCCGAGCGTTGTGCTGCCCGCCGGAGACGAACTGAGAGGGGCCGGACATGGCCACCGACTACGACCAGCCACGACGCAACGAGTCCGACGACCTGGGTGAGGACAGCCTCGAGGAGCTCAAGGCGCGGCGCGCGGAGGCGCAGGCCAGCAGCGTCGACGTCGACGAGGCCGACCTCAACGAGGCCCTCGAGCTGCCCGGCGCCGACCTGTCGGGCGAGGAGCTCACCGTGCGGGTGCTGCCGAAGCAGAGCGACGAGTTCACCTGCTCCTCGTGCTTCCTCGTGCACCACCGCAGCCAGCTCGCGTCCGAGAAGGGCGGCCGACTGGTCTGCCGCGAGTGCGCGGCCTGACCGCCTCGCGGTGAGCGCCGACCTCGACGGGCCCGGCCTCGGTGACGCCGGCGTACGGCCGTCACCCGGGCTGTCCGTGACCGACGTCGTCCTGGCCCAGCTCGACGGCCTGCGGCGCGAGCAGCGAGCGGGCGCCGGCGCCGGCCCCGGCCTGCAGCAGGTCTGGGCCTTCGCCAGCCCGGGCAACCGCGCGGCGACCGGCCCGCTGGACCGCTTCGCCGACATGCTGAGGGGACCCGTGTACGGAGGCCTGCTCGAGCACCGGGCGGCCCAGCTCGGCCCGGTCCTCGAGCTCGGCGACGAGGCGCAGCAGGAGGTCCTCGTGATCACGTCCGACGACCGGGCGCTGGGCTTCACCTGGGTGCTCGGCCGCCAGGAGGACCCCCCGCACGCCGGGTGCTGGCTCACCGAGGGCGTCCTGTGCCACCCGGAGCAGCCGTGAGCCGGTCCGACCGCCGGTCGCGCCCGCCCTCGAGCGCCCTCGAGCGGCGGGTCGAGGTCGGCGACCTCGTCGAGCGCCTGGGCGCCGACGGGGTCGGCGGGGTCGAGAAGGGGCGCCTGCTCGCCCGGCTCGGTGCCACGCTCGGGGCGGGGGCTCGGGCCGCCGGCGGTCGGGCGGTGCTCACCGGCCGGGCGCTCGCCGACGCCGTCGCCGACCTGGCCCCGCAGGTGCCCGTGCGCGACCTGGCGACCCTGCGCGACCACCACGGCGGCCGCACGGGCGACGAGCTCGCCGAGGCGCTGGTCGTCGCCGCGTCCCGCGCGACGGCCTCCGTCGGCGCCGCGGGCGGCGCGCTCGCGGCGGCCGAGCTGGCGGCCCCGCCGAGCCTGCTCGCCGCGCCCCTGCAGGTGGCCGCGGAGACCGTCGCCGTCGTGCTCGTCGAGGTCAAGCTCGTCGCGGAGCTGCACGTCGTGCACGGCGTCACCGCTCCCGGGAGCCCGGCCGAGCAGGCCGCCGCCTACCTGCAGGCCTGGATCGGGCAGACCGCGGTCACCGGTGGGCCCGAGGGCGCGGCGCCGGGGCTGTCGGCCGTGCTCAAGACCGCAGGGCGGGCGCAGCTGAGGCGGCGCATCGTCCGGCGCTTCGGCCGCAACCTGAGCACCCTCGCGCCCTTCCTCGTCGGCGCTGCGGTCGGCGCCGAGCTCAACCGGCGGGAGACCCGCTCGCTGGGCGACGCCGTGCGCGCCGACCTGCGCCGGTCCCGGCCGCGCGGCGGCTGACCGGCGCGACCGGGACCAGGGCGTCCGCGGGGGCGCACACGTCGCAGGCGCCGCACGGCACGGCGACGGGCTCGCCGAAGGCCGCCAGCAGAGCGGCCCGCCGGCACCCCGGCCGGCCGGGCAGGGCACCGCCGGGCGGGGCGATCAGGACCGCCCGGTCGGGCCGCACCCGGGCCACCTCCGCCCACCACGCGTCGGCGTCGGCGGGCGGGTCGGCGAGCACCAGCAGGGGCACCCGGCCGCGCCCGAGCGGCGCGTCCTGCCCTGCGACGACGACGAGCGCGTCGAGCCGGCGGGACCGCCACGCGCCGGCGGCCGCGACGGCGCGGGAGGGCCGCATGCCGGGGTCCCAGCCCGCCGCGCGGAGCCCGTCGCCGACGAGGGCCCCGAGCACCCGGTCGAGCCGGTCGCGCGAGGACGTGGCGACCACCGCCGGACCGCCCGCGCGCACCAGCCCCAGCACCGTGCGCCGGACGGCCAGCGGACCCGCCGCCGGCGCCACCTGCAGCCAGGTCCCGGGCAGGTCCCAGCCGCCGCCGAGCGCCACCGGGTCGCGCAGGCCCAGGGCGGCGGCCAGCGCCGGGCGGTCCTGCTCGGCGACCCGGGGCACCACGGCGAGCACCGGCGGGGCGTGCGCCGGCACCGGGTCGGGCACCGCGGGAGCGGGACCCGCGCCGGTCTCGAGCACGAGCAGGGTGCACCCCGGCGGCAGCGGTGCCGGGGCCGTGCCGAAGAGCACCTCCGGCGGGTCGGCCTCGGCGCGCACGGCGTCCAGGTCGGCCTCGGACGGGGTGCGCGCGACCGGACCGGGCCGGGCCGGCGGCTCGTCCGGCCCGTCCGGGGGCTCGGCGGGCGGGCGGGGCGGCAGCAGCGGGACCGGCGGGACGTCGTACGCCACCGGCGCGTCCGGCGGGCGCACCCAGCGGGTGGTGCCCGGTCGGCTGAGCGCGGCGAGGTGCCCGGTGGTGCTGCCGCCGGAGCCGGGAGCGGCGACGAGCAGCACGTCGCGGCCGGCGCCGACCGCCGCGACCGCGGCGGCCTGCCACGGCCGCGCGGCCTCGAGCCCGAGCACCTGCAGCGCCCCGGCCAGGTCGAGGTCGCGGCCGCCGCGGCGCACCGGCCAGCGGGGGTAGGTGTCCGGCGGCCAGAGGTAGGGCAGGTCGTCGGGCTCGTCCGGTCCGAACAGCGGTCGGTAGAAGGCGGGGTCCTTGCGCAGCAGCGCCGAGCGGTGCGAGAGGTGCAGGTCGACCCGGCCCCACCACGGCGGCAGCGGCGGGTCGACGGGCACCTCGCCGCCGGTCCACGCCAGCAGCTGCTCCAGCACGGTGTCGGCGTGGCCCCGGCGGGTCCACTCGCGGCAGTTCTCCACGCCGTACGCCACGAGGCCCGGCACGAAGCCGCGCCACATCCGGACGGCCGGGTGGTTCTTCCACGCGTACTCCGGCCAGGTCAGCGCGCGCAGGATCTGGAAGGTCTCCACCCGCTGCTTGCCGAGCCGCGGGGAGTCCAGCACCCGGCAGCTGGCCCGCAGGTCGGGGTAGGGCAGGAAGGTCTGCACAGCGCGTGGGGCCGGGCCCTCAGGGCGTGTCGAGCGTCTCGAGGAAGCCGCGGACCAGCGCGGAGGTCTCCTCGGGCGCCTCGAACTGCGGGACGTGCCCGCAGTCCTCGAGGACGATGGAGGCGGCCGACGGCAGGGCGGCGGCGACGTGCCGGGCGAACGACGCCGGCACCAGCCGGTCGCGGTCGCCCCACACGAACAGCGCGGGCGGGGTCAGCCCGGGCAGCCGGTCCCAGAAGCCGTGCCGGCCGTGCGCCTCCTCGAGGTAGATCTGCCGGGCGCAGGAGAAGAAGGCGACCCGGTGCGCGGGGGAGCGGAAGACCCGCACGGCCTCGTCGGCCGCGGCGTCGTACCACGGCTGCGGCAGGCGCTCGGGCACGCTCATCATGCCCTTGATCCCCTCGACGACGAGCCGGTGCGAGAGGGCGGGCAGGGGCAGCCGGGCCAGCTGCGGCGACAGCAGGCGGACGACGGGGACGTACTGCCGCAGGGCGCGGAAGGCCGGCGACGGGGCCAGCAGGACGAGGGCGCGCACCGAGCCGGGGTGCTCCAGGCCCGCCTCCAGCGCGATCCGGCCGCCCATGGAGTTGCCGATGAGCACCGCCCCGCGGCTGCCCGTGGTGCGCTGGAACGCCTCGACCCAGGCCGCGAACCAGGGCGAGCTGTACGGCGACGGCGGCGCCTCGGAGCTGCCGAAGCCGGGGGCGTCGGGCGCGAGGACGCGGTGGTCGCGGGCCAGGTCGGCGAGCACCGGCAGCATCGAGGCGTTCGTGGCGCCGAGCCCGTGCAGGAGCACGACCGGCGGCCCGTCGGCGGGGCCGGCCTCGACCCAGGAGGTGCGCACCCCCATGACGACCGCCTCGTGCGCCCGGACGTGCTGCGCCGGCCGCTCCTCGGCGGCGGTGAACATGCCGTCGAGCTGGAGCGACGAGGGCGAGGTCGCCGCGGACGACGACGCGGCCGTCCAGGAAGGCGTCGACGCCCGAGACCCGGCCCGACACGATGTCGGCGAGGGTGTCGGTGGCCCCGCGGACGGTCAGGGTGGGCGACGGCGTGCCACCGCGCCGGGCACTGCCGCGGCCGCGGGCCAGCTCGACGGTCCACACGTCCCCGGCCCCGCTGTCGAAGACGACCGTGGCGGTGCGCCCGGCGAGCACGGTGCCCGCCAGACCACGGCGCATCCGCTGCACGAGCAGGCCGTCGAGGTCGGCACCGGCTCCGGGGGTCCGGCGCCGCGCAGGCGCCGGCGACGCGGACGAGGGCAGGGTCACGCCGGCACGCTACCCACGCACCGGCGACCGGCACCCGACGGCGGGCACGGGCGTCGGGCAGCGGTCAGGCGGACCGGGCCGGGGGCCGGTGGTCAGGCGAGCGGGGGGCGGCGGTCCGGGAAGCCGGTGACCCGCTCCAGCTGCGCCGCGAGCCCGAGCAGCAGCGCCTCCTCGCCGGGCCGGCCGACGAGCTGCACGGCGAGCGGCAGCCCGGCGCTGGACAGCCCCGCGGGCACGCTCACCGCCGGCTGGCCGGTGACGTTCCAGGGCACGGTGAAGGGGGTCCGGCGGCCGGCGGTCGCCAGGGTGCCGCGGCCCTTGTGCGCCCCGACCGGCTCGGCCGGCGAGGGCATGACGGGCGTGACGAGCACGTCGGCCCCGCCGGGCAGGGTCGTCAGGCGCTCCGCCGCGGCCTCGCCGAGGGCCCGGGCGCGGCGCACCAGGCGCGGCGGCGTGCGCCGGCCGACGGCCGCGACGGCCCGGGTGCGCGGCTCGGTGCGGGTCGGGTCGGCGAGCCCGGCGAGGTCGGCGGCGGCGCCGACCCCGTAGCGGGTCAGGAAGCTCTCGCGCACCCCGGTGAGGTCGGGGTCGGCCGGCACCACCGTGTGGCCGAGCCCGCGCAGCACCTCCAGGGTGCCGTCCAGCGCGCCCCGGACGGCCGGCGCCAGCCGCGCCGGCACCGCGCCGGAGGTGCTCCAGGCGATCCGCAGCGGCCCCGGGTCGACGACCGGCAGGTCGGCGCCCGCGAGCACCGAGAGGACGAGGGCCTGGTCGACGACGTCGCGGGTGAGGATGCCGGCGGAGGACAGGCCCAGCCAGTGCTCGACCTCCTGCCCGAGCGCGGTGCCGTCGACCTCGGGACCGAGCGGGACCCGGCCGCGCTGCGGCTTGAGGCCGACCAGACCGCAGCTCGCCGCGGGGATGCGGATCGAGCCGCCGCCGTCGGAGGCGGTCGCGGCCGCGACGATGCCCGCCGCCACGGCGGCCGCGGAGCCGCCGGAGGAGCCGCCGGGGGTGTGCCCGGTGCTCCAGGGGTTGCGGGTGTCGCCCCACGTCGGCGACTCCGTGAAGGGCCACAGCGCGAGCTCGGGCAGCGTGGTGAGCCCGAGCAGGACCGCACCCGCGTCGCGGAGCCGACGGACCTGCTCGGCGTCGCGCTCGGCCACCGGCTCGGGCGAGCCGGTGCCCTGCGAGGCGTACTGCCCCCGCACCGCCACGTTGTCCTTGACCGCCACGGGCACGCCGAGCAGCGGGCGCCGGTCCCCCCGGGCGAGCGCCGCGTCGGCCTCGCGGGCCTGCGCGCGGGCCTCGTCGGCGAGCACGACGCGGAAGGCGCCGCAGCACCGGGTCGAGCCGGGCGGCGCGCGCGAGCGCGAGCTCGACGAGCTCGACGGCCGTGAGCCGGCCGCTGCGCAGGAGCTCGCGCTGCCCGACCACTCCGGCGAAGGCGACGTCCTCGGGGGTCAGCGCAGCGTCCACCGGCCGAGCGTACGGGGGTGGCCCGCTCAGTTGCCGACCTCCTCGACGCCGGGCGGCAGGGCCCCGGTGGCCTTCACCCACCCGCCGGCCACGCCCTTGGTCGCGATGAGCCGGGCCACGCCCACCGCGACGCCGCTGGCGATCGCCCAGCTGAGCGCCTCGCCCCACGAGGTGCCGGGCACGGCCGGGTTGCGCGGCGGCTCCCCGCCCTTGGTCCGGGCCCACCCCTTGTCGAGCACCGACCGCGCGATCTTCGCCGACACCACGCCGGCACCGACGCCGAGGACCTTGTAGACGAGCTTGCCAGCTGCAGACATGCGCCGAGCCTGCCCGGGCCCCCGGCGGGCCACACCCGCCGCGCGCGCTCAGCGCGGCAGGAAGGGGACCTTCAGCGGTGTCCGGCGCAGGCCGGACGCGATGCTCTTGACGTAGTCGCTGACCAGGGTCGGCGCGAGCCGGTCCGCCACCAGCCCGCTGACCGCGTCGACGCCGACGACGTAGCGGGCCAGCGGCACGGGGTTGGACAGCGCGACGCGCACGGTGCGGGCGACCCACACCGGGTCGGGCAGCTTGTCCGCGCCGCGCCCGGCGAGGGACTCGGCCCGGGCGTAGGCCGCGGCGTACTTCGCGCTCGTCGGCTCGGGGAAGCCGCCGGTCTTGGCGGCCGCCCACACGTCGGTGCCGAACATGCCGGGCTCGACGAGCACGACACGCACGCCGTCGCTCTCGACCTCCATGCGCAGCGCGTCGGTGAGCGCCTCCAGGCCGTGCTTGCTGGCGCAGTACCACCCCATGAGCGGCGTCGACAGCCGGCCGGCGACCGAGCTGATGTTGACGATGCGCCCCGAGCGGCGGGCCCGCATGCCGGGCAGCACGAGCCGGGCCAGCCGGGCCGGCGCGACGAGGTTGGTCTCCAGCTGGGCGCGCACCAGCTCGTCCGGCACGTCCTCCACGGCGCCCGACTGCGCGAAGCCGGCGTTGTTGACCAGGGCGAACAGGCCGCCGGTGCGCTCCTCGACCTCGGCGACGCCGCGGGCGCAGGACTCCGCGTCGTCGACGTCGAGCAGCACGGTCTGCACGGTCACGCCGCGCTCCTGGGCCGCCCGGGTCACGGCGTCGGCCTTCTCCGCGCTGCGGACCGACCCGGTCACGTCCCAGCCCGCGGAGGCGAGCTCCAGCGCGGTCACCAGGCCGATGCCGCTGTTGGCGCCGGTGACGAGGACGGACTTGGGCACGGGGACTCCTGGAGGCGCGGGTCGGCGGACAGGGGCAAGGGTACGGCGGTGCCAGTGCCGGTGCCGGTGCCTGAGCCCGGCGAGCGGGAGCCGGGCGGGCGGGAGCCGGGCGGGCGGGCGCGGGTGGTGTCGCGGGTAGGGTCGCTCCCCGGCTGCCCGGGCGTCGGGCGGGGGAGCGGAGGCGGCGTGCTGGAGGTCCTGCTGCGCCGCCTCGACCCCGGGGTGCCGGTGCCGACCTACGCCCACGAGGGCGACGCCGGCTGCGACCTCGTCACGACCGTCGACGTCGACCTGGGGCCCGGCGAACGGGCCCTGCTGCCGACCGGCGTGGCCGTCGCGCTGCCGGAGGGCTACGCCGCCTTCGTGCACCCCCGGTCGGGGCTCGCCGCGCGGCACGGCGTCGGCATCGTCAACGCGCCCGGCACGGTCGACGCCGGCTACCGCGGCGAGATCCAGGTGGTGCTCGTCAACCACGACCCCGTCGAGCGGGTGCGGCTGCGCCGGCTCGACCGGGTCGCGCAGCTCGTCGTGCAGCGCGTCGAGCAGGTCGTCTTCCGCGAGACCGCCGAGCTGCCGCCCTCGGCGCGCGGCGAGCAGGGCCACGGCTCGACCGGGGGCTTCGGCGCCCCCGGCGGGCCCGACGCAGGAGGGTCGTGAACGTGTTCGGCAGGAAGCGCCGCAGGCGCGACGAGGACGACCAGACCGCTGCGGTCGTCGCGGAGGACTTCGTCGACGACCTCGACGAGGAGGACCGCGCCGCGGAGGACGCGCTGCTGCAGGCCGAGCTCGACGCCGCGGAGACGCGCCCGGTGCCGCTCGCCCGGCCGCAGGGGCCGTGGGACGCCGACGACGAGCCCGACGACGGCACGCCGCGGATCGACCTCGGCGGGCTGCGCGTGCCCGTGCCGCCCGACACGGAGGTGCGGGTCGACGTCGGCCCCGACGGCGCGGTCGTCGCGGCGACCCTCGTCCAGGGGGGCGCGGCCGTGCAGGTCAACGCGTTCGCCGCGCCGCGCTCCGAGGGCATCTGGACCGAGGTGCTCGACGAGATCGCCGAGTCGGTGCGCAGCAGCGGCGGCAGCGCCGAGCGCGTCGACGGGCCGCACGGCCCCGAGCTGCGCGCCGCGGTGCCGACGCAGCTGCCCGGCAGCGCCGAGGTGGTCCTCGCTCCCGCCCGCTTCGCCGGCGTGGACGGGCCGCGCTGGTTCCTGCGCGCGCTCTACACCGGCGCCGCCGCCGTCGACCCCGGCGCGGCGGCGCCGCTGGAGGCCGCCGTCCGCGACGTCGTCGTCGTGCGCGGCGGGGACCCGATGGCGGTGCGCGACCCGCTGCCGCTGCGCCTGCCGCCGGACGCCGCGCCGGCACCCGGCCAGGAGCACGACACGACCACGAGCACGACCACGAGCACGACCAGGAGCTGCCCGGGCTGGCCGAGCGCGGCCCGGAGATCACCGAGACCCGCTGACCCGACCCGCTGACCCGACCCGCTGACCGGACCGCCCGACGGGCCTACGCTGGGCGCGTGACCACCGTGGACAGGCCCGGCCGGCTGCGCCGCGCGCTGCGCCGCATCACCGCCGACGAGGACGAGCTCGACGCGCAGGACCTCCAGCACGACGCGGAGGAGGCGGGGGCCACCGTCGTCGCCCAGTGCCCCCTCGGCCGGGAGGTCTGCATCGCCGGCACGCTCAAGGCCGTCGTCCTGCGGCCGCTGGCCGGCGTCCCGACGCTGGAGGCCGAGCTCTACGACGGCACCGGCACGGTCACGCTGGTCTTCCTCGGGCGCCGCCGCATCCGCGGCATCGAGCCCGGCCGGGCGCTGGTCGCCCGCGGGCGCCTGACCACGCGCGAGGGCCGCCGCACCGTCTACGACCCGGCGTACGAGCTGCGGCCGGTCGGTGCCTGAGCCCGGCCCGGCACGGCCGTCCGGCGAGGTCTCCACCGGCGCCCTCGTCGACGCCCTGGGCGGCGGCCGGGGGCTGCTCGACAGCGCGCTGCCCGCCACCGTCTTCGTCCTCGTCCGGCTCGTCAGCGGCTCGCTGGGCGTCGCCGCCGGGGTCGCGCTGCTCACCGGCGCGGTCCTGCTCGCGGTCCGGGTGCGCCGCGGCGAGACCCTGCAGCAGGTCGGCAGCGGCTTCTTCGGCCTCGTGCTGGCGGTGCTCGTCGCCCGGGCGACCGGCACCGGCAAGGGCTTCTTCCTGCCGGGCATCCTCACGACCGCCGCCACGGGTGTGCTGTTCGCCGCGTCCCTCGTGCTGCGCCGCCCCGCCGTCGGCGTGGCCCTGGCGGCCTTCGACCCGCTCTACGCCGGCTGGCGCGAGCACCCGGCCCTGCGGCGCGCGTGCACCGTCGCCACCGCGTTCTGGGCGGTGACCTTCTTCGTGCGCGCCGGCGTGGCGTACGGCGTCTACCGGCTGCCCGGCGACCGCGACGGCCTGCTGCTCCTCGTCGTCAACGCGGTCAAGTGGCCCCTCATCGCCGCGGCCGCCGTCCTCACCGTCGTGCTCGTCAAGCGCTCGGGCTACGCCGAGCAGGCCCGGGCCCGGGCCGACGAGGTCGCGCCCGACGCTGCCTGACGCCCCCCCTGCCTGACGCCCCTGCCTGACGCCCCTGCCTGACGCCCCTGCCCGGCGCCGCCCGCTCAGCCGCCGGCGGAGCGGCCCAGCAGGGCGTCGAGCTCGCCCTCGACCTCGACGGTCGCGACGAGCAGCAGCTCGTCACCGCCCTCGAGGGCGTGGTCGGGGGTCGGCACGAGCACCCGGCCGTCGCGCAGCACCGCGACGAGCGCGGCGTCCTGCGGCCAGGAGATGCTGCCGACCGTCTCGCCGACGATCGCGGCGTCGGCGGCCAGCGTGAGCTCGACGAGGTTCGCCTCGCCCTGGCGGAAGGTGAGCAGGCGCACGAGGTCGCCGACCGACACCGCCTCCTCGACGACGGCCGCGAGCAGGCGGGGGGACGAGACCGAGACGTCCACGCCCCAGGACTCGTTGAACAGCCACTCGTTCTTGGGGTGGTTGACGCGCGCGACGACCCGGCGCACGCCGAACTCGGTCTTGGCGAGCAGGGACACGACGAGGTTGACCTTGTCGTCGCCGGTCGCGGCGACGACGACGTCGCAGTCCTGCAGGGCGGCCTGCACGAGGCTGTCGAGCTCGCAGGCGTCGGCCTGCAGCCACTCGGCGCCCGGCACGCTGGCGACCTTCATCGCCCGCGCCTCGCGCTCGATGAGCAGCACCTGGTGGTCGTTGCCGAGCAGCTCGAGCGCGATGCTGCGCCCGACGTTGCCGGCGCCGGCGATGGCGACCCTCACGCGCCCTCCCGAGGTCCGTCGGCGAAGACCCGCACGACGCGGTCGCGGTCGTCGTCGGTCATCATCACGTGCAGCAGGTCGCCCTCCTGCACCACGGTCTGCGCGGTCGGCAGCCGCCCCTCGCCGAGCCGGGTGAACAGGGCGACGCGCACGCCGGCGGCCTCCTCGAGGTCGCGCAGCCGGTGCCCGATCCAGTCGGGGGAGAACGCCACCTCGGCGAGCAGCACGTGCCCGCTCGGGTCGCGCCACTCGCTGAGCAGGCCCTCGGGCAGCATCCGCCGGATGACCTGGTCGGCCGTCCAGCGCACGGTCGCCACCGACGGGATGCCGAGCTTCTGGTAGACCTCGGCGCGCCGGGCGTCGTAGATCCGCGCCACGACGTTCTCGATGCCGAACGTCTCGCGGGCCACCCGCGCCGCGATGATGTTGCTGTTGTCGCCGCTGCTGACGGCGGCGAAGGCGTGCGCCTGCTCGATGCCCGCCTCGACGAGCGTGTCGCGGTCGAAGCCCACGCCGGTGACCTGCTGGCCGCGGAAGTCGGCCGGCAGCCGGCGGAAGGCGGCGGGGTCGCGGTCGATGACCGCCACGCTGTGGTCGTAGCGCTCCAGGCCCTTGGCGAGGGCGGAGCCGACCCGGCCACAGCCCATGATCACGACGTGCACGGCCGTCCCTCCCGTACCGCCCGGTGAGGCCGGTCCGCCGTCGCGGACCCGTCGTCCGGGGCCGCGGGAACGCTACACGCGCCGACCTGCCCGGCCCGTACGCTCGCCGTCGTGCCCGCCGCCCCCGACGTCCTCAAGCGGCTCGTCCTGGGGCGGGCGCTGCGCAGCGACCGGCTCGGCGAGACCCTGCTGCCGAAGAAGATCGCCCTGCCCGTCTTCGCGAGCGACGCGCTGTCGTCGGTGGCCTACGCGCCGGACGAGATCTTCCTGACGCTCGCGATCGCCGGCGTCGCGGCCTACACGTTCTCCTGGAAGATCGCCATCGTCGTGGCGGTCGTCATGGCCACGGTCATCATCTCCTACCGGCAGAACGTGCACGCCTACCCCAGCGGCGGCGGCGACTACGAGGTCGCCACCGTCAACCTGGGTGCCCGGGCCGGCCTCACGGTCGCCAGCGCGCTGCTCGTCGACTACGTCCTCACGGTCGCCGTGTCGATCTCCTCGGCCGCGCAGTACGCCGCCTCCGCGATCCCCTCCCTCAACGGGCACGAGGCGCTGGTCGCCGTCGTGGCGACCGTGTTCCTCATGACCATGAACCTGCGGGGCGTGCGCGAGTCGGGGACCGCCTTCGCCGCCCCGACCTACGTCTTCATGGTCGCCATCGTCGGGATGACCGTCATCGGCCTGGTCCGCTACGCCGCCGGGGGGCTGCCCGCGGTGGAGAGCGCCGACCTCACCGTGGTGCCGCAGGACGCCTACGCCAACGGCGTGACGGGGCTGGCGGGGGCCTTCCTGCTGCTGCGCGCCTTCTCGTCGGGCTGCGCCGCGCTCACCGGCGTCGAGGCCATCAGCAACGGCGTCCCGGCCTTCGAGAAGCCCAAGAGCAAGAACGCCGCGACGACGCTCGGCCTGCTCGGCATCATCGCCATCACCATGGTGCTGGGCGTGATCACGCTGGCCAACCTCACCCACCTGCGCTTCGCGGAGGACCCCGCGACCGAGCTCATGCGCGACGGCCGGCTCGTGGGCGACGAGTACGTGCAGGACCCGGTGATCGGGCAGCTGGCCAAGGCCGTCTTCTCGGGCTTCTCGCCGGGCTTCTACGTCGTGGCGGCCGCGACCGGGATCATCCTCGTGCTCGCCGCCAACACCGCCTTCAACGGCTTCCCGGTGCTCGGCTCGATCCTGGCCAAGGACGGCTACCTGCCGCGCCAGCTGCACACCCGCGGCGACCGGCTGGCCTACAGCAACGGGATCGTCGTCCTGGCGGGTGCGGCCATCGTGCTCATCGTCGCGTTCGACGCCGAGGTGACCCGGCTGATCCAGCTCTACATCGTCGGGGTCTTCATCAGCTTCACGCTCAGCCAGAGCGGCATGGTGCGGCACTGGACCCGGCTGCTGCGCACCGAGGAGGACCCGGCCGCGCGCCGCCGCATGGTCCGCACCCGCGTCATCAACGCGTTCGGCCTCACGATGACCGGCTCCGTGCTCGTGGTCGTGCTGATCACCAAGTTCACCCGCGGGGCCTACATCGCGCTCATCGCCATGGCGGTGGTCTTCGTGCTGATGCGCGGCATCCAGCGGCACTACGAGCGGGTCCGCCAGGAGCTGGAGCCCGAGGCCGCCAACCCCCCGCTGCCCAGCCGCAACCACGCCATCGTGCTGGTCTCGAAGATCCACGCGCCGACCCTGCGCGCCCTGGCGTACGCGAAGGCGACCCGGCCGCACGACATCACCGCGCTGACGGTGGCCGTCGACACCGAGGAGGCGCACGCCCTGCAGGAGCAGTGGGACGCCCGCGGGCTGGACGTCCCGCTGACGATCATCGCGTCGCCCTACCGCGAGGTGACCCGGCCGGTGCTCGAGTACGTCCGCGACTACCGCCTGAGCAGTCCGCGCGACGTCGTGTCGGTCTACATCCCCGAGTACGTCGTCGGGCACTGGTGGGAGCAGCTGCTGCACAACCAGAGCGCGCTGCGCCTCAAGGGCCGCTTGCTGTTCCAGCCCGGCGTCATGGTCACGAGCGTGCCCTACCAGCTGCGCTCGTCGGACCGCCGGCGCGACGACGAGACCGACCTGACCCCGGCCGACGCGCGCTCGCGCTTCGACGCCGCCGGCCCGGACGCGTGAGCGCCGAGACCGGGCACGACCTGGAGCTGGAGACCGGGGCCCCGGCCTCCGGCGGTGCCTGCGTCGCGCACGCCCCCGACGGTCGCGTGGTCTTCGTCCGGCACGCGCTGCCCGGCGAGCTCGTCCGGGCCCGCGTCACCTCCGCCACGACCCGCTTCCTGCGCGCCGACGCCGTGGAGGTGCTGCGCGCCTCGCCCGACCGCGTGCCGCCGCCGTGCCCGTACGCCGGGCCGGGCCGCTGCGGCGGGTGCGACTGGCAGCACGTGGCGCCGGAGCGCCAGCGCGCCCTCAAGGCCGAGCTGGTCGCCGAGCAGCTGCGCCGCACCGCGCGGGTGGAGCGCGACGTCGTCGTGGAGGAGGTGCCCGGCGCGCCGGGCGGGCTGGGCTGGCGCACCCGGGTGACCTTCGCCGTCGGCGAGGACGGCCGGCCGGGCCTGCGCCGGCACCGCTCGCACGACCTCGAGCACGTCGAGGCGTGCCTCATCGCCGCGCCCGGCGTCGAGCAGGTCGGGGTCGAGGCGACCCGCTGGCCCGGCGCCGCGAGCGTCGAGGCCGCGACGACCGCCGACGGGCGGCAGCGGGTGGTGAGCGTCGCCCGGGGCGGGCGCGGCCGCCCGGCGGTGCCCGACGTCGACGCGGGTGCGGTGCTCGACGGCCTCCCGGTGCGCGTGCCGCACGGCCTGCGGCACCAGGTGCGCGGCCGCTCGTTCGAGGCGGCCGGCGGCGGGTTCTGGCAGGTGCACGTCGGCGCCGCCGACGTCCTCGCCGAGGCGGTCCTCGCGGCGCTGGAGCCGCGCCCGGGGGAGCGGGCGGTCGACCTGTACGCCGGCGTCGGGCTGTTCGCCGCGCTGCTGGGCGAGGCGGTCGGGCCCGCCGGGAGCGTGCTGGCCGTCGAGGCCGACCCGCGGGCGGCGCCGACGCGGCCCGCAACACGGCGGACCTCCCGCACGTGCGGGTGCGCACGGCCGCGGTCGACCCGGCGCTGCTGCTGCGCCTGGACCGCGAGCGGCCCGACCTCGTCGTGCTGGACCCGCCGCGGGCGGGCCTGGGGGTCGCCGCCGCGCAGGCGCTGGCGCGGCTGCGGCCGCGCGCCCTGGCGTACGTCTCGTGCGACGCGGCCTCCTTCGCCCGCGACCGCGGGTGCTGCTCGACGCCGGCTGGTCGCTCACCGACCTGCGGGCCCTGGACCTCTACCCGATGACCGAGCACGTCGAGCTCGTCGCGCGGTTCGGCCCCCCGGCGGGCTGAGTGCGCGAGCCCGTGCCGCAGCGGGTGGTGCCGCACGCGCCGCTGCACACGTTCCGGCTGCGGCGCGGCCGGGTGAGCGCGCTGCAGGCCGACGCGCTGGACCGGCTGTGGGAGCGGTGGGGGGTCGACGTCGACGGCCGGCCGCTGGACCTCGAGGGGGTGTTCGGCGCCGGCGTGCCGGTGGTGCTCGACGTCGGCAGCGGGATGGGCGAGGCGACCGCCGAGGCCGCCGCCGCCGACCCGTCGCGGGGGGTGCTCGCGGTCGACGTGCACACCCCCGGCCACGGCGCGCTGCTGGCCCGGGCGGAGGCCGCGGGGCTCGGCAACGTCCGGGTCGCGGACGGCGACGTCCGGGTGCTGCTGCGCGACATGCTCCCGCCCGGCTGCCTCGACGAGGTGCGGGTGTGGTTCCCCGACCCGTGGCCCAAGGCGCGGCACGCCAAGCGGCGGCTCGTCACGGCGGCCTTCGTCGACCTGGTGGTGAGCCGGCTGCGGCCCGGCGGCGCGCTGCACGTGGCGACCGACTGGGCGCCGTACGCCGAGCAGGTCGCCGCGGTGCTCGCGGCCGCGCCCGGCCTCGGCCCCGTGGCCGGCGACCGCGCGGGACGCCCGCCCACCCGCTTCGAGCGGCGCGGCGAGTCGGCCGGGCGCCCGGCGACCGACCTGCGGGCCCGCCGGGCGGCCGGCGCGGGCCCGGCCTGACACTGGCGCGTGCCCCCGCTGCTGCTCGACCCGACCGCGGCCGGCGCCCCGCTGGCGGGCCTGTCCCTGCCGCTGCGCGTGGCGGCCGCCGCCCTGCGCCGCCCGCAGCGGGTGGCGTACGGCCCGTCGCCCTCGCAGGTCGCCGACCTGCACGTGCCGCCCGGCCCGGGGCCGCACCCGGTCGCCGTGCTGCTGCACGGGGGCTACTGGACCGACCGGTTCGGCCGCGGGGTGTGCCGGCCGCTGGCGCTGGACCTGGTGCGCCGCGGCTGGGCGGCGTGGAACGTCGAGTTCCGCCGGCTGGGCAGCGGCGGCGGCTGGCCGGCCACCTTCGCCGACGTCGCCGCGGGCCCGACGCGCTCGCGGGGCTCGACGACCCGCGGCTCGACCTCGGGCGCACCGCGGTCGTCGGGCACTCCTCCGGCGGGCCAGCTGGCGCTGTGGGCCGCGTCGCGGCCCGCCCTGCCCGCCGGTGCGGTCGGGGCCGGACCCCGGGTGCGGCCGTCCCGGGTCGTCGCGCTCGCGCCCGTCACGGCGCTGCGCCGGGCCGGCGGGCACGCCCGCGCGCTGCTCGGCGGCGAGCCGGACGCCGTGCCGGAGCGCTGGGCGCAGGCCGACCCGCTGGCCGCGCGCCGCTCGCGGTGCCGGTGCTGCTCGTGCACCCCGCGGGCGACCGACCGTGCCGCCGGCCCGGTCGCGCGAGTACGCCGCGGCCGCGCGGGCGGCCGGGGGCGACGTCGCGCTCGTCGAGCCGGCCGGGGAGGGGCACCGCGACCCGATCGACCCGTCGCGGGAGTCCTGGCGGCGGCCGCCCGCTGGCTGAGCGGCTGAGACCGCGGGACGGCTGACGGTCAGCGAGGGCGGGAGGCGCTCAGGGCAGGAGCACCCGCAGCGCGCCCGGTCGTACGGTGATCGTGCAGGGCAGCGTCCCGACGGGGTCGCCGTCGGCGAAGACCCGGAATGCCCGGTCGGCGTCGAGCACGACGCTGCGGGCGGTGCGCACCGAGACGCTGGGCAGCGCGACGTGCGTGCCGCGGAACACCTTGGGCAGGCCGCGCAGGAAGCGGGTGCGGGAGATCTCCCGCGTCGTGACGACGTCGAGCAGGCCGTCCTCGACGGACGCGTCGGGCGCGAGCCGCATCCCGCCGCCGTAGACCCCGGAGTTCGCGACCGCCACCGCCCAGCCGGTGACGTCCAGGGGGGCCCCGTCGACGGTGCCGGTGAAGCGCGCGGGCCGCCACGAGGCGACGGTCGCGAGCGCGCCCCACAGGTAGACGGCCCGGCCCAGCGGGAGGCGGTTGACCAGGGCCCGCTCCTGCACCTCGCTGTCGAACCCGACCGAGGCGATGCCGAGGAACGCCGTGCCGTCGACGTCGCCGAGGTCGACGCGCCGCTCCCGGCCGGTCCGCAGCAGCGCGCACGCCGCCACCGGGTCGCGGCCGACGCCGACCGCGCGGGCGAAGTCGTTGCCCCGCCCGCCGGGCAGCACCGCGAGCAGGCCGCCGGCCGCCGAGACCCCGGCGGCGGCGCGGCCGACCAGGCCGTCGCCCCCAGCGCCACCACCACCCGGTCCTGCGCGAGCGCCTGCTCGACGAGCTCGTCGCAGTGCGGCAGGGAGGACGTGCGGCGGGTCAGGACGTCGTGGCCGTCGGCCGCGAGCCGGGCCTGGACCGCGGGCAGCAGCCGGCTGGCCCGGCCCCCGCCGGCGGCGGGGTTGACGACGAGCGCGAGGCGGCGCGGCACGGTCTCCTGCCGGGTGGGGGCGGTGGTGGGCGGTGGTGGGCGGCGTTGGTGGGCGTCGGTGGGCGCGGTCGTCGGTGGGCGGTGGTGGGCGGGGTGCCGGGGCGGCTCGGCCTCGGCCCGAGCGGGCGGCCGGACGGGCCCGGCGTCGGGAGATCGTGGCACCGCGGCGGGCCGGGGTCGCGGCCGGGCCGGGCGGCGGGCCTGCCGTCAGCCCGTCAGCCGTCAGCCCGTCAGCCCGTCAGCCCGGGCACCCGCAGGCCGAGGAACGGCACGCGGTCGAGCAGCGCCGTCGCGGCCCGGTGGACGGCGACGGCGTCCCGCGTGAGCAGCCACGACCACCGGTCCCCGCCGTCGGCCCGCGCGACGAACGCCGAGCGGCGCGTGGGGCTGCAGGCCACCAGCGCCCACTCGCCGCTGACGGGGTCGTCGCGGCGCAGCGGCACGCAGACCGGCCGCCCGGCGGTCCGGGAGACGTCCCGGGGGAGCTGGGGGCCGAGCACGACCACGGGGCACCCGGTCCCCGCGACGAGGCCGGTCGAGCGCTGCAGGGACGGCGGCAGAGGTCCCTCGTCCGGCACGAGCAGCAGCACCAGCGAGGTGCCCGGGAGCAGGGCGGTCGTCTCGGCGTTGCGGACGCGCGGCGCGAGCAGGGCCCGGGAGGCGGCCTGCTGCACCTCGCCCGGCACGGCGGAGGAGGTGCGCGACCAGACCGACGAGCGGGGCGCCGGCGCGCGCTTGGCGGCACCGGGCTGCCGGAGCGCGAGCAGCGCCGCGCGCAGCCGTGCGGACTGCTCGGCGACCGCGCCCGCAGCAGGGTCGTCGACCAGTGCGGGGTGCCCCTCGACCGCGTCGGTCACGATGGAGGGGTCGGCACGACCGGGCCGGGACTGGAGCAGCAGTGCGCGACCCGCGGACGCCGCCCGGCTGGCCGGACGAGGTGCTGCCCCCGCACGCCCCCGAGTGGGAGCGCAGCGCGGTCGCCTGGCTGTTCGACCTGTGCCCGCCCGACTACCGCGCGCACGAGGTGCTGCGGCGCCACCCGGTGGTGCTGGCCCGCTTCGCCGCGGGACACGTGCACGCGGGGGTCGAGGCCGCGCGGGCCGGGCTGCGGACGCTGCGCCGCGACCTGCGCGACGTCGTGCCGCCCGAGGTGGTCGAGGCGGCGGGGGCGGCGTACGACCGGGAGGGCCGCCGGCTCGTCGCCGCCGGCCGCCAGGTCGCGCTCGTCGACGCGGCGCTGCGGGGGGAGCGGCACGTCCCGCGGCTGTGACGGACGAGTCGCGCGCCGGAGGTGCGCGGCCCTGCCCGGCACGTAGGCTGGGCGCCACACGCGAGGAGGAGCCTGTGACCCTGCTCGAGACCCTGGACGGTCCCGCGGACCTCCGGCGGCTCGACCCGGCCCAGCTGCCGGCGCTCGCGGCCGAGGTGCGCGACTTCCTCATCGACGCCGTGTCCCGCACCGGTGGCCACCTGGGTCCCAGCCTCGGCGTCGTCGAGATCACGCTCGCGCTGCACCGCGTCTTCGACTCCCCGCGCGACCGGGTGCTCTGGGACACCGGGCACCAGGCGTACGTCCACAAGATCGTCACCGGGCGCCAGGAGGGCTTCGGCACCCTGCGCCAGCGGGGCGGCCTGTCGGGCTACCCGAGCCGGGCCGAGTCCGAGCACGACCTCGTCGAGAACAGCCACGCCTCGACGGCGCTGTCGTACGCGCACGGACTGGCCAAGGCCTACCGGATCCGGGGCGAGCAGCGGCACGTCGTGGCCGTCGTCGGGGACGGCGCGCTCACCGGCGGGATGTGCTGGGAGGCGCTCAACAACATCGCGGGCGACGACCTGCCCATCGTCGTCGTCGTCAACGACAACGGCCGGTCCTACGACCGCACGGTCGGTGGTCTGGCCGAGCACCTGGCCCGGCTGCGGATGACCCAGGGCTACGAGAAGGCGCTGGAGGCGGTCCGGACGACCCTGGAGCGCACCCCGCTCGTGGGGCCGCCGGTCTACGAGGCGCTGCACGGGCTCAAGCGCGGGCTCAAGGACTTCCTGCAGCCGCAGGTGCTCTTCGAGGACCTGGGGCTGAAGTACGTCGGGCCGATCGACGGGCACGACGAGCAGGCGGTCGAGGCCGCGCTGCGGCGCGCCAAGGAGTTCGGCGGGCCGGTCATCGTGCACGCGGTGACGGTGAAGGGCTTCGGCTACCAGCCCGCCGTGGACGACGAGGCCGACTGCCTGCACGGCGTCGGCGTCTTCGACCCGCTCACCGGCAAGCCGATCGGCACCAAGGCGCGCGGCTTCACCAGCGTCTTCTCCGAGGAGATGGTGCGCCTGGGCGACGAGCGGCCCGACCTCGTGGCCATCACGGCCGCCATGCTGCAGCCGGTCGGGCTGCACGCCTTCAGCCTCGCCCACCCCGAGCGCACGCTGGACGTCGGCATCGCCGAGCAGCACGCGCTCACGTCGGCCGCAGGCCTCGCGCTGGGCGGCCTGCACCCCGTCGTCTGCCTCTACGCCACCTTCCTGAACCGCGCCTTCGACCAGCTGCTCATGGACGTCGCGCTGCACGGCCTGCCGGTCACCGTCGTGCTCGACCGGGCCGGGGTCACCGGGGAGGACGGCGCGTCGCACAACGGGCAGTGGGACCTGTCGGTGCTGCAGGTGGTCCCGGGGCTGCGCATCGCCGCGCCGCGGGACGCCTCGACGCTCGTCGAGGAGCTGCGCGAGGCCGTCGCCGTCGACGACGGGCCCACGGTCGTGCGCTACCCCAAGGGCGCCGTCGGCGACGACGTCCCGGCGCTGGAGCGCCGGGGCCCGGTCGACGTGCTGCGCAGGGCCGACGGCGACGGGGTCCTGCTCGTCGCGGTCGGCGCCACGGCCCGGCTCGGCCTCGAGGTCGCTGACCGCTGCGCCGCCCAGGGCGTCGGGGTCACCGTCGTCGACCCCCGCTGGGTGACCCCCGTCGCCCCCGAGCTCGTCGCCCTGGCCGCGTCCTACGACCTCGTCGTCACCGTCGAGGACGGCCTGCGCGTCGGAGGCGTCGGCGCCGCCGTGTCGCAGGCGCTGCGCGACGCCGGCCTGGACGTGCCGACCCGGGAGGTCGGCATCCCGCTGCGCTTCCTCGACCAGGGCACGGTCAGCCAGGTCAAGGCCGAGATCGGGCTGACGGCGCAGGACGTGGCACGCACGGTCGTCGAGACGGTCGCCCGGACGGCGGAGGCGCTGGACGCCGCCGAGCGCTGACGGGGCCGCACCTGCTCGTGTGAGCCGGGTCACGCAGGGTGCGGTAGGAACGGGGCCCCACCCCCGTCCGGAAGGACACCCCGTGCGCCCTCTGCCCGTCTCCCGGCCCGCGCCTGACCCGCGCCCGGCCACCCGGTCCCGACGCCGTGCCGCCGCCCTGCTCGCCACCACGGCCCTCGGCGCGACCGCGCTCACCTCGCTCGGCGCCGCGCCGGCGTCCGCGGGGCCCACCGCGGCCGCGGCCCGCTCCGTCGCCCTGTTCCCCAGCGACGCCCTCACCGTGCCCGACGCCCGCCAGCTCACCGGCCGGCGGGTCTCCCTGCCGACCGCCGGCTGCGGGGCGGTGACCACCTGCGGGCTCGTCGAGCGGCTCAACCAGCTCGACGGCTTCGACCTCGACCCCCGCCTCGCCCTGGACTTCGACGGCCCCGTGCGGGTCGGCGACGTCGTGGCCTCCACGACGGTCACCCCGGCCGCGGGCGGTGCCGCCGTCGGCGTCGACCGGGTGGTCCAGGACAGCACCACCCACACCGTCTACGCGCACCCCCGGGCGCAGCTGGCGCCGGGCACGACGTACGTCCTGCGCGTCAGCGGCGCGCGCGGCCTGCCGGCCGCGAGCACCCGCTTCACGACCCTCTCGGCGACCGACGGCCTGCTCGACCTGCGACGCCAGCTCGACAGCGGACGGGCCTTCGCCGACGCGGGCATCACCGACCGGCGCCTGCAGGTCGACGCGGTCGTCCCGGCGGCCGGCACCACCTTCGGCTACGTCGCCGACCAGGGCAGCAAGGGCGGGCTGGTCGACGTGCCGCTGCCCTCGCTCGTGCAGGGCACGGTCGTCTTCGGGTCGTACCTGGCGCCGCGGTGGCTCCAGGCCGACCGGACCTTCCGCACGGTGCCGACCGGCACGGACGGGCCGCGCGCGCTGCGCGCCGAGCGGTTGCCGTTCGTGCTCGTGCTGCCGCCCGGGCGGGCGCCGGAGGGCGGCTGGCCGACGGCCGTCTTCGGCCACGGCTTCACCCGCACGGCGGGCGACGTGCTCCTGGCGGCGGCGACCCACAGCGCCTCCGGCGTGGCGACGGTGGCCACCGACGTCGTCGGGCACGGGTACGGCCCGCGCAGCCGCTACACGTACACGGTCGACGGGGTGACCCGCAGCGTCCCGGCCCGCGGCCGCGGCGTCGACCTCGACGGCGACGGCACGATCACGAGCACCGAGGGCAGCTCGACGCTGGTCACGGGTCCGACGGCAGCCGTCGCGAGCCGCGACGGGCTGCGCCAGACCGCGCTCGACGTCATGACCCTCGTGCGCGACCTGCAGCGCGGGCAGGACGTCGACGCCTCGTACGGCACCGACCTCAGCGGCAAGGACGTCACCTACTTCGGCCAGAGCTTCGGCGGCATCTACGGCACCATGGTCGCCGGCGCCGACCCGCAGGTCGAGCGCGCGGTGCTCAACGTCCCCGGCGGGCCGATCACCGAGATCGCCCGCCTGTCGCCCGCCTTCCGGCTGCTCACCACCCAGGCGCTGCAGATCGCCGGGCTGCTCAACAGCAGCGACCCGGACAAGGCGTACTTCGAGGAGTCGCTGCCGCTGCGCGGCCAGCCGCCGGTCCTGGACCCCGCGGTCGGTGCGCTGCCGATCCAGTCCTACCTGGCGCGGAGCACGTGGCTGACCCGGCCGGGCAGCCCCGAGACGTTCGCCCCGCTCGTGCGGCCGCAGCACGCGCTCGTCCAGGTGGCCTTCGGCGACCAGACCGTGCCCAACCCGACGGCCTACACGCTGCTGCAGGCCGGGCACCTGTTCGGCCGGACGAGCCTGTACCGCAACGACAAGACCAGCACCTCCGGCAGCAACCCGCACGGCTTCCTGCTCAACCCGGCGACCTTCCCCTCGGCGTTCGCCCAGGGGCAGGCGCAGGTGCTGCGGTTCCTGCGCGACGGCGTCGTCGTCGACCCCGACGGCGCGGGCGACGTGTGGGAGGTGCCGATCGCCGACCCGCTGGAGATCCGTCGGCTGAACTACACCAGCCCGGCGTTCCCGCGCGGCTGACCGCAGGTCGACCGACCGGCCCGGGTCCCCGTGCGGGGACCCGGGCCGGTCCGCGTCCTGGCCCGGGGGCGTGTCGCTCGGCCGGTCCTGTCCGACCCCCGTGCCAGACTCAGGACCCGCACCGCCCGCACGGCACCACCCGCACAGCACGGCCCGCCTTCCCCTCGGACCGACGCTGCAGCCCAGCCCTGAGGAGCTGCCCGCCGATGTCCCGTCCTCCCGCGTGAGCACGCCCGACGACTCCTTCGTGCACCTGCACGTGCACACGGAGTACTCCATGCTCGACGGCGCGGCCCGGCTGGACGACCTGTTCGGCAAGGCCGTCGAGCTCGGCATGCCGGCCCTGGCCATGACCGACCACGGCAACGTCTTCGGCGCCTACGACTTCTACAAGAAGGCCACGGCGCACGGCATCAAGCCGATCATCGGCACCGAGGCCTACCTCGCCCCCGGCAGCCGCTTCGACAAGACCCGGCACCGCTGGGGCGCCGGTGGCGAGGACGACATCAGCGGCGGTGGTGCCTACACCCACATGACCATGCTGGCGACCTCCACCGAGGGCATGCACCGGCTCTTCCGGCTGTCGTCCCTGGCCAGCCTCGAGGGCTACTACTACAAGCCCCGGATGGACAAGGAGCTGCTCGCCGAGCACGTCCGCCCCGACGTCGACCTCATCGCCACCACCGGCTGCCCGTCGGGGGAGATCCAGACCTACCTGCGCATGGGGGAGTACGAGAAGGCCAAGCGCGCCGCCGGCGAGTTCCGCGACATCTTCGGCCCGGAGAACTTCTTCTGCGAGCTCATGGACCACGGCATCGAGATCGAGCGCCGGGCGCAGAAGGACCTCGTCCGGCTCGCCCGCGAGATGCAGATCCCCTTCCTCGCCACGAACGACCTGCACTACACGCACGCCGAGGACGCGCGGGCCCACGAGGTGCTGCTCTGCGTGCAGTCGGGCAAGACGATGGCCGACCCGGGGCGCTTCAAGTTCGACGCGCAGGACTTCTACCTCAAGACGCCGCAGGAGATGCGGCACCTGTGGCGGGAGTTCCCGGAGGCGTGCGACAACACGCTGCTCGTCGCGGAGCGCTGCGAGGTGTCCTTCGCCGAGGGTGCCGACCTGATGCCGCGGGTCCCCGTGCCCGAGGGCTACACCGAGGACACCTGGCTGCGCGAGCAGGTCCACACCGGCCTGCGCGAGCGCTTCGCACCGCACCTCGTGCCCGAGGAGCACACCCGTCAGGCCGACTACGAGGTCGACGTCATCGTCACGATGGGGTTCCCCGGCTACTTCCTCGTGACCGCCGACCTGTGCCACTACGCCAAGGAGCACGGCATCCGGGTCGGGCCGGGCCGCGGCTCGGCGGCGGGCTCGCTGGTGGCCTTCGCCCTGCGCATCACCGACCTCGACCCGATCAAGCACAAGCTGCTCTTCGAGCGCTTCCTCAACCCCGAGCGCGTCTCGATGCCCGACATCGACCTCGACTTCGACGAGCGCCGGCGCGGCGACATGATCCGCTACGCCACGGAGAAGTACGGCGAGGAGCGCGTCAGCCAGATCATCACCTACGGCACGATCAAGGCCAAGCAGGCCGTCAAGGACTCCGCGCGGGTGCTCGGCTACCCCTTCGCGGTCGGCGACAGGATCACCAAGGCGATGCCGCCGGCGGTGATGGGCAAGGACATCCCGCTCAAGGGGATCTTCGACCCGACCCACAAGCGCTACGGCGAGGCCGGCGAGTTCCGCGCCCTCTACGACAGCGACGCCGACACCAAGGCCGTCGTCGACACGGCGCTCGGGCTCGAGGGGCTCAAGCGGCAGTGGGGCGTGCACGCGGCGGGGGTGATCCTGTGCCGCGAGCCGCTGCTCGACGTCATCCCGATCCAGCGGCGCGAGCAGGACGGCGCGATCATCACGCAGTTCGACATGAGCGCCTGCGAGACGCTCGGGCTGCTGAAGATGGACTTCCTCGGCCTGCGCAACCTCACGGTCCTCGACGACTGCCTCAAGCACATCGCCGCCAACCGGGGCGAGACGGTCGTGCTCGAGGACCTCGACGAGATGGTCCCCGACCCCAAGACCTACGACCTGCTCAGCCGGGGCGACACCCTCGGGGTGTTCCAGCTCGACGGCGGGCCGATGCGCTCGCTGCTGCGCTCCATGCAGCCCGACTCCTTCGAGTCCATCTCGGCGGTCCTCGCGCTCTACCGCCCGGGCCCCATGGGCGCCAACGCCCACAACGACTACGCCGACCGCAAGACCGGCCGCAAGCCGGTGGTGCCGATCCACCCCGAGCTCGCCGAGCCCCTCGAGGACGTCCTGGGCGACACCTACGGGTTGATCGTCTACCAGGAGCAGGTCATGGCGATCGCGCAGAAGCTGGCGGGATACACGCTCGGTGCCGCCGACCTCCTGCGACGGGCCATGGGCAAGAAGAAGAAGGAGATCCTCGACAAGGAGTACGTCCCCTTCTCCGACGGGATGCGCGCCAACGGCTACTCCGACGCGGCGATCAAGACCCTGTGGGACATCCTCGTCCCCTTCTCCGACTACGCCTTCAACCGCGCGCACACCGCCGGCTACGGCCTGGTGAGCTTCTGGACGGCCTACCTCAAGGCCAACTACCCGGCGGAGTACATGGCGGCGCTGCTCACCAGCGTCCGCGACGACAAGGACAAGAGCGCGCTCTACCTCGCCGAGTGCCGCCGGATGGGCATCAAGGTGCTCCCGCCGGACGTCAACGACTCCGACGGCGACTTCACCCCCCGCGGCTCCGACGTCCGGTTCGGGCTCGAGGCGGTGCGCAACGTCGGGGCCAACGTGGTGGCCTCGATCGTGCGGACCCGGGCCGAGAAGGGCCGTTTCGCGGACTTCGCCGACTTCCTGCGCAAGGTCGAGGCGGTCGCCTGCAACAAGAAGACCGTCGAGTCGCTGGTCAAGGCCGGCGCCTTCGACAGCCTCGGGCACACCCGCAAGGGCCTGCACACCGTGCACGCCGAGGCGATCGAGCTGTGCATGGCCACCAAGCGGCGCGAGGCCGAGGGGCAGTTCGACCTGTTCGGGGCGATGGGCGACGAGGGGGGCGAGGACGCCGGCGGCCTGTTCGACGTCCGCGTGCCGGTCGCCGAGTGGGACAAGGCCGTGCTGCTCGCCCACGAGCGGGAGATGCTCGGGCTCTACGTCTCCGACCACCCGCTGCTGGGCGTCGAGCACCTCATCGCGAGCGCGGTCGACTGCGCGGTCGGCGGCGTCGCCGACCGCGACGACGGGTCGCCGGTCCTCGTCGGCGGGATCCTGTCCAGCGTGGTGCGCAAGGTGACCAAGAAGGGCGACGCCTGGGCGCTGGTCACCCTGGAGGACCTCGAGGGCGCGATCGAGGTGATGTTCTTCCCGCAGAGCTACCAGGCGGCGGCGGTGCAGCTCGTCGAGGACGCCGTCGTGCTCGTGCGCGGGCGGGTCGACCGGCGCGAGGACGTTCCCAAGATCATCGCCAGCGAGCTGATCGTGCCCGACCTGTCGATCGGGCCGCGCGGTCCGGTGGTGGTCAGCCTGGCGACCGCCCGGTGCACGCCGCCCGTCGTCGAGCGGCTCAAGGAGGTGCTCGGCGCCCACCCGGGCACGACCGAGGTGCACCTGCAGCTGGTCAGCCCGGGCCGCACCACGGTGGTCAAGCTCGACGACCGGTTGCGCGTGAGCGCCGGCTCGTCGCTGTTCGCCGACCTCAAGGCCCTGCTCGGCGCGGCCTGCCTGCCGGTCGGGGGCTGAGGTGCAGCCGCTGCGGCTGTGCCTGGGCACGCTGGAGGTCGAGCACCCCGACGAGCTGCTGCGCGACCACCTCGACCCGCGCAACGGCTACGCGGTCGGCGCCTACGACCGGCTGGTCACCAACGGCACGACCGAGCTCGTCGACGGCGACCTGCTCGCCCCCGGTCTCATCGGCGTCGAGGTCGACCGCGCGCGCTTCCTGCTCCTGCGCGACCTCGTGCCGCGGCTGAGGGGGGTGGCCGCGCTGCCGCCGGTGGCCCTGGCCGACGCCGACGACGCCGCCGTCGACGAGGTCGCCGCGCTGTTCGCCGTGCTCGACGACGCGCCGTACGCCGGCCGCGGGGTGCGCGGCTCGATCCTGTCCAAGGTGCTGCACCGCAAGCGCCCCGACCTCGTCCCGCTCTACGACTCCCGGATCTTCGAGAGCTACACCGCGCCCGGTGCGGTCGAGCGCTCGGTGCACCGCAGCTGGCGCGACTCGATGACCCTGCTGCTGCAGGCGATGCGGGCCGACCTGCGGGCCGAGGCCGCCGCGTTCGACGTGCTCGAGCAGGTCGCGGTCGACGCGGGAGCGCCGCTCACCCGCCTGCGGGTGCTCGACGTCCTCGTCTGGCGCACGGCCGCGGCCTGGCACTGAGCCGCGGCTCGGGCAGGATGGCGGGGTGGCCCTGACCCCCGTCCCGCTGCGGCGCGTGCCCGCGCCCGTGCGCACGGCGGTGGCCTGCGCGGCGCTCGTCGTCCTGCTGGGGGCGCCCGTGGGGCTGCTGTGGTCGGCGCTGGCCCCCCGGCCCCTCGTGCTGCCCACCCCCGGCGGCGGGCTGGACTTCGCGGACTCCGAGACCAAGGCGTTCATCGCCGCCGACGGCACGCTGTTCCTGCTCGGCCTGGCCGCCGGTGTCCTCACCGGGGTGCTCGGCCGGCTCGCGGCCCGCGCCCGGCCCGTGGCCGCGCTCGTCGGGCTGGTGCTGGGGGCCGGCCTCGCGGCGTACGTCGCCTCCCGCACCGGCGTGCTCGGGCAGGACCGCGCCGCGCTGCTCGCGGCCGCCCGGGCCGGCCGGCTGCCGGGCGGGTTCGACCTGCCGCTCCAGCTGCGCGCGCACGCCGTGCTGCTCGGCTGGCCGGCCGGCACGAGCCTGGCCTACGCCGCTCTCGTCCTGCTCGGCCGCGAGGACGTGCGCGCCGCGCCGCCCCCGCTCAGTTCGGGCTGACCGGGCCCCGCAGCAGAGCCGGGTCGGGCACGGCGCGCAGGGCCTGCAGCAGACCGGCCTCGCGCCGCAGCAGCCGCCGCTCCGCCCGCAGCCGGGCGCAGCCGTCGGGCTCGGCGAGCAGGGCCTGGCGGTCCGCGAGGTCGACCTGCACGACGGCGGCGACGAGGTGGCTGAGCACCAGCGGGTCCGTCGGCAGCTCCGGGGCCTCCACCTGCCCGCCGGCCGCGGCGAGCGCGGTGACGTAGTCGGCGAAGGCCGCGCGGACGGCGCCGGCGAGCACCGCGCCCTCCGCCGGCTCGCCCAGCTCGTCCGGCCGCCAGGTCACCTCGCCGACGAGGTAGGACCGGTCGTGCACGAGCCGGTCGAGCGTGAAGAGCTCGGCGCCGACGGTCACCACGTCGTACGTCCCGTCCTGGGCGCCCTGGACGGCCCTCAGCCGCGCGGCGCACCCGACCTCGTGCAGCGCCGTCACGCCGTCGGCACCGACCTCGCGCCCCTCGCGGATGGCGACCACGCCGAAGCGGCGCTCGGCCTCGGGCAGCGCCAGCAGGTCGCTCACGAGGTCGCGGTAGCGCTGCTCGAAGACGTGCAGCGGCAGCACCAGGCCGGGGAAGAGCACCGTCCCGAGGGGGAACAGCGGGAGGCGGTCGGACACCTCGCGAGGGTACGGCGGGGGCGCCCTGCGCGCCGGGCCGCGGGCGGGGCCCGCCGGTAGGCTCGGCCCCCGGGCGCGGGCAGCCGCCGGCGCCTCCCCGGTGCGCCGCACGACCGGCCACCCTGCCGACAGGAGCGTCGCTGTGCTCACCCGCATCGACCTGCGCGGGCGCCGCGACACCGACCCGCTCGAGGTGCTGCCGCGCGCCTCCGTCGAGGTCAGCGACGCCGTCGAGCTGGTCCGCCCCACCGTCGAGGACGTCCGCCTGCGCGGCGCCGCGGCGGTCCGGGAGGCCACGTCGCGCTTCGACGGCGTCGACGTGCCCGACCCGCGGGTGCCGCGGGCCGCGCTCGACGCCGCCCTGGCGGCGCTCGACCCGCAGGTGCGCGCCGCGCTGGAGGAGGCGGCCCGCCGGGCGCGCACCGTGAGCACCGCTCAGCTGCGCGGTGACGAGGTCGTGCAGGTGGTCGACGGCGCCACCGTCACCGAGCGCTGGGTGCCCGTCGACCGGGTGGGCCTCTACGTCCCCGGCGGCCGCGTCGCCTACCCGAGCAGCGTGGTCATGAACGTCGTGCCCGCGCAGGTCGCCGGCGTGCGCAGCCTGGCCGTCGCCAGCCCGCCGCAGGCCGACGGCCTGCCGCACCCGGTGGTGCTCGCGGCCTGCGCGCTGCTGGGCGTCGACGAGGTGTGGGCCGTGGGCGGGGCCCAGGCCGTCGCGCTGCTGGCGTACGGCGCCGACGGCTGCGCGCCGGTCGACGTCATCACCGGCCCCGGCAACGTCTACGTCGCCGCCGCGAAGCGGCTCGTCCAGGGCCGCTGCGCCATCGACTCCGAGGCCGGGCCGACCGAGATCGGCATCCTCGCCGACGCCGCGGCCTCGCCGGCCCACGTCGCGGCCGACCTCGTCGCCCAGGCCGAGCACGACCCGCAGGCGGCCTGCCTGCTCGTCACCGACAGCCCCGAGCTGCTCGACGCCGTCGACGCCGAGCTCGCCGCGCAGGTGCCGGCGACGCGGCACCGCGAGCGCGTCGAGACCGCCTTCGCCGACCAGAGCGCGCACGTGCTCGTCGAGGACCTCGACCACGGGCTCGCCGTGCTGGACGCCTGGGCACCCGAGCACCTGGAGGTGCTCACCGCCGACGCCCCTGCCCGGGCCCGCCGGGTGCGCAGCGCCGGCGCCGTGTTCGTCGGCGCCTGGACGCCGGTCAGCCTCGGCGACTACCTCGCCGGTTCCAACCACGTCCTGCCGACCGGCGGCACCGCCCGCTTCACCTCGGGACTGTCGGCGCAGAGCTTCCTCAAGCGGATGTCGCTCGTGGAGTACTCCCGCGAGGCGCTCGCCGAGGTGGCCCCGCTCGTCGCGGCGCTCGGCGGCTCGGAGGACCTGCTCGCGCACGTCGAGGCCGTGCAGGTCCGGGTCCGGTGACCTCCGTCGAGGACCTGCCGGTCCGCGACGACCTGCGGGGCCGCCGGGCGTACGGCGCGCCCCAGTCGGGCACGTCCGGCATCGGCGAGGCGGTCCAGCTCAACGTCAACGAGAACCCGTACGGCCCGTCGCCCCGGCTCGTCGCAGCGCTCGCCGCAGCGGTCGAGCAGGCGGCGCCGACCCTGCACCGCTACCCCGACCGGGAGGCCGTGGGGCTGCGCGGCGACCTCGCCGGCTACCTGTCGGCCCGCACCGGGGTCGCGGTGACGACCGAGCAGGTCTGGGCCGCCAACGGCTCCAACGAGGTGCTGCAGCAGGTGCTGCAGGCCTTCGGGGGGCCGGGTCGCACGGCGCTGGGCTTCGAGCCGTCCTACTCGATGCACCCGCTGCTGGCGGCCGGCACGAGCACCGGCTGGGTCGCGGTCCCGCGCGCGGACGACTTCACGGTCGACGCCGAGCGGGCGGTCGCGGCCGTGCGCGAGCACCGGCCGGACGTGGTGTTCCTCACCACGCCCAACAACCCGACCGGCACGAGCACGCCGCTGGAGGTCGTCGAGGCGCTGTGCGGGGCGGCGCCGGGCGTCGTCGTCGTGGACGAGGCGTACGCCGAGTTCGCCGGTGCCCCGAGCGCGGTGACCCTGCTGGAGCGGTTCCCGCGGCTGCTCGTCAGCCGGACGATGAGCAAGGCCTTCGCCTTCGCGGGTGCGCGGCTCGGCTACCTGGCGGCGAGCGCCGCGGCGGTGGACGCGCTGCGCCTGGTGCGGCTGCCCTACCACCTGTCCGCGCTCACCCAGGTGGCCGCGCGCACGGCGCTGGCGCACACCGACGAGCTGCTCGGGACCGTGCGCGAGGTCGTCCGCCAGCGGGACCGCATGGTCGACGGGCTGACCGCGCTCGGGCTGACGGTCGTCCCCACCGACGCCAACTTCCTGCTCTTCGGCCCGTTCCCCGACCCGGCCGCGACCTGGCGGGCACTGCTGGCGGCCGGCGTGCTCGTCCGCGACGTCTCCGGCGGCCCCGGGCTCGCCGGCTGGCTGCGGGTCTGCGCCGGCACGCAGGACGAGACGACGCTGTTCCTCGACGCCGTCCGGGCCGTCGCGGGCGCCCGATAGCCTGAGCGCATGGCCCGCACCGCCCTCGTCGAGCGCACGACCAAGGAGAGCGACGTCCGCGTCGAGCTCGACCTCGACGGCGCGGGGGAGGCCACCAGCGACACCGGTGTGCCGTTCTTCGACCACATGGTCCAGCAGCTCGGCCGCCACGGCGGGTTCGACCTCGCGGTGCGCACCCGCGGCGACCTCGAGGTCGACGCGCACCACACCGTCGAGGACACCACGCTCGCGATCGGCACGGCGCTGCGGGAGGCGCTGGGCGACAAGACCGGCATCCGCCGGTTCGGCGACGCCCTCGTGCCCCTCGACGAGTGCCTCGTGCAGGCGGCCGTCGACCTGTCCGGGCGCCCCTACGTCGTCCACGAGGAGCCCGACCTCGCGCCGATGATCGGGACCTACGACACCACGCTCACCCGGCACGTGTGGGAGTCGTTCGTCGCCACGAGCGGGATCGCCCTGCACGTGCGCGTGCTGTCCGGGCGCAACGCCCACCACGTCGTCGAGGCGCAGTTCAAGGCCGTCGCCCGCGCCCTGCGCGACGCCGTCGCCCTCGACCCGAGGGTCGCCGGGGTGCCGAGCACCAAGGGCACCCTGTGAGCCGCGCGTGAGGACGCTGTCCGTCCTCTACGTGCTCGTGCTCGCCGGCGGGCTCACCGGCTGCGGCGCCCACCTGCGCGTGCTGTGGCTGCGCCACCGGGAGGAGGAGTGACGCGCGTCGTCGTGCTGGACGCCGGCTCGGGCAACCTGCGCAGCGCCGAGCGGGCGCTGCAGCGCGCCGCCGAGCAGACCGGCGCCGACGTCGAGCTCACCGCCGACCCGGTCGCGGCCCGCGAGGCCGATGGCCTGGTCGTCCCCGGCGTGGGGGCGTACGCCGCCTGCATGGCCGGCCTGCGCGCCGTCGGCGGCGACGACGTCGTCCGGGAGCGGCTGGCGGGCGACCGGCCCGTCCTGGGGATCTGCGTGGGCATGCAGGTGATGTTCGAGCGCGGGCTCGAGCACGGCGAGACCACGGACGGGATCGGCGTGCTGCCCGGCGAGGTGACCCGGCTGCAGGCGCCGGTCGTGCCGCACGCGGGCTGGAACACCGTCGAGGTGCCCGAGGGCTCGGCGCTGTTCGCCGGCGTCGAGGGCGAGCACTTCTACTTCGTCCACAGCTACGCGGCGCACGACGCCCCCGGCGCGCTCGCGACCACGGCGGTCCACGGCGAGCCGTTCGTCGCGGCCGTCGAGCGCGGCGCGCTGTCGGCGACCCAGTTCCACCCCGAGAAGAGCGGTGACGCCGGCCGGCGGCTGCTCGTCAACTGGTTGCGGACCCTGTGAGGTCCGCCCGCGAGGAGAACCCGTGAGCCTGGTCCTGCTGCCCGCCGTCGACGTCGCCGACGGGCAGGCCGTCCGGCTCGTCCAGGGGGAGGCCGGCAGCGAGACGTCCTACGGCGACCCGCTGGAGGCCGCCCGCGCCTGGCAGGACGGCGGCGCGTCGTGGGTGCACCTCGTCGACCTCGACGCCGCCTTCGGGCGGGGGAGCAACCGCGAGCTGCTCGCCCGCGTGGTCGGCGAGCTGGACGTCCAGGTCGAGCTGTCCGGCGGCATCCGCGACGACGCGAGCCTGGCCGCGGCGCTCGCGACCGGCTGCGCGCGGGTCAACCTGGGCACGGCCGCGCTGGAGTCGCCGCAGTGGTGCGCCCGCGCGATCGCCGAGCACGGCGACCGGATCGCCGTCGGCCTGGACGTCCGGGGCACGACCCTGGCGGCGCGCGGCTGGACGCAGGAGGGCGGCGACCTGTGGGAGGTGCTCGAGCGGCTCGACCGCGAGGGCTGCGCCCGCTACGTCGTCACCGACGTGCGGCGCGACGGCACCCTGACCGGCCCCAACCTCGAGCTGCTGCACGAGGTCTGCGCGCGCACCGACCGTCCTGTGGTCGCGAGCGGCGGGGTGTCCTCGCTCGCGGACCTCCGGGCGATCGCCGGCGTGCGCGGCGTCGAGGGCGCCATCGTCGGCAAGGCGCTCTACGCCGGGGCGTTCACGCTGCCCGAGGCGCTGGCCTCGGTCAGGACAGCGACGGGGCCGGGGTCGCCCGGCCGGTGACCGGCCCGGCGACGCGGCCGTCCTCGCGCCGCGGGACGGGGAGCAGGCCGCCGTGCTCCATGAGCACGCGGCCGTTGCACAGCAGGGCGTAGCCGCACTCCTGCAGGTGCTCGGCGACGATGCGCGCGGCGGCGGCGTCGGGGGCATCGGCCGGGGGGCAGACGGGGTCGTGGGGGCAGGTCGACATGGCATCCTCGTCCGGCGCTGTCCGGACTCCTCGAGTGTGGTACCTCACGCAACGCCTGCCCGCGCGGGCCTGTTCCGACACCGGGGGACCCCTGCCGGGTGGGTAGCGTCGCGGCCGTGAGCCGTGCCGTCCGCGTCGTCCCCTGCCTCGACGTCGACGCCGGGAGGGTGGTCAAGGGCGTCCACTTCACCGGCCTCGTCGACGCCGGCGACCCCGTCGAGATGGCCCGGGTCTACGACGCCGAGGGCGCCGACGAGCTCGTGTTCCTCGACATCACCGCGAGCAGCGGGTCGCGCGAGACGACGTACGACGTGGTGCGCCGCACGGCGGAGCAGGTCTTCATCCCGCTGACGGTCGGCGGCGGGGTGCGCAGCGCCGACGACGTGGACCGGCTGCTGCGCGCCGGCGCCGACAAGGTCGGCGTCAACACCGCCGCGGTCGCGCGGCCCGAGCTGCTCGGCGAGATCAGCCGCCGCTTCGGCAGCCAGGTCCTCGTGCTGTCCGTCGACGCGCGCCGGGCTCCCGGCACGCCCTCGGGCTACGAGGTGACCACCCACGGCGGTCGGACGGGCACCGGGCTGGACGCCGTCGCGTGGGCCGCCCGCGGCGAGGAGCTCGGCATCGGCGAGGTGCTGCTCAACTCGATGGACGCCGACGGCACCCGGGCCGGCTACGACGTGGAGATGCTGCGGGCCGTGCGGGCGGCGGTGGGCGTGCCGGTCGTCGCCAGCGGCGGCGCCGGGGCGGTCGGCGACTTCGCCCCCGCGGTCGAGGCGGGCGCCGACGCGGTCCTGGCCGCGAGCGTCTTCCACTTCGGCACGCTGAGCATCGGCGAGGTCAAGCAGGCGCTGGCCGGCGGCCGGGCACCCGGTCCGGCTCTAGACCGGGCGCCCGACCGTCGGAGGTCAGCGCACCGTGGTGCCCTGGGTGGCCGCGTTGTCGGCGGTCCTCGGGTCGGCGGCGGTCGAGGACGCGGTCGCCGTCGAGCTGGTGCTCCCGGCGGCGGTGGGCGCGCGCAGCACGAGCAGCACCTGCGCGGCCGCGCCTGCCGGCAGGTCGCCCAGCGTGCACACGACCTTGCCGCTGACCGGGGCGGCGCAGCTGCCCGTGCTCGGGCTGCTCGCGGTGAAGGCGGTGCCGGACGGCACCGTCAGGGTGACCTTCGTCGCGGGGGCCGTCGAGGGACCGGCGTTGGCCACGGTCGCCACGTAGGCCAGCGCCGCGCCCCGCTGCACCGGGTCGGGGGCGTCGACGTACGTCGTGCGCAGGTCCGCGCCGGAGGCGGGCAGCCGGTCGAGGGCCGCGACGTCGGCCGCCGCCAGCGGCGCGTTCCACAGCCGGATGCGGGCCCACTGCCCGCCCGTCTCCTCGCCGGTCGCCCCGCTGCCCGTGTTGTCCTTGCCGAAGCGCAGGTCGTCGCTGGCGAGGAAGGCGTCGGAACTGTCGGTGAAGGACAGGACCTTCTTGCCGTTGACGTAGCCGGTGACGACCTTGCCGCTCGTGCGGGTGACGACGACCTGCGAGAAGGCCGTGCTGGTGATCGGCGTCGTGCTGCTGGACGCGGACGGGTAGGCGTACAGCGCCCCGCCCCTCTCGTAGAAGCCCGCGTCGCCCACCCCGCCGCGCAGGTCGAGGACCCGGTGGTAGGCGCCGGCCACGTCGTCGGGCTTCCAGAGCATCGCGACGGTCCAGGTGCCGGCGGCCACCGTCGGCACGGCCGGGGTGAGGCGCAGCCCGCCCCCCCTCGGGTGCCTGAAGACCGTGCGGGGGACGCCGTCCACGGTGGCCGTGGCGAAGCTGCCCGCCGTCCCGGTGTCCTGCAGGGCCGGGGGCGTGCCGACGACGGAGGTGCGGGTGCCCTGCAGCTGGTAGTCGGCGCGCACGGCCGGGGCGGCCAGCCCGGTGCCGCCGGTGCCGAGCAGACCCGTGCTGACCAGCAGCGCGGCGGCCGCCGCGGCGCCGAGCGCTCCGGCGCTGCGCCGTCGTCGGCGGCGTGGGGTGGGGCTGGGGGTGGGAGTGGTGGGGGTGGGGGTGGGGGACGACGGCGACATGGGCTCCTCCTCGGTGCGGCCGGCCGGGGCGGCCCGGCGACGTCGGCGCCGGAGAAGATGGCCGGGTCGCCGCGGTCTGACAAGGGGGATGACCGGACCGGTCGGCGCGGTCACCGTCGGTGGCGGTGAGGTGCGGCGGGGAATCCCGGAGCGTCCCGCGTTGTCGTGGTCGGGGGGCGACCGCGCCCTACGACACCGGAGGAGACCGTGACCCGCCCCCTGCCCGCGGACCCCCGGGTGCTGCGCCGCGGCTTCGGCGTGCTCGGCGTCGCCGTGCGCGAGGAGCCCCGCGTCTTCGCGCTCGCCGCTGCCGGCAGCGCGGTGTTCGCCGCCGCGACGATCGGCCAGGCCTACGTCTTCGGCGCCGTCACCGACCGCGTCATCGTCCCGGCGCTGCGCGACGGCAGGACCACGACCTCGGCCCTCGTCCTCGCGCTGCTGGCCGTGCTGGGGGTCGCCACGGTCAAGGTCGTCGGGGTCGTCGGGCGCCGCCTCGGCGCGGGCGTCATGCAGTACCGCCTGCAGGCGACCTACCGGCGGCGGGTGACCCGTCGCTACCTCGAGCTGCCGTTCTCCTGGCACCAGGAGCACTCCACCGGCGAGCTGCTGTCCAACGCCGGCTCGGACGTCGAGGCGACCTGGTCGCCCATCGCGCCGTTCCCCTTCGCCGTCGGCGTCGTGCTCATGCTCGTCGCCACGCTGGGGCTGCTCTTCGTCACCGATCCCGTCCTCGCGCTGGTGGGCTCGGTGGTGTTCCCGGCCATCGCGGTGCTCACCGTGCTCTACAGCCGCCGCATGTCGCCGCTCATGACCCGCGCGCAGCAGCTGCGCGGCGAGGTCAGCGGCATCGCGCACGAGAGCTTCGACGGCGCGCTCGTCGTCAAGACGCTCGGCCGCGAGGCCGACGAGACCGAGCGGTTCGCCGCGGCGGCCCACGAGCTGCGCGACACCAACGTCGCCGTCGGGCGGGTGCGCGGCCTGTTCGACCCGGTCATGGAGGCGCTGCCGACCGTGGGCGTGCTCGTGGTGCTGCTCGTCGGCACCTCGCGGGTCGGCAGCGGCGCCATCGACGCCGGCCAGCTCGTCCGCGTCGCCTACCTGTTCACGCTGCTGGCCTTCCCGGTGCGGGCCATCGGCTGGGTGCTCAACGAGCTGCCGCGCAGCGTCGTCGGCTGGGACCGGGTCCAGCGGGTGCTCACCGCTCCCGGCAGGTCCTCGTACGGCGAGCAGCGCGCCGACGGCCGGGGAGCGGCGGAGCTCGCGGTGCGCGACGTCGGCTTCTCCTACGGGGGGACCCCCGCGCTGACCGGTGTGCACCTGGACGTCGCCCCCGGACGCACCGTGGCCGTCGTCGGCCCGACCGGCTCGGGCAAGTCCTCGCTCGCGACGCTGCTCGTGCGCCTCGTCGACCCCGACGAGGGCACGGTGGCCTACGACGGCGTCGACCTGCGGGCGCTGGCTCCCGGCGCCGTGGCCGAGGTGGCGGCGCTCGTGCCGCAGAGCGCCTTCCTGTTCGACGACACGGTCCGCGACAACGTCGCGCTCGGCGCCGACCTGCCCGACGAGCTGGTCTGGGAGGCCCTGCGCACCGCGCAGGCCGACGGCTTCGTCGCCGCGCTGCCCGCCGGCCTCGACACGGTCGTCGGGGAGCGCGGCACGAGCCTGTCGGGCGGGCAGCGCCAGCGCCTCGCCCTCGCCCGCGCCGTGGTCCGAGCCCCCCGGCTGCTCGTCCTGGACGACGCCACGAGCGCCGTCGACCCCGCGGTCGAGCGCCGCATCCTCGACGGTCTGCGCGGGAGCAGCAGCACGGTCGTCGTCGTCGCCTACCGCCGGGCCACCATCGACCTCGCCGACGAGGTGGTCTTCGTCGAGCACGGGCGCGTCGCCGACCGCGGCACCTCGGCCGAGCTGGCCGAGCGCTCGGCCGGCTACCGCGCGCTGGTGACCGCGTACGCCCGGGCCGAGGCCGAGCGGGCCGCGCTCCTCGCCGAGGAGCAGGACGGCGCGCAGGTGCCCGCATGACGACCGCCGCCACCACCACCGCCACCACCACCGCCACCGCCACCGCCACCGCCACCGCCACCGCGGGGCGCGTCGACGCGGCGCCGGGCGGCGACGAGCGCGGCTCGTTCGCCACCCTGCTGCACGGCCTGCGGCTCGTCCCGGAGTTCCGGGTCGGCCTGCCCGTCACGCTGCTGCTGGCGCTGCTCGCCACCGCGGGGCGCGTCGTCGTGCCCGTCGCCGTGCAGCAGACCCTCGACAAGGGGCTGTCCGGCCCGTCGCCGGACACCGGCCTCGTGCGCACGGCCGTCCTGCTCGCGGGCGTCGCCGTCCTCGTCACGGCGCTCGCGACGTACGGGATGAACGTGCGGCTCTACCGCACCACCGAGCACGGGCTGGCCGCGCTGCGGGTGCGCGCCTTCCGGCGGGTGCACGACCTGTCGGTGCTGCACCAGGCCACCGAGCGGCGCGGGTCGCTGGTGTCGCGGGTGACCGGTGACGTCGACACCATCAGCACGTTCATGCAGTGGGGCGGCCTGCTCATCGTCGTGTCCGCCGCGCAGCTGCTGCTCGCGACGGCGCTGATGCTCGTCTGGTCGTGGCAGCTGACCGTCGTGGTCTACGTGTGCTTCGTCCCGATGGTGCTGGCGCTGCGGAGCTTCCAGACCCGGCTGCAGCGGGCCTACCGGCTCGTCCGCGAGCGGGTCGGCGAGCTGCTCGGCGCGGTCGCGGAGTCGGTCGTCGGTGCGCAGGTCATCCGGGCGCACGCCGTGGAGGCGCGCACCGCCGCCCGGGTCGACGTCGCGGTGGAGCGCGCCCGGGGAGCGCAGGTGCGCGCCCAGACGATCGCGGCGGCGACCTTCTCGGCGGGCGAGCTCACCGCCGCGCTGGCCACCGGCTCGGTCGTCGTCGTGGGCGTGCTGCTCGGCGTCGACGGCGGCATCACGACCGGGCGGCTCGTCGGCTTCCTGTTCCTGGTCACGCTGTTCGTGCAGCCGGTGCAGGTCGCCACCGAGGTCCTCAACGAGGCGCAGAACGCCGTCGCCGGCCTGCGCCGCGTGCTCGGCGTGCTCGAGACGCCGACCGACGTCGCCGACCCCGAGCCCGGTGCGGACCTGCCGCCGGGGCCGGTGTCGGTCGAGTTCGAGGACGTCGGGTTCGCCTACCCCGGCGGACCGGAGGTGCTCCGCGACGTCGACCTCACCCTGGCGCCGCGCACCCGTGTCGCGGTCGTCGGCGAGACGGGCAGCGGCAAGACCACGTTCGCCAAGCTGCTGACCCGGCTCATGGACCCCACCCGGGGTCGCGTGCGGCTGTCGGGCGTGCCCCTCGACGAGCTGTCCTTCGCCTCGCTGCGCAGCCGCGTCGTCATGGTGCCGCAGGACGGTTTCCTCTTCGACGCGAGCGTGGCCGACAACGTGCGCTACGGCCGGGCGGGCCTGTCCGACGAGGACGTCGAGCTCGCGTTCACCGAGCTGGGGCTGGGCGACTGGCTGGCCGGGCTCCCGCAGGGCGCGGCGTCGCCGGTGGGGGAGCGCGGTGAGCACCTGTCCGTGGGCGAGCGCCAGCTCGTCGCCGTCGCCCGGGCGTACGTCGCCGATCCCGACCTGCTGGTCCTCGACGAGGCGACCTCGGCCGTCGACCCGGCCACCGAGGTGCGCCTGCAGCGGGCGCTGGACTCGCTCACCCGCGGCCGCACCACGGTCGCCATCGCGCACCGGCTCTCCACCGCGGAGGCCGCCGACGAGGTGCTCGTCGTCGACCGCGGTGTCGTCGTGCAGCGGGGGCCGCACCGCGAGCTCGTGGACGTGCCCGGGCCCTACCGCGAGCTGCACGCCGCGTGGCGGGCGCAGGCGAGGTGAGCGCGGCGGACGTCGGGCTGCCCGCGCGGCCCGACGCCCCGGCGCGGCTCGAGCGGCGCGGCCTGCTGCTGGCCTTCGGGGCGTTCGGCCTGTTCTGGGGCGCCTGGTCGGCGGTGCTCCCCGACGTGCGCGACCGCGCCGGGCTGGACGACGGGCAGCTCGGTCTCGCGCTGGCGGCGGTCGCCGTCGCGGCGCTGCCGGCGATGCCGCTCGCCGGCCGGCTCGCCGACCGGCTCGGGCCCCGCCGTCTGCTGCCCGGGGCGCTGCTCGTCTTCGCCCTCGTGGGGGCGCTGCTGGGAGTCGCGGGCCGTCCTGTCCTGCTGGTGGCCGCGCTCCTGCTGCTCGGCGCGAGCACCGGCGTGCTCGACGTCGTCGCCAACGTCGCGACCGCCGGGTGGGAGCGGCTCAGCGGTCGCCGGGTCATGTCCGCCGCGCACGGCTGCTTCTCGGTCGGGGTGCTCGTCGGGGCGGCGCTCACCGGCCTGGCGCGCGACGTCGGCGCCGGCCCGCCGCTGGTGCTGGGGACGACCGGCGCGGTCATCGCGCTGGCCGCGCTCGCGCAGCCCGCCTACCGCGCGGTCCCGCCCGGGGACCCGGGGGCCGCCGGTCCGCGGCGCCTCTCGCCCGTGCTCGTCGGGCTCGCCGCCGTCGTGGCGGCGTCCTTCCTCGTGGAGGACGCCGTGCAGTCCTGGAGCGCGCTCCACCTCGAGCGCGACCTCGGCGCCGGGCCGGCGCTGTCGGGCCTCGGGCCGGGCCTGTTCGCCGGAGCCATGGCGGTGGGCCGGTTCGGCGCGCAGTGGCTCGTGCGCCCCGGCAGCGACGCGGTCGTCGTGCGCGTCGCCGGCGCCGTCGCCGCCGCCGGCGCGCTGCTGCTGGGGCTCGCCCCGACGGCGGCGCTGGCCCTCGCGGGCGCGGCGCTGACCGGCGCCGGCGTCTCGGTCCTCGCCCCGACCCTGCTCTCGGCGGTCGGGGCCCGCAGCGCCCCGGGCCGGCAGGGCGCCGACCTCGCCGTCGTCACGGCGGGCGGCTACGCCGGCTTCGTGCTCGGTCCACCGCTGGTCGGGGTGCTCAGCGGCGCCTCGTCGCTGACCACCGCGCTGTCCCTGCTCGCCGTGCTCGCCGGCGGCATCGCCGTCGCCGGCCCGCTCCTGCTCCGCCCGGCCCCGCGGGGCACCTGAGCGGACGCGCTCCCCGACACCCCGGGGCCCGACGCCCCGCCCGCCTGCTCGGCCCCGGGCACGGCACGTCAGGCACACCGGGCTCCTGGCGCATCGACCCCCGCCGGCGGGGCAGGCTCAGCAGGGACCCGACGAGCACGACCACGAGGAGCGCGACATGGCAGGGCTGTTCAGCAAGGTGGCGCGACTGGCCAGCTCCCCTCAGGGGCAGCGGGCGATCCAGAAGGCCAAGGACGCCGCGGGCGACCCCAAGAACCGTCAGAAGATCAGTTCGCTGGTCGAGAAGGTCCAGGGCAAGGGCGGCAAGCCCCCGCGCTGAGACGCCGCCGGTCGGGCGGGTCGGCGCCGCCGGCAGCCCGGGCCCGCTGGCAGACTGGGGCCATGACCGCCGTACGCCCGACCGACCTCGACCCGGCCATCGCTGCGCGGCTCAAGCGCGACGGGGCCGGCCTGATCGCCGCCGTCGCGCAGCAGCACGACACCGGCGAGGTGCTCATGGTCGGCTGGATGGACGACGAGGCGCTGCACCGCACGCTCACGACCGGCCGCTGCACCTACTGGAGCAGGAGCCGCCAGGAGTACTGGGTCAAGGGCGACACCTCCGGCAGCCAGCAGTGGGTGCGGTCCGTCGCGCTCGACTGCGACGGCGACACGGTGCTCGTGCAGGTCGACCAGGCCGGCACCGGCGCCTGCCACACCGGCGACCGCACCTGCTTCGACGCCGACCTGCTGCCCGCCGTGGTCGGCGCTCCGGCGCCCGGCCTCGCCGCGACGCCGGCGGCCGACCCCGACGCCGCCAGCCCCTCGTGACGGGGCCGGCGCCGCTCGGCACCACCAGCCCGGGGCCGGAGGAGTTCGCGGCCTCGAGCGCGCCCGTCGTCGCCGTGACCCGCCGGCTGCTCGCCGACGGCGAGACGCCGGTCGGGGTCTACCGCAAGCTCGCCGGCGACCGGCCCGGCACGTTCCTGCTCGAGTCCGCCGAGCAGGGCCGTCAGTGGTCGCGCTTCTCCTTCGTGGGCGTGCGCTGCGCCGGCACCCTGACCGAGCGCGACGGGCGCGCCGTCTGGCTCGGCGACCGCCCGGTGGACCTGCCGGAGGACCCGCTGGAGGCGCTGACGGCGCTGTCCCGCCGGCTGCGCTCGCCGAGGGTCGAGCACCTCCCGCCGCTCACCGGGGGCCTCGTGGGCTGCCTCGGCTACGACGCCGTGCGCCGCATGGAGCGGCTGCCCAGCACGGCGGTCGACGACGTCGGGATGCCCGAGCTGTCGATGATGCTCGCCACCGACCTCGCCGTGCTCGACCACGCCGACGGCACCGTGCTGCTCATCGCCAACGTCGTGCGCGGCCTCACCGACGAGTCGTACGCCGGCGCGCTCGCCCGGCTGGACGCGATGGCGGCCGCGCTCGCCGCGCCGAGCCCGTCGAGCGTGGCGACGCTGGACCTCGGGGCGCAGCCGGAGGTCGTGCGGCGCACCTCGCCCGAGGAGCACATGCGCCGGGTCGAGGTCGTCAAGGAGCACATCCGCGCCGGTGACGCCTTCCAGGTGGTGCTCAGCCAGCGCTTCGAGGTGCGCACCGACGTCGACGGCCTCGACGTCTACCGGGTGCTGCGGGCGAGCAACCCGTCGCCGTACATGTACCTGCTGCGCTTCGCCGGGCGCGAGTCGCCGTACGACGTCGTGGGGTCCTCGCCCGAGGCGCTGGTGACGGTCACCGACGGCTCCGCCGTGCTGCACCCGATCGCGGGCACCCGGCCGCGCGGGGCGACCCCGGAGCAGGACGCGGCCCTGGCGGCGGAGCTGCTCGCCGACCCCAAGGAGCGCAGCGAGCACGTCATGCTCGTCGACCTGGGGCGCAACGACCTGGGCCGGGTGTGCGCGCCGGGCAGCGTCGACGTCGTGGAGTTCATGCAGGTCGAGCGCTACAGCCACGTGATGCACATCGTCTCCACCGTCGTCGGGCAGGTGACCGCCGACCGGGACGCCCTCGACGTGCTGCGGGCGACCTTCCCGGCGGGCACCCTGTCCGGCGCCCCGAAGCCCCGTGCCATGGAGATCATCGAGTCGCTCGAGCCGACCCGGCGCGGGCTCTACGGCGGCACGGTCGGCTACGTCGACGCCTCCGGCGACATGGACATGGCGATCGCGATCCGCACCGCGGTGCTGCACGGGGGGACGGCGTACGTCCAGTCCGGCGGCGGGCTCGTCGCCGACAGCGACCCGGTCGCCGAGCAGGCCGAGTGCGAGGACAAGGCGGCGGCGGTGCTGCGCGCGGTCGCGGCGGCGGCGACCCTGCGGGGGCTGTGACGACCAGGAGGACGGGGACGGGGACGGGGACGGCGGGGACGGGGACGGGCAGGACGGGCAGCCCCCGTCGCGAGCTGCGCGTCGCGCTGCTCCTCGTGCTGGTCGGGTCGGGCCTGGTGCTGCTGTCGGCGGGGCGCGACTGGGTCGACGTCGTCGTCGCGCAACCGGCCCCGCTGCCCGCCCGCGCCGTGGTGCGCACCGGCGCCGACGTCGCCGGCGGCCTGCGCGCGCTCGGCGTGCTCGGCCTGGCGGGGGTCGCGGCCCTCGCGGCGACCCGAGCGCTCGGGCGGCTGCTCGTCGGGGTGCTCCTCTCGGCGTCGGGCGCCGGGGCCGTCGCGGTGAGCGCCTCGGCCCTCGCCCGCGGCGCGCTCGCCGGCCTGGGCGAGCAGGGCCGCACCCTGGGTGCCGGCGGTCCTGACCCGGCGTTCTCCGGCTGGCCGCTGGCCGCGCTGGCCGGAGGGGCGCTGCTGGCGGTCGGCGGGCTGGTCGTCGCGCTGCGCGGCCGCCGCTGGGCGCAGCTGTCGGCGCGCTACGAGGCCCCCGCGGCCCGGGCGGAGGGGACCGCACGACGCCCGGCCCGGCCCGAGGTCGAGGCCTGGGAGGCGCTGGACCGCGGCGAGGACCCGACCGGCGGCGACCCGCGCAGCGGACCCGGCACCGACCGACCTAGTCTCGGAGCGTGACCGCCAGCGTGCTCGACGAGATCCTCACCGGGGTCCGGGAGGACCTCGCGGCGCGCGAGGCCCGCGTCCCGCTGACCGACCTGCGCGAGCGCGCCCGCCGCGCCCCCGACGCCCTCGACGGGGCCGCGGCGCTGTCCGGCCCCGGCGTGGCGGTCATCGCCGAGGTCAAGCGCAGCAGCCCGAGCAAGGGGGCGCTGGCGCTCATCGCCGACCCGGCCGGGCTCGCGGAGGACTACGAGGCGGGCGGGGCGAGCGTCGTCAGCGTGCTCACCGAGGGCCGGCGCTTCGGCGGCAGCCTCGGCGACCTCGACCTCGTGCGCGCGCGGGTCGGCGTGCCCGTGCTGCGCAAGGACTTCGTCGTCTCGCCCTACCAGGTCGAGGAGGCCCGGGCGCACGGCGCCGACCTCGTCCTGCTCATCGTCGCCGCGCTCGAGCAGGCGGCGCTGGTGTCGCTGCTCGAGCGCACCGAGGGGCTCGGCATGACCGCCCTGGTGGAGGTGCACGACGAGCCGGAGCTCGAGCGGGCGCTCTCGGCCGGGGCGCGGGTCGTCGGCGTCAACGCCCGCGACCTGCGCACCCTCGAGGTCGACCGCGGCGTCTTCGCCCGGCTCGCCCCGCAGGTGCCCGACGGCGTCGTCAAGGTCGCCGAGTCGGGCGTCCGAGGCCCGCTGGACCTGCTCGCCTACGCCGGGGCCGGCGCCGACGCCGTCCTCGTCGGGGAGGGCGTGGTGACCGGCGGCGACCCGCGGGCCGCCGTCGCCGAGCTCGTCGCCGCCGGCGCGCACCCCTCGACCGGCGCGGACGCCCGGTGAGCGCCCCCGCACAGGTCCCGGACGCCACCGGGCACTTCGGGCCGTACGGCGGCCGCTACGTCCCCGAGGCGCTCGTCGCCGCGCTCGACGAGCTCGCCGAGGCGCACCGCAGCAGCCAGGCCGACCCGGAGTTCCTCGCCGAGCTCGACCGGCTGCAGCGCACGTACGCCGGTCGGCCGACGCCGCTCACCGACGCGCGGCGCCTCTCGCAGCACGCGGGCGGGGCGCGGGTCCTGCTCAAGCGCGAGGACCTCGCGCACACCGGCAGCCACAAGATCAACAACGTCCTGGGCCAGGCGCTGCTCACCCAGCGGATGGGCAAGCGCCGGGTGATCGCCGAGACCGGCGCCGGGCAGCACGGCGTCGCGACGGCCACGGCCTGCGCGCTGTTCGGCTTCGACTGCACGGTCTACATGGGCGAGGAGGACACCCGCCGGCAGGCGCTCAACGTCGCCCGGATGCGCCTGCTGGGGGCCGAGGTCGTGCCGGTCAGCAGCGGCACCCGCACGCTCAAGGACGCGACCAACGAGGCCATGCGCGACTGGGTCGCCCACGTCGAGACGACCCACTACATCATCGGCTCGGTCGTCGGGCCGCACCCGTTCCCGGCGATGGTGCGCGACTTCCAGCGGATCATCGGCGTCGAGGCGCGCCAGCAGTGCCTCGACCTCGTCGGCCGGCTGCCCGACGCGGTCGTCGCCTGCGTCGGCGGCGGCAGCAACGCGATGGGCGCGTTCTCCGCCTTCATCCCCGACGAGGGTGTCGCGCTCGTGGGCTGCGAGGCCGGTGGCGACGGCGTCGAGACCGGCCGGCACGCCGCACCGCTGACGGCGGGGCAGCCGGGCGTGCTGCACGGGGCCCGCAGCTACCTCATGCAGGACGACGAGGGCCAGACGCTCGACACGACCTCGATCAGCGCCGGCCTGGACTACCCGGGCGTGGGTCCGGAGCACGCGTGGCTGCGCGACACCGGCCGGGCGACCTACAGCGGCATCAGCGACGCCTGGGCGATGCAGGCGCTGGACAAGCTCGCCAAGAGCGAGGGCATCCTGTGCGCCATCGAGACCGCGCACGCCTTCGCCGGCGCCTGCGACTGGGGGCGGGCGCAGGTCCAGGCCGGCCGCCGGGCCGAGGACCTCGTCGTCATGGTCAACGTGTCCGGCCGCGGCGACAAGGACGTCGACACCGCGGCCCGCTGGTTCGGGCTGGTCTCTGCCGAGGAGATCGCCGACGCCGAGCTCACGAAGGCCGCGGACGACGCGGCGGAGGGCACCGGCTCGGGCGAGGGCTGGTGAGCGCTCCGGTCGACGCGCTCTTCGCCCGCTGCCGCGAGGAGGAGCGGGCCGCGCTCATCGGCTACCTGCCGGTCGGCGACCCCGACGTCGGCACGTCCGTGGCCGCCCTGCGCGCCATGGTCGAGGCCGGCGTCGACGCCGTCGAGATCGGCATGCCCTACAGCGACCCGCTCATGGAGGGGCCGGTCATCCAGGCCGCGCACCAGCGCTCGCTGGATGCCGGCACCCGCCTGGCCGACGTGCTCGCGGCCGTGCAGGCGGTGGCCGCCACGGGCGCGCCGACCTTCGTCATGGGCTACTGGAACCCGGTCCACCGCTACGGCTTCCGCCGCTGGGCGCAGGCGCTCAAGGACGCCGGGGGAGCGGGCGCCATCACGCCCGACCTCATCCCGGAGGAGGCGCCCGAGTGGCTCGAGGCGTGCGGCGACCTCGATCTCGACCCGGTCTTCCTCGTCGCCCCCAGCAGCACCGACGAGCGGATCGCCGTCGTCGGCCGCACCAACCGCGGCTTCGTCTACGCCACCGCCGTCATGGGCGTCACGGGAGCCCGGTCCGCCGTCGGCGACCGGGCCGCCGAGCTCGTCGCCCGCGTACGGCCGCACACCGACCTGCCGGTCTGCGTCGGGCTGGGCGTGAGCACCGGCGACCAGGCGGCCGAGGTGGCCGGCTTCGCCGACGGCGTCATCGTCGGCTCCGCGCTCGTCACCGCGCTGCAGGACGGCGGCGTCGACGGCGTGCGCGCGCTCACCGCCGAGCTCGCGGCGGGCGTGCGCCGCCGCCGCTGACCGGGCGCCCCTAGGCTGGCCGGGTGACCCTGGCCTTCCTGCCGAGCCCCTCGACGGGGGTGCTGCACGTCGGCCCGGTGCCGCTGCGCGCGTACGCGTTCTGCATCCTGCTGGGTGTCCTGCTCGCGGTCGTCGTCGGCAACCGGCGCTTCGTGGCGCGCGGGGGCCGGCCGGGGACCGTCGCCGACGTGGCCGTCGTGGCCGTGCCGTTCGGCCTGCTCGGTGCCCGCGTCTACCACGTCGTGACCAGCCCGGCGCCGTACCTCGACGAGCCCGTACGGGCGCTGTACGTCTGGCAGGGCGGGCTCGGCATCCCCGGCGGCATCCTCGGCGGGGTGCTCGCGGGCCTGGTCGTCTGCCGCCGCCAGGGCATCTCCGCACCGGCGCTCGCCGACAGCATCGCCCCGGGCGTCGCGCTGGCGCAGGCCGTCGGGCGGTTCGGCAACTGGTTCAACCAGGAGCTGTTCGGGCGGCCGACCACCCTGCCCTGGGGCCTGCGGATCGACCCGGAGAACCGCCCGGCCCGCTACGCGGACGTCGAGACCTTCCACCCCACGTTCCTCTACGAGTCGCTGTGGAACACCGGCGTCGCGCTCGTGGTGCTGTGGGCCGACCGCCGCTGGCGGCTCGGCGGGGGGCGGGTCTTCGCGCTCTACCTGGCGCTCTACGCGGTCGGCCGGGCCTGGATCGAGGCGCTCCGCGTCGACGAGGCGACCCGCCTGCTGGGGCTGCGGCTCAACGACTACGTCATGCTCGTGGTCTTCACCGGCGCCGTCGGCTTCCTCGTGGCGCGGCGCGGTGCCGGCCGCGAGCCGGCCGTCCAGGAGGCGGCCGACGCCCCCGCCGACCTACCCTCGACGCCGTGAGCACCTCCGCCCAGACCCCGGTGACCAGCCCCGTCGCCCGCCCCGTCGCCCGTACTGTCGCCCGTACCGTGCCCGAGCACCACCACGACCACCGCGACGTCACGGGCGGCTGGCTGCGCCCCGCCGTCTTCGGCGTCACCGACGGGCTGGTGAGCAACACCGCGCTCATCGCCGGGGTCGCCGGCGGCGGCGGCTCGGCGCGCACGGTGCTGCTCGCCGGGCTCGCCGGCCTCGCCGCCGGCGCGTTCTCGATGGCCACCGGCGAGTACGTCTCGGTGGCCTCGCAGACCGAGCTCACGCGCGCCGAGATCGAGATCGAGAAGGCCGAGATCCGCCGGGTGCCGGAGGCGGAGGAGGCCGAGCTCGCGGGCATCTTCGCCAGCCGCGGCGTCGACGAGGAGACCGCCCGGGAGGTCGCCCGGCAGCTGTCGGTGGACCCCGAGCAGGCCTGGCGGGTGCACGCCCGCGAGGAGCTCGGCGTCGACCCCGACGACCTGCCCTCGCCGTGGACCGCGGCCGGCTCGTCGTTCGCCGCGTTCACGCTCGGCGCGCTGGTGCCGGTGCTGCCCTACCTGCTCGGTGGCACCGGACTGCTGCTCCCGGTCGTGCTCGCGCTGGTCGCGCTCTTCGCCGCCGGGGCGCTGGTGAGCCGGTTCACCGACCGCGGCGCGGTCTACAGCGGGCTGCGCCAGCTGCTGCTCGGCGGGCTGGCGGCGCTGGTCACCCACCTCGTGGGCGTCCTCGTCGGCGCCTCCGGCCTGTAGCCCGCCGCACCGGGCGATCGTCCGCCAGCAGGCTCCCGGTCCCGGTCCCGGTCGCGGCCTCGGTCAGCCGGCGAGCGAGGCCTGCCGGGGCTCCTGCACGCCGCGGCCGTCGCCGCCGGGCGGCGCGAAGCGCAGCGTCACGGTCGTCCAGCCCGCCTCGCTGCGCAGGCCGACCTCCCCGTGGTGCACCTCGACGAGGCGCTTGACGAGGTAGAGCCCCATGCCCAGGCCCTCCCGCTGGCGGGTGGCGCCGCTGTCGCGCTGCACGAAGGGCTCGAACATCCGCCGGGCCGTCTCCGGGTCGAGCGTCGTGCCCTCGTTGCTCACGGTGATCCAGGTGCCCGCCTCGTCCATCCCGCCCGCCACCAGCGGCACCGCCCCCGCGGCCCCGTGGGTCTGGGCGTTGTCCACGAGGTTGGCCAGCACCTGGTGCAGGGCCTGCCGGTCGATGTGCGCGGTGGTGCCGGGCTCGACGAGCACCGAGACCGGCGGCGAGCCGGGGTGCTCGGCGCCGGCGAGCATCGCGACCTCGGCGGCGACCGCGTCGACCTCGGCGAGGGTGGAGGTGTCGGGGGCGACCGCCTCGGCGGCGGCGAGCATGTTCTCCAGCAGCCGCGACAGCCGCTCCTGGTGCTCGAGGATGCCGACGAGCAGCTTGCTGCGGGCGCGCGCGTCCAGGCGGTCGGCGCGCTTGAGCAGGGTGAGCGCGTTGCCGCGCACCCCCGTCAGCGGGGTCCGGAACTCGTGGCTCACCGTCGCGATGAGGTCGCGCCGCATGCGCGCCGTCTCCTCCAGGCGCGCCCGCACGCTGCTCTCGCCGTCGGCGAGCGCCACGCGCATCGACTCCTGCTCGGCGCGGGACGTCTCGCTGGCGTGCCAGAACACCACGAGCACGGCCGCCTCGGCGAGCACGAAGCCGGCGTGCACCGCCGCCCACCCCCAGCCGTCGACCGAGCCCATCGCCCGGTGCTGGAGCAGGACGAACCCGACCGCGAGGGCGTACGCCAGCCAGTCCTGGTAGAGCGCGACGGCCGCGACCGCGACGAAGTAGTGGAAGTGCAGCTCGGTCCGCCCGTCGAACAGGTGCACCAGCACGGCCGAGCAGGTCAGCAGCGCGAGCGTGGCGCCCGCGGCCCGCAGGCGGCGGCGGCTCGGCACGGACACGGCCGCCAGCAGGGCGACCACCGGCAGCACCTCCAGCAGCCCGTGCCCCAGCCCCTTGCCGCGCAGCACCGCCACGAGCAGGACCACCGGGAGGTGCGCCGCGACCAGCACGCAGACGAAGCGGTGGCGCCAGGCGAAGTCGTCCGCGGCCAGCTCCCGGCCGGCGGGCAGCCGCCAGTGCCCCCGCAGCGCGGGGGAGCGGGCGGAGCGGCACCGGCATCGCGCCCATTCTGCGCCGTGCCGGCGGGGACCACCATGACCCGATCGGGTCATCCGGGACAGACGGGACGTCCGGGCGGCGTCGTCCCGGGCCCGCGCGACACGCCGCGTGTAACGTGGCGGACACCTGCAGCAGGGCCAGCGACGTCCCGGGTGAGCAGCGAGCAGCACCGCACCAGCACCCGATCGGAAGGTCGCCGTCATGCCGGACACCCGTACGCCCGCGCCCCGCCTGCCCCTCGCGCCGCCCTCGGCGCTGCCGGTCGCCCAGGGCCTGTACGACCCGGCCGCCGAGCACGACGCGTGCGGCGTCGCCTTCGTCGTCGACGTGCCCGGCCGGCGCAGCCACGACCTCGTCGAGCAGGGGCTCACCGCGCTGCGCAACATGGAGCACCGCGGCGCCAGCGGCCAGGAGCCCGACTCCGGCGACGGCGCGGGCATCCTCGTGCAGGTCCCGGACGAGTTCTACCGGGCCGTGGCGCCGGTCGAGCTGCCGGGCCTGGGGGAGTACGCCGTCGGCACCGCCTTCCTGCCGACCGGTCCGCGGGCCGCCGTCGACGCCCAGGTGGGGCTCGCCGCCGTCGCCGAGCAGGAGGGGCTGGCGGTGCTGTGCTGGCGCGACCTCCCGGTCGACCCCGAGGGAGCCGGCGTGGGGCGCACCGCCGCCTCGGTCATGCCGGTCTTCCGGCAGGTGTTCCTCGCCGCCGCGCGAGCCCGGCACCCTCTCGCCGTACCAGCTCGAGCGCCGGGCGTACGTCGTCCGCAAGCGGGCCGAGAACGAGGCTGGGCGTCTACTTCCCGTCGCTGTCGACCCGCACGGTGGTCTACAAGGGCATGCTCACGACCGGGCAGCTGCAGCCCTTCTTCCCCGACCTGTCGGACCCGCGGTTCACCAGCGCGCTGGCCCTCGTGCACAGCCGCTTCTCCACCAACACGTTCCCGAGCTGGCCGCTGGCCCACCCGTACCGCTTCATCGCGCACAACGGCGAGATCAACACCGTCAAGGGCAACCGCAACTGGATGCGCGCCCGCGAGGCGCTGCTGCGCGGCCCGCACGAGCTGCCCGACGACCTGACCCGGCTGTTCCCGATCTGCACCCCGGGCGCGTCCGACAGCGCGAGCTTCGACGAGGTCCTCGAGCTGCTGCACATGGCCGGCCGCTCGCTGCCGCACGCGGTGCTCATGATGGTCCCCGAGGCCTGGGAGAACGCGACGGGGATGGACCCCGCCAAGCGGGCCTTCTACGAGTTCCACTCGGCGCTCATGGAGCCCTGGGACGGCCCCGCCTGCGTGACCTTCACCGACGGCACCCTCATCGGTGCGGTGCTCGACCGCAACGGCCTGCGCCCCGGCCGCTGGTGGGAGACCGCCGACGGCCGCATCGTCCTGGCCTCCGAGGTCGGCGTGCTGGACATCCCGGCCGACCAGGTCGTGCGCCGCGGCCGGCTCCAGCCGGGCAAGATGTTCCTCGTCGACACCGCCTCGGGCCGGGTCGTGAGCGACGACGAGGTCAAGGCCGGGCTGGCCGCCGAGCAGCCGTACGCCGACTGGCTGCACGCCGGGCTGGTGCGGCTGGCCGACCTGCCGGCCCGCCCGCACTCGACGCCGTCGCGCGAGAGCGTGCTGCGCCGCCAGCAGACGTTCGGCTACACCGAGGAGGAGATCCGGGTCCTCGTGCGGCCGATGGCCGCGACCGGCGCGGAGCCGATCGGCTCGATGGGCACCGACACCCCCGTGGCGGTGCTGTCGGAGCGCCCCCGGGTGCTGTTCGACTACTTCAGCCAGCTCTTCGCGCAGGTCACCAACCCGCCGCTGGACGCGATCCGCGAGGAGCTCGTCACGAGCCTGTCCGGCACCATCGGGCCGGAGCAGAACCTGCTCGACCCGAGCGCGGCGAGCTGCCGGCAGGTCGTGCTGCCGTTCCCGGTCATCGACAACGACGAGCTCGCCAAGATCGTCCACATCAACGCCGACGGCGACCAGCCGGGACTGGCGGCGGTGAAGGTCCGCGGGCTCTACCCGGTGCACGGCGGGGGAGAGGCGCTGCGCGACGCGCTGGACCGCGTGCGGCGGGAGGTGTCGACGGCGATCGCCGCCGGCGCCCGCGTCGTCGTGCTCACCGACCGCGACTCCACCGAGCACATGGCGCCGATCCCGTCGCTGCTGCTGACCAGCGCGGTGCACCACCACCTCATCCGGGAGAAGTCCCGCACCCGGGTCGGTCTCGTCGTCGAGGCCGGCGACGCCCGCGAGGTGCACCACGTGGCGCTGCTGCTCGGCTACGGCGCCGCGGCGGTCAACCCCTACCTCGCCTTCGAGACCATCGAGGACCTGCACGCCGCGGGCGACCTCGGCACCGCGGCGCTCGACGCGGCGCTGCGCAACTACGTCAAGGCGCTCGGCAAGGGCGTCCTCAAGGTCATGAGCAAGATGGGCATCAGCACCATCGCCTCGTACACCGGCGCGCAGGTGTTCGAGGCCCTCGGGCTCTCCCAGGAGCTCGTCGACGAGTACTTCACCGGCACCACGAGCCGGCTCGGCGGCATCGGCCTCGACGTCGTCGCCGAGGAGACCGCCGCACGGCACCGCCGGGCCTACCCGGCCAACCCCGCCGAGCGGGCGCACCGCGGGCTGGAGGTCGGCGGCGAGTACCAGTGGCGCCGCGAGGGCGAGGTCCACCTGTTCAACCCCGAGACCGTCTTCGCGCTGCAGCACTCCACCCGCACGCAGCAGTACGACCTGTTCCAGGACTACACCGGCAAGGTCGACGCGCTGTCGTCGCGGGCCGGCACGCTGCGCGGGCTGTTCCGGCTCCGGGAGGGCCTGCGGCCGCCCGTGCCGATCGAGGAGGTCGAGCCGGTCAGCTCGATCGTCACGCGGTTCAACACCGGCGCCATGTCGCTGGGCTCGATCTCGCCCGAGGCGCACGAGACGCTCGCGATCGCCATGAACCGGCTGGGCGCCCGCTCCAACACCGGCGAGGGCGGCGAGGACCCCGAGCGGCTGTACGACCCGGCGCGGCGCAGCGCCATCAAGCAGGTCGCGAGCGGCCGGTTCGGCGTGACCAGCGAGTACCTCGTCAACGCGACCGACATCCAGATCAAGATGGCGCAGGGGGCCAAGCCCGGCGAGGGCGGCCAGCTGCCCGGACCGAAGGTCAACCCGTACATCGCCAAGACGCGGCACTCGACGCCGGGCGTGGGGCTCATCAGCCCGCCGCCGCACCACGACATCTACTCCATCGAGGACCTCGCCCAGCTCATCCACGACCTCAAGAACGCCAACACCGAGGCGCGGATCCACGTCAAGCTCGTCGCCGAGGTGGGCATCGGCACGGTCGCGGCGGGCGTGAGCAAGGCGCACGCCGACGTCGTGCTCGTGTCCGGCCACGACGGCGGGACGGGGGCGTCGCCGCTGACGAGCCTCAAGCACGCCGGCTCGCCGTGGGAGCTCGGCCTGGCCGAGACGCAGCAGACGCTGCTGCTCAACGGGCTGCGCGACCGGATCACCGTGCAGGTCGACGGGCAGCTCAAGACCGGCCGCGACGTCGTCGTCGCCGCCCTGCTCGGCGCCGAGGAGTACGGCTTCGCCACCGCCCCGCTCGTCGTCAGCGGCTGCATCATGATGCGCGTCTGCCACCTCGACACCTGCCCGGTCGGCGTCGCGACGCAGAACCCGCGGTTGCGCGCGAACTACACCGGCAAGGCGGAGTACCTCGTCACCTTCTTCGAGTACGTCGCGCAGGAGGTCCGCGAGCACCTGGCGCGCCTGGGCTTCCGCAGCCTCGAGGAGGCGATCGGGCACGCCGAGGTGCTCGACACCCGCTCGGCGGTCGAGCACTGGAAGGCGGCCGGGCTCGACCTCTCGCCGGTGCTGCACGTGCCCGACCTGCCGGTCGGCACCGCCCTGACCCGCACGACCGCGCAGGACCACGGCCTGTCGCAGGCGCTCGACAACACCCTGCTGCAGCTGTGCGAGGCCGCGCTCGCGGACGGCACACCGGTGCAGCTCGAGCTGCCCGTGCGCAACGTCAACCGCACCGTCGGCACGATGCTCGGCGCCGAGCTGACCCGCCGGCACGGCGGCCACGGCCTGCCCGAGGGCACCATCGACGTGACCTTCCACGGCAGCGCGGGGCAGTCCTTCGGCGCCTTCCTGCCCCGCGGCATCACGCTGCGGCTGCACGGCGACGCCAACGACTACGTCGGCAAGGGCCTGTCCGGCGGCACGGTGATCGTGCGGCCGCCGGTGGAGGCCAAGGTCGTGAACGCCGACGACGTGCTGGCCGGCAACGTGCTCGCGTACGGCGCCACCGGCGGCCGGCTGTTCGTCCGCGGGACCGTGGGCGAGCGGTTCTGCGTCCGCAACTCCGGGGCGACCGCGGTCGTCGAGGGCGTCGGCGACCACGCGCTGGAGTACATGACCGGCGGCCGGGTGGCGATCCTCGGCCCGACCGGGCGCAACGTCGCCGCCGGGATGAGCGGCGGCACGGCGTACGTCCTGGACCTCGACGAGGACAAGGTCAACCGGGAGATGGTCGACCTCGAGCCGCTCGCCGAGGGCGACCGCGAGACGCTGCGGCAGATGCTCGCCGAGCACGCCGCCGAGACCGGCTCGCCGCTGGCGTCCGCGCTCGTGGACAGCGCCGGGCTCACCGACGGCTGGGCGGACCGCTTCACCAAGGTCATGCCGCGGGACTACGCCCGGGTGCTGGCCGCCATGGAGCGGGCCCGCCGCGACGGCACCGACGTCGACGCCGCGGTCATGGCCGCCGCGGCGGCCCCCGCGGCGGCGCCGGCCGCCCGCCCGGTGGTGACCGACGCTCCCCCCCGACGCACCGTCCCGACCGCCGTCCCGACCGCAGCAGGCCTGAGGAGACCGCCGTGGCCGACCCCCGAGGCTTCCTGCAGCACGCGCGGGCGCTGCCCACCCGCCGCCCCGTCGACGTCCGCATCCGGGACTGGAAGGAGGTCTACGAGCCCTTCCCCGCGGAGCACCTGCACGACCAGGCAGCGCGCTGCATGGACTGCGGCATCCCCTTCTGCCACAACGGCTGCCCGCTGGGCAACCTCATCCCCGAGTGGAACGACCTGGTCCACAAGGGCGACTGGGGCGACGCGGCCGAGCGGCTGCACGCCACCAACAACTTCCCGGAGTTCACGGGCCGGCTGTGCCCGGCGCCGTGCGAGGCCGCCTGCGTGCTCGGCATCAACGACGACCCGGTGACCATCAAGCAGGTCGAGGTCGAGATCGCCGACCGCGCGTGGGCCGACGGCCGGGTCGTCGCGCACCCGCCGGCCGAGCGCACGGGCAAGCGGGTCGCCGTCGTCGGCTCCGGCCCGGCCGGGCTGGCCGCCGCCCAGCAGCTGACCCGCGCCGGTCACGAGGTCGTCGTGCTCGAGCGGGCCGACCGGGTGGGCGGCCTGCTGCGCTACGGCATCCCCGAGTTCAAGATGGAGAAGGCGGTGCTCGACCGGCGCCTCGCGCAGATGCGCGAGGAGGGCACGCAGTTCCGCACCGGCGTCGACGTCGGGGCCGACGTGACCGTCGAGGAGCTGCGGGCGGCGTACGACGCGGTGCTGCTGTGCGGCGGCGCGACCGTCGGCCGCGACCTGCCCGCGCCCGGCCGCGACCTGGCCGGGATCCACCTGGCGATGGAGTACCTCGTGCCGGCGAACCGGGTGCAGGAGGGCGACCTGCAGCGCCCGCCGATCTCGGCCGAGGGCAAGCACGTCATCATCATCGGCGGGGGCGACACCGGCGCCGACTGCCTGGGCACCGCGCACCGGCAGGGTGCGGCGTCGGTGACGCAGCTGGAGATCATGCCTCGGCCGCCGGAGAGCCGCGCCGACACGACGCCCTGGCCGACCTGGCCGCTGCAGTACCGCACCTCGAGCGCGCACGAGGAGGGCGGCGAGCGCCTGTTCGCCGTCAACACGCAGCGCTTCACCGGCGACGCCGACGGCCACGTCCGCGGCATCGAGCTCGTCGACGTCGAGATGGTCGACGGCCGGTTCGCGCCGGTCGAGGGCACCGAGCGCACGCTGCCCGCCGACCTGGTCCTGCTCGCGATGGGCTTCACCGGCGCGCAGCGGACCGGCCTGGTCGACGCGCTCGAGGTCGAGGTCGACGGCCGCGGCAACGTCGCGCGCGACGAGGGCTGGCGGGCCAGCGTCCCGGGCGTCTACGTCGCGGGCGACATGGGCCGCGGGCAGTCGCTCATCGTCTGGGCGATCGCCGAGGGGCGGGCCGCCGCAGCGGCGGTGGACCGCGACCTCATGGGCGCCACGCTGCTGCCGGCGCCCGTACGGACCACGAGCCGGTAGCCCGGGAGGGTGGTGCTCGTCACCCGCAGGGCCTAGGGTCCGCCCTGCTCAGGCAGCGTCCGCTGCCGAGGAGGAGGATCCCTTGCGCACACGTGCCCTCGGCGCGGCGGCAGGCACCACTGCCGTCGTCGCCGCCCTGCTCGTCGGACCGGCCACCAGCGCCGGCGCCGGCGGGTCGGCCCCGGCCCAGACCGGAGCCCTGCAGCAGTACGTCGTCCTCTACCAGCCGGGCGTCGACGACGCCGCGGCCCGGGCCGCGGTCTCCGCCGCCGGCGGTGAGGTCCTGTCCAGCAACACCTCGGTCGGCTACGCGGTGGCGCAGAGCCGCCGCTCCGACTTCGTGCTGAAGGCGGCCGCCGACCGGCACCTGGTCGGTGCCGCGCGCAACCGCAGCATCGGTCGGGCCCCGGCCGACTCCCGGCCCGCCCGCGCCGACGTGGAGCGGCTGACCGGTGAGCGCCCGGCCGCCTCGGCGGGCGCCGCGACCGCCGACTCCGGCACGTACGGCGGCGAGCCGCTCGCCGGCCGGCAGTGGGACATGAAGCAGATCGGCGCGACCGTCTCCGGGTCCTACGCCGTCGAGCGCGGGAAGAAGGGCGTGCTCGTCGGCGTCATCGACACCGGTGTCGACGGCTCGCACCCCGACATCGCCCCGAACTTCGACCGCGCCGACAGCCGCAACTTCGTCACCGACATGCCCGACATCGACGGGCCGTGCGAGTACGCCGGCTGCAAGGACCCGGCCGACGTCGACGACAACGAGCACGGCACGCACGTCGCGAGCACGATCGGCTCGCCGATCAACGGCAAGGGCATCGCCGGGGTGGCCCCGGGCGTCACGCTCGTCAACATCCGCGCCGGCCAGGACAGCGGCTACTTCTTCCTGCAGCCCACCCTCGACGCGCTCACGTACGCCGGCGACCTCGGCGTGGACGTGGTCAACATGAGCTTCTACGTCGACCCGTGGCTGTACAACTGCACGAACCTGCGCGGCGACAGCGAGGCCGAGCAGGCCGAGCAGCGCACGATCCGCCAGGCCGTGCAGCGCGCGGTCACCTACGCGCGCGGCAAGGGCGTCCTGCCCGTCGCCGCGGAGGGCAACGGGGCGACCGACCTCGGCTCCCCGACCGTCGACGCGACGAGCCCCGACTACCCGGCGGGCGCGGCGCGCACCCGCAACGTCAACAACAACTGCATCACCGTGCCGACCGAGACCCTCGGCGTGCTGTCCGTGACCTCGACCGGCATCAGCGAGCGCAAGGCCTACTACTCCGACTACGGCGTCGAGCAGGCCGACGTGTCCGCACCCGGCGGCGACGCGTACGACACGCCGGACCAGCGGGTCGACCCCCGGGCGATCGTCCTGGCCGCCTACCCGAAGCACCTGGCGAAGGAGCGCGGCGAGATCGACGCGCAGGGCCGCCCGCTCACCGACTTCGTCGTGCGCGACTGCACCGGCGGCACCGGCTGCTCGTACTACCAGTACCTGCAGGGCACCTCGATGGCCTCGCCGCACGCGGCCGGCGTCGCGGCGCTCGTCGTCAGCAAGTACGGCACGCCCGACGCGGCGCGCGGCGGGCTCACGCTGCCGCCGTACCGCACCGAGGGCCTGCTGCTCGGCAGCGCCGTCGACCACGCCTGCCCCGCGGGCGGGGTGCAGGACTACCGCCGGGTGCGCAGCGACGGCTCCGTCGTGACCTCCTCGGCCACCTGCGAGGGCACCGCGGACCGCAACGGCTTCTACGGCCAGGGCATCGTCAACGCCCTGCGCGCCGTGCGCTAGCGGCTAGCCCGTCGTCCGCCGGAGGCCGTCACCCCCCGGGGTGGCGGCCTCCGCTGCGCCCGGCCCCGGCCTAGGCTGACCCGGTGAAGCGCCGGGCGAAGATCGTGTGCACCCTCGGGCCCGCTGTCGGGTCGTACGAGGGGATCCGGGCGCTCGTCTACGCCGGCATGGACGTCGCCCGGCTGAACTTCTCGCACGGCACCCACGAGGACCACGCCCGCAACTACCTGTGGGTGCGCCAGGCCAGCGACGAGTCGGGCCGGGGCGTCGGTGTGCTCGCCGACCTGCAGGGGCCCAAGATCCGGCTCGGCACCTTCGCCGACGGGCCGGTGGTCTGGTCGACGGGGGAGACCGTCACCATCACGACGGAGGACGTGCCCGGGTCCCACGACCTCGTCTCGACCACGTACGCCGGCCTCGCCGGCGACGTCGCGGTCGGCGACCGGCTGCTCGTCGACGACGGGCGCGTCGGGCTGCGGGTCGTCGGGGTCGACGGGCCGCGGGTGCGGTTCCAGGTCACCGAGGGCGGGCCGGTCTCCAACAACAAGGGGCTCTCGCTGCCGGGCGTGGGCGTGAGCGTCCCCGCGATGTCGGACAAGGACGAGGCCGACCTGCGCTTCGCCCTCGGCCTGCGGGTCGACATGGTCGCCCTGTCCTTCGTCCGCGGGCCCGACGACGTGCGCGGCGTCCACCGCATCATGGACGAGCGGGGCGCCCGGCTCCCCGTGCTCGCCAAGATCGAGAAGCCGCAGGCGGTGGAGAACCTCGAGGCGGTCGTCGAGGCGTTCGACGGGCTCATGGTGGCGCGCGGCGACCTCGGCGTGGAGATGCCCCTCGAGCGGGTGCCGCTGGTGCAGAAGCGGGCCGTGCAGGCGGCCCGGGAGCTGTCCAAGCCGGTGATCGTGGCGACCCAGATGCTCGACTCGATGATCTCCGCGCCGCGGCCGACCCGCGCCGAGACCAGCGACGTCGCCAACGCCGTCCTCGACGGCGCCGACGCGGTCATGCTCTCCGGCGAGACGAGCGTCGGCGCCTACCCGGTCGAGGCGGTCGCGACCATGGCGAGGATCGTCGTGGCGGCCGAGGAGTCGCTCGGCGACGTCCCGCTGGTGCGGCGCGAGCCCTCGACCATCAGCGGCGCGATCGCCCGCGCGGCGGCCAGCGTCGCCGGCACCGTGGGTGCCAGCGCGATCGTGGCCTTCACGCAGTCGGGCGACACCGCGCGGCTGCTCGCCGAGCACCGCTCGCCCATCCCGCTGCTCGCCTTCACGCCCACCCCCGACGTCCGCAGCCAGCTCGCGCTGGTGTGGGGCGTCGAGACGTTCCTCGTGCCGACGGTGCGGCACACCGACGAGATGGTCCGCCAGGTGGAGCGGGCCATGCTCGACCTGGGGCGGATGCAGCCCGGTGAGCTCGTGACGATCGTGGCGGGCAGCCCGCCGTCGACGGCCGGCTCGACGAACGCCCTGCGGGTGCACCGGCTGGGCGGGTTCGTCGCCGCGCCGCCCGCGGACCTGCCGGCCTGACCTGCGCGCCTGCGTGCCCCCGGTGGGATTCGAACCCACACTGTCGGCGTTTTGAGTGCCGTGCGTCTGCCGGTTGCGCGACGGGGGCGCCCCGCGAGCGTACGGCGGCGCCCCGGCCGGGCCGCGGTCGCCGCTCCTCCCGCCTGCCGACCTCGCTAGCCTGGGGGCCCCGACCGACGACGAGGAGCTGCCGTGCCCGCCGCTGACCTGCCCGCCCGGCGCGTCGTCGTCGCCGAGGACGAGGCGCTCATCCGGCTCGACCTCGTCGAGATGCTCGGCGAGGAGGGCTACGACGTCGTGGGCGAGGCCGGCGACGGCGAGACCGCGGTGCGCCTCGCGACCGAGCTGCGACCCGACGTCGTCGTGCTGGACGTCAAGATGCCGGTGCTCGACGGCATCGCCGCCGCGGAGCAGATCGTCGCCCAGCGGGTCGCGCCGGTGGTGCTGCTCACCGCGTTCAGCCAGCGCGACCTCGTCGAGCGGGCCCGCGAGGCGGGGGTCATGGCCTACCTCGTCAAGCCGTTCCAGAAGCACGACGTCCTGCCCGCCATCGAGATGGCGGTCGCCCGGTTCAGCGAGGTCGTCGCGCTCGAGGAGGAGGTCGGCGACCTGCAGGGCCGGTTGGAGGCGCGCACGCTCGTGGACCGCGCGAAGGCGCTGCTCCAGGCCGACCACGGGCTGTCCGAGGCCGAGGCGTTCCGCTGGGTCCAGCGCACCTCGATGAGCGAGCGGCGCACGATGCGCGCCGTGGCCCAGGACGTCCTGGACGGCCGGACCGCCCCGACGCCCTCCGCCGGGTAGCCGCAGCGACGCACAAGGGGACAGGTCGGACCGACTTCATCACGACACGACAACGGCGTCGTGGGGCGGGCCTGCCGCGGGGGGCGGCTGTCGTAGCGTCCGGGCATCAGACCGGTCGCCCGCGACCGCCCTACCCTAGGAGTTGGTGGATGCCTTCACCCTCGCGCTCCGTCCGAGCACTGGCCGCACTCGGCGTCGGCGCTGTCGCCCTCGCCGCCTGCGGCGGCAGCGACGACGCCTCGAGCTCGCCGTCCTCGAGCTCGACCGGCAGCTCGTCGGCGCCCGCTGCGGCCCAGAGCGTCGCGGACGGTGTCCTGACCGTCGGCACGCTGCTGCCGCAGACCGGGTCGCTCGCCTCGCTCGGCCCGTCCGAGTTCGCCGGCGTCAAGCTGGCGATCAAGGACATCAACGACGCCGGCGGTGTCCTCGGCAAGCCCGCCGTCGAGGTCGACAGCGACTCCGGCGACACCTCGACCAACATCGCGAGCTCGTCGGTCGACCGCCTGCTCAGCCAGAAGGCCGACGCCATCGTCGGGGCGGCCTCCTCGGCCGTGAGCCTCACGGTCATCGACAAGATCACCGGTGCGGGCGTCGTGCAGATCTCGCCGGCCAACACCTCCCTGAAGCTCTCGGACTACCCCGACAAGGGGCTGTACTTCCGCACCGCCCCGCCGGACCTGCTCCAGGGTCGCGTCCTCGGTGACAAGGTCATCGCGGACGGCATCGGCAACGTCGGCATCCTCGCGCTGCAGGACGCCTACGGGACCGGTCTGGCCGACACGGCCCAGAAGGCCATCGAGGGCGCCAACGGCCAGGTCGTCGAGAAGGTCATCTACGACCCGAAGGCCGCGGAGTTCAGCGCCGAGGTCTCCAAGATCAAGGCGAAGGCGCCGGACGGCATCATCCTCATCGGCTTCAACGAGTCCGCCAAGATCATCCAGGAGCTCGTCAAGCAGGGCATCGGCCCGCAGACGACGCCGCTGTACATGGTCGACGGCAACCTCGAGGCCGCCGAGGTGCAGGCGCTCGGCCCGGTCATCCAGGGCGTCCAGGGCACCACGCCCGGCGCCCAGGCGCCCAACGACTTCCGCCAGCGGCTGCTGACGGTCGACCCGGCGCTGCGCGCCTACCCGTACGCCGGTGAGGCCTACGACGCCACGATCCTCGTGGCGCTCGCGGCCGAGGCGGCCAAGAAGGACGACGGGCGCTCCATCGGTGCGGCCATGGTCGCCTCGAGCAAGGGCGGGCAGAAGTGCACGTCCTTCAAGGAGTGCGCGCCGCTGGCCCGGGCCGGCACCGACTTCGACTACGACGGGATCTCCGGCCCGATCGAGCTGGACGACAAGGGCAACCCGACCGAGGCGTCCATCGGCATCTACACCTACGGCCCGGACGCCAAGCTCCTCGCGGACGTCGTCTACAAGTCCGGCAAGATCTGACGCACGACCCCGCACGCTCCCGGGCCCGGTCGCTCCTGCGGCCGGGCCCGGCGGCGTCTGCGTCTGCGGGGCTCCGGCGGGTCGCTCAGCCGGCCGGGACCTGCGGGCGCCGGACGGGCAGGCGCCGCACGGGTCAGCCCGCGGTGGCCAGCGTCCCGAGGTACAGCTCGACGACCTTGGGGTCCTTCGCGAGGTCGGCGCCGGAGGCGGTGTAGGCGTTGCGGCCCTGGTCCAGCACGTAGCCGCGGTCGCAGATCTGCAGGCACCGCCGGGCGTTCTGCTCGACCATGACCACGGAGACGCCGGCCCGGTTGATCTGCCGGACGCGGATGAAGACCTCGTCCTGCAGGGCCGGCGACAGCCCGGCGGAGGGCTCGTCGAGCAGCAGGACCGACGGCTCCATCATGAGCGCGCGGCCCATGGCGACCATCTGCCGCTCGCCGCCGGACAGCGAGCCGGCGCGCTGGGCCCGCCGGTCGGCGAGCGCCGGGAAGAGCCCGGCGACGAAGTCGAAGCGCTCGGCGAACCTCTTGGGGCTCTGGAACGCCCCCATCTCGAGGTTCTCCTGGATGGTCAGGCTCGGGAAGACGTTCTCGGTCTGCGGCACGAAGCCGACGCCCTTGCGCACGAGCGCGTGCGCCTTCAGCCCCGTGATCGGCTCACCGCGGAGCACGACCGAGCCGCCGCGCACCGTCACCAGGCCGAAGACGGCCTTGAGCAGCGTCGACTTGCCGGCGCCGTTGGGCCCGATGATGCCGACGAGCTCGCCCTCCTGCACGTAGAGGTCCGCGCCGTTGAGGATGTTGACCCCGGGGACGTAGCCGGCGACGACCTCGTCGCAGCGCAGCAGCGCGCCCTCGGCGGCGGCCAGGTGGGCCGAGCGGTCGCTGGTCTCCGTGCCGCTCACGAGCCCTCCCCGTCCTGCGGCGCCGCGGCGCCCACCTCGTGCTCGGCAGCGGCCGCCGCGAGCACCTCCTGCTCGTCCTCGAGCGTCAGCGGCGTGTCGTGGTGCCCGCCCAGGTAGGCGTCGATGACGGCGTCGTCGCGCATGATCGCCTCCGGCGGGCCCTCCGCGATGACCCGTCCCTGCGCCATGACGACCACCCAGTCGCTGATGTCGCGGACCATGTCCATGTCGTGCTCGACGAAGAGCACGGTCATGCCGTCCTCGCGCAGCGCCTTGACGTGGCCGAGCAGCGACTGGGTGAGCGCGGGGTTCACCCCCGCCATGGGCTCGTCGAGCATGACCATCTCGGGGCCGACCATGAGCGCCCGGGCCATCTCGAGCAGCTTGCGCTGGCCGCCGGACATCGTGCCGGCGAAGTCGTCGCGCTTCGCGTCGAGCTTGAAGCGGCGCAGGAGCTCCTCGGCCCGCTCGGTGTTGTCCCGCTCCTGGGACCGCCACGCGGGCGGGAAGATCGCCCGCAGGAAGCTCTCGCCGCGCTGACCCGTGGCCCCGAGCAGCATGTTCTGCATGACCGTGAGGCGCGACAGCGCCTTGGTGAGCTGGAAGGTGCGCACCATCCCGCGGCGCGCGACCTTGTGCGGCGCGACGCCCGCCAGCGACGAGCCGTTGAAGGTCCAGCTGCCCTTGTCGGGGGAGTCGAAGCCGGTCAGCAGGTTGAAGAACGTGCTCTTGCCGGCGCCGTTCGGTCCGATGAGAGCCGTGATCGACCCGCGCTGGACCTCGACGTGCTCGACGTCGACGGCCACGAGGCCGCCGAAGCGCCGGACCACGCCGTCGGCCACGAGGATGGGGTCGGGCTTGCGCGCCCCCGGGACCGCGGGCACGTCGGCGAGCGCTGCGAGCGCCGCCTCGCGTCGGGCGGGCCCGGTGGGCGGGGCGAGGACCTGGTCGTCAGGCTGGTCAGCGGGCATCGAGTGCGAGCTCCCTCCGGTCGCCGAACAGGCCCTGCGGCCGGAAGATCATGAGCAGCATCAGCCCCAGTCCCACGAGCATGAGGCGGACCTGCCCCACCTGGAAGGTCGTGAGGATCGCGTCCGGGATGTGCCCGGCCGCCTTGGCCTGGTTGAGGACGTTGTCGGTGAGCGACAGCAGGGCCCAGAAGATGGCCGCGCCCACGACCGGGCCGAGGACGCGCCCCGCACCGCCGAGGATGACGATCGTGTACGCGTAGAAGGTCGTCTCGGTGGAGAAGTTGTCGGGCTGCACGACCGCGTTCCCCCAGCCGGTCAGGAAGCCGGCGAGCGAGCCGAGCACGCCGCCCAGGACGAGGCTCTGCAGCTTGTAGGCGTACACGTTCTTGCCCAGGCTGCGCACGGCGTCCTCGTCCTCGCGGATCGCCTTGAGCACGCGGCCCCACGGGCTGCGCATGAGCAGGAAGACCAGCAGGCAGGACAGGGCGACGAGCACCCAGCCGACGGTGAGCACCCAGGTCTGGCGCTCGTTGAAGTCCAGCGGCCCCAGGCCGTAGCGGCCGCGGGGGAACGGGTTGATGGAGTAGAAGCCCTCCGCGAACCGGCCCAGGCCGTCGGAGCCGCCGGTGTACTCCGACAGGCTGACCGACCGCAGCACCAGGCGGACGATCTCGGCGGCGGCGATCGTGACGATGGCCAGGTAGTCGGCCCGCAGGCGCAGCGTGGGGACGCCCAGCAGCAGCGCGAGCACGACCGCCCCCGCCAGCCCGACGGCGACGCCGACCAGGGTCGGCAGGTCGAAGGTGCTCACGCACACCGCCAGGCCGTAGCCGGCGACGGCGAGGAAGCCGGCCTGGCCGAAGTTGAGCAGCCCGGTGTAGCCGAAGTGCACGTTCAGGCCGATCGCCGCGAGGGCGAAGCACGACCGTCTCGAGACCCACCGACGCGCTGCAGCGCGTTGGTGAAGATCGAGCGACCAGTCCATCTGCGACCCCCTAGCCGACCCGCTGCGCGCGGCCCAGGATGCCCTGGGGCCGCACGAGCAGGATGACGATGAGCACGACGAGCGCACCCGCGTTCTTGAGCTCCACGGGCACGACCAGCGTCGAGACCTGGGTGAAGATGCCGACGACCAGGCTGCCGACCAGGGCGCCGAACGCGGTGCCGAGGCCGCCGAGGGTGACCGCGGCGAAGACGAGCAGCAGGATCTGGAAGCCCAGCTGGAAGCCGACCTGCTGGCCCAGCCCCAGCAGGATGCCGGCGAGCCCGGCGAGCGCGGCGCCGGCGACCCACACGACCGCGATGACCCGCTCGACGTCGATCCCGGACGAGGCCGCCAGGGCCGGGTTGTCGGCCACGGCCCGGGTCGCCTTGCCGATCCGGGTCCGCAGCAGGGCGTACGCCACGGCCGCCAGCACGACCAGCGCCAGGACGATGGTGAACGCGTCCTTGTCGGCCAGGGCGACCGGCCCGTAGTCCCGGGCGCGCTGCAGCTGGTAGTCGCGGTAGGGGCGCGAGGCCCCGCCGAACAGGTAGAGGTAGAAGCCGCGCAGGAACAGCGCGAGCCCGATCGTCACGACGAGCATGGCGATCAGGCCGGTGCCCCGGCGGCGCAGCGGTCGCCACAGCAGCCGGTCCTGCACCCCGCCCAGCAGGCCGGCCGCGACGACGGCCAGGACCGCCGCGGGCACCAGCTGCAGCCCGACGACGACGTTGAACAGGTACGCCAGCAGGGCGCCGAGCGTGATGAGCTCGCCGTGCGCGAAGTTGACCAGCCCGGTCGTGCCGTAGATGAGCGACAGGCCGACGGCGGCCAGCGCGATGATGAGACCGAAGATCAGGCCGTCGACGACGAGCTGGGGGACCCGGCTCGCGCCGCTGGAGACCTGGCGGGTGCTCTTGCCCAGCGGGAAGAGCACCGAGCGCTGCTGCCCCTCGGCGACGGGCAGCGTCACCGTCGCGGTGCGGCCCTCGCGGACGGAGACGCCGTCGGGCAGGGTGTCCTCGTCCAGCGTGACGGTGTAGGTGCCCGGTCCGGGCACCGGCGCCACGAAGCTCCCGTCGTCGCCGGTCTCGACCGTGACGACCTCGGTGTCGCCGTTCTTCACCACGATGGAGACCCCGGCCACGGGGTCGCCGCCGTCGGACAGGGTCCCCCGGTAGGCCTCGCCCGCGGCCGCCGCCGGCCCGGCCAGCCCGACCAGCCCGGCACCGAGCGTGAGCACCCCGGCGAGCAGGAGGAGCAGCACCCGGCGCAGCGGTGCGGGGGAGGCGGGTCGGCCCACGCGGGCTCCTCGTTCGAGCGGGTCCCCGCAGGGACGGGCGTCAGGGGCGGCGGTGCGGGAGGGAGGGCCGGGCCCCCGCTCGGCGTCACCCAACCACAGCGGGGGGCAGGCGTACGCCAGGTCGCGCAGGTCCGTGACCGGGTCGGTACGGTCGCCGCGTGCTGCAGGTCACCGGCCTCGAGGTGCACCGGCAGCGGGTGCCGGTGCTCGTCGGTGTCGACCTCGAGGTGCGCGCCGGCGAGGTGGTCGCCCTCGTCGGCGCGAACGGGTCCGGGCGGACCTCCCTGCTGCTGGCGGTGTCGGGCCTGCTGCGGCCGGTGCGCGGGCAGGTGCTGCTGGACGGCCGGCCGCTCACCGGCCTGCGTCCCGACCGCGTCGTCGCCGCCGGGGTGGGCCACGTGCCGCAGGGCCGGCGCGTCTTCGCACGGCTCACCGTCCGGGAGAACCTGCTGGTCGGCGGGCACCTCCTGCTCCGGCGGGGGAGGGGCACCCGGGCGTACGAGGCGGCCGTGGAGCGGGTGCTCGGGCTCTTCCCCGTGCTCGCGGAGCGCGCCGACTCCCCGGCCGGCACGCTGTCGGGCGGGGAGCAGCAGCAGCTCGCGGTGGGTCGCGCCCTGGTGGCGCGTCCCCGGCTGCTCCTGCTCGACGAGCCGACCACGGGGCTGGCGCCGACGACGGCTGCGGCCCTGCTCGACGCGGTGCGCCGGGTGGCCGAGGAGGGCACGGCGGTGCTGCTCGTCGATCAGGCAGAGCCGGCGCTGCGCACCGCCGACCGGGGCGTGGTGCTCGAGACCGGCCGGGTGGTGCTGACCGGTCCCGCGGCGGACCTGCTGGCGGACCCGGGCCTGCGGGCGGCCCACCTCGGGGGGTGAGGCCCGACCCGCGAGCGCTACTCGGCGGTGTACTCGCCGCCGGAGGACAGCCGGTTGGCCTTGACGTCGATCCCCGGGGGCAGCGGACCGCTGACGGTCACGCCGTTCTTGGTGTTGCTCCCCTCGGAGCTCTCCTGGGAGACGGCGACGATGCCGAACACCACCAGCGCGTAGACGGCGACGCCCGCCGCGAGCAGGCCGAGGTCCTTCATGGGCAGGACCGTACCCGCTGAGGGCCCGCGGCTAGCGCAGGACCCCGACCAGCGCCGACAGCGCCGGGGCCGCGAGCAGGGCGGGCAGCAGGTCGCCGACCGCCACGGGCTTGACCGCGAGCAGACGCAGCCCGACGCCGAGCAGCAGGACCCCGCCGGTGGCGGTGAGCGCGGCGAGCTCGGCCTCGGGCAGCAGCGTCCCGAGGGCCGCACCGAGCCCGGTCAGCCCGCCCTGCACCACGGCGACCGACAGGGCGGACGCGGCGACCCCCCAGCCGAGCGACGCCGCGAAGGCCAGCGCCGCGAAGCCGTCGAGGGTGCTCTTGAGGACGAGCTGGTCGATCCCGCGGCCCAGCCCGTCGGACAGGCTGCCGAGCACGGTGAGGGGTCCGACGCAGAAGACCAGGGAGGCCGTGACGAAGCCCTCGACGAAGCGGTCGCGGCCCTGCGCCCGCCCGCCGGCGCGGCGCTGCAGCGCGGCACCGGCGCCCTCCAGCCGGTCCTCCAGGCGCAGCAGGCTGCCGGTGATCCCGCCGGTGAGCAGCGCGCCGAGCACGACGAGCAGCCCGGCGGAGCCGCCGACCCGCGCCGCGAGCGCCGGGCTGGCCAGGCCGTCGGCGATGCCGGCAGCCCCGATCACCAGCGTGACGAGGCCGAGGGCGTCGGTGACGGTGCCGCGGGTCCGCTGCGGCAACCGCCCGCCGAGCAGCACCCCGGCGCCGGAGCCGACGAGGACGGTGGCGACGTTGAGCACGGTGCCGGCGCCGCGGAACAGGACGACCTCCGGGTGCGGGGCGGGTATCGGGCGGGACGCGTGGTGCGGGGCGCCGGCAGGCAGTACGGTCAGCGGCCGGGTCTGGCGGGGAGCCTAGGAGGTCTCCGCACGGACGCCGCGTGCTCGTCCCGACGACCTCAGGGAGTCCCGTGGCCCGGCCTCCGCTGCGCGTGCGCGCAGCAACGCCCGACGACCTGCCCGCCCTGCTCGAGCTCGGCGGCGAGCTGCGCGAGCGGCTGCTGCCCGGGGAGGGCACCCGCAGCCGCGACCCGGGCTCGGCGGTCGCGCTCGCGCTGTCGGCCCGCTACGCAGAGGCGCTCGCCGACCGCCGACGGCACCTCGTCGTCGTCGTCGACGCGGGCCGCGGGGTGCGGACCGACGGCCGCCCCGCCGAGGAGGTGCTCGGCATGGCGCTGTTCACGGTCGCCCCGGCGAACGCGCTGCTCGACCACCCGGCGGTGCACGTCGACCACGCGGTCGTCGCCGACCGGCACCGGAGGCGGGGGGCCGGCCGCGCCCTCGTGGCCGCCGCCGCGTCCTTCGCCGAGGAGCGCGGCGTCGACCAGCTCGTCGTCTCGGTGCACCCGGGCTCGCGGGAGGCCAACCGCTTCTTCGCGCGGCTGGGCTTCGCGCCGCTCGCCACGCGCCGCTCCGCCACGGTCGGAGCCGTCCGGCGGCGGCTGGCGTCCGCGGGCGAGGGCACGGCGCTCGACACCGCCCTGCGCCGTCGCCGGGGCCGCACCGCGCTCGGGCGCTCCTGGACCGGCGACGCGACCCGTCCCGACCTGCCCGCCTGGACGGCCGGGCCCGCGCCCGAGCGGCGCAGCGGAGCGGGCGACCGCCGGGCCTGAGCGCTCCTAGACTCCGGCCGTGGCCGCCGCTCCTGACCGACCGACCGCGCAGGACGACCCGGCCCCCCGGTCGAGGTTGCTGCTGCTCGACGGCCACTCGCTGGCGTACCGCGCCTTCTTCGCGCTGCCGGTGGAGAACTTCTCGACGACCGACGGTCAGCCGACGAACGCCGTGTACGGCTTCACGGCGATGCTCATCAACGTGCTGCGCGACGAGCAGCCGACGCACCTGGCCGTCGCCTTCGACGAGAGCGCGCCGACCTTCCGCCACGAGCAGTACGCCGACTACAAGGCGGGCCGGGCCGAGACGCCGACCGACTTCCGCGGCCAGGTCAGCCTCGTCAAGGAGGTGCTCGACGCGCTGCGCGTGCCCCGGGTGAGCCGGCCGGGCTTCGAGGCCGACGACGTCATCGCCACGCTGGCGGCGCAGGCCGAGGCCGAGGGCATGGAGGTCCTCATCGTCACGGGCGACCGCGACGCCTTCCAGCTCGTGAGCGACCGGGTGACCGTGCTGTACAACGCGCGGGGCGTGTCCGACATGCGCCGGATGACCCCCGACGCCGTGCTGGAGAAGTACGGCCTGGGGCCGCAGCAGTACCCGGAGTTCGCCGCGCTGCGCGGTGACCCGAGCGACAACCTGCCCAGCGTGCCGGGCCTGGGCGAGAAGACGGCGACCAAGCTCATCCAGCAGTACGGCGACGTCGGCGCGCTCATCGACGCCGTCGACGAGGTCAAGGGCAAGGTCGGGGCGGCGCTGCGCGAGCGGGCTGCCGACGTGCTGCGCAACCGCCGGCTCACCGAGCTCGACCGCGCCGTGCCCCTGGAGGTCGGGCCGCACGACCTGCGGCTCGGGCAGTGGGACCGCGACGAGGTGCACAAGGTCTTCGACGCGCTCCAGTTCCGCGTCCTGCGCGAGCGCCTCTACGCGACCCTGTCGTCCGTCGAACCGGAGGCCGACCAGGGCTTCGAGGTCGACGCGCGGGTGCTGGCGCCCGGCGAGGTCCGGGGCTTCCTCGCCGGCCTGCCCCGCGGGGTGCGGGTCGGGCTGCACGTCAGGGGCACCTGGGGGAGGGGCACGGGCGACGCCTCCGGCCTCGGCGTCGCGGGTGCCTCCCCGCCGGAGGACGACGCCCCCGCGGTCGCCGACGCCCCGGCCGACGCGGCGTACGTCGACCTGCACGTGCTGACCCCCGACGACGAGGCGGCGCTCGGCGACTGGCTCGCCGACGACGCGGTGCCCAAGGCGGTCCACGACCTCAAGGGCCCGCTGCTGGCGCTGCAGGCGCGTGGCTGGGACCTGCGCGGCGTCACGAGCGACACCGCGCTGGCGGCCTACCTGGCGCTGCCGGGGCAGGGCAGCTTCGACCTCGGCGACCTGGCGCTGCGCTACCTGCGGCGCGAGCTGCGGGCCGAGGCGGCCGCGTCCGGGCAGCTGACGCTCGACGGCGGGGCCGAGGCCGAGGACGACGCGGCGGCCGCCTCGACGGTCCTGCACGCGCGGGCCGTCGCCGACCTGGCCGGTGCCCTCGACGACGACCTCGAGCGCCGCGCGGGCACCGCGCTGCTGCGCGACCTCGAGCTGCCGCTGGTGCGCGTGCTCGCCGACTGCGAGCGGGTCGGCATCGCCGCCGACGTCGACCACCTCGTCGCCCTGGAGACCCGGCTGCGCGACCAGGTCAAGGCCGCGGCGGGGTCGGCGTACGAGAGCGTCGGCCACGAGTTCCACCTGGGCAGCCCCAAGCAGCTGCAGGAGCTGCTGTTCGTCGAGCTCGGGCTGCCGAAGACCAAGAAGATCAAGACCGGCTGGACGACGGACGCCGACGCGCTGCAGAACACGCTGCTCGGCACCCACCCGGTCGTCGAGCGGCTGCTGCACCACCGGGAGATGACCCGGCTGCTCATGGTCGTGGAGAAGCAGCTGCTGCCGACGGTCGCCGACGACGGGCGCATCCACACCACCTTCAAGCAGATGGTGGCGGCGACCGGCCGGCTGTCCAGCGACGGCCCCAACCTGCAGAACGTCCCGATCCGCACGGCGCAGGGCCGCGAGATCCGGCAGGGCTTCGTCGCCGGGCCGGGCTTCGAGGCGCTGATGACCGCCGACTACAGCCAGATCGAGATGCGGATCATGGCGCACCTGTCGCAGGACGACGGGCTGAAGGAGGCCTTCCGGTCCGGCGAGGACCTGCACTCCTTCGTGGCGTCCCGCGCGTTCGGCGTGCCGGTGGACCAGGTCGACCCCGAGCTGCGCCGGCGGGTGAAGGCGATGTCCTACGGCCTGGCGTACGGCCTGTCCGCGTACGGGCTGGCCACGCAGCTGCGGATCTCGACCGACGAGGCGCGCGAGCAGATGACGGCGTACTTCGAGCGGTTCGGCGGGATCCGCGACTACCTGCGCGACGTCGTCGACCAGGCCCGTCGCGACGGCTACACCTCGACGATCCTCGACCGCCGGCGCTACCTGCCCGACCTGACGAGCGACAACGGGCAGCGCCGCCAGATGGCCGAGCGGATGGCGCTCAACGCGCCGATCCAGGGCAGCGCGGCCGACGTCATCAAGCTCGCGATGCTGGGGGTGTCGCGGGCGCTGCGCGAGCAGGGCCTGCGCTCGCGCCTGCTGCTGCAGGTGCACGACGAGCTCGTGCTCGAGGTCGCGGACGGCGAGCGCGAGGCGCTCGAGGCCCTGGTGCGGCGCGAGATGGGCGACGCCTACCCGCTGGACGTCGCGCTCGACGTCAGCGTCGGCGTGGGGCGCACCTGGGACGAGGCGGGGCACTAGTGCGCCACGCCGCCTTCCTCGCGCCGTTCGACGAGCTCGCCGACCCGCGGGTCGTGGCCGACCTGGCCGCGGTCGCCGAGGAGGCGGGCTGGGACGGCTTCTTCGTCTGGGACCACATCACCTACCGCCCGCCGGTCGAGGCGGTCGCCGACCCGTGGGTCGTCCTGTCCGCCGTCGCCGGCGCGACGCAGCGGCTCCGGCTCGGGCCGATGGTCACGCCGCTGCCCCGGCGCCGGCCAGCCGTGGTCGCCCGGCAGGTCGCGTCGCTCGACCTGCTCAGCGCAGGCCGGGTGACCTTCGGCGTGGGGATCGGCGGCGACGGTGCCGGGGAGCTGAGCGCGACCGGCGAGCAGCTCGACGACCGGGCCCGCGGGGCCATGCTCGACGAGGCGCTCGAGGTGCTCCGCGCGGCGTGGACGGGGGAGCGGGTCGCGCACCGGGGGGAGCACTACGTCGTCGACGGCATCGCCTTCCGGCCGGTCCCCGTGCAGCGGCCCGGCCCGCCGGTCTGGGTCGCGGCGCGGTACGGCAACCCCGTGCCGCTGCGGCGCGCCGCCCGGCACGACGGCGTCTTCCCCATCGGCCTGCCCGGCGCCGACGCGCTCGAGGAGCTGGTCGCGCAGGTGCGGCCCCACGACCGCCCGTACGACGTCGCGGTGGGCGGCCCGCCCGGCACCGATCCGCGGGCCTACGCCGCGGCCGGCGCCACCTGGTGGATGACGTCGTGGCCGGCCGAGGTGGGGCCGGCGCGCGAGGTGCGCGCGGTCCTGCGCGGCGGCCCGCCGCGCTGACGGGCTACAGCTCGAGCAGCATCCGGGTGTTGCCCAGGGTGTTCGGCCGCACGCGCGCCAGGTCCAGGAACTCGGCGACGCCCTCGTCGGGGGACTGCAGGAGCTCCTCGAGGGCGCCGGCGTCGACCGCGACCCGCTCCACCGGCACGAAGCCGGCCCGGGCGAAGAAGGCGGTCTCGAAGGTGAGGCAGAAGACCCGGGCGACGCCGACCGCCCGGGCCTGCTCGAGCAGGCGGTCCAGCAGGGCCGCGCCGACGCCGGTGCCCCGCACGGTGGGGTCGACGGCCAGGGTGCGCACCTCGGCGAGGTCGGCCCAGAGCACGTGCAGAGCGCCGCACCCGACGACCCGCTCGCCGTCCACCGCGACGAAGAACTCCTGCACGTCCTCGTACAGCGTGACCGTCGCCTTGCCGAGCAGGCGCCGGTCGGCGGTCCACGCGTCGACCAGCGCGCGGACCTGCGGGACGTCGGCGGTGCGGGCCCGCCGGACCTCGACGGTCAGGCGGCCACCTGCGCCGCCTCGACGAGCTCGGCCAGGGCCTCGTGCAGGTGCCGGGCCAGGTCGGCGAGGTCGGGCACCGCGTCGGCGTCGGCCAGCAGGCCGTAGGTCACCGACCCGGCGTAGCTGACGATCGCGATGGCCAGGGTGTGCTCGGGAGCCAGGAACGCCAGCGGGGCGAGCTCCAGCATCTCGCGGCCGAGCAGGTAGATCGGCACCTGCGGCCCCGGCACGTTGGTGACGAGCAGGTTGTACATCCGGCTGGAGAAGCCGAGCCGGGACGCGCGGGCGAGGACCGCGGGCGGCAGCGCGTTCTCCACCGAGGTGAGGATCTTGGCGCCCTCGGCCATGCGGGAGCTCTTGAGGTGCTCCATGGCGCGGCGCACGAGGGCCAGCCGCTCGGCGGGCCGTCGCACGCCCACGGGCAGCGGCGCGGTCATGATCGTGATCTCGTTGCCGGCGTGCCCGGCCTTGTCGGCGGTCCGCACCGAGACCGGCACGCAGGCGCGCAGCTCGAGCCCGGCGGTGTCGACGCCGCGGCCCTCGAGGAAGCGGCCGAGCGCGCCGGCGACGGCGGTGAGCACGACGTCGTTGACGGTCGCCCCGAAGGCCTGCTTGACCGTCTTGTAGTCGGCCAGCGGCGTGCGCACGACCTCCACCCGGCGGTGCGGGCCGGGCCGGCGGTTCAGCGGCGTCGCGGGGGCGCCGCTCACCAGCGGCGAGGCCGCCGCGGCGAGGGCGGCCGCGGTCGACAGCACCTCCTTCACGGCCCGGCGCGGGCGCAGGGCGAGCCCGAGCCCCCGCGTCGAGAGCCGGACCAGGTTGCGGGCGGCGCCCTCGGCGCCGTGCGCGAGCAGCCCGAGCGTGCCCGGCGTCGCCTGCGGCTCCCACGGCTCGCCGTCGACCTGGCGCGGCTCGCGGGAGAGGTCGAGCAGCGCGGTCATGAGGTCGATGCCGCCGACGCCGTCGATCATCGCGTGGTGGGTCTTGGTGATGACCGCCCAGCGCCCGTCCTCGAGGCCCTCGACGAGCCACATCTCCCACAGCGGCTTGGTGCGGTCGAGCCGCTGGCTCGTGATCCGCGACACGAGGGCCATGAGCTGCGCCTCGCTGCCCGGCGAGGGCAGGGCGGTGTGCCGCACGTGGTAGCCGATGCTGAAGGTCGGGTCCTCCGCCCACAGCGGGCGACCGGTGCCCAGCGGCATCTCGACGAGCTTCTGCCGGTAGCGCGGCACGAGCGGGAGCCGCGAGGCGATGTGCGCGCGGAACTGGTCGCCGGAGGGCACCGGGCCCTCGAAGATGCCCAGCCCGCCGATGTGCATGTGCGCACCGCCGTCCTCCTGGTGCAGGAAGCCCGCGTCGATGCTGCTGAGCCGGTCCAGGTGCCCCTGTGCCACACGTCCTCCTCGGGGGGTTGCAGGCACGACTGTGACGCATCCGGCGCCCCCGTGCCCGCGCGGGTGCCGGGGCCGGGTGGTGTGCTGTGGGTCGACGCGGGCGCCGGTGGCGCCCCTGCCCCGCCTGCCCCTGGAGGTCCCGTGCCGTACGACCCTGCCCCGCTCCTGCTCGACGGCGCCGAGGTGCCCGGCCCGCAGGAGGTGCTGGAGGCGACCGACCCGCGCACCGGCGAGGTGCTCGGCACCGTGCCGGTCTGCGGCGCCGACGAGGTCGGGGCCGCGCTGCGCGGGGCGGTCGCCGCGGCGCCCGCCTGGGCGCGGACCAGCCCCGGCGAGCGCTCGGGGATGCTCAAGGCGGCGGCGCGGGCGCTGCGCCTGCGGGCCGACGAGGTCGCCGCGCTGCAGGCCCGCGAGAGCGGCAAGGCCCTCGGCGACAGCCTCGGCGGGGTCGAGGCCGGCCTCGGGACGCTGGAGCAGTACGCCGAGCTCGGGCCGCTGCACCGCGGGCGCGCGCTGCAGGGCGGCTGGGACAGCACCGACGTGATGCGCTTCGAGCCGCGCGGCGTGGTCGTCGTCCTCACGCCCTGGAACGACCCCGTCGCGATCGCCCTGCAGGGCCTGGCCGCCGCCCTCGTCACCGGCAACACCGTCGTCTACAAGCCGACCGAGCGGGCCCCGCTGTGCGGGGCGCTCGTCGCCGGGGTGCTCGCGGAGCACCTGCCCGCCGGCGTGCTCCAGGTGCTGCACGGCGACGGCCGCACCGGCGCCCTGCTCGTGCAGAGCCCCCTCGTCGACGCGGTCTACCACGTCGGGTCGTCGGTGACCGGACGCTCGATCGCCCGGGCGTGCGCCGAGACCGGCGCCCACGCGGTGCTGGAGGGCGGGGGCAAGGACGCCTGCGTCGTCGACGCCGGCGTGGACCCGGCCTGGGCCGCCGCGCAGGTCGCGCTGGGCGCCTTCGCCAACGCCGGTCAGATCTGCGTGTCGGTGGAGCGGGTCTACGTCCACGCCGACGTCGCCGAGCCGTTCCTCGACGCCCTCGTCGAGCAGGCGCGGGCCCGCGAGGCCGACCCGCAGCCGCTCATCGACGACCGGCAGCGCGACGTCGTCGACCGGCACGTGCGCGAGGCCGTCGAGGCCGGCGCCACCCTGCTCACCGGCGGCGAGGTCCCGGTCGGGACGGGCTCGTTCTACCCGGCGACCGTCCTGACCGGCTGCACCGACGAGATGACGGTGATGCGCGAGGAGACCTTCGGCCCGGTCGCTGCCGTGCGGGTCGTGGCGTCCTTCGACGAGGGCCTGGCCGCGGCGGCCACGTCCTCGTACGGCCTGGCGGCGACCGTGCTGACCCCGGACCTCGAGCACGCGCAGCGCGCCGCCCGGGAGCTGCCGGTGGGCACGGTCAAGGTCAACGCGGTGTTCGGCGGTGCGCCCGGCGGCGCGGCGACGCCCGGGCGGGGGAGCGGTCAGGGGCTGGGCTACGGGCCGGAGCTGCTCGACGAGCTGACCCGGGTCAAGGTCGTCCACTGGGAGCCGGCGCCCCGGGCCTGACCGCCACGACGATCATCGTGCCGGGCATGAGCCGTCCGCGCAGCGGCGACCACTGGCCCCACTCGCGGTCGTGTCCCTCGGGCCACTCCGGCTCGACGAGGTCCTGCAGCACCAGGCCGGCGGCGACGAGCTCGCGGACCCGGTCGCCCAGGGTGCGGTGGTGCTCGACGTAGACCGCCCGGCCCTGCTCGTCCTCCTCGACGTAGGGGGTGCGGTCGAAGTAGCTCTGCGCCACGGTGAGACCCGCGGGGCCCGGGTCGTCGGGGAAGGCCCAGCGGGTCGGGTGGGTCACCGAGAAGACCAGCCGGCCGCCGGGGCGCAGGACACGGGCCAGCTCGCGCACGGTCCCGGCGCTGTCCGCCACGAACGGGATCGCGCCGAAGGCGCTGGCGACGGCGTCGAAGGAGGCGTCCGCGAAGGGCAGGGCCTGCGCGTCGGCCTGGACCAGCCGCTCGACCCGGGTGCCGGTGCGGGCGTCCAGCTCGCGGGCCTGCTGCAGCTGGCCGTACGACACGTCGAAGGCCGTCACGCGGGCGCCGGCGCCGACCAGCCACCGGGCGCCCTGAGCGGCACCGCAGCCGACCTCGAGGACGTCGCGCCCGGCCACGTCCCCCAGCAGGCCGGCGTCGGCCTCGCGGAGCCCCTCCGGGCACCAGAGCAGGTCGGCGTCGCCGAGGAACGCGCCGTGCTCCTCCTGGTAGTCGCGGGCCGACGCGTCCCACCAGCGCCGGTTGGCCCGGGCGCTCTCGACGGGGTCGGCCTCGCGGTGGGCGACGGTCGCGGGGTGCTGCTCCATGCGGGTAGTCTGGCCGTGCGCGCGGTGTCCGCGCGCGCCCCCACCCGCACCGACGGCCGCGCCCGGTCGTCCCTCCTCCCCCCGTTCCGGAGCCTCTCCCTTGACGTCCACTCTCGACACCCCCTCCACGCCCCAGGTCGCGATCAACGACATCGGGTCGATGGAGGACTTCCTCGCCGCCATCGACGCGACGATCAAGTACTTCAACGATGGCGACATCGTCGAGGGAACGATCGTCAAGGTCGACCGCGACGAGGTCCTGCTCGACATCGGCTACAAGACCGAGGGCGTCATCCCCTCGCGCGAGCTGAGCATCAAGCACGACGTCGACCCCAACGAGGTCGTCAAGGTCGGTGACCTGGTCGAGGCCCTCGTCCTCCAGAAGGAGGACAAGGAGGGTCGGCTCATCCTGTCCAAGAAGCGCGCGCAGTACGAGCGCGCCTGGGGCACGATCGAGAAGATCAAGGAGGAGGACGGCATCGTCACCGGCACGGTGATCGAGGTCGTCAAGGGTGGCCTCATCCTCGACATCGGGCTGCGCGGCTTCCTGCCCGCCTCGCTCGTCGAGATGCGCCGGGTGCGCGACCTCCAGCCGTACGTCGGCAAGGAGCTCGAGGCGAAGATCATCGAGCTGGACAAGAACCGCAACAACGTGGTCCTGTCCCGCCGGCAGTGGCTCGAGCAGACCCAGAGCGAGGTGCGCAGCACCTTCCTGGCGACCCTGCAGAAGGGCCAGGTCCGCTCCGGCGTCGTCTCCTCGATCGTCAACTTCGGCGCGTTCGTCGACCTGGGCGGCGTGGACGGCCTCGTGCACGTCTCGGAGCTGTCCTGGAAGCACATCGACCACCCGAGCGAGGTCGTCGAGGTCGGCCAGGAGGTCACCGTCGAGGTCCTCGACGTCGACCTGGACCGCGAGCGCGTCTCCCTGTCGCTGAAGGCGACGCAGGAGGACCCGTGGCAGCAGTTCGCCCGGACCCACGCGATCACCCAGGTCGTGCCGGGCAAGGTCACCAAGCTCGTGCCGTTCGGTGCCTTCGTGCGCGTCGACGAGGGCATCGAGGGCCTGGTGCACATCTCCGAGCTGGCCGAGCGCCACGTCGAGATCCCCGAGCAGGTCGTCAACGTCGGCGACGAGCTCCTCGTCAAGGTCATCGACATCGACCTCGAGCGCCGGCGCATCTCGCTGTCGCTCAAGCAGGCCAACGAGGGCGGTGTCGGCGGCGTCGCGGAGTTCGACCCGGCGCAGTACGGCATGGCCGCCTCCTACGACGAGCAGGGCAACTACATCTACCCGGACGGCTTCGACGCCGACACGGGCGAGTGGCTGCCGGGCTTCGAGACCCAGCGCGACGCGTGGGAGAAGCAGTACGCCGACGCGCAGAAGCGCTTCGAGGCGCACCAGGAGCAGATCAAGCGCATGGCGGCGGCGGACGCCGAGGCGGCCGTGCCGACCTCGTACACCTCTGCCACCGGCGGCGAGGGCGAGGACGGCGCCGAGGAGCCGGCCGCTCCGGCCGCGACCCGTCCGTCGGCCCCCGCGCCCGCCAGCGGTGGCGGCGGCACCCTCGCCTCCGACGAGGCGCTGCAGGCGCTGCGCGAGAAGCTCTCGGGCGGCGGCGCGTAGCACCCCCGCTCGACCCGGAGCCCCTTCCCCGCCTGCGGGGGAGGGGCTCCGTCGTGCCCGGCGTCCACCGTCCGGTGCGACGGCCAGCACGCGGTCGCTACCGTCGACGCGTGCTGAAGGTCGGCCTCACCGGGGGCATCGGGTCCGGCAAGTCCGCCGTGAGCGCGCTGCTCGCCGAGCGGGGCGCAGTCGTCGTCGACGCCGACCGGATCGCCCGTGAGGTGGTGGCGGCCGGGACGCCGGGGCTGGCCCGTGTGGTGCAGCGCTTCGGCGCGGACCTCCTGCTGGCCGACGGCGAGCTGGACCGCCCCGCCCTGGGGCGCCGCGTCTTCGGCGACCCTGCCGAGCTCGCCGACCTCAACGCGCTCGTGCACCCGCTGGTGGGGGAGCGCACCGTCGCGCTGTTCGAGCAGGCGGAGGCCGACGGGGCCCGCGTGCTCGTGCACGACGTCCCGCTGCTGGTCGAGAACGGCCTGGCCCCGGCGTACGACGTCGTCGTCGTCGTCGCCGCCGAGCCGGCGACCCAGCTCGACCGGCTCGTGCGGCTGCGCGGGATGGCCGGCGCCGACGCCCGGGCCCGGGTCGCCGCGCAGGCGCCGCTGGCCGACAAGCTCGCGGTGGCGACGCACGTGGTGCACAACGACGGGCCGCTGGCCGAGCTGGCGCCGCAGGTCGACGCCGTCTGGGCCGACCTGCTGGCCCGGGCGTCGGCGACCTGACGGCGGCGGCCCGCCGGGCGGGTGGTCCAGGTGCCTGCCCGGCGCGTGCCGTGCCGGGCGTCAGCCACCTACGGCGACGAGCGCTGCCGGACCAGGTCCACGAGGCGGCGGGCGGGCGCGGGCAGCGGTTCGCCGACGCGGACGTCGAGCGGCTCGGCCCCGGGGGGGTCGGCGAGGACGCGGTAGGAGAAGCGGTCGGCGCCCTGCCCGGCCGACCACCCCGGGGCCTGCGCGAGCAGGTCGTGCACCTCCGCGCGGCCGTCGTCGTCGAGCGCGTCGACGTCGAGCGACCAGCGCAGGGTGCGGCCGGCGAACCCCCCGGAGCGCTCGACCCGCAGCATCACCCGTCGATGGTGACACCCACCTGCTCCCACGCCCGCCCGACCGCGTCCCGCAGGTCGTGCGGCGCGGCCCGCACGCACAGCGCGGCGAAGTCGGCGAACGTCGCCGTCGGGGTCAGCGCCGGGTCGAGCAGCGCGGCGTACCAGACCCGGCCGGTGGTCTCCCAGGCCCGACCGCCGACGGCCGTGCTGGCGAGGTGGAAGGCGCGGTTCGGGATGCCGCTGTTGACGTGGACCCCGCCCCGGTCGGCCGTGGTCTGGACGTAGCCGCCCATCGACGCGGGCTGCGGGTCGCGCCCGAGGACGTCGTCGTCGTACGCCGTGCCGGGTGCGGACATCGAGCGCAGGGCGACGCCCTCGACGGCGGGCAGCAGCAGGTCGGCGCCGACGAGCCAGTCGGCCTCCGCCGCGGTCTGGTCGAGCGCCCGCTGCTTGACGAGCGAGCCGAAGACGTCGCTGATCGACTCGTTGAGCGCGCCGGACTGCCCGGAGTAGACGAGACCGGCGGTGAGCTCGGTGACGCCGTGGGCCAGCTCGTGGCCGATGACCTCGAGCGAGGCCGTGAAGCGCCCGAACAACTCGCCGTCCCCGTCCCCGAAGACCATCTGCCGGCCGTCCCAGAAGGCGTTGTCGTACTCGTGCCCGTAGTGCACGGTCCCGAGCAGGGCCTGCCCGCGGCCGTCGAGGGAGTCGCGGCCGTAGACCTCGTCGTAGAGCGCCCAGGTCGCGCCGAACCCGTCGTACGCCTCGTCCGCGGCGGGGTCGCCGACGGGCGGTGCGCCCTCCTCGCGGACGGTGCGGCCGGGGAGGCGCTCGGTGGAGGACGCGTCGCCGATCCGCCGGTGGGGCCCCCGCCCGTCCTCCGGCAGCACCGGCTGGCCGGCGCGGCCCCGCCGGAGCCGGCGCAGGCCCTCGTCGACGCGCAGCGTGCGCAGCGCCCGTTCCCGCTGCAGCGCGGAGCCGTGCTCGGCCACGGCGCGCAGGAGGTGGGGCGGGACGACGCGGCAGGGACAGGGCCCGGTGGGCGGGAGCGGCACACGACCTCCTGAGGTGGGACGCACAGCCTCTCCCCGCCCTCCGACAGTCGCGCGACGCCCGTGCGCGGACCCGGTCCTGTCGGACCCCGGACGTACCGTGGAGCGGTGACCACGACAGTCCCGGCGGCGCACGGCGCCCTCCCGACCGTGCCCCGCCTGGCGACCGACCTGGCGCGCACGAAGCGGCGGTTCGAGGTCGTGTCGGACTTCTCGCCGGCCGGCGACCAGCCCGCCGCCATCGCGGAGATCACCCGGCGCCTGCAGGACGGCCGGCCCGACGTCGTGCTGCTCGGCGCCACCGGCACCGGCAAGTCGGCGACCACGGCCTGGCTCGTCGAGCAGGTGCAGCGGCCCACCCTGGTCATGGCGCCCAACAAGACCCTGGCCGCGCAGCTGGCCAACGAGTTCCGCGAGCTCCTGCCGCACAACGCGGTGGAGTACTTCGTCAGCTACTACGACTACTACCAGCCCGAGGCCTACGTCCCGCAGACCGACACCTACATCGAGAAGGACTCGAGCGTCAACGAGGAGGTCGAGCGCCTCCGGCACTCCGCCACGATGAGCCTGCTCACCCGCCGCGACGTGATCGTGGTCGCCAGCGTGAGCTGCATCTACGGCCTGGGCACGCCGCAGGAGTACGTCGACCGCATGGTCCGGCTGCGGGTCGGCGACACGGTCGAGCGCGACCAGCTGCTGCGCCGGTTCGTCGACGTGCAGTACACGCGCAACGACCTGGCCTTCACCCGCGGGACCTTCCGGGTGCGCGGGGACACGGTCGAGGTCTTCCCCGTCTACGAGGAGCTCGCGGTCCGCGTCGAGATGTTCGGCGACGAGATCGAGCGGGTCATGACGCTCCACCCGCTCACCGGCGAGGTCGTCGAGGAGCACGAGGAGGTGTTCGTGTTCCCGGCCACCCACTACGTCGCCGGGCCGGAGCGCATGGAGCGGGCGGTCAAGGGCATCGAGCTCGAGCTCGAGGAGCAGCTCGCCGCGATGGAGGCCCAGGGCAAGCTGCTCGAGGCCCAGCGGCTGCGGATGCGCACCACCTACGACGTCGAGATGATGCGCCAGGTCGGCTTCTGCAACGGCATCGAGAACTACAGCCGGCACATCGACGGCCGCGCGCCGGGCACCGCGCCGCACACCCTGCTCGACTACTTCCCCGAGGACTTCCTGCTCGTCATCGACGAGTCGCACGTGACGGTGCCGCAGATCGGCGCGATGTACGAGGGCGACCGCAGCCGCAAGCGCACGCTCGTCGACCACGGCTTCCGCCTGCCCAGCGCCATGGACAACCGGCCGCTGACCTGGGAGGAGTTCCTGCAGCGGGTCGGCCAGACCGTCCACCTGTCCGCCACCCCGGGCGACTACGAGATGTCCCGGGTCAGGAACGACGTCGTCGAGCAGGTCATCCGGCCGACCGGCCTCGTCGACCCGGAGATCGTCGTCAAGCCGACCAAGGGGCAGATCGACGACCTGGTGCACGAGATCCGCCTGCGGGCCGAGCGCGACGAGCGCGTCCTGGTCACCACCCTGACCAAGAAGATGTCCGAGGACCTCACCGACTACCTGCTCGAGCTGGGCATCCGGGTGCGCTACCTGCACTCCGAGGTCGACACGATCCGGCGCATCGAGCTCCTCAAGGAGCTGCGCATGGGGGACTACGACGTCCTCGTCGGCATCAACCTGCTGCGCGAGGGCCTCGACCTGCCCGAGGTCAGCCTGGTGAGCATCCTCGACGCCGACAAGGAGGGGTTCCTGCGCAGCGGGCGCAGCCTCATCCAGACCATCGGCCGCGCGGCCCGCAACGTGTCCGGCCAGGTGCACATGTACGCCGACACGATCACGCCGAGCATGGCCAAGGCGATCGACGAGACCAACCGCCGGCGCGAGAAGCAGGTCGCCCACAACCGCGAGCGCGGGGTCGACCCGCAGCCGCTGCGCAAGCGGGTCGCCGACATCCTCGACGACCTCGTCCGCGAGGGTGCCGACGGTGAGCTCGTCGGGGGAGCCGGTCGGCAGCAGTCGCGCGGCAAGGCGCCGGTGCCGGGCATGTCCAGCCGGTCGGGCACCGCGGGCAAGCACGCCAAGGAGCTCGCGGGCATGCCCCGCGCCGAGCTGGCGCAGCTCATCCAGCAGCTCTCGGACCAGATGCACGAGGCGGCCCGCGACCTGTCCTTCGAGCTCGCCGCGCGGCTCCGCGACGAGGTCAACGAGCTCAAGAAGGAGCTGCGCGGGATGGACGCGGCCGGGGTCCGGTGAGCGCCCGCGTCGTCGTCCTGCAGCACGAGGACGCCTGCCCGCCCGACCGGCTCGGGCCGTGGCTCGCGCAGGCCGGCCTCGCCGTCGAGGTCTGCCGCCCGTACGCCGGGGACGCCCTGCCCGACCCCGGCCCCGCGCTCGTCGTCCTCGGCGGGCGGATGGGCGCCGGCGACGACGAGGACGCGCCCTGGCTCCCGGCGACGCGCGCCCTGCTCGCCCGGGCCGCGCAGGACGGCACCCCGGTGCTGGGCGTGTGCCTGGGCGCGCAGCTGCTGGCCGCCGGCTGCGGGGGCCGGGTCGAGCGCGGCGCGGACGGCCTGGAGGCGGGCGTCGTCGACGTGCGTTGGCGGGCCGAGGCCGCCGGCGACCCGCTCGTCGGCGGGCTGCCCGACCCGCACCCCGGCCCGAGCATGCACCGCGACGCCGTCGTCGAGCTGCCGCCGGGCGCGGTGTGGCTGGGCCGCAGCGCGCAGTACCCGCACCAGGTGTTCCGGGTCGGCGAGCGCGCCTGGGGCGTGCAGTTCCACCCGGAGGTCACCGTGCCGACCTTCCGCACCTGGGCCGCCGGGCACGGGCGCACCTGGGCCGAGCGCGGCACCTCCGCCGAGCAGGTCGTCGGGCAGCTCGCCGACCGCGACGGGTCCGTGGCGGCGGCCGGGTGGGCGCTGGCCGAGCACTTCGCCGACGTGGTGCGCAGCACGGCGCCCGTGGCCGACCCGACCCGCCGGTAGGGTCTGGCCCGTCGGTCGGCGGAACACGGGAGGCAGCGCAGGTGCTCAGCCCCCGTCCGGGCACGCCCGACGAGCGTCCCCTGGACGTCGTCCTGCTGTCCTACCGCAGCAAGCCCCACTCCGGTGGTCAGGGCGTCTACGTCCGCCACCTGTCCCGCGAGCTCGTCGCGCTCGGCCACCGCGTCGAGGTGGTGAGCGGCCCGCCCTACCCCGAGCTGGACGACGTGCCGGGGCTGCGGCTGACCCGGGTGCCGAGCCTGGACCTCTACCGCGAGCCCGACCCCTTCCGGGTGCCGCACTGGCGGGAGTTCGGGTCGCCCGTCGACGTCCTCGAGTTCCTGCTCATGTGCACGGCGGCCTTCCCGGAGCCGCTCACCTTCAGCCTGCGGGCCCGGCGCGTGCTGCGCCGCCGCGCCGCCCGCCCCGACGTGGTGCACGACAACCAGGGCCTGGGCTACGGGCTGCTCGGGATGCGGGCCGACGGCCAGCACGTCGTCGCCACCTGCCACCACCCGATCACGGTCGACCGGCGGCACGACCTCGCGGCCGCGCCCGACCGCCGCTCCCGCCTGTCGACGTACCGGTGGTACTCCTTCCTGCGCATGCAGGGCCGGGTCCTGCGACGGCTGCCCGCGGTGCTCACCGTGTCCACCACCTCGGCCGCCGACATCCAGCGCGACTTCCGGGTGCCGGAGGACCGGCTCACCGTCGTGCCCGTGGGCGTCGAGGCCGACGTCTTCGTCCCGCCGAGCGCCCCGCGGGTGCCCGGGCGGATCGTCGCCACGGCCAGCTCCGACGTGCCCCTCAAGGGCCTCGTCCCGCTGCTCGAGGCCGTGGCCAAGCTGCGGACCGAGCGCGACGTCGAGCTGGTCGTCGTCGGCAAGCCCCGCGAGGGCGGACCGACGGCCGCGGCGGTCGAGCGGCTCGGCCTGGCCGGCCACGTCCGCTTCGTGTCGGGCGTGAGCGAGGCCGAGCTCGTGGGCCTGTTCGCCAGCGCCGAGGTCGCGGTGGTCCCGAGCCTCTACGAGGGCTTCAGCCTGCCCGCGGTCGAGGTCATGGCCTGCGCGACGCCGCTGGTGGCCACCACGGCGGGAGCGCTGCCGGAGGTCGTCGGCCCCGACGGCGAGGCCGCGCTGCACGTGCCGCCGGGCGACCCGGAGGCCCTCGCCGCAGCGGTCGGCCGCGTCCTCGACGACCCCGCGCTCGCCGCCCGGCTCGGCGCCGCCGGTCGCGCGCGGGTCACCGAGCGGTTCACCTGGCGCGCCGTCGCCGAGCAGACCGCCGCCTGGTACCGCACCACCCTGGAGGAGAGCCCGTGCTGACCGTCGACTTCGACCGCTTCCCGGTGGGCCCGGGCGACCGGGTCCTCGACATGGGCTGTGGAGGTGGCCGCCACGCCTTCGCGCTCTACAAGCGCGGGTGCGACGTCGTGGCCCTGGACCGCAGCGCCGGCGACCTCGTCGAGGTCGAGACGATGTTCGCGGCGCTGCGCGAGGCCGGCGAGGTGCCGGCGGGCGCGCAGGCCCGGGCGGTGCGCGGCGACGCGTACGCCCTGCCCTTCGACGACGACAGCTTCGACGCGGTCATCGCCGCGGAGGTCCTCGAGCACCTGCCCGAGGACGAGCGGGCGATGGCCGAGCTCGTCCGGGTGCTGCGGCCCGGTGGCTCCATCGCCGTCACCGTCCCGCGGTGGGGACCGGAGCGGGTGTGCTGGGCGCTGTCCGACGCCTACCACGAGGTCGAGGGCGGCCACGTCCGCATCTACAAGGGCGACCAGATCGTCGAGCGGCTCACCCGCGCCGGGCTGGAGCCGCAGGGCACCGGCCACACCCACGCGCTGCACGCGCCGTACTGGTGGATCAAGTGCGCCGTGGGCGTCGACAACGGCGACCACCCGCTGGTCGCGGCCTACCACCGCTTCCTGGTCTGGGACATGATGAAGAAGCCGCTGCTCACCCGCGTGCTCGAGCGTGCGCTCGACCCGGTGATCGGCAAGAGCCTGGTCGTCTACCTGCGCAAGCCGGAGCGGGCCCGTGCCCTGGCGGCCTGAGGTCCTCTCCCCGTCGCAGGTGGCGCAGACCGTCGCCGCCATCGCGGCGGCGCAGCAGCCGTGCGGCGCGCTGCCCTGGGCGGACGGCCACACCGACCCGTGGGACCACGTGGAGAGCGCGATGGCGCTGGTCCTCGGCGGTCGCCTCGACCAGGCGCGGGCGGCGTACGACTGGCTCGAGCGCACCCAGGCCGCCGACGGTTCCTGGGCCACGTCGTGGGACGGCGAGAGCGTCCTGGACGCGAGCGTCGACAGCAACCAGTGCGCGTACACCGCGGTGGGCCTGTGGCAGTGGTGGCTCGTCACGGGTGACCGCGCGGAGGTCGAGCGGCGGTGGCCGCTGGTCCGGCGCGCGCTCGACCTGGTGGTGCGCCTGCAGCTGCCGGGCGGCCAGATCGCGTGGTCGCGCGACGCCGAGGGCGTCGTCAGCGGCGACGCGCTGCTGACCGGCTCGGCCTCGACCTACCAGGCGCTGCGCTGCGGCGTGGCCCTCGCCGAGCTCGTGGGGGAGCCGGCGCCCGGCTGGGAGGTCGCCGCGGGGCTGCTGCAGCACGCGGTGGCGCACCACCCCGAGGCGTTCCTCGACAAGGGCCGCTTCTCGATGGACTGGTACTACCCGGTGCTCGGCGGAGCGGTCCGCGGCGCGGCGGCCGACGCGCTGCTCGCCGCCCGCTGGGACGAGTTCGTCGTCCCCGGGACGGGCGCCCGGTGCGTCGCCGACCGCCCGTGGGTCACGGGTGCGGAGACCGCGGAGCTGGCCCTGGCGCTGGTCTGCACCGGCCGCGACGACCTGGCCGCGCGCCTGCTCGGCGAGGTGCAGCACCTGCGGCACGAGGACGGGTCGTACTGGACGGGGCTGGTCTTCGACGAGGGTGTCCGCTGGCCCGTCGAGCGCTCCGCGTGGACGGCCGCGGCGATGGTGCTCGCTCAGGACGCGCTGCTCGGCGGGACGACGCGGGCGCTGTTCGTCGGCGACGACCTGCCGACCGGCGTCGTGCTGCCGGTCGACGCCTGCCGCGCCGCCGACGCCGCCTGCGCCCGGCGGTAGCCCGTCAGGCCGTCGCGGGCGTGTCCTCCGCGCGCCGCGCCAGCGCCCGTGCGCCCTCGGCCGTGCGCGTCCACACGTCGCCGCGGCCGAACCGGCTGTCCGTGACCAGCCCGGCCGCGACCAGCGGCGCGCCGACCGCCCGCACGTCCAGCCCGGTGATCTCGGCGAGCTCGGCGGCCGTCCGCCCCGGGTGCGCGCCCACCGCCCGCAGCAGGGCCTCGGCCGGGCTGCCGGCGGGTACGGCCGCCGGCCGGCGCAGGACCCGCAGCGAGCCGGTGACCGAGACCTGCTCGAACCCCTCGGCGACCGCGCGCTGCACGACGTGCCAGGGCGGCTGCCCGCCGTCGGCCGGGTCGGGGAAGACGTCGTGGACGGCCAGCAGCCCGCCGGGGACGAGGTGCCGGGCGTACGCCGCGTAGTCGTGCTGCGCGACCTCCTCGGTGTGGTTGCCGTCGAGGAACAGGAAGGTCAGCGGCGTGGTCCACCACCTCGCGACCTGCTGGGTCGTCGCGACGAGCACGCTCACGACGTCGTCGAGCCCGGCGTCCCAGAGCGCGTGCCGCAGCGAGGGCAGCGTCTCGAGCCGGCCGGTGTGCGGGTCGACGAGCGAGGCGTCGTGCCACTCCCAGCCCGGCTGGTTCTCCTCGGACCCGCGGTGGTGGTCGAGCGTCACCAGGTGGGCTCCCGCCTCCCGGGCGGCGGCGCCGAGGTGCACGGTCGACTTCCCGCAGTACGTCCCGACCTCCAGCCACGACCCCGGACCGGCCCGCCGCGCGGCGTCGTGCAGCGCGGCGCCCTCGTCCTCGGGCAGGAAGCCCTTGGTGCGGGCGGCGACGTCGGCGTACGGCGGGGGCAGGCTCACCCGCCGAGTCTCCCACCGGCCGGTCCGCGGCCCGGGGTCCCCTACGGTGCAGGCATGACCGCCGAGCCGAGCGCCCCCCGTCCGCCCGTCAGCGTCGAGCAGGACGGGCACGTGCTGCTCATCGGCGTCGACCGCGCCGCCAAGCGCAACGCGTGGGACCTCGCGACCATCCGCGCGGTCGGGGCGGCGTACGACCGGCTCGCCGACGACGACGAGGTCCGCGTCGGGGTGGTCTTCGGGCACGGCGACCACTTCTCCGCCGGCCTGGACCTCGCCGAGGTCGGCCCGGCCGTCGGCGAGGGGGGTCCGGGGGTGCTCGCCGGGACCGGGCGGCACGACCCCTTCGGGGTGTGGAAGCCGCCGGTGCCCAAGCCCGTCGTCCTGGCGGTGCAGGGCGTGGCCTTCACGCTGTCGATCGAGCTGGCGCTCGCCAGCGACGTCGTCGTCGCCGCCGACGACGTGCGCTTCCGGCAGCTCGAGATCGGTCGCGGGATCATGCCCTTCGGCGGCGCGACGCTGCGGGCGCCGGCGCAGCTGGGCTGGGGCAACGCGATGCGCTGGCTGCTCACGGCCGAGGAGTTCGGGGCCGAGGAGGCGCTGCGGATCGGCCTCGTGCAGGAGGTCGTGCCGGCCGGGCAGCAGCTGCAGCGGGCCACCGACCTCGCGCAGCTCATCGCGCGCCAGGCGCCGCTCGGCGTGCAGGGCACCCTCGCCAGCGCCCGGGTGGCCGCGCGCGGCACCGACGCCGCGGCCGCGGAGCACCTGGCCGCGCTGCTGCCGTCGGTCCTGGGCAGCGAGGACGCCGCCGAGGGCGTGCGGTCGTTCGTCGAGCGCCGGGAGGCGCGCTTCAGCGGGCGGTAGGGCGCGGGGCGCTCACCAGCCCCGGGCGCGCCACTCCGGCAGGCTCGGGCGCTCGGCGCCGAGGGTGGTGTCGGACCCGTGGCCCGGGTAGACCCACGCGCTGTCCGGCAGCGGCGCGAAGAGCTTGCTCTCCACGTCGCCGAGCAGCCGGGCGAAGCGCTGCGGGTCCTTCTCGGTGTTGCCGACGCCGCCCGGGAAGAGGCTGTCGCCGGAGAAGACGTGCGGCCGCTCCGGGTCGCCCTCGTAGACCAGCGCCAGGGACCCGGGCGTGTGCCCGACGAGGTGGACGGCGCGCAGCCCGGCCGCGCCGACCTCGACGACGTCGCCGTCGGCGAGGGTGCGGGTCACCGGCACGGGCAGGTCGGCGGCGTCGTCGGCGTGCGCCAGCACGTCGGCGCCGGTGGCGGCGACGACCTCCGCGAGGGCCTGCTGGTGGTCCCAGTGGCCGTGCGTCTCCACGACTGCGACGAGCCGGCCGTCGCCGACGAGCTCGAGCAGGCGCTCGGCGTCGCCGGCGGCGTCCACGAGCAGCGTGTCGCCGGTCGTCGGGCAGCGCAGCAGGTAGCAGTTGTTGGTGAACGGGGCGGTGCAGACCTTGGTGATCCGCAGGCCCGGCACCTCGCGGACGTCGGCGGGCCCGCCCTGCTCGACCTGGCCGGTGTAGGTCCCGGGAACGGTCACGGCTCTCCTCGAGGAAGCGATCTGTCGGGGCCCGACGTTAGCCTCGACAGGACGGCCCTGCGATCCAGGGAGCCCGTCCTGCCCCCGACCCGAAGGACCCCATGGCCGACCGCCTGGTCGTGCGCGGCGCGCGCGAGCACAACCTCAAGGACGTCTCCCTCGACCTGCCGCGCGACGCGCTGGTCGTGTTCACGGGGCTGTCCGGGTCCGGCAAGTCGAGCCTCGCCTTCGACACCATCTTCGCCGAGGGGCAGCGGCGCTACGTCGAGTCGCTCAGCTCGTACGCCCGCCAGTTCCTCGGGCAGATGGACAAGCCCGACGTCGACTTCATCGAGGGGCTCTCGCCGGCGGTCTCGATCGACCAGAAGTCGACCAACCGCAACCCGCGCTCGACGGTCGGCACGGTCACCGAGGTCTACGACTACCTGCGCGTCCTGTTCGCGCGCGCCGGCACGCCGCACTGCCCGAAGTGCGGCCGGGTGATCGCGCGCCAGCAGCCCGGGCAGATCGTCGACCAGATCCTGGCCCTCGAGGAGGGCAGCCGCTTCCAGGTCCTCGCGCCGGTGGTCCGCGGTCGCAAGGGGGAGTACGTCGACCTGTTCGCCGACCTGCAGCAGAAGGGCTACAGCCGGGTCCGCGTCGACGGCGTGGTGCACGCCCTGACCGAGCCGCCGACGCTCAAGAAGCAGGAGAAGCACACGATCGAGGTGGTCGTCGACCGCCTGTCGGTGAAGGCGTCGGCCCAGCGCCGGCTCACCGACTCCGTCGAGACGGCGCTCGGCCTCGGCGGCGGTCTCGTCGTCCTGGACTTCGTCGACCTGCCCGAGGGCGACCCGCACCGCGAGCGCACCTTCTCCGAGCACCTCGCCTGCCTCTACGACGACCTGTCCTTCGAGGAGATGGAGCCGCGCAGCTTCTCCTTCAACAGCCCGTACGGCGCGTGTCCCGACTGCACCGGCCTCGGCACCCGCAAGGAGGTCGACCCCGAGCTCGTCGTCACCGACCCGGAGAAGAGCTTCGAGCAGGGCGCCATCGCGCCGTGGAGCACCGGCCACAACCAGGAGTACTTCGGGCGGCTCGTGCAGGCGCTCGGCGACGCGCTGGGCTTCACGCTGAAGACGCCGTTCGGACAGCTCACCCGCGCGCAGCAGAAGGCGGTGCTCCACGGGCACGAGACCGAGGTGCACGTCCGCTACCGCAACCGGTACGGCCGCGAGCGCAGCTACTACACCGCCTACGAGGGCGTCATCCCGTTCCTCATGAGGCGGCACGGCGAGGCCGAGAGCGAGGCGAGCCGGGAGCGCTTCGAGGGCTACATGCGCGAGGTGCCCTGCCCGACCTGCAAGGGCGCGCGCCTCAAGCCCGAGGTGCTGGCCGTCACGCTCGGCGAGCGGTCGATCAGCGACATCGCCGACCTGTCGATCGCCGACTGCGCGGTCTTCCTGCGCGGGCTGGAGCTCGACGCCCGGCAGGCGATGATCGCCGAGCGGGTGCTCAAGGAGGTCAACGCCCGCCTGGGCTTCCTGCTCGACGTCGGGCTCGACTACCTCTCGCTCGGCCGGCCCGCCGGCTCGCTGTCGGGTGGCGAGGCGCAGCGGATCCGGCTGGCCACCCAGATCGGCTCCGGCCTGGTCGGCGTGCTGTACGTCCTCGACGAGCCGAGCATCGGGCTGCACCAGCGCGACAACCGCCGTCTCATCGACACCCTCGTGCGGCTGCGCGACCTCGGCAACACGCTCATCGTCGTCGAGCACGACGAGGACACCGTGCGGGCGGCCGACTGGGTCGTCGACATCGGCCCGGGCGCGGGGGAGCACGGCGGGCAGGTGGTCGTCAGCGGCCCCGTCGAGGAGCTGCTCAACAGCCCCGACTCGCTCACCGGCAAGTACCTGTCGGGACGGGAGGTCATGGCGGTCCCCGCCGAGCGCCGGCCGCGGACCGCTGGCCGCGAGCTCAAGGTCGTCGGGGCGCGCGAGCACAACCTGCGCGACGTCACCGTCGCCTTCCCGCTCGGCCTGCTCGTCGCCGTGACCGGCGTCTCCGGCAGCGGCAAGTCCACGCTCGTCAACGACATCCTCGCCGCCGTGCTCGTCAACCAGCTCAACGGCGCCCGTACGGTCCCCGGCCGGCACACCCGGGTGCAGGGGCTGGACCACCTCGACAAGGTGGTCCGCGTGGACCAGTCGCCGATCGGGCGCACCCCGCGGTCCAACCCGGCGACCTACACGGGCGTCTTCGACCACATGCGCAAGCTCTTCGCCGAGACGACCGAGGCCAAGGTCCGCGGCTACCTGCCCGGGCGGTTCTCGTTCAACGTCAAGGGCGGTCGGTGCGAGGCCTGCGCCGGCGACGGCACGATCAAGATCGAGATGAACTTCCTGCCGGACGTCTACGTGCCGTGCGAGGTGTGCGCGGGAGCGCGCTACAACCGCGAGACCCTCGAGGTCCACTTCAAGGGCAAGACGATCGCCGAGGTGCTCGACCTGCCGATCGAGGAGGCCGCGACCTTCTTCGAGGCGGTCCCGGCGATCAGCCGGCACCTCAAGACGCTCGTCGACGTCGGGCTCGGCTACGTCCGGCTCGGTCAGCCGGCGCCGACCCTGTCGGGCGGCGAGGCCCAGCGGGTCAAGCTCGCCGCCGAGCTGCAGAAGCGGCAGACCGGGCGCACCGTCTACGTCCTGGACGAGCCGACGACCGGGCTGCACTTCGAGGACATCCGCAAGCTGCTCGGCGTGCTGGGCCGGCTGGTCGACCAGGGCAACTCCGTCATCGTCATCGAGCACAACCTCGACGTCATCAAGACCGCCGACTGGGTCATCGACATGGGCCCCGAGGGCGGCTCGGGTGGCGGCACGGTCGTCGCGCAGGGCACGCCCGAGCACGTGGCGAGCGTCGAGGCGAGCCACACCGGCCGCTTCCTGCGCGACGTGCTCGCCGGCCGCAGCGCCGACAAGGCGCCGGGCGAGGCGACGCCGCGGCGACGGGCGGCCGTCGCCGCGGTGTGAGCGCGGCCGCGGTCCGGACGGTCGCCGCGGTGTGGGCGTCGAGGACCGCCGGGCGTCAGGAGCGCAGCAGGCGCAGCAGCAGGGCGTCGATGGCGTCGTCGCTGCGCTCGGCCCCGCAGGGCACCTGCTCCTCGGTGAGGTCGAGGAACGCCTGCACCTGGCCCCGGTCGACCGAGACGCACGCCGGCCGCCCGTAGCGCTCGAGCTCGAACCAGACCCGGTCGCGCAGGTCGTCCGGGCGGATCCGCACGCTCCCGTCGCCCGTCGCCTCCGACAGCCCGTAGCGCACGAAGTCGCGCAGCACCTGCCACGTGCCGCGCGGCAGCGCCGGGTGGTCGGGCTGCGCCGACAGCACGAGCACCACGGCCAGGGGGTCGCCGGGCTCCCAGCCGAAGCGCAGCACCGTGAGCCTCCCGCGGCCGCTGTGCCCCGCGTCCTCGATGACGACGTCGAGCGTCACCGCGCCGCTGGCCGAGCGCACCGGGCAGGCCGGGGCCGGGCGGTCGTCGTGGTGCACGCCGAGCCTCCGTCCGTCCGGTACGTCCGGTCGTCAGGGTGGCACCCGCCGGGCCGAGCCGCTACCCGCCCCACGGCGACCGGCCGTCGCACCGCCCGCCGAACGTAGGCTGGACGGCGTGGCGGACCCCTCCTCGTACCGGCCCCGGCCGGGAGAGGTCCCGGACGCGCCGGGCGTCTACAAGTGGCGCGACGAGCACGGCCGGGTGATCTACGTCGGCAAGGCGAAGAGCCTGCGCAGCCGCCTCAACAGCTACTTCCAGGACGTCGGCGGCCTCCACCCCCGCACCCGCCAGATGGTCACGACGGCCGCGTCGGTCGAGTGGACGGTGGTCGGCACCGAGGTCGAGGCGCTCCAGCTGGAGTACTCCTGGATCAAGGAGTACGACCCCCGCTTCAACGTCAAGTACCGCGACGACAAGAGCTACCCCAGCCTGGCGGTCACGGTCGGCGAGGAGTTCCCGCGGCTGCAGGTGATGCGGGGGCCGAAGAAGAAGGGCGTGCGCTACTTCGGGCCGTACGCCCACGCCTGGGCCATCCGCGAGACGCTGGACCTGCTGCTGCGGGTCTTCCCGGCCCGCACCTGCAGCAAGGGCGTCTTCGTGCGGGCGGGACAGGTCGGCCGGCCCTGCCTGCTCGGCTACATCGACAAGTGCTCGGCGCCCTGCGTCGGGTCGGTCTCCGCGCAGGAGCACCGGGGCATCGTCGACGACTTCTGCGACTTCATGAGCGGGCAGTCGGGCCGGTTCGTCCGCCGGCTGGAGAAGGAGATGGCGGCGGCGGCGGCCGACCAGGAGTACGAGCGGGCGGCCCGGCTGCGCGACGACATCGGCGCGCTCACCCGGGCGATGGAGAAGCAGGCCGTCGTGCTGGCCGACGCCACGGACGCCGACGTCGTCGGCGTGGCCGAGGACGCGCTGGAGGCGGCCGTCCAGGTCTTCTACGTGCGGGGTGGCCGGGTCCGCGGCCAGCGCGGCTTCGTCGTCGACAAGGTCGAGGAGCTGAGCACGGGCGAGCTCGTCGGCCAGTTCCTCACCCAGGCGTACGGCGAGGAGGACCCCGAGGCCGTCCTCGAGCCCGCGGTCGACCGCCGGTCGCTCCCGGGCGCCGGCGTCACCCTCGCGCCGGCGTGGGGCGAGACCGACGACGTGCCCCGCGAGGTGCTCGTCAGCGCCCTGCCGCCGGACGCCGAGGCGGTGCAGGAGTGGCTGCGCGGCCTGCGAGGCGCCAACGTCTCGCTGCGCGTGCCGCAGCGCGGCGACAAGCGGGCCCTGCTCGAGACGGTCGAGAAGAACGCCGCCCAGGCCTTCGCGCTGCACAAGACCCGGCGGGCCAGCGACCTCACGGCCCGCTCGGTCGCGCTCCAGGAGCTCCAGGACGCCCTCGAGCTCGACGAGGCGCCCTTGCGCATCGAGTGCTTCGACGTCTCCCACGTCCAGGGCACCGACGTCGTCGCCAGCATGGTCGTCTTCGAGGACGGGCTGGCCCGCCGCTCGGAGTACCGCCGCTTCGCGGTCCGCGGCGCGGACGGCGTCGACGACACCGCGTCGATGCGCGAGGTGCTTCGCCGCCGCTTCGCCCGCTACCTCGACGAGCGGGCCGAGACCGGGCAGCTCGACACGGCCGACGCGCACGTCGACCCGGCCGGCCCCGGGGAGCGGCCCGGGATCGACCCCGAGACCGGGCGGCCCCGGCGGTTCGCCTACCCGCCCCAGCTGCTCGTCGTCGACGGCGGGACCCCGCAGGTCGCGGCGGCGCAGGCGGTGCTCGACGAGCTCGGGATCTCCGACGTGGCGCTGTGCGGGCTGGCCAAGCGGCTCGAGGAGGTGTGGCTGCCCGGGCAGGAGGACCCGGTCATCCTGCCCCGGACCTCCGAGGGCCTCTACCTGCTGCAGCGGGTCCGCGACGAGGCGCACCGGTTCGCGATCACCTACCACCGGCAGAAGCGCTCGCGGTCGATGCTGGAGAGCGCGCTCGACGGCGTCCCCGGGCTCGGGGAGACCCGGCGAAAGGCGCTGCTGCGGCACTTCGGGTCGCTCAAGCGGCTGCGGGCCGCGAGCGTCGAGGAGCTCGTCGAGGTGCCGGGGGTGGGCCGTCGCACCGCCGAGGCCCTCGTCGCGGCGCTCGCCGGCGACGCCTCGCCCGCCCCGGACGCCGTGCCGGCCTTCGACCCGGGCACGGGCGAGGTGCTCGCGTGACCGCGCCCCGCGGCACGCCGTCGATGCAGCTCGTCGTCGTGAGCGGCCTCTCCGGGGCCGGGCGCTCGACCGCGGCCAAGTGCCTGGAGGACCTGGGCTGGTTCGTCGTGGACAACCTGCCGCCGGGGCTGCTGCCGACCATGGTCGAGCTCGGGGCCCGCAGTGCCGGCGCGGTCGACCGGATCGCCGTCGTCGCCGACGTGCGCAGCCGGGCCTTCCCGTCCGACCTCCGCTCGGCGCTCGAGCAGGCCGAGGAGCTCGGGGTGCACCCCCGGGTCCTGTTCCTCGAGGCGGCCGACGAGGCCCTCGTCCGCCGGTTCGACAGCGTGCGTCGCCCGCACCCGCTGCAGGGCGACGGCAGCCTCGTCGACGGGATCACCCTGGAGCGCGACCTGCTGCGCGACCTGCGCGGCGCCGCCGACCTCGTCCTCGACACGACGTCGCTCAACGTCCACGAGCTGCGGGCCAAGGTGGTGACGGCGTTCGGCGGGGCCGAGGAGGACCGCCTGCACCTGACGGTCCAGTCCTTCGGCTACAAGTACGGCCTCCCGGTCGACGCCGACCTCGTGCTCGACTGCCGCTTCCTGCCCAACCCGCACTGGGTGCCCGAGCTGCGGCCGCGCACCGGGCAGGACCCCGCGGTGCGCGACCACGTGCTCGCCTCGCCCGGGGCGCAGGAGTTCCTCGAGCGCGGGGAGGGGCTGCTGCGCCTGCTCTTCGACGGCTACCTGCGCGAGGGCAAGCGCTACGCCCTGCTCGCGGTCGGCTGCACCGGCGGCAAGCACCGCAGCGTGGCGATGAGCGAGCAGCTCGCCGCGCGGCTGGCCGGCGCCGGGGTCGACGTCACCGTCGTGCACCGCGACCTGGGGCGCGAGTGAGCGGGTCGACGACGGTCGGGTCGCCTGCGACCGGGCCGCGGGTGGTGGCCCTCGGCGGCGGCCACGGCCTGGCCGCCTCCCTGCAGGCGCTGCGGACGGTGACGCCCGACCTCACCGCGGTCGTGACGGTCGCCGACGACGGCGGCTCGAGCGGGCGGCTGCGGGAGGAGTTCGGCGTGCTCCCGCCGGGCGACCTGCGGATGGCGCTGGCGGCGCTGGCCGGCGCGGACGCCTGGGGCGCCACCTGGGCGCGGCTGCTCCAGCACCGCTTCGGCGGCGGCGGGCCGCTCGCCGGGCACGCGGTGGGCAACCTGCTGCTCGCCGGGCTGGCCGAGACCGAGGGCGACGTCGTCGCGGCCCTCGACCTCGTCGGCCGGCTGCTCGGCGGCACCGGCCGGGTGCTGCCCGCCAGCCGCACACCGCTCGAGATCTGCGCGGAGGTGGACGAGGACGGCTCCGTCCGCACCGTGCGCGGGCAGGTGCAGGTCGCCACCGCGCCCGGCGCGGTGCAGGGCGTCTGGCTCAGCCCCGCGGAGCCGCCGGCGTGCGCGGAGGCGGTGGCGGCGGTCCTGAGCGCCGACTGGGTGGTCCTGGGCCCGGGCTCCTGGTTCAGCAGCGTGCTGCCGCACCTGCTCGTGCCGGGCCTGCGGGCGGCGCTGGAGGCCACCTCCGCCCGCGTCGTCGTCACCCTCAACCTCGCACCTCAGCAGGGCGAGACCGCCGGCTTCTCGCCGGAGGCCCATCTCGACGTGCTGCTGGCCCACGCCCCCGGCCTGCGGCTCGACGTCGTCCTCGCCGACCCCGACGCGGTGGTCGACACGCGTGGTCTGATGTCTGCGGTGGAGGCGTGCGGTGCCCGTCTGGCGCTCGCCCCGGTGGCCCTCGGCGACGGCACCCCCCGGCACGACCCGTCGCGACTCGGCGCGGCCCTCGACTCGATCTTCACAGGAGCGGCATGGCGATGACCTCGGCGGTCAAGGACGAGCTCTCGCGGCTCCCGATCACCCGGCCCTGCTGCCGGCGGGCGGAGACGGCGGCGGTGCTGCGCTTCGCCGGTGGTCTGCACCTCGTCGCGGGCTCCGTCGTCGTCGAGGCCGAGCTCGACGCGGGCTCGACCGCGCGCCGGCTCCGCAAGGAGGTCGCCGAGGTCTACGGCCACGCCAGCGACGTCCAGGTGCTGGCGGCCGGCGGTCTGCGCAAGGGCAACCGCTGGGTGGTCCGCGTGACCAAGGACGGCGCCGGCCTCGCCCGCCAGGTCGGCCTGGTCGACGGGCACGGGCGCCCGGTGCGGGGCCTGCCGCCGGCGGTCGTGAGCGGCGGCACCTGCGACGCCGCCGCCGCCTGGCGCGGCGCCTTCCTCGCGCACGGCTCGCTCACCGAACCGGGCCGCTCGTCGTCGCTGGAGATCACCTGCCCCGGCCCGGAGGCGGCCCTCGCGCTGGTCGGTGCCGCGCGCCGGCTCGGCGTGCAGGCCAAGGCCCGCGAGGTGCGCGGTGTCGACCGGGTCGTGGTGCGCGACGGGGACGCCATCGGCGCGCTGCTCACCCGCCTGGGCGCCCACGACGCCGTGCTCGCCTGGGAGGACCGGCGGATGCGCCGCGAGGTGCGGGCGACCGCCAACCGGCTGGCCAACTTCGACGACGCCAACCTGCGCCGCTCGGCGCGGGCGGCCGTCGCCGCCGGGGCCCGGGTCGAGCGCGCCCTGGAGATCCTCGGCGACGACGCCCCCGAGCACCTGCTCGTCGCCGGTCGGCTGCGGCGCGAGCACGCCAACGCCAGCCTCGAGGAGCTCGGGGCCCTGGCCGACCCGCCGATGACCAAGGACGCGGTGGCCGGGCGCATCCGCCGGCTGCTCGCGATGGCCGACAAGCGCGCCTCCGACCTCGGGATGCCCGGCACCGAGGACGCCGTGACCCCGGAGATGCTCGCGCCGTGAGGCGGGGGCGGCGGTGACCCCGCCGGGGGAGCCGTCGCCGAGCCAGCGCGTGGCCGCACTGAGGCGGGACCGGGCGCCGGGCCACGTCGCTGCCGCGGTCCCGGTGGGCGACGTCGACGCCGGCCTGCTGCGGGCCGCCGGCTGGTCCGTCCCCGGTCGCCTGCCCGCCACCCCGTACGAGGACCCGCAGGACGCGCCGTCGTACGTCGACGCGCGAGGAGCTGCTCGGCGACGCGCGGGTCGACGCGGTCGCGCTCGACGCGGGCGACCCGCGGACCGCAGGGCTGCTGCCGGCGCTGCGGGCCGCCGGGCTGCTGGTGCTGCTCCCGGTCCCGCGCTGCCGGCCGCGGACCTCCTGCGCTCGGCCGCCGCGGTGCCCGGACCCGACGTCGCCGTGGGCCTGCTGCAGCGCTGGGAGCCCTGGGCGCGCACCGTCGAGGCGGCCCTGCCGCTCGCGGGCGGGCCGCCGCTGCAGGTGACGGTCCGCGGCTGGCCGCGGGGCCGGCGGGCGACGGTCGAGCTCGTCGACCTGGTCCGCCGCTGGTGCGGGGACGTGGTCGCTGCGGTCGCGGCCCCGGAGGCCCTGCCGGCCCGCGAGCTGCCGGGCGGGGCGCGGGTCGCCTGGTCGCTGCTCACGGCCTCGGGCGCGACGGTGCTCGTGAGCGGCGACGACGCGCCGCCGCTGGCCCGGCTGTCCTTCGCGTCGGCCCGGCTCGAGGCCGGTCCGCTCGGCGCGCGCTGGGTCGGCGGTGCCGAGCTGCCGCTGCTCGCCGTGCCGGACCGTCGCGAGCAGGACTGGCCGGTGCCGCCCGGCACGCCGCCGGGCCTGCTGGCCTGCGCGGTGGCGCTGCGCGGCTCGGTCGGCGACCGCGACCCGGGACCCGCGACCCCGGGCGACACCGTCCCCCGGCCGGCCGGCCTGGGCGACCTGCTCGCGGCGTCCCGGGTGCTGGCCGCCCTGCGCGACCTCGGCGGCGACGGGTCGGCTCGCCCGCACCGGCTGAGCCGCTGTCGGAGCGCTCGGCTAGGTTCGCCCGCAGTCGTCGTCGAGAGAGAGGCACCCAGTGACCGTCCGCGTGGGCATCAACGGCTTCGGCCGCATCGGCCGCAACTTCTACCGCGCCGTGCAGGCGAGCAACGCCGCGGGGACGACCGACATCGAGATCGTGGCCGCCAACGACCTGGGCGACCTCGCGACGATGGCCCACCTGCTCACCTACGACTCGGTGCTCGGCCGCTTCCCGGCCCCGGTGTCCGTCGGCGACGGCGGCATCCAGGTCGGCGACCGGCTGCTGAAGATCTTCGCCGAGCGCGACCCCGCCGCCCTGCAGTGGGGCGAGGTGGGTGCCGACGTCGTCATCGAGTCCACCGGTTTCTTCACCGACGCGAGCAAGGCCCGCGCCCACGTCGACGGCGGGGCGAAGAAGGTCATCATCTCGGCGCCCGCCTCCAACGAGGACGTCACCGTCGTCATGGGCGTCAACCACGACGACTACGACCCCGCGAAGCACACGGTCATCTCCAACGCCTCCTGCACGACCAACTGCCTCGGCCCGATGGCCAAGGCGATCCACGACGCCTTCGGCATCGAGCGCGGCCTGATGACGACCATCCACGCCTACACGCAGGACCAGAACCTGCAGGACGCCCCGCACAAGGACCTGCGCCGGGCGCGCGCCGCCGCGGTCAACCTGGTGCCGACGAGCACCGGTGCGGCCAAGGCCATCGGCCTGGTCCTGCCCGCGCTCAAGGGCAAGCTCGACGGCTACGCGGTGCGCGTGCCCATCCCCACGGGCTCGGCGACCGACCTCACCGTGCAGCTGTCCCGCTCGGCGAGCGTCGACGACGTCAACGCCGCCGTGAAGGCCGCCGCCGACGGCGCGATGAAGGGCTACCTGCGCTACAGCACCGACCCGATCGTCTCCAGCGACATCGTCACCGACCCGGCGTCGTGCATCTTCGACGCGCCGCTCACCAAGGCCCTCGGCGACCAGGTCAAGGTCGTCGGGTGGTACGACAACGAGTGGGGCTACTCCAACCGTCTCGCCGACCTCGTCACCCTGGTGGGCTCGAGCCTGTGAGGACCGCCGCCGACCTCGACGTCGCGGGCCGGCGGGTGCTGGTCCGCAGCGACCTCAACGTGCCGCTGGACGGTGCGCGGATCACCGACGACGGGCGCATCCGGGCGAGCCTGCCGCTGCTGCAGGACCTGCTCGACCGCGGCGCGCGGGTCGTCGTCACCGCCCACCTCGGCCGGCCGGGGGGACGGCCGACCCGGCCTTCTCGCTGGCGCCGGTGGCGGAGCGGCTCTCGGCGCTGCTCGGCCGCCCGGTGCCGCTGGCGGGCGACGTCGCCGGAGAGGGCAGCCGGGCGCTCGTCGACGGGCTCGCCGACGGGGAGCTCGTGCTGCTGGAGAACGTCCGCTTCGAGGCCGCCGAGACGAGCAAGGACGACGCCGAGCGCGGTGCCTTCGCCGACCGGCTGGCCGCGCTCGCCGACCTCTACGTGGACGACGCCTTCGGCGCCGTGCACCGCAGGCACGCCAGCGTCTACGACGTCGCGCAGCGCCTGCCGCACGCCGCGGGCCCGCTCGTGGCTGCGGAGGTCGCCGTGCTCGACCGCCTGACGGCCGAGCCCGCGCGGCCGTACGCCGTGGTCCTCGGCGGCTCCAAGGTGAGCGACAAGCTCAAGGTCATCCAGGCCCTGCTGCCGACCGTGGACACGCTGCTGGTCGGCGGGGGGATGTGCTTCACCTTCCTGGCCGCGCAGGGGCACGACGTGGGCTCGAGCCTGCTCGAGGCCGAGCAGGTCGACGCCTGCCGCGCCTTCCTCGAGACGGGCAAGATCGTGCTGCCCGTCGACGTGGTCGCGGCCGAGGCCTTCGCGGCCGACGCGGTGCACGACGTCGTCCCGGCCGACGCCATCCCGTCCGACCGGATGGGGCTGGACATCGGGCCGGAGTCGGTGCGGCGGTTCACCGCGGCGCTCGCCGGCGCCCGCACGGTGTTCTGGAACGGCCCGATGGGCGTCTTCGAGCTGGCGCCCTACGCCGAGGGCACCCGCGGCGTGGCCGAGGCCGTCGCCGCGCGGACCGCCGACGGTGCCCTCACCGTCGTGGGCGGCGGCGACAGCGCCGCGGCGGTGCGCGCGCTGGGCATCGACGAGGCGCGCTTCACCCACATCTCCACCGGTGGCGGCGCGAGCCTGGAGCGGCTCGAGGGCAAGGCGCTGCCGGGACTGGAGGTGCTCGCGCTGAGCCGGCGGCCGCTCGTGGCCGGCAACTGGAAGATGAACCTCAACCACCTCGAGGCCCTCGCGCTGGTCCAGAAGCTCGCCTTCAGCCTGGGCAAGGAGGAGCTCGAGGCCGTCGAGGTCGTCGTGCTGCCGCCCTTCGTCGACCTGCGCAGCGTGCAGACGCTCGTCGACGGCGACCGGCTGGCCGCTGCGCTACGGAGCGCAGGACCTCTCGCCGCACGACGCGGGGGCCCACACCGGGGACGTCAGCGGCCCGATGCTCGCCGCGCTCGGCTGCAGCTACGTCGTGGTGGGGCACAGCGAGCGCCGGCACCGACCACGGCGAGACCGACGAGGTGGTGCGCGCCAAGGTGGCCGCCGCGCTCCGGCCGGCCTCGTGCCGGTGCTGTGCGTCGGGGAGGGGCTCGAGGTCCGACAGCGCCGGCGAGCACGTCGCGCACGCCACCGCGCAGCTGAGGGCCGCCCTGCAGGGCGTCCCCGCCGGAGCAGGCCCGCACCCTGGTCGTCGCCTACGAGCCGGTGTGGGCCATCGGCACCGGCGAGGTCGCCACCCCGCAGGACGCCCAGGAGGTCTGCGGCGCGCTGCGCGCGCACGCTCGCCGAGCTCTACCCCGGCGAGCTCGCCGACGGCGTCCGGGTGCTCTACGGCGGGTCGGTCAAGGCGGCGGCAACGCCGCCGAGCTCGTCGCCCAGCCGGACGTCGACGGAGCCCTCGTCGGCGGGGCGAGCCTGGACGCCGCGGAGTTCGCCCGGATCTGCCGGCTCGGCCGGACGGCGTAGGCCCGAGCGGGGCCGGGCGCGGCGCTTCCCCCTCCAGGTCGCGGTCCGCCTGCGGGGCGGTCACGGGATCGTCACGATTGGCGCGCGAGGTGCCGCCGTCGCCACGCGGGGCCGCCGGGCGTGCCTACAGTCCGGTCGTCCCACCGGGAAGACCCCGGACCGGTCCGCGAGAGCTCCCAGGGTGTCCGGGAGGAGGAGGACAGTCGAGTGCAGTCTCGAAGAAGTCGGTGCGCGTCGTCGCACCTCTGCTGGCGCTCGCCATCGGCGCGGCCGCCTGCGGCGGCAGCGACGACACGAGCAGTCGGCTCGAGCAGCAGCGCCACCAGCGCGGGCAAGCCGGGCGGCACGTTCCGCCTCGGCATCGTCGAGCCCGACCGCGATCGACCCGTACAACGCTCAGGAGTCCGAGGGCATCCTGGTCACCAAGAACGTCTTCACAGGGCCTCGTCGGCCTGAACGACGACAACGAGCTCGTCCCCGGTGCCGCCAAGACGTTCACGCCCAACGGCGACTGCACCGAGTGGACCTTCAAGCTCGACCCGAACGCGCAAGTTCAGCAACGGCGAGGCGGTCACCGCCCAGTCGTTCATCGACGGCTGGACCCGCGCGGCGCAGCAAGGAGGCCGCGTCGCGACGTGGCTACCACATGGCCGGCGTCACCGGCTTCGACGAGCTCAACGGCGGCTCGGCGACGACCTTCTCGGGCCTGTCGGCGCCCGACCCCACGACCTTCGTCGTCGGGCTGTCCGCGCCGGACTGCGAGTTCGACAAGAAGACGCTGCAGACGGTCATGAGCCCGGTCCCCAAGGACGGCCGGCGCTGCGACGAACAAGACCTTCAACGACCTCCCGATCGGCAACGGGCCCTTCAAGATGGAAGGCCCGTGGCAGCACGACAAGTCGATCACGCTGGTCCGCAACGACGCAGTACTCGGGCCAGAAGGCCAACCTCGACCGCGTCGAGGTCACCATCCTGAACTCCGAGAACGCGCTCCACCCTGGAGTACAACGGCCTCAAGGGCGGTCAGTTCGACTACGCCCGCATCCCACCGACCCTGCTCGGCCAGGCGAAGGCGCAGTACGAGCCGCAGGGCGGCTTCCTCAACGAGGTCAAGTACGGGCATCAACTACATCCTGCCGGCGGAGGCCACCGCGCCGTTCAACTCGGCCGACGCCCGCAAGGCGGTCTCGTACGCGATCGACCGCGACGCCATCATCAGCGGTGTCTTCAAGGGCTTCCAGACCAAGGCGACGTCGCTTCATCCCGCCGTGCCTTCAAGGCCAGTACTACAGCGAGGGCGTCTGCGAGTCCTGCGTGAAGCAGGACCCGGCCAAGGCCAAGGAGTTCGCGGCCAAGGCCGGCCTCACGCCCGGCACGACGATCAACCTGTCGTTCAACACCGGTGGCGGCCACGAGGAGTGGGTGCAGGCCGTCGCGGCCCAGCTGCAGGACGTCCTCGGCGTCAAGGTCAACGTCACCGGCGTGCCGTTCAAGGAGCTGCTGCAGAACGAGAAGAAGCCCGGACGCCACCGGCCTGTTCCGCTCCGCCTGGGGCGCCGACTACCCGACGCCGGACAACTTCCTGTTCCCGCTGATGGCCACCACGGCGATCAACCCGGAGCCGCGGCGAACGTCGTCCAGGGCGACAACGCGGCGCGCTACAGCAACCCGGCCTTCGACCAGCTGCTGGTCCAGGAGCGGGCGGCCAAGACCGACGCGGAGCGCGTCGCCGATCATCAAGCAGGCCGAGAAGATGGCCATCGGCGACGACCTGGCCCTCATCCCGCTGTGGTACCGCACGCAGTACCGCGTCGTTCGACTCCGGCCAAGTGCAAGAACGTCGAGCTGGACTTCTTCGAGGACCCGACGCTGACCGACCATCAGCCTGAAGTAGGCGCACGACCCGTCGGGGCCGGGGGGACGCCTCCCGGCCCCGACGGCTGTCCGCGTCGCACCAGGGCGCGCCGAGCGCCGCCTCCTCGCCAGCCGCACGGTACGGTCGCTCCGGCGTGTCGCGGGCACCCCGCGACACCCGCAGTCCCCGCCGCTGCGGCACCCCCGCACCCTCGACCTCGGGAGAGACGACCGTGGGAAAGTTCATCATCCGCAGGCTGCTGCAGATGGTCGTCGTCCTGCTGGGCGCGAGCATGGTGCTGTTCGTCGCGCTGTTCGTCGTCCCGGGCGACCCGGTCGGCAGCATCGGGCGAGAAGGCCCGGGACCCGGCGGTCATCGCGCAGCTGCGCGAGAAGTACGGCCTGGACGAGCCGCTGCCGGTGCAGTACGTGCACTACGTCGAGCCGGGTCGTGCTGCACGGCGACCTCGGCGAGGACTACGCCCAGCGGCGCTCGGTCAACGAGGTGCTGCGCGCCCAAGCTGGTCAACACCGCGAAGCTCGCGGTGGCGGCGATCCTGCATCGACATCGCTGATCGGCCTGTTCGCCGGCGTCATCTCCGCCGTCTTCCGCTACAGCTTCTGGGACGTGCTCGTCACCGTCACGCACGACGCTGGCGATCGGCTTCCCGACCTTCGTCATCGGCCTGCTGCTGCAGAGCTTCTTCGGCCTCAAGCTCGGGATCCTGCCGATCTTCGGGCAGAACGACGGGCTGGCGGTCCTACGTCATGCCGGCGTTCACCCTGGCCATCGTCGACGCGGCGCTCGTCGCCCGGCTGATGCGCGGCACGATGCTCGAGGTGCTGCGGGCCGACTACATCCGCACGGCGACCGCCAAGGGCCTGTCGCGCAGCGACGGTCATCCTCAAGCACGCGCTGCGCAACTCGATCATCCCGGTCGTCACCTACCTCGGCATCTCGTTCGGCACGCTGCTCGGCGGCGCCCTGATCACCGAGGTCATCTTCAACTGGGACGGCATCGGCTCGGCGCTGATCCGCGCGATCGGCACGCAGAACCAGCCGATCATCGTCGGGGTCGTCACCTACGGCGTCGGCATCTTCGTCCTGCTGAACCTGCTCGTCGACATCGCCTACGCCTACCTGGACCCGCGGATCCGGCTCGAGTAGCGCTCGAGCACGCCCCGTCCGCGCCCGTCCGACCCGGTCCCAGGAGATCCCGTGAGCACTTCACCGTCCACCCGCTCGACCTCCGCCGAGCCGACCCGCGACGCGCGGCACCACGAGCCGGGCACCGCCGACGACGGCGCCGTCCGCTCGCCCGGCACCGAGATCTTCGCGGGCGTCGAGCCGGGCGGCGTCGGCCTACGGCGCCGCGAAGCCGCAGGGGCAGCTGCGCGACATCCGCCGCCGGTTCTTCCGCAACAAGCTCGCCGTCTTCGGCCTGGTGCTCATCGTGCTGCTGTTCCTGGTCGCGATCTTCGCGCCGCTGCTCGCGCCGTACGACCCGTACCAGCAGAACCTGCTAGGCACCGGGGTCGACGCCACCCAGGCCGGGCCGAGCAGCGAGCACCTGTTCGGGGTCGACCTGGTCGGCCGCGACCAGTTCAGCCGGGTCATCTACGGCTCGCGGATCGCCGTCGTCGTCGGCCTGGTGTCGCATCATCATGGCGGTGCTCATCGGGGTCGTGCTGGGTGCGCTGGCCGGGCTACTTCGGCCGGGCCTGGGACACCGTCATCATGCGCATCGCGGACGTCTTCTTCGCCTTCCCGCTGCTCATCGGCGCGATCCTCATCCTCACGGTCGTCGGCCAGGGCGTCTGCCGGTGATCCTCGCGCTCGGCGATCTTCTGCTGGGCCACCATCGCCCGGCTGCTGCGCTCGTCGATCCTGTCGATCCGCGAGGCCGAGTACGTCGAGGCGGCGCGCTCGCTCGGGCGCCAGCCGCTGGCGGATCGTGACCCGGCACATCCTGCCCAACAGCCTCGCGCCCGTGCTGGTCTACGCGACCTTCAACGTCGGCACCGCCGTCGTCGCGGAGGCGGCGCTGTCCTTCCTCGGCGTCGGCGTCAAGCCCGACGTCCCCGAGTGGGGCAACATGATCGCCGTCGGCCGCGGGTTCGTCGGGTTCAAGGACTACCTGTGGTTCTTCCCGAGCATGGCGGTCGTGCTTCACCGTGCTCGGCTTCATCTTCGTCGGCGACGGGCTGCGCGACGCCCTCGACCCCAAGCTGCGTTAGGCGACGCCGTGTCCTGGAACCCCTCCCCGTCCCTCGCCGCCCCCGGGCTGGCGCTGCCGACCGGCCCCGTCGTGCCGCCGGACGCCCTGCTGTCCATCGAGGACCTGCGGGTGCACTTCGCACACCGACGGCGGCGTCGTCAAGGCCGTCGACGGCGTGCAGCTGGCACGTCCGGCCGGGCGAGACCCTGGGCATCGTCGGCGAGTCCGGCTCGGGCAAGTCGGTGTCGGCGATGAGCGTCATGGGCCTGGTCCCGCAGCCGCCGGCCACGCTTCCCCTCCGGGCCGGATCCTGTTCGAGGGCCAGGACCTGCTGCAGGCCGACACGCAAGACGCTGCGCGACGCTGCGCGGCAAGGAGATCTCGATGATCTTCCAGGACCCGCTGACCTCGCTCAACCCGGTCTTCAAGGTCGGGCACCAGATCGCCGAGGTGATCCAGGTCCACGAGAAGGTGGGCCGGCTGCCGGCCCGCCGGCGCGCGGTCGACCTGCTCGGCGAGGTGGGCATCCCCAACCCCAAGCAGCGGGCCGAGGAGTACCCGCACCAGTTCTCCGGCGGCATGCGGCAGCGCGCCATGATCGCGATGGCGCTGGCCCTCGACCCGGTGCTGCTGCTGGCCGACGAGCCGACGACCGCGCTCGACGTCACCGTGCAGGCGCAGATCATGGAGCTGCTGCTCGAGCTGCAGGAGCAGCGCGGCACCGCGATCGTGCTGATCACGCACGACCTCGGCCTGGTCGCGGCCCACGCCGACCGCGTGCTCGTCATGTACGCCGGGCGGGTCTGCGGAGCTCGCCGACACCGAGTCGATCTTCTACCGGCCGCGGCACGCCTACACCTACGGGCTGCTGTCGAGCCTGGCCCGGCTCGACCAGCGGCGGACCGAGCGGCTGCAGCCGATCCCGGGCCAGCCGCCGAACCTGTCGCGGGTGCCGTCGGGCTGCCCGTTCCACCCGCGGTGCGCGCTTCGCCACCGACGTGTGCCGCGAGGTGGTGCCCGCGCTCGTGCCGCAGGACGCCGCCGACCACTTCGCGAGCTGCCACCACAGCGACGAGGTCGCCCGGGTCGCCAACGGCGACGACGCCGGCCGCGAGGCCGGAGTCCGGCGCGCCGGACAGCGCCCGCACCGAGGGCGTCGAGGTGCCCGCGGAGCTGCTGTCCGACGAGCGCGTCGTCCGGGCCGACGCCAGCGTCGACCTCCGGCGACGCCACCACGACCCGAGAGCAGGCATGACCGCGCCGACCACCACCGGCCCGGGCAGCGGCGCGGACGAGGCCGCCGCTGCTCGAGGTCACCGACCTCGTCAAGCACTTCCCGATCACCTCCGGGCATCGCTGCTCCGGCGGCAGATCGGCGCGGTGCGGGCCGTCGACGGGGTCTCCTTCTCGGTCGCCGCCGGGCGCGACGCTGGCCCTGGTCGGCGAGACCGGCTGCGGCAAGTCGACGACCGCCCGCGCCGTGCTGCGGCTGCGTCGAGCCGACCTCGGGCCGATCCTGTTCGACGGCACGGACGTCGCGACGCGCCTCCCGCTCCGAGCTGACCCGCGCTGCGCCGCGAGATGCAGATCGTCTTCCAGGACCCGTACGCCTCGCTCAACCCGCGGATGACCATCCGCAACACGCTCGCCGAGGCGTTCCGGATCCACGGCGTCGAGGAGGGCGACAAGGTCGCCGAGCTGCTCGAGACCGTCGGGCTGGCGCCGGAGTACGCCGCCCGCTACCCGCACGAGTTCTCCGGCGGGCAGCGCCAGCGCGTCGGCATCGCCCGGGCGATCGCCCTCAACCCCAAGCTCGTCGTGCTCGACGAGCCGGTGTCGGCGCTGGACGTCTCCATCCAGGCCCAGGTCGCTCAACCTGCTGGAGGACCTGCAGGACGACCGCGACCTCACCTACCTGTTCATCGCCCACGACCTGTCGGTCGTCCGGCACATCGCCGACGAGGTCGCCGTGATGTACCTCGGGCACATCGTCGAGATCGCCGACCGGGACACGCTCTTCGAGCGGCCCGCGCACCCCTACACGCAGGCGCTCATCTCGGCGGTGCCGATCCCCGACCCGCGCAAGGAGCAGGCCCGCGCAGCGCATCATCATCAGCGGGGACGTGCCGAGCCCGGCCAACCCGCCGAGCGGCTGCTGGTTCCGCACCCGGTGCCAGAAGTTCCCGGCAGCTCACCGAGGGCGAGCGGACCGCGCTGCGTCGAGGAGCCGCCGGCGCTCGTCGACCGCGGACAGGGCCACCCCATCGGCGTGCCACTACGCTGAGGTCCAGACCGTCGTCTGACCCCGACCGGCCGCACGAGCGAGAGGAGACCCCCGTGGTCCTCGTCCTGGACATCGTCCTGATTCTGACGAGCGTCCTGCTCGTCGTGCTCGTCCTGCTGCACCGCGGCAAGGGCGGCGGCCTGTCCACGCTGTTCGGCGGCGGCGTGTCCTCCTCGCTCGGCGGCAGCGCCGTCGTGGAGAAGAACCTCGACCGTCTGACGATCGTCTGCGGCGTCGTCTGGGCGGTCTGCATCATCGCGATCGGGCTGCTGCTCAAGCAGACCTGACCGGGCCCCGACCGCGGCGGGCCGCCCTTACACTCGCGGGACCGCGGGCGCCACCGGAGCAGCCCCGGCCGAGACGAGGAGCAGTCCGTGGCAGGCGGCAACGCGATCCGAGGCAGCCGGGTGGGTGCCGGGCCGATGGGCGAGGCCGAGCGCGGGGAGGCCGCCCCGCGCAAGCGGGTCGCCTTCTTCTGCGCCAACCGGCACGAGACGCGTCCGTCGTTCGCCGACGAGGCGTCCGTCCCGGAGACCTGGGACTGCCCCCGCTGCGGCTTCCCGGCCGGGCAGGACCGTGAGCAACCCGCCGGCACCGCACAAGACCGAGCCCTACAAGACCCACCTCGCGTACGTCCGGGAGCGCCGCAACGCCGAGGACGGCGAGGCGATCCTGGCCGAGGCGCTCGCCCGGCTCCGCGCGACGTAGCCGGTGCCCGGCGGGCGACCTGCACCACCTCGAGCTCTGGGTCGACGACCTGTCTGTCAGCCGGCCGCCGTGGGAGTGGCTGCTCGGCCGGCTCGGCGCGCGACTGCACCGGGAGTGGCCGGGCGGCGTGAGCTTCGCCCGCGGCGCGGCGTACGTCGTGCTCGAGCAGTCGCCCGGCCGCCGGCCCGGGCCGCACGACCGGCGCGGCGCCAGGCCTCAACCACGTCGCGCTCTGGGCCGGCAGCGTGGACCGAGCTCGAGGCGCTCGTCGCCGAGGCGCCCGGCCACGGCTGGTCGCTGCTGTACGCCGACCGGCACCCGTGGGCGGGCGGGCCCGGGCACTGCGCGGCCTACCTCGAGGACGCGGCCGGCTTCGAGGTCGAGCTCGTCGCCGACCCGGCGGCGGGCCCGCTGCCGGCGCCCCCCACCGGCGCCTAGCGTCGGCGCAGCTCGCGCGGCAGCCGGCTCGCCGCCTCCTCGTCGAGCAGCCACAGGGTCTGCGAGCGCCCGACGGCCCCGGCGACCGGCACCTGCACCCGGCCGGCGCCCGACAGCGCGAGGGCCACCGTCGGCGCCTTCGCCGACCCCGCCACGACGACCCAGACCTCGCGGGCCGCGGTGATGGCGGAGAAGCCCAGGCTGACCCGGGTGGGTGGCGGCTTGGGACAGCCGTGCACCCCGAAGGCCGTCCGCTCGTCGTGCGCCGCCGGCGACTCCGGGAAGATCGAGGCGGTGTGCCCCTCCGGACCCATCCCGAGCAGGAGGACGTCGAACTCCGGCACGGCGTCGCCGTGCGCCGCGGCTGCGGCGAGCTCGGCGGCGTAGCGGGCCGCCGCGGCGTCCGGGTCGTCGCCGTCCGGCGCCGCCGGCGGGCGCCGGCATCGGGTGCACGCGGGCGGGGTCGAGGTCGAGGTCGTCCAGCAGCGCCTCGCGGGCCTGCCGGTCGTTGCGCTCGGGGTCGTCGGCCGGCACGAAGCGCTCGTCGCCCCACCACACGTCGACCCGCGACCAGTCGACCGCGGCCCGGGCGGGCGACGTACGGACCGCGTCGAGCACCGCGATGCCGATGCTCCCGCCGGTCAGCACGACCGAGGCCGTCCCGCGGGCGGCCTGGGCGTCCCCGAGGCGGGTGAGCAGCCGGGCGGCCGTGGCCGCGGCGAGCACGTCGGGGTCGCGCGCGACGACGACGACCGGCGGTGCGCTCACGCCGGCTGACCCGTGTCGGCGCCGCCCTCGACCAGCGTGCTCTCGTCGGCGTCGACCGCGGGGTCCACCCAGACGTGGGTGCGGGTCGTCGTCCGACCGGACAGGTCGCGCTGGCCGGTCGCGGCCCCCAGGGCGTCGGCGTAGATCTCGTCGGCGTCCAGGCGCTGCAGCTCCTCGGCGAGCAGGTCGCCGAGCTCGCGGTGGGGGAGCGGCAGGCTCCGGTCCGGCTGCCCGCTGTGCGAGAGCACCGCGGTCGAGCCGTCGCCCCGGACCAGCCGCAACGTCGTCCCGTCGACCTCGAGCTCGACCGAGGTGATCCCGGGCCCGTCGGTGTCCTCGACGGCCACGTCCAGGTCGAGCCGGCTGCGCAGCCACCCGGCCAGCAGCTCGCGCGCGACGTCGCCCGGCTCGCCGGACAGCCGCGCGCTGCGCGCCGGTCCCTCGACGGAGTCGAAGGCCGAGGCGCACAGCGCCCGCCACAGGGTCGTGCGGGTCCAGGCCAGGTCGGTGTCGCCCGGGGCGTAGTCCTCCGCGCGCCGGAGCAGCGCCGCCTGCGGGTCGGCCGCCAGCGTGCAGTCGGTGATCCGCCGGTCGGCGAACACGCCGAGCGGGTCGTGGGCGATGAGGTGGGGCGGCTCGCCGTACCACCAGGTGACCACCGGCGCGTCGGGCGCGAGCAGCGGCAGCACGACCGACTCGGCGTGCAGCGCGAGCCGGCCGTACATCCGCATGACGACCGCCTCGCCGGGGCCGAGGCGCCCGCCGATGAGCACCTCGGCGTCCAGCCGCGGCTCGGGCGCGTCAGGGCGGCGGCGCACGACGACGAGCAACCGGCAGGGGTGCTGGGCCGCGGCCCGGGTCGCCGCGGCCTCGGCCTCGGCGACGCGCTTCTCGTCGACGACGACGACGAGGGTGAGGGCCAGGCCGGACGAGACGGAGCCCGCCAAGCGGCGCTCGGACTGCAGCGCCGCCACGACGGCCGTCCCCGTGGTGTCCCAGAGCGTGGTCACGCGGCTGCCTCCTCGGCGTCGGGGGTGCGGGTCGGCATCACGGCCGCCGCCAGGCCCGGTCGTCGCGGGCGAGCATCTCGTCGGCGGCCTGCGGACCCCACTCGCCGGCGCGGTACAGGTGCGGGCCGTCGCCGGCCTCGTCGCGCTCGCGCCAGTGCGCCTCGATCGGGTCGATGACCCGCCAGCTCTCCTCGACCTCCTCGTTGCGCGGGAACAGCGACGCGTCGCCGAGCAGCACGTCGAGCAGCAGCCGCTCGTACGCCTCCGGGCTGCTCTCGGTGAACGCCTCGCCGTACTGGAAGTCCATCGCGACGTCGCGCACCTCCATCTGCGTGCCGGGCACCTTCGAGCCGAAGCGCAGGGTCATGCCCTCGTCGGGCTGCACCCGCACGACGAGCTGGTTGCTGCCGAGCTCCTCGGTGTCGGTGTGCGAGAACGGCAGCACCGGCGCCTTGCGGAAGAGCACGGCGATCTCCGTGACGCGGCGCGGCAGCCGCTTGCCGGTGCGCAGGTAGAACGGGACGCCCGCCCACCGGCGGCTCTCGACCTCGAGGCGCACCGCGGCGTACGTCTCGGTGCGGCTCTGCGGGTCGACGTCGTCCTCGGAGCGGTAGGCGCGCACCCGCTGGCCGGCGAGCCAGCCCTGGTCGTACTGCCCGCGGACGGTGTAGCGGTCCAGGTCGGTCGGCGGCATCACCGCGCCGAGGACCTTGCGCTTCTCGGTGCGCAGGCTCTCGGCGTCGAACCCGCCGGGCTCCTCCATCGCGGTGAGCGCGAGCAGCTGCAGCAGGTGGTTCTGCAGCACGTCGCGGGCGGCACCGGTGCGCTCGTAGAAGCCCGCGCGGCCCCCGATGCCGACGTCCTCGGCCATGGTGATCTGCACCGAGTCGATGTGCTGGCGGTTCCAGATCGGCTCGAACAGCTCGTTGGCGAAGCGCAGCGCCAGCAGGTTCTGGACCGTCTCCTTGCCCAGGTAGTGGTCGATGCGGAAGACGTCCTGAGGCGTGAAGGCGTCGTCGACGAGGTCGTTCAGCTCCCGCGCGGACGTCAGGTCCTCCCCGAAGGGCTTCTCGACGACGACCCGCCGCCACCCGCCCGCGGTGTCGTTGTCGGACATCCCGGTGCGCTGCATCTGCGACAGGACGGTCGGGAAGGCCGCGGGCGGGATGGACAGGTAGAAGGCGGCGTTCCCCTGCGTGCCGTGGCTGGCGTCGAGCTCGGTGAGCGTGGCGGCGAGCTTGTCGAAGGCCGCGTCGTCGTCGAAGGAGCCGGGCAGGAACCGGATGGCCTCCGAGAGCCGCTGCCAGGTCTCCTCGCGGAACTCGGTGCGCGCGCCCTTGCGCGCCGCCTCCTTCGCCACCTGCTCGAAGTCGCCGTCGCCCCAGTCGCGGCGCGCGAAGCCGAGCAGGACGAACCCCGGCGGCAGCAGCCCGCGGTTGGCGAGGTCGTAGACCGCCGGGATGAGCTTCTTGCGCGCCAGGTCGCCCGTGACGCCGAAGACGACGAGGCTGCAGGGCGCCGGGACCCGGGGGAGCCGGCGGTCGCGGGGGTCGCGGAGCGGGTTGCGGGTCACACGCCCTCCCGGGGCGGCAGGGCGCCCGCGACGTCCTCGGGGCGGGGCTCGGTCACCGGCCGCTCTCCGAGCGCGACGCGGCGGCCGGCCCCTGGCCGGCCGGGGTGCTGGCGCCACCGGGCATGACGTCGGCGCCGGCCTTCTCCAGCTGCTCGGTCACCGACTCGATGAGCTGCTCCCAGGCGTCCTCGAACTTCTGGAGGCCCTCGCGCTCGAGCAGGTCGACGACGTCGTCGTAGTCGACCCCCGCCGCCGCGACGTCGTCGAGCACCTGCTGCGCCGCGGCGTACGAGCCGGTGACGGTGTCGCCGCGGACCCGCCCGTGGTCGTGGGTCGCCTCGAGCGTCGCCTCGGGCATGGTGTTGACGGTGCCCGGCGCGACCAGCTCGACGACGTACAGCGTGTCGTCGTAGGACGGGTCCTTGACGCCCGTGGAGGCCCACAGCGGGCGCTGCGGCCTCGCCCCGGCCGCCTCGAGCGCCGTCCAGCGGTCGGAGGCGACGACCTGCTCGTAGTGCGAGTAGGCCAGCTGGGCGTTGGCCACGGCCGCCTTGCCGCGCAGGTCCGAGCCCTCGCCGAGCCGCTGGTCGATCTCGGTGTCCACCCGGGAGACGAAGAACGAGGCGACCGAGCCGATGCGGGACAGGTCGTGGCCGGCGTCCTTCGCCTGCTCCAGGCCGGACAGGAACGCCTCCATGACCGCGTCGTAGCGCTCCAGGGAGAAGATCAGCGTGACGTTGACGCTGATGCCCTGCGCGAGCGTGCGCGTGATGGCGTCCAGACCCTCGACGGTGGCGGGGATCTTGATGTAGAGGTTGGGTCGGTCGACGAGCCACCACAGCGCCTTGGCCTCGGCGACCGTCCGGTCGGCGTCGTGGCTGATCCGCGGGTCGACCTCGATCGAGACCCGGCCGTCGACGCCGTCGCTGGCGTCGTACTGCGGCCGCAGCACGTCGCAGGCCCAGCGCACGTCGTACGTCGTGAGCGCCCGGACGGCCTCGCCGACGTCCGTGCCGCGCAGGGCGAGCTCGCGCACCTGCTCGTCGTAGGCGGCGCCGTCGGCGAGCGCCTTCTGGAAGATCGAGGGGTTGGTGGTCACCCCGACGACCGACCGCGTCTCGACGAGCTCGGCGAGCCCGCCGGAGCGCAGCCGCTCCCGGGACAGGTCGTCGAGCCACACGGCGACGCCGGCGGCGGTCAGGTCGGCGAGGGCGTCGGTCTTCTCGGCGGTCGTCTCGGCGGTCTGGGCGTCGTTCATGGGGAACTCCTAGTTGCCGGTGGTGGAGCCGGAGGTGAGGCCGAGGCGGGACTGCGAGGAGCGGGCGGCGGCCACGACCCGCTCGGCGGTGATGCCGAACTGCTCGAAGAGCACGGCGTACGGCGCGGACGCCCCGTAGTGCTCGAGGCCGACGTGCTCGCCCGCGTCGCCGATCCACTCGTGCCAGCTCTGCGCGATGCCGGCCTCGACCGACACCCGGGCCTTGACGTCGGGGGGCAGGACGGTGCGGCGGTAGGCCTCGTCCTGCTCGCGGAACCACTCGACGCACGGGACGGACACGACCCGGGTCGGCGTGCCGTCGGCCTCGAGCCGCTCCTGGGCGGCCAGCGCGACCTGCACCTCGGAGCCGGTGGCGAGCAGGAGCACCTCGGGCGTGCCCGAGGAGCACTCCTTGAGGACGTACGCCCCGCGGGCGACGCCCTCGGCGGAGGCGACGACGTCGCGGTCCAGCGTGGGCACGTTCTGCCGGGTGAGCAGCAGCGCCGCCGGCCGGTCGGTGTGCTCCAGGACGGTCCGCCAGGCCATCGCCGTCTCGTTGGCGTCGGCCGGGCGGACGACGTCCAGGCCGGGGATCGCCCGGTTGGCGGCGAACTGCTCGACCGGCTGGTGGGTCGCGCCGTCCTCGCCGAGGCCGATCGAGTCGTGCGTCCACACGTACGTCACGGGGAGCTGCATGATCGCGGCGAGCCGCACCGCGGGGCGCATGTAGTCGCTGAAGACGAAGAAGGTGCCGCCGTACACCCGCGTGCCGCCGTGCAGCGCGATGCCGTTCATGATCGCGCCCATCGCGTGCTCGCGGATGCCGAAGTGCAGGGTGCGGCCGTACGGGCCGCCGCTCCACTCCTTGGTCTGGCGCGACTCCGGCAGGAAGCTCGGCTCGCCCTTCATGCTGGTGTTGTTGCTCTCGGCGAGGTCGGCCGAGCCGCCCCAGAGCTCGGGCAGCACCGGCGCGAGGGCGTCGAGGACCGCGCCGCTCGCCTTGCGGGTCGCGACGCCCTTCTCGTCGGCCGGGAAGGTCGGCAGCGCGTCCTGCCAGCCGCTGGGCAGCCGGCGCTCGGCCAGCCGGTCGTGCAGGGCCTTCGCGTCGGGGTGGGCCTGCGCCCAGGCGTCGTAGCGCTCCTGCCAGGCCGCGTGCGCCGCGCGACCGCGGTCCGCGACCTTCCGGGCGTGCGCGAGGACGTCCGCCGGGACGTCGAAGGTGGCGTCGGGGTCCAGGCCCAGCAGCCGCTTGGTGTCCGCGACCTCCTCGGCGCCGAGCGCGCTGCCGTGCGCCTTGTAGGTGTTCTGCTTGTTCGGCGCCGGCCAGCCGATGATGGTGCGCAGCGCGATGAAGGACGGCCGGTCCGTCTCGGCCTGCGCGGCGAGCAGGGCGGCGTGCAGCGCCGGCACGTCCTCCTCGTAGGTCCCGTCGTCCTCGACCCAGTCGACGCGCTGGACGTGCCAGCCGTACGCCTCGTAGCGCGCCGCGGTGTCCTCGCCGAAGGCGATGGTCGTGTCGTCCTCGATGGAGATGCGGTTGTCGTCCCAGAGCAGCACGAGGTTGCCGAGCTGCTGGGTGCCGGCGAGGCTGCTCGCCTCGGCGCTCACGCCCTCCTCGAGGTCGCCGTCCGACGCGAAGCACCAGACGGTGTGGTCGAAGGGGGACTCGCCGGGAGGGGCGTCGGGGTCGAGCAGCCCGCGCTCGCGCCGGGCGGCCATCGCCATGCCGACCGCGTTGCCGACGCCCTGGCCGAGCGGCCCGGTCGTCGTCTCCACGCCGGGGGTGTGGTCGACCTCGGGGTGGGCCGGGGTGAGCGAGCCCCACTGCCGCAGGTGCGCGAGGTCCTCCAGCGTCAGGCCGTAGCCGGACAGGTACAGCTGGTCGTAGAGGGTCAGGCTCGAGTGCCCGCACGAGAGCACGAACCGGTCGCGGCCGGTCCACCGCGGGTCGGTCGGGTCGTGGCGCAGCAGCTTCTGGAAGAGCAGGTACGCCGCCGGCGCCAGGCTCATCGCGGTGCCCGGGTGCCCGGAGCCGGCCGCCTCGACGGCGTCCATCGCCAGGGCGCGGCAGACGTCGACGGCCCGCCGGTCGAGGTCGCTCCACCCCAGCTCGGCGGCCGGGGACAGGTCGGGCTGCGGGGTGCGTCACGCGGGCGTGCCTTCCGTCGGCGGTGCGGGGGCGCTCGGAGCGCACACAAGATCGTCGCGAGGGTAGACCTGGGCTCTCCCTCGTCCGCCTTCCCCGTCCCGGCCCGCCTGACCCGTCCGTCGTCGCGGCGTCCCCCGGCAGGCTCGGGGCAGGGCCCGCCGGTAGCGCTTCGGACCGTGACGACGCTTCTGCCCGACCCCTCCGTCGCCGGGGCCGGGGCGGCCGTCGGCGCGCCGGGCTGGCGCGCCGTCCTCGGTGCCTACGTCGCGCTCACCAAGCCGCGCATCATCGAGCTGCTGCTCGTGACGACCGTCCCCACGATGGTGCTGGCGGCCCGCGGCCTGCCTCCGCTGGGGCTGGTGCTCACGACGCTCGTGGGCGGGACGCTCGCCGCCGCCAGCGCGAACGCGCTCAACTGCTGGTACGACCGCGACATCGACGTGCTCATGCACCGCACCGAGGGGCGCCCCCTGGCGCGTGCGGCGGTCACGCCCCGCGCGGCCCTGGTCTTCGGGCTGGTGCTGGGCGTGCTCGCGACCGCGGTGCTGGCGGTCACGACCAACCTGCTCGCCGCCGCGCTCGGCCTCGCGGCGATCGCCTTCTACGTCGTCGTCTACACGATGCTGCTCAAGCGCCGGACCTCGCAGAACATCGTGTGGGGCGGGGCCGCGGGCTGCATGCCCGTGCTCATCGGCTGGGCGGCCGTCACCGGCTCGCTGTCGTGGGCGCCGGTCGTCCTGTTCGCCGTCATCTTCTTCTGGACGCCGCCGCACTACTGGCCGCTGGCGATGCGCTACCGCGACGACTACGCCCGCGCCGACGTGCCGATGCTGCCGGTCGTCGCGAGCGACGCCGTCGTGGCGTCGCGCATCGTCGCGTACTCGTGGGTCATGGCGGCGACGTCCCTGCTGCTCGTCTGGCCGCTCGGGGTCTCGGGCGCGCTCTACCTGGTCACCGCGCTGGTCACCGGCGCGGTGTTCCTGCGCGAGGCGCACCTGCTGCAGGTCCGCGTGCGCGCCGGCGGGCCCGCCGCGCCCATGCGGCTCTTCCACTGGTCGATCACCTACCTGGCGCTGCTCTTCCTCGCCGTGGCGGTCGACCAGCTCGTCTGACCACCCGGGCCCGCAGCCCCCGGTCGTGACGCGTCCGTCGCTGGCGTGAGGAGCGGCGGCACAGCGCCCTGACCAGGGTGCCGCACGTCCCGGGCCGTACGTCCCGCGTCCCTGCCGGCCGCGGGTCCCCGGCGGCCGGTCCCGGGGAGCCCGCTGCCCGGGCCTGCGACGCGCCCCACCCGTCCGTGGCGGGTGGGGCAGCAGGCGGCGGCACGGGCGGCGGGGGCGGCAGGGGCAGCAGGGGGAGGCCGCGGCCGTGCGGCGGGCGACGTCCGCGTCCCGGCGGCCGCCGGGCTCAGACCGGCGTGGGCACGCGCTCGACGACGGGGACGGCACCCTGCGGTGCGGCGCCCGCGAGCGCCGGGCCCGACGTGGACAGGTGCGCCCACGCGGCGACGGCGAAGACGACCGCCGCGGTGAGCACGTGGACGCCGGCGAGCAGCGGCGGGGTGCCGGTGAAGTACTGCACGTAGCCGAGCGCCGCCTGCGCCACCTCGAGGCCGACGAGCGCGGCGACCGAGCGGCGGACGCCGCGCGGCGCGTGCAGGGCGCGCGCGGCGACGGCGGTGGCGAGCGTGAGCCCGACGAGCAGGAAGACGGCGTCGGCGTGCAGCTGGGTCACGGCGCGCGGCGAGAAGGGCAGGCTCGCGACCGCCTCGCTGCCGGCGTGCGGACCGGTGCCGGTCACCAGCGAGCCGAGGGCGAGCACGGCGACCGTGCTGGCGAGCAGCCCGGCGGTCAACCAGCGCAGCTCGGGCCGCACCAGGCGGCGGCGCGGCTCGGTCGGCCCGTCCAGCGCCCGCCGGACGAGGGCGGCCGCCGCCAGCAGGATGGGGAAGCTGACGAGGAAGTGCGCGATGAGCACCCAGGGGTTGAGCCCGGACAGCACCAGCAGCCCGCCGACCACGGCCTGCACGGGCACGACGAGCACCTGCACGGCGGCCAGGCGAGACCACGAGCGGGGCAGCGGCACCCGCGAGCGGCGCACGGCCAGCAGCAGCAGGACGCCCACGACCTCGAGCACGACCGCGAGCAGCCGGTTGCCGAACTCGATGTAGCCGTGCGCCCCGAGCTCGGCGGTGTTGACCAGCGACTCGCCGGTGCAGCGCGGCCAGGTGGGGCAGCCCAGCCCGGAGCCGGTCAGCCGGACCGCGGCGCCCGTCGCCACGAGCAGCACGTTGAGCAGCAGGGCGGCGGCCGCGAGGCGCAGCACGACGACCGGCCGCGGGCGCAGCACGGCGTTCAGGTCCACGCGGCCAGCGTACGGTCGCGCGGCAGGCCCGGCCTGCCCGGACCTCGTACGATCAGGGGGTGGAGCAGGCCCTCGTCGAGCACCGGCCGGACCGCCGCGCGCTGCTGCGCCCGGGGTGGCTCGTCCTGCACGTGCTGGTCGTCGTGGCGCTCGTCGTCATGGTCCGGCTCGGCCTGTGGCAGTGGCACCGGGGCGAAGGCAGCGGCGGGCTGCGCAACTACTCCTACGGCCTCGAGTGGTGGGCCTTCGCGGCGCTCACGGTCGTGGGGTGGACGAAGTTCTGCCTCGACGAGACGAGCGGGGGCCGCGAGGAGCCGGCCGACGAGGCCGAGCCGCAGCGGACCGCCGCTGCTGCCGAGCCCGAGCGGTCCCGCGCGCTGGTGGACGACGAGGACCCCGAGCTGGCGGCGTGGAACGCGCGGTTCGCCGAGCTCGCCCGCCGCGAGGGCGACCAGCGCCGGTGAAGGACCCGCTGCTGCGCTACCGCGTCATGGCCAACCTGGTCGGGGCGGTCCTCGTCGTGCTCGTCTTCGTCGCCGTACCGCTCAACCACGTGTTCGGGCACCCGGGGCTCTCCCGGGTCGTCGCGGTCGTGCACGGCTACGCCTACCTCGTCCTGGTCATCAGCGTCCTGCTGCTCGGCCGGGCGCACCGCTGGCCGGTCACCCGGGTCGTGCTCGTCGCGCTGGCCGGCACGGTGCCGGTGCTGTCCTTCGTCGTCGAGCGCCGCGTCAGCGCCCGCGAGATGGCCGTGCGCGCGGAGCGGGCGCGGGCGGCCGCGTCCCCCGAGCCGGCCGCCCGGCCCTGACGCGGGCCGTCGCCCCGAGGACCCCGGCTAGTCCTCGAGCGCGACGGCGGCCCCGAGCCGCAGCCGGCCCGGCACCTCGACGCGCGCGTTGATCCCGAACGGCCCGGCCGACGGGCCGGTGGCGAAGTGGGCGAGCAGCTCCGGCGACCGCTGCAGACCGCCGGGTGCCCACGTGGGGATCGTGCAGCGCTGGCAGGGGTGCAGCAGGCGCAGGACCACGTCGCCGACCACCAGCCGCCGGCCCTCCCAGCCGTGCTCGGCCAGCGGTGCGACCTCGAGGTCCAGGTGCACGTTGGTGCGCCAGCGCGCGGGCTCCAGCCGGGAGCCGTACGCCCGCTCCACCGCCCGGTGCGAGGCGGCGGTCGTCACGAGCACGGAGCGGGGCAGGTCGGCGCAGCCGCCCTCGTGCGACAGCGCGACGACCTCGCGGCCGAGGTCGTCCGAGACGGCGGCCACCAGCCGCGGGTCGGCCCAGGCGCGCGCGGTCCCGTCGGGGCCGCTGACCACGGGACCGGCGGGGGAGGCCGCGGCCGACCAGCGCAGCAGGCCGGGCTCGGTGCGGGCCGACAGCGGCCGGTCGGGCCGCCGGGCGTCGGCGAAGGCGTGCCGCCGGTCGCCGTCGAGCCCGGCCGGCCCGGCGCCGACCTCCACGAGCGCGGCGCCGCCACCGAGCGACTTCACCGGCCACGCGGTGAGCCCGGCGACGCTGCCGAGCGTCACGCGACCGCCGCGTCCCGCGCCCGGTCGAGCAGGCGCAGCAGCGCCTCGTCGACGACCTCGCGGCGGGTGATGTTGACGCTGTGCCCGGCTCCCGGGACGACCGTCAGGGTGGCCGAGGGCCGATCTCGCGGGCCATGAGGCGGCTGTGGGCGGCGGGCGTGAGCTGGTCGGAGTCGCCGACGAGCACCTCGACCGGCACGGCCGACAGCACCTGCAGCGCGGCCCGCTCGTCGTGGGACAGGAAGGTCGGGTAGAACGCCGCGCTGACGGTGAACGGCGCCTGCTCGAGCAGGTCCTGCACCAGGCGCACGGTCTCCGGGTCGGCGTCGTCGCGGCCGAACAGGTAGCGGCGGGTGAAGGCGTAGCCCAGCCGGGTGCCCGGCCGGCGCAGCCGCTCGAGCAGCGGGGCGGTCTGCCGCAGCCACCACAGCCACAGCGGCAGCAGGCCGAGCCGCCGCCCGACGCGCGCCGCGAGCCCGAGCGGGCCGCCCGTGACCAGGTCGCCCGCCGACGTCGCGAGCAGGAAGACGCCCCGGACCCGGGGGCCGAACAGCTCCGGCCGCTGCCGGGCGAGCGCGAGCAGCGTCATGCCGCCCATCGAGTGGCCGAGGAGCACGACCGGCCCGGCCGCGTGCCGCTCGCAGCACCGCGGACAGGTCCCGGCCCAGCTGGTCGATCGTGGCGTGCCGCACGTCGCCCCAGCCGGAGCGACCGTGCCCGCGCTGGTCGTACAGCACCACCCGGGCCCGGCCGCGCAGGGCCTCGCGCTGCAGCACGAACTCCTCCAGGCGCGCGGTGAACCCGTGGACCATGACGACCGTCAGCGGTGACCCGGGAGCCTCGTCGACCTCGACGTGCAGGCGCACCCCGTCGTCGGCGACGACGGTGTCCGGACCGGCGGGGCCGGCCGCGCCGGGGACGCGCACGAGCCGGCGCAGGCCGAGCAGGCCGAGCACCAGCAGGACGAGGGCGCGCAGCGGCCGCACGGCTACTCCCAGCGGAAGGCGCGGCTGGCGACGAGCAGGCTGCCCGCCGCCCAGACCGCGAGCGTCAGCACGTCGCTACCCACCAGCGCGCCGCCCACGAGCGTCGAGCGCAGCCCGTCCGACAGCGCCGCGCTCGGCAGCAGCCGCAGCACGGGCTCGGCCGGTCCGAAGGCCGACAGGTCGAACATCACCCCGCCGAGGACGAGCAGGAGCAGCCACGCGAGGTTGGCGACCGCCAGGCAGGTCAGGCCGCGCAGCGTGCCGCCGAGCAGCAGCCCGAGCCCGCTGAAGGCGGCGGTGCCGAGGACGACGAGCACGAGCACCGACAGGACGTTGCCCCGCGGGTCCCAGCCCAGGGCGTACGCCACGCCGCCGACGAGCAGCAGCTGCAGCACCTCGACGGTCAGCACGGAGAGCGTCTTGGCGGCGAGCAGCAGGGCGCGCGGCAGCGGCGTCGCCCCGAGGCGCTTGAGCACGCCGTACTGCCGCTCGAAGCCGGTCGCGATCGCCTGGCCGGTGAAGGCGGTCGACAGCACCGCCAGGGCGAAGACGCCGGGGGTGAAGAAGTCGACGCGCGCGACGTCCGGCGCGGCCGGGTAGGTGATCTCCACGAAGGACAGCGAGGACAGCACCACGAGCAGGCCGACGGGGACGACGAGGCTGAGCAGCACCTGCTCGCCGTTGCGCAGCAGCAGGGTGAGCTCGGTGCGGTACTGCGCGAGCAGCACGGCCGCACGGCCGGCCGCGCCGGGTCGGGGAGCGAGGCTGCCGGGCTCCCAGGTCGTCGGGCCGGGCGCCGTCACGAGCGCAGCTCGCGACCGGTCAGCTCGAGGAAGACGTCCTCGAGCGTGCGGCGCTCGACCCGGAGGTCCTCCGCGAGCACGCCGTGCGTCGCGCACCACGAGGTGACGGCGGCGAGCAGCTGCGGGTCCATCGGTCCCTCCACGAGGTAGGAGCCGGCCGGCGACTCCTTGGCCGCGCAGCCGGCCGGCAGCGCGAGCAGCAGCTGGTCGAGGTCGAGCTCGGGCCGGGCCCGGAACCGCAGCTGACCGGTCGCGGAGGACCGGGTGAGCTCGGCGACCGTCCCGGCCGCGACCACCCGCCCGCGGTCGACGACGACGACGTCGTCGGCGAGCCGCTCGGCCTCGTCCATGTCGTGCGTCGTGAGCACGACGGTGACGCCGTCGCGGCGCAGCGACCGGACCAGGTCCCAGGTCGCCAGGCGGGCCTGCGGGTCGAGCCCGGCGCTGGGCTCGTCGAGGAAGACCAGCTCCGGACGGCCGACGACCGCCATCGCGAGCGACAGGCGCTGCGCCTGGCCGCCCGACAGCCGCCGCACCGCGGTGCCCTGCACCCCGGTGAGGCCCAGCCGCTCGAGCAGGTCGCCCGGGTCCAGCGGGGAGCGGCTGTAGGACGCGAACAGCCGCAGCACCTCGCCGGCCCGCAGCCCCGGGTAGGTGCCGCCGCTCTGCGGCATGACGCCCACCCGCGGCCGCAGCGCCGGGTCGGCGGGCGCCCGGCCCAGCACCTGCACGGTGCCGCCGTCGGCCCGCCGGAAACCCTCGCAGACCTCGATCGTGGAGGTCTTGCCGGCGCCGTTGGGACCCAGGAGGGCGAGCACGGTGCCGGTCCGGGCGACGAGGTCGAGGCCGTCGACCGCCGTCCGGCTGCCGTAGCGCTTGACGAGTCCGTCGACGACGAGCGCCTCGTCCCCGCCGCGGTCCGCCACCTCCCCAGCGTAGGGAGCGCGGCGGTCGGGCGCCCGCCGGACCCTGCAGGTGCAGGCGGAAAGCATTTAGGGCACAGTGGTGTTGTGAAAAGCGTGCTGGAGACCTCGGAGCGGAGCGGGACGCGCGAGCGCGTCCGTGCCCTGCTGCTCGAGCTCGGCCCGTCCACGACCGCGGCGCTGTCCGTGCGGCTCGGGCTGTCCCCGGCCGCGGTGCGCCGCCACCTCGACGCGCTGCTCGCCGACGGCACGGTGACGACCCGGGAGCCGCGCGTGCGCGCGGCCCTGCGCGGCCGCGGGCGCCCCGCCCGGCTCTGGGCGCTCACCGACGCCGGCCACGCCGCCGGCCCCAGCGCGTACGACGACCTGGCCGTCACCGCGCTGCGCTTCCTCGCCGACCAGGGCGGCGACGACGCGGTCGCGGCGTTCGCGGCCGACCGGGCCGCCGAGCTCGAGCGCCGCTACCGTGACCGGGTCGCCGGGCTGCCGGTCGACGAGCGCCCGGCGGCGCTCGCCGCCGCGCTGACCGCCGACGGCTACGCGGCCAGCACGACCGGCCCGGGCCCGCAGGGCAGCACCCAGGGCGGCACCCAGCTGTGCCAGCACCACTGCCCGGTGCAGCACGTCGCCCGGGCGTTCCCCCAGCTCTGCGACGCCGAGACCGCCGCCCTCGGGCGGCTGCTCGACGTCCACGTCCAGCGCCTGGCGACCATCGCCCACGGCGACGGCGTCTGCACCACGCACGTCCCGCGCACCACCGGCTCGACCCGCACGGACCCCCGCACCACGACCGGGAAGGCCCCCGCATGACCACCACCGCCGAGACGACCGCCGCCCAGCTCGAGGGCCTCGGGACGTACAAGTTCGGCTGGGCGGACTCCGACGTCGCCGGCGCGAGCGCCCAGCGCGGCATCAACACCGACGTCGTCGCCAACATCTCCGCGCTCAAGAGCGAGCCGCAGTGGATGCTCGACCTCCGGCTCAAGGGCCTGCGGCTCTTCCAGAAGAAGCCCATGCCGACCTGGGGCTCCGACCTGTCGGGCATCGACTTCGACAACATCAAGTACTTCGTGCGGTCGACGGAGAAGCAGGCGACGACCTGGGACGAGCTGCCCGCCGACATCAAGGCGACCTACGACCGCCTCGGCATCCCGGAGGCGGAGAAGCAGCGCCTCGTCGCCGGGGTCGCCGCGCAGTACGAGTCGGAGGTCGTCTACCACCAGATCCGCGAGGACCTGGAGGAGAAGGGCGTCATCTTCGTCGACACCGACACCGGTCTGCGCGAGCACGAGGAGCTCTTCCGGGAGTACTTCGGCTCGGTCATCCCGGTCGGCGACAACAAGTTCGCCGCGCTCAACACCGCCGTGTGGTCGGGCGGCTCCTTCATCTACGTCCCCAAGGGCGTGAAGGTCGACATCCCGCTGCAGGCCTACTTCCGGATCAACACCGAGAACATGGGCCAGTTCGAGCGCACCCTGATCATCGCCGACGAGGGCTCCTCGGTGCACTACGTCGAGGGCTGCACCGCCCCGATCTACAGCAGCGACAGCCTGCACAGCGCCGTCGTCGAGATCATCGTGAAGAAGGACGCCCACGTCCGCTACACGACGATCCAGAACTGGTCGAACAACGTCTACAACCTGGTCACCAAGCGCACGTCGGTCGCCGAGGGCGGCCGCATGGAGTGGATCGACGGCAACATCGGTTCCAAGGTGACCATGAAGTACCCGGCCTGCTACCTGCTCGGCGAGCGCGCGAGCGGCGAGACCCTGTCGATCGCCTTCGCGGGCGAGGGCCAGCACCAGGACGCCGGCGCCAAGATGGTCCACGCGGCACCGCGGACGACGAGCAACATCGTCAGCAAGTCCGTGGCCCGCGGCGGCGGCCGCACCTCCTACCGCGGCCTCATCCAGGTCCAGGAGGGCGCGACCGGGTCGAAGAGCAACGTCGTCTGCGACGCGCTGCTCGTCGACACGATCAGCCGCAGCGACACCTACCCGTACGTCGACGTCCGCGAGGACGACGTGTCGCTGGGCCACGAGGCGACCGTGAGCAAGGTCGGCGACGACCAGCTCTTCTACCTCATGAGCCGCGGCCTGACCGAGCAGGAGGCGATGGCGATGGTCGTCCGCGGCTTCGTCGAGCCGATCGCCCGCGAGCTGCCCATGGAGTACGCGCTCGAGCTCAACCGGCTCATCGAGCTGCAGATGGAGGGTTCCGTTGGCTAGCTCCATGTCGGAGGCGCTCGCGACCGAGCGGGCGGCTCTGAAGGAGACCGGCGGGATCACCGACGGCAGCGTGGCGGTCGGGGTCGCCCCGTCCACGCCGCGGTCGCCTGCCGACGTGCGCCCCGAGCGGGTCCGCTCGAGCGACCCCGAGGCGTACGGCGCCCCCACCGGGCGCGAGGAGGAGTGGCGCTTCACGCCGCTCGACCGGGTCCGGCCGCTCCTCGACGGTGCCGACTCCGACGCCCGGCTCGACGTCGACGTCGACGCCCCCGACGGCGTCGAGGTCCTGTCGCTCGCGCCCGACGAGGTCGACGTGCCGCTGCCGGTCGACCGGCTGTCAGCGCTCGCGCTGCAGCGGGCCGGCGACGCCCTCGTCGTGCGGGTGCCCAAGGGCCTCGAGCTCGACGAGCCGGTGGTCGTGCGCCTCACCGGCACGTCGTCCCCCGACGTCGTGTGGGGCCACGTCGTGCTCGACGTCGGCGAGCAGGCCCGGGCCACGGTCGTGCTCGAGCACTCCGGCAGCGCCCGCTACGCCGCGGTCGTGTCCGTGCTCGTCGCCGACGGCGCCGCCCTGCAGCTCGTGCAGGTGCAGGGCTGGGACGACGACGCGGTCCACGGCGCCCACGTCGCCAGCCGTCTCGGTCGCGACGCCCGGCTGCTGTCGACGCAGGTGACCCTGGGCGGCGACCTCGTCCGGGTCGTCGAGACCGTCGACCTCACCGGGCCCGGCGCCGACGTCGAGCTGCGCGGGGTGGCGTTCGCCGACGGCGGGCAGCACCTCGAGCACCGGCTGCTCGTCGACCACGCCGTCCCGCAGTGCCGCAGCCGCGTCACGTACAAGAACGCCCTGCAGGGCGACGCGGCGCACACGGTCTGGGTCGGCGACGTGCTCATCCGGGCCGCCGCCACCGGCACCGACAGCTACGAGCTCAACCGCAACCTGCTGCTCACGCCGGAGGCGCGGGCCGACTCGGTCCCCAACCTGGAGATCGAGACCGGGGAGATCGCCGGAGCCGGTCACGCCAGCGCCACCGGGCGCTTCGACGACGAGCAGCTGTTCTACCTCATGGCGCGGGGCATCCCCGCCGACGCGGCCCGCCGCATGGTGGTCCGCGGCTTCTTCGCCGACGTCGTCGAGGCGATCGGCGTGCCCGAGCTGCAGGAGCGGCTCATGGCGACGATCGAGACCGAGCTGGAGAGGGCGTTCGCATGACCGGGCCGCTGCGCGCCTGCGCGCTGTCGGAGGTGCCCGAGGAGGGCGCCGTGCGCGTGGTCCTCGCCGGCAGGCCGGTCTGCGTCGCCCGCAGCCAGGGCGAGGTCTTCGCGATCTCCGACGTCTGCTCGCACGCCGACGTCGCGCTGTCCGAGGGCGAGGTCGAGGACGGCCAGATCGAGTGCTGGCTGCACGGCTCGCTGTTCGACCTGCGCACCGGCACGCCCTCCGGGCTCCCGGCGACCCGCCCGGTGCCCACCTATCCCGTGACCGTCGAGGGCGACGACGTCCTCGTGACGATGGAGTCCTAGATGCCCACCCCCTCGACCCTCGAGATCCGCGACCTGCACGTGTCGGTGGAGGCCGACGGCGCGCCGCGCGAGATCCTCACCGGCGTCGACCTCACGATCCGCGCCGGCGAGACCCACGCCATCATGGGGCCCAACGGCTCCGGCAAGTCGACGCTGGCCTACGCGCTCGCCGGCCACCCGAAGTACACCGTGACCAGCGGCTCGGTGACGCTCGACGGCGAGGACGTCCTCGAGATGACCGTCGACGAGCGGGCCCGCGCGGGCCTGTTCCTCGCGATGCAGTACCCCGTCGAGGTCCCCGGCGTGAGCGTGAGCAACTTCCTGCGCTCGGCCGCGACGGCGATCCGCGGCGAGGCGCCCAAGCTGCGCACCTGGGTCAAGGAGCAGAAGGAGGCCATGTCGCGCCTCGGCGTCGACCCGGCCTTCGCCGAGCGCAGCGTCAACGAGGGCTTCTCCGGCGGTGAGAAGAAGCGCCACGAGATCCTGCAGCTCGAGCTCCTGCGCCCGCGCTTCGCCGTGCTCGACGAGACCGACTCGGGCCTCGACGTCGACGCGCTGCGCGTCGTCTCCGAGGGGGTCAACCGGGTCCGCGAGACCGGCGAGACGGGCGTGCTGCTCATCACGCACTACACGCGCATCCTCAACTACATCCGGCCGGACTTCGTGCACGTCTTCGTGCGCGGCCGGATCGTCGAGCAGGGCGGGCCGGAGCTGGCCGACGAGCTCGAGGCGCACGGCTACGCGAAGTACGGCGGTGAGGGTGCCGCGGTGCCTGAGGACGCCCGCGCGCTGCCGACCGGCCCCGTCGTCCCCGGCGTGGTGACCACGGCGTGAGCACCCTCCTGCAGGCACCGGCGTACGACGTCGAGGCGCTGCGCCGCGACTTCCCGGTGCTGCAGCGCGAGGTCAACGGCCACCCGCTGGTCTACCTCGACAACGCCTCCTCCTCGCACAAGCCGCTGCAGGTGCTCGACGCCGAGCGCGAGTTCGTGCTGCAGCACTACAGCAACGTCCACCGGGGCGTGCACACGCTGAGCCAGGAGGCCACCGACGCGTACGAGCAGGCGCGCAGCACGGTGGCGGCCTTCCTCGGCGGGCAGCACGACGAGGTCGTGTTCACCAAGAACGCGACCGAGGCCTACAACCTCGTCGCCTACTCCTTCGGCAACGCGAAGGCGGGGGAGCGGTTCGCCCTCGGGCCCGGCGACGAGGTCTGCGTCACCGAGATGGAGCACCACTCCAACCTCGTGCCGTGGCAGATGCTGTGCGAGCGCACCGGCGCCACCCTGCGCTGGTTCCCGCTCACCGACGAGGGCCGGCTCGACCTGACCGACCTCGAGGGGCTCGTCAACGAGCGTACGAAGGTGCTGGCCTTCGTGCACGTGAGCAACATCCTCGGCACCGAGAACCCGGTGGACGTGCTCGTGCGCCGGGCCCGTGAGGTCGGCGCGCTCGTGCTCCTGGACGGTGCGCAGTCCGCGCCGCACGCGCCCGTGGACGTCGCGGCGCTGGGGGTCGACTTCTTCGTCGCCACCGGGCACAAGATGCTCGGACCGTCCGGCGTCGGCGTGCTGTGGGGGCGCAAGGAGCTGCTCGACGCCATGCCGCCGTTCCTCGGCGGCGGGTCGATGATCGAGGTCGTGCAGATGTCCGGGTCGACGTACGCCCCGGCGCCGGAGCGCTTCGAGGCCGGCACGCCGGTCATCAGCCAGGCGGTCGCCCTGGCCGCCGCGTGCGACTACCTGACCGGCATCGGGCTGGACGCCGTGCACGCCCACGAGCAGCGGCTCACGGCGCGGCTGCTCGACGGGCTGCGGACCTCCGACGGACTGGCGGTCCTGGGTCCGGACACCACCGAGATGCGCGGCAGCGCGGTGAGCTTCACCGTCGAGGGCGTGCACCCGCACGACGTGGGCCAGTCGCTCGACGACCTGGGCATCGCCGTCCGTGTGGGTCACCACTGCGCGGCGCCGGTCTGCCGCCGCTACGGGGTCCCCGCGACGGCCCGCGCGTCGTCGTACCTCTACAACACCGAGGCCGAGATCGACCGCCTGCTGGAAGGTCTGCAGCAGGTCCGGGCGTTCTGGCAGTGAGATGACGAGACGAGCGGCATGAGCGAGAGCATGTACCAGGAGATCATCCTGGACCACTACCGCAACCCGCACCACAAGGGGTTGCGCGCGCCGGACTCCGGCCCGGGTGTCGTCGAGGTGCACCACGTCAACCCGACCTGCGGGGACGAGGTGACCGTCCGCGTGCACGTCGAGGACGGGCAGGTCACGGACGTGTCCTACGACGGGCAGGGCTGCTCGATCAGCCAGGCCAGCACCTCCGTGATGACCGACCTGGTCATCGGGCAGAGCGTGGACGACGCGCTCGTCAAGGCCGACGCGTTCCTGGAGCTCATGCAGAGCCGCGGACAGCTCGAGCCCGACGAGGACGTGCTGGAGGACGGCATCGCCTTCGCGGGGGTGTCGCGCTACCCGGCCCGGGTGAAGTGCGCGCTGCTGGGCTGGATGGCGTGGAAGGACGCGACGGCGCAGGCCGTCGCAGGGGGGACAGCGACGGCGCAGGCCGTCGCAGGGGGGACAGCGACGGCGCAGGCCGTCGCGGCAGGGACACCGACGACGAGGGAGACGGCATGACCGACGTGACCGACGTGACGGACGAGCAGGTGGCGCCGGTGCTCGAGACGCCGACCGCGGCCGACCAGCCCCGGACGGTGGCCAGCGAGGACGAGGTCGTCGAGGCGATGAAGGACGTCGTCGACCCCGAGCTCGGCATCAACGTCGTCGACCTGGGCCTGGTCTACGGCTCCCAGGTCCACGAGGACGGCGCCGTGACGCTGGACATGACGCTCACCAGCGCCGCGTGCCCGCTCACCGACGTCATCGAGGACCAGACGCGGGCCGCGCTCGGGCCGTGGACCGACGACGTCCGGATCAACTGGGTCTGGATGCCGCCGTGGGGTCCGGACAAGATCACCGACGACGGGCGCGACCAGCTGAGGGCGCTCGGCTTCAACGTCTGACCTCGACCCGGCGGGGGGCTAGAGCCGGGCAGCGGCGAACGTGTCGCAGGCCGCCGGCCCCCCGGCGGCCAGGCCGGTGCGGAACCACGCCTGGCGCTGGGCCGCCGAGCCGTGGGTCCACGACTCCGGGTCGACCCGTCCCGTCGCCGCCTGCTGGATGCGGTCGTCGCCGACGGCCGCCGCGGCGGACAGGCCGTCGACGATGTCCGCCTCGGTGAGGGTGAGGAACCCGCTGTCGCGGGCCCCGGCCGCCCACACGCCCGCGTAGCAGTCGGCCTGCAGCTCGAGCCGCACGGAGGCGCCCGTCGGCCCCTCCTGCTGGGCCGACCGCTGCGCCTTCGCGCTGGTGCCCAGCAGGTCCTGCACGTGGTGGCCGTACTCGTGGGCGAGGACGTAGGCCTGCGCGAAGTCGCCACCACGGGCGCCGTAGGTGGTGCGCAGCTCGTCGAAGAACCCGAGGTCGATGTAGACGGTGTCGTCGGCCGGGCAGTAGAAGGGGCCCACGGCGGAGGTCGCCCCGCCGCAGCCCGTGGTCGTGGAGCCGGTGAACAGCTGCGTGTCGGCGGGCTCGTAGCGGCGGCCGTCGCGGCTGAAGGTCCGGGCCCAGGAGGCCTGCAGGCTGTTGACGACACCGACGACCCGGCAGTCCTCGTCGCGGTCGGCGTCGGCGCCGGTGCGGCAGCGCGCCGCGAGGTCCGACCCGGTCCCGGTGACGGAGCCCCCGCGACCGGTCTGGCCGAGCGGGTCGGTGCCGGCCACGTCCGCGCCGCCGCCGCTCAGCAGGGCCAGGACGAGGACGACGAGCCCGACCACGCCACCGCCGCCGCCGAGAGCCAGGCCGCGCCCGAGACCGCCCCCACGTCCGCGCGCGTCCTGGACCTGGGAGGTGTCGAGCCGGGCCGCGTCGTCGAAGTCCACGACCGCGCCCTACCCGATCTCGAGCACGACGAGCTCGCCGCCGACGGGCACCGGCACCGTGCTCACCGGCCCGGCGGTCCGCGCGACCGCCCCGGAGGCGCTGCTCGGTCGGTACTGCGCGACGACCGCCGGGCGTCCCAGGGTCAGCGTGAGCGGCGCTGCGGCGACCGCGACCCGGCGGCGGGCGTCGCGGTCGTACACCGGGGTGTCCCGCCACAGGGCGAGGTAGGAGCGGCCGTCGCGCTTCTGCAGCAGCACCTGCCGCAGGTCGGCCGGTGCGCCGGGCAGGGCGTAGTCCAGGACGCCCGGGACGAAGGCCGGCCCGGGGTCGGACACCAGGCGCAGCAGGTTCTGCAGCGCCGTGTAGGCCGGCTTGCGCGAGAAGTCGTGGCGGACCAGGCCGAAGCGCGCCTCGCGGTCCTGCTGTCCCGGGTCCGCCCGCTCGTCCAGGAGCTCGTAGTTGTACATCCGCACGACGCCGCGCGAGAAGTGCTCCAGGAGCAGCTCCGGCGCGTACACCCCGGCGACGTCCTCGGGGGTCGGGACGTGCGACTCGCGGGTGTTCATGGCGTTGTGGTAGCCGGTCTCGGTGAACACGGCCGGTTTCCCACCCACGACGCTGCGCACCAGCCCCAGCTGCTCGTCGAGCCGGCTGCTGCCGGGCTGGCCGCCCGGGTAGAGGTGGCCGTTGCCCAGGTCGGCCCAGCGGGACAGGTCGCCGAGCTCGGCGTAGCCGCGGCGCAGCCCCAGGGCGGGGGCGAGCACCGGGACGTCCTTCGTCGCCGGGTTGCCCTTCACCGCCGTCCACACCTGCTGCTGGTGCTCGCGCAGCGAGACTGCCCAGCGCGGGTCGCCCGACAGGTTCCACTCGTTGGCGCCCTCGAAGGAGTCCACCGACCCGGCGGGCAGCTCGCGGACGGCGGTGGCCACGAGCTCGCGCGGCGAGGACCTCGCGTCCGGCGCGCCCAGGACGAGGTCGCTGCGGATCCCGGCACGCGCGAGGGTCCGCAGGGCGGCGTACTCGCCCGGCGCCGAGCCGTAGAGCCGGGTGCGCACGTGGCGCACGCCGAGGTCGGTGAGCGCGCGGGTCACCGCGGGCACGTCCGTGTACGGCGTCCCGCCGCGGTCGAGGTGGACGGTCACGCCGTAGCCCTCGACGAGCGAGTCCGCCGCCCGGGCACGGACGCCGGTCGCCGGGGGCAGGTCCGGCGGCGTGGTGGGGGGTGGGGCGGCGGGGCTGCGGGGCGCGACCGGGCCCGGGACCCCGGGCCGCAGCGCCGTCGGCGAGCCGGGCGCCAGCGGGCCGGGCGCCGCCGAGCTCGTCAGCGCGCTGCCGGGCAGGGCCAGCGCGCCGTCGCCGCGGCCTGCGGCTGCGCCGGCCGCGAGCGCCCCGGCCGCCAGCGTCCCGGGCGGCAGCCCCGGGTCGGCGGGCGAGCTGGTGGCGAAGGGGGCGGTCAGCGCGCCGGCGCCGGGGGACGCGTCCAGCGGTGAGGACAGCGCGTCGTCCGCGGCGCCGCCGCCGGTGAGCGCCACGGCGGTGCCCAGGCCGGCGACGAGCAGCGCCGCCGTGCCGACGAGCCGCTCGCCCCGCCGCGGCGACCGGGGACGACCGGGGACCTGCGGCACCGTCGGCCTCCTGTCCGGGGGTCGTGGGTCACGGGGCGTGCGGGGAGCGGGCGGGACCTGCCCCCGGCATCCTCGCCGATCACCCGTCCGGCCCAACGAGCGGGCGGCCGCCAGGGTGCGGCCGGGCGGGAGGAAGGGCCCCGACGGGTAGTCTGGCGCGGTGCCCCTGACGACGCCGTGAGCCGCAGCGACCGCCCGTACGCGCCTGCCCGCCTCACCCCGTCGCGAGAGGACACCGCCCCGTGATCACCGTCACCGACCTGGAGCTGCGGGCCGGCGCCCGCGCCCTGCTGCAGGGCGTCACGTTCCGCGTGCAGCCCGGCGACCGGATCGGCCTGGTCGGCCGCAACGGCGCGGGCAAGACGACGCTCACCAAGACGCTGGCCGGCGAGACGCTGCCGGCGGCGGGGACGATCACCCGGGCCGGGCAGATCGGCTACCTGCCGCAGGACCCGCGCACCGGCGACCTGGACGTGCTGGCCCGCGACCGCGTGCTCTCGGCCCGCGGGCTCGACGAGGTGCTGCGCGGCCTGGAGAAGATGCAGGTGGAGCTCGCCGAGCGGCCCGACGACGAGGAGCTGCTGCGGCGCTACGGCAACCTCGAGGAGCGCTTCAGCAACCTCGGCGGCTACAGCGCCGAGTCCGAGGCCGCGCGCATCTGCAGCAACCTCGGCCTGCCCGAGCGGGCGCTCGAGCAGCGGATCGGGACGCTGTCCGGCGGGCAGCGGCGGCGCATCGAGCTGGCCCGCATCCTGTTCTCCGACGCCACCACGCTGCTGCTCGACGAGCCGACGAACCACCTCGACGCCGACTCCATCACCTGGCTGCGCGGCTTCCTGCAGCGGCACGCCGGCGGTCTGGTGGTGATCAGCCACGACGTGGAGCTGCTCGACGCGGTGGTCAACAAGGTCTTCCACCTCGACGCCAACCGGGCCGAGCTCGACCAGTACAACGTCGGCTGGAAGACCTACCTCAAGCAGCGCGACACCGACGAGAAGCGCCGCAAGCGCGAGCGGGCCAACGCCGAGAAGACCGCCGGAGCGCTCACGGCGCAGGCCGAGAAGATGCGGGCCAAGGCGACGAAGGCCAAGGCCGCCCAGGGCATGCTCAAGCGCGCCGAGAAGCTGCTCGCCGGCGCCGAGGGCGTGCGCGTGCAGGACCGGGTCGCCAAGCTGCGCTTCCCCGAGCCCGCGCCCTGCGGCAAGACGCCGCTGACGGCCCAGGAGCTGTCCAAGTCGTACGGCTCGCTGGAGATCTTCACCGACGTCACCCTCGCGATCGACCGGGGCGCCCGGGTCGTCGTGCTCGGCCTGAACGGCGCCGGCAAGACGACCCTGCTGCGGGTGCTGAGCGGCACCGAGCAGCCCGACACCGGCGAGGTCCTGCCGGGCCACGGGCTGCGGCTGGGCTACTACGCCCAGGAGCACGACACGCTCGACACCGACCGCACGGTGCTGGAGAACATGCGCTCGTCCAGCCCCGACCTGCCGGAGACCGAGGCCCGCCGGGTGCTCGGGTCCTTCCTGTTCAGCGGCGACGTCGTGCACCAGCAGGCCGGCACGCTGTCCGGCGGCGAGAAGACCCGCCTCGCCCTGGCGACGCTCGTCGTCAGCGGCGCCAACGTGCTGCTGCTCGACGAGCCGACGAACAACCTCGACCCGGCCAGCCGCGAGGAGGTCCTGTCGGCGCTGTCGACCTACCGAGGCGCCGTGGTGCTGGTCACGCACGACGAGGGCGCCGTCACCGCGCTGCAGCCCGAGAAGGTGCTCATGCTCCCCGACGGCGTCGAGGACCAGTGGTCCGACGACCTCGCCGACCTGGTGTCGCTGGCGTGATGCTCGCGGGGCGCCGGCTGCTCGCCACCGGCGTGCTCACCGAGGCCTCGCTGGCCAGCGCGGTCGTGCGGCTGGCCGTCGAGCAGGGCGCCGACGTGCTGCTCACCAGCCCGGTCTGCCGCGGGCACCGGGTCACGACGCGGCTCGCACCGCGGCTGGGCGTCACGCGGGAGGTCCTCGAGCTCGACGTGACGCTGCCCGAGGACCTCGCGGTGCTGGAGGGCGCCGTGCGCGCGGCCGGGTGGGACGGCGTCGACGGGGTGCTGCACGCCGTCGCCTACCTCCCCGTGCCGCCCGGCGACTTCGCCGCCACCCCGTGGTCGGCGGTCGGCGAGACCTTCCAGACCGCCGCCTGGTCGCTCGCCGCGCTCACCTCGGCCGTACGCCCGCTGCTCTCCCGGGGCTCTTCGGTCGTCGGTCTCGAGCTCGACCCCGCGCGGGTCGAGGCCGGCCAGGACTGGCTGGCGGTCGCACGCGGGGCGCTCGAGGTCGTCGCGCGCCACCTCGCCCGCGAGCTCGGGCCCGACGGCGTGCGGGTCAACCTCGTCGCGGCGGGCCCGCAGCGGACCCTGCTGGCCAAGGCGCTGCCGGGCGCGGACGCGCTCGCCGACGCCTGGGCCGCCCGGGCGCCCCTGGGCTGGGACGCCGCCGACCGCACCGCCGTCGCCCGCGCCGCCGTCGCGCTGCTGTCCGACTGGTTCCCGGCGACCACCGGCGAGGTCGTCCACGTCGACGGCGGAGCGCACGTCGTGGGGCAGCACTAGCGTCGCGCCCATGCAGACGCTCGACCCGTCCCCGCCGCCCGCCGACCCCGGGCTGCTCCCCGCGCCGCTCGCACGGCGCCTCGCCCCGGTGGTGGCGCGCGCGAGCGCCGACGCCGAGCGCCTCGAGCGCGACGGGGTGCGCCGGGCCGACCTGGCGGTGCTCGCCGAGGCCGGGCTCCTCGGCGTCTACGGGCCGCCCGAGCTCGGCGGGCAGCGGCACGCCGACGCCCGGCTCGTCGCCGAGCAGCTCAGCGGCGCCAGCCCCGACCTGTGGTTCGTCTGGTTCCAGCACGGCCCGGTGGTGCGGATGCTCGCCAGCAGCGACAACACCGCGCTGCAGGAGCGGTCGCTGGCCGCCCTGTGCCGCGGCGAGCTGCTCGGCGGGGTCGCCTACAGCCACCTGCGCACGCCGCGGCCGTCGGTGTTCGCCGAGCGGGTCGACGGCGGGTGGTCGCTGTCCGGCTCGCAGCCGTGGTGCACCGGGTGGCCGCTCGCCGACCTCGTGCTCGCCGGCGCGCTCGACCGGGACGCCGGTCAGGTCGTGTTCGGGCTGGTGCCCGCCGGCGACCGGCCGGAGCTGCGCAGCACCGGTGAGCTGGGCCTGGCGGCGATGGGCGGCACCGCCACCCACGCCCTCGCCTTCGACGGGCTCGTCGTGCCCGACGACGACGTCGTGGCGGTGCGCCGCCTGGACGAGTTCACGGCGTACGACCTCGCGCTCAACACCAACGTCCAGCCCAGCACCTTCGGCGTGGCGCTCGCCGCGCTCGACCTGCTCGCCGAGCGCCAGCCCGAGGTGTCCGGGACGCTCCGCGACCGCGTGCTCGGCGTGCGCGCCGAGGCCTACCGGCTGCTCGACGAGGTGCCCGGCGACGAGCTCCTCGACGAGCGGCTGGCGCTGCGCGCCTCGGCGCTGCTCCTGGGCCTGGAGTCCACGGCGGCACTGCTGGCCGCCCGCGGCGGTCAGGGGATGGACCTCGCCGACCCCGCGCAGCGCCTGCTGCGGGCCGCGGCCTTCCAGGTCGTGCACAGCCAGGCCGGGCACGTCCGGGCGGCGACGCTGGACGCGCTGCTCGCCCGGTCGTGACGCCGGCGGTCCAGGCCGGCCCCGACGCGCTCGTCGTGGAGCGGGTCCGCGGCGTCGAGCAGCGCTGCTACGCGGTGCGGCCCGCCGGTCCGGTCGACCTGCTGGAGGTCGCGCTCGGGCGCTCCGGGGGCGACGTCCTGCTCGTCGACCCCGCGCGGGGCACCTCCACGACGTACGAGCAGTTCGCCGCGCACGTCGAGGGGGCCGCGGACGCGCTCCTCGGGCGGGGGCTGGTCGCCGGCGACCGGGTGGCGCTGCTCGTGCGCAACGGGCTCGAGGCGGCCGTGGCGATCTGGGCGTGCGCCCGGGCCGGGCTGCTGCACGTCGGGCTGCCGCCGGACGCCCCCGTCGAGCGGGTCGCCGCGCTGCTCGAGCTGACCGAGCCGGGGCTGCTGCTCGGCCAGGCCGACCTGCTCGGCACGGCGGAGGCGGCCGCCGCGGGGCGGGTGCCGGTCGTGGAGGCCGCCGGCGTGCTGCTCGCCGACCCGCGCCCGTGGCGCGCCGGCCGGCCGGCCCCGGACCAGGACGCGACGTACGACCTCATCGCCACCAGCGGCACCACCGGCGCGCCCAAGGCGGTGCAGGTCACCGGCCGCATGCTCGGGCACGCCGCGGAGTTCTACGCCCGTACCCTCGGCCTCGGACCTGCCGACCGCACGGCGGTGCACCTGCCCTTCCACTGGGTCTCCGGGCACGTCACGCAGCTCGCCCCGGCGATGCGCTCGGGCGGCTCGATCGTCACGATGGCGTCGTTCTCGGCCGCCGGGCTCGTCGAGACCGTCGTCGAGCACGGCGTGACCTGGGTCGACGTGGTGCCGAGCATCTTCGAGATGCTGCTGCGCACGCCCGGCTTCGCCCTGCCCGGGCTGGCCGGCCTGCGCCTCGCCGTCTTCGGCGGGGCCCCCGCGCCGCCGGGCACGCTCGACCGCGTCCGGGAGCGGCTGCCGCAGCTGCGGATGTTCGACGTCTACGCCCTGTCGGAGACCTGCGCCCCGGTGACCTGCCTGGGCGACGTCGAGGCGCTGCGGCGGCCGGGCACGGTCGGCCGGCCCGCGCCGTACGTCGACGTGCGGCTGGTCGGGCCGGACGGCCGGCCGGTCGGCCGCGGCGAGGCGGGCGAGCTGCAGGTGCGCTCGCCGACGACCACGCCCGGCTACTGGGGCGACGAGCCGACGCCGCTGCTGCCCGACGGTTGGCTGCGCACCGGCGACCTGGCCCGCCTGGACGACGAGGGCTTCCTGCTCGTCGGCGGGCGCGCGGTCGACCTGATCATCCGCGGCGGCGTCAACGTCTACCCCGCCGAGGTGGAGCGGGCGCTGCTGGCCTCCGGGCTGCTGGCGGACGCCGCCGTCGTGGGGGTCCCGTCCCGGGTCGCGGGGGAGAACGTCGCCGCGGCCGTCGTCCCCCTGCCGGGTCGGCAGGTCGACGTCGGCGCGCTGCAGCGGGCGGTGCGCGACCGGCTCGGCGCGCACGCCGTGCCGCGGCCCCTGCGCGTCGTCGAGGGCCTGCCGCGCAACCGCAACGGCAAGGTCGACCGGCCGGCCGTGCGCGCGCTCCTGCTGGCCGACTGACCCCGGGGCGGCACGACCGGCCGGCCGGGCTGCGAGAATGGTGGGGTACGCCGCCAGCCGCACCGCAGAGAGCAGGTCCCGTGGACTCCACCTCCGCCCCCGTCGTCGACGAGCTGTCGCCGCAGGCCCGCGCGGCCGTCGACACGGCCGCCGCCGAGGTCGAGCGGCGCTGCGCCGCCGACCCCGACCTCGTGCACGGCGACGTCGTGGAGCAGGTCGCGATGGAGTGCGACGACGTCGAGGTCGCCGTCGCGCTGTGCCGCGAGACGATGAACTTCGTGCCGGACACCGTCCGCTCGCGCGTCTTCGAGGCGGAGCACGCCGACGCCTTCGCCCGCTCGGCCGCCCAGGCCGCCGAGCGGGACGCCGCCGAGACGCGGTCCAAGCAGCGCTCCACCCGGGCCGCGGCGACCCGCGCCGCCACCCTCGCGGCCGAGGCGGCCCAGGAGTCGGCCGCGCTGCGCAGCGCCACCTGCCCGTCGTGCTTCCAGCTGCGCTCGGCCTCGGGCGTCTGCGGCTGCGACTGAGGCGCCCGCGCACGGTTCGGTCGGTCCCGTACGCGGTAGTCAGTGATCGTCCTGGCGGACGGTCGACATCGGCGTGGGAGAGGACGGCTGTGGCGGAGCTGAAGAAGGGGAGCCGGGTCACCGGCGACGAGCGCGGCCAGCTGGCTGCGGACCTCAAGGAGAAGTACGAGTCGGGGCAGAGCATCCGGTTGCTCGCCGCCGAGTCGGGCCGGTCGTACGGCTTCGTGCACCGGATCCTGTCCGAGTCGGGGGTCGCCCTGCGCGGGCGGGGCGGCGCGACCCGCAGGAAGGCCGGCTGAGCCCCGCCCTGAGCGGCGCCGCGCCGTCGGTGCGAGGCTGACGGCGCCGAGCCGGCGGTCGTCGGCGAGTGGATCGAGGAGAGTGCGATGGACCTGAGCCTGAGCCCCGAGCAGGACGCCTTCCGCAAGGCGGTGCGCGCGTGGGTCGACGACGTCGTCACCCCCCGGGCGCTGGCCAACGACCGCGAGGAGCGCTTCCCGCAGGAGGCGTTCGACGGGCTCAAGCAGAACGGCTTCCTGGGCCTCACGGTCCCGGAGGAGTACGGCGGGGGCGGGGCCGACCCGCTGTCGTACGCGCTGCTCATCGAGGAGCTGGGCCGGGGCGACGCCAACGTCCGCTCGATCGTCTCGGTCCACCTGGGGCTCGTCGCGGGCGTGCTGGAGCGGATGGGCACCGACGAGCAGAAGCAGGCCTGGCTGCCCCGGATGGCCACCGGGGAGGTGCTGGCCTGCTTCGGGCTCACCGAGCCCGACCACGGCAGCGATGCCGGGCACCTCACCGGCACCGCGGAGAAGCAGCCCGACGGGTCGTACAAGATCAACACCCGCAAGATCTTCATCACCAACGGGACGATCGCGCAGCCTGGCGCTCGTCATGGCCCGCACCGGCGGCGAGGGCAGCCGCGGCGTGAGCGCGTTCCTGGTGCCCGACCGACACCCCGGGCTTCACGGCCAACAAGATCCACGGCAAGCTCGGGCTGCGGTCCTGCGACACCGCCGAGCTGGTCCTCGACGACGTGGTGGTCGGACCGGAGGCGCTGCTCGGCGGCACCGAGGGCACCGGCATCCGGGCAGCGCTGTCGGCGCTCGGCGACGGGCGCATGTCGATCGCCGCCTCCTGCACCGGGATCATGCAGGCCGGCCTCGACTCGATGGTCGAGTACACGACGCAGCGCGAGCAGTTCGGCAAGAAGATCGCCGCGCACCAGCTCGTGCAGGAGCTGATCGCCGACACCGCCGTGCAGCTCGACGCGGCCCGCCTCATGACCTGGCGCGGCGCCGACCTCAAGGCCCGCGGCGAGGACTACGCGCTGGCGGCGTCCAAGGCGAAGCTCTTCGCCACCGAGGCGTCGGTGCCGGGCGGCGAACAACTGCGTGCAGGCGTACGGCGGCTACGGCTACATCGACGAGTACCCGGCGGGAAGTACCTGCGCGATGCCCGCGTTACGACGCTGTACGAGGGCACCAGCCAGATCCAGAAGCTGATCATCGGCCGCGCGCTCACGGGGGTCTCGGCCTTCTAGACCTCGGCCGGGGAGGCACCGCCGATGGACGTCGCGCAGATGTCGATGATGCGGTCCTTCCGGCGTGACCCGGACGTCAAGGCCGCCAAGCTGGCGCCGGGCACGTGGCAGCGGATCGTGCGCTTCGCGGCGCCCTACCGGCGGCAGCTGCTCGGCTTCCTCGCCGTCATCGTCGTCGGCGGCGGTGGTCGGCGTCGCCCAGCCGCTGATCTTCAAGAAGATCATCGACGACGGGATCGGCACCGAACCCGCCGGAGACCGGTCGGCCCGGTCTGGTCGCTCGCGCTGGCCGCGGCTGATCGCCGGGCTGGCGCTGTTCGGCGCTGTCCTGTCGCTGGTCAACCGCTGCTACTCGGCGCGCATCGGCGAGGGGCTGATCTACGACCTGCGCAGCCAGGTCTACGCCCACGTCCAGCGCATGCCGATCGCGTTCTTCACCCGTACCCAGACCGGCGCGCTCATCACCCGGCTCAACAACGACGTGCTCGGCGCGCAGCAGGCGTTCACCGGCACGCTGTCCAGCGTCGTGAGCAACGCGATCGGCGTGGTGCTCACGCTCGTCGCGATGTTCGTCCTCTCGTGGCAGATCACCCTGCTCTCGCTGGTGCTGCTGCCGCTGTTCGTCCTCCCGGCCCGGCTCGTCGGCGCCAAGCTGCAGGCGCTCACCCGCGAGAGCTACGCGCTCAACGCCGAGATGAACACCACGATGACCGAGCGCTTCAACGTCTCGGGCGCGCTGCTCGTCAAGCTCTTCGGCCGGCCGGAGCGCGAGGAGCACGGCGTTCCGCGACAAGGCCGGCCGGGTCCGCGACATCGGCATCACCTCCGCGATGTACGGCCGGATCTTCTTCGTCTCGCTGACCACGGTGGCTGCGCTCGCGACCGCGCTGGTCTACGGCGTCGGCGGCACCTTCGCGGCCAACGGCGAGCTGCAGGTCGGCACCGTGGTGGCGCTCTCGGCGTACCTCACCGGTCTGTACGGCCCGCTCACGGCACTGTCCAACGTGCGCGTCGACGTCATGACCGCGCTGGTGAGCTTCGAGCGGGTCTTCGAGGTGCTCGACCTCGAGCCGATGGTCTCGGAGAAGCCGGGTGCCGTCGACCTGCCGGCCGGTGCCGCGTCGATCGAGTTCGACGACGTCCGCTTCGGCTACCCCTCCGCCGGGGAGGTGTCGCTGGCCTCGCTGGAGTCCGTCGCGGTCCTGGACCGGTCGACGCCGGCCGAGGTGCTGCACGGGGTGTCGTTCCGCGCCGAGCCGGGGCAGCTCGTCGCGCTGGTCGGGCCGTCGGGCGCCGGCAAGACGACGATCAGCCAGCTCGTCACCCGGATGTACGACGTGCGCGGCGGAGCGGTGCGCCTCGCCGACCGCGACGTCCGCGACGTCACGCTGCAGTCGCTGCGCGACGTCGTCGGGGTCGTGACCCAGGACGCCCACATGTTCCACGACACGATCCGCGCGAACCTGCTGTACGCGGCTCCCGGCGCCTCCGACGAGCAGCTGTGGGCAGCGCTCGACGCCGCGCAGGTGGGCGACGCTCGTGCGCGGGCTGCCCGACCGGCTCGACACCGTCGTCGGCGACCGGGGCTACCGGCTCTCGGGCGGCGAGAAGCAGCGGATGGCGATCGCCCGGCTGCTGCTCAAGGCGCCCGGCGTCGTCGTCCTCGACGAGGCGACCGCGCACCTGGACTCCGAGTCCGAGGCCGCGGTGCAGCGGGCGCTCAAGACCGCGCTCGCCGGCCGGACGTCGGTCGTCATCGCGCACCGGCTGTCGACCGTGCGGGAGGCCGACCAGATCCTCGTGCTCGAGGACGGCCGGATCGCCGAGCGGGGGCGGCACGACGAGCTGCTGGCCGCGGGCGGCCTCTACGCCGAGCTGTACCGCACGCAGTTCGAGCGGCAGGCCTCCGAGGACGACGTCCTCGCCGTCGATGAGGCGGGGCGTCCGAGCGGCGGGGGCGCTCCGAGCGGCGGGCCGCTCCGAGCGGCGGGCCGCGTGTGGTGGTCCTGGCGGGGGCGGGAGCGTGCGAGATCACCACGGTCGGGGGCCGCGGCGCTACTCCGCGGGCCGCGCCGGGTGCGTGGTGATCTTGTTGGGGGCCGGAGCGTGCGAGATCGCCACGCTCGGGGGCCGAGGGGCTTCCCGGGGGCCGCGCCGGGTGCGTGGTGATCTTCCCGGGGGCCAGAGCCTGCGAGATCGCCACGCGCGGGGGCCGTACCGGCTGTGTGGTGATCTTGGCGGGGTCGGGAGCGTGCGAAATCACCACGCTCCGGGCGCTCCGCGGCTTCTTAGGGGGCCGCGCCCGTGCGTGGTGATCGTGGTGAGGGCCGGAGCGTGCGAGATCGCCACGCTCGGGGGCCGCGCCGGGTGCGTGGTGATCTTGGCGGGGCCGGAGCGTGCGAGATCACCACGCTCGGGGGCCGCGGGGCTGCCCAGGGGGCCGTGCCGGGCGCGTGGTGATCTTGGCGGGGGCTGGAGCGTGCGAGATCACCACGTGTCGAGTGCCGTACCGCACGCGGTCGGTCGGCGAGGGTCAGCCGACGCCGCCCGCGGTGCGGTCGGCGCCACCGGTCCCGCCCAGGGTGGCATCCCCGTCGTAGGCGTCGGGGTCTCCGGTCTCGGAGACCTCCTGCGCGCCCTCGACGTCGAGGTCGGCGGCGGTGATGTCGACGTCGCCGCCGCTGGGGGTGGGGGCGGCCTGCTCGCCGGGCTGTTCGCTCATGCGTGGCGGCCTACCCGCGCACGACCCGCTCGGCACGCCCGGGCTCCCCGCGGTCCTACAGGGCGCGCACCGCGCCGCCGTCGACGGCGACCATCGCACCGGTGACGTACGACGCGGCGGGGCTGAGCAGGAACGCCGCGACCCGGCCGAACTCCTCGGGCTCGCCGTCGCGCCCGAGCGGGATGCCCCGGCCGTCCGAGGCCCCGTCGAGCTCGCGCACCCGGTCGGTGGCGATCCGGCCGGGGAGGAGACCGTTGACGCGTACGCCCCGCGGGCCGAGCTCGTCGGCCATCGTCTTGGCCAGCATCGCGAGCCCGGGCCGCAGCCCGTTGCTCACGGCCAGCGACGGCAGCGGCGCCTTGACGCTCGTCGACAGCACGAGGGCCAGCGCGCCGCCCTCGGGCGGCAGCGCCGCGACGACCGCGCGGCACAGCCGTACCGCGCCGAGGAACACGCTGTCGAACGACGCCCGCCACTGCTCGTCGCTCGTGCCCAGCGCGTCGCTCGGCGGCGGCCCCCCGACGCTGACCAGCGCGCCGTCGAGCCGACCGTGCTCGCGCAGCGCTGCCTCGACCACCCGCCCCGGTCCGTCGGGGTCGGCCTGGTCCGCGACCACGCCGAGCGCGCCCAGCTCGGTGGCCGCCCGCTGCACCCGCTCCGGGTCGCGGGCCGACAGCACGACGTGCGCGCCCTCGGCCCGCAGCGCCCGCGCCGTCGCGAACCCGAGGCCACGCGATCCGCCGGTGACGACGAGGACCTTGCCGGCCAGCCCGAGGTCCACGCGGCGCTACAGCCCGAGGCGGTCGGCGAGCCGGGCGCGCTGAGCGGCGGGGCCGCCGTAGAGCCCGCTGTCGGCCCAGGCCCGACGGAAGTACAGGTGGGCGTCCTGCTCCCACGTGAACCCGACGCCGCCGTGCACCTGGATCGTCCAGCCGGCGGAGAAGGTGAACGCCTCCGCCGCTTCGGCCTTGGCCAGGGGGGCCACCGTCGCGAGCTCGGGACTGCCGGCGTCGGCGACCATGGCGGCGTACTGCGCGGCGGCTCGCGCCCCGTCGAGGGCGACGACCATCTCGGCCAACCGGTGCTTGACCGCCTGGAAGGAGCCGATCGGCCGGTTGAACTGGTGCCGGTCCTTGGCGTAGGCGGTCGCCATGTCCAGGCACGCAGCGGTGCCGCCGACCATCTCGCTGGCCAGCAGGGCGCACACGACGTCGAGGAGCCCGTCGAGCCCGCCGGCCGAGGCAGGCCCGAGCGGGACCGCCGGCACGGCCTCCAGGCGCACCTCGGCGAAGGGCCGCGTGAGGTCCAGGGCGTCGAGCCGGGTGCGCGTCAGACCGGAGGCGTCACCGCGCACGACGTAGAGCGCGGTGCCGTCCTCACCGGCAGCGCTGACCAGCAGGACGTCTGCCGAGGCGCCGTGCTCGACGAGCGTCTTGACACCGGTGAGCGTCACCTCGTCGCCCCGGGCCTGCGCCGTGGTGGTGACCCCCGCAGTGCCCGTCTGGGCTGCCGCCTCCACCAGCGCGAGGGTCGCGACGATCGAGCCGTCGGCGATGCCGGGCAGCAGGTCCTCCTGGTGCTCGAGCGTGCCGAGGTGCAGCACCGCGAGGCTGGCGAACAGGCACGCCGCGTACGGCACCGGCGTCAGCGCGCGGCCGGTCTCCTCGAGCACGACGGCCGGTTCGAGGAGCCCGGTGCCCGAACCGCCGTGCTCCTCGGGCAGGTGCAGCCCGGGCAGACCGAGCTGCTCGGCCATCTGCCGCCACAGCGCCCGGTCGTAGCCGGCGTCCGTCGCGACGTCCTCGCGCACCTTGGCCAGCGGTGAGCGGTCGGCGAGGAAGCGGCGCACCGTCGCGCGCAGCTCCTCCTGGTCGGCGTCGTAGGCGAAGTCCACGTCAGCCCCGTCCTCTCGACAGCTCGCGGAAGGGGCCGGCGTCGAGCCGCGGCTCCTTGGGCAGCCCGAGCAGCTGCTCCCCGATGATGTTGCGCTGCACCTGGGAGCTGCCGGCGTAGATCGTGCCGGCGCGGGCGGACATGAAGGTCTCGACCCAGCTGCGGGCGCTGTTCTCGGTGCCGTGCTCGGGCATCTGCAGGAGGCCGCCGGTGCGCTGCCCGGTCATCGCGATCGCCTCGGGCCCGAGGATCTCCATCGCGAGCTCGGTGTAGGCCTGCGCGTACTCCGACCAGATGATCTTGCTGATCGCGGACTCCGGTCCCGGGGGCCGGCCGGACAGCGAGCGGGTGAGCGCCTGGTAGCCGCGGAAGCGCATGACCTCGACCCGGCTGTGGCACCAGGCGAGGCGCTCGCGGATGCGCGGGTCGGAGGTGAGGCCGCGCTCGCGGGCGAGCGCGACGAGCCGGTCGACCTCGCCGCGGAAGCGGATCGCGTCGGTCGTCGCGGTGACGCCGCGCTCGAAGCCCAGCAGCGCCATCGCCGTGCGCCAGCCGTCGTGCACGCCTCCGACGACCTCGGCGGCGTCGGTGCGGGCGTCGGTGAAGAAGACCTCGTTGAACAGCGAGTAGCCGGCCATGTTGCGGATCGGCCGCACCTCGACGCCGGGCTGGTCCATCGGCACGAGCAGGAACGTGATGCCCTTGTGCTTGGGAGCGTCCCAGTCGGTGCGGGCGAGCACGAAGATGTGGTCGGCCAGGTGGCCCGCCGAGGTCCAGGTCTTCTGCCCGTTGATGACCCACTCGTCGCCGTCGAGCACGGCGCTGGTGCGCAGCCCGGCGAGGTCGGACCCGGCGTCGGGCTCGGAGTAGCCCTGGCACCAGCGCTGCTCGCCGGACAGGATCCGGGGCAGGTAGTGCTTCTTCTGCTCCTCGGTGCCCAGGTGGATGAGGGTGTTGCCGAGCATGCCGATGCCGAAGGTGTCGTTCTCGCTGCCCTGCGGCGCGCCCGCCTTGGCCAGCTCCTCGGCGAGCACGACCTGCTCGACGAGCGTGAGCCCTGCCCCGCCGTACTCCTCGGGCCACGACACGGCGAGCATCGAGTGCTCGGCCAGCGTCGCGCGCCAGCGCACGCGGAAGGCCTCGCGCTCCTCCTCGTCGAGGGCGCCCATGCCGGCCCAGTCGGCCGGGAGCTGCTCGGCGAGGAAGGCCCGGACCCTGGCCCGGAACTCCTCCGCCTCCGGCGGGTAGGTGATGTCCATGCCCGCACGCTAGACCCGTCCCCCGTCAGTCCCCCGTCCGTCCTCCGTCGGTCCCGCGGTCGTCCACAGCTCGGCCGGTGCGCCTGCCGGGCCGCCCGACCCCGTCGTACTCTCCGGCGCATGAGAGTGCCCCTCGTCACACCCGACTTCCTGCACCGCGCCGAGCTCGCCTACGGGCTGCGCACCGGCGTCGTCGACGAGCCTGCTCCCGCGCAGGACGGCGGCCTGGGCTCCCTGACGTACGGCGACCTGGCCGGGCGCGGACGGGCGCTCGCCGCGGGGCTCGACGCGCTCGGCGTCGGCCCGGGGGAGCGGATCGCCGTCGTCAGCCACAACAGCGCCCGCCTGCTCGACCTGCTGCTGTCCGCGACCGCGCACGGGCGCATCGTCGTGCCGGTCAACTTCCGCCTCAGCCGCGACGAGGTGGCCTACATCGTCGAGCACTGCGGCGCGAAGGTGCTGCTCGTCGACCCCGAGCTCGACGAGGCGCTGGCGAGCGTGACGGCCGAGCACCGCTTCGTGCTGGGCAGGGACGCCGACGCCGCGCTGCTGCGGCCCGGGGTCGAGCCGGTCCCGTGGGAGGCCGACGAGGACGCGACCGCGACGATCAACTACACGAGCGGCACGACGGCGCGCCCCAAGGGGGTGCAGATCACCCACCGCAACATCTGGACCAACGCCGTGACCTTCGCGCTGCACGCGGGCGTGACCGACCGGGACGTCTACCTGCACACGCTGCCGATGTTCCACTGCAACGGCTGGGGCATGCCCTTCGCGATGACCGGCATGGGCGTGCCGCAGGTCGTCATCCGCAAGATCGACGGGGCCGAGATCCTGCGTCGCGTCGAGCGCTACGGCGTGACGGTCATGTGCTGCGCCCCGGCGGTCGTCGCGTCCGTGCTGGAGGCGGCGCAGACCTGGGAGGGCGAGGTCCCGGGCCGCGACCGGGTGCGGGTGATCTGCGCGGGCGCGCCGCCGCCCAGCCGGGTCATCCAGCGGGTCGAGGAGGAGCTCGGCTGGGAGTTCATGCAGATCTACGGCCTCACCGAGACCTCGCCGCTGCTGACGGTCAACCGACGGCGCAGCGAGGAGGACGACCTCCCGGCGGAGGAGGGCGCCAAGCGCCTCTCCCGGGCCGGCGTGCCGGCCATCGGCGCGCGCCTCCGCATCTCCGAGCAGGGCGAGGTGCTCGCCCGCAGCAACGTGATCATGCAGGGCTACTGGGAGCAGCCCGACGCCACCGAGGCAGCGCTCGAGGACGGGTGGTTCCACACCGGCGACGGCGGCGAGCTCGACGAGGAGGGCTACCTGTCGATCAAGGACCGCAAGAAGGACGTCATCATCACCGGCGGTGAGAACGTCAGCTCGATCGAGGTCGAGGACTGCCTGTTCAGCCACCCGGCGGTCGCCGAGGTCGCGGTCATCGGCGTGCCGCACGAGAAGTGGGGCGAGACCATCAAGGCGCTGGTCGTCCTGGCCGAGGGTGCCTCTGTCGACGAGGCCGGGCTGATCGCGCACTGCAAGGGGCGGCTCGCCGGCTACAAGGCCCCGACGTCGGTCGAGTTCCGGGAGGCCATCCCGCGGACCGCGACCGGCAAGGTGCAGAAGTTCAAGCTCCGCGAGCAGTACTGGACGGGCCGCGAGCGGCTCGTCAACTAGCGCCCCGTCCCGCCCGCTCACGAGGACCGACCGAGCACCGACCGCCCCGGAGGCCCGGCGCATGACGCTGCACCCCGACGACACCGCTGACGACAGGCGCGGCCCGGCGGTGCCACCGGCACCCGCCCAGCGGGCGCCCTACGCCGCCCCGGACGCGTACGCCCCGCCGAGGTCACCGAGCGGCCCGGACGGGCCGCCCCCCGGGTACGCGGGCGACGGCCCGCCGGTCCTGCCGCCACCTCCGGTCGGGTACGGCCCGCCGACGGTCGGCGGCGCCTCACCCCTGGCCGGACCCGGCCCGGTGCCGCCGGGCTGGGGTGCCCCCACGTGGGGCGGTCCGCCGAGCTGGGCGCCGAGCGGCCCCGGCACCGCCCTGCGTCGGGCCAGCGGCGCGGCCCGCACCGTCTCGGTCCTGTGCTGGGTCCTGCTCGCGGCGTGGGTGCTCCTGCTGGCGGCCGGCACCGCCTACGTCGCCGCCGACGACCAGGCCCTGACCGAGGCGCAGTACGACTCGGCGCTGTCCACGGGCGACGGCGCCAGCGGGTTCGGGGTGCTCCTGCTGCTCGGCCTCGGCGCTGCGGTCTGGGCCGTCCTCGCGGTCTGGACCTGCCGGACGGCCGAGGCGGCCCGCCTGGCGGGCAACGGCTCCCGCAGCAGCCGCGCCGGCTGGGCGTGGTGGGGCCTGTTCGTGCCGCTCGCCGGCGCGGTCCTGCCGCTGCTGGCCTACCGCGAGGCCGCGGCCTACCTGACCGCGGGACACCGCACGGGCGGCCCCGGGCAGGGCTGGGGCGACGGCTGGCGCGCGGAGCCGGTGCCACGCCTGCTCACGGCCTGGTGGGTGCTCTGGGCGGTCGCCGCGGTCTTCGTCGTCACGGGCGCCGGGACGCTGGACACCGCCACGGCCGGCGGGGCGTACGTCCTGGCCGGCCTGGTCGGCGCGGCGAGCTCGGTGTGCGGCGCGCTCGCGCTGCGGCGTCTTGCCGCGGTCGGCGAGCGGTGCGCGGAGCGGTCCTGGGGCTGACCTCCCGGTGGCGGCGCGGCGACGGGGGAGACGCGGACGCGTTCGCCGGGGCGGTCCGCGAGGCGTGCACCCGGCTCGGGCTCGTCGTCGTGCAGCTCCAGGGCGACCTCGTCGTGCTGCAGGGCCGGATCACCGGGACCGTGGCGCTGGAGGACGTCCGGGCGGCGTGCCTGCTGCGTCCCGGCCGGGAGTGGCCGAGGGTCGTGCTCGACGCGCTGCAGGGGCTGGCGACGGCGGTCGAGGCCGGCAGCGCGCTGGGCGCCCTCGACGACGAGGCGGCGCTGCGGCCCCGGCTGCGCACCCGGGTCCAGACCGAGGGCGCGGTGCTCGCCGACGACGTCGTGCGCCGCCCGCTGGCGGCCGGGCTCGTCGAGGTGCTCGTCGCCGACCTGGCCGGCGCGGTGCGCCCGGTCCCGCCGTCGTCGGTGCGGTCGTGGGGTGCCGACCCCGACGAGCTGCTGGACCTCGGCCGCCGTCAGGTCCTCGACGACGGACTGCTCAGCCGCCGCACCGTCGACGAGGGGGCCGCGGTCGTGGCGCTGGAGTCGCCGTCGGCGTTCGCGGCGACGCACGTGCACTGGCTCGCGACCTACCTGGACCCGCCGCCGGCCGGGCTGCTCGTCGCGCTGCCCACCCGCCACCTGCTGCTCGCGGCGCCGCTGCTGGGCCGCGACCAGGCGCTCGACGCCGCGCAGACGCTGCTCGTCAACGCCGACGCGCTGTGGCGCGCCGGGCCGGGCGCGCTCGCGCCCGACCTGTGGTGGTGGCGCGACGGTGCCCTGACCCTGCTGCCGGGGACCCCGTCGTCGCTGTCGCCCCCGGGCGAGTTCGTGGTGGTGCTGGAGGCGCTGCCCGGGTAGGGGGGACGCCATGAGCACCCCCGACACCCCGACCGCCGGCCTGCCGGACGACCCGACCCTGCAGCAGCAGGGCACCACGCTCGGCGCCGACCCGGTGCCCGAGCCCGCGGGCGGCGTCCGCGGCGCCGACGCCGTCGACACGATGGACAGCGAGCCGGGCGAGGGCACGACCACCGGGGCCGACGGCCAGACCGCGGCCCGCGAGCAGCTGCGCCGCGACCTCGGCGAGCGCAGCCCCGGCACCGGCGACGAGCGCGGCGACGACCTCGAGCAGAGCGGCGCCCTCGGCGACACCGACGACCCGCAGGGCGGCTCCATCCAGGCCGGTGGCGCGGACGGCGGGGCGTAGCGGGGTCAGCCGAGCGCGCCGCTGGCGCGCACCTCGCGCAGCACCAGCACCGCGACGACGAGGCCGACGAGCCCGCCGCCCGCCACGACCCGCGACGGCGTGGCGAGCTCGGCGGCCGCGCCGCCGAGGGTGAAGCCCAGGGCCTGGGTGAGCATGGCGCCGCTGCCGGCCACGGCCAGGCCGCGGGTGCGCAGGTCCGCCGGCAGCGCCTGCAGCAGCAGCTGCGACTGCGCCAGCCCGTACGCCCACCCCACCCCCGACACGAGCAGCAGCAGCGCGGCGACCGGCAGCGACGGACGCAGGACGAACAGCAGGGCCGGCACGCTCACCAGCAGCGCCAGCGGTCCCATGAGCCGCACCCGCTGCGCCGGGCGCAGCAGCCGCGCGAGCGCGGCCTCGCCGACGACGACCCCCGCCGCGACCGCCCCGAGCAGGACCCCGGCGCCCGACGCGCCGGCGCGCAGGTCGGCGGCGTACGGCACCGCGACCGACTCCGGCACGACACCGAGCATCGGGACGACCCACCCCAGCACGAGCAGCGCCCGCACCCGGCGGTGCCGCAGGAGCGCGGCCAGGCCGGACAGCGAGTCGCGCGCGAGCGACCCGCCCGGCACGCGCGCGGGCGGGTGCTCGCGCGTCCCGAGGCGCAGCAGCAGCGCGGAGAGCACGAACGACACCGCGTCCGCCGCCAGGGCCGTCGTGGGGCTGACCACCGCCAGCAGCGCCGCTCCGAGGGCGTAGCCGACCAGCTGGCTGGACTGCGAGACCAGGCCCAGCAGCGCCTTGCCCACGACGTACGTGTCGCCGGGCAGCAGGTCGGGCAACGTCGCTGCGCGGGCGTTGGCGAAGACCGGCGTCACGCACCCCTGCACGACCACCAGGGCGAGCAGCGCGCCGACCGGCAGGCCCGGCACGACCATGAGCCCGACGACGACGGCGCAGACCAGGTCGCACCCGACCATGAGACGGCGCGGTGGCACCCGGTCGGACAGGCCCGACAGCAGCGTGCCGACGAACAGGTGCGGCACCCAGCCGATCGAGAAGGCCACCGCCGCGAGCAGCGGCGAGCCGGTGCGGCTGAAGACGAGGAACGACAGGGCGACGTGCGCGACGACGTTGCCGAGCATGGACACCAGCCAGGCGGCGAGCAGCACGGAGAAGTCGCGCTGCGCCAGCACCTCGCGGTAGGTGGTCCGGCGCTCGACGTCCGCCCCTGCTGCCCTGCCCGCCACCCCCGGAGTCTGCCGCACACGCAGGCGGGTAGGCCCCGGCGGTGACCACCCGGTGGCTGTTCGCGGACCAGCTCGGCCCGCAGTTCCTCGACGTCCCGGACCAGCCGGTGCTGCTCGTGGAGTCCCGCGCGGTCCTGCGGCGCCGCCGCTTCCACCGCGCCAAGGCGCACCTGCTGCTGTCGGCGCTGCGCCACCGGGCCCTCGAGCTCGGCGAGCAGGCGACCTTCGTGCAGGCCGACACGTACGACGAGGCGCTCGAGCAGGTGCCGGGACCCGTGTCGGTGGTGCAGCCGACGTCGTACGCCGCCGACCGCTACGTCCGCGAGCGCGGGCTGGAGGTGGTCGCCGAGGGGCGCGGCTTCGCCACGACGCGGGAGGACTTCGCGCGGTGGGCGGACGGCCGGCGCCGGCTGCTGCTGGAGGACTTCTACCGCTGGCAGCGGGTGCGGTTCGACGTGCTCATGGACGGCAGCGAGCCGGCCGGCGGGCGCTGGAACCTCGACCACGACAACCGCGAGCCGCCACCCAGGCGCGAGACGCTCGGCCTGCCCGGGCCGTGGGAGGTCGTCGAGGACGACGTCGACGCCGAGGTCCGCGAGGACCTGGACCGCATGGAGCGCGACGGGCAGGCGGCCTTCGTCGGCGACGACGCCCCCCGCTGGGCCCCCGCGACCCGCGGGGAGGCGCTCGCGGCGCTGCAGCACTTCGTCGAGCACCGGCTGCGCGACTTCGGCCCCACCGAGGACGCGATGCTGGCCGGTGACCCGTGGATGAGCCACAGCGCGCTGTCACCGGCCATCAACCTCGGGCTGCTGCACCCCCTGGAGTGCGTGCACGCCGCCGAGCAGGCCTACCGCGAGGGCCGGGCGCCGCTCAACAGCGTCGAGGGCTACGTGCGGCAGGTCCTGGGGTGGCGGGAGTACGTCTGGTCGGTCTACTGGCACGTCCCGCCGGACTACCGCCACCGCAACGCCCTGCAGGCCCGTACGGACCTGCCCGAGTGGTTCCGCTCCCTGGACGCCGACGCCGTCACCGCGAACTGCCTGTCCAGCGTGCTGCGCGACCTCCGCGAGCGCGGCTGGGTGCACCACATCCCGCGCCTGATGGTGCTGGGCAACCTCGCGCTGCAGCGCGGCTGGGACCCGGCGCAGGTCACGGCCTGGTTCCACGAGGTCTTCGTCGACGGCTACGACTGGGTGATGCTGCCCAACGTCGTCGGCATGTCGCAGCACGCCGACGGCGGGCTCATGGCGACGAAGCCCTACGCCTCGGGCGGCGCCTACATCAACCGCATGAGCGACTACTGCCGGCCGTGCGCGTACGACCCGAAGGTGCGCGTCGGGCCGACGGCCTGCCCGTACACCGCCGGCTACTGGGCCTTCCTGGACCGCGACGCCGACCTCCTCGCGGGCAACCCCAGGATGCGTCAGCCGCTGCAGGGGCTGGCCCGCCTGCGCGACCGCGAGGCCGTCGTCGAGCAGGAGCGGGCGCGGGGCGACGCCCCGCCCTGACGACCTGGTCGCTGGACGGAACCACGCAGAAGGGGCAGGGTGCGGGCACCGCGACCGCCTCCCGGCTGCGGACGACCGTCCCCCGGAGGACGCCCGTGCGCACCACCCGCCTGCCCGCTGCCGCCGTCGGCGGCGCCCTCGTGCTCGCCGCGCTCGCCGTGCTCGGCGGCACCGCCCCCGCCACCGGGGCGCCCTCGCCCGACAGCCGCGGCGACGCCGTCGCCCGCGCGGCCGCGCACCTGCGCGCGCACCCGGCTGCGGCCGCCCGCTCGGCCGCGGACGCGTTCGTCGCCCGCGACGTGGTCGTCGACCCCGACGGCAGCGAGCACGTCCGCTTCGCCCGCAGCCACCACGGCCTGCCGGTCGTCGGCGGCGACCTCGTCGTGCACGGCACCCGCGGCGGCGCCTTCCGCGGGGTGAGCGCCACCCAGGGGGCACCGCTGCGGCTGTCGACCACCCCGGCCACGAGCGCGGCGCAGGCCGTGCTGGCGGCGCAGCGGCTGGCCAGCGGCGCGGTCGACAGCGTCGCCGCGCCCGTGCTCGCGGTGACGACCCGCACCGCCGCTCCGCGGCTCGTCTGGCAGGTCGTCGTCACCGGCACGGCGCCCGACGGCGGCCCCAGCGAGCTGCGCGAGACCCTCGACGCGGCGGACCTGTCGCTCGTCGAGGTCGTCCAGGGCATCGAGACCGGCAAGCCCGGCGGCGGCGCGGCTGCGGGGAGCAGCGTCGCGGCGACGGGCCGCACCCTCTACGACGGCACCGTCCCGCTGTCGGCGAGCCTGTCCGGCACGACCTACTCGCTCACCGACCAGACCCGGGGGAGCGCGACGACCTCCGACCTGGCCGGTCGCACCAGCGGCTCCGGCACGCTCGTCACGAGCAGCACGAGCACCTTCGGCAACGGCAGCACGTCGGACCCGAAGACCGTGGCCGCCGACGCGGCGTACGGCGTCGCCCAGACCTGGGACTACTTCAAGACCGTCCACGGCCGCAACGGCATCGGGGACGACGGCAAGGGCGCGCCGGCGCGGGTGCACTACGGCCGGGCGTACAACAACGCGTTCTGGTCCGACTCGTGCTTCTGCATGACCTTCGGCGACGGCGACGGCACGACGTTCACCCCGCTCGTCTCGCTCGACGTGGCCGGCCACGAGATGACGCACGGCGTGACGAGCCGCACCGCCGGCCTCACCTACTCCGGCGAGAGCGGCGGGCTCAACGAGGCCACGAGCGACATCTTCGGCACCATGGTCGAGTTCCAGGCCAACAGCCCGCAGGACGTCCCCGACTTCACCATCGGCGAGAAGATCGGTACGACCCCGCTGCGCTACATGGCGAAGCCCTCCCAGGACGGCGCGTCGAAGGACTGCTGGTACTCCGGCGTGGGCGGCCTGGACGTGCACTACTCCTCGGGCCCGGGCAACCACGTCTTCTACCTGCTCGCGCAGGGCAGCAGCGGCTCGCCGTACGGCCCCAGCCCGGTCTGCGGCAACGCCGCCGGCGTCACGGCCGTGACGGGCATCGGCAACGCCGCGGCTGCGGCCGTCTGGTACCGCGCGCTGAGGGTCTACATGACGTCCTCGACCGACTACCACGGCGCGCGCACCGCGGCGCTGCAGGCGGCCACCGACCTGTACGGCCCGAGCAGCAGCCAGCGCGCGGCGGTCGCCGACGCGTTCGCCGGCATCAACGTCACCTGAGCCGCCGTCCGCGCACCGCCCTAGGCTCGCCAGGGTGGTGCGCGGACCCGGCCCGGAGCAGTCGCACGGGCACGCCCGCGGCGGGCACCGGCACGAGGTCGGCGCGACCGCCGACCGGCGGCTGCTGGTGCTCGCCCTGGGCGTGCTCGTCGCGTTCACCGTCGTCGAGGTGGCCGTCGGCCTGGTGGCCCGCTCCTCGGCGCTGCTCGCGGACGCCGGGCACCTGCTCAGCGACGCGGGCGCCATCGCGCTGGCGCTGGGCGCGTCGTGGCTGGCCGGTCGGCCGGCCCGCGGCGCCTACACCTACGGCCTGCGCCGCGTGGAGATCCTCGCCGCCCAGCTCAACGGGCTGGTGCTGCTCGGCCTGGCCGTCGTCTTCGTCGTCGAGGGCGTACGCCGGCTGCTCGACCCGCCCGAGGTGCGCGGCGGCCTCGTGCTGGGCGTCGCCCTGCTCGGCATCGCCGTCAACCTGCTCACGGCGTGGCTCCTGTCGCGCGCCGACCGGCGCAGCCTCAACGTCGAGGGCGCGTTCCAGCACGTCCTCACCGACCTGTACGCCTTCGTCGGCACCGCGGTCGCCGGCCTCGTCGTGCTGGTCACCGGCTTCCAGCGGGCCGACGCGATCGCGACGATCGTCGTGGCCGGGCTCATGGTGCAGGCCGGCCTGTCGCTGGTGCGCGAGTCAGGGCGGGTGTTCCTCGAGGCGTCCCCGCGCGGCACCGACCCGGCCGAGGTGCTCGAGGTCATGCGCGCCGAGGACGGCGTGGTCGACGTGCACGAGCTGCACGTCTGGGAGGTCACCAGCGCCCTGCCGGCGCTGTCGGCGCACGTGCTCGTGCAGCCGTCGCTGGACTGCCACGCGGTGCGCCGGCGGCTCGAGCAGCGGCTCGGGGAGCGGTTCGGGATCGAGCACACGACCCTGCAGGTCGACCACGGCAGCGCCGGGGGAGCCCGGCCGCTGCCGCCCGTCGGCCGGGGCGCCTCGGCCGACTAGCGGGGCGCCATCCGGATCGCCCCGTCCAGGCGGATGACCTCGCCGTTGAGCATCGGGTTCTCGACGATGTGCTGCACGAGCGCGGCGTACTCCGACGGGTCGCCGAGGCGCGACGGCATCGGCACCTGCGCGCCGAGCGACTGGCGGGCCGGCTCGGGCAGGCCCTGCAGCATCGGGGTGTCGAACAGCCCCGGCGCGATCGTCATCACGCGGATGAGCTTGTCGGCGAGGTCGCGGGCCACCGGCAGGGTCATCCCGACCACGCCGCCCTTGCTCGCCGAGTAGGCGGCCTGACCGATCTGCCCGTCGAAGGCGGCGGCGCTGGCGGTGTTGACGACCACGCCGCGCTCGCCGTCGACCGGCTCGGTGGCGGCCATGGCCGCCGCCGCCAGGCGCAGGACGTTGAAGGTGCCCACGAGGTTGACGGTGACGACCCGGGCGAAGGCGTCCAGCGCCAGCGGGCCGGCCTTGCCCAGCACCCGGCCGGGGGTGCCGACGCCGGCGCAGTTGACGGCGACGCGCAGCGGGGCGAGCTCGCCGGCGCGGTCGACCGCCGCCTGGACCTGCGCCTCGTCGGTGACGTCGACGGGCACGAAGACCGCGCCGATCTCCGACGCGGTCTGCTCGCCGGGGCTGCCCGGCAGGTCGGCGACCACGACGGCAGCGCCCCCGCGGACCAGCGCGGTCGCGGTGGCCCGGCCGAGGCCGCTGGCCCCTCCGGTGACGACGGCGGACAGACCGGTGAGCTGCACGGGGGACCTCCGGGCGTGGGGGAGCGGGGCCCGCCGAGGCTAGCGGGCGCGCGCCCGACGGGCTCGCGCGGTGAGCTCGGCGAGCAGCGCCTCGGCCGCGTCGGCGTCGCGGTGCCGGGCGACGGCACCGGGCAGGCGACGGCCCGCGGTGTCGGCGTGCACGGACGCGAGGCCCAGTCGCCGCTGCCAGGGCCCCTGGCTGCGCCGCAGGCTCTGCACCTTGCGGAGCGGGACGGCGTCGTACGTCGTGGTGAGGATGCCCGACCGGGCGACCAGGTGGGTGTCGTCGAGCCCGACGGCCAGCCGGCGGCCGGACAGCGGCGCCCGCCAGCGGGCGCGCCGCGGGACCGGCTGGTCGACGGGCGGCAGGGCCGCTCCGAGCACCCGGTCGACGAGCGCGAGGGCGTACGGCCGGGGCGCGACGGGCAGCAGCGCCGAGGTCGCGGCCTGCTCGTCGCCGCGGGTCGCGCCGTAGCCGGCGACGTCGACCTCGACGCGGACCCAGCCCTGCCGGCGCCACAGCACGGGCTCGACCACCCGCACCTGCTGCACCCGGTCCAGCGGGATCGTCTGCGCGCGGGTGTCGACGAGGCCGTGCCGCAGCCGCAGCCCGTCCGGGGCCTCGGCGAGGGTGAAGCCGTACTCGGCGAGGACGCGCCGGACGGCGAGGCTCCCGGTGCCCAGCAGCAGCGGCAGCCCGGCGAGCACGGTCCCGGACGCGGCGGACGGCGCGACGAGGAGCACGACGACGCCGACGACGAGCAGGGTCAGCGCGACGAGGGCCGGCGCGCCCAGCAGCACCGAGCCGATCAGCGCGCCCGTGGGCACCCGCACCAGCACGGTCTCGTCGGGCTCGGGCGCGTCGTCGCCGCCGCCGTCCGCGTCGTCGACCTGCGCGCCGGGGGTGCGGGCCGCGAGCGCCAGCAGCCGGCGGCGCAGGTGGTGCGCGTCCTGCTCGGACAGGTAGGCCAGCGGCGCCTCGGTGCGGCCGCCGCCGGCGACCTCGAGCCGCAGCTCGGCCAGGCCGAGGACGCGCGCGGCCAGGGGACGCACGACGTCGACGCTCTGCAGCCGGGCCAGCGGCACCCGGCGGCTGCGCCGCTGCAGCACGCCGCTGTCGACCTGCAGCTCGGTAGGGGTGAGGCGGTAGGCGGTGCGCCGCCAGGACACGAACCCGGCGAGCAGCGCCACGGGCACGGCGACGGCCAGCCCCGCGAGCGCCGCGGTGGCGGAGGCCTGGCGAAGCCCCTGCTGCCCGACGACGGCCAGCAGCACGAGCACGAAGCGGCCGCCGCGCAGCAGCGGCGTGAGCGGGTGCAGCCGCGACCAGTCAGCGGGTGCGGCCGCGACGGGCCGGGGGTCGGGCGGCTCGCTCACACCCCGGCCGCCCGGGCCTCGCCGAGCGCGGCCAGGCGGTCGCGCAGGCGCTCGGCGTCGGCCGCCCGCAGCCCGGGCACGACCGCGTCCGTGGCGGCCGCCGCGGTGTGCAGCACCACGGTGGCGATGCCGTAGCGGCGGTCCAGCGGGCCCGCTGTGACGTCGACGTACTGCATCCGGCCGTACGGCACGACGGTCGTGCGCCGCACGAGCACGCCGCGCGACAGCAGCAGGTCGTCGTCGCGCTCGGTCCAGGCCCACGCCGCGACCTGGCGGCGCACGACCCTCAGGACGAGCAGCAGGACCGCTCCGCCGACGAGCACGGCGGCGACGGCGGCGACGGGACCGAGCAGCACGAGCAGCACGACGGCGACGACGAGGGTGGGCAGCCCGACCCCGAGCGCGGCGAGCAGGCGGCGCACCCGCAGCAGGGCGGGGTCGACGCCCCGCCAGCCGAGCTCGGGACCGGGGTGGTGGTTCGAGCGGCGGGCCCGTCGCAGAGCCGCCAGCCCGAGCGCGACGCCGAGCACGGCGAGGGCGGCGGGCAGGGCGGCTCCGGCCGTCCGACGGACCTGGGCGACGGCCAGCGGCCGGACCGCAGCAGGGCGCCCGAGGCGCACCCGCCGGGACCCGGTCAGCAGGCGGCCGACCGGGCTGTCGACGCCGGCACCGACGGTGGCCACGTGGCCGCCGGGCCCGCTGACCTCGAGCACGAGCCCGGTGTCGGCGAGCCGGTCGGCGACCGCGCGCAGGACGGCCGGGCCGGTCGACGAGGAGCCGAGAGCGGCGTCCCACGCCGCGACCGGGTCCTCGGCGTGCACGCGGACCGTGCCGCCGTCGCCGCGGACCGTGCCGGACGTGCCGCCGGCCGGTCCGTCGACGCGGAAGGACAGCTCCCCGGCGACCTGCAGGTCGGGCAGGTCGCGCAGGGCACCGACCAGGGCCTCGCGCAGCTGCTGCGCGTCGGGCCCGGGCACGGCCGTCAGGCCTTCGACGCGCCCGCGTTGTCGCGGTCGGTCGTCGTGATGCGCAGCGTGCCGTCCAGGCGCCAGGTCGCCCGCGGGGCGTCGGCACCGGTGTCGCGCGGGACCTCGACCTTCATGTCGACGAAGGTGTAGTCGATGGCCGCCCCCTTGCCGGTGAGGTAGGACCACATCTCCTTGCCGAGGTCGGTCCAGTCGACGACGTCCTTCTTGGTGATGCCCTCGTTCTTGTCCGGGGTGCTCATGCGGGGTGGCTCCTGGGGTGTCGGGGTCGGGGACGGGGCGCGGTCGCGCCTCCCCGACCGGACAGTGCCCCGTCCCTGCGGGAGAATGCCTGCATGAGGACCCCGGTCTGGTGGCGCGACCCGAAGGGCCGCACCCGTGCGCTGCTCGCGGCGTTCGGCGTCGTCGCGCTGTCCGGGATGCTCGTCACCGGTGTCTTCGACCACCTGCTCGCGCCGGACACCCGCCAGCTCGTCGTGACGCTCCAGCAGGGGGTCACCCAGGCCGACCGGGAGGCGCTCAAGCGCGACTGCGGGGGCCTGCCGGGCATCGCGGTCGTCGCCGACCAGGGCGCGGCCGACAAGCAGTACCGCTTCCCGGTGCGCTTCGACATCGGCGGCACGACGCCCCAGCAGGAGGCCGCGCTCGAGCAGTGCATCGGCGAGCACGCCTCCCTCGTCCGCGGCTTCCTGTCCGAGGGCGACCGCTGAGCGGGGCGGCTCACCGCGGAGGAGCCCCCGGTCAGCCCGCCGACAGCCGGGCCAGCTCGTCGTCGGACAGCCGCAGGTCCGCGGCGGCCGCGGAGTCGGTGATCGACGCCGGCCGCCGGGCGCCGGGGATCGGGACGACGACGTCGGCGAGCGAGAGCTCCCACGCCAGGCACACCTGCTGCGGCGACACCTCGTGCGCCCGCGCCACCTCGGCGAAGACCGCGTGCTCGTCCCCGAGCCCCGCGGCGCGCCCGGCGCCGCCCAGCGGCGACCAGGGCAGGAACGCGATGCCGTGCCGCGCGCAGTGCTCGAGCTCGGGCAGGCTGGACCGGAAGGCGGGGGAGAACTCGTTCTGCACGGCCGCGAGCACGGTCGTCCCGCGGGCCAGCTCGATCTGGTCGACGTCGGCGTTGCTGATGCCGACGAGGCGCACCTTGCCCTCCTGGCGCAGCTCCTCGAGGGCGCCGAGCGACTCGGCGTACGGCACCTGCGGGTCGGGCCGGTGGTACTGGTACAGCCCGATCGCCTCGACGCCGAGCGCGCGCAGCGACGCCTCGCAGGCGGCGCGCAGGTGCTCGGGGGAGCCGTCGAGCGCCCACGACCCGTCCGGCGGCCGGGTGTGGCCGCCCTTGGTGGCCACCAGCACCTCGGAGACGTCGCCGCCGTACGACCGCAGCGCCTTCGCCACGAGCCGCTCGTTGTGGCCGACCTCGTCGGCGCCGAGGCAGTAGGCGTCGGCGGTGTCGACGAGGGTGACGCCGGCGTCGAGGGCGGCGTGCACGGTGCGCACGGCGTCGGCCTCGTCCGGCCGGCCCTCGACCGACAGCGGCATGGCGCCCAGCCCGATGGCGCTCACGGTCAGGTCGGCGATGCGGCGGGACAGCACGGGGGACTCCTCGGGGTCGACTGGCGGGACCCCTACCCCGCCGTCCTAGGGTCGAGGCCCCGAGACGGACGGAGCTCGACGTGCACGAGGTACGCGGTGTGGTGGCGAGGGGCAAGGGCCAGGAGGTCTCGGTCGAGACCGTGCTCGTGCCGGACCCCGGGCCCGGCGAGGCGCTGGTCCAGGTGCGCGCGTGCGGCGTCTGCCACACCGACCTGCACTACCGCGAGGGCGGGATCAACGACGACTTCCCCTTCCTGCTGGGCCACGAGGCGGCGGGCGTCGTCGAGTCGGTCGGGGACGGCGTCACCCACGTCGCGCCCGGCGACACGGTCGTCCTCAACTGGCGGGCGGTCTGCGGCGAGTGCCGCGCCTGCACCCGCGGCCGGCCCTGGTACTGCTTCGACACCCGCAATGCCGTGCAGAAGATGACGCTCGCGGACGGGACGGTGCTCAGCCCCGCGCTCGGCATCGGCGCGTTCGCCGAGAAGACGCTCGTGGCCGCGGGGCAGTGCACCAAGGTCGACCCGGACGCCGACCCCGCCGCCGCCGGCCTGCTCGGCTGCGGCGTCATGGCCGGCTGGGGCGCGGCCGTCAACACGGCCCCGGTGCGCCAGGGCGACACCGTCGCGGTCATCGGCTGCGGCGGCGTGGGCAGCGCCGCGGTCGCCGGCGCGCTGTACGCCGGGGCTCGGCAGGTCATCGCCGTCGACCTCGACGAGCGCAAGCTCGCGTGGGCCCGCGGCTTCGGCGCCACCCACACCGTCGACGCGGGGGCCGGGGACGTCGTCGAGCAGCTGCGCGCGCTCACCGGCGGCTTCGGGCCGGACGTCGTGATCGACGCGGTCGGGCGGCCGGAGACCTTCCGCCAGGCCTTCGACGCGCGCGACCTCGCCGGCACGGCCGTCCTCGTCGGTGTCCCGACCCGCCGAATGACCCTGCGAGATCCCGCTCATCGAGGTCTTCGGCCACGGCGGCGCGGTCAAGAGCAGCTGGTACGGCGACTGCCTGCCCGAGCGCGACTTCCCGCTGCTCGTCGACCTGTGGCAGCAGGGCCGCTTCCCGCTGGACCGCTTCGTCACCGAGCGGATCGCGCTGGACGGGGTGGAGGAGGCGTTCGCAGCGGATGCAGCGCGGCGAGGTCCTCCGCAGCGTCGTGGTGCTCTGATGGCCGCCCGGGTCGAGCACCTCGTCACCAGCGGCACCTTCAGCCTCGACGGGCAGACCTTCGACGTCGACAACAACGTCTGGCTGCTCGGCGACGACTACGAGGTCCTCGTCGTCGACGCCCCGCACGACGCGGACGCCATCGCGGCCGCGGTCGGCGACCGCACGGTCGTCGCCGTCGTCTGCACCCACGCCCACGACGACCACGTCCGCTGCGCACCCGAGCTGGCGGAGATGCTGTCGACCGAGGTGCTGCTGCACCCCGAGGACCGGGTGCTCTGGGACCTGGTCCACTCGCGGCACGAGCCCGACGGAGCGCTGCGCGACGGGATGGTGCTGGAGGTCGCGGGCACCCGGGTGCAGGTGCTCCACACGCCCGGTCACGCCCCCGGCGCGGTCTGCCTGTCGGTCCCCGACCTCGGCGTCCTGTTCAGCGGCGACACCCTGTTCGCCGGGGGGCCGGGCGCCACGGGCCGGTCGCACAGCGACTTCCCGACCATCCTGGGCTCGATCCGCGAGCGCCTGCTGGGGCTCCCGCCCGAGACGGTCGTGCACACCGGGCACGGGGCCGACACGACCATCGGCGCCGAGGCCCCGTCGTACGACGAGTGGGTGCGCCGCGGCTCCTGACGGCGTGGGGCGGCCGGGTGCCGGGCAGGTGCCGGGCGTGCCGTCCGCCCTGCACCCGCTGCTCGCGGGCCGGACCAGCCCGCGGCGCTTCGACCCGGACCACGAGCTGCCCGAGGAGCTGCTGCTGCTGCTGCTGGAGGCGGCGCGCTGGGCGCCGTCCTCGGGCAACACGCAGCCCGCCCGCTGGCTCGTGGCGCGGCGCGGCGAGCCGCCGCACGAGCGGCTGGTCGGGTGCCTGTCCCGGCGCAACCGCGAGTGGGCGCCGCGGGCGTCGGCGCTGCTGCTCGCGGCCGCGCTCACCGCGCAACGACAAGGGCCCGCTCCCGGAGGCGCGGCACGACGTCGGGCAGGCGGTGGCGCACCTGACGCTGCAGGCGGAGGCGGCGGGGCTCTCGGTGCACCAGATGGCCGGCTTCGACCACGACGCGGTGCGGACCGGCTTCGCCCTCGGGCCGGTCCTGGAGCCGGCGGTGGTCGTGGCGGTCGGCGTCGTCGGCGGCCCGGAGCTGCCGGAGGACCTCCGGGCCCGGGAGGGCCGGTCGCGCCGCCGGCTGCCCCTCGCGCAGCTCCTGCTCGACCCGGACGCGGTGCCGTGAGCGCCACCGGCCGGCCGGGCACCGACGGTCGCGCGGCGTCCCGCGGGACCGGCCTCGTCCCGTGGGCCGAGGCGCGCCGCCGGGCCCACGCGGCGGCCGTCCCCCTCCCGCCCGAGGTCGTCCCGCTCGGCGCCGCGCTGGGGCGCGAGCTCGCCGCGCCGCTGTGGGCGCTGTCCGGGCTGCCGGCCTTCGACACGTCCGCCATGGACGGGTGGGCAGTGCGGGGCCGGGGGCCCTGGCGGGTCGTCGGCCGCACGCTGGCCGGTCAGGAGGCCGGGCCGCCGCTGGTCGACGGGCAGGCCCGCGAGGTCGCGACCGGCGCGCCGGTGCCGCCGGCCTGCGAGGGGGTCGTGCCGCTCGAGCGGGGCGCGCTGCTCGGCGACGAGCTGACCGCCGCGGCGCCGCTGGGCCGCCACGTGCGTCGGGCCGGCGAGGAGTGCGCCCCGCGGACGATGGTGCTCCCGGCGGGCACGCGGCTGCGGCCCGCGGCGCTGGGCCTGGCCGCGGCGCTGGGGCACGACGAGCTCCCGGTCCGGCCGGTCCCGGTCGTGAGCGCCCTGGTCACCGGCGACGAGCTGCTCGCCGCCGGACTGCCGACCGCCAGCCGGGTCCGCGACGCGCTCGGCCCGCTGCTGCCGGGCACGGTCGCCGGGCTGGGCGGCCGCCTGGAGCGGCTGCTGCGGGTGCCCGACGACCGTGCCGCCCTCGTCGCCGCGCTGCGCGACGCGCCGGGTCGGCTCGTGCTCACCAGCGGGGCGTCCTCGGTCGGGCCCGCCGACCACCTGGCCGGAGCGCTGGCCGACCTCGGCGCCCGGCTGCTCGTCGCCGGCGTCGCCGTGCGCCCCGGGTCACCGATGACGCTGGCCCTGCTGCCCGACGGCCGGCTCCTGGTGGGGCTGCCGGGCAACCCCCTGGCCGCGGTCGCGGCGCTCGTGACCCTCGTCGGCCCTGTCCTCGCCGGGCTGGCCGGCGCTGCACCGCCACCGCTGGGCACCGCCCGGCTCACCGAGGGGCTCGACGGCCCGGGCGTCCGCCTGGTGCCCGTGCGGCTGTCGGCCGGTCTGGCCCGCCCGACCGGGGCCGGGGGCGCCGCGATGCTGCGCGGAGCGGCCGTGGCCGACGCCCTGGCGCTCGTCGAGGGCGAGCAGGCGGCCGGTTCCCAGGTGCCCGTGGTCGACCTGCCGGGCTGAGCCCGGGCCGGGACGTCCTGTCGCGCAACACGACCGTGACGGGCGCGACCCCCCGGGGCAACCGGGCGACCGCACCCTCGTCGGCATGACGCTGCTCGCCGCGCCGCACGCGCACCTGCTGCTGCAGGCCGACCCGGGACGCGCCGAGGACGTGGCCCGGTGGCTGGCGGGCGTCCAGGGCGTGACCTCGGCGGCCGTCACCAGCGGCCCGTACGACGTCATCGTCGTGGTCGACCTCGGCGAGGCCGAGCTGCCCCGCGTGCTGGGCCAGGTCCGGCGCGCGCCCGGTCTGGCGGGCCTGCGGGTCTGCCGACCGGCCCTGCCCTGAGCCCCGCTCAGGGCAGGGCGACGAGCTCGTCGAGGTCGTCCGCGGGCAGGTCGCCGTCGACGGTCGCCGTCACCTCGAGGGACCGCAGCTCGACCTGCCCCCCGTACGACGACAGCCACGCGGTGTCCGCGGCGTCGCGACCCGTGGCGATGCGCACCAGGCCGCGACGCGGTGCCAGCAGGGTCGGGTCGACCACGACCCAGGCGCCGTCGACGACCGCCTCGACGACCGCGTGGAAGTCCATGGGGGACAGGCCCGGCGCGTAGACCGACACCAGCCGGGCCGGCACGTCGCGCGCGCGCAGCAGGGCGACGGCCAGGTGGGCGTAGTCGCGGCAGACGCCCTCCCCGGCGAGGAGCGTGTCCACGGCGCCGTCCGTCCCGCTGCTGCTGCCCGGGACGTACGACAGGCGGCGCCCCACCCACGCGGCGACGGCGCGCACGAGCCCGGCCGGGTCGTCGGTCCCGCCGAGCTCGGCGGACGCGACGGCAGCGAGCCGGTCGGACTCCGCGTAGCGGCTGGGCCGCAGGAAGGTCGACCGGTCGAGCGGCTCGAGGGGGACCGGGCGGGCCTGCGCGGGCACGGCGGCGCGGTAGGACACCTCCAGCCGGCCGGCGCCGACGTGCAGCGCGTGCAGCCGCCCCCGGGCGGCGGTCGCCAGGACCCGGAGCCCGCACGGTCGCCCGTCGAGGGTCACCCGCAGGTGCTCGTCGTGCGGGAGCGGGCCGGCGACCGCGACCTGCAGCTCGAGCGAGGCGGGCGCGAGGACGTCCAGCGACACGGAACTGGTGACGACGCGGTGCACGGGCCAGTGTCGCTGGTCCTGGCCCCGGTGGCGTGCAGCGCGCGGGCAGCCGGGCGCCCTCGCCCGGCTGCCCGCGGGTCCGCCCCGCGCGGTCAGGTCACCTTGACGGTCGCCTGCATCCACGGGTGGATGGCGCAGAGGTAGTGCAGGACCGTCCCGGCCGGTGCGCTGATCGTGGGGTAGGCCGACTCCTGCGGGAGCAGCAGCCGGCTGTCCCCCTGGCGGTCCAGCCCGGCGCGACCGACGTCCACCCGCTTGGCGAAGGGCGGCTCGTGGTCGCCGTCGGGGTCGTGTGCCGCGAGGGTGCGGTCGCAGAACGCGCCGGGCGCGAAGCAGCCGAAGATCTCGTCGATGGTCTTCGGCACCTCGGCGTAGCGGGCGACCGAGACCGTGTGCGGCTCGCCGTCCGTGGAGGTGTTCGTGAACCGCACGACCGACCCGTGCGGCACGCTGAGGTGCCTCGGGGTGAACCCCCAGTCCAGGACGAGCCCGCCGCCGGGCCCACGGACGTAGTCGAAGCCCTCGTACGTCGTGACGTGCGCGGCGGGCGCCTCCGTCGGGGCCGCCCCCGCGGCCTGTCCTGCGCTCAACAGGGCGGCGACCGTCGTGAGGACGACCACCAGGGCCCTGCGCCTGCTCCTCGAACCGTGCATCTCCGTGTCCTTTCCGTTGCCGGCCCCCCCTCGGGCACCGGGACTCCTGCGGACGAGCGAGTTGCCGACCCCCTCTCACCCGGCCACCGGTGCGCTGCCGATGGGCAGCTCGACGACGTCCGGCCCGTGCGTCCAGCGCAGCACCGCGCCGGCGCCCTCGCGCAGCGGCACGTCGAAGCCGACGGCCGTCTCGAGCAGCTCGCCGGGAGCCAGGGGCGGCTCCGGGAAGGTGTCCTGCGTCGCGGCCGGCACCGTGCGCCCCTCGAGCGACAGCTCCAGGGCGTCGCGCCCGACGTGGACGGGGACCGACCCGTCGACGTGCAGGGCGAGCAGCAGGTGGACCTGCGCCAGCTCAGCGGCCGGCAGGCCCAGCCGGGCCACCGCCTCCTGCGCGCCCGGCGTCCCGGACAGCGGCAGCAGGTGCGCCCCGGTCACGGTCAGGGTGAGGCCGTCGAGGCTGACCGAGGGTCCGGCTCCCACCGGCCCCGGCTGCCCGGCGTCCTCCGCGGCGGCAGGCGGAGCGGAGGTCGCGACGGGGCCGGCCCCGCACCCGACCAGCAGCACGCAGACGGCTCCCGCAGCACCGGCGGCGGCACGCACGGACACCGCAGGTCCTACTGCACGACGATCGTGCCGGTCATGCCGGAGTGGATCGTGCAGTGGTAGCGGAAGGTCCCGGCCCGGGTGAAGGTGCGGCGGAAGTCGCCGCCCGGGGCGACCCGGGCGCTCCACAGCCCGGTGTTCGACGTCGTCGTGTGCGTGACGAACGAGCCGTTGTGCCAGCTCACGACGGTGCCGCGGGCGACGGTCGCGGTCTTGGGCAGGAAGGTGCTGCTGCTGCTCATCGTCACCTTCTTGACGGTGACGGCGTCCGCCGCCGGGGCGGCGACCACCAGCCCGGCCAGGGCGACCCCCAGCACGGCCGTGGCCCGGCAGGTGCGCGTACGGGTGGTGCTCATGCGGTTCTCCTCTGGTGCGCGGCTCACCCCGGCACGACGTCGAAGGTGGTCATCATCGAGCGGTCCTCGTGGACGAGGTCGTGGCAGTGCAGGACGTAGCGGCCGGGGTGCGGGCCGAAGCGCGCCGCGACCCGCACGACCGACGACTCCCCGACGAGCACGGTGTCCTTCCACCCCTGCTCGTACGGGGCGGGCGGCCCGCCGTCGCGGCTGAGCACCTGCAGGTGCACCAGGTGCGGGTGCACGGGGTGCAGGAAGCCGTGCCCCACGTTGCGGAACTCCCACACCTCGACGCTCCCGAGGCGGGGCCGGGCGTCCACCCGGGCCGGGTCGTACGTCCGGCCGTTGATGACGAAGCGGCCCTGCGCGTCGTGGGCGAAGCGCCAGACCCGGTCGACGGGCGCCGCCCGCGCGGCCAGCGCGGGCCGGTCGCCGAGCCGGTCGGGCACCCGGCTGTCGTCGGACCCGCCGCCGCGGACCACGTCGAAGCGCAGGAGCTCGCGCAGCGGGCCGCTCGCGGCCAGGTCGAGCAGGGTCACCGAGCGGCCCACCGGCACGTCCGAGAAGTCCACGACCAGCCCGTACCGCTCGGCCATGACCACCGGCAGCGACCGCACCACGACGGGTCGGGGCAGCAGCCCGGTGTCGCCCTCGACGACCGTGAAGGGCTTCCCGCCGGTCAGGGCCAGCACGTACGGGCGGGAGTTCGCCGCGACGAGCACCCGGAAGCGGTAGCGGCGGGGCTGCACCGCCAGCCGCGGCCAGGCGGCACCGTTGACGAGGGCCACGTCGCCGAGCACGGCGACCCCGCCCGCGTCGTCGTAGACCATGCGGCCCTCGACGTCGAAGGTCCGGTCCTGCAGGACGAGCGGCAGGTCGCGGTCCCCGGAGGGCAGCCCGAGGTGGTCCTCGGCCGGGTCGTGCACGACGTAGACACCGGCCAGGCCCCGGTGCACGTGCCGGGACGTCCGCATGTCCGCGTGGTCGTGGTACCACAGCGTCGCACCGCGCTGGTCGTTGTCGTAGCGGTAGGTCCGCGAGGCGCCGGGCGCGACGGGCAGCGTGGGCTGCCCGTCGTCCGCGGAGCGGTTGACCCCGCCGTGCAGGTGCGTCGAGACCTCCTCGGGCAGGTCGTTGACCTGCTGCACCTCCACGGGGCGGCCGCGCTCGGCGACGAAGGTCGGGCCGGGGAAGCAGCCGTCGTAGGCCCACACGGGCGTGGCGGGGAAGCGCTCCGGCAGCACCTGCACCGTCGCCGGGCGCTGGACCACCCGGTAGACGTCGCGCGCCCCGCCGTAGCCGGTCGGGCGGGCGCGGGGCGGCACGGGCAGGTCGACCGTCCAGCGGGGCACGTCGCGGGGCCGCAGCCGCGGCACCCGGTCGGACGCGGCGAGCAGGGCCGGCGCCGCGAGCACGGCGCCGAGCCGCAGCGCGGTGCGCCGGTCCACCCTCGGCCGGACCACCGACCCCTCGCCCACCCGGACCCCCCGACCCGGCCGCCGGCCGGCGCCCGGGGAGGGCGCGCGCGGCGGTCCGCGGAAAGATGGGCCGTTCCCGGCGCTCCGTCAACCCCCCGGGCCGCGCCCTGCGGCCGACCGGGACGGACCGGGTCGATCGGCGCGCACCTGACCGGCCGGGGCTGGGCAGGGCCGCCGGACAGGGCTACGGTCGCGCGGCGTGGGGCGGGTGCGGGCGGTCCTGGTCGCGGGAGGCGCGCTGCTGACCTGCGCCGGTGTCCTGGGGCCGCAGCCGGCGTACGCCCACAGCACCCTGGTCGCCAGCCTGCCGGCCGGAGGGTCCGACGTCGCGGCCGCTCCGGCGCAGGTGCGGCTCACCTTCGACGAGCCCGTCTCGGCGGGACACGCCCTGGTCACGGTGACCGGGCCGGACGGCCGGCAGGTGCAGACCGGTCGGGCGGCGGTCGCGGGCCCGGTCGTCACGCAGGCGCTGGGCCCGGCGCAGGTGCCGGGGCGCTACCGGGTCGCCTACCGCCTGAGCTCGGTGTCCGACGGGCACCCGGTCCTGGGCGCCTGGCACTTCGACCTCGGGGGGCAGGGCGACGGGCAGGACCTCGCGACCGGCCGCGGGGGCCGGGCCCCCGGTCCCGCGCGGACCGCGACGGCGCCCGGGCTCGCCCTGGCCGCGGTCGGCGGGCTCCTGCTGCTCGCCGGGCGTCGGCAGCCGGCGGAGCGGCCCGAGGACCTGCCGTGACGTCAGCGACGCTGCGCCGCGCGCCCGGAGAGGGCGGACCCGCTCGCTCCCGCCCGGGACCGGTGCGCCGGCTGCTGCTGAGGGCCTCGGGGACCGGGCTGGTCGTCCTGGTGGCCGCCCTGCTGCTCGGCGGCGGCGCGCCGCAGGTCGTGGACGGGGTGGTGGCGGCGCCCGCCACGACCCGCTGGCTCGTGCCGGTGGCCGACCTCGGGGCGCACCTCGCGGCGGCGATGGCCGGCGGGTGCCTGCTGTGCTGGGCGCTGCTGCCGGTGGACGCGCGCCGCGGTCTGGCCCGGGCCGGCACCGGCTGGTGCGTCGGGTGGTCGGCCGCGGCGGTGCTGGGCGCCCTGCTCGTCGGCGCGGAGGACGCCGGGACCTCGCCCGTCGGTCTGCTGAGCCGCACCGGCGCCGCCGACGTCCCGGGCCGGCCGGCGGTCGGGCTGCTCGCGACGGCGGGCGCCGCCGCGGTGCTCGCGGTCGTGGTCCGCACCGGGCACGGCGGGCTCGGGCTCGGGCTGCTGCCGCTGGTGCTGCTGCCGTCCGTGCTGACCGGTCACGCCGCCGCCGGCCCGCACCCGGTGCCGGCCCAGGCCGCCCTGCTCGTCCACGTCGTCGCCGCCGTGCTCTGGGCCGGTGGCCTGGCCGCCGTCGTGGTGCACCTGCGCGGCGGTCCCGCCGTCGCCCGAGCGCTGCCCGGCTACAGCCGGGTCGCCCTCGCGGCCAGCGCCGCCGTGGTCGCCAGCGGGACCGCCGCCGCGGCGCTGCACCTGCGCACCGCCGGCGACCTCACGGGCACCGGGTGGGGCCGCCTGGTGCTGCTCAAGGCCGCCCTGCTGCTCGTGCTGCTGGCGTGCGGCGCCGCCCACCGGGCCCGGACGCTCCCCGCCGCCGTGGCCGGCGCGCCGGGTGCCTTCCTCTCCCTGGCCCGGGGGGAGCTGCTCGTGCTCGTGGCCGCGCTGGCGGTCGCGGCGGCGCTCGTCCGCACGCCCGGCTGACGCCGACCGGCCGGTTCAGCCGGGGGTGTACCCCGCGATGACCTGCTCGCCGAAGCGCTGCATCTCCTCGCGCTGCGGGCTGAACTGCAGCAGCACGAGGTCGACGCCGGCCGCCTCGTACGCCCGGAGCCGCTCGGTCACCTGCTCGGGCGTGCCGACGAGCCCGGCGCGCAGCCCGCGGTTGGACACGCTGTACTCCTCCAGCGACACCTGCGACTCCAGCTGCGACCCGGCCAGGAAGTCCTGGTAGGAGGCGTACGCCGCCGGGTCGGCCTGCACGTCGAGGAGGCGCGCCAGCTCGGCCTGCGCCTCGGCCTCGGTGTCGCGGACGACGACGTAGCCGCTGACGCCGAACCGGAAGGTCCTGCCGTGCTCGGCGGCCCGCTCGCGCATGTCGCGCACCTTCTCCCCGATGACCTCGGGCGGGTCGCCGTGCATGACGTACGCCGTGCCGCGGCGCGAGATGACCTCCTTGGCCTTGGGCGACTCGCCGCCCATGTAGACCGTCGGCAGCGCGGACGGCTTGGGCTCCATGACGCAGCCCCGCAGGTCGTAGAGGGCGCCGGTGTGCGTCACCTCCGGCTCGGTGAGCAGGCGGTGGAGCACCTCGAGCCACTCGTCGGTGCGCGCGTAGCGGGCGTCGTGCACGTCGAACGGCGCGCCGTACTGCGTCGCCTCGTCCTTCCACCAGGAGCTGACGACGTTGAGGCTGATGCGCCCCGGGGCGATGGTGTCGAGGGTGCTGATCGCCTTCGCCGTGAGGCTGGGGGAGTGGTAGTTGGGCCGGACGGCCAGCATGAGCTCGAGCCGCTCGGTGACCGCCGCGACGGCCGGGGCGAGCGTCCAGGCGTCGAGCGTCGGCGCCGCGTGGCCCTTGATGTCGTTGAGGTTGAGCTCGGCGAGCAGGCTGAGGTCGAAACCGGCCCGCTCGCTCTCGACGGCGAGCGCCCGGACGTACGACCAGTCGGTCGACATCTGCTCGTCGCGGACGTTGCGGAGCCACCCGCCGAACACGGGCATCCAGTAGCCGAAGCGCATGCGCCGAGCCTAGGGGCGACCCCGGACCGGCGCCGGGGTCTTCCCCCGGGGCACCTGCCGGGCCACACTGCGGCTCGGCGGGGGGAGGTGGGCACCGTGCTCGACACGACGACGGCCTGGGTCGCCGACGGGGGCCTGGAGACCGACCTGATCTTCTCGCGGGGGGTGGACCTGCCGCAGTTCGCGGCGTTCCCGCTCGTGGACGACGTCGCCGGCCGCGAGCTGCTGCGCGACTACTACCGCGACTACGCGCAGGTCGCGGCCGACGCGGGCGCCGGCCTGCTGCTCGAGACGCCGACCTGGCGGGCGAACCCCGACTGGGCGGCGCGGGTCGGCTACGACGCCGCCGGGACCGCGCGGGTCAACGCCGACGCGGTGGCGCTGCTGCGGGAGCTCGCGGGGGCGGGAGAGCGGGTCGCCCTCAGCGGCGTGGTCGGACCCCGCGGCGACGGGTACGCCGCCGGTGCGGCCGACCCCGACGAGGCGGCGGAGTACGCGACCCCCCAGGTGCGGGCGCTGGCCGGGGCGGGGGTCGACGTGGTGCACGGCCTGACCTTCGGCTCGGTCGCCGAGGCGGTCGGGCTCGTGCGGGCGGCCCGCTCGGCCGGGGTCGGCGTCGGCGTCTCGTTCACCGTGGAGACCGACGGCCGGCTCGCCGACGGGACGGGCCTGCGCGCCGCGGTGGAGCAGACCGACGCCGCGGCGGCCGCCGACTGGTACGGCGTCAACTGCGCCCACCCGCGGCACCTGCTGCCCGCGCTGGACGGCGGCGCCTGGCAGGCGCGCCTGGCGGCCTTCCGGCCGAACGCCTCCGCGCAGAGCCACGAGGAGCTCGACGCCGCCGACGTGCTGGACCGCGGCGACCTCGACGGGCTCGTGCGGGGGACCGGCGAGGTGGTGGCGGCCCTGCCGGGGCTGGCGGTCCTCGGCGGCTGCTGCGGCACCGACGTCGAGCACGTCGCGGCGATCTGGACCACGCTGGGCGACCGCCTGCGGACGGCCTGACGGGCACCGGGCACCTCCCGGCGCACGTCGACGTTGGCCCCGACGTGGACGAGGGACGAGCGCACCGGCTGGTGGAGGCGCTGCGCGGGCGCGGCGTGGACGCGGCGGTGGAGCGCCCCGACGTCTACGCCTTCGGGGTGGCGGTGCCGCTGCCGGGCGGTCGGCGGGCGGTGTGGGGCGCGGAGGCCGACCTCAGCGCCACCGTCGTGCGCGACGGCGTGCTCGTGGGCTTCGTGGCCGCCCTGCCCGGGGAGCTCGACGACGACGCCGTGGTCGAGGCGATCGCGCGCACCGACTACGACGCCCCGCCGGGTGAGCGGCGCGAGCGCGCGCCGGCCGGGGGACCGCCGCTGCCGCCGCGGCAGGGCCTGTTCCAGCGGGTCAGGGCCGGCCTGCGCTGGTCGTGAGCGCCCGCTCGTCGAGCGCCTCCCGCGGCTCCGGGAGCCGGGCGGCGCCGCGCTCGCGCTTGACCCGGAACATCGCGGCATCGGCCTCCGCCAGCGCGGCCGGGAAGCCGCAGAGCACGGTGATCGGTGCCCAGCCCACCGAGCCGGCGACGCCCTCGCGCTCGAGCGAGGCGTGGAAGGCGTCGACCCGGCCCGGGGCGTCGGCCTCGGTGCAGTCGCGCATGAGCACCCCGAACTCGTCGCCACCGAGCCGGGCGACGCCGTCGCCGGGCCGCAGGGCCGCCGTCAGGGCGTACGCGGCGCGGCGCAGGTAGTCGTCGCCGGCGGCGTGCCCCTGCGAGTCGTTGACCGCCTTGAGCCGGTCGAGGTCGATGACGGCCACGACGGTCGGGTCGCCGAGCCGGGCGAAGCGGGCGCTCTCCTCGGCCACCAGGCGCTCCCACGCCCGCCGGTTCGGCAGGGCCGTCAGCGCGTCGATCTCGGCGTCCCGCTGGGCGAGGGCCGTGGCCCGGCGGGCCGCCTCGCGGGCCCGGTCGGCCGTGAGCACGGCCGTGAGCAGGTGGCCGAACAGCTGCAGCAGCGGGGCGAGGGCGAGGAACTCCGGGTCGCCGGCCCGGTCGGCCGGGTCCAGGCCGCAGATCGCGCCGAACAGGGACCCGTCGGTGTCGGAGATGACCGCCCCGGCGTACGCGCCGATCGGCACCTGCTGCGCCACCGGTGCGGAGGCGTACGCCGGCACGTCGGCCACGACGGGTGCCACCGAGGGACCCCGACCGGCGGCCATGTGGACGCAGAAGCTGTCCTCCCACGGGTGCGAGCCGCCGCGGAGGAGGCCGTAGCCGTTGTCCTCGTCCAGGTGCAGGTAGGTCTGCCGGCCGTTCTCGACGCGGGTCACCGACCAGAAGGCCATGGGCGCGCGCTCGCGCAGGTGCTCGAGCACGAGGCGGGCCGCCTCGTCGAAGTCCAGCCCCGGCGTCAGCACGGGCAGCGGGGGCACAGCGGGCACGACGTACCTCCTCCTGGGCCCGCGGACCGGGCCGTCCCACCGGAGGTCGACACGACCGGTCCGGGCCTTGAGCGCGTTACGGGTGGTGTGCACCGGGCGGGGTAGGCCCTGCGTCCACCACCTCCACCGTCCCACCGCACCGCACCGCACCGCACCGCACCGCACCGCACCGCACCGCACCGCACCCCCGCTCACGCGCCCCCTGCCCCGGGCGACCGGACCCGTCCAGGGAGGACCGTGGCCGACGTGCCGCTGGCCGACGACCACGCGCAGGTCTCCGCCGCCGAGTGGCGCTCGGTGCTGGACAACGCGGCCGACCTCGTGCTCGTCCTCGACGAGGACGGCACCGTCGAGAGCGCCGGGGGCCGGCTGCACGCGGCCGCCGGCCGTGCGCTGCCCGGGCGCTCGGTCTTCTCGATCGCCCACCCCGCGGACGCCGCGGCGCTGCGACGGGCCTGGGACGCGCTCGCGCCGTCGGCCCCGCGGCACTCGCTCGTCCTGCGGGCGCCCGCCGTGCCTCCCGGCGAGGACCGCTGGCGGTGGGTCTCCGTGACGCTCGTCGCGCTGCCGGCAGTGACCGGTGTCCGCCGGGTCGTCGCGCTGGTCGCGGACGCGCACCACTCGCAGCTCGACCGGCAGGCCCGGCGCGAGCACGAGCGTCGCTACCGGTCCCGGTTCGAGCAGTCCGCGGTCGCCCAGTCGATCTGCGACCGGACCGGCGTGGTCGTCGAGGTCAACGACGCCCTCTGCCGGATGCTGGGGGTGCCGCGCGGGCTGCTGCTGGGCAGGCAGCCGCGCAGCGTCCTGCACGCGCGCGACAGCGGCGCCGCCGACGCCGTGCTGGACGAGGTGCTGGCCGGGCACCGGGACCACGCCCGGCTGGAGCGCGTGCTGGCCGGTCCGGGCGGACGGGCCCTCCCGGTGCTCTGCGACGTCACCCTGCTGCGCGACGAGGACGGTCGCCCGGACGGACTGGCCTGCTCCTGGCAGGACCTCACGGCCCTGAGGGCGGCCGAGCGTCGGCGCCGCCAGCAGGAGGAGTTCTTCCTGGCCGTCAGCCGCAGCGCCTCCGAGCTGTCGGTCGTGATGGACGGCGGCGGGCGGCTGCTCTACGTCTCGCCCTCCGCGCAGCGGCTGCTGGGCCGGTCGGCGGAGGACCTCGTGGTCAGCGGCGGCACCGACCTCGTGCACCCCGACGACCTGGTGACCGCGCAAGGGGCGCTGGAGGCGGCGCTGCGCGACGGGACGTCGACGGTGACCTGGCGGGCACGGACCGCGAGCGGCGCGTGGCTGGTGCTGGAGGAGACGCTGACCGACCTCACGGACACCGCTGTCGGTGGGGTCGTCGGCAACCTGCGCGACATCACCGCCCGGGTCGAGGCGGAGGCCGCGCTGCGCCGCTCCGAGGCGCGCTACCGCGCCATCGCCGACACCGCCAGCGAGGGCATCGCCGTCTTCGGCCGCGACGACCGCGTCAGCTACGCCAACCGCCGGCTCTGCGAGATCCTGCACCTCCCGCTCGACCGCGTGCTGGGCAGCGGTGTCCGCGCCCTGCTCCAGGTCGACGAGGACACCGACCTCACCCCCCGGGACCCGGGCTCGCCGGCCTCGCGGCACGAGGGGGTGCACCGCACCGACCAGGGCCGCGACCTCGTCCTGAGCATCGCCTGCGCGGCGCTCGTCGACGGCGAGAGCGAGGACCCGGCCTGGCTGGTGATGGTCTCCGACGTGACCGCCGCCAAGACGCTGGAGCGCGACCTGGAGCACGCGGTGCTGCACGACCGCCTGACCGGGCTGCCCAACCGGGTCCTGCTCACCGACCGCCTCCGGCAGGCGGCCGCCCGCAGCGCGGGCACCACGGCCGTCCTGGTGCTGGACGTCGACCACTTCACCGGCCTCAACGAGCGGTACGGCCACGCCGTGGGCGACCGGGTGCTGCAGCAGGTGGGCCGCCGGCTGCAGGGCGCGGTCGCGCCCGGGGACACCGTGGCCCGCGTGGCCGGCGACGAGTTCGTCGTGGTGTGCGAGGACGCGGCCGGACGGGCGGTCGCGACGGCGGAAGCGCTGCTGCTCGCCCTGGTCGCCCCCGTCGAGGTCGACGGTCTGAGCGTCCCCGTGGTGGCCTCCGTCGGGGTGGCGCTGACCACCGACGACGACCAGGACCACGTGCTGCAGGACGCCTCCGCCGCGCTGCGGGCGGCCAAGCAGGCCGGGCGCGGCCGCGTCCAGCTCTACGAGGCCTCCGCCGCCGGCTCCGAGCTGTCGCGCCGGACGCTCGCCGCGGACCTCGAGGCCGCCCTGCGGGCCGGCGCCCTCGAGCTGCACTACCAGCCGGTCGTCGACCTCGAGGACGGGCGCGTGCTCGGCGTCGAGGCGCTCGCGCGCTGGCACCACCCGGAGCGGGGGCAGGTCTCGCCGGTCGACTTCGTCGCGGTCGCCGAGGCGTACGGCCTGTGGCGCGAGCTCGACGTGTGGGCGCTGGAACGGGCCCTGCAGGACGCGCACACGCTCACCGGGTCCGGAGTGCTGCCGGCGGACGCGTACGTCGCCGTGAACGTGTGCCCCCAGCACCTGAGCCACCCGGGCTTCGAGCCCGCCGTGGTGCAGGCCTCGGTGCGCTCCGGGGTGCCGGTGTCGCGGCTGGTCCTCGAGATCACCGAGAACGCCCTCATGGACGACCTCGCCGCGGCGCAGCAGGTGCTCCAGCGGCTGCGCGACCGCGGCTGCGGGGTGGCGGTCGACGACTTCGGCATGGGCCTGAGCTCGCTGAGCTACCTGCGCGACCTGCCGATCACGGTGCTCAAGGTCGACCGCAGCTTCGTCACCCCCATCCACGAGGACAAGGACGCGTACGCCATCGCGGCCTTCATCGTCGAGCTCGGCGCGACGGTCGGCCTCACCGTCGTCGCCGAGGGCGTGGAGACCGCCACGCACGCGGCGCTGCTGCGCGACATGGGCAGCCGCGCGGGTCAGGGGTGGCTCTGGAGCCGGGCCCGCAGCGTGCCCGACCTGCTCGCCACCGGCTGGGGCCCCCGCTTCGAGGTGCCGGAGCCCTCGACGCACGGCCGGCCGGTCGCGCCGCGCCCCTGCCCGGGGCTCGACCCCGCCGCGGCGCGCCTGCTCGTCGAGCTGCAGCAGCAGGGGGCGTCACCGGGCTCCATCGCGGCCGCGCTGAACACCCGGGGCCTCCGGACGCCCGACGGCACCTGGTGGCACCGGGCGAGCGTCGCGCGGGCGCTGCTCGACGTGCAGCGCTGAGCCGGCCGCTCGTCGGAGGTTGTGGGGTGCGTCTCCCGGACGTGCCGATGCAGGCGTACGGGGTAGTCCTGGGTCAACGCCGTCGACCCTCCCTGGAGGAACTCCGTGACCGTCACCCGCGAGATGCTGCTCAGCGAGCTCAAGGAGCTGCAGCGCCTCACCGCGTTCGAGCAGGCCATCGCCACCGTGCGCCGGGCGCAGGCCGCCAGCACGCCGATCGCCCAGGAGCTGGCTGCCAACGCCGGCAAGGCGGGCGAGCGCCTCGCCCTGCTCGGCCAGGCCGTGCGCGGGGTGGGCGGCACGCCGGACATCGTCGGGCCGGTGCTCAGCAAGCTCGGCGCGCTCGTGCAGAGCCAGGTCAACCAGGTGCAGACGCTGCAGGGGGCACTGCTCGGCGACCTCGCGCTGGAGCACCAGCTGCGCGAGCGGGCCCGCTACGCCCGCACCCTCGCGGTCACGCTCGGCGAGACGTCGGTCGTGCCGGTCCTCGACCGCCTCGACGCGGCGCACACCGAGACCATCGGGTGGCTGGAGCAGCGCCTGGCCGAGGTCGCCCGCACCGGCACCTCGGCGCTCAAGGCGACGCCGGTGCAGGCCGCCGTCGGGCAGGTGCGCAAGGTCGCGCTGGCGCCGTTCGGCTACGCCGTCGACAGCGTCAACCGCGTCGGCGGGCTCGTCGCCAAGGTGACCCGCCGCGGTGCCGCGAGGCTGCCGGACGCGCTGCAGTCCGCGGCGTCCTCCGCCGGCGACGCTGCCTCGTCGGTGGCCGGCACGGTCGAGCAGGCCGCCAGCACGGTGGAGAAGGGCGCCGAGCGAGCCGCCACCAGGGTCGAGGACGTGGCCGAGCAGGCCGCCACCACGGTCGAGGACGTGGCCGGGCAGGCCGCCAGCACGGTCGAGCGGGGCGCGCAGCAGGTCGCGGAGACCGTCGAGCAGGGCGCCGAGCAGGTGGCGGAGACCGCGGAGCAGGCCGCCGAGCACGCCGCCGAGGTGACCTCGGAGGTGCTCGCGGCCAGCGGCGGCGACGACGTCGAGGACGACAAGGCGCCCTTCGCCGGCTACGACCGCGTGACCGGTGACAGCATCATCCGGCACGCCGCCGACACCGAGGACGTCGAGGAGCTGCGCACGCTCCTGGCGTACGAGCAGGCCCACAAGGCCCGCAAGGGCGTCCTCAAGGCCGCGCAGGACCGCCTCACCGAGCTGTCCGCGTCGGTGTAGGCCCCGTCCGCTCCGCGACCCCTCGGCCCCCGGGCCGGGGGGTCGCGGCGCGTCCGCAGGTCAGCAGGCGCAGGAGTAGCCGGAGCCGCCGGACAGCTGCTCCCAGAGCAGGTCGTACGACGGCTCCGGGTCGTCCGTGTCGTGCACGCCGTCGACGAGCGAGCCCGGCCGGCCCGCGAGCAGGTCGGTCCACTCGGCCTTGGTGACCTGCTCCTCGGGCACCGTCGCGGCCTGCGCGCGCACCAGCTGCACGTAGTCGCGCAGGAAGACCCAGCGGGTGCCGTCGCGCTGCGGGGGCGCCTCGTACGGCCGGCCGAGCGCGTCCTCGTACGCCAGGTGCGGCAGGTCGACGCCCGCCGCGACCGGCAGCCCGACCCACTTCCAGGGACGGGTGTTGACGTCCAGCAGCAGCAGCCGGCCCGTGGCGGCGTCCTGCACGAACTCGATCTCGCTGATCCCCCAGTAGCCGAGCTCGCGCAGCACCCGCACGCCCGCGTCGGCGATCTGCGGGTCCCACCGCGCGTCGGCCAGGCACGAGGTGCCGAAGCCGACCGGCCACTGCTCGAGCTTGCGCCCGGTGAAGACGCCGCGGGCGGTGCCGTCCGCGGACAGGTAGGACGCGACCGACCAGAAGCCGCCGGGCCGGGTCTCCACCCACTCCTGGGCGACGAGCGTCAGGCCGTGCTCGGCGGCCTGCGCCACCCGCTCGCGGAACTCTCCCGGGGTGCGCACGACGAAGACCTTGGCGCGGAACGCGTCGTAGAAGCCGCGGCTGTCGTCGGGCTTGAGCACGCACGGGTACGGCACGTCGTCGGCCGGGTCGCCCTCGTCGAGGTACCAGGACCGCGGCGCCGGCACGCCGATCGCCTCGCAGGCGCGGTAGAGCGCCGTCTTGCCGAGGGCGCGCTGCACGACCTCGTACGGCGCGAAGGGGAGGCGGTAGTGCTCCTCGAGGCGGTCGCGGTGCCGGGCCAGCGCGAGCACCCAGTCGTCGTTGGTGGCGAACAGCACGGGCCGCTCGGCGAAGGACGGGCCGAGGGCGAGCAGGTGGTCGGCGAGAGCACGCCCCTCGTCGAGCTCGGGACCGGGCACGAGCCCGAGCCCGGCGAGGTGGCGGCTGTGCTGCCCGGCACCGCCGCGCTCCTTGTCCAGGCCGACACCGGCACGCCGGCCCGGCCGAGGCTGCGGGCGACCGCGAGCCCGGTGATGTGCGTGTTCACCACGACGGCGGCGGGGGTGGACGCGGGCAGGCCGCGCGCGAGGACCTGCTGACCGGCGAGGGCGAGCACTAGTCCCGGCTCCCGCAGGACCCGGTGCGCACGCCGGCGCAGACCGGGCAGCCGACCTGCTCGGGCGGGAAGGTCGCCCCGCAGTCGGCGCAGGTGCTGCGCAGCGGGTCGACCCGGCGCAGGAAGCCGCGCAGGTCCAGGAACTGCGACAGCGACGTCAGGTGCGCGTCGCAGGCGACCCAGGTCTTCTCGCGGTCGGCGGTGTGCAGCGCGGGGTTGTTCCAGACCAGCGCGGAGCGGGCGGCGGCCCGGCAGCCCTTCGCCGAGCAGATCGGCGCCTCGTCGTCCATGCCTCCAGTCTGCCGGGCGGAGCCGCCGGCGACCGTAGGCTGCCCCGTCGTGGACTGGGAGCGCAGGCGGACGGAGCTGCGGTGGCACGTCGCCGCGGTGCGGCAGGGGGCCAAGGCGCGCTGGTCGCTGCGCCGGGTCGGCAGGGTCGGCGCCCGTGCTCAGGTGCTCGGGTCGCCCACGGTCGACGCGACCGACCTCGAGGTCGGGGACGACTTCAAGGTCTGGTCCGGCCACCGGCAGACGCTCATCAGCGGCTGGGGCCGGATGCGGATCGGTGACCGCGTCTTCGTCAACTGCGGCACGGTGCTGCTCGCGGTCGAGGAGATCACGATCGGCGACGACGTGGCGTTCGCCAACGAGGCGTACGTCATGGACAGCAACAGCCACGGGCTGGAGGGCGGCCCGCACGTGCAGGCACCCGTGCGGATCGGCGACGGCACCTGGATCGGCGCGCGGGCGCTCGTGCTGCCCGGGGTGACGATCGGCAAGCGGGTGATGGTGGCCGCCGGCTCGGTCGTCACCCGGGACGTGCCCGACGACGTGCTCGTGGCGGGCAACCCGGCGCGCGTGGTGCGCTCCCTGAGCTACCCGCCGGGCTGCCGACGGGCCTGGCACGACGCCTGGTGCCCGTGCCCGAAGGTGGCGGCCGTCGCCGGCACCGGGCCGGTCGAGGTCGACGTCCCGGACGAGGCCGGGGAGCAGTCGGCCTGATCCGAGGGGGTCGCCGCGCTCAGCGGGTGCGGGCGGTCACCCGGCGGCGCACCTCGGCGACGTTGCCGGCGCCGACGAGGCCGGCGACCGCGGCGGCACCGAGGACGAGCAGCAGCGGGAGCCGCTCGCCCGCGCCGCCACCGGTCTCGGCGGCGGCCCGCTCAGCGACCTGCGGGCCCGGTGCGGTCGTCAGGGGCATGAGGAACGGCTGCGTCAGCGGGTCGGCCACGAGCGGGCTGAGCGGCGGGAAGGCCGACAGGCCGGTGCCGAAGCCGCCGCTGGCGGTGAGGCTGCCGAGCGCGAGCGCCGTCGTGCCCGTCCCGCCGTACGTCTGACCGGTCAGCGGCGGCGTCGGGCTGCCGGCAGCGGGGCCACCGGCGGGCGTCGTCGGGCCGGCCCCGGGGGTCGACGGCGGGGCGCCGGGAGCGGTCGGCGGTGTCGAGGGCGGTGTCGAGGGCGGTGTCGAGGGCGGTGTCGAGCTCCGGCGGGGTGGTCGGAGGAGTCGTGGGGGGCGTCGACGGCGGCGTGGTGGGCGGGACCGGCGGGGGGAGCGGGGGGACCGGCACCGGGACGGGCGGGAGGGGCACCGCCGGCACCGGGACGGGCAGCGGCACCGGCGCGGCCGGCAACCCGCCCGTGGGGAGCACGCCGGTCGGCAGCGGCAGGCTGGACCCGGTCGTGCCCGGGAGCGGCACCGGCACGCCGGCCTGGGCGGCGGCGGGGAGCAGCACGCCGAGCCCGGCGACGAGGGCGGCCCCGGTCAGCGCCGTCGCTGCGGCACGGTGTGCGGTGGTGCGGCGGGTCATCCTGCGGGTCCTCCTCGTGCGCTCTGGTCGCGTCCTGCCCGGTCCAACGAGCCGGGACACCGCAGGTCACGGGCTGTCACCCGGTCGGTCGCGGCGGGGCCCCGGCCGGAGCAGCGGCGCTGCGCCGTCCGGGCTCCCGCACGGTCAGTAGCGCGGCGGCGCCTTCGTCGAGACCCACCAGCCCCAGGCCGCCCGGGCCGCCCACCGCGTGGTCGCGGCGACGACGACGAGCAGCGTGACCGCGGCGAGCCAGCCGACGGGGCCGTGGGAGGCCAGCGACAGCACCGCGGTGAGCAGCAGCAGCACGGGGCCGAGCAGCACCAGCGGCAGGAACAGGACCACGGCACCAGGGTGCGGGACGCGAGCGCTGCCAGCCAGCCAGGACCGGCCGACGTGCGGCGGCGGGCCGGCGCGGGGGAGGATCGGGCGTGACCGAGACCCTGCCCGCCGCGGCCCCCGACCCGTACGCCGGCCTGGACGACCGGCCGCTGGACGCGCCGCCGGTCGACGCGCTGCTGCTCGTGTCCTTCGGCGGTCCGGAGGCCCCGGAGGACGTCCTGCCGTTCATGGAGAACGTCACGCGCGGCCGCGGCATCCCGCCGGAGCGCCTGCAGGAGGTCAGCCGGCACTACCTCGACGTCTTCGGCGGCGTCAGCCCGATCAACGAGCAGGCCCGGGCGCTCAAGGCGGCGCTGGAGGCCGAGCTCGCCGAGCGCGGGCCCGCAGCTGCCGGTCTACTGGGGCAACCGCAACTGGCACCCGTACCTGGCCGACACGCTCGACGCAGATGCGGGCCGACGGCGTGCGCCACGCGCTCGAGGTGGTGACGAGCGCCTTCCCGTCGTACAGCGGCTGCCGGCAGTACCGCGAGGACGTCTGGCGGGCCCGCGCGGGGCTGGGCCCGGTCGTCACCAAGCTGCGGCACTACTGGGACACCGACGGCTTCCTCGACTCGGTGGCCCGAGGCGTCGCCGCAGGTGCGGCCGTCGCGCACCGCGCACCTGCTGTTCACCGCGCACTCGATCCCGCGACGTCATGGCGCGCACCTCCGGACCGGACGGCGACGCGTACGTCACGGCGCTGCGCGCGGCGGCCGCAGGCGGTCGTCGACCGGCTCGACGGCGAGCACCCGTGGGAGCTGGTCTTCCAGTCGCGCAGCGGCCCGCCGCAGGTGCCGTGGCTCGAGCCCGACGTCGGCGACCGGCTCGCCGAGCTGCACGCCGAGGGCGTGCGCGAGGCGGTGATGGTGCCGATCGGGTTCACCAGCGACCACGTCGAGGTGCTCTACGACCTCGACCTGCAGGCGCAGGAGCGGGTCCGCGCCGAGCTGCCCGGGATGGTCGTCACGCGCGTCGCCGACGGTCGGCACCGACCCGCAGTTCGTGGCGGTGCTGCGCGACCTCGTCGTCGAGCGGCTGGAGGCACCGCGAGGAGCTGCCCGACCACGGCGGCGTCGCGACGCACGACCGCTGCCCGGCGCGCTGCTGCCCGCCCCCGCCGCGCCGTGGCTGAGCCGCAGGTCGAGCCCGAGCCGCAGGTGCGAGCCGCGCGCGCGCCCGCGGAGGAGGAGCCGCTCGTGCGCCGCCGAGCCGGCTGCTGGCGGTCGCCGACGGCCCGCCGCTGGCGCCGGAGGAGCCCGACGACGCCGACCGGCGGCCGCTGCTGCCGCTGGAGCTGCTGGGCTGGGACGGCGAGGACCGCCTCGTCGGCGTGCGCTGCACCGCCGAGGAGGTCGTGCTGCGCGAGGGGCGCCCGCCCGCGCGCCGCCCGCTGACCGTCACGCGGGTGACGCGCTGGGCCCGCGCCGGTCGGGTCACGCTGCACATCGAGGACGGCGACGTCGAGCTGCGGCTGCTCGCGCCCGACGAGTACGCCGCCGTCTCGCTGGGCGACCTGCGCGACGGCCGAGGCTGGCCGGCCCCGTGCGCGCGGCGCGCTCCGGCCGCGCTCTCGGGCCGGCGCGACGCGGCGCAGCGCACCCTGGTCGCCCGGGTGCTGCGCGTGTTCCCCGACGCGCAGGTGGGCAACGGCTGACGCCCGCTCGACGCTGGCGCTGGAGGAGACGCCGTCGTCTACGAGGTCTACCTGCGCTCGTTCGCCGACAGCGACGGCGACGGCGTCGGCGACCTGCCCGGCCTGCGGGCCCGGCTGCCGCACCTGGCCGACCTCGGCGTCGACGCGGTCTGGGTGACGCCGTTCTACCCGTCGCCGATGGCCGACCACGGCTACGACGTCGCGCGACCCCTTCGACGTCGACCCGGTCTTCGGCACCCTGGCCGACGTCGAGGGGCTGCTCGACGACGCCCACGCCCTGGGGCTCCGGGTCGTCGTCGACGTGGTCCCCAACCACACCAGCTCGGCGCACCCGTGGTTCGTCGAGGCGCTCGGCGACCCCGCGTCGCCGGCCCGGTCCCGCTACGTCTTCCGGCCCGGTCGCGACGGCGGCCCGCCCAACGACTGGACGAGCACCTTCGGCGGGCCGGCGTGGACGCAGGTGCCCGACGGCGCGTGGTACCTGCACCTGTTCGACGAGGCCCAGCCGGACCTGGACTGGACGTCGCCGGACGTGCCCGCGTACTGGTCGGACGTGCTGCGCACCTGGCTCGACCGGGGCGTCGACGGCTTCCGGATCGACGTGGCGCACGCGCTGCTACAAGCGGCCCGACCTCGCCGACGAGGGGCCGCTGCCCGAGGCCGTCCCGGGGGTGCCGCACGAGCGGCGGCACGTGTGGGACCGCGACGAGGTGCTCGCCGTCTACGAGGACTGGCGGCGGATCGCCGACGCGTACGACCCGCCGCGGCTGCTCGTCGGCGAGGTCTTCCTCTACCGTCGGAACGGGTCGCGGAGTACGTCGCGCCCGGCGCGGCTGCACCAGGCGTTCGACTTCTCGCTGATGCGCTGCGCCTTCGACGCCGCGGAGCTCGGGACCGTGGTGCGCGAGGCGCTGTCGCGCTTCCCCGTGCCGACCTGGGTGCTGTCCAACCACGACCTCGTCCGGCACGCGACGCGGTACGGCGGGGGCGGGCTCGGCGTGCGCCGGGCCCTCGCCGTGACCGCGCTGGTGCTGGCGCTGCCCGGCGTGCCCTACCTCTACCAGGGCGAGGAGCTCGGGCTCGAGGACACCGACGTGCCGCCGGACCAGCGGCAGGACCCGTCTGGCGGCGCAGCGGCGGTGCGGACGCCCGGCCGTGACGGCTGCCGGGCCCCGGTGCCCTGGGAGGCCGCGGGACCGGGGCACGGGTTCACGACCGGGACGCCCTGGCTGCCCTTCGGGGCGGACGCGGCGGACGTCGCCGTCGACCGAGACCCGCCGGTGCTGCGGGCCTACCGCGAGCTGCTCGGGCTGCGCCGGGCGCTGCGCGGCGAGCTCGGCCGCGAGGTGGTCGACGTCCCCGCCCCCGAGGGGGTGCTGGCGCTGCGGCGCGAGGGAGGTCTCGTCGTCGTGCTGAACACGCTCGGCGAGGACGTGGAGGTGGCCTGCGGGCCGGGGGAGCTGCTCACCGCCACGGCGCCGGGCGCGCGGCTGGACGGCGAAGTGGTCACCGTGCCCGCGGCGGCGACCGCCTGGGTGCGCGCGGCCCGCTAGCCCAGGCGCTGGCGGGCGTCCGAGGCGGCGCGGGGAGCAGGTGCCGGCGCGACGGGCGCCAGCGGCAGCGGCACGGCCTGCAGCACGAGCACCGCGACGTCGTCGGCCGAGCTGCCGCCGGACAGCGCGAGCACGTCGTCGAGCAGCGCCTGGGCGAGGTGGTCGGCCGTCGAGCCCGCCCGGGTCGCCAGCGCGCGCTCCAGCCCGCCCTCGCCCCACAGCCGGTCGCCGTCGCGGGCCTCGGAGATGCCGTCCGTGCTCACGACGAGCGCGTCGCCGGGGCCGAGCAGCACGGTGCACGCGGTGACGTCGGCCTGCTCCAGCAGCCCGATCGCCGAGCCGGGCTCGCCGACGACCTCGACCCGCCCGTCGGCCCGCAGCAGCAGCGGCTGCGGGTGGCCGCCGAGGGCCAGCTCGACCGTGGCGCCGGTCGCGGTGGGCCGGACCCGGCCGTGCACCGCGGTCAGGTAGGTCTCGTCCTCCAGCCCGTCGACCACCAGGGCGTGCAGCCGGGCGAGCGCCGCCGCCGGGCCGGCACCGTCCAGCGCCAGGGTGCGCAGCGTGTAGCGGGCGTGCGCCGTCGTCGCGGCGGCGCCGGCGCCCTTGCCGCTCACGTCGCCGAGGGTGAACGCCCAGTCCGCGCCCGCCCGGAAGACGTCGTAGAAGTCGCCGCCGATCTCCCGCCCGTCGCCCGCCGGGCGGAAGCGCGCGGCGAGCGCGAGCCCCGGGGCGGTGGGCAGCGCGGTGGGCCGCAGGCTCGCCGAGAGCTGCTCGGCGACCCGGGCCCGGTCCGAGAGCAGCTCGCGCAGCCGGCGGTCGAGCTCGGCCCGCTCGGTGACGTCGCGCAGCACGAGCAGCCGGCCCGCCGGGCGTCGCCGGGCGCCCGGCAGCAGGGCGTCGGTCACCTCGTAGGTGCGGCGGCTCCCCGAGACGTCGAGCACGACCTCGCCGGTGCCCCCGAGCGCCTCGGCGGGCAGCAGCTCTGCGCCGCGCCGCCCCACGACCGGGCCGCCGCCGGGCGCGAGGACGGCCCGGGCCGCGGGGTTGGCGTCGGCGACGTGGCCGTACGCGTCGAGCACGAGGACGGCGTCGCCCATCCGGTCGACGAGCACGGCGCGGGCGACCGGGGCCAGGCGCAGCAGGCGCTGCGAGAGCAGCCCCCAGACGAGGACCAGGCCGGTGACGGTGAACGCGACCGGGGTGAGGTCGAGCCGGCCGAACGGGCCGACGGACAGGGCGAAGAGCAGGTTGGCGGCCCACGGCAGCAGCGCGGCGACGGCGAGGGTCCAGCCCTGGAGCCAGTACGCCCGCGAGCGCAGCAGCAGCGAGCCGACGAGCAGCCCGGTCGCGGGCAGCAGCAGCAGGTCGGTGTACAGGAGGTGCGCCCAGAACAGCGGGCCGACGGCCACCTCGGCGGTCAGCGGGTCGCCGCCCGCTGGCAGGTGGCGGACCAGGTCGTGGGTGGTGGGCAGGGCGAGCGCGAGCAGCAGGGCGCCCGGCTCGACGAGCAGCAGCGCGACCCGGCGCCGGGTGACGAGGCGTCCGCGCCCGGTCCACCGGGCGATGAAGACCAGCCAGGACGGGGTGAGCAGGCCGATGCCGGCGTACTTCCCGTCGCCGAGGGCGACGCGCCAGCCCGGGTCGGTCGCCAGGAGCTCGGCGGCGTACGCCGCGTCCCACAGCGCGACGGCGGCCAGCAGGACGGCGAGCGCCGTGGCGGCGCCGTCGGTGCGCCGGGTCCAGACGAAGGCGGCGGCCAGCCCGGCCGCCGCCGCGCAGACGCCCAGCAGCGCCGCGCTCACACCGCGCTCCTGACGCTCATGGCCCCACCCGCCGCCCTGGCGGCGACGTGGAGGACGTCGCCGTGTGCGACGAGAGTAGGACGCTGCGTGCACGCAGGTGGGCGTTTCCCGCTACTCCGTGCGGGTGCTCCTGCGCTCCTGCACGCGGCGGGTCAGCAGCGCGGCGAACTCGGCGACGGCCTCGGGGTCGTCGACGGCCCCGAGGTTCAGCGCCCGGTCGACCGGGACGCCCTGCGCGATCCGCTTGAGCGGGACCTCGAGCTTCTTGCCCGTCGCGGTGTGCGGCACGGCCCGCACGGCGACCACCTCGTCGGGCACGTGCCGGGGGGAGGCGTGCTCCCGCACCGCGGCGCGGACCCGCTCGACCAGGGCGTCGTCGAGCTCGACCCCGTCGGCCAGCCGCAGGAACAGCGGCAGCCAGTAGCCCCCGTCGGGCTCCTCGACGCCGAGCACCAGCGACTCGGCGACCTCGGGCAGCGCCTCGACGGCGGCGTAGAGGTCGGCGCTGCCCATCCGCACGCCGTGCCGGTTCAGGGTCGAGTCGGAGCGCCCGTGCACGACGGCGGTCCCCCGCCCGGTGAGGGTCACCCAGTCGCCGTGCCGCCACACCCCGGGGTAGACGTCGAAGTAGGCGTCGCGGTAGCGGCTGCCGTCGTCGTCGCCCCAGATGCCCAGCGGCATCGACGGCATGGGCTCGGTGACCACCAGCTCGCCGACCTCGCCCACCAGGTCGTGGCCCTGCTCGTCCCAGGACGCCGCGGCGATGCCGAGGCCACGGCAGCTCATCTCGCCCTCGGTCACCGGCAGCCAGGGCGCGTCGCACACCAGCGCGGCAGCGAAGTCGGTGCCGCCGCTGATGACGTGCAGCGCCAGGTCGTCCGACACCTGCTCGTAGAGCCAGCGGTAGGAGGAGCCGGGCAGCGGTGACCCGGTCACGCCGACCGCCCGCAGCGCCGACAGGTCGTGCTCGCGCCCGGGGTGCAGCCCGGCCTTCTCGCACGCCAGCAGGTAGCCGGGGCTGGTGCCCAGGCTCGTGAGGCGGTGCTGCTCGGCGAGCTCCACAGCCGGTCGGGCGACGGCCACAGCGGGCTGCCGTCGTAGAGCACCGCCGTGGCGCCGACCGACAGCGCGGCGACCTGGCTGTTCCACATGATCCAGGAGGTGCTCGTGTACCAGAAGGCCCGGTCGCCCTCGCCGAGGTCGTACTGCAGCGCCTGCTGCACCAGGCCCATGAGCAGCGCCCCCGCGTGGCCGTGCACCAGCCCCTTGGGCAGCCCGGTGGTCCCGGAGGAGTAGACGACCCACAGCGGCGCCTCGGCGTCGAGCTGGGCGTGCTCGGGCTCCTGGGGGTCCGTGACCGCCTCGTCCCAGGTGAGCACCTGCAGCCCCTCGCGCTGCAGCGCCCGTGCCGAGCACCGGCACGACGACGAGCGCCCGGGCCGTCGGCAGCCCGTCCAGCAGCGTCGCGACCGCCTCGCGGCGGTCGCGCTCCTTGCCGCCGAAGCGGTAGCCGTCGGCCGCGAGGACGACCACCGGGTCGAGCTGGCCGAACCGGTCGACCGCGCTGGCCGGGCCGATGTCGGGCGCGCAGGTCGACCAGACGGCGCCGACGCTCGCGCAGCCGAGCATCGCGACGACCGCCTCGACGCCGTTGGGCAGGTAGGCCACGACCCGGTCGCCGGGCCGCACGCCGAGCTCCCGCAGGGTGCGGCCGAAGGCGCCGACCAGCCCGCGCAGCTCGTCCCACGACACCTCCCGCACCGCGCCGGTCTCGTCGGTCGCCACCAGGGCGGTGCCGGTGCGCCCCGGCCGCAGCACGTTCTCGGCCAGGTTCAGCCGCGCGCCGGGGAACCACCGGGCACCGGGCATCCGCCGCTGGCCCAGCACCCGCTCGTACGGCGCGGACGCGAGCACGTCGAAGTGCTCCCACGCGGCGCCCCAGAACTCCTCGAGGTGCTCGACCGACCAGCGCCAGAGCTCCTCGTAGGAGCCGGTGGGCGCCCCGCAGCGCTCGCGCACCTGCTCGGCGAACCGGGTCAGCCGCGACGCCGCGACCCGCTCCTCGCTCGGGCGCCACAGCACCGCCGCGTCCTGCTCGCTCACGTCGTCCCCGTCCTGCCGCTGTCGTCCCGGGCCTGCCGCCGTCGTGCCCGGGCGTGCCGGTGCGCCGAGCATGCCCGACGGGTCGCGGGGGTCGCGGGCCGCCCGGCCCACTGCCGTGTCGCGATCCCGCCAGACACCGGCCGGCCGCGGCCGCAGGATGGTCGCGTGGACGACGAGCAGCGGTGGCGGGCCGTGCAGGGGCGCGACCCGCGCTTCGACGGCTGGTTCGTCCTCGCGGTGACGAGCACCGGCATCTACTGCCGGCCGAGCTGCCCGGCCCGGACCCCGAGGCGCGAGAACGTGCGCTTCCACCCGTCAGCGCCGCGGCCGCGCAGGCCGCCGGCTTCCGCGCCTGCAAGCGGTGCCGTCCCGACGCCGCCCCCGGCTCGCCCGAGTGGGACGGCCGCGCCGACCTGGTCGCCCGGGCCATGCGCCTGATCGCCGACGGCGTCGTCGACCGCGAGGGGGTCGCCGGGCCTGGCCGCGCGCCTCGGCTACAGCGGCGGCAGGTCGAGCGGGTGCTGCTCGCCGAGCTCGGCGCCGGGCCCCTCGCGCTCGCCCGCGCCGCAGCGCGCCCAGACCGCCCGCGCCCTGCTCGAGACGACCGCCCTGCCGATCGCCGACGTCGCCTTCGCGGCCGGGTTCGGCAGCGTCCGCCAGTTCAACGACGTGGTGCGCGAGGTCTTCGCCAGCACGCCCCGCGAGCTGCGCGCGCGAGCGGCGCCGGCGCCCGGTGGCGGCGTGCTCGCGCTGCGGCTGCCGTACCGCCTGCCGCTGCACCCCGACCAGCTCTTCGGCCACCTCGCGGCGACCGCCGTGCCGGGCGTGGAGGAGTGGCGCGACGGTGCCTACCGGCGCACCCTGCGGCTGCCGCACGGGACGGGCGTCGTCGGGCTCGCGCCGGGCGACGGGCGCGGTGCACTGCCGGCTCCGGCTCACCGACCTGCGCGACCTCGCCCGCCGCCGTCGCGCGCTGCCGGCGGCTGCTCGACCTCGACGCCGACCCGTTCGCCGTCGACGGTGTGCTGGCCGGCGACGAGGTGCTCGCACCGCTCGTCGCCGCCGTCCCCGGGCGCCGGGTGCCGCGCACGGTCGACGAGCCGGAGCTGGCGCTGCGGGCCGTGCTCGGGCAGCAGGTGAGCACGGCGGCGGCCCGCACCCACGCCGGGCGGCTCGCGGCGGCCTACGGCGAGCCGGTCGACGACCCCGACGGCGGCCTGACCCAGCTGTTCCCGCGCGCCGAGGTCGTCGCGGAGGTGCCCGACGCGGCCCTCGCCCTGCCGACGGCGCGGCGCCGCACCCTGCGCGGGCTCGCCGCGGCCCTCGCCGCCGGCGACGGTCGACCTCGCCCCGGGAGCCGACCGCGCCGCGGCCCGCGCGGGGCTGACGGCCCTGCCCGGGCTCGGGCCCTGGACCGTCGAGACGATCGCCATGCGCGCGCTCGGCGACCCCGACGCGTTCCTGCCCGGCGACCTCGGCGTGCGGCTCGCCGCGCGCGCCCTCGGCCTGGGCGAGGGACGGGCGCTGGTCGCCCGCTCCGCGCGCTGGGCCCCCTTCCGCGCGTACGCCGTGCAGCACCTGTGGGGCACCGGCGCGCACGCGGTCAACCGACTGCCGCGGAGGCGACCTGCAGGACCCACGCCGTGCTGGCGAGCCCCCTCGGCGCGATCACCGCCGTCGTCCGACGGGCGCGCTCGCCGCGCTGCACATGCAGCGGCGCCGAGCACTGCCCCGCCGGTGCTGGGCGAGCGCGACGACACCGCGCTGCCGCAGCTGCGCGAGCAGCTCGAGGAGTACTTCGCCGGCCGACCTGCGCGCGTTCGACGTGCCGCTCGCGCCGGGCGGGACGCCGTTCCAGCGGCGGTCTGGCGGGCGCTGCGGGAGGTGCCGTACGGCAAGACCTGCACCTACGCCGAGCTGGCCGCCGCGGTGGGCCGGCCGACGGCGGTGCGCGCGGTCGGTGCGGCCAACGGCCGCAACCCGGTCTGCCTCGTCGTGCCGTGCCACCGCGTCATCGGCGCCGACGGCAGCCTGACCGGCTACTCCGGCGGGCTGGAGCGCAAGCGGGCGCTGCTCGACCTCGAGTCCGGCGCCGCCCCGCTGGCCTGCTGACCCGGCGCGCCGGTCAGGGCCGCCGGACGACCGCCCCGCGCAGCACCACGGTGGCGGCGCGCAGCACCTCGAGGTCCTCGCGCGGGTCGCCGGGCACGACGAGCAGGTCGGCCGGCGTGCCCTCGCCCAGCGCGGGCCGGCCGAGCCACGCCCGCGCCGACCAGCAGGCGGCCGCCAGGGCGGCCACCGGCGGCAGCCCCGCGGTCGCGAGCTCCAGGACCTCGTCGACGACCAGCCCGTGGGCCAGCGAGCCGCCGGCGTCGGTGCCGGCGTAGAGCGGGACGCCCGCCTCGTACGCCGTCCGGACGGTGTCGTAGCGCGCCGCGTGCAGGGCGCGCATGTGCTGCGCGTAGACCGGGAACTTCGCCTCGCCGCCGGCGGCGATGGACGGGAAGGTCGCGATGTTGACCAGGGTCGGCACGACCGAGACCTGCCGCTCGGCGCAGGCGGCGACGAGCTCGCCGCCGAGCCCGGTCGCGTGCTCGATCCCGTCCACCCCGGCCGCGAGCAGGTCCGGCAGCGCCTCCTCGCCGAAGACGTGCGCCGTCACCCGTGCGCCGGCGTCGTGCGCCGCGGCGACCGCCGCCTGCAGCGCGTCGGCGGGCCAGCAGGGCGCGAGGTCGCCGGTGGAGCGGTCGATCCAGTCGCCGACGAGCTTGACCCAGCCGTCGCCGCGCGCGGCCTGGCGCCGGACCTCGGCGACCAGGTCCTGCGGCTCGACCTCCTCGGCGAAGTCGCGGATGTAGCGCTTCGGCCGGGCGATGTGGCGGCCCGCGCGCACGATGCGCGGCAGGTCGTCGCGGTCGTCGACCCAGCGGGTGTCGGCGGCCGACCCGGCGTCCCGCAGCAGCAGCGCGCCGGCGTCCCGGTCGACGAGCGCCTGCGCCTCGCTGGTCGCCCGGTCGACCGCGCCGTGGGCGTCGAGCCCGACGTGGCAGTGCGCGTCGACGAGCCCGGGCAGCACCCAGCCCTCCAGCCGGCCGTCGACGTCGCCGCCGGGCCGCTCGAGGGTCAGCCGCCCGTCGACCACCCACGCCTGCCCGACGACCTCCTCAGGTCCGAGCAGCACCGGCCCGGACAGGTGCAGCACGCTCACGGCACCAGCACCGTCTTGATCGCGGTGCGCCCGTCCATGGCGGCGTAGGCGTCGCCGACCCGGTCCAGCGGCAGCTCGAGGTCGAAGACCGGCGACGGGTCGAGCCGTCCCTCGACGACGGCGGTGACGAGCTCGGGGAGGTACCGCCGGGAGGGGCACACCCCCGCCCGCACGGTGAGGTTGCGGCTGAAGACGGGCCGCAGGCCCAGGGTGGGCGTGGTGTGCGGGACGCCCACGGCGCCGATCGACCCGCCGTCGCGGCAGACCCCCAGCGCGGTCTCCCAGGCCTCCGGGGTGCCGACGGCCTCGACGACCGAGCGCGCGCCGAGCCCGCCGGTGAGCTCGCGGACCGCCTCGACGGCGGCGTCGCCGCGCTCGGCGAGCACGTCGGTGGCGCCGAAGCGGCGGCCGACCTCCTGCCGGGCGGGGTGGCGCGACAGCAGCACGACCCGCTCGGCGCCGAGCACCTGCTTGGCGGTGAGCACCGCGCACAGCCCGACGGCGCCGTCGCCGACGACGACGACGGTGGAGCCCTCCTGCACGTCGGCCATCCGGTTGCCGTGCAGCCCCGTGGCGGTGACGTCGGAGCAGGACAGCAGGGCCGGCAGGAGCTCCTCGCCGACCGCCTCGAGCCCGCCGGGCACGGCGACGAGGTTGGCCGCGGCCCACGGCACGCGCACGGCCTCGCCCTGGCCCCCGTCGAGCCCGGGACCGGCCCAGTACCCGACGTGCGGGCAGGAGGTCCACAGCCCCTCCTGGCAGTACGGGCAGGTGCCGTCGCCGACGCTGAACGGCGCCACGACGAGGTCGCCGCGGCGCAGGCCGGTCACCTCGGCGCCGACGTCCTCGACGACCCCGAGGAACTCGTGGCCCAGCCGTGCGCCCTCGGCGCGCTGGGTGATCCCGCGGTAGCCCCACAGGTCCGAGCCGCACACGCAGCTGCGCAGCACCCTCACGACGGCGTCGGTGGGCTCCTCCACCCTCGGGTCGGGGACCTCCCCGACGCGGACCTGACCGGGGGCGACGTGCAGCGCGGCTCTCATGCGCCCACCTTCTCAGGGGCGGCGCGCCGGCCCGGCCGGGGGCCGCTCGACGAGCCAGCGCGCGGCGTACGGCGCCAGCCACAGCGACCCGTCGTCGCCGGGCGCCGCGGCCGACCCGGTGAGGGCGTCCCACGGCTCGACCAGGCCCGCCTCGCGCACCCGCTCGGCGGGAACGGCCGCCAGTGCGCGGTGACGTTGTAGAGCTCGAGCAGCGGGCCGACCGGGTGGCGGCGCAGCACCGGCAGGACCCCGGGGTCGGCGAGGTCGAGGCACCTCGCGCGGCGACGGAGGCGTGCAGGTGGGGGAGCCCGGCGCGCACCCGCGCGAGGTGCTGCAGCCCGGCGAAGACCCGGGCCGCGGGCGTCCCGGCGTCGTGCCGCAGCGGCGAGGACGTCCGCGGGCAGCCGCGGGCGGTGGGCCCAGCGGTTGTCGCCGGCGTGGCCCGGCTCGGCCGCCCAGTCGCGGGTCGTCGGGCAGCGCGAGCTCGTCGCCGGACCAGAGCACCGGCACCCCGCCCCAGCCGAGCACGACCGCGTGCGCGAGCAGCGACCGCGTCGACGGCCAGGTCGACCTCCTCCGGGCGAGCCGGCAGCGGCCAGGCCGGCCAGGCTGCGCGGCGGTGCCGCTGATCCGCCGGTCGCCGGTCGCGGGGTTGTCCTGGAAGACCAGCCCGCGGGCCGGCGAGCCGGGGAACCCGCCGCTGTAGAAGTCGGACAGGAACGACCGGTGCGCCGGCCCGGACAGCCCGACGGCGGCGGCGTCGCCGTCGTCGATCGCCCAGCCGATGTCGTCGTGGCAGCGCAGGTAGGTGATCCACGCCGTGGTCGCCGGCACCGGCGGCAGCGCCCGCAGCGCGTGCGCCGCCGAGCACGGCGTCCTGCGCCGCGAGCATCGACCAGACCTGCACCATGAGGCTGTTGTGGTAGGCGAGGTCGCTCACCTTGCCGTGGTGCGCGCCCGGCCGAGGTAGTGCACGAGGTCCGCGCGGCCCGACGATCGCCTCGGCCTTGAAGGCCACCGCGGGGCAGGCGATCCGGGCCACCGCGCGCAGCGCCTGGGTGATCGCGTGCACCTCGGGCTGGTTCTGGCAGTTGGTGCCGAGCCGCTTCCACAGGAACGCGATCGCGTCCAGGCGCAGCACCTCGACGCCGAGCGTTGGCCAGGAACAGCACGATGTCGGCGTACTCCGCGAAGACGTCGGGGTTGGCCCAGTCGACGTCCCACTGGAAGGCGTTGAACGTCGTCCAGACCCAGCCGCCGCAGCTCGTCGTCCCAGGTGAAGCTGCCCGGCGCGAAGTCGGGGAAGACCTCCGGCAGCGTCCGCTCGTAGGCGTCGGGCAGCTCGCGGTCGGGGAAGATGTGGAAGTACGCGCGGTAGCGCGGGTCGCCGGCGCGCGCGGCGACCGCCCACGGGTGCTCGCGGGCGACGTGGTTGAGCACGAGGTCGAGCACGAGGCTGATCCCCGCCGCGCGCAGGTCGGCCGCCAGCGCGCGCAGGTCGTCGATGGTGCCGAGGTCGGGCCGCACGCTGCGGTAGTCGGACACCGCGTAGCCGCCGTCGTTGTCGCCCTCGCGGCTGGCGCAGCAGCGGCATGAGGTGCAGGTAGGTGACGCCGAGCTCGCGCAGGTACGGGATCGCGCTCGCGCACGCCGGCCAGGTCGCCGGCGAACCGGTCGGCGTACGCCGCGTAGCCGAGCTGGCCCGGCGCCTGCAGCCAGTCCGGTCCCAGCGTGCGCGCCGCTCGTCGAGCAGGTGGAGCGCGTCGTCCCGGGCGGCGTACGCGCGGGCAGCGGTCTCGACGACGCGGGCCGCGAGCGCCTCCGCGTCGTCGTAGACCTCCGCCAGGCCTTCCAGCAGGTCCGGCCACCAGCGGTCCAGCCGCAGCGCGAAGGTGGTGCGGCGGTGCGCGGGCAGCGTGCTGAGCAGCCCGGTGACGGCGTCCTGGACCGGTCGGGGGGCACGTCGCACCGGGCCACTGTGCCGGACGGCGCGGGAGGGACCGACGGCGGGGACGTGGGTGCCGACGGGGGTGCGGACGGGGGTGCCGACGGGGCCAGGTCCGGCACGGCGACCCGGCGGCGCAGCCGTCGGCGCGCGACCGGCGCCCGCGGGATCACGCGCCCTCGCGCAGCCCGGCGTAGTCGGCGGCCGTGACCGGCGTGGGCTCGATGGCACCGTCGGCCCGGGGGACGGGGACCGGGACGCCGTCGCGCAGGAAGCGCACCGCGTCGACCTCGGGCAGGTCGTCCAGGGTCACGACCACCTGGGCCAGCGCGAGGAGCTGGTCGCTGCGCCCGCTGTCGAGCAGGTCGCCGCCGAGCACGACGTCGGCGACGCGGTCCTGCACGCCGGCGAGTCGCAGGTCGGTGCCGGTCGGCAGCGCGGTCGTGAGCCCCTGCGCCCGCTCGTCCGGGGTGGGCCCGCTGAGCAGGTCCGACAGCACGGTCTCCGGCGTCAGCCGCAGCGCGGGGCGCAGGACGGACACGAGCGAGGTCCCGCGGACGAACTGCAGCGACTCCGAGCGCGCGCCCGGGGGCTGCGCGGCGCCGGTGGGCCGGTTCAGCCGGCTGAGCGGCACCGACTCGCTGGACAGCGGGCGGGCGGCGTCCTCCGGTGTCACGCCGCACCCCGCGAGGACCGTGGTCGCGGCGAGGACGGCGGTGAGGACGGCGGTGAGGACGGCCAGCCCCCCGCGCGCCCGGGACCGGCCGGTCACCCGGGCAGCTCCACCCGGAAGCGGGCGCCCCCGCCCGGCCGGTCCTCGATGCGCACCTGGCCGCCGTGGGCCGCGACGTGCTGCGCGACGAGGGCCAGGCCGAGCCCGGTGCCCTCGCTGCTGCCCCGGGTCCCGGCGGCCCGCCCGCGGCCGAACCGGTCGAAGACCAGCCCGCGCTCGTCCTCGGGCACCCCCGGGCCGGCGTCGTCCACCTCCAGGTCGACGCGGTCCCCGCGCCGCAGGACCCGGACGGCGACGGCACCGCCGCCGTGCCGGTCGGCGTTGTCGAGCAGGTTGACGAGGACCTGCCGCAGCCGGCGGGCGTCGGCGGGGACCACGAGCGCCCCGACCGCCTGCACCGGCACCCCCCGCTCGACGGCGACGGCCCGGACGAGCGCGCCGACGTCGACGGGGGACAGGTCCGGCGGCCGCTCGCCGCGGGAGAGCTCCAGCAGGTCGGTGACGAGCTGCTGGAAGCGGGCGACCTCCTTGGTGAGCAGGCCGACGGCCGACGCCGAGCGCGGGTCCAGCGTGTCCCGCCGGCGCTCCAGGACGTCCGCGGCGGTCGACAGGGTCTGCAGCGGCGAGCGCAGCTCGTGGCTCACGTCGGCGGCGAAGCGACGGTCGCGGGCCAGCCGCTCCGACAGCGCGGCGACCATGCTGTTGAACGACAGCGCGAGCCGGCGCAGGTCGGGCTCGCGCCCGACGTCGATCCGCGCGTCGAGGTCGCCCTGCGCGATGCGGGTCGCGGCCTCCTCCACCGACGCCAGCGGCCGGACGACCCGGCGGCTCGCCCACAGGCCGATCCCGGCGCCGGCCGCCGTGGTGACCAGCGCGGCCAGCACCAGCGAGGTCGCCAGCGAGCTCAGGGTGCGCTGCAGCTCGCTGAGGTCGTTGAGCTCGTAGTAGGTCGCGCCCACGCTGGGCAGGGGCACCGCGGTGACGAGCACGGGGTCGCCGCCGAGCCGGGCGCGCTGCGTCCCGGGGACGCCGGCGCCGGCCAGCGCCTGCAGGCTCGTCGGGATCGCCTGGGTGATGCCCACGTCGGCGGTGCGGGCGAACCACGTCTCGCCTCGCCGGATGAGCGGGCGCCGGGTCGAGCCGGTGTCGAGGCTGCGCAGCACGTCGACGAGGTCCGGGGAGGCCGCCGACAGGCCGGTCTGGACGCTCGCGGCGTCGTACACCGCCGCGCGGACGGCCGTGCGCTCCCGCTCGACCACGAGCGTGGAGCGGGTCAGCTGGTAGGCGGCCGTCGACAGCGCGGCGCAGACGCCGAAGGCGCCGACGGCGAACAGCAGCGTCAGCCGGCTGCGCAGGCCGACCGGCCTCACCGGTGCAGCTTGTAGCCCAGGCCGCGGACGGTGACCAGGTGCTGGGGCTCCGCGGGGTCGGTCTCGATCTTGCGGCGCAGCCGCCCGACGTGGACGTCGACGAGCCGCTCGTCGCCGAAGTCGTACTCCCACACCCGCTGGAGCAGCTGTGCGCGCGACAGCACCTGGCCCACCTGACCGGCCAGCTCGCAGAGCAGGCGGAACTCCGTGCGGGTCAGGGCCACCTGCTGCCCGGCGTGCAGCACCTCGCCGGCCGAGGGGCGGATCTCCAGGTCGCCGACGACGATGCTGGCGGGAGCCGCGGCCTCCGGCCGCTGGCGGCGCCGCAGCGCGCGCAGCCGGGCCGCGAGCTCCTTCACCGCGACCGGCTTGACGAGGTAGTCGTCGGCGCCTGCCTCGAGCGCCGCCACGATGTCGTGCGTGTCGTCGCGGGCGCTCACCACCACGATGGGGACGTCGCTGGTGCGGCGCAGCGCGCGGATGAGGTCGTAGCCGTCCATGCCCGGCAGGGTGAGGTCGACGAGCACGGTGTCGGCGGGGTCGCTCGCCTGGCGGGCCAGTCCGGCCTCGGCGGTCGACACGCCGACGACCTCGTGCCCCTCGTCCTCCAGGGCGAGCTCCAGGGACAGGCGGATGCCGTCGTCGTCCTCCACGAGCAGCAGTTGCACCATGCGCCCATCGTGCCGCACGCGGCGGGTGAGCGCGGTCCTCACGCGGAGGGTCGTGCGGACGACCGTGCGGACGACCGTGCGGACGACCGTGCGCCGTCGCCCGACCGACCGCCCGACCGCCCGACCGCCCGACCGACACGGACACGTCACACGTCTGCGCGTCGACCGCCACCTGGACGCGGCACGGTGCTCGGGACACGGGCAGGACCGAGGACGAGGAGAGACCGGTGGGCGTGCGGACCGCAGCGGGGACGGCTGGACCGGGAGGGACCGCGACGCTGCCCGCACGGGCGTCCGGGCCGGGCCGGGTGCCGCTGGTGGAGCTGGTCGTGCGCGACCGCGACCTGGGTCCGCTGCGGGCCCGGTGGCTGCCGCTGCAGCTCGAGGACGCGCTCCGGCTGCGCCCCGACCGGGTGGTCGTGGACCTCAGCCGCTGCACCGACCTCGGGGCCGGCACGCTGCAGGCCCTGCACGACTGCTCCGGCAGCCTGCGGCGGCAGGGCGGCACGCTCGTCCTGCGCGGGCTGTGCCCGCGGCTGGACCGGCTGCTGTCGCTGGCCGGTCTCAGCGACGAGCTCGCCGTCGAGCAGGCCTCGTGACGGCGCCGCTCGCCGCGCCGCTCGGGCCGGGGGCGGGGCTGCGGGGGCAGCTGCGGGGGCAGGTCCGGGTGCAGGTGCGGGTGCTGCACGCCCGCCGGGCCCGACGGTCCCGCCGGGCCGCGGTCGCGCGCGCGGTGCGGGTCAGCGTGCCCGGGGCCCGCACCCGGCCCTAGTCCTGCTCCCCGAGCTCGGCGTCGGCCGCCTCGACCTCCTCGCGGGGGACTCCCAGCAACGAACAGCACCGCGTCGAGGAACGGCACCGACAGCGCGGCGTCGGCGGCCTCGCGCACCACGGGCTTGGCGTTGAAGGCGATGCCGAGACCGGCGGCCCCCAGCATGTCGAGGTCGTTGGCGCCGTCGCCGATGGCGACGGTCTGCGCGAGGGACACGCCCTCGGCCGCCGCGAAGTCGCGCAGCGCCTGCGCCTTGGCGGCGCGGTCCACCACCGGACCGACGACGCGCCCCGTGAGCCGGCCGTCGGCCACCTCCAGCACGTTGGCGCGCGCGTGGTCCAGCCCGAGCAGCGCGACGAGGTCGTCCGTGACGGCGGTGAAGCCGCCGCTCACCACGGCGACCGCGCAGCCGAGCCGGTGGAGCGTGCGCACGAGGGTGCGGGCACCGGGGGTCAGGCGGACCTGCTGCCGCACGGCGTCGACGGCCGACACGGGCAGGCCCTCCAGCAGCGCGACGCGGGCACGCAGCGACTCCTCGAAGTCGAGCTCGCCGGCCATCGCCTGCTCGGTCACGCGCGCGACCTCGTCCTCGCAGCCGGCCTGCGCGGCGAGCATCTCGATGACCTCGCCCTGCACCAGCGTCGAGTCGACGTCGAGCACGACCAGCCGCCGGGCCCGGCGGTAACAGCGAGGCCCGCTCGACGGCGACGTCGATGCCCTGGCGACCGCCTCCGCCGCCAGGCTCGGCAGCGCAGCGGTCCCGGTCCGCCGGACACGAGCAGCTCGTAGCACTGCGCCGGGCGGGCTCGACAGCCGCAGGACCCGGTCGATGTTGGCGCCGCAGCCCGCGACGGCGCGGGTCATCGCCGCGAGCGCGGCCGGCTGAGCTCGCGGGCCAGCACCACGACGTGGTGGCGGTCGCGGGGCGGGGCGACCGGCTCGTCCAGCGGGGTGGTCTCGACCTCGACGCCCAGCCGCGCCGCGGCCGCGGCGAGGGACCCGGCGACCGGGCCCACCGGGCCCTCGCCCTCGACCGCCACGCCGAGCAGCAGCCGGCCGTGCACGACGACCTGCTCGACGTCGAGCACGCGCGCGCCGTGCTCGGCGAGCACCTCCATGAGGGCGGCGGTGAGCCCGGGGGGTCCCGGCCGGTGACCGTGACGAGGACGCTCATGCCTGCCCGTACGCGTTGTAGGCGGCCACCGAGGCGCGCCGCACGAGGACGCCGAGGCTCGCGCAGCGCCCGCTTCGCGCGCCGCGGTCTCCCGGGAGTCCACGCGCCGCCGGTGTCCTCGAGCGCGAGCTGCACGACGGTGCCGAGCGAGCGGGCGCGCACGAGCAGGTCGCGGGCCCGCGCCGGGTAGCCGCCGGGCAGCTCGTCCTCGGCAGCCCGGCCCGGGCCTGCGCGGCGCAGGTCGGCGAGGGCCTCGGCGACCTCCGGCCGCCAGCGGGCGACGTCGAGGTCGCGCAGCACGGCGGCCACCTCGACGACGCCGCGGCGCAGGTCGTGGTCGGCGTCGTGCAGGAAGGGCCCGGGATCGGGCCCGGGCAGCACGACGTCGTACGCCGTCCAGCGCACCGTGGTCACCGTGCCGTCGAAGGCCGAGCCGTGCGCGGTGAGCGTCGGGACCAGGCCGGTGCCCGCGCCGTCCGCGCCCAGGAAGAGCGCGCCCTCGGAGGCCGTCACCGCGGCGCGGGTGAACGCGCCCGGCCCGGGGAGCCCGACGAGGTCGCCCGGGCGCGGGCAGCACGACCCGGTGCCGGCGCGGCCCCGGCCGCCCGCAGGCGGGCGACCGCGCGGTCCAGCGGGAGAGCGTCCGGGCCACGCGAGGCCCGGCGGCCCGGCGCGTCGTCGTCGTGCGGCGCAGACCCGGTCGAGCAGCTCGGGCAGCGACGCTCGCCGGACAGCCAGGCGGCGCCCCACGCGGCGAGCAGCGCGCTGCGCGGCGGGACGGCGGGGTGCACGACGACGGAGGCTAGGGGACCGGCGGGCGTGCCCCGCGGTCGGCGGCCGCGTGTCGGGCCCGGCGGGGCGGCGCGCGCGCCTACGGTCGGCGGGTGCGCAGCCGGGAGTACGACGTCGACGTGGTCGCGGCCTCCCGGCGGCCGCCGCCGCCCCGCCCGAGCGTGGCGGCGGAGGCCGGGCTCGTCGTGGAGGAGCCGACCACCGGCTGGTGCGGCGCCGTCGTCGAGTGCGACAAGGAGCGCGTCTCGCTGGAGGACCGGCACGGCAGGGTGCGGGTCTTCCCGCTCGGGCCCGGCTTCCTCGTCGACGGGCGGCCGGTCGTGCCGTGGCCCGCCCGGTCGCCGCGCCGCCCGCCGGGCTGCGCACCACCGCGTCCGGCTCGATCGCGGTCCGCGGGCAGCGCGCGCGGGTCGCCCGCGGCAGCCGGATCTGGGTCGAGGGCAAGCACGACGCGCAGCTCGTCGAGCGGGTGTGGGGCGACGACCTGCGGGTCGAGGGCGTCGTCGTCGAGGCGCTCGACGGCGTCGACGACCTGCCGCGCGAGGTCGGCCAGTTCGGCCCGCGCGGGCGGCACCGGCTCGGCGTGCTCGTCGACCACCTCGTCGCCGGCAGCAAGGAGAGCCGGGTGGTGGCGAGCGTGACGAGCCCGTACGTCCTGGTCACCGGTCACCCGTACGTCGACGTCTGGCAGGCCGTGAAGCCCGCGTCGGTCGGCATCCGCGGCGTGGCCCGAGGTGCCCCGGGGCACCGACTGGAAGACCGGCGTGTGCGACGCGCTCGGGTGGGGCCTGCCGTGGCAGGGCTGGAAGCGGGTGCTCGCCGCCGTCGACTCCTACCGCGACCTCGAGGTGCCGCTGCTGCAGTCGGTGGAGCGGCTGGTCGACTTCGTCACCGAGCCGGAGGGCTGACCGCCCCGCCGCCGCTCGCGAGCAGCTCCCGCCACCGGACCGGGTCGTGCCGGCTCGGGGGCGTCCGGGCGACGAAGTCCGGCGGCGCGGACGGACGGGCGGCGTCGCCCGCGAGCGCGACGGACCAGCCCGTCGAGGCCCCCGCCGTCACCTGCTCGAGCCCGCGCACGGGGACAGCCTGCCCCCCTCGTGTTCCGCCCACGTGTCCTGGACGGGGGCGTGTCCGCGCCGGGGCCGCGACCCGCGTCCGCCTAGGGTCGTCAGGCGCCCGCCCCACCCTGCCGCCCACCCTGCCGCCGCGCCCAGCGCCGCCCGTCCCGGAAGTCCTGTGACCGCACCTGCCCCCCGCCCGTCGCCCGCCGCGTCCGCGGCCGACGCCCCGCTGCGCGCCTGGCAGCGCGAGGCGCTCGACGGCGTACGACGCGCGGGCGCGGCCGACTTCCTCGTCACCGCGACCCCCGGGGCCGGCAAGACCACGTTCGCGCTCGTGCTCGCCGCCCGGCTGCTGGCCGCCCGGCGGGTCGACCGGGTCATCGTCGTCTGCCCGACCGACCACCTGCGCACCCAGTGGGCCGACCGCTGCCGAGCAGCTCGGGCTCGCGCTCGACCCCGCGCTGACCAACGCGACCGGGCCGGTCCGCGCCGACGTGCAGGGCTACGTCACGACGTACGCCCAGGTCGCCCAGAAGCCGCTGCTGCACCGGGCCCGCTGCTCGACGCGCCGCACGCTCGTCATCCTCGACGAGGTGCACCACGCCGGCGACGGCCTGTGCTGGGGCGAGGCGGTCGAGGAGGCGTTCTCCGGCGCGGCGCGCCGGCTGAGCCTGACCGGGACGCCGTTCCGGACCCGGCCCGACGAGCGGATCCCGTTCGTGCGCTACGAGCCGGACGGCGGAGGGCGGGCTGGCCAGCAGGGCCGACTACACCTACGGCTACCGCGAGGCCCTGCGCGACGGCGTCGTCCGGCCGGTCGTCTTCGCCGCCTACACGGGCACCTCGCGCTGGCGCAACAGCGCCGGCGAGGTCATCGCGGCCTCGCTGTCGGACGCCGGTCACGCGCAGCACCGAGAGCGCTCGCCTGGCGCACCGCGCTCGACCCGCGCGGCCAGTGGGTGCCGCACGTCATCGCCGCCATGGACGAGCGGATCACCCACCTGCGCGAGTCCGGCGTGCCGGACGCCGCCGGGCTGGTGCTGGCGAGCGACCAGGACGACGCGCGGGCGTACGCCGAGATCGTGCACCGGATCACGGGGGAGCGGCCGGAGCTGGTGCTCTCGGACGACCCCAGGGCCAGCGACCGGATCGCGGCGTTCGCGGCCGGCACCACCCGCATCGCGGTCTGCGTCCGCATGATCAGCGAGGGCGTCGACATGCCGCGCGCGGCCTGCCTGGCCTGGATGACCTCCTACCGCACGCCGCTGTTCTTCGCCCAGGCGGTCGGCCGCGTCGTGCGCTCGCGCGGCCCGCACGAGAGCGCGGCGGTCTTCCTGCCGGCGGTGCGCCCGCTGCTGGCGCTGGCCGCCGAGATGGAGTCCGACCGCAACCACGTCGTGCCGCCGCCCGCGGCGTCGTCGGAGGACCTCGACCCGCTGCCGCCGCGCGAGCGCGACGAGGGGGGGTCGCGAGCTGGGAGGCGCTCGACGCCGAGGCGCAGTTCGCCCACGTGCTGCACGGCGGCCGGGCGCACACCGGCGAGCGCGACGGCCGGGAGCCCGGACGACGAGGACTTCCTCGGCCTGCCCGGGCTGCTGACGCCGGAGCAGACCGCGGTGCTGCTGCTGCAGCGCGACACCGACCTGCGCCGCCGGGTCGCCGCCGCCGCCGGCCGCGGACGACGCCGACGACGCGCCCCGCGACGTCGACACGTCCTGGCGCGCCGCCGCCGACCTGCGCCGCGAGGTCAACCGGCTGGTCGGCGCGGTCGCGGCCCGGACCGGGCGGCCGCACGGGCAGGTGCACGCCGAGGTGCGCCGGGCCGTGCCGGGCCCGCCGTCCGCGGCCGCCGACGCGGCGCTGCTCGAGCGCCGCCGCGACCACCTGCGGCGCCTGGCGTGACGGGCCGGTCGGGCGCCGGGGCGGGGCCCTGCCTAGTAGGCGTCGTCCATGATCCGCGTGACGCCGCCCAGGACGGCGCCGACCGCGACGAGGACCACGCCGCCGACGATCGCCAGCGGCAGGTACTGCAGGACGAAGGCGAAGCCCAGGACGATGAAGGCGACGCGTCAGGAGCGCCACCACGATCCAGGAGCTGGTGCGGTGCTGCGTGCTCGCCTGCCATGGGGGTGCCTCCGGGATTGCGCGGTCGTCGAGATGGGCTCCCAGTCTAGGCCCGACCGGTGAGCGTCCCCGCGGACCGGGCGGTGCAGGTCACGGCGCCGGACGACCCACGGGTCGCCGACTACGTCGGGCTCACCGACAGCGCCCGGCGGATGCGCCACGAGCCCGCGGCCGGGTTCTTCCTCGCCGAGGGCGAGCAGGTCGTGCGCCGGGCCGCCGCCGCCGGCCACCCCCGCGCTCGGTGCTGCTGTCGCCGCAGCGGCTGGCCGACCTGCACCCCGAGGTCGCGGCGCTGGACTGCCCGGTGCTAGGTGGCGCCGTACGACGTGCTGGAGGCCGTCACCGGCTTCCACGTGCACCGCGGGCTGCTGGCCAGCTTCGGCCGGCTGCCCGACCGCGACGGTCGACGGCGTGCTCGCCGGCGCTCACCGGGTCGTCGTGCTCGAGGGGATGAACAACCACACCAACCTGGGTGCGGTGTTCCGCAGCGCCGCGGGTCTGGGGATGGACGCGGTGCTGCTGACCCGCACCTGCGCGGACCCGCTCTACCGCCGCGCGGTGCGGGTCTCGATGGGCGAGGTGTTCGCCGTGCCGTACGCCTACCTCGACGACTGGCCCGGCGACCTGGGGCGACCTGCGGGCGCGCGGGTTCCGGCGTGCTCGCGCTGACGCCCGCCGAGGACGCGGTGCGCTGGAGCAGGTGCGGACCGGCGACGACGAGCGGGTCGCGCTGCTGCTCGGCGCGGAGGGCCCGGGGCTGACCGGGGACGCGATGGGCGCCAGCGACCTGCGCGGTGCGGATCCCCATGGCGGGCGGCGTCGACTCCCTCAACGTCGGCGCCGCCGCGGCCGATCGCCTGCTGGGCCGTCGGCCGCCGACCCTGAGGACCCTCCCCCCGCGTCCGCTCGACACGACACGGGCGTGTCCGCGTCGGGCGGACGCAGAGCGGGGTCAGTCGACGAGGTCGAGCACCGCGCCGACGACCGAGCCCGCGTCGAGGCCGTGCAGCCGGTGGACGTCGCCGACCCGGCCGCCCTGGCCGAGCTCGGAGACCCCCAGGCAGGTGGTCGGCGAGCCGTGCACCGTGCCGAGGAAGGCCAGCGTGTGCGGGTGCCCGTCGAGCACGGTGACGAGCGGCGAGCGGCCGCAGAGCCGGTCGAGCACGCCCTCGTCGACGCCGCGACGGGCCGGCGTAGCAGCCCGCCGGGCGAGGAAGGCGCGCCACAGCCGGTCGTACGACGTCACGACGACGACGTCGCAGGCGACCCCGATGCGCGGCGAGCCGGTCGGCGGCCGTCGCAGCGCCTCCGGCACGAGCGCGCCCGCGACCGCGACAGTGGCCCGCTGGCCCTCGGCGGCGCAGGCGGTAGCCACCGGCCAGGACGTCGCGCCGCCGCTGCGTCCGCCCTCCGCGTCGGCCGGCAGCCGGCCAGGGCCTGGTCCACGGGGCGGGTGGACAGCCGGAGGTAGGCGGACTCGCCGTCAGGGCGGCCGAGCCGCGACAAGCGCTCGAGCAGGCACCACTCGAGGTCGGCGCGCGAAGGCGGGCTCGTAGGCCGTGACGCCGGGCTGCTCCAGCCCGATGGACGGGGTCGTGATGCTCTGGTGCGCCCCTCCTTCGGGGGCGAGGGTCACGCCGGAGGGGGTGCCGACGAGCAGCGACTGGCCACCGGCGTACGACCCGAAGATCCACGGCTCTAGCGCCCGGGCGACGAACGGGTCGTAGACCGTGCCGATCGGCAGCAGCGGCTCGGCCGTGCGTCAGCCAGGTCGCGCCGAGCTCGCCGAGCAGGCAGACGAGGTTGACCTCGGCGATGCCGAGCTCGAGGTGCTGGCCGCTCGTCGTCTCGCGCCAGCGCACCAGCCGGTCGTCGGGGGGCCCGTCGGTCGGCGAACCAGTCGTGCGGTCGTGCGGCGGACCACACGCCCACCTTGTTGATCCAGCCGCCGGTGTTGGTGCACAGGCGACGTCGGGGGAGACGGTGACGACCCTGGCGGCGACGTCGGGGGCGACGCGCGTCAGGTCGGTGAGGACCCGGCCGAGCGTGCCTGCGTGGAGCTGGACGCCTTGTGCTGCGGCCCAGCGTCGTCGGGACGCCGGCGGACGCGACCGGCTCCAGCGGTCGCGGGCCAGCCGCTGCGCCGCCGCGGCGCAGCGGCGCCGCCGCGGGCGCCGGCGTCGGGCAGCGCGCCACGGGTCGTCGGCGGCCGCGCCGAGGGCGACGGCGAGCTCGCGCGTACTGCGCTCGGTCAGCAGCGCCGAGTGGTTGGCCGGGTGGCCCTCGGTGGGCAGCCCGAAGCCCTTGACGGTGTAGGCGAACACCACCGTCGGACCGCTCGGCGTCGACGCGCGCGGAAGCGCCGCGCAGCGGTCGAGGTCGTGCCCGCCGAGGTCGCGCAGCGAGGCGCGCGACCTCGTCGTCGGGCAGCGGCGAGCGGCCCGCGAGCGCCTCGCGCCGTCACGAGCGCCGCGGAGCCGCTCGGCGGGCGTGCGCAGCAGCCACTGGTACTCCTCGTTGCTCATGGCGTCGATGCGGTGGCGCAGCTCGCTCGCCGCCGTCGCGGGCGAACAGCCCTGCAGCAGCCGGCCGTACTTCGCCTCCAGCACCTGCCACCCCGCGGCGGCGAACATGCCCTGCCAACGGCTACCGCGATGTCGGGCACGATCCGGTCGAGCGACTGGCGGTTGAGGTCGACGACCCACAGCACCTCGCCGAGCCGCTGCACCATCGGGTCCGCGACGCACTCCCAGATCGCGCCCTCGTCGAGCTCGGCGTCGCCGAGAAGGCTGACCTGCCGGCCGCCGGGCGCCACGTCGCCGCGGCGCGCGAGGTAGCGCCGGGCGAGCGCGCCCCACACCGGTGCGGTCGCGCCGAGGCCGACCGAACCGGTGGAGTAGTCGGGACGGTCCGGGTCCTTGGTGCGCCAGGGGTAGGGCTGCAGCCCGCCCAGGTCGCGCAGCCGCGGCAGGTAGGACGGGGTCGAGCCGGCCGATCAGGGAGTTGAGCGCGTGCAGCACGGGCGAGGCGTGCGGCTTGACCGAGACCCGGTCGGCGGCCGTGAGCACGTCGAACCACAGCGCGGTCATGACCGTCACCAGGGACGCGCTGGACGCCTGGTGGCCGCCGACCTTCACCCCCGACGGGTCCGGCTCGCGGTTGGCGGCCTGGACGACCGACGTCGCGAGCCACAGCACCCGCCGCTCGACCTCGCGCAGCAGCTGCTCGTCCTCGTCCACGACCCCGATCCTGCCCGACGGTCCGGGCCGGGTGAGCAGCCTCACCCGGCCCGGCGCACCTGACGGGAACCTGTGCCGGGCGCCGCTCGTCCCGCGCTGCTGCCCGGTCCGGCGTAGGTTGACCGCACCCACCACCCGCGCCCGGCGTCCGCCGGGCCGTCCCGGCGCCCCAACGGGCGCTCCGGAGGTCCCGTGCCTGTCCTGACCCCACGTGCCCGGCGTCGGGGGGTGGCCGCGACCGCGGCCGCTCTCCTGGTCGCCGGCCTGTCCGCGACGACAGCCCTGCCGGCCGACGCCGCCTCGCCCGACGCCGGGACGGTGTCCCCGACGGCGCCCACCGCGTCCTACACGGGTGGCCCGTTCGTCGCCCCCAACGTCACCGGTACCGCCGGGACGGTGGACTGCAGCGCCCCGCAGTCCTGCGACGACTACGCGCTGACCGTCGACGCCCCCGCCGGCTACGCCGCCGACCACGGTCTGACCATCAGCGTCGCGTGGCCGTCGTCGGCCGCCGACTTCGACGTCTACCTGCTCGACGCCGCGGGCAGCGAGGTCGCCTCCGCGGCGTCGTCGGCGGACCCGGAGGTCATCCAGGTCCCGCCGAACGCCGGCACCTACACCGTGCGGGTCGTGCCCTTCGCCCCGGCGGGGCAGAGCTACACGGCCGACATCGCGCTCACCTCCGCCCCGGCCGACCCGCCGGTGTCGAAGGCGCCCGCCAGCGGCTACAAGAACTTCCCCGCCCCCGAGGGCATCTCCGACGCCCACAACGCCGGTGAGCCCTCGATCGGGTGGAACCCGAAGACGGGCAAGGCGCTGTACCAGTCCTACCTGTCGACCTACCGCGTCGGCTTCACCGACGGTGCCGGCGGCACGACCGCCGAGTACGTCGACCAGAGCGCGTCGGTCGCCAACGGCTGCGCCGTCGGCAGCACCACGAGCCTCGACCCGATCCTCGCGACCGACAGGGCGACCGGCCGCACCATCGAGTCGCAGCTGCTCGACGCGCGGGTCTTCGGCAGCCTGTCCTGCGTCACCAGCGACGACGGCGCGACCTGGCAGCCCAGCCAGGGCGGCGGCCTCAACGCCGGCGTCGACCACCAGACGCTCGGCTGGGGCCCCTACGCCCCCGGCGGCGTCGACAGCGCCCTGCGCACCTACCCCAGCGAGCTCTACTACTGCTCGCAGGACATCGCCACGGCGTACTGCTCGACCTCCTCGGACGGCGGCACCGTCTTCAGCCCGTCGGTCCCGCTGTACGACCTGCAGCAGTGCGGCGGCCTGCACGGGCACGTCAAGGTCGGCCCCGACGGCACCGCCTACGTGCCGAACAAGGCCTGCTTCGGCCACCCGGCCGTGGTCGTCTCGGTCGACAACGGCAAGACCTGGGCGATCCGCCCGGTGCCGAGCGCCACCCCCGGCGAGAGCGACCCGTCGGTCGCGATCGCCGACGACGGCACGGTCTACCTGAGCTGGAACGGCGCCGACAACCACGCCTTCACCAGCGTCAGCCGCGACCGCGGCGAGCACTGGACGACGCCCTACGACGTCGGCAAGCAGCTCGGCATCCAGAACGTGGCGTTCCCGGCGGCGGTGGCCGGCGACAGCGGTCGTGCCGCCGTGGCGTTCGTCGGGACCACGACCGGCGGCAACTCCCAGGAGACCGACGTCTTCCAGGGCGTCTGGCAGCTCTACGTCGCCGCCACCTACGACGGCGGCAAGACCTGGAAGACCTCCAACGCGACCGGCGCCGACCCCGTGCAGCGCGGCTCGGTCTGCACCGGCGGCACCACCTGCGGCAGCGACCGCAACCTGCTCGACTTCATCGATGCGACGATCGACGACGACGGCCGCGTCCTGGTCGGCTACGCCGACGGCTGCACCGCCGACTGCGTGACGACGACCAACCCGGTCGACGGCAGACCGCGGGCTACCGCGACGCGCTGGCGACCATCGCCCGGCAGAGCACGGGCTGCGGATGCACGCCGCGGACGACCCGCTGCCGGACCTGGCCGTCAGCGGCTGCGCAAGACCAAGGACGCGAGGGCCGTACGCACGTCTCGGCCCTGGTGCGCAACCTCGGCCGCGAGGGCGTCACGGACGCCGTCGTCCGCTTCACGAGGGCTGCCCGTGCGCGGGCAAGGTCATCGGCAGCAAGACCGTGTCGCTGCGGCCCGGCAAGTCCAGCGGGTCGACGTGGTCTGGACCGCCCCGAAGAAGGGCAGCCACACCGTCTACGCGGTCGCCGACCCCGGCAACCGCATCCGCGAGACCCGGGAGAGCAACAACAAGTGCTCCGCGAGGTTCACGTCTCTGACCCCCGCCCGCGCGCCGCCGCCCTCGCCGTGGCCGTCCTGCCCTGGACGGCCGCGTGCGGGGGCGGCGGCGTGCCCGCCGCCCGCCGAGGCGGCGGCGCCGAGCCCGGCGCCGACCCCCTTCGTGAGCCTGCCCGCAGCCCCGCTGGCCTGCGGGGCGACCCGGGCCTCGCCCTGCCCGACGGCTGGCCGGCCGGGGTCCCGCTGCCCGCCGGGCTCGTCGTCACCCGCACCGAGCGGCGCAGCGGGGACCGCCTCATCGCCACGACCCGCGTCCCGGGGACTGGCGCGAGCTCGTGCGCTTCTTCGACGCTGCGCTGCCGGCGGCCGGCTACACCCAGCGCAACGGGCAGGTCGACCCGTTCGACGCCGAGTCGGACTTCGTCGGGGCGCGTGCAGGGCCGCTGGGCGCGGCCTGTCGCCCGAGTGCGAGGGCGCGGCGAGCCTGACGGTGCTCGTGCTCCCTGCGGCGGGAGCGCTGCCCCCGCCGTCGCCCGTCGCGAGCCCGTAGGTCAGTCGGTGCCGGCCGGTGCGTGCGCGCGGCGACCGCGATCGGGGCGCGCAGCAGCGCGTCGGGGATCCCGAAGCCGGCGACGAGGTCGAGCGCGTGCGGCCGCACCGCGCGGCACAGCTCGTCGACCTGCGTGACCAGCCCGCGCGAGGTGTCGGCGCGAGAACCAGCCGTGCTCGAGCCACCAGGCCCGGTCGCGCTCGAGCACCGAGAGGGTCCACAGGTCGCGCAACGTGCCCAGCAGCGGGAGGTCCTCGCGCTCGACCGTGGCGGTGAACGCCTCGTGCACGACCCGCTCGACGTGGGCCGTGGCCGCGGACAGGGCGTGGTCCTGGCAGTGCGACAGCGCCCGCAGCGCGTCCATGCCCTCCCCGCCGGTGAGGCGGCGCAGCCGACGGGCGAGGGAGTCGACGAGGCGCTCCTCGCGGAAGCGCAGCGCGGCGCCCTGCACCCCCGGGTCGAGCAGGTCGCCGTCGGGCCGCAGCGACCGGCCGAGGTCGCCGAGGACCCGGCCGGCCTGCCGGGAGGTCAGGTGCCGGACCATCCCGACCGCGTCGAGGTCCTCGAACTGCGAGGCGTAGTCCGACAGCAGCGTCTTGGCCACCAGCTGCAGCAGCACCGTGTTGTCGCCCTCGAAGGTGACGAAGACGTCGGAGTCGGCGCGCAGCGCGGCGAAGCGGTTCTCCGCCAGGTAGCCCTTGCCGCCGCAGCACTCCCGGGACTGCTGCACGGCGCCGACCATGTGCCACGTGCAGTAGGCCTTGAGCCCGGCCGCGAGCGCCTCGACCTCGCGCTGCTCGGCGGGGCTGGGCTCGCCGAGCACGGCCCGGGCGTACTTCTCGGTGAGCACGTCGTGCGCCGACTGCAGGGCGTACGACGCGGCGACCGCGGGCAGCAGCCGGCGCTGGTGGGTGAGGTAGTCCATGAGCGGGGTGTCCATCTCCAGCCCGGTGCCGAACTGCCGCCGCCGCTCGCCCCAGCGCACCGCCGTCGTCAGGGCGTTGCGGGCCACCGACAGGCCGGCCCCGGCGATGCAGATCCGGCCCTCGACGAGCGCGCCGATCATCGTGAAGAAGCGCCCCGCCGGCGAGGCGATGGGGGAGGTGTACTCGCCGTCCTCGCTGACGGACGCGAAGCGGTCGAGCAGCGCGTCGCGCGGCACGCGCACGGCCGACAGCCGCAACCGGCCGTTGTCGACGCCCTGCAGCCCCATCTTGTCGCCGCAGTCCTCGATCTCGACGCCGTCGAGCACGCGCCCCTGCTCGTCGCGGACCGGTACGAGGAACGCGTGCACGCCGCGCTGCTCGCCCGCGACGTCGAGCTGGGCGAAGACGACGGCCAGGCGGGCGTGCCGGGCGAGGTTGCCGATCCAGTCCTTGCGGGCGTCCTCGTCGGGCGTGTGCACGACGAACTCCTGCGCGTCGGCGTCGTAGCGCGCCTGGGTGCGGATGCTGCGCACGTCGGAGCCGTGACCGCTCTCGCTCATGCCGAAGCAGCCGGGCAGGTCCAGCGTCCCGACGTCGCGCAGGTGGGCGGCGTGGTGCTTCTCGGTGCCGAGCCGGTGGATCGAGCCGCCGAACAGGCCGAACTGCACACCGACCTTGACGAGCAGCGACAGGTCGCCGTGGCCCAGGGTCTGGAAGCCCGCGACGCGGCCGGCCGGGTCGTCGGCCCCGCCGTACTGCTCCGGGAAGGACCGGGCGCCCGAGCCGGTCTGCGCGAGCTCGCGGCACCACGCCAGGACGAGGTCGCGGTAGTCGTCGCGCGGCATGCCGTCGGCCTGCTCGAGACCGAGGCCGCACAGCGCGTCGCGGGTCTCCTGCCGGTGCTCGGCGTGCGGCCCGTCGAGGACGGCCTGCAGCCGGGCGACGTCGACCAGGTCGCGCGCGTGCGCGGGGTCGGACCGGGCGGGCGCGAGCGCGTCGGCAGCGGCGGGGCCGGCCGGGTCAGAAGCGGCAGCGGGCGCAGGGGAGGCAGCGGGCGCAGGGGGCAGCCATGGCGCACCGTACCGCCGCCCGGGCCCGCCCGGGCAGGCGGCGGCCCGGGCGGTCAGAGCACGGCGGGCAGCAGCGCCCCGAGGACCGGCAGGAGCGCGACGAGCACCACCGCGAGCAGGACGGCGGCGGTCCGGAGGAGGGGCAGGGGCGGTGGCGGTCTCAGGAGCCGGCCGGCGCGCACGAGGGCCGCCCCGCTGCCGGCGGGCCCGGCCGCAGCGGGGGCGCCGGCCCCGGGCACGCTCCCCCCGCCGACCTTGACGAGGGCCCGGGCGAGCGGGCGGGGCCCGTGCCGCCGCGCGGCCCGGTCGTCGGCGAGCACCTCGACGAGCAGCGCGACGCTCTCGCGGGCCCGCCGCACCGGCGGCACGCCGGGGAAGGTCGCGTCCAGGGCCACGAAGGGGAGCACCACGAGGTCGTGCCGGGCGACGACGTGCGCCAGCTCGTGGTCGACGACCGCCCGGAGCTCGTCCTCCTCGAGCGCGGCCAGCACGCCGCGGGACACCACGACGCGGGAGCGCCACCCGGGCAGGCAGTAGGCGACCGGCAGGGCGGAGTCGACGACCGACGCTCCGCGCAGCAGCGGGTTGCGGGTGGCCACGAGGTCGACGAGCGCGCGGTGCCGCGAGCGGTCCCGCACGGTGCGCAGCAGCGAGCGGCCGAGCACCTGCAGCAGCCGGGCGAGCACCCCGACGAGCACGACCGCAGCGACCAGGGACCACCAGGGCAGCGCGCCCAGCGTGGTCCCCGGCAGGGCCCGCACCGCCGCGCGCGGGGTCGGGCCGAGCGGCGCCAGCGCGACGGTCGCCGCGGCCTCGAGGGCCAGCAGCCCGGTCGTCAGGCCGAGGGCCTGCCACAGGAGCAGCGCGGGCACCGGCGCGCGCAGCGGCCAGGCGGCCCGGGCCAGGCGGGGGGCGAGGAGCGCGACCGCGAGCAGGGCGAGCACCTGCGCAGCGGCCGCGGGCAGCACGGGCCCTCAGCCGGCGTCGAGGGCGCGCCGCAGGGCCTCGGCCTCGGCGGGCGACACCGAGCGGGCGAAGCGCTGCAGCGCCGCCTCCCGGTCGTCGGCCTGGCCGAGCGCCTGCTCCATGAGGCCGGCGACGAGGTCGGCCCGCGAGCCGACCGCGGCGTACGAGTGGGCGCGCCCGTCGCGACGTCGGGTCAGCAGGCCCTTGCGCTCGAGCCGGCCGAGCACCGTCAGCCAGGTCGTGTAGGCCAGGCCCCGGCCGGCCAGCGCATCGGCGACCGCCCGCGCGGTGAGCGGGCCCGGCGCCTCCCACACCACCTGCATGGCCGCGCGCTCGAGGTCTCCGAGGCGGGTCATGGGCCGAGCCTAGAGCGGTCCGGCGAGCCCGTCCTGCCCGCGGACCCGGCCGTCTCCTACGTCGAGTAGAACTTCTACGGCGCGTAGGAGACACTGGGGACATGCCGGACGTCATCGGGACCGCACGACCCCCGGGTGCGCAGGGCTGGCGCTGGGACTGGCAGCTCGAGGCCAGGTGCCGGGGCAGCGACGACCTGTTCTTCCACCCCCACGGCGAGCGCGAGCCCGCCCGCAGCGAGCGCGAGGCCGCCGCGAAGGCGCTGTGCGCCCGCTGCCCGGTGCGCCGCGAGTGCGGCGAGCACGCCCTGCTCATGGCCGAGCCGTACGGCGTGTGGGGCGGGACCACCGAGACCGAGCGCGAGGAGCTGCTGCACGGCCCCCGGGTGGTCCGCCGGCGCTGAGGCCGGGCGCGCTCCGGGTCGTCGCCGAGCGCTGCCGCGGGCAGACTCACAGCCGAGGCGCAGCCGGGGCTCACGGCGCGCTCACGCCCGGAGGAGTCCCATGGCCCGCATGAGCAAGCAGCCCAGCACCCCCGTCGGCACCGACCAGCTCGAGCGGGCCCTCTTCGAGGTCAAGCGCGTCGTCGTCGGGCAGGACCGCATGGTCGAGCGGATGCTCGTCGCCCTGCTCGCCCGCGGCCACTGCCTGCTGGAGGGCGTGCCCGGGCGTGGCCAAGTCGCTGGCCGTCGCCACGCTCGCCCGCGTGGTCGGCGGCACCGACGTGCGCCTGCAGTTCACGCCGGACCTGGTGCCCAGCGACATCGTCGGCACCCGCGTCTACCGGCCGAGCAAGGAGGCCTTCGACGTCGAGCTCGGGCCGGTGTTCGCCAACCTCGTGCTCGCCGACGAGATCAACCGGGCCCCGGCCAAGGTGCAGTCGGCGCTGCTGGAGGTCATGGCCGAGCGGCAGGTCTCGCTCGGCGGCGTCACCCACCCGCTGCCCACGCCCTTCCTCGTGCTCGCGACGCAGAACCCGATCGAGAGCGAGGGCGTCTACCCGCTGCCCGAGGCGCAGCGCGACCGCTTCCTGCTCAAGGTCGTCGTGGGGCACCCGACGATGGCCGAGGAGATGGAGATCGTCCGCCGGATGTCGGTCGACCCGCCGCGGGCCGAGCAGGTGCTCGGCCTCGACGAGCTCGTCGACCTGCAGGCCGACGTCGACGAGGTCTTCGTGCACCACGCGGTGGCGGAGTACGCCGTGCGGCTCGTCATGGCGACCCGCGAGCCGGCCCGCTGGGGCGTGCCCGAGCTGGCCCCGCTGGTCGCGCACGGCTCCTCGCCGCGCGGCAGCCTGGGGCTCGTGCAGGCCGGCCGGGCGCTCGCGCTGCTGCGCGGCCGGGACTACGTGCTGCCGGCCGACGTGCACGACCTGGCCGTCGACGTGCTCGGCCACCGCCTGGTGCTGACCTACGAGGCGCTGGCCGAGGGCGTGCCCGCCTCCCGGGTCGTCGAGCGGGTGCTCGAGGTCGTCGAGGGGCCCCGCATCGCGCCGTCCCAGGACCTCACCGGGGCGCAGGGCGTCGCGTGACCCCGGTGTCCCCGCCGCGGACGCCGGAGCGGCGGGCCGCGGGCCCGACCGCGGTCCCGCCGGGGGCGCCGGCCCGGGTCGACGGCCGGGCCGCCGCGCGGCTGCACCTGGAGGTCGGCCGCCGGCTCGACGGACTGCTGCAGGGCGACCACCTGGGCCTGCTGCCGGGGCCGGGCAGCGAGCCCGCCGAGGCCCGGGTCTACGCGCCGGGCGACGACGTCCGGCGGATCGACTGGTCGGTCACCGCCCGCACCCTGCAGACCCACGTGCGCGACGCGGTGGCCGAGCGCGAGCTCGAGACCACCCTCGTCGTCGACCTGTCGGGGTCGATGTCCTTCGGCACCTCCCACTGGGAGAAGCGCGAGCTGGCCGTGTCGGTCGCGGCGGCCTTCGCGCACCTGGCTGCCGGGCCCGGCGACCGGGCCGGGGCGCTCGTGCTGTCCGCCGGCGGGCTGCACCGCGTGCCAGCGCGCTCCGGGCGCACCGCGACCCTCGCGATGCTGCACGAGCTGCTCACGACGCCGCGCGAGGACGGTGCGGGTCCCGGCCTCGGCGCCGCGCTGCGGCAGGTCCTCGACCCGCCCCGGCGGCGCGGGCTCGTCGTCGTGGTCAGCGACCTGCTCGACGCCGCCGGGACGTCGTCCTGGTCGGCGCCGCTCGGCCGTCTGGCGGTGCGCCACGACGTGGTCGTCGCCGAGGTCGTGGACCCGCGTGAGCTCGAGCTCCCCGACGTCGGCGTGCTGCGGCTCGTCGACCCGGAGTCCGGGCGCGAGCTGGAGGTGCAGACCTCGAGCCGCCGCCTGCGCGCCCGCTACGCCGGCGCGGCCGCAGCCCGTCGCGCGGAGCACGCCGAGGCCGTGCGCGCCGCCGGCGCCGGGCACGTCGTGCTGCGCACCGACCGCGACTGGCTGCGCGACCTCGCCCAGCACCTGCTGCGCCGCCGCCGCACCCGCGGGGGTGTCCGGTGAGCTTCCTCGACCCCGCCCGGCTCTGGCTGCTGCTGGGGGTGGCCGCGGTCGTGGTGGCGTACGTCGTCCAGGCCCGCCGCCGCGACCGCTACGCGGTGCGCTTCACCGAGCTGTCGCTGCTCGCCTCGGTCGCGCCGCGCCGGCCCGGGTGGCGCCGCTGGGTCCCCGCCGGGCTGCTCGCGCTGTCGCTGGTCGCCCTCGTCGTGGGGTTCGCCCGCCCGCAGGCCGAGGTCGACGTGCCCAGCGAGCGCGCGACCGTCGTCGTGGCGCTGGACACCTCCCTGTCGATGCAGGCGGTCGACGTGACGCCGACCCGCATCTCGGCGGCGCAGCAGGCCGCGACCCGCTTCGTCGAGCAGCTGCCCGACCGGTTCAACGTCGCGCTGGTGAGCTTCAGCGGCAACGCCGCCGTCGTCGTGTCGCCGACGCAGGACCACGCGAGCGTCGTGCGGGCCGTGCAGGGGCTCACCCTGGGGGAGGGCACCGCGATCGGCGACGCCGTCTTCGCCAGCCTGTCCGCGCTCACCACGCTGCCGGCCGACGACGCGGCCTCGCCCCCGCCGGCGCGGATCGTCCTGCTGTCCGACGGCACCAACACCGTCGGCCGGGCCGTCGACAACGCCGTGCGCGCCGCGACCTCCGCCGGCGTCCCGGTCTCCACCATCGCCTTCGGGACCCAGCAGGGCACCGTCGAGGTGCAGGGCACGCGCATCCAGGTCCCGGTCGACCGGGCGGCGCTCAAGGCGCTCGCCGACGCGACCGGCGGGCAGAGCTACACCGCCGAGAGCGCCGGCGCCCTGTCCGACGTCTACGACGACATCGGCAGCTCCGTCGGCACCCAGCGCGAGCAGCGCGAGGTCACCTCGCGCTTCACGGGCCTGGGGCTCCTGCTCGCCGCCGGCGCCGCGGTCCTGGGGCTGGTCTGGGGCACCCGCTTCCCCTGAGCCGACGAGTTCCTGGCGCGTCCACACCGGGTGCACAGGGCCGCGCCGCACCGTCCCCACCGCGCTCCCGGGCGCGTCCACCGGGCGGTTCGACCGCGTGCCGCGGCGGCCCTACCGTCGCGGTCCAGGAGGCCCGATGACCGTACGCACCGCCGCCCGCACCCGCCGCCCCGAGCCACGGCCGGCTCCCGCCGCACCCGCCGCACCCGCCGATCCCGCCGATCCCGCCCTCGACGACGCCCTCGCCCACATCGGCGTGCTCGCCGAGCGGCTCTGGGCCGTGCGCCGCCTGCACGCCCCGGCGCCCCGGCGCTGGGGGCCGCCCCGCTGCTCGGGCTGCGGCCACGCCGTACCGTGCCCGACCGTGCGGGCCGCGTCGCCGGCCTGACCCCGAGGAGGAGCCCGTGTCCGAGCAGGCGAAGGAGTGGCGGCTGGCCCGCCGCCCCACCGGCTACCCCACCGCCGAGGACGTCGAGCTCGTCGACGTCGAGGTGCCGCAGCCGCGGCCGGGCGAGGTGCTCGTGCGCAACGCGTACGTCTCCGTCGACCCCTACATGCGCGGCCGGATGAACGACGCGAAGTCGTACGCGGCGCCGTACCAGCTGGGCAGGGCGATGTGGGGCGGCGCGGTCGGGCACGTGCTGGCGTCCGACGACGAGCGCTTCCCGGTCGGCAGCGCGGTCCGGCACGGCAAGGGGTGGCGGACCCACGCGGCCGTACGCGCCGGTGAGCTCGAGCGGGTCGACGAGTCGGCGGCGCCGCTGACCGCCTACCTCGGCGTGCTGGGGATGCCCGGCCTGACCGCGTGGGTCGGGCTGTACGACATCGCCGAGGTGCGGCCGGGCGAGACGGTGTGGGTCTCGGCGGCCAGCGGCGCGGTCGGCAGCCTCGTCGGCCAGCTCGCCAAGCTGTCCGGCTGCCGGGTGATCGGCTCGGCCGGCGGGCCGGAGAAGGCGCGGGCCCTCGTCGACGACCTCGGTCTCGACGCCGGGCTCGACCACCGCGCCGGCGACCTCGAGGGGCAGCTGCGCGCCGCCGCCCCCGAGGGCATCGACGTCTACTTCGAGAACGTCGGGGGCGACCACCTGCGGGCCGCCATCGCGATGATGAACCCGTTCGGCCGGATCGCCGCCTGCGGCATGATCGCCGGCTACAACGAGGCGCTGCCCGGCCCGGACAACCTGTTCCTCGTCGTCGGCAAGAAGCTCACGGTCCGCGGCTACATCGTCAGCGACCACGCGCACCGCACCGCCGCCTTCGAGCGGCACGTCGCGCCGCTGCTCGCCTCGGGCGCCCTCACCTACCCGGAGACGGTGGTGGACGGGATCGAGCAGACCTTCGACGCCTTCGTCGGCATGCTGCGCGGGAGCTCGCACACCGGCAAGCTGGTCGTCCGGGTCTAGCGGACCTGCAGGACGACCTTGCCGGTGAGCTCGCGGGCGTCCATCGCGCGCAGCACGTCGGCGGCGTCCTCGAACGGTCGCGCCTGCACCGGCACGGGCACCAGCGAGCCGCTGGACAGCAGGCCGCACAGCTCGTCCCACTGCTCGCGCAGGTAGCCCGGCTCGACCATGAGGAACGCGCCCCAGCCGACGCCGACGACGCTGACGTTGTTGAGCAGCAGCCGGTTGACCTTCACCGTCGGGATCTCGCCGCCGGTGAAGCCGACGACGAGCAGCCGGCCCTCGGGCGCGAGCGAGCGCAGGCTGTCGGTGAACCGGTCGCCGCCCACCGGGTCCATCACGACGTCGACGCCGCGGCCGCCGGTGAGCTCCTTGACGCGACCGAGGAACCCGTCGGCCAGCACGACCTCGTCGGCGCCCGCCTCCCGGGCCTGCGCCTCCTTCGCCGGCGTCGAGACCACCGCGATCGTGCGGGCGCCGTACGCCTTGGCCAGCTGCAGCGTCGCGATCCCGATCCCGCCGCTGGCCCCGTGCACGAGCACGGTCTCGCCCTCGGCGAGCCGGGCGCGGCGGCGCAGGCCGAAGTGCACCGTCAGGTAGTTGAAGGCGATCCCCGCGCCGACGTCCAGACCCACCGCGTCGGGCAGCGGCAGCGCGCCGTCCACGGTGGTGACGACGGTGTCCTGCCAGCCGCCGACGCCGGTCATCACGGCGACGCGGGTGCCGGGCTCCAGGCCGGAGCCGGCCGGGGCGCTGCGCACCACGCCGGAGACCTCGCCGCCGGGGGAGAACGGCGGCTCGGGGCGCAGCTGGTACTGCCCGCGGCTGAGCAGCAGGTCGGGCCAGGCGACGCCCGCGGCGTGCACGTCGACCACGACCGCGTCGGCGCCGGCGGGCGGCTCCGGGGCGTCGACCACCTCGAGGGCGTCGGGACCGTCGAGACGGGTGACGTGGATGGCGCGCACAGGACCTCCGCAGGTCGGGACCGGGTGCGTCGGACCGTACGCGACGGGGCGGTCGGGCCGGCCGCGAGGCAGACTCGAGCCGTGGCGTCCCTCGTGCTCGGCCCGCTCCTGCGCTTCGTCGGCGACGGGTGCGCGACGGTGTGGGTGGAGACCGACGCGCCGTGCGAGGTCGAGGTGCTCGGCTGCCGCGCGCGCACCTTCACCGTCGCCGGCCACGCGTACGCCCTCGTCGTCGTCGACGGGCTCCCGGAGGACGGCGACACGCCGTACGAGGTGCACCTGGACGGCGAGCGGGTCTGGCCCGCGGGGCCGGGCTGGCCGGCCAGCACCATCCGCACCCGGCGCCGCACCGACCCGGTGCGGCTCGCCTTCGGCTCCTGCCGGGTCGCCGGGCCGCTGGAGGACCCCGGGCCGGGCGTCGACGCCCTGCACGCGCTCGCCGAGCGGATGCGCGGCCAGGACCCCGGGCAGTGGCCGGACACGCTGCTGCTCGTCGGCGACCAGGTCTACGCCGACGAGAACATCGACCCGCAGACCAGCGCGTTCATCGCCGGGCGGCGGGACACGACGACGGGTGCCGGGCCGCAGGTGGCCGACGTCGAGGAGTACACGCAGCTCTACCGCCACTCCTGGACGCCCGAGCCGGTGCGCTGGCTGCTGTCGACCGTGCCGAGCGCGATGGTCTTCGACGACCACGACGTGCACGACGACTGGAACACCTCCGACACCTGGCGCCGCCAGGTGCAGGCGACCGACTGGTGGCAGGGCCGCATCGAGGCCGGCCTCATGACGTACTGGCTCTACCAGCACCTGGGCAACCTCTCGCCGGCCGAGCTGGCGCGCGACGGGCTGTACGCCCGGCTGCGGGAGGTCGACGACGGCGAGGACCTGCTGCGCGAGCACGCGCGGCAGGCCGACGCCGAGGCCGACGGCGGCGGGCCGACCCGGTGGAGCTACCGCCGCGACCTCGGCACCAGCCGGCTGCTCGTGCTCGACTCGCGCTGCGGCCGGGTCGTCGGCGGCGACCGCCGGGAGATGCTCGACGAGCCCGAGTGGGCCTGGGTCACCGAGCAGCTCGAGGGCCCGGTCGACCACCTGCTGCTCGCGACCTCGGTGCCGTTCCTGCTGCCGCCGGGGGTGCACGGGCTCGAGCAGTTCGACGAGGCGCTGGCCGGCGGGGTCTGGGGACCGCGGGCGGCCCGGGTGGGGGAGCGGCTGCGCCAGGCCGCCGACCTGGAGCACTGGGCGGCGTTCGGCCGGTCGTTCGCGCGGATGACCGGCCTGCTCGCCGACGTCTCCGAGCGCCCGGACGCACCGTCGACCGTCACCTTCCTGTCCGGCGACGTGCACTTCGCCTACCTCGCCCGCGCCCGCTTCACCGGCGAGCGGGGGAACGCGACGACGAAGGTCTTCCAGGCCGTCTGCAGCCCGCTGCGCAACCCCCTGCCGCCGGCCGTCTCGATCGGCCAGCGCTTCGCCTGCTCCCGGGTCGCCGGCCGGATCGGCCGCGGCCTGGCCCGGGCGGCGCGGGTGGCGCCGTCCGACCTCACCTGGCGGATCGAGGGCGGCCCGGCCTTCGGCAACGAGGTCGCGACCCTGGAGCTGCGCGGGCGAGAGGCCCAGCTCACCGTGGAGAAGGCGCTGCCCGGGCCGCGGCTCGCGCCGGCCTTCACGGCCCGGCTGGCGTGACCGCGCTCCTGCCCCGGGCCCGCCGGGCCTCCCGCACCCTCGTGGCGGGCGCGGCGGTGACCTCCGCGGTGCTCGCCCGGGTCGCCCCGGGCACGGCCGGGCGGCGCGCCCAGCAGGGCCTCGTCCTCGCCGCGCTCGCCCTCGGCATGCCGCACGGCGCGGCCGACACCGAGCTGCTGCGGGTCGCGGCGCGCGGTGACCGGCAGCGGCACGCCCGGCTGCTCGTCGGCTACGCCGCGCTCGCCGCCGCGGCGACCGGGGTCGTGCGCCGCGGCGGCCCCTGGGTCGAGCGGGCCGTGCTCGTCGCGACCGCCGCGCACTTCGGCGAGGGCGAGCTCGCCTGCTGGAGCGGCGCCCCCGGCCGTACGGGCACCGCCCTGCGCGCGGTCGGCGCCGCCACGGCGACGCTCGCCCTGCCCGCGGCGGTCGGCGCGGCCAACCGCATCCCGCTCGGCGTCGGCGTCACCGGTGCGACCTCGGCGCAGGCCCCGGCGCAGCGCCCGGCGGGTGCAGGGCGCTCCGGCCGCCGGTCGGGCGACCGGGGAGCACCCCGGCTGGGCGCTGCTGCGCCGCTCCGAGCCGTCCCGGCCGGTGGCCGTCGCGACGGCGGTGGCGGCGCTCTCGACCGCCGCGCTGGCCGCCCGCGGCGACCGGGCCGCCGCCGGCGACGTCGGCCTGCTCACCGGCCTGGCCCTCGTCGCCCCGCCCTCCACGGCGTTCGCCGCGTACTTCGGCGGGTGGCACGCGCTGCGCCACACCGCCCGGGTCGTGGACGCGCTGGTGGCCGACGGCGAGCTCCCGCCGCAGGCCTCGCTGCCGGTCGCCGTGGCCGAGCTCGGCCGGCGCAGCGCCTGGGCCGCGGGGGTCGGGCTCGCGGCCGCCGCCGCCCTCGTCGCCCGCGACCCGGGGCACGCCAGCGACTCGGCCTTCGCGGCCGTCCTCGGCCTGACCGTGCCGCACATGACGACGGTGGCGCGGGAGCTGCGCCGCGCCTGAGCGGGGGCGTGCGGGGTCGGGGAGCGGGGAACGCCACTGCCCATGGACATCACCGAGCTGATCCTGGACGACCACCACCGCCAGCGGCAGGCCTTCGCCCGGCTCGACGACGTCGACCGCGCCGACACCGAGAAGCTCGGCCTGGTGTGGGGGGAGCTCGCGCAGTTCCTCGAGGTGCACGCGGCCGCCGAGGAGAAGGTCTTCTACCCCGAGCTCCTGCGCATCGCCGACGAGGACGGCGCCGAGACCGAGGACGCCGTCTCGGACCACAACGACATCCGCGAGGCGGTGCAGCGCACCGCTGCTGCCGAGGTGGGCAGCGACGAGTGGTGGTCCGCCGTCGGCGCGGCCCGCGCGGCCAACACCGAGCACATGGGCGAGGAGGAGGACGAGGTCCTGCCGGACTTCCGGCGGGCGACCGACCTCGAGACGCGCGACCGCCTCGCCGCGGAGTTCGAGGCCGCCAAGGCCGCCCCGGTGCGCGACCAGCTCGACGAGGACGTCAAGGACCCGCAGGCCTACATCGAGGAGCACCGGGGCTGACCGGGTGGACAGGCCGCCGCGCGGTCGGTCTACTGCCCCCATGGGTGTGACCCCGACCTCGTACGCCTCCGGGACCTCGACGACCCCGCTCATCGGCCGGACGATCGGGGAGGACCTGCGGCGCACGGCGGGCCTGCACCCCGACCGCGAGGCGCTCGTCGAGTGCGCGACCGGCCGGCGGTGGACCTACCGCGAGCTCGACGCGGCGGTCGACGAGGTCGCCCGCGCGCTGCTGGCCCTCGGGCTGCAGCAGGGCGACCGGGTCGGCGTCTGGGCGCCCAACGGCGCCGAGTGGACCCTCACGCAGTACGCGACCGCCCGCACCGGCGTCGTCCTCGTGACCATCAACCCCGCCTACCGCACGCACGAGCTGGCGTACGTCCTGCGCCAGTCCGGCGTGCGGCTGCTGGTGGCGGCCGAGGCGTTCAAGACCTCGGACTACCGGGCGATGGTGCAGCAGGTCCGCGGCGACCTGCCCGGGCTCGAGACCGTCGTGCACCTGGGCGCCGAGTGGGACGACTTCGTCGCCCGGGCGTCCGAGGTCGGCCAGGACGCCGTCGACCAGCGGGCCGGTGAGCTGTCCTTCGACGACCCCATCAACATCCAGTACACGTCGGGCACCACCGGCTTCCCCAAGGGCGCGACGCTGTCGCACCACAACATCCTCAACAACGGCTTCTTCGTCGGGGAGGTCTGCGGCTACACCGAGGCCGACCGGGTGTGCGTCCCGGTGCCCTTCTACCACTGCTTCGGCATGGTCATGGGCAACCTGGCCTGCACCTCGCACGGCGCGACGATGGTCGTCCCGGCGCCGGCCTTCGACCCCGCGGCGACGCTGCGCGCCGTCCAGGACGAGCGCTGCACCTCGCTCTACGGCGTGCCGACGATGTTCATCGCCGAGCTCGGGCTGGAGGACTTCTCCTCCTACGACCTGTCCTCGCTGCGGACCGGGATCATGGCCGGCTCGCCGTGCCCGGTGGAGGTCATGAAGCGGGTCGTCGCCGACCTGGGCATGACCGAGGTGACCATCTGCTACGGGATGACCGAGACCTCCCCGGTGTCGACGCAGACCCGCAGCGACGACGACCTCGAGCGCCGGGTCTCCACGGTCGGGCGGGTCCACCCGCACCTGGAGGTGCAGGTCGTCGACCCCGAGACGGGTCTGGTCGTGCCGCGCGGGACGCCCGGGGAGCTGTGCACCCGCGGCTACTCGGTGATGCTCGGCTACTGGGACGAGCCGGACAAGACCGCTGAGGTGCTGCGCTCGGGCTGGATGCACACCGGGGACCTGGCCGTCATGGACGAGCAGGGCTACCTGTCGGTCGTCGGGCGGATCAAGGACCTCGTCATCCGGGGCGGGGAGAACGTCTACCCGCGCGAGGTCGAGGAGTTCCTCTACACCCACCCCGACGTCGTCGACGTGCAGGTGATCGGCGTGCCGGACGTGCGCTACGGCGAGGAGCTCATGGCCTGGGTCAAGCCGCGGCCGGGCGCCGACCCGCTGACCGCCGAGGCCGTCCGCGACTTCGCCACCGGGCGGCTCGCGCACTACAAGGTGCCTCGGTACGTCCACGTGCTCGGGCCCGACGAGGACTTCCCCATGACGGTCACCGGCAAGGTGCGCAAGGTCGAGATGCGCGAGCGGGCCGTGCAGATGCTGGGTCTCCAGGACGCCGCCGCGGTGCGCACGGCGTGACGACCGGGGACGGCGCACCGGCGCGGGCCGAGCGGGACGCCGAGGCGGACCTCGTGCTCGTGGAGCGCCAGGTGGCCCGCACCGCCGACCTGGTGCTCAAGGCCGACGCGCTCCTGGCGCGCCGCCCCGCCGCCGGGTCTGCGGGCGGGCACGACGACCGCACCGCCCGGCTGCGCTGGGCCGTCGACCGGGGCCAGCGGGCGCTCGCCGGGTCGCTGCCCGCGGACGTCCCCGCCCCGGGTGCTCCGGAGCAGCGGCGGGCAGCACCGGCGCCGCAGCGCGACGAGCCCCGGTCGCAGGACCGGGGCTCGTCGCAGCGCGGCTAGCGGACGCGCTCGACCTGCCCGGTGGCGGGGTCCCAGCGCAGCACCCCGTGCTGGAAGGCGCTCTCGCGGCCCCCGCCGGGCGCGTCGCGCTCGTCGGCGACCGGCAGGCCGAGCGACCCGCCGGGGCCGCCCAGACCGCGGTAGCGGTCGAGGATGGCGCCGTGCACCTCGACCGAGCCGGTCGAGGACGACCAGTAGATCGCGCCGGCCTGGAAGGTCGACACGCGCGCGTCCGCCGGGCCGGCCTCGTCGGCCGTCGGCAGGCCCAGCGGGCTGTCGGGGCCGCCGACGGCGTCGTACTTCGCGCCGATCCCGCCGTGCACCTCGTGCACGTCGGTGCCCGGGCTCCAGTAGGCCGCGCCGTTGGCGAAGCGGTTCGCCCGGCCACCGCGCACCGCGTACTCGTCGGTGAGCGGCATGCCCAGGAAGCCCCCCGAGCCCATGCTGCGGTCGTAGAGGGCACCGATGGCGCCGTGCACCTCGTGGGCGCCGCTGCGGGCCGACCAGTAGATGTCGCCCGCCTGGTAGTCGGTCTTGGCGCCGCCGGGCACGCCGTACTCCATGTGCACGGCCTGGCCGAGCACGCTGCGGCTGCCGCCGAGCGACTGCCACTTCGCACCGATCGCGCCGCCGACCGCCGGCCGCCCGACGAGGTACTGCGGCGTCCAGATCGTCTGCAGGCGCACCACGTCACCGGTGTGCGTCGCGGCCCACATCTGGTCGCCGCCGGCGTAGATGCCGACGTGGTAGATGCCGCCGCTGTCGTAGGTGAAGATCAGGTCGCCGACCTCCTTGGCGGCCTGCGACACGTGCGGGACGGCGTTGTACTGCTCGCCGGACGTGCGGGGCAGGGACACCCCGAACTGGCGGTAGACGTAGCTCGAGAAGCCCGAGCAGTCGAAGCTGCTGGGCCCGGTGGAGCCGTAGGAGTAGGGCTTGCCGTACTCCTTGGACGCCCGGTCGACCACCTGGGAGCCGTACGCGGCGGCGTGGGCCGGCGCGGGCGCCAGGGCGGTGGCGAGGGGGGCGCCGACGACGGCGAGGGCGAGCGCGGCGGTGAACGAGCGCGCGCGGGACAGGAGCGAGGACTCCGCGGACAAGCTGATCCCTTCCCAGTCGCCTGCGGAGTTAGCTGTCGGGTTCGGAGCTGGAAGTGCCCCGGTCGCGCGTACGCGGACTTCACCCCAGGGCGGGCACGAGGGCCCGCCCGGTGGAACGTCGGTTCCCCCGCCCCTGCCTCTGGTGGTGCGTCAGCGCTTGTCGCAGCGAGGCAGGGCTCGGCGGTGCTGCGAGTGCGTGGTCCTGGCCATGGACGTCATGGCTCTGTCACGGTAGCGCCTGCTGCCCGTCGTACGGGGCAGGCCCACCTCGCGACGGCGTGAGCGTCGTCACGCCGTCCCGGGGACCACCGGGGCGACGACCCCGTCCTCCGCCGCGATACGCTCGCGGCACCTGGACCGGGACGTTGAGGCGAGGTGGCGGTGGAGGGGCTCGGACAGAGCACGACGGGGCGTCGGCGGTCGCTGGACCTGGCGCCGGTGGCCGGGTCCGCACCCGTCGCGCGGACCGTGCTCGCCGAGCTCCTCGAGGGCACCGCGCTCGAGCACCGACGCGACGACGCGGCCGTCGCCCTGTCGGAGCTGGTCACCAACGCCGTGCTCCACGGGCGGGAGCCGCTGGTCGTCGTCCTCGACCTGGCCGACGGACGGCTGCGCGTCGAGGTCTGCGACGGCAGCGCCGTGAGCCCCTCCTTCAGCATGCTCGACCCCGCCGCCGTGACGGGGCGCGGCCTGCTGCTCGTCGCGTCGTGCTCCGACCGCTGGGGCGTCGAGCCCACGAGCACCGGCAAGACCGTGTGGTTCGAGCTCGACGCGAGCAGCGACGGCGAGCGGGCCGAGGCCGACGTCGACGCGCTGCTGGCGGCCTGGGCCGACGACCTCGAGGACCCCGCCGAGGAGCAGGTGCGGGTCGTGCTCACCGACCTCGACACCGAGCTGAGCGCCCGCGCCGAGGCGCACGTCGAGGCACTGCTGCGCGAGCTCGTGCTCGTCGTGGGTGCGGACGAGGCCGCGCGGCCGGGGCTGCAGACCGCGCAGCGGGTGCTGCACGCCGCCGCCGCGATCGACGGGTTGCGCGCCGAGATGAAGCGCCAGCTCGCGAGTGCCGTCGCGGGCGGTCGCGACCGGGTCGACGTCTCGCTGGTCATCACCCGGGTCGACGCCGAGCAGGTGCGCGACTTCGCGAGCGCCGTCGCCGAGGCGGACCGGCTCTCGCGCGCCGGGTCGCTCCTGCTGGAGCCCGCGCCGCGGGAGCTCTCCGACGCCCGCCAGGCCTACCTGCACCGCATCATCGGCCAGCTCAGCAGCTGACCCCTGGCGCCCTACCGGTAGGTGATCGCGACCGACCCGTCGGCCGCGCTCCAGGTGATCCGCCCGCCGGCGAAGTCGTTGTAGCGGCCGGTGCCGTCCGGCGTCGGGCGCTCCCCGGTCGTGGGGTAGCCGAGCCGGCCGGAGGTCAGTCCGGCGCCGGCCCACGCCTGCCGCACCGCCCCGTACACCTCGTGCGCCCCCGTGGCCGGTGACCAGTAGACCGAGCCGGTCCCTGCGGGGCCGGAGAAGTCGTTGTAGCGGCCCGCGCCGTCGCCCACGTCGCGCTCGTCGGTGGTGGGGTAGCCCAGCACGCCCCGGGTGAGGCCGAGCGCGTCCCAGGTGGCCCGCACGGCGCCGTACACCGCGTGCGCGCCGGTCGCCGGCGTCCACGCGATGGTGCCTCCCCCTGAGCCGCTGAAGTCGTTGAGGCGACCGCCGGCCCCGCCGGCGCGCTCGTCCGTGAGCGGGTACGCCAGCGGACCGGCCGCCAGGCCGAGCGCCGACCAGCGCTCGCGCACCGCGCCGTAGACGGCGTGCGCCCCGGTGCTGGGGGTCCAGTAGACCGAGCCGTCCCCGGCCGGCCCGCGGAAGTCGTTGTGGCGGCCGCCGCCCACGGCCGCGAGCTCGTCGGTGACCGGGTAGCCGAGCGGCCCGCCGGGTCCGCCCTGGCCGCGGTAGTCGTCGCGCACCGCCCCGACGACGGCGTACGCACCGGTCTGCGGGGACCACAGGATCGAGCCGGCCACGTAGTCCTGCTCGGCGCCGCCGCCCGCGGTGGGGTACTGCGGTGTGACGGGCTCGCCGAGGGCCGACGCCTCGCCGCCGAGCGCTGTGTACTTCGCCCCGATCGCACCGAGACCCCCGGGCGGGACCAGCCCGCGGGACTGCTTGAGACGGAGCACGCGCAGCGCGGCCTGCTCGACCCGGGCGCGGAACCCGCGGTCGGCCCGGGCCCGGGCCAGCACCGCGTCGTACATGACCGGCAGCACCGCCGGGTCGACCGTGAGCACGAGGTCGCCGCCGGCCGCGAGGAAGAGCAGCGCCCGGTCGCCCGGCGCGTAGCCGGCCACCTGCCGGGCGACGCCGAGGTCGTCGCTGACCACCACCCCGTCGAAGCCGAGGTCGCCGCGCACCAGCGCGCCGATGACCGTCGGCGAGAAGGCGGCGGGCCGTCCCGCGTCGATGCGGGTGTAGACCGCGGTCGACATCATGAGCGCGGGCACGCCGCTGCGGACCGCGGCGGCGAAGGGCGCGAGGTAGGGGTCGCCGCGCACCGTCGCCGTGTCGGTGACGCCGCTGGCGGTGTCGGGGTCGGCGGTCACGCGCCCGAGCCCCGGGAAGTGCTTGGCCGTCGCGGCGGTGCCGCCGTCGGCCAGCCCCGCCGCGAAGGCTCCGCCGGACCGCGTCACCGCCTCCGGCGAGTAGCCGTACTGGCGGTCGTAGCCCCCGATCGGGGGGTTGGTGCGTGCCGCCGCCGGGCTCGGGACGGTGTCGAGCACGGGTGCGAGGTCCAGGTCGACCCCCGCGGCGCCCAGCTCGCGGCCCCACCCGGCGGCCCGTGACCGCAGGGCCGCGGGGTCCAGGGAGCCCTGCTGCAGCCCGCTCGGGATGGTCGAGAAGCCGGGGCCGGAGAGCACCTGGACCGCGCCGCCCTCCTGGTCGACGGCCACCAGCAGGTCCACCCCGGCCGTCGCGGCCGGCGTCGTGAGGGCCCGCAGCGAGCGGACGACGTCGGCGGTGGCCGAGACGCCGCGGCTGCTGCGGCCGGTGAGCAGGACGCTGCCGGCGTGCCGGTCGCGCACGGCCTGGACGACACCGGCGGAGGCCCCGGTCGCCGGCGTGCCGACGAGGAAGACCTGCCCGACCCGCTGCTCGAGGGTCATGCCCTGCAGCGAGGCGGTGGCGTCGTCCACCTCCGCGGCCGCCACGAGCGGCGGCGCGCCGCTCGTGGCGACCCCCAGGGGCACGAGCAGCGTCGTCACGAGCAGGGCTCCGAGGGTCCGGCGCACGGCCCCACCCTGCCACCGTGCCCCCCGCAGGTCACGCCCTGCGGGCCGGAGGCCCGGACCTCGCCGCCCTCAGCCCTCAGCCCAGCCCCAGCTCCGCGTGCAGCTCGGCCGGGACGAGGTCGGCCTGCTCAGGGTGGCGCTGCAGCCAGCTGCGGACGAAGGGGCAGACCGGCACCACGACCAGCCCCTGCGCCCGGGCCGACGCGAGCACCCCGGCGACGAGCCGCGAGCCGAGGCCCTGCCCCTCGTACGCCGGGTCGACGACCGTGTGCGTGAAGGTCGCCGTGCCGTCCTCGAGCACGTACTCGGCGTAGCCGGCGACCTCGCCGTCGACCCGTACGACGAAGCGCGTGCCGTCCGGGTCCTGCCGGACCTCCGGCGCGCTCACCGCGGCCCGCCGCTGGTGGTCACGCCGCTCGCGCCGTCCCGGCGCGGCCCGTCGACGGGAGTGCCGGCCCCGGGGGCGGCCGGTCCGACCGGAGCGGCGGGCTCGTCCGGGTAGACCGCGGAGGTCTCCGCGCCCGGAGCGCCGGCGCGGTCCTCCTCGCGCAGGCTCATGACGAGCGAGACGAGCACCAGGACGAGCACGACCGCGAAGGGCAGCGCCGCGACGATGGACGCGGTCTGCAGCCCGGCCAGACCGCCGCTGACGAGGAGCACGGCGGCCGTCGCGGAGATGACCAGGCCCCAGACGACGCTGACGAGGCGCGAGGGGTCGCGCCCCTCCCGGGTGCTCAGCGAGCCCAGCACGAAGGTCGCCGAGTCGGCACTGGTGATGAAGAACGTGACGATGAGGATCATCGCGCCCGCGCCGGCGACGACGCCCCACGGCAGGGTGTCGAGCAGGGCGAACAGCTGCGACTCGGTGCCGCGGTCGGACAGGCCGGCGCCGTCGCGCTCGGCCAGCACGCCCGCGCCGCCGAAGACGGCGAACCACAGCCCGCTCACCAGGGTCGGCACGGCGAGCACGCCGACGACGAACTCGCGGATCGTCCGCCCGCGGGAGATCCGCGCGATGAACGTCGCGACGAAGGGCGACCAGGACATCCACCAGGCCCAGTAGAAGACGGTCCAGTCGTCGATCCAGCCTGCTCGGGCATCGTCGAACGGGCCGGTCTGCAGGCTCATGCGCGGCAGCTCGGTGAGGTACCCGCCGAGGGTCGTCGTGAAGGCGCCGAGAAGCGTCCCCGTCGCGCCGGTGGCGAGGACGAGGACGAGCAGGGCCACGGCCAGGGCGACGTTGGCCGACGACAGCCACTTGATGCCGCGGTCGAGGCCGGACAGCGCCGAGACCAGGAACAGCACCGTGACGACCGCGATGATCGCCAGCTGGACGCCGGCGGTGACGGGGACACCGTCGACGAGCGCGGCGAGGCCGCCGTCCACCTGCGCGGCGCCGAGGCCCAGCGAGGTCGCGACGCCGAAGACCGTGGCCACGACGGCGACGGTGTCCACCACCACGCCCAGCGGCCCGTCCACCCGGTCGCCGAGGACCGGGCGCAGGGCGCCGCTGATGGTGGCGCGCCCGCCGCGGCGGAAGCGGGCGTAGGCGAGCGCGAGCGCGAGCACGGCGTAGATGGCCCACGGGTGCAGGCCCCAGTGGAAGAAGGAGTAGCGCAGCGCGTCGCGGGCCGCCTGCGGCGTCTCGGCCGCGGCGGTCGGCGGGGTGACGTAGTGGCTGACCGGCTCGGCGACGCCCCAGAAGACCAGGCCGATGCCCATCCCGGCGCTGAAGAGCATCGCGAACCACGCCCCCGTGCCGTACGACGGGACGTCGTCGTCCTTGCCGAGCCGGACCGCGCCGTAGCGGGAGGCCGCGAGCGCGACGGACGCCACGAGCAGGCCGCTGGCGACCACCAGGTAGAACCAGCCGAAGCGGCCCACGAGGAAGCTGCGTGCCGCGTCGGCAGAGCCGGTGAGCGAGTCGGGCGACAGCGCTCCCCACAGCACGAAGGGCAGGACGACGGCCAGCGAGGACCAGAAGACGGCGGAGACGCGGGGCGCGGACGCCTCGGCGGTGGGCGCGGGTGCTGGTGCGGTGGGCATCCTGGGTCCAAGCGGTCGGGAGCGTCGGGCGTTCCCGGGCGTGAGGGGTCACACACCGGCGCCAGCCGCGCCCGGTGGGAGACTGGAGCGGGTGAGCACCGCCCCCGTCGACCCCCGTGACGTCCACCGCACCCTGCAGCTCGCGCTGCGCGCCGGCGAGGTGCTGCTGTCGGGCGGGGTCGGAGCGGCGGAGGTCACGGCGGCGTGCACGTCGGTCGCCGAGGCGTCCGGCCTGACCGACGTGGCGTGCGACATCACCTTCACGTCGCTCTCGCTGGCGGGCTCCGGCGGGCCGGGGCTGCCCCCGGTCAGCGAGATGCGCCTCGTCACGCAGCGCGAGCTGGACTACACGCGCGTCACCGCCGTGCACGACCTCGTGTCGGAGCTCGTGGCGGGGCGGCTGGACCGCGACGCGGCGGAGCAGCTGCTCCGGGAGATCCGGACCGCGCGGCACCCGTACCGCTCCGAGGTCGTCCGCGGTGCCCGCGCGGTCCTCGCCGCGGCGGTGACCCTGCTGCTCGGCGGCGGCTGGGTGGTCGCCGCGTCGGCCATCGTCGCGACCCTGGTCATCGACCTGGTGAACGGCCGCCTGGGGCGTGGCCGGCTGCCGGTCTTCTACCAGAACGTCGTCGGCGGGCTCCTCGCGACGCTCGTCGCCATCGCGCTCGTCGCCGCCGGGGCCGCGGTGCGGCCGCCGCTGGTCGTGGCCGGCGGGATCGTGCTGCTGCTGCCCGGGGTCACCCTGGTGGGCGCGGTGCAGGACGCGATCACGAGCTTCTACGTCACCGCCAGCGCGCGGGCCTTCGAGACGTTCCTGCTCACCACCGGGATCATCAGCGGCATCGCGATCGGCCTGTCGGTCGGGGTGCGGCTGGGCCTGCCGGTGCAGATCCCCGACCCCGACTTCACCGGCCTGGGGCGGGTCCCCGGGCAGCTGCTCGCGGCCGCCGTCGTGTCGGCCAGCTTCGCCGTCGCCAACCACGCTCCCCGGCGCACGCTGCCCGTCGCCGGGCTGGCCGGTGCCGCGGGCTGGGGGACGCTCGTCGGCGTGGGCGGCCTCGGCCTGTCCGCACCGATCGCCTCGGCCGCCGCGGCGCTCGTCATCGGCGCCGGCGCCGCTGTCCTCGGCCGCCGCCAGCGGGTACCGGCCCTGGTGCACGTCGCCGCGGGCATCGTCCCGCTGCTGCCGGGGCTCGCGATCTACCGGGGCCTGCGTGCGCTCGCGGAGGGCGACAGCGTGCGCGGCACGGCGCTGCTCGGGTCGGCGCTGGCCGTCGGGCTCGCGCTCGCGGCGGGGGCGCTGCTCGGGGAGTTCCTCGCCCGGCCGCCGGCGCGGGCCCGGGCCGGGCGCGAGCGGCGGCTGGCCGAGCTGCGCTGGACCGGGCCGCGGCGCCGCCGCGCTTCCCGGCTGCTCCACCCCTGACCAGCCGACCCCTGTCCAGCCGACCCCTGACCAGCCGACCCCCGAGCAGCCGACCCGCGGCGGTGTGCGACGGTCCCCGTCGCACCCGACCCGAGGACGGCCCATGACCAGCCCCCGCCCGACCGCCCCGGACGCCCGGTGACCCCGGCCGACGTCGTCCTGCTGGCCGGGGCCGGCCTGGCCGCCGGAGCCGTCAACGCGATGGCCGGCGGCGGCTCGCTCATCTCGTTCCCGGCGCTGCTCGCGGCGGGCTACCCCAGCGTGCAGGCGAACGTCACCAACACGGTCGCGCTCTTCCCGGGCTACCTCGGCAGCGTCCTCGGCGGTCGGCCCGAGCTCGAGGGGCAGGGTCGCCGGGTCCGCTCCCTGGCGCTGACGGCGGTGGTCGGCGCCGTCGGGGGAGCGGTGCTGCTGCTCACCACGCCCGGCGACGTCTTCCGACGGGTCGTGCCGTTCCTCATCCTCGTCGCGTGCGCACTGCTGCTGGTGCAGCCGCGGCTCAAGGCCCTCGTCCAGCGGCGGACCGGGGTCGCGGGGGTCGCGCACGGCTCGGTCCCGCTGCAGGTGAGCGTCCTCCTCGCCTCGGTCTACGGCGCCTACTTCGGCGCGGGCCTGGGCGTGATGCTGCTGGGGCTGCTCGGCGTGTTCCTCGCCGAGGCGCTGCGCCAGGTGAACGCCCTCAAGAACGTGCTGTCGCTGGTGATCAACTCGGTCGCCCTGGTCGCGTTCGGGCTGTTCGGCCCGGTCGCCTGGTCGGCGGCGCTCGTCGTGGCCGTCGCCTCGGCGCTCGGCGGCTACGGCGGGGCGCGGCTGGCGACCCGCATCCCGGCCCCCGCGCTGCGGGCGGCGGTCGTGGCGTACGGCGTCGTCGTCGCGGTCGTGCTGCTGGTGCGCGGCTGAGTCCTGGGTCCCGGGTCGAGGCGCGGACCGGACCGCCGCCCGCGGCTGCGCCCCTGCCGAGGCCGGGGTCGCCGGCGGCGGCGGCGCTCACAGCGAGACGGCACCCGCCCGGCCCGCACGGTGCTGCGCGAGCCGGAAGCGCGCCGGGACGTCGTCACGGCCGTCGACGAGACCCGCCACCAGCTCGCCGACCAGGGGCGCGAACTTGGCCCCGTGCCCGGAGCAGGGCGAGCACACGACCAGCCGGCCGACCCGGTCGAGCACGAAGTCCTCCGAGGGCGTCTCGGTGTAGAGGCAGGACGTCGACGAGAGCGGCTCCGGGTCCAGTCCGGGCAGCCACTGCTCGACGTACGTCGACAGCCGCTTCAGCGCGCCCGCCTCGACGTCGGCCCCGCGCAGCGCAGGGGTGCATGCCGCACCGCCGCGGTGGTCGCCGAGCTTGCGGGCCTCGCCGTCGCCGCCGTCCGGGCCGCCGGCGAGGTGGTAGAACGCCGCGTCGGAGCGCTCGTGGATGACCGACGGCCAGGCCGGCGCGGCCGGGTCGCGCCGGGGGAAGTGCGCGACGGTCTGCCGGCTGACCCGCAGGGGCGGCAGCTCGACCACGGGGGCCAGCAGGGCGCCCAGCCACGCGCCGGCGGCGACCACGACCGCGCCGGCCGACACGACCGACCCGTCCTCGAGGTGCACCTGCCCCTCGAGGCCGACGGTCACCGCCCGGGCGGGGGCCCGCACCTCGGCACCGTGCTGCCGGGCGAGGTCGACGAGGGCCGCCACCGCCCCCGCCGCGTCGACCGTGCCCGCCTGGGGGTGGTGCAGCACGTCGCCGTCGAAGCGCATCCCCGGCCAGCGCCGGGCGGCCTCGCTGCCGGGCATCAGCTCGGCCCCGACGCCGTGCTCGCGCAGCAGCGCGGCGAGCCGCGGCAGGTCGCGCTCGGGCCCGTGGTCGAGCCCGCCGAGCATCCGCAGCAGCGACCGACCGGACGCCTGCTCCAGCTCGCGCCAGAGCTCGAACGCCTGCCCGGTCAGCCCGACGTAGAGCCCGTCGCCGTACGCCCGCCGCACGATGCGGGCGGTGCCGTGCGACGACCCGTGCTCGTGCGCCGGGGCCAGCTGCTCGAGCAGGAGCACCGAGCGGCCGCGCCGGGACAGCGACCAGGCGGCCGCGGACCCGGCGAGCCCGGCGCCGACGACCACCACGTCGTACGTCATGCCGGGACGGTACGACGCCAGGACCACGGCCGGACGGACCTCGCCGGACCCTGCATCCCGCGGGGGGTCCCGGTGCCCGTGCTGTCTCGTCCGCCACTCGCGCAGCCAGATGTCACCAACCGATGACATCATCGGGTGACCGACCGCAGAGAGGCAGGCGCACCGCATGACCCCGCAGAGCACCCCGTCCGTCGCCGGCCCACGGGAGCGGCTGCTCGTCCCCGTGCTCGTCTACCTCGGCACCGTCGTCGCGGTCGTCAGCAGCCTCGGGGCCCCGCTCGTGCCGACGATCGCTGCCGAGACGCACGTGTCGCTCGCCGACGCGCAGTGGTCGCTGACCATCAGCCTGCTGCTCGGCGCCGTCGCGACGCCGACCATGGGCCGGCTCGGCGACGGCCGGCACCGACGGGCGGTCGTGCTCGGGGCGCTCGGGGTGGTCCTCGTCGGCTGCGTGCTGGCGGCGCTGCCGCTGTCCTTCTCCTGGCTGCTCGTCGGTCGCGGGCTCATGGGGATCGGGCTCGGGCTGACCCCGCTGGCGATGGCCACGGCGCGGGACGCGCTGGCCGCCGACCGCTCGCACCGCACGGTGGCGATGCTCTCGATCACGGCCGTCGCGGGGATCGGCCTGGGCTACCCGCTCACCGGGGTCATCGCCGAGCAGCTCTCCTTCCGAGCGGCCTTCTGGGTCGGCGCGGCCATCGCCGCCGTCGCGCTCGTCGCCGCCGCCTCCGCCGTGCCCTCGACCCGCGACCGGGCGCCGCAGCACCTCGACGTCGCCGGCGCCGTCCTGCTGGGGCTCGGCCTCGCCGGGCTGCTGCTGTCGCTGTCCGAGCTCGAGGTGTGGAGCACGGCCCGGCTCACCACGGTCGTCGTCGCGTCGGTGCTGCTGCTGGTGGTCTGGGTGCGCCACGAGCTGCGTACGGCCGAGCCGCTCGTCGACCTGCGGCTCGTGCGGCACCGCACCGTGCTCACCGCCGACGTCACCGCCCTGCTCGCCGGGCTGGGGATGTACGTCGTCATCTCGCTGGTCATCCGCTTCGTGCAGACGCCGCCGAGCACGGGCTACGGCTTCGGGGCGAGCGTGGTGGTGGCCGGCTTCGTGCTGCTGCCGTTCTCGGTGATGTCGGTCGCGGCGAGCCGCGTCGCGCCGCTGCTCGGCCGGCGGGTGGGGGAGCGGGCGGTCCTGCCGGTCGGCTGCGCGGTCTTCATCGTCGCCGAGCTCGTGTTCGTGCTGGACCGCAGCCACCTGTGGCAGGTCTTCCTCGTCATGGGCATCGCCGGTCTCGGCGTGGGCTGCACGTTCGCCGCCCTGCCCGCGCTGGTCGTGCGCTCCGTGCCCTCCTCCGAGACGGGCAGCGCGATGAGCTTCAACCAGGTGCTGCGCTACGTCGGCTACTCCACCGGCAGCGCGCTGTCGGCGACCGTCCTCGAGGCGCACACCGGCGTCGGCGAGACGCTGCCCTCGTCGGCCGGCTACACCGTCGCCGCGCTGATCGGCATGGCCGTGCTCGCGCTCGCCGGCGTGCTCAGCGCCGTCCTGCCCGGCCGCGGCGGGGACGCCCTCGACCCCGCCCGCGCGGAGGAGCTCGCGGAGCAGAGCCTGGTCGACGGCGTCCCGCAGGCCTCCGCCCTCGCGGCCCGGGCGGGCTGAGCGTGCGCGGCCAGGCCCGCGACCGGCTGCTCGCGGCGGCGGTCGAGCTCTTCGCCGAGCGCGGGTACGACCGCACGACCACCCGCGACCTCGCCGACCGGGCCGGCGTCGACGCCAGCCTCATCGCGCGGTACTTCGGCAGCAAGGCCGGGATCTACGTCGAGGCGCTGCGCGCGGAGCTCGGCGAGGAGGCGCCGCCGGACCTGCTCCAGCCCGGTCGCACCCGCTCCCTGCTCGCCCGGCACGACGCCCGCGGGCCCGGTCCCGTCGTGCAGAGCGCCGTCCGCTCCCACGACGACCCCGCGCTCCGCGACGAGGCGCGGTCGGCCCTGCGGGCCCGGCTGGTCGAGCCGTTGCGCGACCGCTTCGCCGCCTCGGGCCTCGACCGGCCGCAGCTGCGCGCCGAGGTCGCGGTCGCGGCGTACGTCGGCGTCGTGCTCAGCCGGGCCTCCGGCGCCTTCGCCGAGCTCGCCGCGGTGCCGACCGACGAGCTGGCGGACCTGCTCGTCGAGCTGCTCGCGCCGCCGGTCTGAGCGTCGCCCCTCTCGACCGCAGCCACGGCACGGGAACCGCCCGGATCGCCGACGCCTCAGCCGCCCGGGCCCTCGGGCGACGCCACGAGCCGGGTGCGGGCGAGGTCCTCCGGCGCGAGGTAGTCGCGAGGGGGGTCGACCTCCTGCGTCTCGACCTGCTGCTCGCGCGGCACGCGGACGCTGTCCTCCAGCGAGGCCAGCGACTGCTGGTACGGGTGCTCCACGCCAGCAGCATGCGCTCCCGGCCCGCGGGAGGCCAGCACTGCTGACCGCGGTCCCGACGACGCTGGACGCCCGGTCCACGATCGCCCGTCGCGAGTGTCCGAGGGGGGACTTGAACCCCCATTCCCCGTAAAGGGAACTAGCACCTCAAGCTAGCGCGTCTGCCAATTCCGCCACCCGGACAGGTGTGCCGCCACCTCGCGGCGCGGCCCGGTCAGCATAGCGAAGCCTCTTCCCGGCCCACCTCGACCGGGCCATGCTCCCGTCATGAGCACCGCGCAGGACGCCGTCTGGTCGGGATCGATGCCGCAGGAGTACGACGACGGGCTCGGCGACGTGCTCTTCCGCCCGCCCGCGCGGCACACCGCCGAGCGCCTCGCCGCGCTGCTCCCGGGCGGCGGCCGCGTGCTCGAGCTGGCCGCCGGCACCGGGATCGTCACCGCCGAGCTGGTCCGGCTGCCCGGCGTCGAGGTGACCGCGACCGACCTCAACCCGGGGATGGTGGCGTACGGCGCCGCGCGGGTGCCTGCGGCGACCTGGCGCGCCGCGGACGCGCTCGCCCTCGACGAGGCCGACGGGGCGTACGACGCGGTGGTCTGCCAGTTCGGCGTCATGTTCTTCCCGGACCGGGTGCGGGGGATGGCCGAGGCCCGCCGCGTCCTGAGGCCGGGCGGCGTGCTGGTCGTCACGAGCTGGGACGCGGTGCGGGACAGCAACGACGTGACGCGCGCGCTCGTCGAGGCGCTCGAGGAGGTGCTGCCGGACGACCCGCCCGACTTCCCCGTGCGGGTGCCGCACGGCTACTGCGACCCGGCACGGCTGGCCGCCGATCTGCAGGCGGCCGGGCTGCGGGACGTCGAGGTCCGCGTCGTCGAGCGGACCGGCGGGGCGCGCTCCGCCGACGTCCTCGCCCGCGGGTTCACCCGCGGCACCCCGCTGCGGGCCGAGCTCGCTGCCCGCGGCGACCTCGACGCGCTGCAGGCGGCGCTGGCCGGTGCCCTGCGGCGGCGGCTGGGCGACGGACCGGTCAGCGGCCGGCTGCGCTGGCTGGAGGCGGTCGCCGGCGCACCCGGGGACTAGCGTGCGCGGCACCCCGACGACCCGAGGAGTGCCCGTGCCGGACGCCCAGGACGAGGTCGTCGACCTCTGCCGCGACCTGATCCGCTTCGAGAGCGTCAACGACGGGACCGGACGGGGCAAGGGCGAGCGCGAGGCGGCGGAGTACGTCGCGGAGAAGCTCGCCGAGGTCGGGCTGGAGCCGCAGCTGTTCGAGTCGGCGCCCGGCCGGGCGAGCGTCGTCGCGCGCGTCGAGGGCGAGGACCGCAGCCGCGACGCGCTGCTCGTCCACGGCCACCTGGACGTCGTGCCGGCCGAGCCGAAGGAGTGGACGTACGACCCGTTCGCCGCCGAGGTCGCGGACGGGTGCGTGTGGGGGCGCGGCGCCGTCGACATGCTCGACATGGACGCCATGACGCTGGCGGTCGTCCGCGACCGGCTGCGCACGGGGCGCAAGCCGCCGCGCGACGTCGTGCTCGCCTTCGTCGCCGACGAGGAGGCCGGCGGCGTCTTCGGCGCGCAGTGGCTGGTGGAGAACCAGCCGCAGCTGTTCGAGGGCTGCACCGAGGCGATCAGCGAGGTCGGCGGCTTCAGCCTGTCGGTGGACGACGACGTGCGCCTCTACATGATCGAGACCGCGCAGAAGGGGATGGGGTGGCTGCGCCTCACCGCCGAGGGCAAGGCCGGGCACGGCTCGATGCTGTCGACCGACAACGCCGTGACCGAGCTGTGCGAGGCGGTCGCCCGGCTCGGCCGCCACACCTTCCCGATGCACCTCACCAAGACGGTGCAGCGCTTCCTCGCCGAGGTCAGCGACGCCTTCGGCGTCGACCTCGACCCGAACGACCTCGACCAGGTCTACCGCGTGCTCGGTCCGATGGCCCGCATCGTCGGCGCCACCCTGCGCAACACCGCCAACCCGACGATGCTCGACGCCGGCTACAAGCACAACGTCATCCCCGGCCGCGCGTCGGCGATGGTCGACGGGCGCTTCCTGCCCGGCTTCGAGGACGACTGGGAGCGCGAGCTCGACGAGGTGCTCGGCGACCGCATCACCCGCGAGTACGTCCACTACGACATCGCGCTCGAGACCGAGTTCGAGGGCGCGCTCGTCGAGGCGATGGTCGCGTCGCTGAAGGCGGAGGACCCGGGCGCGCGGCCCGTGCCGTACGCGCTGTCCGGCGGCACCGACGCCAAGAGCTTCAGCCGGCTGGGCATCCGGGGGTTCGGCTTCGCGCCGCTGCGGCTGCCCGGCGACCTGGACTTCAGCGGGATGTTCCACGGCGTCGACGAGCGGGTGCCGCTCGACGCGCTGCGCTTCGGCGTGCGCGTGCTGGACCGTTTCCTGGACGCCTGCTGACCCGTGTGACCGGTCAGGAATGACCATGGCCCCCGGCAGGGAGCAGGCGCACCGTCGACGGCGGGAGCGCCGCGGTGCGGGCGACCGTCGCCTGCGGTCCGGCGACTGCTCCCGAGGGGGGACGCCATGCGCAAGGTGGCTGACTGCCGCAGCATCCCGAGCGAGTCGGGGTGCACGCTGACCATCGCCGGCGAGGCGGACGAGGTGCTGAGGGCCGCGAGCGAGCACGCCGTGAGCGTGCACGGGCACGCCGACGGGCCCGGGCTGCGGGACGGCCTCGCCGCCGTCCTGACCGAGGAGGGCGCGGGCACCCGCCTGGCGCAGGAGACGTACGCCACCTTCGCGCAGGGCGACGTCGAGAGCGTGCTCGCCGTCCTCGACCCGTCGATCACCTGGTCGACCCCGCCCAGCGCGCCCGGCGGGGGGACCGTGCACGGCGTGGCCGAGGTGGCCGCGTTCTTCGGCCGGCTGGGCGAGACCTACGCCGAGCTGTCCGTCGAGCCCGAGCGCTTCGTGGAGCAGGGCGACACCGTGGTCGTCCTCGGCCGGCACCGCGGTCGCCTCACGACCGGTGCCGCGCTCGAGCTGACCTTCGTGCACGTCTGGACGCTGCGGGCCGGCCGCGTCGTCGCCTTCGAGGAGGCGTTCGACACGGGCACCCTGCACGCCCTGATGGCCGTCCCCGCGCCCCGCGAGGCGAGCGGGCGCCCGCTCACGGGCGTCTGACGGGGCCCGCCGGACCGGCGCGCTGGTCGCGGGGCAGCCAGGCGAAGGGGTCGCCGTCGCCGGGCAGGTGCTCCAGCCCGACGTGCCCCGCGTAGCCGGCGGCGAGCAGCTCGGCGAGCAGCCCGGCGACGTCGAGCTGCCCGGTGCCGGGCGCGCCGCGGCCCGGCACGTCCGCGACCTGCACGTGGCCGATCCGCTCGACCTGCTCGCGCAGCACCGCGCGGACGTCGTCGCCGTCGACGGTCAGGTGGTGCAGGTCGGCGAGCAGTCGTACGCCGGGGACCTCGTCGGCGAGCGACAGCACGTCCGCGGCGGTCCTCAGCGGGTAGCCGGGCACGGCGGACAGCGCCTCGAGCACGACGGTGGCCGGTGTCGCCGCCACCGCCTCGCGCAGGTGCCCGAGCACCCGCTCCCGCGCGTCCGGCCCGCTGGCCCGGCCGTGCAGCACGTGCAGCACCGGGCACCCGAGCAGCTCGACCAGGCCGGCGGCCGCGGCGAGCGCGTCCCGCGCCTCCACCTCGCGCCCGGGCAGCGCCGCCAGGCCGCGCTCGCCCGCGCCGAGGTCGCCGCCGTACGCGTTGAGCAGCACCAGCCGCACCCCCGCGTCGCGGACCGACCGCACGAAGGCGTCGACCTGCGCATCGCCCGGCACGGCCACCTCGAAGGGCCACCACGACTCGACCGCGCGGAAGCCCGCGTCCGCCGCGGCCTGCGCGCGGCGCTCGACCGGCAGGTGCGGGAAGAGCATCGACAGGTTGACGTCCCAGCGGACCCCGGGCGGCATCGCGGTCGGCAGCACGCTCCCAGGCTGGCACGATGCGGACCGTGGAGCGGATCGCGGTCGTGACCGGGGCAGGCAGCGGCATCGGCGCGGCCACGGCCCGGGCGCTGTCGGAGGACGGCTGGACGGTGGTGCTGGTCGGCCGCCGCGCCGCGCCGCTCGACGAGGTCGCCGCGGAGCGGCGCCACCCGCACGTCGCGGACGTCACCGACGAGCAGGCGGTGCGGGGGCTGTTCGCCGACACCGTCGAGCGGTTCGGCCGGGTGGACCTGCTGTTCAACAACGCCGGGACGTCCTCCCGGTCGCGGCGGCTCGACGAGGTGCCGCTCGAGGAGTGGCGCGCCGCCGTCGACGTGAACCTGACGGGGACGTTCCTGTGCTCCCGCGAGGCGTTCCGGGTCATGCTGGCGCAGTCGCCGCAGGGCGGACGCATCATCAACAACGGCTCGATCTCGGCGCAGGTGCCCCGGCCGATGAGCGCGGCCTACGCCGCGACCAAGGCGGCCCTCACCGGTCTGACGCGCGCCACCGCGCTCGACGGTCGGCCGCACGGCATCGCCTGCGGGCAGATCGACGTGGGCAACGCGGCCACCGACATGACCTCGGCGATGGCGGCCGGCGTGCCGCAGGCGGACGGGTCGGTGCGGCCCGAGGCGCGGATGTCGGTCGAGGACGTCGCCCGCGCCGTGGTCCTCATGGCGTCGCTGCCGCCGGCGGCCAACGTCGCGGCGCTGACCGTCCACGCCACGGCGATGCCGTACGTCGGTCGCGGCTGACGGGTGCGCTCAGGTGGGCAGCGGGGGCAGCTGGGGGCGGACCCGGCGGCGGACCGTGACCTGCCGGCGCCCGTCGGCCCAGAGGGTGTGCCGCTCGAGCTCCCAGTCGCCGTACTCGGCGTGGATGCTCAGCAGCTCCTTCGTCTGCCGCCGGTCCGCGCCCGCGGGGATGCTCACCGCGCGGTACTCGTACTCGGCCACGCCCCCACGGTAGCCATCAGGAGGCCTGCCGGGCGAGCAGACCGCCGAGCCGGGTGCGCCGCGGGCGGGCCCCGACCTCGCGCACGGCCCGGGCGAGGGCGGGGCCCGCGGCGTGCACCACCGACAGGTGCCGCTGCGCGCGGGTGAAGGCCGTGTAGACCAGCGGGCGCGACAGCATCCGGCCGGCCTCGGCCGGCACGACCGCCACGACGGCCGGGAACTCCGAGCCCTGGGCCCGGTGCACCGTCACCGCCCAGCCGTGCGCGAGGTCGCCGACCGCCTTGGCCGGGACCTCGACCGGGCCGCCGCCCGCGAAGGCGACGGTCAGCGTGCCGCGGCGGGCCGCCGTCACCACGCCGACCTCGCCGTTGGCGAAGCCGACGTCGAGGTGGTTGGCGGTCGCGACGACGCGGTCCCCGGGGTCGAACCCGCCGACCGTCCCGGCACCGGGGTTCAGGCGGGCCTTCAGGGCCGTGTTGAGCGCGGCGGTGCCCGCCGGCCCGCGGTGCACCGGCGTGACCACCTGGACGTCGGCCGGCGCGATGCCGAGCGCCCGCGGGATCGCCTCGCAGACCAGCTGCACGGTGCGGTGCGCGGCCTCCTCGGCGCTGCCCACCGGCACGACGACCACCTCGCGGGACGGGTCGTCGGGCACCGCGGGCAGCTCGCCGCCGCGCACCGCCGTGGCGAGCCGGGCGATCGCACCGCCCTCGGCGGAGCGGTAGAGCCGGGTGAGCTCCACACCGGGCACCGTGCCGCTGTCGAGGAGGTCGGCGAGCACCCGGCCCGGCCCGATCGACGGCAGCTGGGCGGGGTCGCCGACGAGCAGCAGGTGGCTGCCGTCGGCACAGGCCGCCAGCAGCCCCGCGGCGAGCTCCGCGTCGAGCATCGAGGACTCGTCGACGACGACGAGGTCGGCGTCGAGCGGCCAGTCGGGGCCCCGGGCGAAGCCGGCCTCCGCGCCGAGCCCCTGCGCGCCGAGCAGCCGGTGCAGCGTCGTCGCCGGCGCGCCGCACAGCTCCTCGAGCCGCTTGGCCGCGCGCCCGGTCGGGGCGGCCAGCGCGACCCGCTGCCCGCGGGCCACCGCGAGGCGGACGAGCGCGGCCACCGTACGGCTCTTCCCGGTCCCCGGACCGCCGGTCAGCAGGGCGACGCCGTGCTGCAGGGCGCTCGCGACGGCGGCCCGCTGGGTCTCGTCGAGGTCGCCCGCGACCGCACCGACGGCGGCGGGGTCGGCGATCGGCGCGGCCAGGGCGATCAGGCGCCGCACCCCGTCGGCGACCGCCCGCTCGGCGTCGTCGTAGCGGGGCAGCGCGAGCAGCCCGTCGTCCTCGACCACCCGCTCGTCGTCGACGGCGGCCCGCACGGCCGCCCCGCCGAGCTGCCCGGCGACCGCGTCGGCGGGCAGGCAGGTCGAGCCCTCGCGGGCCGCGAGCACGAGCGCGTGGGCGACCCGGGCGCGCCCGCGCCGCGGGTCGTCGGGCCCGGCCCCGGGCAGCAGCGCGCGGGCCAGCCGGTCGGCGTCGTCGAGCTGCGCGCCGTCGACCTCGAGCAGCCGCCACGGGTCGGCCTGGACCGCCGCGACCGCACCGGGCCCGCAGGCGCGCGCCAGCGGCCCGGCCAGGCGCACCGGCACGTCGGCGGCGGCGAGCACCCCGGCGAGCTCGTAGGCGTCGGCCGCGCCCCAGAAGGTCGTGACGAGCCGCTCGGCGCGGCTGGTCAGCATGCCGGGGACCCGGCGCAGCGCCGCGCTCGAGACGTCGGCCGGCGAGACGACCCCGGCCGCGGGCAGGGCGGCCGCCGTCGTCCGGCCCAGGCCCGGCCACAGGCCGGCGGCGACGAACGCGGCGAAGGCCGGGTCGGGCTCGGACGGCGCGGGCGGCTCCGCGACGACGGCGTCGTCCGGGTGCGGCAGGTCCTCCGGGTCGGCCCGGCCGAACAGGTCCAGCTCAGTCCTCGAGGTCGGCCGAGGACCAGCGGGCGACGTGCTCGGGGTAGCCGAGGTCCGGCGCCGAGACGTCGTCGAGGGCGCTGCGGATCTCCGGCGGCAGCGTGACGTGCTCGGCGGCGAGCGAGCCCTTGAGCTGCCCGGCGGTCCGCGCCCCGACCACCGGGGCGACGACGCCCGGCCGGTCGCGGACCCACGACAGCGCGACGGCGACGGGGGAGACGCCCAGCCCGTCGGCGGCGGTGAGCACCGCGTCGACGACCGACCGCGACTCCGGGTCGTCGAGGTAGGGCGCGACGAAGGGCCGCATCCGCGAGCTCGCGGCGCGGCTGTCGGCCGACACCGCACCGCGGTAGCTGCCCGTCAGCACGCCCCGGCCGAGCGGCGACCACGGCAGCAGCCCGACCCCGAGCGCCTGCGCGGCCGGCACGACCTCGCGCTCGACGCCCCGCTGCAGCAGCGAGTACTCCACCTGCGTGGACACCAGCGGCGACCGCCCCGGCCAGGAGCGCTGGTGCGTCGCGGCGGCGCCGAGCTGCCAGCCGCAGAAGTTCGACACCCCGGCGTAGCGCACCTTGCCCGAGGCCACAGCCGCGTCGACCGCGGCCAGCGACTCCTCCCACGGGGTGACCGGGTCCCAGGCGTGCAGCTGCCACAGGTCGACGTGGTCGACCTGCAGGCGACGCAGCGACGCGTCGAGCGCCGCGAGCAGGCTGCCCCGGCTGGTCCCGCGCTGCATCGGCGTGGGGCCGGTCACGCCGTACGCCTTGGTGGCGACCAGCACCTCCTCGCGCGGCACCACGTCGCCGAGCAGCCGGCCGAGCACCCGCTCGGACTCGCCGCCGCCGTAGGTGTTGGCCGTGTCGACGAGCGTGCCGCCGGCGTCCCGGAACGCCACGAGCTGCGCGGCCGCGTCGTCCTCGTCGGTGTCCTGCCCCCAGGTCATCGTGCCGAGGGCGAGGCGCGACACCACCAGGCCGCTGCGTCCGAGGTGCCGCTGCTTCACGCGCCAGACCGTAGCGGGACGGCGGCGGGCGCTTCAGCGCGGCGGGTCGTGGTCCGAAGCACAGGACATGACCGTCCCTCTGCGCTCCGCCCCGGCCCCCGAGGTCTGCACCGTCGAGCAGGCCGCCCTCGTCGTGGACGTCCTCAACGGTCACATGGGCGTGTCCGGCTCGCGCGCCCTCGGCACGCTGCTGCGCCGCGACGCCCCCGTGACCTTCGAGGAGTACGAGCGCGACTTCCCGCCCGGCAGCCCGCAGGCCGAGGACGTGCACAACGCCCTGGCGCTCGGCGAGGTCCTCGGCGGCCTCGTCAAGCTCGGGCTGGTGCCGCGCTCCCTGGTCGCCGAGATGCTCTGGGTCGACGGCATCTGGCAGGCGCTCGGCCCGGTCGCGCTCGGCATGCGCGAGCACGGCGCCGAGCCGCGGCTGTACGAGAACCTCGAGGCGCTCGCGGCCCTGCCGCGCTGACCCCGCGGTACGGTCCGCGGCATGCAGCTGGGACTGAACCTCGGGTACTGGGGCGCCGGGAACGACGCCGACAACCTCGCGCTGGCGCAGGAGGCCGACCGCCTGGGCTACGCGGTCGCGTGGGTCGCCGAGGCGTACGGCTCGGACGCGCCGACGGTGCTGTCGTTCGTCGCGGCGAAGACCGAGCGCATCGACATCGGGTCAGCGATCTTCCAGATCCCGGGCCGCACGCCGGCCAACTGCGCCATGACCGCCGCCACGCTCGACACGCTGTCGGGCGGGCGCTTCCGCCTCGGCCTCGGCGTCTCCGGGCCGCAGGTCTCCGAGGGCTGGCACGGCGTGCGCTTCGACAAGCCGCTGGCCCGTACGCGGGAGTACAGCGACATCGTGAAGATGGCGCTGCGCCGCGAGAAGGTGAAGTACGACGGCCAGCACTACGTCCTGCCGCTGCCCGACGGCCCCGGCAAGGCGCTGCAGCTGACCGTGCACCCGGTGCGCGACCGCATCCCGATGTACCTCGCGGCGGTCGGCCCGAAGAACCTCGAGCTCTCCGGCGAGCTGTTCGACGGCTGGCTGGCGATCTTCTACTCGCCGGACTTCGCCAAGGACCAGCTGGCCTCGATCGCCGCAGGGCGGGAGAAGGCCGGCAAGACCCTCGAGGGCTTCGACGTCGTGCCGACCGTGCCGATCGTCGTCGGCGACGACCCGCGCGCCTGCGCCGACCCGATCCGCTGGTACGCCGCGCTGTACGTCGGCGGGATGGGCAGCCGGGAGAAGAACTTCTACAACCAGCTGGCCTCGCGGATGGGCTTCGAGGAGGCCGCCAAGCAGGTCCAGGACCTCTACCTGGCCCGCGACTACCAGGGCGCCGGCGAGGCCGTGCCGTACGAGTTCCTCGACCAGACCGCGCTGCTCGGCAGCAAGGAGCGGATCGCCGACAAGATGGTCGCGCTGTCCGAGAGCGGGGTCACCACGCTGACCCTGTCGCCGTTCGTCGGCTCGCTCGAGGAGCGCATCAGCACCCTGCGCACCGCGGTCGAGGCCCTCGAGATCTCCGGGGTCGGCTGAGCCCGGGCCCGGTCGCCCGCGGCGCGCTGCTGGGCGCCGTGCAGGGCCTGGCCGAGGTCGTGCCGGTGTCGAGCTCGGCGCACCTGGTCGCGGTGCCCCTGCTGCTGGGCTGGCCGGCCGACCCGCACCGGACGCTGCTGGCCGCAGGGCTGCACGCCGGCTCCTGCGCCGGGATCGCGCTCGCGCTGGGCCGTCCGGAGGCCCGCGAGTCGGCGCTGGCGGCGGCGACCTGCCTGCCCGCCGCCGCCGCCGGCCTGCTGGTGGCCGACGCCGTCGAGCGGCGGCTCGGGCGCCCGGGGCAGCTCGCCGCCCTGCTGGGCGGCGCCGGGGTCCTGCTCGCGCTCGCCGACCGGAGCCCGCAGTCCCGCGGCGTCGGGCCGCGGGAGGCGGCCGCCGCGGGGCTCGCCCAGGTCGCCGCGCTCGCCCCGGGGGTGTCGCGGTCCGGGGCCTCCCTCAGCGCCCTGCGCGCGCTCGGCGTGCGCCGCGCCGACGCCGAGCGCTTCAGCCTGCTCATGTCGCTGCCCGTGACCGCCGGCGCCGCAGCGCTGACGCTGCTGGGGGCCGACCGGGCCCAGCGCGGCGCCGTCGCGCCGGCCCTGCTGGTCGGGGTCCCCGTCGCGGCCGCCACCGGCTGGGCCGGCGCCCGGTGGCGCCGGCGTCGCGCCGGTCAGGACCTGGTCACGTTCGCCGTCTACCGTCTGGCACTCGCCGCGGGGCTGGTCGTCTCCGCTCGGAGGAGGGACCGGCCGTGAGCCTGGGGATCGTCGACGCCGTCGTGCTGGGGGTCGTGGAGGGGCTCACCGAGTTCCTGCCCGTCAGCAGCACCGGGCACCTCACCATCGCCGAGGGCCTGCTCGGGCTCGAGGTGGACGACCCGGGGGTCACCGCCTTCACGGCGGTGATCCAGTCCGGCGCCATCGTGGCGGTCCTCGGCTACTTCGCCCGCGACATCGCGCGCCTGGTGACCGACCTCGTCCGCGGCCTCCGCAGCGCGCCCGCCCGGCAGGAGCCGGGGTTCCGGCTCGCGCTGGGCGTCGTCGTCGGCTCGATCCCCATCGGGATCGTCGGGCTGGCGCTCAAGGACGTCATCACCAGCGGCGTGCTGCGCTCCCTGGTGACGGTCGGGATCGCCCTCATCGCCTGGAGCGGGGTCATGGTGCTCGCCGAGCGGCGCGCCACCCAGGCCCGCGGCGAGTCGGACGTCACCGTCCGCGACACGCTGCTCATCGGGCTCGCGCAGTGCGTCGCCCTCGTGCCCGGCGTCTCCCGCTCGGGCGCGACCATCTCGGCCGGGCTGCTGCTCGGGCTCGACCGCGTCGCCGCCACCCGGCTGTCGTTCTTCCTGTCGGTGCCGGCGCTGACCGCCGCCGGCCTGCTCGAGCTCAAGGACGCCCTCGGCCAGGGCGTCGGGGCCGGCCCGGTCCTCGTCGGGACGGCGGTGTCCTTCGTCGTCGCGCTGGCCTCCATCGCCTTCCTGCTGCGCTTCGTCGCCCGGCACAGCATCGTCGCGTTCGTGCCCTACCGCGTGGGGCTCGGCGTCGTGCTGCTCGCCGTCCTCGGGGTGCTGGCCGCCACCTGATCCCCCTAGGGTCGTGGCGTGACCACCGTCGTCCTCGTCCGCCACGGCCTCACCGCGATGACCGGGCCGGTCCTGGCCGGGTGGACGCCCGGCCTGCACCTCGACGACCGCGGCACCGCCCAGGCGCGGGCCGTCGCCGAGCGGCTGCGCCCCGTCCCCTTCGCCGCGATCGTCAGCAGCCCGCTCGACCGCTGCCTGGACACCGCCGGGCACGTCGCGCAGGGGCGTGACCTCGAGCTGCAGGTCGAGGACCGGCTGGGGGAGTGCCGCTACGGCGACTGGACCGGCCGCCCGCTCAAGGAGCTGGCGAAGGAACCGCTGTGGAAGGTGGTGCAGAACCACCCGTCGGCCGTGGTCTTCCCCGGCCCCGAGGGCGAGCCGCTGCGCGAGACGCAGAACCGCGCGGTCGCCGCCGTCCGCGACTGGAACGCCCGCCTCGGCCCCGACGCCACGTGGCTGGCCTGCTCGCACGGCGACGTCATCAAGGCCGTCGTGGCCGACGCCCTCGGCCTGCACCTCGACTCCTTCCAGCGGATCTCCGTCGACCCGTGCTCGGTGACGGTCATCCGCTACACCGAGCAGCGGCCGTTCGTCGTCCGGGTCAACGACACCGGCGGCGGCGTCGCCGACCTGCTGCCCGCGCCGAAGGGCCGGCGGCGCAAGGCGTCCTCCGACGCCGTCGTCGGCGGCGGCACCGGCGCCCCCGCCTGAGCGTGCCCCGCGCCCAGCGCGCGCACTAGGGTCGCAGGATGCCTCGGAACGTCTTCGACTTCGACCCGCCGGAGCGCTTCGTCGCCGGCACCGTGGGGCAGCCCGGCGACCGCACCTTCTACCTGCAGGCCAGCGGCGCCGGCCGTACGGTCTCCGTCGCCCTGGAGAAGGTGCAGGTGCAGGTGCTCGCCGAGCGGCTCGAGGAGCTGCTCGAGACCGCGCGGCGCACCGGCGCGGACGTGCCGACCACCCCCGGCCGCGAGCTGGAGGACACCGCGCCGCTGGACGCGCCGGTCGAGGAGGAGTTCCGGGTCGGCACCATGGGGCTGGCCTGGGACGGCGAGGCCGAGCGGGTCGTCGTCGAGGCGCTCGCGCAGTCCGCCGCCGAGGAGGGCGAGGAGGTCGAGCCGCTCAGCGACGCCGACGACGGTCCCGACGCCCTGCGCGTGCACCTGAGCGCCTCGGCCGCGCGGGCCTTCGTGCGGCGCGCTCAGCGGGTGGTCGCCGCCGGCCGCCCGCCGTGCCCGCTGTGCGGGCTGCCGCTGGACGCCGAGGGGCACGTGTGCCCGCGGCAGAACGGCCACCGCCGCTGACGGCCGGGGCGGCGCACGGCGCCGACGTGCCCGACACTGGGGGCGTGAGCGCGCAGGAGCCCGAGCCGGCGACCGGCGTCCTCGACCTCGAGGGCGCCCTGCACCTGCTGCGCTCCGGCGAGCTGTCCGTGGAGGGCCGCCTCGTCGACGCCTCCAACGCGACGCTGTTCTGCACGGCCACCGCGGACGGCGTCTCGGCGGCCTGCGTCTACAAGCCCGTCCGCGGTGAGCGGCCGCTGTGGGACTTCCCGGACGGCACGCTCGCCGGGCGTGAGGTGTCCGCCTACCTCGTCAGCGAGTCCACGGGCTGGGACGTCGTCCCCCCGACCGTGCTGCGCGAGGGCCCGTTCGGCCCCGGCATGTGCCAGCTGTGGGTCGACGTCGACGAGCGGGTCGACCTGGCGGACCTCGCGCGCAGCGACCACCCCGACCTGCGCCGCATGGCGGTCTTCGACGCGGTCGTCAACAACGCCGACCGCAAGGGCGGGCACCTGCTGCCGCGCGAGGACGGCCGCGTCCAGGGCGTCGACCACGGCATCTGCTTCTCGCCGGAGGACAAGCTGCGCACCCTGCTGTGGCAGTGGCGCGGGCTGGCGCTGCCCGACGAGGCCGTCGAGGTGCTCTCGCGGCTGCGCGCCGAGCTCGAGGGGCCGCTGGCCTCGGCGCTCGGCGAGCTGCTCACCCGGCGCGAGGTGCGCCGCACCGTCGCGCGGGTCGACCGCCTGCTGGCGACCGGCCGCCACCCGGAGCCCTCGGGCGAGTGGCCGGCCATCCCGTGGCCGCCGTTCTGACCGCGCCCGCACGCCTCCGCCGGGCGGTCGCGCCGCCCACCTAGGCTGCCCCGCATGCGGTCCTGGCCTGCCCCTGCTGTCCCCGTGCTCCCCGGGACGGCCTCACCGCTGCGCCTGCACGACAGCGGGCAGGGGCTGGTCGAGGTCGCTCCCGAGGGCACCGCCCGGCTCTACGTCTGCGGGATCACGCCGTACGACGCGACGCACCTCGGCCACGCCGCCACCTACCTGGCGTTCGACACCCTCGTGCGGGTCTGGCTCGACGCCGGCCTGCAGGTCGACTACGTCCAGAACGTCACCGACATCGACGACCCCCTGCTCGAGCGCGCGGCCCGGGACGGGGAGGACTGGACCGTCGTCGCCGAGCGCGAGACCGAGCTGTTCCGCGAGGACATGGTCGCGCTGCGCGTCGTGCCGCCGACCCACTACGTCGGGGCCGTCGAGGCCATGGACGAGATCTCCGCCGCCGTCCAGCGGCTGCTCGAGGCGGGGGCCGCCTACCGGGTCGACGAGGACGTCTACTTCCCGGTGTCCGCGGCCGAGCACTTCGGCGACGTCGCGCGCCTGGCCGGGCCCGTCATGACGGCGCTGTCGGCCGAGCGCGGGGGCGACCCGGACCGGCCCGGCAAGAAGCACCCGCTCGACCCGCTGCTGTGGCGCGCCGAGCGGCCCGGCGAGCCGGCCTGGGACAGCCCGCTGGGCCGCGGTCGGCCCGGCTGGCACGTCGAGTGCACGGCCATCGCCGTCAACCGGCTCGGCGCCCGGCTCGACGTGCAGGGGGGCGGGTCCGACCTCGCCTTCCCCCACCACGAGATGTCCGCCGCGCACGCCGAGGTCCTGTCGGGCTCCTGGCCGTACGCCACCGCCTCGGTGCACGCCGGCATGATCGGGCTCGACGGCGAGAAGATGAGCAAGTCGCGGGGCAACCTGGTGTTCGTGTCGCAGCTGCGGCGCGACGGCGTCGACCCGGCGGCGCTGCGGCTCGCCCTGCTGGGACAGCACTACCGCAACGACCGGGAGTGGACCGACGCCACCCTCCACGAGGCTCAGGTGCGGCTCGCGGCGTGGCGCGAGGGCGTCGCGCGCGACCGCGGCCCGTCCGGCGCGGAGCTCGTCGAGGCCGTCCGCACGGCGCTGGCCGCCGATCTGGACACCCCTGCCGCGCTCGCGGCCGTCGATGCCTGGGTCTCCACGGAGGGTGACGATCCCGACGCGGCGGGTTTGGTGCAGAATGGCGTCGACGCGTTGCTCGGCGTGCGACTCTCGTAGCACGCCCGGCTGCACGCCCGGCACGACGACCCGCACGACGCGACCTGACGAGGACAGCCCGTGACGCAGCCCCGGAGCGAGAGCCCCCGCGTCGTGGTGGTGCACGACTACCTCACGCAGCGCGGCGGTGCGGAGCGCGTGGTGCTGGCGCTCATGACGGCCTTCCCCGAGGCCCGGCTCCTCACGAGCATCTACGACCCGGACACGACGTTCGACGAGTTCCGGCAGTACCGCGTCGAGACCATGTGGCTGAGCCGGTTCGGCGTCTTCCGCCGCGACCCGCGGCGCGCCATGCCCCTGCTGGCCCGGGCCTTCAGCCGCCACGACCTGCGCGACGCCGACGTCGTGGTGTCGAGCACCTCGGGGTGGGCGCACGGCATCGCCGGCGACATGCCCAAGGTCGTCTACTGCCACAACCCCGCGCGCTGGCTCTACCAGCCCTCGGACTACTTCGCCGGTCGCCCGGACGTCGTCACCCGGACCTTCCTGCGGGCGACCGCGCCGCTGCGCGGTTGGGACCGCCGCAGCGCGGACGCCACGTCGCTGTACTTCGCCAACTCGACCGCGGTGCGCGAGCGGGTCGCCGACGTCTACGGCATCGACGCCGCTCTGCTGCCGCCCCCGGCCAGCCTGGACCCGCACGGCCCGCAGGAGCCGGTGCCCGGCCTCGAGCCCGGCTTCCTGCTCACCGTGTCGCGGCGCCGCGCCTACAAGAACACCGTCCTGGCGTGCCAGGCGGTCGAGAGCCTCGACGGCGTCCGCCTCGTCGCGGTCGGCGGCCTGCCCGACAAGCCCGACGGCGGCGCCTGGGACTCCCGCCTGCAGGGCCGCCAGGACCTCAGCGACGCCCAGATGCGCTGGCTCTACGCCTCCTGCCGCGGCGTGGTGGCCGTGTCCCGGGAGGACTTCGGACTGACCCCCGTCGAGGGCTACAGCTTCGGCAAGCCGGCGGCGGTCCTGCGCGCGGGCGGCTACCTGGACAGCGCCGCGCCCGGCGTCGCCTCGGTCTTCATCGACGAGCCGACCATCGAGGCGACCTGCCGCGGCATCACCGGCCTGCTCGGCCGGTCGTGGGACGAGGCGGCCGTCTGCGCCCACGCCGAGCGCTTCGGGCTGGCCCACTTCCAGGAGCGGCTGCGCGACGCGGTGGCGTCCGTCGTCGCCGAACCGCGGCGCCCGCGGCGCACCGGCGGCAGCACGAGCGGGCCGCACCCCTCGCGCCGGGCCGAGGACCGGGCCGGCGGACGCGCGGGGACCCCCGCCCAGCGGGGCCAGGGCGCACCGCAGCGCGGGCCGTCCGCAGTGCGCCAGGCGGGCTGAGCCCGCCGCGCCGGACGAGGCCGCGCTCAGGCGTCCGGGTCGTCGCCCCCGCGCCGCAGGTAGCGCTCGAACTCCTTGGCGATCGCCTCCCCGGAGGCCTCCGGGAGGTCCGTCGCCGGCTCCCGTTCCTCCAGGCTGGCGATGTACTCCGCGATGTCGCTGTCCTCCGCGGCGAGCTCGTCGACCGACCGCTCCCACTGGCGGGCCCGCTCGGGCAGCTCGCCGAGCGGCACCGGGATGTCGAGCAGGTCCTCCACGCGGCGCAGCAGCGCCACGGTGGCCTTCGGGCACGGCGGCGACGAGACGTAGTGCGGCACGGCCGCCCAGAACGACAGGGCGGCGACGCCGCCCGCCGCACACGCGTCCTGGAAGACGCCGACGATCCCGGTCGGACCTTCGTAGCGGCTGCGCTCGAGGCCGAGCGCCGCGGCCGTCGCCGGGTCGGAGGCCGTGCCGTTGACGGGGACGGGGCGGGTGTGCGGCGAGTCGGCGAGCAGCGCGCCGAGCGTCACGACCGTGCGCACCCCGAGCTGCTCGGTGACCGCCAGCAGCTCCGAGCAGAAGCCGCGCCAGCGCATGTTCGGCTCCAGCCCGCGCACCAGCACGACGTCGCGCTCCGCCCCGGGGGGCGGCACACCGAGAAGCGGGTGGTGGGCCAGGTGATCCGCCGGGTCGTGCCGTCGACGAGCGAGACCGTCGGCCGGTTGACCTGGAAGTCGTAGTAGTCGTCGGGATCGACCTCGACGACCGCGCGGGCGCGCCAGACGTCCTCCAGGTGCTCCACCGCGCCGGTCGCCGCGTCGCCCGCGTCGTTCCAGCCCTCGAAGGCGGCCACCAGGACCGGGTCGGTGAGCGGACCGACCCCGTCGGGGCGCCGCGGGAGGCTCACGGCTGCACCTCCTCGACGGCGGCGCGGACCAGCCCGGCGACGAGTGCCGGCCACTGCAGCGGCACGTCGTGCACGGCGCCCGCCCAGCGGAGCAGCCGGGGCCGGGCGAGCGCCGCCGCCGCCTGCTCGAGCGCCTCGGCCTTGCGCCGCGCCCACTGCCCGGCGGGCCCGTCCGGGTCCCCGACCGGTTCGGCGCTGACCAGCCAGGCCGGGCAGGTGATCTGCGGCCACCAGGCGGCCGGGTCCGTGTCGAGCAGGTCGTCGACGATCGCCATGTGCCGCTCGAAGGTCAGCCGCGGCCGGGCGAGGCCGTCGTCCCCGACCGCGAAGATCGGCAGCACGGCCGCCTCGACCTCCGGCGACCAGGAGCCCGCCAGCGGACCGGAGGACAGCCGCGCGCGCAGCTCCTCCGGAGCGACAGCGGTGCGCGGCGGCTCGAGCCGTCGCCGGGCGGCCGCCCGGTCGCCGCCGGGCTCCAGCGGACGACCCAGCCCGCCGTCGACGGCCACGACGGCCAGCACGCGCTCCGGAGCGGTCGCGGCCAGCCGCAGCGCCGTCGACGCGCCCCAGGAGTGCCCCACGACCACCGCTCGCGAGAGGCCGAGGGCGTCGAGCGCCGTGAGGGCGTCGCGGGCGACGGTCTCCCCGTCGTACGGCCCGTCCGGCGCGTCGCTGTCGCCGTGCCCGCGCTGGTCGAGCGCGACGACCGGCGAGCCGGTGAGGCGCGGTGCGACGAGGTCCCAGAACCGGCGGGTCGAGGCCAGGCCGTGCAGCAGCAGCACCGGCACGCCGGTGCCCGGCCACCGGGTGGCCCGCAGGCGCACGTCCACGCCCGGCAGGTCGAGGTCGAGACCGCCGGCGACCGGCGGCCGCGCACCGAGGGGGGAGCCCACCCCGGCTATCTCGTCCGCCCGGTCGTGTGGACGATGAGCACGTCGCACTGCGCCCGGTGGCTGATGTTGGCCGGCACCGAGCCGAGCACCCGGCCCGCGAGGCTGTTCAGGCCCCGGTTGCCGACCACGATGAGGTCCACGCCGAGCTCCTCGACGAGCTGGACGAGACCGTCGACCGCGTCGCCCTCGATGGCGTTGAGCTCGACCTCGCTCGCCCCCAGGGCCACGGCCCGGTCGGCCGCGTCGCGCAGCACGTCCTCGGCGGGGGTCGAGCCGGAGACCTTGTAGCCCTCGCCGCCGAGCGCGTCCTGCGCGTCGCGCACCTCGCGCTCCGACATCGGGCGGTAGGCGCAGGCCAGCACGAGCGTCGCCCCGCTGTCGCGCGCGATGATCGCCGCACGGTCGACCGCGCGGAACGACGACTCGGAGCCGTCGGTGCCGACGAGCACGGTGGAGTAGGGCGAGCTGCTCACGGGTCTCCCTGCGGGGCGGCGGGTGCGGACGGTCCGGTCGTGCGGAAACGTACCGCCCGCCCCTCGGCCGGCGAGCCGGTGCTTCCCGCGCGCGGCGAGGGGTGCGCCCGGCGGCGTCGGGGTACCACCTCCCCGTGTCGCTGGACGCACCCGCCCCGGACGAGGTCCTCGCCCTGCGCTTCGACGAGCCGGCGGTCGCCGACGAGCTCGCCGCCTGGTGCGGCGGGCGGGTGGAGCGTGCGAGGGCCGAGGACGGGTCGGTGACGGCGACGCTGTGGGTGCCGACCCTGCGGGGCCCGCGTCCGGCCGTGCTCGGCGACTGGGTCGTGCGGCGCGGTCCCGACGACCACAGCGTCATGGACGCGGCCGACTTCGCCGCCTCGCACGCTCCGGTCGACGTCGCTCCGGGAGCGTGACGGCGCTCGCCGACTAGGCTCGTGCCGTGGAGCTCCTCGACGTCCTGCGCAGCCGTGTGGTCGTGGCCGACGGGGCGATGGGCACGATGCTCCAGGCCTTCGACCTGTCCGTCGACGGCGACTTCGAGGGCCACGAGGGCTGCAACGAGGTCCTCAACGTCACGCGCCCCGACGTGGTGCGCGCGGTGCACGACGCCTACTTCGCCGCGGGCTGCGACGCGGTGGAGACCAACACGTTCGGCTCCAACTGGTCCGCGCTCGCCGAGTACGGCATCGCCGACCGGATCGCCGAGACCGCACTGGCCGGGGCCCGGGTCGCCCGGGCGTCCGCCGACGCCTGGGCCACCCCCGACCGCCCGCGCTGGGTCATCGGGTCGGTGGGACCGGGGACCAAGCTGCCGACGCTCGGCCACGTGCCGTACGCCCTCCTGCGCGACGCCTACCAGGAGCAGTGCGCCGCGATGCTCGAGGGCGGCGTCGACGCGGTCCTCGTCGAGACCGCGCAGGACCTGCTGCAGGTCAAGGCCGCGGTCGTCGGCGCCCGGCGGGCGATGAGCGCCGCGGGCCGGCGGGTGCCGGTGATCGCGCACGTCACCGTCGAGCTGACCGGGGCGATGCTGCTCGGCTCCGAGATCGGCGCGGCGCTGACCGCGCTCGAGCCGCTCGGCATCGACGTGATCGGGATGAACTGCGCGACCGGCCCCGCGGAGATGGGCGAGCACCTGCGCTACCTGTCGCAGCACGCCCGGGTGCCGCTGTCGGTGATGCCCAACGCCGGCCTGCCGGTCCTGGGCCGCGACGGCGCGGAGTACCCGCTGCAGCCGCACGAGCTCGCCGAGGCGCTGACGCGCTTCGTCGACGACTACGGCGTCGGCCTGGTGGGCGGCTGCTGCGGCACGACGCCCGAGCACCTGCGCCAGGTCGTCGAGGCGGTCCGCGGTCGCGAGGTCCCGGTCCGCTCGCCGCAGGTCGAGCCCGCCGCGGCCTCGCTCTACGCGCCGGTGCCCTTCCGGCAGGACGCCGGCGTGCTCATGGTCGGCGAGCGCACCAACACCAACGGCAGCAAGGCCTTCCGCGACGCGATGCTGGCCGGCGACTGGGAGCAGGTCGTCGACATCGGTCGCGAGGCGGTCCGCGAGGGCGCTCACCTCATCGACCTCTGCGTCGACTACGTCGGTCGGGACGGCGCGATCGACATGCGGGAGGCGGCCTCCCGGCTGGCCACCGCCTCGACGTTGCCGGTCATGCTCGACTCGACCGAGCCGCCCGTCGTCGAGGCGGGCCTGGAGTGCCTCGGCGGTCGCGCGGTCGTCAACAGCGTCAACTTCGAGGACGGCGACGGCCCCGACAGCCGGTTCGCCCGGGTCATGCCCATCGTGCGCGAGCACGGTGCCGCCGTCGTCGCCCTGTGCATCGACGAGGAGGGCCAGGCCCGCACCGCCGCGTGGAAGGTGCGGGTCGCCGAGCGGCTCGTCGACACCCTCACCGGGCAGTGGGGCATGGCCGAGGGCGACATCCTCGTCGACTGCCTCACCTTCACCCTGGGCACCGGCCAGGAGGAGTCGCGCCGCGACGGCCTCGAGACCATCGAGGCGATCCGGCTGCTGGCCGAGCGCCGCCCGGCCGTCGGGACGACCCTGGGGCTGTCCAACATCTCCTTCGGGCTCAAGCCGGCAGCACGGGTCGTGCTCAACTCGGTCTTCCTGCACGAGTGCCAGAAGGCCGGTCTCACCAGCGCGATCGTGCACGCCTCGAAGATCCTGCCGATGAACCGGATCCCGGACGAGCAGCGCGAGGTGGCGCTCGACCTCGTCTACGACCGGCGGCGCGAGGGCTACGACCCGCTCACCGCGTTCCTCGACCTGTTCGAGGGCGTCGAGGCGCAGTCGACCGGGATCTCGCGCGCGGAGGCGCTGATGGCCCTGCCGCTCGCCGAGCGGCTCGAGCGGCGGATCGTCGACGGCGAGAAGAACGGCCTGGAGGCCGACCTCGACGCGGCGATGGCCGAGGGCCGGCGGCCGCTGGAGATCGTCAACGACACCCTGCTCACCGGCATGAAGACCGTGGGGGAGCTGTTCGGGTCCGGCGAGATGCAGCTGCCGTTCGTGCTGCAGAGCGCAGAGGTCATGAAGACCGCCGTCGCCCACCTCGAGCCGCACATGGACAAGGTCGAGGGCGACGCGGGCAAGGGCACGATCGTGCTCGCCACCGTCAAGGGCGACGTCCACGACATCGGCAAGAACCTCGTCGACATCATCCTGTCCAACAACGGCTACGACGTGGTCAACATCGGCATCAAGCAGCCGGTGTCGGCGATCCTCGAGGCCGCCGAGGAGCACGACGCCGACGTGGTCGGCATGAGCGGCCTGCTCGTCAAGAGCACGGTCGTCATGAAGGAGAACCTGCTCGAGATGAACACGAGGGGCGTCGCCGAGCGGTTCCCCGTCGTGCTGGGCGGCGCTGCGCTCACCCGGGCGTACGTCGAGAACGACCTCGCCGAGGTCTACGACGGCCGGGTCCGCTACGCCCGCGACGCGTTCGAGGGCCTGCGGCTGATGGACGAGATCATGGCCGTCAAGCGCGGCACGGTCAGCGCCGAGCAGCAGGCCGCCGACACGGCGGCCGAGCAGGAGCGGGCGGCCCGGCACGCGCGCTCGCGGTCGATCGCCGCCGCGCCGCGAGCGGGAGCCCGAGCCCGAGCCCGGCGGCCGCTCGGACGTGGCGGTCGACAACCGGGTGCCCGAGCCGCCCTTCTGGGGCAGCCGGGTCACCAAGGGGATCCCGCTCGCCGACTACGCCTCCTGGCTCGACGAGCGGGCGCTGTTCCTCGGGCAGTGGGGCCTGCGCGGCTCGCGCGGCGGCGCCGGGCCGACCTACGAGGAGCTCGTCGAGACCGAGGGCCGGCCGCGGCTGCGCGAGCTGCTGTCCCGGGTGCAGTCCGAGGGCATCGTGCACGCGGCCGTCGTGCACGGCTACTACCCGGCCGTCAGCAAGGGCGACGACCTGGTCGTGCTCGACCCCGGCTCGGGCTCGGAGCGCTGCCGCTTCACCTTCCCGCGGCAGCGGCGCGACCGCCGGCTGTGCCTCGCCGACTACTTCCGCCCCGTCGAGTCCGGGGAGACCGACGTCGTCGCCTTCCAGGTGGTCACCATGGGCTCGCACGTGTCCGACGTGGCCAACGAGCTGTTCGCCCGCAACGCCTACCGCGAGTACCTCGAGCTGCACGGGCTGTCGGTGCAGCTCACCGAGGCGCTCGCCGAGGCGTGGCACGCCCGGGTGCGGGCCGAGCTCGGCTTCGCCGCCGACGACGACCCCGACGTCCACAAGATGATCACGAAGCAGGCCTTCCGCGGCACGCGCTACTCCTTCGGCTACCCGGCCTGCCCGAACGTCGAGGACCAGGTGCAGCTGCAGGACCTGCTCGACTGGGGCCGGATCGGCGTCGAGCTGTCCGAGGAGCACCAGCTGACGCCGGAGCAGTCGACGTCGGCCATCGTCGTGCACCACCCGGAGGCGACGTACTTCGCCGCCCGGTGAGCGCCCGACCGCCGACGGCCCGGGACGGTCCCCTTCGGCACGGCGGGGCCCGACCTGGAGCGCGACCACCCGGTCGAGTGGGCCGGACGGACGCGTCCAGGCGGGGGATTCCTGGCCGGAGACCCCTGACGGGGACACGAACAGTGACTACGGTGGCGCGGTGACACTGAGGGACGAGCACCTGACCGACCCCGCCGTGACGCCGAGCGACGGCCCGGCTCCGGGTCGCGAGCGGCTGCGGCGCTCCGTCGCCCCGGGTCGGGCCCGGGTGCGGCAGCTGCTGCGCTCGTCCGCGGTCCTGGAGGGCGAGCACGGCGTGGTGGTCCCCGACGAGCTCGCCGACCCGCCGGTCTCCCGGGCGGTCGACGACCAGGCGCTGCCGCCGCGCACGACGACCCGCTGGCAGCGCAAGCTCGTCCGCCTGCTCGTCGGCCTCGACCTGCTCGCCGCCGTCGTCGGCGCCGCGGTCGCGCTGCTCGTGAAGTTCGGCGCCGACGGCCCCGACCGCTACCTCGTCGCGACGCTGCTGTTCCCGCCGCTGTGGCTGCTGACCTGCGCCTCCACCCGGTCCTACGAGCTGCGCTTCCTCGGGACGGGGTCCGAGGAGTTCCGCCGCGTCTTCGACGCCGGTGTGCGCATGCTCGCCGCCGTCGCGCTCGCGGCCGTCGCCTTCCAGGTCGACCTCGCCCGCAAGTACGTCGTCATCGCCTTCCCGCTGACGGTGGCGCTGGCCCTGCTGTTCCGCTACCTGGCCCGGCAGGTGCTGCACTCGGTGCGCGCGAAGGGCCGCTGCCTGCACCGGGTCGTCGTCGTCGGCCGCGAGCGCTCCTGCGCCGAGCTCGTCCGGCAGCTGCGGCGCGAGCCGTACGCCGGCTTCTCGGTCGTCGGTGTCTGCATCGACCGCACGCAGGGGCCGTCCGTGGAGGGCGTGCCGGTCGTCGGGACGTCCTCGTCGGTCGTCGCCGCCCTCAAGGCCACCGACGCCGACACCGTCGCGGTGGGGGCGTGGTCCGACTTCGACCACGTCGAGCTGCGTCGGCTGTCCTGGGAGCTCGAGGGCTCGGGGATCGCCCTGGTCGTCGCCCCCTCGCTCACCGACATCGCCGGACCGCGCATCCACATCCGGCCGGTCGCCGGCCTGCCCCTGCTGCACGTCGAGCAGCCCGAGTTCAGCGGCGGCCGGCGGCTGCTCAAGGGTGGCCTCGACCGGCTCGCCGCACTGCTCGTGCTGCTGCTGGCCAGCCCGCTGCTGCTGGGGCTGGCCCTGTCGGTGCGCCTCACGAGCCGCGGCGGCGCGCTGTTCCGGCAGACCCGCGTCGGCGTGGACGGCCGCACCTTCACGATGTACAAGTTCCGGAGCATGTACCAGGACGCCGAGGAGCGGCTGGGCGGGCTGCAGGCGCTCAACGAGAACGCCGACGGCCTGCTCTTCAAGATCCGTGACGACCCGCGCGTCACGGCGGTGGGCAAGTGGCTGCGCCGCTTCTCGCTCGACGAGGTGCCCCAGCTGCTCAACGTCGTCAAGGGCGACATGTCGCTCGTGGGCCCGCGACCGCCGCTGCCCCGCGAGGTCGCGCAGTACGGCGCCGACGTCCGCCGGCGGCTGCTCGTGCGCCCCGGGCTCACCGGGCTGTGGCAGATCAGCGGGCGCTCCGACCTGTCGTGGGAGGAGTCGGTCCGGCTCGACCTGCACTACGTCGAGAACTGGAGCCTCGCGCTCGACATGATGATCATCTGGAAGACGGTCTTCGCCGTGCTGCGGCGCCGGGGCGCCTACTAGCCGGCTGGCAGACTGGCGCGTGCCCCGCAGCCTGCCGTCCGCCGTCCTGTTCGACATGGACGGCCTGCTCGTCGACACCGAGCCCGTCTGGACGATCGCCGAGATCGAGCTCGCGCAGCGCTACGACCGGGTCTGGACCGACGAGGTCAAGGCCGCGGTGGTCGGCACCCGCCTCGAGACGTCGGTGCCGCTCATGCTCACCGGGCTGGGCCTGGTCCCGTCGCCCGGACGGGTCGGCGAGGCCACCGGGTTGCTCCTCGACCGGATGGTCGAGCTCTTCGCCGGTCCGCTGGAGCCGCTGCCCGGTGCGCTGGAGCTGCTCGCGGCGCTGCAGGGTGCCGGCGTGCCGGTGGCGCTGGTGTCGTCGTCCTACCGGGTGCTCGTGGACGCCGTGGTCCGACGTCTGGGGCTGTCCTTCGACGTCGAGCTCGCCGGCGACGAGGTCGAGCACGCCAAGCCGGACCCCGAGCCCTACCGGACGGCGTGCGCGCGGCTCGGGGCCGACCCGCGGCGCAGCGTCGTGCTCGAGGACAGCCCGGCCGGCATCGCCAGCGGCGAGGCCGCCGGCTGCGCCGTCGTGGCCGTGCCGAGCGTCGCCGGCGTGCGCGTCGAGCCGGCGCCGCGCCGGCTCGTCGTGCCCGGGCTGGACCGGGTGTCGGTCAGCGACCTGGCCGAGCTCGTCGACCGGCCCGCTCCCGCCGGCTGACCCCGGCAGGAGGGCGGCGGCGGGGGACCGGGTCGGCTCAGTCGAAGAGGTCGGGGTTGTCCCGCGAGACGCGGTCCCAGATCGGCTGGAACTGGAACCATCCGGCGAGCTCGTAGCCGACCTGGCCGCGGGTCACGGTGGCCTCCTCGTGCCCGATCGTGCGGGGGGTGCCGGCCGCGTAGGCCATCAGCTGGCTCTGGCAGGTGCGCTCCAGGGTGAGGAACCACCAGGCGGCGCTGTCGACGGTCTCGCCGACGGTGAGCATGCCGTGGTTGGACAGGATGACGGCCTTGTGGTCGCCGAGCGCCTGACCGATGCGCTTGCCCTCCTCGGGGTCGAGCACGACGCCCGTGTAGGTGTCGTACTTGCCGATGTCCTCGTAGAAGGCGCACGAGTCCTGCGTGAGCGGCTCGACGGTCATCTCCATCGCCGACAGCGTCTTGCCGTACGGGCCGTGGGCGTGCGCCGCGGCGACGATGTCGGGCCGGGCCGCGTGCACCGCGCAGTGGATCGCCACCGCGGCGCCGTTGACCGCCCGGTCGCCCTCGACGACCTCGCCCGCCTCGTCGACCCGCACGAGGTCGCTGCTGCGGACCATCGAGAAGTGCATGCCGAACGGGTTGACCCAGAAGGTCTCGGGGTCGCCCGGGTCGCGCACCGTGATGTGCCCGGCGACGCCCTCGTCGAGACCGGCCCGGCTGAACATCCGGAACGCCGCGGCCAGCTTGGCCTTGCGGTGGGACCGCTCCTCCTCGACGGTCTCGAAGGTCGGGGGGAGCGGCAGGTACAGCTGCTTGCCCTGGACCGGCGCCTCCTCGACGGCGGCGGTCACGAGCTCGTCGGCGTGCTGGTCCGAGCGGTCCTCGGTGGTCGTCATGCTGCCTCCTGCGGCGCGGGTGCGAGGGCGGGTGCCTGCGGGTGCCGGGGCGGTGGTGCCGGTGCCCGGCCGACCGGTCCCAGTGTGCACCCGGTCACGTGGACGGGGACCCCCCGACGGCCGGGCCGCTCGGCTGGGGCAGCACCCGGGACGCGACGAGCCGGTCGGCGGCGTCCTCCGGCCAGGGCGGCAGGGTGCCGCCGAAGGCCGGGCAGGCGCTGTCGCGGTGGTCGCACCAGTCGCAGAGCCGGCTCGGACGGGGCCGGAAGTCGCGCTGCTCGACGGCCCGCTCGACCGCGGCCCACAGCGCGAGCAGCGTGCGCTCGGTGGCCAGCAGGTCCTGCTCGTCCGGCGCCAGGCGGAGCACCTGCCCGTCGCCGAGGTACATCAGCTGCAGGAGCGCGGGCACCACGCCCGTGGTGCGCCACAGCACGAGCGCGTAGAAGCGCATCTGGAACAGCGCCCGCGCCTCGTGGTCGGGCGAGGGGGCGCGGCCGGTCTTGTAGTCGACGACGCGCACCCGCCCGTCCGGCGCGACGTCCACGCGGTCGACGATCCCGCGCAGCCGCAGCCCCTCGGGCAGCACGACCTGCACGTGCTCCTCGCGCCGGGCCGGCTCGAGCCGTCGCGGGTCCTCCAGCGCGAAGTAGGCCTCGACGAGCCGCCGCGCCCCGGCCAGCCAGTCCTGCAGCCGGCCGTCGTCGTCGAGCAGCTCGGCCCAGCCGGGCTCGCTGTCGCGCAGCCGCTGCGCCTCCGGCGCGAGCAGCCCGGCCGCGGCCTCGACCGTGCGCTGCGCCGCCGGCAGGTCGAAGAGGCGCTCGAGGACCGCGTGGACCAGCGTCCCCCGGCTCGTGGCCAGCGTCGGCGACTGCGGCAGCCGGTCGAGGGCGCGGAAGCGGAACAGCAGCGGGCAGGTGAGGAAGTCGCCGGCTCGCGAGGGCGACAGGGAACCCAGGACGGGGGGAGCCAGGTCGACGGGAGCGGTCACGGGTCGGACGGTACGTCGGACCTCGGACAGTCCTGCGGCGCCGCTGCGGCACCCGGGCGTGGGAAGGTGCCGGGGTGGCCGACGTCCCGCTCGAGCTCGCCGCGGCGCTGCTCGCCCTGGCCGGGGCCCGGTCCGGTGACCGGGTCTGGGAGGCCGGGGCGGGGGCGCGGGTGCGCCGCGGCCTGCTCGCGGCAGCAGGGGCGACCGGCTGCGCCGCCGACGACGTCGCCGTGGCGGTCGTCGGGTCCGCCGAGCACCTGCCCGGCGCGGCGCGGCGGCTGCGGCCCGGCGGCCGGCTGGTGGCGGTCGCCCCGGACGGGCCCAGCGCCGCCCGGTCGGCCCGCGCCGCGGGGGTCGCGGCCCCGCACCTCGTCCCGACGGCGGCCGGGGTCGCGTGGTCGGGGCGCCCGGACCACACGGCGGCCACACGCGCCGCGCCGTAGGTTCGGCGGGTGACCTCGCCCGATGCTCGTGCGCCGGGCGTGCTCCGGGTCGGCCGCCTGCTCGGGGTCCCCGTCGAGCTGGCGCCCACGTGGTTCGTGTTCGCCGCGGTCGTGGTCGTCGCGTACGGCCCGCAGCTCGCCCGCGGCGCGTCGGCCGGCCGGGGCTACGGCACCGCCGCGGTCTTCGCCGTGCTCCTGCTCGTGAGCGTGCTCCTGCACGAGGCCGGACACTGCGTCGCGGCGCGGCTGCTCCGGCTGCGGGTGCGCCGGGTGCGGGTGAGCTTCCTCGCCGGGGTCACCGAGGTGGTCGACGCGCCCTCGACGCCGGGACGGGCGTACGCCGTCTCCATCAGCGGTCCGCTGGTCTCGGTGCTGCTGACCGGCCTCGGGCTGGTCCTCGTCGCGGCGCTGCCCGCCAGCGGTGCGGTCCGCGACCTGGCGGTCCTCTTCGCGCTGAGCAACGGCGGCCTGGCGGTCTTCAACCTGCTGCCGGGCCTGCCGCTGGACGGCGGGGCGGTGCTGCGGGCGGTGGTCTGGAAGCTCTCCGGCGACGCCGCGACGGGCACCCTGGTCGCGGCCCAGGCGGGGCGGGCGCTCGCCGTGCTCGTCGTGCCCGGGCTGCTGCTCGGGCTGCCGCTGCTCGGCCTGCGGGTCGGCCTGCCCGGCCTGGTGACCGGCGCGCTGGTCGCGGTCTTCCTGTACGTCGGCGCCACCGGTGCCCTCGGCGCGGCGCGCGCCGAGCGGCGCCTGCGCGGTGTCCGGCTCGACGCGCTGTCCCGACCCGCGCTGCTCGTGCCCAGCGGCACCCCCCTGTCGGCGGTCCTGAGCGCCGCGCACGACGCGGCGCTGCACGCCGTCGTGGTCACCGACGCGACCGGCCGCCCCACGGCCGTGGTGAGCGAGGCCGCGGTGCAGGCGGTGCCGCCGCACCGGCGGGCCTGGGTGAGCGTCGACGACCTGGCCCGACCGCTCGACCCCGGCCTCCTGCTCGACCCGCGGCTGGCCGGCGAGCAGCTGCTGGCGGCCGTGCGGGCGACCCCGGCGACGGAGTACGTCGTGCGCACCGCGCCGCCGCGGGTGCTCGCCGCCGCCGACCTCGCCCGCGCCGCCGGCGCCCCCGCACCGGAGCCGGTCCCGGCCGGCCGGTCCGCCGTCGCCTAGGCTCGCCTGCTCGTGGCACCCCCCGAGACGGCACCCCCCGCGACGGGGACCCCCGACGCCCCGCCCGAGGCACCGGGACCGACGGGCGCCGCGCGCCGCCGCGGCCCCCTGCGCCCCGGCGACCAGGTGCAGCTCACCGACCCCAAGGGCCGGATGCACACCATCACGCTGGAGCCCGGCAAGAGCTTCCACACCCACAAGGGGATCCTCGAGCACGACGCGCTCCTGGACGGGCCCGAGGGCGTCGTCGTGCTCATCGGCAGCACGCCCTACCTGGCGCTGCGCCCGCTGCTCAGCGACTTCGTGCTGTCCATGCCGCGCGGCGCGCAGGTCGTCTACCCCAAGGACGCCGGTCAGGTCGTGCAGATGGCCGACGTCTTCCCGGGTGCCCACGTGGTCGAGGCCGGGGTGGGCAGCGGTGCGCTGTCGATGTCGCTGCTGAGGGCGGTGGGCGACCGCGGGCGCGTCTCGTCGTACGAGCGGCGCGCCGACTTCGCCGCGATCGCGCAGGCGAACGTCGAGCGCTTCTTCGGCGGGCCGCACCCGGCGCACTCGATCACCGTCGGCGACCTGCAGGAGGCCTGCACCGACACCGACGTCGACCGCGTCGTGCTCGACATGCTCGCGCCGTGGGAGACCCTCGACACCGTCGCGCGGGCGCTGCGTCCCGGCGGGCTGGTCTGCTGCTACGTCGCCACGACGACCCAGCTGTCGACCACGGTCGAGGCGCTGCGCGCGCACGGCTCCTTCACCGAGCCGCAGTCGTGGGAGTCGATGGTCCGCGGCTGGCACGTCGAGGGGCTCGCCGTGCGGCCCGAGCACCGCATGGTCGGCCACACCGGCTTCCTGTGCACCAGCCGGCGCCTCGCCGACGGCGTGGAGCCGCCGCTGCGGCGCCGCCGGCCGAGCAAGGGCTCCTACGGCGAGCCGCTCGCCGAGGCCGCCGGCGACGACGCCCAGCCCCGCAGACCCCGTCCCGCCCTGCCGTGAGCGTGCGCGCCCGCCGCGGGCGCTACGGGCCGACAGGGAGCCCCCGCCGTACATAGGATGCGGACGACCCCTGGAGGTGAGGCACGTGGCAGCACGCGGGACCGGCGACGACGGCCGGGCGGACGAGCTCGTGGCCCAGGTGAGCTTCCTCGAGGAGGAGGTGGCGGTGCTGCGGCGCAAGCTCGCCGACTCGCCCCGGCAGGCCCGCGCGCTCGAGCAGCGGCTGGCCGAGACGCAGGCGGCGCTCGCGGGGTCCACGGGGCAGAACGACCGGCTCGTGGCGACCCTGCGCGAGGCCCGCGACCAGATCGTCGCGCTCAAGGACGAGGTCGAGCGCCTCGCCCAGCCGCCGAGCGGCTACGGCACCTTCCTCGCGGCGCTCGAGGACGGCACCGTCGACGTCTTCACCAGCGGGCGCAAGCTGCGCGTCGCGGTGTCGCCCGAGATCGAGCTCGACGGGCTGCGCAAGGGCCAGGAGGTGATGCTCAACGAGGCGATGAACGTCGTGCGGGCCCTCGCCTTCGTCGAGCAGGGCGACGTCGTCATGCTCAAGGAGCTGCTGCCCGGCGGCCGCGCGCTCGTGCTCAACCACACCGACGAGGAGCGGGTCGTGCTGCTGGCCGACTCGCTCGCCGACGAGCCGGTCAAGGCCGGCGACTCGCTGCTGCTCGACAGCCGCAGCGGCTACGTCTACGAGCGGATCCCCAAGAGCGAGGTCGAGGAGCTGGTCCTCGAGGAGGTCCCCGACATCGACTACGCCGACATCGGCGGGCTGAGCGGGCAGATCGAGCAGATCCGCGACGCCGTCGAGCTCCCCTTCCTGCACAAGGACCTGTTCGCCGAGCACCAGCTGCGCCCGCCCAAGGGCGTGCTGCTGTACGGCCCGCCAGGATGCGGCAAGACGCTCATCGCCAAGGCCGTCGCCAACAGCCTGGCCAAGAAGGTCGCGGAGGTGACGGGCAAGCCCGAGGGCCGCTCGTTCTTCCTCAACATCAAGGGCCCGGAGCTGCTGAACAAGTACGTCGGCGAGACCGAGCGGCACATCCGGCTGATCTTCCAGCGGGCCCGCGAGAAGGCCTCCGAGGGCACGCCCGTCATCGTGTTCTTCGACGAGATGGACTCGATCTTCCGCACCCGCGGCTCCGGCGTGAGCTCGGACGTGGAGACGACGATCGTGCCGCAGCTGCTCTCGGAGATCGACGGCGTCGAGGGCCTCGAGAACGTCATCGTCATCGGCGCGTCCAACCGCGAGGACATGATCGACCCCGCGATCCTGCGGCCCGGCCGGCTGGACGTGAAGATCAAGATCGAGCGACCGGACGCGGAGGCCGCCCGCGACATCTTCGGCAAGTACATCCGCACCGACCTGCCGCTGCACGAGGAGGACGTCGCCGACAACGGCGGCTCCCGCGAGGCGACGGTCGCCGCGATGATCCAGCGCGTCGTCGAGCGGATCTACACCGAGGCCGAGGAGAACCGGTTCCTCGAGGTCACCTACGCCAACGGCGACAAGGAGGTCCTGTACTTCAAGGACTTCAACTCCGGCGCGATGATCGAGAACATCGTCGCCCGCGCCAAGAAGATGGCCATCAAGGACTTCCTCGAGACCGGCGGCAAGGGGCTGCGCCTGCAGCACCTCATGACCGCCTGCATCGACGAGTTCAAGGAGAACGAGGACCTGCCCAACACGACGAACCCCGACGACTGGGCCCGGATCTCGGGCAAGAAGGGCGAGCGGATCGTCTACATCCGCACGCTCGTCACCACCGCGAAGGGCTCCGAGACCGGGCGCTCGATCGACACCGTCGCCAACACCGGGCAGTACCTCTGAGCCACCTCTGAGCCCGGTCCGAGCCCGGTCCGAGCCCGGTCCGAGCCCGGTCCGAGCCCGGTCCGGGCCCGCGCGGTCCGGGCGCACGACCTACGCTCGGGCCATGAGCGCGCGGCGGGTCATGGGCATCGAGACCGAGTACGGCGTGTCCGTGCCCGGGGCGCCCGGCACCAACGCGATGGTCGCCTCCAGCCAGGTCGTCAACGGCTACGTCGGCGCCTCACCGGTGCGCGACCGCCGCACGCGCTGGGACTTCGAGGAGGAGAACCCGCTGCGCGACGCGCGCGGGTTCGAGGTCGGCCTCGGCACGTCGGACCACGCGCCGGGCGAGCCCGACGAGGAGCTCGGGCTGGCCAACGCGGTGCTCACCAACGGCGCCCGGCTCTACGTCGACCACGCCCACCCGGAGTACTCCTCGCCGGAGGTCACCACCCCGCGCGACGCGGTGCTGTGGGACAAGGCGGGGGAGCGGGTCATGGCGCTCGCGGCCGAACGCGCGCTCAGCGTCCCCGGGACCGCCCCCCTCCAGCTGTACAAGAACAACACCGACGGCAAGGGCGCGTCGTACGGCACGCACGAGAACTACCTCGTCGCCCGGCAGACCGCCTTCGGCGACCTCGTCCGGCACCTCACGCCGTTCTTCGTCAGCCGGCAGGTCTTCTGCGGCGCCGGTCGGGTCGGTCGCGGGCAGGACGGCCGGGCGGACGGCTTCCAGCTGACCCAGCGGGCCGACTTCTTCGAGGTCGAGGTCGGGCTGGAGACCACGCTCAAGCGCCCGATCATCAACACCCGGGACGAGCCGCACGCCGACCCCGACAAGTACCGCCGACTGCACGTCATCATCGGCGACGCCAACCTCGCCGAGGTCGCGACCTACCTCAAGGTCGGCACGACCGCGCTCGTGCTGGCCATGGTCGAGCAGCGCTGGTTCAGCGACAGCGGCACCGACCTCGGCGTCGAGCAGCCGGTCAGCGCGCTCAAGGCCGTCAGCCACGACCCGTCGCTGCGGGCCCTGCTGACCCTGCGCGACGGCCGGCGACTGACCGCCGTGCAGCTGCAGCGCGAGTTCTGCGAGCAGGCCCGCAAGTTCGTCGAGGACCGGCTGGGCAGTGACGCGGACGAGCAGACCCTCGACGTCCTGGCCCGCTGGGAGTCGGTGCTCGACCGGCTGGAGACCGACCCGATGTCGCTGGCCGGCGAGCTGGACTGGGTCGCCAAGCTGCGCCTGCTCGAGGGCTACCGCGATCGCGAGGGGCTGGGCTGGGGCGCGGCCAAGCTGCACCTGGTCGACCTGCAGTACAGCGACGTCCGACAGGACAAGGGCCTCTACAACCGGCTCGTCGCGCGCGGGCAGATGGTCCGGCTGGTCGCCGAGGCCGAGGTGCAGCGCGCCGTGGGCGAACCGCCGGACGACACCCGCGCCTTCTTCCGCGGGCAGTGCCTGGCGCGCTACCCGACCGAGGTCGCGGCCGCGTCCTGGGACTCGGTGATCTTCGACGTCGGGCGCGAGTCGCTGCAGCGCGTGCCCACCCTGGAGCCGCTGCGCGGCACGAGGGCCCACGTCGGTGAGCTGCTCGAGAGCTCTTCGACGGCCGCCGAGCTGCTCGAGCGCCTCGGCGGCCGGCGCTAGGACCGCCCGCGTGTCGGTCCCGGTCGGCGGGGCAGGTCGACGGGACACCCCCGGCCCCAGGAGCCCCCGTGACCGACGCCAGCCTGCCCGCCCGCGACCTGCCCGACGGCGCCGTCCGCCGCGCCGGTCCCTGGACGGTCGCGAACCGCGGCGGCGACCTGCGCGCGGTCTCCTCGCGCTGCCGCCACCAGCTCGCCGACCTGTCCCAGGGCTCGCTCGACCAGGACGGCTGCCTCGTCTGCCCCTGGCACGGTGCCCGCTTCGACCTCGACAGCGGCGTCATGGTCGAGGGGCCGAAGGGCTTCCTGGGCTACGTCGGGAAGACGCCCGGCTACACGCAGCTCGTCAAGGCGTACGCCTCGGTGCTCCGGCTGCGGCGGGCCGTCGTCGAGCGCGACGGGGTACGGGTCGTCGTGCGCCGGGGCTCGCCCGGGTGACCTCCCGCCGAAGGGGTCGTCGTGTCGGACCGGCGGCGTAGCGTCCTCAGGACGACAGCGACTTCCGACAGGAGCGGCACATGGCGACCAGTGACACCGGCGGGCAGGAGCGCGCGTCCCGGCGCGGCGAGGACGCCGAGGAGGTCTCGACCGAGCAGGCCTCCGACGTCCAGGACCGCGTCGGCAAGCTCACCGACGACGTGGACGCGCTGCTCGACGAGATCGACGACGTCCTCGAGGAGAACGCGGAGGAGTTCGTGAGGTCGTACGTGCAGAAGGGCGGACAGTAGCGGCGGGCCGTCGCGGCGGCCGGTAGCTGCACCTGCGACGGGTCGGGCACACGCCTGGCGGGTCAGGAGTCCTCGTCGTCGGCGGCCGCACCGGCCGGGTCGGCGGCGATCGACCGGGCGCTGTCCGGCGGCACGCCCTGCGCGACGGGGTCCGGTCCGCCCGGACGGGGGGGCCGCGAGTAGTCGAAGGAGTCGGCGTACGCGTACGCGTGCGCGACCTGCTCGGAGACGTGTGCCAGCCCGAGCGCGTCGTCGATGAAGCGGACGACCCCCGCGAAGTCGGTCGGCCGGGAGTCGGTCGACCTCGGCCGCACCCACGGGCTGACGATCACCAGCGGGACGCGGTGGGGCGAGACGTGGTCGTAGAAGCAGCCGCAGTCGTCGTAGGTGATGAACAGAGCGGCGTGCCCGTACTGCGGTCCCCTGATGAAGGCGGCCACCTGCTCTCCGAGGACGTCGTCACCGAGGGCCATCGACGTCTTGTTGTGCTGGCTGTTGTTGCCGCGCGAGACCGTCGGCAGCAGGAACGAGATCGAGGGAAGCCTCCCTCGGGCTGCGTCCGACACGAACAGGTCGGCCGGCACGGTGTGCTCCGCGGCGAGCGGGAAGGCGTGCTGGGCGAAGTTCGAGGCGATGTCGTAGAGGTAGCCGTGGTCCGGCTCGCCCGTGTCCAGCGCGCGGCGACGACAGGACCGCAGGGTGGGCCGCGGGCGCGCGGCGGTCAAGGGGCTGTCGTCGCGCTCGCTCTGTAGGGTGGCTCGGGGCTCGGCCGACGGGGCCGCGGCCCCGGCTCGCACCTCCCGGGAGACCCGACTCGATGTCAGCGGACGCAGGCCGTCCCGGCGCCCTGCCGGCCTTCTTCACGACCCCGGGCAGCGCGTCGTTCGCCGACTTCCTCGGCGTCGCCGCGCCCGACCTGCTCCCGAGCCGCCGCGACCTGCCGCCCGGCACCGTCGAGGCGCCGCACGGCACGACGATCGTGTCGGTCACGCACGCGAGCGGAGTGCTCATGGCCGGCGACCGGCGCGCCACGATGGGCAACGTCATCGCCCAGCGCGACATCGAGAAGGTGTTCCCCGCCGACGACTACTCCTGCGTCGGCATCGCCGGCACCGCTGGTCTGGCGGTCGAGATGGTCCGCCTGTTCCAGGTGGAGCTCGAGCACTACGAGAAGCTCGAGGGCGCGACGATGAGCCTGGAGGGCAAGGCCAACCGGCTGTCCACGCTCATCCGCGGCAACCTCGGCATGGCGATGCAGGGCCTGGCGGTCGTGCCGCTGTTCGCCGGCTTCGACCTGGTGCGCGGCGGGGGCCGGATCTTCTCCTACGACGTCACCGGCGGGCGGTACGAGGAGCACAGCTTCCACTCGGTCGGCTCCGGCTCGGTCTTCGCCCGCGGCGCGCTCAAGAAGCGCTACCGCGACGGGATGACCGAGCCCGACGCGGTCCGGGTGGCCGTCGACGCGCTCTACGACGCCGCCGACGACGACTCCGCGACGGGCGGTCCCGACCTCACCCGGCGGATCTGGCCGGTCGTCATGAGCGTCACCGACGAGGGCCTGCGGCGGCTGCCCGACGAGGAGGTCGGCGCCGTGGTCGAGGCGGTCGTCGCGGACCGGATGCGCAACCCCGGCGGCTGAGCCCCGCCTCCCGCCGCAGCTCCCGCCCCGCCGACCTGACCCGCCCGTCCCGAGGAGAGCCGACCACCGTGTCGATGCCGTTCTACGTCAGCCCCGAGCAGCTCATGAAGGACCGGAGCGACTACGCCCGCAAGGGCATCGCCCGCGGCCGCTCGGTGCTCGTGCTGACCTACGCCGACGGCATCCTGTTCGTGGGCGAGAACCCCTCGCGAGCGCTGCACAAGATCAGCGAGATCTACGACCGGATCGCCTTCGCCGCGGTCGGCAGGTACAACGAGTTCGAGAACCTGCGGCTGGCCGGCGTGCGCTACGCGGACCTGCGCGGCTACCAGTACGACCGCAGCGACGTCACCAGCCGGGGCCTGGCCAACGCGTACGCGCAGACGCTCGGCGCGGTCTTCACCGAGTCGGGCAAGCCGTACGAGGTCGAGATCGTCGTCGCCGAGGTGGGCGCCACCGCCGACGACGACCAGCTCTACCGGCTCACCTACGACGGGTCGGTCGCCGAGGAGCACCGGCACGTGGTGATCGGCGGTCAGGGCGAGCCCATCGCCGCGGTGCTGGCCGCTGAGCACCGCGGCGACGAGCCGCTCGACGAGGCCGTCCGGCTCGCCGTGCGCGCGCTCGGGCAGACCGGCACCGCCGAGCCGGCGCGCTCGATCGACGCCGGCAACCTCGAGGCGGCCGTGCTCGACCGCAGCCGCAGCCGGCGGGCGTTCCGCCGGCTGGCCGCCCCCCACCTGCAGCGCCTGCTCGGCGCGGCGGACAGCCCGTCCGACCCCAGCCCCGACGCCGGACCCACCGGCACCCCCGCCGAGGAGACCCCGTGAAGCGCGCCGCCCTGCTCGTCCCCGCCCTGGCCCTGGGCCTGGCGGCCTGTGGAGGGAGCCGGGACGGGAGCACCGTCGCCGCGCCGACGCCGACCGCCGGCTCCTCCAGCGCAGCGGCGCCGAGCTCCGCGGCGCCGCAGAGCTCCGCCCCCGCCGCCCCCGCCGGCGCCCAGGTCTGCCCGCTCCAGCCGCAGGTCGTGCCGGGGACCAGCGGCGTCTCGGCCGACCTGTCCCAGAAGCCGGTCGTGCCCGGCAACGCGGCCCCTGCCCCGTCGCAGGTCACCGTCGCCGACGTGGTGGTCGGCACCGGCGCGGAGGCGACGACCCTGTCGTCCGTGGAGACCAAGTACGTCGGCGCGCTCTACACCTCCGGCGAGGAGTTCGACTCGTCCTGGAGCCGCGGGCCCGAGGAGACGATCCCCTTCACGGTCTGCTCGACCGGCGTCATCCCCGGCTTCGCCATCGCCCCGCTCGGGATGAAGGTGGGCGGTCGGCGCGTGGTCACCATCCCGTCGCAGTACGGCTACGGCGCCCAGGGCTCCCCGCCCACCATCCCCGGTGGCGCCGACCTCGTCTTCGTCATCGACCTGGTGAAGGTCACGCCGCCGGCGGGGTAGCCCCCCTGCATGGCGGACGAGAAGCTCACGAAGGCCCAGCGCGACGAGCTGCCGAGCACGCTCGAGCGCTCCGACGCGCACGCCCAGGCCACCTGGGCCACGACCCACGACAGCGCCGTGGAGTCCTACGGCGAGGGGGAGCGCGCGCACCGCACCGCCTTCTCCTCCCTCAAGCACTCCTACGAGAAGGTCGGGGACCACTGGGAGCCCAAGGCGGAGAAGGGCCCCAGCGACGACCGGGCAGCCCGCAGCGCCCCCGACGGCAGCGCCTCCGGGGGCGCGACGGCGGGCGGCGTCGACGCGCGGGCCAGCAAGAAGCACCTCTACGAGATCGCGCGGCGGCTCGAGGTGCCGGGCCGCTCGAGGATGGACAAGGCCGAGCTCGTCGACGCGATCGACCGGGCCAACCGGCGCGAGACGGCGCGGTCGCGCCGCTGAGCCGGCGGCCGGCCGCGGACCGGGCCGGAGCCGGGTCCCGGCGCGGCGGGCCCGCCCGACCTAGGGTGGGCCCGTGGAGCGGCGGATCTTCGGGCTGGAGAACGAGTACGGCGTGACGTGCACGTTCCGGGGCCAGCGCCGGCTGTCCCCGGACGAGGTCGCGCGCTACCTGTTCCGCCGGGTCGTCAGCTGGGGACGCAGCAGCAACGTCTTCCTCAAGAACGGCGCGCGCCTCTACCTCGACGTCGGCAGCCACCCGGAGTACGCCACGCCCGAGTGCGACACGGCACGGGACCTCGTGACGCACGACAAGGCGGGGGAGCGGATCCTCGAAGGGCTGCTCGTGGACGCCGAGCGGCGCCTGCGCGAGGAGGGCATCGCCGGCGACATCTACCTGTTCAAGAACAACACCGACTCGGCCGGCAACTCGTACGGCTGCCACGAGAACTACCTCGTCGGCCGGCACGGCGAGTTCGGCCGCCTCGCCGACGTGCTCATCCCGTTCCTCGTCAGCCGCCAGATCATCGTCGGCGCGGGCAAGGTGCTGCAGACCCCGCGGGGAGCGGTCTTCTGCGTCAGCCAGCGGGCCGAGCACATCTGGGAGGGCGTCAGCAGCGCCACCACCCGCAGCCGGCCCATCATCAACACGCGGGACGAGCCGCACGCCGACGCCGAGCGGTTCCGCCGGCTGCACGTCATCGTCGGCGACAGCAACATGAACGAGATGACCACACTGCTCAAGATCGGCAGCGCCGACCTCGTGCTGCGCATGATCGAGGCGGGCGTGGTCATGCGCGACCTCACGCTGGAGAACCCGATCCGGGCCATCCGCGAGATCAGCCACGACCTCACCGGCACCCGCAAGGTCAAGCTCGCGAACGGCCGCGAGGTGAGCGCGCTGGACATCCAGAAGGAGTACTTCGGCAAGGCCACGGACTTCGTCGCCCGGCGCGGCGCCGACGCCACGGTGGCTCAGGTGCTCGACCTGTGGGGGCGGACCATCACGGCGGTGGACACCGGCGACCTCGGCCTCGTCGAGCGCGAGATCGACTGGGTGACCAAGCACCAGCTCGTCGAGCGCTACCGCGCCAAGCACGACCTGCCGCTGTCCAGCCCGCGGATCGCCCAGATCGACCTCGCCTACCACGACGTCAACCGCGACCGCGGCCTGTTCTACCTGCTGCAGGGCAAGGGCCTCGTGGCCCGGGCGACCACCGACCTGGCCGTCTTCGAGGCCAAGTCGGTGCCGCCGCAGACCACGCGGGCCCGGCTGCGCGGCGAGTTCATCAAGCGCGCGCAGGAGAAGCGCCGCGACTTCACCGTCGACTGGGTCCACCTCAAGCTCAACGACCAGGCGCAGCGCACCGTGCTGTGCAAGGACCCGTTCCGGTCCGTCGACGACCGGGTGGACAAGCTCATCGCCTCGATGTGACCGCCCCGGCTGCGGCACCGGCCGGTCCCCGTGGCAGGGTCGAGCGCATGAGCTCGCCCGCGACCAAGCCCTCCGTCGAGATCCCCGACGGCCCGCCCCCGACCGACCTGCAGATCGACGACCTCACCGTCGGCGACGGCCCCGAGGCCACCTCCGGCACCACCTGCACGATGCAGTACGTCGGCCACTCCTGGTCGACCGGCCGCCAGTTCGACGCCTCCTGGGACCGCGGCCAGCCCTTCACCTTCCAGCTCGGCGCCGGCATGGTCATCGGCGGCTGGGACCAGGGCGTCGCCGGCATGAAGGTCGGCGGCCGCCGTCGCCTCACCATCCCGCCGCACCTCGGGTACGGCGACCGCGGCGCGGGCCGCGACATCAAGGGCGGCGAGACGCTGGTCTTCGTCGTCGACCTGCTCGCCGTCCGCTAGGACCCCGCCTCGCCGGGCTCCTCGGGGTCCGGCGAGGGGCGGGCGAGCCGGGTCTGGCCCGTCCGCCCGCGCAGCTGCACCTGTGCCGCGGCGACCCAGCGCCGCGCCTCGTCGGGCGCCGCCACCTCCAGCAGCGCCGCGTCGGCCAGCACCCGCCCCGGCTCGGCCTTGGCCAGGTCGGTGATCCGCGCGGCGGCGTTCACCGGGTCGCCGACGACGGTGTACTCGAAGCGGCTCTCGGCGCCGACGTGCCCGGCGACGACCGGCCCGCCGCACACGCCGACGGCCGCGTCGAGCTCGATCGGCCGCAGGGCCCGGGCCAGCCGGCGACCGGCGCGCAGGGCCGCGGCCGCCGGGTCGGGCAGCGGGTCGGGCGCCCCGAAGACGCACAGCGCCGCGTCGCCCTCGAACTTGTTCACCCACCCGCCCTCGGCCGACACCGTCTCGACGACGACGGCGAAGAACGCGTTCAGCCGGGCCACGACCTCCTCGGGCCCCAGCCGCTCGGCCAGCCCGGTCGACCCGACGACGTCGACGAAGAGCACCGCGACCTCACGCCGCTCGCCACCGAGGCGCACGCCGTCGGCGAGCGCGAGCCGGGCCACGCCGGTGCCGACCTGCCGGCCGAAGAGGTCGGCCAGCCGGTCGCGCTCCCGCAGCCCGACCACCATGGCGTTGAAGCCCGCCTGCAGCTGCCCGACCTCCGAGCCGTCGTAGACCGGGACGGCGACGTCCAGCCGCCCGGCGCTGACCTGCTGCAGCGCGCCCGTGACCGACTCGACGGGGTCGCTGATCGAGCGGGCGGCGAACAGCTCGGCGAGCAGCCCGACGAGCAGCCCCAGGGCCGACAGGAAGAGCAGCGCGGCTCGCGACGGCGGTCCCCCGCCGTCGATGTCGAGCTCGCCGACGAAGATCCCCGCGAGCGGGACGCCGGTGCCCAGCGCCCAGGTGAGCAGCACCCGGCGCCGTACGCCGAGCACCAGCGCCGGAGGCTCGTCCGCGCCGCGCAGCGCCTCGGTGATCAGCGGGCGCAGCAGCCGTTCGGCGACGAGGTAGGACAGAGCGCAGGTGGTGAGCCCGCCGGTGCCGACGGTGAGGGCGATGGTCAGGGCGCGGCCGGCCGAGTCGTTGAGGTTGAGGGCGGTGAAGACGACGACCCCGGCGGCCCACAGCGCGCCGTAGACCCGCACCAGCCGCGCGGGCAGGCGCAGCAGGTCGCGGCGGTCCTCCACCGGCGCCGGACCCGGGCCGAGGACCGCCCGCCGCAGGCGCAGCAGCAGCAGGACGCTGCCCAGCGTGCCGAGCACGACCGCCAGCCCGAGGTAGCCGGCGAAGACGATCGTGTTCACGGTCGTGCCCGTGGGGTCGTCGACCGCCGGCCGGTCCGGGCCGAGCGAGGTCAGGTAGACGAAGACGACGAGCGCGCCGAGCGTGTTGGCGCCGACCATCGCCGGCGCCATGAGCAGGCCGAAGCGGGCGAGCATCGCCGCCCGGGACGGCGGGGCCCCGCGGGTCACCCGGCGGCCAGCAGCGCCGCGGCGTGCCGGCCGGCAGCGGCGGCGGCGAGGAAGGCGACGGGGTCGTCGGCCAGGCCGCGGCCCATCGTCGACAGCGGCACGCCGCAGTCCTGCAGCACCTCGAGCAGCCCGGTGTCGTCGACCTCGACGAGGCGGTGGCGGGCGAGCTCCGGGAGCGGCCCGGCCAGCCCGCGCCCGGACGACGGCAGCACGAGGTCGGCCGGCGCGAGCGCGACCCGGCCGTACGCGGTGCGGGAGTGGTGGGAGACGCCGCGGTGCCGCGGACGGGGGTCGGCAGCGCTCATCCGCAGGACGCCGACCGGGCGGCCGCCGACAGCCGCCGCCGCGTTCACCGCCTCGCCGGCGGCGACCCCCGAGAAGCCCCAGGTCGTGCCGGTGCCGAGGTTGCCCGGCCCCTGCACGACGACCGCCACCTCCGCGCCGAGCACGTGCACGGCGGCCAGCAGCCCGGAGTGCAGGGTCACCGCCTCCAGGTCGCCGCCGAAGGCCTGTCCGACCGTCACCGTGCCGACCAGCCGGTCGCGCAGCGCCGCCGCGGTGCGCGAGAACCACAGGGGCAGGGCGCCCCCGTCGGTCATGACGTACGCGACGCGGGTCCCGGGGCGGTCGGCCTGCAGCGCGGCGACGACCGCCGGCAGCGAGCTGTGCAGGTCGGCGACGACGACGGGCGGACCGGGCTCCGGCAGGGGCGCCCCGTCGCGCAGGGCGGCGTGCGACGGGCTGTCCTGCTCGTCGACGCCGAGCACGACCGCCTGCAGCGGGGTGTAGCGGGCCTTGACGAGGTGGCCCGGCCCCTCGCGGTCGGGCGGCAGGCGGTCCGGGACCGCCACGACGAGGGCGTAGCCGCCGGTGCCCAGGCCGAGCGCCTGCGCGGTGGTGTTGAGCAGCACCGCGTCGCCCGGCTCGGGGGCGCCGACCAGGGCCGGGTGGGCCAGCGCCCGGACGTGCCCGCCGTCCTCCAGGACGACGTCGAGCTCGAGCGCGCCCGGCCAGGCGCGGCCGTGCGCGAGGACCGTCCCGCGCCGCCAGGTGATCACCCGCGCGCGTCGCGGACGGCCCGACCGGCCCGCGCCGCGCTAGCGTCGCCTGCGTGTCGGCGAAGAAGACCGAGCGGCTGCTCAACCTGGTCATCTGCCTGCTCGCGACCCGGCGCTTCCTGTCGGTGCAGCAGATCCGCCGCTCGGTGCCCGGCTACGACTCCGGCAACGAGGAGGCGTTCCGGCGGATGTTCGAGCGCGACAAGGAGGAGCTGCGCGAGCTCGGCATCCCGCTCGAGACGGGCACCGACTCCTCCGTCCACGACGACGAGCCCGGCTACCGCATCGCCCGTCGCGACTACGAGCTGCCCGAGGTCGTGCTCGAGCCCGACGAGGCGGCGGCGCTCGGCCTCGCGGCCCGGCTGTGGCAGTCCGCCCCGCTGGCGGGGGCGACCGGCAGCGCGCTGCTCAAGCTGCAGGCCGCCGGCATCGACGTGCAGCCGGTCCGCGGAGCGCTCGAGCCGCGGGTGACCGCGGGGGAGCCGGCCTTCGCCGGGGCGCTCTCAGCGGTCCGCGACGCCCGTCCGGTCCGTTTCGACTACCGCACGCCCGGCCGCCCGGCGCCCGAGGCGCGGCGGGTCGAGCCCTGGGGCGTGGTGTCGTGGCACGGCCACTGGTACCTCGTCGGGCACGACACGGGCAGGGACGCCCCCCGCGTCTTCCGGCTGTCCCGGGTCGTGGGCACCGCCGAGCCGGACGGCGAGCCCGGCACGGTGGTCGTCCCGCCCGGGATCGACCTGCGCGCCCAGGTCGCCCGGCTCGCCGGTGAGGAGGTCACCGCCACCGCCGTCGTCCGGGTGCGCGCCGGGACGTGCGGCGAGCTGCGCCGCGAGGCCCTCGCCGAGCGTGCGGCCGACGACGGGTGGGACGAGCTCGACCTGGGGTTCGCCGACCCCGAGCGGCTCGCCGACCGGGTCGCCGGCGCGGGCCCGGACGCGGTCGTGCTGTCACCGCCCGAGGCGCGCGAGGCGGTCGTCCGCCGGCTGCGGGCCGCCCTGTCCCCCGAGCCGGTCGCCGCGCCGGTCGCCGCGCCGGGGGCGGTGGCGTGAGCCCCGCCCCCCTCGCCCAGCTGCCCCGGTTGCTGGCGCTCGTGCCCTACCTGCTCGCCCGGCCGGGCGTCGCCGTCGCCGAGGTCGCCGGGGTCTTCGGGGTCAGCGAGGACCGGCTGCGCAAGGACCTCGACCTGCTGTGGGTCTGCGGCCTGCCCGGCCACGGTCCAGGCGACCTCATCGACGTCGAGTTCGAGGGCGACACGATCACCCTGCTCGAGCCGGCCGGCGTCACCCGGCCGCTCCGCCTGACCGTCGACGAGGCGCTGGCCCTGGTCGTCGCCCTGCGGGCGCTGGCCGAGACGCCCGGGCTGGGGGAGCGGGACGCGCTCGACCGGGCGCTGGTCAAGGTCGAACGCGCCGCCGGTGCCTCCGCCGCGCCGGCCGAGCGGGTCGCCGTCGCCGTCGAGGGCGACGAGCGGGTGCTGCCCGTCGTCGAGGACGCGCTGGCCCGTCGTCGCCGGCTGCACCTGCGCTACTTCGTGCCCGGGCGCGACGAGACCACCGAGCGCGACGTCGACCCCATGCGCCTGGTCTGGGCCGAGGGACGGCCCTACCTCGAGGCGTGGTGCCGCCGGGCCGAGGGCGTGCGGCTCTTCCGCCTGGACCGGGTCGCCGCGCTCGAGGTGCTCGACGTGGTCGCGGCCCCGCCGCCCGGGGCCGCGTCGCGCGACCTGTCGCAGGGCGTCTTCACCCCCGGGCCGCAGGACGTGCCCGTCGTGCTCGCGCTCGGTCCCGGGGCCCACTGGGTCGTCGACCACCACGTCTGCGACGCCGTCGAGGAGTCCGGCGAGCCGGGGGTCCTGCTCGTCCGGCTGCGCACCCCCGACCTGCGCTGGGTGCGCCGGCTCGTCCTGCGGCTCGGCGACCAGGGCCGCGTCGTCGCGCCGGCCGAGCTCGCCGACGCGGTGCGCGACGCGGCGCGGCAGGCGCTCACCGCGTACGGCTCCTGACCCGGACGGCGCACCCGCGGCACGGCCGCGCGGAGCAACCCCCGGACGGGTGGCTCCAGGACGTATCACCCGCTGCCGATGTCGCTCGTGTCGCCGTCACGGAAGACGGTCGACCCGAGAGGAGCGCGCGATGACCACGATCAAGGCGTCCTGCCCCACGTGCGGCGAGGTGGAGCTCACCCCCGTCGACGTCCGGCTCATGGTGTGCACCGAGCCGTCCCTGTCCTACTACGCCTTCGACTGCCCGACCTGCGCCGTCGAGGTGCGCAAGCCGGCCGACGAGCACGTGGTCCAGCTGCTCGTCAGCGGCGGCATCCCGGCCACCGTGTGGGAGGTCCCGGCCGAGGCGGCCGAGGTCAAGGCCGGTGCCCGCCTGGGCTACGACGACCTGCTCGACTTCTGCCTCCTGCTGGGCACCACCGACCTGCTCGCCGCCGCGGCCGCCGCACCCGTCGCGTCCTGACGCCGACCCGGTCGGCTCGCTAGGGTCGTCCGGTGCGCTGGATCCTGCTCGACGTCGCCCTGGTCGTGCTCGGGCTCCTCCTGGTCGGGCTCGTCGCCCGGTCGCTCTGGCGCCGGACGAAGGCCCTGGGCCGCGCCGTCACGCAGGCCGGCGAGCGCCTCGGGGAGCTCACCGCGCAGCTCGAGGCCGCCTCGCACGCGCAGGCCACCGACCGACCTCGGGCGTAGGCTCGGGAGCGTCGTCGACGCGGAGGAGGGACCATGGTCCCCGGTGGCTGGGAGCTCGTGCTCATCCTGCTCGTGGTGCTGGTGGTCTTCGGTGCCAAGCGCCTGCCCGACAGCGCGCGGGCCCTCGGGCGCTCGATGCGCATCCTCAAGGCCGAGACCAAGGGCCTGCGCGACGACGACGAGTCGCCGTCGCGCACGACGGCCTCCGTGGTGCGTCCGGTCGAGCCGGGGCTGCCGGGCGCCGCGCCGTCCGGTGCCGACGGGCAGCCCGCCCAGCCGTACGCCCAGCCACACGCAGCAGCACCCGGCCCAGCCGGCACCGGCGCAGCCCGCGCAGCCGTACGCCGGGCAGCAGCTGTTCGACGCCCAGGGTCGCCCCGTGCAGGTCCCCGGGCAGTCCCCGCAGGGCTAGCGGGCGTCCCGCCCGGTGACCCGCAGCGCCGCACCCCCGCCCGACGGGCGCATGCCCCTCGTCGACCACCTGCGCGAGCTGCGCGGACGGCTCGGCAAGGCCCTGCTGGCGATCACGATCGGCATCGTGCTCGCCTTCGTCTTCTGGGAGCCGCTGCTCGAGTTCATGCGGCAGCCGTACTGCCGCTCGGTCGGGACCACGGCGACGACCGGCACGACGGCGGGCACGACGGTGGGCACGATGCAGGCTGCAACCTCTACGCCTTCGGGCCGCTCGAGCAGTTCTCCATCCGGCTCAAGGTGTCCTCGATCGCCGGGGTCGTGCTGTCCGCGCCGCTGTGGCTCTACCAGCTCGGCGCCTTCATCACCCCCGCCCTGCACCGCAAGGAGCGGCGCTACGCCGCGGGCTTCCTCGGCGCCGGCACGGTCCTGTTCGGGGCCGGCTGCGCCACCGCCTACCTGACCCTCGACAAGGGCCTGGACTTCCTGCTCAACGTCGGCGGCGACGGGGTGGTCACGCTGACCTCGCTCAAGGCCTACCTCAACTTCGTGAGCCTCACGCTGCTGGCCTTCGGCGTGGCGTTCCTGTTCCCCGTCGTGCTGGTCTTCCTCAACATCGCCGGGGTGCTGCCGAGCTCGCGGATGCGGGCCTGGCGCCGCGGGATGATCGTCGGCATCGCGGTCGTCGCCGCCGTCCTCACCCCCTCGACCGACCCGTACACCTTCTGCTTCATGGCCGTGCCGCTCTACCTGCTCTACGAGGTCTGCATCGTCCTCGGCCGGGTCCGCGAGCGCGCGGCCCGCCGACGCGACCGCGCCGACCCGCTGCACCAGGTCGGCGACGACGAGGCGTCCTACGTCGACCAGCGCCCCACGCCGCTCTAGCCGCGGCTCCCGGGCCGCCGGGCGCCACCGGGACTAGCGTGGCCGCTGTGACTGCTGCCTCCGCGGAGCCCTCGCCGGCGGAGCGCTACGCCGCCTTCCGCAGTCGGCAGACCGGCGCGCAGCTGGCGGCCTTCGAGACCGGCTACCCCTTCGGCCTGGACGCCTTCCAGCGCACGGCCTGCCGGGCCCTCGAGGACGGTCGCGGCGTGCTCGTCGCCGCGCCCACCGGGGCCGGCAAGACCGTCGTGGGCGAGTTCGCCGTGCACCTGGCCCTCGCGCAGGGGCGCAAGTGCTTCTACACGACGCCGATCAAGGCGCTGTCCAACCAGAAGCACAAGGACCTCGTCCAGCGCTACGGCGCGGACCGCGTCGGCCTGCTCACCGGTGACACGGCCGTCAACGCGGACGCCGACGTCGTCGTCATGACGACCGAGGTGCTGCGCAACATGCTGTACGCGCGGAGCTCCGGCGGCGGCACCGCACTGCGGGGCCTGTCGCACGTCGTCATGGACGAGGTGCACTACCTCGCCGACCGGTCCCGCGGGGCCGTCTGGGAGGAGGTGATCATCCACCTGCCCGACGACGTGGCGCTGGTGTCGCTGTCGGCGACGGTGAGCAACGCGGAGGAGTTCGGCGACTGGCTGGTCACCGTCCGCGGTGACACCGAGGTGGTCGTCGAGGAGCACCGCCCGGTGCCGCTGTCGCAGCACGTGCTGGCCGGCCGGCTGCAGGACCTGTTCGTCGTGGACGCCGCCGGCGACCAGGTGCTCAACCCCGACCTCGAGCGCCGGCACCGGGAGGAGTCGCGCTGGCAGCCGCGCGAGCGCGGCGGTCGGCCGGTGCGCCGGTCGGTCCCCTCGCGGCCCGACGTCCTCGGGCGGCTCGACGCCGAGGGGCTGCTGCCGGCGATCACCTTCGTCTTCAGCCGGGCCGGCTGCGCGCAGGCGGTCGAGCAGTGCCTGCGCTCCGGGCTGCACCTGCTCACCGACGCCGAGCGGACGCAGGTCCGCGAGGTCGTCACCCGCCGCACGGCCGGGCTCCCCGACGAGGACCTGCGGGTGCTGGGCTTCTGGGAGTTCCTCGAGGGGCTGGAGCGGGGGATCGCCGCGCACCACGCGGGGATGCTGCCGGCGTTCAAGGAGGTCGTCGAGGAGCTGTTCAGCCGCGGGCTGGTCAAGGCCGTCTTCGCCACCGAGACCCTCGCGCTGGGCATCAACATGCCGGCCCGCTCCGTCGTGCTCGAGAAGCTCACCAAGTGGAACGGCGAGACCCACGCCGACATCACGCCGGGGGAGTACACCCAGCTCACGGGTCGCGCCGGGCGCCGCGGGATCGACGTCGAGGGCCACGCGGTGGTCCTGTGGCAACCCGGCTTCGACCCCCGGCAGCTGGCGGGGCTGGCCTCCACCCGCACCTACCCGCTGCGCAGCAGCTTCCGCCCCTCCTACAACATGGCGGTCAACCTCGTCGGCTCGGTCGGCCGCGAGTCCGCCCGCGCCCTGCTCGAGAGCTCCTTCGCGCAGTTCCAGGCCGACCGCGGCGTGGTCGGGCTGGCCCGGCAGGTGACGCGCAACCTCGAGGCGCTCGAGGGCTACCGCGAGGCCATGACCTGCCACCTCGGCGACGTCCAGGAGTACGCCCGGCTGCGCCGGGAGCTGTCCCAGCGCGAGGCCGAGCTGTCCCGGCAGGGGGCCGCCGCACGGCGTGCCGAGGCGGCGCGCTCGCTGGAGCAGCTGCGCCCGGGCGACGTCGTCGCCGTGCCGTCGGGGCGCCGCGCCGGGCTCGTCGTCGTGCTCGACCCCGGGGTCGGGCTGGGCAGCGACGTCCACCCGCTGGTGCTCACCGCGGACCGCCAGGCCGTGCGCCTGTCGGTGGACGACTTCCCCCAGGCCGTGGAGGCGCTCGGCCGGGTCGAGGTCCCGCGCGGCTTCAGCTCCCGCTCGCCGCAGGACCGCCGCGACCTGGCGAGCAGCCTGCGGGCGCTGGGCCTGACCCCGCCGGCCCGCGGTCGCCGTGGGCGCTCGGCGGCGGCGGACGACGAGCGGCTGTCGGCGCTGCGCGCCGCCCTGCGCCGGTCTCCGGTGCACGGCTGCGACGACCGCGAGGCGCACCTGCGGTGGTCGGAGCGCTACGCCCGCCTGCGCGGCGAGACCGACGCCCTGGAGCGCAAGGTCGAGGGGCGCACCCACTCGCTGGCGCGCACCTTCGACCGGGTCTGCGGCGTGCTCGACGACCTGGGCTACCTCGACGGCGAGGAGGTGACCCCTGCGGGCCGCTCGCTGGCCCGGGTCTACAGCGAGACCGACCTGCTCGTCGTGGAGTGCCTGCGGTCCGGGCTGTGGGACGCGCTGGACCCCGCGGAGCTCGCGGGGGTGGCCTCAGCGCTCGTGCACGAGACGCGTCGCCCGGACGAGCTCGGCCCGCCGGTGCCGGCGGGCAAGGTCCAGACCACGCTGCGCGAGATGCACCGGGTCTGGGAGCGCCTCTCGGCGGTCGAGGACGCGCACCACCTGTCCTTCCTGCGCGAGCCCGACAGCGGCTTCGCCTGGTCGGCCTGGCGCTGGGCCGGCGGCGCCCGGCTGGACCAGGTGCTCGGCGACGAGCACGAGATGACGGCCGGCGACTTCGTCCGCTCGTGCAAGCAGCTCGTCGACCTGCTCGACCAGGTCGCCGACGTGGCGGGGGAGGCGCAGTCGCCGGTGCGCCGGACCGCCCGGCAGGCCGTCGAGGCCGTCCGCCGCGGCGTCGTCGCCTACAGCTGACGGGCGCCGGCCAGGTCTGCGGACGGTCGCGACCGGCCGCCGCTGCTACCCCTCGCGCCGGCGGGGCACGGCGCTGTAGACGACGAGGTCGCTCGGCACCCCCTTCGTCCGGGTCCACCCGAAGGAGCGCTTGCGCCGCACGTCGACCCGCTCGAGGTCGAGCCCGGCCACACCGGTGTCGCTGACCAGCAGCTCGTCGGCGCCGGCCCGGTCCGCGAGCCGCGCCGCGACGTTGACGTCCACCCCGAGGTAGTCGCCGCCGAGCGCCCGCGGCCGGCCGGTGTGCATGCCCGCGCGCAGGCGCGGGCGGTAGCCGTCGACCTCCACCCCGAGCAGCGCCTCCCGCGCGTCGACCACCGCGTCGAACGCGCCCTGCGCGCGGGGGAAGACCGCCATCAGCCCGTCCCCGAGGCGCTTGACCACCCGACCGCCGTGGGCGGCGACCGGCGGCTCGACCGCCTGGGCCACCGCGCGCAGCAGGCGCAGCGTCGCGTCGTCGCCGGCCTCGAGCGCCCAGCTGGAGAAACCGACGAGGTCGGTGAACAGCAGCGTCAGCTCCGCGTCGCCGTGCACCCGCCCGGTGCGCACGAGCAGTGCCTGCCACACCTGCAGCGCCCCGAGGCCGAGCTCGCGCGAGGCCCGCGGCCGCTCGTCGAACAGCCGGTCCGCCACCCGCGCGACGGTCCCGGCACCGTCGGAGCCCGCGACCGACAGCGGGTCGCCGAACGCCGGGTCGCCGGGGAGCAGGCTCCGCACCCGCCGCACCACCGCGACCGACTGCGGGCTCACGTCGAGGCCGCGCACACCCGGCAGCCACCTCGCGCGCCGACGCACCACCGTCAGCCCGCTGCACCGCTGTGCGCCACCTCGAGCGCCTGCAGGAAGCGCTCCAGGGGGCTGTCCAGGCCCCAGCGGTCCGACAGCGCCAGCAGCGCCGCCGGGTCGCGCGGCGCGCGCGGCAGGGCGTCGTCGAGCTCGGGCAGGGGCAGGTCGCGCACCACCCGGGTCACGGCCGGTGCGACCGCCAGGTAGTCGCGCGCCGCCTCGAGCTTGGCGCGCGCCCCCGCCGGGAACCCGTCCTGCAGGCCGGCGTCGAGCGCGGCCAGGATGCCCTCGACGGTCCCGAACCTGTCCACCAGGGCCGCCGCGGTCTTGTCGCCCACCCCCTTGACCCCCGGCAGGCCGTCGCTGGGGTCGCCGCGCAGCACCGCGTAGTCCGCGTACGCCTCGCCCGGGATGCCGTACTTCTCACGCACCTGCCCCGGGCCGTACGGCCGCATCTTCTCGACCGCGTAGAGCACCCGCACGGGACCGTCGTCACGCACCAGCTGGAACATGTCGCGGTCACCGCTCACCACGTCGACGGCCCCGGGCTCGCGGGTCGCCAGCGTCCCGATCACGTCGTCGGCCTCGTGCCCCTCCGCGCCGACGACGGCGACCCCGAGGGCGGCGAGCACCTCCAGGACGACCGCCACCTGCCCGGTCAGCGTCGCCGGCTCCTCCTCGGCCCCGCCCTCGGTGGTGCGGTGGAGCTTGTACGTCGGGACCGCCGCCACCCGGAAGGCCGGCCGCCAGTCGAGGTCGAGCGTCGCCACGAGCCGAGCCGGCCGGGTCTCGCGCACGACGCGCCCGACGAGGTCGAGGAACCCGCGCACGGCACCGGTCGGGCTGCCGTCCGGGCCGACCACCGAGGACGGCACGGCGTGGAACGCGCGGTACCACAGCGAGGGGCTGTCGAGCAGGGTGAGCTGTCCGGGCACGAGGAGCACTCTCCCACCCGCCGTCCAGGTGGCCTGCTCCTCGCCCCGCCGCGCCCCGCTGCGTCCGGTCGCGTCGTCCGGCCCAGGGGCGGCTGCCGTGGCCGGGGGACGCGGGGCTCCCGGCACGGGCAGGCGGGATACTGGCGGCCGGCGGACCGACCGCCGCCGAGGGGGAGTGGTCGTGGTCGAGCTGGACGACACCGACCAGGAGCTGCTGCGGCTGCTCGTGCGCGACGGCCGGCGCAGCTACACCGACCTGGCCAAGGACACCGGGTTGTCGACGAGCGCCGTGCACCAGCGGGTGCGGCGGCTGGAGCAGCGGGGGGTCATCACCGGCTACAGCGCGCGGGTGGACCCCGTGGCGGTCGGGCTGCCGCTGACCGCGTTCATCTCGGTGACGCCCATCGACCCTGCGGCGCCCGACGACGCCCCCGACCGGCTGCGCCACCTGGCGGCCGTCGAGGCCTGCCACAGCGTCGCGGGCACCGAGAGCTGGATCCTCAAGGTGCGGGTGGGTGCCCCGGGGGACCTGGAGTCGCTGCTGTCGGAGATCCGCACGGCCGCCGGGGTGCAGACCCGGACCACTGTCGCGCTCAGCACGCCGTGGGAGGACCGGCCGGCGTACGGCTGACCCCGCCCGCCCGCCCGCCCGACCCGCCCGACCCGGCCCGGCTCAGCCCCGGCCGAGCACCCGGTCGACGGCGATCTCGACGACGACGCGCTGCGGGTTCTCCCCGGGCACGCGGTAGCGCTCCCCGTAGCGCCGGCAGGCCTCCGCGACCCGCTGCGGGTCGTCGCTGACCCGCGGCACGCCCTCCAACGACAGCCAGCGCGGCCCGTCCACCTGCGCGACGACCGCCCGGGACGAGCCGCCCCGCACGTTGCGCACCTTGCGGGACGTGCCGTGGGTGATGACCCGGACCAGCTGGGCGTCGTCGTCCCAGGTGAAGCCGACCGCGACGACGTGCGGCGTCCCGTCCGGCCGGAGCGTGGTGAGGGTGGCCAGGTGCCGCTCGGCGAGGAAGGTGCGGACGGCGTCAGGCAGGGCACGAGGGTCGAGGGCCACGCGGCGAGCGTAGGGGCCTGGGCACCGGCGCGGCGCAGGAGGACGATCGAGGCGTGGACACCGGCTTCCCCGACGCCGACTCGCGGGACGACTTCGCCCGCGCCCGGCGCAACGCGACGCTCAGCCGCCTCGGGGCCCGGCTGCGGCTGCGCTCCGGCGACCTCGACGTGCTGCTCCCGTTCGACGAGGTGGTGTCCGCGCTCGGCCGTCGGGGCGAGACGGTCCTGGGGCGCCAGATGGTCGACCTCGACCACATCGTCGGCTCGACGGACCGGGTGAACGGCTTCGACCGGCGCTTCCGACCGACGAGCGACCTCACCCGACAGCGCTTCGAACGGCTGGCCCGCGCGGTGCGGCGCGGCGAGACGGTGCCGCCGGTCGAGCTGCTGCAGGTCGGCGAGGTCTACTTCGTCCAGGACGGGCACCACCGGGTCGCGGTGTTCCGGGCGCTCGGCCGGGAGCTCATCGAGGCGCGGGTGACCCGCGTGCACACCGCCCTGCCCGCGGCCGCCGACCTGAAGCTGCAGGACCTCCCGCTCAAGGGGCACGAGCGGCTCTTCACCGAGCGGGTGCCGCTGCCGGCCGCCCTCGCCCCCCGGGTGGTGCTCACCGACCCCGACGACTGGGCCGTGCTCGCCGAGGGCGTCGAGGCCTGGGGCATGCGCTGGATGCAGGAGCAGGGCCGCTTCGCCGACCGCGCCGCCGTGGCGCTCGCGTGGTTCACCGAGGAGTACGAGCCGGTGCTCGCCGCGCTGCGCGAGGCCGGGCTGCACCCGGGGGACGGGGAGAAGGACGCCCAGGTCTACCTGCGCTTCGCGCGGGAGCGCTACCTGTTCCTGCGCACGCACCGCTGGGACGACGACGTCCTGGCGCGGCTGCGGCTGCACAGCGGGCGCTGACAGGCCGCTGACAGGCCGCTGACACGCCGCTGACGAGCCGCTGATGAGCCGCTGACGGGACGCTCCCTCGCACGCGTCGGGCCCGACCGGAGACCGGTCGGGCCCGACGGGCGGACGCGCCCCTACGGCGCCGTGGTGCGCGAGCCGTCGCTGCGCCGGGTCAGGGCCAGCCCCGACTCCGGGTCGAACATGTGGATCTTGCGCGCGTCGAGCCAGATCTGGGCCTCCTTGCCCTCCTGCACCTTGCTCGTCGCGTCGAGGCGGGCCACCAGCTGGCTCTCGTCGCCGCTCATCTGCTCCAGGTCCAGGTCGGCGGCGAGCGCGTCGAGCTGACCGGCCAGCGCGTTGCCGGCCTGGTAGGGCAGGTAGGCGTACAGCTCCGAGCCCATCCACTCGATGTTGCTGATCCGGTTGCCGAAGACCATGCCCTTGGCGCGGTCGTCGTCGCTCACGAGCTCGGCGTCCTCGAAGTGCTCCGGGCGGATGCCCACGACGACCTGGCGGTCGTCGGCACTGCCACCCACCCGCTGCGCGACGTCGCCGGGCAGCGTCAGCTCGCCGAAGGGCAGCGTGAGGCGGTCGCCCCGCAGCGTGCCCGGCACGAGGTTCATCGACGGCGAGCCGATGAAGCCGGCGACGAAGAGGTTGGCCGGGTCGTTGTAGAGGCTGCGCGGGGTGTCGACCTGCTGCACGACGCCCTTGCGCAGCACCGCGACGCGGTCGCCGAGGGTCATCGCCTCGGTCTGGTCGTGCGTCACGTAGACGGTGGTCGTGCCGTACTTCTTCTGGATGCGCGCGATCTCGGTGCGCATCTGCACGCGCAGCTTGGCGTCGAGGTTCGACAGCGGCTCGTCGAACAGGAACGCCTTGGGGTCGCGCACGATCGCGCGGCCCATCGCGACGCGCTGTCGCTGGCCGCCGGAGAGGTTGGCCGGCTTGCGGTCCAGGTGCTCCTTGAGCTCCAGGACCGCGGCCGCCTCCTCGACGCGCTTGGTCACCTCGGCGTCGTCGACCTTGGCGATGCGCAGCGGGAAGGCCATGTTCTCCCGCACGGTGAGGTGCGGGTAGAGCGCGTAGTTCTGGAAGACCATCGCCAGGTCACGGTCCTTGGGGGCCTTGTCGTTGACGACGTCGCCGCCGATGACCATCTCGCCGTCGGAGATGTCCTCCAGCCCGACGATCATCCGCAGCAGCGTGGACTTCCCGCAGCCGGACGGGCCGACGAGGATGACGAACTCGCCGTCCTCGATGTCGAGGTCGACGTTCGAGACCGCCTCCGTCCCGTCGGGGTAGCGCTTGGTGATGCCTCGCATGGTGATCGCAGCCATGGTGTTCAGCCCTTCACTGCACCGGCGGTGAGGCCGGCGACGATGCGGCGCTGGAAGATCAGCACCATGATGATGATGGGGACGGTGACCACGATCGCCGCAGCGGCGATCTGACCGGTCGGGTTGATGAAGTTGCTGCTGGCGGTGAAGAAGGCGGTCGCCGCCGGCACGGTGCGCGCCGACGAGGTCGAGGTCAGCGAGATGGCGAACAGGAAGTCGTTCCAGCAGAAGATGAAGACGATGATCGCGCTGGTGAAGATGCCGGGCACCGCCAGCGGGAGGATGACCCGCCGGAAGGCCTGGAACGGGGTCGCCCCGTCGACCTGCGCGGCCTGCTCGAGGTCCCACGGGATCTCGCGGAAGAACGCCGCGAGGGTCCAGATCGCCAGCGGCAGCGCGAAGGTCATGTACGGCAGGATCAGCCCGGGCCAGGTGTCGTACAGCCCGGTGGACCGCCAGATGTTGAACAGCGGGCCGATGATCGACACCGGCGGGAACATCGCGATCGCCAGGGCGCCGGACAGCAGGACGCTCTTGCCGGGGAAGTCCAGGCGGGCGATGGCGTACGCCGCGAAGGCCGCGATGACGACGGCGAGCACGGTCGTGATCAGCGAGATGCCGATCGAGTTGATGAGCGGGCGGACGAACTCACCGCTGGTGAAGATGTCGCGGTAGTTGCCCAGCGACGGGTTGCTCGGCCAGAGCTTGCCGTCGCCGACGTCGCCCGAGCTCTTGAGCGACAGCGACAGGATCCACAGCACGGGGAACATCGCGTAGACGACGATCGCGATGACGCCGATCCGCCAGCCCAGGCTGTTGCCCTTCATCTGCGCCGCCGCCTTGCGCGCCTTCGGCCGCTGCTCGGCCGGCCGGTCGCGGTCGGCGCCGAGCTTCTCCGCCCCGACGGTGCTCGCGGTCATCAGCCCTCACCCTTCACGGTGCCGAGGTTGGTCTTGAAGCCCTTCACGAACGTGAAGGCGATCAGGATGATCAACAGGAACAGCAGGATCGAGATCGCCGACCCGAGACCGAGGTTGACCCGGCTGATGAGCGCGTTGTAGCCCAGGCCGCTGATCGTCTGCGTCTTGAGCGCGCCCGCCGTCTGGACGTAGACGGTGTCGAAGATCCGGAAGGCGTCCAGCGCGCGGAAGAGCAGGGCGACGAGGATCGCGCCCTTCATGTTGGGCAGCGTGACCTTGAACAGGCGCTGCGCGGCGGTCGCGCCGTCGACCTTGGCAGCCTCCTGCATCTCCTCGGGCACCGTCGCCAGACCGGCCAGCAGCAGCAGGCTCATGAACGGCGTGGTCTTCCAGACCTCGGTGAGGATGATCGTGGCGTACGACCCGATCTGACCGCCGAGCGGGTTCAGGTCGCCGATGAAGCCGGTGTCGGGGGAGACGCCGAACTTGAAGGCGAACGCCGCGATGACGGTGATGATCCCGTACGGGATGAGGATCGAGGTCCGCACCGTGCGCCGGCCGAAGATCGCCCGGTGCATGACGAGGGCGAAGGCCATGCCGATGACGAACTCGATGGCGACCGAGAAGACCGTGATGATCGTCGTCGAGAGGACCGCCTGCCACCAGACCCCGCTGGACAGGACGAGGACGTAGTTGTCCAGTCCGATGAACGCGTTCTCGCCCGGGGTCCGCAGGTCGTAGCGGAACAGGCTCAGGTAGACCGCGTAGCAGATCGGGTAGGCGGTCACCAGGAGCATGATGATCGCGGCGGGGGCGGCCAGCTTGAGGCCGAGCCGACGCTCCGCGGACGCGCGGTCGGTCTCGCCGCGCTGCGTGCCGCTGCGGGTGGCCGGCCGGGTGCCGGCCGGAGGTGCGGTCGTCGTCATCTAGAGCACCGCCTGGGAGTCGAGCGCCTGCTTGAGCAGGTCACGCAGGTCGCGGTAGGTCTTCGGAGGGTCGATGGCGTCCATCGGGTGCAGCACCTGGCGCACGGCGAGCGAGATGTCGTTGTAGTTGGCGCTCACGGGGCGCGGCGCGGCGTTCTCCAGCTGTGCGGTCATCAGCGGCAGGAACGGCAGCTTCTCCTTGATCTGCGCGTCGTCCGCGAGCGACCGGAGCACCGAGGGCTGGCCACCGGTGATGGCGATCGTGCGCTGCTGCTCGGGCCGGGTGAGGCAGTTGATGGCCGCCAGAGCCGCGGGACGGTCGTTCGTGTACGCCCCGATGCCGAGGTTGTAGCCACCGAGGGGGGCCGCGGCCGGGATGGACGGGTCGACCTGCGGGTAGCCGGCGACGCCGTAGTCCTCCGCGAGCTGCGGGTCGGCCTCGAGCACGCTCGGGTACACGTACGGCCAGTTGATCATGAAGGTGCTGGAGCTGTCGGGCGACTGGAAGGCGAGCCGGTTGTCGTCCTCGGCGCTCGTCGACAGCGCGGTCGGCGCGGCCTGGGAGGTCGCGTAGCGCTTCATGATCTCGAGCGCCTTGACCGTCGGGCCCTCCGGCAGGTCGATCTGCGCCGTGCCGTCGGGGCCCTGCGTGAGGATGTGGCCGCCGGCGCTCTCCTCGAGGGCGTTGAAGAAGACGACCAGCGCCTCGGCCCGCTTGCCGGTCTCCTGGACCTTCGTCCCGAGCCGGTCGGCGGTGTCCAGGAGCTGGTCCCACGTCTTCGGCACCGGGTTGTCGCCGAGCTTGCTCTTGCGGTACCAGAGGAGCCGGGTGTTGGAGTTCAGCGGCGCGCCGTACTGCTTGTCGTTGGTCACCGACGTCTCGTACGGGCCCTTGAGCACCTGGTCGGCGTTGCCGACGTTCTCCAGCTCGCCCGGCTCGAAGGGCGTGATCCAGCCGGCCTCGGCGAACTCGCCGGTCCACACGACGTCCATGCCGATCAGGTCGATGGAGTCGTCCTTGGCGGCCAGCCGGCGCACCAGCTGCTCGCGCTGCGAGTCGGGGTTGGTCGGCAGGCTCTCGGCGCGCAGCTCGTAGGCGCCGCCGGAGGAGGCGTTGCAGGCCTCGATGACGTCGGGCAGCCAGGACTCGTTGCCGATGTACCAGTTGACGATGGGCGCCCCGCTGGCGCTGGTGTCGCTGCCGCTCCCGCAGGCGGCGAGAGGAGCGATCAGCAGGGGTGCGAGCAGCAGCCCCGCTCTGCGGCGCATGCGCATGGAACCTCCCAGGGTCCGACGACCCGCGGCGGTGCGGGTGATCACGCCCTTCCCCGGTCGTGTGACTCGAAGCACGCGTGACGATGACGGGAAGGTCAAGGTGGCGGGACGGACCGGGATGGACCGGGACGGCCCGGACACCCCGCGACGGAGGGTGCCGGGCGCGATACGGTCGGCAGTCAGGAGGGGGTGGCCGAGGTGGTGTCCGGGGGCGTGACCGGGGGCGAGGCGCTCGTCGCCGCCCTGCGCGCGCTCGGCGTCGAGGTCGCCTTCGGCCTGCCGGGCGTCCACAACCTCGCGGCCTGGCGGGCCTTCCCCGGCAGCGGGGTGCGGCTGGTCGGGGTCCGGCACGAGCAGGCCGCCGGGTACGCCGCGGACGGCTACGCCCGGGCGACCGGTCGGCTCGGGGTCGCCCTCACGACGACCGGCCCGGGCGCGGCGAACACCGTCACCGCGGTGGGGGAGGCCTGGGCCTCGCACTCACCGGTGCTCGTGGTGGCGACGGACGTGCCGACGACGCTGCGCCGCCCCGGCGCCTACCGCGGCGTGCTGCACGAGACGACCGACCAGGCCGGCTTCTTCCGGCCGGTGACCAAGGCGCAGCTGCGGGTGGAGACGGTCGAGGCGCTGCACGACACGGTGCTGCGCGCCGGCCGGCTGGCGCTGGAGCACCCGCGGCGGCCGGTCTACCTCGAGGTCCCCACCGACCTGCTGTCGGCCCTGACCGCGCCCCCGCCGGCCGTGGGGCCGGGGGCGCCCCCGGCCGAGGTCGTCGACCCTCCCGAGACGATCGACGCGTCCGCAGCGGGCCCGCTCCTGCAGGCCGCCCGCCGCCCGCTGGTCTGGGCCGGCGGCGGTGCGACCGCCGACGGCGCCGCGCAGGAGGTCGCCGCGCTGGCGGAGTCGCTCGGCGCGCCGGTGCTGACGTCGTACGGCGGTCGCGGACTGCTCCCGCCGGAGGCCCCCGCGCTCGTGCCGCTGCCGCCGCACTGCCCGGGTGCGGGTGCGCTGTGGGACGCCGCCGACCTCGTCGTCGTGCTCGGCAGCGACCTCGACGCGATGAACACCCAGGGCTTCCGCCAGCCCCGGCCGCCGGCGGTCGTCACGGTCGACCTCGCCCGACCGGTCAACGTCGAGCCCGACGTGTGGCTGGCCGTCCCGGCCCGCGCCGGTGCGACCGCACTGCGGGCGCTGGTCGGCGCACCGCGGCCGCCCTGGTGGGAGCGGCCCCCCGGCCGGGAGTCGTACGCCGGGCCGGAGACCGCCTTCCTCGACGCGCTCGAGGCGGGGCTGCCCGAGGACGCGGTCGTCGTGGCCGACATGTGCGTGGCCGGCTACTGGTACGGCGGCTTCGGCCGGGTGCACCAGCCGCGCGGACTGGCCTACCCGGTCGGCTGGGGCACCCTCGGCTTCGGCTTCCCCGCCGGGCTCGGCGCGGCCCTGTCCGGGCGCCCGACGGTCGCCCTGGTGGGCGACGGCGGCTTCCTGTTCGCCTGCGGCGAGCTGGCGACGGCGGCGCAGGAGAGGTTGCCGCTGACGACCGTGCTCGTGGACGACGGCGGCTACGGGATGCTCGCCTACGACTTCACCAAGGACGGCCAGACGCCGGTCGGCTGCGACCTGGAGCCACCGGACTTCGTGGCGCTCGCCCGGGCGTTCCGGGTCGAGGCCCGCACCGTGGCGGTCGAGGAGCTGGCGCAGGCGGTGGCCGCCGGGGTCGCGAGCGGCCGGCCGTCCCTGCTGGTGGTGCAGGCGTCGTTCACGCCCCCGCCGAACACCTCGCCGAGGTGGTACCGCGTCGCGGGCTGAGGGCCCGCAGCGTCACCAGGTGTGGGCGACGTCCACGACGAGCCGGCTGCTGGTGCCGGGCCCGTCCAGCGCGAAGACGCGGAACGGCAGGCGGGCGCGCACGCCCAGTCCCACGGTCGTGTACCCCTCGTACGACCCGGCCCAGACGACCTGCCGGAAGGTCCGGTAGCCGGCGACCGGCGCCAGCTCGGACCGGTCGCGCGGGGCGTACGTCGCGCGGCCGCTGCTGTCGTAGGCCGGCACGTGGGCGACGACCGAGATGGCGGCGCCGCCGCGGGTCGGGACGACCGTGCCGGAGCCGTCCTGGCGCACGGCGTCGACGTACTGCACGGTCCAGCCGCGGACGGCGCCCGGGCCGACGTCGAGGACGAGCCGGTCGAAGCAGTCGTGCCGGCCGGCGCGCACGCCGGTGAGCGGGGCGGTCGACATCGGCGCGGCGGTCTTGGCCAGCGAGCCCCAGCCGGTGGGGCAGGCGCTCGCGCTGCTGGCCGTCGCTGCGGCGGTGGCGGCGCCGGTAGGCGCGGCGGTGGCGGCGAGCGGGGCGACCGCGACGGCGGCTCCGACGAGGACGGGGGCGAGCAGTGCGGCGGTGCGCGTCATCGCGGTCTCCTGCGGTCGGCGGTCGCGACCCGGGAGGGCCGGCACCAGGAGGACGCGCACGGTCGTCGTGAGGTTGCTCCGGCGCGGGTGAGGACCGGGCGGGCGGGGCACGGTGCTCGCGGTCGCCGGTCCCGCGGCGCCGGAGACGGGAGAGGCCCCATGACCCTGCAGCCCGGTACGCCCGCCGACACCGCGCCCTCGCCGTCCCGGCGGGCGGACCGCACGCACCTGCTCTACCTGGCGGTGATCGCCGCGGTGCTGGCCGGCGTGGTGCTCGGCTTCGTCGCACCGGACGTGGCGCAGTCGCTCAGGCCGCTGGGGACGGGCTTCGTCAGCCTCGTCAAGATGATGATCTCGCCGATCATCTTCACGACGATCGTCCTCGGGGTGGGGTCGGTGCGCAGCGCCGCCCAGGTGGGCAAGGTCGGGGGCCTGGCCCTGGGCTACTTCCTCACCATGTCCACCGCGGCCCTCGCGATCGGGCTCGTCGTCGGCAACCTGCTGCACCCGGGCCAGGGCCTGCAGCTCGACGAGACGACGCGCGCGGCCGGCCGGGGGGCCGCCGGCGAGAGCGGCGGCACCGTCGACTTCCTGCTCGGGATCATCCCGACGTCGCTGTTCTCGTCGGTGACCTCCGGGGAGGTGCTGCAGACCCTGTTCGTCGCGCTGCTCGTCGGGTTCGCCCTGCAGTCGCTCGGGGAGCGCGGGACGCCGGTGCTGACGGCCGTCACGTCGCTGCAGCGGGTCGTCTTCAAGGTCCTGGCGATGATCATGTGGGTGGCCCCGGTCGGCGCCTTCGGGGCGATCGCCGCTGTCGTCGGCTCGGCCGGTCTCGACGCGATCCGGAGCCTGGCCGTGGTCATGCTGGGCTTCTACGCGACCTGCCTGCTGTTCGTCCTGCTCGTGCTCGGCACGGTGCTGCGCGCGGTCACCGGCCTCTCGGTGCTGCGCCTGCTGCGCTACCTGGCGCGCGAGTTCCTGCTCATCGTGTCGACGTCGTCCTCCGAGACCGCCCTGCCGCGGCTCATCGCGAAGATGGAGCACGTCGGGGTCAGCCGGCCGGTCGTCGGCATCACCGTCCCGACCGGCTACTCCTTCAACCTCGACGGCACCGCCATCTACCTGACGATGGCCTCGCTGTTCATCGCGCAGGCGACCGGCAACCCGCTGTCGGTCGGCGAGCAGGTCTCCCTGCTGGTCTTCATGGTCATCGCCTCGAAGGGGGCGGCCGGCGTGACCGGAGCAGGCCTCGCCACGCTCGCGGGTGGTCTGTCGACCCACCGCCCGGAGCTGCTCGACGGCGTGGGGCTCATCGTCGGCATCGACCGCTTCATGTCCGAGGCCCGTGCGCTCACCAACTTCGCCGGCAACGCGGTCGCGACCGTGCTCGTCGGCCGGTGGACCGGCCAGCTCGACCTCGACCGCGCGCGTCGGGTGCTGGCCGGCGAGCAGCCGTTCGACGAGTCGTCGTTCACCGACGACCACGGCACCGGCTCGCCGGCGCCCGGGCGCGAGGCGTACGCCGACCTGCAGGACGCCCGGCCGCAGGAGGACCGGGTGCCGCGGGTGGTGACCCCGCAGGCCGGCACCGCCCAGGGCTGACCCGGTCGGCTACAGGCGGAAGCCGGGGTCGCCGGCAGCGACCTCGACGTCCATCTGGGCCTTCTGCAGCTTGCCGGCGTAGTCCCAGTTCATCGACTGCCAGCGGGTGAACTGGTCGAGCACCCACACGCCGGACTGCCGGGAACCGTTGCCGCTCTTGCCGTTGCCGCCGAAGGGCAGGTGCGCCTCGGCGCCCGAGGTCGAGTTGTTGACCGACAGCATCCCCGCCGACACCCGGGCCCGGAAGTCCCAGACGGCCTTGGCGTCGCGCGTGTAGATCGCCGAGGACAGCCCGTAGCCGTGCCCGTTGGCGAGGGACACGGCCTCGTCGAAGGTGCGGAAGGTCGTCACCGGCACCAGCGGGCCGAAGGTCTCGTAGCGGTAGAGGGCGTCGTCGGGGCGTACGCCGGTGACGACGACGGGGTGCGCGAACACGCCCTCGTCCGGGTCGCCGACGAAGCCCTCGCGCGGGTTGCCGGAGGTGATCCGCCCGGTCGGCCCGTGCACCTCGTGGTGCGGCTGGACCTCGCCCAGCCACTTCTCCCAGCCCGCCAGGAAGCGCTCGGACAGCATCGGGCCGTACAGCACGTCCTGCGCCGGGTCGCCGACCCGGGACGCCGCGAGCCGGGCCAGCAGCTTCTCGAGGAACGCGTCGTGCACGTCCTCGTGGACCACGGCGATGCCGAGCGAGGTGCAGCGCTGGCCCGCGGTGCCGAACCCGGCGAACAGCGCCCCCTCGGCAGCGAGGTCGAGGTCGGCGTCGGGCATCACCACCATGGGGTTCTTGCCGCCGAGCTCGAGGCACGGGCTCTGCAGGTGCCGGCCGCACAGCTCGCCGATGCGCACGCCGACCTCGGAGGAGCCGGTGAAGCCGACCTTCTGCACCAGGCCCTCGTCGAGCGCCCGCGACAGCCCGTCGAAGGTCGTCGGGCCGTCGGCGTGCACGGTGTTGAGCACGCCCGGCGGCAGCCCGCCCGCGACGAACAGCCGCGACAGGGCGTCGCCGAGCGCGGCGGCGTAGTCCGCCGGCTTCCAGACGACGGCGTTGCCGCAGAGCAGCGCCGGGACGAGGTACCACGACGGCACGGCGACGGGGAAGTTGCCGGCCGTGATGATGCCGGCCACCCCGACGGGCACGCGGAAGGTGAACAGCTGCTTGTCGCGCATCTCGCTCGGCACCGTCTGGCCGTAGAGCCGCCGGCCCTCGCCGAGGAAGAAGTCGCAGGTGTCGACGATCTCCTGCACCTCCCCGCGGGCCTCGGCGATCGGCTTGCCGACCTCGCGGGTGACCAGCTGCGCCAGCGCCTCGGCGTTGGCCTCGACGAGCCGGCCGATGCGCGCGACCACCTGGCCGCGCACCGGGGCCGGCGTGGCCGCCCAGGCGGGCTGGGCGTCCCGGGCGGCGCGGAAGGCGTCGACGAGCTGGTCGGCGCTGGCCAGCGACACCTCGGCGACGACGTCGGACAGCCGGGCCGGGTTGGTGCTCGTGGTCGTCCCGGCGTCGCCGCGGACGGGGGAGCCGGCGACGGTGGAGTCGATGCGCATCAGGAGGTCGAGCCCTTCGGGGGAGCGGTCGGGGACGTGAGGCGGGTGAGGACGCGGTCGAGGGCCGCCAGGCCCTCGGCGAGCTCGTCCTCGCGCACGGTGAGGGCCGGGCGGAAGCGCACGCTACGGCTCCCGCAGCCCAGCAGCAGCACGTGCTCGTCGTCGCGCAGGGCGCCGAGCACGGCGTCGCGCAGCCCGCCGTCGGGCAGCGAGAAGGCGCACATGAGGCCGCGGCCCCGGACGTCGGTGACCTCGGGGTGGCGGGCGGCGAGGTCGGCCAGCAGGCCGAGCAGCACCGGCTCGAGGGCCTTCGCCCGGGCGATGAGGCCCTCGGCCTCGACGACCTCGAGGATGCGGCGGCTGCGGACCATGTCGGTGAGCGAGCCGCCCCAGGTGGAGTTGATCCGCGACGAGGTGCGGAACACGTTGTCGGGGACCTCGTCGACGCGTCCGCCGGCCATGACGCCGCAGACCTGGGTCTTCTTGCCGAACGCCACGACGTCGGGCTGCACGCCGAGCTGCTGGAAGGCCCAGGCGGTGCCGGTCAGCCCGCACCCGGTCTGCACCTCGTCGAGCACGAGCAGCGCGTCGTGCTCCTCGCACAGCCGCTGGACCGCCTGCAGGAACTCGGGCCGGAAGTGGTGGTCGCCGCCCTCGCCCTGCACGGGCTCGAGCACGAAGCAGGCGATGTCGTGCGGGTGCGCTGCGAAGGCCGCCCGGGCGGCGTCCAGGGCCTCGGCCTCGCGCCGCTCGACCGGCCCGCGGCTGCTCGAGACGTACGGCGCCGGGACGCGCGGCCAGTCGAAGACGGGGAACCGCTCGGTCTTCACCGGGTCGGTGTTGGTGAGGCTGAGCGTGTAGCCGCTGCGCCCGTGGAAGGCGTCGCGCAGGTGCAGGACCCGGGTGCCGAGGTCGCGGCTGCGGCCGGCGGCCTCGTTGCGCCGCGACTTCCAGTCGAAGGCCACCTTGAGGGCGTTCTCGACGGCCAGCGCGCCCCCCTCGACGAAGAACAGGTGCGGCAGGCCCGGGTCGCCGAGCACCCGCGCGAAGGTCTGCACGAACCGGGCCATCGCGACGGTGTAGACGTCGGAGTTGGCCGGCTTGTTGAGCGCGGCCTGCAGGAGCTCGCCGCGGAAGACCTCGTCCTCGACCAGGGCCGGGTGGTTCATGCCGAGCGCGCTGCTGGCGTAGAAGGTGAACAGGTCGAGGTAGGCCGTGCCGTCGCGGGCGTCGACCAGCCGGGAGCCGCGCGAGGCCTCGAGGTCGAGCACGAGGTCGAAGCCGTCCACGAGCATCGAGCGGCCCAGCACCGCGTGCACGTCGGCGGGGGCCGGAGCGGAGGTCGGGGCGGCGAGGAGGCTGGTCATGGCCGCACGGTATCGGGAAGACGTCCGGCGGGGAAGCCTGCGCGCCGCAGATCCTCCGGACAGAGCAGGGTCCTGGGGGAGGGGGTCCCGGTCCCTAGGCTCGGGGCCGTGACGACGACGCTCTACCGCCGGGGGCGGGTCCGCTCGTCGGCCGACCCCTTCGCCACCGCTGTGCTCGTCGACGGGGCCACCGTGGCCTGGGTCGGGTCCGAGGGCGCCGCCGACGGCATGTCGGCCGACGTGGTCGTCGACCTCGAGGACGCCTGGGTGGCGCCGGCCTTCGTGGACGCGCACGTGCACCTCACGGCGACGGGGCTGGCGCTGACCGGGCTGGACCTGACGGGGGCGCCGTCCCTGGCCGTCGCCCTGGACCGCGTCGCCGACGCCGCCCGCCGGGCCCGCGGGGGCGCCGTCCTCGGCACCGGCTGGGACGAGACGACCTGGCCCGAGGGGCGGCCGCCGACGGCGGGCGAGCTCGACCGCGCGTCGTACGGCGGGGTGGTCTACCTGGCCCGCACCGACGTGCACTCGGCGGTCGTCAGCAGCGCGCTGCAGGCCGCCGTCCCCGAGGCCCGCGCCGCCGACGGCTTCCTCGGCGACGGCCTGGTCCGCACCGACGCCCACCACCTGCTCCGGCGCGCGGCCTACGGAGCGGTCACCCGCAGCCAGCGCCGGGCCGCCCAGGAGACGGCGCTGCTGCGGGCCGGGGAGCTCGGCATCGCCGCGGTGCACGAGTGCGGCGGCCCCGACATCGGCGGCGAGGACGACTTCCGCGCCGCGCTCGCGCTCGAGGCCGGCGTGCAGGTCGTCGGCTACTGGGGCGAGCTCGGCGGCGTCGACCGCGCCCGCGAGCTCGGGGCGCGCGGCGCCGGCGGGGACCTGTTCGCCGACGGCGCGCTGGGCAGCCACACCGCCTGCCTGACCGCGCCGTACGCCGACGCGGCGCACCGCGGGCACGCCTACCTCACCGCCGAGCAGGTCGCCGAGCACGTGGCCGCGTGCACCTCCGCCGGGCTGCAGGCCGGGTTCCACGCCATCGGCGACGCCGCTGTCGAGGCCGTCGTCGCCGGGGTCGAGCAGGCCGCCGCCCAGGTCGGGGCCGGGGCCGTGCGCGCGGCCCGGCACCGCGTCGAGCACGCCGAGCACTGCTCGCCCGGGACCGAGCGGCGGATGGCGGCGCTCGGGCTGGTCGCCAGCGTCCAGCCGGCCTTCGACGCCCGCTGGGGGGGACCGGGCGGCCTGTACGCCGCGCGGCTGGGGCGCGGAGCGCGCCGCGGCCTGAACCCGTACGCCGCACTGGCCGCCGCCGGGGTGGCGCTGGCCCTGGGGTCGGACGCGCCCGGTCACCCCGCTGGACCCGTGGGGCACGGTGCGGGCCGCGGTGCGGCACCAGACGCCGGGCAGCGGGCTGTCGGCGCGGGCCGCCTTCGCCGCGCACACCCGCGGCGGCTGGCGGGCCGCGGGCGACGACGTGCGCGGCGACCTCGTGCCCGGCGCCCCGGCCACCCTCGCGGTGTGGCGGGTCGAGGGCGAGCTCGTCGTGCAGACGCCGGACGCCCGGGTGGTGGGCTGGTCGACCGACCCCCGGGCCGGCGTCGCCGGGCTGCCCGACCTGGACGGACCGGACCCGGTCTGCGAGCGGCTGCTCGTGGACGGTCGCACGATCGTCACTCCCCGGTGACACCTCGAAGTCGGCCGGCGCGCGGAAGACGCCCCTGCACCTGCACCTCGAGCGCGTCGTCGCAGGTCAGCGGCGGGTTGACAGGGGCGGGGGAGCGACCGATAGCGTGCGTCCTGCCCGCCGGACCCGCGGGAGCCCATCAGAGAACGGTGCGGCGGCGGCGGCCGGTCGCCGACGTGCCGGTACGAAGGGCAGCACCGGGTCCAGGCACCGCCCGGCCCCGGGTGTCGACACCGACACCCGGGGCCGGGAGCAGGCAGACTGTCGTGGTGACCAGCGCCGTCCGCGAGCCCGTCGCGCCGGCACCCGCGGCGGTGCCGGCCGGGAGCACGGCGGTGCCCTGGCGGCCGCTGGGCGCCGTCGCCGCCGGGCTGCTGCTCGCGGCCTCCTTCGCCCCGCTGGCGCTCTGGCCGCTCGCGCCGGTCGGCGTCGCCGTGCTCGCGCTCGTCGTGCGCGGCGCGCGACCGCGCGCCGGGGCCGCTGCTCGGCCTGGTCGCCGGGCTCGCGCTGTTCCTGCCGCTCCTGCACTGGTCCGGGGCCGTCGCCGGTCCCGCCGCGTGGGTCGCGCTGGCGGTGTCCCAGGCCGCCTTCCTCGCCGTGCTCGGCGCCGCCCTCGGGGGAGTGTCCCGCCTGCCCGGCTGGCCGCTGTGGACCGCGGCCCTGTGGGTCGCCGAGGAGGCGCTGCGCGGTCGGCTGCCGTTCGGCGGCTTCACCTGGGGGCGCCTCGCCTTCAGCCAGGGCGCCACCCCCTTCACGCCGCTGGCCGCGGTCGGCGGCGCGCCGCTGGTGAGCTTCGCCGTCGCGCTCGTCGGCGGCCTGCTGGCCCTGCTGGTCGTGCTCGCCGCGCAGCGCCGGGGTCCGGCGGCCGTGGGCCGCTCCGCGCTGCCGGCGCTGCTCGTGCTCGCCGGGCTGGTGCTGGCGGCCGCCCTCGCCCCGGTGCCCGCCCTCGGCGACCCGGTGCGGGTGGCGCTCGTGCAGGGCAACGTGCCGCGGCTCGGCCTGGACGCCTTCGCCCAGCGCGCCGCCGTCCTGGACGCCCACGCCGACGCCACGCACCGGCTCGCCGAGGACGTCCGGGCCGGCCGCGTCCCCCGGCCCGAGCTCGTCGTCTGGCCGGAGAACGCCAGCGACCTCGACCCGTACACCGACCCGCAGGCGTACGCGACGATCGACGCCGCGGTGCGCGACGTCGGCGTCCCGGTCCTGGTCGGGGCGGTCGTCGAGGGTCCCGGCGACCAGGTCAGCAACACCGGCATCGTCTGGGACCCGGTCCTCCGGGCCCGGCGCGACCTACGTCAAGCGGCACCCGGTGCCTTCGGGGAGTACATGCCCTACCGCTCGCTGCTGCGCCGGGTGACCGACCGGGTCGACCTCGTGCCGCGCGACTTCGCCGCCGGCGACCGCACCGGGGTGCTGAGGGTCGGCCCGGTGGCCGTCGGCGACGTCATCTGCTTCGAGGTGGCGTACGACCCGCTGGTGCGCGACGCCGTGCGCGGCGGCGGCCAGGTGCTCGTCGTGCAGACCAACAACGCGACCTTCGGCCGCAGCGCCGAGACCGCGCAGCAGCTCGCCATGAGCCGGTTGCGCGCCGTGGAGCACCGCCGGGCCGTCCTCGTCGCGGCGACCAGCGGCATCAGCGCCGTCATCGCTCCCGACGGCACGCTCGTCGAGCGCAGCGGCATCTTCACCCGCGAGGTCCTCCTCGACGAGGTGCCGACGGTCGAGGGGCAGACCCTCGCGACGCGCCTGGGGGTGCTGCCCGAGGTGCTGCTCGGCCTGGTCGGTGCGGCGGCGCTCGGGGCCGCCCTGCGACGCGCTCGCGTCGCGGAGGCCGGGGGCGTGCGGTGAGCGGGCACGACCGCGTGCTCGTCGTCGTGCCGACCTACGACGAGCGCGACAACCTCGAGCCGATCGCGGCCCGGCTGCGCGCCGCCGTGCCCGGCGGTGCACCTGCTCGTCGTCGACGACAACAGCCCGGACGGCACGGGCGACGTCGCCGACGCGCTGGCTGCCGGCGAGCCGTGGGTGCACGTGCTGCACCGCGCCGGCAAGGAGGGCCTGGGCGCCGCCTACATCGCCGGGTTCGCCTGGGCCGCGCGAGGCGGGCTACGACGTCGTCGTGGAGATGGACGCCGACGGCAGCCACGCGCCCGAGCAGCTGCCCCGGCTGCTCGCCGCGCTCGAGCACGCCGACGTCGTGCTCGGCAGCCGCTGGGTCGCCGGGCGGTGAGGTCGTCGACTGGCCGCGCTCGCGCGAGCTGCTGTCGCGCGGCGGCAACGCCTGGACCCGGCTCGCGCTCGGCCTGCCGCTGGCCGACGCGACGGGGGGCTACCGCGCGTACCGCCGGGAGGTGCTCGACGCGCCTGCCGCTGGGCGAGGTCGCCTCGCAGGGCTACTGCTTCCAGGTCGACCTGGCCTGGCAGGCCTGGCGCCGGGGGTTCCGCGTCGTGGAGGTGCCCATCACCTTCGTCGAGCGCGCGCGCGGGGAGCAGCAAGATGAGCCGGGCCATCGTGGTCGAGGCGCTGTGGCGGGTCACCTGGTGGGGCCTGCGCAGCCGGCGCTCGGCCGCCGGCTCGAGCGGGTCGGGGGCTGACGTGCCGGCGCTGCTGCTGCTCGCGCTGATCGTCGTCCCGCTGGTCGAGCTCTACGTCGTCGTGCAGGTCGGCCAGGGCCTCGGCGTGCTGCCGACCCTCGCGCTGCTGCTCGTCGTCTCGCTGCTCGGAGCGGCGCTGCTGCGCCGCGAGGGGGCCCGCACCTGGCGGGCCTTCCGCGGCGCGACGGCCGCCGGCCGCGTCCCGGCGGGCGAGGTCGTCGAGGGGGCGGTCGTGCTGTTCGCGGGCGCGCTGCTGCTCACCCCGGGCTTCGTCACCGATGCCGTCGGGCTGCTCCTGCTGCTGCCGCCGGTGCGGGTCCTCGTGCGCCGCTCGCTCACCGCGTACGCCGGGCGCCGGCTGCTGGGCGGGGTCGGCGGGCTGGGCGGACTGAGCGGCGGACGGGGCTCGGCGCGCCGCGGCGGTCGCGTCGTGGACGGCGAGGTCGTCGACCCGGACGACGGCCCGCGGGGGCACGAGCGCTGACGCCGCGAGCCGCTCCCCCGGACGGGGGAGCGGCTCGCGGGACGTGCAGGGGACTAGGCGGTCTTCTTGCCCGCCCGGTCGGCCTTGAGGGCTGCCTTGACCTTGCCCTGGTTCTCGTGCAGGACGGCCAGGCGCTCGGCGAGGACCTCCTCGAGCTCGTCGACGCTGCGGCGCTCGAGGAGCATGTCCCAGTGCGTCCGGGCCGGCTTGGTCTTCTTGGCCTCGGGCTGCTCGCCGTCGCGCAGCAGCGCCGTGCTGCCGCAGACGCGGCACTCCCAGGTGGGCGGGACGTCGGCCTCGGCCGCGAACGGCATCTCGACGACGTGCCCGCGCGGGCAGTCGTACGTCGCGGACAGCCGCGGGGCGAACTCGGTGTGGCGGTCGCTCTCGTAGCTGACCGCCCCGAGCCGGGTACCACGCAGGACGCGGTCGCTCATGGAACCTCCAGAGGGTGTCACCGGGTCCAACGACGGGTGCCCTGGCAGGATTCCCTGCCTGCAGCACCCGAACCCGACCCGAGCCCCGGAGCCCCGCGTGCCCCTGCTGACCCGTCCCTCCCGCCGCCGCGCGCGCCTGCTGCCCGCGGTCCTCGGGGCCGCCACCCCGACCACGCTCGGCGCCGCCCGGGCCGGCCTCGGGGTCGTCATGATCGCCCGACCGACCCTGTTCCCGCGGCTCATGGGCCTGGACAGCGCGACGAGCACCCGGGTGGCCTGGCTGACCCGGATGCTCGGGGCGCGGGAGGTCGCGGTGGGGCTCGGCAGCGTGCAGGCCGTGCGCGCGGGCGACACCGGCGCGCTGCGCACCTGGCTGAAGGCCGGGGCGCTGTGCGACGCGGTCGACGCCGTCGCGGTCGCCGGTGCGCTGGGCCGCGGCCGGGTCGACCGGCTGCCCGGCGCGGCGCTCGTCGCGACGGCGTCCGCGGCCGTCGCGGTGCAGGTCGCGGCGGCGTCGCGCGGCTGAGGCCAGCCGCGGCGAGCCGGATCAGGTCGCTCGACGCGATCCCCCGCACGCGCCGATAATCGACACTATGTCAAGTGGAGGACTCCGCCTGCTGGGGTGGCCCTGCCGTCACCCCGTCGTCCACGCCGCGGTGTGCTCCTCGACCGACGGGTCGCGGCCGACCGTCCGACCGCGGTGCACCGGGCGGGCCGACGCCGCGGACCGGGCGTACGGCAGCAGCAGCACGAGCAGCAGCGCGGCGAGCGCGTAGCTGCTCTCGGCGAGCACGACGAGCGGACCGTGCGCCAGGTGCTCGCCGAGGTGCGTGTGCGCCAGGTCCGGCAGCGAGCTGGCGAACAGCCCGGCGACGGCGAGCGCCGCGCCGAGCGCCCGCCGGTCGCGGGCCCCCGCCCGCACCAGCACCGCGACGGCCGGCACGACCCACCACAGGTGGTGCGTCCACGTGATCGGGCTGACCAGCCCGCCGGTCAGCCCGCACAGCGCCAGCGCGGCGAGGTCGTCGCCGGACCGGGCGGCCCGGACGGCCCGGGTCAGCCCGACGGCGGCGACGACGGCGACCACGCCCAGCCACGGCAGCAGCGGTCGGGTCGGGGCGTCTGCGAGGCGGGCGAGCGCCCCCGACAGCGCCTGGTTGGCCGCCAGGTCGGCGCGCCCGACCCGGGAGGTGTCGAGCAGCGCACCGGTCCAGTAGGCCACCGACGCCGTGGGCGCGACGGCGTACGCCAGCACCGTCGCCAGGCCGCCGACCGCCGCAGCCGTCAGCGCCGCCCGCGGCCGGCGGGCCGCCAGCAGCACCACGAACACCGCCGGGGTGAGCTTCACGGCTGCCGCCAGCCCGGTGCCGACCCCGGCCGCGGCGCTCCCCCGCCGCAGCAGCACGACGTCGAGCACGACGAGCGCCACGACGAGCAGGTTGACCTGGCCGAAGCCGACCGTGTCGCGCACCGGCTCCAGCAGGCAGACGAGCGGGACCGCGCAGGCGGTCGTGCGGGCGACGCCCCAGCCGTGCGCCGGGGCGACCTGGCGCACGAGCCACCACGTCGTCGCGGTGAGGACGGCGGCGTCGCCGGCGAGCGCGAGCAGCCGCGCCGCGGCCAGGGGCACGACCGCCAGCGGCAGCATGAGCAGGGCGGCGAAGGGCGGGTAGGTGAAGCCGTACGGCGACCGGGGTGGACGTAGCCGTACAGGGGTGCGCCGGACGCCCAGGCGCGGACCGCGCCGGCGTAGACCTCCAGGTCGAAGTCGTCGTGCGGGTCGGCGAACAGCACGAGCAGCAGCAGCCCGAGGACCGCGAGCACGAGCGGCAGGGCCGGGCCGCGGCGCAGCAGGCGGCCGACCGCGGTGCGCATGCCCTGCCTCTCCCCGCCGCCCCGGCGCGGACCGAAACCGAGGGTAGTCGCGGGCGGGCGCCCGGTCCGGCTGCCGCGCGGCGCCGTACGGTGCCCGGGTGGGACCCGAGCAGGACCGGCCGCTCGCGGTCTTCGACCTCGACGGCACGCTGGCCGACGTCCGGCACCGGCTGCACCACCTGCAGGGGCGGCCGAAGCACTGGGACGCCTTCTTCGACGCGGCGGGCGAGGACCCGCCGCTGCCCGACGGCCTGGCGCTGGTGCGCGAGAGCGCCCGCGACTGCGACGTCGTCTACGTCACCGGGCGCCCGGAGCGCTGCCGGGCCGACACGCTCGCCTGGCTGTCCCGCCACGGCCTGCCGCTCGGCGAGCTCGCGATGCGGCGCGCCGGCGACCGCCGACCGGCCCGGCTCGCCAAGCCCGCGCTGCTGCGCCGCCTGGCCGGCGACCGCGTCGTCGCGGTCGTCGTCGACGACGACGAGGCGGTGTGCGCCGCGTACGAGCAGGAGGGCTGGACGGTGCTGCGGGCCCGCTGGGCGGACCGCTCGTCCACGCTCGAGCAGGCGCAGGAGCGCGACGGCCGCACCTGAGCGGCGCGGCTCGCGCGACGCGGCGCTCAGCCCGTCTCGACGACCGTCTGCAGCGCCCGCAGGCTGCGGCGCAACCGGCCGCGCACGGCCGGCGCAGCCACCCGGTCGGCGACCAGCCCGGCGAGGCCACCGGGCGCCTGGTAGTTCAGGCGCAGCTCGACGTCGGTGCCGCCCCCGGCCCGCTCCCGCAGCCGCCAGCGCCCGCGCAGGGTGATGCCGGTGACGGCGTTCCACGCCAGGTCGGCCGGCTCGACGAACTCGACCACCTCGACGGTGCCGCCGAGGGCGGCGGCGCCGACCTGGATCCGCAGGCCCCACCGGGCGCCGCAACCGGTGACCTCGTCGGACAGCACCTCCGACAGGACCAGCCCGTCCATGAAGCGGTGCCACTCGCGCGGGTCGGACACCAGCGCCCAGACCCGGTCCCGGGGCGCCTGCACCGTGCGGTGCTCGGACAGGCGCATCAGCCGAGCACCGGGAGGCGCCGCTCGGCGGCCAGCCGGTCCATGGCGGCCTGCATGACGCCGAGCACGTCCTCGTAGACCGCGTCGAGGTCGGGATCGGGCCCGTAGCGCTCGGTGAGGTCGATGGGGTCGAGCGCCTCGACGACGATCTTGGCGGGCAGCGGGACGTGCAGGGCGAAGTCGCCGATGTTGAGCCCCCACGGCAGCGCCAGGGAGATGGACACCGCCTTGAGCCGGGCGATCTTGTCCAGCCGCAGCAGCTTGGCGAGCCACTCCCCCCGCGACAGGAACAGCGCCGTCTCCTGCCCGCCCACCGACACCACCGGCACGATCGGCACGCCCTCGCGCAGCGCCAGGCGCAGGAAGCCCTGCCGGCCGCCGAAGTCGACCTTGTGCCGCTCCCACGTCGGCCGGAACACCTCGTAGTCACCGCCGGGGTAGACGAGCAGCGCCGCACCCGTCGACAGCGCCGCGTGCGCGTTCTCCGGGTTGGCGGCGACCGTGCCGAAGCGGCGCAGCATGCCGGCCAGCGGGTGCTGCACGACGAGGTTGTGCGCCAGCTGGTAGAACCGCCGCTCGACCCCGAAGTAGGAGGTGAAGGCGAGGGTCAGCACGAGCGTGTCGGGCGTGAGGTTGCCGCCGCTGTGGTTGCCCACGAGCAGGACCGGGCCCCGGGCGGGGATCCGCTCGAGGTGCCGGGCCTCCGCGCGGAACCACGTGCTCGCGAGCAGCCACACCAGCGGCAGCGTGTCGCGGATGTAGTCGGGGTCCCGCTCGTCCAGGTCGGCGCGGGGCACCCGGGCACTGACCTGCGCGGCGACCTGGGCGGCCGCCCACCGCCCCGCGGACACGGGCAGGCCCAGCAGGTCCACGACGGTCTCCTCGACAGCCTCACCGCCGGGCACCGCGCGCCGGACCGCAGCGAGGTTACGCGATGGCCCCGGGGTCCAGCCGGGCCAGCGCGCGCAGCACCGGCCCGGCCTTGGCGTGCGCCTCCGCGACCTCGGCCGCCGCCTCGCTGCCCCAGGTGATGCCCCCGCCCGCCCACAGGTGGACCGTGCCGGCCGCGACCGCGACCGTACGGATCGTCAGGCCCAGGTCCAGCCCCACGGCTCCGTCCGCGCGCCAGAGCACCCCGAGCGCGCCCATCGCCGGGCCGCGCCCGACCGGCTCGAGGCCCGCCAGCAGCTGCGCCGCGGCCCGCTTGGGCGCGCCGGTCACCGACCCGCCCGGTGCGACGGCCCGCAGGACGTCGAGCGCCGTCGCCCCCGGGCGCAGCCGCCCGGCCACCGTGCTGCCGGCCTGCCACAACCCGGCCCAGGCGGTGAGGGCGTAGAGCTCCTCGACCACGACGCTGCCGGTGCGGCAGACCCGGCCGAGGTCGTTGCGCTCCAGGTCGACGATCATGACGTGCTCGGCGCGGTCCTTCCCACTGGCCCGCAGCCGCGCGGCGCTGCCGGGCGCGACCGGCCAGGTCCCCTTGACCGGCACCGTCGTGACGCGGTCCCCGACGACGCGCACCAGCTGCTCCGGCGACGCGCACCCGACCGCCCAGTCCTCGCCGGACAGCACCCCGCCGTAGGTGGCGCCCGGGAGGCCGGCGACCGCTGACGCCACCGCCAGCGGGTCGCCGTCGCACGGCGCGCTGCGGTGCCCGACGACGTTGGCCTGGTAGAGGTCGCCCCGGGAGATCGCCGCCCGCACCTGCTCGACGGCGGCCGCGTGCTCGGTGTCGCTCCACGTCGTGCGCCAGGGCCCGACGGCGGCGCCCCCGGGGGCGGGCGGGGTGCCGGCACGGGCGGGCTCGACGACGACGGCCACGACGTCGGGCACCTGCGGCACCGGGCTGGCCGGACCCCCCGGCAGCCCGGCCAGGGCCGCGCAGCCGGCCGCGCCGAGCAGCAGCGCGACGCCGACCGGCGGACCGGCCGGGGCCGCCGCCCCCAGCGGCCCGGCCAGGGCGTGCCGCTCGAGCAGCGCGGCGAGTGCGGCCCCCGGCTCGTCCCACGCCGCGAGCTCGAGGCGCTCGACCTCCCGCAGGCCGCCGGACAGCGCCGCCGGCAGGCCCGGCACGGCCGTCACCCGCACGGGCGGACCTGGGGATCGCGACACGTCGTCCACGGACTCGCGTGTTCAGCCGCGCGGGCAGTGTGTCGAGGAGCACACTGCACGGCCGGGACGACCTCCCGGCACTCCCCGCCTCTGCCCCAGGACAGCCCCAGGAGCACGACCATGTGCGACCACCGCCCCGCCTGCCCCTCCGCCGACGACGCCGCTCACGACGCGGCCCGTACGGTCGCCCGCCACCCCGAGCAGGGGTGGAGCCTGCTGTGCAACGGCGTCGTCGTCTTCGACGACACCGGCGAGCTGCTGCCCGACGGCCGGCCGGTGCCCCCGCACCGGCCGGGCTGCCGACTCCCCTCCGCCGCCTGACGCGCCCACCCGTCCGGACCTACGACTCGTAGGCCTCCGGCGACGGGCACGAGCAGACCAGGTTGCGGTCGCCGTGCGCCCCGTCGATGCGCCGCACCGGCGGCCAGTACTTCGTCGTCGGCCGCACCTCGCCCGGGTAGGCGGCCTGCTCGCGGGTGTAGGGGTGGTCCCACTCCCCCAGCAGCGCCTGCGCGGTGTGCGGCGCCCCGCGCAGCGGGTTGTCCTCGACCGGCCACGTCCCGGCCGCGACCTCGTCGATCTCCCGCTTGATGTCGATCATGGCGTCGCAGAAGCGGTCGAGCTCGGCGAGGTCCTCGCTCTCGGTCGGCTCGATCATGAGCGTGCCGGCGACCGGGAAGCTCATCGTCGGGGCGTGGAAGCCGTAGTCGACGAGCCGCTTGGCGACGTCGTCGACGGTCACGCCGGTCTCCTTGGTGATCGGCCGCAGGTCGACGATGCACTCGTGGGCGACCAGCCCCCCGCGACCGGTGTAGAGCACCGGGAAGTGCGGCTGCAGCCGCGCCGCGACGTAGTTCGCGGTCAGGACCGCGACCTGGGTGGCCCGCGTGAGGCCGTCGGCCCCCATGAGCCGGACGTACGCCCAGCTGATCGGCAGGATGCCCGCGCTGCCGTACGGCGCCCCGCTCACCGGTCCGGGCCCGGTCGCCGGGCCGGCGGCCGGGTCGGCCGGGTGGTTGGGCAGGTACGGCGCCAGGTGCGCGCGGGCCGCGACGGGCCCGACGCCGGGGCCGCCGCCGCCGTGCGGGATGCAGAAGGTCTTGTGCAGGTTGAGGTGGCTGACGTCGGCGCCGAAGTGCCCGGGCCGGGCGAGCCCGACGAGCGCGTTGAGGTTGGCCCCGTCGACGTAGACCTGCCCGCCGGCCTCGTGCACCGCCGCGCAGATGTCGGTGATGGTGTCCTCGAAGACGCCGTGCGTGCTGGGGTAGGTCACCATCAGCGCCGCCAGCCGGTCGCGGTGCTGCTCGATCTTGGCGCGCAGGTCGTCGACGTCGACGTCGCCGGTCGGGGCGGTGCCGACGACGACGACGCGCATGCCGGCCATGACGGCGCTGGCGGCGTTGGTGCCGTGCGCGCTGGCCGGGATGAGGCAGATGTCGCGGTCGACGTCGCCGCGGGCCTGGTGGTAGCCGCGGATCGCGAGCAGGCCGGCCAGCTCGCCCTGGCTGCCGGCGTTGGGCTGCAGGCTCACCGCGTCGTACCCCGTCACCTCGGCGAGCCAGCCGGCGAGGTCGTCGACGAGCTGCCGGTAGCCGGTGGAGTGCGCCGGCGCGGTGAAGGGGTGCATCGCGGCGAACTCCGGCCACGTCACCGCCTCCATCTCGGTGGTGGCGTTGAGCTTCATCGTGCAGGAGCCCAGCGGGATCATCGTGCGGTCCAGCGCGAGGTCGCGGTCGGACAGCCGCCGCAGGTAGCGCAGCATCGAGGTCTCGCTCTGGTGGGTGCGGAAGACCTCGTGCGTGAGGTACGGCGTGGTGCGCGCCAGCCCGGCGGGCAGCGCGTCCGGGGTCGCGACCTCGAGGGCGTCCCAGTCCTGCTCGGGCAGGCCGAGGGCGGCGACGACCGCGTCGAGGTGCTCGCGCCGGGTCGTCTCGTCGGTGCTGACCCCGAGCGTGTCGGCGTCGACCCGGCGCAGCTCCACCCCGCGGGCGACCGCGGCGTCGGCGACCTCGTCGGCCCGCCCCGGCACGCGCAGCGTGAGGGTGTCGAAGAACTCCGGCGTCGCGACGTCGACCCCGCCCGCCCGCAGCGCGGCGGCGAGCACGGCGGCGCTGCGGTGGGTGCGGTGCGCGATGCCGGCCAGGCCCTCGGGGCCGTGGTGGACGGCGTACGCGGCGGCCATGACCGCGAGCAGCACCTGAGCAGTGCAGATGTTGCTCGTGGCCTTCTCCCGCCGGATGTGCTGCTCGCGGGTCTGCAGGGCCAGCCGGAGGGCGGGCGCGCCGTCGGCGTCGACGCTCACGCCGACGAGCCGGCCGGGCATGCCGCGCTCGAGACCCTTGCGGACGGCCATGAACCCGGCGTGCGGACCGCCGAAGCCCAGCGGGACGCCGAAGCGCTGGCTGCTGCCGACGGCGATGTGAGCACCGAGCTCCCCCGGGCTCTCGAGCAGGGTGAGGGCCAGCAGGTCGGTGGCGACGGCGACGAGCGCCCCGCGGTCGGTGGCCTCGGCGACGAGCGGCCGCAGGTCGCGCAGCGCCCCGGACGTGCCGGGGTGCTGCAGGAGCAGGCCGAACAGGTCGCCCTCGGGCAGGCCGTCGGTCAGGTCGGCGACCTCGATGCGCAGCCCGAGCGGGAGCGCGCGGGTGCGCAGGACGGCGACGGTCTGCGGGTGGGTCTCGGCGTCGACGACGAAGGCCGCTCCCGCGGCCACCTTGCTCTGCCGGCGGGTCAGGGTCATCGCCTCGGCCGCGGCCGTCGACTCGTCGAGCAGGCTGGCGCCGGCGACGTCCAGCCCGGTGAGGTCGCTGATGACCGTCTGGAAGTTCAGCAGCATCTCCAGCCGGCCCTGGCTGATCTCCGGCTGGTACGGCGTGTAGGCGGTGTACCAGGCCGGGTTCTCCATGACGTTGCGCAGCACGACGCCGGGCGTGTGGGTGCCGGACCAGCCGCAGCCGATCATCGGCTGGACGAGCACGTTGCGGTCGGCGAGGGCGCGCAGCTCGGCGAGCACCTCGGGCTCGGTGGCCGGCTCGGGCAGCGCCAGCCGGCTGGTCGCGCGGATCGCCTCGGGCACGGCCGCCTGGGCGAGCTCCTCGAGGGACCCCGCCCCGACCACGGCCAGCATCTTGGCGATCTCGTCCTCGCGCGGCCCGACGTGGCGGTCGACGAAGGGCACCGGGCCCGAGGGGCGAGCGGCGGGCGGGCGGCGGGGCGGGGGTCCGTCACGGTGCGGCCTTCCGGCTGGGCGGCGCGCCGGACGCGCGCCACGAGGGCCTCCCCGCTCTGTCCCTTGACCTGAGAGGTTCACCCGACCCGGCGGGGTCGGGCTTTCTCCGTCGGTGAGGCCACGGGTGGGACCGCAGCCTGCTCTCCAGAGGTGCCTGTCCCACACGGTCCACGGGCCTGAGAGGTTCTCGGGGAGAGTTGCTCCTTCGGCGCCCCGCGCTGGCTGCGGGGGGACTCTCCCGTGCGGGGTCGTCGGCGCTGCCCAGGCTACCGCCCGGGGGCCGGGTCAGCCCGCGCTGCGCCGGCGGCGGCGCGCCGCGAGGTCGTCCGGGGCGAGCACCGCCGCCGCGGCGCCGGGCGCGCCCTGGGCCCGCTCGCCCGGCAGCTGCGCCAGGGAGCCCTCCACGTCGCGCACCTGGCGGCCGACGGCGATGGCGAACACCGCCTGCCCGCCCTGCAGCAGGTCGAGCACCTCGTCGGTCGAGGTGCACTCGTAGACCGTCGTGCCGTCGCTCATGAGGGTGATCTGCGCGAGGTCCTCGACCCCGCGGTCGCGCAGGGTGGCGATGGCGGTGCGGATGTTCTGCAGCGAGACCCCGGCGTCGAGCAGCTTCTTGACGATGCGCAGGACGAGGATGTCGCGGAAGGAGTAGAGCCGCTGCGTGCCGGAGCCGGCGGCCTCGCGGACGCTCGGCTCGACGAGGCCGGTGCGGGCCCAGTAGTCGAGCTGCCGGTAGGTGATGCCGGCCGCCGAGCAGGCCGTGGGGCCCCGGTAGCCGAGGCCCTCGGGCTGCGCGCCGGGGCGCTCCGCCTCGGGCAGGTCGTCGAACAGCGGGCCCTGCAGGCCGAGCACCGGGCGCGGCGGGGCGGACGGCGGCTCCAGGGGTCCCTGCTGCTCCGGCACGAGGCCCGCCTCTCTGCGGTACGGCCGCTGCGAGGGCGGGACCGCCGACCTCGGCGTGAGGTCGTAGCGCAAGGTAGGGACGGGCCGAGAGCAGGTCAACGACCCGCCCGGCGCGTCCCCGGTCTGCGACCTCAGCCGGAGGCTGAGGCTGCCCGGGGATCAGGACTCGAAGTCCTCCGGGTTGATCTGGTCGAGGAACTCGCGGAACTTCTCCACCTCGTCCTCCTGCTCGTCCGGGATGGCGATGCCTGCCTCGGCGAGCACCGCTCTCGCCCTTGAGCACCGCGCCGGTGCGCAGGGCCAGGGCGATCGCGTCCGAGGGGCGCGCGCTGACCTCGACGCCGCCCTCGAAGCCGAGCACGGCGTAGAAGAGCCCGTCGCGCAGCTCGGCGATCGCACGGTGCGCAGCGGCCGGCCCAGCGCCTCGAGCACGTCGCGCAGCAGGTCGTGCGTCATGGGGCGGGCGGTCACCACGCCCTGCTGCGCGAAGGCGATGGCGGTGGCCTCGACCGCCCCGATCCAGATCGGCAGGTAGCGGTCGCCGTCGACCTCCTTGAGCAGGACGATCGGCTGCTGGCTGGGCAGCTCGACCCGGACGCCGACGACGCTGAGCGCGGAGAGCGCGGTGCTCTCCTCGGGATCGGCCACGTGCCTCCTCGTCGCGCCGGCGATCCGCCGAGCCTACTCGGGCCGACGCCCGCCGCGGACGGGTCCGGCGGTCAGCGCCGCAGCCCGGGGCCGAGCCCCTGCCGCACGAGCGTGCTGTGCAGCCGGACCGACAGCGCGGCGAGCTCGCGCACGGTCTCGTCGGCGCGCGCCCGGGCCTCCGGGCTGCGCTGGCGGGCCAGCGGGGTCGACGACCTGCTCGAGCAGGCCGACCTCGCGGTCGGCGGCGGCCTTGAACGGCCGCAGGTGACGGGCCTCGATGCCGAAGCGGGCCATCTCCGCCACGGTCCGGGCCACGACAGCGCGTCGCCGTCGAAGGACGTCGCGCCCGGCCGGGGCCGCAGCAGCCCGTACTGCACGAGCTGCTCGAGCTGCTCGTCGGAAGCCCGGAGGCGTCGGCCAGCTCCTGGCGCGACAGCCGGACCTCGCTGGGCTCGGGCCGGAAGGACTCGGCGCTCGGGCAGCCCGTCGGGGCGCGGACCAGAGCCGCGGCGCGCGCGGGCCGGCGCCGGGGGCCGCCGGCGGCTCGAGCCCGCGGTCGATGGCGTCCAGGTGCTCCTTGATGACGCGCAGCGGGAGGTACTGGTCGCGCTGGGCGGTGAGCACGTAGCGCAGCCGCGCGACGTCCTCGCGGCTGAACTTGCGGTAGCCGGACGCGGTGCGGTCGGGCTTGACGAGCCCCTCGTCCTCGAGGAAGCGGATCTTGCTGATCGTCACGTCGGGGAAGTCCGGCCGGAGCTGGCCGAGGACCTCGCCGATGCTCAGGAAGGCCCGGGCGGGCAGCCGGACCGGCCGCGCAGGCTCACGCGCCGTCGCCGGGCTGCGGGCCCGCGAGGAACACGAGGCGGTACTTGCCGATCTGCACCTCGTCGCCGCTCGCCAGCCCGGCGGCCTCGATCCGCTCGCGGTCGAGGTAGGTGCCGTTGAGGCTGCCGACGTCGCGGACGGGGAAGCTGCCCCCCTCGCGGACGAACTCCGCGTGCCGGCGCGATGACGGTGACGTCGTCGAGGAAGATGTCGCTCTCGGGGTGCCGGCCGGCGGTGGTGACGTCGGCGTCGAGCAGGAAGCGGCTGCCGGCGTTGGGCCCGCGCTTGACCACCAGCAGCGCCGAGCCGGCCGGCGGCTGCTCGTCGGGCCGCGCGGGGTCGCCCCGGTGCCGCCCTCGAGCGCGCCCTCCAGCGCCGCGAGCGAGATCGTCGAGGTGGTCTCGACCTCGCTCGGGGCCGGCGCCCCGGGCGCCGGCGGCAGCGCCGCGCCGCAGCGCGCGCAGAAGCGGCTGCCCTCGGGGTTCTGCTGACCGCACTGCGTGCAGAACACGTGCTCCCCCCTCCCGCCGTGACGGGCCGCGAGGCCCGTGCGGTCCCGCGGCGCCGCGGTCGGGCGCCCGCCGCCGGACCGCGCGGCGAACCGAGCCGGGGGTCTTCCCCAGGGTCAACCTCGACCTGAGGCCGTCGCGGTCGCGCGGCGAGGCCGGGCGCTGCGCCTACGGCAGCAGCTGCTGGTAGGCCGCCGCGTCGAGCAGGCCCTCGCCGGACAGCGCGCCGCGTCGTCCAGCGTGAGCTCGACGAGCCAGCCCTCGCCGTACGGGTCGGTGTTGACGAGCTCGGGGTTGGCCTCGAGCGCCTCGTTGACCGCCGAGACGGTGCCGGCGACGGGGGCGTAGACGTCGGAGACGCTCTTGGTCGACTCGACCTCCCCCAGCGCCTGGCCGGCGGTCACGGCGGTGCCGGACCCGGGCAGGGTGACGAAGACGATGTCGCCGAGCGACTCCTGGGCGTAGGCCGTGATGCCGAGGCGCACGACCTCACCGCTGCCGCGCGCAGCCACTCGTGCTCCGCGGTGTAGGTCAGGTCGTCGGGGTACAGGGCCGTGCCTCTCGCCGCAGGGCCGGGTCAGCCGCCCGGGGCCGGCGAAGCGTAGCGAGGGGGCTCCAGCGGTCGCAAGGCGCCCACCACGAGGGCGTCGGACGGCGTGACCCGGGCGGCGCCGCCGAGCCGCGCGACCGTGTCGACGACGCCGCCGGGGATGCCGAGCGCGGAGGCGAGCGTGCCGCTCTCCCCGACGACCGTGAAGACGTACGGCGGGGCGAGCGCCACGCCGTCGACCTCGACGCCGCCGGGACCGTCGACGAGTGCGGTGCGCGCGACGACCCGCACCACGGAGCCGCCGCCCGCGACCTGCACCGCCTCGGCCCCGGCGTCGCGCAGCTCCTCGAGCGCGTCGAGCAGCACGTCGGCCCGAAGCGCCCCGTCGGGGTCCTCGAGGGTCAGCGTCACCCCCGGCCCGGAGGCGGGCAGCGTGCCCGCGAGCACCCCGAGCACCTGGGCGCGCCGCTGCGCCTGCTGCAGCGCCGCCTCGCCGCCCCCCGCGCTGGTCAGCCGCTCCCGGTCGGCGGTGAGCTCGGCGACCTCGCGGCGCAGCCGCTCCTGCCGGCCGGCGAGGTCGTCGAGGATGACCACGAGGTCCTGCTGGCGGGCGGAGGCGAGCACGCCCTCGTCCTGGGTGGAGCGCACCTGCACCGCACCGGCGAAGCCGAGCCCCGCGAGCAGCACCGCCACGAGCACGTCGACGCGGCGCAGCCGGGGCCGCAGCAGCGCGCGCCACGGGGACGGGGCCGCCGGCTCCCCCGCCGCCGGCTCCGCGCCGTGGGCGGTCACGCGCCGAACAGGTGCCGGCGCACGGCGGCGGCGTTGGAGAAGATCCGGATGCCGAGCACGACGACGACACCGGTCGACAGCTGCCCGCCGACCCCGAGCTGGTCGCCGAGGAAGACGACGAGACCGGCGACCAGCACGTTGCTCACGAAGGAGACGACGAACACCTTGTCGTCGAAGATCCCGTCCAGCTGGGCGCGGACGGCGCCGAAGACCGCGTCGAGCGCGGCGACGACGGCGATGGGCAGGTAGGGCTGCAGGACCAGCGGCACGGTCGGGTGCAGGAACAGCCCGAGGACGACCCCGACGGCGAGGGCGAGGGCGGGGATCACGAGCCGGCCCCGGGGGTCACGGCCCGCGGCTCCGGCACGGTGCCGGCGGGCAGCGCGAGGGCGTCGGCGCCGCGCACGTCGAGCCGCAGCCCGGCCACGGCGGCGTACGCCCGCAGCCGGCGACCGGCGGGGCTGTCGGCGAGCTCGGCCTGCAGCCGGTCCGGGTCGCCCACGGCGCGCACGACGTAGGGCGGGCTGAGCGGGCGGTAGTCGACGAGCACCGACTGCCCGGCCGAGCGGATCGCCGTACGGGTGGTGACGCGCAGGTCGGACACGCTGACCGCCTCCGCTCCTGCCGCCCACACGGCGTTGACGAGGGCCTGCAGGTCGCGGTCGAGGACGCGGCCGCTGCCGACGGGCGCGCTGCCGCGCGGCGGGGCGCCCCGCGTGCCGGGTGCCGGCGCGTCGTCGAGCACCGCGACGATGCCCGGCCCGACGACCGCGGACGTGCCCGCGGCGAGCTCGAGGGCCGGCCGGCCCGTCCCGCCGTCGGCCGCGACCTGCGCGGCGACCACGTCGGCCCGCAGCCGCGCCGCGCGCCGGGTCAGGTCGTCGGTGTCCGCGGTGCGCTGCTGGACCTCGGTCACGAGCGCCGAGCGGGTCGCGCCGCGGTCGCCCGCGGCCCCGCGGACCGCGGCGACGGCGGCGCCGGCCACCAGCCCCACGGCCGCGACAGCGGCCACAGCGGCCACCCGGCGGCTCGGGCGCGCAGCGTCCCCGTCGGCTCGGGCGGCAGCCCGGGCCGCTGCCGCGTCGGCGTACGCCGGGTCAGGGCTGCGCATGAGGTCGACGAGCAGCGCCATCGAGCCGTCGGCGCGCCGCGCGGAGGTCGTCGGCACCGCCCCAGCCTGCCACGGCCGGGCGACTGCTCAGGGCCGATCAGGGCCCGCTCAGGGCCCGCTCAGGGCTGCACCGCGCCCTGCCCGGCACCGACCACCACGGCGGACCAGGACGCCAGCAGGTCCTCGCTCTGCGCCGCGGTGCGCCCCTCGGCCCACAGGTGCGTGACCGCCTGCGACGGGTCGGGCAGCACGAGCGCCCAGGCGCCGTCGCCCTCGACGACCCGCACCCCGTCGGTGGTGTCGACCTGCCGCTCACCCGCTGCGGCGCGCACCTCGCGCATCACCGCCCCCTTGCGCGCCCACGGCGTCGGGACGTCCTGCCGCACGACGTGGGCGGTCGGGATGCGGCCGTCGATCTGGCTGAGCGTGAGCCGCGTGCGCGCGACCAGGCCCAGCAGCCGGACGAAGGCCGCGAGCCCGTCGACCGCCGGCCCGAGCTCGGGCACGACGAAGCCGCCCCGGCCGTCGCCGGCGAGCACCACGTCGCCGGCGCCGGCGACGCGCGAGAGCTCGTCCGGCGAGGTGGAGGTCCAGGTGATCGAGCAGCCGTGGAAGGACGCGACCTGCTCGGCGACCCGGGTCGTGGTGACCGGCAGGGCGACGCGGCGACCGCGGTTCTCGGCCGCGACCAGGTCGAGCACGACGAGCAGCGCCCGGTCGTCGTGCACCACCGCTCCCCGCTCGTCGACGAGGGCGATCCGCTCCCCCACGTGGTCGAAGCGCACCCCGAAGGCGGCGCCGGAGCTCGACACCAGCCCGCCGAGGCGCTGCAGCGCGGCGAGGTGCTCCTCGGTCGACTCGGTCGTCGCGCGCTCGTCGAGCCGGTTGGCGACCGTGAGCACGTCGACGCCGATCCGCCCGAGCAGGGTCGGCACGACGAGCGCCGCCGCGCCGCCGGCGGTGTCCAGCACGACCTTGAGCCGGGCCTCCTCGACGCCGCGGACGTCGATGCGGCGCAGCACGTCCTGCGTGTAGGCCTCGAGCACCCGGACCGACGAGCGCACCTCGGCGATCTCGCCCGGGAACGCCCGGCGGAACTCCTGCCGGCTGAAGACCCGCTCGAGCCGGCGCTGGGCCGCCGCCGACAGGTCGGCGCCCTCCTCGTCGAGGAAGACGATGTCGACCGACTGCTCGTCGCCGGGCGTCGTGCGCAGCACCATGCCGCCCACCGCGCCGGTCGTGCGCGTCTCGTAGCGGCTCACCGGCAGCGGGGCCACCTCGAGGTCGTCCACGTCGATGGCGCTGCTCGTCAGGGCTGCGATCGCCGCCCGCTTGAGCGCCCGGGCCCCCCGCGAGGCGTCCCGGGTCGTCGTGACGACGCTGCCCTTCGGCAGGGTCGTGGCGTACGCGGAGGCGAGCCGCACGACGTACTCCGGGGTGATCTCGACGTTGACCATCCCCGACACGCCGCGCGGGCCGAACAGCGTCGCCGAGCCGCGCGACTCCCAGATGACGCTGGTGTGCACCACCGCCCCGGCCTCGATGGTCTTGAAGGGGTAGACCTGCACCCCGTGGGAGATCCAGGCCTCCTGCTCGACCACGCAGCCGTCGGCGACGACCGCGTCCTCGTCGACCCGGGCCGCGCGCAGCACGTCGGTGTGCTTGCCGATGACGCAGCCGCGCAGCGAGGCCTGGGGGCCGATGAAGGCGTTGTCGTGCACCACGGCGCGCTCGAGGACGGCGCCGCCCTTCACCACCACGTTGTTGCCGAGGACGGTGAGCTCGCCGACCGAGGCGCCGGCCTCGACCTTCACGAAGTCGCCGAGCAGGGCCGGACCGGTGACCTGGGCGTCGGGGTCGACGACGACGCCGTCGCCGTACCAGACGCCCGGGGAGACCTCGAAGCCCCCGACGTCGACGCGCACCCGGCCCCGCAGCACGTCGGCGTGCGCCCGCAGGTAGCTCGCCCGGGTGCCGACGTCCTCCCAGTAGCCCGCCGCGACGTGCCCGTAGACCGGGGCGCCCGCGTCCAGCAGCGCGGGGAAGACGTCTCCGGACCAGTCGACCGGCCCCTCGGGCGGGAGGTGGCGGAAGACCTCCGGCTCCATGACGTAGATGCCGGTGTTGACGGTGTCGGTGAAGACCTGGCCCCACGTCGGCTTCTCCAGGAAGCGCTCGACGCGCCCGTCCTCCCCCGCGACGACGATCCCGAAGTCCAGCGGGTCGGGGACCCGGGTGAGGCAGACGGTGACCAGGGCTCCGGTGCGGCGGTGCGCGGCGACGACCTCGCCCAGGTCGATGTCGGTGAGGGCGTCCCCGCTGATGACGAGGAACGCGTCGTCGCGCAGGGCCGACTCGGCGTTCCTGACCGAGCCGGCCGTGCCGAGCGGGGTCTGCTCCGTGGCGTACGACAGGTGCATCCCGAGCTCGTCGCCGTCGCCGAAGTAGGTGCGGACCAGGGAGGCGAGGAACTGGACCGTCACGACGGTCTCGTCGAAGCCGTGCCGCTTGAGCAGCCGCAGCACGTGCTCCAGGAGCGGGCGGTTCGCGACCGGCAGCAGCGGCTTGGGCTGGTTGGCGGTCATCGGGCGCAGGCGGGTGCCCTCACCGCCCGCCATGACCACCGCCCGCACGGCTAGCGGGCTCCCGCCGCCGAGCGGTCGGCGACCACGATCGAGCGCACCTGCAGCAGGTAGGCGATGCCGGCGACCCAGTACAGGGCCGTGCCCCACGTCGCGAAGGCCCAGCCCAGCGGCCGGAAGACGGTCGCGAGCAGCCCGTCGCGCTCCGGCACGGCCGCGAGCAGCATCGGGAAGGCGTACAGCAGGTTGAAGGTCGCCGCCTTGCCGAGGAAGTTGACCGGCAGCGGGCCGTAGCGGTGCCGCCGCAGCACCGGCAGCGCGAAGGCCAGCACCACGTCGCGGCCGACGAGGACGAGCGCGAGGGCCAGCGGCAGGCCGTCCCGGGCCACCAGCGCGATCAGCGTGGCGGCGATGTAGAGCCGGTCCGCCAGCGGGTCGAGCAGCTGCCCCAGCCGGGACGACGAGCCCCACCGGCGAGCGATCTTGCCGTCGGCCCAGTCGCTGATGCCCGCCGCCATCAGCAGCAGGATGGCCCGGCCGTCCTGCTCGGTGACGAGCACCCAGTAGAGGAACACCGGGACGCCCAGCAGCCGCAGTGCGGACAGCAGGTTGGGGACGGTGAGGACCCGGTTGCCGACGACCTCCCCGGTGCTCACCCCCGGACCCTATCCAGGCGACCGCGCGCCGGGCGTGCGCCGACCCGCCGTCCCGGCCGGGCGGACGCCGGAGGACGCTTCCGGGACGACCCCCGGGAGGAGCCGCGCGTGGACGCCGACGAGGTACGACGACAGCTGACCACCCCCATCGGCGCCCCGGCCTTCCCGCCGGGCGGGCCGTACCGGTTCACCGACCGCGAGTACTTCACGATCACGTACCGGACCGACGCCGAGGCGATGAGGGCGGTGGTGCCCGAACCGCTCACGGTCGCCGACCCGCTCGTCACCTTCGAGGTCATGAAGATGCCGGACGTCACCGGCCTCGGCGCCTTCACCGAGTCGGGCCAGGTCCTGCACGTCCAGCACGACGGCGAGCCCGCGGCGTACCTGCACGCGATGTACGTCGACAACCTCGGCTCGATCACGAGCGGCCGGGAGATCAGCGCGTTCCCCAAGAAGTTCGGCAACGCGCGGCTGGTGCTCGACGTCGACACGCTCGTCGGGACGCTGGACTACCGCAGCCTGCGCGTCGCCACCGCGACGATGGGCTACAAGCACGCGCCGCTGGACCCCGAGGTCGCCCGCGCCGAGATCACCCGGCCGACGTACGCGCTCAAGCTGCTCCCCGGCTACGACCGGCGGCCGCGGATCTGCGAGCTCGTGCGCAGCCAGATCACCGACCTGACCATCAAGGGGTCGTGGACCGGGCCGGCCCGGCTGCAGCTGTCGGCGCACGCGCTGGCGCCGCTGTCCGACCTGCCGGTCCGCGAGATCGTCTCGGCGGGGCACGTGCTGTGCGACCTGACGCTCGGCCGGCCCGCGGTCGTCGTCGACTACCTGGCGGAGGAGCAGTCGTGAGCGGACCGGTGCGGTACGAGGTCGACGGGCGGGTGGCCACCTTCACCCTGGACCGGCCCGACGCGCGCAACGCGGTGAGTCCCGAGCTCGCCGCGGCGCTCGGCGAGGCGGTGGCCCGCTTCGAGGCCGACCCCGAGGTCTGGGTGGGGATCCTCACCGGCGAGGGGGCGAACTTCTGCGCCGGCGCCGACCTCAAGGCCCTCGCGGCGGGCCGCGGCGCCGAGCTCGTCACCGACGACGGCGGCTTCGCGGGCTGGGTGCGCTACCCGCGCACCAAGCCGGTCATCGCCGCGGTGCGCGGCTTCGCCCTCGCCGGCGGCACCGAGCTGGTGCTGGCGTGCGACCTCGTGGTCGCGGCGACCGGGTCGTCGTTCGGCCTGCCGGAGGTGACGCGCGGCATCGTCGCCGCCGCCGGCGGGCTCTTCCGGCTGCCGCGCGCGATCCCTGCGGCGCGGGCCCGCGAGCTGGTGCTGACCGGCGACCGGCTGCCCGCCGACGAGGCCCTGCGGCTCGGGCTGGTCAACCGGGTCGTCGAGGACGACGAGGTGCTGCCGACGGCCCGCGCCCTCGCCGAGCGGATCTGCGAGAACGCGCCCATCGCGGTGCGCGAGTCGCTCGCCGTGCTGCGCGACGCGGCGACGATGACCGAGGACGAGGGCTGGGAGCGCAGCGCGCAGGCCATGGAGCGGGTGCGCCAGAGCGAGGACGCCCTCGAGGGGCCGACGGCCTTCGCCGAGAAGCGCGCGCCGCGCTGGAGCGGACGGTGACCCGGCCGCTCGACGGCGTCCGCGTCGTCGAGCTCGCCGGGTGGATGGCGGGTCCGGGCGCGACCGCGCTCATGGCCGACCTCGGGGCGGACGTCGTCAAGGTGGAGCCGCTGCGGGGCGACCCGGTGCGGGGCGTCATCCGCCGACCGGCGGACGGCTCGGACCTCGACCCCGGCTACCAGGTCGACAACCGCGGCAAGCGCGGGGTCGCGGTGGCGGTCAACACCGAGCCGGGTCAGGAGCTGGTCCGCCGGCTCGTCGACGGCGCGGACGTCTTCGTCACCAACCTGCTGCTGCGGCGCCAGGAGAAGTACGGCCTGGACAGCGCCGCCCTGCTCGCGCGCCGGCCGCGGCTGGTCCACGCCACCCTCACCGGCTACGGCACGACCGGGCCGGACGCGGCGCGCCCCGGCTTCGACATCACGGCGTTCTTCGGCCGCGGCGGCATCACGCACTCGATCACCGAGCCGGGGTCGCAGGCGCCGCGGGCCCGCCCGGCGCAGGGCGACCACGCAGCCGCCCTCGCGCTGTTCGGCGCGGTGCTCGCGGCGCTGCGGCTCGTCGAGCGGACCGGGGAGGGCCAGGTGCTCGACGTGAGCCTGCTCGGGACCGCCGCCTGGACGATGGCCAGCGACCTGTCGACGACGCTGGTGGACGGCCAGGACCCCCGCACGCTGGGCCGGCGCCTGCGGGTGCACGCGCTGCAGGAGAGCTTCCGCAGCGCCGACGACCGCTGGGTGCTCCTGTTCATGCCCGAGCCGCACTGGTGGCCGCGGTGGTGCGCGGCGGTCGGGCGCCCGGAGTGGGTCGAGGACCCGCGGTTCGCCACGCAGCCGGACCGCGCGGAGCACATGCCCGAGCTGACCGACCTCATGGACGCGCTGTTCGCCGAGCGGTCGCTGGCGCAGTGGGGGGAGCTGTTCGACGAGCACGGCTTCACCTGGGCGCCGGCCGCCACCGTCTCCGAGCTCGCGGCCGACCCGCAGGCCGAGGCGCTGGGCCTGTTCCCCGAGGTGGTGCACCCGACGGCCGGCGCCTTCCGCACCGTCGCCGCGCCGTGGACGCTGCACGGCGCCGACCTCGGGCCGCGCGGGGCGGCACCGGACGTCGGGCAGCACACCGCCGAGGTGCTCGGCGAGCTCGGGCTGTCGCCGGACGAGGTGGCCGCGCTGGCCGCCGACGGGGTCGTAGGGCTCGGCGGCTAGCGGCGGTACGGCTCCCGGGCCTCGAGCACGGCGAGCTGGGCCCGGTCGCGGGCCTCGACGCGCTCCTCGTACGTCCGGTCGGCGAAGCGCTCCTCGGTCGCGGTGCTGAGCTGCTCGACGACCTCGGGCGTGAGCTCGGGCTGCCCGAGGTCGGCCCAGCGCCGCACCATGCCCGGGCCGAGGTGCTCCAGCAGGTGGCGCAGCCCGCCGGGACCGCCGCCGAGCGAGTAGCTCTCGAACGGCCCGGCCGTCGCCCAGCGCACGCCGACCGACTCGGTGACGACCCGGTCGAGCTCCTCGGCGGTGACGACCCCGGAGAGCACCAGGTGCACGCTCTCCCGGAACAGCGCGGACTGCAGCCGGTTGGCGACGAACCCGCCGATCTCCCTGCGCAGCGCGACCGGCTGCTTGTCGAGGGCCCGGTAGAACGCCATCGCCGCCTCGACCTGCTCCGGCGTCGTCCGCTCCCCCGGCACGACCTCGACGAGCGGCACGACGTGCGGCGGGTTGAACGGGTGGCCGACGAGCAGCCGGCCCGGCTCGCGCATGTCGCGGGACATGTCGCTCGGCATCAGCCCGGACGTCGAGGACAGCACCAGCGCGTGCTCCGGGGCGAGCCGCTCGACCTCGGCGAAGAGCTCCTGCTTGAGCTCGATCCGCTCCGGGCCGTTCTCCTGCACGACGTCGGCGCCCGTCACGGCCTCGGCGAGGTCGCCGACGGTCACCCGCTGCAGCAGCTCGTCGGCGTCGCGCGGCCCGCCGGGGAGCGTGGCGGCGAACTGGCGCACGGCGGCCTGCACCACCTGCTCGGCGTCGGCGCCGCGGGTCCGTGACCGCGACCTGCATGCCGTACGCGGCGAACAGCGTGGCCCAGGAGACCCCGATCGTCCCGGCGCCGACGACGGCGGCCCTGCGTCCTGCGAGCTCCACGGTGGTGTCCTCTCCCGGGTCCGGCCTGCAGTGTGGACCCCGACCCGCTCCCGTCCGGTCGCGGCCGGGCTCCTGGGTGCCCGGCGTCGCAGCCCTCCCGGGTCGTGGGCCGTCCCTGCGGCAGGGTGGCGAGGCGCCCGTCGCCGTCGACCAGCGGGTGCTCGACCGGCGGCCTGCTCCGCGCGGCGGACACGGCAGAGGCGGCGCCCGGAGGACCGGGACACCGCCTCTGACCTGCTGCTGCTCGTGTCGGGCTGACAGGATTTGAACCTGCGGCCCCTTGACCCCCAGTCAAGTGCGCTACCAAGCTGCGCCACAGCCCGCGACGTCGGCGAGCCTAGCAGCGTGCCCGGCGCGGCCGTCTCAGGAGCGGCGCTTCTCGCGCACCTTGACGCTGACCTCGATCGGCGTCCCGGCGAAGCCGAAGTCCTCGCGCAGCCGCCGCTCGAGGAAGCGGCGGTAGCCGGCCTCGAGGAAGCCGCTGGTGAACAGCACGAAGCGCGGCGGGCGGGTGCCGGCCTGGGTCGCGAACAGCACCTTGGGCTGCTTGCCCGAGCGCACCGGCGGCGGGGTCTGGGCGACGACGTCGGCGATCCAGCTGTTGAGCCGGCCGGTCGGCACCCGGGTCTCCCAGCCCTCCAGCGCGGTCCGCATGGCGGGGGCGAGCTTGTCGACCGCTCGGCCGGTCAGCGCGCTGACGTTGACCCGGGGTGCCCAGGCGACGCGGGCGAGGTCGCGGTCGATCTCCTTGGACAGCACCCCGCGGCGGTCCTCGTCGACGAGGTCCCACTTGTTGAAGGCGAGCACGAGGGCGCGCCCGGCCTCCTCGGCCATCGCGATGATCCGCTGGTCCTGCTCGGAGAGCACCTCCGAGGCGTCGAGCAGCACGACGGCGACCTCGGCCGCGTCGAGCGCCGCCTGGGTGCGCAGCGAGGAGTAGTACTCCGAGCCCGACGCGTGCGACACCCGGCGGCGCAGCCCCGCGGTGTCGACGAAGCGCCAGGTCTCGCCGCCGACGTCGACGAGCGAGTCGACCGGGTCGCGCGTCGTGCCCGCCTTGCTGTCGACGAGCACCCGCTGCTCGCCGGACAGCCGGTTGAGCAGGCTCGACTTGCCGACGTTGGGCCGGCCGAGCAGCGCGACGCGCCGGGGCCCGCCCTCGGGCTCGTCGCGGTCGGCGGGCGCCTCCGGCAGCGCGTCGAGGACGGCGTCGAGCAGGTCGCCGCTGCCGCGGCCGTGCAGGGCGCTGACGACGTACGGCTCCCCCAGCCCCAGCGACCACAGCGCGGCGGCGTCGGGCTCGCCGCGCTCGTCGTCGACCTTGTTCGCCGCCAGGACGACCGGCTTGCCGGAGCGCCGCAGCACGCGCACGACCGCCTCGTCGGCGTCGGTCGCGCCGACGGTGCTGTCGACGACGAACATCACCGCGTCGGCCGCCGTGATCGCGACCTCGGCCTGGGCGCTCACCGCGGCCGCGAGGCCCTCGGCGTCGGGGTCCCAGCCGCCGGTGTCGACGACGGTGAAGCGCCGCCCGCGCCACTGCGCGTCGTACGTCACCCGGTCGCGCGTCACGCCGGGCACGTCCTCGACGACCGCCTCGCGGCGGCCGAGGATGCGGTTGACGAGCGTCGACTTGCCGACGTTCGGCCGGCCGACGACGGCCAGCACCGGCTGCGGGGCGCTCGCCCCGGGGTCCTGCTCGCTCACGTGGTCTCCTCAGACAGCGGCGGCCGCGGTGCGCAGGTGGGCCACGAGGGCCTCGCGCAGCTGCTCGGCCGCCACACCCACGGTACGTCGCGCGCGCGGGTCGCCCGCGACGTCGACGGTCACGGGCGCCCCGAAGACGACCCGGACCGGGGCGCGGCGCCTCGGCACGAGCCCGCCGCGGGGCCAGGCGTCACGGGTGCCGAGCACCGCGATCGGGACGACGGGAGCGCCGCTGCGCAGGGCGAGCCAGGCCAGCCCGTGGCTGACCTGCTCCAGCTGGCCGGTGCCGCGGGTGCCCTCGGGGAAGACGCCGAGCGCTCCCCCGGCGGCGAGCACCGCCAGGCCGGCCCGCAGCGCCTCGCGGTCGGCCTGCCCGCGGTGCACCGGCACGAGGCCGAGCCAGCCGAACACCCGCTGCCCCCCGCGTACGAAGATCTCCGACTTCGCGAGCAGCCCCGCCGGGCGCGGTGCGAGCAGCCACACGAGCGGGCCGTCGACGAAGCCGGTGTGGTTGCCGGCCAGCAGGACCGGCCCGGAGCGCGGGACGTGCTCGAGGCCCTGCACGTCGAGGCGGAACAGCCGGTGCGCCACGCGCCGACCGAGCCAGCGGCAGCTCGCCACGAGCGGCGGCTTGGTGCTGCCGGTGGCCCGGCGGCGGGCGCTCATGCCGGCAGGAGGTCGGCCCCGGCGACGAGGGCGAGGACGGCCTCGACGACCTGGGCGGCGGTGAGCGCGGTCGCGTCGAGGTGCGCGGCGCCGTCCGCGGCGACGAAGGGGCTGGCCGCGCGCGCGCTGTCGAGCCGGTCGCGCCGGGCGAGGTCGGCGGCGACGGCGGCGACGAGGTCGCCGCCCTGCGGGCTGACCCCGGCGTCGCGGTCGGCGGCGCGGCGCTGGGCGCGCACCTCGGGGTCGGCGTCGAGGTAGACCTTGACCGCCGCCTCGGGCGCGACGACGGACGCGACGTCGCGCCCCTCCGCGACGGCCCCGTCCGGGCCCATCGCCCGTCGCTGCAGCTGCGACGAGCAGCGCCCGCACCTGCGGGACCGCGCTGACGGCGCTGACGGCGGCGGTGACGTCGGGGCGGCGCACGGCCTCGCTGACGTCCTCGCCGTCGAGCCGTACGGCCGGAGCGCCCGGGTCGGTCGCCAGGGCGAGGCCGCCGCGGGCCACCAGCGGCTCGACGACCGCGCGCACCGCGGCCTCGTCGCCCGGGTCGGCGCCGGCGCGCAGCACCGCGAGGGTCGCGGCGCGGTAGGTCGCGCCGGTGTCGACGTAGCGCCAGCCGAGCGCGCCGGCGACCGCCTTGGCGACCGTGCTCTTGCCCGAGCCCGACGGCCCGTCCAGGGCGACCACCCGCCGGCCCGGCCCGCTGCTCACGCTGCTCCACCCCTCGTCGACCGCGGCGAGCCTAGCGGCGGACCGCCGACGACTCCTCGCCCGGCGCCTGCGCTCCCGGCTCCGACCTGCCCCGCCGCCGCCTGCCGCCCCGGCCGCCGCCGGGGTCCTGCCGCGACCACCGGGCCTCCGCAGCCGCCGCCGGACCGCCCGCCAGCCCCTCGCGACCCTCGCCCGACCGCTGATCTTCGCCTCGTGGGAGCCGATCTTCGCCTCGTCGCCGCAACGATCACCCGCCTGAGCGTGGGCTCCTCCCACGAGGCGAAGATCGGCGGGGAGGGGCCGGCGCAGCGGGGGCGGCGGGTCGAGCGCAGGCCCGCTCGGAGGGCGGGCGGGTCGGGGCGTGCGCGACCGGGCGGGCCCCGCCCGAGCGGGCGGCACGACCAGGCCCGGCCGCGGGCGTACGGCGGTCAGCGACCCCCGAGCACGTCCCAGCCCGCCGCGCGCAGGGCGGTCCCGAGCGCCTCGCGGGCGCTGGACCGCACCGCCAGCTCGATGACCCCGCGAGGGCGCCCGGGCACGTGGTCCACGCGGACGTCCTCGACGTTGACGCCCGCGTCGCCGGCGGTGACCAGCAGCGCCGCGAGCTGCCCGGGGGCGTCGGGCACCGACACCGCGACCGCGTCGAAGGCCGCGTCCCGCTCGCCGCGCTTGACGGGGACGAGGGCGCGTCCGCGGTTGCCCCGCTCCAGCAGCGCGGCGACCGGCGCGTCGGCGCCCGCCTCGAGCGCCTCGGCGAGCCCCGCGAGGTCCTGCGCGAGCGCCCGCACCAGCGGCGCGACGCCGGAGGCGTTGAGCGCCAGCAGCTCGCGCCAGAGCTCCGGGTCGCTCGCCGCGATGCGCGTGCTGTCCTGCAGCCCGGGGCCGGCCAGCGCCGCCGCGTCGTGGCCGCCGCGCAGCAGCTGCGCCGCCAGGGCGCTGGCCGCGACCTGCGGCAGGTGGCTGACCAGCGCGACCGCCGCGTCGTGGCGCGCCGGGTCGAGCAGCACCGGCTCGCCGCCGGCGGCCCGGACCAGCTCCTCGACGTCGCGGCGGGCCACCTCGGACGTCTCCTCCGACGGGCACAGCGCCCACGCCCGCCCGGCGAACAGCGACGCCAGCCCCATCGCCGCTCCCCCGCGCTCGCGGCCCGCCATCGGGTGGCTCCCGCAGACCGCGGAGAGGTCGCAGCCGGCCTGCTCGAGCGCGGCCTGCACCGGCGCCTGCACCGAGGACACGTGCGTGCAGGTGCGGGCGTACGGCTGGACGCGGCGCACCTGGTCGGCGACCGCCCGCGGGGGCGTGGCGACGACGGCCACGCGTACGCCCTCCGCGCCGTCCCAGGGCCGCCCGGCTCCGCGGACGACGGCGGTGGCGAGGGCCTCCGGGTCGGTGTCGGCCAGCACGACGTCGGCGTCGCCGTGCAGGGCGAGCCCCAGCGACGTGCCGATCAGCCCCGTGCCGACGACCAGCACGTCCGCCGTCATCCGTCCGCCCGACGCGGACACGCCCGTCGCGGGTCGAGCGGACGCAGCGGCCGGCCCGGCGTCACTGCGGCAGGTCGGTCCGCAGCGCCGCGGCGCCGCGCAGGTAGACGTGCCGCACCTCGGCCCGGCTCAGGGGCGTCTCCACGTGCGCGAGCAGCCGCAGCACCCGCGGCATCGCGCCGGGCACCGCGATCTCGGAGGCGCACAGCAGCGGCACGTCGACGATCCCCATCTGCCGGGCGGCGTAGGCGGGGAACTCCGACGTGAGGTCCGGCGTCGCGGTGAAGACGATGCTGATGAGGTCGTCGGGCACGAGGTCGTTGCGCTCGAGGACGGCGCGCACGAGCGCGCTGCTGGCCTCCAGCACCAGCTCGCGCTCGTCGGCGTCGACCGACACGGCCCCGCGCACCGCGCGGACCGCCACGGCTAGCGCCCGCCCCGCGTCACAGCCCGACCAGCTCGTAGAGCGCGCCCAGCTCCTGCCGGGTGAGCGGGCGCAGGCGGCCGGACTTCTGCATGCCGAGCTGCACCGGCCCGACGGCCGTGCGGACCAGCCGCTGCACGGGGAAGCCGACCTCCTCGAGCATCCGCCGCACGATGTGCTTGCGCCCCTCGTGCAGGACGATCTCGACGAGCACCCGGTTGGCGGCGGAGTCGACGAGCTTGAAGGAGTCGACCTTGGCCATGCCGTCCTCGAGCTGCACCCCCGCGCGCAGCTGCCGCCCGACGTCGCGCGGCAGCGGTCCGATGAGCTCGGCGAGGTAGGTCTTGGGCACCTCGTACGACGGGTGCGTCAGCCGCTGGGCGAGCTCGCCGTCGTTGGTGAGCAGCAGCAGCCCCTCGGTGTCGGCGTCGAGCCGCCCGACGTGGAACAGCCGCTCCTTGCGCCCCTCGACGAGGTCGCCGACGGTCGGCCGGCCCTCCGGGTCGGTCATGGCGCTGACCATGCCCTTGGGCTTGTTGAGCGCGAGGTAGACCGAGCTGCTCGAGGTGGTGATGCGCATCCCGTCGACCCGGATGACCGCGGTCTCGGGGTGGACGCGGCGGCCCTGCTCGCGCACGGTCTCGCCGTCGATCGAGACCCGGCCCTCGTCGATGAGGACCTCGCAGGCGCGGCGCGAGCCCAGACCGGCGCCGGCGAGCACCTTCTGCAGGCGGACGCCCTCGGCGTCGGGGTGGGTCACAGGCACCTCAGGAGGAGGGCGAGTCGGGGTCGATCTCGCCGAGGTCGGGGAGGAACGGGGCGAGCGACGGCAGCTCGTCGAGGCTGGTCAGCCCGAGCCGCTCCAGCAGCAGGTCGGTCGTACGGTACAGCGTCGCCGAGCTCTCCCCGTCGGTCCCGGCCTCGGCGACGAGGCCGCGGGCGAGCAGCGTGCGCACCACGCCGTCGACGTTGACGCCCCGCACAGCGCTCACCCGGGCACGGGTGACCGGCTGGCGGTAGGCGATGACGGCGAGCGTCTCGAGCGCGGCCTGGGTGAGCCGGGCCGACTGCCCGTCCAGCACGAAGCGCTCGACGTACGGCGCGCAGTCGCTGCGGGTGTAGAGGCGCCAGCCGCCGGCGACCTCCCGCAGCTCGAACCCGCGACCGGTGGCGCGGTAGTCCTCCGCCAGCCGCTGCAGCACCTCCAGGACGTCGGCGGTCGGCCGCTCCGCGACCTGGGCGAGCACGACCGGCGAGAGCGGCTCGTCGGTGACGAGCAGCACGGCCTCGACGACCGCGGTGAGGTCGGGCCCGGTCCCCTCCAGCGCGAGCTGCTCGCTCATCCCGGCTCCCCGTCCCACTCGTCGGTGCCCACGGCGGTCGCGTCGTCGCCGCCGGTCCAGCGCACCCGCAGCTCGGCGAGCGCCTCGGCCTGGTCGAAGGCGACCAGCCCCTCGCGGTAGAGCTCGAGCAGCCCGAGGAAGCGCGCGACCACCTCGAGCGTGCCGTCGCAGTCGGCCGTGAGGCCGCGGAACGACCCGCCGCCGGTGCGCCGCAGCCGCTCGGCGAGCAGCGCGGTCTGCTCGCGCACGCTGACCGTCCCGCCGTGGACGTGGTCGACCGCGACCTCCGGCGCCGGCCGCGGCGTGAGCGCCCGCGCCGCGAGCGCGGCGAACTCCTGCGGCCCGAGGCCCAGCAGCACCTCGGGCAGCAGCCCGGCGAAGCGCGGCTCGAGCGACACCGACCGCGGGTAGCGGGTCGACTGCTCGGCGAGCAGCCCGGCCAGGTGCGCCGCCGCCGCCTTGTAGGCGCGGTACTGGAGCAGCCGGGCGAAGAGCAGGTCGCGCGCCTCGAGCAGCGCGAGGTCCTCCTCGTCCTCGACCGGCTCGCCGGGCAGCAGCCGGGCGACCTTGAGGTCGAGCAGCGTCGCGGCGACGACGAGGAACTCGGTGGCCTGCCCGAGGTCCCAGGCCGCCCCGGCCCCGCGCAGGTGGGCGAGGAACTCGTCGGTGACCCGCGACAGCGCCACCTCGGTGACGTCGAGCTGGTGCTTGGCGATCAGCCCGAGCAGCAGGTCGAAGGGGCCCTCGAAGACGCCGTCGAGGTGGACCGAGAAGGCCGGCGAGCTCACCCGCCGGAGACCAGGCGCACGAGCGGGTCCAGGACGCTCGACAGGACCGTCGGCAGCAGCGCCTGCGGCCCGCCGAGCGGGACGAGCAGCAGCGCGAGCAGCACCGCCGTGCCGATGTTGCGGTCCACGAGCTGGTAGCGGGCCTTCTGCCAGCCGCTCGTGCGCGGTGCCAGCGCGAACAGCGCGAGCCCGCCGGGCAGCGGCGGGAGCGGCACGACCGAGAGCGCGCCGACGTACGTCGCCATGAGCCCGGCCAGCAGCAGCGCGCGGCCGCCGAGGTCGACGGGCGCGCCGCCGGGACCGCTGAGCACCCCAGACGGGACGCCCTGCTGCAGCAGCACCGAGCCGCCGCCGCCGAGCGGTGCGTAGACCGCGCCGAAGACCGCGAGCAGGCCGAGGCCGACGGCGAGCACGACGAGCGGCCCGGTCAGCAGCGCCGTCGCGGTGCGTCCGCCGCGCCGCTGCTCGGGCACCTCGACCGGCCGGGCCCAGCCGAAGCCGGCGACCGCCGCGCCGACGCTGCCGAACGGGTCGAGCTGGCGCCGCGGGTCGGGCCGGCCGCGCCCCGGCTCGCGCAGCCCCACCCGCGCGGTCGCCAGGGCGGTGAGCCACCCGGCGAGCGTCGCGGAGACGACGAACGAGACGACGAGCAGGACGAAGGAGACGGGGTCGCCCAGGGCGTAGAGCACGTCGCGGCCGGGTCAGCGCGGAGCGGTCTGCGCGAGGACCTCGCGGGCGAGGTCGCGGTAGGCCGTCGCCCCGCTGGAGCTGCTGGCGTACGACGTGATGGGCTCGCCCGCGACCGTCGTCTCCGGGAAGCGCACCGTGCGGTTGATGACGGTGTGGAAGACCTTGTCGCCGAAGGCCTCGACGACCCGGGCGAGGACCTCTCGGCCGTGCAGGGTGCGCGCGTCGTACATCGTCGCGAGGATGCCGTCGAGCTCGAGCTCGGGGTTGAGCCGCTCCTGCACCTTCTCGATGGTCTGCAGCAGCAGCGCGGTGCCGCGCAGCGCGAAGTACTCGCACTCCAGCGGCACGACCACGCCGTCGGCGGCGGTCAGCGCGTTGACCGTGAGCAGCCCGAGGCTCGGCTGGCAGTCGACCAGGACGACGTCGTAGTCCTTGAGCGCCGGCTTGAGCACGCGCCGCAGCGTCTGCTCGCGGGCGACCTCGTTGACCAGCTGCACCTCGGCGGCCGACAGGTCGATGTTGCTCGGCAGCAGGTCGACGCCCTCGACGTCGGTCTCGAGCAGGACGTCGTCGAGCGAGACGCCGCTCTCCATCATGAGGTTGTAGACGGTCTTGTCCAGCTGGAGCGGGTTGACGCCGAGGCCGACCGACAGGGCGCCCTGCGGGTCGAGGTCGACGAGCAGCACCCGCCGGCCGTACTCCGCGAGCGCGGCGCCCAGGTTGATGGTCGTCGTCGTCTTGCCGACGCCGCCCTTCTGGTTGCACAGCGCCACCGTGCGGGCCGGCCCGTGGCGGTGCAGCGGCGCGGGCTCGGGGAACGTCGGGCGCGGGCGCCCGGTCGGGCCCACGCCGGCGGCCTCGCCGGCCGCCAGGCTCGCCGGGATCTCGCCCGAGCCCAGGGCTCCGGTCGTCGCCATGCGCGCTCGGGCTCCCTCGTCGCTCGTCGGGTGGGACCCGCCGACTGTACGGGCGGCGCGGACGCGGCTACAAGGCGCGCGGGTGGGCGGTGGCGTAGACCTCGCGCAGCCGCTCGACGGTCACCAGCGTGTAGACCTGGGTCGTCGTCACCGAGGCGTGGCCGAGCAGCTCCTGCACGACGCGCACGTCGGCGCCGCCGTCGAGCAGGTGGGTGGCGAACGAGTGGCGCAGCGTGTGCGGCGAGACCTGCGGCCCGACGCCCGCCCGGCCCGCGGCGGCCCGCAGGACCGCCCAGGCGCTCTGCCGCGACAGCCGCCCGCCGCGCCGGTTGAGGAACAGCGCCGGGTCGCCCGCGGCCAGCGCCGGGCGGCCGCGCACGACGTACGCCTCCACGGCGCGCAGGGCGTACGAGCCGACGGGGACCACGCGCTGCCTGCCGCCCTTGCCGTCGAGCTTGACGAGCCCGTGGTCGCGCGCGAGGTCGTCGACGTCGAGACCGACGGCCTCCGAGATGCGCGCGCCGGTGCCGTACAGCAGCTCGAGCAGCGCCCGGTCGCGCAGCCCCGTGGCGGTGTCGGGGGACCCGGCCGCCGCGAGCAGCCGCTCGACCTGGTCGAGGGCGAGGGCCCGGGGCAGCCGGCGGGCGGGCGCCGGCGGCCGCACCTCGCGGGCCGGGTCCGCCGCGCTGTGCCCCTCGCGGTGTGCGAAGCGGTGCAGCCCGCGGACCGCGACGACCGCCCGCGCCGCCGACGCCGCCGCCAGCGGCCGGTGGTCCTCGTCGCCCTCGCGCAGCGCGGCGAGGAAGCCCGCGACGTCGGCCTCGCCCACGGCCGACAGGTCGGTCAGGCCGACGGCCCGCAGGTGCGCGACGTAGCGCCGCAGGTCGCGCCGGTAGGCCAGCAGCGTGTTGCGGGCGACCCCGCGCTCGACGACGAGGTGGTCGAGGAACGCCGCGACCACCCGGTCGACGAGGGCCGGGGAGACCGTGGTCAGCGCCCGCTCACGACAGGACGTCGGCCAGGTCGACGAGCTCGAGGCCGTGCGCCTCGGCGACCGGCGCGCTCACCAGCGCCCCGCCGACGGTGCTGACGCCCGCGCGCAGCGCCGGGTCGGCCTCGACGGCGCCGCGCAGCCCGCGGTCGGCGATCTCGACGACGTAGGGCAGCGTGACGTTGGTGAGGGCGTACGTCGAGGTGTGCGGCACCGCGCCGGGCATGTTGGCGACGCAGTAGAACAGGCAGCCGCCCACCTCGAAGGTCGGGTCCGAGTGCGTCGTGGGGCGGGTGGACTCGAAGCAGCCGCCCTGGTCGACGGAGATGTCGACGAGCACGGCTCCGGGCTTCATCCGCCCGACCAGCTCGTCCGGGACCAGCGTCGGCGCCTTGGCGCCGGGCACGAGGACCGCACCGATGACGAGGTCGGCGTCGAGCACCGCCCGCTCGACCTCGAAGGTGTTGCTCGTGACGGTCTGCAGGTGCCCCTGGTAGATCCGGTCGGCCTCGCGCAGCTTGGCGACGTTCTTGTCGAGCAGCAGCACCTCGGCCTGCATGCCCAGGGCGATGGCGGCGGCGTTCATGCCGGACACGCCGGCGCCGAGCACGACGACCTTGGCGGCGTAGACGCCCGAGACGCCGCCCATGAGCACGCCGCGGCCGCCGCTGCCGCGCTCGAGGCAGTGCGCCCCGACCTGCGGAGCCATCCGGCCGGCGACCTCGCTCATGGGGGCGAGCAGCGGCAGCGAGCGGTCCGGCAGCTGCACCGTCTCGTACGCGACCGAGGTGGTGCCGGAGCTCAGCAGCGCGTCGGTGCAGGCGCGGGAGGCGGCCAGGTGCAGGTAGGTGAACAGGACCTGGTCGGCGCGCATCCGGGCGTACTCGGACTCGACCGGCTCCTTGACCTTGAGCACGAGCTCGGCCTCGGCCCACACGTCGTCGGCGGAGCCGATGATCGTCGCGCCGGCGGCGGCGTACTCCTCGTCGGGGATCGACGAGCCGACGCCCGCCTCCTTCTGCACGAGCACCTCGTGCCCGTGCGCCACGAGCTCCTGCACGCCGGCCGGCGTGATGGCCACCCGGTACTCGTGGTCCTTGACCTCGCTGGGGACGCCGACCTTCACCGCGGACTCCTGACTCGGGCGGGCCGGCCGGGTCGCGGCGCGGCGCAGGGGGGACCGACGTGGTGGTCGGTCTGCGGAGCATAGGTCCGGGGCCACCGCGCGGCAGGTGCTCGCGGGAGCTCTCCCCCGGTCGGCTCAGCCGCCCGCGGAGGGGCGCGACCGCCACGGCGCCCCCGCGGCCCGCAGGCCGGCGAAGCCCTGGCGCCGGGCGCGGTCCGCGGCGAGCACGCCCAGGCAGGCCATCGCGTTCTCCACCTCGCCGGCGAGCACCCGGGCGACGGCGTCGTCGAGCGGCACCCAGGAGGAGGTCATCTCGGCCTCCTCGTGCTCCTGCACGTCGCGCTCGACCTCGCGCACGTCCCGGGCGAGGTAGAGCCGGATCGCCTCGTCGGTCATGCCGGGGCTGGTGAGGGCGTCGACGAGCACGTGCCAGGTGTCGGCGGCGACCCCCGCCTCCTCGGCGAGCTCGCGCTGCGCGGCCGAGAGGCCCGGCTCGCCCGCCTTGTCGAGCAGCCCCGCGGGCAGCTCGACGAGGCGGCGCCCGACCGGGTGGCGGTACTGCTCGACGAGCAGCACCCGCTCCTGCGCGTCGAGCGCGACCACGCCGACCGCGCCGGGGTGCACGACGACGTCGCGCTGGCTCGTGGTGTCGCCGGGCATGGTGACCACGTCCTTGCGGACGCTGACCACGCGCCCCTCGAAGACGGTCTCGCTGGACTCGACGCGGTGGTCGTGCGGCTCGCTCACCCGGAGCACGCTAGGCGTCCTGACCGGCGACCTCCTCGAGGCGCTCGGTCGTGAGGGTGAACCCGGCGGCGCGCAGCCGGTCGGCCAGGACGCGTGCCGATGCCGGTCGCGGGGGTGAGCACGCCGGCCGCCTCGGGCAGCCGGTCGCCGTCGAGCGCGAGGGCGAGCGAGGCCTCGCCGAGCATGACCGCGGTCGCCTGGTAGCCGGGGTCGCCCTTCGCCGCGACGGTGGTCGCGGTAGCGGGCACCGCTCGTCGTCGTGGCGGTGACCTGCAGGCGGAAGTGCCCGTTCTCGCGGGCCTGCTCGGCTCGGGCCCTCCCCCGGCGCGGGCAGCACCTGGTCGAGCAGGAAGCGGGTCGGGGGCAGCGCCATCGCCGGCGACCGCGCCCCCGAGCCCGGCGGTGACGGCCCCGGCGAGGACCGGTGCGAACGGGCCGCGCCCGACGCCCATGACCTCGTCGTAGCGGAACGACCGGCCGTAGGACCAGCCGGACAGCGCGTTGCTGCGACGCACGATGCGGGTGTTGTACGACGCCATGACGAACGGCGCGGTCCAGCGGCCCTCGACCCGGTCGACGGCAGCAGGGTGTCGCGCTCGCCGCCAGGTCGGGCTCGGCGGCCCGGTCCGGGGCAGCGAGTACGGGTCGAGCAGCAGCGCCGCGGGCCCGCTTGTCGCGGCCGGGCCTCGTCGACCATGCCGCGCATCGAGTCGATGGTGCCGCCGCTCGCGCCGCCGCTGCATGGACAGCACGAGCAGCGTGGTGTCGGTGAGCTCGCCGGCGCCGTCGGCCCGGGCGGCTGCTCGGCGGTGAGCAGCACGCCGAGGTCGGAGGGGACGGCGTCGAAGCCGCAGGCGTGCACGATCCGCGCCCCGGAGGCCCGGGCCGCGGCCTGCGCGGTGTCGATGCTCTGCCGGACGAAGAGCACCTCGCCGGTGAGGTCGGCGTAGTGCGTCCCGGCCGCGGCGCAGGCCTCGACGAGCGGCAGCCCGTGGCGGGCGTACGGCCCGACGGTGCTCGCGACGACGGTGGTGCGCTCGGCGAGGGCGCGCAGGGCGTCGCGGTCGGCGCTGTCGGCGACGAGCACCGGCCAGCCGGCGGCCCGCTCCCCCAGGCCGGCGCGCACCTGCTCGAGCGCTCCGCGGGAGCGGCCGGACAGGCCGATCCGCGCGCCGTCGGGCGCCGAGCGCGCCAGGTACTCCGCGGTCGAGGCTTCCCCACGAAGCCGCTCGCGCCGTAGCACCACCACGTCGAGGTCCCGGGTCATGGCCGGGACGCTAGCACGCTCAGGCGGGCAGCGGGAGCATGCGGCCCTCGGCCCGCTCCACCGCCGCGGCGATGAACCCGCGGAACAGCGGGTGCGCGCGGGTCGGGCGCGAGCGGAACTCCGGGTGCGCCTGGGTGCCGACGAAGAACGGGTGGACCTCGCGGGGCAGCTCGGCGATCTCGACGAGGGTGCCGTCGGGCGAGGTGCCGGAGAAGACCAGGCCGGCGGCCTCGAGCGCCGGCCGGTAGGCGTTGTTGACCTCGTAGCGGTGCCGGTGCCGCTCGGTGGCGGGCTGCGTCGCCGTACGCCCGGGCCGCGACCGAGCCCTTGACGCAGCGCGGTCTCCCACAGGCCGAGGCGCATGGTGCCGCCCATGTCGCGCTCGCCGGCGACGACGTCGTGCTGGTCGGCCATCGTGGAGATGACCGGGTCGGGCGTCGTCGGGTCGAACTCCGCGCTGTCGGCCTTCTCGATGCCGGCGAGCGAGCGGGCCACCTCGATGACCATGCACTGCAGCCCCAGGCACAGGCCGAGCAGCGGGATGCCGGTCGGTGCGGGCGTGGGTGATCGCACCGACCTTGCCCTCGATGCCGCGCACCCCGAAGCCGCCGGGGACGAGCACGCCGTCGACGCCGTCGAGCGCCGCCCGGGCGCCCTCCGGGGTCTGAGCAGTCGTCGCTGGGCACCCAGCGGATGTGCACCTTGGCGTCGTTGGCGAAGCCGCCGGCGCGCAGCGCCTCGGTGACCGACAGGTAGGCGTCGGGCAGGTCGACGTACTTGCCGACGAGCGCGACGGTGACCTCCTTGGCCGGCCGGTGCACCCGCTGCAGCAGGCGGTCCCAGTCGGTCCAGTCGACGTCGCGGAACGGCAGCCCCAGCCGGCGCACCACGTAGGCGTCCAGGCCCTCGCCGTGCAGCACCCGCGGGATGTCGTAGATCGACGGGGCGTCGACGGCGCTGACGACGGCCTCCTCGTCGACGTCGCACATCGCGGCGACCTTGCGCTTGATGCCGTCGGTGAGCGGGCGGTCCGACCGGCAGACGATGGCGTCCGGCGTGATGCCGATCGTGCGCAGCGCCTGCACCGAGTGCTGGGTCGGCTTGGTCTTGAGCTCGCCGCTCGGCCCGATGTACGGGATGAGGCTGACGTGCAGGAAGAAGCAGCGGTCGCGGCCGACCTCCTGGCGCACCTGCCGGGCGGCCTCGAGGAACGGCAGCGACTCGATGTCGCCGACCGTGCCGCCGACCTCGGTGATGACGACGTCGACGTCGGCGCCGGCCGAGGCCGAGGATCCGGCTCTTGATCTCGTCGGTGATGTGCGGGATGACCTGGACGGTGTCGCCGAGGTACTCCCCGCGCCGCTCCTTGGCGATCACCGCCGAGTAGACCTGGCCGGTCGTGACGTTGTTGCCGCCGGCGAGGTCCTCGTCGAGGAAGCGCTCGTAGTGGCCGACGTCGAGGTCGGTCTCGGCGCCGTCGTCGGTGACGAACACCTCGCCGTGCTGGAACGGGTTCATCGTGCCGGGGTCGACGTTGAGGTACGGGTCGAGCTTCTGCATCGTCACCCGCAGCCCGCGGGCCTTGAGCAGCCGGCCGAGGCTCGAGGCGGTGAGGCCCTTGCCGAGCGAGCTGGCGACGCCGCCGGTGACGAACAGGTGGCAGGTGCTGGCTGCGAAGTACGGCGCCACTGGGGCTCCCCGTGTCGGAGCGGGCCGGCGGCCCGCTGCACGGGAGTCCACTCTAACGGCCGGCGGCCGCCCGGTGCCGTCGCGCCGCCACGCCCGCGACGACCGACGGCGACCGGCCGGGACGGCCACGGCGAGCGCGAGGGCCGGCACGGCCGCGCCGCTGTCGTTGACGGCGAAGCCGACGCCGGCGGCCACGCCGAGCGCCGCCAGGCCGGCGCGCAGCCGGGGCACGGCGCCGAGCGCCGCGCTGCAGCGGCCCGGGCGGCCGCACCACCAGCAGCACGGCGGCGGCGACGACGAGCGGCAGCAGCGCGGTGACCGGCGAGTGGAACAGCAGCCCGAGGACGGCCTCGGCCTTGCGCCGCAGCACCTCGCCCGCGGTGCCGTCGACGACCTGGCGGGCGAAGCGGCCCAGGTGGGTGCGGTCGGCGGCCGGGCGCAGGCGCGTCGGCGACGGCGAAGGCCGAGACGACGGCGGCCCCGGCCAGCCCGGCCAGGCCCGAGCCCGCACCACCGAGACCCGCGCCCCGGTCAGCCGCAGGCCCAGCACGACGAGGGCCGGCACCAGGGCCAGCACCCCGCCGACGTCGGCGCCCAGGGCGGGGGCCCCGTCGACCGCGACGACGCACCAGCCCGGCGCCGGCGACGAGCGGCCCGGGCCGGGAGCGCGGGGCGAGCAGCGCCAGCGCGAGCAGCCCGGCGGCCGCGTAGACCCCGAAGGCGACGTTGCCGATGCCGGAGAAGCGGCCGGCGACCAGCGAGGAGTAGCCCGCGACGCTGTCGAGCTGCAGGTGGGCGCCGGTGGCGAGGTCGGCGACGAGCGACCGCGGCGACCGCGGCGCAGGCCCAGCCCTCGGGGCGCCGCACGCGCTCCAGCAGCACGGCACCGGCCACGGCGAGCGCCAGGGCGGTCGCCAGCAGCGCGGCCAGCGGCGCCGGCGCCCGCCACCAGGGCAGCAGCTGCGCGGCGTACGACGCACCGAGCACGAGCACCCCGGCGAGCCCGGCGACCCTGGCCGCGGCCGGCCGGCGGGCGAGCCCGACGCAGCAGCGCGAGCTCGAGCACCAGGACGACGACGAAGAAGGGCACGGTCGCCGCGCTTGCCCTCGACGGCGCGCAGGTCGAGGTCGGCGAGCGCCGGCGACGCTGGGCGCCGCGCCGCGCACCTGCCACGGCTGGCCGTCCACCGCCGGCGGCACCGCCGCGCCCATCAGGGCCAGCACCGTCGGGGCGACGTCGACGAGCTGGACGTACGGCGCGCGGCCCGTGCTGGCGCTGACGAGGGCGCCGCGGGGGAAGGACGGGCCGGTCGCCGCCGCGACGTGCAGGTGCGCGACGCGGTCGCCGGCGGCCTCGGAGAGCCCGACGACCAGCAGGTCGACGTGCTCGGGGAGCCGGTCGAGGGCGGCGCCGACGACGGCGTCGACGCGGGCGGCCGAGGCGAGCCGCGCCGCGCCCCCGCCGACGACGGACCCCGCGTCGACGACGACGACCGGAGCGCCGCCCGGCGCCCGCGCCGACCGCGAGCAGGGCGCCCGGGCCGCTGCCCTGCACCCGGCCGTCGAGGGCGCGCGCCAGCAGGCCGAGCTCGGCGCCGTCGCGGGAGGCGGCGTTGCGCGGGCGGTCCTCCGGGTCGGCCGACGAGGGAGCCGCTGCAGGGCCCGCGGCCGAGCCCGTACGCCTGGGCCCGGGCCCCGGCGCCCAGGGTGAGCCAGCCGTCGGCGGGGCAGCTCACCTCCGGCAGCGCCTTGACCGACAGCGCGCCGACGGCGCCGTCCGCGGCCAGCCGGGCGAGGGCAGGCGTGCCCGGCCCGACGTCGGACCAGCGCAGCCCGGCGGCACCGACGACCAGGACGCCCTCGAGATGGGTCGCTGGGGCGGTGGCGACGGCGGCGACGGCGGCGACCGGCCCCGCCGCGCCGAGCAGGGCGAGCAGCAGCAGCGCGACGGCCAGCGCGCCGGCGCGCAGGCGCCTCACCGCAGCACCGCGGCGTAGGCGTCGGCGACCTGCTCGGCGGTGTCGTCCTCGTCCGGCCAGCCCGCGGCGACGTCCCGTCCCCGCCGGGCGAGGGCGGCGGCGGCCGCCGGGTCGTCGAGCAGGGCGCGCACCGCGTCGCCGAGCGCCTGCGGGTCGCCGGGCGGCACGAGCACCGCGCCGTCGCCGAGCAGCTCGGGCAGGCCGCCGACGGCGGTGGCCACGAGGGGGCGGCCGGCGCGCAGCGCCTCCTGCGCGGTGAGCGAGCGGGCCTCCCACACCGACGGCAGGACGACGACGTCGGCCGCCCGCAGCAGGTCGGCGACGTCGTCGCGGCGGCCGAGCCAGCGGACCCCCGGGGCACGCGCCGCGAGCTCGTCGGCGAGCGGTCCGTCGCCCGCGACCGCGACGACGGCGTCGCCGAGCCGCGGGAGGGCGGCGAGCAGCACGTCGTAGCCCTTCTGCGGGTGCAGGCGGCCGACGGCGAGCACCAGCGGGGAGCCCAGCCCGGGGTCGCGGCCGGTCGGGCGCAGCGCGGGGGCCGCGACCGGGGCGACGCGCACCTCGCGGGCGCCGAGCGCCCGGGCCCGGGCGGCGAGGTCGGCCGACGCGGCCAGCGTCAGGTCGGCGCGCCGGGCCACGAGCCGCTCGAGCGCGGCACCGGCCGGTCCGCCGCCGAGCTGCGCGTTGTGCCAGGTCACGATCAGCGGGCGGCCCCGCCCGGCGAGCGCGGCGACGCTGCCGGCGCGCAGGCCGTGCGCGTGCACGAGGTCGGCCGGCTCAGCCCGCAGCCGGCGCAGCGCCCGCAGGTCGCGCACCGGCGCGGGCCGGCTCCCGATCTCCAGCGGCACGTGCCGCGGGAACCCGAAGACCTGCTGCGTCGAGGCGGGGCAGGCGACGCGCACGTCGGCGCCCCGGTCGGCCAGCCGCTGCTGCAGCCCGAGCACGTGCTGCCCGACCCCACCGGTCGAGGTCGCGAGCACGAGCAGCACGCGGCGCCCGGCGAGGTCAGCCACGGCGCAGCGCCCGGACCGCCGCCGGGTCCCCTGCGACCACGGCGGCGGCGTACGCGACCGCGGCGCCGAGCCCGAGCCCTGCGCCGAGCAGCAGCGCCGCGGGCACCCCGGGCGCCGCGGGCAGCGGCAGGGCGAGCGGCGCGAGCCCGACGAGCAGGGCCGCGGCACCGCCGACGCCCAGGGTCCGCGCGCCCTCGCGCACCGCGGCGGGCGACCGCCGGTGCAGCGCGACGAGCAGCACCGCCGCGGCGAGCGTCATGCCCAGGGCGTTGCCCAGGCCCAGGGCGGTCGCCGGGGCCAGACCGGTGCCGCGCACGAGCGCGAGGTCGGCCACCGCCACGGCGAGCCAGCCGGTCACCGTGCCGGTTGCGGCCGCCCGGCCGGCGTCGCGGGCGTAGAGCGCGCGGGTGAGCAGGGCGAGCAGCCCGTAGCCGGGCAGTCCGGGGGCGAAGGCCCGCACCGCGTCGGCGAGGGCCTGCGGGTGACCGCCGCCGAGCAGCGCCCCGGCGGGCACCGCGACCGCGGCGAGGACCGCCGCCCCGCCGAGGGTGAGCAGGAGCACCACCCGCAGCGTCCGCCCGACGAGGACTCCGAAGCCGTGGTCGTCGGCGGACGCGAGGTCGGGGTAGGCGCTGGTGGCGACCGGGACGGCCAGCACCGCCCACGGCAGCAGGAAGACCGCGGTGGCGACGGTGAAGACCGCCGGGCCGGACCGCGAGCCGTCCGCGGCCAGGCGCAGCGCGACGACCAGGGCCAGCTGCTGCGCGGCCAGCCCGGCCAGGCCGGCCGCGGCGAGCTGCCTGGCCCGCGGGGCCACTCCCGGCGGGAAGCGCAGCCCGGGCCGCAGCCGCAGCCCGGTCCTTCTGCAGCGGGACGAGCAGGCTGCCGGCGAGGACCGCGACGCCGAGGGTCGTGCCGACCGACAGCACCAGCTCGGCCGACCGCGGCAGCGCCTCCAGCGGCGGCCTGCCGGACGCCGCGTACAGCAGGTACGCAGCAGCGACCGCGAGGCTCGACAGCAGCGGCGCGAGCGCCGGGCCCAGGAAGCGGCGGTGCGCCTGCAGCACCCCGGTCAGCACGACGGCGACGCCGTAGAGCACCACCTGGGGGGTGAAGACCCGCAGCATCGACGTGCCCACCCTCGCGGCCGCCTCCCCGCACGGCGACCCGCCGAGCAGCGCTGCGACGACCGGCGGCGCCACGACCAGACCGATGAGCGCGACGGGCACGAGCACGACGAGCGACCAGGTCAGCAGCGCCGAGGCCGTCCGCGAGGCGGCGTCGCGGTCGCCGCCGAGCACCGCGGGGGCCAGCACCGGCACGACGACCGACGCGAGCGCCCCCCCGGCGACGACCTCGAAGACGACGTTGGGGACGGCGTTGACGACCTGGTAGGTGCTGCCCAGGCAGTCGGTGCCGACGGTGGCGGTGAAGACCGCCGTACGGCCGAAGCCCACGACCCGCGCGGCGACGGTGACGGCGGCGATGCCCGCCGCGGCGCCGAGCAGGCCGCGCGCCGGCCCGGTCACGGCCGGCGCCCGAGCCGGTCCAGCCACCGCAGCGGGGGCGTCGCGTCGATGACGGAGCTGTAGGAGACGACCTCGGACGCGGCGGTGAGCACGGTCAGGGCCGCGAGCGTCCGGGCGCGCTCGGGGCGGGCCGGGAGCCGCTCGAGCAGGGCCAGCCCGAGGACGGCGCCCAGCGCGTTCGCGCCCGTGTCGCCGAGCATCGTGCGCTCGCCCAGGTCGCCGGGCAGCAGCGCGAGGGCAGCGGCCGCCACGCCCGGCTGCCGCAGCGCGAGGGCGGCGGCGCCGCCCGCCTTGAGCGCCCGGCCGGGCCGCAGGTCGAGCAGGTTGACGAGGTTGGCGCTGCCGGCGACGACCCCGGCGTCCAGCAGGAGGTCCACCGGGCGCCGGCCACCCGGGCGGAGCGCGGCGGCGAGCAGCGCCGCGGCGCCGATCCCCACGACCTTCACAGCGCCCGCGCTGACCCGGCCCGCGCGCAGCGCGGCGAGGTGACCGTGCAGCCCCTTGTCGCGGGCCTGCTCCGGCCGGCGGCCGGCCACGTCGTCGTACGCCCCGAGCCCCGCCGCGAGCAGCCCGGCGGTCGCGACCGGCGGGAGCGGCAGGCGAGCGCCGGCGACGGCGGCGACGGCGATCGCCGGACCGCTGGCCAGCGACACGACGGCGCCGCGGTGGTTGACCCGGGCCAGTGCCGGGCGGTCCCGCAGCACCCGGGTGACGACGACCGCCAGGGCGGCGGCGGCAGCGGGCCTCACGAGGCGGGGGGCGAGGGGGCGGCCGCCTGCGCGCCGGGCGCGCTGCCGTAGCGGCCGGCGCCGCCGAGCGCCTGCTCGCGCAGCGCCAGGACCGTGGCGACCCGCCCGGCGGCGCGGTCCGTGCCGTCGACCGAGCTGATCCGCTCGGAGAGCCGGCCGTCGTCCCGCAGCGCCCGCAGCACCCCGCCGTCCTGCGTGGCGTCGAGCGGTCCCGCGAGGACCGCGCCCTCGCCGGCGGCGTCCAGCGCCTCCGCGAGGGTCAGGACCGCGGCGGCCCGGGCCGCGGGCACCGCCGGGTCGGCGCTGGCCACGGGGTCGCCGGTCAGCACGACCGCCAGGTCGGCCCGCGCGGAGGTGTCGGTCAGGTCGACGAGGTCGGCCTCGGCCAGCCCCGCCAGCACCTGGTCGGCCTGGGTCGCGGTGAGCGCCGACGACATCGGCGAGGTGAGCAGGGCCGCGGCCAGCTCGGTGGCCGCGCGGGCCAGCGGCGGGCCGGCCAGGCCGAGCTCGGGCGGCGCCAGGCGGTCGACGACGCTGCCCACGGCGTCGGCCCGCTCGGGGTCGAGCAGGTCGGGCCGCAGGGCGACGACGCCGCTGACGACCGCTCCGGCCTGCTCGAGCAGCGGCAGCAGCGCCTGCCGCTCGCTCGCCGGGGCGTTGGGCGTGCTGACCACGACGACCCGCTTGCCCTGGAGGGCCCCCGCGACGGCAGCGGCGGCCGTGCGGTCCGTCGAGCTGGTCGTCCGCGCCGACCTGGCGTCGCAGGTCGTCGATGGTGGTCTCGAGGTCGCGCTTGTCGTCGCTCAGCGTGCTGATCGAGCCCTTGAGGTTGTCGAGCAGGGCCCCGTTGAGCGCGGTCGTCCCGACCACGATGCCGACCGTCAGGGCGAGGAAGACAGCGATGATCGACACCAGGTGGTAGCGGAAGTCGACCATGCGGTCCTCGGTGCTCCGGTGCTCGTCGCGGCGGGCCCGCGGTCGCGGGCCGGCCGGGCCCCGCACGCGCGGCGCCGGCGGGCGGCCCGGGCTCAGCCTAGGACGGCGACGCCGTCGGTCGGCAGCGCCGCGCGGCCGGTCAGAGCAGCGACGACAGCCGGAACAGCAGGTCGTCCCACTGGTCGCGCAGCAGGGTGGAGTAGGCCTGACCGGCTGTCGAGACGAACAGCGCGGCGGTCATCGCCGCCAGCGCGACGAGCACGAGCAGCACGAGCGAGGGCGCCGAGATGCGGCTGCGGTAGAGCCGGCTCACGCCCTTGGCGTCGACGAGCTTGCCGCCGACCCGCAGCCGGGTGAGGAAGGTGCTCGACATCCCCGCGCGGCCCTTGTCGAGGAACTCCACGAGCGTGGCGTGCGTGCCGACGGCGACGATGAGGGAGGCGCCGCGCTCGTCGGCGAGCAGCATCGCGACGTCCTCGCTGGTGCCGGCCGCCGGGAAGAGCACCGGGCGCACCCCGAGCGCCTCCACGCGCTCGCGCCCCGGAGCCCGCCCGTCGGTGTAGGCGTGCACGACCACCTCCGCGCCGCAGCGCAGCGCCCGGTCGGAGACGGAGTCCATGTCGCCGACGATCAGCGCCGGCCGGTAGCCGGCCTCGAGCAGCGCGTCGGCGCCGCCGTCGACCCCGACGAGCACCGGCTTGAACTCGCGGATGTACGGCCGCAGCACCGCGAGGTCCTGCTTGTAGTCGTAGCCGCGCACGACGATGAGGGCGTGCCTGCCCTGCAGGTCGGTGGCGATGTCGGGGACCCCGACGCCGTCCAGCAGCAGGTCCCGCTCCTTGAGCAGGTACTCCATCGTGTTGGCGGCGAACGCCTCCAGCTGGGCGGCCAGCCCGAGCCGGGCGTCGGCCATCGCCTCCTCGACGAGCTCCGGGGTCTGCTCCGTGCCCCGGCCGACCTCCTGGTCGTCGACGAGGACGCGGTCGCCCAGCAGCTGCACCCGGTCGCCCTCGTGCACCCGGCTGAGCAGGTCGGGACCGACGGCGTCCAGGAGCGGGATGCCGTGGGCCAGCAGGATCTCGGGGCCGAGGTTGGGGTAGCGGCCGCTGGTGCTCGGCGCGGCGTTGACGACCGCGGCCGGCCGGCACGCCACGAGCGCGTCGGCGCTCACCCGGTCGAGGTCGAGGTGGTCGACGACGGCGATCTCGCCGGGCTGCAGGCGCTTGGTCAGCGACTTGGTGCGCCGGTCGACCCGGGCGACGCCGCTGATGCCGGGCAGGGCCGCGGCAGGCGGGGTCCTGCGCGACAGCCTCACCTCCCGAGCATGCCAGAGCAGGGCGCGCGGAGGCGGTTCGCGCGGCGGCTCAGAAGTCGTGCCCGAGATCGGGAGCCGGCCCGTCGAAGACGTCCAGCCCGGGGACGTCGTGCTCCAGGAGCCCGTCCCGGGCCAGGTCGGCAGGCCCGGCGACACCGGCCCAGAGCAGCGCCAGGCCCCGCACGTCCAGCGTGGGCGCCGGGCCGTCGCCGCGGACGAGCTCCCCGCGGCCGCCGTCGACCCGCAGCTCCCACACGCCCTCGTGCTCGGGCACGAGCGGGTCGGACAGCCGGAAGGCGGCGGTCGTGCGCGCCGTCCCGCGGTAGCCGCGGGCCCGCACCGCGGCCGGGGCGTCGAGCACGCGCAGCATCCACGGCCGGCGTGTCAGCGGCGCCGGCAGCGTGCCGGGCAGCTGCCGGGCCAGCGGCACCGCGGGTGCGGTCCAGCGGACCGTGCCGACGACGCCGCGCCAGCTGCCCAGCGAGGCGAGCAGGGCCCGCTCGGCGGCCGGGGTGGTGGCGACCAGGTCGCCGAGCACGAGCTCGGTCTCGCGGGTGTCGTAGCCGCGCCCGCGGCGGTAGGCCACGAACCCGCGCACCTGGCCGTCCTGCTCCGCGACCGTCACGACGTCCTGCTCGAGCACCGGGGCCAGCCCCTGCGGGAAGGCGGGTCCGTCGCGGGTGATCCGGCCGTTGGCGCGCTCGCCCTCGGCGCGCCACACGGCGGTCAGCGCGGGCAGGTCAGCGTGCTCGGCGCGGCGCAGCACCACCCCGTCGGGGGCGGGCCGGGCCAGCGCGTCCACCGGCACGGCGGTGTCCTCCTGCACGCCCACGACCTCCCAGCCCCGGGAGCGGTAGATCCCGGGCGCGGTCGGCCAGAGCGCGCTGACCGCGGAGCCGGCAGCCCTCGCCTCGCGGACGAGCGCGTCGAACAGCGCCGCGGCGGCGCCGGACCCGCGCGCAGCCGGGTGGACGGCCACCCCGGCCACGCCCGAGCAGGGCACCCGGCCGCCGCCCCACCACTGCGTGAAGGGCAGCAGTGCCGCCTTCGCGAGCAGCTCGTCGCCGGAGAAGACGCCCCACGACCGCGAGGCCGCGGGGGGCGGCGGGGGCGGGCGGTCGGGGTCCCCGCCGAAGGCCAGCCGACCGAGGTCCCAGGCCTGCGGCCGGTCCTGCTCGGTGAGCGGGCGCAGCGCCCAGCCCCGCGGCAGGGCGGCGGCGGCCGGCCTCACCCGGCGTCCTGCGCCACCAGGGCCGCGGACGAGGCGAGCAGCTCCTCGGCGTGCCCGCGGGCCAGCCCGCTGTCGAGCCCGGCGAGCATCCGCGACAGCTCGGCCACGCGACCGTCGTCGTCGAGCCGGACGACGCCGCTGCGGGTCACGGCGCCGTCGGAGCTCTTGACCACCTGCAGGTGGCTGTCGGCGAAGGCCGCGACCTGAGGCAGGTGCGTGACGACGAGCACCTGGTGGTCGCGGGCGAGCCGGGCGAGCCGCCGACCCACCTCGACCGCGGCGCGACCGCCCACGCCCGCGTCGACCTCGTCGAAGACCATGACCGGCACGGGGTCGGCGCCGGCGAAGACGACCTCCACGGCGAGCATGACGCGGGACAGCTCGCCGCCCGACGCGCCGCGGTGCAGCGCGCGCGGCGGGGCGCCGGGGTGGGGTGCGAGCAGCAGCTCGACGTCGTCGACGCCGGTCGGCCCCACGGCCAGGACGCGGTCCCCGACGCGCAGCCCGGCCGGGTCCTCCCGCTGCGCCACACGGGCGCTGACCAGCGCGTGCGGCATGGCGAGCTCGGCGAGCTCGGCGCTCACCGCCGCCCCGAACGCGCGGGCGGCCTGCTCGCGGGCCCGGGTGAGCCCTGCGGCGAGGGCCCCGAGCTCCTCGGTCAGCGCGGTGTCCTGCTCGGCCAGCGCCTCGCGCCGGTCGTCGGTGCCGTCGAGGTCGAGCAACCGGGTGGACGCGGTCCCGGCCCAGGTCAGCACCGCGTCGACGTCCCCGCCGTGCCGGCGCGACAGGGCGGTCAGCTCGGCCAGCCGCTGCTGCGCGGTCGCCAGCGCGGCCGGGTCGACGTCGACCGACGCGGCGTACGACGCGACGTCGCCCGCCGCGTCGACGACGAGGAAGGTGGCCTCCGCGACCCGAGCGGCGAGCGCCGCCAGCGCCGGGTCGACGTCGGCGGCGCCCTCGAGGGCGCGGCGCGCGGACGTGAGCCTCGCCAGCGCTCCCCCGTCGTCGCCGTCGTCGGTGCCGGTGAGCGCCTCGGCGGCGCCGGCGGCAGCCCGCCGCAGGTCGTCGGCGGCGTCCAGGCGGCGGATGCGGGCGCGCAGCGCCTCGTCCTCGCCCGGCTGCGGCGCCGCGGACTCGACCTCGGCCAGCCCGAGGCGCAGCAGCTCGACCTCGCGGCGGCGCTCCTCCGCCTCGGCGTCGATGCGGGCCAGCTCGGCGCGACCCTGCTGCCAGCGGGCGTGCCGCTCGGCGAAGCGGTCGCGCAGCCCGAGCAGCACCTCGCCGCCGAAGCGGTCGAGGCTGGCCCGCTGGCGCGCCGGCTGCAGCAGCCGCTGCTGATCGCTCTGGCCGTGCACCGCGACGAGCGTGTCGGCGAGCTCGGCGAGCACCCCGACGGGCACGCCGCGGCCCCCGAGGTGGGCGCGCGACCTGCCGTCGGACGAGACCGAGCGGCTGACGAGCAGCGCGCCGTCGTCGAGCTCGCCGCCGGCGTCCAGGGCCCGCAGCACCGCCGGCGCGTCGGTCCGGCAGCACCAGGCGGCCCTCGACGACGGCGCGCGCCGCGCCCGGGCGCACCCGGCCGGCGTCGGCGCGGCCGCCGAACAGCAGCGACAGGCCCTGCACGACCATCGTCTTGCCCGCTCCGGTCTCGCCGGTGACCACGGTCAGGCCGGGCGAGAGCTCGAGCACGGCGTCGTCGATGACGCCGAGCCCCTGGATGCGCATCTCCTCGAGCACGCCCGCGACAGTACGGCCGTCCTCCGACGCCCCCGGGACGCCGAGCCGCAGCCGCGGCGCTGGTCCGGCCGGCTCAGCCGCCGCGGCGCTCGGCGGCGCCGCGCCAGCCCTCGACCGGCAGCCCGAACTTGCGCACCAGCGTGTCGGCGAACGGCGTCGACTGCGTCCGGGCGAGCAGGACCGGCACCGCTCCGCCCCGGCGATCTCGACGCGGGTGCCGTGCGGCAGCGGGAGGGTGCGCCGCCCGTCGCACGACAGGACGCCCTCCGCGCCGCTGGGCAGCACCTCGAGGGCGACGACGGTGTCCTGCGAGACCACGAACGGGCGCGCGAACAGCGCGTGCGCGCTGATCGGCACCAGGGGCACCGCGTCCACCCCCGGCCACACCACCGGCCCGCCGCCGGAGAACGCGTACGCCGTCGAGCCGGTCGGCGTGGCGGCGACGACCCCGTCGCACCCCCAGCGCGACAGCGGCCGGTGGTCGACCTCGACGACGAGCTCGAGCATCCGCTCGCGCGCCGCCTTCTCCACGGACGCCTCGTTCAGCGCCCAGCCGTGCTCGACGGCCCGGCCGTCCTGGAGCACCGTCACGTCCAGCGTCATGCGCTCCTCGACGGTGAAGGCGCGGTCGAGGAGCAGCTCGACGGTCTCGTCGAGCGCCTCGGACTCGGCCGCGGCGAGGAAGCCGACCCGGCCGAGGTTGACCCCCAGCAGCGGCACCGACGCCTCACGGGCGAGCTCGGCCGAGCGCAGGATCGACCCGTCGCCGCCCAGCACGAGCACGACCTCGGTGCCCGCGGCCGCCTCGCGGTCGAACGCCACGACGCGGACGCCGGTCAGTCCGATGTCGGTCGCCTCGTCGGCGAGGACGCGCACCTCGACGCCCGCGTCCTGCAGGCGGCGGACGACGCGTCGGGCGGCCTCGGCGGTCGACGGGCGGCCGGTGTGGGCGACGAGCAGCACCGAGCGGGTCACCGGGGCAGCCTCTCACCGCCCTCGGGGCGCTGCGCGCGCTGCTACTGCGGACCCTCGCGGACGGCGCGCTGGAGGTCGTCCTCGCCGAGCGGTGGCGCGTCGGCGCGCAGCCGCAGGAAGTACTCCACGTTGCCGCTCGGACCGGGCAGCGGGCTGGCGACGACGCCCGCCACCCCGAGCCCGAGCCCGGCGGCGGAGGCGGCGACCCGCGCGTACGGCGTCGGCGCGCAGGGCCGGGTCCCGCACGACGCCCCCGCTGGGCAGCCGCTCGCGCCCCACCTCGAACTGCGGCTTCACCATCGGCAGCAGGTCTGCTCCGGGGCCCGCGCAGGACACCAGGGCCGGCAGCACCAGGGACAGCGGGATGAAGGACAGGTCGGCGACGACGAGGTCGACCGGTCGCCCGACCTGCTCCGGGCCGAGCGTGCGCACGTTCGTCCGGTCGAGCACGGTGACCCTCGGGTCGGTCTGCAGCGACCAGGCGAGCTGGCCGTAGCCGACGTCCACCGCCACGACGTGCGCTGCTCCGCGCCGCAGCAGCAGGTCGGTGAACCCGCCGGTCGACGCGCCGGCGTCGAGCACGCGGGCCCCCGTCGGGTCGACGCCGAACGCGTCCAGCGCGCCTTCGAGCTTGTGCGCCGCCGCGCGAGACGTAGGACGGGCCGGCAGCGGCGTCGACGAGCAGGGCGGTGCCGGCCTCCACCCCCGTCGCCGGCTTGGTGGCGACCGTGCCGGCGACGCGCACCCGACCGTCCGCGATGAGCGCCGCGGCCTGCTCCCGGCTGCGGGCGAGCCCGCGGCGCACCAGCTCGGCGTCCAGCCGGGCCCGGCGGGCCAGGGCTCAGCCCTCGTCGAGCCGGCCCAGCGCCTCCTGCAGGCGCTGGTGCACGGCGTCGTACGCCTCCGCGTGCTCGGGCAGCGGGCGCTGCGCCACGCCGTCGAGCAGGGCGTCGACCTGGGCCAGGACGTCGGGGACCGGACCCGGCGCGACGGTCCGGGGTGGCCCGGGCAGCGGGGAGTCAGGCACCGGGAGCCGTCGGGGCGGCCGTCGAGCCCGGCGCGACGTCGGCTGCGGGAGCCTGCGCCGACGCCGTCGTCCTCTTCGGGGCCCGCTCGGCCGGAGCCTCCTCCGCCGCGGTCTTCGCCGCGGTCTTCGCCGCGGTCTTCGGCCGCGGTCTTCGCGCGGCGGCTCTTCGGCGCGGTCTTCGGGCGGCGTCGGTCGCCGGGGTCGCCTGCGCCGGCTCGCCCGTCGTCGGCGCCTCACCGGACGGCGCGGGCCCGTCCCCGCGGGCGGCGCGCAGCGCGCGGAGCTCGCTCTCCAGCGCACGCACCCGCGCGGACAGGTCGCCGACCTCCTCGGCCGTGGCCAGGCCCACGGCGCCCAGTGCCCGTTCGACCTCGAAGGTGGCCAGGGCCGACACCGCCTCGCGGTTGGCGCGGGTCTGGGACAGCAGGTCCTCGGCCAGCGAGCCGACCTGCTCGGCCGTGGCCTCGCCCTGCGCCACGAGGGCCCGGGCGGCCGTCACCGCCCGCTGCCGCGTGATCTCGGTCAGGCTGCTCGCCAGCGACAGGTAGGCCTTCACGGCTTCGCGCACGTCGTCCTCCTCGGGGCGGGTCGGCGGCGACCGTACCCCGCCCGCCCCGACCGGGTCCGGTAGCGTCCGCCGGCCGCGACGGCCGCGGCCGGGCGGGAGCACCAGGGCAGGGACGGGAGGGTCGTGGCGACGCACGAGCAGGTCGAGGCGGCGCTCCACGAGCTCGCCGCACGGCTCGCCGACGTCGACCCCGGGCTCCGCCGCCGGCACCTCGTGGACCGCACCGTGTCCTGCCGGGTCGCCGACCTCGGCGTCGTCTGGTCGGCCCGGCTGTGCGCGGACGGCCTGCTCGACCTCTCGTGCGTCGACGCCGACCGCGCCCAGCTGCGGACCAGCGTCTCCGGGGACGACCTGCTGGCGCTCGTGGCGGGCCGGCTGTCCCCGGCTGCGGCCTGGGCCAGCGGACGCCTGCGCGTGCAGGCCAGTCCCCTCGACCTGCTTCGGCTGCGCTCCCTGGTCCTCTGAGGAGCTCGACCTGCCGCGGCTCAGCGGCGGTCGGCCCGCGCCCAGGCCAGGGCGCAGGCCGCCCGGAGCGCCTCGACGCCCTCGGCGTCGCCGCCCTCGTCCTCGACGCCGGTCGGGCCGCCGGTGGCCGCGCTCGCGCGGGCGCTGCCGCACGTGGCCGTGTCGCCCGCGACGTGCACCGGAGGCTGCGGGGCGAGCAGGCCCCGCAGGTCGGGCGCGACGTAGGACGGGCGGCAGCCGCGCGGCGCGGCCAGCAGCTCGTCGCGCCCGGTCACGCCGGTGAGCACCAGCAGGCTGTCGCTGCCGCCCCGCACGGCCCCGAGGACGTCGGTGTCCAGGCGGTCGCCGACGACCAGCGGTCGGGTCGCCGCGACGCGCTGCACGGACTCGTGGTGCAGCTCGGGCTCGGGCTTGCCCACGACGACCGGCTGCTGCCCCGTGGCGGCCGCGAGCGCGGCGACGAAGGCCCCGTTGCCCGGCAGCGGGCCGCGCGGGCTGGGGTAGGTGCGGTCGCCGTTGCCGGCCACCCACAGAGCGCCGGCGCGCACGCGCCAGCGCGGCCTCGGACAGCTCCCGCCACCCGGTGTCGACGACAGCCCCTGGACGACGGCGACGGGAGCGTCGTCGGCGGAGCGGACCGGCCGCAGGCCGCCCGCCGCCACCTCCTCGGCCAGCCCGTCGGTGCCCAGCACGAGCACCGGGCTGCCGGCGGGGACCCTCGCGGCGACGCAGCGCACGGCCGCCTGGGCGCTGGTGACGACGTCCTGCGCACCCGCCGGGATGCCGAGGGCGGTCAGGGGCGCGCGACCGCGGCCGGGCGGCGGGAGGCGTTGTTGGTGACGAAGGCGGCGCGCAGCCCGCGCCTCCCGGGCGGCCGCCACGCTCGCCGCCGCGTGCGGCACCGGCTCGCCGGCGAGGTAGAGCACGCCGTCGAGGTCGTACAGCGCCGGCGTCGTACGCCTCGCGCAGCGGCCCCCTCGCGCACCGCAGGCCCTCGCCGCGGGGCCGCGCGGGCCGGCGGTGGTGGTCAGCGCCGGGAGGCGGTCAGCGCCGCCCGGGCGCCGCGCAGCGCGGTGGCGTAGTAGTTGATGTCGGGCCGCATCGCCGCGGCCAGCGCCAGGTGCTCGACGGCGGCCGCGAGGTCACCGAGCTTGGTCGCGGCCAGGCCGAGCCCGAACTGCGAGTAGTCGTCGGCGGGGTCGATCGAGATGATCCACTCGAAGTTCTCGCGCGCCTCGCTCGTACATGCCGACGTCGAACTGCGCCCGGGCCAGCGCCTCGCGCACCATCCGCGACTCCGGCTCGGCGGACGAGGTGTGGCTGAGCAGCTGCACCGCGGCGTTGGCGTCGCCGTTCTGCAGCAGGTCGAGCCCCCGGGCGTACCAGTCGTAGAGCTCGCCACCGGGCGTCACGTCGGGCGGGGGCGGCGGCAGGTCGGAGAACGGGCGGGGCTTCTCCTCCTCGGGAGCGCGCGGGTCGTACCGGGGGTCGTACCGGGGGTCATAGCGGCTGTCGGCCACGCGTGCTCCTCCTCGTCGTCCTCCGGACCGGTCGGCGCGGCCGCCTAGCATTGCCCGGCATGTCTGCCGGAGCCTCGCCCGACCTCGATCCCCTGGTGCCGGCCTCGCGGCCGGACGCTGCTCCTCCCGCTCCTGCCCGTCCGACGAGCCTGGTGCTGTCGCCGTTCCGCGCGCTGCGCTACCCGCCGGACGAGCTGCCCGGAGCGACCTCGCCGCCCTACGACGTCGTGGACGCCGCCGGCGTCGAGGCGCTGGAGGCGACCAGCGAGCACAACGTCGTACGCCTCATCCTCCCACGTGACGAGGGCAGCGCCGGCGACGACCCGGTACGAGCGCGCGGCCGCACGCTGCTCGACTGGCGCGAGCAGGGCGTGCTGCGTGCCCGACCCGGCGCCGGCGCTCTACGTCTACGAGCAGGCCGCCCCCGGCGGTCACGTCCAGCGCGGCCTGCTCGGCGCGCTGGCGCTGACCCCGCCCGAGGACGGCATCGTCCTGCCGCACGAGAACACGATGGCCGGCACGGTCAGCGACCGGCTCGCCCTCTACACCGCCGTCGAGGCCGACCTCGAGCCGATCTTCCTGCTGTACGACGGGGGCGGCGGCCGCGAGCCGGGTCGTCGCGCAGGCCGACGAGGTCGAGCCGCTCGTCGACGTCGCGCTGCCCGACGGGCTGCGCCACCGGCTGTGGGCCGTCAGCGACCCCGACGTCCTCGCCGAGGTCGCCGCCGACCTGGCGACGCGCACGGCGCTCATCGCCGACGGCCACCACCGCTACGCGACCTACCTGCAGCGCCAGGCGCTGCACCACGACGCCGGCGACGGGCCCGGCCCCTGGGACGCGGGCCTGACCTTCCTCGTGGACGCGCACGGCCTTCGGTCCGGAGGTGCACCCGATCCACCGCGTGGTCCCGGGCCACGAGGCCGCAGAGCTCGCTGAGCGCGCCGCACGCGGCGCGGTGGTGCACGACCTCGACGGCGACGACCTGGACGACGCCCTCGCCGCGCTGGCCGCCGCCGGTGAGCGGGGACCTGCCTTCCTGCTCGTCAGCGGCGACGGCGGCACCCTGCGCCTGCTCACCGACCCCGACCCGCAGCGGCTCGGCGCGGCGTTGCCGGCCGACCGCTCCGCGGCCTGGCGGGTCGCTGGACGTCAGCGTGCTGCACGCCTACCTGGTCGCGGACCTGTGGGACCTGCCCGACACGGTCGAGACGGTCGCCTACGAGCACGACGTGGCGGACGCGATCGCCGCGGCAGCGCGCACGGCGGGCACCGCGGTGCTGCTCAACCCGACCCCGGTGGAGGGCGTCGTGAAGGTCGCGGCGGGCGGCGAGCGGATGCCGCGCAAGTCGACGCTGTTCACCCCCAAGCCCCGCACCGGCCTGGTGCGTGCGCGACCACCGCGACGCCTGATCCGGTCGCTCAGCCGGCCGCCGCTCAGCCCGGTGCCGCTCGGCCCGGGACCGGGCCGCGGGCGAGCCGGCGCACCCGGGTCACCTCGACCTCGCACCGGCGAGGCGGCCCCCGCGCCGGTCCGCCAGAAGCGGCGGCGCAGCGCCCCGGTGACCTCGACGACGTCGCCGACGGACAGCGCCTGCGCGGCCCGGCGGGTGGCGGCGGTCCAGGCCACGCAGTCGAAGGTGTCGACGACCGGGACGCGGACGCCCTCCGGCACCGGCCGCCGGCTCGGCGGCCGGTCGACGACGAGCCGCCAGGTCACGAGGACGTCTCCGCTGGGCAGGCTCCGCTCCTCCGCGGCGCGCCGGCACCCGTCCGACGAGCAGCACCTCGTTGCGCCCGGGCGGCCGGGCGCGGCCGGCACCCGCTCCCCGCTCGCCCGCGCCCTGTGCTGCTGCGCACCACCGGGACCTCCTCCCCGTCGCTGCCCCCGCCGGGTGCGGGCGCCCAGGGGCACCCTGCGCGCTGGGCTGCGTCCCGGGACAGCTCCCTCACCGACCTGGGGAGGGCCGACCAGGTTGTGGACGGCCCCGCGGTCCTGTCGGACGCAGACCGCGCGCCGCACGGCCGCTGGTCGAGTCGGCACTCAGCCCCGCGGCGCGCCGTCCTCGAGGTCGTCGTCGTCCTGGTCGTCCTCGACCTGCGGCCCGGAGCCGGGCTCCTCCTCGGCGTCGGGCGGCGCGAAGGCGCACGCCCGGGACCTGTCGACGCGGCCGGACCGCCGGGACCGGCCCGGCGCCGTCGGAGAACAGGCCCGTGGCCTCGGGGGTGTCGACCACCTGGCGGGAGCCGGGCGCGGTGGGGAGCACGGCGGTCTCGGCGTCGTCCGCGCCGGCCCCGTCGTCGTCCCCGCCGGCCCCGCTGTCGCCCTCGGCCACGACGCGGACGTCGTCGCTGCGAGGACCGGCGGTCCGGGACGAGCGCCGGCGGGTCGCCGACTCGCCGAGCAGGGCCTGCAGGTCGACCGGCTCGTCGTCCACCGCGGCGTCGCCGTCGTCGTCGTCGGCCTGCAGGTCCTCGAGCACGACGCCGTCGAGCTCGAGCAGCCGCTCCAGGGCGTCGGTCTCGCCCTGCCCGTCCTGCTCCGCCGCCTTGGCGAACCACTCGCGCGCCTCGTCGGGACGGTCCGCGTCGAGCAGGGCGTCGGCGAAGGCGTACCAGAGGCGGCTCGCCCAGGGGCGGCGCGCGGTCGTGGCCCGGGCAGGCCCCTGCAGCAGCAGGACAGCGGCGTCCGCCTGTCCGAGGTCGCGCCGGGCCCCCGCGATGACGATGACGAGCTCGACGCGGGTGGCCTGCTCCAGCCTCGGCACGTCCGGGTCGTCGAGCACGGCGAGCGCACGCTCGGGTCTGCCGAGCGCCCGTTCGCAGTCCGCGATCACGGCGAGGTGGTCGGCCCGGCCGGTGATCCGACGGGCGGCCCGCAGCTCGCTGAGCGCCTCGGCCCACTCGCCGGCGGCGTACGCGGTCAGCCCGGCGGCCTCGCGCACCGGCCCGACGCGGGCGGCGAGCGCGCCAGCGGCCCGCGCGTGCGCCAGGGCGGTGTTCGGGTCCTCGTCGACGAGCCGGCCGGCCATGACCAGGTGCCGCGCGGCCAGGTCCGCGGTGTCCTTGGCCAGCGAGCGCAGCTCCTGCCGCACCTCGGGGTCGAGGTCCCGGGCGTCCACGTCGTCGGGCACGGAGAGCCGCAACAGCTTCCTGCGCTCCTCCCGCCGCGGGTCGTAGGTCCGGCGGTCGAGCTGTTCGCGGTCGACGGGGCGGCGCCCCGCAGGAGCGGTCCTGCTCGCCCCGCGACCGACCGCGGTCCTCCTGACTCGCCCCGGTGCTGCGCAGGTCCCGTCCGCCGCTGGCGCGGGGACGCTCGTCGGGACCCGCAGCGGGACGAGCCCGGGTCGGCCGTGCCGCCGCGACGTCACGTCGGCCGGGTGCCGCAGCCCGCGCCCGGTCGTCCCCCGCTCCGGCCCGCGGACGGTCGGGCGCCGACCCCGCCGTACGAGGACGGTCCGACCCACCCGTACGAGGACGGTCACCGCCCGCACCGCCCGCACCGCCCGCAGCGCCCGGGCGCGACCCGGTCCGCGGGTCCGGTCGACCCTGCCGCACCTCGGCGGAGCGCCCTGCGGGCGTCCGCCCGCTCGCCGACGGGGGCTGTGACCGCTGTGGCCCCGCGGTACCGGTCCCGGTGCGCGGCCTGTCCTCGGTGCGGTACCCCTGACCCGCCCCTCGGGAGCTGCGGGCACCGCTCGGCGGCTCCCCCGCGGTACGGCGGGTCGCCCCGCCCGCGCTGCGCGTCCCGCTCCCGGACCGGGCCGGGTCGCCGGCCGCGCGCGGTGTCCCTCCGCGTGCGCGCCGCTCCGTCCCGAGCCTGCGCCGCAGTGCGCGGCGCGCCGGACGCCCGCCCGGGGGCGCCAGACGTGCGGGGACGCTCGGACCGGTCACGCCCTGCGCCCGCGGCTGCCGGTCGGCCGGTGACCGGGCGGTCGCCGTTGCGGCGCGGGCCTGCCGACGGAGCCGACCCTCCGGCGCGGGTGGAGCTGCGCGGTGCCCGACCGTCCGCCGCTCGGCCCTCGCCTGCCCCGACCCGCGGACGAGCCGGACCGGCGGGTCCGCCGCGCCCCGTCGCCTCGGACGACCGGGGCGCAGCGCCCCGGGGTGCGACGGCGCGCCGTCGGGCACCCGGCTCGGGCGCCGGCTCCGGACCGCCGCGACGGCTCGACCGTCCGGTCCGGTCCGGTCCGTAGGCGGACCGGGGGCGTCGGGGGGTGCTCTCGTCCGGCAACGCGACGCTCCTCCTGCGGCGGACCGCCGCGGTCGACTCGGAAAAGACCCGTCAACGCACGACGAGGGCCACCCGGTGGGGTGGCCCTCGTCGTGAGGGGTTGAAGTCCGGCGGCGTCCTACTCTCCCACACAGTCTCCCGTGCAGTACCATCGGCGCTGAAAGGCTTAGCTTCCGGGTTCGGAATGGAGCCGGGCGTTTCCCTCTCGCCATGGCCGCCGTGACACTTGTCGAGCCGGGCGCCACCCGAGATGCCCGCAGGACCACCTGCAGAGCAGGGATCCCGGAGCCCCGGGTGGCGGTGCCCGTGTCTCGGGAACCGCACAGTGGACGCGTAGCACTTCATGGTCAAGCCCTCGGCCTATTAGTACCGGTCAGCTGCACCCATTACTGGGCTTCCACTTCCGGCCTATCAACCCCATGGTCTCGTGGGGGGCCTTACCAGGTTGACCCTGTGGGAGACCTCATCTTGAAGCGAGCTTCCCGCTTAGATGCTTTCAGCGGTTATCCCTGCCGAACGTAGCTAAACAGCAGTGCCCTTGGCAGGACAACTGTCACACCAGAGGTTCGTCCGTCCCGGTCCTCTCGTACTAGGGACAGCTCTTCTCAAGTCTCCTGCGCGCGCGGCGGATAGGGACCGAACTGTCTCACGACGTTCTAAACCCAGCTCGCGTGCCGCTTTAATGGGCGAACAGCCCAACCCTTGGGACCTACTCCAGCCCCAGGATGCGACGAGCCGACATCGAGGTGCCAAACCTTGCCGTCGATATGGACTCTTGGGCAAGATCAGCCTGTTATCCCCGGGGTACCTTTTATCCGTTGAGCGACACCGCTTCCACCAGCCGGTGCCGGATCACTAGTCCCGACTTTCGTCCCTGCTCGACCTGTCGGTCTCACAGTCAAGCTCCCTTGTGCACTTGCACTCGACACCTGATTGCCAACCAGGCTGAGGGAACCTTTGGGCGCCTCCGTTACATTTTGGGAGGCAACCGCCCCAGTTAAACTACCCGCCTGACACTGTTCCTGATCCGGATCACGGACCGAGGTTAGACACCCAATTCGACCAGAGTGGTATTTCAACGTCGACTCCACCCGCACTGGCGTACGAGCTTCACAGTCTCCCACCTATCCTACACAAGCCGAACCGAGCACCAATATCAAGTTGTAGTGAAGGTCCCGGGGTCTTTCCGTCCTGCCGCGCGTAACGAGCATCTTTACTCGTAGTGCAATTTCGCCGAGCCTATGGTTGAGACAGTCGAGAAGTCGTTACGCCATTCGTGCAGGTCGGAACTTACCCGACAAGGAATTTCGCTACCTTAGGATGGTTATAGTTACCACCGCCGTTTACTGGCGCTTGAGTTCTGAGCTTCGCACCCGAAGGCACTGACCCGTCCCCTTAACGTTCCAGCACCGGGCAGGCGTCAGTCCGTATACATCGTCTTGCGACTTCGCACGGACCTGTGTTTTTAGTAAACAGTCGCTTCTCGCTGGTCTCTGCGACCTCTCCCCGCTCCTGCAGGCGTGCTGCATCACGAGGCGAGGCCCTCCTTCTCCCGAAGTTACGGAGGTATTTTGCCGAGTTCCTTAACCATAGTTCGCTCGATCGCCTTGGTATTCTCTACCTGACCACCTGAGTCGGTTTGGGGTACGGGCCGCACTGGTTCTCGCTAGAGACTTTTCTCGGCAGCATAGGATCATCCACTTCGCCTCGATCGGCTCGGCATCAGGTCTCAGGCCCATGAGCAGCGGATTTGCCTACTGCTCGCCCTACACCCTTACCCCAGGACAACCAACGCCTGGGCTGGACTACCTTCCTGCGTCATCCCATCGCTTGCCTACTACCAGACAGGGTCACGCGGCTCCCCCGCTCCACCCGAAGGCTTCACGAGCTCACGGCGCTTAGCACACCTGATTCAGCACGGGCGAACCAAAGCGGGTACGGGAATATCAACCCGTTGTCCATCGACTACGCCTGTCGGCCTCGCCTTAGGTCCCGACTTACCCTGGGCGGATGAGCCTGCCCCAGGAACCCTTGGTCATCCGGCGGAGGAGTTTCTCACTCCTCATTCGCTACTCATGCCTGCATTCTCACTCGTGTGGCCTCCACGGCTGGGTCCCCCCGCCGCTTCCCCGGCCACACGACGCTCCCCTACCCATCCACACCCCTGGCCGCCCCGGACACGCCGGCACGACAGAGTCACGCATGGATGACACGGCTTCGGCGGTGTGCTTGAGCCCCGCTACATTGTCGGCGCGGAACCACTTGACCAGTGAGCTATTACGCACTCTTTAAAGGGTGGCTGCTTCTAAGCCAACCTCCTGGTTGTCTGTGCGACTCCACATCCTTTACCACTTAGCACACGCTTAGGGGCCTTAGCCGGTGTTCTGGGCTGTTTCCCTCTCGACTACGGAGCTTATCCCCCGCAGTCTCACTGCCGCGCTTCACTTACCGGCATTCGGAGTTTGGCTGATTTCGGTAAGCTTGTGGGCCCCCTAGACCATCCAGTGCTCTACCTCCGGCAAGAAACACGCGACGCTGCACCTAAATGCATTTCGGGGAGAACCAGCTATCACCGAGTTTGATTGGCCTTTCACCCCTACCCACAGCTCATCCCCTCCGTTTTCAACCGAAGTGGGTTCGGTCCTCCACGCGGTCTTACCCGCGCTTCAACCTGGCCATGGGTAGATCACTCGGCTTCGGGTCTAGGTCGTGCGACTCCACCGCCCTGTTCGGACTCGCTTTCGCTACGGCTACCCCACACGGGTTAACCTCGCCACACAACGCTAACTCGCAGGCTCATTCTTCAAAAGGCACGCCGTCACCCCGAGAGGCTCCGACGGCTTGTAGGCACACGGTTTCAGGTACTCTTTCACTCCCCTCCCGGGGTACTTTTCACCTTTCCCTCACGGTACTTGTCCGCTATCGGTCACCAGGGAGTATTCAGGCTTAGGGGGTGGTCCCCCCAGATTCACAGCGAATTTCACGGGCTCGCTGCTACTTGGGATCCCGCTCGGGAGGTACGGCCAGTTTCGTCTACGGGACTGTCACCCACTGTGGTGCGCTCTCCCACGCGCTTCGACTACCGCCGTACTTTCTCACTCCCCGACCCCTCGGCAGAAGGATCAGAACGGTCCCACGACCCCGACCACGCAACGCCTGCCGGCTCTCACGCGTGATCGGTTTAGCCTCTTCCGCTTTCGCTCGCCACTACTCACGGAATCGCGGTTGCTTTCTCTTCCTGTGGGTAATGAGATGTTTCACTTCCCCACGTTCCCTCCACGCACCCTATGTGTTCAGGTGCGGGTGACAGGACATGACTCCTGCCGGGTTTCCCCATTCGGACATCCCCGGATCACAGCTCGGTTGGCAGCTCCCCGAGGCTTATCGCAGCCTCCTACGTCCTTCATCGGCTCCTGGTGCCAAGGCATCCACCGTGCGCCCTTACTAACTTGACCATAAAGATGCTCGCGTCCACTGTGCAGTTCTCAAGAAACGGACGGACCCGACCAGCACACCCCCGCCAGGGAGCGCACCAGCACGGACCGGCACTGACGAACCAACCCCACCCCGACCCGCGCCACCAGCACCCCACAACGAGGCACCCGCACCACGACCAGGACGACGTCCAGTCCCTCAGGACCCAACAGCGTGCTGAAGCATGCGACCCGCACCACCCGCCACCTTTCCCACCACCACCCCCGAAGGAGACAGCAGCTGTACTCAGCACACGAACGATCCGCACCACACACCCGAAAGCCAGCGTTCCACCCTCGAGCACCACCCCGACCGCGAACGGGCCGAGCCTGGCTGCCACTGGACACCCCCCACACCCACCCCACCCGAAAGCGGAACAAGCACAGGAAGCGCCGGCTGCTCCTTAGAAAGGAGGTGATCCAGCCGCACCTTCCGGTACGGCTACCTTGTTACGACTTCGTCCCAATCGCCGATCCCACCTTCGACAGCTCCCCCCCTCACGGGTTGGGCCACTGGCTTCGGGTGTTACCGACTTTCGTGACGTGACGGGCGGTGTGTACAAGGCCCGGGAACGTATTCACCGCAGCGTTGCTGATCTGCGATTACTAGCAACTCCGACTTCACGGGGTCGAGTTGCAGACCCCGATCCGAACTGAGACCGGCTTTTTGGGATTCGCTCCACCTCGCGGCTTAGCAGCCCTTTGTACCGGCCATTGTAGCATGTGTGCAGCCCAAGACATAAGGGGCATGATGATTTGACGTCATCCCCACCTTCCTCCGAGTTGACCCCGGCAGTCTCCTATGAGTCCCCGGCCGAACCGCTGGCAACATAGAACGAGGGTTGCGCTCGTTGCGGGACTTAACCCAACATCTCACGACACGAGCTGACGACAACCATGCACCACCTGTGCAGGACCCTTGCGGACCCCCCATCTCTGGAGGATTTCCCTGCATGTCAAGCCTTGGTAAGGTTCTTCGCGTTGCGTCGAATTAAGCCACATGCTCCGCTGCTTGTGCGGGCCCCCGTCAATTCCTTTGAGTTTTAGCCTTGCGGCCGTACTCCCCAGGCGGGGTGCTTAATGCGTTAGCTGCGGCACAGACGGCGTGGAATACCGCCTACACCTAGCACCCACCGTTTACGGCGTGGACTACCAGGGTATCTAATCCTGTTCGCTCCCCACGCTTTCGCTCCTCAGCGTCAGTTACGGCCCAGAGACCCGCCTTCGCCACCGGTGTTCCTCCTGATATCTGCGCATTTCACCGCTACACCAGGAATTCCAGTCTCCCCTACCGCACTCTAGTCTGCCCGTATCGACTGCAGGCCCGGAGTTGAGCTCCGGGTTTTCACAGCCGACGCGACAGACCGCCTACGAGCTCTTTACGCCCAATAATTCCGGACAACGCTTGCACCCTACGTATTACCGCGGCTGCTGGCACGTAGTTGGCCGGTGCTTCTTCTGCAGGTACCGTCTGAATTCGTCCCTGCTGAAAGAGGTTTACAACCCGAAGGCCTTCATCCCCCACGCGGCGTCGCTGCGTCAGGCTTCCGCCCATTGCGCAATATTCCCCACTGCTGCCTCCCGTAGGAGTCTGGGCCGTGTCTCAGTCCCAGTGTGGCCGGTCGCCCTCTCAGGCCGGCTACCCGTCGTCGCCTTGGTAGGCCATCACCCCACCAACAAGCTGATAGGCCGCGGGCCCATCCTCAGCCGAAAAAACTTTCCACACTCCCAGATGCCCGGCAGTGTCGTATCCGGTATTAGCCCCGGTTTCCCGGAGTTGTCCCAGAGCTGAGGGCAGGTTGCCCACGTGTTACTCACCCGTTCGCCGCTCGAGTACCCCGAAGGGCCTTTCCGCTCGACTTGCATGTGTTAAGCACGCCGCCAGCGTTCGTCCTGAGCCAGGATCAAACTCTCCAAAGATGAACTACCACGCACCGACCAGACCCGAAGACCCGACCAGCACGCACCTGGAAAGCGCTGCCACCCTGACGGCGACAGCAAGACCTGGACACAAGCACTGACAAAAGATGTCAAACTTGCCGCCAGAAAGACTCCCCCACACCCGGACGGGCACAGGAAGAGCCGAATATGGCACTGACTTCCAGCACGCTGTTGAGTTCTCAAAGACCAGACGCACACCGTCAACGACCTACCGGCCATCTCGCGGGGCAACTCTCCGACCTTACGTGGTGCGAAGAGCCGGGTCAAACCTCTCGGTCCTTGCCGACCTCCGGCGCCAGTGGACGTCAGACGTCCTGGGGCCCTGCACCGAGGTCTCCCCCGACCGTCCTGGAGCGGTGTCCCGCTCTCGTCCGGCCCCCGGGGGCGAGGGGAGACACTACGGACGCAGGAGGGTCACGTCAAGCCGCGGCGCTCGGCCACGGCCACGCTGCGGCGGCCCCGCCGCAGCACGAGGAAGCGCCCGTGCAGCCAGTCGCCCTCCTCGGCGTGCGTGCGCGCCTCGTCGAGCCGCTCGTTGTTGAGGTAGGCCCCGCCCTCCTTGCACCGCACGCCGCGCCTCGGACCGGGACAGGCCCAGCGACCCGGCCAGCAGCTCGACGAGCGGGGGCGCCTCTCCGGTCACCTGGACCGAGGGGGCGCTGGACAGGGCCGCCGCCAGCACGTCCTCGGCGAGGTCGCGCAGGTCGCCCCCGCCGAACAGCGCCGCGCTCGCCGCCTCCACCCGTCGCACCTCGTCCGCCCCGTGCACGAGCGCGACGAGCTCGCCGGCCAGCCGCCGCTGCGCGGCCCGGGCCTGCGGGCGCGCAGCGGTCTCGCGGTCGAGGGCCTCGACCTCGTCCCGGCCGACGAAGGTGAGCAGGCGCAGGTAGGTGCCGACGTCGCGGTCGTCGACGTTGAGCAGGTACTGGTGCAGGGCGTAGGGCGTCGTCATCGACGGGTCGAGCCACAGGCTGCCGCCCCCGGTGCTCTTGCCGATCTTGGCGCCGGTCGAGTCCGTGACCAGCGGGAAGCACAGCCCGTGCCCGCCGCCGCCCTCGACCCGACGGAGCAGGTCCAGGCCGGCGGTGATGTTGCCCCACTGGTCGGTGGCGCCCACCTGCAGCCGGCAGCCGTGCTGCCGGAAGAGCTGCAGGAAGTCGAACGACTGGAGCAGCTGGTAGCTGAACTCGGTGAAGGACAGCCCCCCGCTCTCCAGCCGGGCGCTCACGGCCTCGCGGGCGAGCATCTGGTTGACCGGGAAGTGCTTGCCCACGTCGCGCAGGAAGTCGAGCACCCCGACGGGCGCGGTCCACGTGTAGTTGTCCAGCAGCAGCCCGCGCTCCCCGTCGAGGTCGAGCAGGCGGCTCATCTGCGCGCGCAGCCGCTCGACCCGGCGCGCGACGACCTCCGGCGTGGCGAGCACGCGCTCGCTCGTCCGCCCGCTCGGGTCGCCGATGAAGCCGGTGGCACCGCCGGCGAGGGCGATCGGCCGGTGGCCGGCCAGCTGGAAGCGGCGCAGGGCGAACAGCGGCACGAGGTTGCCGACGTGCAGGCTGTCCGCGGTCGGGTCGAAGCCGCAGTAGAGCGTCACCGGTCCTGCGGCGAGCTCGCCCGCGAGGGCGTCCCGGTCGGTCGTCTGGGCCACCAGCCCCCGCCACTCCAGGTCGGCCAGGACGTCCGGGACGGGCGCGACCGTGGGCAGCGCGGGCGGGTCGGCGGTGGGCGAGCGGGTCGGGACGCTGTCGGCAGGCACCGGGCGATCCTGCCGCACGCGGCACCCGGCGAGCGTCAGCCGCGGCGGCGGGCGGCGGCCCGGTAGGCGGACACGGTCGGCTCGCCCGGCAGCCAGAACCGCCACGGCGTGGCGGAACCCGCGCCGGCCACCCCCACGCGCGGCCCGCTGTGCACCTCGGGGGGCGGCGCCGCGAGCTCGAGCCGGACCGCGGCACCGGGGTCGAGCAGGTCGGTGCCGCCGTGCTCGCCGGTGATGCCCAGGGCGCGGGTGAGCCGGGCCGGGCCGCGGCACAGGTCGCGGTCGGGCGCCCCGGGCCGCCGCTCCCGCGCCGCGTCGATCCCCTCGACGACCTCGCCGGCACGCAGCAGCACGGCCGCGGCGCGGCCGGCGGGACCGGCGACGACGTTGAGGCACCAGTGCATCCCGTACGAGAAGTACACGTACGCGACGCCCGGCGGGCCGAACATGACCGCCGTGCGCGGGGTGCGCCCGCGGAAGGCGTGCGAGCCCGGGTCGTCCTCGCCGGCGTACGCCTCGACCTCGGTCAGCCGGACGACGACGCCGCCGGCCGACAGCCGGGCCCCGAGCAGGCGCGGCGCGACCGCGTCGGCCGCGCCGCTCAGGAGCCCGCGCGCCCCACCCACGTCCGGGCGGCCCCCAGCTCCCGGCGCACCTCGTCGAGCTGCTCCACCACCCGCTCCGGGGCGGTGCCCCCGGCACCCGACCGGCTGGCGATCGCCCCGCGCACGTCGAGCACCTGCCGGACGTCCGGCGTGAGGTGCGGCGACACGTGCGCGAGCTCGGCGTCGGTGGCCTCGTCCAGGTCCTTGCCGTGCACCGTGCACCACACCACGAGGTGCCCGACCGCCTCGTGCGCGTCGCGGAACGGCACGCCGTCGCGCACGAGCTTCTCGGCGACGTCCGTCGCCAGCGCGAAGCCCAGCGGCGCCGACCGCTCGAGGACCTCGGCGTGCACCGTCATCGTCGCGACCATCCCGGTGAGCGCGGGCAGCACCAGCAGCAGCGTCTCGACCGCGTCGAAGCAGGGCTCCTGCGCCTCCTGCATGTCGCGGTCGTACGTCAGCGGCAGCCCCTTGAGCATCGCCAGGGACCCGGTGACGTGACCGATGAGCCGGCCCGCCTTGCCGCGAGCCAGCTCGGCGATGTCCGGGTTCTTCTTCTGCGGCATGATGGACGAGCCGGTCGAGAAGGCGTCGTCGAGGGTCACCCAGCCGAACTCGGTGGAGTTCCAGAGCACGACCTCCTCGCCCAGCCGCGACAGGTGCACGCCGAGCAGGGCGGCGGCGAAGAGGAACTCGACGGCGAAGTCGCGGTCGGACACGGCGTCCATCGAGTTGGCCGCGGCCCGGGTGAAGCCGAGCTCCGCCGCCGTCGCGGTCGGGTCGACCGGCAGCGACGAGCCGGCCAGCGCGCCCGAGCCCAGCGGGCTGACGGCCGCGCGGGCGTCCCAGTCGCGCAGCCGGTCGACGTCGCGCAGCAGCGGCTGCACGTGCGCGAGCAGCTGGTGGGCGAACAGCACCGGCTGGGCGTGCTGCAGGTGCGTCATCCCCGGTGCGGGGGTGTCCAGGTGCTGCTCGGCCTGGCCGACGAGGGCCTCGGCCAGCTCGCCGACCCGGTCCACGACGAGCCGGGCCGCGTCGCGCAGGTAGAGCCGCAGGTCGGTGGCCACCTGGTCGTTGCGCGAGCGGCCGGCCCGCAGCTTGCCGCCGAGCGCGCCGAGCTTCTCGAGCAGGCCGCGCTCGAGCGCGGTGTGCACGTCCTCGTCCTGCACGGTGGGGCGGAAGGTGCCGTCGCGGACCTCCTGCTCCAGCTCGTCCAGGGCGCCGAGCATGCGGCGGAGCTCGTCGTCGTCGAGCAGCCCCGCGCGGGCCAGCACCCGGGCGTGCGCCCGGCTGCCCGCCAGGTCGTGGGGGGCGAGCCGCCAGTCGAAGTGCACGCTCACCGACAGCCGGGCGAGCGCCTCGGCCGGGCCCCCCTCGAAGCGGCCGCCCCACAGGGCGGTGCGCTGCTCGCTCACCGGCCCAGCCGGATGTCCCGCGCCGCGGCGAGCTTGCTCGGCATGCCCCAGAGCTCGACGAAGCCCTTGGCCAGCGACTGGTCGAAGGTGTCGCCGGAGTCGTACGTCGCCAGGTCGAAGTCGTAGAGCGAGGCCTCGCTGCGCCGCCCGGTCACCGTGCAGGTCCCGTGCGCGAGCACCAGGCGGACCTCCCCGGTCACGTGCTCCTGCGAGCTGCGGACGAACTCGTCCAGCGCGCGCTTGAGCGGGCTGTACCAGAGCCCGTCGTAGACGAGCTCGGCCCAGCGCTGCTCGACGGTCCGCTTGAAGCGGGCCAGGTCGCGCTCGACCGTGAGGTTCTCCAGCTCGGCGTGCGCGGTGAGGAGCACCTGCGCCCCGGGCACCTCGTAGACCTCGCGGCTCTTGATGCCCACGAGCCGGTCCTCGACCATGTCGAGCCGGCCGACGCCCTGCGCCCCGGCGCGGGTGTTGAGCTCCTCGATCGCCTGCAGCACGCTCACCGGCCGGCCGTCGATCGCGGTGGGCACGCCGGAGGTGAAGGTGAGCACGAGCTCGTCGGGGCCGGGCGCGGTGCCCGGCGCCGAGGTGTACGTGTAGACGTCCTCGACCGGCCCGTTCCACGGGTCCTCGAGGAAGCCGGTCTCGACCGCGCGGCCCCAGACGTTCTGGTCGACCGAGTAGGGCGACTTCTTCGTGACGTCGATCGGCAGGCCCTTGTCCGCGGCGAAGGCGATCGCCTTGTCGCGGGTCATGCCGGAGTCGCGCACCGGCGCGAGGCAGCGCAGGTCGGGCGCCAGCGCGCCGATGCCGACCTCGAAGCGCACCTGGTCGTTGCCCTTGCCGGTGCAGCCGTGCGCGACCGCGGACGCGCCGTACTGCTTCGCGGCGGCCACGAGGTGCTTGACGATGAGCGGCCGCGACAGCGCCGACACCAGCGGGTAGCGGCCCATGTAGAGCGCGTTGGCCTGCAGCGCCGGCAGGCAGTAGTCGTCGGCGTACTCGTCGCGCACGTCGGCCACGACCGCCTCGACCGCGCCGCAGTCCAGCGCCCGCTGGCGGATGACGTCGAGGTCCTCGCCGCCCTGGCCGACGTCGGCGGCGACGGCGACGACCTCGGCGCCGGTCTCCTCGGCGATCCAGCCGATGGCCACGGAGGTGTCGAGACCTCCGGAGTAGGCGAGCACGATGCGGTCGGTCATGAGGGGGTGCCTTCCAGGGTTCGGCCCTCCGCCAGGCGCAGCAGGCGGGTGGCGAGGTGCTCGGCCGCCGGGGTGGGCGGCGTGCGGGGGACGAGCAGGACGGTGTCGTCGCCGGCGACGGTGCCGGCGACCTCGGGCAGGCCGGCGCGGTCGAGCGCCGAGCCGAGCAGGTGGGCGCCGCCGGGGGGCGTGCGGAGGACGACCGCGTCACCGGTCGCCTCGACGGAGACGAGCAGCTCCTCGAGCAGCCGGCCGAGCCGGGCGTCGACCGCCTCGGCGGTCCCCGGGCGCGGCTGGCCCTCCGGAGGCAGGGCGTACGCGGCGCCGGCCGGGGTGCGCGTCTTGACCGCGCCGAGCTCCTCGAGGTCGCGGCTCACCGTCGCCTGGGTGACGAGCACGCCGCTGTCGGCGAGCAGCCGTCCCAGCTCGGTCTGGCTGGCGACCGTGCGTGCCGCGAGCAGCTCGGCGATCCGGGACTGCCGGGCGGCCTTGGTCAGCGGTGCCGTCCCGACCGCAGCACCGGCGGGAGCGTGCCCGACCCGCTGCGGACCGGTCACGCCCGCCCCAGCAGGAACGCCAGCAGCGCCTTCTGCGCGTGCAGCCGGTTCTCCGCCTCGTCCCACACGGCGGAGTGCGGCCCGTCGAGCACCGACGCGGCGATCTCCTCGCCGCGGTGGGCGGGCAGGCAGTGCAGCACCAGGGGGTCGTCCGCCGCGACGGCGACAGCCGCCTCGTCCAGGGCGTACGGCGCGAGGTCGCGCCGGCGCTGCTCCTCCCCGGCCATCCCCATCGACACCCACACGTCGGTGGTGAGCACGTCCGCCCCGCGGGCCGCCTCGGCGGGGTCGCTGGTGACGAGGACGCGCGTGCCGTACGACCGGGCGCGCTCGACGACGTCGCCGTCGGGCAGGTAGCCCTCGGGCGCCCCCACGCGGACGTCCATCCCGGCCATGGCGCCGCCGAGCAGCAGGCTGTGCGCCATGTTGTTGGCGCCGTCGCCGAGGTAGGCGAGCGACAGCCCCGCGGTGCGGCCCCGACGCTCGCGGACGGTCTGCAGGTCCGCGAGCACCTGGCAGGGGTGGTAGTCGTCGGTGAGGGCGTTGACGACCGGCACCCCGCTCGCGCCGGCGAGCGCCCGGATGCGGTCCTGGCCGGAGGTGCGGATGACGATGGCCGAGACGTAGCGCGACAGGACGCGGGCGGTGTCCTCGATCGTCTCGCCGCGGCCCAGCTGCGTCGTGCTCGCGTCGAGCACGACGGGGTGCGCGCCGAGCTCGGCGACCCCGATCTCGAAGGACAGCCGGGTGCGCGTGCTGGGCTTCTCGAAGACGACGGCGACGCTCTCGCCCGCGAGCAGGTGCCGGGTGCCCCGGCGGTCGGCCTTGAAGGCCTGGGCCAGGTCCAGGACCCGCGACTGCTCCTCGGGGGTCAGGTCGTCGTCGGCGAGCAGGTGCCGGGTCACCGGTCCGGCCCGCCGGTCAGCTCGGCCACGCGCCGCAGCAGCTCGGCGACGGCGAAGGGCTTGACGAACACCGACTCCTCCCCGACCAGCCGGCGCATCTCCGGCAGCGCGTCGACCTTGCCGGTCACGACGACGACCGGGATCCCGGACAGCGCGGGGTCGCCCTGCAGCTCCTGCAGCACGCGGGCACCCCCGAGGTCCGGCATCATGAGGTCGAGCAGGACGAGCGCGGGCGACAGGCTGCTCACCTGGACCAGCCCCGCGAGACCGTCGGACGCGGTCGCGACGTCGTAGCCCTCGGCGGTCAGGAGGGTGTCCAGCAGGCCCCGGACGCTCGGGTCGTCCTCGACGACGAGGACGCGGGTGGCGGTCACGGCTGCTCCGGGGTCTGGGGGGTCGGGCCGCCGGCCCGGTCCGGGGCGGCGCTGGTCCCGACGCTCGCCACGACGCTATCGGTCGGGGCGCTCCGGTCGGCGACCGCGAGCGCGCCCGGCAGCGCCGCGAGGAACGCGTCGAGCTGCGCGGCGGTGACCACGAGCGGCGGGGCGAGCCGGACGACGTCCGGGCCGGTGGCCCCGACGAGGAAGCCGGCGTCGCGCAGCGCGGCCTCCAGGGCCACGGCGACGGGCCGGTGCAGGACCAGGCCGCGCCACAGCCCGACGCCGCGCAGCTGCGCCACGAGCGGCGAGCCGAGCGCCGCGACGCCCTCCTCGAGCTGCCGCCCGCGGGCGGTGGACGCCGCCAGCAGCCCCTGCGCCTCGACCGTCTCGAGCACGGCGAGCGCCGCCGCGCACACCACCGGGTTGCCGCCGAACGTCGTGCCGTGGTCGCCCTTGGCGAGGGCGCCCGCCGCCGGGCCGTCGGCGAGCACCGCCCCGATCGGCAGCCCCCCGCCCAGGCCCTTGGCGAGCGTGACGACGTCGCCGCGCACGCCCGGGGCGACGACGGAGGTGGCGAGCCAGTCGCCGGCCCGGCCGACCCCGCCCTGCACCTCGTCCAGGTGCAGCAGCGCGCCGGTGGCGTCGCAGACCTCGCGAGCCGCCTCGAGGTAGCCCGCGGGCGGCACGACGACCCCGGCCTCGCCGAGCACCGGTTCGAGCACGACGCTCGCGGTGCGGTCGGTGACGGCCGCGCGGAGGGCGTCGGGGTCGCCGTACGGCACGAAGGCGACGGGGCCGGGAAGCGGCTCGAACGGTGCCCGCTTGGCGGGCTGGCCGGTGACGGCGAGGGCGCCGAGCGTGCGGCCGTGGAAGGCGCCCTCGGCCGCGACCCAGCCGCCGCCGGGCCGCAGCCGCCGGCTGATCTTGAGCGCGGCCTCGTTGGCCTCGGCGCCGGAGTTGGTGAACAGCACCCGGTGGTCGGGGTGCCCATGAGGGCCTGGAGCCGCTCGGCGAGCCGCACGCCGGGCACGTGCGCCGACAGGTTGCTGGTGTGGCCCAGCTGGGCCACCTGGCGCTGCACCGCCTCGACGACCGCGGGGTGCGCGTGGCCGAGCACGTTGACGGCGATCCCGGCGAGCAGGTCGACGTAGTCGCGGCCGTCGTCGTCCCAGACCCGGGCGCCCTCGCCGCGCACCAGCGCGACCGGCGGGGTGCCGTAGTTGCCCATCATGACGGCGTCCCAGCGCCGCTGCAGGTCGCTCACGCCCGGTCCTCGGGCACGACCATCGTGCCGACGCCCTCGTCGGTGAACAGCTCGAGCAGCAGGCTGTGCGCGACCCGGCCGTCGAGCACGTGGGCCCGCGGGACCCCGCCCTCCACGGCGCGCAGGCAGGCCTCCATCTTGGGCTGCATGCCGCTCGACAGGCCCGGCAGCAGGGCCGCGAGCCCAGCGGCCGTGATGCTGCTGATGACCTCGCTGCTGGCCGGCCAGTCGGCGTAGAGGCCCTCGACGTCCGTGAGGACGACGAGCTTCTCGGCGCCGACGGCGACCGCGAGCGCCGCCGCGGCCGTGTCGGCGTTGACGTTGTAGAGCTCGCCGTCCAGGCCGCGCGCGACGGTGGCCACGACCGGGACGGTGCCCTCGTCGAGCAGCGCCCGCACGATCTGCGGCTTGACCTCGACGACCTCGCCGACCTGCCCGACGTCGACGAGCTCGCCGTCCACGAGCGCGCCGCGCCGCTCGGCGGTGAGCAGGGAGGCGTCCTCGCCGGACAGCCCGACGGCGAAGGGGCCGTGCGCGTTGATCCGGCTGACGACGTCGCTGTTGACCTGCCCGACGAGCACCATGCGCACGACCTCGACGGTCTCGGCCGTGGTCACCCGCAGCCCGCCGCGGAACTCGCTCGGCACGCCGAGCCGGTCGAGGTGCGCGGTGATCTGCGGCCCGCCGCCGTGCACGACGACGACCCGCACGCCGGCGTAGCGCAGGAAGACGACGTCCTCGGCGAACGCCTCCTGCAGCTCCGGGCTGGTCATGGCGTGGCCGCCGTACTTCACGACGATGGTGCGGCCCGAGAAGGCCTTGAGCCAGGGCAGCGCCTCGACGAGCGCCGCGGCCTTGGGCAGCGCGACGTGCCCGCGGGCGGTCGTCACGTCGAGTACGCCGAGTTCTCGTGGACGTACGCGGTCGTCAGGTCGTTGGTGCGCACGGTGGCGGACGCCTGCCCGGCGCCGAGGTCGACGAGCACGTGGACGGCGCGCCCGGCGAACCGCACGCCCGCCGGGTCCTCGGCCTGCGCCCCGTCGCGGCACACCTGCACGCCGTTGAAGGCGATGTCGACGGCGTACGGGTCGAAGTCCGCGGACGTCGTGCCGACGGCGGCGAGCACGCGCCCCCAGTTGGGGTCCTGGCCGGCGACCGCGCACTTGAACAGGTTGCTGCGCGCGACGGCCCGGCCGACCTGCACCGCGTCGTCCTCGCTCGCGGCCCCGACGACCTCGATCGCGATGTCGTGGTCGGAGCCCTCGGCATCGGCGAGCAGCTGGCCGGCGAGGTCCTCGCACAGCACGCGCACGGCCTCGTCGAAGACCTCGGCCGCGGGGACGGTGCCGCTCGCCCCGCTGGCCAGCAGCAGGACGGTGTCGTTGGTGGAGGTGCAGCCGTCGGAGTCGAGGCGGTCGAAGGTCGTGCGGGTGGCCGCGCGCAGCGCGCGGTCGCAGTCGGCGGCGGACACGTCGGCGTCGGTCGTGACGACGACGAGCATCGTCGCGAGCGCCGGGGCGAGCATGCCGGCGCCCTTGGCCATCCCGCCGACGGTGAAGCCGTCCCCGGCCACGACCGCGGTCTTGGCGACGGTGTCCGTGGTGCGGATGGCCTCGGCGGCGTCGGCGCCGCCGCCCGTGCCCAGCACCGCGCAGGCGGCCTCGACCCCGGCGAGCACCCGGTCGCGGTCGAGCGCCGGGCCGATGAGGCCGGTGCTGCAGACCGCGACGTCGACGGCGCCGCCGCCGAGCAGCTCGGCAGCCCGCTCGGCAGTCGCGTGGGTGGTCTGGAAACCGCTCGGGCCGGTGCCGCAGTTGGCGCCGCCGGAGTTGAGCACGACCGCCCGCAGGCGCCCGTCGCGCAGCACCTGCTCGCTCCACAGCACCGGGTTGGCCTTGAAGCGGTTCGTGGTGAAGACGGCGGCGGCGGCCTGCCCGGGACCGTCGTTGACGACGACCGCGACGTCCGGCCGGCCGCTGTCCTTGAGGCCGGCGGTGACGCCGGCGGCGCGGAAGCCCGCGGGGGCGGTGACGCTCACGGCGCCGTCCCGCAGGCGGTCAGCCCGGCCGCCTCGGGCAGGCCGAGCAGCAGGTTGGCGCACTGCAGCGCCTGCCCCGCCGCGCCCTTGCCGAGGTTGTCGATCGCGCTCACCACGACGGCGCGACCGGCGTCGGCGTCGACCGCGACCTGCACGTGGCAGGCGTTCGAGCCGGACACGGCCGCGGTGTGCGGCCAGCGGCCCTCCGGCAGGACGTGCACGAAGGGCTCGTCGGCGTACGCCGCACGCAGCGCCTCGCGCAGGTCCCCGACGGACGAGCCCGTGCGCGCCGTGCAGGTCGCGAGGATCCCCCGCGGCATCGGTGCGAGCACCGGCGTGAAGCTCAGCCCGACCGGCCGCCCGCCGACCCGGGCGAGGGTCTGGCGGATCTCCGGGGTGTGCTGGTGGGACCCGACCTTGTAGGCCGTCACGTCGCCGGCGGTCTCGCTGCCGAGCAGCGCGGCCCGGGGCGCGCGGCCGGCCCCGCTGGTGCCGCTGGCGGCGACGACGACGAGGTCGTCGGGCTCGACCAGGCCGGCCCCCAGCAGGGGGGCGAGCGCCAGGGACACCGCGGTCGGGTAGCAGCCCGGCGCGGCGACCCGCGTCTGCCCGACGAGGTCGGCCCGGAACAGCTCGGGCAGGCCGTACGCCCACGTGCCCGCGTGGGGCGTGCCGTAGAAGCGCTCCCACGCGGCCGCGTCGGCGAGCCGGTGGTCGGCCCCGAGGTCGACCACCGGCAGGTCCGGGGGGAGGGCCGCGGCGACGGCGGCGCTCTGCCCGTGCGGCAGCGCGAGGAACACGACGTCGGCCTGCGCGAGCAGCTGCGGGTCGGTCGGCTCGAAGCGCCGCCCGGCCAGAGCGGGCAGGTGCGGGTGGACGTCCCCGACCGGCGTGCCGGCGCTGCTGCCCGCGGCGAGCGGCCCGACGGCGACGCCGGGGGCACCGAGCAGCAGGCGCAGCAGCTCCCCGCCGGCGTAGCCGCTGGCGCCGGCGACGGCTGCGGTGATCCCCATGGCCGACACCCTACACGGTTTCATGCACCTGACTGCATGGACTTGCGCTACCGGTCAGGTGCCGCGCAGCACGGCCCCCGTCCGGCGCCCGGCCTCGGCGACGGCCGCGTCCCGGGCCCCGAGCACCTCGACGTCGGTGAGGGTGCGGTCGGGCGCCCGCAGCCGCAGCGCGAAGGCCAGCGACCTCCGGCCGTCGCCGACCTGCGGACCCCGGTAGACGTCGAACAGCCGCAGGTCCTCCAGCAGCGGCCCGACCCCGTCGCGCAGGGCGGCCTCGACGGCCGCCGCCGGCGTGGCGTCCTCGACGACGAGGGCGACGTCCACGGCCGCCGGGGGGAAGTGCGACACCACCGGCGCCGGCACCGGCGGGAGGGCGACCGCCGCCGCGACGAGGGCGTCGAGGTCCACCTCCCCCGCGACGGCGCGCGCGGGCAGCCCGCACGACGCGACGACGCGCGGGTGCAGCTCGCCGGCGGTGCCGACCGGGCGGCCGTCGAGCAGCAGGCGCGCGCAGCGGCCGGGGTGCCAGGCCGCGTCGTCCGGCGGGCCCGCCTCGACCTGCAGCTGCAGACCCAGCGCCCGTCCGACCGCGACGAGCGCCTCGACCGGGTCGGCCCAGTCGACCGGGCGGCCCTGCCGGAGGCCGCACAGCAGCACGCCCGCGTGCCGGGGCTGCGCCGGCAGCGACGCGTCGAGCGCGGCGAGCTCCGCGTCCGACGGCCGCCCGTCGACGCCGGGCGCCTCGACCGGCTCGGGGGCGCGCTCCTCGCGGAAGACCAGGCCGGTCTCGAAGAGCGCCACGTCGGCGGTCCCGCGCCCGGTGGCGCGCAGCGCGGCGCCGACGAGACCCGGCAGCAGCGTCGGGCGCAGCACCCCCTCCGCCTCCGACAGCGGGTTGACCAGCGCGGGCGACGCGGGTGCGCCGCCGAGCGCGGCCAGCCGCTCCGGGGCGACGAAGGGAGGCGTGGTCACCTCGACGAGCCCGGCCGCGGCGAGCGCGCGCGAGGCGACCCGCCGCCGGCGCTGCTCCGCGGTGAGCCCGCGCCCGGCGGGCGCGACCGGCAGGCGCACCGGCACGGTGTCGTAGCCCTCCAGGCGCACGACCTCCTCGACGAGGTCGATCGCGGCCCGCAGGTCCGGACGCCAGCCCGGCGGGACGACGACGACCGGGTCGGCGTCGTCGACGGTGCACCCGACGTCGCGCAGCCGGGCCCGGACCGCCTCCGGCGCGTACGCCCGGCCCGCGACGCGGCCGGGCAGGTCCAGCGGCAGGCGCAGCACCGGGGCCGGCCCCCGCAGGTCGACATCGGTGCCGCCGCCCGCGACGCCGCCGCCGAGCTCGACGAGCAGCCGGACCGCCGCGTCGGCGGCCGCCGCGGCGAGGTCGCGGTCGACGCCGCGCTCGAACCGCCGGCTCGCTTCTGAGGGCAGCCGGTGGCGCCGCGCGCTGCGCGCGATCGTCACCGGGTCGAAGTGCGCCGCCTCGACGACGAGGTCGGTCGTGGTCGCCCGCACCTCGGTGCGGCCGCCGCCCATGACGCCGGCGATGCCGATCGGCCCGCCGTCGTCGGCGATGAGCAGGTCCTCGGCGTCCAGCGCGCGGTCCTGGCCGTCGAGCGTGGTGAGCCGCTCCCCCGGCCGCGCGCGCCGCACGACGATGCTGCCCTGCAGCCGCGCCCGGTCGTACGCGTGCAGCGGGTGCCCGAGCTCGAGCATCACCGCGTTCGTCACGTCGACGGCCAGGCTGATCGGGCGCATCCCCGCCAGCACGAGCCGGCGCTGCAGCCAGGCCGGAGACGGCGCGGTCGGGTCGACGCCGGTGACCGTGCGGGCGACGAAGCGGTCGCAGCCGGCCACGTCGTCGACGCGTACCCCGTGCCCGCCGGTGAGCCCGGCCCCGGCCGGGGCCGACGGGTCGGCCGGGTCGGCCAGCGGCAGCCCGAAGGCCGTCGCCGCCTCCCGGGCCACCCCGCGCACCGACAGCTGGTAGCCCCGGTCGGGCGTGACCGCGATGTCGAGCACCTCGTCGCGCAGGGCGAGCAGCTCGACGACGTCGGCGCCGAGCGGCGCGTCGGCCTCGAGCACGAGGATCCCGTCGGACTCGTCCGACAGCCCGAGCTCGGCGCCGGAGCAGATCATCCCGTCGGAGGTCCGCCCGTACGTCGTGCGCGTGGCGATCCGGAAGTCCCCGGGCAGCACCGCGCCGGGCGTCGCGAACGCCACCCGGTCGCCGGCGACGAAGTTCGTCGCGCCGCAGACGACCTCGCGGGTGCGCTCGCCCAGGTCGACCGTGCAGGCGCGGATCGGCTTCTTGAAGCCGGTCAGCTGCTCGACGGTGAGCACCTCGGCGACGACGACGCCGCGGACGTCGCGCCCGACGCGGGAGACCTGCTCGACCTCCAGGCCGAGCCGGACCAGCTCAGCGGCGATCTCGTCGGCCGGCGCGGTGAGGCCGGGCACGAGGGTGCGCAGCCAGGACACGGGGACGCGCACGTCAGGCCTCCAGGCCGAAGGGCAGGGTGAACCGCGGGTCGCCCTCGTAGAGGTCGCGGATGTCGGTGAGCCCGTGGCGGAACATCAGGGTGCGGTCCAGGCCCATCCCGAAGGCGAAGCCGCGGTAGCGCTCCGCGTCGACCCCGCAGGCGGTGAGGACGGCGGGGTGCACCATGCCGCAGCCGCCGACCTCGATCCAGCCCTCGTCGGAGCACACCCGGCACGGCTGGCGGGCGGGGTCGCCGCCGCAGACGAAGCACTGCACGTCGAGCTCCGCGCTGGGCTCGGTGAAGGGGAAGTACGCCGGGCGCAGCCGGGTCTGCAGACCGCTGCCGAAGACCGCCTCGACGTAGGCGGCGAGGGTGCCGCGCAGGTCGGCCATCGTGAGGCCCTCGTCGACGGCGAGCCCCTCGATCTGGCCGAAGACCGGGGAGTGGGTGGCGTCCAGGGCGTCGGAGCGGTAGACGCGGCCGGGGCACACGACGTAGACCGGCAGCTCCCGGGTGAGCAGGGAGCGGACCTGCACCGGGCTGGTGTGCGTGCGCAGCACCCGCCCGCTGCCGGCCGGCGCGACGAACAGGGTGTCCTGCATCTCCCGGGCGGGGTGGTCCTTGCCGAAGTTCAGCGCGTCGAAGTTGAACCACTCGTGCTCGACCTCGGGGCCCTCGGCCACCTCCCAGCCCATCGCGACGAAGACGTCGACGAGCCGCTCCTGGACCGTCGTCAGCGGGTGGCGGGCCCCGACCGGCAGGCGGCCCGGCAGGGCCGTGACGTCGACGGCCTCCTCGACGAGCACCCGGGCGTCGCGCTCGAGCTCGAGCTCGGTGCGGCGCGCGTCCGAGGCGGCCTGCAGGACCTGCACGACCGCGTTGACGCGCTTGCCGGCGTCCGCGCGGTCCGGGCCGGGCAGGCCGCCCAGGCCGCGGCGGGCGAGCGCGACCGGGCTGCGGTCGCCGAGCACGGCCGTGCGCGCCGCCGCCAGCGCCGGCAGGTCGGCGGCCGCGGCGACGCGGGCCAGGCCGTCCGCGCGGGCGCGCTCCAGCGCCTCGGGAGCCACGAGGGCCGAGGGGTCGGGGTCGGGGTCGGACACGTGCAGCAGCTCCTGTCGAGCGTCGACGGGCCGGCATCGGCCGGGCCGGAGGGGTCGGTCGGGCCGGCTAGAGGAAGTCGGGCGTCCCGGTGGGCAGGACGAAGCGGAAGGCCGCGCCCCCGGAGGGGGCGCGGCGCACCTCCACCCGTCCGCCGTGCGCCTCGACGAGCCCCTTGACGATGTACAGGCCGAGACCGGTGCCGCCGCGGCGGTTGCCGCGCCAGAAACGGGTGAACACCCGCGCCGCCGTCTCCTCCGGGATGCCGTCGCCCTCGTCGGCGACGACGACCTCGACGCCCAGCACGGCCGACCCTCCCGGCGCGTCTCCCGTCCACGGCCCGACCGTGGTCGTGATCGTGCCGTCCCCGTGCCGCAGGGCGTTCTCGACGAGGTTGCCGAGCACCTGGTCGAGCTTGTCCGGGTCGGCCCACAGCTCGGGCAGCCCGCCGGTCACCTCGACGACGAAGCGCTCCTCGGGCTCGCCGCCCGCGACGCGCCCGGCCACCGTGCGGCGGACGGCGGCGGGCACGTCGACGACCTGCTTGCGCACCTCCAGCCGCCCGGCGTCGATGCGGCTGACGTCGAGCAGCTCGGTGAGCAGCCGGGTGACCCGGTCGGCGTCGGCGTTGACGGTCTGCAGCATCACCTTCTTCTGCTCGTCGGTGAAGCGCTCCCAGCGCGCGAGCAGCGTGGCGGTGAAGCCCTTGACGCTGGTCAGCGGCGACCGCAGCTCGTGGGCGACGGTGCTCACCAGGTCGGCCCGGCTGCGGTCGGTGCGCTCGCGGGCGCGGTCGTCGCGCAGCGCGACGACGAGGCGCTCGAGGTGTCCGCCGTCGCCGCGGACGTACGAGGCGGTGACGAGCAGGCCGCGGCCGCCCGGCAGCAGCAGGTGCCGCTCGGGCTGTCGGGTGCGGCGGCGCAGCCCGCCGTACGGGTCGGTGCACGCCCACCAGTCGCGGCCCTGGTCGTCGACAGGGGCAGCACGGCGCGGTAGTCGCGACCGACGGCGGCGTCCGCGGTCAGGCCGAGCAGGCGCTGCGCCGCGGGGTTGACCGACACGACGGCCCCGCCGCCGTCGGCGACGAGGACGCCGTCGGGCAGCTCGTCGTACGCGGTCTTGTCGAGCACCCACCCCTCCACGGTCGCGGGCCGCCCGGCGGCCCGCAGGTCGGGACACCCTACGACGCGGGGCGCTCCCGCACGGCGCGCGCCGACGCGTACAGGCACACCGCGGCCGCCGCCGCGAGGTTGAGCGACTCGGCCCCGCCGCGGATCGGGACCCGCACCGGCGGTCCGCGGCGGCGAGCACCCGCGCCGGCAGCCCGTGCGCCTCGGTGCCGAAGACCCAGGCGGTCGGCTCCCGCAGCTCGCCCGACGCCTCGAGGTCGAACAGGTCGTCCTCGCCCGCGCCGCTGGTCGCGAGCACCGGAGGCCGCGACCGCGCAGCAGCGCGACGGCGTCCAGGACGGGCACCCCGGTGACCACCGGCACGTGCCACAGGCTCCCCGCCGAGGCCCGCACGCACTTGCCGCCGTACGGGTCGGTGGAGCCCTCGGTGAGCACGACGGCGTCGGCTCCCGCGGCGTCGGCGGTGCGCAGGACGGTGCCGGCGTTGCCCGGGTCGTTGACCGCGTCGAGCACGGCGACCAGGCGCGGCGACCCGGGGAGGGCCCCGGCGCCGGCGGCGGGCAGCCCGGCGACGCCGAGCAGCCCCTGCGGGGTGGTCGTCTCGCCGAGCGCGGCGAGCACGGCCGCGGTCACGACGGTCACGGGCACCCCCTGGCCGCCCGCCTGCGCGGCGAGCGGCAGCGCCGGGTCCGTGGTGAACAGCTCGACGAGCGCACCGGCCGCGAGCGCCTCGCGGACGGCCTGCGGCCCCTCCACGACGAACCGCCGCTCGGCCCAGCGGGCCGAGCGGCGGTGCAGGCGTCGTACGGCCTGGACCCGGGGCGACCGGGTCGAGGTGAGGGTCGCCGGGACCGTCAGGCGACGTCCCGGTCGGCGGCGGACGCCTGCGCCTGCGCCTCGGCGGGCAGCGCGGCCCGGGCGACCTCGACGAGCGCGGCGAAGGCCGGCGCGTCGGTGACCGCGAGGTCGGCGAGGACCTTGCGGTCCACCTCGACGCCCGCGACCTTGAGGCCCTGGACGAACCGGTTGTAGGTCATGCCGTTGAGCCGGGCGGCGGCGTTGATCCGCTGGATCCACAGCTGGCGGAAGTCGCCCTTGCGCTTCTTGCGGTCGCGGTACTCGTAGGTCGCCGAGTGGAGCAGCTGCTCCTTGGCCTTGCGGTAGAGCCGGCTGCGCTGGCCGCGGTAGCCGCTGGCCAGCTCGAGCGTCTCGCGCCGCTTCTTCTGGGCGTTGACAGCCCTCTTCACGCGTGCCACGGGGGGTCCTTCGTCTCGTCAGGTCTGGCGTCGGGAGGGGAGGGCTAGCGGCCGAGCAGCTTGTTGACGGTGCCGCGGTCGGCGGTCGTCACCTCGGACGTGCCGGTGAGGCGGCGGGTGACCCGGCTGCTCTTGTGCTCGAGCAGGTGGCGCTTGCCGGCGCGCTGGAAGAGCAGCTTGCCGGTGCCGGTCACCTTGAAGCGCTTCTTGGCGCCGCTGTGCGTCTTCTGCTTGGGCATGGTGCCGTCGTCCTTCGTCGTCGCGTGCTCGGGTGCCCGGGGTCGGGCGGTGGTGGGGTGCGTCAGGCCTGGGCCGGCGGGGCGGCCTCGTCGCGGCGGTCGTCGGCCTTGGCGGCGGCGTCGGCGCGCTTGAGGTCGGCGGCGTTCTTGTGCGGGGCCAGGACCATGATCATGTTGCGGCCGTCCTGCTTCGGCGCGGCCTCGACGAACCCCAGGTCGGAGACGTCCTCGCCGAGCCGCTGCAGCAGCCGGAAGCCCAGCTCCGGGCGCGACTGCTCGCGACCGCGGAACATGATCGTGATCTTGACCTTGTCGCCCTGCTTGAGGAAGCGGACGACGTGGCCCTTCTTCGTCGCGTAGTCGTGCGGGTCGATCTTGGGACGGAGCTTCATCTCCTTGATGACGGTGAGCACCTGGTTCTTGCGGCTCTCACGCGCCTTCTGCGCCGTCTCGTACTTGAACTTGCCGTAGTCCATGAGCTTGGCGACCGGCGGCCGCGCCATCGGCGCGACCTCGACGAGGTCGAGGTCGCTGTCCTGGGCGAGCTTGAGGGCCTCGCCGATCGCCACGATGCCGACCTGCTCACCGTTGGGACCGACCAGGCGCACCTCGGGCACGCGGATCCGGTCGTTGATGCGGGGTTCAGCGCTGATGGGGCCTCCCGAGCTCGTGCGCCTCCGGGGCCCGACACGACGAAGGGCCCCGCGCGACGCGCAGGGCCCACCTGACCCTCCCGCGGACGGGAGGGTGCGGCCCGGCTCCGCCAGGGGCGGCCGGACCGACCGGACCCGGTCGCCGCCGGCGGACCGGGGCGTCGGGTGGGAGGCGGGACCTCCGCTTTCGCGGTGCCTCCGCCTCCGGACCGGGTGGTCGCGGACACGGCAGCACCGGGTCGCCCTGCGACACTAGCAGGGTGACGATCCCGCCCGAGCCCCTCCCGCCCGCGCCCGCCCCGGTCGAGCCCTCCCCCGACCCGGCCCTGCGCGACCTGGTCGACGTGCCGGCCGCCGAGGTCATCGTCACCACCGCCGTGCACCTCATGAGCGCCGCCGCCGTGAAGTGCGGCCTGGCCGAGGAGGGCCCGGCCGCGCTCGACCTCGACGAGGCCCGCAAGCTCATCACCGCGCTCGCCGGCCTGGTCACGGCGGCCCGCACCGACCTCGGCGTGCACGCCGGGCCGCTGCTCGACGGGCTGCAGGCGCTGCAGGCGGCGTTCCGCGAGGCGAGCCGCGAGCAGGACGCGCCGGGCGAGGGGCCGGGGGAACGGCTGACCGCGCGCCTCTGACGTCGAGGTCCCCCGCCGCCACCGCGCCGCCGTGCTCAGCGCCGCCACCGGGAGCGGCGGCGGGCGGGGACGGGGACGGGGGAACCGGGACCGTCCGGGCCGACAGCAGCGAGGTCCAGCCCGGCGGGCGGCAGGTCGGGGCCGAGCCGCACGCGCAGCCGCTCGGCGAGGGCCGCGAGCTCCCCCGGCGGCAGGTCGGCGACCAGCCCGAGCACCGGGCCGTCGGGGCCGACGAGCAGCCGGGCCGCCGCGACCGCCTCCCCCGCCAGCGCCCGGCTGATCGCCTGGACCAGCGCGGGGTCGGGATCGGCACCGGCGTCGAGCGGCACCTGCGCGGTGCGCGTCGACAGGGCCGCCCCGACGACCGGCACCCGTCCGGCGGCGAGCTCGCCGAGGACCGTCCCGCGCAGCACCACGCCCGCGCCGCCCGGGTCGAGCAGCAGCGCGGCGGCGCCGTCCTCGAGCACCGCCGAGCAGGCGAGCGGCCCGGTGACGGGCACCGGGCGGGCCTCGGCACGCCACCGCTGCACCGTCCGACCGTCCAGGAACGCCGGCAGCGCGCGCTCCCCCGACGCCGCCACCAGGCTGAGCAGCGCCATCTGCGCCGCCGACTCCTGGCGCAGCCCCGGCGCGACCGTCGACTCCTGCGTCCCCAGGGCCTGCGCCGCCAGCGGCAGGAACACCCGGGCCGTGGCCAGCGCGGCGAGCACCGAGCCGTACGCGGCGGGCGACCCGTCGTACGCCGCGACCGCCGCCGCGAGCCGGGCGTCGGGGCGGCCGTCGTCCGGGGCGGTCACGCGCCGGGCGTCCGCGAGGCGGCGAGCAGCGCCCGCAGGGCGAGCACGGCGCGGACGGCGCGCTCGCCGTCGTTGGCCTGGACGGCGAGCAGGGCGACGGTGTCGTCGTCCTGCAGGTCCAGGCTGGCCCAGGACGCGCCCGGGTCGAGCCGCACCTCGCGCACGACCTGCCAGGGCAGCACCTTCTCGCCGACCACGTTGCGCACCCGCACGCCGGACGTGTCGGCCTCGACCCGCACCCGGGTCAGCGACAGCACGGCAGCCGCGCCGAGGACGCCGAGCAGCACCATCGCGACCTGGTCGGCGACGCCGAAGACCGCGGCGTCCGGGCCGAAGCGCAGGGCGACGGCGACCGCGGCGAACACCAGGACGAGCACGGCGGCCGCGGCCCGGCAGACCCGTACGAGCCGGCGCGGCGTCACCACCAGCGGCCCGGCGCCGGTCACCGGACACCCCTCCCGCTGACGGCCACGGCGACGAGCGTGAGCAGGGCGCCGAGCGCCGTGGCCGGGTGCAGCGAGGTGCCGGGCACCGGCGCCAGGGCGTCGAGCAGCACCGCGCCGACGAGCTGCCCGGCGACGACGGCGAGCCCGAGCCGCAGCACCCCGAGCGCCTTCACGACGACCGCGGCGGTGGCGACGAAGACCGCGCCGAGCAGCCCGCCGGTGTAGAGGTACCAGGAAGCCGGACCGGGCCAGGACGGCGTCGCCAGCCCGTGCACGGCGGCGCGCAGCGCGAGCCCGACCAGGAGCGCCCCCGTCCCGACGGTGAAGTTGAGCGCGGTGGCGACCGCGGCGTCGCCGGTCGTGGCGCGGACCCGCCCGTTGAGGGCCTGCTGCAGCGCGGTGGCCGTCCCGGCGAGCACCACCAGCACGAGCAGCGGCACCGAGGCGGTGCGCACGTCGCCGCCGACGACGCTGAGCAGGACCGCGGCGACGCCGAGGACCGCACCGCCGAGCCGGGCGGCGGACAGCCGGTGCCGGCCGCTCGGCCCCAGTCCCCCGGCGTCGACGAGGACGCCACCGCCGGTCTGCCCGGCGACGAGGCCCACGGTGAGCAGGGCGACGCCGAGCGTCGGGGTGGCCGCCGCGCCGACCGCGACGAGCGTGGCGCCGCCCAGGCCGCCGAGGCGCTCCCACCACCGGGTCCGGCGCACGAGCGGCAGGGCCGCCCGGGCGCGGGACCGGCACAGCACGACGGCCGCCACCGCGACGAGGCCGCTGCTGAAGGACACGACCGCGGTGAGCAGGGCGTCGCCCAGCGCGGTCTTGAGCTCGCCGTTGGCCCGCTGCTGCAGGGCCACGAGGGCCCCGGCGAGCACGGCCGCGGGCAGCGCCAGCCGCTCGACGGGCCCGGGCGGCCGGGCGGGGAGGCCGTCGCCCGGCGCGACCGGCGCGGCGGCCCGGACGGCCGCCACTACTCGACGATCTTCGAGATCGGGAGTTCGAGGATGTCCCGGGCGCCCGCCGCGCGCAGCGCCGGGATGAGCTCGTTCACCCCCCGCTTGGGGACGACCGTCTCCAGCGCCGAGGCGCGCCCCGTGGCCAGGCTCATCACCGTGGGCGAGCTCATGGCCGGCAGCACCTGCAGGACCTCCTGCAGCCGGTCGGCGTCGACGTTGAGCTTGAGGAGCACGTGCCCGCGGGCCTGCAGCGCGCCCTGCAGCAGCAGCACGACGTCGTCCATGGCCGCGCGCTTGGCAGGGTCCTCGTACGCCTCCCGGTTGGCGAGCAGCTCGGTGCGGCTGGTGAGGATCGTGGCGATGACCTTGAGACCGGCCTTGCGCAGCGAGGAGCCGGTCTCGGTGAGGTCGACGATGGCGTCGACGATGTCCGGGATCTTGGCCTCGGTGGCGCCGTGGCTGGTGAAGACCTTGGCCTTGACGCCGTGCTCCTCGAGGAAGCGGCGGGTCGTCTCGGGCATCTCGGTGCTCACCCGCACCCCGTCGGGCAGGTCGGCCGGCGACTCCCACGGGGACTCCTTCGGCACCGCCAGCACGACCCGCACGACGGCCTCGCCGGCCCGGCCGCCGCCGATCTCACCGAGGCTCACGACGTCGGCCCCGGTCTCGGTCACCCAGTCGCGGCCGCTGATGCCCAGGTCGAAGATGCCCTGCTCGACGTAGGTGGGGATCTCCTGCGGCCGCAGGAAGCGGACCCGGTCGATGCGGGGGTCGTCGATGCGCGCGTGGTAGTCGCGGTCCGAACCGCGCACGACGCGCAGGTCGGCGGAGCTGAACAGGTCGAGGACCTGCTTCTCGAGGCTGCCCTTGGGCAGGACGACGGCGAGCACGGGGGCCTTCCGGTCGGGGACGGGCGTACGGGGGCGCAGGGGTGCCGGTGAGCAGGGGGCCCGTCAGCAGCCGGTGCGCAGGGCGCGCAGGGTGCGGGCGGTGTCGAGGGCGGCGAGGGTCGCCTCGCGGCCCTTGTCCTCGGCCGAGCCGGGCAGCCCGGCGCGGTCCAGCGCCTGCTGCTCGGTGTCGCAGGTGAGCACGCCGTTGCCGACCGGCGTGCGGCAGTCCAGCGACACCCGGGTGAGGCCGGCGGTCACGGCGTCGCAGACGTACTCGAAGTGGGGGGTGCCGCCGCGCACGACGACGCCGAGGGCGACGACGGCGTCGTGGTGGGCCGCGAGCGCCTGCGCGACGACGGGGAGCTCGACGGCGCCCGCGACGCGCACCACCGTCGGCTCCTCGACAGCGCACTCGGCGGCCGTGGCCAGCGCCGACCGGAGCAGGGCGTCGGTGATCGCGGGGTGCCAGCGGGTCGCGACGACCGCCAGCGCGAGGCCCTTGCCGTCGACCGGCCGGGCGGCCGGGGCGCCGCTGCCGCTCACGACACCTCCCCGACGACGGGCAGGGCGTCGGCCCCGGCCTCGGTGACCTCGTCCTCGAAGGCGGCCAGGCCCGGCAGGTCGTGGCCCATCCGGTCGCGCTTGGTCTTGAGGTAGCGCAGGTTCTCCGGCGTGGCGAGCGTCGGCAGCGCCACCCGGCCGACGATCTCCAGGCCGTAGCCCTCCAGCCCGGCGCGCTTGGTCGGGTTGTTGGTGAGCAGCCGCATGCTGCGCACGCCGAGGTCGGCGAGGATCTGCGCTCCCGTGCCGTAGTCGCGGGCGTCCGCGGGCAGGCCCAGCTCGAGGTTGGCGTCGACCGTGTCGGCCCCCCGGTCCTGCAGCTGGTAGGCCTGCAGCTTGTGCATGAGGCCGATGCCGCGGCCCTCGTGGCCGCGCACGTAGAGCACGACGCCGCGACCGGCCTCGGCGACCGCGGCCAGGGCCGCGTCGAGCTGCGGGCCGCAGTCGCAGCGGCGCGACCCGAAGACGTCGCCGGTGAGGCACTCGGAGTGCACGCGCACGAGCACGTCCTCGCCGTCGCCGATCTCGCCGCGCACCAGCGCGACGTGCTCGATGCCGTCGAGCAGGCTGTCGTAGCCGACGGCCCGGAAGTCGCCGTGCCGGGTGGGGATCCGCGCCTCGGCGACCCGCTGCACCTGGCGCTCGGTGCGCCGCCGGTAGGCGACGAGGTCGGCGATCGAGATGATCGCCAGGCCGTGCTCGGCGGCGAAGGCCCGGCACTCCTCCAGGCGCGCCATGTCGCCCTCGTCCTTCTGCGACACGAGCTCGCAGAGCACGCCCGCCGGGCGGAGGCCCGCGAGCCGGGCCAGGTCGACCGCGGCCTCGGTGTGGCCCGTACGGCGCAGCACGCCGCCCTCCCGAGCCCGCAGCGGCACGACGTGCCCGGGGCGGGTGAAGGCGTACCGGCGACGAGTCGGTGGCGGCGAGCAGCCGGATGGTGTGCGCCCGGTCGGTCGCCGAGATGCCGGTGCTCACGCCCTCGCGGGCGTCGACGGTGACCGTGTAGGCGGTGCCGCGCTTGTCCTGGTTGGTGTGGAACATCGGCGGCAGGTCGAGGCGGTCGCAGTCGGCCTCGGTGAGCGGCACGCAGACGTAGCCGGAGGTGTAGCGGACCATGAAGGCCACGAGCTCAGGGGTGGCGAGCTCGGCGGCGAAGATGAGGTCGCCCTCGTTCTCGCGGTCCTCGTCGTCGACGACGACGACGGCCTTGCCGGCCGCGATGTCCTCGACGGCCCGCTCGACCGGGTCCAGCCCGGGGTGGTGCGCTGCGCGCCGTGGCCTGTGCCCTGCTGGGTCGTGCCGGTCATGCCGTGACCTCCGGGGGCGGGGTGCTGCCGGCCGGGACGACCCCGGCCTGCAGGAGCTTCTCGAGGTGCTTGGCGAGCACGTCCACCTCGAGGTTGACGGGGTCGCCGGGGCCCTTGGCGCCGAGGGTGGTCAGCGACAGGGTCGTGGGGATCAGGCTGACCTCGAACCAGCCGGGCTGCACGTCGACGACGGTGAGCGAGATGCCGTCGACCGTGATGGAGCCCTTCTCGACGACGTAGCGGTCCAGCTCCGCCGGCAGCGACACGCGCACCACGGTCCAGTGCTCCTCGGGCCGGACCTGCAGCAGGGCGCCGGTGCCGTCGACGTGGCCGAGCACGACGTGGCCACCGAGCCGGTCCTGCAGGCGCACGGCGCGCTCGAGGTTGACCGGGCTGCCGACCCGGAGGGCGCCCAGGCTGCTGCGCCGCAGGGTCTCGTGCATGACGTCGGCGGTGAACGTGCCGTCGTCCCCGTGCTCCACGACCGTCAGGCAGACGCCGTTGACGGCGATCGAGTCGCCGTGCCGGGCGTCCGACGTGACCAGCGGCCCCCGCACGGTCAAGCGGGCGGCGTCCCCCAGGTCCTGGGAGGCCACCACCTCGCCGCGCTCCTCCACGATGCCGGTGAACACCTTCACTGCTCCTGTCTGGGTGCGGGGCGGAGCACGAGCCGGACGTCGTCCCCGACCCGGGCCACGTCGTCCAGGCGCAACCGGACGGCGTCGTCGATCGTTCCCACCCCCGCGCCGCTCAGCGCCGGGGGCCCGTCGCCGAGCAGCGCCGGCGCGACGTAGCCGACGACCCGGTCGACGAGGCGGGCCCGCAGGAAGGCGCCGGCCAGCGTCGGCCCGCCCTCGAGCAGCACGCTGACCACGCCGCGGTCGGCCAGCCGCGCCAGCGCCTCCGCGGGCGCGTCGGACAGCACGAGGGCCGGGTGCACCCGGGCGGCGCCGGGCGTACGGCCCGAGCGGTCGAGGACCACCCGGAGCGGCTGGTGGCCGGGGTCGGGGCGGGCGGTCAGCTCCGGGTCGTCGGCGAGGACGGTGCCCACGCCGACGAGCACCGCGTCGCTCTGCGCCCGCAGCGCGTGCACCTCCTCGCGGGCGGCGGGACCGGTGATCCACCGGCTGGTGCCGTCGGCAGCGGCCGAGCGACCGTCGAGCGTCGCGGCGTACTTCCAGGTGACGTGCGGGCGGCCGGTGCGCGCGCGGTGCAGCCAGGCCTCGAGCGGGCCGCGCGCGACCTCCTCGGCGAGCACGCCCTCGACCACCTCGACGCCCGCGTCGCGCAGGACCTGCGCGCCCCCGCCCGCGAGGTCGGTCGGGTCGGCGCACGCGACGACCACGCGGGCGACGCCGGCCTGCAGCAGCGCGGTCGTGCAGGGACCGGTGCGCCCGGTGTGGCGGCACGGCTCGAGCGTCACCGCGACGGTGCCGCCGCGGGCCCGCTCCCCGGCTGCGGCCAGCGCCCGCACCTCGGCGTGCGGCCCGCCGGGAGGGGCCGTGGCGCCGGTCGCGACGAGGCGTCCCGCGCTGTCGAGCACCGCCGCGCCCACCGGCGGGTTGGGGCTGGTGCGCCCGAGGACGGCGGCGCTGGCGGCCAGGGCCACGCGCACCGCTGCGGCGTCGTCGAGCCGGTCGCCCTGCTGCACCTGCGCCTCCCGCCGCCGCGTCGCGGCGCACCGGGAGGAGGCAGGCCGGGTCGGCCCGCCCCGCGCGCTCCCTCTCCTCCGGACTCTCACCGTCGGTCCCGGAGTCCCACCGGGTCCACCGCCGACTGGCTGCCGGCGGGTCGCGGACTGTCACCGCCGGTCCTGGGTTGCACAGGTCCCGGTGCGCGCGTGACTGTTCGACGACAGTCTCGCACGCGGGTCAGGACCGGCGGTCGACCGCGAGCGCCGAGCCGGCTGTGCTCTTGGCCACGCCCTTCATCTCGCTCGCGGCGGCGACGACGGCGCGGCGGTCGCGGGGCGAGCCGTCGCTGACGGCGATGCCGACGCTCACCGAGACCAGGGCGTGCCGCCGCCGGGCCCCCCGCCGGTCGACGACGTCGAGCCAGCCGCGCGCCGCGTCGGCGGGGTCGTAGAGGGCCGCCACCGCCGCGTCGAACCCGGCGACGGCCCGGGCGCACAGCGGCTCGGCCTGCTCGGGCGCGCACACCACGACGAAGTCGTCGCCGCCGACGTGGCCGACGAAGGGCGGCGCGCCCGCGGTCTGCTCGGCGGCCGCCTGCAGCTGGCGCGCGGCGAGCAGCAGGACCTCGTCGCCGCGCGAGAAGCCGTACGCGTCGTTGAAGCTCTTGAACTCGTCGAGGTCGACGTGGCAGACGGCGTACGGCCGACCTCGTGCGGCCCGGCCGGCGATCTCGGCGTCGATCCGGTGGTTGCCGGGCAGCCCGGTGAGCGGCGAGGCGGCAAGGGCGTCGGCGGTGCGGCGCAGCAGCGCGCGCACCCGCGCCACCAGCTCGAAGGCGTCGTAGGGCGCGGGCAGCACGTCGTCGGCCCCCGCGGCGAGCGCCCGGGCGGACGCGCCCGCCGGGCCGCCGAGCACCACGACGGGGACCGCCGCCGTCGTGGGCCGGGCCCGCAGGCGCGCGAGCAGGGCGAGCGCGCTGCCGGGGACCTCGTCGTGCGCGAGCACCAGGTCGGGCACGGGCGCGGCGAGGTCGTCCGCGCCGGGGTCGGCCGCGACGCGGACCTGCATCCCCTCGGCGCCGAGCAGGGCCTGCAGGTAGCGGCGGCTGTCGCGGGCCCCACCCGCCACGAGCGACCCGCGAGGTCACTGCGCCGCCCGCGCCGCGGCGCGGAGCCGCTCGACCGCCGCGGCCGGGTCGTCGGCGCCGTAGACGGCGCTGCCGGCGACGAACACGTCGGCACCCGCCTCCGCGCAGCGCTCGACGGTCTCGAGGCTGACGCCGCCGTCGACCTGCAGCCAGACGTCGAGGCCGGCCGCGCCGATCGCCTCGCGGCAGCGACGCAGCTTGGGCAGCACGACGTCGAGGAAGCCCTGCCCGCCGAAGCCCGGCTCCACGGTCATCACGAGCAGCATGTCCAGCTCGGGCAGCAGGTCGACGTAGGGCTCGACGGGGGTGGCGGGCCGCAGCGCCATCCCGGCGCGCGCCCCCTCGCCCGCAGGGTGCGGGCCAGCTTGACCGGCGCCGCGGCCGCCTCGACGTGGAAGGTGACGCTGCCGGCGCCGGCCTCGGCGTAGGCCGGGGCCCACCGGTCGGGGTCCTCGATCATGAGGTGGCAGTCCACCGGCGTGCTGGTGGCCGCCAGCAGCGACTGCACGACCGGCAGCCCGAGCGTCAGGTTGGGGACGAAGTGGTTGTCCATGACGTCGACGTGCAGCCAGTCGGCCGCGCCCTCCACGCGCTGCGCCTCCTCGGCGAGGCGGGCGAAGTCGGCGGACAGGATGCTCGGGCTGACGAGGGCGCGGGACACCGCGGGAGCGTACGGGGGTCAGGCCCGCCGACGCAGCAGCGCCAGGAACATGGCGTCGGTGCCGTGCCGGTGCGGCCAGAGCTGCACCGAGGGTCCCGGCCCGAGGTCGGGCACGCCGGGCAGCAGCGGGCGGGCGTCGAGCTGCTCGAGGTCGTCGTGCCGGCGCAGCGCGTCGGAGACCGGCACGAGGGTCTCGGCCAGGTGCGGGGAGCAGGTGACGTAGGCGAGCAGCCCGCCGGGCCGCAGCGCGGCGACCGCTCCGTCCAGCAGCTCGCGCTGCAGCCGGGTCAGGGCCGGCAGGTCCTCGGGCGCACGGCGCCAGCGCGCCTCGGGCCGCCGCCGCAGAGCACCGAGCCCGCTGCACGGGGCGTCGAGCAGCACCCGGTCGGCGGTGCCGCGGGCGACCGGCAGCGCGCGGGCGTCGGCGGTGACGACCTCGCGGACCCCCGACGAGCGCACCAGGCGGGCCCGGTGCGGCTGCAGCTCGACCGCGAGCAGCCGGGCCCCCCGCTCGCGCGCGGCGAGGTCCAGCAGCGCCGCCTTGCCGCCGGGCCCGGCGCAGGCGTCGACCCACAGCGCGTCCGGGCCGTCCAGCGGCGCGGCGGCCAGCGCGAGCGCGACGAGCTGGCTGCCCTCGTCCTGCACGGCCGCGCGGCCGTCGCGGACCGGGGCGAGGTCGCCCGGCGCGCCGCCGGGCAGCCGGACGGCCCGCGCCGACCACGGTCCCGGCGTGCCGCCGGACAGCGCGGCGAGCTCGTCGCGGGGCAGCCCGCGGGCGACGAGGTGGACCTCCGGCCGCGCGTCGTCTGCGGTCAGGGCCGCCGCGGTCTCGGCGAGGTCGCCGCCGAGCGCGTCGCGGAAGGCGGACACGACCCAGCGCGGGTGGCTCGTGCGCAGCGCGAGGGCCGCCAGCGGCTCCTCGGGCGCCAGCTCGGCCAGCCACCCGTCGAGGTCTCGGGCAGCGACCTTGCGCAGCACCGCGTTGACGAAGGCCGCCGGCCCGGCGGTGCTGACCCGCCGGGCGAGGTCGACGGTGGCGCTCACCGCGGCGTGCGGCGGCACCCGGGTGCGCAGCAGCTGGTAGGCGCCGAGCCGGAGCAGGTCCAGCACCGGCGGGTCGACCGCGTCCAGCGGCCGGTCGACGCAGACCTGCAGGACCGCGTCGAGCTGTCCGCGGGCCCGCAGCGTGCCGTACGCCAGCTCGGTGGCCAGGGCCGCGTCGCGCGGGTCCATCCGCCGCTCGCGCAGCAGCCCGGGCAGGACGAGGTTGGCGTAGGCGTCGCGCTCCCGCACCGCGGCCAGGACGTCGTACGCCGTCTGCCGGGGAGGGTCGGACGGCGGGCGGCGCAGCTGCGGCGCCTTCGGCGCGCGGGCGGGCGCGGGCCGGGGGCCGCCGCGCGGGGGCCGGGGCCGGTGCTGGCCGGTCACGAGAGCCGCTCGCCCGGCTCGGGGCGCAGCCCGCGCAGCCAGTCGGTGGCCGCCATGTCGCCCTTGCCCTCGGGCCGCACCCGCCCGAGCCGGACGGCCGTGGTGGCCGTGCCGACGAGGTCGCCCCGCAGCTCGCCGGGCGCGAGCCGCTCCTCGACGGGCGTCACGGTCCCCAGCTTGACCCGGCGGCCCCGCAGGGTGGTCCAGGCCCCGGGAGCCGGGGTGCAGGCGCGCACGACGCGGTCGACCCGCAGCGCCGGCGCCGTCCAGTCGACGCGGGCGTCGTCGACCGCGATCTTGGGGGCGAGGCTGACCCCGTGGACCGGCTGCGGCACGGCGACCAGCTCGCCGGCGGCGAGGCCGTCGAGGGTCGCGACGAGCAGGCCGGCACCGGCGGTCGCCAGGCGGTCGAGCAGGTCGCCGGCGGTGTCGGCCGGGCGCACCTGCTCGGTGAGCACGCCGAGGACCGGCCCGGTGTCCAGGCCCTCCTCGAGGCGGAAGGTCGTCGCCCCGGTGACCTCGTCGCCGGCCAGCAGCGCGTGCTGCACGGGGGCGGCGCCGCGCCAGGCCGGCAGCAGGCTGAAGTGCAGGTTGACCCAGCCGTACGCCGGCACGTCGAGGGCGGGCCGGGGCACGAGCGCGCCGTACGCCACCACGGGGCAGCAGTCGGGCGCCAGCGCGCGCAGCCGCTCGAGCGCCTCGGGGTCGCCCGGGCGGCGCGGGGTGAGCACCTCGACGCCGGCGGCCTCGGCGACCTCGCGGACCGGGCTGGGCCGCAGGGCCCGCCCGCGGCCGGCCGGGGCGTCCGGGCGCGTGAGCACGGCGACGACCTCGTGGTCGGACGCCAGCAGGGCCGAGAGGCTCGGGACGGCGGCCGTCGGGGTGCCGGCGAAGACGAGCCTCACGCGGGCATCAGGTCGCGCGGCCGAACAGCGGGTGGGGGCTGACCCGGACGACCGGCGCGGCGGCGCCGGACCACTCGGCCTCGCGGATGGCCTGCATCGCCGCGCGCTTGGTCTCGGCGTCGAGGCGGTCGATGAACAGCACCCCGTCGAGGTGGTCGACCTCGTGCTGCACGCAGCGGGCGAGCAGGTCGCGGCCCTCGACCGTCACCGGGTCGCCGTAGACGTTCTGCCCGTGCGCGACGACGTGCTGCTTGCGCCGGCAGTCGAAGGTGAGCCCGGGCAGCGACAGGCAGCCCTCCTCGCCGTCCTGGTCCTCGTCGCTCGGGAAGTGCAGCACCGGGTTGACGAGGTGGCCGAGCTGGTCGTCGACGTCGTAGACGAAGACCCGCAGGCCGACGCCCAGCTGCGGCGCGGCGAGCCCGACCCCCGGCGCCTCGATCATGGTGTCGGCGAGGTCCTTGACGAGGGTGCGCAGCTCCTTGTCGAAGGTCGTCACGACCTCGGCGGGCGTGCGCAGGACGGGGTCGCCGAGCAGGCGGATGGGACGGGTGGCCACACCCCGAGTCTAGGCGGGCGACCGGCCGCGCTCAGGCGAGCTCGCGGGGGTCGAGCTCCACCCGGACCGGGGCGGCCTTGCGGGCGCTGCGGACCCCCTGGACGCCGGCGAGCGCGGCCGCGAGCCGCGCGCCCTGCTCGCGGGGGGCGCGCACCAGCAGCCGCTCCCCCTCCCCGCGCGGCACCGGCCCGAGCAGCTCCAGCGGCTCCCCGGCGAGCGCCTCCCGGACCTCCGCGAGCGCTTCCGGCGTGCCGTCGACCGCCGCGACGCGGGCGGCGGGCGGGAAGCGCAGGGCGGCGCGCTCGGCGAGCTCGCGCTCGGCGGCGCCTGCCGGGTCCCAGCGCACGAGCGCCTGGACGGCGGGCAGCCCGCGGTCGGCGACGACGACCACGCGACCGCCGTCGGGGGCCGGTCGGGCCAGCGACGCCGCCGCCGCCCAGCGCCGCAGCGCCTCCTCGCCGGCCCGCAGGTCGGCCCGGCCGAGCACGGCCCAGCCGTCGAGCAGCAGGACCGCGCCGTAGCCGCCCTCGGCCACCGGCTCGGCCCCCGGGGTCGCGACGACCAGCGAGGCCTCGCCCGGCACGCGCGCCAGCACCTCGTCGCGCCCCGAGGTGCGCACCGGCACGCCGGGGAACGCGCGGCCCAGCTCCTCGGCGGTGCGGCGGGCACCGACGACCACCGCGCGCAGGGCGGTGCCGGCGCACTGCGGGCACCGCCAGCCGCCGGCGAGGGCGCCGCACCAGCGGCAGCCCGGCACCCCCGAGCCGCCCGGGCTCGCCAGCGGCCCGCCGCAGACGGCGCAGCGCGCCGGGGTGCGGTCGCGCGCGCAGGCCAGGCTCGGCGCCCACCCCCGGCGCGGCACCTGCACCAGCACCGGCGCCCCGGCCCCGAGCGCCGCGCGCGCGGCGGCGAAGGCGAGCCCGGGCACCCGGGCCGCGCGGGCCTGCGGGTCGCGGGCGAGGTCGTCGTCGGAGGTCCCGTCGACCCGGGGCGCGACCTGCCGCACGACCGCCCGGTCGGCGGCGACCGCACGGGCCCAGCCGGTCTCGACGAGCAGCTGGGCCTCCGCGGTGCGCACCAGCCCCCCGACGAGCGCGGCCGCGCCCGACAGGTGCGCGCGCTGCACGAGCACGTCGCGCACGGTCGGGTAGGGCGCGCGCGGCTCGTCGTGCAGGTCGTCGCCGTCGTCCCACACCACCACCAGGCCCAGGTCGCGCACCGGGGCCAGGGCCGCCGCCCGGGTGCCGAGCACGACCTGCACCTCGCCGCGCAGGGCGCGCAGGAAGGCCCGGTAGCGGCGGGCCGGCCCGAGGTCGGCCCGCAGCACGGCGGTGTCGAGGTCGCCGAGCGCCGCCTGCACGCGGTCGAGGTCGCGGGCGTCGGGGACGACGACGAGCGCGCCGCGGCCGCTGCTGGCGCAGGCGCGCACCGCCGCGGCGAGCTCCGCGGGCCAGGAGGGCCCGGGCAGGGCGCTCCACACGGCCCGCGGCGAGCGCCCGGCCGCCAGGGCCGCGAGGAAGGCCGGCCCGGCCGGGTAGCGCGTCCAGCTGCCGGGCGCCGGCGCCGGCGGCAGCGGTCGCGGGCCGTGCGGCCGGGCCTCGGCCTCGACCCGGGCGTGCCGCGGCGGGAGCGCGAGCCGCACGACGTCCCAGAGCGTGCCGGCGGCGCGGTCGGCGACCGCCCGGCACAGCGCGGCGACCTCGGGGGTGAGCACCGGCTCGGGGCTGACCAGGGTCTGCAGCGGCGTGAGCGCGCCGGCGTGGTCGCTGGCGGCGAGCCGCTCGAGCACCACGCCGTCGGCGAGCCGGCCGGCGAAGCGGACCCGCACCCGGCAGCCCGGGACCGCGCCCGCCGTCGCCGCCGTCACGGAGTAGTCGAAGGGCCGGTCCAGGTGCGGCACCCCGGTGTCGACGGCGACCCGGGCCACCGGCAGCTCGGGCCCGTCGCTCACCCGCGAGAGGCTAGGCGCGCGGGCCGACAGGTCCGGGCGCGCGCCGGCCCCGCGCGCCGGAGCGGGCGGGGCCGGGGCGGACCGGGCCGGTTCAGGCGCCGGCGGCCTTGCGCAGCAGCTCCGCGCGGTCGGTCGACTCCCAGGTGAAGCCGTCGCCCTCGCGCCCGAAGTGGCCGTAGGCGGAGGTCGCGCTGTAGACCGGACGGAGCAGGTCGAGGTCGCGGATGATCGCGGCCGGGCGCAGGTCGAAGACCTCGGTGATGGCGTCCTGCAGCACGCCGTCGTCGACCGTGCCGGTGCCGAACGTGTCGACGAACAGCCCGACCGGCTCGGCCTTGCCGATGGCGTAGGCGACCTGCACCTCGCAGCGGCTGGCGAGGCCTGCGGCGACGACGTTCTTGGCGACCCAGCGCATCGCGTACGCGGCGGAGCGGTCGACCTTGGACGGGTCCTTGCCGGAGAAGGCGCCACCGCCGTGCCGGGCGTAGCCGCCGTACGTGTCGACGATGATCTTGCGGCCGGTGAGCCCGGCGTCGCCCATGGGGCCGCCGATGACGAACTTGCCGGTCGGGTTGACGAGCAGGCGGTAGCCCTCGGTCTCGAGCCCGAGGCCCTCGATCTCGGGGGCGACGACGTGCTCGGCGATGTCGGGGGTCAGCAGCGAGTCGAGGTCGATGTCCTCGGCGTGCTGGGTGCACACCACGACCGTGTCCAGCCGGGCCGGCCGGCCGTCGACGTACTCGATCGTCACCTGGGTCTTGCCGTCGGGGCGCAGGTAGGGGACGACGCCGTCCTTGCGCACCTGGGTGAGACGACGGGCCAGCCGGTGCGCGAGAGCGATCGGCAGCGGCATGAGCTCGGGGGTCTCGTCGCAGGCGAAGCCGAACATCAGCCCCTGGTCGCCCGCGCCCTGGCGGTCGAGCTCGTCCTGATCGCCCTCGACGCGGGCCTCGTAGGCGGTGTCGACGCCCTGCGCGATGTCGCTGCTCTGCGAGCCGATGGACACCGAGACGCCGCACGAGGCACCGTCGAAGCCCTTCTTGCTGCTGTCGTAGCCGATCGCCAGGATCGTGTCGCGCACGATGGTCGGGATGTCGGCGTACGCGTCGGTGGTGACCTCGCCGGCGATGTGCACCTGGCCGGTGGTGATCATCGTCTCGACGGCGACCCGGCTGCGCGGGTCCTGCGTCAGCAGCGCGTCGAGGACCGCGTCGCTGATCGCATCGGCGATCTTGTCGGGGTGACCTTCGGTCACCGACTCGGACGTGAACAGACGACGGGACACGGGGCTCCTCCGGATCTCGGGCTCGCGCGGGCGCGCGCAGTGCCATCGCCGACCAGCCTACCGACGCCCCCCGGCCTCAGCGGGGCAGCCGCGCGGCGACGAGGTCCCACACCACGTCGGCGAGGGCGTCCTTGCTGCCCAGCGGCACCTCGGTCACCGAGCCGTCGGCGCCCAGCACCGTGGCGGCGTTGGACTCGCCCTCGAAGCCCGTCGGGTGACCGGCCTCCCCCACCTCGTTGACGACGAGCAGGTCGCAGCCCTTGCGGGCGAGCTTGGCCCGCCCGTGCTCGAGCACGCTGCCGTCGGCGTCGCCGGTCTCGGCGGCGAAGCCGACGAGCACCTGCCCCGGGCGCCGGTCGCGGACCAGCCCGGCGAGGACGTCGGGGTTCTGCACGAGCTCGACCTGCAGCTGGTCGGTCTTCTTGCGCTTCGTGGACAGCCGCTGGGCGGGCCGGTAGTCGGCGACCGCCGCTGCCATGACGACGGCGTCGGCGGCGGACGCGGCCGCCCGCGTCGCCGCCTCGAGCTCCTGCGCGCTGCCCACCCGCACGACCTCGGCCCCCGCGACGTCGGGCAGCGCCGCGGCCGTGACGAGGACGACCTCGGCGCCCCGGGCGACCGCGGCGCGGGCCAGCGCGTGGCCCTGCTTGCCGCTGGAGCGGTTGCCGAGGAACCGGACGGGGTCGAGGTGCTCGCGCGTGCCGCCGGCGGTGACCACGACGGCGCGCCCCGCCAGGTCGGCCGGCAGGCCGCCGCGGGCGAGCACGCGCCGGCACAGCGCGGCGATCTCCTCGGGCTCGGGCAGCCGCCCCTTGCCCGTGTCGGGCCCGGTCAGCCGCCCCACCGCCGGCTCGACGACGAGCACGCCGCGGGCCCGCAGCAGCGCGACGTTGGCGACCGTCGCGGGGTGCTCCCACATCTCGGTGTGCATGGCCGGCGCCAGCACGACCGGGCAGCGCGCCGTGAGCAGGGTGTTGGTGAGCAGGTCGTCGGCCAGCCCGTGGGCGGCCTTGGCCAGCAGGTCGGCGGTCGCCGGGGCGACGACGACGAGGTCGGCGCCGCGCCCGATCGCGACGTGCGGCACCTCGTGGACGTCGTCCCAGGTGCTGGCCGTCACCGGGTGCCCGGACAGCGCCGCCCAGGTGGGCGCGCCGACGAACTCCAGCGCACTGCGGGTGGGCACGACGCGCACGTCGTGCCCGGTCTCGGCGAGCCGCCGGAGCAGCTCGCAGGCCTTGTACGCGGCGATGCCGCCCGCGACGCCCAGGACGACGCGGGGACGGTCCCCCACGGGAGGTCTAGACGGCCGGGTCGGCGACCTGCTCGTGCGTGAGCAGACCACCGTTGATCTCGCGCAGCGCGATCGACAGCGGCTTCTCCTGCACGCCGGTCTCGACGAGCGGGCCGACGTACTCCAGCAGGCCCTCGCCGAGCTGGGAGTAGTAGGCGTTGATCTGCCGGGCCCGCTTGGCGGCGTAGATGACCAGGCTGTACTTGGAGTCGGTCGCCGCGAGCAGCTCGTCGATCGGGGGGTTGGTGATGCCGATCGGGTTGGCGACGGTGCCGGCCACGCGGACTCCTCGAGGGCTGGGCGTACGGCGCCGCGCGCAGGGTTCAGCGCGGCGGGATCCCCATCGACGCTACCAGCCGGTCGGCCGCCCGCTCGACGTCGTCGTTGACGACGACCTCGTCGAACTCGGCCTCGGCGGCCAGCTCCTCGCGGGCCCGCTCCAGCCGCCGCGCGACCCGGACGGCGTCCTCGGTGCCGCGGCCGGTGAGGCGCCGCACGAGCTCGTCCCACGAGGGCGGGGCGAGGAAGACCAGGTGCGCGTCGGGCATCGCCGCCCGCACCTGGCGGGCGCCCTGCAGCTCGATCTCCAGCAGCGCCGGCGCGCCCGTCGCCAGCTGCTCCTCGACCGGCCCCCGCGGGGTGCCGTAGCTGTGCCCGGCGTACGTCGCGTGCTCGAGCAGCTCGCCCGCGGCGGCCAGCGCGTCGAAGGCGGCCTGGTCGACGAAGCGGTAGTGCACCCCGTCGACCTCGCCCGGCCGGCGGGCGCGCGTGGTGAGGCTGACCGAGAGGAAGACGTCGGGGTGCCGGCGGCGGACGGCGGCGACGACCGTGCCCTTGCCGACCCCCGAGGGGCCGGACAGCACCGTGAGCCGGGAGGTCACACCTCCCGCTGCTTGGCCCGCAGCCGCGCCCGCGCCTCGAACTCGCGCTCCAGCGCCTCGCGCTGCTTGACCCCGAGGCCGCGCACCCGGCGGGACGGCGAGATCTCGAGCTTCTCCATGAGCCGGGCGGCCTTGATCTTGCCGACGCCGGGCATCGCCTCGAGCACGGCGAGGACCTTCATCTTGCCGATCGCCTCGTCGCTCGCGCCGCTGTCGAGGACCTCGCCCAGGCTGGCCCCCGAGCTCTTGAGCCGGACCTTGAGGTCGGCGCGGGCCCGGCGGGCCGCCGCGGCCTTCTCCAGCGCGGCGGCGCGCTGCTCGGGGGTCAGGGGCGGCAGGGCCACGCGCGGTCACCTCGGCGGTTGGTCGGTCCTCGTCCCGGGGACCGGGCGAGCGCGTCGCGCCGAACGTAGCGGGCGCCGGGTCACCGGGGCAACGCGCCCCCGCCGCTCACCGCCGCAGGGCGGCGGCGAGGCTCGGCCGCGGCGCGACCCGGGTCGGCGGCGCCGGTGACCGGGCGGCCGACGACCAGCAGGTCGGCCCCGTCGGCGAGCGCCTGCTGCGGGGTGGCGACGCGGGCCTGGTCGCCGACGGCCGAGCCGGCCGGCCGGACGCCGGGGGTGATGAGCAGGGTGCCGGGGCCGACCTCGGACCGTACGGCGGCCACCTCGCGCGGCGAGCAGACGAGCGCCCCGGCTCCGGCACCCACCGCCAGCACCGCCAGCCGCCGCACCGCGTCCGACGAGGGCCCCGCCAGGCCCACCGCGTCGAGGTCGGCGTCGGTGAGCGAGGTGAGCACCGTGATGGCGGTGACGGTCACGTCCGGAGCGGCCTCGACGGCGGCCCGGACCATGGCCGCACCGCCCGCGGCGTGCACGGTGAGGAAGCGGGGCCGCAGGGGCGCGACCGCGCGGGCCGCGCCGGCGACGGTGTTGGGGATGTCGTGCAGCTTGAGGTCGAGGAAGACGTCGCGGCCCGCGCGGACCTGCTCGACGATCCCGGGACCGGCGGCGCAGAACAGCTCCAGGCCGACCTTGAGCACGGGCACGTGCGGCGCGACGGCCGACGCCCAGCGGGCGGCCGTGGCCGCGTCCGGCGCGTCGAGCGCGACGACGAGCGGCGCGCCGGGCAGGACCCCGGCGGCGGTCCCGCGCTCATGCCCGGTCGCCGACGGGGTCGGGGCCCTCGGGCAGCGCCCCGACGAGGTCGGGCCCGGCATCGGCGGAGCCGTCGGCCCCGGCGGCGACGGCGGCCGCGACGTCGGGCGGCCGGTGGGCCAGGCCGACGGCGTCGGCGGCCCGCTCGAAGCCGCGCTCCGCGAGCGCCTGCTCGAGCTCGGCGAGCACCCGCACCGGCGCCGACGGGTCGCCGAAGACCGTGGTGCCCACGCTCACCGCGGTCGCCCCGGCGAGCAGGAACTCCAGCGCGTCGAGGCCGGTGCGGATGCCGCCGCAGCCGAGCAGCGGGACGTCCGGCAGCGCCTTGTGCACCTGCCAGACGCAGCGCAGCGCCACCGGCCGGATCGCCGGGCCCGACAGCCCGCCGGTGACGCCGCCGAGGACCGGACGCATCGTCGTGGTGTCGATCGCCAGCCCCAGCAGCGTGTTGATGACGGTGAGGCCGTCCGCGCCGGCGTCGACGCAGGCCCGGGCGACCTCGGTGATGTCGGTGACGTCCGGCGAGAGCTTGGCGAGCACCGGGACCCCGGGGGCGGTCTGCCGGCGCACCACCGCGACCACCTCGGCGGCGGCCCGCGGGTCGCAGGCGAAGACCTGCCCGCGGTCCTCGACGTTCGGGCAGCTGATGTTGACCTCGAGGGCGGTGAGGCCGGGTGCGCCGCGCAGCCGGGCGGCCAGCCGGCCGTACTCCTCGACGCTGCCGCCGGCGATCGACACGACGGCGCGGGCACCGCGGTCGGCGAGCCAGGCGAGGTCCTTGTCGACGAAGGCGTCGATCCCGGGCCCCTGCAGCCCGATCGAGTTGAGCATCCCGCTGGGGGTCTCGGCCATCCGGGGCGTCGCCCGGCCCGAGCGCGGCTGCAGCATGACCGACTTGGTGACGACGCCGCCCAGGCGCGTGACGTCGAAGAACTGGTCCAGCTCGGCGCCGGCGGCCGCGCAGCCGCTGGCGGTGAAGACCGGGTTGGGGAACACGGCCCCGGCCAGCCTCGTGGTCAGGTCGACCGTGCCCACGTCAGTGCCCTCCCGTCGGTGCGCCGACCGCGTCGGCCGGCACGCTGCCCACGTCGTCCCAGCGCACCCGGTCGCCGAGGAAGACCGGTCCCTCCACGCAGGAGCGGACCATCCGGGTGAGCCCGTCGTCGCCGACCACGGGCAGCACGCAGGTCATGCAGACCCCGATGCCGCACGCCATCGACTCCTCGACGGCGACCTGCGCCTGCAGCCCCGCGGCCGCGGCCTGGTCGGTGACGGCGCGCAGCATGCCCATCGGCCCGCAGGCGTAGACGAGGTCGCTGCCGGTGCGCTCCAGCACCCGGGGCAGCACGTCCGAGACGCGCCCGCGCTCCCCCGCCGAGCCGTCGTCCGTGGTCACGACCAGGGACCGGGAGCGGCGCTTGGCCTCCAGCGTGCCGAAGAGCCGCTCGGCGCTCGCCGCGCCGAGCACCATGTCGACCTTGCACCCGCGCTCGTGGAGCGCGTCGGCCAGCGGCAGCAGCGGCGCGCTGCCGTAGCCGCCGCCGACGAGCGTCGCCGTGACCGGCTCCTTGGGCAGCCGGAACGGCCGGCCGAGCGGCCCGACGACGTCGACCTTGTCCTGCGGCCGGCGCGCGGCGAGCCAGGCCGTGCCGCGGCCGTGCACCGCGAAGACGATCTCGACGGTGCCGCCGTAGACGCCGCGGTCCTGCACCTCGTAGATCGCGAACGCCCGGCGCAGCAGCATGCTGGAGGCCGGCCCGCCGACCTGCACGGCGAGGAAGTGCCCCGGGCGGGTCTGCGCGGGGATGCCCGGGGCGAGCAGCGTCATCGAGGTGTAGGCCCCCGCCTTCTTCACCGAGAGCACCTCGGCGAGCACCTGCACGCTCACGCCGGCACCCCCGTCGGGGCCGCGGAGGCCCGCAGCGCCGCGTGGTGCTCCTGCAGCGACATGACGCCGATGTCGCCCCGCACGCGGGCCTCGACGCCCTGCACGCAGGCCGCCGCGCCCTGGATGGTCGTGATGCACGGGATGCCCCGCGCGACGGCCGCCGCCCGGATCTCGTAGCCGTCGAGCCGGGGCCCGACCCCGTGCGGGGTGTTGATGACGAGGTCGATCGAGCCGTCGAGCAGCAGCGGCAGCACGTCGTCGCCACGGCCCTCGCTGTGCTTGCCGAGGACCTGCACCCGTACGCCGTTGCGCCGCAGCACCTCGGCCGTCCCCTGTGTCGCGAGCACCTCGAAGCCGAGGTCCTGCAGCCGCTTCACCGGGAAGATCATGGCGCGCTTGTCGCGGTTCGCCACGCTGACGAAGACCCGACCGCCCGTCGGCAGCTCGCCGTACGCCGCGGACTGGCTCTTGGCGAAGGCGGTCCCGAAGGCGGCGTCGATGCCCATGACCTCGCCGGTGGACTTCATCTCCGGGCCGAGGACGGTGTCGACCCCGAGACCCGCGCGGGTGCGGAAGCGGCCGAACGGCAGCACCGCCTCCTTCACGCTGATCGGCGCGTCGTCCGGCAGGTCGGCGCCGTCGCCGGCGGCGGGCAGCAGGCCCTCGACGCGCAGCTCGGCGACCGTGGCCCCGAGCATGACCCGGGCGGCCGCCTTGGCCAGCGGCACGGCCGTCGCCTTGCTCACGAACGGCACCGTGCGCGACGCCCGCGGGTTGGCCTCGAGCACGTAGAGGACGTCGTCCTTGAGGGCGTACTGCACGTTGAGCAGGCCGCGGACGCCGATGCCCTCGGCCAGCACGGTCGTCGAGGTGCGGATCCGGTCGAGGTCGGCCCGGCCCAGCGTGATCGGCGGCAGCGCGCACGCCGAGTCGCCGGAGTGGATGCCGGCCTCCTCGATGTGCTCCATGACCCCGCCGAGGTAGAGGTCGGTGCCGTCGTAGAGCGCGTCCACGTCGATCTCGACCGCGTCCTCGAGGAAGCGGTCGACGAGCACCGGCGTCGCGGCGCTGATGACCGTGCTGCGGTCGGTGTAGTCGCGCAGCATCTCGTCGCTGTAGACGATCTCCATGCCGCGGCCGCCGAGCACGTACGACGGCCGCACGAGCACCGGGTAGCCGACGGCCTCGGCGATCTGCGCCGCCTCGTCGTAGGAGCTGGCGGTGCCGTGCCTGGGCGCCGGGAGCCCGCCGCGGGCGAGCACCTCGCCGAAGGCGCCTCGGTCCTCGGCCAGGTGGATCGCCTCGGGCGAGGTGCCGACGACGGGCACGCCGCACTCGGCGAGCTCGCGCGACAGGCGCAGCGGCGTCTGCCCGCCGAGCTGCACGACGACGCCGACGAGCTCCCCGCCGCCGGCCCGCGCCGACTCCTGCTCGGCCGCCACGACCTCGAGCACGTCCTCGACGGTGAGCGGCTCGAAGTAGAGCCGGTCGGAGGTGTCGTAGTCGGTCGACACGGTCTCCGGGTTGCAGTTGACCATGACGGTCTCGAAGCCGGCGGCGGCGAGCGCGTACGAGGCGTGCACGCAGGCGTAGTCGAACTCGATGCCCTGACCGATCCGGTTGGGCCCGCTGCCCAGGATGAGCACCTTGCGCCGCCCCGAGGGCGCGACCTCGGTCTCCTCGCCCTCGGCGAAGTGGCTGTAGGAGGAGTAGTGGTACGGCGTCTGCGCGGCGAACTCGGCGGCGCAGGTGTCGACGGTCTTGTAGACCGGGCGCACGCCCAGCTCCTGCCGTCGGGCCCGGACCTGCTGCTCGGTGCCGCCGCGGACGGCGGCCACCTGCGCGTCGCTGCAGCCCATCCGCTTGGCCCTGCGCAGCAGCGGCTCGTCCAGCTCGGCCGCCGCCTCGAGGTCGGAGCGCAGCTCGACGAGCGAGGCGATCTGGTCGACGAACCACGGGTCGATGCGGGTCGTCTCGTGCACCTGCTCGGCGGTCGCGCCGAGGCGCAGGGCGCGCTCGACCGCGTGCAGCCGGCCGTCGTGCGGCGTCCGGGCGAGGTCCAGCGCGTCCTGCGCGGAGCCCTCCGGGTCCGGCGCCGTCCAGAAGCCGCCGGGGGTCTGCTCCAGCGAGCGCATCGCCTTCTGCAGCGCCTCGACGAAGGAGCGGCCCAGGGCCATCGCCTCGCCGACGCTCTTCATCGTCGTGGTGAGCTCGGGGTCGGAGCCGGGGAACTTCTCGAAGGCGAAGCGCGGGATCTTCACGACCACGTAGTCCAGCGACGGCTCGAAGCTCGCCGGGGTCTCGCGGGTGATGTCGTTGGGGATCTCGTCGAGGGTGTAGCCGACCGCCAGCTTGGCGGCGATCTTGGCGATCGGGAAGCCGGTCGCCTTCGACGCCAGGGCGCTGGAGCGCGACACGCGGGGGTTCATCTCGATGACGACGATCCGCCCGGTCGCCGGGTCGACGGCGAACTGGATGTTGCACCCGCCGGTGTCGACCCCCACCTCGCGGATGACGGCGATGGCGAGGTCGCGCATCGTCTGGTACTCGCGGTCGGTCAGCGTCATCGCCGGGGCGACGGTGATCGAGTCGCCGGTGTGCACGCCCATCGGGTCGAGGTTCTCGATGGAGCAGATGACGACGACGTTGTCGGCGCGGTCGCGCATGAGCTCGAGCTCGTACTCCTTCCAGCCGAGGATCGACTCCTCGAGCAGCACCTCGCTGGTGGGGCTCGGGTGCAGCCCCCCGCCGGCGATGCGCCGCAGGTCGTCCTCGTCGTGCGCGACGCCCGAGCCGCTGCCGCCCATGGTGAAGCTGGGCCGCACGACGACCGGGTAGCCCAGGTCCTCGACCGCGACGAGGCACTCGTCCATCGAGTGGCAGACGGCGCTGCGCGCGCTCTCGCCCCCGACGGAGTCGACGACGAGCTTGAACGCCTGCCGGTCCTCGCCCCGCCGGATCGCGTCGACGTCGGCGCCGATGAGCTCCACGCCGTAGCGCTCCAGCACGCCGTTCTCGTGCAGCGACATGGCGGCGTTCAGGGCCGTCTGCCCACCGAGCGTCGCCAGCAGCGCGTCCGGCCGCTCCCGCGCGATGACCTTCTCGACGAACTCGGGCGTGATCGGCTCGATGTAGGTGGCGTCGGCGAACTCCGGGTCGGTCATGATCGTCGCCGGGTTGGAGTTGACCAGCGTGACGCGCAGGCCCTCCTCGCGCAGCACGCGGCAGGCCTGGGTGCCGGAGTAGTCGAACTCGGCGGCCTGGCCGATGAGGATCGGCCCGGAGCCGATGACGAGCACGTGCTTCAGGTCCTCACGCCGTGGCACGGGCACCTCCCATGAGGTCGGCGAACTGCGTGAACAGCCCGGTGGCGTCGTGCGGCCCGGCGGCCGCCTCGGGGTGGTACTGCACGGAGAAGGCCCGCGCGTCCAGGCAGCGCAGCCCCTCCACCACGTCGTCGTTGAGGTTGACGTGGCTGACGGCGACGCGGCCGTACGGCGTGTCGACGGGCGTGCCGTCGGTCGGCGCGTCGACGGCGAAGCCGTGGTTGTGGCTGGTGACGTGCACCGTGCCGCTGCTGAGCTCCTGCACCGGCTGGTTCACCCCGCGGTGCCCGTAGCGCAGCTTGTACGTGCCCAGGCCGAGCGCGCGGCCCAGCACCTGGTTGCCGAAGCAGATGCCGAACAGCGGCACGTCGGCGGCGAGCACCGCCTGCGCGGCGGCCACCGGCCCGTCGGTCGTGGCCGGGTCTCCGGGGCCGTTGGAGAGGAAGACGCCGTCGGGCTCGAGGGCCAGCAGCTCCTCACCCGTGGTCGTCGCGGGCAGCACGTGCACCTCGCAGCCCAGCCCGGCCAGGTAGCGCGGGGTCGCGGCCTTGATGCCGAGGTCGAGGGCCGCGACCCGGAAGCGCCGCTCGCCGCCGAGCGGGTGCACGACGTACGGCTCGCGCGTGCTCACCTCGTGGGCCAGGTCGGCGCCGACCATCTCGGGGCTGCTGCGCACCCGCTCGAGCAGCACCTCGACGTCGTCGAGCGCGTCGCCGGAGAACAGCCCGACGCGCATGGCGCCGCGCTCGCGCAGGTGCCGGGTCAGGGCGCGCGTGTCGACCGCGGACACGCCGACGACGCCCTGCGCGCGCAGCTCGTCCTCCAGGCCCCGGCGGCTGCGCCAGCTGGACCGCACCCGCGAGGGGTCGCGCACGACGAAGCCCGACACCCAGATGCGCGTCGACTCGCCGTCCTCGTCGTTGACGCCGGTGTTGCCGATCTGCGGCGCCGTCATGACGACCACCTGCCGGTGGTAGCTCGGGTCGGTGAGGGTCTCCTGGTAACCGGTCATGCCGGTGTTGAAGACGGCCTCGCCGAAGGCCTGGCCGAGGGCGCCGTACGCCTCCCCGCGGAAGGTGCGGCCGTCCTCCAGGACGAGCAGGGCGGGTGCGCTCACGAGAGGTCCTCCACGGGGAGCAGGGCCCGCACGGCGTCGGCGAGCCGGCGGTGCTGGGCGTGGTCGTCGGCCCGGAAGCCCGAGCGCAGGGTGCGGCTCCCGAGCCGCCAGTCCAGCAGGAGCAGTCCGTCGCGCGCCACGACCTTGCCGGCCAGCGCGTCGCCGGTCGTCGCGCCCACGACCGCGTCGTACGGGAGCCACAGGTCGGGCAGCCCCTCGCGCTCGACGGCGACGCCCCGGGCGTGGACGGTGAGCCAGCCGGCCGAGCGGTCGGCGAGCCGGTGCACGGCGATGCGGTCGAGCCAGTCGTGCTGCGACGTGGTGCCGACGAACAGCCCGGGGACCGCTCCGACGAGCACCGGGCCCGGGTCGTCGGGCAGCGGCGGCGGGGGCGGCAGGTCGCCCTGCCTCCGCTGGCGGCCGCGCCACCCCTTGAGCATGAGCAGGTAGACGGCGGTCGCGAAGAGCAGCGTGCCGAGAGTGAGGACGACGCGTCCGGTCACGGTCGGAGCCAGGTGGGCCGGCCGCGCAGGAAGGTGGCGACCACGCGCACCGGCAGCTCGCGCCCGGCGAAGGGCGTGTTGCGGCTGCGGGTGACCATCGCCGACGCGTCGACGGTCCAGGGCGTGCCCGGGTCGACGACGCACAGGTGCGCCGGCTCGCCGACCGCCAGCGGACGCCCGTGGTCCGGCAGCCGACCGGTGAGGGCGGGCCGGGCGGACATCCGGTCTGCGACCCCGCGCCAGTCGAGCCGGCCGGGCAGCACCATGGTCTGCGCCACGACGGCGAGGGCGGTCTCCAGCCCGGTCATGCCCGGCAGCGCGGCGCCCCACTCGGTCTCCTTGTCCTCGAGCGCGTGCGGGGCGTGGTCGGTGGCGACGCAGTCGATCGTCCCGTCGGCCAGGGCCGCGCGCAGCGCCTCGACGTCGCGCTCGGTGCGCAGCGGCGGGTTGACCTTGTAGACCGGGTCGTACGTGCGGGCGAGCTCGTCGGTGAGCACGAGGTGGTGCGGGGTCACCTCGGCCGTCACGTCGACGCCCTGCGCCTTGGCGGCGCGCAGGATCTCGACCGACCCGGCGGTGCTGACGTGGCACACGTGCAGGCGGCTGCCGACGTGGCGGGTGAGCAGCACGTCGCGGGCGATGACCGCCTCCTCGGCGACCGAGGGCCAGCCGGTGAGCCCGAGGACGCTGCTGACCGCGCCCTCGTGCATCTGCGCGCCGACGGTGAGCCGCGGCTCCTGCGCGTGCTGCGCGATGACCCCGTCGAACGCCTTGACGTACTCCAGCGCCCGCCGCATCACCGACGGGTCGCTGACGCAGTGGCCGTCGTCGGAGAAGACCCGCACCCGCGCGGCGCTGTCGGCCATCGTGCCCAGCTCGGCGAGCTGCTCGCCGCCCAGCCCGACGGTGACCGCGCCGACGGGGGCGACGTCGCAGTGCCCGGCTTCCCGGCCCAGGCGCCACACCTGCTCCACCACGCCGGCGTTGTCGGCGACGGGATCGGTGTTGGCCATGGCGTGCACCGCGGTGAACCCGCCCGCGGCGGCGGCCCGGGTGCCGGTCTCGACCGTCTCGGCGTCCTCGCGGCCGGGCTCGCGCAGGTGGGTGTGCAGGTCGACGAGCCCCGGCAGCAGGACGGCACCGGCGAGGGCGTGCACCCGGCTGTCGCCCGGGCTCAGGTCGCGGCCGATCTCGGCGATGCGCCCGTCGACGACACGCACGTCGACCGGGTCGCCCTCGCCGTACGGCCGGACGCCCTGCAGCAGGCTCGAGGGCACGGTGCCGGTGGAGGTGCCGGTGGAGGTGCCGGTGGAGGTGCCGGTGGACGTGCCGGTGGACGTGGTCATGCGGGGGCTCCGATCGCGGGCCCGCTGCCGCCGAGCAGCAGGTAGAGGACGGCGGTGCGCACGGTGACGCCGTTGGCGACCTGCTGCACGATGGTCGAGCGGGGACCGTCGGCGACCTCGGGCGCGATCTCGACGCCGCGGTTCATGGGTCCGGGGTGCATGACGACCGCGTGCTCCTGCAGGCCTGCGGCGCGCCGCACGTTGAGGCCGTAGCGCAGGGAGTACTCGCGGCTGCTGGGGAAGTACGGCGCCACGCGCTGACCGTCCGGGCCCATCCGCTCCCGCTGGACGCGCAGCATCATGACCACGTCGGCTGCGGCGGTGGAGGCGTCGAGGTCGTACGACACCTCGCACGGCCAGGTCTCGACGCCGACCGGCAGCAGCGTCGGCGGCGCGACGAGGGTGACGTGCGCGCCGAGGGTGCGCAGCAGCAGCACGTTGCTGCGGGCGACGCGGCTGTGCAGGACGTCGCCGACGATGGTGACGCGCAGGCCCTCCAGCCGGCCGAGCCGCTGGCGGATCGTGTAGGCGTCGAGCAGCGCCTGCGTCGGGTGCTCGTGCGTGCCGTCGCCGGCGTTGACGACCGACCCGCGCACGTAGCGCGCCAGGTTGACCGGCGCCCCGCTCCAGGAGTGCCGGATGACGACGGCGTCGGCGCCCATCGCCTCGAGCGTGAGCGCGGTGTCCTTGAGCGTCTCGCCCTTGGAGACGCTGGACCCCTTGGCGGCGAAGTTGATGACGTCGGCCGACAGCCGCTTGGCGGCGAGCTCGAAGGACGTCCGGGTGCGCGTCGAGTCCTCGAAGAACAGGTTGACGACGGTGCGGCCGCGCAGCGTCGGCAGCTTGCCGACGGTGCTGCGGGCCGCGACCGCGGCGAGCTCCTCGGCGGTGTCGAGCACGAGCAGGGCGTCCTCGCGGGTCAGGTCCGCGGCCGACAGCAGGTGCCGCATCAGCGGGCCACCTCCCCTCGACCGGGCAGGTCGGCGGGTCCGAGCAGCACGCCGTCGGCGCCGTCGTGCTCGCTGAGCAGCACGTGGACGGTCTCGCGCAGCGACGTCGGGACGTTCTTGCCGACGTAGTCGGCCCGGATGGGCAGCTCGCGGTGCCCGCGGTCGACGAGGACGGCCAGCTGGACGCTGCGCGGCCGGCCGAGAGCGGCGAGCGCGTCGAGCGCGGCCCGCACGGTGCGCCCGCTGAACAGGACGTCGTCGACGAGCACGACCCGCTTGCCGTCGACGCCGTCGACCGGGACGTCGGTGACGTCGAGGGCCCGCGGACCGCGGAGCCGCAGGTCGTCGCGGTAGAGCGTCGGGTCCAGGCTGCCGGTCGGGAGCACCACGCCCTCGAAGGCCTCGACCCGAGCGGCCAGCCGTCGGGCCAGGGCCGTGCCGCGGGTGGGGATGCCGAGCAGGACGACGTCGGCGGCGCCGGCGTTCTTCTCGAGCAGCTCGTGGGCCATCCGGTCGACGACCCGGCCGACCTCGGCAGCGGACAGCACCGGGCGGGCGGCGCCGGGGTCGCCGGTCACCGGGCGGGGAGGTCCGTCGGGGGGCGAGGAGCCGTCGGCCGGGGGCCGGTCCTCGTCGGGAGCACGCGTCATCGGTTCGTCCGTCCTTCCCCGCCTCACGGGACGGGCTCGGTGGAGGGAGCACCCCGACCCTAGCCGAAGCGCGGGACTCTCCCGTCCTGCCCGGCACTCGCACCTGCCCGGCACCTGTCCGGGTCCTGCCGCGGTGACCGGTGCGTCCCGTCGCGGGGCAGGTGGCGACACGCAGTGGCGGCGGGCTGCTTGACCAGCGGGTCGCTGTCGCAATACCGTCACAGCCAGTAGTCAGCAGAGATGCAGCAGTGGCGAGGCGACGACCCCGGAGGGTCTGCGGTCACCCTCGTCCCGGTCCGCCGGGACGGCCTTCCGGACGAGCCAGTGGTGAGACCGGCGCCCACGACAGTGCGGTGACGCACGACGGGGGACGACACGGTGAGCGAGTACGCGAAGGCACTCGGGTCCAAGCTGCGGGCGATCCGCACGCAGCAGGGCCTGTCGCTGCACGGGGTCGAGGAGAAGTCGCAGGGCCGCTGGAAGGCGGTCGTCGTCGGGTCGTACGAGCGCGGTGACCGTGCGGTGACCGTGCAGCGGCTGTCCGAGCTCGCCGAGTTCTACGGCGTGCCCGTGGCCGAGCTGCTCCCCGAGGGCGTCAACGCCGGCGCGAGCGAGCCGGCGGCGCGCATCGTCATCGACCTCGAGCAGCTGCAGCAGGTGCCGGCCGACCAGGCGGCACCGCTGGCCCGCTACGCCGCCACGATCCAGAGCCAGCGCGGCGACTACAACGGCCGCGTGCTCTCGATCCGGCACGAGGACCTGCGGTCGCTGGCGGTCATCTACGACGCCTCCCCCAGCGCGCTCACCGAGCAGCTCATCGGCTGGGGCGTGCTGTCGCCCGAGGCGCGCCGGGCCGTCGAGGCCTGAACCGCGCTACCCCCGAGCGGCCTCGCGCTCGGGCGCCCGGCCGACCGCGCCCTGGGCCGGCTCCACCGCCGGCTCCCAGCCGTCGGCGGCGCTGCGCAGCCGCAGCACCCGGGCCAGCAGGACGCCCCACAGCACCTTGGACCCGAGGTCGGCGGCGGTGAAGAGGGCCTGCTTGACGACGACGGCCTCCGGCGACACCGACACGACCGGCACGAGGTAGGCCAGCGGGTAGAGCCCCCAGAACAGCAGCAGGACGAAGGTCATGTTGCGCAGGGTCGTGCGCCCCTCGGTGCAGTGCTGCCCGCTGCCCTCGCGGACGAGCCGCAGGACGGTGACGACCAGCACGACGAAGGGGACCGTCGAGACCGTGCCCCACAGCAGCAGGGCGCCGCTGCCGTCGGCACCGGACGTGGGCTCGGAGAACTGCCCGACGTAGCCGGCGAGGACCATGAGCACGCCGCTGCTGACGAGCAGCGCGCGCAGCCGCAGCACCCGCTCGCGCGCCAGGTCGAAGGCGTAGAGCAGCTGCGTGAGCAGCAGCGGCACCGTGACGAGCCAGTTGACGTAGCGCAGGCCGTTGTCGAAGCGGGCGTCCCCGCGCACCCACGAGGTCCCGTCGAAGGTGAAGGCGGCGTCCCACGACAGCGCCAGGCGGGCGAAGAGCAGGCCGGACGACGCCATGACGAGTGCCGAGAAGACGGTGGCCATCCGGTAGCGCGGCGCCAGCCGACCGCGCACGGCGAGGAAGTAGCCCAGCCCCACGACGTGGGCGCTCAGCGCGATCGCGAACAGGTCGCTGACGAGCGCGTACTGCGTGGGCGAGAAGACGAGCGAGTTCTCCACGGGACCTCCGGGTCGGGTGCCCCGCCCCTACCCCGTCGCCGCGAGCGCCACCGCGCCGGGGTCAGACCGCCAGGCTCGGCTTGAGCGACTGCAGCCGCGCGAGCAGGCCGTTGACGAAGCGCGGGCTCTCGTCGGTCGACAGGGTGGTGACGAGCTCCACCGCCTCGGACAGCACGACCTCGTCGGGCACGCCGTCGCACCACAGCAGCTCGAAGACGCCGAGGCGCAGCACCGCCAGGTCGACCGGCGGCATCCGCGCCAACGTCCAGCCCTCGGCGTACGTCGCCAGGAGCTCGTCGATGCGCTCGCGGTGGGCGACGACGCCCTCGACGAGCTCGACGGCGTACTCCGGCACGGGCGGGTCGGCCAGCGCGATCCGGGCGCGCAGCGTCGCCACGGGGTCCTGCTCGCGCTGCGCCGACTCGTAGAGCACGTCGACCGCGCGCTTGCGCGCCTTGCTGCGGGCGGCCATCAGGCCGCCCCGGGGCCCGCGGTCATCAGGAGTTGACGCGGCCCAGGTAGCGGCCGTCGCGGGTGTCGACCTTGATCTTCTCGCCCGTGGTGAGGAAGAGCGGCACCGAGATCTCGGCGCCCGTCTCGAGCGTCGCGGGCTTGGTGCCGCCGGTGGAGCGGTCGCCCTGCAGCCCCGGGTCGGTGTGCTGCACGACCAGCTCCACCGAGGCGGGCAGCTCGACGTAGAGCGCCTGGCCCTCGTGCACGGCCACCATCGCGTCGGTGTTCTCCAGCATGTAGCCGGCCGCCGAGCCGACCGTCTCCTCGGGGACGTAGAGCTGCTCGAAGGTGCCCGTGTCCATGAAGACGAAGTCGGTGCCCTCGCGGTAGAGGAACGTCATGTCCCGCTTGTCGACCGTCGCGACGTCGACCTTCGTGCCCGCGTTGAACGTGCGGTCCACGACCTTGCCGGTCACGACGTTCTTGAGCGTGGTGCGCACGAACGCCCCGCCCTTGCCGGGCTTGACGTGCTGGAACTCGTTCACGGCCCACAGGCCGTTGTCGAGGCTGAGCACCATGCCGTTCTTGAGGTCGTTCGTCGAGGCCATGGTCGGGCAGCCTACCGGCGCGCGCCCGCGCCCTCCCGCCTAGGGGAAGGCGGGCGCGCCCTGCGGCTCGGGCGCGGGGCGCTGCGCCGGCACGTACGGCGGGGCCTTCGGCCGCTCGGCACCGCCGGGGAAGGCGAGCCGCAGGATGGTGCGCTGCACGGTGCCCCACTGCTTGCGGAACGGCCCGGTGTTGTACGGCAGGCCGTACTCGTGGCAGATCGCCTTACCTTCGGCGCGATGACCCTGTACTTCGAGCTCGGCATGTCGGGGAACAGGTGGTGCTCGACCTGGAAGGACAGGTTGCCCGACATGAGGTGGAACAGCGGGCTGCCGTCGATGTTGGCGGCGCCGAGCAGCTGCCGCAGGTACCACCGCGCCTTGGTCTCGCCCTCGATCTCCTCCTCGGTGAAGGTGTAGGCCTGGTCCGGGAAGTGGCCGCAGAAGATGATCGCGTGCGACCAGACGTTGCGGACCACGTTGGAGACGGCGTTGGCGACGAGCGTGCTGCGCCACTCCGAGCCCGACAGCGCCGGCCACGCGACGTAGTCCTTGACGATCTGCCGCCGCGCCTTCTCGGCGATGCCGGCGAGCTCCTGCTTGAGCTGCTTGGCCGGCTTCTTGCCCTTGCGGACCTGCTCCAGGTCCAGGTCGTGCAGCGCCACGCCCCACTCGAACAGCGCCATGAGCAGCACGTTGTAGACCGGCTGCAGCAGGTAGACCGGCGACCACGGCTGGCGCGGGTCGATGCGCATGATCTCGTAGCCGACGTCCTTGTCCTTGCCGATGACGTTCGTGTACGTGTGGTGCACGAAGTTGTGCGAGTGCTTCCAGGCGGCCGCCGGGCGACGCGGTGTCCCAGTCCCAGACCGAGGAGTGGATGACCGGGTCGTTCATCCAGTCCCACTGGCCGTGCATGACGTTGTGGCCGATCTCCATGTTCTCGAGGATCTTGGCCACCGACAGCCCGACGGTGCCCGAGCAGCCACGCCGGCTTGTAGCGCGAGGCCATGAGCACCATGCGCGACGCGGCGGCCAGCCGGCGCTGGAACAGGATGACGTTGCGGATGTACTGCGCGTCGGTGTCGTCGAGCGAGGCGAAGACCTCGTCGTGGATCGCCTGGAACCGGGCGCCGATCTCCTCGATCTGCTCCTCGGTGAGCCGGTCGATCGGGTTGGGCGTCTTGGGCACCTGCCGGCGCCGCGGCGTGCGCTCCCGGTCGTTGTCCGCCGCCCGAGGGCGCAGGACCGGTCGCCGGCCCGCCCTGGCGGTGGCGTCGGTGGGGCTCGCCGCCGGGTCGGCCGTGCGGCTCGCGGCCTCGCCGCCGTCGCGTCCGGGGTGGTCGTACCGGGTCGTCGTCACAGCTCGATCTCCACGTGTCCCTCGGGGCAGCTGATGCAGATGCGGATCATGTCTCCGGCACGGCCGCCGACCTGAGCCGTCCTGCAGGTTGCGGACGGTGCCCTCGGCCAGCCGGCCCGTGCAGGTGTGGCAGATGCCCATGCGGCACCCGAAGCGCAGCGCCAGGCCGGCCTGCTCCCCGGCCTCGAGGATCGGCGTGGAGCCGTCGACCTCGACGTCGGTCTCCGACACCCGGAAGCGCACGCGTCCCGCCCGACGCCCGCCTCGACGTCGGCGCCGGCCTTGGGCTGGAAGCGCTCGAGCTCGAAGCGGTCCGGCAGGCCCGCCTCCTGCCAGTGCGCCTTGAACGTCTCGATCATCTCCGGCGGGCCCGGACAGGTAGGTCCGGCGGTCCCGCCAGTCCGGGACGATCTCGGCGAGCGCGTCGGGCGTCAGCCGGCCCTGCTCGCTGCTGAACCACAGCCGCAGGCCGGTAGCCGGGCTCGCGCGTCGGCGAGGTCCTGCAGCCAGTCGCCGAAGATGACGTCGTCGGGCGTCCGCACGCAGAAGACGTGCTCCACGTCGCGCAGCCAGCCGCGGCGCTCCATGTGCCGCAGCAGCGCGAAGAACGGCGTGATGCCGCTGCCGGCCGACAGGAACAGCACCGGCCGGTCCGGCGGCGCCAGGACGCCGAAGTCGCCCTGCGACCTCGCCGAGGTAGAGCACCGTCCCCGGGCTGCGGCCTCGTCGAGCAGGAACTGCGACATGAGCCCGCCCTCGACCCGCTTGATGGTCAGGGCGAGCAGGCCCGTCGGGGTGGTCAGGGTCGGAGGTCAGCGTGAAGGCCCGCCAGTGGCGCACGCCGCGGATCTCGACGCCGACCCGGAACCACTGCCCGGGCACGTGCCCCGGCCAGGGCCGGCTGGGCCGCACCACGACGGTGGCGGTGTCGTGCGTCTCGCGGCGGATCTCCTGGTCACGGTGCCGAGCAGCTCGCGGGTGGACCAGAGCGGGTTGACCAGCTCGAGGTACTCGCTGGGGTGCGCCGGCGTGGTCAGCGCCGTGGCCACCCGCAGCGCCTGCCGGGCCAGCGACGGGACCCGCGGGAGCGACGGCCTTCTCGACCACGTGCTCTCCTCGCCCTCCGCCTGCTGAGACGACCGTCACACTAAGCGGTGTCACGTCCGGGGGGGCGCCGGGGTCAGGTCGCCTGCGCGAGGTGCCTCAGCGCGGCCCGGTAGCCCTCGACCCCGAGCCCGGTGATGGTGCCGGTGGCCACGGGGCTGACCACGCTGGTGTGCCGGAAGGCCTCCCGGGCGGCCGTCTGGCTCAGGTGCACCTCGACGAGCGGTGCGGTGAGCATCGCGCAGGCGTCGCGCAGCGCGTACGAGTAGTGGCTCCACGCCGCCGGGTTGAGCACGACCGGGGTGCCGGAGTCGGCGGCCTCGTGCAGCCAGCCGAGCATCGTCGCCTCGTCGTCGGTCTGCCGGACCTCCGCGGTGAGCCCGACCTCCGCGGCGGTCCGCTCGCACAGCGCCACCAGCTCGGCCCAGGTCGTCGTGCCGTAGACCGTCGGCTCCCGGGTGCCGAGCCGGCCGAGGTGGGGCCCGTTGAGCACGAGCACGCGCGTCACAGGTGCACCAGGCCGGGGTCGCGGTCCTTGCGGACCTCCTCGTACGCGGCGACGAGCAGCGACGGGTCGGGGTCCTCGAGCATGCGCACGCGGGCCAGCCCGTCGAGCACGACGAAGCGCAGCCGGTCGCCGCGGGACTTCTTGTCCACCCGCATCGCCGCGAGCAGCCGGGTCCAGTCCCCGGCGTACGAGGTGGGCAGCCCGACGCTCTCGAGCACGGCACGGTGGCGGTCGGCAGTGGCGTCGTCGAGCCGGCCCGCCAGCCGCCCCAGCTCGGCGGCGAACACCAGCCCGACCGAGACCGCGGCCCCGTGCCGCCAGCGGTAGTCCTCCACCTTCTCGATCGCGTGCCCGAGGGTGTGCCCGTAGTTGAGGTGCTCGCGCCCGCCCTGCTCGGTGAGGTCGTCGGACACGACCTGCGCCTTGACGCGCACCGCCCGCTCGACGAGCTCGCGGGTGTGCGGCCCGTCCGGCCGGGTGGCGCCCGCGGGGTCCTGCTCGACGAGCTCGAGGATGCGCGGGTCGTGGGTGAAGCCGACCTTGACGACCTCGGCGAGCCCGGCCACGTAGTCGTGCCGGGGCATCGTCGCGAGCGCGGCGAGGTCGCACAGGACCGCGGCAGGCGGGTGGAACGCACCGACGAGGTTCTTGCCGGCGGAGGTGTTGACGGCCGTCTTGCCGCCGACGGCGGCATCGACCATGCCGAGCAGGGTGGTCGGCACCTGGACCACCCGCACGCCGCGCAGCCAGGTCGCGGCCACGAAGCCCGCCAGGTCGGTGGTGGCGCCGCCCCCGACCGCCACGACCGCGTCGCTGCGCGTGAAGCCGGTCTGCCCGAGGACGTCCCACACGTACGCCGCGACCTTGAGGTCCTTGCTCGCCTCGCCGTCGGGGACCTCCACGGCGTGCGCCTCGAACCCCTGCTCGCGCAGGTCCTCGAGCACCGCGTCGCCCGTCGCGCGCAGCGCGCCGGGGTGCACCACCGCGACCCGCTGCGCCCCGCGGAGCGGCGCGGCGAGCTCGCCGAGCAGGCCCTCGCCGACGACCACCTCGTACGGCGAGGGTCCGGACACGGGGATGCGGGTCGGGGGGCTCACCCGGCCGACCCTAGTGGGCAGCGAGCGGGCGGGGCTCAGGCGAGCAGGGCCAGCACCTCGGCGGCCACGTCGTCCGGACGGCGGTCGTCGGTGGCGACGGTGTGCGTGGCGACCTCGGCGTAGAGGGGACGTCGCTGCTCGAGCAGGCTGCGCAGCTGGGCCCGCGGGTTCAGCGCGAGCACCGGGCGGGTGCGGTTGAGCCCGACCCGCTCGGCCGCGGCCGGGAGCCCGACGTCGAGCAGGACGACCGTGTGCCCGCGCAGCGCGTCGCGCGTCTCCGCGGCGAGCACCGCCCCTCCGCCGAGCGAGAGGACCCCGTCGTGCCCCTCGAGCGCCGCCCGGACGGCGGTCCGCTCGAGCTCGCGGAACCGGTCCTCGCCGTCGGCGTAGAAGATGTCGGCGATCTCCTGACCGGTCGTCGCTTCGACGTCCGCGTCCGTGTCGCGGAAGGCGACCCCGAGCCGGTCGGCCAGCAACCGCCCGACGGTCGTCTTGCCCGCGCCGGGAGGGCCGACGAGCACGCAGCGCGGCCGGGTCACCGCACGGACAGGCTCGCGAGGTAGGCCTCGCAGTTGCGCCTGGTCTCCACGACGGAGTCGCCGCCGAACTTCTCCAGCGCCGCCTCGGCGAGGACGAGCGCGACCATCGCCTCGGCGACGACACCGGCCGCGGGGACGGCGCAGACGTCGCTGCGCTGGTGGTGCGCCACGGCGGCCTCGCCGGTCGCCGTGTCGATCGTGCGCAGGGCCCTCGGGACGGTGCTGATCGGCTTCATGGCGGCGCGCACGCGCAGCACCTGGCCGCTGGTCATGCCGCCCTCCGTGCCGCCGAGCCGGCCGCTGCTGCGCGTGAGCACGCCGTCCTCGCGGACGATCTCGTCCATCACCTGGCTGCCGCGCTGGTGGGCGACCTCGAAGCCGTCCCCGACCTCGACGCCCTTGATGGCCTGGATGCCCATGAGCGCGCCCGCCAGCCGCGCGTCGATGCGGCGGTCGCCGTGCACGTGGCTGCCCAGCCCGGGCGGCAGCCCGTAGGCGAGCACCTCGACGACACCGCCGAGCGTGTCGCCGTCCTTCTTGGCCGCGTCGACCTCGGCGACCAGCCGGTCGCTGGCCGCGTCGTCGAAGACCCGCACGGGGCTGGCGTCGACCGCGGGCAGGTCGTCCGGGCGCGGGAGCGGCACGTCGCCGACCCGCTCGGCGCCGATCGACACGACGTGGCTGAGGACCTGCACGCCGTACGCCTGGTGCAGGAAGGCCTTGGCGACGGCGCCGAGGGCCACGCGGGCCGCGGTCTCGCGGGCGCTCGCGCGCTCGAGCACCGGGCGGGCGTCGTCGAAGCCGTACTTCTGCATCCCGACGAGGTCGGCGTGCCCGGGGCGGGGCCGGGTGAGGGCGGCGTTGCGCGCCAGGCCCTCGAGCGCCTCGGCGGGCACCGGGTCCGGCGACATCACCGTCTCCCACTTGGGCCACTCGGTGTTGCCGACCCGCACCGCGACCGGCCCGCCCTGCGTGCAGCCGTGCCGGACCCCGCCGAGGAACTCGACCTCGTCGCGCTCGAACGCCATCCGGGCACCGCGGCCGTGCCCCAGCCGCCGGCGGGCCAGCTCGTCGGCGACCTCCGCGCTCGAGGTCGTGACGCCCGCGGGCAGACCCTCGAGCACCGCCACCAGCGCAGGCCCGTGCGACTCCCCGGCGGTCAACCAGCGCAGCATGCCCCCAGTCTGGCAGAGCGAGCGCCGTGGGGCTCAGCGCCGACCGGTCACAGCACGTCGCGCTGGTCGCCCGCCACGAGGTCGAGCGGCGCGGCGTCGCCGACCTGGAGCAGCACGTGGTCGGCGCCGTCCTGCGCGCGGACCGCCAGCACCACGAGCTCGCCGTACCGGCCGAAGCGCTGGTTGACGAACACGCTGGTGGCCACCCCGTCCACCTTCCACGTGACGATCCGCGGGTCGTCGGTCGGCGTGCCGGTCACCGGTGAGCACGAGCGGGTAGGTGCGCGGCGTCGCGGGCGTCGCCGGGGGCGTGCTCGGCGGGGCTGAGGGAGTGCCGGGCGAGGACGGCGAGGCGGTCGGGGTCGGGGTCGACGTCGGGGTCGCCGTCGGGGTCGACCCACTGGGCGGGCTGCCCGAGGAGGTGCCCGAGGAGGTGCCGACCGGCGCGGCCGCCGCCTCCGCGACGAGGGCCTTGAACGGGTTGCGGCCCTGCGTCTGCTCCGCGGCCGCGGGGAGCGCGACGACGTCGGGCACCGGGACCGCCGAGGGCGAGGCGGCGGCGCGACGGGCGGGCGACGGCTACCGCCTCCACCGCCTCGTCGCCTCCCCCGCTGCCCAGCAGCAGGTAGGCCCCGGCGCCGAGGACCACGGCCGCGAGGAGTCCTCCCCCGACCGCCAGTCGTCGGCGGTCGGGGCCGGCAGCGGGCAGCTCCTGCACGGGCTCGGCGTTGCCGAAGGGGAACTCGGTCATCGGGACTCCTGCTGGGCCACAGCGGCGACGGGCGCCACGACGGGGACGGCGGGGGCGGCGCCGGCGGCCACGTAGACCTCGGCGGTGATGGTGGCCACGAGGTGCTGGCCGTCGTCGGTCGAGGGCGCGGTCGCCCCGGCGACGGCCTGCTGGCCGACCGGGTTGGTGCCGGGCGCGAGGGTCACCGCGGTGACGCGCAGTGCCCGCGGCAGGTCCTCGAGCGCGGCGAGGTACGCCTGGAGGTCGAAGTAGCTGCCGAAGGCCGAGATGGTCAGCGGCATGGACTGCAGCTGCCCCGCGCCGCTCGCAGCGCCGGGCGCGGAGGGCCACGGGTGCGGTCGGGCGCGGTCGCCGCGTCGGCGCCGGCCGCGACGGGCTTGCCCGCCGCGCGACGCGACGGGGGCCGGCGCGCCGGGCGTGATGCGAGACGAACTCCACGCCCGCACCGGTGGCGGCCGCGGCCAGAGCCCTCAGCAGCGCCGGCTGTGCGGCGTTGTCGGGCAGCTTGGCGGCCACGGCGGCGAGCTTGGCCTGCTCCTTGGGCAGGTCCTTGCTCTGCGCCCTGAGCGTCGCGATCTGGGTGCGCAGCTGGTCGTTGGACTGCACCTGGGTCGCGGCCTCGTCCCGCAGGGCCGCGGCGTCCGCCCGCCTGGGCGAGACGAGCAGGAACCAGCCGGCGCCCAGGACGGCGAGGACGGCGACGAGGCTGAGCGCCACCCACTGCTTGAGCTTGTCCACGATCAGCTCCCGGGCTTCGCGTAGCGGCCGGACAGCGCGTCCGGCGAGAGGGTGACGGTCGTCGACCAGTCGACGACCTTGCGACGGCCGATGAGCCGCTCGGTCGAGCTCTGCAGGAGCGGGTCGACGTAGCCGTCCTGACCCGCCAGCGACTCGAGCCACACGGCGACGTCCTCGTGGGCGTAGGCCGTGCCGGAGACGGCGACGGTCCCGATGCCGGCGGCCGCCGGGGCTGCGGCCGCCGCGCCGGACGCCCCGCCCGCACCCGCCTGCGTGAAGCCCAGCGAGGTGACCCAGACGCCGTCGGGGACCGTCAGCGCCAGGTCGTTGAGGAAGCGCGAGTAGCGCACCTCCTGCCCCATGGCCGTCGTGAGCAGCGCCTGCGCCTGGGAGGCGCGCTGGTAGGTGGCGGTCACGTCGCGGTACCGGGCAGACTCGGCCGTGAGCACCTGCTGCTGCGCGGCGGCCGCGTCGACCTCCCCCTGCGCGTCGGCGACCGAGCCGCTCGCCCCGACGAAGAGCAGCGCGACGACCCCGACCGCGGCGAGCACGCCGGACCCCAGTCCCGCCTGGACGCGGCGGAAGCGCCGCGCGGCCTCGATCTCCGGCGGCAGCAGGTTGACCCGGGGCAGCGCCAGCGGGGCGCCGACCACGGCCGGCGCAGCCCCGCGCGGGCGCGCCTTCGACAGCGAGATCACGACGCCATCCCGAGGGCGAGGCCGAGCGGGACGGTGACCATCGGCTCGACGTAGCTGAGCTGCTCGTCGGTGAGGCCGGTCTTGCCCAGCCGCAGGCCCGCCAGCGGCCGGGCCACGTCCACCGGCAGGCGCGTGGCGGCGGACAGGCGCGGCGCGAGGTTGCCCAGCCGGGACCCGCCGCCGGAGACCACCACGCGGCCGATGCGCACGGCGCCCGGCTGCGCGAGGTAGTAGTCGAGCGAGCCGCGGACCTCCTCGACGAAGGTGCTGCCGCTGTGCTCGAGGGCGCGGTGGGCCGGCGACGTCTCGGCCGTCCCCTGCACCGCGGCCAGGCCGGTCGTCTGCTTCACCGACTCCGCCTGGTCCACCGGCACGCCGAGGCGCTCGGCGACGGCCTCGGTGATGTCGGCGCCTCCCATGAGCAGGATGCGCACGAAGCGCGGCACCCCCGCCTGGTGCACCACGATGTTCGTCACCGACGCCCCGACGTCGACCAGCGCCTCGGCGTGCACGTCGGCCAGGCCCGTCGCCGTGTGCGCGACCGAGCGCAGCACCGCGAAGCTGTTGAGGTCGACCAGGGTCGGCTGCAGACCCGCGCGGGTGACCGCCTCCAGCGCGCTGCCGACCATGTCGCGGGCGGCGGCGACGAGCAGGACCCGCGCGGTCCGGGCGCCGTTGTCGTCGACGTGCTCCTCGAGCAGGTGGGAGTCGAGGATGGCGTGCTCGACGGGCATGGGGATGACGTCCTGCACCTGGAAGCCCAGCGAGGCGCGCAGCTCGCCCGGCGGCAGCCACGGCAGGTCGACCTGCCGGACGACGACCTTCTGGTTCGCGACGCCGACGACGACCTTCCTGGTCGAGAAGCGCACCTGCGCCCACAGCTGCTTGACGGCTGCGGCGACGGCCTGCGGGTCGACGACCTCGCCGTCGCGCACGGCACCCGCGGGCAGGGCGACCTGGCCGAACTTCTCGAGCGTCGGGCCGGCCTTGCCGAGCGTCAGCTCGGCCGCGCGCACCCCGGAGGTCCCGATGTCGAGACCCACCACTGGTCGTCCAGCCACGTCCTGTCCCTCCCGGCAGGGGCCGCGGGGCCCCGGCGTCCGGCGCTGCGCGTCGGTGTCCTCAGGGGCTTCGGACGGTCACTCTCCGTGCTTGAGCCGTCCGGCTCAGAGTCCGCTGAGCCCGAGGTAGGCGTCGAAGAGGGCGGGTCCGGCAAGCACGCCGAGCAGGGCACCCGCGAGCATGAACGGGCCGTACGGCACGCGGCTCTTGCGCCCCCCGCGGCCGCTCAGCACCAGCCCGACGCTGAAGACGCCGCCGAGGACGAAGCCGGCGAACAGCCCGACGCCCCAGGCGCCCCAGCCGACCCAGGCCGTCGCCATGCCGAGCACCCCGGCGAGCTTGACGTCCCCGAAGCCCATGCCCGCCGGGTAGGCGAAGCACAGCGCGAAGTAGGAGCCGTACATGGCGGCGCCGCCCAGCAGCGCGCGCACGAGGTCACCGCTGTCCGACCCGAGGACGGTGCCCAGCAGCAGCAGCGCGGCCACGACGCCGTACGACGGGAGGGTCAGCACGTCCGGCAGCCGCTGCACGTCGAGGTCGATGAGCGCCAGCGCCAGCCCGACCGCGGCCAGGTAGAGGTAGGCCGGCAGCACGGGGTCCCACCCGAAGCGCAGCGCGAGGACCGCGAACAGGACGCCGGTGCCCGCCTCGACGAGCGGGTAGCGCGCGCTGATCGGGGGCGCTGCAGTCGCGGCAACGGCCCCGCAGCAGCAGCCACCCGAGCACGGGCACGTTGTCACGCGGCCGGATGGTGCTGCCGCATCCGGGGCAGGCGCTGGGCGGGCTGACCACCGACTCGCCGCGCGGCACGCGCCAGACGACGACGTTGAGGAACGAGCCGATGAGCAGGCCCAGGACGGCGCAGGCGGCGGCGAGCACGGCCGCACCGTAGGTGGTCAGCGGTCGACCTCGCGGTAGTTGTCCACCGTCACCCGCAGGAGGCCGCCGGGCATGTTCTGCAGGAAGCAGTCGTCGAGGTAGACGTCGGCGGTGCCGCGCAGGTCGATGCTGTCGGCGTAGAGGGTGCCGATGAGCTGACCCGTGCCGTTGGCCTTCGTCACCTGGCCGTTCGGGTAGGGCCCGGGCACGAAGACCGACGCGGCCAGGGTGGTCCCGCCGTTGAGCCTGGCGTTGCCGTTGAGCACGACGACGACCGCGCTCGCCGGGCTGCAGCCCGAGCTGCCGGCCGCCACCGGGTAGCTGCGGCTGTAGCCGGTCAGGTCCTTGAGGTCGACGGTGCCTCCGACGGCGCTGCCCTTGAGGTCGTAGAACAGCACCGGGTGCGGGTAGGTCGTGGAGGCCGTCGAGCCCTGCAGCGCGGCGGGGACGGCCGTCGTGCTCGTGTAGTAGAAGCCCTGCTGCTGGGCCGTCGTGCGCAGCGCGTCGAGCTGGCTGTTCGACAGCCCGGCGGTGTTCACGGTGAAGCCGTACGTGGAGGCCATGCCGGCGAACGACGTCTCCTTGGAGGTGGTCAGCCACGGCGACCCGTTGAGGGTGCCCTTGCCGTAGCAGGCCGAGGTCGCTGGCGAGCGTGCCGCCGTACAGGTCGGTGTCGTTCGGGTACTTCGGGTCGCACGGGCCGGACGCGTGGATGCTGTTGGCGGGGGTGCAGGAGTCGTTCTGCTTCTCGACGATCGCGCTGGCGCTGTGGGCGGCGGCCGGCACGCCGTAGTAGGCGTCGGTGCCCTGGAAGTCGGTGAAGCCCCGGCCCTGGATGCAGCTGTCGCTGAACAGGCTCTCGTAGTGGATGCCTCCGTTGCCCCCGGCCGCCACCGTGTGGGCGAAGACGCCGAGCGGGAAGTCGAAGGGCGTCACCTGGACGTCCTGGGAGACCGACCGCGAGGCCGCGCCCGTCGTCGCCGTCCCGCTGAAGACCGCGGTGCTGTGGACCACGTAGCGACCGACCTTGTTGGCCGGCGGCGCGAAGGCCGCCTCCTTCTCGATCCAGACGCGGTACTGCTTGCCACCACCGGCCGCGACGAGGTGGCCGTAGCCGCTGCCCGTGCTGGGTCCCCGGCCCCAGTCCGGCTGGTTGCCCGTGCCGGAGCACGTCGGCGAGCAGGCCAGCGTGCCGACGCCGTTGGCCCGGATCCACGCGACGGCCTGGGCGACACCGGCCTCGGACAGGTGCTCCACGGCCGTCCCCTGCCGGTCGTTGACGGCGCCCGCCAGGTTCTGCGACGACAGCAGGGCCGCGGTGGAGCCGAGCGCGGTCATGACCAGCAGGACCGACAGCACGACGACCATGGCCGCGCCGCGGTCACCGCTCACGCGCCGCCGCAGCCGGGCCAGGGACGGGGTGGGGATCACGTGGTGGCTCCGAGTCCGACGTTGCGCAGGTTCACGAGGGTGGCGTAGCTCTGCTTGTGCGTGCCTTCGAAGACCGTGAAGGCGATGTAGAGGCCGTCCAGCTCGGCGAGCTCGTTGGCGTCGAGCCCGTTGTTGTTGGGGTGCGGGCAGGCGGCGAGCGGGCTGGTGTCGAGCTCCTGCCAGGTCGTCGTGCCGTTGCCGTTGGTGTCGCAGGCGTACAGGCTGCTGCGCAGCTCGAGGTGGAAGTCCGAGACGTGCCCGGACAGGATCGGGCGGACGGTCGCGGTCCCGGAGGCGTCGTCGGCGGTGAGCTGGATCTGGCCGTCGCCCGCGGTCGCGCCCGGGACGAAGCGGTAGGTCAGCGTCTCGGGGTCGGCGGACGACGGCTCGACGACGCCGTTGCCGTTGAAGTCGGCGCTGAAGGTCACCGAGGACGCGTAGCCGGTCCCCGCGTACGTCCCGGTGGTGAACAGCTCAGCGGCGTCCACCCGCACCGCCTGGCGCAGCTCGCGCTCCATGCGCACGAGCGCGAGCCGGGCCTCCTCGTTGATGTCGTCGAGCTGCTTGACGTTGTCGACCGCGCGGGCGCTGGACAGCACGCTCCCGGTGACCATCGCCATGAGGACGCCGAAGACCGTCATCGCGACGAGCAGCTCGGCGAGCGTGAAGCCGTGGTCGCTCGAGCGCGCCCGCTCCAGGCGCCGGCGGATCACCGGTTGTCCTGGGCCGTGCAGGACAGCTGCCCGGCGACGAGGTTGATGCCGGAGGCCCCGGTGCCGTCGCTGTCGCGGGTCGGCACCGTGCTGAGCGCGATCGCCTTGAGGTCGACCTGGGCGCTCTGCACCACCTGCGTCCGAGCGAGGTCGCCGGAGGACCAGCTGCGCACGTAGTCGCCGAGCCACAGCGGCTTGCCCGACGGGTCGACCCCGATCTGCACGCCCCCGGTCGACGTGCCCTTGGTCAGCAGCGCCGGGGTGAGCGGGTCGCTCGCCTGGCCGCTGGCCACGGTGAGGACCGTCGGCGTGCTGCTGCCGTACGGCAGGTAGGAGACGGTGCCGCGGAAGACGGCGGAGGCCGCGCCGGTCACCCCGGCGTTCGCGGCGCAGTTGACGCCCGCGTACTGCAGCACGATCTGCACCACGCCGTCGGCGTTGAAGCCGGAGGCGCCGGCGAGGGGGAAGAGGTCGACCCGCCGCGTCGTCGCCGTCGCGCAGCTGGTGACCGCGTGCGTCGGGCCCGCGGTCGTGCCGATCCAGCCGGTGGCCGTCGCGAAACCGGCGCTGCTGTCGGTCGTCCCCGCAGCTGCGCAGCCCGCGGTCGACCCGCTGGCGCCGGTCTCGACGCTGCGCAGCAGCTGCGTGGGGCTGGCGCTCGTCGGCGGGCTGCTCGCGGACTGGACCCCCAGCCGGACCAACCGCGACTGGGTGCTGCCGGTGGGCACGTTGCTCACCCAGAAGCCGCGGCTGCCCGGCGTCCCGCTCCTGACCACCGACGACGTCAGCGGCGCGGCGCTGCTGCCGACCTGCGGCACCCCGTTGCTCGCGCTGCCGGTCACGCCTGAGACCCGGGTCGGGCCGAAGCAGGCGAGGAGCGCCGAGCAGACCGGACCGTTCGAGGCCGCGCCGTTCACGGTGGTGAACGACGGCTGGTCGGCCGGCGCGTCGAGGTAGCCGGTCGCCTGCGTCGTGCTGGCGGCGCCGGAGGAGAGCACGGCCAGGGCGCCCTGCGCCTGCGCGGTCGCCGTCGCGCCGGTCGACAGCCCGGCGGTCGCGTTGAGCAGGCCGAGGTCGAGCTGCAGCGTCGTCGGGACGGCGGCATCGTCGACGGCCGTGTCGACGCTCAGCGGGCTGTCGCGGAAGCGGGAGACGATCTGCGGCAGGCCGGTGGCGGCGCTCGAGATCTGGGTCGTGGACGAGAACGACTTGGTGACACCGCTCTTCGACCAGGTCTCCGTGACGACGACGGAGAGCGTCTGGCTGGGCGGCACGTCACCGGTTGCCGACTGGCTGTCGTAGCTCGGCGGGGGCACGACCACGACGTTGTCCTGGTCGACGAACGTCGACGCTCACGGTCTCGGTGAAGCCGGGCAGGGCGAGCCCGGTCGACCCCGCGCCGGTCCGGGTGCAGGTGTAGGTGCCCGAGGAGTAGGAGCGGGTCGCGCAGGCGGCGTTGGTCTGCGTGCCGTTGGCGTCTCGGAAGTACGTGTCGAGCAGGTCGATGTAGGGACCGGCGGAGGTCGCCACGTGGAAGGGCAGGTTGCGCATCGTCTCGACGCGCAGCTGCAGCAGGTTCTTGGCCTGCGTGTTGAGCTTGCCGGTCTGCGTCGCGTCGATCGACTTGAGCATCAGCGGCGCCGTCGCGGCGGACGCCAGCCCGAAGATGAACATGGCGACCATGAGCTCGACGAGGGTGAAGCCGGCGTCGGCGGAGCGGTGGAAGCGCAGCATGCTCAGTTCCCCGTCGAGGTGACGCGGCCCGTGAGCCCGTCGACCGTGATCGTGTAGGTCGAGCCGCCTCCCCCGCCGACCTTGACGCTGCCGCCGCTGGCGGAGCCCCGGGCGTAGAAGAGGGCGTACGAGGTGGTGGTGCCGTTGCGCTGCGTGAAGGCGACCGCCGAGAAGCCGGTCCTGCCGGGGGCGGCGTACGTGCCGGCGAGCGAGCCCGAGGTGCACGAGAAGCCGGCGGCGAGCGCCCCGCTGTCGGCGCCCGGCACCCGGTAGACCTTCCAGCTGGTCGTGGTCGCCCCGCCGAAGTCGACGCAGAAGGCGGTGTTCTCGGCGACGGCCCTCGACTGGACCGTCCGCAGCTGCGTCACCGACTCGCGGTGCGCGCCCCGCGCCTGGAGCGTCTTCTGTGTCGCGCTGAAGCCCGCGGTCCCCATCGCGGCCAGGACCCCGAACAGCGCCATGGCGACGAGCAGCTCGACCATCGTGAAGCCCTGCTCCACGGAGTCGGCCGGGGGCCGCACAGCTCGTCGCTCCACACTTCTCGGTCGACATCGCGGCCGCTGGACTTGAACGCGATGAGGGGCGGTCGACGTCGTCGACCGCCCCTCATCGCACATCAGCTAGCAGGAACCGGCGACCAGGGCCTGGGTCGCAGCGCCGGCCTTGCTGATCTTCCAGTTGGCGCCGCCCTTGGTGTTCTTCAGCTCGACGCAGTAGTCGCCATAGCTGGCCGGGGCCGTTGCAGGAGCACCTTGAACGGTGGCCTTGACGAGCTCCACACCCGGAGACAGGTTGATGGCGCTCGCCGCGCCCGTCGCGGGCGTGATCTTGACCGGTCCGGCACCGGCAGCGCTGCCGTCAGCCGCCGTCACGGCCACGGAAGCCGGCTCGTCGACCAGCGCAGTGGCGATCTCCGTGGCGATCGACCGCAGGTCGCTCTTCTCGCTGGCCTCGTAGCCCTTGCTCTTCTGCGACAGGAACGCCGGGATGGCGATCGCGGCCAGGATGCCGATGATGATCATGACGACCAGGAGCTCGATGAGCGTGAAGCCGCCCTCGTTCTCCTGGGCCTTGCGGATGCGAGCCAGCATTGCTGTGTCCTCCAGGACGGTGGGGTGAGAGCCGCGCGGTGGTGCTGGTGGTCCCTCGCGCGACCCCTCCGAAGAGGTGCCGGCCGAGGCGGCTGGGCTGACCACGTGGGTCCCCTGGCTTTGCGACCCCGCCTCGCGGCGGGTGTGCCCTTGCTTGGCCATGCGGCTCGATGACACACGAGACATCGGTCGAGCTGGCGCGCCGCTGATTAGCCCGGACGGAGCAGCCGACATGACTGAGGGCGGACGACCGGTGTGGTCGTCCGCCCTCCGTCACAAGCGGGTCTTGCTACGGGCAGGCGGTGGTCGACAGGACCTGGCTGGCGGCGCCGGTCTTGCTGATCGACCAGTTCGAGCCGCCCTTGGTGCTGTTCAGCTCGACGCAGTAGTCGCCGTAGCTCTTGCCAGACGGGACGGGCGTGCCGATGACGGTCCCCTTGACGAGCTGTTGCTCGGGGAGAGGTTGATGCTGCTGGCACCGACGGAGACGGCAGCGCCGGCCGTGGCGCCGCCGCCGATGGTGAGGGACGCGGGCTCGTCGACGAGCTGGGTGGCGATCTCGGTGGCGATCGACCGCAGGTCGCTCTTCTCGCTGGCCTCGTAGCCCTTGCTCTTCTGCGACAGGAACGCCGGGATGGCGATCGCCGCGAGGATACCGATGATGATCATGACGACCAGGAGCTCGATGAGCGTGAAGCCGCTCTCGTTCTCCTGGGCCTTGCGGATGCGAGCCAGCATGGGTGGTGTCCTCCAGGACGGGTTGAGGTGAGCCGCGCGGTGGTGCTGGTGGTCCCTCGCGCGACCCCTCGCAGGGAGGTGCCGGCCGAGGCAGCCAGGCGTGCCTGCAGGTGCAGGCCCCTTGGCTTTGCGACCCCGCCTCGCGGCGGGTGTGCCCTTGCTTGGCCTTGCGGCTCGTTGACCCTCGGACTTCGGAGCGGCTCGACGCCCACTTGAGGGTGAACCTGCGGCTGCGCGCCAGCGGCGGCAGCCGCGGTAGTCCGGAAGGACTAGGCCGGTGGCCCTTCCGGGGGATGGTTGCCTTAGGCTTCTGGTGCTCCCGCTCACACCGCGGGCTCGTCGACGCCGGACCACCACCGGCTGCTGGAGGTACTCGTGCACGTGCGCCCGAGGACGACCCGAGGCCGGGCAACGGCAGTTGCTGGGGCGGGCGTGCTGGCGCAGCCCTGCTCACTGTCGCCGCCGCCGAGGCCGGACCCGGCTCAGGCGGCCGCGGCCAGGCACGGCAAGGTCGGACCGCGACGGCGACGCCCGCGGCCCGGCGTACGCCACCTACCCGGCGCCCGAGGGGCTCTCGAGCGACGTGCACAGCGCCGGGGAACCCTCGCTGGGCTACGACCGCAAGACCGACGCGGCGATGTACCAGGCGTCCTTCTCGACGCTGCGCGCGACCTTCGACGACAGCACCTCCCCGGCGACGGCCCGCTGGGCCGACGTCAGCGCCGACCTGAGCTCGGGCTGCCCGGCCGGCAGCGTCGTCAGCCTCGACCCGATCCTGGCCACGGAGCCGACCACGGGTCGCACCATCGAGTCGCAGCTGCTCGACGTGCGCGCCGCCGGCAGCCTGTCGTGCGTGACGGCCGATGCCGGGCAGAGCTGGACCACGAGCCAGGGCGGTGGCATCGACTCCGCGGTCGACCACCAGACGCTCGGGTGGGGGCCGTACGCCCCCGGTCCGACGGCACTGCTGCAGACCTTCCCCAGCGAGCTCTACTACTGCTCGCAGGACATCGCGGACGCGAGCTGCTCGACGAGCAGCGACGGCGGCCTGACGTTCGGGCCCGCCCTGCCGATGTACAGCCTGCTCGACTGCGGCGGCCTGCACGGACACGTCAAGGTCGCCCCGGACGGCACCGCGTACGTCCCCAACAAGGACTGCAACGGCCACCCGGCGGTCGTCGTCTCGACCGACAACGGGCTGACCTGGACCATCCGCACGGTGCCGGCCGGCACCGTCGGCGCCAGCGACCCGTCGGTCGGCATCGGCCGTGACGGCACCGTCTACCTGGGCTGGAACGGCGCCGACAACCACACCTGGAGCGCGGTGTCGCACGACCGCGGCCAGCACTGGACCGCGCCGGTCGACCTCGGTGCCGCCCTCGGCCTGCGGAACACCGTCTTCCCGGCAGCGGTCGCGGGTGACGCCGACCGGGCCGCCGTGGCCTTCCTCGGCACGACCACCCCGGGCAACTCCTCCGAGACCGACGTCTTCCAGGGCGTCTGGCAGCTGTACGTCTCGACGACCACCGACGGCGGGGCGACCTGGACGACGGTGAACGCGACCGGCAGCGACCCCGTCCAGCGCGGCTCCATCTGCACCGACGGCACCACCTGCGGCAACGACCGCAACCTGCTCGACTTCATCGACGCCGCCGTCGACGGGTCCGGTCGGGTGCTGGTGGGCTTCGCCGACGGCTGCACCGCGGCCTGCACGACGACCGCGGCGCCGACCGACACGACGCCCGGCTACCGCGACGCGTACGCGACGATCGCCCGGCAGAGCGCGGGTCCGCGGCTGTACGCCGCCGCCACGGGCTGAGGCTCCCCCGCACGCCCGACGGCCGGCCAGACCCTCGAGGTCCGACCGGCCGTCGCGCGTCCGGCTACTTGATGACGTTCATCAGGCTGAAGATGGGCATGTAGAGCGCCACGATCATGCCACCGATGATCACGCCGAGGAAGGCGATCATGAGCGGCTCGATGAGCGCCGTGAGCGCTTCCGTCGTCGCCTCGACCTCCTGGTCGTAGAACTCCGAGATCTTGTGCAGCATCGCGTCGAGCGCGCCGGTGTCCTCGCCGACGCTCATCATCTGGACGACCATCGACGGGAAGACGTCGTGGTTCTCCAGCGGCCGGGCGAGCGCCTCGCCCTGCCGCACGCTGTCCTGCACGTCGGTGAGCGCCCGCTCGAGCACGACGTTGCCCGTCGTGGCCGCCACGATCTCCAGCGCCTGCAGGATCGGCACGCCGCTCTGCATCATCGTCCCGAGGTTGCGGGAGAACCGGCTCAGCGCGATCTTCCGGTTGAGCATCCCGAAGACCGGGAGCTTGAGCTTGAGCGGGTCCAGGACGTTGCGGACCTGCGGCTTCTTCTTCAGCTTGGGCCAGGTCATGACCAGCGCGACCATGCCGACGATCGCCAGCGGCACGACGATCTTCATCAGGCTCGACAGGAAGACGAGGAACCTCGTCGGCGCCGGCAGCTGCGCGTCGAACCCGTCGAACAGGCTCGCGAACACCGGGACGATGAACAGCAGCATCCCGGTGACGCCGAGGATCGCCATGACGAAGACGACGGCCGGGTAGGTCAGCGCAGCCTTGATCTTCCCCTTGAGCTTGACCTCGGCCTCGTAGTTGACGGCGATCTGCAGCAGCGCCGCCTCGAGGAAGCCGCCCACCTCGCCGGCCCGGATCATGTTGACCATCAGCGGCGGGAACACGTCGTCGTGCTTGGCGAGCCCGGCCGACAGCGAGTTGCCGGTCTCGATCTCGTTGCGCACGTCGGCGAGCACCGCCGCGAACTTCTTGTTCTCGGTCTGCTCGACGAGGATCGTGAGGGCCCGCAGCAACGACAGTCCCGAGCTGATCATCGTCGCGAACTGCCGGGTGCAGAGGGCGAGCTCCTTGAGCTTCACCTTCTTGCCGAAGGACGGGAGCGTGATCTCCTTCTGCATGCCCGCGTTGGCCTGCACGATGGACAGCGGCGCGTAGCCCATCGTCTTGAGCTTGGTCGCGACCTGCGCCTGCGACTCGGCCTCGAGCTTGCCGGTCTTCATCGCTCCGCTCTTGTCGCGGACCTTGTACTCGAACGTCGCCGTGGCGCTCATGCCCCCGCCTCTCAGACCCGGCCGCAGAGCCGGTTGAAGTCCTCGACGTGGTGGCACTTCTCCAGCGCCGCGTCGTAGGTGATGCGTCCCTGCTTGACGAGCTCGGCCAGGTGGCTGTCCATCGTCGACATCCCGTGCTTCGCGCCGGCCTGCAGCGCCGAGTAGATCTGGTGCGTCTTGCCCTCGCGGATGAGGTTGCGGATCGCCGGGGTCGCCACCATGACCTCGGTCGCGACGACCCGGCCCCTGCCGTCCGCCGTCTTGACGAGCTGCTGGCACACGACGCCCTGCAGGGCGCCGGAGAGCATGACGCGGACCTGCTGCTGCTGCGACGGGGGGAAGACGTCGATCATGCGGTCGATCGTCTGCGCGGCGTCCTGGGTGTGCAGCGTCGCCATGACCAGGTGACCGGTCTCGGCCGCCGTGAGCGCGATCTCGATGGTCTCGAGGTCGCGCAGCTCACCGACGAGGATGATGTCGGGGTCCTGCCGCAGCACGTGCTTGAGGGCGTTCTTGAACGACATCGTGTCCTCGCCCACCTCGCGCTGGTTGACCAGGCAGCGCTTGTGCTGGTGGAGGAACTCGATGGGGTCCTCGACGGTCATGATGTGGTCGTCGCGGGTGCGGTTGGCCAGGTCGACCACCGACGCCAGCGTCGTCGACTTGCCCGAGCCGGTCGGCCCGCAGACCAGCACGAACCCGCGCGGCAGGGTGGCGAAGTTGGCGACCGCCGGGGGCACGCCGAGGTCCTCGAGCTTCTTGATCTCGTACGGGATGACGCGGAACGCCGCGCCCACCGAGTCGCGCTGGCGGTACACGTTGACGCGGAAGCGCGCCCGGCCGGGCAGGCTGTAGGCGAAGTCGAGCTCGAGGTGCTCCTCGTACTTCTCGCGCTGCTTCTGGCTGAGGATGGCGTACATCGTCTTCTGCACGACCTGCGGCAGGAGCTTGCCGCGTCCCTCGAGCGCCATGAGGCTGCCGTTGAGCCGTACGGTCGGCGGCGCCCCCACGCTCAGGTGCAGGTCCGAGGCGCCGAGGTCGAGCATCTCGAGGAGCAGGCCGGACAGGAAGCCGCTGTCCTCGGAGGTGTCCTCGGCGCCGACGCGCACGGTCTGCTCGGCCCGGGCCGCGGGGGCTGCCGGCGGCGCGGCCTGCGCCGGGACGAGCGGCGCGGGCGGCGCGGGCGGCGCGGGCGGCGGTACGGCCAGCGGTGCTGCGGCTGGTGCTGGTGCCGGCGCCGGCGCCGGGACGGGCGCGGTCACGGGCGGTGCCGGTGCGAGCGGTGCCGGTGCGACCGGCGTGGGGGCGAGCGGTGCGGGTGCGACCGGCGCGGGGGCCAGCGTCGGCGCCGCAGGCATCGGGGCCAGCGTCGGCGTCGCCGGCATCGGCGCGAGGGACGGCACCGTGACCGGCGCGCCGAACACCATGCCGGCCGCGGGCCCGTCGAGCGGCGGCAGCGGCGGCGCCGGCCGCAGCGGCGCGCTGAAGTAGCCGTCCAGGTCCGTCGGCTGGTCCACGAGCGTCCCTCCTCGCCGCCGGGACGCCCGGCGGTGCTGCAGGGGCATCGACCGGTCGTCCGGCCCGCTTGAGCGGGCTAGACGACGACGCGCAGGATCTCCTCCAGCGACGTGACCCCGGCCCGGACCTTGCGCAGCCCGTCGTCGCGCAGCGTGGTCATGCCCTGCTCACGGGCGACCTGCCCGATGGTCAGCGCGGACGCGTGCTCGACCGCGAGCCGCTCGATGTCCTCGCTGACCGCCATGACCTCGTGCAGCGCCAGCCGGCCCTTGTAGCCCGTCTTCGAGCAGGCGCTGCATCCGCCCGGCCGGTAGAGGGTGGGCAGCGGCTCGTCCGGGGACCAGGGGAACCGGTTCTCCGCCAGCGACTCGCGGGTCGGGACGTACGCCTCCTTGCACTTGGGGCACAGCCGCCGGGCCAGGCGCTGGGCGAGCACGCAGTCCAGGGCCGACCCGACGAGGAAGGGCTCGATCCCCATCTCGGTGAGGCGCACGATCGCCGACGGCGCGTCGTTGGTGTGCAGCGTCGACAGGACGAGGTGGCCGGTCAGCGCGGCCTCGACGGCGATGTGGGCCGTCTCCTTGTCGCGGATCTCGCCGAGCAGCACGATGTCGGGGTCCGAGCGCAGGATCGACCGCAGCGCGGCCGCGAAGGTCAGGCCGGCCTTGGCGTTGGTCTGCACCTGGTTGATGCCGGGCAGCCGGTACTCGACCGGGTCCTCGACGGTGATGACGTTCACCTCGGGCCGGCTGACGATGTTGAGCGTCGCGTAGAGCGTCGTGGACTTGCCGGACCCGGTCGGCCCCGTCACGAGGATCATCCCGTACGGCTTGACGAAGCTCTTGCTGTAGATGTCGTAGTTGGACTCGGCGAAGCCGAGGTCGGACAGCTTGAGCATCGCCGTGCTGTTGTCCAGGATGCGCATGACGATCTTCTCGCCCCACACGGTGGGCAGGGTCGCCACGCGCAGGTCGATCTTCTTTCCGTTGGCGTTGACCGACAGCCGGCCGTCCTGCGGGATGCGGCGCTCCGCGATGTTGATGTCAGCCATGATCTTGAGTCGGCTGGTGACGCCCGACGTGATCGTCTTCGGCGAGCGCATCACCTCGTGGAGCACGCCGTCGATGCGGAAGCGCACCCGCAGGTCGCGCTCGGCCGGCTCGATGTGGATGTCGGAGGCCCGGTCCTGGATCGCCTGGGTGATCAGGAGGTTGACGAACTTGACGATCGGCGCGTCCTCGACGATCTCCTTCACCTTGCCGAGGTCGTCCTCCTCCTCGACGACGTCCATCGCCATGGTGAGGTCGTCGAGCTCGGCCTCGCCGCGGTGGTAGCGGTTGATCGCGGCCAGCACGTCGGGCTTGGTCGCGACGACCGCCTTGACCTCGTAGCCGGTCATCGAGCGGATGTCGTCGATCGCGAAGACGTTGGCCGGGTCGGCCATCGCGACGACGAGCTTGCCGTCCTCGAAGCCGATGGGCAGCGCGTGGTGGCGCCGGCAGACCGCGTCCGGGACCCGGGTCACGGCGCTGCCGTCGACCGGGTAGTCCGACAGGTCGACGAACCGCAGCCCGATCTGCTGCGCCAGGGCAGCGACGAGCTGCCCCTCGGTGAGGATCCCCAGGTCGACGAGGACGCGGCCCAGGCTGCGGCCCAGGCGCCGCTGCTCCTCCAGGGCAGCACCCAGCTGCTGCTCGGACAGCAGTCCGCTGTCGAGCAGGATGTCGCCGAGCTGCTTCACGCAGGAGCTCCTGGAGAGGGACGGACGTCGCACGAGGAGCGTCGGCGGGGGCCGCGCCCACCTGAAGGGGACGTACGGCGGCGGCGCGCTCAGTCGGCGGAGGACAGCTCCGCGGCCAGGGCCTCGAGCGCGAGGAAGGTCTCGGACTCGGGGTCGAGCTCGGCGGTGCTGCCGTCGCGGAAGCCCAGCGCCACGCGTGGGCCGGCCGACGCCGCCGGCGCCTCGGGCTCCACCGCGCGCTCGACCTGCCGCGGCACGGCGACCTCCTCGGCGGTCGGGACGGCAGCGTCGGCCGGCGAGAGGAGCGGGACCGCAGGGGACGTCGCCGTCGTCGGGGTCGGCCTCGGGGTCGTCGTCGCGCTGGAGGTCGAGCGGCGGCTGCGACGGGCCGGCCGCAGCGCAGCCGCGGGCAGGATCGTCGCCGCCGCGGGCAGCGCGACCGGCAGGTCGACCCGGGCGGCCGAGCCGACCGGGGCGTCCGGCTCCGGGACGCGCCGGCCCCGGGCCGGCACGAGCTGCTGCGGCGGCGTGTCCAGCCCCACGGGCAGGGGCGGTCCGGGGCGGTCGGCGACCGGCGGGGCGGGTGCGGCGGAGGGTGCTCCGGCGACCGCGACCTCCGCGACCCGAGAGGCCGCGACCGTCCGCTCGGCGACGGTCGGCTCCGCGGCCGCGCTCCGGCGTCGTCTCCACGGCGGTCAGCTCGCCGAGGGTCCGCCCGGCGGCGGCCCGCTCGGCGGGGACCCAGGCCGGCAGGGCCGGCAGCGGCGCTCCCCCGCGCGCGTGCTTGCCGCGCGGTCGGCGGCGCCAGGGCAGCCAGCGCATCAGCCCACCGCCGCGGGCTGCTCGAGGGAGTCGAGCACGGCGTGCAGCAGGGCCAGCAGCACCGCCTTGACCGACTCGCGGTCGGTCGCGTCGCAGGGGACGACGGGCACGTCGGGGGCGAGGGCGAGGACGTCGCGCAGGTGCTGCTCCCCTGCCGGGTCCAGCCCTGCCGCCCGGTTCAGGGCGACCACGAACGGCACGCGGGCCATCCGGCGGAAGGCGTCCAGGATGCTCAGCGCCTCGGCGAGCGACTCCTCGCGCTCCGCGTCGACGAGCAGGACGTAGCCGAGCATGCCCTCGCCGAGGATCTCCCACATGAAGTCGAACCGGTCCTGGCCGGGCGTCCCGAACAGGTAGAGCACGAGCTCCCGGTCGATGGTGATGCGGCCGAAGTCCATGGCGACGGTGGTCCCCGCCTTGCGGGAGCGCGTCTCGTCGGTGATCTCCCGCTCGGTCGACAGCACGGTGATCTCGCTGATCGTGCGGATGAGCGTGGTCTTCCCGGCGGCGAAGGGGCCGGTGACGACGATCTTCACCGCGGGTCCCCCTCCGCGCCGGCGGCTCGGTGTGCGCGCGCTCACTACAGTCCCCTCACGCCGGCGATGAGCCGCAGCAGCAGGCTCTTGTTGATGCTCGGGTCGCGCTCCAGCGCGCCCGGGGCGAGCTCCAGACCTTCCGGCGCCAGCGCCGCCGAGCCGTGCACCGCCCCGACGACCGGCCCGCCGCGCAGGTGCGCGGGCACCTGCTCCGGGTGGTCGGGCGTCCGCGCCGGGGTGAACGGCTCGGGGCGCTCGGGCACCACGGCCGCGCGGGCGGGGACCGGGGCGGCCGGCGCCGGGACGACCTGCACCGGGACCGCGACGGCGGGCGGGACGCCGGCCGGGGCCGGCACGAGCGGCGCGGCAGCGGCGGGCACCGGTCCCGACGACCGCCCCCCGAGCGGTGTGGCGGCCGCCCCGTCGACCGGCTCCTGCGGGAGCGGCTGGCCCTCGAGCGCGGCGAGCAGCTGCTGGCGGCGCAGCAGCGCCGAGGTGCCGTCCGGCCCCGCGTCGCGCACCTGCAGCAGGCCGCGCTCGACGAGCCCGGCGAGCGCGCCGACGGTGGCGTAGTCGCCGCGGCCGGTGAGCGTGACGAGGTCTCCGACGGACCGGCGGCCGTCCACGACCGACAGGAGCTGCCACTCGTCCCGGGAGAGCACGGGCGGCTCCGCGGGGGTCGGCGCCAGGCAGACGACGGCGTCGCGCGCCGGCACGGCGGCGGTCAGGGCGGGCCAGGTGGCCAGCCGGCGCTGGCCCTCCTCGACCACGGTCTCGACGGGCAGCGCCGCACCGAGGTCGTCGGGGTCGGGCTCGTCGACGACGAACGTGAAGGCACCCTCGGTCCAGCGCATGAGGTCGAAGACGGCGTCGGTGGCCTGCTCGGCCGCGACGGTGCGCGCGGTCGCGGCGTCCAGGTGCCCGCCCTCGACGAGGGTGCGCCCCAGCCCGGCGGTCGGGTCGTCGACGAGCAGCTCGACGGCACTGGCGAGGGCCTCGTCGTCGACGAGGCCGGCACCGACGAGCCGCCGCCCGAGCGCCTGGCGCACGACGTCGGACCGCGCGCCCGTGACCTGGCCCTCGCGCAGGTGCACGGCGCCGTGCACGCCCTGCCGGCGCAGGTGCAGCGTGCCGGTCTTCTTCGTGTAGCTGAGCAGCTGGAAGATGTCCGGCAGGCTGAACGCGTCCAGCGTCCCCTCGAGCCTCATGCGCGGCCTCGACCTCCGGGCTCAGGACCAGCGGGGCGGCTCGACCGGCAGCACCGAGCCGCCGAGTGCGCCGAGCACACCGCCGGGCGGGGTGTAGGACGAGGTCCAGGACGGCGCCACGGACGCCGGGAGCGGCGAGCTGTCCGGCACGGGCGCCGGGGACGACGAGGGCGGCACGACGCTCAGCAGCGGCTCGGCGGGCGGCGCCGGGACAGCAGCCGGGACGGCCGCGACGCGCGGCGCGTCCTCGACGGGCCCCGCCTGCGACGGGACGTCGGGGCGGGTCTCGGGCTCGGCGACGTCGCGCAGGACCGCCCCCACCGCGGCGGCCGCCCGGCGCACCTCGTACATCATCAGGCCGGTCTTGGCGCCCTGCGCCGCGACGGCGACGAGGACGGCCTCGTCGTCGGCGGAGACCAGGAACACCGTGCCGGTCGCGCCCTCGATCCACACCTGGGACAGCTCGCCGCGGCCGAGCCCGGTGGCCGCGCGCTCACCGAGGGACAGCAGCGCGGCGCTCATCGCGGCCACCCGGTCCTCGTCCATGCCCTCCGGGAGGGCCGAGGCCATCGGCAGGCCGTCGAAGCTCACGACAGCGGCGGCCTCGAGCTCGGCGTTGTGCCCGAGCAGGGCGGCCAGGGCGCGGTCGAGCCGGGCGGACCGGCTCTCGGGGTGCAGGTCGGACACGGGCTGCTCCTCGCAGACGACGACGGCCGGGGCACGGCCGTTGCCGTCATCTCGGCGGGAGCGAGCCGCTCCTTGAGAGCCGTCCGCCGGGCAGGGCCGCGCGCATCTGCGGCAGCGGCGCGGGCCGTCCGGTCATGAGCTGGACCTGCCGGGCCGCCTGGTGCAGCAGCATCGCCGCCCCGCTGACCACCGGTCCGCTCCAGGCCCGCACCAGCGGGGTCGGCCAGGGGTCGTAGACGACGTCGAGCAGCACCCCGGAGCCGGTCACCCGCGCGCCGACCCGGTCGTCGAGGGCGCCGGCCGGGACGGTGCTGATGACGACGTCGGCGTCGGACAGCTCGGTGAGGTCCAGCGGGAGGAGCCGGGGCTCGACCCCGAGCCGCTCGGCCGCCGACCGCAGCGCCGCGGCGCGCGAGGCGTCGCGCAGCAGGACCCGCGGGCGGCGCTCGCCGAGCTGCGCCAGGGCCGCGAGCGCGGAGGCCGCGGTCGCGCCGGCACCGACGACGACGCCTGCCGACGCCGTCCGGGCGCCTCCCTCCGCGAGGGCGTCGACGATCCCGCCCACGTCGGTGTTGTCGCCGTGCCGCTCGCCGTCGCGGAGCACGAGGGTGTTGGCCGCACCGGTCGCCCGGGCGAGACCGCTCACCACGTCGAGCAGCGGGAGCACGGTCTGCTTGAGCGGCATCGTCAACGACAGGCCGACCCACTCCGGGCCGAGCGCCTCGAGCAGCCCCGGCAGCTCCTGGGGCCCGACGTCGAGCGCGTCGTAGCGCCAGTCCAGACCGAGCGCTGTGTACGCCGCGCGGTGCAGCGCGGGCGACAGGCTGTGCGCGACCGGCCGCCCGAGGACGGCGGCGCGGCGGGTCAGTAGACCCCCTCGGCCTTGGCCTTGTCCTTGGCGCGCAGGAACTCGCCGTAGTCGTTCGTGAACAGCGACGAGCCGTCCTTGGCCACGGTGACGAAGTAGACGTAGTCGCCGTCGGCCGGGCTGAGGGCCGCCTCCAGCGCGTCCTGGCCGGGTGAGTCGATCGGCGTCGGAGGCAGCCCGGTGTTCTGGTAGGTGTTGTAGGCCGACTCCTGCTTGAGGTCGTCCAGCGTGAGCCGGGCCTTCTTCTCCTCGCGCAGGTAGTTGACCGTCGAGTCGAACTGCAGCGGCATCCGGCGGTCGAGCCGGTTGTAGACGACCCGGGCCACCTTCGCGCGGTCGGGCGCGAACGCCGTCTCCTTCTCGATGAGGCTGGCGGTGGTGACGACCTCGTACGGCGTGCGGCCCAGCGACGCGGCCCGCGCCTCGAGGTCGACCGCGCGGGCCGCCCGGGAGAAGCGCTCCGTCATGAGCCGCAGCGTGTCGACCGCGGAGGTGCCGGGCTCCACGTCGTAGGTGGCGGGGAACAGGAACCCCTCCACCTGCCCGTCGGCGTAGGGCGGGAGCCCGAGGGCCGCCGGGTCGGCGACGGCGGCCTGCAGGTCCGCCAGCGGCACCTCGGTGGCGTCGGCGATCTTCTGCAGCGCCGCCGCGAGCGGGAGCCCCTCGGCGAGCGTGACCCGGCTGCGCGCCCGGGCGCTGGGGTCGAGCAGCAGCTGCACGGCGGCGGCACCGCTCATCTGCAGGTGCATCCGGTAGAAGCCGGGCTGCACCGAGCGCGAGCGCGGCTCGGCCGTCGCGGCCCGGCGGAAGGCGGCCGCGCTCTTGACGACGTCCTCCTCCGCCAGCGTCGTGGCGATCTGCCCGGCGGTCTGGCCGTCCCGGACCTGCACGAGCACCTCCCCGCTGCCGGCGCCGGAGTAGTCGGCCACCGAGCTGCCGCGCAGGCTGCTGATCACCGAGCGGCCGCCGACGACGGCGCCACCGAGCAGCGCGACGACCAGCAGGCCGAAGACGACGAGCGCGAGGAGCCTGCCCCTGCGCCGCCGCCGGGGCGGGAGGGCCGGACGGCGGAGCGGGAGGTCCGTGAGGTCGCTCACCCGGTCACCCTAGCCAGGCGCGGCCGCGCCGCCGGGTCAGCCACGCGCCAGCACGGTCTCGAGCAGCGCGACGGCGGCCGCCTGGTCGACGACCGCACGGGCGGACCGGGCGTCCCGACCGGATGCCCGCAGGGCCTGCGTCGCCGTGACCGTCGTGAGCCGCTCGTCGACCAGCTCGACCGGCACCGGCGCGACCAGCGGCTCGAGGCGCCGGGCGAAGGCCCGCGCCATGTCGGCCGACGCCGACCGCGCCGACCCGGACAGCGAGGTCGGCAGGCCGACGACGACGAGGACCGCACCGCGGTCGGCGACGAGCTCGGCGACCCGGGCGTGGCCGGGCGCCGGCACCGTCTCGACGGGGCTGGCGAGCACCCGGTCGGGATCGCTGGCGGCGACGCCCACCCGCACCGTGCCCACGTCGACCGCGACCACGACGCCCGGGCGGCTCACGACGTGGCGACCCGCCCGACGAGGTGCTCGGCGAGCCGCAGCGCCTCGCCGATGCCGGCGGCGTCGCTGCCGCCGCCCTGGGCGACGTCGTCCTTGCCGCCGCCCTTGCCGCCGACGGCGGGGGCCGCCTCGCGCAGCAGCGCGTTCGCCGACAGGCCGCGGGCGCGGCCGGCGTCGTTGACCGCCGCCACGAGGCTCACGCGGTCGCCCCCGGCGGCGACGACGACCGCACCCGGGCGCTCGCGGTCGAGCCGGCCGCGGACGTCGAGCGCCAACGTGCGCACCAGGTCGCCGGGCGTGCCGGCGGGCGCCTCGACCCCGACGAAGGCGAAGCCGAAGACGTCCTGCGCCCCGGCGGCGAGCTCCCCCGCGCGCTGCAGCACCTGCTGCGCCCGCAGCTGCGCCAGGTCCTTCTCGACCTCCCGCAGGCGGGCGACGGTCGCCGCGACGCGGTCGGGCACCTCGTCGGCGGGCACCTTGAAGGCCTCGGCGAGCTGGGCGAGCAGCACGTGCTCGCGGGCCAGGTGCGCGTAGGCGTCCATGCCGACCAGGCCCTCGACACGGCGGGTGCCCGAGCCGATCGACGCCTCGCCGAGCAGCTTGACCATGCCGAGCTGGCCGGAGCGGGAGGCGTGCGTGCCGCCGCACAGCTCGCGGGCGTAGTCGCCGACCTCGACGACGCGCACGGCGTCGCCGTACTTCTCGCCGAACAGCGCCATGGCGCCGATCCGGCGCGCCTCGTCCTGCGTGGTGACGAACGCGCGCACCTCGAGGTCGGCCAGCGCGATCTCGTTGATCTGCTGCTCGACGTCGGCCAGGACGCTGGGCGGCACCGCCCCCGGGGACGCGAAGTCGAAGCGGAACCGGCCCGGCGCGTTGAGCGAGCCGGCCTGCGTCGCCGACTCGCCGAGCGCGTCGCGCAGCGCCTTGTGCACGAGGTGGGTCGCGGTGTGGGCGCGGGAGACCGAGCGGCGGCGCTCGACGTCGACCTCGGCGAGCGCGGTCGCACCGGTCTGCACCTCGCCGCGCACGACCCGGGCGCGGTGCACGACCAGCCCCGGCAGCGCGGTCTGCACGTCGCTGACCTGCAGCTCGGCGCCGCTGTCGAGGACGAGCCGGCCGGTGTCGGACTGCTGCCCGCCGCCCTCGGCGTAGAAGGGCGTGCGGTCCAGCGCGACCAGCACCTCGTCGCCCTCGGCCGCCGCTGCGGCGACCTCGCCGCCGACGAGCAGGCCGCGCAGCACCGCCTCGGTGCGCACCTCGCCGTAGCCGGTGAAGGTCGACCCGCCGGCGGCGTCGAGCAGCGCGCGGTAGGCCGACGTGTCGGCGCCGCGGGTCTTGCGGGCCCGGCTGTCGGCCTTGGCCCGGCTGCGCTGCTCCTCCATGAGGGCCCGGAAGCCCTCCTGGTCGACGCTCAGCCCCTGCTCGGCCGCCATCTCCAGGGTCAGGTCGATGGGGAAGCCGTACGTGTCGTGCAGCGCGAAGGCGCGGTCGCCCGACAGCACACCCCCGGCCGAGCGGGCCTGCGGCACCGCGGCGTCGAAGACCTGCGCGCCCGTGCGCAGCGTCTCGAGGAACGACCCCTCCTCCGCGACGGCGACCGTGCCGATGCGACCGCTGTCGGTGACCAGCTCGGGGTACTGCGGGCCCATGGCGGCGATGCCCGCGTCGACGAGCTCGCGCACGGTCGGGTCCTGCGCGCCCAGCAGGCGCATCGAGCGCACCGCCCGGCGCAGGATGCGGCGCAGGACGTAGCCCCGGCCCTCGTTGGACGGCGTCACGCCGTCGCCGATCAGCATCACGGCGGTGCGGACGTGGTCGGTCACCACGCGCAGCCGCACGTCGGCCTGCGGGTCGGCGCCGTAGCGCACCCCGGTCAGCTCGGCGGCCCGGTCGAGGATCTGCCGGCTGGTGTCGATCTCGTACAGGTTGTCGACGCCCTGCAGCACGGCAGCCATCCGCTCCATGCCCATGCCGGTGTCGATGTTCTGCTGCGGCAGCGGTCCGGCGATGTCGAAGTCGACCTTCGTGCGCACCTCGGAGAGCTGGTACTGCATGAACACGAGGTTCCACAGCTCGAGGTAGCGCTCGCCGTCGACCGCCGGCCCGCCCTCCGCGCCGTACGCCGGCCCGCGGTCGTAGTTGATCTCGCTGCACGGCCCGCCGGGGCCCGGCACGCCCATGTGCCAGTAGTTCTCGCTCAGCCCGAGGCGCTGGATGCGGCTCTCGCTGACCCCGGTGCGGCGCCACAGGTCGTACGCCTCGTCGTCGTCGAGGTAGACCGTCACCCACAGGCGGTCCTCCTCCAGCCCGTAGCCGCCCTGCGACTGCGGCCGGGTCATGAGCTCCCACGCCAGCTCGATCGCCCCGGCCTTGAAGTAGTCGCCGAAGCTGAAGTTGCCGGCCATCTGGAAGAACGACCCGTGCCGGGTCGTCTTGCCGACCTCGTCGATGTCCAGCGTCCGGACGCACTTCTGCACGCTGGTCGCCCGGGCGTACGGCGGGGTCGCCTCGCCGAGGAAGTACGGCTTGAACGGGACCATCCCGGCGTTGACGAGCAGCAGGGTCGGGTCGTCGGCGATGAGGCTCGCCGAGGGCACGGGCGTGTGGCCGCGCGCGGTGAAGTGGTCGAGGAAGCGGGCCCGGATCTGGTCGGACCTCATCGCGGCGTCACAGCCCGGCGTCCACGGCGTCGTGCGTGCCGTCCAGGCCCAGCTCACGGCGCAGGTGCTGCTCGCGCTCGGCCATCCCCACCCGGACCTCGTCGAGGAAGGCGCCGACCCGCTCGCCGACCGAGCCGAACGAGCCGGACAGGCGCTCCTGCACGCCCGCGGGCGTGTAGCGCTGCGCGGCCTGCGTGGCCCGGCGCACCACGAGGACGCCGGCGACCGCGCCGAAGGTGATGTAGACGAGCCTCACTTGCCCCTCCGGCTGGCCTTGAGCTCGGCCTTGACCTTCTTGGTCATGTCGTCGGAGTCGCGCTTGCTCGCGGCCCGGCGCACGCCGTACGAGAACGCGGCGACCTTCACCACCGGGCTGCCGAGCGTCGCGGCGAACAGGCTCGTCAGGCTCGACAGGTTGCCGGTCATCGACTGCACGTTGGCGGTGATGGCGTCGACCCGGGTGAGCTCCTGGTTGACGTGCACCACGCTGGTCGTCACCTCGCCGAGCAGCGGCACGGTCTTGTCGGTGATGCCGGCGACGAGGCGCTGGGTCTCCTCGAGGATCTTGCCGAGCTTGAGCAGGATGAAGCACAGGACGAGCATCAGGACCGCGAAGAAGACGGCCGCGATGAGCCCTGCGACCTGACCGCCGGTGAGCACCTGGGGAAGCTCCTTCTAATCGTCGGACTGCTCGTGCGCGAGGAGCTCCTCGCGGCTGGGTGGGACGGGCCTGCAGCGGGGCCGGAAGCCGGCCGCGACGTCCTCGGGGACCACCCCGCGGTCGCCGCGCAGCACCTCGCGCAGCCCCGCGAGCCGCTCCGAGGCGACGCGCTCGACCCCCAGGTCGCCGGGCGAGTAGTACTCCCGCCCCACGACCGGGTCGGGCGCGTACTGCTGCGCCACGACCCGTCCCGGGAAGTCGTGAGGGTAGCGGTAGCCGCCGACGCCGATCTTCTTCGCACCGGCGTAGTGCGCGTCGCGCAGGTGCGGCGGCACGCTGCCCGTGCGCCCGGCGCGCACGTCGGCGGTCGCGCTGTCGACCGCGGCGATGACCGCGTTGCTCTTGGGGGCCAGGCTCAGGTGGATCGTCGCCTGCGCCAGGTTGATCCGCGCCTCGGGCATCCCGATGAGCTCGAGGGCCTGCGCGGCGGCGACCGCCACCTGCAGGCTGCCCGGGTCGGCCATGCCGATGTCCTCGCTGGCGCTGACCACGAGGCGACGGGCGACGAAGCGCGGGTCCTCCCCCGCCTCGAGCATCCGGGCGAGGTAGTGCAGGGCGGCGTCGACGTCCGAGCCGCGGATGCTCTTGATGAAGGCGCTGATGACGTCGTAGTGCTGGTCGCCGTCGCGGTCGTAGCGCACGGCGACCCGGTCGACGGCCTGCTCGAGCAGCGCGAGGGTCACGACGTCGGTGCTCGCCGCCGCCTCGAGCGCGGTGAGGGCCCGGCGGGCGTCCCCGCTCGCCAGCCGGACGAGGAAGTCCTCGGCGTCCGCCTCGACCCGCACCCGCCCGCCCAGGCCCCGCTCGTCGGCGACCGCGCGCCGCACCACCTCGCGCACGTCGTCGTCGGTCAGCGGCTGCAGGCTGAGCAGCAGGCTGCGGCTCAGCAGCGGGCTGATGACCGAGAAGAAGGGGTTCTCGGTCGTCGCCGCGACCAGCGTGACCCAGCGGTTCTCCACGCTCGGCAGCAGCGCGTCCTGCTGGGTCTTGGAGAACCGGTGGACCTCGTCGACGAACAGCACCGTCTGGGCACCGGTGTCGCCGAGCGCCCGCCGGGCGTCGTCGACGACCTGCCGCACGTCCTTGACCCCGGCGGTCACCGCCGACAGCTCGCGGAAGCGCCGCCGGGTGCTGCGGGCGATGACGGTCGCCAGCGTCGTCTTGCCGGTGCCGGGCGGGCCCCACAGCACGACGCTCAGCGGCGCGTCGCCCTCGACGAGCCGGCGCAGCGGGGCCCCCGGGCCCAGCAGGTGGGACTGCCCGACGACCTCGTCGAGCGTGCGCGGGCGCATCCGCACCGCCAGCGGGGCCACGCGCTCCTCGGCGGCGCGCTCGCCCGCGTCGAAGAGCGTCTCGCCGTCCACGCCCCGACCCTACGGCCGCGGCGGTCCGCCCTGCGGCTGCAGCAGCCGCGCCCAGGTGCTGCGCCGCGTCGCGTCGACGGGGAACAGCGCCAGCTGCTCGCCCCGCGACCGCCGCGAGCGGGCCTGGTGCAGCTCGGCGTTGAGCTCGCCGCCGAGCAGCAGCGACAGGCTCAGCAGGTAGACCCAGGTGAGGGCGATGACGCCCCCGCCGAACGCCCCGAGGACCGGGTTGCGGGCGGCCGCGTAGCCGACGTAGACGCGGAAGCCCGCGCTCGCGACCAGCCACAGCACCCCGGTCAGCAGGGCCCCGGGCAGCGCGCCGCGCCACGGCAGCCGGTCGTTCGGGGCGAAGCGCAGCAGGGCGGCCGCCCAGCCGACGAGCACCAGGCCCATCGCGGGCAGCCGCAGGTGGTCCCACAGGAAGGAGGAGGTCGGCCCCAGCCCGACGACGTCGGCGAGCTGCTCGCCCCTGCCGAACAGCGGTCCCACGACGAGGACCGCCAGCGCGACGGCCACGAGCACCAGCGTCGCGACCGCCATGACCAGCCCGAGCAGGCGCCGGCGCCACCACGGCCGGGTCTCCTGCACGTCGTGCGCGATGTTGATCGCACCGACCACCACGGCGAAGGCCCCCGACAGCGTCACCAGCGCGCCGGCGGTGGCGAGGGTCAGCAGCGAGCTGCGCTGGTCGTCGAACAGCGAGCGGACCGCCTGCTGCACGCCGGAGGCGCGGTCGGTGAGCACCAGCCCGAGCCCCTGGAGCACCTGCTGGCGGGCCTGCTCGGTGACCTCCGGCCCGACGACGTGCTCGAGCAGGCCGAGCAGGCTGCCGGCGACGAGCAGCCCCGGGAAGACGCTGAGCACCGCGAAGAACGCGGTCTCGGCCGCGAGGCCCGGCAGGCGGTCGTCCTTGGCCTCGCGGGCGAAGGCGACGACCGCGCGCAGGCCGCGCAGCAGGGCGGCACGGACTCCCTCGGCCGGCAGGTGCACAGGCGCCCCCTGCCCGGGGTGCGCTCCCGGCACGCCCGGATAGCGTCCTCGCCGTGGCGCCCACCCCCCTCACGTCCGCCGCCGAGGTGCTCGTGGCGACCGGGCACGACCCCTTCGCCCGGGGCACGCTGCGCCACCCGGTGGTGCAGGCCTGGGTGGCTCCCGGGGCGGTCGCCTGGCTGGGCACCGACAACGAGGAGCGCGTGACCTACCTGTCGGCCCTGGGCGACCCGGGACAGGTCGGCGGTCTGCTCGGCGACCTCGTGCCCGAGCTCGCGCACGGTCAACGGGTGACGCTGCCGCGCGGCACGGCCGCCCGCCTGCCCGCCTGGGTGGGCCTGGCCGGCACCGACTGGGACTTCCGCTGGCTGTCCGCTCCCCCGCCGCACCAGCCCGGCGAGCAGGACGTCGTCCCGCTCGAGGACGACCACGCCGTCGCAGCGCTGCTCGAGGCCGCGAGCCCGCGGGCCAGTGCCCGGCCCGGTGACCCGGGGCTGCGGCGGTGGGTCGGCGTGCACGACGAGGCCGGGAGCCTGCTCGCCTGCGCCGCCGACACCAGTGCCGCGACGGGGGTGGGCCACCTGTCGTCGATCGCGGTGGCCCCCGCCGCGCGCGGGCGGGGGCTCGGGCGGGCCGTGACGGCCGCGCTCGCCCGGGCCTTGTTCGAGGACGGCTGCGACGTCGTCAGCCTCGGGATGTACGCCGACAACGCGGCGGGCCGAGCGGTCTACGACGCCCTGGGCTTCCACGACGACCACCGCTTCACCAGCGGCCCGCTGCAGGTCCGCAGCCGCTGGTAGCCCCCCGCCGTACGTCCGCCCGACGCGGACAGGACCGCCGCGTGTCGAGCGGACGCAGGCGGGGAGTCAGGCGGAGGGGTCGGCGTCGATGCCGGCCTCGAGGCGCTGCTGGGCCGTGATCGGCGTCGGCGCGCCGGTGAGCGGGTCGCCGCCGCCACCGGTCTTGGGGAAGGCGATCACGTCGCGGATCGACTCCGAACGCGTCACCATCGACGTGATCCGGTCGATGCCGAAGGCGATGCCCCCGTGCGGCGGCGGCCCGTAGCTGAACGCCTCCAGCAGGAAGCCGAACTGCTCCTGCGCCTGCTCCGGCGACAGCCCGATGACGTCGAAGACCCGGCGCTGCACGTCGCTGGAGTGGATGCGGATCGACCCGCCGCCGAGCTCGGCGCCGTTGAGGACGAGGTCGTACGCCCGGGCCGGCACGTCGGCCGGGTCCGCCGAGAAGGTGTCGACGTGCGAGGCCGCCGGCGCCGTGAAGGGGTGGTGCACCGCGGTCCAGCCGCCCTCGTCGGTCGGCTCGAACATCGGGAAGTCGGTGATCCACAGGAAGGCCCAGCGGTCCTCGTCGACGAGGTCCAGACGGCGGCCGACCTCCAGCCGGGCCGCACCGAGCAGGCCGAGGGCCTCGGTGCGCGGTCCGGCGGCGAAGAACGCGCAGTCGCCGGGCTGCGCGCCGACCGCCTCGCGCAGCCCCTCCCGCTCGGCCTCGGACAGGTTCTTGGCCACCGGCCCGCCGAGCGTGCCGTCCTCGGCGAACGTCACGTACGCCAGCCCGCGGGCGCCGCGCTGGCGGGCCCACTCCTGCCAGGCGTCGAAGGTCTTGCGCGGCTGGGAGGCCCCGCCGGGCATGACCACGGCCCCGACGTGCGGCGCCTGGAAGACGCGGAAGGGCGTGTCGGAGAAGTAGGCCGTGAGGTCGACCAGCTCGACGCCGAAGCGCACGTCGGGCCGGTCGACGCCGTAGCGCCGCAGCGCCTCGTCGTAGGTCATGCGCGGGAACGGCACCGGCAGCTCGACGCCGAGGACGTCGCCCCAGATGCGCGTCATGAGCGCCTCGGTGAGCTCGTAGACGTCCTCCTCGTCGGGGAAGCTCATCTCGATGTCGAGCTGGGTGAACTCCGGCTGCCGGTCGGCGCGGAAGTCCTCGTCGCGGTAGCAGCGGGCGATCTGGTAGTAGCGCTCCAGCCCGGCGACCATGAGCAGCTGCTTGAACAGCTGAGGCGACTGCGGCAGGGCGTACCAGTGCCCGGGCTGCAGGCGCACCGGCACGAGGAAGTCGCGGGCGCCCTCGGGCGTCGAGCGGGTCAGCGTCGGCGTCTCGATGTCGAGGAAGCCGCGCTCGTCCATGACGCGGCGGATCGCGCTGGTGATCCGGGAGCGGGTGCGCAGCGCGGCGGCGGCCGCCGGGCGGCGCAGGTCCAGGTAGCGGTACCTGAGCCGCACCTCGTCGGAGACCTTGAGGTCGTCGTCGAGGGGGAAGGGCAGCGGCGCCGCGGCCGACAGCACCTCGACGGTCTGCGCGGCCACCTCGACCGCGCCGGTGGGCAGCGCGTCGTTGCGGTTGCCCTCGGGGCGCAGCCGGACCTCGCCGGTGACGAGGACGCAGTACTCCGCCCGCAGGTCGTGGGCGACGTCGCTCTCGCGCACGACGACCTGCACGACGCCCGAGGCGTCGCGCAGGTCCAGGAACGCCACCCCGCCGTGGTCGCGGCGGCGCGCGACCCAGCCGGCGAGGGTGACGGTCGTGCCGGCGGACTCCTCCCGGAGCTCGCCGGCCGGGTGGCTGCGCATCACGAGAGGAGCTCCTCGAGGTGGGGGACGATCTGGTCGAGCGGGACGGCCGTCTGCTCGGCAGTGCGCAGGTCCTTGACCTGCGCGCTGCCGCTGGCGAGGTCGCGGGCGCCGAGCACGACGGCGTACGGCGCGCCGCTGCGGTCCGCGGCCTTCATCGCGCCCTTGAGCCCGCGGTCGCCGTACGCCAGGTCGGCCGCGAGGCCGCTGGCGCGCAGCTGGCCGACGACGCCGACGGCGACGGACTTCGCCGCGGCGCCGAGCGGCACGACGAAGACCTGCAGGCCGGGCTCGGCGGGCGGCTCGACGCCCTCCGCGCGCAGCGCGAGCAGGGTGCGCTCGACACCGAGCGCCCAGCCGATGCCCGGCAGCGGCGGGCCGCCGATCGCCTCGGACAGCCCGTCGTAGCGCCCGCCGCCGCCCACCGCCGACTGCGCCCCGAGCCCGTCGTGCACGAACTCGAAGGTGGTGCGCATGTAGTAGTCGAGGCCGCGGACGAGCCGCGGCGCCGGCTCCCAGGCGACGCCCAGCGCGTCCAGGCCGGACTGGACCGCGGTGAGGTGCTCGCGGCAGGCGTCGCAGAGCGCGTCGACCATGAGCGGCGCCCCCTGCAGCTGGGCCTGCACCTCGGGCCGCTTGTCGTCGAGCACCCGCAGCGGGTTGACCTGCACCCGGCGCCGGGTGTCGTCGTCGAGGTCGAGCCCGCCGAGGAACGTCGTCAGCGCCGCGCGGTAGGTCGGGCGGCAGGCGGGGTCGCCCAGGCTGGTGAGCAGGAGGCGGACGCCGGTGAGCCCGAGCCCGGCGTACGCCTGCACGGCGAGCGCCACGACCTCGGCGTCCAGCGCCGGGTCGTCGAGCCCGAGCGCCTCGACCCCGACCTGCTGGAACTGGCGGTAGCGCCCCGCCTGCGGCCGCTCCGCGCGGAACATCGGCCCGGCGTAGCGCAGCTTGACCGGCAGCTGGCCGCGGTGCAGGCCGGCGTCGAGCGCGGCGCGCAGCACCCCGACGGTGCCCTCGGGCCGCAGGGTGAGCGAGCGCTCGCCCCGGTCGGAGAAGGTGAACATCTCCTTGGTCACGACGTCGGTGCTCTCGCCGACCCCGCGCGAGAACAGGTCGGTCGCCTCGAAGACCGGCGTCTCGGCGTACGCGTAGCCGGCCCGGCGGGCGGGGGCGAGCAGCGCCTCGCGGACCGGCAGGACGTCGGCCCACGGCGTGCCGGGCAGCACGTCGTAGGTGCCCTTGGGGGCGGCCACTACAGCCCCCGCGCGGGCGGCGGGTCCGCGAGGTCCTGCAGGAACGGGTTGCTCGTCCGCTCGCGACCGATCGTCGTCGCCGGACCGTGCCCGGGCAGCACGACGGTCTCGTCCGGTAGCGGCAGGACCACCTCGCGCAGGCTGGTGCGCATCTGCTCCCAGCTGCCGCCGGGCAGGTCGGTGCGCCCGATGGAGCCGGCGAACAGCACGTCGCCGGTCAGGGCCACGGGCGCGGCGGCCTCGCCGCCGGACTCCTCGCCGGGCAGCCGGAAGACGACCGAGCCGGGGGTGTGCCCGGGCGCGAGGTCGACCGACAGCCGCAGCCCCGCCAGCTCCAGCGGCCGGTCGGGGTCCAGGAGCGCGACGTCGGACGGCCGGGTCCAGGTGAGCCGGCCGCCGAAGACCTGCGCGGTCTGCGGCGACAGGCCCTTCATCGGGTCGGTGAGCAGCGCGTCGTCGGCCGGGTGGACGTAGGCCGGGATGTCGCGGGCGCCGCACACGGGGGTGACGGAGAAGGTGTGGTCCAGGTGCCCGTGGGTCAGCAGCACCGCCACCGGCGACAGGTCGTGCTCGCGCAGCAGCGCGTCGAGCTGCTCCTCCACCCCGATCCCGGGGTCGACGACGACGCAGGGGCTGCCTGCGGACGCCGCGACGACGTAGCAGTTGGTGTCGAAGGCCTGGGCCGGGAACCCGCGGACGAGCACGGACGTCCTCTCGCGGTGGGTGGGGGCGGACGCTGCCGACCCTACCGGCGCGCCCCACCCCTGCCCGGGCCACCGGCTCCCTAGACTGCCCCGTCGCGCAGGTGCGCGTCCGCCCGACCCGAGGAGGAGCCCGCGTGGCCAACAGCCGTCGCGAGAAGGAGCTGGCCCGGCTGCGTGCCGAGCGGCAGGCGGCGCGCCGCGCGGCCGAGCAGGCCCGGCGCAAGCGCCGCAACGCGATCGTCGCGGGCACCGTCGCCGTGCTGCTCGTCGTCGGGCTCGTCGTCGGCCTGACCCTGGCCCGCAGCGGGGGCGACGACACCGTCGCGAGCCCGACGGACACGCCGTCGCCGACCGCGTCCGGCCCGTGCACCTACGCCCCCAGCGGCGACGCGAGCCGCCCCGTCACCCCGCCGCCGGCCACGCCCGACCTCGCCGGCCCGGTGACCGCGACGATGACGACCGACCAGGGCGTCATCGCCTTCGACCTCGACACCGAGGGCGCGCCCTGCGCGAGCAGCAGCCTGATCTCCTTGGCCGCGCAGAAGTTCTACGACGACACGCCGTGCCACCGGCTCGTCACCTCGGGCATCTTCGTCCTGCAGTGCGGCGACCCGACGGGTACCGGCACCGGCGGGCCGGGCTACCAGTTCGCCGAGGAGGCCCTCGACGGCGCGACCTACCCCCGCGGCACCGTCGCGATGGCCAAGACCGCGCAGCCGGGCACGACGGGCAGCCAGTTCTTCCTCGTCTACCAGGACACCGACCTGCCGCCGCAGTACACCCCGGTCGGCACGATCACGTCGGGCCTGGACGTCCTGGACAAGGTCGCGGCCGCCGGCGCGAAGCCCGCCGACGCCAACGGCAACACCGCGCCCACCCTGCCGGTGCAGGTCCAGACGCTCACGACGGCGCCGAAGGCCAGCTGAGCCCCGAGGTCCGGCCCCGTCCTCGATCGGGAGGGGGCCGGGCCTCAGCTCGTGACGCGGTAGGCGTCGTACACGCCCTCGACCGCCCGCACCTGGTTGAGCAGGTGGCCGAGGTGCTTGGGATCGGCCATCTCGAAGGTGAAGCGCGAGACGGCGACGCGGTCGCGGGTGGTCGTGACCGTGGCCGAGACGATGCTGACGTGCGCGTCCGACAGCATCCGGGTGACGTCCGACAGCAGCCGGGTGCGGTCCAGCGCCTCCACCTGGATGGCGACGAGGAAGCGCGACCCGGCGTTCGGCGCCCACTCGACCTCGACGACCCGCTCACCCTTCTCGAGCAGCGGTCCGGCGTTCACGCAGTCGCCCCGGTGCACCGACACGCCCCGGCCCCGGGTGACGAACCCCACGATGTCGTCGCCGGGGACGGGGGTGCAGCAGCGGGCCAGCTTGACCCAGACGTCGCTCGCGCCCTTGACGACGACCCCGGGGTCGCCGGGGTCGGTCTTGCGCTGCTGGCGCGTGGGGACGGCGGTCTCGGCGATGTCCTCGACGGCGCCCTCCGTGCCGCCCATCGCGGTCATGACCCGCTGCACCACGGCCTGCGCCGACATCCGGCCCTCGCCGACCTCGACGTAGAGCGCCGTGACGTCGGTGAGCCGCAGGTCGGCCGCCATCCGCTGGAGCACCTCGCCGCCGAGCAGGCGCTGGAGCGGCAGGCCCTGCTTGCGCATCGCCCGGCTGATCGCCTCCTTGCCGGCCTCCACCGCGTCCTCGCGCCGCTCGCGGGCGAACCAGGCGCGGATCTTGTTGCGGGCCCGCGGGCTCTTGACGAAGCCCAGCCAGTCGCGCGAGGGCCCGGCGCCCTCGGCCTTGCTGGTGAAGACCTCGACGACGTCGCCGTTCTCCAGCACCGACTCGAGAGCGACGAGACGACCGTTGACGCGCGCCCCGATGCAGCGGTGCCCGACCTCGGTGTGCACGGCGTACGCGAAGTCGACGGCGGTCGCGCCGGACACCAGCGGGATGACGTCGCCCTTCGGCGTGAAGACGAAGACCTCGGTGGAGTGCAGGTCGAAGCGCAGCGAGTCGAGGAACTCCCCCGGGTCGGCCGCCTCCTTCTGCCAGTCGAGCAGCTGGCGCAGCCACGCCATGTCGTCGCCGGTGACCGGCCCCGGCGCCCCCTCCTTGTACTTCCAGTGCGCCGCGATCCCGTACTCGGCCCGCTTGTGCATCTCGACGGTGCGGATCTGCAGCTCGACGGGCTTGCCCTCGGGCCCGATCACGGTCGTGTGCAGCGACTGGTACATGTTGAACTTGGGCATGGCGATGTAGTCCTTGAACCGGCCGGGCACCGGGGACCACAGGGCGTGGACCGTGCCGAGGGCGGCGTAGCAGTCGCGCACGCTGTCGACGAGGACGCGGATGCCCACGAGGTCGTAGATGTCGGTGAAGTCGCGACCCCGCACGATCATCTTCTGGTAGATCGAGTAGTAGTGCTTGGGCCGGCCGGTCACCGTGGCCCGGATCCTCGCCGTCTTGAAGTCGCTCTGCACGCGCTCGACCACCGACGTGAGCTGCGTGTCGCGCGAGGGCGCGCGGTCGGCGACGAGCCGCACGATCTCGCTGTAGCGCTTGGGGTAGAGCGTCGCGAAGGCGAGGTCCTCGAGCTCCCACTTGATCGTGTTCATGCCGAGCCGGTGGGCGAGCGGGGCGAAGATCTCCAGGGTCTCGCGGGCCTTGCGCTCCTGCTTCTCCGGCGGCAGGAAGCGCAGCGTGCGCATGTTGTGCAGCCGGTCGGCGAGCTTGATGACGAGCACGCGGGGGTCGCGGGCCATCGCCACCACCATCTTGCGGATCGTCTCGGCCTCGGCCGACGCGCCGTACTTGACCTTGTCGAGCTTGGTCACCCCGTCGACGAGGTGCGCGACGTCGTCGCCGAACTCCGTGCGGACCTGCTCCAGCGTGGTCGAGGTGTCCTCGACGGTGTCGTGCAGCAGCGCCGCGACGAGCGTGGTGGTGTCCATGCCGAGCTCGGCGAGGATCGTCGTCACGGCGAGCGGGTGCGTGATGTACGGGTCGCCGCTGCGCCGCATCTGGCCGGCGTGGGCCGCCTCGGCGATCTCGTACGCCCGGTGCACGGGGCGCAGGTCCGCGCGGGGGTGCGCGGCGCGGACGGTGCGCACGAGCGGCTCGAGGACGGGGCTGCCGGGAGCGGCGTACGGCGCCGTCAGCCGGGCGAGGCGCGCCCGGACCCGACGGCCGCTGGGCGGGCCGGTGTCGCCCGCCGGCGCCGGCCCGGCCTCGACCGGGGCGACCGGTGGGGTGTCCGTGGCCACGGGCGTCTCCTTCGCGCTCGCGGTCAGTCTAGGCGGCGGTGGCGGACAGGGCTCAGTACGACAGCAGCGCGTGCAGCTCCAGGCCGGGCGCGGCGGCCGTGACGCGGCCCCGGCCCCCCAGGGCGGTGAGCTCCATGAGCACGGACAGGCCGACCGGCACCGCACCGGCCTGCTCGACGAGCGCCACCGCCGCGACGGCCGTCCCACCGGTGGCGAGGACGTCGTCGACGAGCAGCACCCGCTCGCCCGGGGCGAACGCGTCCTGGTGCACCTCGATCTCGGCGGCGCCGTACTCCAGGTCGTAGGACTCGCCGTGCGTCGAGCGCGGGAGCTTGCCCTTCTTGCGGACGGGGACGAAGCCCGCGCCGAAGTGGTAGGCGACGGGCGCCCCGAGCAGGAAGCCGCGCGCCTCGATGCCGGCGACCTTGTCGACGCTGCCGCGCCCGACGTGCAGCACGATCGCGTCGACGAGGGCGGCGAACGCGACGTGGTCGGCGAGCAACGGGGTGATGTCCTTGAACGTCACCCCGGGCTCGGGGAAGTCGGGGACGTCGGTGATCCGGGACCGCAGCAGCGCCTCGAGGTCGAGCGCCACGCTCAGCGCTTCCGCTTGCCGGAGGGCCGCCCGCCACCGCGCTTGCCGCTCGGGCGCCCGGCCGGCCGGCGGGGAGCGCCGCCCGGGGCGACCGGGGCCGGCCCGGCCTCACCGGCGACCGACCCGCTGGCCTGTGCCGTGGCACCGGGGACGGCGGCACCGACCGGCACGGCGGCAGCCGCCGCGGCCGCGCCGCGCAGACCGGTCCGCCCGGTCCCGGAGCGCTTGGCGAGCACCCGGGCCGACAGCGCGCGGTACTGCGGCTCGCGCTCCTTGAGGTCGGCCAGCAGCGGCGTCGCGAGGAACAGCGAGGAGTACGCGCCGGAGGCCAGGCCCACGAACAGCGCCAGGGCGAGGTCCTTGAGGGTGCCGGCGCCGAGCAGGAACGCGCCGACGAAGAGCAGCCCGGACACCGGCAGCAGCGCGATGAGCGAGGTGTTGATCGACCGCATGAACGTCTGGTTGACGGCCAGCTCGGCCGCCTCGCTGTAGGTCGACCGGGTGCTGCCGGCCAGCCCGCGGGTGTTCTCCTCGACCTTGTCGAACACCACGATCGTGTCGTAGAGCGAGTAGCCCAGCACCGTGAGCAGGGCGATGACCGTGGACGGCGTCACGACGAACTGGGTGATCGAGTAGATGCCCGCCGTGAGCACCAGGTCGTGGATGAGCGCGACGATGGCGGCGACGGCCATCTTCGGCTCGAAGCGCAGCGAGATGTAGATGATCACCGCGATGAGGAAGATGACCAGGCCCTGCAGGGCCTTGTTGGTCACCTGGCTGCCCCACTGGGGCCCGACGCTGGAGGGGTTGATCTGGTTCTCGTCGGTGATGCCGAAGTCCTGCTGCACCGCCCCGACGACCCGGTCGACCTCCTCGGGCGTCAGCGGCTCGGCCTGCACCCGGATGTCCTTGTCCGAGGTGTTCGGCCGCCCGAGCTCCTGCACGATCGTCTCGCCCAGGTCGAGGCGCCCGAACGTCGCGCGCGCGTCCTCCACGGAGTGCCCGTTGGCCGGGAACTGGAAGGTCGAGCCGCCCTTGAACTCCACCCCGAGGTTGAAGCCGCGCACCAGCATGGACAGCAGGCACAGGAGCACGAGCACGACCGAGATCGCGTAGAACGTCTTCCGCCGCTGGATCAGGGGGAAGGCGGTCTCGCCGCGGTAGAGCCGGCGGGCGAGCGACATGTCAGGCCTCTCGGGTGGGAGCCGTCGACGCGAGCGCGCCGGCGGGGGCGGGGGTGCGCCGGGCCCGGGCCGCCGGGGCGGTCGTGGTCACCGGCTGACCACCGTCCGGACCGTGGAAGCCGGTCGGGCCGCTGCGCGAGAACCAGCGGTAGCGCGACAGGAACGACACCAGCGGACGGGTGAACAGGAACACCACGACCACGTCGAGCAGCGTCGACAGCCCGAGGGTGAAGGCGAAGCCGCGCACCCCGCCCACCGACACGAAGTAGAGGATGATCGCGGCGAGGAAGGACACGGTGTCGGCGGACAGGATGGTCCGCCGGGCCCGCACCCAGGCCCGGTCGACCGCGCTGCGCGGCGAGCGCCCCTCCTTGATCTCGTCCTTGAGCCGCTCGAAGTAGACGACGAACGAGTCGGCGGTGATGCCGACCGCCACGATGAACCCGGCGATGCCGGCCAGCGACAGCGCGAACCCGATCTGGTCGCCGAGGATGCAGATCGCGGCGTACGTCAGGGCGCCCGAGACGAGCAGGCTGGAGATCGTGACGAAGCCCAGGGCGCGGTAGTAGAGCAGCGAGTAGACGACGACGGCGAGCAGGCCGAGACCGCCGGCGAGCAGGCCGCTGGTGAGCTGGTCGGTGCCGAGGGTCGGCGAGACCGTCTGCTCCTCCTGCGCCACGAAGGTGAGCGGCAGCGCGCCGTACTTGAGCACGTTGGCCAGCTCCTGGGACGAGCGCTGGTTGAAGCTGCCGCTGATCTCGGCGTCCCCGGGGATCTCGGTGTTGATGCGAGGGGCGCTCTGCACGACGCCGTCGAGGACGATCGCGACCTGCTTGCCGATCGTGTCCTTGGTCAGCTGGGTGAAGGCGTCCTGGCCGGACCCGGTGAACTGCACCGACACCACCCAGGCGCCGACGCCCTGCTGCTGGCGGCCGGCCGTCGCGCCGTCCACGTCGGTGCCGATGACCTTCGCGGCGGCGAGGTGGTACTTCTCCGCGCCGTCCTTGCTGCAGGCCACGATCTCCTGCTCGGGCGTGTCGGTGCTGCCGCCGCGGCGGTTCTCCTCCGAGGTGCAGTCGAGCGCCTGGAAGGCCTCCGGGGTGTAGGCGTCGCCGCTGCGCACGGTGCCGGGCGCCGCGGTGCCCGCGGCCGGCGTCGGCTCGGGCCGGCGCCGGCGCCGGCGTCGCGGCCGGGTCGGGGGTGGCGCCCGGAGCGGGGGTGGCGTCCTGCAGCGCCCGGGACAGGGCCCGGCCCTGCGGCGCCGGGGTCGTGCCGGGCACCGGCGCGCCCGGCGGGGCCGCCGACGGCTCCGCCGTCGGCGGCGTGAGCAGCTCGGGCGTCGTGCTCGGGGCGGGCGCGTCCGCGACCGGGGCGCCGGACGCGGCGTCGAGGACCTCGCGGAAGCGCAGCTGAGCGGTCTGCGTGACGTTGCGGATCGACGCGCGGTTGCCACCGGGGACGCTGACGACGATGTTCTGCCCCTGGACGACGACCTCCGCCTCGGAGACGCCGGCCCCGTTGACGCGCTGGCGGATGATGTCGACCGCGGTGGCCAGCTGCTCCGGGGTGGCGTTGCCGCCCTTCTCGGGCTGCGCCTCCAGGATCACGCTGGCGCCGCCCTGCAGGTCGAGGGCGAGGTTGGGCGTGAGGGGCCGGCTGCCCGGACCGGCGAGGAAGACGACGGCGTAGAGCAGCACCAGCAGGCCCAGCAGGGCGCCGAGGTAGCGGCCGACGTGCAGGCGGCCGCGGGAGGTGGGCGCGGGTCGTGCCACGGAGGAGGTCCTTGTCGTCGGGGTCGTGCGGTGCGGCGGTCGTCGGGCACCGCCGGGGACGGGTCAGGCCGGGGGCGTGACCGGGTCGGCAGCGACCTGTCCGCCACGGGCGGCCTGCTCCGGCGCCACCACGGCGGCGATGGCCGCCGTCGCCCAGGTGACCTGGACGCCCGGAGCGATCTGCAGCTCGACGGTGTCGCCGTCGAGCTGGACGAGGTCGGCGTGCAGGCCCGAGGTCGTCATGACCCGGTCGCCCGGCGTCAGCGAGGCGCGCACCTGCTGGGCGGCGCGCAGCCGGGCGCGCTGCGGGCGCACCACGAGCAGGGCGAAGGCGGCCAGCAGGACGAGCAGCAGCACCAGCTGGGTCCCTGCCTGGCTCACCGCGGTCCTCCTCGGGTCGGTCCGGGGCGGTGCCCGGACGGGCACGCGGCTCTACCCCGCTGCGGCGAGCATACGCAGGCCGGGCTCCCCCACGGGCCAGGTCGCGCCGGGCCGCGCCGCCGATCAGCCCAGGTCGAGGGGCAGGACACCGGTCGGCGCGGGCGGGGTCAGTCCCAGGTGCCGCCAGGCCGCCGGCGTCGCGACCCGGCCCCGCGGCGTGCGCAGGACCAGGCCCGACCGCACGAGGAAGGGCTCGGCGACGTCCTCCACCGTCTCGCGCTCCTCGCTGACCGCCACCGCCAGCGTCGACAGGCCCACGGGACCGCCGCCGAAGCGACGGACGAGCGCGTCCAGCACCGCCCGGTCGAGCCGGTCGAGGCCGAGCTCGTCGACGTCGTAGACCTCCAGGGCCGCCCGGGACACCGGGCGGGTCAGCACGCCGTCGGCGCGGACCTCGGCGTAGTCGCGGACCCGCCGCAGCAGGCGGTTGGCGACCCGGGGCGTGCCGCGGGACCGCCCGGCGATCTCCGTGGCGCCGTCGTGCCGCAGGGGCACGCCGAGCAGGCCGGCGCTGCGCACGAGGACCTGCTCGAGCTCGCGCGGCGAGTAGGGCTCCATGTGGGCGGTGAACCCGAACCGGTCGCGCAGCGGCCCGGTGAGCAGCCCGGACCTGGTGGTGGCACCGACGAGCGTGAAGGGCGGGACGTCGAGCGGGATCGCGGTCGAGCCCGGGCCCTTGCCGACGACGACGTCGATCCGGAAGTCCTCCATCGCCATGTAGAGCAGCTCCTCGGCGGGCCGGGCGATCCGGTGGATCTCGTCGATGAAGAGCACCTCACCCTCCGCGAGCGAGGTCACCAGCGCGACGAGGTCACCGGCGCGCTCCATCGCCGGACCGCTGGTCACCCGGATCCCGGTGCCCAGCTCCGCGGCGATGATCATCGCGAGCGAGGTCTTGCCGAGCCCGGGGGCGCCGGAGAGCAGGACGTGGTCCGGTGGCCGCCCGCGGCGGCGCGCCGAGTCGAGCAGCAGCGAGAGCTGCTCGCGGACCCGCTCCTGACCGACGAACTCGGCCAGGCGGCGCGGCCGGAGGGCGGCCTCGACCTGCGCCTCGTCCTCGACGGCCTCGGGCCGCGACGGGCCGAGCTGCCGCCGGGCGAGCTCGGCGGCCTCCTGCCGCTCCAGGTCGCTCACCGCGACCTGCTCAGCAGCGCCAGCCCGGCGCGCAGCAGCGCGGGCACGTCGGCGTCGCTCGCCCCGGGGTGCTCAGCAGCCAGCCGGGTGACCGTGTCCTCGGCCTGAGCGGCCGGCCAACCCAGGCCCACCAGCGCGCCGCTGACGGTCTCGGCCCACCCGGCCCGGGTCGACGGGGCCGCACCGGCAGCGCCGACCGGGCCGACCTTGTCCTTGAGCTCGAGCACGAGCCGCTGCGCCCCCTTGCGGCCGATGCCCGGCACCTGGCACAGCGCGGTGAGGTCCTCGTCCTGCAGCGCCCGACGCACGGCATCGGGCTCGTGGACCGTGAGCACCGCCTGGGCGAGCCGCGGCCCGACGCCCGACGCGGTCTGCAGCAGCTCGAACAGGTCGCGCTCCTCGGGCTCGCCGAAGCCGTACAGCGTCAGGCTGTCCTCCCGCACGACCAGCGACGTCGCGAGCTCGACCTGCTCGCCGACCCGGGCCCGGGCCCGGGTGGCCGGCGTCGTCTGCAGGGCGAGGCCGACCCCGCCGACGCGCACGACGAGCCCGGTCGGCAGCAGCGCCGAGACGGCGCCCTGGACGCTGGAGATCACCGGGCGCCCCGGGCCGCGAGGCGGGCGAGGGCCGGCCCGCGCCAGAGCTGGCACAGGGCCAGGGCCAGGGCGTCGGCGGCGTCGGCCGGGCGCGGCGGCGCGTCGAGCCGCAGCAGACGGGTGACCATCGCCCCGACCTGGGCCTTGTCGGCCCGGCCGGACCCGGTCACCGCGGCCTTGACCTCCGAGGGCGTGTGCAGCGCGACGGGCAGCCCGCGTCGCGCCGCGCACACCACGGCCACGGCGCCTGCCTGGGCGGTGCCCATGACGGTGCGCACGTTGGCCTGGGCGAAGACCCGCTCCACCGCGACGGCGTCCGGGGCGTGCTCGTCGAGCCAGGACTCGACGGCCACCTCCAGCGCGACCAGCCGGGCCCCGAGCTCGTGCTCGGCCGGGGTGCGGACCACCCCCACCGCGACGAGCGACGCGCGGCCCGGCACGCCGTCGACGACACCGAGCCCGCACCGGGTCAGCCCGGGGTCCACCCCCAGCACGCGCAACGGCCCCTCCTCGTTCGAACGTCCGTTCGGGAGCCTAGGCGCTGTCGCGGGGAGGTCGCGGAGGCGCGCCGGTGCTCAAGCAGGCGGCGGCACCGACCCGTCGACCGCGTCGACGTCGCCGGTGTCGTCGACGATGGTGATGACCGCGCCGCTGACGCCGTCCGACCCCCGGTGGAGCGGGTGCACGCGCAGCCGGCGCAGGTGACGGCTGCCGAAGCGGTTGCGCACGGTCGCCTCGATCTCCCCGCGGTCCTGGCCGAGCACGAGGACCTCGCGCAGCACCCCCCGCAGCGCGGTCACGGGAAGTCCGAGCTCGAGCTCGAGCAGCGGCCTTCCCTCGGCCTCGAAGCCGCGCAACCCGGTCAGCCGTTCGGCCCCGCCGTTCCACAGCACCACGCGGAGGTCCCCGTCGGTGACGACGAGCGCGGTCTCCAGCCCCTCGACGATGCCCTGCAGGAAGGCGTTGCTCGTGTCGGAGTCGGACGTGCGCTCGCGCAGCTCGTCGTTGAGGGTCTGCAGCTCCTCGTTGGTGCTCTGCAGCTCCTCGTTCATCGTCTCGAGCTCCTCGTTGGTGCTCTGCAGCTCCTCGTTGGTCGTCTCGAGCTCCTCGACCGCGCTCTGCAGCTCCTCGTTGGTCGTCTCGAGCTCCTCGCTCGAGCTCTGCAGCTCCTCGTACGCCGTGCTGAGCTCCAGGTGCACCTCGTCGAGCCGTACGCGCAGCTCGTGCCGCTCGGTGACGTCCTCGAAGACCAGGTGCACGCCCAGCAGCCGGCCGTCGCCCTCCAGGGGCGCGATGCGCACGTCCCAGTGCCGACCGGACGCCCGGCTCGGCACCCCGTCGACGTCGCGCAGGTCGACCGGCTCCCGGCTCGCCTGCACGGCGGCCACGGTGCCCCTCAGCTCGGGCAGCGCCCCCGCCAGCTCCAGGTCGACGAAGGGACGGCCCAGGTCGACCTCGGACAGCCGCAGCTGGGCGAGAGCGCGCTCGTTCGCGACCCGCAGCACGCCCGTGTCGTCGAGCACGAGCTGCGCCGCGGGCGCGGAGTCGAAGGCGGCGTCGGTGAAGCGCCGCCGACCCCGTCCGGAGCCGTCGCCGGGCCCGCCGAGGGCGAGCGCCGCCAAGCGCGAGTCCGAGGTGGGCCGGCGCGCGCGGAAGACGCGCTGCTGCAGCGCCACCGGCAGGAACAGCTGCGACTGCGTCAGCAGCATCTCGGCCTTGCCCAGCACGAGCAGCCCGGCCGGGTGCACGGCGAAGGCGAAGCGCTCGAGCACGCGCCGCTGGCTGTCGGGGGTGAGGTACATGAGCACGTTGCGGCACGACAGCAGCAGGACCCGGCCGATGGGGGCGTCGTGCAGCAGGTCGTGCCGACCGAAGATGATGGCGTTGCGCAGCTCCGGGCGGACGCGCCAGCGCTCGCCGTCCGCCTCGAACCAGCGGTCGCGCCGCTGCTCCCCCAGCGGCTCGAGAGCGGCGGCGCTGTAGACCCCGGTCCGCGCGACCGAGAGCGCCGCCTCGTCGACGTCGGTCGCGTAGACCTTCACGCGTCGCGCGAAGTCGTCGGCCCCGAGCAGCTCGTGCAGCAGGATCGCCAGCGTGTAGGCCTCCTCACCGCTGGCGCACGCGGCGCTCCAGACGCGCACCGGGTCGCCGGGCTCCAGGCCCGCGAGGGCCTCGGGCAGGTGCTCGGTCGCCAGCGCCTGCCACGTGTCGGGGTCGCGGAAGAAGGCCGTGACGTTGATGAGCAGCGCGTCGAGCAGCGCGTTGGCCTCCGCCGGCTCGACCTCGAGCAGGTCGCGGTAGGCGTCGTAGGACGCCACGCCCGCGGCACGCACCCGGCGGTCGACCAGGCGCTTCAGGCTGGTGCGCTTGTAACCGGTGAAGTCCGACCCGCGGCTGTCGCGCATGTGCTGCAGCAGCCGCTCGAAGGCCGGGTCGAGGGGCACGTCGGGCACGGCGGGCACGGCGGCTCCTCGGGCGGGCGACAGGCAGGACGGGCGACAGGCAGGCGCGCCAGCCTAGGCGCCCGGCCGGTCCTCCTCCGGGGGCACGGCACGGGCCGCACCGCCGAGGTCGTGCTCGAGCACCCCACGCACGGTGGCGGCCGACCGCTCCGCCTCGTCGGCCTGGCGCAGCAGGTGGGCGGCGGCCCAGTCGCGACCCCCGCGGGTCGCGTCGGCGGACAGCCTGCGGCTGAGGTCGGCCCGCTCCTCCAGCACCCGCAGGGCCACCCAGAGCGACTCCTCCACCCGCTCGGCCTGCTGCGCGCCGAGGCTCTCGGCAGTCCAGGCGTGCCCGGTCCGGCAGCGGAAGCGCACCACGTCGCCGTCCGGGACCTGGTTGAGGACGCCGGAGCAGTCGGGGCAGGCGAACGGCGACGGCGTCCCCGGCGGGCTGCCGTCCGGCAGGACCGGCGAGCCGTGCAGCCCGCTGCTGACCTCGGCGAGGTCGAGCGCGCGCTGCGCCTGGTCGACCCGCGGGGCGGGCTGCGGCGTCTGGTCCACGGCGCGGACCACCTCCCGGGCGATCTCGGCGAGCGGGACGCAGCGGGCCGACGGCACGGCCGCCCGCGCCGCGCGCGGCATGGACGGCTGCTCGCTGTCGGCGGGGTCCTGCACGAGGCACGTCCCCCCGTAGCGGGAGACGGCGGCCAGGCCGGCGGCGCCGTCGTCGAGCAGGCCGGTCAGCACCACCCCGACCGCGTACGGGCCGCAGTCCAGCGCGACCGACCTCAGCATGGCGTCGTGCGAGGGCCGGTGCCCGTTCTCGCGCGGGCCGCGCCCGAGCCGGGTGCGCCCCTCCACGACGAGCAGGTGGCTGTCGGGCGGGGCGACGACGACGGTCCCCGGCCGCAGCGGCTCGCCGGTCTGCGCGACCCGCACCGGCACCTCGCCGACGCGGTCCAGGATGGGCGCGAGCACGCTGCGCGCCAGGGCCGGCAGGTGCAGCGCGACCAGCACGGCCGCGGGCAGGTCCGGCGGGAGCGCGGCGACGACCTGGCGCAGGGCCTCGACGCCGCCGGCGGACGCGGCGATCGCCACGACGGGCACCGCGGGCCGGTCTGCGGCGCCCGTCACGACCCCCGCCGTGGCCGGGTCGCCGGCGCGTGCAGCACCACGCTCGTCACGCGGTCGAAGCTGCGCAGCACCGCGACCAGCGCCGCCGCGCGGTCCCCGTCCAGGGCCGGCACCGGGCCGGCGGCGTCGGGCAGCGCCAGGTCGAGCACGAGGCCGAGCCGCACGAGCGCCTCGGCGTCGCCCTCGGTGCGGCCGGCGACCCAGCGCAGGACGGCGGGACGGGCCGCGACCACGCCCTCGACGGTGAAGCCGGCGGACGTGAGACCTCGGGCACGGGCGACCACCCGGTGCCCGTGCGCGCACAGCCGCCCGGCCCGGTCGACGGCGAGCCGGTGCCGCGTGGCCAGGGACGTCGGGTCCACCACCGGCGCCGAGGGGAGCGTCACGCCCTCGCGGCGGTCGGCACGAGCAGATCGGCGAGCGCCGCCCCCACCTCCTCGGGCGGCACCCTGCGCAGCCACGCCGCGCGCGCCCCGGCCTGCAGCATGGGCGCGATCGCGTCCTCGTGGGCGACGTGCGCGGCCACGAGGGCCCGCGGGGCGAACATGAGCACCTCGCGGACGACCGCCTCGCCCGCCAGCATGGGCAGCACGTCCTCGACGAGGACGAGGTCCGGCTGCTCGACGACGACGGTGCCGACGGCCTCCGCGCCGTTCGTCGAGCAGGCGACGACCTCCACCCCGAGACCGTCGAGGGCGGCGCAGACCCGGTCGGTGAACCACGCGTTGCGGTGCACGACGACCGCGCGCGGGCGGTCGGCGAGCAGCCGGGCGCTCGAGCGCAGCTGCGCGTCGGTGCGGGCGATGATGGCCCGGTGCTGCTCGCGCAGGACGTCCATCCGGCGGGCCAGGTCCAGCCGCTGCTCTCGGCTGCGCTGCCCGACCGCGGCAGCCTCCTGCTGCAGGCGCCGCCGGGAGTGCCAGGCATCCAGCGCGACGAGCTGGCGCCGCGTGAGGTCGTACTCACGAGCGGGCCTGTCCGTCATCTGCGCCTCCGCACGACGGACGGGACGGCGGTCCCGTCGGCGACTGGGCGGCTGACTGCTCAACCAGGTCCGACGCTACACCCGTCGTACCGCCCTGGCGATCTTCGGCACGCCCCGGTCAGACGCTCTCGAGCACCTCGTCGCTGATGTCGAAGTTGGCCCACACGTTCTGCACGTCGTCGAGGTCCTCGAGGGCGTCGACGAGCTTGAGCACCTTGCGCGCGGGCTCGTCCTCCAGCGGGACGCTGACGGTCGGCAGCCAGGCGATGTCGGCCGACTCGACGGTGAAGCCGGCGTCCGTCGCGGCCAGCCGCACGGCGTGGGTGTCGGTCGCGTCGCAGACCACCTCGAAGGCCTCGTCGAGGTCGCTGACGTCCTCGGCGCCCGCGTCGAGCACCGCGAGCAGCACGTCGTCCTCGGTGAGCCCCTCGGTCTTGGTGACGAGCACCAGGCCCTTGCGGCCGAACAGGTACGACACCGAGCCGGGGTCGGCGGGGTTGCCGCCGTTGCGCGTGATCGCGGTGCGCACCTCCGCCGCGGCCCGGTTGCGGTTGTCGGTGAGGCACTCGACGAGCACGGCGACGCCGCCGGGGCCGTACGCCTCGTAGGTGATCTCCTCGTACGCCGCGGCGTCGCCCAGCTCGCCGCTGCCGCGCTTGACCGCGCGGTCGATGTTGTCGTTGGGGACGGACTGGCCCTTGGCCTTCGCGATCGCGTCCGCGAGCGTCGGGTTGCCGGCGGGGTCGCCACCGCCGGTGCGCGCCGCCACCTCGATCGTCTTGATGAGCTTGGCGAACAGCTTGCCGCGCTTGGCGTCGACGACGGCCTTCTTGTGCTTGGTCGTCGCCCACTTGGAGTGGCCGCTCACGGTGCTCCTCCCGTCGCCCGGCGGCCCTCCGCCGGCTCCTCGACACTAGTGCGGGCCTCCCCCGCCGCCGCGCGCACCAGGTCGACGAACAGCGCGTGCACGCGCGTGTCACCGGTGAGCTCCGGGTGGAAGGCGGTGGCCATCAGCCGCCCCTGCCGCACCGCGACCGGGTGGCCGTCGACCTCGGCGAGCACCTCGACGTCGGGGCCTGCCCCCTCGACCCAGGGGGCCCGGATGAAGACGCCGTGCACCGGCCCGTCCACCCCGGTGACCGGCACCTGCGCCTCGAAGCTGTGCACCTGCCGGCCGAAGGCGTTGCGCCGGACGGTGACGTCCAGACCCCCGAGCAGCGGCTGCCCGGGCAGCCCGTCCACGACGCGGTCGGCGAGCAGCACCATGCCGGCGCACGAGCCGTACGCCGGCATCCCGGCGCGCAGCGCAGCGCGCAGCGGGTCGAGCAGCCCGACCACCGCGAGCAGCCGACCGATCGCCGTGGACTCCCCGCCGGGGACGACCAGCCCGTCCAGGCCGACGAGGTCGGCCGGCGCCCGGACCTCGACCGCCCTCGCACCCGCCGCGCGCAGGGCGCTCAGGTGCTCGCGCACGTCGCCCTGCAGGGCGAGCACCCCGACGAGCGGCCCCTCGCCGGGCTGCTCGTCCGGGACCGTCACCAGCCGCGCGTGGCCAGCAGGTCGCCGGCGCCCAGGGAGTCGGCGGCGATGCCGACCATCGCCTCCCCGAGACCGCGGCTGACCTTGGCGATCCGCTCCGCGTCGCGGAACCAGGCCGTGGCCTCGACGCAGGCGCGGGCGCGCTGCGCCGGGTCGCCGGACTTGAAGATGCCGGAACCGATGAAGACGCCGTCGGCGCCGAGCTGCATCATCATCGCCGCGTCGGCCGGGGTGGCCACGCCCCCGGCGGTGAACAGCACGACGGGCAGCCGACCGAGCTCGGCGGTCTCGCGGACCAGCTCGACCGGCGCGCTCATGAGCTTGGCGGCCTCGAAGATCTCGGCGTCGTCCATCACCGTGAGCCGCTTGATCTCGCCGAGGATCGTGCGGATGTGCGTGGTCGCCTGCGACACGTCGCCGGTGCCGGCCTCCCCCTTCGAGCGGATCATGGCCGCCCCCTCGGAGATGCGGCGGAGCGCCTCGCCGAGGTTGGTGGCGCCGCAGACGAAGGGCACGGTGAAGGAGCGCTTGTCGATGTGGTGCGCGTAGTCCGCGGGCGTGAGCACCTCGGACTCGTCGACGTAGTCGACGCCGATCGCCTGCAGCACCTGCGCCTCGACGAAGTGGCCGATGCGGGCCTTGGCCATGACCGGGATCGACACCTCGGCCTGGATGCCGTCGATCATGTCCGGGTCGCTCATGCGGGCGACCCCGCCGTCGCGCCGGATGTCGGCGGGCACCCGCTCGAGCGCCATGACGGCGACGGCGCCCGCGTCCTCGGCGATCCGCGCCTGCGCCGGGTCGACGACGTCCATGATGACGCCGCCCTTGAGCATCTCGGCCATGCCGCGCTTGACCCGCTCGGTGCCGAGCGCAGGCGTCGCGCTGCCGGCGGGGAGGTCGGGACGGGGGGCGGGCTCGGCGGGCACGGGAGGACCTTCCGGTCGGGGCGGGACGGCAGGCGGGGCAGTGCCGGGACGGCACCCCGAGTCTAGGCCAGTCGGCGGGGTCCGGCCGGGTCCGCGCGGTGCTCCTGCAGCGCCGCCGGCAGGGCGGTGTCGTCGACGTCGAAGTGCTGCGGGAGCACCCGGTGACCGGCCAGGTGCAGGGCGCGCGGCACCCGCTTGCGGCGCAGCACCCGGGCGTCGGCGACCGCGCTGTTGTGGAAGGACCGGGTCAGCCCGGCGCGGGTCGCCGCGCCCTCGAGCTCCTCGAGCAGGTCCAGGAGGCCCGCCGGGTCGGTCGGGCGCGCAGGCAGGTCCGGCAGGGCGGTGCGCAGGGCCCGCGTCAGGTCGTTCTCGACCGCCTCGCGGGCCACGGGGCCGCCGCGCAGGGCGGCCGCCGCTGCCCGGTCGAGCGCGGCCGCCGCCGCACCGGGCGGGAGGTGCGGCACGAGCGCCCGCGCCGCAGCGGCCCGGCGCACCAGCGCGGCGTCGAGGGCCGCCCAGGCCGCGTCGACCCGTGCGTGCAGGCGGTCGAGCCGCCCCGCGGTCCAGCTCACGTAGACGGCGGCCAGCACGACGGCGAGCGCGGTCAGGGACCAGCCCGCCGGGCTCACGAGCGGCCCCGCAGCTGGCTGAGCAGCCGCCGCACCGCCGACGGGTCCTCGACCTCGTCCTCGTCGTCGTCGTCGTCGAGGTCGTCGCGGTCCTGCACGCCGGCCGGGCTGGCGGCGAGGACGGCCTCGTAGACGGCGAGCACCTGGGACGTGACCGCCGACCAGTCGTACGGCTGCACGGCCGCGCGCCCCGCCGTCGCCATCGCCGCCCGGCGGTGGGGGTCGGCGAGCAGGTCCGCGAGCGCCCCTGCGAGCGCCGCGGCGTCGCGGACGGGGAAGAGCACCCCCGTGCGGCCGTCGTCGAGCACCCGGCGGAAGGCCTCCAGGTCGCTGGCGACCACCGGCGTCCCCGCGGCCATCGCCTCCAGCAGCACGATGCCGAAGGACTCGCCGTGGGTGTTGGGGGCGCAGTAGACGTCGCCGCGGGCGTAGGTCGCCGGCTTGTCGACCTCGGCCACCAGGCCCAGCAGCTCGACCCGGTCGACGAGGTCCGCCGGCAGCTGCTCGCGGACGAGGGACCCGTCGCCGGGCCCGGCGACGAGCAGCCGGACGTCGGGGACGCGGCGCACCAGCTCGGGCAGTGCCTCGAGCAGCACCGCGAGCCCCTTGCGGGGCTCGTCGACCCGACCCAGGAAGACGACGGTCGGCGGTCCGTCCGGCCGGGGACCGGCGGCGGCGAAGCGGGCGACGTCCACGCCGTTGGGCACGAGCACGGCGTCGACGCCCAGGTGCTCCATGATGACCCTGCGCGCGGCCGGCGAGACGGCGATGCGACCGGTGAGCTTCTCCATCCCCGGCTGCAGGACGGTGCCGAACACCTGCAGCGCCCGGCTGCGCGGCGTGGAGGTGTGGAAGGTGGCGACCAGCGCGCCACGAGCCGTCCACAGCGCCAGCATCGACACCGACGGCACGGTGGGCTCGTGCAGGTGCAGCACGTCGAAGCGGCCGGCGCGCAACCAGCGCCGGGTGCGGGCGAGCGACAGCGGCCCGAAGCAGAGGCGGGCGACCGAGCCGTTGTACGGCACCGGCACCGCGCGTCCGGCCGGCACCACCCACGGCTCGAGCCCGGCGGCGTCCGGGCTCGTCGACCGGCGCCAGCACGCTGACCTCGTGCCCGCGCGCGAGCAGCGCGACAGCCAGGTCGTGGACGTGCGCCTGCACGCCCCCGGGGGTGTCCCAGGTGTAGGGGCAGACCAGGCCGATCCTCACGCGGGCGCCCGTCGCGGGTCGTCGGCGTCCAGGTCGGACAGCCAGAGCCGCTGCAGCATGTGCCAGTCGGCCGGGGCCTCGGCGATGCCGACGGCGAAGGCGTCGGCGACCGCCTGCGTCATCGTCGCGACGTCGGTGTGCGGGACGGGCGCGTGCCAGCGGGCGCGCCAGCCGCCCGGGGTGAAGGAGAGCGTCACCGGCAGCAGCGTGGAGCCGGTCTGCAGCGCGAGGCGCGCGGGGCCCGCCGGCATCCGCGTCGCCTCGCCGAACAGCTGCACGTCGACGCCCCTGGCGGACAGGTCGCGGTCGGCGAGCAGGCACAGGGTGCCGCCGGCGCGCAGCCGCTCCGCCAGCACCTCGTAGGGCGGCCGCGCCCCCCCGGTGAGGGCGAGCACCTCCATGCCGAGCGACTCGCGGAAGGCCACGAAGCGGTCGAAGAGCGACTCGGGGCGCAGCCGCTCGGCGACGGTGGTGAAGGGCACCCCCTGCGCCACCGTCCAGGCGCCCGCCTGGTCCCAGTTGCCGGTGTGGGGCAGCGCCATGACGACCCCCTGCGGGGCGGCGACCGCCTCGCGGAACCACCGCTCCCCCTCGGTGCTCATGCCGGCGACCAGCCGTGCGCGCGGCGTCACCGGGAGCCGGAAGACCTCGCACCAGTAGCGGGCGTACGACCGCAGCGCCTCCTGCACGAGGTCCTGCCCGGGCGCGGCGCGCTCGAGGTTGCGGCGCAGCTGGTCCACGCCCCGGCCGCCGCGCCGGGCGGCGAGGTCGGCGCCCGCGCGGAACAGCGCGTGCGCGGTGCGCTCGGGCAGGACGCGGACCAGGGCCCAGCCCGCGGCGTACGCGGCGGCGGTGGCCCGCTCGGCCACGCCGCGGGCGGGCGGGCGGCTCACGCGGCCGCGGCCGCCTGCCGCCGCACCTCGGCGGCCCGCTGCCCGACGGTGACCGTCGTCGCGGCGGCGAGCACCCACAGCAGCACCTGCAGCACGACGGCGGGCGCGCCGAGACCGACGGCAGCCGTACCGGCGAAGACGAGGACGAGCCGCTCGGCCCGCTCCGCGACCCCCACGTCGCAGGTCATGCCGAGCCCCTCCGCGCGCGCCTTCTCGTACGACACCACCGCGCCGGTGACCAGGCAGTAGAGGGCGACCGCGGCGAGCAGGCGGTCGTCGCCGTCGCCGGTGAACCACCAGGCGAGCGCGCCGAAGACGGCGGCGTCGGCGGCCCGGTCGCAGGTGGAGTCCAGCCAGGCGCCGAAGCGGCTGCTCGTGCCGCGCTCGCGCGCCATCGCCCCGTCGAGCATGTCGGTGAGCACGAAGAGCACCGCCACGACGGTGCCGGCGAGGAAGTGGCCGCGGGCCAGCAGGAGCACGCTGGCGGCCACCACCCCGGCCGTCCCCGCGACGGTGACGGCGTCGGGGGTGACGCCGGCGCGCAGCAGCGCCGTGGCGGTCGGTCGGGCGACCCGCGCGATGGCGGGTCGCAGCACCTTGAGCACGCCGCCTCCGTCCGGGCAGGACCGCGGGGAGCGGTCCGGGGGGCCGCAGCCTACTGATCGGCGGCCGTGCGGCAGGCTCGCCCCGTGGAGCAGCGCGCAGGTCGACCGGGTGCCGCGGGCGCCGTCCTGCTCCTCGGGCCCGCAGGGGCCGGGACGACGACGCTGGTCACCGCCCTCGCGGGGTCCCCCAGGGCCCGCCCGGGCGCCTCGGCGTGTCGTGGGCGCGCGAGGGCGGGGTCGGACCTCGGCGCTGCTCGACGTGCCCGGCTCGCCGGACCTGGCCGGCGAGCGGGCGACGGGCCTGCGGGCGGCCCGGGCGGCGGTCCTCGTGCTGTCCCCGGTGCAGGGGGTCGACGCCCGGGCGGTGGCGCTCTGGGAGTCCCTGGAGCACCTGCCCCGGCTGGTCGTCCTGTCCCAGCTCGACCGCCCCGGCGCGGACGCCGACGAGGCGGTCGCCGTCTGCCAGCGGGTGCTCGGCGAGCAGGTCCTGCCGCTGCAGCTGCCGCTGCACGACGACGACGGCGCGGTGGGCGGCGTGCTGGACCTGCTGCACCTGCGGGTGCACGAGGGCGCGGCACCGCGCGACGCCGACCCGGAGCACGCGACGCTCGTCGAGGCGCTGCGCGAGGAGCTGCTCGAGTCCGTCCTCACCGGCAGCGACGACGAGGAGCTCTTCGAGGACCTGCTGGGCGGGCGCACCCCCGGCACGGAGCGTGCTCGACGCCGAGCTCGTGGCGGCGGTCGTCCGCGGGGACGTCGTGCCGGTCCTCGTCGCCTCGCCCCGCCGCGCGGTCGGCCTGGGCCCGCTGCGGGCGCTGTCTGGCACGGGTGGCCGAGGCGGCCCCGGGGCCGGTCGGCCGCGCTCGTCGACCCGGACGGCGAGCCGGTCGACGCCGGGACCGGGCCGCGTCGCCGAGGCGCTGCGCCCCGGACTGGTCGGGTGCGCGGCCGGCTGGCACCGGGCGACCGCCTGGCGTCCGGCGACCGCGAGGTGCTGTGGGACGGCCCGCCGGCCTGCCCCGGCGCGGTGGTCGCCACCGGCCTGGAGCGCTGCCCGGTGACGTGCTCGGCCGAGCAGCCGCGGGCACCTGCCTGGTCCCTGCCGGCGGCGCCTTCCCGGTCGGTGCCCCGGACGACGGCGGAGCTGGCCGCGCGGGTCGCGGCGGACCCGTCGCCCGGCTGGCGGTCGAGCCGCGGACCGGCCAGCTGCTGCTCTGGACGTACGGGCCGGCGCACGCCGAGCGCTGCTCGACGGCCTGCCGTCGGCCCCGGTGCGCACGCCTCCCGGCGCGCGGCCGGTGCGGGTGACCGTGTCGGTGCCGGCGTGGGCCGAGCGGCCGGTGCCGCAGCGACGTGCTGGCCAGGGGCGGCCGGGTGTCCGAGGACGGCGGAGGCGACGCCGGAGGAGGGGCGATGTCGGTGGGTGCGGCTCGAGGTGGCCTGCCGCCGGCCGAGGCCGCCGGCTACGCCCTGGCCCTGGCGCGCGCCAGCGCGGGCACCGGGAGTCCGGCGCTGACGTCGCGCCGCCGGGCGGCTCAGCGCCCGGGCAGCCGCAGGTGTTGGCCACGTCGCCGGACGTCGGCCGGGCCACGAAGCCGTCCGGCGGCGGCGGTGCTGCCGCGCTCGACCCAGGCGTCCAGCGCGACCAGCGCGTCGTAGTAGCAGGGCAGCATCGGCCGGGTCACCGTCGGGAGCAGGTCGGCGAGCTGGTCGACGTGGTTGCCGTCCTCGATGACGTAGTACCGGTGGCTTGCACCCCGGCCGGCCTTGTCGACCATGCGGTCGTAGACGTCGCTGTCGCTGGGAGATCGGCAGCAGCGTGTCCAGCGTGCCGTGCAGCGTCAGCATCGGCTTGCCGATCTTGCCGGTCAGCGAGACGCGGGCGACGGCGTCCTTCACCGCCTGCGGGCGCGAGCGCGTAGTCGTAGAGCGTGTCGCAGCCCGGGCCGCCCTGGCAGTACGGGGTGCCCGCCTGGGTCGGCGCCGTCGAAGGTCGGGTCGAACTCCTCGCGGTAGACCCGCTGGGTGAGGTCCCAGTAGACCGCGTAGTGGTGACCCCACAGCGGCTCCGAGCCCGGCGCGTACCCGGCGGCGATCATCGCGTCGTGGGCGGCCGGGCTGACCTGCGCCGCCGGGTAGTGCTGCAGCGCCGCCGGCAGGAACGTGAACAGGTTGGTCTCCGGCGTGAACAGGGTGCCCTCCCAGTCCACGCCACCGTCGTAGAGCTTCGGGGAGCTTCTCCAGCGCCTACCGGGTCAGGTAGCCACCGTTGCTGATGCCCGTCATGTACGTCCGGCGCGGCGGCCTGCCGTAGACCTGCTGCACGACTGCCTGCGCGGCCTTCGTCAGCTGCGGTCACCCGCTCGTGCCACTCCAGCGACGGCGTCACCCGGAGCGGTCCGGATGGGGCCGTTGTCGTAGAACGCCGTCCCGGTGTTGCCCTTGTCGGTCGAGGCGAACGCGTACCCGTGCGCCACCGCCCAGTCCGAGATCGCCCGGTCCAGCGCGTACTGCTTGCGCACGCCCGGAGCCCCGGTGATCAGCAGCTTGCCGTTCCAGGCGTCCGGCAGGCGCATCACGAACTGCGCGTCGTGGTTCTTGCCCCGGGTGGTGTTGGTCGTCGAGTCGTCCGGGAAGTAGCCGTCGACCTGCATGCCGGGGGTCGCCGGCTGCGGCGCCGTCCGGGCCGAGGTGAGCGTCGCCCAGTCACTGGCATCGGTGTTGCCGGTGGCGATCAGCCCGGGGGTCGTGAGATCGGACAGGCAGCGCGTGCCGTCCTGCTGGGCGGCTCCCGGCACGCTGAGCAGCCCGGCGTTGGGGCAGTGCACCGGGCCGGCGGCCGCGGCCGAGCCGGCACCGCCGGCCAGCGCGGCGGCGCCGACCAGGGCGAGGAGCGGGAGTGCGGTGCGGCCGCGCATGCGGTGCCTCCAGGTGACGGGCCGGCCGGGCGTCGGCCGCCCGGTTCGCCCCGATCCTGGCACGACGTGGCCGACGTCACACCGCCGGCCCCGGCGGGCCGACGCGGCACGGTGCGTCAGGCGGCTCAGACCTCCGACCAGGCCTGGGCCAGCAGGTCCCGGGTGTCCGGCAGCAGCTGCGGCAGCACCCGCGTCCCGCCGACCACCGGCATGAAGTTCGTGTCGCCGCCCCACCGGGGGATGACGTGCTGGTGCAGGTGGGCCGCGATTCCCGCGCCCCCGACCACGCCGAGGTTCATCCCGACGTTGAAGCCCTGGGCGGCGCTGGCGTGCCGCAGCGCCCGCAACGCGTGCTGCGTCAGGTCCGCGATCTCGGCGGTCTCGGCGCCGGTGAGCTCGTCGTAGCCGGCGACGTGCCGCAGCGGCACGACCATCAGGTGCCCCGGGTTGTACGGGTAGAGGTTGAGCACGACGTAGGCCAGCCCGCCGCGGGCGACGACCAGGCCCTCGCCGTCCGGACAGCGCCGGGATCTCGCAGAACGGGCAGCCGTCCCCGTGCGGCTTGCCCTCGCCGCGGATGTAGGCCATCCGGTGCGGCGTGTAGAGCCGGGCGAAGGCGTCCTGCAGGCCCGCCCCGCGCTGCTCCTGCGAGCCGTCCCGGAACGGCTCCCCCCTCACCGCCGCTCCCGCACCGGCTCGACGATCCGCGCCACCGCCTCGTCGACGGGCACGCCGTTGTCCTGGCTGCCGTCCCGCAGCCGGAAGGACACCGCCCCCTTGCTCGACGTCCTCGTCCCCGGCGAGCAGCATGAACGGCACCTTCTGACTTCTGCGCGGTGCGGATCTTCTTCTGCATGCGGTCGTCGGAGGTGTCCACCTCGACCCGGATGCCCTCGGCGCGCAGCCGGTCGGCGACTCCGGCCAGGTAGGCGTCGTGCTCGCTGGTGATCGGGATGCCGACGACCTGCACGGGTGCCAGCCAGGCCGGGAACGCCCCGGCGTAGTGCTCCAGCAGGACGCCGAAGAACCGCTCGATCGACCCGAACAGCGCGCGGTGGATCATCACCGGTCGCTGCCGGGTGCCGTCGCCGGCCTGGTAGTCGACGTCGAAGCGCTCCGGCAGGTTGAAGTCGACCTGGATGGTCGACATCTGCCAGGTCCGGCCGATCGCGTCGCGCGCCTGCACGCAGATCTTCGGGCCGTAGAAGGCGGCGCCACCCGGGTCGGGCACCAGCTCCAGACCGGAGGCGGTGGCGGCCTCCTGCAGCGGCGGCGTCGCCTCGGCCCAGGTGTCGCGTCGCCGACGTACTTGTCGCTGTCGTCGCGGGTGGACAGCTCGAGGAAGAAGTCGGTGAGGCCGTAGTCGCGCAGCAGCCCGAGCACGAAGTCCAGGAGGCTGGCGATCTCGTCGCCCATCCCCTCGCGGGTGCAGTGAAGATGTGCGCGTCGTCCATGGTGAGCCCGCGGCCCGGGTGAGGCCGTGCACCACGCCGGACTTCTCGTAGCGGTAGACCGTGCCGAACTCGAAGAGCCGCTGCGGCAGCTCGCGGTAGCAGCGACCGCGCGAGCGCTTGAACACGAGGATGTGGAACGGGCAGTTCATCGGCTTGAGGTAGTAGTCGGTGCCCCTGCCGAGCACTCCGCGGCGAGTCCTCTCGAAGTGCATCGGCGGGAACATGGCGTCGGCGTACCAGTCCAGGTGGCCGGAGGTCGAGGAACAGGTCCTCCTTGGTGATGTGCGGGGTGTTGACGAAGTAGTAGCCCGCCTCCTCGTGCTTGCGGCGCGAGTAGTCCTCCATCACCCGCCGGACGGCGCCGCCCTTGGGATGGAACACCGCCAGGCCGGAGCCGATCTCGTCCGGGAAGCTGAACAGGTCCAGCTCCGCGCCGAGCCGCCGGTGGTCGCGCTTCTCGGCCTCCTCGAGCAGCCGCAGGTGCTCCTTGAGCGCCTCCTTGCTCTCCCACGCGGTGCCGTAGATGCGCTGCAGCTGCGGGTTGGTCTCGGTCGCCCCGCCAGTACGCCGACGCGGTGCGCATCAGCTTGTACGCCGGGACGTCCCGGGTGGTCGGCAGGTGCGGGCCCGCGGCACAGGTCGGTCCAGGCCAGCTCGTCGCCGCGCAGGTTGTCGTACATCGTCAGCTCGCCGCGCGCCGACCTCGACGCTGACTGCCGTCGTCGTCCGAGCTGGCGCCCTTCAGGCCGATCAGCTCGAGCTTGAACGGCTCGTCGGCCAGCTCGGCCCGCGCGTCGGCGTCGGTGACGACCCGGCGCGAGAACCGCTGCCGCTGCCGGACGATGTCGCTCATCTTCTTCTCGAGAGCGACAGGTCGTCCGGCGTGAACGGCCGCTCCGGCAGGAAGTCGTAGTAGAAGCCGTCCTGACGGGCGGGCCGATGCCCAGCCGGGTGCCGGGGAACAGCTCCTGCACGGCCTGCGCGAGCACGTGGGCCGCCGAGTGCCGCAGCACCGCGCGCCCGTCCGCGCTGCCGTACGGCACGGCCTCGACCACGTCGCCCTCGGCCACCGGGTGGGCCAGGTCGCGCAGCTCGCCCGCGACCCGCGCGACGGCGGTGTCCTGCACGCCCGCGGCGCGCAGCAGCTCCCCGGCGGTCTGACCCGGCCTGCTCGGCGGAGACGGTCAGCGGAGGCGGGCGGCGCGTCAGGCATGCGCCGACCCTAGCGACCGCGGCTGCGCGGCCCGCTCCGGCACGCGCGTCGGCCGGCTCCGCGTGGGACGGGGCCGGCCGTCGGGAGCGGGGGTGGACTACGCGAGCGAGGCGTCCAGGGTGATCTCGACGCCGGTCGAGCGCCTTGGAGACCGGGCAGCCGGCCTTCGCGGCCTCGGCGGCCTTCTCGAAGCCGCGGCGTCGAGCCCCTCGACCTCGCCGACGACCGTCAGGGTCGATGCCGGTCAGGCTGGAAGCCGCCGGCCGCGGTCCGGGCCGAGCGCGACGACCGCGGTGACCTCGAGGCTCTGCGGGCGTGCCGCCGGCCTCGGCGATCTCGTTCGACAGCTGCATCGCGAAGCAGGCGCGAGTGCGCCGCGGCGATGAGCTCCTCCGGGCTGGTGGCCCGCCGGCCTCGTCGGCCGCCCGCTTGGGGAAGGACACGTCGTAGGTGCCGACCTTGCTGCTGCTGAGCTCGACCTGGCCGGAGCCGGTCCTGCAGGCCGCCGTTCCAGGCGGTACGGGCGGTACGCGTGGGCATCGCGACTCCTCGGGTCAGGGGGACACGTGCTCGGTCCCAAGCGACCCGGGACCCGCGGTCATTCCCGGCGCGGGTGGTGCGCGCGGGGTTGCCGTCAGGACCGGCGGCGGGCCGGTGGGGCGGAGAGGGTGGGCGTAACAGGACTCGAACCTGTGACCTCACGCGTGTGAAGCGTGCGCTCTAACCAACTGAGCTATACGCCCCGGGCGGTGCTCCGGTGCGCGGGACACTACCGCAGGGGCAGGTCGCGCCGCGGCGCGGCGCAGGAGCCGGCTCACAGGCCGACCGCGTCGCGGGCCCGCGCCACCAGGTCGTAGTGCACGACCGCCCAGAGCACGACGGCCGGCGACGACCACGCCGCCGCCGGTGACCAGGGACGACGAGACCGGCGTGGCGCTTGGCGCCTGCTCCCAGGCCTCCCTGGCCGCTGTCTGCGCGCGGTTGCGCAGCCGTTCCGCCCAGGCGAACTCCAGGGAGAGGATGTACAGGCCAGCCAGCATCGGCGGGATGGTGAGCGGGCCCGGCAGCACGATGAGGACGAGGCCCGAGGGCGATGAGCCGCCGCCGACGACCAGCGCGACGGCCTTGAGCAGCAGCGCTCCGCCGGGCGTGCGACGGACGGTCGCGCAGGCCGGACGCGGCCAGTCCGCCGGCGAGCCGCGACGGCCGGCGATCGGAGTCACGCCGCCGGGCGCCATGCAGCCAGGCCGCGCGGCCGGTCGCGACAGCCGGCTGCGAGCGATCACCGGGGGCGGTGCGCGACCCGGCTCCTCGGTGACCACGAGCAGCTCCGGCGCCCGCCCGAGCGCCGGGCAGGGCGGCAGCTGCTCGACGACGTGGACGCCGGAGCCGGGCACGTCGAAGCTGGCCAGCGCCCGGTCGCCGGCTCGGCGCCGCTCTGGCCCCACAGCACGTACGCCGACGAGCCGGGTCGTTCGGCGGCCAGGCCGTCGACGAGCAGGTCGAGCCGGCTCGGCGTGGACCACCGCGACCGCGGTGACCTGGCCCCGCTGGGCGACAGCGGCACGGTGACGGCCGGCCCGCTCGAGTGCGCGACCGCCTCGCGCGAGCCGCTCGCGAGGCCGCACGGCTGCGTCCCGGTCGCCCTGCACCTGCAGGACCAGGCGCCCAGGCTCGGCGACAGCACGACGGCGGCCGCGGCGGCGAGGCGCGCCGTCGCGCGGCGGGACCGCGGCGGGCTGCCGGGCCGCGGCGAGCTCGGCGACGGCCGGGGCGGCCGGGCGCCGGCCGGGGCCGCGGGCGGGCCGGACGGCCGGACGGCAGGGCCGTCGAGCCCGATGCCGGGCCGATCCCGTCCCAGACAGGTCGGGGACCGCGACGGCGCCGGCTCCTCGACCAGCGTGCCAGGTGGGCGAGCGTCTCGCGGTGCACGGCGAGGTCGGCTCGCACAGCGCGCAGGCCGGCAGGTGCCGGGCACGTGCTGCTCGTCCTCGGGCTCGAGCGCGCGACAGCGCGAAGCCGGCGACGAGCTCCTCGTAGCGATCGTGCGCAGGGCGTTCATCGTCGGTCCTCCGGAGCCCGGCTGGCGGGGACGTCGCCGACGCCCGTGGCGGTGGCGGCCTCGGACAGCCCGTCGAGCTCGCGCGCAGGCGCCGCATGCCGGTGAGCATGCGGGTCTTGACGGTGCCGAGGGGCGTGCCGGTGAGCCCGGCGATCTCGCGCTGGGTGTAGCCGCCGAAGTAGGCCAGGGTGAGGGCCTCGCGCTGCGGCGGCCGGCAGCGTCAGCAGGGCGTCGCGCACCCGCTCCCCGCGCAGCCCCGACCAGACGTCGTCGTCGACGGCCGGTGCGTCGCTCACCCGGGTGTCGAGCGGCGTCGGCGCCGGTCCGCCGCTTGCGCAGGTTCTCCTCGCGGCGCACGGCGTCGACGGCCTTGTGGTGGGTCATCGACAGCAGCCAGGTCGAGAAGCCGCCGCGGGCGGCGTCGAACCGCGAGGCGTCGCGCCACACGGCGAGGAAGACCTCCTGCACGCAGTCCTGGGCGAACTGGTCGTCGGCCAGGATCCGGCGCGCGAGGCCGTAGCAGGCACGGCCGTAGCGCGCGTAGAGCGCCTCGAGCGCCGCGCCGTCGCCGTCGGCGACGCGCCCGACGAGCTCCCGGTCCTCGAGACCGGCCTCGCCCGCGGACGGGCCGGTCTCGGACGCGCCGGGGCCGGGCGGGCGGCTCCGGGGCAGCGTCATGGCGGTCCTCACGACAAGACGTTCGCGGCACGGCCCTGATCGGATGGGTCCCGGTCGGGCACGTCGGCGGCCGCCCGACCGACCTGCGTCGCACGAGCCGCCGCGGCGATCGACGGCCGCCGCGGTCGCCGCGACGGCCTACCGCCGGAAGCCGCGCCCGGTGCGGCGTTCGGTCCCGGCGAGCGGTGAAACCGGGCTGCGACGGGGACCGTCGGCGGAGCAGCCGCCCCGCTTGACGCCGGCCGTCCCCACCGCCCGTCGGAGGTCCGCATGGCCCGGCCCACCTGCGTCCAGGCCGAGCTCCAGCTGCGCCTGGTCGTTGCGCGGGGCCGTCCCGTGCCCGTCCGTGCCGGACTGCGCTACGAGGTCGACGACCCGTACGCCGTCCAGGTGGCCTTCCACACCGGCGCCGGCGCGGGACGGCGACGTCGTCGAGTGGACGTTCGCCCGCACGCTGCTGTCCGACGGCGTCTCCTCGGCGGTCGGCGACGGCGACGTCCAGGTCTGGCCGTCGGCACCGCCGACGGCCAGCCGGTGGTGTGCCTGTCGCTGTCCTCGCCGTCGGGCCGGGCGCTGTTCGAGGTGCCGCTCTCCGGGCTGGTCGAGTTCCTCGCCCAGACCTACGCCGCCGTGCCGACCGGCACCGAGAGCGACCACGTCGACGTCGACGCCGAGCTGGCCCTGCTGCTGTGGGGCGGCCGCGGCGCCTGACCGCGCTCCCGGGCCGCCCCCGCCGTCCGCGGGCCTGCTAGGTTTTCTCTCGCACCGCGGCTCCGGCGCCAGGTGCACGCGGACGTGGCTCAGTGGTAGAGCATCACCTTGCCAAGGTGAGGGTCGCGGGTTCGAATCCCGTCGTCCGCTCGGAACCGGCGCCGTCAGGCGCCGTCGCCGGTGCCGTCCCCGGCTCCGGCCGGGTGGCCGAGTGGCTTAGGCAAGGGACTGCAAATCCCTCTACGCGGGTTCGATTCCCGCCCCGGCCCTCGCCGGACCTCGTGTCCGGGGTGCAGGACAACTCGCACACGCACGGGCGATTGGCGCAGTCTGGTAGCGCGCTTCCTTGACACGGAAGAGGTCACAGGTTCAAGTCCTGTATCGCCCACCTCACCGGCCCGGTGGGCCGGCAGCGCCCGACCGCGGGCCCGTCACGACGGTCGACCCCTCGACGGCAGCGTGCCGACCATCGGCCCCACGGCGGTGCCCCGAGACCGGGCCACCCCGAGGGGGCGGCGCCGGGGCTCACGCTCCCGTCCCCTCCTGCCGAAGACCCGGGCAGCGGCCGGACAGACCGGTCGCCCGGACAAGGAGCGGGACCGACGTCGTGCGCACGTTCACCCGGGCGGGCCGGCCACCTGTGGCCCCGACTGCCCCGCCTGCCCCGCCAGCCCCGCCTGCCCCGTTCACCCCGCGCGCGGCGGTCCCCCACCCACGCGCCGCGACCGGTCTGCGGACCTCCCCGGCCGGACGTGAGCCGGACGTCCACGAGGTCATCGACCGGCGGATGGTCACCACGCTCTTCCAGCCGGTGGTCCTGCTGAGCAGCGGCGCGGTCGTCGGCTTCGAGGCCCTCGGCCGAGGCCCGGCCGGCACCGCCCTCGAGTCGCCGAAGGCCCTGCTCGACGCGGCCGAGGAGGTGGGGCGGCTCGGCGAGCTCGACTGGCTGTGGCGCACGGCGGCGCTCCGGGCTGCCCTCGACAGCGGCCTGCACCCCTCGCTGTCCTGGTTCGTCAACGTCGAGGCCGCGGGGCTCGACAGCGCGTGCCCCGCAGACCTCGTCGGGGTCCACGCGCGCGCCCGCAGCGGCCTGCGGGTGGTGCTGGAGCTCACCGAGCGCGACGTCAACGGGCAGGTGACCGCACTGCTGCACGCCGCCGAACAGGCCCGCCAGTCGACGTGGGGCATCTCCCTGGACGACGTCGGCACGGAGGCCAAGTCGCTCGCCCTGCTCCCGTTCCTGCAGCCCGACGTCATCCGGCTCGACATGCGCCTGCTGGCCCGCGAGAGCGCGGCCACGGTCGCGAGCATCACGGCGGCCGTGCGCGCCCACGCCGAGCGCAGCGGCGCGATCATCCTCGCCGAGGGCGTCGAGGACGCCGCCACGCAGGAGCGGGCCCGGGCGTACGGCGCGACGTACGGCCAGGGGTGGTACTACGGCTGGCCGGGTGCGCTCCCGGACGCGGTGCCGGCGCCCCGCCACCCGGTCCCGCTGCGGCAGCTGCCCGAGCCGCTGACCGGGGAGACGCCCTTCGAGCTGCTCGCCGGGGCCCGGCCGACGCTGCGCAGCACCAAGGAGCACCTGATGCACATCAGCGAGCACCTCGAGGAGCAGGGCGAGCGCGCGCTCGACGCGTCGGTGCTGCTGTCCTGCTTCCAGCGCGCGGAGTTCTTCTCCGCGCGGCGCGAGGCCGCCTACCTGCGCTACGCCGACACGCACGCCTACACCGTCGCCGCGGCGACCGGGCTGCGACCGCGGCTCTCCCCCCGGCTGCGCATCGCCCCCCTGCCGGACGACAGCGCCCTCGCGCAGGAGTGGACGGTCATCGTGCTCGGGCCGCACTACGCCGCCGCGCTCGCGGCGCGCGACGTCGGCGACGCCGGGCGGGACGGCCGCCGGCGCTTCGACGCGGTCTACACCCACGACCGCGACCTGGTCGTCCGGGCCGCGCGCGCCTTCCTCGGCGCGATCGACTCGGTGCCGGGCCGCCGCTGACGGCCCGCGCGCGATGCTCGGGGTCGCACGGCAGGCTGGGCGCGTGACGCCCTACCTCGACGCGCCGTGGCCTCTCGCCTTCGCCCACCGCGGCGGGGCGGCGGAGGGCGTGGAGAACGGGCTGTCGGCCTTCGCGGCCGTCCAGCGACTGGGCTACCGCTACGTCGAGACCGACATCCGGACGACGGCGGACGGCGTGCCGGTGGTCTTCCACGACGCGGACACCTCGCGCCTGACCGGGGAGGCGGGGCGGGTCGAGGACCTCCCCCTCGCGGCGGTCCGGGAGCTCGCGCTGGCCGAGGGCGAGCGCGTCGCGACCCTCGAGGAGGTGCTCGACGCCTTCCCGGGGCTGCGCTTCAACATCGACCTCAAGGACGCGGGCGGGGCGTCCGCGCCGTGCCCGGCCGTGCTGGCGCGCACCGGGGCGGGGCGGCGGGTCTGCGTCACCTCGTTCGCCCACCGGCGGGTGCGCGCCGGCCCGGCGGCCGCCCTGGGGCCCGAGGTGTGCACCGGGCTCGGCGTCGGCCGGCGTGGTGGGGGTCCTCGCCGGCCAGGGCGCCCGGGCCCCGGCGCGGGGCGGCCGGGTGGCGCAGCTGCCGTGGTCGCTGGCGGGCGGGCGCACGGTTGCCGGCCTCGGTGCTCCGGCTCGCGCAACGGGCGGGGCTGGCGGTGCACGTCTGGACGGTCGACGACCCGGCCGAGATGGCAGCGGCGCTCGACCTCGGGGTCGACGGCGTCATGACCGACCAGCCCGCGGTGCTCAAGGAGGTCCTGGTGCGCGGGTCAGGGGTCTGACCCGCGGCGGCGCGCTGCCCTGGTCCTGAGCTCAGGCGGCCAGCGGGTCGGGGCCGGGGTCGCGCGGACCGCGCCACGGCGAGGCGCGGCAGCAGCGGGTGCACCAGCGGGCCGATCCCGAGCGCGTAGACGACCGTGCCGACCCCGACGGTCGCCGCCGAGCAGGACGCCGACGACCAGCACGAGTCACCTCGATCGAGGTGCGCACCACCCGGACCGGCAGCCGGTGCGGCGCACCAGCCCGGTCATCAGCCCGTCGCGCGGTCCGGCGCCGAGGCCGGCGCCGAGGTAGGCGGCCGTCGCGACGGCGTTGAGGGCGAGCGGCGAGCGAGCAGCAGCAGCCGCGGCCGGCAGGGCGTCGACGGTGGGGAGCAGCGTGAGCAGGCGTCGACGACGAGCCCGATGACGACGCGTTCGCCAGCGTGCCGATGCCGGGCCGCTGGCGCAGCGGCACCCAGGCAGCAGCACGGCGAGCCCGACCGCGATGACGACCTGCCGAGGCTGAGGCCGAGCAGCTCGGCCAGCCCCTCCTGGAAGGTGTTCCAGGGGTCGAGGCCGAGCCCGGCCCGCACCAGCAGGCCCAGCGAGGCGCCGTACACAGCAGGCCGGCGACCGCCGAGCAGCTGGCGGCCGCGGCGCCGGGGCCGGCTCGCCGCCGGGCGGCAGGCAGCGCGCGGGGCGGCCATCGGGAGCGCCCGCGGCCAGGGCTCACGGGCCGCGTGCGACGTGCCGCTGTGCGGGGTGGAGTTGAGCAGCCCGAACAGCGCGTGCACCTCGGTGCGCGCGGCGGCGGGCGGTCAGGTCGGGCCGGACCCGGCGCAGCGCGTCCACCCAGACCTCGACGTAGGAGCGCTGCAGCGAGCGCACCCGCTCGGCCTGCTGCGCGGGCAGGCTGGCAGGTCGCGGTCCTGCACCCGGATGAGGTCGGGCTCGGCGGTGGCGAAGTCGGCGTGGAACGCGAGCAGCGCGAGGACCGCGCTCCCGGTCGCCGCCCGCGGCCTCCATGACGGCGCGGCCGCCCTCGAGCAGCTGCTCGCTGATGCCGACGAGCAGCCGGGCCAGCACCTCGGACTTGCTCGAGAAGTGCTTGTACAGCCCGGCCCGGAGATGCCGCTGGCCGCGCCCAGGTCCTCCATCGTCGTGCCGTGGAACCCCGCCGGGCGAACAGCCGGGCGGCCTCGCGCAGCACCCGGTCGCGGGTGCGTGGCGCGCCGGGCACGCCCGGGGCCCTCCTGCTGGACGGATGAGGTGAGCGGATACTAACCTCGCGACGTCGGCGGGCCCGTGACCCGGGCCACACAGCGGGCGGGGGCGACGTGCACGCGGAGCGGCTCAGCACCACGGTCGACACCGCGCAGCGAGGCCTACGCGCGCAACGCCGCCGCGCAGGACGCGCTGCGCGCCGAGCTGCGCGAGCGGCTCGCCACCGCGGCGCTCGGCGGCACGGAGCGGGCCCGGGCGCGGCACGTCGAGCGGGGCAAGCTGCTCCCCCGCGACCGCGTCGACGCCCTGCTCGACCCGGGCAGCCCGTTCCTCGAGCTCAGCCCGCTGCGCGGCCGGCGGGATGTACGGCGACGCAGGCCCCCGGCGCCGGGATCATCACCGGGGTCGGCCGGGTCGCCGGCCGCGAGTGCGTCGTCGTGGCCAACGACGCGACCGTCAAGGGCGGCACCTACTACCCGGTGACGGTGAAGAAGCACCTGCGGGCGCAGGAGGTGGCGCTGCAGAACCGGCTGCCCTGCGTCTACCTCGTCGACAGCGGCGGCGCGTTCCTGCCGGCGCAGGACGAGGTCTTCCCCGACCGCGAGCACTTCGGCCGGATCTTCTACAACCAGGCCACGATGAGCGCCCGGGGCATCCCGCAGATCGCCGCGGTGCTCGGCTCGTGCACCGCCGGCGGCGCCTACGTGCCGGCCATGAGCGACGAGGCCGTCATCGTGCGCGAGCAGGGCACCATCTTCCTCGGCGGGCCACCTCTGGTGAAGGCCGCGACCGGCGAGGTCGTCTCCGCCGAGGACCTCGGCGGCGGCGCGCTGCACAGCCGGGTGTCCGGCGTCACCGACCACCTCGCCGACGACGACGCCGACGCGCTGCGCCGGGTCCGGTCGATCGTCGCGACCCTCGGGCCGCGCACCCCGCCGCCGTGGGACGTCCTGCCGACCGAGCCCCCCGCGCTCGACCCCGGCGAGCTGCCCGGGCTGCTGCCGGCCGACCCGCGCACCCCGTACGACGTGCGCGAGGTGATCGGCCGGCTCGTCGACGGGAGCCGCTTCCACGAGTTCAAGGCCGAGTACGGCACGACGCTCGTCACCGGCTTCGCCCACCTGCACGGCCACCCGGTCGGGATCGTCGCCAACAACGGCGTGCTCTTCGGCGAGTCGGCCCTCAAGGGCGCGCACTTCATCGAGCTGTGCGACCGGCGGTCGGTGCCGCTGCTGTTCCTGCAGAACATCACCGGTTTCATGGTCGGGCGCGAGTACGAGGCGGGCGGCATCGCCAAGCACGGCGCCAAGATGGTCACCGCCGTGGCGTGCGCGCGGGTGCCCAAGCTGACCGTCGTCGTCGGCGGCTCCTTCGGCGCCGGCAACTACTCGATGTGCGGGCGGGCCTACTCCCCCCGCTTCCTGTGGATGTGGCCGGGTGCCCGGATCTCGGTGATGGGCGGCGAGCAGGCCGCGCAGGTGCTCGCCGCCGTCGCCCAGGAGGGCACCGACCTCGCTGCCCTGCAGGAGCAGACCCGGGCGCAGTACGAGGCGCAGGGCAACCCCTACTACTCGACCGCGCGGCTGTGGGACGACGGCGTGCTCGACCCGCTCGCGACGCGGGACGCGCTCGGCCTGGCCCTGTCGGTGTGCGCGCAGGCCCCGCTGGAGCCGGTCGGCTACGGCGTCTTCCGGATGTGAGCGCCGTGGCCCTGTTCGACACCGTCCTCGTCGCCAACCGCGGCGAGATCGCCGTACGGGTCGTACGCACCCTGCGCCGCCTGGGGATCCGCTCGGTCGCCGTCTTCAGCGACGCCGACGCGGGCGCCCGTCACGTGCGCGAGGCCGACGTCGCGCTGCGCCTCGGCCCCGCGGCGGCCCGCGAGTCCTACCTGTCCGTCGAGCGGCTGCTCGAGGCCGCCGCCGCGTCCGGGGCGCAGGCCGTGCACCCGGGCTACGGCTTCCTGTCCGAGAGCGCCGAGCTCGCCCGCGCCTGCGCGCAGGCCGGGCTGGTCTTCGTCGGCCCGCCGCCGCGCGCCGTGGAGGTCATGGGCGACAAGATCCGCGCCAAGCAGGCCGTCGTCGCGGCCGGCGTGCCCGTCGTGCCGGGTCGCAACGACTCCGGCATGACCGACGCCGACCTCGTCGAGGCGGCCGCCGAGGTCGGCTACCCGGTGCTCGTCAAGCCGTCGGCCGGCGGCGGCGGCAAGGGGATGCGCCGCGTCGACGACCCCGACGACCTGCCCGCCGCGCTCGCCTCCGCGCGCCGCGAGGCCGCGGCCGCCTTCGGCGACGACACGCTGTTCGTCGAGCGCTTCGTCCTCGGGCCGCGGCACGTGGAGGTGCAGGTCCTGGCGGACGCCCGGGGCACGACGGTGCACCTCGCCGAGCGCGAGTGCTCGCTCCAGCGCCGCCACCAGAAGGTGGTCGAGGAGGCGCCGTCGCCGCTGCTCACCGCCGAGCAGCGGGCCCGCTACGGCGCCCTGGCGGTCGCGACGGCCGAGGCGGTCGGCTACGTCGGCGCCGGCACCGTGGAGTTCATCGTCGCGGGGGACCGCGCCGACGAGCCGTTCTTCATGGAGATGAACACCCGCCTGCAGGTCGAGCACCCGGTGACCGAGCTCGTCGTGCGGGTCGGCGACCGGTCGCTGGACCTCGTCGAGCAGCAGCTGCGGGTGGCCGCCGGCGAGCCGCTGGGCTTCGGCCAGGACGACGTGCGCCTGTGCGGCCACGCGGTGGAGGCCCGGGTCTACGCGGAGGACCCGGCCCGCGGGTTCCTGCCGACCGGCGGGCGCGCCCTGCTGCTGCGCGAGCCGTCCGGCGACGGCGTGCGGGTCGACAGCTCGCTGCTGGAGGGCGGACCGGTCGGGACGACGTACGACCCGATGCTCTCCAAGGTCGTCGCCTGGGGCCCCGACCGGGCGACGGCCCTGTCGCGGCTGGACCGTGCCCTCGCCGGCACGGTGGTGCTGGGCGTCGGGACCAACACCGGGTTCCTGCGCGCGCTGCTCGCACACCCGGACGTGCGGTCCGGGCAGCTCGACACGGGCCTGCTCGAGCGGTCGCTGGCCGACCTCGTCCCCGACCGGCTGCCCGACGGCGCGGTGGTCGCGGCGGCCCTGCGGCGGCTGCTCGACCTGCCGCGCGGGGACGACCCGTGGACGTCGCTGGTCGGCTGGCGGGCCGACGGGCAGGCGCCGCTGACCTGGGACGTGCTGGACCTGTCCGGCGAGCGGCTCCCGGTGCGCGTGCGCGGCACGGCCGGTGCCGCGAGCGTCGTCGTCGGCGACCGCGAGGTGCGCGCGGCGGCGACACCCCTGCCCGACGGGCTGCTGCTCACCGTCGACGGTCGCACCTCGACGGTGCGCACCGCCGTCGACGGCGCGACGACCTGGGTCGCCGACGACACCGGCACGTGGGCCGTGGTGGAGGCGCCGCCGGCCCGGGTGCGCGCCGCCGCCGCCGAGACCGACGCCGAGGTCCGCAGCCCGATGCCCGGCACCGTCGTGGCGGTGCACGTGGAGGCGGGGACCGCCGTCGAGGCGGGTGCTCCGCTGCTGGCCGTGGAGGCGATGAAGATGGAGCACGTGCTGCGGGCGCCCCTGGCCGGCACGGCGGAGGTGCGGGTGCGCGTCGGCGACCAGGTCGTGGTCGGGCAGTCGCTGGCCGTCGTGCACGCCGCGGCCGGGCAGCCGTCGTGACGACGCCGCCCCCGGGCCTGCCCGGTGCTGCCGCGGTCCGGCTGGACGGGCTGCCCTCGCGCGTCGAGGTCTACGAGGTCGGGCCCCGCGACGGCCTGCAGAACGAGAGCGCCGTCGTGCCCGTCGAGGTGAAGGCCGAGTTCGTCCGACGGCTCGCCGCCGCCGGGCTGCGCACCGTCGAGCTGACCAGCTTCGTGCCGCGCTCGTGGGTGCCGCAGCTCGGCGACGCCGAGGAGCTGCTCGCGCTGCTCGGCGACGACCTGCCGCCCCGCGCGCCGGTGCTCGTGCCCAACGCCCGGGGCCTCGAGCGGGCGCTGGCCACCGGCGTGCGCGAGGTCGCGGTGTTCGCGAGCGCGACCGAGACCTTCGCCCGGCGCAACCTCAACCGCTCCGTCGCCGGGTCGCTGGAGATGTTCGCGCCCGTCGTCGAGGGGGCCCGGGCGGCCGGCCTCGGCGTGCGCGGCTACGTCTCGATGTGCTTCGGCGACCCGTGGGAGGGGCCCGTCGACCCGGCGCAGGTCGCGTCCGTGGCGGTGCGGCTGGCCGAGCTGGGCTGCACCGAGGTCAGCCTCGGCGACACGATCGGGGTCGGCACCCCCGGCCAGGTGCGGCACCTGCTCGACCTGCTCGCCGGTCGCGGGCTGACGCCGGACCGGCTGGCGGTGCACTTCCACGACACCTACGGTCAGGCCCTGTCCAACACCCTGGCCGCCCTGCAGGCCGGCGTGACCGTCGTGGACGCGTCCGCCGGCGGGCTCGGCGGCTGCCCGTACGCCGGGAGCGCGACCGGGAACCTCGCCACCGAGGACCTGGTCTGGATGCTCACCGGTCTCGGGGTCGAGACCGGTGTCGACCTGCCGGCCCTCGTCGCGACCAGCGCGTGGATGGCGGGGCAGCTCGGCCGCCCGAGCCCCTCGCGCACCCTCACCGCCCTGCTGCCCTCGCCCGACCCCGACAGCCCGACACCGCCCCCGACACCGCCCCCGAGACCGCCCCCGAGACCGCCCCCGAGATCCCAGGAGGAGCGACCTGATGCTCGACACCCGCCTCACCGAGGAGCAGCTCAGCCTGCAGAAGACGGTGCGCGAGTTCACCCGCGAGGTGGTCGCGCCCGTGTCGTACACCCACGACCGCGACAAGACGTTCCCGTACGAGGTCGTGCGGCAGATGGGCGAGATGGGGCTGTTCGGACTGCCCTTCCCCGAGGAGGTCGGCGGGATGGGCGGCGACTACTTCGCCCTGTGCCTGGCGCTCGAGGAGCTCGCCACGGTCGACCAGTCGGTCGCGATGACCCTGGAGGCGGGCGTCTCCCTCGGCGCGATGCCGGTCTTCCGCTTCGGCACCGACGCGCAGAAGGAGCGCTTCCTGCCCGACCTCGTCGCGGGGCGAGCACTGGGCGCGTTCGGGCTCACCGAGCCGGGTGCCGGCAGCGACGCGGGCGGCACCCGCACCACCGCCGTGCTCGACGGCGGCGAGTGGGTCCTCAACGGCACCAAGGCGTTCATCACCAACTCGGGCACCGACATCACCCGCCTGGTCACCGCGACCGCCGTCACCGGGACGACCTCCAGCGGCAAGAAGGAGATCTCCTCGATCCTCGTGCCCGTGCCGACGCCCGGCTTCACCGCCGAGCCGCCGTACGACAAGGTCGGCTGGAACGCCTCCGACACGCACCCGCTGACCTTCGACGACGTCCGGGTGCCGGAGGAGAACCTGCTCGGGCAGCGGGGCCGCGGGTACGCCAACTTCCTGTCGATCCTCGACGAGGGACGGATCGCCATCGCGGCCGTCGCGACCGGCGTCGCCCAGGGCTGCGTCGACGAGAGCGTGAAGTACGCCAAGGAGCGCGAGGCCTTCGGCAGCCCCATCGCGAGCAACCAGGCGATCGCGTTCAAGATCGCTCGGATGGAGGCGCGGGCCCACGCGGCGCGCACGGTCTACTACGACGCGGCCGCCAAGATGCTCGCCGGGCTGCCCTTCAAGAAGGAGGCCTCCATCGCCAAGCTGGTCGCGGGCGAGGCCGCGATGGACAACGCCCGGGACGCCACGCAGGTGCACGGCGGCTACGGCTTCATGAACGAGTACGTCGTGTCGCGGCACTACCGCGACAGCAAGATCCTGGAGATCGGCGAGGGCACCACGGAGGTCCAGCTCATGCTCATCGCCCGCGGGCTCGGCCTGTGATGGACAAGACCGTCGCCAGCGCGAACGGCGGGAGGTCCCGCCGAGGCGGTCGCCGACATCGCCTCCGGCTCCTCGCTGGCCGTCGGCGGCTTCGGGCTGTGCGGCATCCCGCAGGCGCTCATCGACGCGCTGCTGGAGGCCGGGGTCACCGACCTCGAGACCGTGAGCAACAACTGCGGCGTCGACGAGTGGGGCCTCGGCACCCTGCTGCGGGAGAAGCGGATCCGTCGCACCACGGGCTCCTACGTCGGGGAGAACAAGGAGTTCGAGCGGCAGTTCCTCAGCCGGTGAGCTCGAGGTCGAGCTGGTGCCGCAGGGCACGCTCGCCGAGCGGCTGCGGGCCGGCGGCGCCGGCATCCCGGCGTTCTACACGCCGGCCGGCGTCGGCACGCAGATCTCCGAGGGCGGGCTGCCGCTGCGCTTCGACGGCGAGGGCGGCGTCGCGCGGGCCAGCGAGCCCAAGGAGGTGCGCGACTTCGACGGCACGCAGTACGTGCTCGAGCGAGGCGATCCGCACCGACTTCGCGCTCGTGCACGCCTGGCGGGGCGACCGGCACGGCAACCTCGTCTACCGCAAGAGCGCGATGAACTTCAACCCGCTCTGCGCCACGGCCGGGCGCGTCACGTCGCCGAGGTCGAGGAGCTCGTCGAGCCGGGCGAGCTCGACCCGGCGCAGGTGCACACGCCCGGGCATCTTCGTCCAGCGCGTCGTGCACGTGCCCGCCGGCGAGAAGAACATCGAGAAGCGCACGACCCGACGAGAGGGAGGCGTCCTGATGCCGCTCACCCGCGACGAGCTGGCGGCGCGGGTCGCCCGCGAGCTCGAGGACGGCCAGTACGTCAACCTCGGGATCGGGCTGCCGACGCTGATCCCGAACTTCCTCCCCGGCGGCGTGCACGTGGTGCTGCAGTCGGAGAACGGCGTGCTCGGCGTCGGCGCCTACCCCGCCGAGGAGGAGGTCGACGCCGACCTCATCAACGCCGGCAAGGAGACGGTCACCGTGCAGGACGGGCGCGTCGTTCTTCGACTCGGCCCTGTCGTTCTCGATGATCCGCGGCGGGCACGTCGACGTCGCCGTGCTCGGCGCGATGCAGGTCAGCGCCCGCGGCGACCTCGCCAACTGGATGATCCCCGGGAAGATGGTCAAGGGCATGGGCGGCGCGATGGACCTCGTCCACGGCGCGAAGCGCGTGATCGTGATGATGGAGCACGTCGCCCGCGGCGGCGGCCACAAGATCGTGCAGGAGTGCAGCGCTGCCGCTGACCGGGCGCGAGTGCATCCAGCGGGTCGTCACCGACCTCGCCGTGATCGACGTCGAGCCGGACGGGCTGGTGCTGCGCGAGACCGCGCCCGGGCGTCTCGGTCGACGAGGTGCGCGCCGCGACCGGGCCGGAGCTGCGCGTGGCGCTGGCCGCCGCGTGAGCGACGAGCTCGTCTCAGCTCGCGGTCGAGGCCGGCGACGGCGACGGTCACCCTGGACTCCCCCGCCAACCGCAACGCCCTGTCGCGGCAGCTGCGCGCCGAGCTGCGGGGAGCGCTGCGCGCGGCGCTCGCCGACGACACGGTGCGGGTGCTCGTGCTCACGCACACCGGCCCGGTCTTCTGCCGCGGCATGGACCTCAAGGAGGCCCGCGGCGGCGGCGCCGGCGAGCAGGGCGTCAACGAGTTCCCGGCGCTGCTCGAGCTGCTCTGGTCCTCCCCCAAGCCCATCGTGGCCCGGCTGGCCGGCCCGGCCCGGGCCGGCGGCGTCGGCCTGGTCGCGGCGTGCGACCTGGCCGTGGCCGCCGACACCGTCGAGCTTCGCCTTCACCGAGGTGCGGCTGGGCGTGGTGCCGGCCGTCATCAGCGTGCCCGTGCTGCCGCGGGTGCTGCCCCGGGCCGGCGCACGAGCTCTTCCTCACCGGCGAGGTGTTCGACGCGGCTCGCGCGGTGCGGCATCGGCCTGCTCAACCGGGCCGTACCGGCGGAACGCGCTCGACGACGAGGTCGACCGGCTCGCCGGCCTGCTCGCGCTCGGCGGGCCGCGGGCCCTGGCCGCCACCAAGCAGCTGCTCGACGCGGTCGCCGCCGAGCGGCTTCGGCCCGGGCGGCTTCGCCGGCGCCCTCTCGACCGCGAGCGAGGTGTCCGCCCGGCTTCTTCGCCTCCGAGGAGGGCCAGGAGGGCATCGCGCGCCTTCGCGGAGAAGCGCCCGGCGCGCTGGGTGCCCGGGACCTGAGGGCCGGCACCGGCACGGGTCACGGGTACGGGTACGGCACTGTCACCGGACAGCAAGGCCGCTGGGGGTGCCGGTCCCGCGCACCGGCCCTACCTTCTCCGCTCGTGGCCGACCCCTCCGACGACCCCAGCCCGCCCCGGGTCTACGGCGGCCGTTCCGCACAGGAGCGCCGGCAGGACCGCCGGGCGCGGCTGCTCGCCGCAGCGCTGGACCTGTTCGGCACCGACGGGTTCCCCTCCACGACGATCGAGCGGCTGTGCGCCGTGGCCAACATCGCGACCCGGTCGTTCTACGAGGAGTTCGCCAGCCGCGAGGACCTGCTGAGGACGGTCTACGACGAGCTGGTCGTGGCGGCCACCGCGCGCATCGTCGGCGCCCTCGAGGAGCAGGACGGGACGCTGGACGAGCGGGTCCGGCGCGCCGTCGGGGCCTACCTGGGCTACGTCGAGGGAGGACCCGCGGCGGGCCCGCGTCGTGCACCGCGAGGTCCGGGCGGTCCCGGGGCTGCAGGGGCACCGCCACGAGGCCGTCACGGCTTCGCCCGGCTCATCCAGCGCGAGCTGCTCGGGCCGACGCCGAGCGTCGACGAGTGGCGACGGCGCGTGGTGTCGCTCGCGCTGGCGGGGGCCGTCAGCGAGGTGCTCGTCGACTGGTCGGGGCTGCCGGACCCGCGCCCCGACCTCGCCGTCGTGCACGCGGAGATGACCAACCTCTACGTCGCGGCCCTGGCCCCGCTGAGGGACGGGCCGCCCGGTCAGGAGCGGGCCGGGGACGCGTAGGAGTCGGGGCCGCGGGGGTAGGGAGGAGCCAGTCACCGGCCCCACCCCCGAGGAGCTCCCCCGTGGACCTGCCCGACCTGTCCGCCCTGCTGACCGCGCCCGGCCCCTTCGTCACCGTCCACGTCGAGAGCGAGAGCGCGGTCGAGCAGGCCGCTGACGCCTACGACCGGCTGTGGAAGGGCACGCTGCAGGAGCTCCAGCGGCTCGGCGTCACCGACGAGGTCCGCGAGGCGGTGTCGGCGGCGCGCGGCGAGCACTCCGGGGGCGGCTCCCGCTTCGTCGCCGCGTCCACCGCCGACCCGTCCGCCCTGGTCGCCGTCTCGCTGTCCGCGCCACCGCGCCGACCGGTGGTCGAGGTGGCGCCGCTGCCGCACCTGCTCCCGCTCGTCGACGACGCCTCCGCACGCGTCCCGCACGTCGTGGTGCTGGCCGACCACGCCGGCGCGGACGTGACCGCCTACGCCGACACCGAGCACGTCGCGGGCAGCGTCGACGTGGTCGGGTCCGCCCCGGACATCCGCAAGGTCTCCGTCGGCGGCTGGTCGCAGATGCACTACCAGCACCGCGCCGAGGAGGGCTGGGAGGCCAACGCGCGCGAGGTCGTCGACGTCGTGGCCCGGCTCGCCGACGTCGTCGGCGCCGAGCTCGTCGTGGCAGCCGGCGAGGACCGTCAGCTGGTCATCGTCGCCGAGCACCTCCCTCACGCGCTCAGGGACCGCTGGGTGCAGGTCGACGGCGGCCGGGGCCACGACGGCAGCAGCGACCTCGTGCAGCAGCGGGTCCGCGACGTCGTGGCCCGGCACGTGGCGACCCGTACCCTGGACCTGCTCGAGGGCTACGCCCAGGAGCGCGGCCAGGGCAAGCGCGCCGCGGAGGGCGTCGAGGACGTCGTCGCCGCCCTGCGCAAGGCGCAGGTCGAGACCCTGCTCGTGACCACGGGCGCCCCCGAGGGCGCCCCGCTCTTCTACGGCCCCGACCCCACGTCCCTCGCCACCCGAGCCTCGGAACTGTCCGACCTCGGCGTGGCCGAGCCCCAGGAGGGCCCCATGATCGACGTCCTGATCCGCGCCGCGCTCGGCACCGCCGCCGACGTGCAGCTCGTCCCGCACGAGCTCGGCACCGCCCCGCAGGGCGGCGTCGGAGCCGTGCTGCGCTACGCCGACGCGCTCGGCACCGCCGCCGAGGCGCAGGCGTGAGCGCCCCCCGCGTCTGGCCCGGCTCGCCGTACCCGCTCGGCGCCACCTACGACGGCACCGGCACCAACTTCGCGCTGTTCTCCGAGGTCGCGACCAAGGTCGAGCTGTGCCTGTTCGACGAGGACGGCACCGAGACCCGGGTCCCCCTGCCCGAGCGCGACGCCTTCGTCTGGCACGGCTACCTGCCGCACATCGGCCCGGGCCAGCGCTACGGCTTCCGGGTGCACGGGCCGTACGAGCCGGAGAACGGCCACCGCTGCAACCCGAACAAGCTGCTGCTCGACCCCTACGCCAAGGCCGTCGACGGCGACATCGACTGGGCGCAGGCCTGCTTCTCCTACACCTGGGGCGACGAGGACTCCTACAACGAGGAGGACTCCGGCCCGCACATGAGCAAGTCGGTCGTCATCAGCCCGTACTTCGACTGGGACAACGACCGCCACCCGCGCACCCCGTACAACGAGACGGTCATCTACGAGGCGCACGTCAAGGGCCTCACCAAGACCCACCCGGGCATCCCCGAGGAGATCCGCGGCACCTACGCGGCGCTGGCGCACCCGGTGATGATCGAGCACTACAAGAAGCTCGGCATCACCGCCGTCGAGCTCATGCCGGTGCACCAGTTCGTCCACGACAGCCACCTGGCCGACCGCGGCATGAGGAACTACTGGGGCTACAACACCATCGGCTTCTTCGCCCCGCACAACGACTACTCCTCCGGCGGCACGCGCGGCCAGCAGGTGCAGGAGTTCAAGGCGATGGTGAAGGCGCTGCACGCCGAGGGCATCGAGGTCATCCTCGACGTGGTCTACAACCACACCGCCGAGGGCAACCAGATGGGCCCGACGCTGTCGTTCCGCGGCATCGACAACGCCGCCTACTACCGGCTCGTCGACGACGACGCGAAGCACTACTACGACACCACCGGCACCGGCAACACGCTGCTCATGAAGCACCCGCACGTGCTGCAGCTGATCATGGACTCGCTGCGCTACTGGGTCACCGAGATGCACGTCGACGGCTTCCGCTTCGACCTGGCCAGCTCGCTGGCCCGCCAGTTCCACGAGGTCGACCGGCTGTCGGCGTTCTTCGACCTCGTGCAGCAGGACCCGGTCGTCAGCCAGGTCAAGCTCATCGCCGAGCCCTGGGACGTCGGCGAGGGCGGCTACAACGTCGGCGGCTTCCCCCCGCTGTGGACCGAGTGGAACGGCAAGTACCGCGACACGGTCCGCGACTTCTGGCGCGGCGAGCACGGCGACGCTCGCGGAGTTCGCCTCGCGGCTCACCGGCTCGGCCGACCTCTACGAGCAGGACGGCCGCCGGCCGTACGCCTCGATCAACTTCGTCACGGCGCACGACGGCTTCACGATGCACGACCTGGTGTCGTACAACGACAAGCACAACGAGGCCAACGGCGAGGGCGGCAACGACGGCGAGAGCAACAACTCGTCGTGGAACTGCGGCGTCGAGGGCGAGACCGACGACCTCGACGTCGTCGCGCTGCGCGAGCAGCAGAAGCGCAACTTCCTCACCACGCTGTTCCTGTCGCAGGGCGTGCCGATGCTGCTGCACGGCGACGAGCTCGGCCGCACCCAGCAGGGCAACAACAACGTCTACGCCCAGGACAACGAGCTGGCCTGGATCGACTGGGAGCGCGCCAAGGACTTCGAGGTCCTGTCGGACTTCACCTCGCGGCTGGCCAAGCTGCGGCACGAGCACCCGGTCTTCCGCCGCCGGCGGCACTTCCGCGGGCGGGTCGTCAAGGGCGCGACCGTCGAGGACATCGGCTGGTTCACGCCGGCCGGCGAGTGGATGACCGACGAGGACTGGGACTCCGGCTTCGCCCGGTCGGTCGCCGTCTTCCTCAACGGGGACGCCATCCGCGAGCCCGACGCCCGCGGCGAGCCGGTCAAGGACGACTCGTTCTTCCTGCTCTTCAACGGCCACTACGAGCCGATCGACTTCACGCTGCCCGGACCTCGGCGCCGGCGAGCGCTGGGAGGTCGTCGTCGACACCGCACGCGCCGCTGCTCGACGACGGCCGAGCCGCGCACGGTGAAGACGCGGCGAGACGGTCGAGGTCGAGGCGCGCGCCGTGCTCGTGCTGCGGAAGGTGTTCTAGTGCGCGCACCTGCCGGCGGCCGGCCGCCCGGTGCCGGTCTCGACCTACCGGGTGCAGCTGACCGCCGGGCTTCGGCTTCGACGACGCCGCGGCGGTCGTGCCCTACCTCGCCGACCTCGGCGTGACGCACCTGTACTGCTCGCCGTACCTGCAGGCGGCCCCGGGCTCGATGCACGGCTACGACGTCGTCGACCACGAGCGGCTCAACGCCGAGCTGGGCGGCGCAGGAGGCGTTCGACCGGCTGGTCGCGGCCTGCCGGGCCGCCGGCCTCGGGATCCTGCTCGACGTCGTGCCCAACCACATCGCCGTGTCCGAGCCCGAGTCGCAGAACGCCGCCTGGTGGGGGCTGCTGCGCGACGGCCGGGACGTCGCCGTACGCCGCGTGGTTCGACGTCGACTGGGACTCCCCCGACAACCCCGGCAAGGTGCTGGTGCCGGTGCTCGGGGCGCCGCTCGGCGAGGTGCTCGACGACCTCGAGCTGCTCGAGGACCGGATCCGCTACTACGACCACGAGGTGCCGGTCGCGCCCGGCACGCTCGTCGAGGGCGACGTGCTGGCGACGCTGGAGCAGCCAGCACTACCGGCTGTGCCACTGGCGGGTCGCGGTCGAGGAGCTCGAACTACCGCCGGTTCTTCGACGTGACGACGCTGGCCGGCGTGCGCGTCGAGGACCCGGAGGTGTTCGACGCGACGCACCGGCTCGTCCTGCGAGCAGGTGCGCGAGCGGCGTCCTCGACGGGCTGCGCATCGACCACCCGGACGGGCTGGCCGACCCGCAGGGGTACCTGCGAGATGCTCGCCGAGGGCACCGACCACGGCTGGGTCGTCGTGGAGAAGATCCTCGAGCCCGGCGAGGCGCTGCCCGACGCGTGGCTGCTGCGCCGGCACCACCGGCTACGACGCGCTCAACCGGGTGCTCGGGATCTTCGTCGACCCCGCCGGCGAGCAGCCGCTCACCGACCTGTGGGCCTCCGAGACCGGCAGCCGCGCGTCGTACGAGCAGGTCGTCGACGCCACGAAGCACCTGGTGCTGCGCGACGTGCTCGTCGCCGAGGTCAACCGGCTCACCGAGCTCGGCCTGCGGGTGTGCCGCGCCGACCCGGCGCTGCGCGACACGACCCGGCGGGCGCTGCGCGAGGCGCTCGTCGAGCTGCTCGCGTCCTTCGGGGTCTACCGGGCGTACCTGCCGCCGACCGGGCCGGCCGACGACGAGGCACGGCACCACGTGCGGGCGGCGGTCGAGGCCGCGCACGGAGCGCGTGCCGGCCCGGGCCGACGAGATCGCGCTGGTCGCCCGGCTGGCGCTCGCCGAGGGCCCGGCCGGCGAGGCGGCGCAGGAGTTCGTCACGCGCTTCCAGCAGACCTGCGGTCCGGTCATGGCCAAGGGCGTCGAGGACACCGCCTTCTACCGCTACCTGCGGTTCGCGGCGCTCAACGAGGTCGGCGGCGATCCCGGTCGCTTCGGCCTGCCGGTCGCGGAGTTCCACGCCGCGTGCGAGGCCCAGCAGGCCGACTGGCCGGTCTCCCAGACCACGCTGTCGACGCACGACACCAAGCGCAGCGAGGACGTCCGCGCCCGGCTCGTGCTGCTCGCCCAGTGCCCGCGCGAGTGGGGCGAGGCGGTCGTGCGCTGGTCCGCTCTCGCCGCGCGGCACAAGCGCCCCGCCGGGCCGGACCCGGCCACCGAGCTGCTCGTGTGGCAGACGCTGCTCGGCGCGTGGCCGATCAGCGCCGACCGGGCGGTCGCGTACGTCGAGAAGGCCACCCGGGAGGCCAAGGCGCAGACGTCCTGGGTCGACCCGGTGCCCGAGTTCGACGAGGCGGTGCAGGCGTTCGTGCGCGACGTGCTCGCCGACGACGCGCTGACGAGCGAGCTGGCGGCCTTCACCGAGCGGCTGCGGCCGGCGTGGGAGGCGACCCTGCTGGCGCAGAAGCTCGTCCAGCTGACGATGCCGGGGGTGGCCGACACCTACCAGGGCACCGAGCTGCCCGGACCTCTCGCTCGTCGACCCGGACAACCGGCGGCCGGTCGACTACGACGTCCGCCGCGAGGGCCTGCGCGACCTGGCGCAGGCCCCGGCGAAGCTGCGGCTGACGGCCACCGCGCTGCGGCTGCGCCGCGACTCCCCCGACTGGTTCCTCGCCGGTGCGACGTACGAGGGCCTGGACGCGGGCGGCCGCGCCGTGGCGTTCTGCCGCTCCGGGCAGGTCGTGACCGTCGCCCCGACGCGGGCCCTGCGCGTCGAGCGCGAGGGCTGGGGGGACGACGCGGTGACGCTGCCCGACGGGTCGTGGACCGACCTGCTCGGGGGCGGCAGCTGGTCCGGGCGCGTGCGCCTGGCCGAGCTGCTCGACGGTGGCCCGGCACTGCTGGTGCGGGCGTGAGGCGCGTTCGCCGGGCGGCCGGCTGGGCAGGGGTGCGCCCATGACGACGCTGCGCGTGTGGGCACCCGGCAAGGACCGGGTCGAGGTCGAGGTCGGCGACGACCGACAGGCGATGTCCCCGGTGGGCGGCGGGTGGTGGCAGGTCGAGGTCGACGCGGGAGCGGGCACGGACTACGCCTTCCGCCTCGACGGCGGCGAGCCGAGGCCCGACCCGCGCAGCGCCTGGCAGCCGCAGGGGGTGCACGGTCCGTCCCGGCTCGTGGACCACGACGCCTTCGACTGGACCGACGAGCACTGGCGCGGCCTCCCGCTCGCGGGTGCCGTCCTCTACGAGATGCACGTCGGCACCTTCACCCCCGAGGGCACCTTCGACGCGGCGATCGGCAAGCTGGACGCGCTCGTCGAGCTCGGGGTGGACGCGGTCGAGCTGCTGCCGGTCAACGCCTTCGCCGGGCGCTGGGGCTGGGGCTACGACGGCGTCGCGTGGTTCGCCGTGCACGAGCCGTACGGCGGCCCCGACGGGCTCAAGCGCTTCGTCGACGCCTGCCACGCCCGTGGCCTCGGCGTCGTCGTCGACGCGGTCTACAACCACCTCGGGCCGGCCGGCAACTACCTGCCGGAGTTCGGGCCCTACCTCACCGAGGCGCACACGACCCCGTGGGGCCCCGCGGTCAACCTCGACACCCCCGGCTCCGACGAGGTGCGCCGCTACGTCATGGACAGCGCGCTGGCCTGGCTGCGCGACTACCACGTCGACGGGCTGCGCCTGGACGCCGTGCACGCGCTCGTCGACGAGCGCGCCACGCACCTGCTCGAGGAGCTTCAGGTCGAGGTCGAGGCGCTCGGCGCGCGGCTGAGGAAGCCGCTGTGGCTGGTGGCCGAGAGCGACCTCAACGACGCGCGCGTCGTGTCGTCGCGCGAGGCCGGCGGCTACGGGCTCGCGGGGCAGTGGGCCGACGACGTGCACCACAGCCTGCACGCGCTGCTGACCGGCGAGCGCTCCGGCTACTACGGCGACTTCGGGAGCCTGCCGACGCTCGCGAAGGCGCTGACCGGCGTCTTCGTGCACGACGGCTGCTGGTCGAGCTTCCGCGAGCGCCGGCACGGCCGGCCGGTGCCGGCGACGGTGCCGGGCCACCGGTTCGTGGTCTACCTGCAGGACCACGACCAGGTCGGCAACCGCGCCGTCGGCGACCGCATCGCCGCGACCGTGTCGGACGGCCTGCTCCAGGTCGGCGCCGCCCTGGTGCTCACCTCCCCCTTCACGCCGATGCTGTGGATGGGCGAGGAGTGGGGAGCCCGCACGCCCTGGCAGTTCTTCTCCGACCACGACGCCGAGCTCGGCGAGGCGGTGAGCAAGGGCCGTCGGGCGGAGTTCGCGTCGCACGGCTGGGACACCGAGGAGGTGCCCGACCCGCAGAGCGAGCAGACCTTCCGCGACTCCACGCTGGACTGGTCGGAGCGCGAGGGTGAGCGCGAGCAGGCGCTGCTCGGGTGGACGCGCGACCTCATCGCCCTGCGCCGGACCCGTCCGGAGCTCAGCGACGGTCGGCGCGACCTCGTCGAGGTGAGCGTCGACGAGGACGCCCGGTGGGTCGTCGTGCGCCGGGGGCGGGTGGCGGTCGCGTGCAACCTCTCCGACCGGCGGCAGGTCGTCCCGCTCCCGGGGCAGCCGCAGAGCGTCCTGCTCAACAGCACCCCCGGCTTCGTCTACAGCGACGGGCAGGTCGAGACCGACGGCGAGTCGGTCGTCGTGCTGGAGCTCGCGGGCTGATCCCGCCGCCCGGGCCGCATGCGGTCCGGGCGGCGGCCGGGGCCCGTGCCGGGTCAGCCGTCGACGAGGTCGGCGAGGGCCTCGAGGCAGGTGGCGAGCTCGCGCTCGACGCCGTCCGGACCGTCCCCGTCCAGGAACGACAGGTGCGCCACCACCTCGCAGCCGGACGTGCGGTCCTCGACCTGCAGCCAGCCGGCGTACGACCCGGGCTCGCCCCCGCGCGAGGGCCGGCTCCACTCGACCCGCAGCTGGTCCGGCGAGGGGCGCCAGAAGCCGTCGCTGGCGTAGCCACCGTGCCCCGCGTCGCCCTCGACGTGCACGTCGGTGTCGCTGCCCGCGGCGGCAGGCTCGGCGACCTGCACCGTGGCCAGCCACTCCGGCAGCCGACGCACGTCGGACACCACCTCGAAGACCCGGCTGCTGGGCGCGGACAGGACGCGGGAGACCTCGTGCTCGCTCATGTCACAGCCGTTCCCCGTGTGCAGACGGCGCACGCCGGGAACCAGCCGGGCATGCGCATCGTCGTCACGGGCGCGACCGGCAACGTCGGCTCGCAGCTCCTGCCCCAGCTGTTGTCCGCTCCCGAGGTCACGTCGGTGGTGGGCCTGGCCCGCCGCCTGCCCGCCGCACCCGACGACCGGGTCGAGTGGCACGCGGTCGACGTCGCCGAGGACGACCTCGCGCCGCTCGTGCGCGGTGCCGACGTCGTCGTCCACCTGGCCTTCCTGCTCCAGCCCGCGCACGACCCCGACGAGATGCGCCGGGTCAACGTCCAGGGCTCGCGCCGGGTCTTCGAGGCCGTGGTGTCCGAGGGCGTCCCGGCCCTGGTGCACGCCTCCTCGCTGGGCGTCTACGCCCCCGGCCCCAACACGCCGCCGGTGCCCGAGTCGCACCCGCACACGGGCATCAGCACGTCGGTCTACAGCCGCCACAAGGCCGAGGTCGAGGCCCTGCTCGACGACCTGGAGCGCGACCACCCGGAGCGCCGGGTCGTGCGGATCCGCCCGGGGGTCGTGTTCCAGGCGCAGGCCGCCAGCGAGCTCGCCCGCTACTTCCTCGGCCCGTTCGTCCCCCAGTCGCTCGTGCGCCGGGCGCTGCTGCCCGTCGTGCCCGCGGTCCCCGGGCTGGCGCTGCAGGCCGTCCACGCCGAGGACGTCGCCCGGGCCTTCGTGCTGGCCGCGACGAAGCCCGTGACCGGCGCGTTCAACGTCGCGGCCGACCCGGTGCTCGACGCTCCCACGCTCGCCCGGCTGCTGGGTGCGCGGACCGTGCCGGTCCCGCGCGCCCTGGCCCGGGCGGTCGTCGACCTGACATGGCGGCTGCACCTGCAGCCGACCGATCCCGGCTGGGTCGACCTCGGCACGCTCGGACCGGTCATGGACGTCACCCGCGCCCGCCGCGACCTCGGGTGGTTGCCGCGGCACAGCGCCGGCGACGCGCTGCTCGAGCTCCTCGACGCCATGAGCTCGGGCAAGGGCGGCGCCTCCCCGGTGCTGCGCCCCCGGTCCACCGGCCCCGCCCGCGTGCTGGAGGCCGTCCGGGCCCTCGTCCCGGGCACGGGCGGCAACGGCTGAGGCCGGCCGCCCGAGAACGACGAGGCCCCGGCAGCGACTGCTGCCGGGGCCTTCTCGCGCGTGGTCCGGTCAGGCCGCCGACGTGGCCCGCGCGCCCACCGGCTCCTCGACGTCGGTGGCCGCCGCCTCGAGCCGCTGCCGCGTCGAGGTCTGCTCCTCGTGGTAGTCGTCCTCCACGTTGACCTGCCACACGTCGTGACCGGCACCCGAGACGATGTTCTGCACCGTGAGGATCGCCGTGAGCATGGAGTGGTCCTGGTTGTTGTAGCGGTGCATGCCGTTGCGACCGACGGGGTGCACGTTGGGGACCTCCTGCGCGATCCAGTCGCGGATCGTCTGCAGGTTGGCGTGGTACGCCTTGTCGTAGAACGGATACGCCTTGGGCATCCGCACCACGTAGCCGCGCTCGATCTGGTCCGGCTGCACGAGCCCGAGCTGCGCGAGCTCCTTGGTCGCCAGCGCGACCAGCTCGTCGTCCGGCATCGACCACGTCTCGTCGTCCTGGAAGACGAAGTACTCCAGGCCGAGGCAGGTGCGGCCGTCCTTGACCAGGTGCGGCGACCAGCTGCCGTAGTTCTGGATGCGGCCGACCAGCACCTCGGGCGAGTGGATGTAGATCCAGTTGTCCGGGAAGCCGGCGGACTCGGGGACGACGAGGGCGACCGTCAGGTAGTCGCGGTACTTGAGGTCGCGGGCCGCCGCCTGGACGGGAGCGGGCGCGGGCGGGTCCATCGCGAGCACGAGGGACGACAACGGCATCGTGGAGACCACCGCGCCGCAGTCCCAGCGCTGCTCCCGGCCCACGTCGGTGCGGGTGGCCTCGGGGGCCCCCGCCCCGGCGCCGTAGCCGCCGGTCACGACCGACGTGACCGCGACGGCTCCGCGGCCGGGCTCGTGGTGGATCTTCTTGACCTTCGTCTCGAGCTCCACGTCGCCGCCCTGCTGGCGGACGAGGTCGGCGCACCGCTCCCACATCATCCCGGGGCCGAGCCGGGGGTACTGGAACTCCTCGATGAGCGAGGTGATGTCCTTCTGGTTGCGCTTGGGCATGAGCGCGTTGACCACGGCGTTCACGAGCGACAGGTTCTTGATCCGCTGCGCCGCCCAGTCCGACTGCAGCTCGGTGGCGTCGCGACCCCAGAGCTTCTCGGTGTAGGTCTTGAAGAAGATCCGGTACAGCCGCCAGCCGAACCGCGCCGCGACCCAGCCCTCGAAGTTGGACTGGTCCTTGGGCGGCCGGACGCGCACGGCGACGTAGGACAGGACGCACTTGAGGGCCTCGAGCAGGCCCAGGTTGCCCAGCGCGTTGCTGGCCTTGAGCGGGTAGTCGTAGAGCTTGCCCTTGTAGAAGATGCGGCTCATGCGCGGCCGCATCATGAAGTCCTCGTCCGGGAGGATCTCGTGCCAGAGCTTCTCGACCTCGGGCACCTTGGTGAAGAAGCGGTGGCCGCCGATGTCGAACCGCCAGCCCTCCCGGACCGCGGTGCGGCTGATGCCCCCGACCATCGCGTCGCCCTCGAGCACGGTGGTCGGCACGCCGGCCTTGCCCAGCTCGTAGGCGGCGGTCAGCCCGGCCGGACCTGCTCCGACGACGACGACCTGCTCGGGGCTCGACACGCACGCTCCTGACTTCGACGTTGACCACAAGGTCCCCCGCACCGGGGCGCTGAACCGCGCGGTCCCTGCGGGGAGGACCGACGGACGACTACGGGACGTAGAGGTGCAGGAAGGCGAAGGTGGAGTAGGCCGCCAGCACCGCGGCGCCGGTCCCGATGGTAGTGGAACGCACCAGCCCCGACGGGAGTGCCGAGCGGCGCGTCGCCGGCCGCGCACGGGTGATGCTCACCACGACGAGCGCTGCCGCCACCAGCAGCGGGACGGCTCCCCCGGCGTACCGCTCGAAGCTGGTCATGTCGCGCGCCGTCGCCGCCAGCAGCACGGTCGTGGCCGCGAGGACCAGGTGCGACAGCGGCAGCCGCCGGGCCACGACGACGAGCAGGCCGAGCGCGAGCACCGCCCAGAGCACGTGCAGCCCGGCGCCGGCGAGCTCGCCGTGCAGCAGCCCGCGGAGCGCGCGCGCGACCCCCGGGGCCGGGTCGACGAAGGTCCCGCCGCGCAGGTCGGGCCGCGTCTGGGCCCGGAACGGCAGGAGCGCGTCGCCGAACCGCGCGCGGGCGTAGAGCAGGTAGGTGGCCAGTCCGAGGACCGGCGCGGCGACGGCGACCAGGCGGGCCGCCCGCTCGCGCCAGCTCGCGCGGACCGCACCCCGCAGCGCCTCGACGACCACGACCAGGGCGAGCAGGACGCCGGGGGGGCGCAGCAGGCCCGCGAGCAGGCCGACGGCCGCGACGACCGCCCAGCGCCGGTCGCGGACGGCCAGCAGCAGGCCGCAGACCAGGGCGGCGTACAGCGGCTCGGTGTAGCCCATGACGAGCACGAAGGAGGCCGGGCCGAGCGCCGCGACCCAGACGGCGGCGTCGGCGACCCGCCGACCCAGGCCCTCGCGCAGCACGAGGCGGTGCAGCAGCAGGGCGAACACGAGCGCCGCGGCGTTGCTCAGCAGGAGCAGCGCTGCGCCCGCGCTCCCCAGCAGCAGGGGCGCGAGCAGCCGCGCCAGCAGCGGCAGCAGCGGGAAGAAGCGCAGCGCTTCCGGCGGCAGGCCGGTGTAGCCCGAGGTGGCGATGCGGTCGTACCAGTCGGCGTCCCAGCCGAGCAGCCCCTCGGTGCGCAGGTCGCCGTCGTGCCGGTGCAGGAGCTGCGCCAGCCCCAGGGCCGCCAGCACGACCGCGCGCGAGACGAGGAACGACAGCAGCACGGGTCGCCACGGCAGCCCGCCCAGCCGCAGCCCTCCCAGCCGCAGCCCGCCCAGCCGCGCCCAGCGCGACGTCGCCACGACCGGCCCGACCGGGCCGGCAGGGCGGGTGGCGGCCGGCACGGGCATCATGGAAGGGTATGAGCAGCACGCCGACCCTGCCGGGGCGGGCGCCGGTCGCGCGTGTCGCGCCGCACGTCCGCGGGCGCCGCCTGCCGTCGTGGACCGGTGCGGCGCTGTTCGTCGTCGCGGTCGCCCTCGGGGTGGTCGCGAGGCTGCACTCCCCCAGCGTGCTGTGGCTGGACGAGGCGCTGTCGCTGGGCATCGCCCGCCGCCCGGTGCCCGAGCTGCTCGACGCGCTGCGGCGCGACGGCAGCCCGCCGGCCTACTACCTGCTGCTGCACGCCTGGACCTCCGTGCTGGGCACCTCCCCCACCTCGGCACGCGCCCTGTCCACGCTGCTGTCCCTGGGGACGCTGCCGCTGGTCTGGCTCTCCGCCCGACGGCTCGGCGGACCCTCAGCGGCCCGAGCCGCCCTGCTCCTCACCGCCGTCAGCCCCTTCGCCGTGCGCTACGCGACGGAGACGCGGATGTACGCGCTCGTGCAGCTGCTGTCCGCAGCGCTGCTGCTCGCGGTGCTCCGTGCCCTCGACCGCCCGGCGCCGGCGAGGCTCCTCCCCGTCGCGGCGCTGTCGGGGGTGCTCGCCCTCACGCACTACTGGGCGCTCTTCCTGCTCGCCGCGTCCGCCGCGGTGCTGCTCGGCCTGCTGCGGGCCGGGCGGCCCGGGGCGGGACGCACGCTCGGCGCGCTCGCCGCCGGGGCAGTCCTGTTCCTTCCCTGGCTGCCGACGTTCCTGTTCCAGGTGCGGCACACCGGCACGCCGTGGGCGCCTGCGCCGCACCTCGTCGACACCTGGTACACGGTGGTCGGCTGGGCCGGGGGCGGCGACGGGCCCGCCGTCGTGCTCACCCTGCTGCTCGCCGGGCTGGCCCTGCTGGCCGTCGTCGGTCACCCGCACCCGGGCGGGGTGCGGCTCGGCCGGCCCGTCGACCGGACCGGCCTGGTGCTGGTCGCGGTCGCTGCGGGGACGCTCGCGCTGGGCCTGGGCGTCGGCATGGTCGTGCACGCCGGCTACGCGGTGCGCTACAGCTCCGCCGCCCTCGTGCCCGGACTGGTGCTCGCCGCCCTCGGCGTGCGCGCGCTGCCGCCGCGCGCCCGCACGGGGGTGCTCGCCGCCGCAGCGGTCTGCGGCCTGCTCGGCGCCCTGCCCCAGCTGACCTCCGTCGAGCGCACGCAGGCGCGGGTGACGGCCCTCGCGCTGACGCGCTCGCTGTCGCCGTCCGACGTCGTCGTCTACTGCCCCGACCAGCTGGGGCCGGCCGTGAGCCGGCTGCTGCCCGCCGGCACCGACCAGGTCGTCTACCCGACCGGCGGCAGCCCCGAGCTCGTGGACTGGGTGGACTACGCGCAGCGCAACGAGGCGGCCTCGCCCAGCGCCTTCGCCCGGCAGGTCGCCTCGCGCACCTCCGGGGCGGTCTGGCTGGTGAGCGCCGTCGGCTACCTCACCTTCGACGAGCAGTGCACGCAGCTGGGCGACGCCCTCGGGGCCCTGCGCGGCGGCGGGGTGCGGGTCCAGGGGCAGAGCGGGTCCTTCGACGAGCAGCAGGCCGTGACGCGCTACCCCGCCCGGACGGCCGGCTGACGCCCTGACCGCACCTGCCGCTCCGCCCGCACGTGCCGCGCCGCCGCGGCGAGCACGACCAGTCCCGCGAGCCCGTACGACAGCCGCCCCGCCAGCACCGCCGGCCCGTCCAGGATCGTCGCGAAGAACAGCGGGTAGGCCGCCGCGCACAGCGGCAGCGCCCACCAGTCACCGGTGAGCACGACCAGCGCGAGCAGCAGCAGCGCGTACCACGGCTGCACGGGCGTGACGAGCAGGAACAGCCCGGCGAGCAGGCGCACCGCGGCGGGCGCCAGCGGCAGCGGGGTGCGGAGCAGCGCGACGAGCAGACCCACCAGCGCCAGCCCGACGACGGCGGTCGCGACCGGCCCCGACAGCCCGAGCAGCCCCAGGAGCAGGTAGCGGGTGCCTTCGCCGTAGCGCTCCTCGCGCAGGTAGCCGGGCAGGTAGCCGACGACCTGCACCCCGACGGCGAGCACGTGGGGCAGGTAGGCGAGCACCGGGACGACGGTCGCCACGACCACGACCGCCGTGCGGCTGCCCCGCCCCCGCAGCAGCAGCGGGAGCAGCAGGCCGGGGTAGACCTTCACGAGCGCGGCGGCGGTCAGCGCGAGCGCTGCCCGGGCCGGCCGCGCGGCGCCCGCGGCGACGGCGCCGAGCACGAGCAGGACCGCGAGGACGTCGACGTGCGCGTTCTGCACCGCCTCGAGCACCGCCAGCGGCGCCAAGGCGTAGACCGCGACCGCCCGCACGTCCCGACCTGCCCGCCGGAGCAGCGCGAGCAGGACGGCCAGCACGGCGAGGTCGAGGACGCCGCCGGCCAGCTCGTAGCCCTCGTCCTGCGCCGACAACGGCACCAGCTGGTGCTCGAGCCAGAACCACGCCTCGGCCACGGGCGGGTAGATGGTGAGCACGCCCGGCCGGTTGAGCAGGGTCTGCCGCGGCTCGTCGGCGAGCTCCGGGGGCCACAGCCAGGGGTCGCGCAGGTCGCGCAGCTCGGGCGCGTCCGGGGGGTAGCGGTACGGGTCGGTGCCGGAGGACTGCACGACGCCGTCCCAGGCGTAGCGGTAGAGGTCGTCCGACAGCGGCGCCTTGCTCGAGACCGAGGCCAGGCGCAGCAGCACGGCCAGGCCGAGCACGACGACGACCGCCGTGCGGCGCGGGACGTGCCGCACGCACAGCAGCGCGGCGGCGTACGCCCCCCACGCCCCGGCGACCTCCAGCCCCAGGGCGAGCCGGCGCGCGAGGATGCCACCCGGTGCGGCGGTGCGGTGCACGAGCCACACCTCGACGGCACCGGCCACCAGCAGTCCGGCCAGCGCCGCGCGCGACCGCGCCCTCACCGGCTCACGGGTCGAGCAGCTGCAGCTGGCTGGCCAGCTCGCCGGCGACCACGACGCGGCCGGTGGAGGGCACCACGGCGACGTCGTAGGCGTCCTGCACCGTCGGCCACGTGCGCACCTGCTCCAGCCCGTCCGGCGTCACGCGCAGCTGGACGAGCTCGTTGCGCTCGGTGGCGGTGACGTAGACCAGCTGCCGCGCCTCGTCGAGCGCCATGCCGTACGGCCGTCCCGGCAGCGGGACGGAACCGGCCTGCCGCGGGGTCCCGCTGACGTCGTAGCGGATCAGGGCGCCGCCGCTGGTGTCGGCGACGTAGACGGTGCTCCGCCCGACCCGCAACGCGTGGGTCGGTCCCTCGCCGGCGGGGAGCGCGGCGATCTCCACGCCGCCGCGGAAGAAGTGCACCTGGCGCCCGCGGACGTCGACGACGGCCGCCGTGTCGCCCACGCCCTCGGCCCCACCGGGCTGCAGGCCGCTCGGCAGCGTCGCCACCACCGCGTCGCCGCGCACGACCGACACGGTGCCCCCGAACTCGTCGGCGACGTAGAGGTCGCCGTCGTCGAGCACCGCCGCGTCGTGCGGCTGCCGGCCCACGCGCACGCTGTGCAGCACCTCGCCGCCCGGGAGGGCGACCGTGGAGACCAGGTCGGTGTCCTCCCCCGGCACGACGACGGCCCCGCCGCCCGGGACCAGCTCGAGGTGCCGGGCGGCACCGGGCACCGGCAGGTCGCGCAGCACCCGGGGCGCGCCCGGGTCGACGACCGCCAGGCGGTCGGGGTCGCGCAGCGCGACGAGCACCAGACCGGTCACCGGGTCGGCCACCATGCCCTCGGGCCGGCCGCCGCCCAGGTCGAGCACGGTGCCGGCCGGCGCGGTGCCCGGCGTCGGCGCGCGCGCGGGCTCGGGTGCTGCCTGCAGCGGCACGGGCGGGCCGCTGGTCGCGGGTCCGGCGGCCCGTGGAGCGGGATCGCCGCAGGCGGCCAGGCCGAGGCACGTGGCGAGCAGCAGGGGGGCGAGCCGGGCGGTGGCGAGCGGCACGTAGGGCTCCAGCGGTTTGGGGGCAGGGGCACGCGCGAGCCGGTCGGCGCGCGCCGCCGGGCCGAGCCTAGGCAGGACGCGGGGAGCCCGCCCACCCGTCGCCCGTTCCCGCGGGGCGGCGCGCGTGCCTCAGGTCACACCACCCGATCGGCCGCAGACCCATCCATCTCGCCGCGGCACCCGAACGCATGACGAGACACCACGCACGACGGTGCACCACGGTGCACGACCCGCCACACCCCCCGACCCCGGAAGGAACGCCTCCCTCATGGCCTCCACCAAGCTCAGCGCCGCCGTCCTGGCCGGCCTGCTCACCGTCTCGCTCGCCGCCTGCGGCAGCAACGACGAGGCGACCGGCACGACCGGCACCTCGTCGACGGCCTCCACCCCGGCCTCGACCCCCGCCACCTCGACCAGCCCGGTCGTCCTCGCCTCGCTGCCCGACCTGTCCAAGGGCGTCAGCACCACCGTGACGCTGGACCCGAAGTTCCTCGCGGGCCTGCAGTCGCTCATGGTCACCCCGGGCGTGGTCGGCCAGACCAAGCTGCAGGACGGCGCGCTCATCTTCCCGATCACGGGCGGCTCGGCGACGCTGTACAAGCAGGGCACCACCGGCAAGGACCCGTTCGTCGTCGGCGTCATCAAGCACGACGGCCAGGGCATCACCCTCAGCGCCGGCGGCAAGAAGGTCGAGCTGAAGAACTTCGACGTGGACGCCGGCAAGTCCGAGATCCGCACCGACATCACCGTCGACGGCGCGACCTTCGGCATGGACGTGCCGACCTTCATCGCCGACGGCTCCACCCTGAAGTACCCGCCGACCATGGAGGGCAACAACGCCATCCTCCAGGGCACCCAGGTCAAGCTCACCGCCGGTGCGGCCGCTGCCCTGAACAAGGTCTTCGGCGTCACCGCCTTCACCGAGGGCTTCCCGATCGGCGTCGCGAAGATCGCGGTCGCCACCAGCTGATCGCACCGAGGGTCGTACGAGGCGCGAGCGGGCAGGGTCCCGCTCGCGCCTCGTGCGCGTTCCTGCCGACCCTGACCCGGAGTCCTCGATGACGGCGCCGCTCTGCGACCCCCCGCTCCCCCCTGGCTCGCCCTTGCCCGTGCAGCTGCTCGTGCTGTGCAAGGAACCCCTCCCCGGTCGCGCCAAGACCCGTCTCACCCCCCCGCTGACCGCGGCGCAGGCCTCCCTCGTCGCCCGGGCCGCGCTGCTGGACACCCTGGAGACCGGGCTGGCCACTCCGGTCGCCGAGCGGGTCGCCGTGCTCGACGGATCGCCCCTCGGGTGGCTGCCCGCGGGCTGGGCGGTGCGCCCTCAGGTCGCCGGCGACCTCGGCGACCGGCTCGAGGCCGCTCTCGACGAGGCCTTCGGCGCCGCTGACCTCCCCGTGCTCCTGCTCGGGATGGACACCCCCCAGGTCACGTCCGGCCTGCTGGTCGCGGCCGTGGAGCAGCTGCTCCGGCCCGGCACCGACGCCGTCCTCGGTCTCGCCGACGACGGCGGCTGGTGGGCCCTCGGCCTCCGCGCGCCCGCGCCCGGCGTCTTCCGGGGCGTCCCGATGTCCACCGACCGCGCCGGGCAGGTGCAGGCCGAGCGCCTGCGCGAGCTCGGCCGCCGCACCGTGCTGCTGCCGCCGCTGCGCGACGTGGACACCGTCGCCGACCTGGCCCCCGTCGCCGCCCTCCAGCCGCCGAGCGCCCGCTTCGCCAGCGCCGTGCGCGGGCTGGCACTGCCCGCTCTCGAGGAGGTCGTCGCGTGACGAGCCCGCTGGACGTCTACGGCGAGGACCTCCTGACCGCTCTGTCGGGCAGCGTCAGCGCGACCTGGCTCACCTACGAGGACGGCCGGCAGGTCCAGCTGGACCTGCCCCGCTGGACCCGGCCCGCGGACGCGGCGGACAGCAGCCTGCTGACCCGGTGCACCGGGCCGACGCTCGACCTGGGCTGCGGCCCCGGACGGCTCACCCGCGCGCTCGCCGAGCACGGCGTGGAGTGCCTGGGCGTCGACGTCGCTCCTGTGGCGGTCGCGCTGGCCCGCTCCGGCGGCACGCCGGTGCTGCACGCCTCGGCCTTCGACGCGGTGCTGGACGACACGCGGTGGGCCTGCGTCCTGCTCGCCGACGGCAACATCGGGATCGGCGGCGACCCGGCCGCCCTGCTGCGCCGGTGCCGCGACCTGCTGCTCCCCGCCGGCCGCGTCCTCGTCGAGGTGGAGGGTCCTGAGGCGGTCACGCGCTCGGTGCGCGTGCAGATCCGCTCGGGCGCCGGGCGCGCGAGCCGCTGGTTCCCCTGGGCGCACGTCGGCTGCCGGTCCGCCGGCGAGGTCGCCGCCGCCGCCGGCCTGCAGGTGCGCGACTCCTGGAGCACGGGCGGACGCTGGTTCGTCGAGCTCGAGGCCGCATGACCACCGACCCGCTCGTGCCCCGCGGCAGCACGCGCCTCGCCGACGCCGACGGGCGCGCGCCCGTCTACGGCGCCCCCGAGCCGCTCTTCCGCGCGCTGGAGGAGCACCCGCCCCCCGGCCCCCTGTTCCGGGCGAGCGTGTGGCGCAGCCCGCTGCGCGGCCCCTGGCTGACCTCCGTGTTCGCCGTCGTGCTGCTCGTCGGGCTGCCGGTCGTGGCCCTCACCGGCCTGCTGAGCTACAGCGCGTACGAGCCGCGGTTCCCCGGCAACGCCTTCCCCGCCGACCCGGGCGTCCTGCGGCTCCCCTACTTCGCCTGGCCGACGTCCCCGTCCTGGCTCTACCGGCTCAACCAGGGCGTGCACGTGGCGCTGGGGCTCGCCCTGGTCCCGGTCGTCCTGGCCAAGCTCTGGTCGGTCGTGCCCAAGCTGTTCGCCTGGCCGCCCGCACGCTCGCTCGCCGCGGTGCTGGAGCGCCTGAGCCTGGCGCTGCTCGTCGGCGGCATCCTGTTCGAGCTCGTCACCGGCGTGCTGAACATCCAGTACTGGTACGTCTTCCGCTTCGACTTCTACACCGCCCACTACTACGGCGCCTGGGTCTTCCTCGCCGCCTTCGCGGTGCACGTCTTCCTCAAGCTGCCCACGATGCTCCGGTCGCTGCGGTCGCGGTCGCTGCGCGCGGAGCTGCGCACGCCGCTCTCCCGGACCGAGCCCGAGCCGCCGGACGAGCACGGCCTGGTCGCCCCGGAGCCCGCCGCCCCCACCATGAGCCGCCGGGGCGCCCTGGCCCTCGTCGGCGGCGGCAGCGCCGTCATCACGGCGCTCACCCTCGGGGAGACCGTCTCCGACACCCTGCGGCCCACCGCGCTGCTGTCGCCCCGCGGCCGGTCCTACGGCGACGGCCCGACCGACTTCCAGGTCAACCGCACGGCCAGCACGGCGGGCATCACCCCGGACCAGGTCGGCGACGGCTGGCGGCTCGAGCTGCGCGGAGGTCCCACGCCGGTCGTGCTGTCGCGGGCGGACCTGCAGGCCATGCCGCAGCACACCGCCGAGCTGCCGATCGCCTGCGTCGAGGGCTGGTCCACGGTGCAGACCTGGACGGGCGTGCGGCTGCGCGACCTCGTGGCCCTGACCGGGCTGAGGGGCCTGTCCTCCGGGACGGTGCTGTCGCTGGAGCGCGGCGGGGCCTTCGCCTCCGCGACGCTCTCGCGGGGCCAGCTGACCGACCCCGACTCCCTGCTGGCGCTGCAGGTCAACGGCGCCGACCTCTCGCCCGACCACGGCTACCCGGCACGGGTGATCGTCCCGGCCGCTCCGGGGGTGCACAACACCAAGTGGGTGCGCGCCGTGGAGCTGCGGGCATGAGCGCGCTGCGCCGCTGGTACGGCGCGGGCCCCCTGCACCTGCTCAGCCTGCTCGGCTGCTTCGCGCTGGCCGCGGCGGCCGCGCTGCACGTGGTCGACGACCCGCTGCGCCTGACCTACCTCGCCTGGTTCGTCGGGGCGGTCGTCGCCCACGACCTCGTCCTCTTCCCGGTCTACGCCCTGCTGGACCGCTCGCTCGGGGCGCTGTGGCACCGGCGCCGCCGGCCCGTGACGGGCGCGGTCAACCACGTGCGCGTGCCCGCACTGCTGTCCGGGCTGCTGCTGCTCGTCTTCGCGCCGGTGGTGCTGCAGCGGTCGGAGCCGGCCTACCGGGCCGCCACCGGGCTCTCGCAGGACCCCTACCTCGAGCGCTGGCTGCTCGTGACGGCCGCGCTGTTCCTGGGCTCGGCGCTCGTCTTCGCCGTCCGCGGCCGCCGCTCCCCCGCCTGACCCGACGCCCGTGCCCTTCCTGCAGGACGAGCTGCGGCTGGCCACCGACGGTCCCGTCCGCTTCCGCCTGCTGGCCGACCTGGTCTACCAGGGCCGCGACGAGCGCTTCGTCGTGCCGGCCGGCTTCGTCACCGACCTCGCCTCGGTGCCGGAGGCGCTCACGTGGCTGACGCCGCGCTACGGCGTGCACACCCGCGCGGCCGTGCTGCACGACCTGCTCACCGAGCGCGCCCGGAGCGGGTCGTTCTCCCGGCGCGACGCCGACGGCCTGTTCCGCCGGGTGCTCGGTGAGCTCGGGGTGGGGCTGGTGCGCCGCTGGATGATGTGGGCCGCCGTCCGCACCGCGTCGCGGCTGTCGGGGGCGACGCCGGGAGAGGTGCTGCGCTGGCTGCTCGTCGCGGTGCTGTCGGTGCCCTTCGCGCTGCCGCCGACGGTCCTCGTGCAGCTGTGGCTCTGGGCCTTCGCGCTCGCCGACCGGGTGGGGCGCCGCAGGCCCTGAGCCCTAGCGACGCGACCGGTCGACCTCGTCGAGCACGCGCCGCATGTCGCGCACCGCCCTCGCGGTGCCGCGGACGGTGCCGGTGACCTTCGACCGGCCGGTCCGCGGGGCGTACGCCACGTCGACCTCCCGCACCCGCCAGTCGGCCTGCGCGGCGGCCAGCACCATCTCCAGCGGGTAGCCGAACCGCCGGTCCTGCAGGTCCAGGGCGAGCAGGGCGCTGCGGCGGCAGGCCCGCATCGGCCCGAGGTCGTGCAGGGCGTACGGCGTGCGGCGCCGCAGCGAGCGGGCCACGGCGGCGTTGCCGAGCCGGGCGTGGGGCGGCCACGCGCCCGGGGTCGTCGGTCTGCGCCGTCCGAGGACGAGGTCGGCCTCGCCCGCGAGCACCGGGTCGGCGACGCGCGGCAGCTCCTGCGGGTCGAGCGACCCGTCGGCGTCGAGGAAGCAGACGACGTCGTCAGCAGGGTCGGCCGCGAGCAGCCCGGCGTGGCACGCCGCGCCGAACCCGCGCGGCGACGCCGGCACGACGAGCGCGCCGTGCGCCCGGGCGACCTCCGGCGAGCCGTCCGTCGAGCCGTTGTCGGCGACCACGGCGCGGTAGCCCGCGGGCAGCCGCGAGAGCACCCACGGCAGCGCCGCCGCCTCGTCCAAGCAGGGCAGGACGACGTCAGGCACGGTCGCCGCGCAGCGGGGCCGTCGCGAACTCGCGCATCCCGTCGGCGAACCCGACCTGCGCGCGGAAGCCGAGCTCGCGCGCGGCCCGCTCGGGGCTCGCGACGACGTGCCGCACGTCGCCGAGGCGGTACTGCCCCGTCACGACCGGCGCCGGACCGTCCGCCGCGATCGCGGTCGCGACGTCGGCGATGGTGTGCGGCGTGCCGCTGGAGACGTTGTAGGCCGTGAGCGACCCCGGGGTGCCGGAGGCCGTGAGCGCCCGCAGGTTCGCCTGGGCGACGTCGCGCACGTGCACGAAGTCGCGCTGCTGCCCGCCGTCCTCGTAGACCCGCGGCGCCTCGCCGCGGGCGACCGCGCTGCGGAACAGGCTCGCGACCCCGGCGTACGGGGTGTCGCGCGGCATGTGCGGGCCGTAGACGTTGTGGTAGCGCAGCGCGAGGCAGCTGCCGCCGCTCTGCCGCGCCCAGGACGCCGCGAGGTGCTCCTGCGCCGTCTTGGTGGCCGCGTAGACGCTGCGCGGGTCGACGGGCGCGTCCTCCGGCACGAGCCCCCAGGCGAGGTCGCGGCCGCACACAGGGCACGGCGGCTCCCAGCGACCGGCGTCGAGGTCGGCCTGCGCGCGCGGGAGCGGCCGGACGACGCCGTGCTCGGGGCAGGTGTAGCGGCCCTCGCCGTAGACGACCATCGAGCTGGCCAGCACCAGGCGACCGGTGCCCTCCCGGTCCATGGCCGCCAGCACCTCGGCGGTCCCCAGCTCGTTGACGCCGACGTAGAGCGGCAGGTCCTGCAGGTCGAGCCCGAGACCCACGACCGCCGCCTGGTGGCACACCGCGTCGATCCCGTCGAGGACGCCGTCGGGCAGCGCCCGCACGTCGCCGTGGACCCGCTCCGCGCGCCCGTCGAGGTGCTCCGGCCAGCCGCCCGGGTGCACCTCGGGGAGCAGCGCGTCGAGGACGCGCACCTCGTGGCCGTCGTCGAGCAGCGCCTCGACCACGTGCCCGCCGATGAAGCCGGCGCCGCCGGTGACCAGGACCCTCACCGGGCGAGCCTGCCACGGCGCGCCGTGGCCGCCCACGTGGGGCAGGCTGGGGCCGGAGCGCGCCGCGGGGCGCGGAGCGGAGGAACGGTGGACGCGGCGAGCGCAGGGGACCTGCCCGACCGGGACGACGTCGTGGGCTGGCCGGGGCGCGCGGTCGTCGACCCGGCCGGCAACGCCGTCGGCCGCTGCCGCGCCGTCTACGCCGACGACGACAGCGGTGACCCGCGCTGGCTGGTCGTCGACCTCGACGACGGGCTGTCGCCCTTCGTCCCGCTGGCCGGGGCGACCCGCTCCGGGGAGCGGGTCGTCGTCGCCCACCGGCAGGAGCGCGTGGTCGGCGCGCCCGTGGTGCCGGACACCGGGCAGCTGCGGCCGGAGCAGGAGGCCGAGCTCTACGAGCACTACGGCGTCGCCTACGCGCGCCCGTCCGACGGCAGCTCGCCCGCGCCGACCGGGCGCCCCTCCTCCCCCGCGCCCGGCGCAGCCACCGCACCGGCCCCCGAGCCCGGCCCGGCCCCGGTCCACGCGCCGCTCGTGCCGCGCGGCCCCGACCCGGGGTCGGCGCCCTCGGCAGCGCCGCCCGACGCCGGACCCGGCCGCCGCTCCCGCCTGCTGCTCGTCGCCGCGGTGGTGCTGGGCGTGCTGGTGCTGCGCCGGCGGCGCCGGGTCCCGCGCACTGGCTAGCCTCGCCCGGGTGACCGCTCCGGCCTCCGACCTGTCCCTCGGCGACGACCTCCGCGCGTTCGTCGACGCCTCCCCGTCGCCGACGCACGCGGTGGCAGAGGTCGTCCGGCGGCTGTCGGCGTCCGGGTTCCGCGCGCTCGACGAGCGCGACCTCTGGTCTCTGACGCCCGGCGACGCCCGCTTCGTCGTGCGCGACGGCGGCAGCGTGGTCGCGTTCCGCGTCGGCACCGCCCCGGTCGCCGAGGCCGGGCTGCGGCTGGTCGGCGCGCACACCGACTCGCCGACGTTCAAGGTCCGCCCGCGCTGGGACGTGCGCCGGGCCGGCTACCGCCAGGTCGGGGTCGAGCCGTACGGCGGTCTGCTCGCCCACACCTGGCTCGACCGCGAGCTGACCGTCGCCGGGCGCCTCGTCGTCCGGGGCGGCGCCGTCGTGCCGGTGGTGCTGCCCGGCGCCCCGCTGCGGCTGCCGTCGCTGGCGATCCACCTGGACCGCAGCGTCCGGGAGGGCCTGACCCTCGACCCGCAGCGCCACCTCGTGCCGCTGTGGGGGCCGGAGCTGTCCAGCGAGCCCGGGCTGCTCGAGGCGCTGGCCGACGCCGCGGGGGTCGACGTCGGCGACGTGGTCGGCCACGACCTCGTGCTCGCCGACCCGCTGCCCGCGGCCCGGACCGGCTCCGACGGGACGTGGGTCGCTGCGCCGCGCCTGGACGACCTGGCCTGCTGCCACTCGGGGACGGCCGCGCTGCTGGCGGCGCAGGTGGCCGCGCACACCCAGGTGCTGGTCGCCAACGACCACGAGGAGGTCGGCAGCGGCTCCGCCGAGGGCGCCCGCGGGTCCTTCCTCGCCGACGTGCTCGCCCGCCTCGTCGCGGCCACCGGCGACCCGGACGCTCAGGCGGTGCACCGGGCCGTCGCGCGGTCGCGGCTGGTGTCGGCCGACATGGCCCACGCCGTGCACCCCAACCACGCCGAGCGGCACGAGCCGATGCACGCGCCCGCCCTCGGGGGCGGCCCCGTCCTCAAGCTCAACGCCAACCAGTCGTACGCCACCGACGCCGTCTCGGGCGGCTGGTTCGCCGAGCGGTGCGCCGGCGCGGGCGTGCCGGTGCAGCACTTCGTCACCCGTGCCGACCTGCCGTGCGGCTCGACGATCGGGCCGCTCACCGCCACGCGGCTGGGGATCGCGACGGTCGACGTGGGCGCGCCGATGCTCGCGATGCACTCGTGCCGCGAGGTGGCGTCGGCGCTCGACGTCCCGCTCATGGTGCGCGCGCTGACCGCCTGCCTGCAGGACTGAGCCGGCCGCTCACCGGCTGACGGCGGCGACCACCCGGGCGTACGCCTCGTCGGCGACCGCGACGAGCTCGTCGTCGGTGCGGTCCTGCACGGGGTGCGGCACGAAGACGCAGGCGGCCGGGAAGCCCAGCGACGCGCTCTGGGCGGCGACGGCGTCGACGAAGACGCTGCTGGCGAGGAACACCCCCACCACGCCGCGGCGCTCGAGGTCGGCGATGTCGTGCACACTGCACGACGTGCACGAGCCTCAATCGGCGAGCGCCTCGATGACCACCTCGCACTGCTCGGCGATCTCGTGCCGCAGGTCGACCGGCGCGGGTCGGGCGAAGGTCGGCTTGCGGTAGCGGCGGACCAGCGCGCCGTCGCGCTCGAGCAGCTCGGCGAGCCGGTCGAGCACGACGTCGCCGCGGGCCTTGCTGATGTCGAGCAGGCCGACGCGGCGGCCGGCGAGCCCGTCGGGCCGGGGCAGCAGCCCGCGCTGCGCCGGACGCTGCTCCCCTGTCGGGTCGAGCACGACGGTCATCCCCGCACCTCCCTCGTCACGGGCACGCTGCCCGACTCACCGCTCACCCAGCCGCCGACGACGGCGCTGAACAGCCCGGCGTCGCCGCCCGCGTGCACGACCAGCAGCCCGCCGGGGCGGAACTTGGGCAGGTCGACGCCGGCGTACGCCTCCGGCACGCCCTCGGCGTTGCCGCCCGCGCCGCGCGCGATCTCGTCCGCCGGCAGCACCAGCAGCGCCTCGAGCTCGGCGACCAGGCGCGCCCGGTCCCACCCGGCCTCGCGGAAGACCCGGCCGTGCTCGGGCGACACCACGAGCAGGGCGTCGAAGGCCATCGGCAGCTTGGGGTGGCCGGTGACCCGCAGGCAGGCCGCGAACGAGCGCGCCAGCGACCCGGGGTCGCGGCTCAGCTGGTCGACGACCGGCTGCACCCCCGCGCCGGCGAACACGGTCACGGCGTCCCCGGGCACGCCGCGGTCCTGCGCCAGCGGCGCGAACGGGCTGTCGGCCTCGCGCTCGGCGAAGCAGAAGGTGTACTTGCCGGGGTTGCCGAGCACCGCCCGGTCCACCTCACCGGGCCGTCCGCCGCCGACGTTGCGCACGACCAGCTGCAGCGCCCTGCCGATCGTCGCGTTGGCCCGGTTGCCCTGCCCGAGCGCGTTGACGCCGCTGTTCATCCCCACGCGGCGGGCGACGGGACCGTTGACGACGACGACCGGTCCGGAGAAGTACGTCGTGGCGAGCAGCCCGTGCAGCGCGAACGGCTCGGCGCAGGCCGCCTCGACCGCCGCGAGCACGACCGGCAGGTGCTCGGGCAGGCAGCCGGCGAGCACGGCGTTGACCGCGACCTTCTCGACCGTGCAGGGCACGAGGTCCGGCGGCACGACGGCGACGACCTCCTGCGGGTCGCGGGTCGTCCCGCGCAGCATGCGCAGCACCCGCTCGGGCGTGGGAGGGACGACCGGCAGCCCGTCGGTCCAGCCCCGGTCGTACGCCGCCTCGTGCTCGTCCTCGGCGCTGGCCAGCTCGACCCGCCGGCTGACCAGCCCGTCGCCGTAGCGCGCCTCGAGCGCGTCGACCCGGTCCGGGTCGACCGACAGGGACCCGCAGCCGGGCCGGTGCTCGGGCAGGTCCTCGCCGAGCCCCTCGCGCCCGGTGAGCTCCTGCCACTGCTCGCGGCTCCAGCCGACCACCCGGGCGCGCTCCTGCCCGCCCTCGACCCGCAGCAGCGTCGGCACGGTCTCCACGCCGAGGCGCCACGACAGCTCGAGCGAGGTGTCGTCGCCGTCGAACCACTCCGGGTCGTCCTGGCACCACACCCGGGCGCCGAGGCCGCGCAGCACCGGCTCGACGAGCACGCAGGTCGGGCAGTCGCGCTTGACGACGGCGACGAGTCCGTCGGGCAGCTCCACGGCCGGACGCTACCGCGGCAGGTGAGGTGGGACGCGCAGCCGGGAAGGGCTCCGGGCGACGAGGCGGGCCGCCGGCCGCCCAGGACGGACGGAGGACCGACCGTGACCCGGTTCGGCTACACGATGATGACCGAGCAGAGCCGCCCCGACCAGCTCGTGCGCGACCTGCAGGCGGCCGAGGAGGCGGGCTTCGACTTCTCGGTGATCTCCGACCACTACAACCCGTGGCTGGAGTCGCAGGGCCACGCGGGCTACGCCTGGTCGATCCTCGGCGCCGCGGCGCAGGCGACCTCGCGGATCCCGCTGATGACGTACGTGACCTGCCCGACCCTGCGCTACCACCCGGCGGTCGTGGCGCAGAAGGCGGCGACCATGGGCATCCTGTCCGGCGGCCGGTTCCGGCTCGGGCTCGGCGCCGGGGAGAACCTCAACGAGCACGTCGTCGGCAAGCGGCTGGCCGGCCGTCGGCGTGCGCCACGAGATGCTGTCCGAGGCGGTCGACATCATCACGGCGCTGCTCGACGGGGAGCACGTCAACTACCGCGGCAAGCACTTCGACGTCGAGAGCGCGAAGCTCTGGGACCTGCCCGACGAGCGCGTGCCGATCGGCATCGCGGTGTCGGGGCAGCGGTCCTGCGACCTGGCCGGCCGCAAGGCCGACCTCATGATCGCGACCGAGCCGGAGCCGGAGCTCGGCGAGATGTTCGACGCCGCGGGCGGGGCGGGCAAGCCGCGGGTCGGCCAGATCGCCGTCTGCTACGACCCCGACCGCGACGCCGCCGTGCAGACGGGCGCACGAGCAGTTCCGCTGGTTCGGGCTGGGCTGGAAGGTCAACGCCGACCTGCCGGGCCCGTCGTCGTTCGAGGCGGCGACGCAGTTCGTCACGCCGGAGCAGGTCGGCGAGCAGCTGCCCTGCGGCGCGGACGTGCAGGAGTACGTCGAGAAGATCAAGCCGTTCGTCGAGGCGGGCTTCACCGAGGTCGCGCTGGTGCAGATCGGCGCCGAGCGGCCAGGCGGAGTTCTTCCGCTGGGCGCAGGCCGAGCTGCTGCCGGCGCTGAGGGAGCTGTAGCCGAGGCCCCTGCGTCCGCCCCGCGCGGGCACGCTCACCGCGTGTCGGGCGGACGCAGGGGGCTCAGACCTCCTGCGCCTGCCTCGCCAGGGCGGTGAGCCGCGAGACCGCGCGCTGGTACTTCTTGCGGTAGCCGCCGGACAGCAGCTCGTCGGGGAACAGCCGGTCCAGCGGCACGCCGCTGGTCACCAGCGGCACGTCGCGGTCGTACAGCCGGTCGGCGAGCACGACCAGGCGCAGCGCGGCGGACTGGTCGTCCACGGGGTGCACGCCGACGAGCCCGACCAGCGGCACGTCGTCGACGAGCGCGCCGTAGCGCGAGGGGTGCAGCTGCGACAGGTGCTGCAGCAACCCGTCGAAGTCGTCGCAGGAGGCCCCGTCGACAGCGGTCGTGCGCTGCGCCACCTCGCCGTCGTCGACGGGTGCGGGCGCCTCCGGGAGGCCGCGGTGGCGGTAGTCCTCGCCGTCGACGCGCAGCGGCGCGAAGTGCGACGACAGCCCCTGGATCTCGCGCAGGAAGTCCTGCGCGGCGAAGCGCCCCTCCCCGAGCGAGCCGGGCAGCGTGTTGGAGGTCGCCGCGACGTGCACGCCGGCGTCGACGAGCTTGCCGAGCAGCGTCGAGACCAGCACCGTGTCGCCCGGGTCGTCGAGCTCGAACTCGTCGATCGCGAGCAGCCGGTGCTGCGACAGCGCCTCGACCGTGCCCGCGAAGCCCAGCGCGCCGACCAGGTGCGTCAGCTCGACGAAGGTGGCGTACGCCTTGGGCGCCGGTGCGGCGTGCCAGAGGGCCGTGAGCAGGTGGGTCTTGCCCACGCCGAAGCCGCCGTCGAGGTAGACGCCCGCCGGCCCGCGTGGCTGCGCCCGCCCGAGCAGGCGCCGCCGCGGCGGCTCGAGGGTGCCGGCGAACTCCTGCAGCGCCTGGACGGCAGCGGCCTGCGAGGGCTGGCCGGGGTCGGGGTCGTACGTGTCGAAGCGCGCCCGGTCGAAGCGCGGCGGCGGCACCAGGCCGGCCACGAGCGTGTCGACCGGCACCTGCGGGTCCCGGTCGACCAGCGACAGCGGCATGCGGCGGGAGCTCCCGGCCTCAGGCCGGCGCGCCGGACGAGTCCTCGCCCGCGTCCGCGTCCGGGTCGGCGCCGGCGTCCTCGCGGGCAGCGGTCGCCGTGCCGGCGGGGTCGCCGTACGTCGTGCCGGGCGACTCGTCGCCCGGGCTGAACTCGTCGGCGGTCTTGCCGGTGGCGGACAGGCCGGCGCCCTGCAGGGCGGGGTCGGGCTGCGCGTCCGTCGTCCGCTCGTCGGTGGTCTGGTCGTCCCGCGGCTCGGTCATGTCGACCCCCTACCCCGCGTCGCGCACGAGCACCACCACGTCGCCGGCCTGCAGCACCTCCGCCGAGGCGGAGGTGAAGGGGTGGGTGCGACCGTCCCGCTGGACGGCCAGCACCGACTCCTGCAGGTCGCGGCAGCTCATCCCGACCTCCTCGTCGCGCACGTGGCGGGTCGCCAGCTCCAGCCCGGTGCCCGGCTCGAGCAGGTCGGCGAGGACCTTGCCCGTCTCGGGCGAGGACGCGGCGACGCCGAGCAACCGCCCGGCGGCCTCGCTGCTCACGACGACCTGGTCCGCACCGCTGGCGCGCAGCAGCGGCGCGTTCTCCTCCTCGCGCACCGCGGCGACGAGGGTCGCGGTCCGGTTCTCGGTGCGAGCGGTCAGCGTCACGAGGACGGCGGTGTCGTCGCGCGGCACGGCGACCACGACCGTGACGGCGTCGGCGACGTGCGCCCGCTGCAGCACCTCGGTGCGCGTGCCGTCGCCCTGCACGACGGCCAGCCCGTCGCTCGTCGCGTCGGCGACGCCCGCACCGCCGGGCTCGACGACGACGACGCGGGCCGGGTCCAGGCCGGCCTCGACCAGCGCCCGGACGGCGCTGCGCCCCTTGGTGCCGTAGCCGACGACGACGGTGTGCTCGTGCAAGGAGGACCTCCAGCGGGCCTGCCGGAACTGCTCGCGGGTGCGCTTCGTGAGGACCTCGAGGGTGGTGCCCACGAGGACGATGAGGAAGAGCACCCGCAGGGGTGTGACGACGAGGACGTTGACCAGCCGGGCGGTGTCGCTGACCGGGACGACGTCGCCGTAGCCGGTCGTGGACAGGCTGACGGTGGAGTAGTAGACCGCGTCGAGCAGGTCGACGGTGCCGTCGTCGGTGCTGTCGCGGTAGCCGTCCCGGCCGAGCCAGACGACCAGGGTGACCAGGGCGAGCAGCCCGAGCGCGAACAGCAGGCGCCGGAGGGCGTCGCGCACCGGGCTGCGCGGCTCGCGCGGCAGCCGCACGGCAGCTGTCCGCAGGACCGGGCAGCGGCCGGGCCCTGCCGCTGCGCGCCACTGCACCTCCCGCTCGTCCGCCCCGTCCGGGGCAGCCTGTCACCGACCCCTCGACCGGCGCCGCCCTAAGGTCCTGGCATGACGACGCCACCGACGTCCGCGACCGCCGGGGCCGACCCGCAGGTGGTCGGGCCCCTACCTCGCGCGCGCCCTGGACGACCCGGGGTGGGCAGGAGTGCGGGGTGACGCTGATCGCCGGGGGCAAGAGCAACCTCACCTACCGGGTCGACTCCCCGGCCGGCTCGGTGGTGCTGCGCCGGCCGCCGCTCGGGCACGTGCTGCCGACCGCGCACGACATGGGCCGTGAGTACCGGGTCATGGCGGCGCTGGCGGGGCACCGCCGTGCCGTCCCGCGGATGCTGCACCAGTGCACCGACCCGGAGGTGCTCGGGCAGCCGTTCTACGTCATGGAGCGGGTCGAGGGCCACGTCTGCCGCGACAGCCTGCCGGCGGGGTACGCCGACCGGCCCGAGCAGCGCCGCGCGATCGGCGAGGGCCTGGTGCGAGGTGCTCGCCGACCTGCACGCGGTCGACCCGGCGCGAGGTCGGGCTCGGCGAGTTCGGCCGGCCGGAGGGCTACCTGGCCCGGCAGGTGGCGCGCTGGGGCAAGCAGTGGGACGCGACCCGGATCGAGGGCCACGAGGCGCTCGACGCGCTCGCCGCGGACCTGGCCGCGAGCGTCCCGGCGAGCCGCCGGACCGGGATCGTGCACGGCGACTACCGGCTCGACAACACGATGCTCGACCCGACCGAGGTCGGCGCGGGTCGCGGCCGTCCTCGACTGGGAGATGTCGACGCTCGGCGACCCGATGGCCGACCTCGGCATCCTGCTCGTCTACTGGTCCCAGGCCGACGACGGCGGCGACCGCGACAACAGCGCGGTGATCCCGGCCGGCGACCGTGCTGCCCGGCTTCCCGACCCGCGCGGAGGTCGCCGAGCTGTACGCGGCGCGCACCGGCGCGGACCTGACGGCGCTGCCGTGGTGCGAGGCGTTCGGGTTCTTCAAGCTGGCGGTCGTCTGCGCCGGGATCGTCGCGCGGGTCCGCGGCGGGGCGATGGTCGGCTACGGCTTCGACGGCATCGAGGACCGGATCGGACCGCTCGTCGAGCTGGGCCGCGCGACCCTCGCCGACGGCACGCTGCGCTAGCGCCGCCGTGCGGCCCGGCCCGGAGGACCTCGAGCTCGTCGGCGCCGCCGTGCGCGCCCTGCGCCGCGGGCGCGGCCCCGACCTGCACCCGGCCGCCGCGGCCGTGCGGACGGCCTCCGGGCGGGTGGTGCCGGGCTCGGCCTGGGCGGCGCGTGCGCCGAGCCGGTCGCGGTCGGCGCCGCGCTCGCGCTGGGCGAGCGGGTCACGGCCGCTGGCGGCCGTGCGGCACGTCGACGCCGACGCGACGCGGGTGACCGCGCCGTGCCCGGCCTGCCGCGCGCTGCTGCGGCGCGCACGCCCCGGACGTGCGGGTGGTGCACCTCGCGGACGGCCTGCGCGTGGCGGCCGTCAGCGCGCTGCCGCGCGCCTGACCTGCAGGGCCCACAGCACCAGCGGCACCTGCAGCGGCAGCCGGGCGTACGCGACCAGCCGGCCCGGGCCGGAGGCGTCCAGCGCCTGCTGCACGTTGGCCGGGAACACCGCGACGAAGAGCACCGCGGTCGCCAGCGAGCCGTGCCGCCGCGTGCCGGGCGCGGCCACCGCGACCGCCAGGGCGAGCTCGGCGACACCGCTCCCCAGCGTCCACAGCCGGGGCCGCGGGAGCAGCGCCGGGACGATCGCGTCGAAGGTCCCGGGCATCACCAGGTGCAGGGCGCCGGCGCCGCCGAGCAGCGCCGCCAGCAGGTACGGGGAGGCGGTGCGCAGCCGGGTCACCCCGCAGTCTGGACCGCGGGGCGGTCAGGCCGCGCGGCGGTCCGCCAGCGCCGCGCGGACCGCCGCGACGACGTCGTCGACGCGCGAGGTCGGCGATGCAGGCGGGCCCGGCAGCCGACAGCGGGCAGGAGCCCGGACCACCAGCACTCCTGCTCGGTGATCGCCGTCGGCCGCCGCACCTGGCAGCCGGGCAGGCCCTGCAGCGCGACGTGCCCCTGCTCGGGCCGCTGCCCGTAGCGGGCCGCGAGCGTCGGTCCGAACAGCCCGACCGTGCGCGCACCCGAGGCCGCGGCCAGCCGGACCGGCCCGGTGTCGCCGCCGACGACCACGCCACCGCGCTCCCCCACCGCCGCGGCCAGCCCGGCGAGCCCGCGCAGCGCCTGCCGGGGCAGCAGCCGCGCGCCGGTCCGGACGGCCGGGGCCGGGTCGGGCCCGGGCACGGTGACGACGTCGAGGTCGCCGAGCCGGCGCACCAGCTCGCGCCAGCCCGACCAGCGCTTGACCGGCATCCCGGCGTCGGGCAGCAGCAGCACCGGACGGCGCTCGTCCAGCAGCGCGTGCCCGGCGGCGACCTCGTCGTCGTCCAGCGCGACGCGCGGCGGCAGCCGCACGAGGTCGGGCCGGACCAGCCCGTCGGCGGCGAGCAGGCGCAGGAAGCGCTCGTCGACGAGCTCGTCGGCCGGCGGGCCGCGCCACAGCGCGGTCGGCCACCACGGGGACCTGCGCGCGCAGCAGGTCGGGGATGCCGCCGTACGTCGTGGTGGTGACCGCCAGGTCGTACGCGCGCTCCTGCAGCAGGCCGGCGACGAACGCGGCCGGCGCCCCGTCGGCGTGGTCCGGGGTGGTGCGCACCCGCGCGACGAGCGGGTCGCGGGCGAGCAGGACCCCGCCGGGGTCGAACGTCGCGACGTGCACGCGGGCGCCGCGGGTGCGTGAGGGCGAGCGCGTGCACCGCCGGCAGGGCGAGCAGCAGGTCGCCGAAGCCGCCGAGCAGCTCGACGACGAGCACCTCGCGCGGGCCGCTCGCGACGCCCTCCGCGCCGACGCCTCGCGCGTAGACGTCGGCGTGCGCGGCGGCGATCTCGTCCCAGGAGTGCGCGTCGGCCAGCAGCCGCCGGCCACCGGTCGGCGCCCGGCCGCGCAGGGCCAGGTCGAGGTGGTGCGCGAGCACCTCGGACTCGCGCACCGGCCCGAGCAGGGCGGCCCGCTCGAGCGCCGGCTCGGTGCGTGGTCCGCGGGTCCCGACGAGCGGCAGGTCGTGGTCGAGGACCGCGAGCAGCGACCCGCTCTTGGTCGTCAGGCCGGCGGTGAAGGGCAGCGCGGCGACGTCGGCCGCCTGCAGCAGCGCCGACACCTCGTCGGCGCGGCACCCAGCCGGTGACCGTCACGGCGTCGTCGAGACCGAGCGCGAGCACGTCGGCGCGCACCTCGGCCTCGAAGTCGACCGCCTCCGGCCCCGGGCAGCGCCAGCGAGGCGAAGCCCGCCGGCGACGACCAGGCGCAGGTCGGGGTGCGCGCCGGCCCGCAGCGCCGCGACGGCGCGCAGCAGCCAGCGCACGCCCTTGACCGGGTGCACGAACCCGAAGAACACGACCACCGGGGCGCGCTCGGGCAGGCCGTACGCCGGGCGCGGGTCGCGGCCCGGTCGGCGGGCACGCGCTCGACGTTCGGGCCCGATCGGCACCACCCGCGGCCGTCACGCCGGTGCGCTCGCCGCACGGCCTCGGCGTGCGCCGGGGTGGTGGCGAGCACGGCCCGGCGGCGCCGACCGTGAGCCGGCCGGCCTCGCGGTCCCACAGCCCGGCCCGCTCCAGCGCCCGCCACAGCGGCGCCCGGCACCGCCGCGGGCCAGGACCACCAGCCGTACTCGTGCAGCGTCGTCACCAGCGGGGGCGCGCACCAGCGCGGGCAGCAGCCCGACGGCCGGCGAGAAGCCGTACGCCGACGGGCGCGAACTGCACGTGCACGACGTCGGGGTCGAGCCGCGCGAGCTCGTCGCGCGGCGGCACCGACCCGACCGCCCGCCTCGACCACCTGCGGCGTCGACGCCGTGCGCCGGCAGGTGCGCGGCCAGCCGGCGGACGTAGTCGGCGACGCCGTCGCGCTCGGGCGCGTCCCGCCCCACGACCAGCGCTGCCCTCACCCGACTGCGGTCCCCCGCCCGGTGCGGCTCGAACCGGGCGCCCGGCCGACATGAGCAGTCCCACACCGCGACCTCGGCAGCGCGGCGGCAGGTCCGGTCTTGACGCGGAGGCCTGCCCGCTGGTGGGGTGCGGCGCCGGCACGCGACGGTCCACCGGGACCGACCGCCCCGCCGCGGAACCCCGGAGTGCCATGACACCCCTTCGGCCACGGCGGCGGGCCCTGCCCGCCCTCGCCGCCCTCCTCTCGCTCACCACGGCGGCGGGGGCGTCCGCGCTCGCCGGCGCCGGCCCGGCCGCCGCGGCGCCGGACGCGGCTCCCGCCGCCGCCCGACCCGCCGTGACCGCCTTCGGCGACGGCGACTACGTGGTCGTGCTCGCCGAGCCCCCCGCCGCCACGTACGACGGCGGCACGGCGGGCATCGCCCGCACGCGTCCCGCCGCTGGGCAGCAGCTCGACACCCGGTCCCCGGCCGTCCAGCAGTACCGCAGCCACCTGGCCCAGCAGCAGGACGGCCTGCTGCGGGCCCAGGGCATCACCGCCACCCACCGCTACACGACGGCCGTCAACGGCTTCGCCGCCCGCCTCACCGCGCGGCAGGCCGCCCGGCTGTCGGCCGACCGCTCCGTGCTCAGCGTGCAGCCCGACAGCGTGCGCACCGCCACCACCACGGTCACGCCCGAGTTCCTCGGCCTCACCGGCCCGAAGGGCGTCTGGGCGGGGCTGGGCGGGCGCGACGACGCCGGCACCGGCGTGGTCGTCGGCGTCCTCGACACCGGCATCACGCCGGAGAGCCCGTTCTTCCGGGGCTCGCCCGTCACGAAGCGCTCCGGCAGCGCCCCCGGCGACGCCTACCGCACCTCCGACGGCGGGATCGACGTCGTCAAGGGCGACGGCGGCACCTTCCACGGCACCTGCCAGGCCGGACCGACCTTCCCCGCCAGCACCTGCGACAGCAAGCTCGTGTCCGCCCAGTACTTCGGGAAGGCCTTCCTGGCCGCCAACCCGCTGCCCACGATCAGCCCGTACGAGACCCGCTCCCCGCGCGACGGGAACTCGCACGGCACCCACACGGCCTCGACCGCGACCGGGCAGTCGGTGGCCGACCTGACGATCCAGGGCCACAGCTTCGGGCGGGCGACCGGCATGGCGCCCGCCGCCAAGCTCTCCGTCTACAAGGTCCTGTGGGCCACCGGCACCGGCAGCGGCAGCGGCTACACGTCCGACATCGTCGAGGGCATCGACGCCGCCGTCAGCGACGGCGTCGACGTCATCAACTACTCGATCGGCGGCAGCAGCCCGGACGGCCCGGCCGACGCGGTCGAGATCGGCTTCCTCAACGCGGCCGCGTCGGGCATCTTCGTGGCCGCCTCCGCCGGCAACGACGGACCGGGCGCCTCGACGGTCGACAAGAACGCGCCCTGGGTCACCAGCGTCGCGGCCTCGACCGTGCACGACTTCTCGGGCACCGTGCGCCTCGGCAACGGCACGCTGCTGCGCGGCGAGAGCCTGTTCTCCGAGGCCGTCCCGAGCACGCCCGCCGTGCTGTCCGAGGACGTCCCCGCGGCGGGCTCGTCCGCTGCCGACGCCGGCATCTGCCGGCTCGGCAGCCTGCGCCCGGCGGCGGTGAAGGGCAAGGTCGTCGTCTGCGACCGCGGCACGGTCGACCGGGTCGAGAAGTCGGCCGCGGTCGCCCAGGCCGGCGGCGCCGCCATGGTGCTGGCGAACGTCAGCGAGGGCGAGCTCGACGCCGACGTCCACAGCGTCCCCACGGTGCACGTGGACGTCACGGCCCGCGCGGCGATCCGGCAGTACTTCGCCGGCGCCTACCAGCCGACGATCGCCCTCCTGCCGGGAGACCAGACCGGCCTGCCCCCGGTCCCCGTGCCCGTGGTCGCCGGGTTCTCCTCCCGCGGCCCGGCCGTGGTCAACGGCGGCGACCTGCTCAAGCCCGACATCACCGCTCCGGGCGTGAACATCCTCGCCGGCATCGCGCCCGGGCCGTCCGGCGGCGCGCTGTTCGGTCCCGAGTCCGGCACCTCGATGTCCTCGCCGCACGTCGCGGGGCTGGCCGCGCTGGTGCTGCAGGCGCACCCGCGCTGGTCGCCGATGACCATCAAGTCGGCGATGATGACGACCGCGACGGACACGCGCAACGCCGACGGGACCGTGTCGCACGACCCGTTCGCGCAGGGCGCCGGCTTCGTCGCCCCCCGCTCCTTCCTGGACCCGGGGCTCGTCTACGACTCCGGCGTCCGCGACTGGATCGCCTTCCTCGAGGGCGTCGGGATCGACACCGGCACCGGCGTGGCGCCGGTCGACCCGAGCGACTTCAACTCGCCCTCGATCGCCGTCGGCGGCCTGGCGGGCGTGCAGACCGTCACGCGCACCGTCACGGCGATCAGCCCCGGCACCTACCGCGCGGCGATCTCGGTCCCGGGCGTCCGAGCCACCGTCTCGCCGTCGGTGCTCACCTTCGACGCCGCCGGCCAGACGAGGACGTTCACGGTCACCCTGCGACGCGGGACCGCGCCGCTCGACCAGTACGCCACGGGCAGCCTCACCTGGCGGGGTGCGGGCACCTCGGTGCGCAGCCCGGTCGCGGTGCGCCCGGTGGCGGTCGCGGCTCCCGCCCAGGTCACGGGCACGGGCAGGAGCGGCTCGGCGACCTTCGACGTCGTCCCGGGGTCGACCGGACCCCTGGACCTGACGCTGTCCGGGCTCGTCGCCGGGCAGGTCGAGCGAGGCAGCGTCACCCCGGGCGACCTCGTCCTGAGCCCGTCCGGGAACGCGTCCAACAAGGTCTACCGGCTGCAGGTGCCCCCGGGCAGCCCGCACGCCCGGTTCGACCTCGTCGCCGCCGACCCCTCGGACGACATGGACCTGTTCGTCGTCGACCCGACCTTCAGCCGGCTCGTCGGGGTCTCCGCCAGCGGGTCGGCCAGCGAGCGGGTCGACCTCGTCGACCCGGCGCCCGGCAACTACTACGTCATCGTCAACGGGTTCGCGGCGCAGGACGGCCGCTCGGCGTCCTTCACGCTGCGCGACTTCGCCGTCCCGGACCGGTCGCTCGGCAACGCGTCGGTCAGTCCCGACCCGGTGCAGGGCCGCAGCGGCCAGGCGGCCCCGGTGACGGTGTCGTGGAAGGGCCTGGCCGCCGACCGGCCGTACCTGGGGGTCGTCACGTACGCCGGCTCGGACGTGCAGACCGTGGTCGCGATCGGCTGACCGCCCCGCCCCCCGACCCGGGCCCTCGCCGCACCTGCGGCGGGGGCCCGGTGCCGTGCGGGAGGCGGTGCGCTCGTCGACGCAGGGGACGCCGCCGCGCGGTGCCGGGTGCCGCTGGCAGGTGCCTCGACGGCCGGCCCTTGCCAGCGCTGCGGAGGGCGCAGAGGCTGTCCCCGTGAGCGACGTCGCCTGGGTCGAGGGCATGCCGGAGGCCTACGACCGACTGCTGGGACCCGTGAAGTTCACGCCGTACGCGCGCGAGCTGGCCCGGCGGGTGACGGGGGCAGCACCGATGGCGGTGCTGGAGGCTCGCCGCCGGCACGGGACTGCTGACCCGGGAGCTCGTGGCGGCGGGCCACACGGTCACCGCCACCGACCTCAACCCCCCGATGGTGGCCTACGGGCGGGCGCGGGTCAGGGGTGCCACCTGGTGCCAGGCGGACGCGCTGGGGCTGCCCTTCGGGGACCACCAGTTCGACGCGGTCGCGTGCGGGTTCGGCGCGATGTTCTTCCCCGACAAGCGGCGCGGGTTCGCGGAGGCGCGGCGGGTGCTGCGGCCGGGCGGCCTGCTGGCGATGACGGTGTGGGACGCCCTCGAGCGGGTGCCCTTCACCGCCTCGCTCTACGACGAGCTGGTGGCCCTGTGGCCGAACGACCCTCCTGACTTCTTCACGCGGGTCCCCTACGGCTACCACGACGAAGCGGTACTGCGCGCGGACCTGGAGGCCGGCGGCTTCGCAGAGGTCGCGGTCGAGCAGGTGCCCCTCACCAGCCGGGCCGAGGCCGCCCCCCTGACAGAGGGCTACTGCTACGGCACCCCGCTGCGCTTCGTCCTCGCCGGCCGGGGGGACCTCCCGTCCCTGACCGCCGTCCTCCAGCAGCGGTTGGTGCAGCGCTGGGGCAGCGCGGCCTTCGCTCACGAGATGTCTGCCTACGTCGTCACCTGTCGTCGTTAGCGGTCCTGGAGCAGGTCCTCCGCACAGCGGGACGGCGACACCGCTGCGCCCGAGACGTCGGCCGTGTCCTGAGCGCGCAGCTCCGCGTCCCTCCCGCTGCTGCCGGAGGATGTGTCCATGCACCTGCCTGTGATGCCGCCCGTGAAGCCGATGCTCGCCAAGAGCGTGCCGGAGGTGCCGGAGGGCGAGTTCGTCTACGAGCCCAAGTGGGACGGCTTCCGCTGCGTCGTCTTCCGGGACGGCGACGAGGTCGAGCTCGGCAGCCGCAACGAGCGCCCGCTGACGCGCTACTTCCCCGAGGTCGTCGCGGCGGTGAAGCAGCACCTGCCCGAGCGCTGCGTCGTGGACGGCGAGATCGTCGTCGCCGCCGGCAAGGGGCTCGACTTCGAGGCGCTGCTGCAGCGCGTGCACCCCGCCGACTCCCGCGTGCGGATGCTCGCCGAGACGACGCCGGCGTCCTTCGTCGCCTTCGACCTGCTGGCGCTGGGCGACGACGACCTCACGGGGCGCCCCTTCGCCGAGCGCCGGGCCGCGCTGGAGCAGGCGCTGGCCGCCGCCCAGCCGCCCGTGCACCTCACGCCGGCGACCGACGACCCCGCGCTGGCGCGCGAGTGGTTCACCCTCTTCGAGGGCGCCGGGCTCGACGGCGTGGTCGCCAAGCCGACCACCGGCACCTACCAGCAGGACAAGCGGGTCATGCTCAAGGTCAAGCACGCCCGCACCGCCGACTGCGTCGTGGCCGCGTACCGCTGGCACAAGAGCGGGCCGGTCGTCGGCTCCCTCGTGCTCGGCCTGCACGACGAGCACGGCCAGCTGCGGCACGTGGGCGTCGCGGCGAGCTTCCCCATGGCCCGGCGGCGCGATCTCGTCGACGAGCTCGCGCCGTACGTCCTCGGCGAGGACGAGGCGCACCCGTGGCGCGGTGAGGGCTCCGAGGGGCGCGCGCCCGGCGGCGAGCAGAGCCGGTGGAACCGCGGCAAGGACATGACCGCGGTGCTGCTGCGGCCCGAGCGGGTCGTCGAGGTCGCCTACGACGCGATGGAGGGCAGCCGCTTCCGGCACACCGCGCAGTTCCGCCACTGGCGGCCCGACCGCGACCCGACCTCGTGCACGTTCGCCCAGCTCGACCGCCCGGTGCGCTTCGACCTCGCCCAGGTGCTGGGCGCCTGAGGGTCCGCCCCGGTAGCGTCGCGGGCCGTGTCCGCCACCCTCGTCGCGTCCGGCCTGACCGTGGTGCGCGGGCCGGTGCTCGTGCTGTCCGAGGTCTCGCTGACCGTCGCGCCGGGCTCGCGCACCGGCGTGGTCGGGCCCAACGGCGCCGGCAAGTCGACGCTGCTGGCCGCGCTGGCCGGCGCCCTGGCCCCCGACGGCGGCACCGTCCAGCTCAGCCCGCCGACCGCCACCGTCGGGCTGCTGCCGCAGGAGCCCGACCGCCGACCCGGCGAGACGCTCAGCGACTTCCTCGCCCGCCGTACGGGCGTCGCCGCCGCGGCAGGCGGAGCTCGAGGCCGCGACGCAGGCCCTCACCGACGGCACCGACGGGCCGGACTACGACGACGCGCTGACCCGCTGGCTGGACCTCGGCGGCGCCGACCTCGAGGTGCGCGCGGAGCAGGTCTGCGACGACCTCGGCCTGCCGCCGGACCTGCTCGACGCGCGAGACCACGACGCTGTCCGGCGGCCAGGCCGCTCGGGCGTCGCTGGCCAGCGTGCTGCTCAGCCGCTACGACGTGTTCCTGCTCGACGAGCCGACCAACGACCTCGACTTCGCCGGGCTGGAGCGGCTCGAGCAGTTCGTGCTCGGGCTGCAGGCCGGGCTCGTCGTCGTCAGCCACGACCGCGAGTTCCTCGCCCGCACGGTCGACGCGGTGCTCGACATCGACGGGCCGCTGCGCACCGCCCGGCTCTACGGCGGCGGCTGGGAGTCCTACCTGCAGGAGCGCGCCCGCGCCCGCAGCCAGCACCGCGAGGCCTACGAGGAGTACGAGGACAAGCGCACCGGGCTCGTGCAGCAGGCCCAGCGCCAGCGCGAGCAGTCGGTGCGCGGCGCGCTGCGGGCCAAGCGCAAGGTCCCGGACAACGACCGGGTCGGCGCGGGCGCACAAGATCGAGGCGGCGACGCACGCGGCCGGCCGGGTGAAGACGATCGAGGCGCAGATCGACCGGCTCGACGAGGTCGACGAGCCGCGCAAGGAGTGGCAGCTGCAGCTGCAGCATCGCGGCCGCCCCCCGCTCCGGCGAGGTCGTCGCCACGCTGCAGGGCGCGGTGGTCGAGCGCGGCGGCTTCCGGCTCGGGCCGGTCACGCTGCAGGTGTCCGCCGGCGACCGGGTGGCGCTCGTCGGCCGCAACGGCGCCGGCAAGACGACCCTGCTCGGCGCCCTGCTCGGCCGCGTCCCGCTGGCGTCGGGCAGCGCCGCGCTGGGCCCCGGCGTGCGGCGTCGGCGAGGTCGACCAGGCCCGCTCGCGCTTCACCGGGGAGCGGACCGTCGTCGAGGTCGTCGAGCAGGCGACCGGCTGGCCCGCCTCGGAGTGCCGGACGCTGCTGGCGAAGTTCGGCCTGCGGGCCGACCACACGGCCCGGCCCGCGGCCTCGCTGTCCCCGGGCGAGCGCACCCGGGCCGGCCTGGCGCTGCTGCAGGCCGTCGGCGTCAACTGCCTGGTGCTCGACGAGCCCACCAACCACCTCGACGTGCCCGCGATCGAGCAGCTGGAGGCGGCGCTGGAGGCGTACGACGGCACGCTGCTGCTCGTCACCCACGACCGCCGGCTGCTGCAGGAGGTCCGCACCACCCGCACGCTCGAGGTCGCCGACGGGCAGGTGCGCGAGCGCTGACGGCGCTCTGCTTCGATGCGCAGCGTGGGCACCCCTCTGGACGAGCTCGTCTCCCTGCTCGACCTCGAGCGCATCGAGGTCGACATCTTCCGCGGCCGGCAGCGCCGAGCTGTCCGGGCAGCGGGTGTTCGGCGGGCAGGTGGCCGGCCAGGCGCTCGTCGCGGCCGGCCGCACGGTGCCGCAGGACCGGCCGGTGCACAGCCTGCACGCCTACTTCCTGCGCCCCGGCGACCCGCGGATCCCGATCGTCTACGAGGTCGACCGCATCCGCGACGGGCGCAGCTTCACCACCCGCCGCGTCGTCGCGGTGCAGCACGGCAAGGCGATCTTCCACCTGTCCGCGTCGTTCCAGCTGCGCGAGGACGGCATGGAGCACGCGTCGGCGATGCCCGACGTCGCCGGGCCCGAGGGCCTGGAGACGCCTCAGCGTGCGGATGCAGCCGTACGCGGACGAGAACGACGGCTGGTACACGCGGCCGCGCCCGATCGACGTCCGCTACGTCGGCGACCCGCCGCGCATCGCGCAGGAGAAGGGCGCGCGCGAGCCGCACTCGCAGGTGTGGATGCGCGCCGACGGCACGCTGCCCGACGACCCGCTGCTGCACGTGTGCGCGGTCGCGTACGCCTCCGACATGACGCTGCTGGACTCGACGCTGCTCGCGCACGGCCGGGCCTGGGGCACCGGCGACGTGATCGGCGCCAGCCTGGACCACGCCATGTGGTTCCACCGGCCGTTCCGCGCCGACGAGTGGTGGCTCTACGACCAGGAGTCGCCCTGGACCGGCGCGAGCCGCGGGCTGGCGCGCGGCTCGATCTACACCGCGGGACGGCCAGCTGGCCGTCAGCGTGGTGCAGGAGGGCCTGCTGCGCACGCCCCGCTGAGGTCCCCGACGCCGCGGCCGCGGCGCTCGGTAGCGTCCTGCGCACCAGCAGGCGGACCGAGCAGAGGACGGGCATGAGCAACGGCGAGAACGCGTACGAGGCGCTGCAGGCAGCGATCGGCTCGACCGAGGGCAGCAGCGACTGGTTCGAGGTCGACCAGGCGCGCATCGACGCCTTCGCCGAGGTCACCGAGGACCGGCAGTTCATCCACGTCGACCCGCAAGCTCGCCGCGGAGCTGTCGCCCTGGGGGGTCACGATCGCCCACGGGTTCCTCACGCTGTCGCTGCTCAGCCACCTGTCGGCCTCGATCCCGCAGGACCCCGAGGCCCTCGAGGGCATCGTCATGGGCGTCAACTACGGCTTCGAGAAGGTGCGCTTCGTCGCACCCGGTGAAGGTCGGGTCGCGCATCCGCGCGACCAGCGTGCTCGCCGCCGTCGACCAGAAGGACCCCAACACCCTGCAGGTCACGCGCACGATGACGGTCGAGGTCGAGGGCGAGGGCAAGCCGGCGCTCGTCGCCGACTGGGTCACCCGGCTCGTCTACGGCTGAGCGCGCCGCTGCGGCTCCCCCGTGGGGCTCGCTAGGGTCGACCCGCGTGAGAGCCGCAGCACCCAGCCCCTCGCCCACCCCCGACATCTCCCAGACCGTGCGGGACACCGCCGGCGCCACGGCCGACCTCGTCACCACCTCGCTGCGCATCGCGCTCGTCGTGGTGCTGGCCCTGGTCGTGCGCGCCCTGCTGCACCGCGTCATCGGACGCGTCGTCACCCGCGCCTCGTCGCGGTCGGCGGTGCCCGAAGCGCTGCGCCAGCGCTTCGGCGACGTCTCCCCCGGGCTCGCCGAGGCCCGGCGCACCCAGCGCGCCGAGACGATCGGCAGCGTCCTGCGCTCCGGGGTCTCGCTCGTCGTCTTCGGCATCGGCCTGGCGATGGTCCTGTCCGAGCTCGGCTTCGACCTCGGGCCCGTGCTGGCGTCCGCCGGCATCCTCGGCGTCGCGCTCGGCTTCGGCGCGCAGAACCTCGTCAAGGACTACCTCAACGGCATCTTCATGATCCTCGAGGACCAGTACGGCGTGGGCGACGCCATCGACGTCGGCGAGGCCTCCGGCATCGTCGAGGCCGTCGCGCTGCGCACCACCCGCCTGCGCAGCGTCGACGGCACCGTGTGGCACGTCCGCAACGGCGAGGTGCTGCGGGTGGGCAACATGAGCCAGGGCTGGTCGCGCGCGCTCATCGACGTCTCCGTCGCCTACGGCAGCGACGTGGACCACGCGCAGGGCGTCATCAAGCGCACGGCCGACGAGGTGTGGCACGGCGAGGCCGTCGGGCGCTTCGTGCTCGAGGAGCCGGAGGTGTGGGGCGTCGAGGTCCTCGGCGCCGACGGCATCGACGTCCGCCTGGTCGTCAAGACCGCTCCGCTCGAGCAGTGGAAGGTCGCCCGTGAGCTGCGCCGGCAGCTCAAGGCGGCGTTCGACGCCGAGGGCATCGAGATCCCGTTCCCCCAGCGCTCGCTCTGGCTGCGGACCGAGCCCGACGGCGAGCGCACGCCGGTGACCGAGCCCGCGTCCCGTCCGGTGCCGAGCCCGGTCCCGACCGGCGGCGAGGCGGACGCGATGCGCGCCGACACCTCGGCCCTGGCCACGGCCGCTGCGGCGGACCCGGGCAGCACCGCCAGCACCGCCAGCACCGCCGAGACCGCCCCCCTGGACCCCGGCGACGGGCCGCGCACCCCCTCCTGAGCCCGTCCTGCGCCGGGGCAGCACACAGGGGGCGCACCCCGCGGGTGCGCCCCCTGTGCCGTGCCGGTACCGGGATCAGCCGCCCGGCTGCAGCGTCCCGTTGACCTCCAGGGCGTACCCGGCGTACTGCTGGACCTGCCCGGTCGGCTCGTCGTAGGCGACGGTCGCCACGACCAGCGGGAAGCCGCGCAGCGCCTCGAGCTGCGCCGCGCTCGCCGAGAAGGAGGTGCGCCCGTCGAAGACCTCGACGTGGGCGCGGTGCCCGGCCTTGTCCAGGCCGACGAGGCGCACGTGCCAGTTGTGCACCTCGGTCGCCCGCCACTGCGTCGGGCTCTTGAACGGCGCCAGCGACGAGCCGTCGCTGACCCGCGTGCCGCCGACCCGCACGTCGTCGACGTACCAGCCGCCGTCGTTGACGCCGCCGTCGCTGACGTAGCGGAAGCCCAGGAGCACGGTCTGGCCGGCGTACGCCGACAGGTCGAACGTCTGGGTCGCGAAGGCCGCCGCGTCGCCGTTCAGCGCCGGGCCCAGCGGGGCGTCGACGGTGTTGCCGTTCGCCAGCGGCGTGTACGTGCGGCCGCCGTCGGTGGAGACCACGGTGTAGGCGTAGTCGTAGCCCTCCTCGGCGAGGTGCCGCTCGGTGTAGGTCAGGGTCGGCGAGCCGGCCGGGACCGTCACCCTCGTGACGGCGGCGGAGTCCAGGTTGCTCTCGTTGCCGGAGAACAGCGTGGCGTTGCCGGCCCGACCCGGGGCGCTGGTCGTCGTGGTCCAGCGCAGCGGGAGCGCCGGGAGGGTCTGCGCGCCGGTGAAGGCGACCGACCGGAGCTGGTCGCCGCGCAGGAAGCCGCCACCGCTGCCGCGCAGCGCGACGTAGTCGGCGCCGTTGGGCGCCGCGCCCGGCTTCGCGTACGCCGTCGGGTTGAGCAGGTTGACCGTGGAGTTGAGCTCGCCGACGGTGACGGCCTCCTTGGTGACCGCCCCCGTGACCGTGCCGCCGGGGGTGCCGACGAAGCGGTCCACGAGGTTGGTCGTCTGGTAGTCGTGCAGCACCTGCGCGGCGCGGGTGTAGTCGCCGAACCGGTTGAGCTGCGCCTGCACGCTGTCCAGGCCCTGGCGCTTGCCGTCGCGGTGCAGGGCCGAGATGAGGTCCAGCCCGTAGTGGTCGGCGAGGTAGAGCTGGAAGGACCAGGCGTTGCCGTAGTCGGCCAGGATCTGCGCCCCGCTGCCCTCGTCGCCCCACAGCGTCAGGGAGTTCTGCGGTCCGCCGCAGTCGCGCGGGTTGGGGTTGTACGGCGTCTTCACCGTGCCGAAGCCCAGGAAGCACTGCAGGTTGCCGTCGTTGCCGGGCTGCGACACGGTCGCGCGGGCGTTGCCGTAGCCCGTGAGGGTCGTGGCGTAGTCCGACAGGCCCTCGTTGATGAAGTTGACCTCGTTGGGGTCCTGGTAGTACTCGAGCAGGTGCTGGTACTCGTGGGCGAAGGTGCCTTCGTACAGCCGCGGGCGGGCCGGCCGGCTCGAGCAGATGTCGTCCGTGGGCTCGTCGCGCGGGTCGGCCCCGGTGCGGTGCAGCCAGTCGAACGCGTCGATCGTCATGACGTTGCGGTCGACGTACTCGTTGAGCGCGGAGAAGAAGAACCCGGCGATGTAGCTGCGGTTGTTCTGGAAGTCGTAGAAGTTGGCGTCCCGGACGTTGTCGACGAGCGTGACGATCTTGTCGCCGGCACCGCCGAAGTCGCCGTCGAGGAGCGCGCCCGAGCCGTCCCGCGCCGGGGGCGTGCTGAAGGCCCGCGACTCCTTCGGGAACATGTTGGTGTCGAACTCGCGGGCCAGCGCCTTCGCCTGCGCGGTCGTCACCGTCGTCGTGCCGGGGGTGTCGTTGCGGCAGTCGCCCTCGGGGAACCGGGTGCCGCGGCTGACGTCGTCCACGTCGCTGGCGACCCAGACCTCGATCTTGTCGCCGACGGCCTTGAGCGTGAACTGCTTGAAGTAGAGCCGGCCGTTGAAGTCGTCCAGCGCGATCCAGTCGCGCTTGGTCCCCACGGCCGGGGTCGTCCCGGCCGCGGCGCGGACCCCGGGTGCCCGGGCCGCCGAGGCCTGCAGCTCGGCGTCGGGGGTGAAGGTCTTCTTGGGGTCCAGGTGGCGGACGTCGGACGGCGTCGCGGCCGGCGCGGGTGGCGCCGCGGCCGCCGCGGCACCGGGCGCGGCCAGACCTGCGGCGGCCACCGCGGCGACGGCGCCGAGGGCGAGTGCCCTGCGAGCGTGCATGGAGATCCTCTCGGGGACGGGACCGACGGCGCCTCCGTACAGACGCCGTTCAGGCACCGCTTCCTAACGCAGCACCGGGTCCGACCACGCAGGGTGAGCATGACGGTCCTGTGACACCGCGGAACGTGATCTGTCGCTCACTGCGCGTCGCGGACCGGCGGGCGGCGCGGGCGCGGCGGGGTGCGGTCGCGGTCGGCGTCGGCGGCCGCCCGGCGCTTGGCCTCCGCCTCGGCGCGCTTCTCCGCCGCCGGCCCGGCCACGCTCGGCCGCGAGCGGAGCGGCTCGCCCTCCATCTTGGGGAACTGCGGCGGGTAGGGCGCCTCGCCCTCGCCCTGCCGGTCGTACAGCTCGAGCAGCGGCGAGAGGTCGTGGTGCACGTCGTCGATGCCGGCGTGCACGTCGCCGAGCCGCGCGAAGCGCTCGCGCACCGTCCAGATGTCGAAGTCCTCGATCTCGCACACCGGCACCTCGTCCCAGGTGACCGGCGCGCTCACCGTCGCGGTCGGGCGGGCCCGCACGCTGTAGGCGCTGGCGATCGTCTGGTCTCGTGCCATCCGGTTGTAGTCGAGGAAGACCCGCTCGCCGCGCTCCTCCTTCCACCAGCGCGCCGTCGCGAGCTCCGGCCGCCGCCGCTCGACCTCGCGGCCGACCGCCAGAGCGGCGTGCCGCACCTGCGTGAAGGTCCAGTCCGGCCGCACCCGCAGGTAGACGTGCATCCCCTTGCTGCCGCTGGTCTTGGCGTACGAGACGTAGCCCAGCTCGTCGTAGAGCGCCTTGACCTCCAGCGCGACCTCCTGGACGTCCTCCCACGTCGTCCCGGGCATGGGGTCGAGGTCGATCCGCAGCTCGTCGGGGCTCTCGACGTCGCCGCGCCGCGACGGCCAGGGGTGGAAGTCCAGGCACCCCGAGTTGGCCGCCCAGGCCACGTGCGCGACGTCCACCGGGCAGAGCTCAGCGGCGCTGCGCCCGCTCGGGAACGACACCGTCACCGTCTCCAGCCACGGCGGCCGGTTGTCGGGCACCCGCTTCTGGTAGATCGCCGGCGTGTCCGCCCCGCCCGGGTGCCGCTTGAGCACGGTCGGGCGCTCGCGCAGCGCCCGCACGACGCCGTCGCCGACGGCCAGGTAGTACTCGACGAGGTCGAGCTTGCGGCCCCGGCCGTCCGGCAGCCCCGAGAAGTACGTCTTCTCGGGGTTGGTCACCTTGACCACCCGCTCGCCGGCGGGGGTGTCGACCGTCAGCTCGACGAAGGGGCTGGCCACGGCCGGACGCTACCGCCGCGGAATCGCCGGGCCCCGCGCGTTGCTGTGACCGGTGTGCTTCGGACGACGGAGAGGACCCGGTGTGGACAGCACCCGCGAGTACCCGGTGAGCAAGACCGAGGAGCAGTGGAGGGCCGAGCTCAGCCCCCAGGAGTACCAGGTGCTGCGCCAGGCGGGCACCGAGCGGCCCTTCACCGGCGAGTACAACGACACCAGGGCCGAGGGCGTCTACTCCTGCCGGGCCTGCGGGCACGAGCTCTTCCGGTCCGACACCAAGTTCGACAGCCACTGCGGCTGGCCGAGCTTCTGGGCGCCGAGCGACGGCGGCAACGTCGAGCTCCTCGAGGACCGGTCGCTGGGCATGCGCCGCGTCGAGGTGCGCTGCGCGCACTGCGGCAGCCACCTGGGGCACGTCTTCGACGACGCTCCGCAGACACCGACCGGCGACCGCTACTGCATGAACAGCGTCAGCCTGCGGCTGGGACCGGCCACCGGCTGACCCTCGACAGGTCGGCGCCGGTGCGCTTGTCTGCGGTGTGCCTGATCCGGGAGCGGCCCGCACCCGGCTCGGTCTCGCTCTGAGCGGAGCGCTGCTGCTGGCCGTCGGGGTCGTGGCGGTGTTCGTCTCCGACAACGGGGCGGGGACCGCGGCGCTCGTGGCGGCCGGGTCGGCCCTGGTGGCGCTCGGCGCCTTCGGGGACCGCGTGGAGAGCATCGAGGGCGGCGGCGTCGCCCTCCGGCTCCAGCGCGAGGCGGAGTCCACGCTGCAGGCCGCCGAGGCGGCCGACGAGCAGGGCCTGCACGACGCCGCGTCGGAGCTCCGGCAGCGCGCCGGCCGGCTGGTCGAGGCAGCCCGGGCGCTCGCCTCCCGCTACGAGTCGGTCCGCGCCGAGCAGGCCTCGAGCTGGCAGCGCACCGCGGAGCTCCAGCGGCTGGTCGACCAGGCCCGGGGCATGGCCCGCGTGGCCACGAGCAGCGCCGACGTGGCGGAGCTGTTCGGCACGGGCACCGACGGCAACCGCGTGTCCGCGATCGGCATCATGCAGGCCGACGCCGGGCTGGCCGACACCGCGGCGCTCGTCGAGGCCGTCGTCCGTCCCCGCTCGGCCTTCGAGCAGTTCCACGCCCTGCGCGCCGTGGAGACCGCGGCCGCAGCAGGCCCGCCCGTCGAGCGCGCCGAGGCGCTGCGGAGCGCGGTGCTGGCCGCGCTCGAGGGCGGTCAGCTGGGTGCGCCCGACTCGGACCGGGTCCGGCTCGCCCAGCGCGTCCTCGCGATGCTGCCCGGGTGAGCTGCCCGGGTCGAGCTGCCCGGGTGAGCTACGGCAGCCCGGCGACCACGTCGGCGACGCTCTTGCGCACCCCGCTGTAGAACGGCGTCTCGAGCTTGGTGTGCAGGCGCGCCCGGCTCGTGCGCAGCGCCCGCAGGCAGTCGGTGATCCGGTGCATCTCGTCGGCCTCGAAGGCCAGCAGCCACTCGTAGTCGCCGAGCCCGAACGCCGCGACCGTGTTGGCGCGCACGTCCTCGTACTCCCGGCCCATGATCCCGTGCTCGCTGAGCATGCCCTTGCGCTCGTAGTCGGGCAGCAGGTACCACTCCAGCGAACGGTTGAAGGGGTAGACGCAGACGTACTTGCGGGGGTCCTCGCGCCGGACGTACGCCGGGATGTGGTTGCGGTTGAACTCCGCCGGCCGGTGGATCCCGACGCTGGACCAGACCGGTGCGAGGTGCCGGCCCAGGCCGGTCTGGCGGAACCGGTTGTAGGTGTCCTGGAGCACGTCGACGTCGGGGCAGGTCCACCACACGAGCAGCTCGGCGTCGCCCTTGAACCCCGCCACGTCGTAGGTGCCGCGGGTGTAGACGTCCTTCTGCAGCGCGGCGTCGAGGAACGACTGCGCCTCCTCGGCCAGTGACGAGCGGTCCTCCGGCAGCGGCGCCGTGGCCGTGAAGACGGCGTACATCGTGTAGAGCAGCTGGTCGTTGAGCTCGCGGGCCTTGGCCGCCTCAGGCCGGGTCTCGGTCATGCCCCCATTGTGCGCTCAGGGCGGTCGCGTGCCGCCTCGCGGCCGCTGCGGGCGACCGCCGGCACCCCCACCCCGTCGTACGCCGCGCCCGCGACCGCGAGGCCCGGGTGCCGCGCGACGGCGGCGCGCAGCCGGCGGACCAGGTCGAGGTGGCCGACGGCGTACTGCGGCAGCCCGCCGCCCCAGCGCACGACGCGGCTGTCGACGAGGCGCGGCACCGGGCCGACGGCCTCCTGCAGCTCGCGCAGCACCACGTCCACCAGCTCGTCGTCGTCGCGCTGCAGGACAGCGGCCTCGCCCTAGCGCCCGACGCTGGCCCGCACGACGGCGCGGTCCTGCCGGGTAGTGCGCCCACTTGCGGCTGGTGAAGGTGACCGCCTTGGTCGTGCGCCCGTCGACCGCCGGGACGAGGTAGCCGCTGCCCCGGCCCGGTGTCGGCCCGTCGAGCACCAGCGTGACGATCGCGACCGAGGCGTACTCGAGCGAGGCCAGCTCCTGCGTGGGCACGAGGTCCGCGAGCAGCCGCGCGGCCGGGGCGGCCGGCACGGCGAGCACCACCGCGTCGACGTCGAGGTGCTCCGGCGCGGGAGCGGCGCCGAGCTCGAGCCGCCACCCGTCCGGCGTGCGGCGCAGCCCGCGCACGGTCGACGACAGCCGCACCTGCGCGCCGCTGGCCCGAGCGACGGCCGCCGGCAGCCGGCCGAGGCCGCCGGGGAGCCCGCGGAAGACCGGACCGGTGTACGGCGTCGCCGCGCTGCGGGCCTGCCGGGTGGCGAGCAGCAGGCTGCGGGAGGCGGCGGCCGGGGCCCGCAGCTGGGGGAGGGTCGCGTGCAGGCTCAGCCGGTCGGCACGCCCCGCGTACACCCCGCCGAGCAGCGGGTCGACGAGGCGGTCGACGACCTCCCGGCCGAGCCGGCGGGCGACCAGGTCGCCGACGCTCACGTCCTCGCTCGACCGGGCGGCCGGGCAGCACGAGGTCGAGCGGCACCCGGGCCAGGCCGGCGGGGCTGAGCACCTCGCTGCGGGCCAGCGCCGCCAGGTCGCCGGGCACGCCCAGCAGGGTGCCGGTCGGCAGCGGTCGCAGGACCCCGCGCGTCCACAGCAACGCCTGCCCCGCCGCCGGGCTGACCAGGTCGTCGCCGAGGCCGGCGTCGGTCGGCGAGGCCGCACGCCGTCCGGCACGCGCGCGAGCATGGCGTCGGCGCCCTCGTCGACCGGCAGGCCGCCCACCTCGCTGACCCGGACCTTGCCGCCGAGGCGCGAGGAGGCCTCCAGCACCAGCGACCCGGGCGTCCGCGCCGGGAGGCCTCGAGCGCGGCCGCCAGCCCGGCGACGCCGCCGCCGACGACGGCGACGGCGGGGCGGGCACGGACCGAGCCTAGGTCGGGTCGGGGAGGCGAGACCCGACCGTGACCGTGGGGGTGCGACCGGGCGGTGGGCGGGTGCGTCACACCGGCACCCGCACCCCGTGGAGGTCGCCGTGACCGCTCGTCCGCCCGTCCTGCTCGCCGCGCTGCTGCTGGGGGCGGCGCTGCTGACCGGCTGCAGCGGGAGCGCGGACACCGCGTCGTCGTCGGCACCTGCCGCCGGGTCGTCCGCCGCGGCGGGTCGCCGCGCCTCGACCCCCCGGGCCGGGCGTCGACGTCGCGGCGGTCGGGGAGCCCGGCGGGGCCCGGGAGGTCGGGGCGTCGGCACTGACGGTCGTCGGTCGGTCGGTCGTGCGCACCGCGCAGCTCGCCGTCGAGGTGCCCGACGTGCGCCCCGCCGCGGACCGGGCGCGTGCCGTCGCGGAGGCGGCGGGCGGCGGGCTCGAGGCCGAGGACGCCTCGGCCGGGCGGGACGTGCTGCGGCTGCGCGTCGCTCCCGACCGGCTGGACGCCGCGCTGGACGGTCTCGCGGCCCTGGGCCGCGAGACCTCGCGCTCGGTCGGCAGTCAGGACGTCACCGAGCAGGTGGTCGACCTCGACAGCCGGCTGAGCGACCCAGCGCGCCTCGGTCGAGCGGGTCCGCGCGCTGCTGGCGCGGGCGACGGTGCTGGCCGACGTCGTCGTCGCTGGAGGGCCAGCTGCCGCAGCGCGAGGCCGACCTCGAGTCGCTGCAGGCGCCGGCTCGAGGCGCTGCGCGGGCCAGGCCGACCTCGCGACGGTCACCCTGACGCTCAGCACCCCGGCCGTCGTGGCGGCGGCGGCGACGCCGGCTTCCGGCGACGGGCTCGACGCCGGCGCTCGACGCGCTGCGCCGGCGCCTCGCGCGCGGCGGCCGTCGTCGTGCGGCGCGCTGCTGCCGTTCCTGCCGGTCGTCGCGGTCGGGCTGCTGGCGCTGCGGCGCCGGCGTACGGCCCCTGCGGCCGCGGGGCCGGCTGGAGCTGGTGGGTGGGGGTGGTGGGAGGGACGGCCGGGAGGCCGGCTCAGCGGCGCGAGGCCTCGTGCACGTGGTCGACGACGCGGGCCAGCACGTCCGGGTCGGTCTCGGGGAGCACCCCGTGGCCCAGGTTGAAGACGTGCCCCTCGGCGGCCCGGCCCTCGGCCAGGATCCGCTCGGTCTCGGCGCGCACGACCTCGGTCGGCGCGTGGACCAGCGTCGGGTCGAGGTTGCCCTGCACCGCCTTGCCCGGACCGACCCGGCTGCGCGGCCACGTCGAGCGGGACCCGCCAGTCGACCCCGACGACGTCGGCGCCCGCCTCGCCCATGTCGTGCAGCAGCTCGCCGGTGCCGACGCCGAAGTGGATGCGGGGCACGTCGGCCACCGCCGCCAGCACCCGCGCGCTGTGCGGCTGCACCGACGCGGCGGTAGTCGGCCGCCGGGCAGGGCGCCGACCCACGAGTCGAACAGCTGCACCGCGCTGGCACCGGCGTCGACCTGCACCCGCAGGAAGGCCAGGGTGATCGTGGCCAGCCGGTCGAGCAGGTCGTGCCAGAGCCGGGGATCGGCGTGCATCAGCGCCTTGGTGCGCGCGTGGTTCTTGCTCGGCCCGCCCTCGACGAGGTAGCTGGCGAGGGTGAACGGCGCGCCGGCGAAGCCGATGAGCGGGGTCTCGCCCAGCTCCTGCGTGAGCGCGTGCACGGCCTCGGTGACGTACGGCACGTGGTCGGGCGTCAGGACGGGCAGCCGGTCGAGGTCGGCGCGGGTGCGGAACGGCGTCGGCGACGACCGGGCCGACGCCCGGCACGATGTCGAGGTCGACCCCGACGGCCTTGAGCGGCACGACGATGTCGGAGAAGAAGATCGCGGCGTCGGTGCCGAAGCGGCGGACCGGCTGCAGCGTGATCTCGGTGACCATCGCGGCGTCGGCGCAGGCGTCGAGCATGGCGGTGCCGGCTCGCGCAGCGCGCGGTACTCCGGCAGGGCCCGGCCGGCCTGGCGCATGAACCACACCGGGGTGTGCGGCACCGGCTCGCGGCGGCAGGCCCGGACGAAGGCCGAGTCCGGCGGTGCGCTCGCGCGCGTCGCGCCGGGACGGGGCTCGGCGGGCGGGGGCTCGGCGAGGAGGGTGGTCACCCGCCCGAGCCTGCCACGCGAGGGCCGGCCGCGGCGCGCCTGCACCGGTTTGTCGGACCCCGGTGGCACGTCGGCGGCGGAGGAGGTGACGCCGTGCCGACGACGTCCGGCAGGTCAGGTCCGCTGGTGCACCCCGTGCGGCGACGAGCAGGTCTTCGAGGTGCCGCCGTGCGAGGACGGCCACGGGGAGGACTGTCCCGACCTCGCCTGCGTCGGGTGCGGCTCCGCGGTGGTCGTGGGGCTCGTGCTCGCCGCGGTCGACCGCGGAGCGGTGCTCGCCGCCCGCGCCGCCTGACCGAGGTCCCGCGCGCGCGGGATCAGCCCGACGCCAGCAGGGCGACGCCGCCGAGCGCACCCGCGACGCCCGCCACCTGCAGGCGGCGCAGCCGCTCCCCGAGCACCTGGCGGGCCAGCAGGACGGTCACCACGGGGTAGAGCGAGGCGAGCACGCCGGTGACGCTGACCAGCGCCTCGGACTGCGACGACGGCCAGCGAGTAGGCGCCGTTGGCGGCCACGTCGCCGAACCCGATCGCCGCGACGAGGGGCAGGGCGCTGCGCGGCACCCGGAGGTCCAGGCCGGCCCGGGGCGCCCGCGCGAGCAGCAGGCCCGGTGAGCAGGACCACCGCCGTGAGGCGCATCGTGAGCAGGGCCATCACCACGCTGCTCTCCGCGGCGTCCGCGAGCAGCACGAGCACGGCGCCGAAGCCGAGCGGCGGCCACGGCCGCGAGCCGCGGCCGGCTGCCGCCGCGCCGCCGCGCAGCTCGGGCCCGCTGGCCAGCACCACGCCCGCGACCGCCACGGCGATCCCGATGCAGCTGCGCGAGCGTCGGGGCCTCCCCGCGCAGCAGCCCGACGCCGACCGGCACGACGACGCCGAGCGCGGCGACCGGCGCGACGACGCCCATGGTCCCGGTCGCCAGCGCGCGGTAGAACGCCCCGAGCGCGACCACCCCGCAGACGCCGGCCGCAGCGCCGCCGGCAGCAGGTACGCCCGGTCGGCGCCCAGCTCGCCCGCGACGACGGCGACCGGCACCAGGCCCAGCAGCGCCGTGAGCTGCGCCAGCCCCAGGACGCTGGCCACCGGCAGGCGCCGGCCCGCCGTCCCGCCGAGGAAGTCGGCGGTGCCCCACAGGAGGCTGGCGAGCAGGGCGAGCAGGGCCGACACGCGGCGAGCCTAGGTGCGCCCCTGCAGCCCCGGGCGCGCCTACCCTCCGCTCGTGACGCTGTCCCTGGAGCCGGACGCGGCACCGGAGGCGTTCACCGCCGGCCTGGTGTCGCTGCGCGCCGTGCTCGACGGACCGCGCAGGACCGGTCTGGTCCTCGGCGTCCGTGCCGGCGCCGCGCCGGCTGGCGCCCTGGTCGGTCGCGGTCTCGGCCGAGCTCGAGCGCGACGGCGACGACGTCGCCAGCGGCCGCTTCGTCGTGCTGCACGACCCCGCGGGCCAGGACGGCTGGGGCGGCGACACGCGGGTCGTCGGCGTTCGTGGAGGCGCAGGTCGAGGCCGAGATGGTCGCCGACCCGGCGCTGGCCGACGTCGGCTGGTCCTGGCTGCTCGAGGCGCTCGAGCAGCGCGCCGCGGGGCACCGGGCGGCCGGCGGCACCGTCACGCGCACCGTGAGCAAGCGCTTCGGCGAGCTGTCCGACGGCAGCGACAGCAGCGAGGTCGAGCTGCGGGCGTCCTGGACGGCGCTCGCCGGCGGCGACGGGCTCGACCTGGGCCGGCACCTGCTCGCCTTCTGCGACCTGCTCTGCTCCACGGCCGGGCTGCCGCCCGACGGCGTCACCGCGCTGCCCCGGCACTGAGCCCGGCGCCCGGCACCGTCCGGTTCAGGCCGTGGGCTGCAGCGCCTCCGCGACCAGCACCCCGAGGCCGTCCTCGGCCGCCCCGGCGCTGCCGCGGCGCGCACCGCGCGGCAGCTCGAGCACCAGCGTGGTGCCGCCGCCGAGCAGGCTCGTCACCGTGACGGAGCCGCCCGAGAGCCGGGCGCGCTCGCGGAGCAGGCCGAGACCGACCTGCCGGCCCTTCTCGGGGCGGATCTCCGACGGGTCGAAGCCCGGCCCGCGGTCGCGCACCACGGCCCGCACCAGGGACTCCTCCACCTCGAGCTCGATCTCCGCGTCGTCGACGTCGGCGTGCTTGATGACGTTGAGCAGGCCCTCCTGGAAGAAGCGGTAGACGGTGATCGCGCTGGCCAGGGGCAGCGGGTAGGGCGTCTGCGGCCACCGGACGGCGACCTCGAGGCCGTAGCGGGCCTGCACGTCGGCGCGCAGGTGCCCCACGGCGCTGGCCAGGTCGCCGTCGCGCAGCGCCGGCGGCCGGGTGCGGGCCATGACGGCGCGCACCTGCTCCTCGGCGTCCTCCACGTAGTCCGACACGGCTGGACAGCTCCGCCTCCGTCGTCGGTCCCGCGCGCAGCAGGCCGCGCGCCACCATGAGCGACTGGGCGACCGTGTCGTGCAGCTCGGCGGCCAGCTGGCCGCGGGCGCCCTCCTCGGCGGCCACGAGCCCGGACAGCAGCTCGAAGACGCCGGCGCCGGCGGTCTCGGCCTCGCGGCGGTGCCGCTCCCCCACCTGGTCGCCGAGCCGGACCCGCAGGTGCAGCGCCTCGAGGACGGCGGCCAGCTCGGCCAGCTCGAGCCCGACGACCCCGTGCGACCGCGAGCGACCCGTCCCCGCCAGCGGCGCGGACGGCTCCTGCAGCCGGTGCACGGCCTCGCCGCCGCAGGACGCGCAGCGCCGCTCCGACCCGCTCCGCGAGCAGGCCCGCGACGCCGGCGGCCGCCAGGCCCACGGCCAGCGCGACCGCGAGGGCCACCTGCGCCGACCGGTCCAGCGCGCCCTGCGCGAGCAGGACCACGCCGGCGCTGCCGAGCGCCGCGAGCACGCTGCCCGTCGGTCGAGCACCGCGGCCCACACCGCCAGCGGGAGGCGTCGGCCGTCCACGCGCGTCCTCACCGCAGCACGCCCGTCGTGGTCCAGTCGTCGGCCGGCGCGGGCGCGCCGGCTGCGGGTCGGGACCGCCCCCGAGCCCGACGAGGTCCGGCTCGGCGGCCAGCGCGATCGCGCCGAGCAGGGAGGCGACCGCGCGCTCGACGAGGTGCAGCTCCTCGACGATGTCGTCGACCTCGGCCGCGCTGTCGGCGAGCCGGGCCAGGCGCCCGGCGCTGTCGCGCAGGACCGTGAGCGCGGGCGTGGTGCGCGCCCGAGGTCGCCCAGCGCACGGGCGGCGTCGTCGGCGGCCGCGACCTGCTCGGTCGCCGTCCGGTGCCGGGCCGACAGGTCGGCGACCGACAGCCAGGCCTCCGCCTGCCCGACGAGCACCTGCGCCAGCCGCACCTCGTTGCGCCCGAACGGCGCGTGCGCCGCTCGGCCGCCGGGCGACGAGCACGGCCATCGGCGCGTCCGGGTCCCCGAGCACCGCCGAGCACCACGGGCGGTCGTCGCTCGTGCCGACCGACACGCCGGCCGGCACCGAGCGCGCGCAGCACCCACGGGGAGTCGAAGGCGTCGGGGTCGACCCGGAGCCGCTGCGGCGTGCCGCGCTCGTCGCCGGCCCAGCGGACCGGCCCCTCCTCGGTGAGCATGACCATCTCGACGTCGGCGCCGCCGAACAGCCGGGCCGCGGCGGTCAGCACCACCTGCGCCGACACGTCGGTGGAGCGGCCGCTGGCCCGCTCCTGCCCGCGAGGCGAGCTCGGCGTAGAGCCGCGCCTCCGCGCTGCGGCGCGCCTGCTGGTCGTACGACACCCAGAGCAGCCCCAGCGGGACGAGCAGGCCGAGCAGGCCCAGCGGCGCGGTGAGCGCCAGGTGCGCGGCCAGCAGGCCGACCGAGGAGTTGCCCGCCGTGTGCAGCGCCGACAGCGGGGCGCTGCTGAGGACCAGCCCGCGCAGGCGGCGCGTCCGAGGTGCGCGACGACCACGAGGGCGACGAGCAGGTAGTTGACCGACCAGAAGACCGCCAGCCCTGCGCAGGCGCCGAGCACCCCGCCGTCGAGCAGGCCCGCGACCAGCTCCCCGGCGGCGGCGGCCAGCGAGAACTGCGCCACGTTGTACTGCAGCTTCACGGTCGGCTGCGACCGCAGGCGCTGCGCCACGGCCACGCCGAGGCCCACCGACAGGACGGTCCAGGCACCCGGTCCCGCGACGACGAGGGCGGCGCCGAGCACCGCTTCGGTGAGCGAGAACGTCCAGCGCTGGCGGCCGAACTGCAGGTGGACGACCGCCACCTCGGCGAGCGCGACCGCCGCGACGAGGAGCAGCACGGCCTCCCACGGCGGCGTCCCCCAGCCGGTGACCCCGGCGAGGACCGCGGCGGCCACCAGGCAGAGCAGGGTCAGCCGCGGGACGGACGCCGGCGCGGGCCGGCGGGCGCTCACGCCTTCAGCGCCGGCTTCGGCGCCGACCAGCTGTTCGCCGTGCGCACGACCGACCAGCTGTTGGCCTCCGACCGGCCCCGGCCCGGCGCCGACCAGCTGTTCGCCGTGCGCACGACCGACCAGCTGTTGGCCTCCGACCGGCCCCGGCCCGGCGCCGACCAGCTGTTCGCCGTACGCACGACCGACCAGCTGTTGGCCTCCGACCGGCCCCGGCCCGGCGCCGACCAGCTGTTCGCGACGGGCACTGCAGCAGCGGCAGCGGCAGGGGCAGCGGCAGGGGCAGGGGCAGCGGCCCGGGCCGGCGCCGCCGGCACCGCGACCGCCGCCGCGGGGACGGCGGCGACGGCGGCGACGGCGGCGACGGCGCGAGGCCGAGCGCAGCGACGGACAGGGCGAGCGCGGGTGCGCGACGGGCAGGGTGCACGGGGTCCTCCTCAGGGATGCACCTGCACTGTCGGCCGCCGAGCACCCCCGTGTTGAGCGGACGAGCGAGGTGCACCCGAACGGACGAGCGACGGGGGCGCCCCGCGGCGGACCGCTGGGAGCCGCCCGGCTACAGACGACGCAGGACCGGGCCGAAGCACTCGGTCAGACGGCCTCCGCCCCGGGAGCCGCACTCCCAGCGCACGACGTGGAGGACACGGTGTCTGCCGGTCTGAACAGCTCGCTCGACAGCATCCCGGCGCAGGGCAGCCTGCCCGGTCGACCGGGCTTCACCGCGATGGTCGTCGACGACCACCCCCTCGTGCGGGACTCCATGGTGGCGCGGCTGCGGCAGATGGGCGCCCGCGACGTCGTGGAGGCGGCGACCATCGGGGAGGCGCGGGCCCGGGCGCACGCCTCCGGCCCCCGCGACCTGTGCGTGCTCGACCTGGGCCTGCCGGACGGCTCCGGGCTGGACCTGCTCGCCGACCTGCGCAGCGCCGGGTGGACGCGGCTGGTCGTCCTGTCGGCCGCCGACGACCCCTACTCCGTCCGCGCGGCCTTCGTCGCGGGCGCGCAGGGCTACCTGCTCAAGACGGCCTCGCCGCTGGTGGTCGCCGACGGGGTGCGCCGGGTGCTGGACGGCGGCGTCTACGCCGACCCGTCGGTGGCCTCCCTGCTGGCCGCCGGCCTGCGGGGCGGCCCGGTCGACAGCGGCGTGAGCGAGCTGTCCGGCCGCGAGATCGAGGTGCTCCGCCTGGTCGCCGACGGCAAGAGCAACAAGGAGGTCGGCGACGTCCTCGCCCTGTCGGCCCTCACGGTCAAGAGCCACCTCGCCCGGATCGCCCGCAAGCTCGGGACCGGGGACCGCGCCGAGATGGTGGCCCTCGCCATGCGGGCCGGCGTCATCCGTTGACCTGCGGCGCGCCCGGCACGTCCGGGGGCGCCACCCCCGTACGCTGCCGGGCGTGACCGCCGCGCTGCCTGGACCCTCGGCGGCCGGGCCCGCGGAGGGCGCCGACGTCGCGGCGCAGCCCGCGGCCGAGCCGCTGCTGGTGCCCCGCGAGGGCGTCCCGCCGGTGGTCGAGGACGGGGCGGCGCTCGCCGAGGTCGTCGCGCGCTTCGCCGCCGGCTCCGGGCCGGTCGCCGTCGACGCCGAGCGCGCCTCGGGCTACCGCTACAGCCAGCGGGCCTACCTCGTGCAGCTGCGCCGCGCGGGGCGCCGGGACGGCGCTCGTCGACCCGGTCGCCTGCCCCGACCTGTCCGGCCTGTCCGAGGCCCTCGACGGCGTGGAGTGGGTGCTGCACGCGGCCAACCAGGACCTCGCGTGCCTGGCCGAGGTCGGGCTCGTCCCGTCGTCGCTGTTCGACACCGAGCTCGGGGCCGGCTCGCGGGCTTCGAGCGGGTCGGTCTCGGCGCGCTGGTGGAGAACGTCCTCGGGCTGCGCCTGGAGAAGGGGCACTCCGCCGCCGACTGGTCCACCCGCCCGCTGCCCGAGTCGTGGCTGGTCTACGCCGCCCTCGACGTCGAGGTGCTCGTCGACCTGCGCGACGCGGTGGAGGCCGAGCTCGACCGGCAGGGCAAGCTCGGCCTGGGCGCGCGAGGAGTTCGAGGCCGTCCGGCTCGCCCCGCCCGGGCCGCCCCGCGTCGACCCCTGGCGGCGCACCTCCGGGGTCCACCGGCTGCGCTCGCGGCGCCAGCTCGCCGGCGTGCGCGCGATGTGGGAGGTGCGCGACGCGATGGCCCGGCGCCGCGACACGGCGCCCGGGCGGGTGCTGCCCGACGCGGCCATCGTCTCGGCGGTCGCCGCCGCTCCGCGCACGCCCGCCGACCTGCTGGCGCTGCCCGTCTTCGGCGGCCGGGCCACGCGCCGGCAGGTGGACGTGTGGTTCGGCGCCCTCTCGGCGGCCGCCGCGCTGCCCGAGGACGAGCTGCCGGTGCCCGTCCCGGCCGGCGACGGCCCGCCGCCCGCCAACCGCTGGGCCGAGCGCGACCCGGTCGCGGCCCGGAGACTGGCGCGCGCCCGGCAGGTCGTCACGGGCCTGGCCGAGCAGCACACGATGCCGCCGGAGAACCTCGTCCAGCCGGAGGCCGTGCGCCGCCTGGCCTGGACCCCGCCCGAGCCGCCGACGCCCGAGGCGGTGGGCGCCGCCCTGCGCGCCTCGGGCGCCCGCGCCTGGCAGGCCGCCCTCGTCGCCGGACCCCTCGCGGAGGTCCTGCCCGACCCGCCCGAGCCGGCTCCGGAGCCCGCTCCCGGGCCGTCGAGCACGCCCGCCCGGCTGGTCGGGCCGCGGGTGGCCCTGGTGCCCGTACCGCACGAGGTGGCCGTCGCCGTCGTCAGCGGCGCCGACTGCGCGCTCCGCTGGCCGCGCACGGGCTCGGCGCCGCCGCCGGCTGGCCGCACGCCGACACGGCCGACGCGGTCCGTCCTCTGGCCGAGCACGGCCGGCCGGGCGACGTCGGCACCTGGCTGGTGACCCTGCAGGGCGAGGTCGTGGGCGACTGCGGCTGGACGGGGCCGCCGGACGAGGACGGCGCGGTCGAGATCGGCTACGGCCTGGCCGCCGCCGTACGCCGGCAGGGTCTCGGCACCGAGGCGGTGGCCGTGCTGGCCGCCTGGGCCGAGCAGCAGCCCGGCGTGCGCCTGGTGACCGCGGAGGTGCTGCCCGGCAACGAGGCGTCGCTGCGGCTGCTGTGCGCGGCTGGGGTTCACCGAGCACGGCTCGCACCCGCCGTACCTGCGGCTGGTGCGCCCTGCCCCCGGCGCCCCGCGCCCGCGGGGTCGACACGTCTGCTGAACGACGTGGCGCCAGCTTGGACAACCTGTGGCGCGCTTCAGGTGTGCCGCTGGGCACACCCGGGCATCTCGGGGGCACTCCACCCCCGCCCCTGGAGGTCTCGATGACCGCTCCGGCCCTGAACCCGCCCCTGCCCACCCGACCGCGACGCGCCAAGGTCCGCCGCGAGCCCACCCGCGCCCAGGCGGCGCGCGCCCTGCGCCGCTCCGCTCCCCGCACCACCGGCGCGACCTGGACCCGGGGCGGTCTGCCCGGCTACCCGCGCGCCAGCGCCGGCGTGCCCTGGTCGGAGTCGCTGACCAGCCTGTTCATCGTCGCGCTGCTCTTCGTCCCGCTCGCCGTTGGCCACGCAGCGCGCCCCTGGGTACCGGTCGCGGCCGGCCGCGCCCTCGTCGTGGCCTCCTACCTGCTGTGGGCCCGCCGGGTGCTCGTCGGCGAGCACTACGTCGCCGTCCGCCAGGTCGGCCGCTACCACGTGGCCACCGTCGACCACGTCCGGCACCTGGAGCTGCGCCCGAGCCAGCACGGCGGGGTGCTGTGCCTGCACACCGACGACGGCCGGTGCATGCGCCTGCGCCGCGCCGAGGTCGCCCGGCCCGAGATCGACGCCGCGCTGCGGCGCTGCTGGCCGCGCGGCACGAGGGGACCCGCGACCCGCGCGTCGAGCACCTGCTCGACCTGCCGCACGAGGAGTCGCGCATCCGGCACCGCTACCTGGCGGACGCCGTCCAGTAGCCCGTGCCCCGCTCCGCTGTCCTGCGCGTCACGTCCCGCCCCGGAAGGTGCGTGGGCGGGGGGGCGTTGGGACCGGTACGGGGCAGCACCCCCCTGCACCCGCGACGAGGAGAACCCCATGACGGACACCCTGACCCGACCCGCCGTCGACGTCCCGCTGACCCAGACCGACCGCTGCGACCGCTGCGGGGCCCGGGCGTACGTCCGCGCCACGATGCCTTCCGGTGCCGACCTGCTCTTCTGCGGGCACCACGGCAACGCCCTGCGCGCCTCGCTGCTCGTCGCCGGCGCGGCGCTGCACGACGAGACCGGCAGCCTCACCGCCGCGCGGGAGTCCAGCGCCGCGGCCTGACCGGCCCGACCTCCGGCGCCCGCTCCCCCTGTCGGGAGCGGGCGCCGTGCTGTCCCCGGCCTCAGGCCCGGGCGACCTGGCGCACGAGCACCGCGAAGTACGGCGCCGTGAGCGCGGTCGCCACCACGTCGCTGACCTGGGCCAGCAGCAGGTCGCGCAGCGGCGGGTCCTGCAGCGGCCCGAGCACCTGGTCGAGGCCGAGCAGCAGCACCGACGGCACGAGGGTGAGCAGCGCGCTGACGCCGCCGGCGGCGACCAGCCCGGCCAGCACGGTCCCCGGGCTGCGGCGCACCGCGACCAGCAGCAGGCGCGCGCCGCCGGACAGCCACGGCAGGCCCGCGAGCATCCCGATGAGGGCGACCTGCACGACGCCCGCGGACAGCACCCCCACGACGTCGACGAGCAGGGCGTGGGCGTACGAGGGGTCGTCCCGGACCGGGAGCTGGCGCAGCAGGTCCGGGACGCCGAGCAGGGTCGCCGCGACGAGGCCGCGGAGCAGGTCGGCGGTGGTCAGGGCGCGCAGAGCGCGGCGCAGGGGGGTCAGCACGGCCGGGTCCTGCCCGCTCGCGGACCGGCCCACCTCCCTGGCGCGGCAGGCCCCGGCACGGCATGCTGCGCCGATGACGATCTCCCGCAGGGCCGTCCTCGGCGGCGCGGCCGCAGCGACGGCGGCTGTCGGGCTGCGCAGCGCCAGCGCGTCGGGGACGGGTCGCAGCGCCGACCGCACCGTCGACGTCGCCGTCGTCGGTGCCGGCCTGGCCGGTCTGACCGCCGCCCGCGACCTCGTCGCCGGTGGGGCGCGCGTCGCGGTGCTCGAGGCGCGCGACCGGGTGGGCGGCCGTACGCTCAACCACCCGCTGCCCGGGGGCGGCGTCAACGACCTGGGCGGCACCTGGACCGGTCCCACGCAGGACCGGATCACGGCGCTCGCGCGCAGCGTGGGCATGCGCGGCTTCGACCAGCCGAACACCGGCGACGCCGTCTACTACGGCCAGGGCCGGCGCAGCACCTACAGCGACACGGGGCCGACCGGTGGCGCGCCGCTGGACCCGCTGCTGCTGCCCGACCTGGTCGCGGTCGTCACGCTGCTGGACGAGATGAGCAAGGACGTGCCCCCGGAGCGGCCGTGGACGGCGAAGGACGCCGTGCAGCTGGACAGCCAGACCCTGCAGACCTGGCTCGAGGAGCACACGGTCAACCCGCAGACCCGGGCGGTCGCCTCGGCCGCGCTCGAGGCGATCTTCGGCGCCGAGGCGCGCGAGGTCTCGCTGCTCTACACGCTGGCCTACGTCGCGGGCGCCGGCAACCGCACCGAGCCCGGCACCTTCGAGCGGCTCATCAACGTGCGCGGGGGCGCGCAGGCGCAGCGCTTCGGGCTGGGGGCGCAGACCATCTCGCTGCGGGTCGCCCGCGCCCTCGGCGACCGGGTGCACCTGTCGGCCCCGGTCCGCCGGGTGGAGCAGACCGGCGGCGGCGCCGTCGTCACGGCCGACGGCCTCGTGGTGCGCTGCCGGCACGTGGTCTGCGCGGTCCCGCCGGTCCTGTCGGCGCGCATCGACTGGGTCCCCGGGCTGACGGTCGCCCGCGACGCCCTCTCGCAGCGCGCGCCGCAGGGCGCCCTCATCAAGGTCGAGGCGCTCTACGACCGGCCGTTCTGGCGGGAGGCGGGGCTGTCCGGCGCCGCCGTGAGCGACACCGGCCCGGCGAAGATCACCTACGACGTGAGCCAGCGCGACGGCGGGCCGTACGGCCTGCTGGGCTTCGTCGGCGGCGACGAGGCGCGGCGCTTCTCGGGGCGGCCGGCGGAGCTGCGGGCCGCGGTGCTGGACAACCTGGCCACCTACTTCGGGCCGGACGCGCTCTCGCCGGTCGACGTCGTGGTGCAGGACTGGTCGCGGGAGGTCTGGTCGCGCGGCTGCCCGGTCGCGGTCCTCCCGCCCGGGGCGCTGTCGGCGTACGGCCCGGCGCTCACGGCCCCGGTCGGGGTCGTGCACTGGGCCGGGACCGAGACCTCGGGCTACTGGCGCGGCTACATGGACGGCGCGGTGCGGTCGGGCGAGCGGGCCGCCCGCGAGGTCCTCGCGGCGCTGTGAGGTCGAGCAGGCCGCTGCACAGTCGTGTGACACGCCCGCCCGGCGCGTGACGCACCGGGCGGCGCCGGGCACGCTGCGCGCATGACCGACCTGCTCGACGAGCTGCCCGACGAGGGCGTGCTGCCCTCCTTCGCCGTCCTCGCGCGCTTCCCCGCGGTCGGCCCCGACGGGGACGCGGCCGCGGCGGCGGTCCGCGAGCGCGTCACCGCTGCCCGGGGGCTCTACGACGACGTCCGCGTCGAGCGGCAGGAGCCCGACGGCACCTGGCTCGTCGAGGTCCGGTTCGTCGTGGTGTCGGTCGACGCCTCGACCGCGGTGCAGGGCGTCGTCGAGACCCTGACGGCGGCGGGTCCCGCTCCCGACGAGGTGTGGGCCGAGCCGCTCGGCTGAGCGGTCGCCTCAGGCGGCGGGCAGCTCCAGCCGCACGACGAGCCCGCCGCCCTCGCGGGGCGCCAGGTGCACGTCGCCGCCGTGCACCCGCGCGACGGCGCGCGCGATCGACAGGCCGAGGCCGGCGCCGCGACGGGCGGTGCGGGCGGCGCCCGAGCGCCGGAAGGGCTCGAACAGCTGCGCCACCTCCTCCGGCGCGAGGACCGCCCCGGAGTTGGCGACCACCAGCCAGGACCGGCCGCCGCTGCTGCCGGTCGTGGCCGACACGCGGCCGCCCTCGACGTTGTGCCGGACGGCGTTCTCCACCAGGTTGCCGGTGAGGCGCTCGAGCAGGCCGGGATCGCCGAGCACGCCCGCCGGCCCCCAGCCGACGTCGACGGACAGCCCCCGCTCCTCGACCTCCGCGCGCACCGCCGACAGGCCCGCCGCCGTGACCGCGGACAGCTCGACCCGCTCGGTGGCCGGCAGGCCCTCCAGGGACAGGCGCTCGCTGCGGGCCAGCAGCAGGAGGCTGTCGACCAGCCGGTCCGCGCGCTGGGTCGCCGTGCGCACCACCTCGGCCGCCGCCCGCAGCTCCTCGGCCGTGGCGGCCGGGTCGGCCAGCGCGACGTCGACCTCGGTGCGCATCACCGCCAGCGGCGTCCTCAGCTCGTGGCTCGCGTCGGCGACGAACCTGCGCTGCGCCTCGAAGGCCGCCTGCAGCCGGGCGAGCATCTCGTCGAAGACGTCGGCGAGCTCCTTGAGCTCGTCGTCCGGCCCCGGCAGGTCGATCCGCTCGGCCAGCTGCTCGGCGGACAGCCGCCGCGCCGTCGAGGTGATCTGGTGCAGCGGGCGGAGCACCCGGCCGGCCAGCACGTACGACACCCCGACGCCCAGGGCCACGAGGACCGCCAGGGCGAGCAGCCCCTGGCGGTAGAGCTGCCGCAGCGCCCCCTGGCGCAGCTCGTCCTGGATCTGCGCCACGGTGACGACCCGGCCGTCGGCCAGGAGCACACCCACGTCGGGCGCGACGAGCGAGCCGGCCCGCAGCGCGCGGTCGACCAGCAGGATGCTCAGCAGCAGCAGGAGCAGCCCGACCGCGGCGGCGACCGCGCCGTAGACGAGTGGTCAGGCGCCAGCGCAGCGTCGTACGCGGCCCCCGGCGACGGACCGGGGCCGCAGCGCCGCTCATCCGCCCGGTGGGCCGGCGCTCAGGCGGTAGCCCGCCCCGACGACGGTCTGCACCACCGGCGGGTCGCCGAGCTTCTTGCGCAGCGTCATGACCGTCACGCGGACCGTCGTGGTGTACGGGTCGGCGTTCTCGTCCCACACCCGCTCCAGCAGCTCCTCGCCGCTGACACGACCGCGCCGTCCGCCCGGAGCAGCACCTCCAGCACGCCGAACTCCTTGCGGGTCAGGTCCAGGTCGACGCCGTCGCGCCGGTACGGTGCGGCGCGCCGGGTCGAGCTCCAGGCCGCCCGGGCCGCGCAGCACCGGCGGCGCCGCCGGGGTGGCCCGGCGGCCGAGCGCCCGCACCCGGGCCACCAGCTCCTCGAAGGCGAACGGCTTGCCCAGGTAGTCGTCCGCGCCCAGCTCGAGCCCCGCGACCCGGTCGGTCGAGCGACCGGCCGCGGTGAGCATGAGCACCCGCGTGAGCGTGCCGTCGGCGGCCAGGTGGCGGAGCACGTCGTCGCCGGAGCGCACCGGCAGGTCGCGGTCGAGCACGAGCACGTCGTAGCGGGTGACCATGGCCTTCTCCAGCCCGCTGTCGCCGTCGTACGCGACGTCGACCGCCATCCCCTCGCGCCGCAGCCCGCGGGCGACGGCGTCGGCCAGCGGGACCTCGTCCTCGACCACCAGCACGCGCACAGCGTCGACGCTAGCCCGCGGCCGGACGCCGCGCGGGGTTGCTCCGTCCGGCCGCTCCACGGCCCCCCGGGGACCACCCTTCCGGCCCCGCCTCCGGCCGCGACCCCGTGCCGGTAGCGTCCGGACATGACCCGCCCCGACGCCCCCGCGCTGCGCCGGGCCGTGCTCGCCGTCTCCGTGCTGCACGACCTCGACCTCGCTCCCCACCGACGAGGGCGTCGTGCTGCCCGGCGTGCCGCGAGGTGCTCGTGCCCTGGGACGAGTGCCGGCGCGCCCTGGGCGGCTCCGCGACGCCGAGCGCGGGCAGCGAGCCGGCTGCCGGCGCTGGCTGCGGGCCGGCGGTGGGCGGCCGACCTCGTCGCCGAGCGAGCTCGTCGAGCGCCTGCGGCCGGTCGGGCTGCCCGTCGAGCACCGCTGCACCCCGGGCTGGACTGGGTGCAGCGAGCGGGTGCTCGGCGACGCGCTCGACCTGGGGCTCGGCGCCGTCGGGCTCGACGCCGGCGGACCCGGACGCGGTGGTGCTGCTGCCCGCCGCCGGCGCTGCGGCGGCGGGGGTCGACGCCGACGGCGGCCTGGCCGCCGCCGCGCGCCCGGCTGGAGCGGCTGGGCGCGGTGGCGGCCGAGCTGCTCGCCCGCGACGCGCCGGGGCACGCTCCGGCCGGTCGGCGACTGCGACGTCGTGACGCTGCTCGGCGCGCGCAGCCTGCGCGCCGCGCTCGCGCCGGCGCGGTCGGCGGCATGTGCACGGCGGTCGTGCCCATGCGGCCGGCGCGGCTGGACCCGGCTCGCGCTCATCGACCCGGCCTTCGGCGCCGCGGCCGCCGCGGCCACGGCCCCGGTCGACCGCGGGTTCGACCGCCCGCTGCTGATCACGGCCGACGAGGTCGCGCTCGCGCCGGCGGGCCGCCCCGCGGAGATCGCGCTGCGCCAGCCCGCGGCCGACGACCCCGGCCTGGGGCCGCGACGTGCTCCGCCGGCTGGGGCCGCCCGCGACGCTCCCGGCGGGAGCTCCTTGCGCATGCTCACGTGCGGGATCCCCGCCTCGTCGTACGGCTCGCCGAAGGCGGTGTAGCCCGACCCGCTCGTAGAACCCGACGCGCGTGCAGCTGCGCGTGCAGCTCGACCGCGGCGACGCCGCGCTCGCGGGCGCGCTCCTCGAGCCGCGCCAGCACCGCGGCGCCGGTGCCCCGGCCGCGCGCCGGCGCCGCCACCGCCATCCGGCCGACGACGCGCCGTCCCGTCGTCGCGCCCGAGCGAGCTCGGGGGGCACGAGCCGGCCGGTGCCGACGACGACCGCGCCGACCCGGGCCACCGCGTGGTCGCAGTGCTCGTCGAGCTCGTCGCGCTCGAGGTCCTCGGGCACGTCCTGTCCCAGGACGAAGCACACGTGCCGCAGCCCGTAGACCTCGGCCATGTCCTGCGGGCCGGCCAGCTCGACCCTCACCGCGCGACCCCGACCGGCGGCGCCCCCGACCCGCCGGGCGCCTCGGCGGCGCGGGCCACGGCGAGCCCGGTCGAGCCGGCGAGGACGGCGGCCAGCCAGGGCGAGCACGAGCACGGGGCGCCGCCGCACCGGCGCGAGCGGGCCGCGGACCACGCGGTCGTCCAGCCGCTCCAGCGCCCGCCCGTCGAGCAGGGCGCGCAGACCGGCCGCCCAGCGCGGCACGAGCCGCTCGTCCAGCCGCGTCAGGACGCTCACGAGGCCTCCGCGACCCGGTCCAGCGCCCGCCTGCAGGTCGGCCGGGTAGGGGCTCTCGTAGCTCACCCAGCGGCCGTCGTCGGGGTGCGCGAAGGACAGCCGCACCGCGTGCAGCCACTGCCGCGTCAGGCCCAGCCGGGTCGCCAGGGTCGGGTCCGCGCCGTACTGCACGTCGCCGACGCAGGGGTGGCGCAGCGCGCTCATGTGCACCCGGATCTGGTGCGTGCGGCCCGGTCTCGAGGTGGATCTCCAGCAGCGTCGCGTGCCGGAACGCCTCGATCGTCTCGTAGTGCGTGACGCTCGGGCCGGCCGTCCGCGACCACCGCGAACTTGTACGACGACGTCGGGTGCCGGTCGATCGGCGCGTCGACGGTGCCGGTCAGCGGGTCGGGGTGGCCCTGGACCAGCGTGTGGTAGCGCTTGTCGACCGTGCGCTCGCGGAACGCGTCCTTGAGGACGGTGTAGGCCCGCTCGCTCTTGGCCACCACCATGAGCCCGGTCGTGCCGACGTCGAGCCGGTGCACGACGCCCTGGCGCTCCTCGGCGCCGCTGGTGCTCACCCGGTGCCCGGCCGCCGCGAGCCCGCCGATGACGGTCGGGCCCTCCCAGCCCGGGCTCGGGTGCGCGGCCACGCCGACCGGCTTGTCGACGACGATGATGTCGTCGTCCTCGTGCACGACCGCGCAGGCCCTCGACGACCTCGGCGGCGGCAGCGGCGAGGTGTCGGGCTCGGGCAGGTCGACCGTCGAGCACGGCGCCGGCCAGCACGCGGTCGCCCTTGCCGCGCACCCGGCCGTCGAGCGAGGCGCCGCCGGACTCGATGATCTCGACGGCGGTGCTGCGGGAGACGCCGAACAGCCGCGACAGCGCCGCGTCCAGGCGCAGCCCGTCGAGGCCCTCGGGGACGGGCAGCGAGCGGTGCTGGGTCACCCCGCCATCTTGCCGGCGCCGCGTGGCGCGGCCGCCACCGCGGACCCGGCTCGCCCTACCAGTCGTAGCCTCCCGCATGACGCAGACGCTGCACCCCGAGACCGGGACCGGCGCCGACCGACCGCCCGGCACGGCGGCTTCGACTCGCTCGACCCGGGCACCGGCGCGGTGCTGGCCACGCTGGCCGCGGCACGAGCGCCGACGAGGTCCAGCGGGCGGTCGCGCCGGGCGCGGGAGGCCGCCGCTGTGGTGGCAGGCGCAGGGCGGCGAGGGCCGGCTGCGCCACCTGCGGGCCTGGAAGGGCGTGCTCGCCCGGCGCATGCACGAGCTCGCCGACCTCGTGCACCGCGAGAACGGCAAGCCGCACGCCGACGCGGTCCTCGAGATCACCCTGGCGGTCGACCACATCGAGTGGGCCGCGAAGCACGCGCCGAAGGTGCTCGGCCCGCGCAAGGTCCCGGCCGGGCTGATGGCCGCCAACCAGGCCGCGTCGGTGGAGTACCAGCCGCTCGGCGTCATCGGGGTCATCGGGCCGTGGAACTACCCGGTCTTCACGCCGATGGGCTCGCTGGCCTACGCGCTCGCCGCCGGCAACGCCGTCGTCTTCAAGCCCAGCGAGTACACGACCGGCGTCGGCGCCTGGCTGGTGCGAGGCCTGGCGCGGCCGCGGTGCCCGAGCGGCCCGACGTGCTGCAGCTCGTCACCGGCCTCGGCGACACCGGCGCCGCGCTGTGCCGGGCCGGCGTCGACAAGATCGCCTTCACCGGCTCGGCCGCGACCGGCCGCAAGGTCATGGCGGCCTGCGCCGAGGCGCCTCGTCCCCGTGCTCATGGAGTGCGGGGGCAAGGACGCGATGATCGTCGACGACGACGCGGACGTCGCCGCGGCCGCCGACGCCGCGCTGTGGGGCGGCATGAGCAACGCCGGGCAGACCTGCATCGGCATCGAGCGCGTCTACGCCACCGACGCGGTCTACGACGCGTTCCTGGCCGAGCTCACGGCGCGGGTCGCCGGCCTGCGGCCCGGCTCCGACCCGAAGGCGTCGTACGGCCCCATCACCATGCCCGGGCAGGTCGACATCATCGCGCCGGCACATCGACGACGCCGTCGCCTCCGGCGGCCGGGTGCTCACCGGCGGCACGATCGACGGGGCGTACGTCTCCCCGACCGTCCTCGTGGACGTCCCGGAGACGAGCAGCGCGGTGCGCGAGGAGACCTTCGGGCCCACGCTCACGGTCACCCGGGTGCGCGACGCCGAGGAGGCGCTCGAGCGCACCAACGCCACGACGTACGGCCTGGCCGGTGCGGTCTTCAGCGGCTCCAAGGAGCGCGGGCTGGACCTCGCCCGCCGGATGCGCTCGGGCATGACCAGCGTCAACTCCGTCATCGCCTTCGCCTCCGTGCCCGCGCTGCCCTTCGGCGGCGTCGGCGACTCCGGCTTCGGCCGGATCCACGGCGAGGACGGGCTCAAGGAGTTCACCCGCGCCAAGGCGATCACGCGTGCAGCGGTTCGCGCTGCCGACGCCGCTGCTCAGCTTCGCGCGCCACCCGAAGCTCACCGACCGGCTCGCGAAGGTCATCGGGCTGGTGCACGGGCGCGGCTGACCGCGGGCGGCCCGCTCAGCGGCGGCGCGGCGGCAGGTGCCGGAAGCGCAGCCCGGCGAGCGCCGGGGGCACCACCTCCGGCGCTCCTGCGGCGACCCAGCCCACGAGGGCCGTGGTCGCCCGCTCGCTGAGCACCCCGCCGAACCAGGTGTCGCGCTCCCGGGCCGGTCGACCCGGGCGCCGCACGACGACGACGTTGCTCCGGTCGCACTCGTCGAGGCAGTCGACGACGCGGACGGCGACGTCGGGGCGCGCGTCCGCGGCCGCCTCGAGCAGGTCCTGCTGCGCGTCGTGGTCGAGCCGGGGGTGCTTGGCCGCGGTGCCGCAGCAGCAGCCGCGGCACAGCAGGACGGTGGTCGCGGGGACGGGGCGGGACACCCGGACATCCTGCCGGAGGGCGACCGGGCCGGCCTGCGCGACACTGCCCCGGTGGACCGCAGCACGGTGCTCGTCGACGCCGCCAACGTCGTCGGGTCGCGGCCGGACGGCTGGTGGCGCGACCGGCCAGCGGCCGCGCGGCGCCTGCTGCGGCAGCTCGAGGCGCTGCCGGGCCGGGTGCTGGCGGGGGTGGCGGTCCGCGGGTCGTCGTGGTGCTCGAGGGAGCGGCGCGGGACGCGGCGGACGAGGTGGTGCCGGGGGTCGAGGTGGTGCGGGCGGCCGGCTCGGGCGACGACGCCCTGGCCGGGCTCTGCTCCCCCGACGTGCTGCTCGTGACCGCCGACCGCGGGCTGCGGGCCCGGGCACAGGAGCGCGGCGCGGCCGTCTGCGGTCCGAGGACGCTGCTCGACCTGCTCGACCGGCGCAGCTGACCCCGAGGTCGGCTCAGCCCTGCGTGCGGCGCGTCCCGTCGACCTCGCGCCCGCGCAGCGTCAGCAGCACGGCGAGCACGCCGCCGCAGACGATCGCGCTGTCGGCGAGGTTGAAGCTCGGCCACACCCGGAAGTCGATGAAGTCGACGACGGCTCCGCGCCCCGGGCCGGGGGCGCGGAAGAGCCGGTCGACGAGGTTGCCGGTCGCGCCGCCGAGCAGCAGGCCGAGGGCGACGGCCCAGGGGGCGCTGCGCAGCCGAGGAGCCGTGCGCAGGATGACGACGACGACCACGACGGCGATGGCGGTGAAGACCACGGTCGCGCCCTCGGCGAACGAGAAGGCCGCCCCGGGGTTGCGCAGCACGCGCAGCAGCAGGTGCCCGCCGAGCAGCCGCACGGAGCGTCGTCCCTCGAGCTCGGCGACGACGAGGACCTTCGTGGCCACGTCCAGGGCGAGGACGAGCGCCGCGACGGTGACGAGCAGGGGCGCCCGCCGGCGCCGGGCGACCTCCTGCTGCTCCTGGCCGGTCAGCGCCGCTCCTCGCGGGCCTTGCAGCCGACGCACAGGGTCGCCCGCGGGAAGGCCTGCAGCCGAGCCTTCGGGATCGGCTCCGCGCACCGCTCGCACCGGCCGTACGACCCGTCGGCGAGCCGGGCGAGGGCGCGCTCGACCTGCTGCAGCAGGTCGCGGCTGTTGCCGGCGATGGACAGCTGCTGCTCGCGGGCGGAGGTGCCGCTGCCGATGTCGGCGTCGTCGCCGGCACCCTCACCGGCGCGCGAGGCGGCGTCGGCCGCCGCGGAGGCCCGCTCGAGCTCGGTGCGCTGCGCCTCGGCCTGGGCCTGCAGCTCGGTCCGCAGGGCGACGAGCTCCTCGGCCGTCCAGGGCTCGTCGCCGTCGGCCGCACCGGGGACCGGTGCGGCGGCACCACCGCCGTCCGGGAGCGCGGCCTCGAGCGCCACCGGCGCGGCGGGCGCCGCCACCGGGTCCTGCTGCGCGACGGGGTCCTGCTCGACGTCGGGGGCACCCACGTGCTGCGGGGCGTCGACCGCCGGCTCGGGGCCCCGGTGGGGCAGGACCTCCTCGTCGGGGGGCGCGGCGGCGACGGGACCCGCGGGGGCGGCCGCGCGGGTCTGCACCGGCCGCCGGCGGGCCGGCCGGGTGCGGACCGCCGGGCCCGGGGGCGCCGGCTCGGGAACGGGCGCCGGAGCGGGAGCGGCGGTCGGGGCCGGCGCGGCGGCCCGCGGGACGGGACCCAGGCGGGGCCGGTGCGCGCGCAGGGTCGGCCGGTCGGCCCGCGGCCCGGCCGGCGGGTCAGCCGGGTCGGCCGGGGCCGGGGAGCCGGGAGCGGCTCCGGGCAGCAGCCGGGCGTTGCGCACGGGCTCCCCGGGGGCCGGCGGCGGCTCGGCGGGCGCGGCCGGGGCGGCCGGGGCGGCCCGGAGCACCCCGCGCAGCTTGTCCAGGATCGCCATGCCCGCCTGCTCCTCCCTCCCCGCCCACAGCCGTGGGTCGACCCGCTCAGCGGGGTCAGCGCAGGATACGGGCCGGGCGCGACGTCGCCGTCCCGCTAGGCTGACGCCGTCGCAGGGTCGGGGACCAGTAGCGGCGCGAGCAGCCAGGAGCGAGCCGGGGTTGGTGCGAGCCCGGGGGCCAGCCCGCCGGCGAACATCAGCCCCGAGAGGTCCCGCGCGGCGCGTACGGCCAGAGCGGGGACCGCCAGCGGGCCCAAGGAGGGTGGTACCGCGGGGCGCGCGCGCACCTCGTCCCTCCGTCGGAGCACGCCACGACGGAGGACCGCATGCGCACCCTGCCCGCCCAGGTCGACCTGCCCGCGCTCGAGCACGACGTGCTCGCCCGCTGGCGCGACAACAGGGTCTTCGAGCGCAGCCTGGAGCAGACCGCGGGCGGCGAGCCGTGGGTCTTCTACGAGGGGCCGCCGACCGCCAACGGCCACCCCGGCACGCACCACGTCGAGGCCCGCGTCTTCAAGGACCTCTTCCCGCGGTTCCAGACGATGCGCGGCCGCTCGGTCCCGCGGCGCGCCGGCTGGGACTGCCACGGCCTGCCCGTGGAGCTGGCCGTGGAGAAGGAGCTGGGCTTCACCGGCAAGCAGGACATCGAGGCGTACGGCGTGGCGGCCTTCAACGACCGGTGCCGCGAGAGCGTGCTGCGGCACGTGGACGAGTTCGAGCGGCTCACCGAGCGGATGGGCTACTGGGTCGACCTGTCGCAGGCCTACCGGACGATGGACGCCTCCTACGTGCAGAGCGTCTGGTGGAGCCTCGCGCGGATCGCCGACCAGGGCCTGCTCGTCGAGGACCACCGCGTGGCGCCCTACTGCCCGCGGTGCGGCACCGCGCTGTCCGACCACGAGGTCGCGCAGGGCTACGCCGACGTCGTCGACCCCAGCGTCTACGTCCGCTTCCCGGTGACCGGCGGGCCGCTCGCCGAGCTCGGTGCGGCGCTGCTGGTGTGGACGACCACGCCGTGGACCCTGGTGTCCAACACCGCCGTCGCGGTCCACCCGACGGTCACCTACGTCGCGGCCCGCGTCGGCGACGAGGTGCTGGTCGTCGCCGAGCCCCTGCTGGCGGTCCTCGGCGACAGCAGTCCGGCTCCGAGGTGGAGGTGCTCGAGCGCTTCCCGGGGCAGGCGCTGGAGCACACGGCGTACGCCCGGCCCTTCGACTGGGTGCCGATCGAGGGGGCGCACTACGTCGGCCTGGCGGAGTACGTCACGACCGACAGCGGCACCGGTCTGGTGCACCAGTCCCCCGCGTTCGGCGCGGACGACATGGCGGTCGCCCGGCGCTACGGCCTGCCGGTGGTCAACCCGGTGCGTCCTGACGGGACCTTCGAGGAGCACCTGCCGCTGGTCGGCGGGGTGTTCTTCAAGACCGCCGACCGGGCGCTGGTCACCGACCTGCAGGCGCGCGGACTGCTCTTCCGCGAGCAGGCCTACGAGCACAGCTACCCGCACTGCTGGCGCTGCGACACCGCGCTGCTCTACTACGCGCTGCCGAGCTGGTACATCCGCACCACCGCGGTCAAGGACCGCCTCCTCGAGGAGAACGAGCGCACCGACTGGCACCCGGCGACCATCCGGCACGGCCGCTACGGCGACTGGCTGGACAACAACATCGACTGGGCGCTGTCGCGCAACCGCTACTGGGGCACCCCGCTGCCCGTCTGGCGCTGCACGCAGGACCGTGCGCACTGGCAGGCGTACGGCTCCCTGGCCGAGCTCGGGCAGGACGCCGGCCAGGAGCTGTCGGACCTCGACCCGCACCGGCCGTACGTCGACGACGTCGTCGTGCCCTGCCGCGCCTGCGGGGCGACCGCTCGCCGGGTGCCCGAGGTCATCGACGGCTGGTACGACTCCGGCGCGATGCCGTTCGCCCAGGTCGGCTACCCGTGGTCCGGCGTCGAGCCGGCCTACCCGGCGCAGTTCATCTGCGAGGCGATCGACCAGACCCGCGGCTGGTTCTACACGCTCATGGCCGTCGGCACGCTGGTGTTCGACCGCTCCTCGTACGAGACGGTCCTGTGCCTGGGGCACATCCTCGACGGCGAGGGCCGCAAGATGAGCAAGCACCTGGGCAACGTGCTCGACCCCTTCGAGATGATGGAGCGGCACGGCGCCGACGCCCTGCGCTGGTACATGCTGTGCGGCGGCAGCCCGTGGTCGGCCCGCCGCGTCGGCCACGAGCAGGTCGGCGAGGTCGTGCGCAAGGTGCTGCTCACCTACTGGAACACCGCGGCCTTCGGCACCCTCTACGCCGGCGTCAACGGCTGGGTCCCGGGCTCGCCCGCGCCCGAGGTCGCCGACCGGCCGGCGCTGGACCGCTGGGCCCTGTCCGAGGCGCACGCCGCGGTGCTCGAGGTGACGGCGGCGCTGGAGGACTTCGACTCGCTGCGCGCGGGCCGGCGCCTGGCGACGTACGTCGACGACCTGTCGAACTGGTACGTGCGCACGTCGCGGCGGCGCTTCTGGGACGGCGACCCGGCGGCGCTGGCGACGCTGCACGAGTGCCTGCGCCTGCTCACGCTGCTCCTCGCGCCGTTCACCCCCTTCGTCGCGGACGAGGTGTGGGACGCGGTGTTCGCCGGGGACGGGCACCCCGACTCGGTGCACCTGGCGACCTGGCCGCAGGCGGACCCCTCGCTCGTGGACGGGGAGCTCGTCGGGCAGGTGGCGCTGGTCCGCCGCCTGGTCGACCTGGGACGCACGGCCCGCGCCGGCTCGAAGGTCAAGACGCGGCAGCCCCTCGGACGGGCGCTGGTGTCGGCGCAGGGGTGGGCGACGCTGCCGGAGGAGCTGCGCGACCTCGTCGCGGCCGAGCTCAACGTCGTCGGCCTCGAGCCGCTGGCCGGCGACCTCGTCGACGTCTCGGTCAAGGGCAACTTCCGGGCGCTCGGCAAGCGCTTCGGCAAGCGGACCGCCGCGGTCGCGGCGGCGGTCGCGGCGGCGGACCCGGTGCTGCTCGTGCAGCGGCGCACCGTCGAGGTCGACGGCGAGGTCGTCGAGCTCGCCGACGACGAGCTGCTCGTGACCGAGACCCCGCGCGAGGGGTGGGCCGTCGGGACGGCCGCGGGCGAGACCGTCGCCCTGGACCTGCACATCACGCCCGCGCTGCGGCGCGCCGGGCTCGTGCGCGAGGTGGTGCGCCTGGTGCAGGAGGCCCGCAAGCAGACCGGGCTGCAGGTCAGCGACCGCATCGAGCTGTGGTGGGAGGCGACCGGTGAGGTCGCCGAGGCCGTCCGCGACGGCGCGCCGCGGCTGGCCGAGGAGGTGCTGGCGGTGTCGGTGACCGAGGGACGGCCTCCGGTGGACGTCGCGGAGCACGAGGCGCCCGAGCTCGGTCTCGCCTTCCGACTGCGCGCGGCAGGCGCCTGAGGGCTGGAGGGCCGCCCGCACCGTTCACCCGAAGGGATCCCCAGACGGACGCGTCCGGGTGCCGATGCCTGGTGTGTCCGCCTGGTTCCCCGCGAGCACGCGGGGGGCGGCCGTCGCCCGGAGGATCCCGTGACCGTCCCCACGATCGAGCTCGACGCCAAGCCCCAGCACCGCTCGTTCCGCCTGACCCGTCCGGGAGCGGCCGTCGAGACGGCCGTGCGCCCCGCGCTCGCCCTGCCCGAGCAGGAGGGCCGGGCGCTGCTGGAGGAGGCGGCGCGCGCCGACGTGTCCCGCGGCGGCTGCTGGTCCGCGGGCCCCGCCGGGGTCCAGCTGTGGAGCGGCCCGTGGGTCGACGGACGACGCGGCGGGACGGAGCACCTGGGCTCGGTGGACTGGAGCTGGGACACCCCGGTCAGGCACTACATCACCGTCTACCGCGTGCTCGTCACCGCCTCCGGCGCCGCCGCCGGCCTGGACGCCGAGCGGCTGCTCAGCCAGGTGCTCGCCCTCGGCGGCATCACCCCGGACACCGGTGCCCCGGTGCCGACGGGCGTCCCCGCGCCCCGCGACCCGTTCCGGTCGCGGCGGCGCTGGTGACGGCCCCCGTCAGGGCTTGCAGACCCCGCAGGCCTCGTAGCCCTGACGGGAGGCGCTCGCCTTGCTGAGCACCTCGGTGCCGGCCGTGTCGCGCACGTAGCGGCAGTCCGGGCGGTGGTAGCGACCGCGGTCGGGGATGACGACGACCTGCCCGCGCTTGAGCGTCTCGGCGGCCTCGGGCGCAGCGGCGGTCCGGGCCTTCGCCGCGCCGGGCCGGGGGGCCGTCCGCGACGACGAGGTGGGAGTGCCGCGACCCGCCCGGGCAGCTGCGGCCGGGGGCCGCGACGACGGCTTCGCAGAGGCCCGGGACGGGGCCTTGGCCGGCGGGGCGCTGGGCCGCGTGCGGGGCGCGGGAGCCTCGCTCGGGGCGGGAGTCGCGGCCGGGGTCGGCACGGGGGCCGGTGCGGGCCGCCGTTCGGGGGCCGGACGGGCAGCGGCCGGCCGGGGAGCCGGACCGCGGCGCACGGGCGCGGGCGCCGCCGGAGCTGCGGGCGCGGCCGGTCGCGGGGTGGCCTGGCGGGCCGCCGGACGCTGCTCGGGCTCCGGCTCGCGGCGGGACGGGCGGCCGGGCCGCACCGTGCGCACGGGCAGCTCGGCCACGACCGGGCGGGGCCGCCGCTCGCGGGCGGCCGGGGCCGGCTCCTCCTCGAGCTCGTCGTCCTCGAGCTCGTCGTCCTCGAGCTCGTCGTCGTCGAGCTCGTCGTCGTAGAGCCTCGTCCTCGAGGTCGTCCTCGTCGTCCTCGACCTGGACGGCCCGCGCCGGGGTGCCGCGTCGCGAGGCAGCCGCCGGAGCCGGCTCCACCTCGGGCTCGTCGTCGAGGTCGTCGTCCTCGTCCTCGACGTACTCGACGTCGTCCTCGTCGTCGTAGGCCTCGTCCTCGAGGTCGTCCTCGTCGTCGTAGGCCTCGTCCTCGAGGTCGTCCTCCTCGTCGACGACGTCCTGCTCCGCGGCCGGCCGGCGAGCACGCTGCCCGGCGGGCGCCTCGTCGACGGCCTCGTCGGCGTCGTCGTCGTAGGCGTCGTCCTCGTAGGCGTCGTCGTCGTCGTAGGCCTCGTCGCCCTCGTCGTCGACCTCCTCGTCGTACTGCTCGGCGAGCACGGCGTCGGGGGTGCAGATGCCGCAGGGGGTGAACCCCTCCTCGCGGGCGTCCAGCACGTCGAGCTCCTCGACGTCCTTGCCCGAGAGGTAGCGGCAGCCGTCGACGTGGTAGCGCGGTCGACCGGGGACGACGAGCACGAGCCCGCCGAACTCCTCCTCGTCGTCGAGCAGGTCGTCGTCGTCCTCGACCGGCGGCTCGGGACGCCGCACCGGCTGGGCGGCGGGGGCGGGTCGCGCCGCGGTGCGCGGCGCACCGCGCGGGGCACCGCGCTGCGCGGGGGCCTCGGGCTCGGCGGCGGGCTCGGGGGCCTTGTCCCCGGCCGGCTCCGCGGCAGGGGCCTCGCCCCGACGCTGCAGGATGCCCAGCAGCAGGAAGACGAAGGCCAGCACGCTGACGCCGATCGAGGCGTAGACCAGCGCCAGGCCGTCGCCCGCCAACCCGATGACGAGGAGCACGAGGGCGACGAGCACCAGGGCGCCGCTGATGACGATCAAGACTGGGTCCTCCGACGGCTCTCCGGATCACGGGCGGGGTGATCGTAGCGGCGCGGGCGGTGAGCCCCGCGCCCGACCTCGGCGACGACGGCCGGGTGCGGCCGGTTGCCCAGCACCGTCGACGCCTCTGCGGCGGGGACGGGGAGCCGGACGCGCGGGCTCAGCGGTCCTCGTCCGGCGGCGGCACGACGCGGAACGGACCGACCTGGTCCTGCTGCTCGCCGGCCCGGGGGCTGCGCAGGCCGAACGACGAGCCGAGCCACCCGGAGCCGGTGCGCCGCGGCTCGGCCGCCGGCGCCACGGCCGGCGCCGGCCCGGCGGTCGCGCCGGGCTGCAGGTCGACCGTCGCCGCGGGCTGCGGGTCGGGCTGCAGGTCGGGCTGCAGGTCGGGCTGCAGGTCGGGCTGGAGGTCCGGCTGCACGTCGCTCTGCAGGTCGCCCTCGGCCCGGTCCGGCACCTGGTCCAGCGGCTCCACCCGGTCCGCCGGCTCGACCGGCTCCTCGAGCACCGACCCCGCCTCGGCAGCGTCGTCGCCACCCGGTCCCTCGACCTCAGGACCCACGCGGGTCGGCCCGGCAGCCTGGTCGGGCTGCCCGGCCCCGACGTCCGCACTCTCCGACGACGGGACACCTCCCAGGGCCGCCAGCTGGCCCTCGAGGTGGGCCCGCAGGCGGGTGCGGTACTCGCGCTCGAAGGCGCGCAGCTCCTCGATGTGGCGCTCCAGGCGGGTGCGGCGCTCGTCGAGGTCGCCGAGCGCCTCGGCGGTGCGGGCCTGCACCTCGGCGGACGTGCGCTCGTGCAGCTCTGCGGCCTCGCTGCGCAGCCGCTCGGCCTCGGCGGTCGCGGCGGACAGTGCCTGCTCCGCCTGCTCGCGAGCCCCGGTCACGAGCCGCTCGGCCTCCTGCGCGGCGCTCGTGCGGACCTGCTCGGACTCCGTACGGGCACCGCTGCGCAGCTGCTCCGCCTCCTCGCGGGCCGGACCGACGATCGTCTCGGCCTCGGCCCTGGCCGTGCCGACGGCCTGCTCGGCCTCGTCGCGGGCGGACGACCGGGTCGCCTCGGCCTCCTGCCGCGCCGAGGCGAGGAGCTCGTCGGCCTCGGTGCGCGCCCCGGTCCGGAGCTGCTCGGCCTCCTCCCGCGCGGAGGTGAGCAGGGCGTCCACCTCGGTGCGCGCGGCCGCGCGGATCTGCTCGGCCTCGGCGCGGGCCTCGGCCACGGCCTCGTCGGCCGTCCGCTGGGCCAGCAGCAGGGTGCGCAGCGCCGCCTCCTGGCCCTCGCCGGGACCCACCGGTGCCGCGGGCGCCGGGACCGCGGGGGCGTCGGCGACCGCCGGCCGCTGTCGCAGCTCGGCGTTGTCGCGCAGCAGCCGGGTGAGCTCGGACTCGACCTCGTCGAGGAACGCGTCGACCTCGTCCAGCGCGTAGCCGCGGAAGGCGACCTTGAACTGCTTGTTCGCGACGTCGGAGGGGGTCAGCGGCACGGTCGTCTCCCAGGCGGGCAGGGGTCAGCTCGCCGCACTGCGGGTCACCGACCGCAGGATGCTGACGAGGATGAACAGGACGAGGAAGGCCAGGTCCAGCGAGATCCCGCCGATGCGCAGCGGCGGCAGGACCCGCCGCAGGGCCTTCAGCGGTGGGTCGGTGACGGTGTAGAGGAGCTCGAGCAGCATCGCCACGACACCGGAGGGCTGGTAGCTGCGGGCGAGCAGGAAGACGTACTCGAAGATCAGCCGGAGGACCAGCAGGACCAGGAAGACGGTGAGGGCGTAGTACAGGACGGCCGCGACGACCACGGGGAGCGAGTCTCCTACGACTGGTTGAAGAAGCCGCCCTCGGCGATCCGCGCCTTGTCCTCCGCGGTCACCTCGACGTGCTCCGGGGACAGCAGGAAGACCTTGTTCGTCACGCGCTCGATCCGCCCGCGCAGCCCGAAGGACAGACCGGCGGCGAAGTCCACGAGGCGCTTGGCGTCGGTGTCGTCCATCTCCGTGAGGTTCATGATCACCGGCGTGCCGTCCCGGAAGTGCTCGCCGATGGTGCGGGCCTCGTTGTAGGTGCGCGGGTGCAGCGTGGTGATGCGGTACTGGTCGTCGTGCGCGGTCACCGGCACCGCCCGCACGGTGGTGTCGAGCGCGACGTTGCCCCGGGAGCGGGTGTCGCCGAGCTCGGCCGCGACGCGCGGCCGGACCTCTCCCGGGCTGCGCCGGACCAGCACGGGCTCGTGCTCCGCCTCGCGCGGGACGTCTCGCGGCACCTCGCGCACCCGGGAGCGGGAGCGCGGTGCGGGCTCCTCGTCCTCGAAGCCCGCCTCGTAGCGGCCGTCGTAGCGGCTGTCGTAGCCCTCGTCGGCGTAGCCGTGCGCGTCATAGCGCTCCTCGTCGTCCTCGACCAGGCCGAGGTAGAGCCCCAACTTGCGCATCGCGCCGGGCATGTGGGCTCCTCGGGGTGGGGTGGTGGGACGGCCCGAGGCTAGCGGAGGACCGGGGGTCGGTGGCCGAGCAACGCCGTACCGACACGCAGGAGCGTCGCGCCGGCCGCGACCGCGGCCTCCAGGTCGCCGCTCATCCCGGCGCTCACCGCGCGGGCCTGCGGGTGGTCGGCCCGTACCCGTCCCGCCAGCGCGACGAGCTCGTCGAAGGCCCGCCGGGGGTCGGCGTCGCGCGGGGCGACGGCCATGACGCCGCCGAGCCGCAGCCCCGGCAGCCCGGCCGCGAGGTCGGCGAGGGCGGGCACCTGCTCGACGGGCGCCCCGCCCCGGTCGGGGTCGCCGTCGAGCGACACCTGCACGAGGACCTCGACGTCGCGCCCGGCCCGCCGCGCGCCCTCGGACAACGCCCGGGCGAGCCGCTCCCGGTCGAGGGCGTGCACCACGTCGGCGTACGCCGCCACCGAGCGCGCCCTGCGGGACTGCACCTGACCGACGAAGTGCCAGCGCACCCCCGGCACCGCAGCGGCCTTGCCCGCCGCCTCCTCGTCGCGGTTCTCCCCGAGGTCGCGCACGCCCAGGTCCCGCAGCAGCGCGCAGTCGGACGCCGGCCAGGTCTTGGTGACCCCCACGAGCGCGACGTCCGCGCGGGCGCGCCCGGCCGACGCGCACGCCCGGGCGATGCGCTCCTCGAGGCGCGCCAGGGCGGTCGCCAGCTCGCGGCGGCGCTCCTGCGCCGCGGCCTGCGGCCCGGCCGCGGTCACCGGGCGGCGGCCCGGCGCACGACCCCGGCGTGCCGGCCGGTCACCCCGTCGCGCCGGTAGCTGTAGAAGCGGTCGGGCTGCTCGACCGTGCAGCCACCGACCCGTCGCACGTCGACCACGCCGAGCCGGCGCAGCTGCCCCTCGGCCCCGTCGGCGAGGTCCACCCCGGCGGTGCCCGCCGACGTGCGCGTACGGCTGCCCGGCACGGCCCGCTCGACCGCGTCGGCGAGGTCCTCCGGCAGCTCGTAGCAGCGGCCGCACACCGCGGGGCCGAGCACCGCCCGCACCGCGCGGGCGTCGGCGCCCAGCCCCACCATCGCCTCGACGGCGGCCGGCAGCACCCCGGCCACGAGCCCGCCGCGGCCGGCGTGGGCCGCAGCCACCACGCCGGCGACGGGGTCCGCCAGCAGGACGGGCAGGCAGTCGGCCGCGAGCACCACCAGCGCGGTGCCGGGACGGTCGGTGACCAGCGCGTCGACGGCAGGCAGGGCGCGGTCCCCCGCGGCCGGTCCGGCCCCCGACCGCAGGACGGCCACCCCGGCGCCGTGCACCTGCTCGGCGTGCACCAGCTCCGGCCCGCCGAGCGCCCGGGCCAGCAGTGCCCGGTTCGCGGTCACCCGCTCCGGGTCGTCGCCGACGTGCAGGGCGAGGTCGAGACCGTCCCACGGGGGCCGGCTCGTGCCCCCGCGGCGCGTGGTGAAGACCCCCGGGGTCTCGACCGGGAGCCCGGCGTCGAGCAGCTCCGGGTCGTCCGGACCGACCTGCGGCGGCACCCGCTACTTGAGGAAGTCGGGCACGTCGAGGTCGTCCTCGAAGACCACGGTGCGCTGCGGTCGGGGCGGCGGGGAGACCGGGGTGACCCGCGGCCGCGGCTCGGCCGCGGCGCGCGGCGCGGGCTCGGGCGCCGAGCGGCGCACCGGCTCGACGCGGCGCATCGGCGAGGGCGCCCCGGCGTCGAACCCGGCCGCGATGACGGTGACCCGCACCTCGTCGCCGAGCGCGTCGTCGATGACCGCACCGAAGATGATGTTGGCGTCCTGGTGGGCGGCGTCGGCGACGAGCTGGGCCGCCTCGTTGATCTCGAACAGGCCGAGGTCGCTGCCGCCGGAGATCGACAGCAGCACGCCGTGCGCGCCGTCCATGCTGGCCTCGAGCAGCGGGCTGGCGATGGCCGCCTCGGCGGCGAGCACCGCACGGTCCTCGCCACGGGCGCTGCCGATGCCCATGAGCGCGCTGCCCGCGTTGCTCATCACGCTCTTGACGTCGGCGAAGTCCAGGTTGATGAGCCCCGGCGTGGTGATGAGGTCGGTGATGCCCTGCACCCCGGAGAGCAGGACCTGGTCGGCGCTCTTGAAGGCGTCCATGACGCTGACCTGCTTGTCGCTGATCGACAGCAGCCGGTCGTTCGGGATGACGATGAGGGTGTCGACCTCCTGGCGCAGGGCATCGATGCCCTGCTCGGCCGAGGTCGCCCGCCGGCGGCCCTCGAAGGAGAACGGCCGGGTGACGACGCCGATGGTCAGCGCGCCGAGGGAGCGGGCCACGCTCGCCACGACCGGCGCGCCGCCGGTGCCGGTGCCGCCGCCCTCGCCGGCCGTCACGAAGACCATGTCGGCCCCCTTGAGGACCTCCTCGATCTCGTCGCGGTGGTCCTCGGCGGCCTGCCGCCCGACCTCGGGCGCCGCACCGGCGCCGAGCCCGCGGGTGAGCTCGCGGCCGACGTCGAGCTTGACGTCGGCGTCGCTCATGAGCAGCGCCTGGGCATCGGTGTTGATGGCGATGAACTCGACGCCCTTGAGGCCCACCTCGATCATCCGGTTGATGGCGTTGACGCCACCACCGCCGATGCCGACCACCTTGATGACGGCGAGGTAGTTCTGGGGTGCAGCCACGTGTGGGGCCTCTCAGGATCGGGCGGGAGGTCGGGCGGACGGCCGGCCCGGGCAGCAGCCCGTCCGGAGGGGACGACCGGCGAGGACCAGCATGCCTCCCCGGTCTCACCCTCGACCAGAGGTTGTGAGTGAGGTCGGGCGGGCGACGGGCGCACGCTACGGGCGGCCCGCGAGGCCGGTCAACCCGCACCGGCGTGTCGTCGTGCCGCACGCCTGCACGCCCCCCGGACGGGACTGCACCTCGACCTGAGGTCGAGGAGCGCCCCGCTCAGGAGCGCTGGTCGTCCTGGGCGTCCGGGCCGTCCTGACCCCGGCGCTTCACGCGGTACATCTCGGCGTCCGCCCGGCTCAGGAGGGCGGCCGCCCCGACCTCGCCACCGGTGCTCGACGCCGCCCCGATGCTCAGCCTGACGTCGAGGTCGAGACCGGTGTCGAGCCGGACCGGGACGTCCACGGTCGTCGCGAGGCGCTCGACGAGGGCCTGGAGCCCCTCGGGGGTCGTCCCCTCGGCGACCACGACGAACTCGTCCCCGCCGAAGCGCGCCACCGTGTCCGACGGGCGTACGACGCCCTGGAGCCGGGTCGCGACGGCCCGCAGGACCGCGTCACCGGCAGCGTGCCCGTGCTCGTCGTTGACGCCCTTGAAGCCGTCGACGTCGAGGAAGAGCACCCCGGTCGTCCCCCCGTCCGGGCGTCGCGCGCCAGCGACCCGCGCAGCCGTTCCTCGGCGAGGGTGCGGTTCACCAGCCCGGTGAGGGGGTCGCGGACCGCCCGTTCGGTGAGGTCCGCCGTGAGGGACTCGAGGCGGAGCTCGGTGCGGCGCCGCTCGCTGATGTCCTGGGCGCTCAGGGCGAACCAGCCGGGCAGGCCGTCCTCGCCCAGGACGAGGGAGACGTTGTGCAGCACCCAGAGCTCGTGGTCAGCGGTCGGGGCGTGGCCCCGCTCGTGCGTCACGGGGCCGCTGCGGCCGGCCCTGAGGTCCTCGACCGCCTTCCCCGGCCGCTCCTCCGGGAAGGGCCCGAGCAGGTCGGGGAAGGGCTCCCCGATCAGGTCCTCGGGAGCGCGGCCGAGCACCGCGGCGTAGGCCCGGTTGACCCGCAGGTAGCGCGTCCCGAGGTCGGCCAGGGCCAGCCCGATCTGGACGTTGTCGAAGAAGTCCTCCCACACGTCCACCCCCGACGTCAGGGCCTGGACGCTGCGCCGCGCCGGGGAGGCGCGGCCGGCGCCGGGCGGCGTAGGCGGGGGCGACGGGTGCAGCAGGACCTCCGAGGACGGGTCTGGTGAGCGTTCCCCGCCGGGTCCCGGGCCACCCGCGCCGGGCGGGAACATCACCCGCGCGGAGCAGCCCGCGTCAGCGGACGACCGCGACCTCGGGAGAGGTCACGTCGATGGTCTTGCCGGGACGGGGCAGCAGCGCCTGCACGACCGCCGCCTTGCGGGCACCGGCGGCCGGCGGGCCCCAGACGACGGTGCGCCCGTCGCGCAGGGCGAGCCGTACGGAGGCCGGCGTCGGGACGGTCACGTCGGCGACCTGCGCCAGGAGCGCCGCAGGCAGACCCGCGAGCACCTGGACGGCGGCGTCCTGCTCCGGGCCGGCCGCCGGTCGCAGCTCCGGCACGTCGGCCGGCTGGTCGGCGCCCGGGGCGAAGCGGGCTCCCGCGGCGTCCACGAGCGTCCAGCCGTCGGGCGTCCGGGCGCTGGCGACCGGCACCCGCTCGGAGACCACCACCCGCAGCGTGCCCGGCCAGGCGCGGACGACCGACACGTCCCGCACCGCGGGCAGCCGCCCGACCCGGGCACGCACCCCGTCGGTGTCCACCCGGAGCAGTGGTGTGCCCGGGGCGACCTGCGCCTGCGCCAGCACCTCCTCGGCCGACAACCGGCCGAGCCCGGCGACCTGCACGCTGCGCGCGGCCAGCAGCGGCGAGCCGAGCGCGACCCAGGCGAGGACCGCCAGGCCGGCGAGCACGGCGCCGGTCCGCAGCCCTGCGCGCGACCGCCGGCGCCTCGTATCGCGATCGCGGGTGGCGGCGCGCGCCTGCAGCGCCGGACCGGCGGGCAGCACCCGGCGTGACCGCCGGGCCGAGCGCGCGCTGCCGCCGTCGGTCGGCGCGGGGCTCGCCGCGGTGCGGGTCGTGGGCGGGGTCACTGCTCCTCCTCCGGGGACGTGCCGAGCAGCCGGAGCACCTCGGGACCGACCTGGGTGACGTCTCCCGCACCGAGCGTGAGCACGAGGTCCCCCGGCCGCGCGCGGCCGGCCAGGGCGGCGGGGACGGCCGACCAGCTCGGCTCGTAGTGGACGCGCTCCGCGGGCAGGGGCACCGCCGCCGCCACGGCCGCACCGGAGGCACCCGGCACCGGGTCCTCCCCCGCGGCGTAGACCTCCATCACCACCACCTCGTCCGCCGCGCCGAGGGCCTGCCCGAAGCGGTCGGCGAAGGCCAGCGTGCGGCTGTAGCGGTGCGGCTGGAACGCGACGACCAGCCGCCCCGCGCCGACGACCTCGCGGGCCGCCTGCAGCTGCGCGACCACCTCCGTCGGGTGGTGCGCGTAGTCGTCGTAGACGCGGACGCCACCGGCCGTGCCCTTGTGCTCCATGCGCCGGCGGACCCCGGTGTAGCCGCCGAGCCCCGCCGCGAGAGCGGGCTCGGGCAGACCGAGGCCCAGCCCGGTGAGCAGCGCCGCGGCGCTGTTGAGCGCCAGGTGCCGGCCGGGCACGGCCAGCTGGACCCGCGGGAGCCGCCGCCCGCGCAGGACGGGGGTCCAGGCGCTCGTGGTGCCGCTGACCACGACGTCCTCCAGCCGCAGGTCGGCCTGCTCGTCGGTGCCGTAGGTCCGCACGTCCACCCCGGCGGCCCGCGCCACGCGGGCCAGCCGGGCCGAGCCGGGGTCGTCGGCGCAGGCGACGAGGAAGCCGTCGGGCTCGATGGTCGCCGTGAAGCGCTCGAACGCCCGGACGACGGCGGCCTCGTCGCCGTAGTGGTCCAGGTGGTCGGCCTCCACGTTGGTGACGACGGCGGCGTGCGGCGCGTAGACGAGGAACGAGCCGTCGCTCTCGTCGGCCTCCACGATGAACAGGTCCCCGGTGCCGTGGTGCGCGTTGCTGGCCGCCTCGTTGAGGTCGCCGCCGATCGCGAAGGACGGGTCCACCCCGCAGGCGAAGGCCGCGACGGTGAGCATCGACGTCGTCGTGGTCTTGCCGTGGGTCCCGGCCACCGCCACCCGCCGCCGACCGACCATCAGGCTCGCCAGCGCCTCGGCGCGCAGCAGCACGCGCAGCCCCCGCTCGCGGGCCGCCCGCAGCTCGGCGTTGGTCTCGCGGACTGCGCTGCTGACCACGACCGTGTCGGCGCCGGCGAGGTGCGCCGCGTCGTGCCCCACGTGCACGTCGGCGCCGAGCACGCGGAGCTCGGCGAGCGCGCGGGAGTCCTTGGCGTCGCTGCCCGAGACCGGTACGCCGCGGGCGAGCAGCACGCGGGCGATCCCGCTCATCCCGGCGCCGCCGATGCCGACGAGGTGCACGCGGCCCAGGTCGGCAGCGTCCTCCCGGGCGGACCTCGGCCCGCTCACCGCCCGGCCGCCCGGAGCACGAGCGCGGCGAGCGCGACGTCGGCGTCGCGGTGCCCGCGCCCGGCAGCCGCTGCCGACATGGCCCGCAGGCGGTCCGGGTCGCGCAGCAGCCGCAGCACCCTCGAGGCGACGAAGTCCGCGTCGAGCTCGCCGTCGGCGACGAGCAGTCCGCCCCCGGCGTCGACGGTCGGCCGGGCGTTGAGCTCCTGCTCGCCGTTGCCGATCGGCAGCGGGACGTAGACGCCGGGCAGGCCGACGGCGGCGAGCTCGGCGCAGGTCATCGCCCCCGCGCGGCAGACCACGAGGTCGGCGGCGGCGTAGGCGAGGTCCATCCGGTCGCAGTAGCCGAGCACCGCGTGCGAGCGGACGGGGCCGACCTGCTCGCGGACGGCGGCCTCCTGCGCCGAGCCGGCGACGTGCAGGACCTGCACGCCGGCCCCGGCCAGTGCCGCGGCCGCCCCGGCGACGGCGGCGTTGAGGCGCGCCGCCCCCTGCGACCCGCCGGTGACGAGCAGGACCGGTCCCTCGCCCAGCCCGAAGTGCCGGCGCGCACCGGCCCGGACGGCCGCGCGGTCCAGCCCGGCGATCTCGCGGCGCAGGGGGATGCCGAGCACCTGCGCCGACCGCAGCCCCGAGCCCTCGACCGCGGCGGCGACGTACGGGGTGAGCCGGGCCCCCACCCGGTTGGCCAGCCCGGCACGGGCATTCGCCTCGTGCACGACGAAGGGCGTGCGACGGCGGCGCGCCGCCAGGTAGGCGGGCATCGCCACGTAGCCGCCGAAGCCCACGACGACGTCGGCGGCGACCCCGTCGAGGTGCCGTCGCGTCGTGCGGACCGCCCCCGCGAGCCGCCCGGGGACGCGGAGCAGGTCGACGGTGGGGCGGCGCGGCAGCGGCACGCGCGGCACCTCGGCCAGCGGGTAGCCGCGGGCAGGCACGAGGCGCGCCTCCAGGCCGGTGGCGGTGCCCAGCGCCGTCACCCGGGTCGTCGGGTCGAGGCGCACCAGCGCGTCGGCGAGCGCGAGCGCCGGCTCGACGTGCCCCGCGGTGCCCCCGCCGGCCAGCACGACGGACAGGCTCATCGCCGACGTGCGCCCGGCGAGCGGGCCCCGTCGGCGGACCCGGCACCGTGCGGCAGCACCGCCGCGAGGCGGGCCCGCCAGGTGCCGCGCCGCGCGGCGAGCGCCTCCGGCGCGCCGGGCTCCCGGCGGGCGAAGGCGAGCAGCATGCCGATCGCGACGAGCGTGATGAGCAGGGCCGAACCGCCGTAGCTGACCAGCGGGAGCGGGATGCCCGTGATCGGGAGCAGCCCGACGACAGCACCGATGTTGATGATCGCCTGCGTCGCCAGCCAGGCGGTCACGCCGGCGGAGGCCAGCCGGGCGAAGGGGTCGGCGCTGCGCTTGGCCACCCGGACCCCGCCGTAGACGAGGGTCGCGAACAGCACGAGCACCGCGAGGCTCCCGAGCAGGCCCAGCTCCTCGCCGATGATGGCGAAGACGAAGTCGGTGTGGGCGTTGGGCAGGCCGCCGGCCCACTTCTCGCGGCTGGCGCCGAGCCCGAGCCCGAACAGCCCGCCCGAGCCCATCGCGAGCAGCCCCTGGCACGCCTGGAAGCCGCCGTCGAGGCGGTGCTGCTCGCTGCACGGGTCCAGGAAGGAGATGAGCCGGGCGACCCGGTAGGGCTCGGCCACCGCCAGCAGGCAGGCGGCGGCGACGAAACCCCCCATGAGCCCGGCGAAGTAGCGCAGCGGGGTCCCGACGACCCACAGCAGCGCCACGACGACGGCCGTGGTCGCCAGCGTCGTGCCCATGTCGGGCTCGAGCATGATCAGGCCGAGGACGAGCACCGCGACCGGCAGGAGCGGGACGAACAGGTGCCGCCAGTCGCCCAGCAGCCGGCGCTTGCGGACGAGCAGGTCCGCGCCCCAGAGGGCGAGGGCGAACTTGGCGAGCTCGCTGGGCTGCAGGTTGGTGCCGCCCGGCAGGGCGATCCACCGCACGGCGCCGTCGACGTTGCGGCCCACCCCGGGCACGAGCACGAGCACGAGCAGGGCGACCGCGCCGAGCAGCAGCGGGTAGCCGGCCAGGCGCCACAGGCGCACCGGCACCCGCGAGGCCGCCCACATGAGCGGCAGGCCGACGACGATGTAGACGGCCTGGCGCAACGCGACGGAGTACGACGAGCCGGTGTCGGCGTACGCCTTGACGCTCGACGCGGAGAAGACCATGACCAGGCCCACGGCGAGCAGCAGCAGGGTGCTCGTCAGCAGCAGGTGGTAGCTCGCCAGCGGGCGCAGCAGCGCCGGGGTGTCGTCCGAGGTGCGTGGCCGCGGGACCGGGTGGCCTCGCGGGTGCCGGCGGTCGTCATGCGCCGGCCCGCACCGCGGCGGCGAACAGGTCGCCGCGCTCGGCGTAGTCCCGGAAGCAGTCCATCGAGGCGGCGGCCGGGGCGAGCAGGACCGTGTCGCCCGGTCGGGCGTGGCGGCGGGCGGCGGAGACGGCGTCGGACATGGCCCCAGTGTCGAGGCGGTCGACCTGCTCGACGGGGACCTGCGGCGCGTGTCGCGCGAGCGCCTGCGCCAGGGCCGCCCGGTCGGTGCCCAGCAGCACCGCCGCGCGCAGCCGCGGCGCGGCGGCGCGCACGAGGTCGTCGACGTCGGCGCCCTTGAGCAGCCCCCCGGCGATCCACACGACCGGGGCGTACGCCGCCAGGCTCGCGGCCGCCGCGTGCGGGTTGGTGGCCTTGCTGTCGTCGACCCAGGCGACGCCCGCCGTGGTGGCGACGAGGGCGTTGCGGTGCGGCTGGGCCCGGTACCCCCGCAGCCCGTCCCGGACCGCCTCGGCCGGCACGCCGTGCGCGCGGGCGAGCGCGGCGGCCGCCAGCGCGTTGGCGACGTTGTGGGGCCCGGGCAGCGCGAGGTCGGAGGTCGCGCCGAGCTCGGTGGCCTCGCCGGGCACGTCGGGGAAGGCGCGGTCGACGAGCAGCCCCTCCACGAGGCCCAGCTCCCCGGCGCGCGGCGCCTGCGACGTGAAGGTGACCCGGCGCCCCGGTGCCCGGCGCAGGAGGGTGCGGCTCACCTCGTCGTCGGCGTTGGCGATCGCGGTGTGCGCGTGCAGGACGCGCCCCTTGGCCTCGGCGTAGGCCTGGAACCCGCCGTGCCAGTCGGTGTGGTCGTCGGCGACGTTGAGCAGCGCGCCGGCGGCGGGGCGCACGGACGGGCTCCAGTGCAGCTGGAAGCTCGACAGCTCGACGGCCAGCACGTCGTAGGGGCCCGCCACGGCCTCCAGCACGGGCAGGCCCACGTTGCCGGCGGCGACGGCCCGCAGCCCGGCCGCCCGCAGGACGGCCTCGAGCATCGTGACGGTCGTGGTCTTGCCGTTGGTGCCGGTCACCGCCAACCAGGGCGCGGCCCCCGGCCCCCGCAGCCGCCACGCCAGCTCGACCTCGCCGACCACCTCGATGCCGGCGGCGGCGCTGGCGCGCAGCAGCGGGGCGTCGGGCCGCCACCCGGGCGAGGTGACCACCAGCCGGGTCCCGTCGGGCGGCACCTGCAGGTCGACGACGCGGAAGCCCTCCTCGGCCAGGGCTCCCCCGGCAGACCGGTCGGCCACGGTGACGAGCGCCCCCCGGTCGCGCAGGGCGCGGGCGGCCGCGGCCCCGCTGCGGCCGGCGCCCGCGACGAGGACGGGCAGACCCTCGTACGCGGTGCCGTCGTACGCGGCGCCGTCGTGCCCGGCGCCGTCGTCGGACGTGCTCGACCCGTCCGGGGCGGGGGCCCCGGTCACGCCGCCGGGCCCGAGGAGAGGTACTCGGCGTAGAAGACGCCCAGGCCGAAGGCGACGGCCAGGCCCGCGACGATCCAGAAGCGGACGATGACGGTGTTCTCCACCCACCCCGCGAGCTCGAAGTGGTGGTGGATCGGGGCCATGTTGAACACGCGCTTCTTGGTCGCCTTGAAGAACCCGATCTGGATGATGACCGAGAGCGTCTCGATGACGAACAGGCCGCCGAGCACCACGAGGAGCAGCTCGGTGCGGGTGACCACGGCGATGCCGGCGAGCGCGCCGCCCAGGGCCAGCGAGCCGGTGTCGCCCATGAAGATCTTCGCCGGGCTGGCGTTCCACCACAGGAACCCGAAGCAGGCCCCCATGACCGCGGCGGAGACCAGCGCGACGTCGAGCGGGTCGCGGGCCGAGTAGCAGGACTTCAGGTAGGCCTCGCGCGCGGCGCCGGTGAGCTCGGGCGGCAGGCGCGTGCAGGCGTTGCCGAACTGCCAGAAGGCGATGACGACGTAGGACGCGAACACCATCACGGCGGTGCCGCTGGCCAGCCCGTCCAGGCCGTCGGTGAGGTTGACGGCGTTGGACCAGCCGCTGACGAGGAAGTAGGCGAAGACGACGAACCCGACCGTGCCGAGGGTGATGCCCGGGTAGTCGCGCACGAACGACAGCGAGCGGGAGGCCGGCGTGAGCCCGGCGCTGTTGCGGAACTGCAGCGCGGCCACCGCGAAGCCGGCGCCGACGACCAGCTGCCCGGTGAACTTCGCCGCCGCGGTGAGGCCCAGCGACCGCTGCTTGCGGATCTTGATGAAGTCGTCCAGGAACCCCACGAGGCCCAGGCCGGTCATGAGCCCGAGCACGAGCAGACCGCTCGCCGTCGGGCCGCGGCCGGGCTGGTCGAGCACGAGCAGGTGCGCCACGCCGTAGCCGATGAGGGCCGCCAGGATGATGACCGTGCCGCCCATCGTCGGCGTACCGCGCTTGGTGGCGTGGCTGGACGGGCCGTCCTCGCGGATCTCCTGCCCGTAGCCGCGCCGGCGGAACAGCCGCACGACCGCGGGGGTGCCGAGCAGCGAGACGACCAGCGCCGTCATGGCCGCGAGGAGGACGGACTTCACGCGTCCGCCAGGAGGGCCTCGGCGACCCGCTCGAGCCCGGCCGAGCGGGAGGCCTTGACGAGCACGACGTCGCCGGGCCGGACCTCGGCGCGCAGCAGCGCGACCGCGGCGTCGACGTCGTCGACGTGCAGGGACTCCGAGCCCCACGACCCCTCGAGCACGGCCCCCGCGTGGATGCCGCCGGCGTCGGGCCCGACGACGACGAGCTGCCCGACGTCGAGCCGCACGACGAAGCGGCCGAGGTCCATGTGGGCCTCCCGGGCCGCGTCGCCGAGCTCGCCCATGTGCCCGAGGACCGCGACGGTGCGGCGGCGCTTGCCGTCGCCCATGACCGCGAGCGTCTTGAGGGCCGCGCGCATCGAGTCGGGGTTGGCGTTGTAGGCGTCGTTGACGACGGTCACCCCGTCGGCGCGCTCGACGACCTCCATGCGCCAGCGGCTCAGCGGGCGGGCCTCGCCGAGCGCGTCGGCGACGGCCCGGACGTCGTCGGTGACCGTGCCGAGGACCGCCGCGGCGGCGGCCAGGGCGTTCGCGACCTGGTGCTCGCCGACCACCTGCAGGCGCACCGGTTCGCCCTGCAGGGCGAACGACGCGCGCCCGCTCTCGTCCACGCGGACGTCGGTGGCGCGGACGTCGGCATCGGCGCCCCGGCCGAACGTCACGACCGGGCGCTCGGTGCGCGACCGCATCGCGAGCACCCGCGGGTCGTCGGCGTTCAGGACGGCGCGGCGGCGCGCGGCCTCGACGAGCTCGCCCTTGGCCTGCGCGATGCCCTCGACGCTGCCGAACTCGCCGAGGTGGGCGCTGCCGACGTTGAGCACCACCGCGGTGTCGGGGCGCACGAGCCCGCACAGGAAGGCGATGTGGCCGACGCCGCGCGCGGAGTACTCCAGCGCGGCGTAGCGGGTCGTGGGCGTGCGCCGCAGCGCCGTGAGCGGCAGGCCCAGCTCGTTGTTGAACGACCCGACCGGCGACAGCGTCTCGCCGAAGGCCCCCAGGACCTGGGCGAGCAGGTCCTTCGTCGAGGTCTTGCCGCTGCTGCCCGTGATGCCGACGGTGAGCGGCTGGTCCTGCGCGTAGGACGCGGCGGCCAGCGCCTGCAGCGCGGCGAGCGGGTCGGGCACCACGAGGCAGGGCGCCCCCTCGACGGGCCGCGCGGTCAGGGCGGCGACCGCGCCGGCGGCGACCGCAGCGGCCACGTGGTCGTGGCCGTCGGTGCGCTCGCCCGGCAGCGCGACGAACAACCCGCCGGGCCGGACCCGGCGGCTGTCGACCTCGACGTCCGCGACGACGGGAGCAGCGGGGTCGGCGCCGGCCGTGCGGGCGCCGGTGCGGGCGGCGACCTCGCCGACGGTGGTGGGCATCATGGGCGCGTCACGCGAGGACCGCCGCGAGCACCTCGCGGAGCACCTCGCGGTCGTCGAAGGGCCGCACGAGGCCCCCCGCCTCCTGGCCGGTCTCGTGGCCCTTGCCCGCGACGACGACGGCGTCGCCCGGCCGCGCCTGCGCGACCGCCGCGGCGATGGCGGCGCGCCGGTCCGGCTCGACGAGGGCGCCGGGGGCGGCCATCTCGGCGAGGATCCGCAGCGGGTCCTCACCGCGCGGGTTGTCGCTGGTGAGCACGGCGACGTCGGCGCCCTCGACCGCCGCCCGGCCCATGAGCGGGCGCTTGCCCCGGTCGCGGTCGCCGCCGCAGCCGAGCACGACGATGACGCGGCCCGGGGTGACGGCGCGGACGGCCCGCAGCAGCGTGCGGACCGCGTCCGGCGTGTGGGCGTAGTCGACCACCGCGAGGAAGTCCTGGCCCGCCTCGACGCGCTCCATGCGCCCCGGGACGCCACCGAGCCCGGCGACCCCGCGGACGGCGTCGTCCACCGGCACGCCCGCCTCGACGAGGGCGGCCAGCGCCCCGACCGCGTTGGCGACGTTGAAGGCGCCGGGCAGCCGCACGGCCGCCGGGACGTCGACACCCGGCCCGACGAGGCGGAAGGCGCTGCCGTCCGGCCGCAGCTCGACGTCGCGCGCCGACCAGTCGCCGCCCGCCCCGAAGGTCCGGGTGGGCACCCGTCCCGCGGCGGCGATCCGCCGGCCGGCGGCGTCGTCGGTGTTGACGACCCCGCGCCGCGACCGCGCCGCGGTGAACAGCTGCGCCTTCGCCGCCTCGTAGTCGGCCATGTCGGCGTGGAAGTCGAGGTGGTCCTGCGACAGGTTCGTGAACACGGCGACGTCGACGACCAGGCCGTCGACGCGGCCCAGCGCCAGGGCGTGGCTGCTCACCTCCAGCGCCACGGCCGTGACCCCCCGCTCGCGCATCACGGCCAGCAGGCCCTGCAGGTCGGGCGCCTCCGGGGTGGTGCGCACCGCGGGCACGACCTCGTCCCCGACCCGGGCGAGGACGGTGCCGAGCAGGCCGGTGCGGTGCCCGGCGGCGCGCAGCCCGGCCTCCAGCAGGAAGGCGGTCGTCGTCTTGCCGTTGGTGCCCGTGACGCCCAGCACGGTCATCGCGTCCCCGGGTCGCCCGTGCAGCGCCGCGGCGGTCTCGCCGAGGACGGCCCGGGGGTCGTCCGCCTGCACGACGACGAGCCCCGCCGCGCGCACCCGCTCGGCGCCCGCCCCGTCGGTGAGGGCCGCGACGGCGCCGGCCGCCGCCGCCGGGGCGGCGAACTCGGCCCCGTGCGCGTGCGCCCCCGGCAGGGCGGCCCACAGGTCCCCCGGGCGCACGGCGCGGGAGTCCAGGGTGCAGCCGGTGACCGCCGTGCCGCGGTCCTCGGGGGCGACGCGCAGGCCGGGGACGGCGTGCGCGAGGTCGCCGAGGGTCCGCCGCGGCGGGGTCGCGGGCCGGACCGGCAGGCCGCCCCGGGGCGTGGCGTCGGGCACGAGCGCAGGCTACTTGCGGCCGTCGGCGTAGACCTTCGGCGGCGTGAACGGCACGCCGGTGGGCGGCGTGCCCGTGCTCGCCAGGGCGAAGCCCATCACCTGCTTGAAGACCGGTCCGGCGACCGAGCCTCCGTAGTAGTCCTTCTTGCCCGTGCCCTGGACCACGACGACCGTGGCCAGCCGCGGCGCGTCCGCCGGGGCGAAGCCGACGAACGACGAGGTGTAGCTGCCGTCGTAGCGGCCGTCGACCGCGCGGTCGGCGGTCCCCGTCTTGCCCGCGATGCGGTAGCCCGGGATGGCGGCGAGCGGCGCCGTCCCCTCCTCGCTGACGACCCCCTCGAGCATCGGGTGCATGGCCTGCGCGGTGGCCGCGGAGATGACGCGCCGCTGCTCCGGCGCCGGCTGCGGCACCAGGTGCCCGCTGCCGTCGGCGATCGCCTTGACGATGGAGGGGGTGACCCGCACCCCGTCGTTGGCGACCGTCTGCACGACGCTGGCGACCTGCAGGGCGGTCACCGACACCCCCTGCCCGATGGGGATGGTGCCGAGCGAGGACCCGGACCAGTCGGCGGCGTCCGGGACGAGCCCGGCGGACTCGCCGGGCAGACCGATGCCCGTCTTGGCGCCGAAGCCGAACGCCCGGAAGTAGTCGGTCAGCCGCTCGGCCCCGAGACGGCTCGCGATCTGGACGGTGCCGACGTTGCTCGACTGCATGAAGACGCCGTTGACCGTGAGCTGCTCGGTCGGGTGCTGGTGGGAGTCGCGCACGAGCTTCGCGCCGAACTGCTGGCTGTAGGGGACGGTCAGGACGCTCTCGGGGGTGACGGTCCCCGTCTCGAGCGCCGCCGCGATGGTGATGATCTTGTTCACGGAGCCGGGGTCGTAGATCTCGCCCAGCGCACGGGACCCCCGAGCGCTGGCGGGTGAGCCGCCGAGGGCGTCGGGGTCGTACGTCGGCGCGTCGGCGAGCGCGAGGACCTCACCGGTGCGCACGTCGATCACGACGGCGGCGCCGCTGGCCGCCTCGGTCTCCTGCACCTTCTGGGCCAGGACCTGCTGGGCGTACCACTGCAGGTCGCGGTCGATCGTGAGCGCGACGTCGCGCCCGGGGACCGGCTCGGTGCGCCGGGTCTCCCCGCTGGGGATCGTGCGGCCGTCCTTGTCGACCGACGCGACCACGCGGCCCTCGGTGCCGGCGAGGACGTCCTGGTAGGCCAGCTCGATGCCGGCGGCCCCGACGCTCTCGCGGTTGGTGAACCCGACGACGTTGGCGGCGAGGTCGTGACCGGGGTGGACGCGGCGCGGCTCGGCGTCGACGACGATGCCGGGCAGCTTGAGCGCCTTGACCTGGTCGCCCACCCCGAGGTCGAGGTCGCGGGCGAGGTAGACGAACCCGGTGTCGCGCGACAGCCTCTCGGTGAGCTCGACGACGGGCACGCCGAGCACCGGCGAGAGCGCGGCCGCGATCGTGGCCGGGGTGCAGGGGCGGGTCGCGTCGGGCGGGCAGGCCGCGTCGCGGATGACCCGCGGCTGGCCCGACACGGCCCGGCCGTCGGCGCTGACCGAGATCGGCTGGCCGTTGCGGTCGACGACGTCGCCGCGGGGTGCCGCCAGCGTGCGGGCGATCCGCCGCTGGTCCATGGCCGTCTCGGCGTACGACGTGCCGGACAGCAGCTGCAGCTGCACCAGCCGGCCGCCGAGCACGGCGATGACGGCGAGCAGGACGAGCAGCCCGCTGCGGAGCCGTCGGCCGGGGTCGCCGAGCTGCCGCGGGCGGCGGACCCGGCCCGGCGGTCGCGGACCGGCGGGCGGGACGTCGCGCACCGGGGTGCGCGGGCTCGACAGCCGGGCCCCCCCGTCACGGGCGGTGCCGGCCGGGCGCGGCCCGCCCCCACGCGGCGCGCCGGGCCGCGCTCGGGTGCCGGTGGTGGTGCGGGCGGTCCTGGGATCGGCGCCCGGTGCACGCTCGCCGCGCTCGGGTCGGGCCGGCGGCCGCCCGCCGCTCGGCGGCGTCACCGTCGGCCTGCCTTGGCAGAGGGCGCGGCAGAGGGCGCGGCCGAGGGGGCGGCCGAGGGGGCTGCGGGACGTGCTGCCGAAGGGGCGGCGGAGGGTGCCGAGGAGCGGGAGCCCGGCGAGCGCGACGCCGTCGGGCCCGGGGACGCCGAGGGGCGGGCACCGCTGTCGGCCGCGACCGCGGTGTCGTCGGCGGGCACGTCGGGGGCGGCCGCCGCCGGCGGCGGCGCTTGCGGCGCCGACGCCGGGACGGGCTCGCCGAGCACCGTGCCGTCGGGGAGCCGCAGGAAGACCGGCGGTCCTCCGACCACCATGCCCTGGGCCGACGCCGCCGCCGCCAGCGCGGCCGGCGCCTCGAGCGTGTCGACCTCGCGCCGGAGCACCTGCTCGCGGTCGGCCAGCTGCCGCGTCTCCACCTGGACCGCGTGCAGGTGGAAGGAGTCCTCGGCCAGCACGGTGTTGAGCCCGAGCAGCCCGAGCAGGCCGGCGGCCAGCACCGCGACCACGCCGACGAGGAACGGGCCCCGGGGCACGCGGCGCACCGGGCTCGGGACGACGCGCAGCGACGGCACCCGTCGCGCCGCCACGACGGGACGGGCGGCGGGCGGCACGCGGACCCCCGCCCGGCCGGCGACGGCCGGACGCGCGGCGCTGCGGGCGAGCGGGCGCGTCAGCGGGCTGCGCGCCGCAGCGCTGCTCGAGCCGCCGCTCACGCCGCGTCCCGCAGCCGCTCGGCGGCCCTCAGCCGCACCGACGCCGACCGGGGGTTGCTCTCCTGCTCCTGCGCCGACGCCGGCTCGGAGCCCCGGACGAGCAGGCGCAGCTCCGGCGCGCTGCCCTCCGGGACGAAGGGCAGGTCGACCGGCACGTCGCTCGTGGAGCGGCCGACCAGCTCTGCCTTCACGATCTTGTCCTCCAGGGAGTGGTAGCTGAGCACGACGATCCGTCCGCCCACGGCTAGAGCATCGACGGCGCGGGGCATCGCGCGGCGCAACACGCCGAGCTCGTCGTTCACTTCGATGCGCAGGGCCTGGAACGTGCGCTTGGCCGGGTGCCCGCCGGTGCGGCGGGTGGCCGCCGGGATCGCCGTCCGGACGAGCTCGGCGAGGCGGGCGGTGCCGGTGAACGGCTCGCGGGCGCGCTCCCGGACGACCGCGTCGGCGATGCGCCGGGCGAACCGCTCCTCGCCGTACTCGGCCAGCACCCGCGCCAGGGCGCGCGCGTCGTAGCCGTTGACGACGTCGGCGGCGGTGCTGCCCCCGGTCGTGTCCATCCGCATGTCCAGCGGCGCGTCCTGGGCGTACGCGAAGCCGCGGTCGGCCTCGTCGAGCTGCAGCGAGCTCACGCCGAGGTCGAAGAGCACCCCCTGCACCCGCCCCACGCCGAGCCGGTCGAGCACGTCGGGCAGGGTGTCGTAGACGGCGTGCACGACGGTCACCCGGTCCCCGAAGCCGGCGAGCCGCCCGCGGCTGCGACGCAGGGCCTCGGGGTCGCGGTCCAGTCCGACGAGGCGGGCGGGGGTCCCCGCCAGCAGAGCCTCGGCGTGCCCGCCCATCCCGAGCGTGCAGTCGACGACGACGGCGGCCTCGCTGCGCAGGGCGGGCGCCAGCAGCGCGACGCAGCGGTCCAGCAGCACGGGGACGTGCGCGGGCTGCCCGGGACGCGGCGGTCCGGTCTCGGGGGCCACGACGGTTCAGCCCAGCAGCAGGGCGGTGGACGCCAGGGCCGCGACCAGGCCCAGGACGACGAGCGCGAGGCCCAGCAGCAGCGCGCTGTCGCGCACCTCCTTGCCGAGGTCGCCGACGCCGGCCGGACCGCGGCTCCCCGCGGTCCCCGCGCGCTCCGGGGCGATCGTCGTGCTGTCCATCTCGACCCTGCTCTCCTCGGTGCCTGCAGACCACCCGGCTCGCGGACCGGGCGCTCGGTCCCTCGCGGGGCCAGGTCCCCGCCCGCTCCTCCGCCTGGCACCGGGGAAGGTGCGCCAGGTGGCGGAGCGGTCGGAGACCTCGTCCCACGAGGGGTCGGGCCGCGCGCCAGCTCGGGCGCGGCTCAGGTGAGGAGCCCGGGCACCTCCTCGCCGAGGTCGGCGAAGGCCGGCTCCTGCTCGGTCTCGTAGGCGCGCCAGGCCGCCTCGTCCCAGATCTCGAAGCGGGTGTTGGCCCCGACGACGACGACGTCGCGGGTGAGCCCGGCGTACGCCCGCAGCGCCGGCGGCACGGTGATCCGGCCCTGCTTGTCGGGCACCTCGTCGGAGGCGCTGCCGAAGAACTGCCGCCCGTAGTCGCGGGCGGCCCGGGCCGACAGCGGCGCGGCCTGCAGCTGCTCGGCGCGGGCGGCGAAGCCGTCGGCCGTGAAGACGTAGAGGCAGCGCTCCTGACCCTTGGTGAGGACCACGCCGCCTGCCACCTCCTCGCGGTACTTCGCCGGCAGGAAGAGCCGGCCCTTGTCGTCGAGCTTCGGGGTGTGGGTGCCGAGGAACACGGCCGCCACCCTCCCGACGCGGTCGGAGAGCGGGCTCGCCCTCCTCGTTCCACCACGCTACTCCACTTCGCTCCACCGTCAACGCTTCTCGCCCCACGACGCCCCGCCGCGACCCGCTCGCGGACGGCCGGGAACCCCCGCGGGGCAGCGGGACGTCGAGGAGGGGGGAAGACCGGCACGCCCTCGGAGAGCCCGGGGACCGGTGCCGACAGCGTGCCAGCGCGGCGGACCGGTGGGAGACTGCGACACGCGCCCGCAGGCGGTCCGTCGTCCGCCCCGTCCGTCCAGCACGCCCCCCCGGTCCGCCGGGGGACGGCTCACCGCTCGCACCGCTCGGCACCGCTCGGCACCGCTCCCCAGGAGGACCCGTGGCCCGCCGTACGACCGCTCCTCCCCCGGCGCCGGGCGCCGGCCTCGACGTCCTGCAGGAGGCCACGGACCGCATCCGGGCCAACGTCGAGACGGTCGTCGAGGGCAAGCCCGACGTCGTCCGCCTCGCCGTCGTCGTGCTGCTCGCCGAGGGGCACCTGCTCATCGAGGACGTCCCCGGCGTCGGCAAGACCCTGCTGGCCAAGGCCCTGGCCCGGTCGGTGGACTGCTCGGTGCGCCGGATCCAGTTCACCCCCGACCTGCTGCCCAGCGACGTCACGGGCGTGTCCGTGTGGGACCAGGAGCGGCGCGACTTCGAGTTCAAGCCCGGCGCGGTCTTCGCCAACATCGTCGTGGGCGACGAGATCAACCGCGCCTCGCCCAAGACCCAGTCGGCCCTGCTCGAGGCCATGGAGGAGCGCCAGGTCACCGTCGACGGCACGACCTACGTCCTCGAGGCGCCGTTCATGGTCGTGGCCACGCAGAACCCCATCGAGATGGAGGGCACCTACCCGCTGCCGGAGGCCCAGCGCGACCGCTTCACGGCGCGGGTGTCGATGGGCTACCCCTCGGCGGCGGCCGAGCGCGCGATGCTCGAGACGCACGGCCAGGAGGACCCGCTGGGGGACCTCGAGCCGGTCGCCGACGCGCTCGAGGTCCGCAAGCTCGTCGAGGTCGTCCGCGGCGTGCACGTCTCCGACGACGTGAAGCAGTACGTCGTCGACCTGGCGACGGCCACCCGGCGCTCCCCCGACCTGCGGCTGGGCGCGTCGCCGCGCTCGACGCTGCAGCTGGTGCGGGCGGCCCGCGCCGCGGCGGCGCTCGACGGCCGCGACCACGTGCTGCCCGACGACGTCCAGGAGCTCGCGGTCGCCGTGCTCGCCCACCGGCTGCTGCCCAGCGCGGACGCGCAGGTCGGCCGCCGCACGCCCGAGGACGTCGTGACCGACCTGCTGGCCCGCGTCCCCCTGCCCGCGGGCCGCCGGTGAGCGACCTGCGGGCGGCGCTGTCCGGGCTGACCACGCGCGGGCGGTGCCTGCTCGCGGGGGGCGCGGTGCTCGCGGCCGGTGGCGTGCTCCTGGGACAGCGCGACCTGCTGCGGGCCGGGCTGTTCCTGCTCGTCCTGCCGCTGGCCGCTGTCGCCGTCGTGTCCCGCACCCGCTACCGGCTGGCCTGCGTGCGGCGGCTCGAGCCGGGGCGGGTCGCGGTCGGCACCGCCGCCGACGTCCACCTGCGCCTCGACAACGTCAGCCGCCTGCCCAGCGGCGTGCTGCGCATGGAGGACGCGCTGCCGTACGCCCTGGGCAGCCGGCCCCGCTTCGTCCTCGACCGGGTCGAGCCTCGCGGGGTGCGCGACGTCACCTACGCGGTCACCGCGACGGCACGCGGGCACTACCGCGTCGGGCCGCTCTCGGTGCGCCTCGTCGACCCCTTCGGGCTGTGCGAGCTCGCCCGCGCCTTCACGACCAGCAGCGACCTCGTGGTGACCCCGGCCCTGACCGCGCTGCCCCCCGTGCCGCTCGGCGGCGACTGGGCCGGCGGGGGCGACAGCGCGAGCCGGGCGGCGGCCTCGGCCGGCAGCGACGACGTGACCACCCGCGAGTACCGCTACGGCGACGACCTGCGCAAGGTGCACTGGCGCTCGACGGCGCGCACGGGCGAGCTCATGGTCCGGCGCGAGGAGCAGCCGTTCCAGAGCCGGGCGGTCCTGCTGCTCGACACCCGGGCCCGGGCGCACCGGGGCGACGGCCCGGGGTCGTCCTTCGAGTGGGCGGTCTCCGCGGTCGCCAGCGCCGGCGTCTCGCTGCTGCGCGCGGGCTTCACCGTCTCGCTGGTCCTCGACGACGAGCGCGAGCTCGTCCCGCGCGGGGTGACGCTCACCGAGGGCCTGCTGCTCGACGTGCTCGCCGGGGTGCAGCCCGGCCCCGGCCGTGACCTCGCGGGCGCCGCGGAGCGGCTCCGGCGCGGCGTGGACGGGGTGCTGCTCGCCGTGCTCGGAGAGCTGGACGCGGCGTCGGCCGACCGGCTGGCCCGGCTGCGGACCGGCTCGGCCACCTGCGCGGCCCTGCTCCTCGACGTGCGCACCTGGGGGACGGACGTCCGGCCCCGCGCCGCGGGGCCGGACCCCGCGGGGGCGCTGCGAGCGACGGGGTGGCGCGCGGTGCCGGTCCCCGTCGGCACCGACCTGGCCGCGGCGTGGTCCGAGCTGGGCGGCCGGGCCGGGCCCGCCTCCGGGCGCGGCACCGGGCCGGTCCGTCCCGCCGGGCAGCAGGTGCCGGCGTGAGCGCCCGCGACCGGGCCGCGCTGACCGCGGGCGCGGCCGTGCTGCTGGCCCTGACCGCCTTCGGCCCCGTCTTCGACTCCACCGGCTGGGTGCTGCGCACGGCCGGGGCGGTGGTGGTCCCCCTGGCCGTGCTCGCCCTGGCCCGGCGGCTGCGGCTGCCCGGCACCCTCGCCCCGCTGCTCGGCCTGCTGGTGCTGGCGGGCTACCTCGTCGCGGTCTTCGTCCCCGCCTCGCTGTCGTCAGGGGTGCTGCCCGCGCGCGGGACGCTCTCCGCCCTGCGCGCGCTGCTCGAGGCGGCCGGTCAGGACCTCGACCAGTACGGCCCGCCGGCACCGGCGACGGCCGCCCTGGTGCTGCTGCTGGCGGCCGGGGCCGGGCTCGTGGCCCTGTCCGTCGACGCCCTCGCCGGCGCCCTGCACCGGCCCGCCGCTGCGGGGGTGCCGCTGCTGGCGCTGTTCGCCGTGCCGTCGGCCCTGCTGCCCGGCGGGCTCGGCTGGCTGCCCTTCGTGCTGGGTGCCAGCGGCTGGCTGGCGCTGCTGCTCGCCGAGAGCCGCGACCAGGTCGGCCGCTGGGGCACCGCGCTGCGCCGGTCCGAGGACCGCGCCGACCCCACGGGTCTGACCCGGGTCGGGCGGCGCATCGGCGGGGCTGCCCTCGCGGTCGCGGTGCTCGTCCCGGCGCTGCTGCCCGGCCTGCAGACCCGGCTGCTCGACGGCGGGAGCGGCGGCAGCGGCGGCGGCGGCGGCTCGCGCAGCGTCGTCACCTACAACCCGATCACCCGCCTGCGCGGGGAGCTCACCCTGCCGGTCCCCGTCGACGTGCTCAGCTACCGCACCGACGACCCCCAGCCCGACTACCTGCGGATGACCACGCTCGGCGTCTACGACGGGGGCGGCTGGCGCCAGGAGGTGCTGCGCGGCAACCTGCGCGACGACGGGGTCGACGACCCGGTGCCGCTGCCCGTCGGGCGCACGTCCGCCACCCCGGTGCGTGACGTCACCGCGTCGGTCCGCGTCGCGGCCCTCGACGCCTTCTGGCTGCCGGTGCCCGCGACCCCGACGCGGGTCGACGTGAAGGGTCCCTGGATGTGGGACCCGGCCACCCAGAGCGTCTTCGCCACGCGGTCCAACACCAGCGAGGTCGGCCCCTACCAGGTGCGCTCGGCCCGGGTCCTGCCCGACCCGTCGCTGCTCGCGGTCGGCGACGGGCCGCTGCCCGCGGAGATCGCGCCGTACGCCGCGCCGGTCGAGGCCACCGGCGCCGTCCGCGCGCTGACCGCCCGCACGGTGCGGGGCGCCACGACCTCGTACGCCAAGGCCGCCGCCGTCCAGGCCTTCTTCCGCAACCCGGCCAACCGGTTCGTCTACAGCGAGCAGACCGACGAGGGCGGCTCGCCCGACGCGCTGGAGTCCTTCCTGTCCCGGCGCCGGGGCTTCTGCGAGCAGTACGCCTCGGCGATGGCGGCCATGCTGCGCCTCGCCGGCGTGCCCTCCCGGGTCGCCGTCGGCTTCACGCCCGGGCACCCGGCAGGCCGACGGCAGCTACCGCGTGACCACCGACGAGGCGCACGCGTGGCCGGAGGCCTGGTTCGACGGCGCCGGCTGGGTCCGGTTCGAGCCCACCCCCTCGCGCGGCGGGATCAGCGCTCCGACGTACGCGACGCCGGCCGCCCCGGCACCGGCCCTTCCCGGGGCCAGCGCGGCGCCCGCGGTCCCGCAGGACGACGGCGAGGTGCCGGGAGAGACGGCGGCAGAGCGCAAGGAGCGGCTCGCCGCCGAGGCCGACTCGCGGCAGGTCGACCCCCGGGCCGCCGCGCCCGCTCCGGCGGCTGCCGGGTCGGCGCTGCCGCGGGCACTGCTGCTCGGGGGGCTGCTGGTCCTCGTGCTCCTCGCGTCGCCCGGCGCGGTGCACGTGCTGCGGCGCCGGGCCCGGCAGCGCGGGACGGACGCCGAGCTCGCCTGGCGGCAGGTCTGCGAGGACGCCTCGGACTGCGGCTACGCCGAGGACGCGAGCGCCAGCCCCCGCCGGGCGGGCGCGGAGCTCGTGCGGGTGGCGTGGCTGGACGAGCCGGCCGCGGCGGCGCTCGCCCGGGTGACGAGCGCCGTCGAGCGCGCCCGCTACGCCCGACCCGGACGGTCCGAGGGCGAGGCGGGCAGCCTCGTCGCCGACACCGCCGCGGTCCGCCGGGCGCTGCGGCGGGGCAGCGCGCGCAGCACCCGCCTGCGGGCCGTGCTGCTGCCTCCGTCGACGGTGCGCTGGGCGACGAGCGGCAGCAGCCGGGCGCTGGCCGACCTGCTCGATGCCGGGGACCGTGGGCTCACGGCGCTGTCCACCCGGGTGCGGGGACGGCTGCGCCGCCGCTCGGCCTGATCGCAGACCGCTCGGCCACTGCGGGAGGACGGCCTGGGGGTCAGCCGGACCCACGGCCCTGCCCGCTCCGTGGCCGGCGGGTCTCCTGACCGGGCGCGCCCTGTCAGGAGAGGCGAGGAGCGGGGCGCTCGCTGAGCTGGGCTGGGCTGGGCGCTCAGCGCTCCCCGCCGCGCTCCTCCCAGCGGCGGTTCCACCGCTCCTCGAGGCGGGAGAACCAGCCGCCCGAGCCGCTGCTCGCCGTGCTGCGCCCGCGCGAGGGACCCCGACCGCGGGGCCGCTCGCCGCGCTCCTCGCCGGCGACGCGCAGCGTCGGGGTCGGCGCGGAGCCCAGCCGCTTCCAGGCCGCGAGGGCCAGCAGCAGCGCGACGAACATGACCACGAAGCCGGCGACGCCCACGGGGAAGCTGTTGGTGGGCACGCCCGCGACCAGCAGGACGAAGCCGACCGCGAACACGATCGCCGCCCGACGCAGGCGCCGGCGCATGTGGGTGCGCAGGTCGGTGGAGCGCACGGTGGACGCGAACTTCGGGTCCTCGGCGTAGAGCGCGCGCTCGATCTGGTCGAGCAGGCGCTGCTCGTGCTCAGAGAGAGGCACGGCGCTCCCTCCTGGAGGTGCTCACCACCACGGACCAGCGGCCGGGCGGGCCTGGTGCGGACCCGCCTGCGTCGAGGATACGAGGACGAGCGCCGTACGTCACGGCGAGCCGCCAGCGGCAGGCGGACGGCCGGCCGGGGCAGCCGTCCGTCGGCCCCCCGGAGACGGCGGCGGACCGTCCGGCGGAGGGTCGTCGGAGGCCCGGACCAGCGTCGCGGGCCGCACCGCCCCGGCGCCGAAGCGCGCGGTCGCCCGGTCGACCGCCTGCTCGGCCTCGCGCCAGCCGGAGTCCTTCTCCCCCAGCAGCAGCTGGTGCGGCGTGCTGCCCGCGGGACGGATGCCCTCGACGCGCACGCCGACCAGGCGCAGCCGGGCCCGCTCCAGCCCGAGCGCCAGGTAGAGCTGCAGCGCCGTCTCGTAGACGGTGCGCCCGACGTCCGTCGCCTCGGGCAGCGTCCGGGAACGGGTGATCGTCGTGAAGTCCGCGAAGCGCACCTTGATGGACACGGTGCGACCCACCTGGCGGGTCGCACGCAGCCGGGCGGCCGTCCGCTCGGACAGCCGCAGCAGCTCGCGGGCGACGTAGGCCGGGTCGTCGACGTCGCGCGCGAAGGTCTCCTCCGCACCGATGCTCTTGTCCGGCTCGACCGGCACGACCCGCCGGGCGTCGCGCCCCCACGACAGGGCCGACAGGTGCGCACCGGTCGCCGGCCCGAGCGCCCGCTGCAGCGTGGCCAGCGGTGTGTGCGCGATGTCGCCGACGGTGTGCAGCCCGAGGCGCACGAGCACGTCCTCGGTCTTCTCGCCCACGCCCCAGAGCGCCGCGACCGGCAGCGGGTGCAGGAAGGAGACGACGTCGTGGGCGGGCACGACGAGCAGCCCGTCCGGCTTGCAGCGGGCCGAGGCGAGCTTGGCCACGAACTTGGTGCTCGCGACCCCGACCGAGCAGGTGATGTCCTGCTCGTCCTGCACCGTCGCCCGCACCTGCTCCCCGAGCGCGCGGGCGCCGCCGAGCCGTCGAGCGGCCCCGGACACCTCCAGGAACGCCTCGTCGAGCGACAGCGGCTCGACCAGCGGCGTGATCGACCGGAAGACCTCCATGACGCCCGCGGACACCTCGGCGTAGGCCGCGTGGTCCGGCGGGATGACGGTCGCCTGCGGGCACAGCCGCCGGGCCCGCACCATCGGCATGGCGCTCGCCACGCCGTACGCCCGCGCTTCGTAGGTCGCGGACAGCACCACGCCGCGCGACCCGCCGCCTCCGACGATCACCGGGGTGCCGCGCAGCTCGGGGCGGCTGCGCAGCTCCACGCTGGCGTAGAAGGCGTCCATGTCCACGTGCAGGACGTGGCAGCCCCGGTCGTCGCCCGGCGGACCGGTGGGTGGACCGGCGGGCGCGACCCGTCCCCGGCTCACAGCGGCCCGCTAGGGCCGGACGGCGAGCACGTGCAGCTGGGTGGCGAGCTCGCGGAACGGTGGACGGTCCGACAGCGCCCGCTCGAGCGCGAGCAGGGCAGCGTGCGCGCCCGGCTCGAGGTCGAGCGCGGCGCTGGGCACGAGGTCGGCGACGACGCGGACGCCGTGCACCTGCTCCACCTGCAGGCCGGCCTCGACGACGAGCGCCTCGACCTCCTGCGGGGCGTAGCGGCGGGCCGCGCCGTCGGCCGGTCCCCAGCGGCCGGTGGGGTCGGTGAGCGCCCGGGCGGCCTCGTCGGGACGGCCGGCGAGGGCCCGGGCGAGCACCGCAGCGGCCCGACCGGCGACGAGCAGGCTGAGCCGCCCGCCGGGCCGCAGCACCGCGGCGACCGCGGCAAGGGCCTGGAGCGGGTCGTCGACGACCTCGAGGACGCTGTGGCACAGCACGAGGTCGGCGCTGTCCGGGGGGCGCAGCGCCGGCAGGTCGGTGAGGTCGCCCTGCACCGCCTCGACCCGGTCCTGCAGGCCGCGCTCAGCGCTGCGGCGGGACAGCGCGGCGAGCGAGTCGGGGCTGGGGTCGAGCACGGTGACGCGGTGCCCGGCCTCGGCGAGCGGCACCGCGAAGCCGCCGGTGCCGCCGCCGGCGTCCACGACGTCGAGGCCGTGGCCGTCCGGGTCGGCCTCGGCGAGGACGGCGGACAGCACCTCCCAGACCACGGCCGTGCGCGCCGAGCCCGCCGGGGCGCTCGGGCGGGGCTGGCCGGACGGGCCGGGCGGGGCGGGGGCAGGCACGGTGCTCCTGTCGTCGGGGGCGCCGTGGGGGACGGACCGCCGGCTGTCGAGCGTAGGCGCGTCGTCACCGTCCCGAGCTCCCGGAGCTGGAGTGCCACAGCTTGCGGGGCGCCGGCGGGGTGGCCGGTCCCCTCGAGGTGCCCGAGCCGTCGCCGGCGGGCTTGACGTCGGCGTAGGGCGAGGCGCGGAACCCGGTGGCGTAGACGTGCACCGCCCCGCCCACCCCGGAGTGGCCCGCGCCGCCGCCCACGAGCGGGGGGCTGGTCATGACCGGGCGGCTGGACCGGCTCGCCGCCGCACCCTGCACCGCCGCCTCGCTCACGGCGGCCGGGGCGTCCATGAGCTCGTGCACCGCCGGCATGCCTCCGGCGAGCCACGCCGCGTGCAGCACGGGCAGCTCCCAGCAGCCCAGGGCCTGCATCGACACCCCGCGCGGGCCGGTGCGGCGCACGACCCCCCGCACGACGAGCAGCCAGGAGTGGAAGACCGTCGTGGCGCAGCCGACCTGCGCGTCCTCGAAGAACGTCGCGTCGAGCGGCCCGGTCGCGTCGTCCAGCGTCACGAAGACGACCCGGCGGCCGGACCGGATCGGTGGGGTCTGCGTCGCGACCTTGACCCCGGCGACGAGGACCTCCTGGCGGCTGCGGCAGCCCAGCAGGTCGCGGGCGTGCGTGGTGCCCAGCTCCGCGAGGAACCCGGAGTAGGCGTCCATGACGTGCGAGCTGACGTCGAGCCCGAGCACCTCGAGCTCGGCGCGCACCCGTTCGGCGCGGGTCATCTCCGGCAGCCCGCTGGCGGCGGTCTGCGCCGGCGCGTCGCCGAGGTCGAGCGCGAGCTGCACGTCGACCGGCTCGGGGACCGCCGGGGCCTGCGACTGCCGCGCCTGCCGGCCGCGGACGTCGTCGAGCGACAGCAGCTCGCCCTGCTGGTCCGGGCCGTGGTCCGGACCCGGCGGGAGCGCCCGCCGGCCGCGGGACCGCGACACCCGGCGCTGGGCCGCAGCGGTGGAGCGGCTCCAGCGGTCGAGCTCGGCGACCTGCAGGAGCAGGTCGCGCCGGGTCACCTGACCGCGGCGGCGGCCCGGGACCGTCGAGCCCAGGCCGTACAGGCTGTCGAAGGCGCCGGCGACGACGAGCCGCTCGGCCACGGGCCGCGACACCGACGCGCGGTGCCAGAAGTCCGACAGCGAGGCGTACGGCCGGCCGGCGACGACCCGGGCGACCTCGGCCGCCGAGATGCCCTTGACGTCGTCGAGGCCGATCCGGATGCCGTAGCCCCGACCGTCGGGCAGCCGCAGGTCGGCCGGGCGGGAGCGCGGCGGGTGCTCCTGCGACCCGGGGACCTGGTCCAGCACGGCCGGCGGCGGCTCGTCGAACCGGCCGACCCGCTCCACCGCGTAGCCGGCCGCGGAGGCGTTGACGTCGAGCCCGAGGACGGCGATCCCGAACTGGCGGGCGTCGTCGAGGATGAGCCGCTTGGGGTACATGCCGGGGTCGTGGGTGAGCACGCCCGCCAGGAACGCGGCCGGGTGGTGCGCCTTGAGCCAGGCCGACTGGTAGGTCGGCAGCGCGAAGGCGGCGGCGTGCGCCTTGCAGAAGCCGAACGAGCCGAACGCCTTGAGCACCTCCCACACCCGCTCGACCACGGGCACGGGGTAGCCCCGGCCGAGCGCGGCGGGGACGAACCACACCCGCACCTCCGGCTGGCCCTGCGGGTCGCCGAGCGCCCGGCGGACCTCGTCGGCCTCGGCGAGGCTGCAGCCGGTCATCGTGCTGACGATCTGCAGCACCTGCTCGTGGAAGACGACGACGCCGCAGGTCTGCTCGAGGTGCTCGGCGAGGTCGGGGTGCGGGTAGTCGGGCTGCGCCCAGCCCTGCCGGGCCTCCAGGAAGGGCCGCACCATGTCGCTCTTCACCGGACCGGGCCGGAACAGCGAGATGTCGATGATGAGGTCCTCGAAGGTCTCCGGGGCGAACTTGCCCACCAGCTCGCGCTGGCCCGGCGACTCGATCTGGAAGCAGCCCAGCGTCTTGGTCGACTGCACGAGCGCGAAGGTGTCGGGGTCGTCGCGGGGGACGGCGTCGACGTCGACGACCTGCCCGTCGACCCGGGCCACCTCCGCGACCGCGTAGGCCATCGCCGACTGCATCCGGATGCCGAGCACGTCGAGCTTGAGCAGCCCGAGCGCCTCGACGTCGTCCTTGTCGAACTGGCTCATCGGGAAGCCCAGCCAGCTGGACTCGACCGGCGTGCGGTCGAGCAGCGTGCGGTCGGAGAGCAGCACCCCGCACGGGTGCAGCGCGACGTGCCGGGGCAGCCCGTCGAGCCGCTCGACCAGGCGCAGCAGCAGGTCGACCCGACCGGCGTCGTCGCCCTTGCCCAGGCCGCTGGCCCGCAGCTCGGGCAGGTCGCGCAGCGCCGCCCGGACCTGGCTGGCCCGGATGTGCGGGAAGGCCTTGGCGAGCGCGTCGACCTCGCTCGGCGGCAGGCCCAGCGCGGCTCCCACGTCGCGGATGCCGTGCCGGGCGCGGTAGGTGTCCATCATCGACACGCAGGTGCAGCGCTCCCCGCCGTAGCGGGCGAGCACCTGCTCGTAGACCTCGGTGCGCCGGGCGGACTCCACGTCGAGGTCGATGTCGGGCAGCTGGTGGCGCAGCGGCGACAGGAAGCGCTCCATGAGCAGGCCGTAGCGCACCGGGTCGACGTCGCTGATGCCGAGCAGGTAGGTGATGAGGCTGCCGGCGCCGCTGCCGCGTGCCGCGGCCCGCACGCCCATCCCCTTGATGAGGTCGACGACGTCGGCGACGGTGAGGAAGTACGACGGGTAGCCCAGCTGCCGGACGACGTCGAGCTCGTCCTCGAGCCGGCGCAGGGTGCTGGCGTCCCGCGCCATCCCGCGCCGGCCGAACCCGGCCTCGCAGCGCTCGCGCAGCAAGGCCTGCGGCTCGCCGGCGACCTCCAGCTCCGGGAAGTGCACCTCGCCCAGACCGAGGTCGCCGCGCGGGTCGACCGCGCAGCGCTCGGCCTCGGCCCGGGTGCGCGCCAGCAGCGACCGGCCGCCGTCGGTGAGCCCGGCGTGCCGGGCGACCTCCTCGGCGACCTCCGCCATCTCCTTGCCGCTCTTGAGGCACGCCTCGGCGTTGCGGCGGTCGACGTGGCGCAGGTCCAGCGCCACGAGGCGCCGGGCGGCGTCGAGGACGTCGGCGGTCGGCGCGTCGCTGCGGTCGGCGTAGCGCACGACGTTGGTGAGCACGACCGGTGCGCGGGCCTCGGTCGCCAGGCCCAGGGCCCGGGCGGCCCGGACGGCGTCGCCCTGCGCGCGGTGCGACACGACCTCCACGACGACCGACCCGCTGCCGAGCACGTCGCGCCACCGGTCGAGGTGGGCCCGGGCCAGGTCGGGCCGGCGGGCGGCGAGCGACCGGCCGAGCTCGGAGCCCGGGCCCAGCAGCACGGCGAGGCCGCCGGCCTGCGCCACGCCGCCGGCGTGCTCGGCGACGAGCTCCAGGCTGCTCACCGGCGTGCCGCGCTCCCCCGCCAGGTGGGTCGCCGACACCAGGCGGCACAGCGCCGCCCAGCCCCGCCCGTCGCGGGCGAGCAGGGTGACCCGCGGCAGGCCCCACGCGGCCGGTCCGGCGGCCGGGCCGCGCGCGGCGAGCAGCGGGTCCTCGCGCTCCAGGAACGCTCCGCCGCGCGCGGGCGAGGCCCTCCCCGGCCCACGACCGGCGGGCGCCGGCACGAGCCGGGAGGAGCCGACGGCCCGCGGCGATGCCCCGGGAGCCAGGGAGAGCGGCGCCACGGCCAGGTCGACGCCGAACACCGGCCGGATGCCGGCGCGGGCGCACGCCTGGGCGAACTTCACGACGCCGTACGCCCCGTCGCGGTCGGTGAGCGCGAGGGTGTCCATCCCGTGGTCGGCCGCCCGGGCGACCAGGTCGGCCGGCGAGCAGGCGCCGTGGCGCAGCGAGTAGCCGCTGGCCACGTGCAGGTGGACGAAGGGGTCGGGCACGACGGTCCTCAGGTCGGAGCGGGCGGGGCGGGGCGGTCAGGAGGTGGCGAGCAGGGCCTGCGAGGGCCGGCCGAGCGCGGTCTCGACGACCCCGAGGAAGGTCTGCGCGTCGCGCAGCAGGTCGTCGGCCTCGCGGGCGGTGACGGCGGTGGGCACGCCCGCCTCGGCGGCGGCCCGCTTGCGCGCGCCGGCGGCGAAGAAGTCGGCCCACTCGGCGAGCTCGGGAGCCACCGCGCGCAGCAGCACCCAGGCGCTCGTCGGTCGGGACCGCCGACCGCTCGACGGCCGGGCGCGGCAGGCGAGCACAGCGGCGGCGGCCCGCAGGGCGGACAGGTGCGCCGCGGCGTACCGGTCGACCGGGTGGGTCGCCAGAGCCGCCTCGTGGACCCCGCGGCGGGCCAGGGACAGCAGGGTGTCGGCAGGCAGCGGGGAGGTGCGGGCCGGCAGCTCGGGGCGCAGGTCGCGCACGGGTGCGGGCACGGGCACGGGTGCGGTCACGGGAGCGGTCACGGAGGTCACGGAGGTCACCGGGTCCTCAGTCCAGGACCCGGGCGAGCGACCAGGTGCCCCGGGCGCTGTCGAGGCACAGGTCGTAGACGCCGGAGCCGCTGGACGCCCCGGCGGCGGCCTCGACCCGCCACCAGTCCCGCTCGCCGTCGTCGATCCCGGCCGGGCCGACCGCGGCGCCGACGTCGGGGGCGGGCTCGCCCCAGGCGCGCTGGGCCCACTTCGGCGAGGGCGGCACCGGGGCGGTCTCCAGCGGTGCGGGCGACGCCGCGGCGTCGGCCGGGTCGGAGGCGTCGCCCGTCACGAGGGCCGAGACGGCGGCGGCCCGCCACCAGCCGCCCGCCTCGGTCCAGCGGGCGAGCACCTCGCGCACGACGTAGAGCCGACCGCGCCACAGGAACTGCGCGGGCTCGTCGTCGGAGCGGCGGACCTCGACCGGATCGGTGTGAAGACGGGACACGACGCTCTCCTCCGACAGGGGGACGGGCAGCGGTCACTGCCCGCGGTGTGCCGGGGGAAGGCGGCGGCGGCACCGCCGGTCCGGGCAGCGCGCTTCCCCACGCGCTGCCCGGACCGGCGGACCCGTCCGGCGGTGCGCGAGGGTCGAGCTGCACGCACCGTCGGCCGGGAGCCGCACGACGGCGAGGTCCGCGAGGCCCTCGTCGTCGACGTTCGAACAGATGATCGTGCGAACACCTGTTCGAACACCAGGAACAGTAGACCCTGCCACCGACAGGACCGTCAACCGTCGACCTCGGGTCGAGGGCGGTCACCCGGTCGCCACCCGGCAGCCAGGCCACCCGACAGCCACCCGACAGCCACCCGACAGCCACCCGGCAGCGGACCCGGCAGCGGACCCGGGACCGGGCCGAGACCAGGTGCGGCCGGGCCTCCCGCGGGGCAGGGGGGCGGCATGACGACGAACGACGGCCGGCTCGCCGGCACCGTGGCCCTGGTGACCGGCGCGAGCTCGGGGATCGGCGAGGCGACCGCGCTCGCCCTGGCCGCCGAGGGCGCTGCGGTGGCGGTCGCCGCGCGCCGCAGGGACCGGCTCGACGACCTCGCCGGGCGCCTCGAGCAGACCGGCGCCCGGGTCCTCGTGCTCGAGACGGACGTCACCCAGGAGCAGCAGGCCCGCGACGCCGTCGAGCGCACCGTGAGCGAGCTCGGCCGCCTCGACACGCTCGTCAACAACGCCGGCGTGATGCTGCTCGGGCCGGTGGAGCACGCACCCGTCGAGGAGTGGCAGCGCATGGTCGAGCTGAACGTGCTCGGCCTGCTGTACTGCGCGCACGCCGCGCTCCCCCACCTGCTGTCGGCGGCGCAGGACGGCCCGCGCCAGGTCGCCGACATGGTCAACATCAGCTCGGTCGCCGGTCGGGTGGCCCGCAACGGCAGCGGCGTCTACAACGCGACGAAGTTCGGCGTCGGCGCCTTCAGCGAGTCGCTGCGCCAGGAGGTGACCAGGCGCCACGTCCGGGTCAGCCTCGTCGAGCCCGGCGCGGTCGCCACCGAGCTCGTCGGCCACAACCGGCCGGAGGTGCAGGAGTCGCTCAAGGGCCGCTTCGACGGCGTGGAGCGGCTCGAGGCCGAGGACATCGCCGACGCGATCGCCTACGTCGTGACCCGCCCCCGCCGCGTCGCGGTCAACGAGGTCCTCATCCGCCCCACCGAGCAGGAGGGCTGAGGCGCTGGACCGCCGTACGTCCGCCCGACACGCGACGAGCGCGCCCGCGTCGGGCGGACCCAGGCGGGCTCAGGGAGCTCAGAACCAGGCGTCGGGCATGTCCAGGACGGTGCGGTCCAGCGCGTCGAGCAGGTCCAGCTGCGGTCCGGTGCGCGGCAGCTCCCAGCGGAAGAAGAACCGGCAGGCCGCCCGCTTGCCGTCGTAGAGGTCGCCGGTCCGCCCCTGCGCGGTGAGCGCCTGCTCCAGCCACAGCCAGGCGACGACCAGGTGCCCGACGGCCTCCAGGTAGACCGTCGCGTTGGCCAGCGCCAGCTCCACGTCGCCGGTCCCCCACAGCCGACCGGTCGTCGCCACGACCCGGTCCAGCACCTCGCGCAGCTGTGCGGCGTACGGCGCCAGCTCCGGGGACGTCGCCCGGTCGGCCGTCGCGCGCACCGTCTCGGCGAGCACCGCGAGACCTGCTCCGCCCTGCTGCACGACCTTGCGCCCGAGCAGGTCGAGCGCCTGGATGCCGTGCGTGCCCTCGTGGATGGGGTTGAGCCGGTTGTCGCGGTAGTGCTGCTCGACGTCGTACTCGCGGGTGTAGCCGTAGCCGCCGTGCACCTGGATGGCGAGGCTGTTGGCCTCCAGGCACCACTGCGAGGGCCAGGACTTGGCGATCGGGGTGAGCGTGTCGAGCAGCAGGTGCGCGCGGTCGCGCTCCTCCTGCGTGGGCGCGGTGCGCTCCTCGTCGACGAGCCGGCTGCAGTACAGGACCAGCGCGAGCCCGCCCTCGACGTACGCCTTCTGCGCGAGCAGCATCCGCCGCACGTCGGGGTGCTCGACGATCGGCACCTGCGGCGACGAGGGGTCCTTGCCGGTGACCGGCCGGCCCTGCGGCCGCTCCCGCGCGTACTGCAGGGACTTGAGGTAGCCGGTGTAGCCCAGGGCGGCCGCGCCCGAGCCGACGCCGATCCGCGCCTCGTTCATCATGTGGAACATGTACGACAGCCCGCGGTGCTGCTCGCCGACGAGGAAGCCGACCGCGCCCGGCCGCCCGCCCGGGGTGTGCACGCCCTCGCCGAAGTTGAGCAGCGTGTTGGTCGTGCCCCGGTAGCCCATCTTGTGGTTGAGCCCGGCGAGGACCACGTCGTTGCGCTCGCCGGTCTCGACGACGATCTTGGGCACGATGAACAGGCTGATGCCCTTCACGCCCGCCGGGCCGCCCGGCACCTTGGCCAGGACGAGGTGGACGATGTTGTCCCCGAGCTCGTGGTCGCCGGCGGAGATCCACATCTTGTTGCCGAAGAGGCGGTAGGTGCCGTCGTCCTGCGGCTCCGCGCGGGTCGTCACGTCGGCGAGCGAGGAGCCGGCCTGCGGCTCCGACAGGCACATGGTGCCGAAGAAGCGGCCCTCGACCATCGGCCGGACGTAGGTGTCGACCTGCTCCGGGGTGCCGTGCGCCAGCAGCAGGTTGGCGTTGCCGATCGTGAGGAACGGGTAGCTCGACGTCCCGACGTTGGCGGCCTGGAACCACGCGAAGCAGGCGCTGGAGACCACGCCCGGCAGCTGCATCCCGCCGACCTCGGCGTCCATCGAGCTGGCGATGAGCCCGGTCTGCGCGAAGACGTCGAGCGCCTGCCGGACCTCGGGCACCAGCCGGACCCGGCCCTCCTCGACGGTCGGCTCGTGCGCGTCGTTGGCCTTGTTGTGCGGGGCGAAGCGCTCGGTCGCCACCTGCTCGGCGAGGTCGAGCACCGCGTCGAAGGTGTCGCGGGAGTGGTCGGCGTAGCGCTCGCGCTTGGTGAGCAGCTCGACGTCCAGCCACTCGTAGAGCAGGAAGTCCAGGTCGCGGCGGGACAGCAGCAGGCTCGGCAGGGCGGGCGGCATGCAGGAAGGGTAGGCGGCGCGGGAGCGTTGCCCCGACGTCGTCGTGGCGTCGTGCCGGGCGGCGAGACCGGTCTCTCCCCCGTCCCGGGTTGACGGCTGCACCAGGGACCCTCGTAAGGTGAGGGTGCCCTAAGTAAAGGTGCCCTCACCTCCCCGGTGGACGGCCCCGCTCCCCGTGAGAGGACACCCCGTGCTCGCGATCTTCCTGATCGGCCTGCGTGAGGGTCTCGAGGCCGCGCTCGTCGTGAGCATCCTCGTCGCCTACCTCGTCAAGATCGGCCGCCGCGACGCCCTCCCGCTGCTGTGGGCCGGCGTCGCCGTCGCGGTCGTGCTCAGCCTGGGCTTCGGCGCCCTGCTCGAGCTGACCCGCGCCGAGCTGTCCTTCACGCAGCAGGAGCTGCTCGGCGGCTCGCTGTCGGTCGTCGCGGTCGGCTTCGTGACCTGGATGGTCTTCTGGATGCGCCGCACGGCGCGCCACCTCAAGGGCGAGCTCGAGGGCCGGGTGCAGGCCGCGCTCGTCGCCGGCGGCACGGCGCTGGCCGTCGTCGCCGTTCCTCGCCGTCGGCCGCGAGGGCCTGGAGACCGCGCTGTTCCTGTGGGCCGCGGCCCAGTCCGCCAGCGCGGGTCACGTCGCTGACCGGGGCCGTGCTCGGCATCGCCGTGGCGGTGCTGCTCGCGTACGGCCTCTACCGGCGCAGCGTGAAGCTCAACCTGGCACGCTTCTTCACCGTCACCGGCTCGCTGCTCGTCGTGGTCGCGGCCGGCGTGCTGTCGTACGGCGTGCACGACCTGCAGGAGGCCGGCGTGCTGCCGGGGATCGGCACGCTCGCCTTCGACGTGAGCGCGCAGGTGCCGCCGGACAGCTGGTACGGCGTGCTGCTGCGCGGCACCGTGAACTTCACGCCGGCCACCACGGTCCTGCAGGCCGCCGCCTGGCTCGCCTACCTCGTGCCGGTGCTGGCCCTGTACTTCCGCCCGCAGCCCGCGCCGGCACCGCGCCCGTCGGCGCCGGCCCCGCGCGCCCGTCTGCCGCCGTGACGCCACACCTCCCGCCCCTCCCCACCCCCGATCCTGGAGACCCGTCCCCGCATGCGCCTCGCCCTGCCCGCCCTGCTCGCCGCCGGCGCCCTCGGCCTCAGCGGCCTGCGGCAGCTCGCGCCGCCGACACCGCCGCGGCCGCGGCCATCGCCGTCGAAGGCAGGCGACGACTCCTGCGACGTGTCGCCGCACCGAGCTCGCGGCCGGCACGCAACGCTTCTCCATCGAGCAACATCGGGACCAAGACCACCGAGGTCTACGTCTACGCCGAGGGCGACCGGATCGTGGCCGAGAAGGAGAACATCGGCGCCGGGCCTGTCGTACGACCTCACCGCGCAGGTGCCGGCCCGGCTCCTACGTCGTCGCCTGCAAGCCCGGCCAGGCCGGCGACGGCATCCGCACCCCGGTCACGGTCGCCGCGCGGCCGGCGCCCCGACCACCGACTCCGCCGCCGCGCAGGCCGTGGCCGACTACCGGACCTACGTCCAGGGGCAGGTCGACGCGCTCGTGCCGCTCGTCGACGGGCTTCGCCGACGCGGTCAAGGCCGGCGACGTCGCGCGGGCCAAGGCGCTGTACGCCCCGTCGCGGGTGCCGTGGGAGCGCGTCGAGCCGGTCGCCGAGGCCTTCGGCGACCTCGACCCCGAGATGGACGCTCGCGAGGCCGACCTCGAGCCCGGGCCAGGACTGGACCGGCTGGCACCGCATCGAGAAGGCGCTCTGGGTCGACGGCAGCACCGCGGGGCTGGCGCCGGTCGCCGACGGGCTCGTCGACGCACGTCGCCGAGCTGCAGGAGCCGGGTCGCGACCGCCGACCTGACGACCGACGTCGATCGGCAACGGCGCCAAGGAGCTGCTCGACGAGGTCGCCACCGGCAAGATCACCGGCGAGGAGGAGGCCTTCTCGCACACCGACCTGGTCGACTTCGCCGCGAACGTCGGACGGCGCGCGAGCAGGCCTTCGCGGTCGCTGCGGCCGGTCGTGCGAGGCCTCGACGCCCGCCCTGGCCGCCCAGCTCGACGCCGCCTTCGCCGACGTCGAGCGCCGCGCTCGGCGCCGTACGCCCAGGGCACGGCTACGTCTCCTACGACACCGTCGACGACGCCGGCCGCCGCGAGCTGGCCCGGGTCGTCGACGCGCTCGGCGAGCCGCTGTCGCAGCTGGCCGCGGCCGCCACGCGTGACCGGGCCCGCCAGGCACGCCGCGCGCCGCGGCGTCAGCCGGCCGCCGGCGCCCTCGGCCTGCTCGGCGCCGGGGCCGGCGGCCGTCGGTGCCGGCGGCGTCTGCGCGGCCGCCGCCGCGCGGCCGCGGCGCCGCGCCGGCCGCCGGACGCGCTGGCCTTCCACGGCGCGCACCAGGCCGGCATCGTCTCGCCGGTGCAGGGCCACCTGCACTTCGCCTCGTACGACGTCACGACGACCGACCGCGCCGTCGCTGGTCCTGCTGCTGCGCACGTGGACCGAGGCCGCGGCCGCCCTGACCGCGGGCCGCGAGGTCGGCGCCACCGGCGCGCTGGGCGGCTCGGCCCTGGCGCCGCCGCAGGACACCGGGGAGGCGCTGGGCCACACGCCCTCGCGGCTGACGATCACCTTCGGCTTCGGGCCGTCGCTGTTCGACGGCCGCTTCGGCCTGGCCGACCGGCGGCCGGCCGGCGCTCGCGGACCTGCCGGCCTTCGCCGGCGACGCGCTCGACCCGGCCCGCAGCGGCGGCGACCTGTGCGTCCAGGCCTGCGCGGACGACCCGCAGGTGGCGGTGCACGCGATCCGCAACCTGTCCCGGCTGGCGGCCGGCATGGCCGCGGTGCGCTGGGCGCAGCTCGGCTTCGGCAGGGCCTCGACGACGAGCACCAGCCGAGCAGACGCCCCGCAACCTGTTCGGCTTCAAGGACGGCACCGCCAACATCACCGCGGACGAGACCGCGGCGCTCGACGAGCACGTCTGGGCGGCCGCGGACGACGGCGCGGCCTGGATGGCCGGCGGCTCCTACCTCGTCGCCCGCCAGATCAAGATGATCATCGAGACCTGGGACCGCACCTCGCTGCAGGAGCAGGAGCGGGTCACCGGCCGCACCAAGGGCGAGGGCGCGCCGCTCGGCGGCCGCTCGCGAGCGCGACGAGATCGTGCCGGCGGCGCTGCCGCCGCACTCGCACGTCGCGCTGGCGCACCCCGTCGAACCACGGCGGCGCGCGGATGCTGCGCCGCGGCTACAACTTCGTCGACGGCACCGACGGGCTCGGCCACCTCGACGCCGGCCTGTTCTTCCTCGCCTACCAGCGCGACCCGCGCCGCGCAGTTCGTGCCGCGTCCAGCGGGCGCTGAGTCGCGCTCGGACGCGATGAACGAGTACCTGCGCCACACCGGCTCGTCGCTGTGGGCCGTCCCGCCGGGCGTGCGGCCGGGCCAGTACGTCGGTCAGGCGCTGTTCGCCTAGACCCGCAGGGCGCTCCGCGAGCGGGCGCCAGGACCTCCCGAGCGCGGGTGACGTGCAGCGTGAGGTGCCCGTCGTCGGGCAGCAGGTGCGCGCGCACGCCGCGGCACGCCGCTCGGCGAGCCAGCGCCCGTGCGCGGGCGGGACCATGAGGTCCTGGTCGCCCTGCCACAGCGTCGACCGGCACGCGGACGTCCTCCGGCCGCGAACCCCCACGGCCGCACGAACGCGAGGTCGTCGTCGAGCCAGCCGTCGACGCCGGGCGCGAGCGCCGCGCGCGATGTCGTCGTACGCCTCCTGCGCCACCTCGCCGGTGAGCACGGCCAGGTCGGGCGGGCTGAGCACCGAGCGCAGCACCGTCGAGCAGCCCCTCGACGCCGCCGTCGCACGACCTCGTCGCGCCAGCCGGCCAGCAGCGGCGCGAGCGCCTGCTCGCCCCGCAGCGCCGCGCCGAACTCCTCGACGTTGCCCTCACCCATCCCGGCGAGCGGGTCGAGCCCCTCGGCGTCCCACGGGGCGACCGAGGCCACGGTCGCGACGGCGACGCAGCGGTCGCCGCAGAGCGCGCCGATCGCCAGGGCGTGCGGGCCGCCGCCGCTGCCGCCGGTCGTGGCGAACCGCGCGGCGCCCAGTCCGTCGGCCACGGCGAGCGCGTCGTCGGCGACGTCCGCCACGACGCGCCCCGGGCGCCGGGTGGAGCGGCCGTAGCCCGGGCGCGACCACGACGCCAGCCGCAGCCCCAGCGCGTCGGCCGCCGCCCGGTAGCTGCGGGGCAGGTCGTGCCCGCCCGGCGTGCCGTGCTGCACGAGCACGAGCGGCGCGTCCTCGGGACCGTGCACCTGCACGTCGAGCAGGCGGTCGCCCGGGGCGGGCAGGGGCAGGTCGGTCACGGGTCCTCCGGGTGGCTGTGGGGTTCCTGGGGCGCTCCGACGGCGGACTCGCGCCCGGGGAGCGGGACGCGGTAGAGGCAGACGTCGCAGTTCATCCGCACGTCGGCCCCGAGCGCCTCGTCGAAGCGCTCGAGGAGCAGCCCGGCGAGCGGGTCGCTGGCGCCCAGCGGTGCGGCGACGACGACCTCGAGCCCGTCGACCGAGCGCGCCTGCTGCTCCACGAGCGTGGGCAGCCGTCCCGGGCCGAGGAAGTAGCGGGCGACGGCGACCCGCCCCGCGCCGAGCCGGCGCAGCCGCTCGAGCGCCTCCGGGACCGTCGGGCCGGTCGTGCTCGCGAAGGCGACGTCGACGCTCGGCCAGCTGCGCCCCTCCCAGAGCAGCCGGGCCGTCGCGGCGACCTGCGCGTTGGCGTCCGGGTCGAGCGCGCCGCCGGCGACGAGGACGACCGGGTCGTCCGGCCGGGCGCCGGCCTCGCGCAGCCGCTGGTCGACGACCTCGACGAGGACCGGGTGCGGGCCGAGCGGCCGGCCGTAGCGCAGCCGCAGCGACGGCAGGGCGGCCCGGGCCGGCCTGCACGGACGCCGCGACGTCGGTCTTGCTGTGCGAGGCGGGCGTGAGCAGCAGCGGCAGCACGACGACGTCGTCGACGCCGTCCGCGTCGAGCTCGGCGAGCGCCCGGCGCACCGACGGTCCGGCGTTGTCGACGTACGCGTCCTGCGTCCGCAGCCCGGGCCGCGCGGCGGCCGCCCTGCCCAGCAGCGCGCGCACGCCCTCCTGCGAGCGGGGGTCGCGCGAGCCGTGGGCGACGGCGAGCAGGACCGGGCCGCTCACGCCGGGCACCGGGACGCCACGACCTCGCCGACGACGACGACCGCGGGCGCACGCACGTCCGCCGCGTCGACGGCGGCGCGCCCAGCGTGGTGACGACCGTGCGCTGGGTCGGCAGGCTGCCGTCCTGCACGACGGCGACCGGGGTGGTCGCGGCCCGCCCGCCGGCGACGAGCGCGGCGCAGCAGGCGGCCAGCCGCTCCACGGCCATGAGCAGCACCACCGTGCCGCCGAGGGCGCCGAGCGCGTCCCAGTCGACCGTGGAGCCGGGGTCGCCGGGCGGCAGGTGGGCGCTGACGACCGAGACCGACTGGTTGACGCCGCGGGCGGTGACGGGGATGCCGGCCAGCGTCGGCACGCCCAGAGCCGAGCTCACGCCGGGGACCACCTCGACGGCGACCCCGGCGGCCACGCAGGCCGCGACCTCCTCGATCCCGCGGGCGAACAGGTGCACGTCGCCGCCCTTGAGCCGCACCACGCGCCGCCCGGCCCGAGCCCGCTCGACGAGCAGCGCGTCGATGTCGCCCTGCGCCCACGAGGCGCCGCGGGCGCGCTTGCCCACCTCGACGACCTCGACGCCCTCGGGCAGGTCGACGACGGGCGCGAGCCGGTCGCGCACGACGACGTCGGCGGCGGCCAGCAGGCGCCGCGCGCGGACGGTGAGCAGCCCGGGGTCGCCCGGGCCGCCGCCGACGACCGCGACGCTGCCGGTGCCCGGTCGCGCGCGGCGCAGCGGCAGCTCCCCGGTCTCCACCGCGAGCCGCAGGGCGTCGCGGAGAGCCACCGCGCGCCGCGGGTCGCGCCCGGCGGTCACCGACACGACCACGTCGTCGACGCGCGCCACCGCCGGCACCCAGGCCGCCGAGCGCGCAGCGTCGTCGGCCCGCACGCACCACACCCCCCGGCGCTCGCAGTCGTCCGCCACCTGCGCGTCCACCGCGCCGGTCGCCGTGACGACCAGCCAGGCCCCGTCGAGGTCGCCGGCGTCGTACGGCCGGCGGTGCACCTGTCCGGGCATGCCGTCCGCGACCTCGGGCGCGACGACCACGACCTGCGCCCCGGCCTCGGACAGGGCCGACGCGCGCCGCAGGGCCACCGCTCCCCCGCCGACCACGACCACGCGCCGGCCGCGCAGGTCCAGGTGCAGGGGGTAGGTCACCCGCCCAGGATGTCAGCCCCGACCGGGTGCGGCGCGCGGGCGCCGCGGACGCGCGACACTGCACCCGTGCAGATCTCCGCCAAGACCGACTACGCGCTGCGCGCGCTGTGCCACCTGGCGGTCTCGGGCGAGGGGCCGGTCAAGGCGGACGACATCGCCGCGGCGCAGGACGTGCCCCGCTCCTTCCTCGACGGCATCCTCATCGACCTGCGGCGGGCCGGGCTCGTCGTGAGCCGGCGCGGGCCGGTCGGCGGCCACCGGCTGGCCCGGCCGGCCTTCTCCATCACGGTCGCCGACGTCGTGCGCGCCATGGAGGGGCCGCTGGCGCTCGTGCACGGCTCGCGGCCCGAGGAGCTGGCGTACGCGGGGCCGGCCGCGCGGCTGCAGGACGTCTGGGTCGCGCTGAGGGCGGCGGTGCGCGGCGTGCTGGAGAGCACCACCGTCGAGCAGGTCGTCGAGGGCCGGCTGCCCGAGGGCGTGCAGGCGCTCAACGACGATGCCCGCTCGTGGGTGTCGGTCTACCCCCGGCGCAGCGACACCGGCGAGCCGGCGACGCCGGGGAGCCCCTAGCGGGTGGTGCGGCCCTCGAGCAGGCCGCGCTCGCGCAGCACGCCGAGCAGCTGCTCGACGGACTGCTCGAGCGACTGCTCGTGCGTCGGCACGACGACGTCCGGCGAGGTCGGCGCCTCGTACGGGCTGTCGACGCCGGTCAGGCCGGTCATCTCGCCGGCGCGCTGCTTGGCGTAGAGGCCCTTGACGTCGCGCTCCTCGCAGACCTCGACGGGGGTCGCGACGTGCACCTCGAGGAAGGTCGCGCCGTGCTTCTCGTGCAGCGCCCGCACCGCGTCGCGGGTCTCGGCGTAGGGGCTGATGACCGCGGCGAGCACGAGCACGCCGTGCTTGGCCAGCGTCGAGGCGACCCAGCCGATCCGCAGCACGTTGGTGTCGCGGTCCTCGCGGGAGAAGCCCAGGCCCTTGGAGAGGAACTCGCGCACCTCGTCGCCGTCGAGCAGCTCCACCCGGCCGGTCAGCCGCGCGGCGAGGGCCTCGGCGACCGTGCTCTTGCCGGCGCCGGACAGGCCGGTCAGCCACACGGTCGCCCCGGCGGTGCCGGGGACGGTCTCGAACAGCGCGGTGCTCACGGTGCGGCTCCTGTCAGCGGTCGTTCCGGAGCCGCGAGCGTACGGTCCGGTCCCCCTCCTCCTCGGCAGGTCCGGCCGCCGGGAACACCCCCGGGCCGCCGGGCGCCGCACCGTGACGTGCAGCGTTCGGCCGGCGTGTGACGCACCTCGCACCGGGGTGCGGCCGGGCCGTGCTGTGCCACGCTGGACGCGTGGGTGACGTCCTGACGCGGCGGCGCTGCGTGGACCTCATGCGGGTCAGCAGCGCGGCCTGTCGCTGAGCCTCGAGCCCGGCCCCCCCGTACGACGCACTCCCCCCACGTCAGGAGACACCGATGCCCGCCACCCGCGGACAGGGACAGTGGGCGCTCGGCTACCGCGAGCCGCTCAACGCCAACGAGCAGTCCAAGAAGGACAGCGACCCGCTGACCGTCAAGCAGCGGATCCTCGACATCTACGCCAAGACCGGCTTCGACGGGATCGACGGCGGCGACCTGCGGGGGCGCTTCCGCTGGTTCGGGCTCTACACGCAGCGGGCCGAGGGCATCCCCGGCGGCAAGACCGCCGTGCTCGAGCCCGAGGAGCTCGAGGCGCCGTACTTCATGCTGCGCATCCGGGTCGACGGCGGGCAGCTGACCGCCGAGCAGCTGCGCACGATCGGCGAGATCAGCACGACGTACGGCCGGGACGTGGCCGACGTCACCGACCGGCAGAACGTCCAGCTGCACTGGGTCCGCGTCGAGGACGTGCCGGCGATCTGGGAGCGGCTCGACGCCGTCGGCCTGGACACCACCGAGGCGTGCGGCGACTGCCCGCGCGTCATCGTCGGGTGCCCGCTCGCGGGGGTGGCGCACGACGAGGTGCTCGACGCCACCGGCCCCCTGCAGCGCGTGCGGGACCGGTTCGTCGGCGACCCCGCCTTCTCCAACCTCCCCCGCAAGTTCAAGACCTCGATCTCCGGCTGCGCGCAGCACTGCACCAACCACGAGATCAACGACGTCGCGTTCGTCGGCGTCGTGCACCCCGAGCTCGGCGCGGGCTACGACCTGTGGGTCGGCGGGGGCCTGTCGACCAACCCCAAGCTCGGCCAGCGCCTGGGCACCTTCGTCGAGCCCGACCGGGTCGAGGAGGTCTGGGCGGGCGTCTGCTCGGTCTTCCGCGACTACGGCTACCGCCGCTCGCGCATGCACGCGCGCCTGAAGTTCCTGGTCGCCGACTGGGGCGTGGAGAAGTTCCGCTCGGTGCTGGAGGGCGAGTACCTCACCGCTGCCCTGCCCGACGGCCCCGCACCTGCGGCGCCGGACGACGAGCGGCGCGACCACGTCGGCGTGCACCGGCAGTCCGACGGCCGGTCGTACGTCGGCGCCGTGCCCCGCGCGGGGCGCACCAGCGGGCTGCAGCTGCAGCGCGTCGCGGCGCTCGCGGAGGCCTACGGCGACGGGCGCGTCGCGACGACCGCGCAGCAGGGGCTGGTCGTGCTCGGCGTGCCGGACGAGCACGTCGAGGCGCTCGTCGACGAGCTGGAGGCCGAGGACCTGCGGGTCCGCCCGTCGGTCTTCCGCCGCGGCACGCTCGCCTGCACCGGGCTGGAGTTCTGCAAGTTGGCGATCGTCGAGACGAAGGCCCGCTCGGTCGACCTCTACACCGAGCTCGAGAAGCGGCTGCCGGACTTCGACGAGCCGATCACGCTCAACGTCAACGGCTGCCCCAACTCCTGCGCGCGCTTCCAGACCGGCGACATCGGGCTCAAGGGCTCGATCGTCGACGGCGAGGAGGGCTTCCAGGTGCACCTCGGCGGGCGGCTCGGCGAGGACGCCGGCTTCGGGCGCAAGTCGCGCGGGCTCAAGGTGACCGCCGACGGCGCCGCCGACTACGTCGAGCGGCTGCTGCGCAGCTACGTGGAGCACCGCGAGCCGGGCGAGAAGTTCGCCGTGTGGGCGCGCCGGGCCGACGAGGCGCTGCTGAGGTGAGCGAGCGCGCGGCACCGATGTGCTGCCCGTACTGCGGCGAGGAGTCGATCCGCCCCTGGGGCGAGGACCCCGACCGCGACCACGCGCAGTGGCGGTGCGAGGCGTGCTCGCGGGTGTTCGTGCTGCGCTACAAGGGCATGACCGGCCGCTGAGTCCCGGGAGCACCGTCCGCACCGCAGACGTACGCCCCGAGCAGCAGGAGTTCCCGGCTGTCGAGCACCTCCACCACGCGTCGCACCCTGCGGTGTACCGGGGTCCGCCACGCAGGCCGGTCAGGCGTGCAGGCCGCACTCCACCTTGTCGCCGACCTGGGCCCAGCGGCCCGAGCGCGGGTCCTCGCCCGGCGCCACCCGGCGGGTGCACGGCGCGCAGCCGATGGAGGGGTAGCCGTCGTACTGCAGCGGGTTGACGAGGACGCCGTTGTCGGCCGTGTAGGCGTCGTACTGCTCCTGCGTCCACGTCGCCAGCGGGTTGACCTTCACCTTGGCGCGCCGACCGTCCCACTCCACGACGCCGACGTGCCGGCGGGTCGTGGCCTCGTCGCGGCGGATGCCGGACGCCCAGGCGGTGTACGGCGCGAGCCCGCGGGCGAGCGGCTCCACCTTGCGGATGGCGCAGCAGGCGTCGGGGTCGCGCTGCAGCAGCCGCCCGCCGTAGACCGCCTCCTGCTGGCCGACGGTGAGGACCGGCAGCACCGTGCGGACGTTCACGTCGTAGACCTGCGCGACGGCGTCCCGGGTGCCGAGGGTCTCCGGGAAGTGGTAGCCGGTGTCCAGGAAGAGCACGTCGATGCCCGAGGCGACGCTCGAGGCGAGGTGCGCGAGCACGCCGTCGCCCATCGACGAGGCGATGACGAACCGGTCGCCGAAGGTCTCGTGCGCCCACCGCAGCACGTCCTGGGCGGGAGCGCCCTCCAGGTCGCGACCCGCCTGCGCCGCGAGGTCGGCCAGCGCGGCCGGGTTGTCCACCTTCTCGGTCACCTTCTCAGTCAACACGATGGACCACAGCGCGCCGCCGGGCTCCCCTCTTCCAGGTATCAGGACGGCGGGCCAGCGCTCGTACGGGGGTCCGCCCGACCTCGAGGAGGGGCCATGTGCGCCCACACCCCCCGCTGCCCGACCGCCGCCGACCCCGACCGCGACGCGGCGCGGGTCGTCGCCGACCACTCGGACCAGGGCTGGAGCCTGCTCTGCAACGGCGTCGTCGCCTTCGACGACGGCCTGGACCTGCTGCCCGACGGCCGGGTCGTGCGCCCGCTGCTGGCGGCCTGAGGTGCTGGCGCAGACCGCCCCGGCGGGAGCAGGATGGCGCCCCCCGGACCTGCGAGGAGCCGTGCCCGACGTCGCCCGCCCTCCCGCGCCGGTCGCGCGCGCGGACCTGCGGGTGCTGCTGCAGCGCGCGGCCGACGGCGACCGCAGCGCCTGGGACGCGCTCGTCGAGCGGTTCACCTCGCTGCTGTGGTCGGTGGCGCGGGCGCACCGGCTGTCCGACGCCGACGCCGGCGACGTCGTGCAGACCACCTGGCTGCGCCTCGTCGAGCACCTGGGGCGCATCGAGGAGCCCGACCGGCTCGCCGGGTGGTTGGCCACGACGGCGCGGCACGAGTGCCTGCGGGTGCTGCGCCGGTCCGGGCGCGAGCGGCCGGCCGGTGACGGCGGCACCTCCGACGGCCCCTTCGACGTGCCCGACGCGGCGGGACCGCTCGACGCCCGGCTGCTCGCCGACGAGCGCGACGCGCGGCTCTGGGAGTGCTTCGGCGCCCTCACCGGCCGGTGCCAGACGCTGCTGCGGGTGCTGCTCGCCGACCCCGCGCCGAGCTACGCCGACGTGTCGGCCGCGCTCGGCATGCCCGTCGGCAGCATCGGCCCGACCCGGGGACGCTGCCTGGACCGCCTGCGGGCCCTGGCGGTCGAGCGCGGCCTGCAGGACACCGGGCTCGGCGAGGAGGTGAGGACGTGACAGGACCCGAGGAGGTGCTGCTCGACCCGTCCCTGCCGGCGGACGGCGGCGACCCGCTGCTCGCCCGCCTGCGGCGGCTGGCCGCAGAGGCCGACCCGCCGCCGGCGCACGTGCTCGAGGCCGCGCGGTCGGCGTACGCGCTGCGCGACCTCGACGCCGAGCTCGCCGCGCTCGTGCTCGACAGCGCCGAGGCCGGCCTGGCGGGGGTGCGCGGCGACGACGAGGTGCGCCTGCTGTCGTACGAGTCGACCGGGCTCGGGCTGGAGCTGCAGGTGACCGAGCGCGGCGACCGGCGCGACGTCGTCGGGCAGGTGCTCGACGGCGACGGCGGGCCGGTCGTGGTGCAGACCGAGGACGCCGCGCACGAGGTGGCGCCCGGCGCGGACGGCGTGTTCGCCGTGCCCGGCCTGCCGCCCGGCCGCCTGCGCGTGCGCCTGCGCGGGCCCGGCGGCACGGCGGTCGTGACGCCCTGGACGAGCGTCTGACCCCGGCGCAGGCCGCCCTCGACCTCGTCGGGCGCGACCCCCGCGCGGCGGTCCGGGCCGCGGGCGAGGCCGCCGGGCAGGCCCTCCGGGACGGGGACGCCGCGGAGCGCAGCACGGCGCTGCGCGCCCTCGGTCTCGCCCGCCGCGAGCTCGGCGAGCTCGACGGGGCGGAGCGGGCGCTGCGGCGCGCCGTCCGGGTCGCCGACGGGCAGGCCCGGGGCGAGGCGCGGATGAGCCTGGCCTGGGTGCTGCTGGACCGCGGTCGCGCCGGCGCGGCCCTGCGCGAGGCGGGGCGGGCCGCGCACGGGCTCACCGGGCTGCCCGCGGCCCGGCTCGCGGCGCAGCGCGGCCTGGTGCTCCAGCGCACCGGGCACCTCGACGCCGCGCTCGTGGAGTTCCGCGCCGCGCTGCCGGTGCTCGAGCGCGCCGACGACCGCTCGTGGCAGGCCCGGCTGCGCAACAACCGGGGGCTGCTGCTCGCCTACCGCGGCGAGCTCGACGCCGCGCAGGCCGACCTCGAGCGCGCCGCCGCGCTCTTCGCCTCGCTCGACCAGCCTGTCCTGCAGGCCTGGGCGACGTGGAACCTGGGCTTCGTCGCGGCGCGGCGGGGCGACGTGCGCGGGGCGCTGGCGCACTACGACGACGCCGCGGTCTCCCGGCCCGACGGCCTGCCCGTTCCCGAGCTGCTGCTCGACCGCGCCGAGGTGCTGCTGCAGGCGGGCCTGGCCCAGGAGGCCCGCGCGACGACCGACGAGGCGGTCGCCGGGCTGCGCGGCCTCGGCCGGGGGGCGGACCTCGCCGAGGCCCTCGTCCTGCAGGCGCAGGCCGCCCTGGCCGCGGGAGACCCGGCGCACGCGCAGCAGGCCGCGGAGGAGGCCGCCCGGCTGCTGCGGCGCCAGGGCCGGCCCGGCTGGTGCCCCGTCGCGCGCTACGTCGCCCTGCGCGCCGCCGCCGCGCAGGGACGGCCCGTACGGCCGGGCACCGCCGCGCGCACCGCGGAGGCGCTGGAGGCGGCCGGCTGGCGGGTGCTCGCCCTGGACGTGCGGCTGCTCGGCGCGCGGGCCGCGCTCGCGGCGGGCCGGCCGGCCGCCGCCCGCGCGCACCTGGCGCGCGCCGCGGCCGCCCGCAGCGGCCCGCCGGAGCTGCGGCTGCGGGCCTGGTCGGCGACCGCGCTGCTGCGCGACGCGGAGGGTCGGTCGCGGGGCACCGAGGCCGCGCTGCGCGCCGGGCTGCGGGCGCTCGACGACGTGCGCGCCGGGCTCGGCGCCACCGAGCTGCGGGTGCACGCGGCGGCCGCGGGCGAGGACCTCGCCCGCTTCGGCCTCACCCGCGCGCTGCGCGACGGCAACGCCGACCGCGTGCTGCAGTGGTCCGAGCAGGTCCGGGCCGCCGCCCTGCGGCTGCGCCCGGCCGTGCCACCGCCGGACGGCGCGCTGGCCGCGGCGCTGGCCGCGGTGCGCACGACCGTCGGTGAGCTCGAGCCCGCCCTGCTCGAGGGCCGGCCCGTCGCGGGCCTGCGCGCCGAGCTGGCCCGCCGCGAGCGGCGGGTGCGCGACCTGGCCCGCACCCAGCCGGCCCCGCCCGGCTCCCCCGCCTCGGTGGTGCCGCCGGAGCGCCTGCGCGCGGCGCTGGGCCCGCGGTGCCTGCTCGCCCTGCTCTCGGTCGACGGGCTGCTCACCGCCCTCGTCGTCGGTCCGCGCCGCGCGCACCTGGTGCCGCTCGGCCCGGCGGCACCGGCCGCATCGGCGCTGGACGCCCTGCACTTCGCGCTGCGCCGGCTGTCGGGCGGGCACGGCTCGGCTCGCGCCCTGGCGGCCGCGCTGCGGTCCGCCCGCGGACGCGCCGCCGAGCTCGACGACCTCCTGCTGGGGCCGGTGCGGGCCCGGCTCGGCGACGCGCCGCTGGTCGTCGTCCCGACCGCGGCGCTGCACGCCGTGCCCTGGGCGCTGCTGCCGCACCTGCGCGGCCGCGAGGTGGTGGTGTCGCCCTCGGCGAGCGCGTGGGCGCAGGCGGCCGCCGGTGGCGCCCCCGACCTGCGCGGGCCCGGCCTGCTCGTCGCCGGGCCGCGGCTGCCCGGCGCGGCGGCGGAGGTCGCCGCGCTGGCGGGGTCGGCGACCCCGGGCACCACCTGCCTCACGGGCGCGCAGGCCGCCGTGGAGCCCGTGCTGCAGGCGCTCGCCCGCGCCGACTGGGCGCACCTGGCGGCGCACGGCGCGCTGCGCGTCGACAACCCGCAGTTCTCCGCGCTCGAGCTCGCCGACGGACCGCTCACGGTCTACGACCTCGAGCGCCTGCCGCGCGTCCCGGCGCTCGTCGTGCTGTCGGCCTGCCGCTCAGGGGTGGGAGCGGTGCGCGCCGGCGAGGAGGTCCTCGGGCTGACCGGCGCGCTGCTCGTGCGCGGGGCCCGCAGCCTCGTCGCGACGGTGCTGCCGGTGCCGGACGACGCGACCCGGGCGCTCGTGCTCGACCTGCACGCCGGCCTGCGCGCCGGGCTGGCGGCGCCGGCCGCGCTCGCCGCCGCGCAGGTGCGGGTGCCGCTCGACGAGCCCGCGGGCGCCGCTGCCGTCGCGGGCTTCGTCGCGCTCGGCAGCTGACCGGCCCGTCGGTCCGGGTCAGTGCGCCCGGCAGAGCAGGTCGACGCCCGGGTCGAACCACACCCCGAGCCCGTCCAGCCCGGGCAGCACCTCGAGGTCGGCGAGCAGGCGCGCCACGGCCGCCCGCGGCCGGGCGCCCTCCGCGACCTGCACGGCCACCGCGGCGGCCACCAGCGGGGCGGCGAACGACGTGCCGCTCCAGCACGCCCACCCCTCGAAGGCCTGCGGCCCGGCGCCGGCGTCCTGGCGGCCCCGGACGTACGGCCCCTGCAGGTGCACCCCGGGCGCGCAGACGTCGACCCACGGGCCGCGGTTGGTGAACGCCGCGGCGCGCGGCGTCCCGGCGGTCGTGTCGGCCGCCGCCACGGCCACGACGTGCTTGGCCGCGGCCGGCCAGAACGGCCGGGTCGAGCCGTCGTTGCCCGCCGCGGCGACCACCGCGCGGTCGCGCCCCAGCTCGGCCAGCGCCGCCGCGAGGGCCGGTGGCGGGGCGTCGTCCTCGGTGTAGCCCCCGAGCGAGAGGTTGACGACCGGCGCGGCGGTCTCGAGCAGCCCGAGCGCGACCGTGACGTCGTCCCCGAAGCCGTACGGGTCGAGCACCCGGCGCACCTCGACCGGCAGGCCGGGGGTCGTCCGCTGGACCAGGCCGCAGACGAACGTCCCGTGCCCGGCCTCGGTGTCGAGCTCGTCGTCGGCGTCGCTGTCGAGCAGGTCGACGTGCTCGTCGCCGGCGCCCTGCAGGGCGGCGAGGGCCGGGTGCAGCTCGGCGAGGTCGCGGGACCAGCCGGTGTCGAGCACGGCCAGGACCGGGTCGGCGCCGGCGGCCTCCCGCCCGCCGTCCAGCGCCTTCGTCGCGCGCGGCGGCCCGCCGGGGCCGCCGATGTACTTCGGCTCCCCGGACAGCACCGCGTTGAGCGCGACGCCGGGCGGCGCGTCGCCGTCGGCCCGGCGCAGGTCGCGCACGAGCGCCGGCAGGTCCTGCCCGTCGGCGACCGTCCACAGCCGCAGCCCGACCCGGTCGAGCCGGTCGGTGCGCGGGTCGCGCTCCCCGCCGGCCTCCCGCAGCCGGTCGAGCAGCCGCTCCTCGTCGCGCGCCGCGACGAGGAGCTCGCGCGGGCGGTAGAGCGACGCGCCGCTGCTGAGCACCCCCGCCCGCGCCGCGTCGCGCTCGCGCCGCTCGCGCCAGGCGGGTCGCGCCTCGTCGTCGCCCCGGTAGCCGCCTTGGCCGCGCCGCTGCTCGTGCACCCCGTCCCCCGTCCCCCGGACCCCCGCCTGCCTACTCGCCCGGCCGCGCCCGGGCAAGAGCCCGGACCGGCGCCCCCGCCGGCACCGTGGGACGATCGGGGCGTGAGCGCTCCCGTCCCCGCGCTCGTCACCGTGCACCTGTGGCGGGTCCCGCCGCACGCCGTCCCCCGTGCCCTGCTGCGCATGGGCACCGACCGGGTCCGCGTGCGGCGCACCCCCGGCGTCCGCTTCGCCAAGCTGCTGGGCACCGGCGACGGCCGCACCTTCACCGCCCGCGACGCCGACCCGACGCGCTGGGGGCTGCTGGCGACCTGGGCCAGCGAGGAGCAGGCCCAGGAGTTCGCGACGTCCCGCGTGGCGCGGGGCTGGGACGCGCTGGCCGACGAGGCCTGGCGGGCCGACCTCGTGCCGGTCGTGTCGCGCGGCCGCTGGAGCGGTCGTGAGCCCTTCGGCTCCCCGACGCCGACGCGCACGACCGGGCCGGTCGCCGCCGTCACCCGGGCCCGGCTGGTCGTGCGCCGCGCGGCCCGGTTCTGGGCCGCCGTGCCGCCGGTGAGCGCCGACCTGCACGCCTCGCCCGGGCTGCTGGCCGCCGTCGGCATCGGCGAGGCGCCGCTCGGGCTGCAGGGCACCTTCAGCCTGTGGCGCGACGGCGAGAGCCTGCGGGAGTTCGCCTCGCGCGGGGCGCCGCACGCCGCCGTCGTCGCCCGCACCGCGACCGAGGGCTGGTACGCCGAGGAGCTCTTCGCGCGGTTCCACGTCCTGCGGACGTCCGGCACCCTCGACGGTGCGGACCCCCTCGCCGAGGCGGCGGCATGACGCTGCCCGTGGACGTGTGGGACCGCGCGCAGCTGCGCGAGGCCGCCGAGGAGGTCCTCGACGTCTACGCCGAGGCGATGGACGTGCCCCGGGCGCAGGCGGCCGGCCGACGCTCGCTGCTGACCGCGCACCTGGCCCGGGAGGGCCTGCGGACCGTCGCCGCGCGCGAGCACGGGCGGCTGGTCGGCGTCGCGTACGGCCACGTCGGCGCGCCCGGGCAGTGGTGGCACGACCAGGTGCGCGGCGCGCTGGCCGCCGCCGCGGGCCAGGACGCGGCCGCGCAGTGGCTGACCGGCGCCTTCGAGGTGTGCGAGCTGCACGTGCGGCCCGCTCAGCAGGGCACCGGGCTCGGCCGCGCGCTGCTGCACGCGCTGCTCGACGGCGTGCCCGCGCCCACCGCCGTCCTGACCACCCCCGACACGGAGACCCGGGCGCGCGGCTTCTACCGCGCCGGCGGCTGGGCCGACCTCGTGCGCGACCTGCGCTTCCCCGGCGACCCCCGCTCGTTCGCCGTGCTCGGCCTGCGCCTGCCCGTGGCCGCCCGGTGAGCGACCGCGCGGTCGTCGTCGGCGCCGGCCACAACGGCCTCGTCGCCGCCTGCTACCTGGCCCGCGAGGGCCTGGACGTCACCGTCGTCGAGCGCGACACCGTGGTCGGCGGAGCCGTCTCGACCGTCGAGCGCTTCCCCGGCTACCGCATGGACCGCGGCTCCAGCGCGCACATCATGGTCCGGCACACCGGCATCGTGGAGGACCTGGACCTCACCTCGGTGGGCCTGCACTACCAGGACCTCGACCCGTGGGGCTTCGCGCCGTTCGACGGCCCCGACGGCCAGCAGGGCATCACGTTCTCCGTCGACCTGGACCGCACCTGCGCGTCGGTCGAGGCGGTGTGCGGGGCCCGCGACGCCGACGCCTACCGCGCGTTCGTGCAGGACTGGTCGGCCCGCAACCTGCGCGTCTTCGAGGCGTTCCAGGGCCCGCCCACGGGGGCCCACCTGGGCCGCACGCTCTGGGGCATCGGCTCGAGCACCGGCCTGTCGGGGCTCGAGCTGTCGCGGCAGTTCCTCACCACCGCCGACGCGCTGCTCGACGAGCACTTCGACGACGAGCGCCTGAAGACGGCGCTCGCCTGGATGGGCGCGCAGTCGGGCCCGCCGACCCACGAGGTGGCCACCGCCGACCTCGTCGGGTGGAACACCGTCATGCACCTGCGCCCGCCCGGCCACCCCGAGGGCGGCAGCGGCATGCTCAGCGAGGCCCTGCAGCGGCGCCTGGAGTCGTACGGCGGGAGGGTGCTGCTCGGCGACGGCGCCGCGCGGATCGTCGTGCGCTCCGGCCGCGTCGCCGGCGTGCGCACGGTGGGCGGGCTCGAGCACCTCGCCGACGTCGTCGTGGCCGGCTGCCACGTGCTCACGACACTGGACCTGCTCGGCGACGACGCCCCCCGCGACCTCACCGACCGCGCGCGGCGCACCGTGCGCACCGGCAACGGCATCGGCATGGTCGTGCGACTGGCGACCAGCGACCTGCCGCGCTACCCGTCCGGCACCGGCGAGGAGCACCGCGCGATGCAGCTGATCGCCCCGTCGCGGCAGGCCCTGCGGCGCGCGCACGGCGAGTTCAGCGCCGGGCTGCCGCCGACCGAGCCGGCCGCGCTGGCGATGACCTTCAGCGCCTTCGACGACACCATCGCCCCGCCGGGCAAGCACAACGTCACGGTCTGGGGCCAGTGGCACCCGTACGCCCTGTCCAACGGCGAGGAGTGGGACGACATCGCCGAGCGCGAGGGCACCAAGCTCGTCGAGGCGGTCGACCGGGTCGCCCCCGGCTTCGCCAGCAGCGTCGAGCACATGCACGTGCAGACGCCCCTGGAGCTGGAGCGCGAGCTCGGTCTGCGGCAGGGTCAGGTCATGCACGTGGAGATGGCCTTCGACCAGATGTTCCTGTGGCGGCCGATGCCCGAGCTGGCGCAGTACCGCCTGCCGCAGGTGCCCGGCCTCTACCTCACCGGCGCCTCGACGCACCCGGGCGGCGGCGTCTTCGGCGCGAGCGGCCGGTCGGCGGCGCGCACCGTGCTCGCCGACCGCAGCCCGTCGCTGCTGGCGCGGGCGGTGCGGAGGGTCCGTGGCTGACGAGCTGTTCGAGGTGCTGCTCGTCGACGGCGGGCAGCGCTGGCACGCCGGCGTGGTCGTCGGGCAGGAGGAGGACCTGCTGCTGCAGCGCGGCGGCGAGGTGCTGGTCTGGGGCAGCCGCGCCGGCCTGGAGCACGCGGCGCAGCAGGCCGGCCTCGCGCTGTCCGACGAGCTGCCCGACGAGGTCGACCTCGACCTCGGCGGTTGGCTGCCGCGCGGCGCGCCCGAGCCGTCGCTGCAGGAGGTCTCCGAGCTCTGGCACCTGCTCGTGGACGACCCGGTCTCGGGCCGCCCGCTGCGCGGCGAGCAGGTCGAGGAGGCCTACGACGACCTCGTCGAGGAGGTGCCCGACTGGTTCGCCACGCACGGCGCGCTGGCCCGGCGGGCACTCGGCGACGCGGTGCGCGGGCTGCGCGGCCGGCTCCGGCGACCGTGACGCGGACGGCGGTGCGCGCCCCGGCCCGCCGCCTGCCGCTGGCGCTCGGCGGGCTCGTCGTGCTGCTGCAGGTCGCCTACCCGCTCACCTCCGGCGGGGTGCGCGACGTGCTGACCATCGCGACCGTCGGGGTGTTCTTCCTCGCCACGACCTCGCACGCGCTGCTGGCGCGCGGCGCCGCCTGGACGGCCGCCTACGTCGCCGTCAGCGCCGGCACGGGCCTGGTCGCCGAGGCCGTCGGCACGGCGACCGGGGTCCCCTTCGGGGCCTACGCGTACGCCGACACCCTCGGCCCGCAGGTCCTCGACGTGCCGGTCGTCATCCCGCTCGCCTGGGCGATGTTCGCCTACCCGTGCCTGCTCGCCGGTCAGCGCCTGGCCCGCACCCCGCTGGGCGCGACGGTCGTCGGCGGCTGGGCGATGGCCTCGTGGGACCTGTTCCTCGACCCGCAGATGACCGAGGCGGGCCACTGGACCTGGAGCGACGTGCGCGTCGGCCTGCCGGGCGCGCCCGACGTGCCGCTGTCCAACACGCTGGGCTGGGTCGCCGTCGCCGTGCTCATGGTCGGCGTGCTGCAGCTGCTCCCCCCGCGGGCAGCGGACGACCGGCAGCCGCACGCCCTGCTGCTGTGGACGTACGCCTCGTCGGTGCTCGCCTTCGCGGTCTTCTTCGGCCGCCCGCTGGTCGCCCTCGTCGGCGGCGTCGGCATGGGGCTCGTGGCGGTCCCGCTGGCCCGCGCGCTCCTGAGGGAGGGCGCGTGAGGTGGCTGGCCGCGCTCGTCGGCGCGCTGACGGTGCACACCGCGGTCAACGCCCGGCTGCTCCGGGTGCCCGCGCCCGGCCCGGTCCGCTCGCGGGTCAGCGTGCTGCTGCCGCTGCGCGACGAGGCGGCGCGGGTCGAGCCGTGCCTGCGCGCGCTGCTCGCGCAGTCGCTGCCCGCCGAGCTGCTCGTGCTCGACGACGGCTCCGCCGACGGCACCGCCGCGCTCGTCGAACGGGTCACCGGGCACCCGCCGCTGACCGGCCGGCCGCTGCCCCCGGCTGGCTGGGCAAGCCGCACGCCTGCCAGCAGCTCGCCGACGCCGCCAGCGGCGACGTGCTCGTCTTCGTCGACGCCGACGTGGTGCTCGCGCCCGACGCGCTGGCCGCGACGGTCGCGCTGCTGCGAGCGCACCGGCCTGGACCTCGTCTGCCCCTACCCGCGGCAGGAGGCGCCCGGCGCGACCCGCCTCGTGCAGCCGCTGCTGCAGTGGTCGTGGCTGACGTTCCTGCCGCTGCGCCTGGCCGAGCGCAGCCCGCGCCCGTCGCTGTCGGCCGCCAACGGGCAGCTGCTCGCCGTGCGCCGCCGGGCGTACGACGCGGCCGGCGGGCACGCGGCCGTCCGGGCCGACGTCGTCGAGGACGTGGCGCTGCTGCGGGCGGTCAAGCGGGCCGGCGGGCGTGGCGGGGTGGTCGACGGCACGTCGATCGCCACGACCCGCATGTACGACGGCTGGGACGAGCTCGTCGCCGGCTACACCAAGTCGCTGCACACGGTCCCCGCCGCGACGACGGCACTGCTCGCGCTGCTCTACCTGCTGCCGCCCGCCGCGGCGCTGCGCGGCTCGCGGGCCGGCGCGGTCGCGACGCTCGCCGGGGTCGCCGGGCGGGTCGTGAGCGCCCGGCGCACCGGCGGCCGCAGCGTCGACGCCGTCACCCACCCGCTCGGCGTGGCGCTGCTCGTCGGGCTGTCGGTCCGCTCGCGGCTGCTCGCGCGGCGAGGAGCGCTGCGGTGGAAGGGCCGCCCGGTGGTCGCGTGAGCCGCGTCGTCGTCGTCGGCGCCGGCGTCGGGGGACTCGCCGCGGCCGCCCGGCTCGCCGCGCTCGGGCACGACGTGACCGTCTGCGAGGCGCAGCAGGAGGTCGGCGGCAAGCTCGGCCTGCTCGAGCGGGACGGCTTCCGCTTCGACACCGGCCCGTCGCTCGTCACGATGCCGTCGGTCTTCCGGGACCTGTTCGCCGACACCGGCGGGTGGCCCGAGGGCCTGGAGCTCACGCCGCTGGACCCGCTGGCCCGCTACACCTTCGCCGACGGCACCCGGCTGGACGCCAGCAGCGACCTCGACGTGCACTGCGCGCGCCTGGACGCGGCGCTGGGCGAGGGCGCGGGCGACGACTGGCGGGCCTTCACGGCGCGCGCCGCGCGGGTCTGGGAGGCCAGTCGCGGGCCCTTCCTGGAGTCCGCGCTCGCCGGCCCCTCGACCATCGCGCGCCTGGCCCTGACGCGCCCGCGCGACATCGCGGCCATCGCCCCCGGCACGTCGCTGCGGGCGCTGGGCCGACGCACGCTGCGCGACCCGCGGCTGCGCACCTACCTCGACCGGTACGCCACCTACACCGGCAGCGACCCCCGGCACGCGCCCGCGGCGCTGGCGGCGGTGCCCTACGTCGAGCAGTCGCAGGGCGGCTGGTACGTCCGCGGCGGCCTGCGCCGGCTCGGCGAGGCGGTGCACGACCGGGCGCTCGAGCGCGGCGCCCGCGTGCGCGCCGGCGCCCGGGTCGCGCGGATCGAGCTCGAGGGCCGCCGGGTGGCCGGGGTGCTGCTCGAGGACGGCGGACGGCTGCCGGCGGACGTGGTCGTCGCCAACGCCGACGCCTCCGTGGTCTACCGCACGCTCGTGCGCGCCCCCGGGGCCGCCCGCCGGCTGGCCCGCGCCACGCCCTCGCTGTCGGGCTTCGTGCTGCTGCTCGGCGTGCGCGGCCGCACGCCCGGGCTGGCGCACCACAACGTGCTCTTCCCCGCCGACTACGACGCCGAGTTCGACGCCGTCTTCGGCTCGCCCGCCAGCCCGGTCGCCGACCCGACGCTGTACGTCAGCGCCCCCGACGACCCGGCCGTGCGGCCGGACGGCTGCGAGGGGTGGTTCGTGCTCGTCAACGCGCCGCGGCACGCCGACGGCCCGCCCGGCCGCGGCACCGTCGACTGGCGGGCACCCGGCCTCGCGGACGCGTACGCCGACTCCCTGCTCGAGCTGCTCGCCGCCCGCGGCCTGCCCGTCGGGGACCGGCTGCTCTTCCGCGAGGTGCTCAGCCCGGCCGACCTCGAGCAGCGCACCGGCGCGCTGGGCGGCGCCATCTACGGCACCTCGAGCAACGGCGCCCGGGCCGCCTTCCTGCGGCCCGCCAACCGCTCCCCCGTGCCCGGGCTGTTCCTCGTCGGCGGCTCCGCGCACCCGGGCGGCGGCCTGCCGCTGGTGACCCTGTCGGCGCAGATCGTGTCGGGCCTGGTCGGACGGGCAGGATGAGCGCGTGACCCGCCCGGAGCGCCTCGTGGTGGCCGCCGCCCTGCTCGCCCTGCTCGTGCTGCTCGTCGCCCGGCAGCCCGTCAGCGGCAGCTTCGGGGCGCTGGCCGGGGTCGGCGCCGGGCTCGTCCTGACCGACCGCCTGGGCCGGCTGCGGCGGCGGGTCGACGCCCGTCTCGGGGCCGACGACCCGGTGCCCCGCGGCGGGCTGCGCGCCGAGGTCGTCGTGCGGCGGGTCGTCCTGCAGATCGCCGTGCTCGGGGCGCTGCTCGTGCTCGTCGCGCTGACCCCCTTCGCCGGCGACGACGTCTTCGCCCTCCTCGCGACGGCGGCCACCGCCGTGCCGCTCGTGCTCACCGCCGACCGCCTGCGCCGGGTCTGAGGGGGACGACGCCGTGGGTGCTGTCGCCGCGCTGGACGGGTTCCAGCAGCGCCACCGCTGGGCGGGCTTCCCGCTCGGGCTCGTCTACAAGTTCGTCGACGACCAGGGCAGCTACCTGGCGGCCCTGCTGACCTACTACGCCTTCCTCTCGCTGTTCCCGCTGCTGCTGCTGCTCGCGACGGTGCTCGCCGTGCTGCTGCGCGGACACCCCGACCTGCAGCAGCGGCTGCTCGACTCCGCCCTGGGCCAGTTCCCGCTCCTGCAGGGGCAGCTCAGCGAGCCGCAGCGGGTGCAGAGCAGCGGCACCGGGCTGGTCCTCACCTCGCTCACCGCGCTCTACGGCTCGCTGGGCGTCGGGCAGGCGGCGCAGAACCTCATGAACACCGCCTGGGGCGTCCCGCGCAACAGCCGCGGCAACCCCTTCGTCGCGCGCGGACGCAGCGTCCTGCTCCTGCTCACCGCGGGCCTGGTCGTGCTGGGCACCACGGTGCTCACCTCCATCGGCAGCACGGGCTCCGCGTTCGGCGCCGACCTCGGGCCCTCCCGCCAGGCGCTGACGCTGCTGCTGTCGGTCGGCCTCAACCTGGGCGTCTTCCTGCTCGCGATGCGGATCGCCACCGCCGTGCACGTGCCGCGACGGCACCTGCTGCCCGGCGCCCTCGCGGCGGCGGTGCTGTGGCAGCTGCTGCAGCTGTTCGGCACCGCCTACGTCATGCGCGTCGTCGCCGGGTCGGACGCCACCAGCGGCGCGTTCGCCCTCGTCCTCGGGCTCATCGCCTGGCTGTTCCTCGGCGCGAACATGCTCGTGCTCTGCGTCGAGGCCAACGTGGTGCTCGCACGCCGGCTCTACCCGCGGGCCCTGCTGACGCCCTTCACGGACTCGGTCGACCTGACCGGCGCCGACCAGCGCGCCTACGCCCAGTACGCCCGGGCGCAGCGGGCCAAGGGCTTCGAGACCGTCGACGTGCGCTTCGCCCACGACGGCCAGTACGCCACCGCGCTGCGCGACGGCGTCGCCGACCCCGACGCCCCCGACGCCCCCGACGAGGACCGGCCTGCGGCGAGCGGCTAGGCCGGCGGCGCTGCGTCGAGCGGGAGGGCGAGCAGCTGCCGCCGCACCGTCGCACCGAGCTGCACGACGGAGAAGGCGGTGAGGGCGAGCAGCAGCGCCGGACCCAGGACGGACAGCACGTCGGCCAGGCCCAGGAAGACGCCGCTGAAGTGGATCGTCGGGGACAGCAGGATCACCCGCGTCGGCCGCTCGGCCACCGTGACCCGCCCGACCTCGTCCCCGCCGGCGTTGCCGGCCCGCGCCCGCACGTACTCGAGCAGGAAGGCGGCGAAGCCGCACGACACCGCCAGCCACACGGGGCAGCCGACCGCCACGACCGCGACGAGGTAGACCGCGTCGTTCACCCGGTCGACCGCGCTGTCGAGCACGTAGCCCCAGCGCGTCGTGCGGTCCTCCAGGACGGCCACGCAGCCGTCCAGCGTGTCGAACAGGCCGCTGGCGACGAGCAGCCAGCCCGCGGCGATCCACCACCGGCCGCCGACCCCCGCGAGCACGAGCACGAGCCCGGCCAGCCAGACCGACGACAGCGTCACCACGTCCGGCTGCACGCCGCGGCGGGCGAGCGGGCGGGCGATCGCGTGCACCATCGTCAGCCAGCCGCGCAGCCAGGCGCTCCCGGTGCGCGGGTCGTAGCCGCCGTGCAGCTGCTGCCAGCGGTCGAAGTAGCCGGCGCGGTCCGCCACCGGTCCTGCCGGCCGGCGCGCAGTGACCAGGGCGAGCGCGACGAGGGCGGCACCGAAGGCGGCGAGGGCCAGCAGCGACAGCGCGGCGCGGCTCACGCGGCCCGGCGAGCGGCCCGGGCCAGCCGCTCCACCCGGGTGGCGAGCAGCCGGGTCGTCAGGCCGCGGCCCAGCCACAGCGGCAGCGCGGCACCACGGGCGAACAGCCCGTCGACGACGACGCTGACCGCCAGGTCGCACCCGCCGCGCACGAGGGGCGTCACCTCGGTCGTGACCTCCTCGACGAGGCCGGGCGCCAGGTGCACCCGCAGCACCAGCCGTCGCTCCGGCACCGCCTCGACGACGTCGACCGGCAGCCGGGCGCCCAGGCCCCGGGCGACGCCGAGCAGGTGCTGACCCGGGACCGCGCTGCCCGCGCCGCCCCGCACCCGGCGCAGGAACAGGTCGAACTCCGGCCAGCGCTGCGGGTCGCCGAGCACGGACCAGACCTGGGCGGGCGACGCGGACGTGCGCACCCGGTGCCGCAACCTCACCGGCCCGACTCCCTCCTGCGACGCCCGGCGGCGCCCGCTCCCCGCGCTGTCCCCCGCGCGCGCCCGGTCACCCCTAGGACGCGATCTTCGACGCCGTCCGGCCCGCCGGGGCGAGACCGAGCCGCTGCCACACCTCGCGGGTCGCGGTGGAGCGGTTGAGGGTGATGAAGTGCAGCCCGGGGGCGCCCTCGTCGAGCAGCCGCCGGCACAGGTCGGTCGCGACCTCGACGCCGATCTCGCGCACGGCGGCCGGGTCGTCCTCCACGGCGCGCAGGCGCTCGGCGAGCGCGGCGGGGAAGGCGGCGCCGCTGAGCACGGCCATGCGCTCGATGGAGCGGACGTTGGTGACCGGCATGATGCCCGGCAGCACCGGCACCTCGCAGCCGCTCGCCGCCACCCGGTCGCGCAGCCGGAGGTAGTCCTCGGGCCGGAAGAAGAACTGCGTGATGGCGAACTCCGCCCCGGCCCGGCACTTGGCGACGAAGCGCTCGACGTCGGCGTCCAGGTCCGGCGAGCGCGGGTGCATCTCCGGGAAGGCGGCCACGCCGACGCAGAAGTCGCCGCTGCTGCGCACCAGGCGGACGAGCTCCTCGGCGTACTGCAGGCCCTCGGGGTGCGCCACCCAGTCGGCGCGCGGGTCGCCAGGGGGGTCGCCGCGCAGGGCCAGGACGTTGTGCACCCCCGCGTCGGCGAACTGCCCGACGATCCGGCGCAGCTCGGCCACCGAGTGGTCGACCGCCGTCAGGTGCGCCAGCGGCGTGAGCGTGGTCTCCGTCGCGATCCGCTCGACCATCGCGACCGTGCGGTCGCGCGTCGAGCCGCCCGCGCCGTACGTCACCGACACGAAGCCCGGCTGCAGCGGCTCGAGCTCCCGGACGGCCTGCCAGAGCTGGCGCTCGCCCTCGTCGGTGCGCGCCGGGAAGAACTCGAAGGAGAACGACGGCTCACCGCTGGCGAGCAGGTCGCTGATCCGCGGGCCGGGCACGGCGCCAGGTTACGGTGCGGACGACGGGTCCCGCTGCCGCACCTGGAGCCGCACCTGGAGCCGCACCTGGAGCCGCACCTGGAGCCGCACCTGGAGCCGCACGTGGAGGGCGGACCGATCCCGTACCGTCGCCCCATGAGCCTGCTGCCTCCTGCTCCGGGCCCGCTCGACCGCGACGACCTCCGGGCGCGGGTCCAGAAGGCCCTCGACGCGTTCGTCTCGGACCAGGTGCCGCTGCTGGCAGCGGTCAGCGACGACCTCGCGCCGCTCGCCGACGCCCTCGTCCAGCTGCTCGCCGGGGGCAAGCGGCTGCGGCCCGCCTTCTGCTACTGGGGCTACCGCGGCGCCGGCGGCGAGGACTGCGACGCCGCCGTCGCCGCGGCCGCCTCGCTGGAGCTGTTCCAGGCCTGCGCGATCGTGCACGACGACGTCATGGACGGCAGCGACACGCGGCGCGGCGCACCGGCGGCGCACCGGCGCTTCGCCTCGCTGCACCGCAGCTCCGACTGGCACGGCGACCCCGAGGCCTTCGGGGCGGGGGCGGCCGTCCTGCTGGGCGACCTGTGCCTGGTCTGGTCCGACGAGCTGCTGGCGACCAGCGGGTTCGGCGCGGTCGAGCTGCTGCGCGCCGACCGGGTGTTCGCGCAGATGCGCAGCGAGCTCATGGGCGGGCAGTACCTCGACCTGCTCGAGCAGGCGCGCGGGGGCGGGTCCGTCGAGCGCGCCCTGCGGGTGGCCCGCTGGAAGAGCGCGAAGTACACGATCGAGCGGCCGCTGCACCTCGGCGCCGCGCTGGCCGGCGCCGACCAGGACGTGGTCGACGGCTACAGCGGCTTCGGGCTGCCGCTGGGCGAGGCGTTCCAGATGCGCGACGACCTGCTGGGCGTCTTCGGCGACCCGGAGCAGACCGGCAAGCCCGCCGGTGACGACCTGCGCGAGGGCAAGCGCACCGTCCTCGTCGCCATGGCGCTCGAGGCGGCGACCCCCGCGCAGGCCGAGGTCGTCCGCCGCCACCTGGGCGACCCCCACCTGCACGAGGACGGGGTGGCGGCGCTGCGCGCGGTCATCCGCGACACCGGCGCGGCGGCCCGCCTCGAGGGCCTCATCGAGCAGCTCACCGACGACGCGCTCACGGCGCTCGAGGCCGCGCCGGTGGCCGAGCCGGCCCGGCAGGTGCTGCACGACCTGGCCGCTGCCGCCACCGCCCGCACCGGCTGAGCGCGCCGGCGCCCGGGAGCCGCCCGCCCGTACGCTGGCAGGCGTGACCGCCCCGACCCTCGCCGCAGGCGACCCGTGCTGGTGCGGCAGCGGGCGCAAGTACAAGCGCTGCCACCGCCTCGCCGACCTCGACCCCGGGCGCGCGGCCGCGGAGCAGGCCCGGCGCGAGCAGGCCGAGGCCGACGCGGCCCGTTTCGTGCGCCCCGGCCGGGTGTCCCCGCGCCGCCCGGTGCCCGAGCAGGTCCCGCGCCCGGACTACGTCGCCGACCGGCACGGCCGGCCGCAGGGCTCGCGCTCGGGTGCGCCCAAGACCCCGGAGGAGCTCGAGCGCATGCGCCGGGCCGGGCGGGCCGCGGCGGAGGTGCTCGCGGAGGTCGGCGCCGCGGTCCGCCCCGGCGTCACCACCGACGAGCTCGACGCGGTGTGCCACGCCGCCTGCCTCGCGCGCGGCGGCTACCCCTCGCCGCTGGGCTACCACGGCTACCCGAAGTCGCTGTGCACCTCGGTCAACGAGGTCATCTGCCACGGCATCCCCGACTCGACCGTCCTCAAGGACGGCGACATCGTCAACTGCGACGTGACCATCTACCTCGACGGCGTGCACGGCGACACCAACGCGACCTTCTTCGTCGGCGAGGTCGACGAGGAGTCGCGCCGGCTCGTCGAGGTCACCCGGGAGTGCCTCGACCTCGGCATCGCCGCGGTGCGGCCGGGGGCGACCGTCCGCGACATCGGGCGGGCCATCCAGGCGCACGCCGAGGGCCTGGGCTACGGCGTCGTCCGCAGCTTCGTCGGCCACGGCATCGGCACGGCCTTCCACGCCGAGCCGCAGGTGTACCACTACGACAACCCGCAGGCCCGCACCGTCCTCGAGCCGGGCATGACCTTCACCATCGAGCCGATGATCACGGTCGGCGACCACCGGCACGACCTGTGGGACGACGGCTGGACCGCGGTGACCAAGGACCGCTCGCGCACCGCGCAGTTCGAGCACACGGTCGTCGTCACCGAGGACGGCGCCGAGGTGCTGACCGTCTGCTGACGCGCGCGCCGCACGGCCTACGGTCGCCCGGTGCCGATCGCCCTCGAGAACGTCGCCATCGCCGTGCGGGACCTCGACGCGGCGATCGCCTTCTTCACCGACCTCGGGCTCTCGGTGCTCGGCCGCGACACGGTCCGCGGGGAGTGGGCGGACACCGCGGTCGGCCTGGACGGCAACCACGCGCGGATCGCGATGCTGCGGACGCCGGACGGGCACGGCCACCTGGAGCTGTTCGAGTACCTGCACCCGCCGGCGGTCGAGACCGCGCCGACCCTGCCGAACGAGATCGGCATGCACCGCGTCGCCTTCTCCGTCGACGACCTCGACGCCTCGCTCGAGATCGCCGCGCGGCACGGCTGCCACCCGCTGCGGGGCGTGGCGACCTACGAGGACCTGTTCCGGCTCACCTACCTGCGCGGCCCCAGCGGCATCCTCGTGATGCTCGCCCAGCGGCTGCGGCCCTGAGCCCCCGGCGGCGCCCGAGCACGGCGAGCCCGGGACGGCGGTGCCGGCGCGCCCGCCGAGGGGCCGGGACGCCCCCGCGACCGTACGCTCCAGGGGTGAAGACCGTCCCCGGCAAGACCGACCGCGTCGTCATCGTCGGGGCCGGCCTCGCCGGCCTGTCCGCCGCCCTGCGCCTGGCGGGCGCCGGCCGCGAGGTCACCGTGCTGGAGCGCGAGGACGTGCCCGGCGGCCGCAACGGGCTGCTCGAGCTGGCGAGCCCGGGCGGCGGCTCGTACCGCTTCGACACCGGGCCGACCGTGCTGACGATGCCCGACCTCATCGCCGACGCGCTCGACTGCGTCGGGGAGGAGCTCGAGGACTGGCTGGAGCTCACGCCCGTCGACCCGCTCTACCGCGCGTACTACCCGGACGGCTCGGTGCTCGACGTCAAGGCCGACGTCGGGGAGATGGCCGCCGAGGTCGAGCGGGTGTGCGGCCCGAGCGAGGCGCAGGGCTACCTGCGCTACGTCGACTTCGTCTCCAAGCTGTACCGGTACGAGATGAAGGACTTCATCGACCGCAACATCGACTCCCCGTTCGACCTGGTGACGCCCAACCTGGCCCGCCTGGCGGCGATCGGCGGCTTCGCCAAGCTCGCGCCGAAGGTCGGGCAGTACCTCAAGGACCCGCGCACCCAGCGCGTCATGAGCTTCCAGAGCATGTACGCCGGGCTGAGCCCGTACGACGCGCTGGCCATCTACGCCGTCATCGCCTACATGGACTCCGTCGCCGGCGTCTTCTTCCCCAAGGGCGGGATGCATGCCGTCCCCCGCGCCCTGGCCGGCGCCGCGGAGAAGCACGGCGTGCAGCTGCGCTACGGCCGCACCGTGTCGCGGGTGCTCGTCAAGGGCGGCCGGGCGGTCGGCGTGGAGACCACCGACGGCGAGGTCTACGACGCCGACGTCGTCGTGCTCAACCCCGACCTGCCGGTCGCCTACCGCGAGCTGCTGCCGCCGGAGGCGACCCCGCGGCGGGTCAAGCACCTCACGTACTCCCCGAGCTGCTTCCTGCTGCTCGCCGGCTCGACCCAGGCCTACACCAAGACGGCGCACCACAACATCCACTTCGGCACGCAGTGGCGCGAGGTGTTCACCGACCTCATCGACCGCAAGCAGCTCATGGCCGACCCGTCGGTGCTGGTCACCAACCCGACGCGCAGCGACCCGTCGCTGGCCCCCGACGGCAAGCAGATCTACTACGTGCTGTTCCCGACGCCCGACATGACCAGCGGGATCGACTGGGACGTCGTCGGGCCGCGCTACCGGGACGAGTGCGTCGCCCGCCTGGAGTCCATGGGCTACGTCGGCTTCGGCGACGCCGTCGAGGTGGAGGACGTCACCACGCCGGCCGACTGGCAGCGCCGCGGGATGGCGGCGGGCGCGCCGTTCGCCAGCGCCCACTCGTTCTTCCAGACCGGGCCGTTCCGCCCGACCAACCTGGCGCCGAAGGTCGAGGGCGTCGTCTTCGCCGGCTCGGGGACCCAGCCCGGCGTCGGCGTGCCGATGGTGCTCGTCTCCGGCCGCCTGGCCGCCGAGCGGATCCTCGGCAAGGACCGCACCTACCGCTCCCGCGCGCTGCGCCTGTCGGACCGCGAGCCGGTCCTGCGCACCTGACACGCTGACCGCGTGCCCGCCCGCGTCCCGCTCTCCGCCGGCGCCGCGGGCGCGCTGCTGCTGGCGGTCGGCGGGCTGGGCGTCGGCGCGCTCCCCGCCGGGCCGGGGAGCAGCAGGCCTGGCTCGGCCTGGACGTGCTGCGCACCGGGTCGGCCGGCCGGGCCGTCGCGACCGCCCTGTGCGCCCTGGGCGTGCTGGCGCTGCTCGGCGCCTGGCTCGCGCTGCGCCGCGCCCCCGCCCGCACCCAGGTGCTGGCCGCCGCCGCCTGGTCCGCGCCGCTGCTCGTGGCGCCGCCGCTGTTCAGCCGGGACGTCTGGGCGTACGCGGGACAGGGCGCCCTCGTCGCCGCCGGCCTCGACCCGTACGCCCGCGGGCCCGACGCCGTCCCCGGGCCGCTGGCCGACGCGGTCGCCCCGCAGTACGCCGCGGCACCGAGCCCGTACGGCCCGCTGTTCCTCGGCCTGGCCGCGCGCGTCGTCGCCCTCACCGGACAGCACCCGGCGGCGGCGGTCCTGCTGCTGCGCCTGCTCGCCGTCGCCGGGCTGCTGCTCGTGGCCCGGGCGCTGCCGCGGCTGTCCGACGACCCGGCGCGTGCCCTGTGGCTGGGCCTGGCGAACCCGCTCGTGCTGCTCCACGGCGTCGCGGGCGCGCACAACGAGGCGCTCATGGCGGGGCTGCTGCTCACCGGCCTGGCGGCCCGCTCCCCCGCCGGCCGCGCGGCGGCGGTGACCCTCGGCGGCCTGGTCAAGGCCCCCGCGCTCGCCGGCCTGGCCGCCCTGGCGCTCGCCGACCGGCACCGGCCACGGGCCCTGGCCACGCTGGCCGCGCTGGCCGTCACCGCGTCAGCGGTCGCCCTGGTCACGACGGCCGCTGCCGGCCTGGACCTCGGCTGGGTGCGCACCAGCACCTCCGGCGTCCCCGGGCCCGACCTGCTGTCGCCCGTCTACGGCCTGGGCCGGGCCCTGCAGGCCGCGGGCGTCCCCGGCGGGCTCGACGGCACGCGGACCGCTGCCGCCGCGGTGGGCCTGCTCGCCGCCGGCGGGCTCCTGCTGACGACGCCGCGGCAGGGCCCGGCTCGCGCCGTCGGCCTGGCCCTCCTGGCGCTCGCCGCGCTCGCCCCGTCCGTGCAGCCCTGGTACCTGCTCTGGGGCCTGCTCCCGCTCGCGGCGGTCGCCGGGCCGGCAGCGGCGCGGGCGCTGGCGGCCGGGTCCGTGGTGCTGTGCCTGGCCGTGCTGCCCAGCGGCGTGCCGCTGCTGCAGGGCCCGACGTGGGGCGTGCCGCTGCTGGTGGCCGGTGCAGCAGCCGCAGCAGCCGTCGCGGCCGGACGGACCGGCAGGAGTCGGGCGGTCGAGGTCGAAGGGTGACGGGAACGCACTCTGAACCGCACCCTGAACCGCACCCTGAACCCCACCGACGTGAGGACTGCCCGTGCGCCTGCTCACCCCCCGCCTGCCCGTCGTCGCGGCCACCGCCGCGCTGACCGTCGCCCTGGCGCCCACCGCCGCCTGGGCGCACGGCGCCGCGGCCCCGACGACCGCCGACGGCACGAGCGTGCCGCTGGTCATGAGCCCGAACGTCTCGCTCCTGTCCTCCGTCCCCGTGCCCGGCGCGATCTCGCTGGAGTGGGCGCGCACCGGCGACTTCGCGTACGTCTCGAGCGCCACCCAGCTCGTCGTGCTCGACACCTCGGACCCGGCCCACCCCGTGCGGCGCGGCACGATGCCGGTCGCCCTGTTCGAGAACGAGTCGATGACCTACGGCGAGCGCCGCGTCGACGGCACCCTGCGCCGCTTCGTGTTCCTCGGCATCGACCTGTACGAGGCCGACCCGGCCGCGCCCGACCACGTCAACGTCGGTGGCCGTGAGGCCGTCGTCGTGGACGTCACCGATCCCGACGCGCCGCACGAGCTGTCCCGCGTCGAGACCACGACGAGCACCCACACCGTGCAGTGCGTGTCGCAGGCCAACTGCCGCTACGCCTACACCGCCGGCACCCGCGGGGCCTTCTCGGTCATCGACCTCACCGACCTCGAGCACCCGGTCGAGCTGCGCACCGTGAAGAGCTCCGCCGCGGGCCCGGGCGGCCCCACCTCGCCGTTCGCCGACGGCGGCGCCGGCCACTACTGGGACTTCGACGGGGTCCTCGGCTGGCACACCGGCTCGGGCGGCGCCCAGGCCTTCGACGTCTCCGACCCCCGCTCCCCGCGCCCGGTCAACGGCACCGGCCCCCAGGGGCGCGCCACCCCGTACAACGACTTCATCCTGCACAACTCGATGCGGCCGAACGCGAAGGCCTTCCGGCCCCACGCGCCGGCGTCCGTCGCCAACGGCAACGTCCTCATCGTCACCGAGGAGGACTACGCCAACGACGGCGACGAGGTCCTGTGCGACAAGGCGGGCACGATCCAGACCTGGTACGTGCCCGACCTCGACGCCCGCTCCTACCGCACCCGCAACCCCGACGGGTCGGTGCCCGACGTCGGCACGCTGCGGCCGCTGGACATCACCAACGTGCCGGACGAGTTCGGCGGGGGCCTCACGACGCCGCTGGCCGGCTTCTGCTCGGCCCACTGGTTCGACGTGCACCAGGACGGGTTCGTCGCGCAGGGGTACTACGGCGAGGGCCTGCGGCTGCTCGACGTCCGCGACCCGCGGAACATCACCCAGATCGGCTACGTGACGAGCACGGCCACCGAGGTGTGGGACGCCTACTGGGTGCCGCAGCGCACGAAGAAGGGCGTGGTGAAGCCCGGGCTCAAGACCGACGTCGTCTACACCGCCGACGCCGCGCGCGGCATCGACGTCTACTCCGTCGCGCTGCCGGCCAAGGGCGTCAAGGCGCAGGCCGCGATCGCCCCGGGCCCGTCCTCGCTGCCGTCCGGACCGACCGGCGAGGCGCTCGGCCTGCTGGCGCTGTCCGGTGCGGCCCTGGGCGGCGGCGTCGTGCTCGTGCGCCGGCAGCGCCGGGCGCTGGCGGTCTGACCCGCCCGGCAGGCCTCTGCGACGATCTCCCCGTGAGCACGAGGGAGCTGGACGCAGCCGGGATCACCGACCCGGCGCTGCGCGCGTCGTACGAGGCCTGCCGGCGGCTCAACGCCCAGCACGGCCGCACGTACTACCTCGCCACCCTGCTGCTGCCCGCGTGGAAGCGGCCGTACGTCCACGCGCTCTACGGCTTCGCCCGCTACGCCGACGAGATCGTCGACGACCTCGCCAGCACCCTGTCGGACGCCGAGAAGGCCGACTGGCTGGTCGGCTGGGGCGAGCAGTTCCTCGCCGACGTGCAGGCCGGCGGCAGCGAGCACCCGATCAGCCGGGCCGTCGTCGACACGGTCCGCCGGTGGGACATCCCCCTGCAGCACGTCGAGGACTTCCTCGCCTCGATGCGCATGGACCTCACGGTGACCGAGTACGCGACGTACGACGACCTGCTGGTCTACGTGCACGGGTCCGCGGCCGTCATCGGGCTGCAGATGGTGCCGGTCCTCGAGCCGCTCGTCCCCCGCGAGGTCGCCGAGCCGTACGCCGCCGACCTGGGCGTCGCCTTCCAGCTCTCGAACTTCGTGCGGGACGTCGGCGAGGACCTGCAGCGCGGGCGGGTCTACCTGCCGCAGGAGGACCTGGCGGCCTTCGGCGTGACGACCGGGCACCTGCGCCGGGGCGTCGTCGACGGACCCGTGCGCCGGCTGCTCGCCTTCGAGGTCGCGCGCACCCGCGAGCTCTACCGCAGCGCCGCGCAGGGCGTGCGGCTGCTCCACCCGACGTCGCGCCCGTGCATCGAGACGGCGCTGGCGCTGTACGGCGGGATCCTCGACGAGGTGGAGGCCGCCGACTACGCCGTGCTCGACCGTCGGGTGTCCGTCGGCCCCGTCCGGCGGGCCCGCGTCGCCGGCCCCGGTCTGGTCCGGGCGTGGCGCGCGCGACAGGGCCCGGCGGCCCCCGCACGGGTTTGACGCCCGCCCCACGGGTGATCTCAACCCCGTGGTCGACGACGCGCGCAAGGACACGACGGACAGCCCCCAGCCCGACCCCGCCGTGACGGCCGGGCTGGAGGCGGGCGGCGGCGTGCGTCCCGGCGACACCCCGCCGATGGCCGACTCCATGAGCGAGGCGTCCGGCGACGCCCGCCGCGAGACGCCCAACATGGGCCCGGTGAGCGGCAACCGCACCCCGATGATCTTCACGCTCGTCGTGCTCGCCCTGCTCGTGCTCGCCGCGGCCGGCTTCACCGTCGCCAGCCTGTTCGCGAAGTAGCCCTCAGCCTCGCCGGTCGGGCAGGCGCCTGCCCCACCACACCCACCAGGCCATCGTCTGCACGACGAGCGCGAAGCCGAACAGCAGGTCCTCGACCGGCGCGTAGCCGAGGCGGCCGCCGCCGAGCAGCCGCGGCTCGTCCCCGCCGACGACCACGGCCGGGTCGTAGGTGACGATCTCGCGCCCCGTGAGGATCCCGTTGGTGACCAGCTGGAAGAACACGACGATGGCGTACGCCACCCAGAACGCGCGGCGGGTCAGCAGCCGGGTGCGCAGGACGTAGAGGTCCAGCACCACGGTGAGCACCACGCCGAGCAGCGCGGCCTGCGTGTAGGTCACTCGTCTCCCACCCGCCAGCCCTTGACGGCGCGCACGGCCTCCAGCGTCAGGAGCGCGCAGACCGGCACGACGAGGAAGAACAGCAGCTCCTCCAGGGGCAGGTCGCCGAGGCGCACGCCCGTCACCTGCCGCGGGTCGTAGGACCAGTGCCCGGCCCGGATCGCGAGCACGTCCCACACGACGAAGACGGCGAGCACGGGCAGCAGGGTCAGGACCAGCCGCAGCGGCCGGGCGTACACCCGGGTGCGCAGCACGAGCTCGAGCGGCAGCGTCCCGAGCAGGCACCCCGCCAGCACGGCGAGGTAGACGAGGTGCACGCGGTCCCTAGAAGCCGAGCGCCTGGGCGCGCCGCTTGACCTCGGTGGCGCGGTTCTCCTGCAGCGCGTCCAGCGGCGAGCCGGGCAGCGAGTCGTCGGGCGTCGCGAGCCAGCGCAGCGCCTCCTCGTCGGAGTACCTGGCGTCGCGCAGCAGCCGCAGGACCGCCCCCAGGTGCTTGACCGGCGCGTCGCCGTCGAGCTCGCGCTCCGGGACGACGAGCACCCCGTCGCGGCGCACCGCGAGCAGCGCGCCCTCCTTGACCGCCGAGCGCGCGTGCACGACGTCGACGCCCATCCGCTCGGCCACGTCGGGGACGGTGAGCATCGTCAGGGCGTCGACCGGGTCGGCGGTCTCGGGGGCGTCCACGTCGACCGAGCCTACGGCCGGACCGCTGCGCCGCCGGCGGCGGCACTGGCCCGGACCGCGTCGAGCACGGCCGCGGTGTCGCGCGACTGCTCCAGCGGCAGGACCCAGCCCGCGCCGCCGCGCAGCACCGACGACACCTCCTCGACCATGACGCGGTAGGCGTCGGTGGCCGGCACCGGCACCCGCTCGGTGGCCCGCCCGTCCGACACCCACAGCTCGGTGTCGTCGTCCTTCCAGGAGGTGTACGGCGCGTCGCGCAGCTCCACCTCGCCCCGCTCCCCCGTGACGACCAGCCACTGGCCCTCGCCGCCGGTGATGCCGGCGTGCACCTCGGCCGCCGGGCCGTCCGCCCAGGTCAGCACCGCCCGGGTGTCGAGGTCGACGCCGGTGGGCCCGGTCCGCCAGCGCGCGACGACCTCGTCGGGCAGGCCCCGGCCGACGGCCCACAGCACGGCGCTGACCGCGTAGCAGCCCACGTCGTAGAGGGCGCCGCCGCCGAGCGCCGGGTCGAGCCGGTAGTCGCCCTCGGGCACCCCGTCGAAGGTGAAGCCCGCCGCGACGTGCGCCACCGGCCCCACCTCGGGCAGCCGCTGCTGCGCCAGGCGCACCCGCGGGTGCCAGCGGTACCAGCTGGCCTCCACCAGCAGCCGGCCGGCCCGCCCGGCCGCGGCGGCCATCTCGTCCACCTCGGCCGCCGACAGCCCGAGCGGCTTCTCGCACAGCACGTGCTTGCCCGCCTCGAGGGCGGCGAGCGTCCACGGCCGGTGCGCGTCGTTGGCCAGGCAGACGTAGACCGCCTCGACCTCGTCGTCGGCGAGCAGGTCGGCGTACGACGCGTGCACCCGCACCGGGCCGAGCGCGGCGGCGCGCCCGGGGTCCCGGGCGGCCGCGGCCTGGAGGACGGCCCCGCCCGCAGCGTGCACGGCGGGGCCCAGCGCCGCGCGGGCGATGCCCCCGGCCCCGACGAAGCCCCAGCGGACCGGGTCCTCGGTCACCCGGGCAGCGCGACGGGCCGACCGGCGTCGGCGGCCGACTGCGTGGCGGCCTGCATGACGGCGATGTTCTTGCGGCTGCCCTCGGGCGTCACCGTCATCGGCCAGCCGGACAGCACCTGGTCGGCGAGCTCCCGGTGGAACGGCCGCGCCGGGGGCGGCGGCACCGACAGCCGGGTCTCGGACGTCCCGCCCACCCCGTCGGGGGTGAACAGCCGCAGGTCGGCCGGGCTGTCGCTGTGCGCGAGGCGGTCCTCGGACAGCGTCCCGATCGGCGAGCGGGCGACCACCCGCTCGTACCGCCAGTCGCCGATGAGCCCGCCCTGCGTCCCCAGCACGTAGAACTTCGGCTTGAGCGCGGCGGCCAGGTCGGAGTGGGTGAACTCCGCCTCGACCCCGTCGACGAAGTGCACGAGGACGCGGCTGTGGTCGGCGTTGGTGACGTCGTGCCAGACCCGCTTGTGGGTCGTCGCCGAGACCCACTCGACCGGCTGCGGGAACAGGTCCACCACCCAGTCGAGGAAGTGGCTGCCCCAGTCGTAGATCGCGCCGCCGGACACCGCCTCGTCGGAGTGCCAGTAGTTGCACGGGTGCCCGTAGCCGCCGAGGAAGCTCTCGTAGTGGAAGACCTCCCCGAGCGCCCCGCTGCGCACGGCCTTCTTGAGGGCGAGGTAGTCGGCGTCCCAGCGGCGGTTCTGGTAGACGGCGAGCGTCAGCCCGCGCTCGGCCGCGGCCGCGACCTGGCGGTCCGCCTCGTCGACCGTGAGGCAGAACGGCTTCTCGACGACGACCGACTTGCCGGCCTCCAGCGCCCGCAGCGTCCACTCCGCGTGGCTGTTGGGCGGTGTCGAGACGATGACCAGGTCGACCGCGTCGTCGGCGAGCAGCGCCTCTCCGGCGGCGTGGGCGCGGACCTGGGGGGCCAGCTCGCGGGCTGCCGCGATGCGCGCCGGGTTGGGGTCGCAGACCGCGGCGAGCTCGAGGCCCGTCGGTGAGCGAGATCGCCGCGTTGTGCTCGTGACCGATGGCGCCGTAGCCGAGCACGCCGACGCGCACCGGGTCGCGGTCGCGCTCGCCCGCCAGGTGGCGCACGAGCCGGTGCACCACGCGCTGCCACGCCGGGTCGGCCAGGGTCTCGGGCCGCGAGCCGACCGTGAGCAGGGCGATCCCGCTCGCCGGGCGCCAGGTCGCGACCGGGTGGTCCCGGAAGGCCACGTTGGCGGTCAGGACCACCTCGACGTCGTCGGCGGCCTTGTCCACCAGCGGCCAGACCTCCCGCACGACGAGGTCGCCCTCGAGCCGGGCCGGCACCTCCCCGGCGTCCGGGCCGGGTCGTACGCGCACCTCGTGCAGGGGCGTCGTCGCGGCGAGCAGCACGCCCGCGGCGTCGGCGAGCCGCCCGGGCGCGGGGCCGACGACGAGCACCGGCGTGCCGCGGCCGCCGGCCTCCAGCAGCAGGTCGACGGCGTCGTCGGCGGGCGGGCCGACGACGAGCACGACGTCGGCGGTCGGCAGCAGCCGCTCCCGGACGTCGACGCCCGCACGGCGGAGGGCGTCGGCCAGGGGCCCGGGGTCAGGAGCGCCGGCAGGTCCGGCCACGAGGCTCACGGTGGTCATGCACGGAGGCTAGGGCGCGCCGCGCGCCGGCGCGACACGCCCGCGGGCCGACGTCCCCGACGCGGACAGGTCCCACCGCTACCGTGCGGCCCACGCGTCTCTCTTGTCACAGACGTCACTGTCCGCGTACGGTCCGGCACGCCACCCTGCTGCCGACCCGTCGGGACCCTCCATGCCGCTGCCCGCCCCCGCGCCCCGCCCCCGGAGCCGTCGCCGCTCCGGCGCGACCCTCGCGGCCGTCGCCGCTCTCGCGGTCGTCTCGACCGCGGCGGCCCCGGGCCTCGTCCGGGTCTCCCGCGGCGACACGCTCTCCGAGCTGGCCGCGCGCTACGGGACCACGGTCGCCGCGCTGCGGACGGCCAACGGCCTGGGCGTCAGCGACCGGATCCTCGCGGGCAGCACGCTGGTGCTGCCCGGCAGCCGCACGGCGAGCACGAGCTCGAGCACGGTCGAGCGGACGCACACCGTCGCCGACGGGGACACCCTCACCGCGGTCGCCCGGCGCTACGGCACGAGCGTGCGCTCGCTGCAGTCGCGCAACGGCCTGGCCCCCGGCGCGCTGCTGCTGCCCGGCCGCGTCCTCGTCGTGCCGGTCACCACGCGCACCGTCGGCGGCAGCAGCGCCCCGACCACGACGAGCACCGTGGTGCGGGGCAGCGTCTCCGCCTCGGCCGCGGCGCACCGCGCGACGCTCGCCGCGCGCCCCGTGCCGAGCAAGCAGGCCGTCCGCGGCATGGTCGCCGCGACGGCCCGCCGGCACGGCGTCCCGCCCTCGCTGGCGCTCGCCGTCGCCTACCAGGAGAGCGGCTTCCAGCAGCGCGTCGTGTCCGGGGTCGACGCCGTCGGCGTCATGCAGGTGCTGCCGAGCACGGCCCGCAGCCTGTCCGCGCAGACCGGCAGGTCGCTGGACGTCCTGCGCACCGAGGACAACGTCACGGCCGGCGTCCTGCTGCTGCGCCAGCTGCTGCGCTCGACGGGCAGCGAGCACGGGGCGCTGGCCGGCTACTACCAGGGCCAGGGCTCCATCGCGGCCAAGGGCCTCCTCCCGCAGACCCACGCGTACATCGCCAGCATCGACGCGCTGCAGCCGCGCTTCCGCAACGGCTGAGCCGGCCGCGGCCCGCGCGCCGCCCCGACGCGCCGTTGCCCCGCGCCTAGGGTGGGAGACCGTGGCGACCCCGGTGCAGGCCGACGACCCGCTGGTCGGGCGCGTGCTCGACCAGCGCTACCGGCTGACCTCCCTGCTCGCCCGCGGGGGCATGGGCACCGTCTACCGCGCCGTCGACGAGCGGCTCGACCGGCCGGTCGCGGTCAAGGTCATGCACACGTCGCTGGCCGCCGACCCCGAGTTCGTCGAGCGCTTCACCCGCGAGGCGCGCTCGGCGGCCCGGCTGTCCGCCCCGGAGGTCGTGGCGGTCTTCGACCAGGGCCACGACGCCGGCACCGGCGCCGCCTACCTCGTCATGGAGCACGTCGAGGGACGCGACCTGCGCGCGCTGCTGCGCGAGCGCGGGGCGCTGCCGGCCGACCGGGCGCTGTCGCTGCTCGAGCCGGTCCTGCGCGCGCTCGCCGCCGCGCACCGGGCGGGCATCGTGCACCGCGACGTCAAGCCCGAGAACGTCCTGCTCGGCGACGACGGTCGGGTCAAGGTCGCCGACTTCGGCCTGGCCCGGGCCGTCGAGACGAGCGCCCTCACCGCCACCCGGGGCATGGTGCTCGGCTCCGTCGCCTACCTCGCGCCCGAGCAGATCGACAGCGGCCGCACCGACCCCCGCACCGACGTCTACGCCGCCGGCATCGTGCTGTGGGAGGCGCTCACCGGCACCCCGCCCTTCTCCGCCGACTCGGCCGTGCAGGTCCTGTTCCGGCACGTCAACGAGGACGTGCCGCCGCCGTCCACGGTCGTGCCCGACCTGCCGGCCGCCCTCGACGACCTCGTCGTGCGCGCGACCCGCCGCGACCCCTCGCAGCGCCCGGTCGACGCCGGTGCCTTCCTCGCCGAGGTCCGGCTGCTGCGCGAGGACCTCGGCGCCCTGCCCGGCGGCCCGCCCGAGCGCCTCGCGGCGCCGGGACCCGCGGCGCCCGTCGCCCCCCGCTCGGACACCCTCGTCGTCCCCCTCCCGGTCGACCTGCGCACGGACGAGCCCGCCCGTCCCGCGCCCGACGCGGCCCCCGGCCGGCCGGTCCCCCGCCGGCGACGCCTGCTCGTGCTCGTCGCGCTCGTCCTCCTCGGCGCGCTCGCGGTCGGCGGCGGCTGGTACCTCGGCGCCGGCCGCTTCACCCGGGCCCCGGCCGTGCTCGCGCTGTCGCAGGCCGACGCCGAGCAGCGGCTGCGGGTCGCGGGGCTGTCCGCGGCCCTGCAGGAGCCGCGCTTCGACGAGACGGTGCCGGCCGGGGCGGTGCTCGACCAGTCCCCCGACCCCGGCGACCGGGTGCGCAAGGACGGCACGGTGCGCCTGGTGCTCAGCAAGGGCCCGGACCGGCGCACCGTGCCCGTCGCCGTCGTCGGGGCGACCCGCGACGCGGCGGCCGGGCTGCTGCAGGAGGTGGGCCTGGACGTCGGCGAGGTCACCTCGGAGTTCTCCTCCACCGGCGCTGCCGGCACCGTGCTGCGCACCGACCCGGCCGCCGGTGCGCCGCTGCGCCCCGGCGCCCTCGTCGGGCTCGTGCTCAGCAAGGGCCCGGAGCCGCTCCCCGTCCCCGACGTGACCGGGCAGCCGCGGGCCGCCGCCGAGGCGGCGGTGGCGCGCGCCGGCTTCACCAGCACCGTCGTGCTCGCCTTCGACGAACAGGTCCCGTCGGGCTCGGTGGTGCGGCAGTCCCCCTCGGGGGGCACCGCGGGCCGCGGCAGCGCCGTCACGCTGACGGTGAGCAAGGGCCCCGACCTGCAGACCGTCCCCGACCTCGTCGGCCTGGACCGCGACACCGCGGTGGCCGAGCTCGAGGCGCTCGGCGTCAAGGCCCGGGTCGTCTCCATCCCCGGCCCGGGCCGGGTGCGGTCGGTGTCGCCCGGAGCGGGCGAGCAGGTCCGCAAGGGCTCGACCGTCACGCTCTACGTCTTCTGAGGCCGCGGCCGCTCTCTGGCAGGCTCGTGCGGTGCCACCGCGCAAGCCCTCCCCCGTCGGCTCCCACGTCCCGGTCTCCGGCGGACTGCTCAAGGGCCTGGCGTACGCCCGGGAGATCGGCGCGGCCGCGCTGCAGGTCTTCGTCTCCAACCCGCGCGGCTGGGCGCCGAGCCCGGGCGACCCGGCCCAGGACGCCGCGTTCCGCGAGCAGACCGGCCGCGACGGGGTGCCGGTCTTCGTGCACGCGCCCTACCTGGTCAACTTCGGCTCGCCCACCGAGGCGACGCAGCGGCGCAGCGTGGAGGCGGTGCGGCACGCGCTCGCCCGCGGCGCGGCGCTCGGCGCCCGCGGCGTGGTGGTGCACGCCGGCAGCGCGGTCGCCGGCGCGCACCGCGACGAGGCGATGCAGCAGCTGCGCGCGCTGCTCCTGCCCGTGCTCGACGAGGTCGGCGACGGCCCGCGGCTGCTCGTCGAGCCGACGGCCGGCGGCGGCCAGGCGCTCGCCGCGACGGTGCAGGACCTCGGGCCGTGGTTCGCCCAGCTCGACGACCACCCCGGGCTCGGGGTGTGCCTGGACACCTGCCACGCCTGGGCGGCCGGGCACGACCTCGCCGCGCCCGGCGGGATGAAGAAGACCCTCGACGCGCTCGTCAAGACCGTCGGGCGCGGCCGGCTCGCCCTGGTGCACGCCAACGACTCCAAGGACCCGCTCGGCTCCGCCCGCGACCGGCACGAGGCCATCGGCGCCGGCCGGATCGGCCAGGACCCCTTCGCCGAGCTGTTCCGACACCCGGCCACCCGCGGGGTGCCCGTCGTCGTCGAGACACCGGGCGACGCGGCCAGCCACCGCCGCGACGTCGAGCTGCTCCGCGGCCTGCGCGACGCGTGAGGCGGCCCGACCGGGCCGCCCTGCCGCTGCTCGCGCTGCTCGGCGTCACCGCCGTCTGGGGCTCGACCTTCGTCGTCGTCAAGGACGCGGTCGGGCGGATGCCGGTGACCGACTTCCTCACCTGGCGGTTCGGCCTCGCCGCGCTGGCGATGGTCGCCCTGCGCCCGCGGGCAGTGCTGCGCCTGTCTCCCGCCGGGCGCCGGGCGGGGGTCCTGCTGGGGCTCGCCCTGGGCACCGGCTACCTGCTGCAGACGCTCGGCCTGCAGACCACCCCTGCGGCGGTGAGCGGCTTCCTCACCGGGCTGTTCGTCGTGCTCACGCCGCTGGGCGCCGCGCTGCTGCTGCGCACCCCGCCGCCGCCGCTCGCCTGGGCCGCGGTGGGCGTGGCGACCGCGGGCCTGGCGCTGCTGTCGCTGCGCGGCTGGTCGATCGGCCCGGGCGAGCTGCTGACCCTGGGGTGCGCCGCCGCCTTCGCGGTGCACATCGTCGGGCTGGGGCGCTGGGCGGCCACCTCGGACCCGTACGCCCTGGCGGTGGTGCAGCTGGCCACGACCGCGGTGCTGTGCGGGGTCGTCGCGGTGCCGGGCGGCGTCGTCGTCCCGCCCGACGCGGGCGTCTGGGCCGCGCTGGCCCTGACGTCCCTGGCCGCGACCGCGCTGGCCTTCGTCGTGCAGACCTGGGCGCAGCGCTCGCTGTCGCCCACCCGCACCGCCGTCGTCATGACGATGGAGCCGGTCTTCTCGCTGGGCTTCGCCGTCCTTCTCGCCGGCGAGGTGCTCGGCCCGCGCGCGCTCGCCGGAGCGGCCCTGGTGCTCCTCGCCATGGTGCTCACGGAGGTCGGCCCCCGGGCCGGCGCCGAGGGCGACGTGGAGCGCCTCGAGGTCTAGGGCTCGAGCGGGGGCCCGTCGCCGGGCTCCTCCTGGTAGGACCAGCGCTGCTCGCGCCAGGGGTCGGCGCGGTTGTGGTAGCCGCGCTCCTCCCAGAAGCCGCGCCGGTCGGCGGTGAGGTACTCCACGCCGCGCACCCACTTGGGGCCCTTCCAGGCGTACAGGTGGGGCACGACGAGCCGCAGCGGCGCGCCGTGCTCGGCGCTGAGCGGCTCCCCGTCCCGGCAGGTGGCAAGCAGCGCGTCCGGGGAGGCGAAGTCGGCCAGCGCGAGGTTGGCGCTGTAGCCGTACTCCGCCCAGACGAGCACGTGGGTCGCCTCGGGCGCCGGCGGTGCCAGCGCCAGCAGCGTCCGGGTGGACACCCCCCGCCAGCGGTTGTCCAGCACCGAGAAGCGCGTGACGCAGTGGAACGCCGCCTCGACCTCCACGCGCGGCAGCTGCTCGACCTGCGCCCAGGTCCAGGTCGTCCCCGGGCCCGCGGTCGCCCCGAAGACCCGCAGGTCCCACGCCTCCGGCCGGAAGACCGGGACCGGGCCGTAGTGCAGGACCGGCCAGCCGCGCGGCACGTGCTGCCCGGGCGGCAGCCGCGGGTCCGCGGGCCCGACCTGCCGAACGTGACCCGCCCGCCCGCCGCCCCGTCGCCCACGCGGCCATCCGTGCCGACCCTCCAGCCCGCCACCCGTCACCGGTCCCGGGTCGGGCGAGCGCCGACGCGCACCCCGACCGCGGCCCGGGACCGGCCGGGCTACGTCGGTCGGAGATGGTCGTCGTCATGCGCCCCGGCGCCGCCCCCGCAGCAGGTCCAGGCCGTCGTCGACCGCGTGGAGCAGGCGGGCGGGTCGGCCTTCGTCAGCCGCGGCGTGCAGCGCACCATCGTCGGGCTGGTCGGCGACGTCGTCGCCTTCCAGGGCCTCAACCTGCGGGCGATGCCCGGGGTCGGCGAGGTCGTCCGGGTCAGCAAGCCCTACAAGCTGGTCAGCCGCGAGAACCACCCGACGGCGACCACGGTCGAGGTCGGCGGCGTGCCGATCGGTCCCGGCACCTTCACCCTCATCGCCGGGCCGTGCGCGGTCGAGACGCCGGAGCAGACGCTCGCCGCGGCGCGGATGGCCCAGGCCGCCGGCGCGACGCTGCTGCGCGGCGGCGCGTACAAGCCGCGCACCAGCCCGTACGCCTTCCAGGGGCTCGGCGAGAAGGGCCTGCGGATCCTCGCCGAGGTGCGCGAGGAGACCGGCCTGCCGATCGTCACCGAGGTGGTCGACGCCGCCGACGTCCCGCTGGTCGCGCGAGTAGGCCGACATGCTGCAGGTCGGCACCCGCAACATGCAGAACTTCGCGCTGCTGCAGGCGGTCGGCTCCGCCGGGCAGCCGGTGATGCTCAAGCGCGGCATGACCGCGACGTACGAGGAGTGGCTGATGGCCGCCGAGTACGTCGCGCAGCGCGGCAACCTCGACATCGTCCTGTGCGAGCGCGGCATCCGGACCTTCGAGACCGGCACGCGCAACACCCTCGACATCTCCGCGGTGCCGGTGCTGCACGGGCTGTCGCACCTGCCGGTCGTCGTCGACCCGTCGCACTCCGGGCGGCAAGCGCGACCTCGTCGTGCCGCTCACCCGGGCGGCCATCGCCGTCGGCGCGGACGCGGTCATCGTCGACGTCCACCCGGACCCGACGGCCGCGCTCTGCGACGGCCCGCAGGCGCTGTACGGCGACGACCTCGACGCCCTCGCCGCCGCCTGCCGCGACCTCCCGCCGGTCGTCGGGCGCTCGCTGACGACCCGCTGACCGGGCGGCTGCGGCAGGCGTCAGCAGCGGTGGGGATGGGCAACCTCCGGTCGTGAGCACTGCCCCCGCTCCGGCGCGCCCCTCGTCCGCCCCCGACGACTCCTACGAGCCCGACCCGCGGTCGCTGGCGGGTGCTGGCCGTCTGCCTCGTCGCGGGCTTCATGACGCCTGCTCGACGTCAGCATCGTCAACGTCGCGCTGCCGAGCATCCGCTCGGGGCTGGCGGCCGGCCAGAGCGACCTGCAGTGGATCGTCTCGGGCTACGCCCTGACCTTCGGGCTGGTGCTGGTCCCGGCCGGCCGGCTCGGCGACGCCCGCGGCCGGCGGCCGGCGTTCCTGTTCGGGCTGACGGTGTTCGTCGCTGGCCAGCGTCGCCTGCGGCCTGGCCCCGACGCCGCTGGTGCTCGTGCTCGCCCGGCTGCTGCAGGGGGCCGCGGGCGGCATCCTCGTCCCGCAGGTCAGCGGGTTCATCCAGCAGCTGTTCCGGGGCGCGGAGCGGGGCAGGGCGTTCGGCCTGCTCGGCGCCACCATCGGCATCTCCACCGCGGTCGGCCCGCTGCTCGGCGGGGCGCTCATCGCGCTGTTCGGCACCGAGACGCGGCTGGCGCGCGGTCTTCTTCGTCAACCTGCCGGTCGGCGTCGGCGCCCTGCTGCTCGCCGCTCCGGCTGCTGCCCGCGCCGGAGCCGCAGCGCGGCCGCGCAGGACCTCGACCCGGTCGGCGTGGTCCTGCTGGGCTCGGGCGTCACCGCACTGCTGCTGCCGCTCATCGAGCAGCAGACCTGGCACAGCCCGCGCGGCTCGCGCTGCTACCCCGTCGGCCGCGGTGCTGCTCGTCGCCTGGGTGCTGTGGGAGCGCCGCTACGCCCGGACGGCCGAGCCGCTGGTCGACCTGGGCCTGTTCCGCGCCGCGGTCCTACTCCCTCGGTGCCGGCATCGGCGCTGGTCTACTTCGCCGGCTTCACCGGGATCTTCTTCACCTTCGCGCAGTTCCTGCAGGAGGGCCTCGGCTACAGCGCGCTGCTGTCCGGCCTGGCCGTCACCCCGTTCGCGGTCGGCTCAGCGGCCGCAGCCGGTCTGGGCGGGCGCGTGGTGACGCGGTTCGGCCGCCCGCTGGTCGCGCTCGGCCTCAGCGTCACGGCCGCGTCGGGCTCGTCGCGACCTACTTCGCCGCGCAGGCGTCCCCGGCGGCGCTGTGGGCTGGGCGACCGCCGCGCCGCTGCTCGTCGCCGGCATCGGCAGCGGGCTCGTCATCTCCCCCAACGTCACGCTGACGCTGTCCGAGGTGCCGGTGGCGCGGGCCGGCAGCGCCGGCGGCGTGCTGCAGACCGGCCAGCGGATCGGCGCGGCGGCCGGCATCGCCGCGACCGGGAGCGTCTTCTTCGGCGCCCTCGCCGCGACCGGCGGCGACTTCGCCGACCGCCTTCCAGCACGGGCTGTGGGTGATCGCCGGCTTCGTGCTGCTCGCCCTGGTCCTCGCCGCCGCTCGACGTCCTCACCGGCGGCGGCAGCGGCCGGCTGACCTCGTCCAGGACCAGCCCGCCGAGCAGCCGCGCGACGACGTCGGCCGCGCGCCGGGCGCCGGCGTCGTCGACGTCGAGGTGGGTGACCAGGCGCACCCGACGCGGCCCGACCACCGACACCAGCACGCCCTGCTCCCGGGCGGCCGCAGCGAAGGCCGGCCCGTCCGGCACGTCGAGCGGGCACGATGTTGGTCTGCGGCGTGCACCCCGGCCGCCGCGCCGATCAGCGCGGCCCGGCGGTGGTCGTCGGCCAGCCGCTCGAGGTGGTGCTCGAGGACGTACGACCCGGCCGCCGCCAGCACGCCGGCCTGCCGCATCCCGCCGCCCAGCCGCTTGCGCAGCACCCGCGCCCGCGCCGCGCGCGCTCGGCGTCGGTGACCACGACCGAGCCGACCGGCGCGCCGAGGCCCTTGGACAGGCAGACCGACAGCGTGTCGAACACCGCGCCGTACGCCGACAGCGGCGATGCCGCTCGCGACCGCGGCGTTCCAGATCCGGGCGCCGTCGCAGTGCAGCGCCATCCCGTGCCGCGCGGTCAGCGCGCGCAGCTCCTGCAGGTCGGCCAGCGGGTGGACCGCGCCCGCCGCCCCGGTTGTGGGTCTGCTCGACGCGCGACGGCGGCGGTCGGCGACGGTGCCCCAGCCGGCGGGCCGCAGGTAGGGCTCGACGACCGCCGCGGTCACCGGACCGACCGGGGACGGTGCGGCTGGAGATGCCGCCGAGCGCCGCGGCGGCGCCGTGCTCGTACGTCAGCGACGTGCGCGTCGGCGTCGCAGACCAGCTCGCCGGCCGGGCGGCACGACCAGCTGCAGGCAGATCTGGTTGCCCATCGTGCCGCTCGGCACGAAGACGGCGGCCTCGTGGCCGAACAGGTCGGCGACCGTCTCCTCCAGGGCGCGGACCGACGGGTCCTCGCCGTAGACGTCGTCGCCGACCTCGGCTGACGCCATCGCGGCACGCACCCCGGGGTCGGGCGGGTGAGGGTGTCGCTGCGCAGGTCGACGGGGTCGAGGTCACCCGCGGCACCCTAGGTCGGACCGGGCCCCGAGGCCTGGCGCCGGTGCGCACCACGGTCTCGGCGGAGGCGATGGTCGCCACCGTCCGGGCGCACGCCGACCGCGTGCACGACCTCGTCCGCCGGCGGGCTGCCCGCCGGAGGTCGCTCCGGGGTGGTCGAGGACAGCGCCCTCGACCTCGTCGACAGCGCCGCCGAGGACCGGCACCACCGGCCCGGCTGGTCGGCCGCTGGTTCGCGCTGGCGGCGCGCCGGGCGCGCTCGGCCGGCCTCGACGACGCGTGGCTGCCCGTCGGCAGCGGGCTGCTCGCCGACGACCAGGAGCAGGAGCTGCTCTCGGCCGGGCTGGACCGCCGCGAGGACCGCGTCGCGGACCGCGCTGCTCCTGCGCGACGCCTACGACCTGCCGGCGGAGACGGTGGCCGCGGCGCTCGGCGTCGAGGGCGACGGCGTCGCCCGGCTGGTCGGGTCGGCCCGGCTGGACCTGCTGCCCGACGTCTTCGACTCCGAGCGCGTCGACGACCCGGGGCACGACGTCGAGGCCGGGCTGAGCCGGCTTGGCCGAGAGCCCGGTCGTGGCCCCCGGGGACGCCCCGACCGCCCGGCACGTGCGGCGCTGCGCGCAGTGCGCCGGCCGTCGTGGAGGCGCAGGAGGACGTCCGACGGCTGCTGGCCGGGCTGTCGGTGGTCGCCCTGCCGGACGAGGACCGCGAGGAGCTGCTGACCGCGGTCGGTGCCCGCGCCCGCGGGTGCTGCCCGCCGGCGGCCCCGAGCCGCTCAGGCGGTCGCCTCGAGGACGACGGGCGGCGGGTGCTGTCGCCGGGCCCGGTGCTGCTGGCGCTGCTGCTGGCCGTCGCCGCCGGGGTCGGTCTCGGGGCCTTGCTCAGCCGGCCGGCTCCGGTACGGCGGCGGCCTTCACGCCGCTGCCGCCGGTCACCGCCCCGGTGCCGACGCCGCTGCCCGGCGACACCCCGCTGCCGACGCCGACGGCGGCCGGGCCCGCGTCCACGACGACGGTGTTCACCTACCCGCCGGTGCCGACCACGCCGCGCCGCCCGGCCCCGCCGACGCCCGCCGACCGCGCCGACCGCCGCGCCGCCGCCGGTCGCTCGACCCCTCCTCCGGCCCGGCCGGCGACCGCACGTGACGGTGCCGGCCTCCGGCTGGACGCCCGGCAGCACCGTCGTGGTGTCGCTGCTGCGACGCCGCGGGACCGCCCGGTCGGCGACACCCGCACCACGGTCGTGCCGGCCTGCGGCCGCTTCACGGCCACCCTGCCGGTCGGGGCCGGCGGCGGGCCGCCCGGCGGCTACGCCGTCGTGGCCGGCGACGGTTCCCGCTCGGCGCGCGCGACCTACACGGCATCCTGACCCGGGCCCGACGCCGTGACCCTCGACCCTGCTCGACTGGCGGCGCCGCACCGCCGCGGCCTACGCCGCCTACCGCGCCGCCGCCGACCCCGCCGCCGGCTGGGAGGCCTGGCGCGGCCCGCGCGACGAGCTGCTCGCCGGGCACCGCCGAGTCGCGCGCTGCCGACCGGGCGGAGGTGCCGTACGCGCCGTACGACCCGGCGCTGCGGCTCGGAGGTCGCGCTCGACCCGGACGTCGCGCCGCAGCACCTCGACGTGGCGACCGGCACCGACGGCGTCGTCGCCGTTCGACCGGGTCGGCGTGCTGCGGCTGCCGCGGGCTCGGGCAGCCTCGACGTGTGGCGGCTCGGGTCGTACGGCGGCGGGGCTGTTCGTGCCGGTGAAGGACGCGACCGCCGGGCCGCACGACGTACGGCGGCGGGCGCTACCTGCTCGACACCGTCAAGGGCGCCGACCCGGGCGGCGACGTCGACCCGGTCACCGGCCGCGGCACGCTCGTCGTCGACCTCAACCTGGCCTACCACCCCTCCTGCGCGTACGACCCGGCGTGGGCCTGCCCGCTCGCGCCGCCCGGCAACGTGCTCGACGCGGCCGTCGACGCCGGCGAGCTGCTGCCGCCGGGCGGCTGGTACTGATTGCGTCGGCCCAGGCGCGGTGGTCAGCCCCGCCGGCGCTGCAGCATCTCGGCGACGAGGAACGCCAGCTCCAGCGACTGCCCGTCGTTCAGCCGCGGGTCGCAGGCCGTCTCGTAGCGGCCGGCCAGGTCGGCGTCGGTGATCTCGTGCGCGCCGCCGAGGCACTCGGTGACGTCGTCGCCGGTCAGCTCGACGTGCACGCCGCCGGGGTGCGTGCCGAGCGCCGCGTGCACCTCGAAGAAGCCGAGCACCTCGTCCATCACGTCGTCGAAGTGCCGGGTCTTGTAGCCGTTGCTGCTCTCGCGGGTGTTGCCGTGCATCGGGTCGCAGTGCCAGACCACGCTGTCCGGACCGCGGGCGTCCTCGACGGCCGCGACGATGCCGGGCAGCACCTGCGCGCACCCGGCCGGCGCCCATCCGGCTGATGACCGTCAGCCGGCCCGGCTCGCGGTCCGGGTCGAGCCGCTCGCACAGCGCCACCACGTCGTCGGGGCGCGCCGACGGGCCGACCTTGAGGCCGATCGGGTTGGCGAGGCGGGCGAGCAGGTCGACGTGCGCGCCGTCGAGGTCGCGGGTGCGCTCGCCGACCCAGAGCAGGTGCGCCCGACAGGCCGTACGGCCGGCCGCTCCGCTCGTCGGTGCGGGTCAGCGCCCGCTCGTACTCCAGCAGCAGCGCCTCGTGGCTCGAGTACAGCTCGACGCCGTGCGTCTCGCTCATCTGCTCGAGGTCGAGGCCGCAGGCGCGCATGAAGCCGAGCGCGCGGTCGATGTCGCGGGCCAGCGCCTCGTAGCGCGAGCCCGGCCGGGCTGCTCGCGACGAAGGCGGTGTTCCAGTCGTGCACGGCGGCGAGGTCGGCGCTGCCGTCGGTGGCCATCGCGCGCATGAAGTTCATCGTCGCGGCGCTGTTGGCGTAGGCCCGGACCATCCGCTGCGGGTCGGGGGTGCGGTCGCCGTGCAGGTCGTTGACCGCGTCGCCGCGGTAGGACGGCCGGCCGTCGGCCTCGAGGTCGGCGCTGCGGGGCTTGGCGTACTGCCCGGCGAGCCGGCCGACCTTGACGACCGGCACGCTCGCGCCGTACGTCAGCACGACGGCCATCTGCAGCAGCGTGCGGACCTTGCCGCGGATGCCCTCGGCGGTGTTGGCGGCGAACGTCTCGGCGCAGTCGCCGCCCTGCAGCAGGAACGCCTCGCCGCGCGCCACGGCGCGAGCCGGGTGCGCAGCACGTCGCACTCCTGCGGCTGCACCAGCGGCGGGACCTCCGCCAGCGTGCGGGAGACGCCGTCGAGGGCCGCCCGGTCGGGCCAGGCCGGCTGCTGGGCAGCGGGCAGGGTGCGCCAGGCGTCGAGGTCGGTGACGGTCACGGCCTCCAGCGTAGGTGGGCCCGGCGGCGCGGTCAGGGCACGACGGTGACCGGCGTCCCCAGCGGCAGGCCGACCTGCTCGGCGAGCCGGGTGACCACGTCGTCCGCCACGACCACGCAGCCGACCGCGACGTCCGTGCCGATCCCGGCGGGCGTGCCCGTGCCGCTGATGGCCAGCACGCCGCTCGCGGCGGCGAAGGCCGCCGGGGTCGTGGTGCCGCCGGAGAGCGCGTACGCGTACGGCCCGTACGGCCCGGCCGGGTCGGGCGGGCGCAGCAGCTCGGTGACGTAGTACGCGGTGCCGGCCACCAGGCGGTCGGTGGTGCCGGTGCCGGCGGGGGCGGTGAGGACGGGCTCCCCGTCGCGGGTGACGGTCAGCTCGTGGCGGCCGAGCGAGACCTGCACGGCGTACGGGTCGGCGGTCAGCGTCACCGCGTCGGCCGGACCCAGCCGGTGCTGCCCGCGGGCGCCGTGGGCAGCAGGACCTGCAGGCGGTCGGGCCGACGCTCGAGGACCAGCAGCACCAGGCCGCCGGAGATGGTGGTGCGGCGGTCCAGCGTGGTGACCGGGGCCTGCGCGTCGGCGGCGTCGAAGACCGGCACCTCGTCGACCACGGCGGTGGCCACGGTCGTCGGCGGCACGGCGGGGGTGCTGCTGCTCGGCGCGACCGGCAAGGTGCTGGGCGGCGGCTCGGACGAGCATCCCGCCAGCACGAGGGCAGCCAGCGCGAGGGCGGCCAGCGGTCGGGGTCGGGGCACGACCGGCAAGGTACCGGCGCGTGCCACGCTGGGCGGGTGGAGATCGCGGTCGTGCGGGGCGACATCACGCGGCAACCGGTCGAGGCGGTCGTGACCGCGGCGAACGCGGCGCTGCGCGGCGGCGGTGGTGTCGACGGTGCCGTGCACCGGGCGGCGGGTCCGGAGCTGGTGCACGCGTCCCGGGCGCTGGCCCCCTGCCCGTCCGGGTCGGCGGTCGTGACGCCGGCCTTCGGGCTGGCGCCGGTGCGGTGGGTGGTGCACGCGGTCGGACCGGTGTGGTCGGGGTCCTCCGACGACGCGCGCCTGCTGGCCTCGGCCTACACGGCGGCGCTCGCCCGCTGCGACGAGGTGGGGGCGCGCTCCGTCGCCTTCCCGGCGATCTCCACCGGCGTGTACGGCTACCCGCTGGAGGAGGCCGCGCAGGTCTCGGTCACGGCGGTGCGCGGGACCCCGACGCAGGTCGAGCGGTGCCTGCTGGTCGCCTTCGACGTGCGGTCGGCAGCGGCGTGGGAGGCTGCCTTGCGCTGAGGGGCGTGCGCCGGGTCCGGGAGGTCTGCGTTGGTCGTCGGTGTCGCGGGAGCGCTGGTGCTGCTCCTCGTCGTGGTCGGGCTCGTGCTGCAGGTGCTCGCGCTGGTCGACGCGGCTCGTCGCCCGGATGTCGACCTGGCACCGCGCGGTGGCAAGACCCTGTGGGTCGCCCTGCTCGCCGTCGGACTCGTGGTGCCGGGCGGCGCGGTGCTCGCGATCGTCTACCTGCTGGCCGTGCGTCCGCGCGCCCGCCCCGCCTGAGGCCGCACAGCCGGCTCAGGTGCGGAGGGAGCTCCGCGGCCGCTGGTGGCACCTCGCCCGGCACCCCCGCCCTCGCGAGCGCGCTGTCCTGCCGGTCCGTCGGCCGGGTGCGTCGGCGGCCGCTGCTGAGCTCGGGCGTGCCAGCGTCCCGGAGCCTGGTGGGTTCCGGGTCGTCGGGCGCGGGGCGTGGGCGGGTCAGGGTGGTGGGTCAGGGTGGCGGGTGGGTGGCTCGGCCGGTGGGGCTGGTCCAGGTGGTGGTGCCGTCGGGGTGGGCGCGGCCGTGCCAGCCGGCGTGCTTGAGCCGGTGGTGGTGTCGGCACAGGGGTTGGAGGTTGGCGGTGGTGGTCTGGCCGTGGGGGTGGGCGTCGCGGTGGTCCAGGTCGCAGCCGCGGGCGCGTCGGTTGCAGCCGGCCCAGCAGCACCGTGGTGTCTGCAGCCGGATCAGGCGTGTGTGGGCGGCGGTGGGGGTGTAGCTGGTGGTCGGGGGCGGCGGGACGGGCAGGTCGCTGGTCAGGGTCTGCAGCAGCTGCGGGATGGTCACCTGCACCGGGTGGTCCTGTGCGGGGCAGGCGGCCTGTCTGCCGTCTGGACGGGCCTTGCCGGTCGGGTGCAGGAGCTGGTCCAGCGGGACGGCGGTGGCGTCGACGGCGACGACCTGCCCGAGCGGGTCGATGCAGACCCGTCGGATGCTGATGCCGCTGAGCCCGACCGGGAGCCCGGCGGGGTCGGTGAGCAGCTCGCTGAGCAGCTGCGGGTCGACCGGCCCGAACCCGACGAGCTCGGCGACACCCTGCCGCGGCCACACGCGCGGCTCGGGCCGCTGGGCTCCCCGGCCCTCCCCGACCGCGCCGACCGCCCCGACCGTCCCCGTCGACTGCGACTGTCCTCGTCGACCGCGGTGTCCTCATCGACCGCGGTGCCGTCGTCGACCGGGTCGCCGTCGGCCGTGTCCTTCGGCAGCAGCGGGCCGGCGGGCGTCGGGGTGCCGATGGGGGCGCCGGCGGGGGTGGGGGTGCTGGTGAGGTGGGCGAGCAGGACGGGGGTGAGCTGGCTGCGGATGCTGACCGGTTCGGCGAGGTCCGGGCCGTGGGGCTGCGGGACCGGCCGGGTGCTGGTGACCTGCACCGGGATCTCCAGGTCCAGCTCCAGCGGCACCCCGCCACCGGCCCGGGCGACCAGCGCGGCGATCAGCGCGTCGACCTGCCGCTGCCCGGACGTGCGCTCATCGGCCGGGTCGTCGGTGTCGGCGAGCTGCTCGAGCAGCCGCTTCGCCGCGCTGAGCCCGACGCCCGGGCCGGTCGCGGTCAGGTCCGCCAGCCCGTCGGGGTAGCCGCGCAGCCGCACCCCGGTGGCGTACCGGGCGGCCTGCTGACGTCGACGGGCCGCCCCTGCCGGGTCCAGCCGGACCTCGGCCCGACCGATCGCCTGCCCGAGCCGGCCCGGAGTGTCGCTCCAGCCGCGCAACCGGCGCTGCTCGTCACGCCGGCCGAGCAGCTGCTGCACGATCCGGTGCGCCAACTGCTCACCCACCGGCGGCAGCCCCTCCACCGGCTCGTCGGCCCCGTCGGGGTCGGCGGGGTCGGCGGTTCCGGCGGTTCCGGCGGTTCCGGGCATCAGCACCGACGGGTCCGGCAGCGCCCGGTCCGCCGCCAGGAACCCCGCGACGCTCAACCCGCCGCCGTCGAGCAGCTCCCGCAGCAGCGGCAGGTCCTCCAGGCGCTGCCACAGCCCCAGCCGCGCCTGCGCCGTCATCGGGTGGACCTGCAGCGCCCACGCCAGCTCCGCACCGGCCTGCTCGCACACCGACACCGCCCGCCCCGGCCGGCCCGAGCCGGCGGTGACGGTCGACCCGCCCAGCAGCCCCTCGTGCTCCAGGCACGCCGCCGCGAACACCTGCTGCGCGGCGTCCAACGACGCCACGAACGCCCGCGCGTACGCCACCTCGACCTGCCGCAACGCCTGCACCGCCCGCTGGGTCCGGCCCGGCCCGGCCAGCCGCTGCCCCTGGTCGCCGGGCAGCCGCTCCTGGCCATCGGGCCCCACACCACTGTCGAACACGTGTTCGAGTCTACGAGGTCGACCGGAGGCCGTCAAGCACCTGCGCACGGGTGCGCGGACAGCCGCGCCCCCGCGTGGGACGACCGGCACCGCTCCCGCGCCGACGGCACCGGGTCGCCCTGCGGACGCCGCTGCAGGGCCCGCTCCCCGCCCGCTGTCCTCCGCCCGGCCGGCCGCGGCGCAGGCGGCACAGCTCCGCGCGAGGACGCGGGGCGCCTGGACCTGGTCGTGCGCGTGCTGCACGTCCGCTCAGGGCCAGGACCACCGTGCCGCCCGTACCGCGTCCGGGGACCACCTGCAGCGTGGGCGGCGAGCGCCGCGCCCCCACCGCGCCCCGACCGCACCCCCACCGCGCCGGCGCCCCGCCTCAGCCGAAGAAGACCTCTGCCTCGGCGTACCGCTCGACCGGCACCGTCTTCAGCTCGCGGGTGGCCTCCTCGAGCGGCACGCGCACGATGTCGGTGCCGCGCAGCGCGACCATGACGCCGCTGGCACCGTCGTGCACCGCGTCGATGGCGTGCAGGCCGAAGCGGGTGGCGAGCACCCGGTCGTACGCCGTGGGCGACCCCCCGCGCTGCACGTGCCCGAGCACCGTGGCCCGCGCCTCCTTGCCCGTGCGCGCCTCGATCTCCTGCTCGAGCCGGTGCCCGATGCCGCCGAGCCGCACGTGCCCGAACGCGTCGAGCTCCCCCTCCTGCACGGCCATCGTCCCCTCGCGCGGCACCGCGCCCTCCGCGACGACGAGGATCGGCGCGTACTCCAGCGCGAAGCGCGACTCGACGTAGCGGCACACCTCGTCGATGTCGAAGGGCCGCTCGGGGATGAGGATGACGTTGGCCCCGCCGGCGAGCCCCGCGTGCAGCGCGATCCAGCCCGCGTGCCGGCCCATGACCTCGCAGATGAGCACCCGGTGGTGCGACTCCGCCGTGGTGTGCAGCCGGTCGATCGCCTCCGTCGCGATGGTGACGGCGGTGTCGAAGCCGAACGTGTAGTCGGTCGCCCCGAGGTCGTTGTCGATCGTCTTCGGCACGCCGACGACGGTCAGCCCCTCCGCCGCGAGCCGGGTCGCGACGCCGAGCGTGTCCTCGCCACCGATGGCGATGAGGGCCTCGACGCCGTCGGCGGCCAGCGTCCCGCGGATCCGCTCGACGCCGCCGTCGACCTTCAGCGGGTTGGTGCGGCTGGACCCGAGGACCGTCCCGCCGCGCGGCAGGATGCCGCGCACCTCGGCGACGCCGAGCGGCCGGCTGGTGCCCTCCAGCGGTCCCTTCCAGCCGTCGCGGTAGCCGACGAACTCGTGGCCGTACGTCTCGACGCCCTTGCGCACCACCGCCCTGATCACCGCGTTGAGCCCCGGGCAGTCGCCCCCGCCGGTCAGCACCCCGATGCGCACGGGTCGGGACGCTACGCGCTCGACCGCCACCGAGCCCAGGTGGTCGCGGAGGTGCTCGTTCAGACGTCGAGCCCGAGCAGGTAGGCGCGCTCGGCGAGCGCCTCCCAGCGCGCCTTGACGTGCCGCGCGTCGGCGAGCGCGTCGTGCCGCCCGCTCTGCTGCTGCGGCAGCGCCGGGCGCCCCAGGTGCTCCCACAGCTGCCGCACGTCGAAGGTCACCCGCGGCACCGCGCGCGGCAGGGCGGGCATCGCCCCCCACAGCTGGCACAGCGCGACGTGGTCGTACGCGCCGTACCAGGCCCACAGCACCGGGTCGGCGCCGAGGAACTCGAGCAGCTCGTCGCGGATCACCGCCCGCGGCTTCCACGTGGACGCCGGCGGCAGCTGCGGCAGCACGTGGTCGCGGACCCAGGGGTGCACGGCCAGGGGGTCGAAGTCGCTGCTGACGGCGTAGAACTCCCGCCCGTCCTCCGCCACCGCACCCACCGAGACCAGCGTGATCTCCCGCTCGGTGTCGCCGAACTCGAGGTCGTAGAAGACGCGCACGCGCCCAGTCTGGCGTTTGACGGGCCCGGGCAGCGATCACAGGTCAGGGGTGTGCGGCATCTGCGGCGAGGTCCGGACCGACGGCAGCGCTCCCGACGTGCCGGCGGTGGCGGCCATGGCGGCCACCATGGCCGACCGCGGCCCGGACGGCGCGGGGGTGTGGAGCGCGGGGCGGGTGGCGCTGGGGCACCGCCGGCTGAAGGTCGTCGACCTCTCGGACGCCTCCCAGCAGCCCATGGTCGACAGCGCCCTCGGGCTCACCGCCGTCTTCAACGGCATGATCTACAACTACCGCGAGCTGCGCACCGAGCTCGAGGGGCTCGGCCACCGGTTCTTCTCCGCCGGCGACACCGAGGTGGTGCTCAAGGCGTACGCGCAGTGGGGCACCGCGTTCCCGGAGCACCTGCTCGGGATGTTCGCCGTCGCCGTCGTCGAGCGCGACACCGGTCGGGTCGTGCTGGCCCGCGACCGCCTCGGCATCAAGCCGCTCTACGTCGCGCCCGTGCGCGGGGGCGTGCGCTTCGCCAGCACCCTGCCGGCGCTGCTGGCCGGCGGCGGGATCGACACCTCGCTCGACCCCGAGGCGCTGCACGCCTACCTCACCTTCCACGCCGTCGTCCCTGCCCCCCGCACCGTGCTCGCGGGCGTGCGCAAGCTCCCCCCGGCGACCGTGCGCGTCCTGGAGCCGGACGGCCGCGAGCACGACCGCGTCTACTGGCAGCCGCCGTACGAGCGGGTGGCCGAGCGCTCCGGCTGGTCCGCGCACGACTGGGAGGACGCCGTCCTCGACGCGCTGCGCGTCAGCGTCCGGCGCCGGATGGTCGCCGACGTCGAGGTCGGCGTGCTGCTGTCCGGCGGCGTCGACTCCAGCCTCGTCGTCGGCCTGCTCGCCGAGCAGGGCCAGCAGGGCCTGCGCACGTTCAGCATCGGCTTCGAGGCCGTCGGCGGGCGCGAGGGCGACGAGTTCCGCTACAGCGACCTGGTGGCGGAGCGGTTCGGCACGCAGCACACGAAGCTGATGGTGCCTCCCGACCGCGTGCTCCCCGCGCTCGACGACGCGGTGCGGGCGATGAGCGAGCCGATGGTCAGCCACGACGTCGTCGCCTTCTACCTGCTGTCGCAGGAGGTGTCGCGCTCGGTCAAGGTCGTGCAGTCGGGTCAGGGCGCGGACGAGGTCTTCGCCGGCTACCACTGGTACCCGCCGGTGCACGGCGCCGCCGACCCGGTCGCCGCGTACGCCGAGGCGTTCTTCGACCGCACGCACGCCGAGATGGCCGAGGTGCTCGAGCCCGCGTTCCTGCCCGACCACGACGTGTCGCTGGAGCTGGTCCGCGAGCACTTCGGTCGTCCCGGCGCGCAGACGCCGCTGGACCGCGCGCTGCGGCTCGACACCGAGGTCATGCTCGTCGACGACCCGGTCAAGCGGGTCGACAACACCACGATGGCCTTCGGGCTCGAGGCGCGCGTGCCGTTCCTGGACCACGACCTCGTCGAGCTCGCCGCGAGGGTGCCGCCGGAGCTCAAGCTGGCGCACGGCGGCAAGGGGGTGCTCAAGCAGGCCGCGCGGCAGGTGGTGCCTCGCGAGGTCATCGACCGGCCCAAGGGCTACTTCCCGGTGCCCGCGCTCACCCACCTGCAGGGCGGGTTCCTCGACCGGGTGCGCGACGCGCTCACCGACCCGGCGGCGACGCAGCGGGGGCTCTTCCGCCCGGCGTACGTCGACGCGCTGCTCGCCGACCCGAACGGCTCGCTCACCCCGCTGCGGGGCAACCGGCTGTGGCAGCTCGCGCTGCTGGAGATGTGGCTGCAGGAGCACCGGCTGTGACCTGGCCGCACGACCTGTCGACCCGCTGGGAGCGCTCCGCCCCCACGCTGCCCGACGGGGTGCGCGCGGACGCGGTCGTCGACTGCGGCTGGGGACGCATCGTCTTCGGGCAGACCTTCACCTCGCACGAGGACCTGCGCCTCGCGCTGCGCGGCGAGGAGAGCGGGCGGCGCGACATCTGCGTCTACCCGCGCGAGCCCCACGTGCTCGTCGCGCAGTCGCCCGGCGAGCTGTTCGTCGACCCGTCGCACGCCTACCGCCTCGACCTGCGCACCTACGCGGCGGCACCCGAGCGCCCGGGCGTGCGCGTGCGACCGCTGCGCGACGAGCGCGACGTGGACGCCGTCAACGTGCTCTACGCGACCGTCGGCATGATCACCGCCGACCCGGCGATCGTGCTCGCGGGCCGGGAGGACCCGGTCTTCACCCAGCTGGTCGCCGAGGACCCGGCCGGGCGGCTCGTGGGCACCGTGACCGGCGTCGACCACGTCGCGGCCTTCGGCGACCCGGAGGGCGGCACCAGCCTGTGGTGCCTGGCCGTCGACCCGGCGGTGACGGTGCGCGGGGTCGGCGAGCAGCTGACCCGTGCCCTCGCGCAGGCGTACGCCGAGCGCGGCCGGGCGTACGTCGACCTCACCGTGCTGCACGACAACCGCCGGGCGATCGCCCTCTACGAGCGGGTGGGCTTCCGGCGCGTGCCCGTGCTGTCGGTGAAGCGCAAGAACAGCATCAACGAGCCGCTGTTCGTCGGGCCCGCGTCGCCGGACTACCGGCGGCTCAACCCGTACGCCCGGATCATCGCCGACGAGGCGCGCCGGCGCGGCATCGACGTCGAGGTGCGCGACGCCGAGTGGGGCGAGCTGCGCCTCACGCGCGGCAGCCGCAGCATCGTCACGCGCGAGTCGCTGTCGGAGCTGACGAGCGCCGTCGCCATGAGCCGCTGCGACGACAAGCGCATCACCCGGCGGGTGCTGCAGGCCGCCGGGCTCGCGGTGCCGCGCGGCACCACCGCGACCAGCCCCGACGCGGACGCCGCCTTCCTCGCCGAGGTGGGCGACCTGGTGGTCAAGCCCGCGCGCGGCGAGCAGGGCCGGGGGATCACGGTCGGCGTCCGGACGCCCGAGGCGCTGGAGCGCGCCGTCGAGGAGGCCCGGCGGCACTGCCCCGACGTGCTGCTGGAGGAGCGCTGCGACGGCGAGGACCTGCGCGTGGTCGTCATCGGGCACGAGGTGGTCGCCGCGGCCGTGCGGGTGCCGGCGACCGTCGTCGGCGACGGCGCGCACACGGTCGCCGAGCTCGTCGAGGCGCACGGCGAGCGGCGCGCCGCGGTCACCGGGGGCGAGTCGTCGCTGGCCCTCGACGACACCACGGCCGAGACCGTCCGCGCGGCCGGCCACGACCTCGACGACGTCCTGGCCGAGGGCGAGCAGCTGCGCGTGCGCCGTACGGCCAACCTGCACACCGGTGGCACCATCACCGACGTGACCGCCGACCTGCACCCCGCGCTGGGCGAGGCGTGCGTGCGCGCCAGCCGCGCCCTCGACATCCCCGTGACCGGCCTCGACCTGCTGGTGCCCCGCGTCGACGGCCCCGACCACGTCTTCATCGAGGCGAACGAGCGGCCGGGCCTGGCCAACCACGACCCGCAGCCGACCGCCGCCCGCTTCGTCGACCTGCTCTTCCCCGGCCCGCGGGGTCGTGGGTGAGCGTCCGCCGCCTCGAGGTCGACATGGCGTACGTCCGCGAGGTCCTCGTCGACCTGCTGCGCACGCCGAGCCCCACCGGCCGGACGGACGCCGTCGTGCAGTACGTCGGCGAGCGCCTGCTCGAGCTCGGGCTCGACCTGCGGGTGACCCGGCGGGGCCTGCTCAACGCCACGCTGACCGGGCGCCGGGCGTCGCCGGACCGGGCCGTCGTCGTGCACGTCGACACGATCGGCTGCATGGTCGAGCGGGTGAAGGACAACGGCCGGCTCGCCGTCACCCCGCTCGGCACCCACAGCGCGCGCTTCGCGGAGGGCGCCGCGGTGCTCGTCTACACCGACGGGCCGTCGCCCGACGAGCCCGGCAGCTGCTTCACCGGCACCGTGCTGCCGCTGAAGTCCAGCGGCCACAACTACGGCGACGAGGTCGACACGCAGGGCGTCGGCTGGCCGCTCGTCGAGGTGCGGCTCGACGAGCCGGTGGCGACGGCTGCCGACGCGGCCGCGCTGGGCGTGCAGGTCGGCGACTTCGTGGCGCTGGAGGCCGGGCCGGTCATCACCCGCGGCGGCTGGGTGAAGAGCCGCCACCTCGACGACAAGGCCGGCGTCGCGGCAGCGCTCGGGGCCTTCAAGGCCGTGCGCGACGCGGGCATCGTGCCGGCGGTGAGCGCGCACCTGCTCGTCACCATCGCCGAGGAGGTCGGGCACGGCGCGACGCACGGGCTCGACACCGACGTGGCCGAGATGGTCGCCGTCGACAACGCCGTCGTCGCGCCGCTGCAGCACTCGCGCGAGGACGCCGCCAACGTCGCGATGCTCGACTCGACGGGCCCCTTCGACCACCACTTCAGCCGGCGGCTGCTGCGCCTCGCGCAGGAGCACGGCGTGGCCCACACCCGCGACACCTTCCGGCACTACCGGTCCGACGCGGCCAGCGCGGTGGAGGCGGGCCTGGAGATCCGCACCGCGCTCGTCGGGGTCGGGGTCGACTCCAGCCACGGGCACGAGCGCACCCACCTGGACGGCATCCGCGCGGTCGCCGAGCTGCTGGCCCTCTACCTGCAGACCGACCTGACGTTCCCGGAGTGGGACCGCGAGGAGACCGGGGAGCTCGTCGACTTCCCGAGCCGGTCGGTGCAGCCGACGCAGCTGGAGGAGCGCCGCGCCCGGCGGGCCGGAGACGCGGTCGGCGAGCAGGGCTGAGCTCGCCCGCACGGCGCCCGGCTCAGTCGGCCAGGCCCCGCTCGACGGCGTAGCGCACCAGCTGCGCGCGGTTGTGCAGCGCCAGCTTGGTGAGGGTGCTCTGCACGTGGTTCTCCACCGTCCGGTGGCTGAGCACCAGGCGCTCGGCGACCTGGCGGGCCGTGAGCCCGCGGGCCACGAGCCGCAGCACCTCCGTCTCGCGCGGCGTCAGCCGCGGCCCGTCGGGCTGGCGCTCGACGCGGGTGTACTCCCCCAGCACCAGCCCGGCCAGCCCCGGCGAGAACACGGGCTGCCCGGCGGCCGTGCGGCGCACCGCGTCGACGAGGTCGGCGGTGCTGGCCGACTTGACGAGGTAGCCGGTCGCGCCCGCCTTCACCGCCTCCAGCACGTCGGCGTCCTCCCCCGAGGCCGACAGCACGAGCACGCGGGTGCCCTGACCCACGACCGCGCGCGTCACCTCGACGCCGCCGCGGCCCGGCATCTGCAGGTCGCACACCAGCACCTGCGGCCTCGTCGCGGCGCAGACCCGCACCGCCTTGTCGCCGTCGCCGGCCGCGCCCAGGACGCGCAGCCCCGCCGCCGCGAGGTCGCGCTCCACGGCGTCGCGCCAGATCGGGTGGTCGTCGGCGACGACGACGGTGACCGGGCCCGGCGCTGCCTCACCGTCGGGGCACACGAAGCTCCACCTCCGTCCCGGTCCCGGGAGCGCTCTCCACGCGCACCGACCCGCCCAGGTCCCGCACGCGGCCGACGACCGAGCCCGACCAGCCCCGCCGACCGGCCGCCGCCGCCGCCGCGAGCCGCCCGGGCGCGATGCCCGGCCCCTCGTCGCGCACCCAGACGGTGACCTGCTCCGGGGCGTCCTCGACGAGCAGCCAGGCGGGGCCGCCGGCGTGCTGCCGGACGTTGTCGACGCACGCGGCGACGGCGTCAGCGAGCTCGCGCGCGACCGCGACCGGCATCAGCACCGGTCCGGCCGGTCCGGCGGTGCGCACGTCCTCCCCGGCGGGCAGCAGCGCCCGCAGGTCGGCGAGGCCGTCCTCGACGGCAGGGGCGGCGGTGAGCAGCCGCCGCAGGGCCCCCTCCTGCTCACGGGCCGTCCCGGCGAGCACCGGGTCCGACGACCGTCCCGCGACGAGCGCCAGGGCCTGCAGCACCCCGTCGTGCACCGACCGCGCCAGCCGCTCCCGCTCGGCGGCGGCCGCCTCCCGCTGCACGGCCCGGGCGTACGCCTGCTCCGCGCGGCGGGCCAGCGCGACGACGTGGCCGACGACCGCGCCCGTCAGCAGCAGCAGCACGCAGCTCCCGACGGCCGGCCGGGTGGTCTCGCCGCGCCACAGCAGCGTCGCGGCCGACACGACGACCGCGGCACCGCTGCCGCCCGGAGCACCGTGGCGCACGGCCCAGGCGACCACCGGCACGGCGCCCCAGGACAGCGTGAGGCTGGCCTCCCCCGCCTCGATGCCCGCTCGGGTCTGCACGAGCCGGCCGGCGAGCAGCAGCCCGGCGGCGACGGCGAGGTCGGTGCCCAGCAGCAGGCGGGTGCGCTGCTCGGGCCGCGCCAGCAGGGCGGTGACGACGACGGTCCAGGCCGTCGCGACACCCAGCACCGCGGCGCCCAGCCCGGGCCGGGCCCAGGAGCCCCGGGCGAGGTACCAGCCGCCCGAGGCGAGCACGTAGACCAGCGACGCCGCGCGGGCGACGGCCACCGCCCGCCAGAGCGCGGGGTCCAGCCGCGCCGGTCCGGCGCTCAGCTGGCCTTGCGCTGCGGCGGCGGGGCGTCGCCGACCAGCGCCTCGCGGGCCGCCTGCCGCGCCAGCTCGAGGTCGGCCTTGGCCTTCGTGGCGTACTGGTCGACGTACTCCTGGCCCGACAGCAGCATGAGCTCGTACATGATCTCGTCGGTGATCGAGCGCAGCACGAAGCGGTCGTCCTCCATGCCGGCGTAGCGGCTGAAGTCCAGCGGCGCGCCGACCCGGATGCCGACCCGGCCGAGCTTGCGGGATCTGCTTCCCGGTCGGCTGCACCACGTCGGTGTTGATCATGGCGACGGGGACGACCGGGACGCCCGCCTCGAGCGCCATCCGGGCGATGCCGGTCTTGCCGCGGTAGAGCCGGCCGTCGGGGCTGCGGGTGCCCTCGGGGTAGAGGCCCGAGCAGGTGGCCCTCGGCGAGGATGCGCTTGGCGGTGCGCAGCGCGGCCTCGCTCGCCGCGCCCCCGCTGCGGTCGATCGGGACCTGGCCGACGCCGGCGAAGAAGCTCTTCGTGAGCCTGCCCTTGACGCCGCGCCCGGTGAAGTAGTCGCTCTTGGCCAGGAACGTGACCTTGCGGGGCACGACGAGCGGCAGGAAGAACGAGTCCGAGAAGGACAGGTGGTTGCTCGCCAGGATCGCCCCGCCCGCGGGGGGCAGGTGCTCGCCGCCCTCGACCCACGGCCGGAACAGCAGCCGGAGGAACGGGCGTCAAGACCGCCTTGACGACCCAGTAGAACACCCGGACCCCCTCCGCTGCGCGCGGCTCGCCGGTGCCCGCGACCCTACGGCCCGGCCGGGCGTCAGGGGCAACGCCGCCCGCGTGCGCCGGGGCGCCTCGTCGGCGCGGCCGTCCCGTGCGACCATCGCACCCAGGGACCGGGGACGCCGCCGCGGCCCGAGCCGATCGGAGCGCGCGTGACCGTCCTGCCCGGGGCCGAGCCGCTCGACCTGCCCGGCGGACCGGTCGGGGTGCTGCGTCTGCCACGGCTTCACCGGCACCCCGCAGAGCGTGCGCCCGTGGGCCGAGCACCTGGCCGCCGCCGGGCTCGCCGTCGCGCGTCCCGCTGCTGCCCGGCCACGGCACCCGCTGGCAGGACATGAACCGCACCGCGTTGGCCGACTGGTACGGCGAGGTGGAGCGCTGCGTTCGACGCCCTGCGCGCGCGCTGCGACACCGTCTTCGCGATGGGCCTGTCGATGGGCGGCACGCTGGTGCTGCGGCTGGCCGAGGAGCGCGGCGACGAGGTGGCCGGCGTCGTCGATGGTCAACGCGCGCCCTGGCGACCGAGCGGCGCGACGCCCGGCTGCTGCCGCTGGCCAGCCGGCTGGTCGGGTCGTTCCCCGGCATCGCCAGCGACATCAGGCAAGCCCGGCGTGCGCGAGCTGGCCTACGACCGGCTGCCGCTCAGGGCGGCGCTGTCGCTGCAGCGGGCCTGGCCCGTGGTGCGCCGCGACCTGGCCCGGATCACCTGCCCGGTGCTCGCCTTCCGCAGCGCGGTCGACCACGTCGTCGAGCCGGTCAGCGGCCGGGTGCTGCTCGCGGGCTGGCCGGCGGCACCGTCGAGGAGCGGGTGCTCGCCGACAGCTACCACGTCGCGACGCTCGACCACGACGCCCCGGCGATCTTCGCCGGCAGCGTCGACTTCGTGCGCAGCCCACGCGCCGGCTGCAGCGGGTTGAGCGTGCCGGACCCGACCGAGCCCGCCGGCCGCCGCGCCAACGGCCTGCCCGCCAGCGACTGGGGCGCGCTGGTCGACCTCGACCCGCGGCTGTCCGAGGGGCTGCTCGACCGGCTGGCCGCGGCGGGCGTCGCCGGCCTACGTCGAGCCGGCCAGCGCGGTCGACAACGTGCACCGCGGCGTGACCATGCCGCCGCGGCCGCTCGACCGGCTGTGGGTCGACCCGGGCCGCGCCGACCAGGCCCGTCGCGGTCGTCGTCGAGCGAGGTCGCCGACCTCACCGCGCTGCTCGCCGAGGACGACCCGGGCGCCACCGCGCACGGCCTCGTGCACCCGGTGCCGCGGACCGCCGCCGCCCGCGTGCTCGCCCCGCCGACCCTGCCCGGCCCGCCGGTGCCGCCGCTGCGCGCCGAGTCGCACGCCGCCGGCGCGCGCCCGCCGGCGCCGCAGGACGGCCGGCCGCCGCGCCCGCCGCCGCCCTCCGACGACGACGTGTTCGCCGCGCTGGTGGCCCCTTCCACGGAGCGGCGCGGTCTACACCCGCGCGCCGGGCGACCCCGCGCCGGCCGCCGACGAGCGGCGCGCGGGCGCGACCCGCCGGCCGCGACCCGCCGCGGTCGCCGGCCCGCCCCCTGCCAGGCCGCCCCCGGTCGAGCCGCCGCTGCCCGGCTGGGTCGAGCCGGCGGCGCGTCGAGGACGACGGCCACTTCGTGCCGCCGCCGCCCCCGCCGGTGCCCCGGCTCCGGGCCCGCACCGTCGCCGCGGTGCTCGCCGTGGTCCTGGGGCTGGTCGTCCTGTTCGCCCCGCGCTGCTGCGCCTGCCGGCGACCCCGTTCGTCGGCGCTGCGGCCTCGGGCTGCTCGCCGGCGGCGCCGCCGCGATGGTCTGGTCGATGCGCGACGCGCGACGGCGGGCCGACGACGGGCGTCGTCTAGCCTCCCGGTCACCCCTCGACCCTGAGGGGGACGACGCGAAGGAGCAGCCGTGCCGGTCAGCGAGACGCTCGAGACCCGCGGGCCACCTGATGGACACCGGCGTGCTGGCCAACGTGCTCGACGACGTCCTGGCCTACGGCGGCGACTACCGGATCGACCGGCTGGACGTCGGCCGGGCGCACGCCGACGAGTCGTACGCCCGGATCGTGGTCGTCCGCCGACGACGACGAGGCGCTGCAGCGGCTGCTCATGCGGCTGCAGACCCACGGCGTCAACCAGGTCGACCCCGGCGAGGCCGTCGTGCGCGAGGCCGACCGCGACGGCGTCTTCCCCGAGGACTTCTACTCGACGACCAACCTGGAGACCGTCGTGCGGCTGGCGGCACCGGTGGGTGCCGGTCGAGCAGCCGGAGATGGACTGCGGGCTGGTCGTCGAGGACGGCCGGGTGCGCACCGTGCCCGTGAGCGACGTGCGGGCCGGCATGCAGGTCGTCTGCGGCGCCGAGCGGCGTCAAGGTCGTCCTGCCGCTGCGCGAGCACAGCACGGCCGGCGACAGCTTCGAGTTCATGAGCTCCTCGGTGAGCTCGGAGAAGCCGCAGGGCCTGCTGGTGCGGCAGATCGCCGCAGACCATGCGCGAGGTGAAGGCCGACGGCGGCAAGATGCTGTGGGTGGGCGGGCCGGGCGTCGTGCACACCGGCGCGGCGCCCTCGCTGGTGCGCCTGGTCGAGGCCGGCTACGTCGACGTGCTCTTCGCCGGCAACGCGCTCGCCACCCACGACATCGAGGCGGCGCTGTACGGCACCTCGCTCGGCGTCGACCTGGCCACGGCAAGGGCGTCGAGCACGGCCACGAGCACCACATCCGGGCGATCAACACGATCCGCCGGGCCGGCTCGATCGCCGACGCCGTCGCGCAGGGCATGCTGACCGGCGGGATCATGCACGCGATGGTCACGCACGGGAAGGCACTTCGTGCTGGTCGGCTCGGTGCGCGACGACGGTCCGCTGCCCGACGTCTACACCGACGTCATCGAGGGCCAGCGGGCGATGCGCGCCCAGCTGCCCGGGCGTCGGCTTCGCGATCATGGTGGCGACGATGCTGCACTCCATCGCGACCGGCAACATCCTGCCGGCCTCGATCCCGCTGGTCTGCGTCGACATCAACCCGGCCACGGTCACCAAGCTCGCCGACCGCGGCTCCGCCCAGGCGGTCGGGATCGTCACCGACATCGGGCCTGTTCCTGGAGCAGCTGGCCCGCGAGCTGGTGCCGGACGTCTGGACCCGGCCTCAGGGCAGGCGAGTCGGCCAGCAGCGCGAGGTGGTCGCTCGCCGCCCCGGTCGTGCACCACGCCGTACGCCAGCAGCTCGAGCGCGGGGTCGATGCAGCAGCGCGTCGATCCGCCGGCCGGGGCGCGCGGGCCGGGAAGGTCGGGCCGCCGCCGACCGCTTCCAGGCCCCGGGCGAGCGACCGTCCAGGCGGGTGAGCCCGGCTCGTCGTTGACGTCGGCGCCGAGCACGAGCGGGCCGGGCGGCAGCCCGGCCCGGACCCGGCGCGGCGCTGTCGTGGCGGGCGGCCGGGCTCGAGGTCGAGGTGGGTGCCGGCGAGCACCAGCTCGCCGCCCGCCGACCCGGACGCGGGCGCACACCGCAGCGCGGCGGTGCAGACCGGGCCGGTGCGGCAGCCGGACCTGGCCGCGCTCGCGCACGCGCACGCCGTCGCGCCGCCAGCAGCAGGTTGCCGCAGGCGTTCGCGCGGTGAGCAGGCGCAGGCCGCTGCGCCGCGCGAGCAGCCGCCGGGAGCTGCGCCAGCCGAGCAGGCGCGGGGCCTCCTGGACGGCGACGAGGTCGGGCTGCAGGCCGTCGAGCACGCCGGCGACCGCGCGCGAGCCGTCGCGCAGCGAGCGGACGTTCCAGCTGACGACCCGCAGCGGCCCGCCGTCAGGAGCTGGTGCCGTGCACGGTGAAGCCGCCGAGCAGGCGCTGCAGCTCGGTCCGCCGGTCGCCCGCCGTCGTCCTCGGCCGCGGGGGCGCTCGGGGCGGCGGCCGACCGCGGCCGCGGGGCGCGCTTGCGGGTCGCGGACGACGCGCAGGGCGTCGAGCAGCTCGGCCCGGTCGACCTCGCGGCCGCCTGGCGACCAGGCGTGCCGGCCGCAGGCGGGCAGCTGTGCAGGCGCAGCGCCCGGGCGTTGTCGTCGACGCCGATGACGGTCATCGCCCGGCCGCAGCACCGTCACGGCTTCGGAGTCGTCCATGCACCCACAGTCACCTACGACCGGTGTCGCGGCGCACTTCAGTGCGGGCAACGTCGCCTTCCGGGGCTCAGCGGTCGGCTCATCAGAGCTGGCGGGCGAGGTCGGCGGCGCCGACCATGCCCGGCGTCGTTGCCGAGCGCGGCGAGCCGGATCTGGGCGAGCGGGCGGTGGCCGGTGCCGGTGAGCCGCTCGGCGAAGGCCCGGCGGGCCGGCGCCATCAGCAGGTCGCCGGCGTCGGAGACACCCGCCGCCGATGACGAAGAGCGCCCGGGTCGACCACCGCGGCGAGGTTGGCCAGGCCCTGGCCGAGCCAGCTGCCGACCTCCTCGAAGCAGGCCAGCGCCGCCGGGTCGCCCTCCTCGGGCGGCGCGGGTGACCTCGGGCGCCTCGATGCCCTCGGGCTCGCCGCCGCCGAGCTCGAGCAGCCGCGCGCCCCACTGCGGCTGCACGTCGGCGATCTCGCGGGCCTCGTGCAGCAGCGCGCGGCCGCTGCAGTACTGCTCCCAGCAGCCGCGCTGCCCGCAGCCGCAGCGGCGGCCGCCCTCGACGACCTGCATGTGGCCGAACTCCGCCCCGATCCCGAACCGGCCGCGGTACAGCTCGCCGTCGAGCACGATGCCGCCGCCGATGCCGGTGCCGACGGTGACGAGGACCAGGTGCTGCTCGCCGGCTCGGCCGCGCCGAAGCGGTACTCCGCCCAGGCGGCGGCGTTCGCGTCGTTCTCGACGACGACCGGCAGGCCCGACCCGCGCGCTCACCTCGTCGCGCAGCGGCTCGTCCCGCCAGGACAGGTTGGGGGCGAACAGCACGCGGGAGCGGTCGGCGTCGATGAAGCCGGCCGCACCGATCCCGACGGCGTCGACGTCGTGCTCGACCCGCAGGTCGGCGACGACCGCCGCGATGGCGTCCTCGACGTGCGCGGGCGAGCTGCCGGGCGTCGGCCGGCGGGTGCGGGCGACGATCGTGCCGTCCTCGTCGACCACCCCGCCGTTGACCTTGGTGCCGCCGACGTCCACGCCGATCGTCAGTGCCACGGCGCTCCTCCGCTCGCTGGCGGCACTGCCGTCGTCGTCGAGCGGGATCCGCTGCACGAGGCCCGCGGGACGGTCCGGGCTCGGGCGCCGGCACCGCCGCCCGCAGCGCGGCGACGAGCGAGGACGCGGCGTCCAGCAGGTGCTCCACCGCCTCGGGGCGCACGGCCCGCAGCGCCGCGATGCCCTGGCACACCGGGCAGACGGTGCACTCGGGAGCACCGGTCGCGAGGTGCTCCGCGTCCAGGTGGGCGGCACGGGTGCGCGCCCACTGCTCGGCCGCGGCCAGCAGCCGGGCCGCCTCCTCCGCGGCCGACCCGACGTCGCGGGTCACCGGGCGCCCAGCAGCGTCTCGGGCCACAGGTCGGGGTCGGGCACGAAGCGCACCCGCAACCGGTCGCCCTGCAGCGCGGCGCCGGCCACGGCGCAGCGGCGCAGGAGGCTCGGGCAGCACGAGCACCCGGCGGTGACCGCCGACGGTGAGCACGAGCTCGTCGCCGCTGCGGGCGAGGCCCAGCTGGTCGCGGCGCGCGAGCGGGAGGGCGAGGGAGAGCACGAAGGCGTCGCCGTCGGCCTGCACGTCGAGCAGCTCCGGGAGCTCGCCGGGCTCCGCGGCGGGGTCGTCGTCGCCGTACACCGCCTGGCCGAGCGCGGTCAGCGCCGCGAGCCCGACCGGCTCGGCGGGCAGGTAGCCCGACAGCAGGACCGGGAGACGCCCCGGCGTCGGTGCGCACCGCCTCCAGCTGCTGCTGCTGCGCCCGGGCCCAGTCGCGCAGGAACGGCTCGGACGAGTCGGGGAAGACGCGGTTGGCGATGAGCGCGTCGACGCGGTAGCCGTACAGCGCCAGCGACGTCAGGGTCCGGCGCGCCTCCGCGACGACGACGGCCTCGGGGGTGAGCACGACCCGCACCGAGGTCTCGGCGCCGGGTGAGCAGCGCACGCACCTCGCGCAGCTCGCCGTGCAGCCGCTCGACCGCGGCCAGCACGCCGTCCCCCGGCAGCGGCGCGGGCCCGCGCCGAGCACCGGGCGGACCGCGCGCAGCACCCGGCGGTGGGTCGGGAAGACCTTCTCGACGTACCACTGCAGCACCTCGGGCAGCGCGAGCAGGCGCAGCGTCTCCCCCGTCGGCGCGCAGTCCACGACGACGAGGTCCCAGCGGCCGGACGCCGCCTGCGCCCGCAGCTCGAGCAGCGCGAGGACCTCCTCGGCCCCCGGCAGCACGGCCAGCTCCTCGGCCTGCAGCGGGTCCACCCCGGCCCTCGCCAGCGTCCCGCGCAGGTAGGACTGCACGTCGCGCCAGCTGCGCTCGAACGCCGCCTGGGTGTCGACCTGCATCGCGCACAGCCCCGTGTCGACCTCGGTCGGCTCGGCGCCCAGCGGCACCCCGAGGGCGTCCGCGAGGGAGTGCGCCGGGTCGGTCGACAGCACGAGCGTCTTGCGGCCGCGGGCCGCGGCGAGCGCAGCCGTGGCCGCGGCCGTCGTGGTCTTGCCGACGCCGCCCTTGCCGGTGAAGAGCAGGACGCGCACGGCTCCCCCTCGGCTCCTGTCGGGCTGGTGTCGGTCGTACGGGTCGTGACGGCTGGTCGGGCGCGCGACGCTACCCGAGCGACTCCACGCGCTTCTTGAGCTCGGCGAGGGCGCCGTCGACGATCCGCTTCTCGATCTTGCGGCGCATCGGGCCGATCATGGGGATCCGCGAGTCGATCTTCAGGTCGTAGTGCACCTCGGTGCCGCCGCCCGCGGGCTCGAGGCGGTAGGACCCCACCTGCGCCTTCTGCAGGGTGCTGGGGGCGACGAGGTGCCAGGCGACGCCGTCGGGCTGCCAGGCGTAGGCCAGCACGTACTCGTCGGACAGGCCGCTGCTGCTGATGGAGAAGCGGGCCTCGCGGGGCCGGCCGTCGGGCTCGGTGTCGAGCACCTCCACCTGCTTGATCTCGCCGTTCCACTCCGGGTAGGCGTGCAGGTCGGCGATGACGTCCAGCACCTGCTGCGGGGACGCCGACACCGTCAGGTGGGAGCTGGTCGAGTCGGCCACGCGGTCCTCCAAACGAGCGGAGGACGCAGGCTAGCGCCCGCACCCCGCGCGGCCGAGCGGGATCACGACAACGCGGTGACCACCGCGACCAGGAGCAGCGCGACGAGGACGACCGCGGCCGCCAGGCCGAGGCGCTGGCCGCGGTCCAGCCGGGCGACGTCGCCGACGCCCGGGAGCACGAGCAGCGGTGCGGACGCGGCCCGCAGGTCGGCGAGGAACGCCGCTCCGCAGCCGGGGCAGCTCGACCGGGCCCAGTCGGCGACGGTCCCGCAGCGCGCGCAGGGCCAGCCCTGGGCCGCGCGGGCGGGTGCGGGGGCAGGTGCGGGTGCAGGTGCAGGTGCGGGTGCAGGTGCAGGTGCGGGCGGTCGGGACAGGTCGAGGTAGCACTGGGTGCACCAGGGCGCGGCGGGCCGCACTCCCGCGCCGCAGCGCGGGCAGGCGGCGCCCGGGAGGAGGGCCACGTCGTCTCGTCGGCAGGACGGCCCTGCGGCTGTAGCGTGACCGCACCGTGACCCGCCGACCGCGGCGGCCCGACCCGGCAGGAGCGCCCCGGTGCAGGAACGATCGACCCCGCCCCTGCTCGAGCTGCCGCCGGACGCCTGTCTCGTCGACGCGGTCGCCGGGCAGGCCGCCGAGCGGCCCGACGAGGTCCTGTTCACCCGTCGGGTCGACGGCCGGTGGGCCCCGGTGACCGCGAAGGAGTTCGCCACGGAGGTGTCCGCGCTGGCCGCCGGGCTGGTGGCCCGCGGCGTGCAGCCGGGCGACCGGGTCGGCCTCATGAGCCGCACCCGCTACGAGTGGACGCTGTGCGACTACGCGGTCTGGACCGCCGGGGCGGTGACCGTGCCGGTCTACGAGACCAGCTCGGCCGAGCAGCTGCAGTGGAACCTCGGCGACTCCGGCGCGGTGCTCGCGATCCTCGAGGGCCCCGGCCACCAGCAGACCTACGACGAGGTCGCCGACCAGCTGCCCGACGTGCGGCACGTCCTGCAGATCGACGCCGGTGGCCTCGAGGAGCTCGCCGCCGCCGGGCGCGACGTCCCGGCCACCGTGCTCGCCGAGCGGCGCGAGGGACTGGCCGCCGACAGCCTGGCCACCGTCATCTACACCTCCGGCACCACGGGCCGTCCCAAGGGCTGCGAGCTCACCCACCGCAACCTGCTCTCGCAGGCCCGCACGCTCGGAGCGCTGCTGCCCGACGTCGTCGGCACCGGCGGGTCCACCCTGCTGTTCCTGCCGCTGGCGCACGTCTTCGCCCGGTTCGTGCAGGTCGCCTGCGTCGAGAACGGCGTGCGGATGGGCCACTCCGCCGACGTCAAGGACCTGCTCTCCGACTTCGCCAGCTTCCGCCCGACCTTCATCCTGGCCGTCCCGCGGGTCTTCGAGAAGGTCTACAACACCGCCAGGCAGCGGGCGCACGCCGACGGCAAGGGTCGCATCTTCGACGCCGCCGACGCGACCGCCGTCGCCTACAGCCAGGCCCTCGACGGGCGCGGCCCGTCGTCCTTCCTGCGGCTGCGCCACGCGCTGTTCGACCGGCTGGTCTACGGCCGGCTGCGGGCCGCGATGGGCGGGCAGGTCGCGTACGCCGTGTCGGGCGGCGGGCCGCTGGGCGCCCGGCTCGGGCACTTCTACCGGGGCATCGGCGTGACCATCCTCGAGGGCTACGGGCTCACCGAGACCAGCGCTCCGGCCACGGTCAACCTGCCCGAGCAGCTGCGCATCGGCTCCGTCGGGCGCCCGCTGCCCGGGGTGACCGTGCGGATCGCGCAGGACGGCGAGGTGCTGCTCGCCGGCGACAACGTCTACCGCGGCTACTGGCGCGCCGACGAGGCGACCGCCGAGTCGGTGAAGGACGGCTGGTTCCACTCCGGTGACCTCGGACGGCTCGACGACGAGGGCTACCTGCACATCACCGGCCGCAAGAAGGAGCTCATCGTCACCGCCGGCGGCAAGAACGTCGCGCCCGCGGTGCTCGAGGACCGGCTGCGGGCGCACCCGCTGATCGACCAGTGCATGGTCGTCGGCGACGACAAGCCCTACATCGGCTGCCTGGTCACGCTCGACCCGGACGCGCTCGGGCCCTGGCTGTCGGAGCACGGCCGGCCGGCCGACACCCCCGTCGCCGACCTGGTCGACGACGCCGAGCTGCTCCGCGAGCTGCAGAAGGGCGTCGACGAGGCCAACCGCGCGGTCTCCCGGGCCGAGGCGATCCGGCGCTTCGCCGTGCTGCCGACCGCGTGGACCGAGGAGGGGGGGCAGCTGACGCCCTCGCTCAAGCTCAAGCGGGCGGTCGTGCTGCAGGAGAGCACCGACGACGTGTCCGCGCTCTACGCCGCGCCCCGCTGAGACCCTTCTGAGGCCCGTCTGAGGCCCGCCGGTCAGCCCGCCAGCAGCCCCCGCAGCCGGGCCGCGAGCACGTCCCAGCGCCACTGCTGCTCCACCCAGGCGCGCCCGGCAGCGCCGAGGCGCCGGGCGCGCTCCGGGTCCTCGAGCAACGCCGCGACCGCGCCGGTGACCTCGGCGAGCCGGGTGCCGTCGACGACCGTGCCCGTGCGACCGTCGAGCACGGCGTCGGGCGAGCCGCCCGACCGGCCGGCGACGACGGGCAGACCGGTCGCGGAGGCCTCCAGGAAGACGATCCCGAGCCCCTCGACCTCGAGACCGCCGCGCCGGGTGCGGCACGGCATCGCGAAGACGTCGCCCGCGTCGTAGTGCGCCGGAAGCTCCTCCCAGGGCACCGAGCCCGTGAGCACGACGTGCTCGGCCACGCCCGTCTCGGCGGCCAGCCGGCGCAGGCGCGGCGCGTCGGGACCGCCGCCGACGAGCAGCAGCGCCGTGCCCGGCACGCGGCGGCGCAGCGCGGGCAGGGCGCGCACGAGCACGTCCTGGCCCTTGCGCGGCACGAGCCGGCTCACGCACACGACCACCGGGCGCCCCCCCAGCCCGTGGCGGCGCCGCACCTGCTCACCTCCGGCGCCGGGCCGGAAGGCGGTCGTGTCCACGCCGCTCGGGAGCTGCGCCAGCGTCGCCGCCGGACCGAGCGCCGGCTCCAGCCGGGCCCGGGTGTAGTCGCCGAGGTAGGTCACGACGTCGACGTCGCGCCCGATCCGGCGCAGCACCTGCCGCGCGCCGGGCAGCACCGCCCACCCGACCTCGTGCCCGTGCGTCGACGCGACGGCGCGCGGCAGCCCGAGCGGCCGGGCGAGCAGCCCGAGCGGGGCGGCCGCCCCGAACCACACCCGGTCGCACCCCTCGGCGGCCGCCACCGCCCGCGCCCGTCGCAGCACGTCGGGCACCGGCAGCACGAGCGTGCCCGGGTGCCGCACGACGGGGAAGGGCTGCGCCGCGTCGTACGCCGGAGCGCCCCGCCAGGACGGCGCGTAGACGACGACCTCGCCGTCGGGCTGGCGGCGGGCGAGCTCGGCGACGTACGCCTGGATCCCGCCGGGGCGCGGCGGGAAGTCGTTCGTGACGACCAGGGTCCTCACCGGCGGCCCTGCCGCCACGGCCCTCGCCAGCGCGATGCGCTCCGGCCCGGTCGGGTGCGTGGACAGGGCGCGCGGCAGCCAGCCCGGGTCGAGGTCGCTGAGGTTGGTGACCGAGAGCCGGCGCTCGGACGCGATGAAGGTGTCGACGTCACCGGTCAGCTCCAGCGCGTGCAGGTCGGCACGGGCCTCGACCCGCCGCGACCCGAGATCGACCACCGGGGTCGTCAGCAGCGACACGACCGCCACCAGCCCGAGGACGAGCGGCACGACGCGCGGGTCGCCGGCGCCGGTCGCCCCCACCCGGCCGAGGAGCGTGCGCGAGCTGAGCACCAGGCCGAGCAGGCAGACGCCGGTGGCCGCCGCGAGCGCCCCCAGGGCAGAACCGACCAGCACGTCGTCGGCCGACACGTGTCCCAGCTCGTGCGCGACGACGAGCCGCACCTCGGCCGGCGGTGCCTGCTCGACGAGCGTGTCGTAGAGCACGATGCGGCGGCTGGAGCCGTAGCCGCTGACGTACGCGTTCAACGCGGTCGTCCGGCGCGAGGCGTCGGCGACGAGCACGTCCGAGACCGGGACGCCGTCCTCCCGGGCCAGGGCGAGCAGGTCGTCGCGCAGCTGTCCCCCGGGCAGCGGGCGGAAGGAGTTGAAGACCGGCTCGACGACCAGGGGGTAGACGAACGAGCCCGCCATCACCAGGGCGGCCACGACGGCGGCGCTCCACGCCCACCACGTGCGGGGGGCCCAGCGGGCCAGACCGACCACGACGACCAGCGCGAGCGCGGTCGCGACCGAGGTGACCGCCCAGCCGCGGAGCACGTCCAGCAGCCACCCCGCCCAGCTGCGGGTCGACAGCCCGTAGACGCGGAGCACGTGCTCGCTGCGGACGTCGAGCGGCAGCGTCGCGAGCCTGCCCAGGCCCCCGAGCAGCGGAGCGGCGACAGCGACCTGCAGCACCCACCGCCGCCCGGCGACCCGCCCGACCGCCTCGACCAGCCGGCTGCCCCACCGCGTGGCGCCGAGCGCGGCGGCGACGAGCACCCCGAGCAGCAGCGAGCCGTACGCCGAGGGGCGCAGCGCGGCGTGGAACGCCTCCTCGCGGGCGACCTGCGCGGGCGTGAAGTCGCGCGCCACGGCGACGGTGCCGGGCAGCACGTCCGCCGGGACGAGGGCGAGGGCCAGCGCGACGAGGGCGGCGAGCAGGACGAGGCCCACGAGGGCCGGGGCGGTGCGCCTCACGAGAGCTGCTGCTCCAGGTCCGCGCGCCAGGCGGCCGTGAAGGCGGTGAGGTCGGTGCCCAGGCGCTCGCGCAGGGCCTCGTCGACCGCGCCCGGCGTGTCCGCCCGGCGACCCAGGTCCCGGTAGAACGCGACGACGGCCGGCGTGCCGTACGTCCGCACCAGCAGCCGCACGGCCGACCAGGCCTGCTGGTAGGCCGCGCTCAGACCCGCGTCGTCGGTCGAGAAGGCGGCGTCCGCCGGCAGCGCCGCGGGCAGCCGACCGGCCCGCACCTGCGCGGCGAGCTCGGTCGCCGCGACCCGGACCGGCACCTGCGTGTCGCGGAACCCGACCTCGTCGGCCAGCCCCTCGGACAGCCACGACGGCGTCGCCGGTCCGGTCCACGCGCGGCTCGCGACGTGCGTGACCTCGTGCGCCAGGACCACGCGGCGGCCCACGTCGCTGAGCACCGCGAGGTTGGGCGGGTTGACGAGGACCCGGTCACCGCCGAGCGCGGTGCCGCCACGGACCGGGACCGCGACGGCGAGCGCGGCGAGCGGGGCGAGGCTCCCCGAGGTCGTCACGAGCCGGGCCAGCTCGGCGGCGTCGGCGGGGACGACGACGGCGACCCGCTGCGACCAGTCGGTGCCCCAGACCGCGCTGACCCGCGGCACCGCGGCGTCGACCTCGTCGGCCGTCCGGCGCATCTGCTCGAGCGAGGCGGGGTGGCCCAGCACGAGCGAGCGCGCTCCCCGCACCACGGCCACCGGACCGCCGTCCCAGAGCTCGCGCGCGGTCGCCGAGCCGCGGGCCGCGAAGTCGTCGTCGGCCGCGAGGTACCACCGGTCCTGACGGCGCACGAACGTGAGGGCCTGGCGGGACTCCGCCGGGTCGGCGTCGATGCCCTCCAGCGCCACCCCGAGGACGACCCGCGGCGCCCACCACGTGCCGTAGCGCGCGTCCAGCACCGGGTCACCGGCCTCCTCCGCGGCCGGCTCGACCGCGTACGTCCACGCCGTGAGCGGGACGCCGGCGAGGTCGTCGAACAGGCCCGCCTGGCGCTCCAGGAAGCCGGTCGAGGCCGGGTCGACGTCCGCGAGGAAGGCCGCGCGGTCGCGGGTGAGGACGGCCGCGGCCCGCCGCTCGAGCAGCGCGCGCACGGCGGCCACCCGCTCGGTCGTGGCGACCGGGGGGCGACCGCGGGCCACGGACGCCGGTGCGGCGCCGTCCGGCGCACGGTGGGCGACCGTCGTCCCCGCGACCACGAGCTCCAGCCCCAGCACCGCGGCGAGCAGGCGCAGCCGCCGGGGCACCGCGACGGTCACGCCCCGATCGTACGGGCGGGCGGACCGGTCAGTCCGGCGGCGCGTCGTCCGGGGGGGCGGGCTCCGCGCGGGGCGCCGTCGACAGCAGCACGTCGGCCCACGAGGGCACGGCCGCGCGGCTCCTCGGCGCACGGGGGGCCCGCGGGTGGCCGGCCTCCGGGTGCGGCGGGACCACGCGCAGCAGCGGCGTGCCCGCAGGAGTGCCCGGGGTCGCAGGTCCCGGAGCAGGCAGGGGCTCGCCGCTGCCCGCGGGCCGCTGCTCCGGACCGCCTCCGGTGGCGGCGGGCGCCGCTGCGCCCGGCTCGGCGGGGTCGGGCTCGCGCGATGCCGGGGGCTGCTGGGCGGACGCCTTCTTCGCGGACGCCTTCGTCGCGGACGCCTTCTCGGGCAACGTCTGCTTCGCGACGGGCGGCGTCGCCGGGATCCGCTTCGCCGGCTCCTGCTCCGCGGCGGCCCGCTTCGCCGCCGTCTGCTTCGCCGGGGTCCGCTTCGCCGCCGTCTGCTTCGCCGCCGTCTGCTTCGCCGGGGACCGCCTCGCCGCCGTCTGCTTGGCTGCCGTCTGCTTCGCCGCGGCACCCTCAGCGGGAGCCTTCCTCGCCGCTGGCTCCTGCCCGGGGGGCGGCTCGTGCGCGCCCGCCCTCGCCGGAGGGGCCGCGTCGGCCGGGCGCACCGGCGCGGCGGCAGCCCGGGCGCGGGTCGGCGCCGGGGTGCTCGCCGACGTCGCCCGGCGGGCGCGACGGACAGCCGGCTCGGTGGCGGGCGTCGCCGCGGAGGGGAGCCCGGGTCCGGCGGAGGGGCGGCGGGGCGTGCGGACCAGCGCGCCGGGCTCCGCCGCCGTCGCTGCGGGAGCGGTCGACGCGGCGCTGCCGGGCCCCCCGGCACGGGAGCGGCGGCCGCGCGAAGCGGGCGCGACGTCCTCGGGCTGCACGGCACCCCGGGCACGCGACACCCGCACGGGGCGGGCCACCTGCGCCGCGGCTGCCGCGGGCACCCGGTCGGCGCGGCGGGGACGCCGTCGCTCGGGCTGCTCGCCGGTCGGCTCGCGCTCCGCGCCCACGCGGCGACCCTCCGGGGCAGGCGCGGGTGAGGTGCGGCGGCGGGACACGACCTCGCGACCGACCTCGGGGGCGGTCCCGTCGCGCAGGGAGCCGAGCAGGTTCGGCTCCTCCACCGGTGCGGCCGTGCGCACCCCCGCGTCCGACCGCCTGCCGCGGCCCGTCGAGGTGCGTACGGCGCCCCGCAGCTGTGCGGCGGCGAGCGCCTCGTCGGCGTGCGCGAGAGCGGCGGACGCCGGGTCCTCCGGCACGACCGTGCGCTCGGCGGGGTCCCAGCGCCACGCCGCGGCGCGGGTGCGCCCGCGGGCGACCCAGCTCAGCTCGACGACCCAGGCGCCGTCCGCCTCGCGACGGGCGGTCCACTGGACGCTGTCCTCGCGCAGGTGCGGCTGGGCATCCAGGTGGGCCTGGACGGCCTCACCGAGCGGGAGGGCGGACGCGCCGCTGCGGGGCCGCTCGAGCACCGCCGCCTGGACCGCGTCGATGACCCGGGCCCGCTCGGAGAGCACCGGACCGCTGAAGCGCTCGACCCGCCCCAGGTCGACCCCCGCGGTGTGGGCGATCTGCTCGGGCGACTCGCCCGCCCGCAGCCGGGCCTGGATCTCCTTGGGCGTGAGCTCCTGCCCCGGCGGCCGGGTCGCGCCGGGCCTGCCGAGGTCGCCGCGCACGGCCGCCGCGAGGCGCTCGTCGACCAGCACCCGGAAGCCCCCGCGGGTGGCGTCCGGCGAGGTCGCGAGCACGACGGAACGGCCGTCCTCGCTCAGCGCGACGACGTGCAGCTCGCGCACCTGGCCTCCGTCCACGCGCGGCGGGTCCGCGCGACCGCGATCCTCCCCCGCCGCCCCCGACGCCGACAAGGCAGGGCCCGGCCGGGCGTCCCGCGTCAGGGGCGGGTGGCCCCGACGAAGTCGCCCCGGATCGCGGGCTGGACCTTGACGACGTCACCGGTGTGCGGCGCACTGATCATGTTGCCGCCACCGACGTAGATGCCGACGTGGTGGATGGGGCTGCCGTAGTAGACGAGGTCGCCGGGCTGCAGCGCCGAGGACGACACCTTGCGGCCGGCGGCGTACTGCGCCCGGCTCGAGTGCGGCAGGGAGACGCCCGCCTGGGCCCAGACCCAGCTCGTCAGGCCCGAGCAGTCGAAGCTCGAGGGCCCGGAGGCGCCCCAGCGGTACGGCGAACCGAGGCGGCTGTAGGCGGCGCGGACCGCGGCGGCCGCCCGGCCGCTGGCCGGGACGTCGACCGTCGTCCCCGGCCCCGCGACGTCGGCCCGGCTGCGCGACGCGCGCACCGCGACCGCGGAGCGTGCCGCGTCCTGGGCCTGCTGGGCCGCGCGGGCCGCCTCGAGCTGCGCCCGCTGCTGGGCCTGGAGGCCGTCGAGCAGGGTCTGCGACCGGGCGAGGTCGGCCTCGATCGCCGCCTTGCGCTCGGCCGCCTGCTGCTCCACCTGCTGCTGCCGGGCGAGGTCGTCGCGCGACCGGCGGACAGCGTCCTGGAACCGCTCGCGCGCGACCCGCACCTCCGCCAGCGTGTCCGCCTGCCTGGACGCCAGCCGGTCCAGGGACGTGGCCTTCTGCAGGAAGGCCTGCGGGTCACGGCTGCCGGTGATGAGGGTGAGCTGCGAGCCGGCGCTGCCCGCGCGGTAGGCGGCGGCGGCGACGTCGCCGACCTGCTCCTGCAGCTGCGTGAGCGCCTGTTGCTGCCGGTCGACCTCGGCCGCGGCCGCGGCCGCCCGCACGGTGAGCTCCTCGAGCTGGACCTGGGCCTGGGCGTAGTCCTCGACGGCCTGGTCGACCTGCAGGTCGAGGGCGTCGACCCTGGCCTGGACGTCGCCCAGCGGGTCGGCGGCGCTCGTGCCCGCGGGGAGCACGCCGCAGGTCAGGGCGGTCGCGAGCGCCACCACCGCTGCCGCAGGTCCCCGTCGGGGGCTCGTCCGGACGTGCGTGTGCCTCGTCGCCACGGGCGCCGACACTCCTCCTCCGTCGACCGCCTACCGGGTGAGCTGACGGGTTCGGGCCCGGGAGAAGCCCTACGGCGCGTCCGCCCGGGTCGACCGGGCCCTCCGCGCCGATTCACCCCAGGGAACACGAGTGGTTCCCCGGCTCCGCTGCCCCGGTGTCGGGACCGCGGACTCGGCGGTGACCCCGCGCCGCCCACCTGCGGTGGACCGTCACGGCGAGGTCACGACGGAGCGTACCGGGCAGCCCCCGGCGCCTCCACCCGCGTCCACAGCCGGCCCGGCGCACGCTCACGACGCCGCGGACCGGGCGGGGCCGGCGCCGGGCGGGCCGAGCGGCACCAGGCGCAGGCGTGGGACCAGCCCGCCGTCGGCCAGCGCGTCCAGCGCCCGGCGCTCGCCGTCGTCCACCTCGCGCACCCCGTCGTCCCCGAGCAGGACCGTCACCACGCAGTCAGCGCACGCGAGGTCGCGCACGGCGCAGTCGCCGCAGTCGATGTGCATCCCAGCCTCCACAGGTCGGTGCCGGGGAGCCCGGCCGGCCGGACGCTAGGAGCGGGGTACGACAGGGACGCGCGAGCAGCAGGGGCGCGACGCCGGGGCGACGGCCGACCACCCGCCCGCGGCGCGGCGGCGCCCTTCCTGTCGCAGGGCGCGCCTACGGTCCGCGCCATGCTCGTCAGCGCCTCCCCCCGACCTGCGCGACCCGTCCCGGGCGGACCCGTCCCCCTTCCCGTGCAGGGCACCTTCGACGAGCTGGGGACGCCGCTGCGGGACACCACGTTCGTCGTCGTCGACCTCGAGACGACGGGCGGCTCGGCCGCCACCTGCTCCATCACCGAGATCGGTGCGGTCAAGGTCCGGGGCGGGGAGGTGCTCGGCGAGTTCCAGACCCTCGTCGACCCCGTGGGCGGCATCCCGGCCTTCATCGCCGTGCTCACCGGCATCACCGACGCGATGGTGGCCGGCGCCCCCGACCTGGCCCAGGCGCTGCCCGCCTTCCTGGAGTTCAGCCGGGGCGCCGTGCTCGTCGCCCACAACGCGCCCTTCGACCTGGGGTTCCTGCGCGCCGGGTGCGAACGGCTGGGTCTGGCCTGGCCGGCCCCCGACTCGGTCGACACCGCCCGGCTCGCCCGGCGCGTGCTGACCCGCGACGAGGCGCCCGACTGCAAGCTCGCGACGCTGGCCAGGCTCTTCCGGGCCGACACCGAGCCCTGCCACCGCGCGCTCGCCGACGCGCGGGCGACCGTCGACGTCCTGCACGGCCTGCTGGCCAGGGTCGGCGGCCTCGGCGTCCACGGCCTGGAGGAGCTCCGGACGTTCTCCGCGCAGGTCAGCCCGCAGCAGCGCCGCAAGCGGCACCTGGCCGACGCCCTCCCGCACGCGCCGGGCGTCTACCTGTTCCGCGACGCCCAGGGCCGCGTGCTCTACGTCGGCAAGAGCGTCGACCTGCGCCGCCGGGTGCGCCAGTACTTCACGGCGTCGGAGACCCGCACCCGGATGGCCGAGATGGTCGCCTGCGCCGAGCGCGTCGACCCCGTCGTCTGCGCGACGGCGCTGGAGGCCGAGGTCCGCGAGCTGCGCCTCATCGCGGAGCACCGGCCGAAGTACAACCGCCGCAGCCGCTTCCCCGAGCGGGCCGTCTGGCTGCAGCCTCACCGACGAGGCGTTCCCCCGCCTGTCGCTCGTGCGCAAGGTGGCCGACGACACGCCGCCTACCTCGGTCCGTTCGGCCCAGCCGCGCGGCGGAGCTGGCGCTGGCCGCCGCGCACGAGGCGCTGCCGCTGCGGCAGTGCACCGCGCGGCTGAGCGCCGCGGCGGCCCCTGGCGGCGGCGTGCGTCCTGCACGAGATGGGCCGCTGCGGCGCCCCGTGCCTGGGCGAGCAGGCCGGCGGGGAGGGCCGCGACGCCTACGCCGGGCACGTCGACGCCTTCCGCGCGGCCGTCCTCGGCGACCCGGAGCGGGTCGTGCGCGCCCTCGTCGAGCGGACCACCGCACTGGCCCGCGACGAGCGCTTCGAGGACGCGGCCGCGGCGCGTGACCGGCTGGTCGCCTTCGTGCGCGCCGCGGCGCGGGTGCAGCGGCTCACCGCGCTGACCCGGGTCCCGCTGCTCGTCGCCGCCCGACCCACCGCCGACCTCGGGTGGGAGCTCGTCGGTCGTGCGTCGTGGGCGGTTGGTCTCTGCGGGCACGGTGCCGAGGGGCGCCTCCCCGGGCCCCTACGTCGAGGCGCTGATCGCGACCGGGGAGTCCGTGCGTCCCGTGCCGGGGCCGCTGCCGGCCGCGACCGCCGAGGAGGTCGAGTGCGTCCTGCGCTGGCTGGAGCAGCCCGGCACGCGCCTGGTCCGCCTCGAGGGGACCTGGGCGTCCCCGGCGGGTGGTGCCGGCTCGCAGCGGGCGCTCCTCGAGGTCGCCGACGCCGCCCGCGATGCCGCGGCACCGTTCGCGGACCGGCGGGGGCTGCGGCCGACGGCCCGCCCGGCGCGGCGCGGCGCGTGACCACGGGGAGGCCGGTCAGGCGGCGCCGACCACCTTGTAGGGGTCGTGCTCGGCCAGGAGGCGCTCGAGCCGGGCCTCGTCGACGCGCACCCGCACGGTCGAGGCCTCCTGCTGGTCCCGGACGCACTTGGCCAGGGTGAAGCTCGACGTGATGAGGAAGAGGGTGCCGATCGACAGGAACGCGCGGACCCAGGCGTCGACCGGGAGGTAGGCGATGCCGGTGCCGACCGCGACGACGGCGATGCCGAAGGACGCGGCGGCCTGCAGGTAGAAGGCGGCGGTGGTGCGGGACGGGGTGTCGGGGCTCATGACCACAGTCCAGCGCCCGCCCTGCGCCGACGCCTGAGTAGGACTACGCGACCCCGGGCGCGGGTGTGCCCGCGCCCCGGGCAGGAGAGGATGCAGACGTGATCACAGCCATCGTGATGGTCCGGGCGGCGGTCGACCGCATCCCCGAGGTCGCTCAGGCGATCGCGGACCTGGAGGGGGTCAGCGAGGTCTACAGCGTCGCCGGCGACGTCGACCTCGTCGCCCTCGTCCGGGTCCGCCGGCACGAGGAGCTGGCCGAGGCCATCGCGGGCCGGCTGAACAAGGTCGACGGGGTCCGCGAGACCCAGACCCACATCGCCTTCCAGGCGTACTCCCGGCACGACCTCGAGGCCACCTTCTCGCTGGGGATCGAGCCGTGACGGCGACCGCGCAGTTCACCGCCGAGACCGGTCAGCGCGGCGAGTTCGTCCGGCAGGGCAACCGCTTCACCGAGCGGATCACCTCCGACGGCTCCAGCCGGTTCCCGGTGGAGCCGGGCCGCTACGTCCTCTACGTCAGCCTGGCCTGCCCGTGGGCCCACCGCTCGGTGATCGTCCGACGCCTGCTCGGGCTCGAGCAGGCCCTGCCGCTGCGCGTCGTCGACCCCGTGCGGGACGAGCGCGGCTGGCGCTTCACCCTCGACCCCGGCGGGACCGACCCGGTCACCGGAGCGGCCTTCGTGTCGGAGCTGTACCAGCGCTCCGACCCCGCCTTCACCGGCCGCGCGACGGTCCCGTTCGTCTGGGACACCCGCACGGAGCAGATCGCGACGAACGACTACCCGCAGCTCACGCTGGACCTGTCGACGCAGTGGACCGCCCACCACACCGGCGACGCCCCCGACCTCTACCCCGAGCACCTGCGCGCGGAGATCGACGAGGTCAGCGCGGTCAACTTCACCGCCGTCAACAACGGCGTCTACCGGGCCGGTTTCGCGACGACCCAGGAGGCGTACGAGCAGGCGTACGACGCGCTGTTCGCCCGCCTGCACGAGCTCGACCGCCTGCTCGCCGGGCAGCGCTACCTCGTCGGCGGCCAGCTCACCGAGGCCGACGTGCGCCTCTACACGACGCTGGCCCGCTTCGACGCGGCCTACCACGGCCACTTCAAGTGCAACGAGCGCAAGCTCACCGAGCTGCCCGCCCTGTGGGCCTACGCCCGCGACCTGTGGTCGCGGCCCGGGTTCGGCGACACCACCGACCTCGACCACGTCAAGGCCCACTACTACGGCACCCACCCGGCCATCAACCCGACCGGGATCGTCCCGAAGGGACCGGACCCGTCCGGCTGGTCCGAGCCGCACGGGCGCGACGACCTGCGCTGAAGCGGCCTTGACGCGCGGCCCCGCCGGCACCACCGTGCGCGCAGGAGGCGCACCATGCAGAGCCGACGGCCACGCGGGCGGCGGGGCAGCGGCGCGGGGCTGCTCGCGGCGGCCGTGCTCGTCCTCGGGGCGTGCACGGGCTGCGAGGGGCAGGAGGTGGCGGGCGCCTCGGCGGCGGGCGGCCGTCCGCCGGAGCTGACGCTGGCCGACCTCCCGCCGGGCTGGGCCGAGGTGGCGGCGGGGGGCACCGCGGACGGCGCGCCCACGTGCCTGCGCCCCGTGGACGCCCTGCTCCCCCCGGCCGACTCCGTCACCGAGCGGGCCTTCTCCGGCGGCGGCCTCGGTCGGCGGCTCGGCCAGCGCGTCCTGCGGTTCCGCGACGCCGCCACCGCGACAACGGCCCTCGAGCAGGTCCTCGCGACGGTGGTCCCGACGTGCGAGGGCCGTGACGTGGCGACGACGACCGGGGTGGTGCACCTGCACGTCGGCGTCGTCCCCGCGCCGCCGGCGGGGGACAGCTCGTTCGGCCTGCACGTCACCACCGACGACCTGTCCGGCTTCCGCACGGCGTCCGACACCCTCGTCGCCCTGCGGGGGTCGAGCCTGGTGGTCCTCGACCTCGGCGGTCCCTTCACCGACGTCCGCGACCTGGACCTCGGGCTGCTCTCAGACCTGCTCCGCGTCTCCGTCGAGAGGGTGCCCGGACCCTGACGGCGCGGTCGAGGCCGGCTCAGGCGCAGCCCTGCGGACGCTGACGGAGGCGGCCACCCTCGTCCAGCCAGCCGCTCTGCTCGGCCTCCCGCCGGAACTGACGGGCCGTGTCGGCTCCGACGAGGGACGCGTCCCGCTGCTGCTTCGCGCTCAGCGCGGCCGACCAGGCCGCGCAGCCGCCCGTGCCCGTGCCCGCGCCCGTCGTCCGCGTGGCGAGCACCACGGCCAGCACGGCGACCGCCAGCACGAGCACGAGCCCGAGCGCCGGGAGCCGGCGCCTGCTCAGGCTGCGGGCGGGCACGTCGTGCACCCCTCCAGGTCCACGGCCGCGCCCTGCTCGGCGTCGACCTGCACCCAGCGCCCCCGCACGACGACCGCCCCGTCGGGGCGGGTGAGGAACCACGTGCCCGTCGGGACGCCGCGGAGCTCGAAGGCACCGCGCCGGTCGGTCTCCGCCCTGGCCACCGCTGCTCCGCCCGCTCCCGCAGACCCGCCGAGCCCGTTGCTCCCGGGGACGAACTCCGCGGGGAAGAGCCCGACGGTCACGCCCGCTACGGGCGTCGCCGGCCCGCCCTGCGGACCCTCCCGGTACTGACCGGTGACGGTGCCGGCAGGCGCTCCCCCGCGTACCGGGGCCGCCGACGACGGCGGCGGACCCGTCGGTCCGGTGGACCCGGTCCGGGCTGTGCCCGCCGGCCCCCCGGCCTGACCACAGGCCGTCAGGGCCGTCGCGCACGCGACGGCCCTGACGGCCCACGCCCGGGTCATCCCGCAGGACCCCGGGCGACCCGGCTCAGCTCCACCGCTGCCAGGCGAGCAGATCGCGGTTGCGACCGAAGACGACGTTGGACACGGCGACGCTCGCTGCGCTGCTGCAGCTGCCGGCGTTGGCCGTCAGCGCGAACCCGGAGGCCGCGAAGCCCAGCGACGACGGGTACGTCGGGTGGACGTCGACGTAGTCGCCCCAGCGACGGAGGCCGTCGCTGTTGAGGCACGCGTTGCCGGACCCGCCCAGGTAGAGGCTGGTGGCCCACGGCTGGCCGGGACTGAGGTCGTCGTCGAGCATGATCCCGGCGCCCGGGTAGTAGCGCGTCGTCCCCGTGCCGCCGCCCCACTCGAAGGCCATGCCGACGTGGCCCCGGCTGTCGGAGGCCATCGCCGGGTAGAGGATCGCGAAGCTCGACGACCAGAGCTCCGAGGACCCGAGGTAGGTCAGGTCCGACGCCCGGAAGTAGACCCGCCGGCTGTACGGGAAGGCGTGACCGCCGTCCTGCTTGGCGTTGAACGCCCAGCCGACGACCGAGTCCGCGCCGCTCTTGCCCGCGATGGCGACGTACCCCGTCCCGGCCATGCGGCTGTCGGTGCGTTGGCACCAGTTGAGCACCGCCCGGTCTGCGCTCGCGCAGTTGCCGGTGTTGAAGCTCATAAAGCTGAAGGCAGCGATGTTGCGGTCGTAGACGGTCGCGCCGGAGTCGGCGTCGCCCCAGCGCAGCACGCGGAAGGTGCTGCCGAGCGAGAGGTTGCTCGTCCAGTTGGTGCCCCAGTACATGTAGTCGCCGCCGTTCTGCGTGAAGGCGGGCGAGAACTCGGTCGTGCGGTAGTACCAGCCGTAGTTCAGGCTGGAGCAGGTCGACTGCTCCTGCAGGGGGATGCGCGCGACGAGCGAGCCGCCGCTGGCGCCGTAGACGTTGGTCGAGAAGTACAGGAACCGCGTGGACACCGAGAGGTGGTTGTAGTCGAACGACGCCCCGGACGGCAGGCCGAAGGACGACGGGTACCAGTTGTAGTAGCACCAGTTGGTGAGGTCGCTGCCGCGGCTGTTGGCGATCACCAGGTGGTTGTTGTACTGCCCCAGCCAGAAGTAGCGGTCGTGGCCGGGGTCGTAGGCGGTGAGCTGGTCGCAGCAGAAGCCCGACCCGAAGATGGAGAACGGGTCGAGGTAGGACCAGGTGGGCGCGGCGTTCTTGCCGGTGTGGGTGTAGGCGGCGTACCAGTTGCCCGTCGCGAAGCCGTCCTTGCCGCTGGTGACCGTGCTGGGCTCGTCGACGCCGGAGCGCTGACCGCCGGCCGAGAGCCGGCTGTTGCGGTAGAGCTGCAGGTCGTTGGGGGCCTCAGCAGGAGCACCGATCCCGGGCCCCGTCGGGGCCGCGGGCGCCGCCGTGGTCATCGTCCCGCGAGGGCCCGCACCGTTGCTGTCCTCGTCGGACAGGTAGCGGGCCTGCTCGGGCGTCGGTGACGGCGGGGTGGCGTAGGACCGGCCCTGCACCTGCTTGCCGCTGAGCATCCGGCCCGACTGCGGCGCCCCGGCGCTCGTGCTGGCCGCGACCGACTCCGGCGGGGCGGCCCCGCTCGGGGGGGCGAGCGCGACCGTCCCGGAGACGAGGAGCCCGCCGAGGGCGAGCAGGACGGGCGTGCGGCGACGACGGGACATGAGGACCCCCCTCGCCCTGGGGAGGCGGGCGCCTGCGACGACCAGGGCACGGCCGGTGGCCGCGCCGGAAATGTGGTCCTCGTGTCCCGCCGCGTCAACCCCCGGCGAGCCGCTACCTGGACGGGCTCAGCGCAGGGCCCGGGACACCCGCACCCAGCGGTCCAGGACCTCGCCCGCCGCCCCGCCGTCCAGCGATCGGGCAGCGACCTCCAGGGCCTCCGCCAGCCGCCCGAGGAGCGGCCCGCGCCCACCGGCGTGCGCCGCCACCGCGGCCGCGGCGTTGAGCAGCACCGCGTCGCGGACCGGGCCCCGCTCCCCGCCGAGCAGGCGGCGGGCCACGTCGGCGTTGTGGGCCGCATCGCCGCCGCGCAGGTCGTCGAGCGACGCCCGCGCGGTCCCCAGGTCGGCAGGGTCGAGGCGCTCCTGCTGCACCTGACCGTCGGCGACCACCCAGACCGTCGAGGTCCCCGTGGTGGTCAGCTCGTCGAGGCCGTCGTCGCCGCGGAAGACGAGCGCGTCGCAGCCGCGGTCGGCCAGCACCTGCGCGACGACGGGCGCCAGTCGCAGGTCGGAGACGCCCACCGCCTGTGCCCGCGGCCGGGTGGGGTTGGTGAGGGGCCCCAGCACGTTGAACACGCTGGGGATGGCCAGCTCCCGCCGGGGGACGGCGGTGTGCCGCATGCCGGGGTGGAAGACCGGGGCGAAGCAGAAGGCGATGCCGGCCTCCGCCAGGCAGGGGCCGATCGCCTCCGGCGGCAGGTCGACGACGACCCCGAGCGCCTCCAGCAGGTCCGCGGAGCCGCAGGCGGACGACGCCGCGCGGTTGCCGTGCTTGGCGACCGGGATCCCGGCACCCGCCACGACGAGCGCCGCCATGGTCGAGATGTTGACGGTGCCGCTGCGGTCCCCGCCGGTGCCGCAGGTGTCGACGACCCGACCCGGCACCGCCGCCTCGGCCGCCTCCTCGAGCATCACCTCGACGAGCCCGGTGACCTCCGCGGCGGTCTCCCCCTTGGCGCGCAGCGCCACGAGGAAGCCCGCGACCTGCACGGCGGACGCCTCCCCGGACATCACCTCGCGCATCGCCCAGGCCGTGTCGTCCCGGGTGAGGTCGGTGCCGGCGAGCAGCCGCGTGAGCAGGGCCGGCCAGGTCGTGGCCGGCGGCGCAGCGGGCACGGTCAGCCGACGGCCCGGCGCACGGGCAGGCGGGCCGCCCGCTGGCGGAGCAGCTCGACGGAGGCCGCGGTCAGCTCGGGGGCGTCGACGGGCAGCGGCACGACGGCGTCGGCCAGCGACCAGGTGGCGAGCCAGGCGTCGTCGCGGCGGGCGACGAGCACGAGGATCGGCGGGCAGTCGCGCACCTCGTCCTTGAGCTGCTTGGACAGCCCCAGCCCGCCGGTGGGCCACGCCTCGCCGTCGAAGACCGCCAGGTCGATGCCGCCGCCGTCGACGGCCCGCACGACCTCCGGCCCCGAGCCGATCTCGAGCCACTCCACCCTGCCCAGGTCCCGCGCGGGGCGGCGGCCGAGCGCGGTGCGGACCGTGGCCCGCACCGCGGGGTCGTCGCTGTAGACGAGGACCCTGACCGGGGGCGGGCCGGTCGGCTCGGCCGGGGCGTGCGCCGCGTGCATCTCGGCGTCGTTGACCGGGGCGTGCGGGGTGCTCATGCGCGCCACCCTAGCGGCGCGGCGTCGCCCCGCCGGGCGCGAGGACGTCGTAGCCGTCCACGTCCCCGCCGAGCCGCTGCGCCAGCCCCGCCATGCGCGAGCGCTCCTGCGACAGCGACAGCGCGGTGAGCCGTTGGGTGCGCCAGGCGAGGACCTCGTACGGCGCCCCGGCGACGACCGTGAGCGCGTAGCCGTCCTGCCCCAGCAGGTCACGGGCCTGCTCGACCGCCGCCTCGTCCGGCAGGTCCACCAGTCGGTGCCGCACCAGGACCGGCAGCTCCAGGTCGAGCCCCGCCCGCTCGGCCTCGGCGAGCACCCACGAGTCCGCCCGGGCGGCGTCGCGCGCCGAGAGCACGAGCTCGAGCGTCCCGTCGTCGGCGTACGCCGGCAGCGGCGGGGTGCGCCGGCGACGCAGCCGGGACAGCAGGCCCACGGTCAGACAGCCACGTCAGACAGCCACGTCAGACAGCCACGTCAGACGCCTGCGGCCTCGAGCCGGTCCAGGCGCCGGTCCTCGCGGGCGGCCTCGCGCTCGCTCGCGCGCATCCACTGGAAGAGCATGGTGAAGGTGAACATCAGGCCGACGAGGTCGCCGGAGGCCCACAGCAGCGCACCGCCGAGCTGCTGCTGCGCGACCGCCTCGGCGAGCGGGTGCAGCCGCAGGTAGTGGTCGGCGGCGAGCAGACCGCCGCCGTCGCCGTCCACGCTCATGATCGCGACACCGAGGAAGGCGTGGAAGGGCAGGGTCGCCGCCGCCAGCAGCATCCGCATCGGGTGGGTCAGCCGACCGGGGAGGGGGTCGATCCCGAGCAGCGGCCAGAAGAACAGGCAGCCCACCGCCACGAAGTGCACGTGCAGCAGCTCGTGCAGCGCGTCCGAGTCCAGCGAGGCCTGGTACCAGCCGGAGAAGTACAGCGCGAAGGGGTTCGCGACGAAGAGCAGCCAGCCGAGGGCCGGGAACGACACCAGCCCGGCGACGCGGCTGTGCAGCAGCGACAGCAGCAGGGCGCGCGGCCGCTGCGGCAGCGTGCGCAGCGCGAGCGTCACCGGGGCCCCCAGGGCCAGGAAGACGGGCACGATCATCGCCAGCACCATGTGCTGGACCATGTGGACGGCGAACAGGCTGGTGTCGTAGGTCGCGAGCCCGCTCGTCGTGGCGACCAGCAGGCTGCCCAGCCCCAGCCCGAGGAAGCTCACGCTGCGCCCCACCGGCCAGCGGTCGCCCCGGCCGGTCAGCCGGAAGACGCCCCACACGTAGAGGCCGCCGACCAGGAGCACGGCCGCGACGGGGACGACCTCGAGCCGGGTCGTCGTGAAGACGCTCCAGAGCCCGAAGGGCGGCAGTCCGTCCGCCTGGGCGGCCCCGTGCGCGAGCAGCCCCGTCAGGTCCGTGTGCACCTGCCCAGCGTAGGCGCGTCGTGGCCTCCCGGCGCGGCGCGGACCCCCGCGTGGTGGAGGGGTCCCCGCACTGGCACTATCTCTGCGTGGCCTCTGCAACCGTGCTCGAGAAGGTGCCGTCGCACGGCTCCCTGACCCGGCCGAACATGGTCTCCATCGGCACCATCATCTGGTTGTCGTCGGAGCTCATGTTCTTCGCCGGCCTGTTCGCGATGTACTTCACGATCCGGTCGGTGACCGGCGTGGACAGCTGGCCCCCGGAGGACACGCAGCTGGCCGTCGGCTACTCCGCGATCTTCACGACGATCCTGGTGCTGAGCTCGGTGACCTGCCAGATCGGCGTCTTCGCCGCCGAGCGCGGCGACGTCTACAAGCTGCGCCGCTGGTTCTTCATCACCCTGGTGATGGGGACCGTCTTCGTGCTCGGCCAGGCCAACGAGTACCGCAACCTGGTCCACGAGGGCACGTCGCTGTCCTCGAGCCCGTACGGCTCGGTCTTCTACCTCACGACCGGCTTCCACGGCCTGCACGTCATCGGCGGCCTGTTCGCCTTCGTGGTGGTGCTCGTGCGCTCGGCGGTCGGCCGGTTCTCGCCCGAGAAGGCGACCAGCGCCATCGTCGTGTCCTACTACTGGCACTTCGTCGACGTGGTCTGGATCGGGCTCTACGCGACGATCTACATCCTCCAGTGACCGTCCCGACAGGAAGCACCGCCCCCGTGAGCAGTCCCTCCCGCACCGCCGGCCCGCTGGGCCGCGTCGCGCGCCTGTCCCCGTACGCCGTCGTGCTGCTCGCCCTGGCCCTGGTCGGTGGCCTGTACACGGCCTTCCTCGCGCCGGGCAGCTCCGCCCAGGACGCCGCAGCCCCCAGCGACCAGTCGATGGCCGTCAAGGCCGGTCGCGACCTCTACCTGCAGGGCTGCTCCACCTGCCACGGCCTCAACCTGCAGGGCGGTGCCGGCGGCCCGTCGCTCATCGGCGTCGGCGCGGCGGCCGTCGTCTTCCAGGTCGAGAGCGGCCGCATGCCGCTCGCCGCCGGGACGGTGCAGGCGCCGCGCAAGAAGCCGCAGTACTCCGTCGCCGAGGTCGACCAGCTGGCGGCCTACGTGCAGGCCAACGGCGGCGGGCCCGTCCTGCCCGCGGGCAGCCTCACCGACGGCGACCTGCAGACCGGCGGCGAGCTGTTCCGCACCAACTGCTCGTCCTGCCACAACTTCGCCGGCTCCGGCGGCGCGCTCACCTACGGCAAGTACGCCCCGACCCTCACGCCGGCCAGCGCCCGGGTCATCTACACGGCGATGCAGTCCGGCCCGGAGTCGATGCCGCGCTTCGCCGACGGGCAGCTCTCCGTCGAGGAGAAGAAGGCCATCACCTACTACGTGCGGTACATCACGCGCGCGGCGCAGCCGGGCGGCTCCGACCTCGGCCGCTACGGCCCCGTCCCGGAGGGCCTGGTCATCTGGCTCGTCGGCATCGGTGCCCTCGTCATCGCCACCCTGTGGATCGGAAACCGCGCATGAGCACCCCGTCCGGCGACGAGCCGACCCCCGGCCAGCAGTCCACCGGCGGCCAGACCCCCACGAGCGAGCCGAGGGGAGGGCAGACCTCCTCGGACGCCGCCGGGTCGGTCCGCGACCGGCTGCGCGCCCCGGGCCCGCAGTCCTCCGGCGGCGACACCCGCACGTCGGGGCTGCGCGCCGACGACTTCCAGCAGGGCGACAGCCGGGCGGACCTCGACGCCCACGGCCGCGACGAGGGGCAGCGCTCCCAGGACCGCGGTCCCGAGCCGGTCGAGATCCAGGAGCCGCGGGCCGAGGACGTCGACCCGGCAGCCGCCAAGGCTGCGGAGCGGCTGGTCAGCGCCCTGTTCCTCACCAGCTTCCTCGGCGTCATCGGGTTCATCGTCACCTACATCGTCGCCCCGTTCCGCTACGGCGTCGACGACGGCAACGAGCTCTACACGCCGCTGCTCGGCATCTTCATGCTGATGGCGCTGGGCGGCATCGGTGCTGGAGCGGTCGTCTGGGCCAAGCGGCTCATGCCCGACGAGGAGGCCGTGCAGGAGCGGCACCCGTTCGGCTCCGACCCCGACGAGCGGCACTCCACCGCCGAGGCGCTCAACGAGGGCCTCGCCTCCACGCAGATCGCCCGCCGTCCGCTGCTGCGCAACACGCTGCTCCTGGGAGCCGGCTCGCTGGCCCTGCTGCCCGTGCCGCTGCTGTTCAGCCTCGGCCCGTTCCAGCACAAGGAGCGCGTCCTGGCCACGACCGGGTGGAAGCGCGGCGTGCGCCTCATCCGGCAGAACGGCACCCCGGTCAGCCGCAACGACCTGCAGGTCGGCGGCATCGAGTCGGTCTTCCCCGACGTCCCGCGCGGCACCAAGCTCGCCGACTCGGCGGTCCTGCTCATCCGCATGCGCCCGGAGGAGCTGCAGGTGCAGCCCGGTCGCGAGGACTGGTCGGTCGACGGCTACATCGCCTACTCGGCGATCTGCACCCACCTCGGCTGCCCGGTCAAGCTCTACGAGCAGCAGACGCACCACCTGTTCTGCCCCTGCCACCAGTCGACCTTCGCCGCCGACAAGGGCTGCGACGTCCTGTTCGGGCCGGCGGCCCGCCCGCTGCCTCAACTGGCGATCAGCGTCGACCCGGAGGGATACTTCATCGCGGACGGCGACTTCGCCGAACCCGTGGGGCCCAGCTACTGGGAGCGCAAGCCCGCATACGAGAAGGGCGCGTAAGCGATGACCATCCTCGAGAAGAGTGCCGACACGACGGCCGTCTGGGTCGACGACCGGCTGGGGTCCTCGAACTTCGTCCGGCGCAGCCTGAACAAGGTGTTCCCGGACCACTGGTCCTTCATGCTGGGCGAGATCGCGCTCTACTCGTTCATCATCCTGCTGCTGACCGGCACCTACCTCACGTTCTTCTACGACGCCTCGACCCGCGAGGTCATCTACAACGGCAGCTACATGCCGCTCAAGGGCATCGCGATGTCGCAGGCCTACGCCTCGACGCTGGACATCAGCTTCGACGTCCGCGGCGGCCTGATCATGCGGCAGATCCACCACTGGGCTGCGCTGCTGTTCATGGCCTCGATCGTCGTGCACCTGCTGCGCGTCTTCTTCACCGGCGCCTTCCGCAAGCCCCGCGAGATGAACTGGGTGATCGGCAGCCTGCTGCTCATCCTGGGCATCCTGGAGGGCTTCGCCGGCTACTCGCTGCCCGACGACCTGCTCTCGGGCACCGGGTTGCGCATCGCCTACTCGATCGCGATGTCGATCCCCGTGGTGGGCACCTGGGTCGCCTTCCTCGTCTTCGGCGGCGAGTTCCCGGGCAACGCCATCATCGAGCGCCTCTACGCGGTGCACATCCTGCTCGTCCCCGGGATCATCCTGGGCCTGATCACCTTCCACCTCATGATGATCTGGTACCAGAAGCACACCCAGTTCAACGGCCCCGGCCGGACCGAGGACAACGTCGTCGGCTCGCGGCTCTTCCCGGCCTACGCCGCGAAGGCGGGCGGCTTCTTCTTCCTCGTCTTCGCGCTCCTGGCGGGCCTGGGCGGCCTCGCCCAGATCAACCCGGTGTGGCTGTACGGGCCGTACGACCCGTCGCAGGTCTCCGCGGGCTCGCAGCCCGACTGGTACGTCGGGTTCCTCGACGGCTCGACGCGGCTGATGCCCAACTGGGAGTTCCGCGGGCTCGGCCACACCATCCCGTTCAACGTCCTCATCCCGACCGTGGTCCTGCCGGGCATCATCTTCACCGCGCTGATCGTGTACCCGTGGATCGAGGCCCGCTTCACGGGCGACCGCAAGTACCACAACCTGCTCGACCGGCCTCGCGACGTCCCGGTGCGGACCGCCGTCGGCGCCATGTCGATCTCGTTCTACGTGCTGCTCATGATCGCTGGTGGCAACGACATCATCGCGACGCAGTTCGACCTGAGCGTCAACTCCATGACCTACACGCTGCGCGCCGGGATCTTCATCGTCCCGCCGATCGTGTACTTCGTGACGAAGCGGGCCTGCCTGTCCCTGCAGCGGGCCGACCAGGAGCTGCTCCACCACGGCATCGAGTCGGGCACCATCCGCCGGCTGCCGTCGGGCGAGTTCGTCGAGGAGACGGTCCCGCTGCCGGTGCCGCACCGCATCGCCCTCACCGGGGTGGAGTCCGACCGCCCGATGCTCGCCGGTGCCACGGCGCACGGCGAGGAGGGCCGCCCCTCCGGTCCCGGCTACGGCGACCAGCACGAGGTCGAGCTCGCCGGGTCCGGCGGCTCGCGGCGGGAGAAGGTGCGGGGGTTCTTCTTCGAGAAGAAGAACAGCGCCGACACGGCCGCTCCCCGGCCCGAGGCGACCCTTCCCCAGCGCGAGCTGGAGAAGACGGTCGACTGACCTGCAGCGCGTACGACGGCCCGTCCTCCCCGTGGAGGGCGGGCCGTCGTCGTGTCAGGCACGTGGCCTCACCAGGGGTCCAGCACCCGCTTGCGGCCTGTCCTGGGGGCCGGGTCGCCGGCGGCGCGCAGCACCTGCAGGACCAGGTCGCGCGTCTGCGCCGGGTCGACGACGTCGTCGATCTCGAACCCGCTCGCGACCGACAGCGCGCGGCCACGCTCGTGCTGGGCGGCGACGAGGTCGTCGAGCACCCGCTGGCGCTCGCCCGGGTCCTCGATCGCCGCCAGCTCCTTGCGCATCGCGAGCCGCACCGCGCCCTCGACGCCCATGGCCCCGAACTCCGCCGCCGGCCAGGCCAGCGTGAGCAGCGGCGCCCTCGTGCTGCCGCACATCATCGCCTGCGCCCCCAGGCCGTACGCCCGGCGCAGGACCACCGAGACGACCGGCACCGTGAGGCTCGCGGCGGTCGTGAACATCCGGGCGCTGTGCCGCACCAGCCCCGTGGCCTCCGCCTCCGGGCCGACCATGATCCCTGGCGTGTCGACCAGGGTGACGATCGGCAGGTCGAAGGCGTCGCACAGCGCGAGGAAGCGGGAGGCCTTGTCGGCGCCGTCGCTGGTGATGGCCCCCGCCGAGGTGCGCGAGTCGTTGGCGAGGACGCCCACCGGACGACCCGCGAGCCGCACGAGCGCCGTCACCATGCCCGGCGCGAACGCCTGCCGCAGCTCGAGCACCGAGCCGTCGTCGGCCAGCACGTCGAGCACCCGGCGCACGTCGTAGGCCCGCGACCGCTCCACCGGGAGGACGCTGCGCAGCCGCTCCTGGTCGGGCTCGCGCCCCGGTGCCGTCCGTCCCTGGAAGTACGACAGGGCCTGCTTGGCGGTGCGCACCGCAGCGGCGTCGTCCTCGACGACGACGTCGAGCACCCCGTTGGCGGCCTGCACGGCGCTCGGCCCGACCTGCTCGGGCCGGTAGCGGCCGAGGCCGCCGCCCTCGATCATCGCCGGCCCGCCCATGCCCACCGAGCTGTCCCGGGTCGCGACGACCAGGTCGGCGCAGCCCAGCAGCGCGGCGTTGCCGGCGAAGCAGGAGCCGGAGACGACGCCGATCCGCGGCACGAGCCCCGACAGCCGCGCCCAGGCCGTGAAGCTCGTCGTGTCGAGGGCGCTGAGCTGCGGCACGTCCGTGTCGCCGGGGCGGCCTCCCCCGCCCTCGGCGAACAGCACGACCGGCAGGCGCAGGCGCTCGACGACCTCGAGGAAGCGATCGGTCTTGCGGTGCCCCACGACGCCCTGGGTGCCGGCGAGGACCGTGTAGTCGTAGGCCAGCACGGCGCAGCGGGCCGCCTGCTCGCCGACCAGCCCGCCGTTGACGGTGGCCGTGCCGGCCAGGAGCCCGTCGGCCGGGGTCCGCTCCCGCAGCTCCTGCTCGCTGCGGCGCGCGCGCTGCGCGGCCACCGCGAGGCCGCCCCACTCCACCCAGCTGCCCGGGTCGCACAGGTCGGCGAGGTCCTCGCGCACCGTGCGGCGCCCGGCCTCGTGCCGACGGCGGACCGCCTCGGGGCGGGCGTCGTCCTGGAGCAGGCCGCGCCGGCGCAGCACCTCGGCGAGCTCCGGGCGTACGGCCGCAGGGGCGCCCGGCACGACGCCCGCGTCGTCCGCCGGGGTCTCGAGGCCGCTCGGGTGCAGCCGCGCCAGCGGCGCGTCGACGGCCACCCGGTCACCGACCGAGACGAGGAGCTCGACGGTGCCCGCCTGCGGGGCCGGGACGGCGTGCTCCATCTTCATGGCCTCGACGACGACGAGGGTGGCGCCCGCCCGGACGACCTCCCCGGCGGCGCGCAGGACGGCCACCACGACGCCCTGCAGCGGGCTGGGCACGACGACAGGGGCGCCGGGCTCGGACGGGCTCACAGGGTGCTCCTCGGGCTCAGGGACGCCGACGGCCGGCCCCCGCGCAGGGGACCGGCCGTCGGGCAGGGCGGGATCAGTCGCCGAGGAACTTGTGCGGGCTGGTGGCCCGCTCCCCCGCCACCTCGAGGGCCTCCAGCGTCTGGCCCTGGCTGCGGTTGATGCCCACGTAGTACTCGAACAGGAAGCCCGACACCGTGACCGCGAGCGCTGCTGCGCCGATCATGAACAGGAAGGGCCCGAAGGCGAAGCCCAGGATGGTGATGGCGAAGGCACCCGCCGTGACGATCGGCCACCACGAGTGCGGCGAGAAGAAGCCCATCTCACCGCTGCCCTCGCTGATCTCGGCGTCGGCCCGGTCCTCGGGCCGGGCCTCCATGCGCCGGGCCGTGAAGAGCAGGTAGTAGCCGACGATGAACGCGAGCCCGCCCGACAGCAGGATGCAGATCGACCCGGTCGGGTCGAGCGACAGCGTGTAGTAGACGACGCTCGACGCCAGCAGGAACAGCGCGTAGACGGAGAACAGCAGGCCCTCGACCTTCACGGCTCTACCTCAGCTCAGGGGTGGCGTGGAAGTCGACCTGACCGGCGGCCTGCGGGTAGTGCAGGTCGAAGGCCGGCCGCTCCGAGCGGATGCGCGGCAGGGTGACGAAGTTGTGCCGCGGCGGCGGGCAGGACGTGGCCCACTCCAGCGAGTTGCCGAAGCCCCAGGGGTCGTCGCCCAGGGCCTTCTGGCCCCGCCGGAAGCTCACGACGACGTTGTAGATGAACGGCAGCGTCGACGCTCCGAGCACGAAGGCCCCGATGGAGCTGATCGTGTTGAGGGTCGTGAAGCCGTCGCTGGCGTAGTAGTCGCCGTAGCGGCGCGGCATGCCCTCGGCACCGAGCCAGTGCTGCACGAGGAACGTCAGGTGGAAACCGACGAAGACGCTCCAGAAGTGCACCTTGCCGAGACGGTCGTCCATCATCCGGCCGGTGAGCTTGGGGAACCAGTAGTAGACCCCGGCGAAGAAGGCGAAGACGACGGTCCCGAAGACGACGTAGTGGAAGTGCGCCACGACGAAGTAGGTGTCGCTCACGTGGAAGTCGATGGGCGGGCTGGCGAGCAGCACGCCGGTGAGACCGCCGAGCAGGAACGTCACGAGGAAGCCGATCGCGAAGAGCATCGGCGTCTCGAAGGTGAGCTGGCCGCGCCACATGCTGCCGATCCAGTTGAAGAACTTCACCCCGGTCGGCACCGCGATGAGGAACGACAGGAACGAGAAGAACGGCAGGAGCACGGCCCCGGTGACGAACATGTGGTGCGCCCACACCGTCATGGCCAGCGCGCCGATGCCGATGGTCGCGAAGACCAGCCCCTTGTAGCCGAAGACCGGCTTGCGGCTGAAGACCGGGATGACCTCGGTGACGACGCCGAAGAACGGCAGCGCCACGATGTAGACCTCGGGGTGGCCGAAGAACCAGAACAGGTGCTGCCAGAGGATGGCGCCGCCGTTGGCGGCGTCGAAGACGTGCGCCCCGTAGTGGCGGTCGGCCAGCAGGGCGAACAGCGCGGCCGTGAGGACCGGGAACGCCATGATGACCAGGATCGACGTCACCAGGATGTTCCACGTGAAGATCGGCATGCGGAACATCGTCATGCCGGGCGCCCGTAGAGTGATGATCGTCGTGATGAAGTTGACGGCACCCAGGATGGTGCCGAGGCCCGACGTGATGAGCCCGATGATCCACAGGTCGGCGCCCAGGCTCGGCGAGTGGATGACGTCGTTGAGCGGGGCGTACGCGAACCAGCCGAAGGCGGCGGCGCCCGTCGGGGTGAGGAAGCCGGCGACGACGGTGGCACCGCCGAACAGGTACAGCCAGTACGAGAAGGCGTTCAGGCGCGGGAAGCTCATGTCCGGCGCACCGATCTGCAGCGGCATGATGAAGTTCGCGAGGCCGTACGCGGCGGGCGGCGCGAACAGGAACATCATGATGGTGCCGTGGATCGTGAACAGCTGGTTGTACTGGTCGTTCGACAGGAACTGCAGACCCGGGCGGGCCAGCTCCGCGCGCATGAGCTCCGCGAGCAGGCCCGCGATGATGAAGAAGACGAACGAGGTGACCAGGTAGAGCAGGCCGATCGTCTTGTGGTCGGTCGTGGTGACGACCTTGACGATCTTGGCCCCCGGGCCGGGGCTGGGCCGGGTGGTGGAGACCGGCGCCGTGGCGCTGGAGATGAGGGTCACGAGGGGCTCCCGGCCGGGATCGGGGCGAGCGGGACAGGGGCAGGGGCCACGGCGCTGGCCGCAGCGGCCGGCCGGGTCTGGGAGGCGATGAAGCGGTCGTACTCCTGCGGGGAGACGACCCGCACCTCGAAGTTCATCCGGTCGTGCTTCTCGCCGCAGAGCTCGGCGCAGCGGCCGATGTAGGTGCCCTCCTGGCGGATCGTGATCTGGAACTGGTTGATGCGTCCCGGGATCACGTCGCGCTTGAACAGGAAGGCGGGCACGAAGAACGAGTGGATGACGTCGTTGCTCGTCTCCAGGAACCGGATCGTGCGGTCCGTCGGCAGGACCAGCTGCGCGGGCTGGCCCGGCACCCCGGTGACGGACGGGTCGGCCGTCGCCGGGTCGCCGTCCTCGTAGGTGAACGTCCAGTTCCACTGGAACCCGATCACGCCGATGGTCACGTCGGGGTCGTCGGAGACCTTGTTGACGTCGTTCTCGGACACCGCGGTGTAGTAGAAGAGCACGGCGATGATCACGAACGGCACGACGGTGTACAGGACCTCGATCGGCAGGTTGTAGCGCACCTGGCGCGGCAGGTCGTCGCTGCGCTTGCGGTAGCGCACCACCGCGAAGAAGATCAGACCCCAGACGAACACGCCGACGACGAGAGCGGCGGCGACCGAGCCCAGCCACAGGTCGTAGATCTGCTTGGCCTGGTCGGTGACCGGGTCCGGGAAGCCCAGGCTGAAGCTGTTCTCGTAGACCGAGCGGGCGTCGCAGCCGGACGTCAGCAGCGCGGCGGCCGCGGCGACCGCGGCCAGGCGCGCGCCCGTGCGGCGCGCGGGACGCCGGCCCGGGGAGGTGGTGGGACGCACTCGCAGACCTTCCTGACAGGGACCTCGTCGGACGACTCGGACCGCTCCACCGGGCACGTCGGTCGCCCGGCTGAGCAGCAGCGCGACGATATCCCAGCGCCGTCGAGCCTTCCTGTCGGGGCGCGCGGGGCTCCCGCCGCTAGCGTGGGGCCGGTGACGGGCGCCCCGGTCGTGCTCGACGCCGCCGCCGGGCTCCCGCTGCACCCCGCGGCCCGCGAGGCCCTGCTGGCCGCGCTCGAGGACGGGTGGGCCGACCCCGACCGGCTGTACGCCGCGGGCCGGCGGGCGCGGCTGCTGCTCGACGGGGCCCGCGAGGCGCTCGCCGACGGGCTCGGCGCCCGGCCGGACGAGCTCGTCCTCACCCCCGGCGGGTGCGCCGCGACCCGGCAGGGGGTCTCGGGCAGCCGGCGGCGCACCGCCGCGCACGTCGTGCACTCGGCCGTCGAGCACTCCTGCACGCTGCTGGCGGCCCAGCAGGGCGACAGCTCCTCGGTGCCCGTCGACCGCCTCGGCCGGGTCGACCTCGACGCGCTCGAGGCCGCGCTCCGGCCGGACACGGCGGTGGCCTGCCTCACCGCCGCGAGCCACGAGGTGGGCACCCGGCAGCCGGTCGAGCAGGCCGCCGAGCGCTGTGGACGGGTCGGCGTGCCGCTGCTCGTGGACGCCGGCCAGGCCCTGGGGCGCGTCCCCGTGCCGCCGGGCTGGTCGCTGCTCACCGCCGACGCCCGCACCTGGGGAGGCCCCGGCGGGGTCGGTCTGCTCGCGGTGCGCACCGGGACCCGGTGGCGGTCCGCGCTGCCGGGCGGGGCGCGGGAGGACCTGCTCGACCTGCCCTCGGTCGTGGCCGCGGCCGTCGGCCTGCAGGCCGTGCTCGCCGAGCGCGACGCCGAGGCGACCCGGCTGTCCGGCCTCGTCGACCGGGTGCGGGCGCAGGTGGCCGCGACGGTGCCCGACGTGGAGGTGGTCGGCGACCCCGTCGACCGGCTGCCGCACCTGGTGACCTTCTCCTGCCTCTACGCCGACGGCGAGGCACTGCTCACCGGTCTGGACCGGGCCGGCTTCGCCGTGTCGAGCGGGTCCTCGTGCACGTCGTCCACCGTCGAGCCCAGCCACGTGCTCGTCGCCATGGGGGTGCTCACGCACGGCAACGTGCGGGTGTCGCTGCACCGCGGCACGACGTCGCAGGACGTGGACCGCTTCCTGGCCGTGCTGCCGGGCGTCGTCGAGCAGGTGCGCGCCTCCGGCGGGGCGGCGGGGCTGTGACTCCCGGCGGCCCGCCCCTGCCGGAGCCCTCCCTCGTGGTCGACTGCCTCGGTCGACCGTGTCCCGTGCCGGTCGTCGAGCTCGCGCGGGCGCTGCTGTCCGCGCCGGAGGGGGCGGTCGTGGAGGTGCTGAGCGACGACCCGGCCGCGGCCGTCGACGTCCCGGCGTTCTGCCGGATGCGCGGCCACACCTGGCTCGGCACGGTGGCGCACCCGGTCGGCACGGGCCACGTGGTCCGGCGGGCGCCGTGAGGCGTCGACCGCTCCAGCTCGTCGTCGCCGCCGCGGTCGGCCTCGTGCTGCTCGCCGGGCTGAGCACGGTCGCGGTCCGCCTGGACCGGTCCCCCGCGGGCGCCGCGCCGTCGACCGGCTCGGTGGCCGAGCTCGACCGCCGGGTGCAGCCGCCGCCGGCACCGCTGGTCGCGGTGCCGGACGAGCGCTTCCGCCTCGGTGCGCTCGACCTCGAGGGCGTGCTCGCCCTCGCCGGTGGCACGCCCGACCAGCGGGCCGCGGCGGCCAAGGGCCTGGCGCTGCTGGGCTTCCGGCAGGCGGTCGGCCACGCCTGGTCCGGCGGCGGGAGCACCTACGTGCTGCTCGTCTACCGCTTCGAGAGCGCCGACGGCTCGGTGGGGCTGCTCCGCGGGCTGCGGGCCCAGCCGCCCGGACCGCTGTTCGAGGTGGCTGCCGTGCCCGACGCGGTGGCGTACGGCGGCTCGCTCACCGAGCAGCACGTCTCCTTCGCCCGCGGGCCGTACGTCTACGAGCTGACCCTGGGCACGGCGGCGCCGGACACCGGGCACGCGCAGCTCGAGGCCCTGCTCGCGGCGCAGCGGGACCGGGCGCTGACGCTCGACCCGTGAGCCGGCCGGCTCAGCCGGGCAGGTGCGGGCGCACCTCGGCGGCGGCCTCGTCGCCGTACGCCTCCGCCAGCCGCTCCGCGAAGCCCGCGGCGGAGAAGGCGTACTCCTGCGTGCCCACGGTCTCGACGACGAGCGTCGCCAGGGCGGCGCCGACCTGGGCAGAGCGCTCCAGGCCCAGCCCCCAGCCCGTCGCGGTGAGGAAGCCGGCCCGGAACGCGTCGCCGACCCCGGTGGGCTCGGCGACGCTGCGCGCCGGCACGACCGGCACGTGCAGCTCGGGCTCGCCGGCACGGGTGATGCTGACCCCGCGGGCCCCGTGCGTGGTGATGCGGGTGCCGACGAGCTCGAGGACCTGCTCGTCGGTCCACCCGGTCTTGTCGCGGACCAGGCCGGCCTCGTACTCGTTGGTGAACAGCCAGGTGGCCCCCTCGACGAGCGTCCGGACCGCCTCGCCGTCCAGGAAGGTCAGCGTCTGCGAGGGGTCGGCCGCGAAGGCGGTGCCGCGGGCGCGGCACTCCGCCGTGTGGCGCAGCATCGCCGAGGGGTCGTTGGGCGCGACGACGACGAGGTCGACCTCGCCGAGCGGGGCGAGCTCGATCGTGCTCGCCTCGGTCATCGCCCCCGGGTAGAAGGAGCCGATCTGGTTCTGGTCGCGGTCGGTCGTGCAGGTGAAGCGCGGCGAGGCCAGCGTCTCGCTGGTGCGCACCCCGGAGACGTCGACGCCGTGGTCGGCCAGCCAGACGAGGTAGTCGGCGGCGTCGCGGCCCACGCTGCCGACCAGCAGCGGGCGGCTGCCGAGCACACCCATCCCGAAGGCGATGTTGGCGCCCGTACCGCCCCGACGGACCTGCAGGTCGGAGGCCAGGAACACCACCGACAGGGCGTCGAGCCGGTCGGGGAGCAGCTGCTCCACGAAGCGGCCGTCGAAGGTGAGCAGGTGGTCGGTCGCGATGGACCCGGTGACAGCGGTGCGCACCCGCGCAGACTACTGACCGGTACCGCCGGGACACCCCGCGGCGACGGCCGGCGTCCGCCTGAGCGCGCCCCCGAGACGCACCGACGGCGCCGCCCCCGTGTCGGGGACGGCGCCGTCGGTCGGCGTGCGGGTCTAGCTGAAGCTGTCGCCGCAGGCGCAGGAGCTGCCGGCGTTGGGGTTGTCGATGGTGAAGCCCTGCTTCTCGATGGTGTCGACGAAGTCGATCGTCGCGCCGGCGAGGTAGGGGACGCTCATCCGGTCGACGACGACCTTGACGGCCCCGCCCTCGTAGCTCTGGACGGCGTCGCCGTCGAGCGACCGCTCGTCGAAGAACAGCTGGTAGCGCAGGCCGGAGCAGCCGCCGGGCTGCACGGCGACGCGCAGCGCGAGGTCGTCGCGACCCTCCTGCTCCAGCAGCGCGCGCACCTTCGAGGCCGCCGGGTCGGTCAGGACGACGCCGGTCGTGGTGGTGTCGGGGGTCTGCGTGTCGGGTGCGGTCATCGGGTGCTCCAGGTGCTCGGGTGCGGTCCTGTCCCGTGTCAACGCGTGCGTCGCGGGGCTGTTCCAGCCTACGTCCGCGCAGGGCCCAGCGGGCAGGTCAGCGCGACCACTCGCGCGCGACGGCCTCGGCGAGCGCCGCCAGCTCCCCGCCGGGTCGGCGAGGGACGCGGCCAGACCGACCCGGTCGGCGACGGCGTACGCCCCGGCGACGCCCGCCGCGCCCTGCTCGCGGCGGCCGACCCGCACCTGACCGGCGAGCACCAGGCAGGGCACGCCCGCCTCCAGCGCGGTAGCGGCGACCCCGGAGACGACCTTGCCGGTGAGCGAGGTCGCGTCGAAGGTCCCCTCCCCGGTGACGACGAGGTCGGCGGTCGCGACCTGCCCGACGAGGTCGGCCAGCCCCGCGACGAGCCCCAGCCCGGGTTCGCGGGTGGCGCCGAGCGCCATCAGCGCGGCGCCGAGGCCGCCGGCCGCACCGGCCCCGGGGCGGTCCCGCACCTCGACCCCGAGGTGCGCCTCCAGCACGTCTGCCCACCGGGCCTTGGCCGCGTCGAGCGCGGCGAGGCCGTCCGGCGGGGCGCCCTTCTGCGGCGCGAAGACGTGCGTGGCGCCGCGCGGGCCGAGCAGCGGGGCGTCGACGTCGGTGGCGGCGACGACCTCGGCCGCGACCAGCCGAGGGTCGGGCGCTCCGACGAGCCGGTCCGCGCAGGCCAGGGCCGCCGCGCCGGGAGCGAGCTCGCCGCCCGAGTCGTCGACCGCCCGCAGCCCCAGCGCCGAGAGCATCCCCGCGCCGCCGTCGTCGGTCGCCGAGCCGCCCAGGCCCACGACGAGCCGGCGCGCCCCCGCGTCCAGGGCCGCGGCCAGCAGCTGGCCCACGCCGTACGTCGACGTGCGGCGCGGGTCGCGCTCCCCGTCGGCGAGCAGGTGCAGGCCGCAGGCGGCCGCGGACTCCACCCAGGCGGTGCGGGAGCCGTCGTCGACGAGCAGCTCGGCCTCCACCGGGCGGCCGAGCGGGTCGGCGACCCGCTCGCGCCGCACCCGCGCGCCCGGCAGCAGCACGGACACCACCTCGACGAGGCCGGGCCCGCCGTCCGACAGCGGGGCGAGCACGCACGCGTCCCGCGGCGCGCCCCGGCGCCAGCCCTCGGCCATCGCCCGCGCGGCCGCCGCCGGGGACAGCGTGCCGCCGAAGCCGTCGGGAGCCAGGACCACGCGCACCGGGGCATCCTGCCCCCTCCTGCGCCGGCCGGGCATGGACGCGCCCGGCCGGAGGTTGTCGTCTGTGCGACGCTATCTGCGCCGGGACAGGGACGGCTCCCCCGTCCTCCCCCGGCCTCCCGCCCCCGATCGGAGTCCGATGACCCTCGACCTCGCTGCCGACGCGGTGCTCGACGTCCGCCCCAGCCCGCTGGCGCTGCTCCTGCTCGGGCGGCGCAGCGACCCCTCGTCGGAGCGCGGCGTGGACTGTCCCGGCGAGCTGCCCGCGGCGTCCGACCCGACGCTCGTCGAGCGGGCCCGTGCCGCCAAGGAGGCGCTGGGCGACCGGGTCTTCGTCCTGGGCCACCACTACCAGCGCGACGAGGTCATCGCCTTCGCCGACGTGACCGGCGACTCCTTCCGCCTCGCCCAGCAGGCGGCGGCCCGCCCGGACGCGGAGTTCGTCGTCTTCTGCGGCGTGCACTTCATGGCCGAGAGCGCCGACGTGCTCACGGGTCCCGGCCAGGCGGTGCTCCTGCCCGACCTCGCGGCCGGCTGCTCCATGGCCGACATGGCGACCGCCGAGCAGGTCGAGGAGTGCTGGGAGGTGCTCGCCGAGGCCGGCGTCGCCGACGCGACGGTGCCCGTGACGTACATGAACTCCAGCGCCGCCATCAAGGCCTTCACCGGCCGGCACGGCGGCACGGTCTGCACCTCCAGCAACGCGCGGCGCGCCCTGACGTGGGCCTTCGAGCAGGGCGAGAAGGTGCTCTTCCTGCCCGACCAGCACCTCGGGCGCAACACCGCCGTCCTCGAGCTGGGGCTCGCGCTCGAGGACTGCGTGCTCTACGACCCGCACCGGCCGGGCGGGGGGTCGACGCCCGAGCAGCTGCGCGCCGCGAAGGTCGTGCTCTGGAAGGGGCACTGCTCGGTGCACGGCCGGTTCACCGTCGACTCGGTCGCCGAGGTGCGCGAGCGCGTGCCCGGTGTCCAGGTGCTCGTGCACCCGGAGTGCCGGCACGACGTCGTGCTCGCCGCCGACCTGGTCGGCTCGACCGAGTTCATCATCCGCACGCTCGAGCAGGCGCCCGCGGGCTCGAGCTGGGCGATCGGGACCGAGCTCAACCTGGTGCGGCGGCTGGCGCAGCAGCACCCGGACAAGACGGTCGTGTTCCTCGACCGGACGGTCTGCTTCTGCTCGACGATGAACCGGATCGACCTGCCGCACCTGGTCCGCACCCTCGAGGAGCTGGTCGCCGGACGCGTGCCGAACCGCATCGAGGTGGAGGCGCGCACGGCAGCCGAGGCCCGGCTCGCGCTCGACCGCATGCTCGCGCTGCCGTGACAGGCTGAGGCGGTGAGCGACGAGAAGGTCAACCTCGGCAAGGGGCGCCCCACGCCCAAGCGCCGCGAGGCGCAGGGCCGGCGCGGCGGGCCCGTCGCGCCGCCGCCGCAGACGCGCCGCGAAGCCGCCAGGCGCATGCGCGAGCAGCAGGCCCAGGCGCGCCGCGACGTCCGCGAGGGCACGCGCAGCGGAGACCCGGCCCGGATGCTCCCGCGCGACGCCGGACCCGCCCGCGCGCTCGTGCGCGACCTGGTCGACGGGCGGCGCAACTTCGGCGTGCTGCTCCTGCCGGTGGCGCTGCTGCTCGTCGTCGCGCAGGTCTCGCAGAGCCTGCTGCTGCTCGACATCGCGATCCGCGCCTGGACCGTCGTGCTCGTCGTCGTGGTCGTCGACCTCGTCGCGCTCTCGCTGCAGGTGCGCCGGCAGGTGCGCACGGCCCTGCCCGAGGAGACGCGCACGCGCGGCCACGTCACCTACGCCCTGCTGCGCGCCACGGTCTTCCGGCGCTTCCGGATGCCTCCGCCCAGGGTCGCCCCGGGCGCGTTGTTCCGCCGCTGAACCCGGCAGGCCCCGTACGGTCCCCGGGTGCCGCTGCCCCGCTCCCGCGCCCTCGCGGCGCTGGCCCTCGCCGGCACCGCCCTGGCCGGCGCGGCCTGCGGCGCGTCGCCCGACGCCGCTGCCGGCCCGCCCCCCGCGAGCACGTCGGCGCCCTCCGCCTCACCGACGCCGACGCCGACCCGGACCCCGACCCCGTCCCCGGTCCCCCCTGTCCCCGAGCTGCCGCGCGGCGGCACGCGGATCTTCCCGGACTCCGTCGTCGTCACGCACTACGGCACCGCCGGCACCGCCGCGCTCGGCGTGCTGGGCGAGGGGTCGCCGGAGCAGGCGGCCGAGCGGCTCGAGCGGGCGGCGGCCCCCTTCGCCGCCGCGTCCGGCCGGCCCGTCCTCCCGGCCTTCGAGCTCATCACCACGGTCGCCTCCAGCGCGCCGGGCGCCGACGGCCTCTACAGCACCCGGTTGGCGCCGGCGCAGGTGCAGCGCTACCTCGACGCCGCCCGCGCGCACCGGATGCTGCTGGTGCTCGACGTCCAGCCGGGGCGGGCGGACTTCCTCGACCAGGTGCGGGCCTACGAGTCCTTCCTGCTCCAGCCCGACGTCGGGGTGGCGCTCGACCCCGAGTGGCGGCTCACGGCCACGCAGCGGCCGCTGGAGCAGATCGGGACGACCACCGCGGCGGCGCTCAACGAGGTGAGCGGCTACCTGTCCGGGCTCGTGCAGGCGCACGGGCTCCCGGAGAAGCTCTTCGTCGTGCACCAGTTCAAGACCTACCAGCTGCCGGACCGGGAGGCCGTGCTCGACCGGCCGGGGCTGGCGACGGTCCTGCACGTCGACGGGTTCGGCACGCCCGCGCAGAAGCTCAAGGCCTACGACGTGCTCGCCCCGCGCGACGGCCGTCTCGTCCCGGGCCTCAAGCTGTTCTACGACGAGGACACCGACCTCCTCACGCCCGCCGAGGCGCTCGCCCTGGTCCCGCAGCCGCAGCTGTTCAGCTACCAGTAGCGGCGCCCGGCCCGAGCGCGCGCAGCAGCCCGGCGCGCAGCGCCTCGACCGCGGGGCTGCGCGGGTCGAGGTGCGCGAAGTGGTCACCGGGCACGCGCACGAGCTCGGCCGCCCCGCCCGCCGCGGCCCCGTAGGTCTCGCTCTGCGAGACCGGCACCAGCGCGTCGGTGTCGCTGTGCAGCAGCAGCGCGGGCGCGGGCGGGGGTGCGAGGGCCGTCGGGTCGCTGACCCGGTAGCGGTCGGGCACCTGCTCGGGCGAGCCGCCGAGCAGCTGACGCACCGCGCCGCCGCCCAGCCCCTCGCGGGCACCCCGGACCAGCGCGGCCACCGGCGCCTGGCCCACCGCGAGAGCGGGCAGCGGCGCACGCGGCCCCGCGCCGGGAGCGCCGGCCGGCAGCCGCGACCGGGAGGCCAGCCACAGCGCGAGCATCCCCCCGGCGGAGTGCCCGACCACCGCCGTGCGCCCGCGGTCGACCCGGGCGGCGAACCGCCCGGCGACGAGGTGGTCGTGCGCGGCGGCCACGTCGAGCAACGTGGCCGGCCAGCCGCCGTCGGCCGCGACGTAGTCGACGTTCCACACGAGGTGGCCGCGAGCGGCGAGGTCGGCCGCCACGGCGTCCTCGAGCGACCGGTCGTAGCCGGGCTGCCAGTAGCCGCCGTGCACGAGGACGACCGTCGGCAGCGGCCCGTCGCGGCCGGCCTGGCCGGGCGGCAGCCACCACTCGCCGCGCTGCAGCCGACCGGGGCCGTACGCCTCGACGTGCCGGGTGGTGCCGGCGGCGACGCGGGGGCGGGGCGAGCGGCGGCGCAGCCCGAGGGCGGTGCCCAGCCCGGCCACGCTCAGCCCGAGCACGCCGAGCGCCGCCCGCCGCGAGACGTCCAGGGCCCCGAGCCGCTCAGGACGCCGACAGGCCCATGGGCCCGTAGACCTCGCGGTCGCCGTCGAGCAGCACCACGGCGTGGACGCCCTCGTCGAGCAGCTCGCGCCAGGTCTCGCCGATCCAGCTCTCGGCGTCGGCCTGGTTCGGGAAGGTCGGCGGGGGGCCGCTCGGCGGCTCGACCGGGCTCCCGTCCTCCGCCTGGTAGCGCCACGTCCACGACGTCCCGCCCGTCCGACCCACCACGGCTGCTCCCTCGTCCGCCCTGCCCTGTGCGGCAGGCTAGGGGCATGCGCGTGCGTCTGCTCGGCACGGGGGCGTCGGACGGCTGGCCCGACCCCTGGTGCCGCTGCGCCTCCTGCACCGCGGCGCGGGAGCAGGGCGTGCTGCGCGGCCAGACCGGGGTGCTCGTCGACGACCGCGTGCTGCTCGACCTCGGTCCCGAGCTGCCGCGCGCGGCCCTGCGGCAGGGCACGACGCTGGCCGACGTCGAGATGGTGCTCGTCACGCACGCGCACGAGGACCACTGCGCTCCCGCGGCGCTGATGTGGCGCTCCTGGCAGCCCTCACCGGCGCCGCTGCTGCTGGCCGGGCCGCCGGCCGTCGTCCGGTCCTGCCGCGGTCGCGCCGACGGTGCGGTCGACCTGCGCGAGGTGGCACCGGGCGACGCGCTCGAGGTGGGCGGCTACCGGGCCGTGGCGCTCCCGGCGGCGCACGGCGGGCCGTCCGCGGGTCCCGCGGTCCTCTGGGACCTCACCGGTCCCGACGGCTCCCGGCTCCTCTACGCCACCGACACCGGGCCGATGCCGGCCGGGGCCGTCGAGCAGGCGCGCGACCGGGCGTACGACGCGGTGCTGCTGGAGCTCACCAGCTCCGCGCACGGCGAGCACCTCGACCTCGGGTCCTGGCCGCACCAGGTGCAGCGGCTGCGCGACGTCGGGGCGGTCACCGCCGCGACCCAGGTGGTGGCGGTCCACCTCGGCCACGGCAACCCGGCGCCCGACGTGCTCGACCGCGTGCTCGCCGGCTGGGGCGCCCGGGCCGGCCGCGACGGCGACGTGCTCGAGCTGCCCGGGCCCGCGCCCCGCCGGGTGCTCGTGCTCGGCGGCACGCGCAGCGGGAAGTCGGCGTGGGCCGAGCGCCGGCTGTCCGGTCGCCCCGTGACCTACGTCGCGACGGCGCCAGGGCGTCCGGGCGACGCGGAGTGGGCGGCGCGGGTCGACGCGCACGTGCGCCGCCGTCCGGCCGACTGGCGGACGGTGGAGACGGGCGACGTCGCGGGCGCGCTGCGGGCGGCCCGCTCGCCGGTGCTCGTGGACGACCTGGGGCTGTGGCTGGCCCGCCTGCTCGACGACCGGTCGGCCTGGGACGAGCCGGACGCGGTGTTCGGGCCGGCCCTCGTCGAGCTCGTCGCGGCCTACCGCACGGCGCCCGCCGACGTCGTCGTCGTCGCCCCGGAGGTCGGGTCCGGGGTCGTGCCCGAGCACCGCTCCGGGCGGCTGTTCCGCGACCTGCTCGGCACCGCCACCGCAGCGCTCGCCGCGGCGTCCGACGAGGTCGTCCAGGTCGTCGCCGGGCTGCCGCGGCGGCTCGTGTGAGGACCTTCGCGGTCGAGGACCCGGCACCGGTGCCGCCGGCGCCAGCGACCCTCGGACGCCTCGGGCTCGTGCTCGAGCGGCTCGCCGCGCAGCAGGGCGCCTGGCCGCCGCGCCGCCCCGCCCGCGTGCAGGTCGCCGCGCCGCCCGCCACCGCGCGCACCGCCGCCGAGGCGCTCGAGGCCGGGGCCGGGCTCGCCGACCGGCTCGTCGACGAGGGCGCCGACCTGCTCGTCCTGCGCGGCGGCGGCGCCGACGTGCCGGCCCTCGTCGTGCTGGCCGCCCTGCTCGGGCGCGACCCCGTGTCGGTCGTCGGCACCACCCCCTCCCCCGGCTGGTCGGCGCGCGTGACCGCGGTCCGGGACGGGCTGCGGGCCGCCCGCGCCCACCTCGGCGACCCGGTCGCGCTGCTCGGCGCGGCCGGCGCGCTCGACGTCGCCGGGCTCGCCGGCCTGCTGCTGCAGGCCGGCGCGCGCCGCACCGGCGTGCTGCTGTCGGGCGCACCGGACGTCTGGGCGGCGGCCGTCGCCGGTCAGCGGGTCGCCCCCGAGCTGGGCGGCTGGCTGCTCGCCGGGGTCGCGCCGCACACCGAGGTGGTGTCGCTGGCGGTCGGCGAGCTGCTGCTGCGACCGCTGCTCGACCTGGGGCTGGACGACCCGCGCGGCGCCGACCTCGCCCTCGGGGTGCTGCTCGACGGGGTCGGGCTCGCCGGTGCCTGACGCGGCGGCCCTGCGGCTGGCCCTGACGACGCTCACCGTGCTGCCCGTCCGGGGTCCCGCGGTCCTGGACCGCCGGGTGGCCGGCGGTGCCATGGTGCTGGCGCCGGCGGTCGGGCTCCTGCTCGGGCTGACCGCGGCCGGCGTGCTGGCCGGCCTGCGCAGCGCCGGCGCCGGGGACCTGCTCGCCGCGGTGGCGGCGGTGGCGGTCCTCGCGGCCGCGACGCGCGGCCTGCACCTCGACGGCCTGGCCGACACCGCCGACGGGCTGGCGTCCTACCTGCCCGCGGAGCGTGCCCGCGAGGTGATGAAGGCCCCGGACGTCGGCGCGCTGGGGATGGTCGCGGTGGTGCTCGACCTGGCGCTGCAGGCGGCCGCCCTGTCGGTCGCCCCGGCGGTCGCGCTCGTCCTGGCCGGGCTGGTCTCCCGCACGGCGGTCGCGGGCGCGTGCACGTCGCGCACGCCCCCCGCCAGCGCCGGGGGCCTCGGTGCGCTGGTGGCCGGCACGGTCCGGCCGGCCGCGGCGTACGGCTGGTGCGCGGCGGCCGTCGTCGCCGGCGGCCTGCTCGACGGGCTGCGCGGCGCGGCGGCCGCCGCGGTCGCCCTGCTGCTCGCCGAGGCCCTGCGCGCGCACGCGGTGCGCCGGCTCGGCGGGGTCACGGGCGACGTGCTCGGCGCGCTGGTCGAGACGGCCACGACCGCCGTCCTGGTCGTCTCGGCGCTGGGCGCCGCCTGAGCCGCGCGCCTCCCCGCCGGGACGGGCGGGCGCTGCCACACTCCGGGCCATGCGGCTGGCGGTGTGCTCGTCCAAGGGCGGTGTCGGCAAGACCTCGACGGCGGCCAACCTCGCCGCCGTCCTCGGGTTCCCGCGGCCGGGTCCTGGCCGTCGACGTCGACCCGCAGGACAGCCTCGGGCGGGCGTTCGGGGTGGTCGCGAAGGCCGCCGACGACTCGCTCGCGGCGCTGCTCGACGGCAGCGGCACCGACGCCCGCTCGGTCGTGCGGCGCGACGTGGCCCCCGGCGTCGACGTGCTGCCCGCGCACCCGGCCGCCGAGGCCGCGGCCCGGCGGCTCGCGGCCGACGGCGGGCTCACCACCAGCCTGCGGCGCGCGCTGCGCCCGCTGCTCGCCGACTACGACCACGTCGTCCTCGACACCCACGGCGATCTCGGGCACCTCACGCTCGCGGCCGTCTGCGCCGCCGACTCCGTGCTGACGGTCTTCACCAGCGACCCGGGCTCGGCGCTGGGCGCCGTGCGCGTCGCCGGCTTCGTCGAGCAGCACCGCGGCTTCGAGAACACCTCGGCCGTGCTCGTCGGGCGTCGCCTGCTCGTCCTGGGACCGCGACGGCCGGGCGGCCCGCGAGGTGGCCGGCGCCCTCGAGGGGGCCGGGCTGCCGCTGCTGCCGACCCGGGTGCCGGTGTCCCGGCGGGTGCCGAGCGCGACGCTCGCCAAGCGCCCCGTCGTGCTGTCCCACCCCTCCAGCCCGGTGGCCGCGGCCTACCGGGCGCTCACCGACGACGTGCTCGCCGCCTACGACCGGGAGGTGTCGCGATGAGCGACCTGCTCGCCGACCTGCAGGTGGACCGCTCCCGCACCGCTCCGCCCCCGCCCGCTCCTGCGCCCGGCGCTCCGGCCGCTCGGACGACGGCGCCCGTGCTCGCGCTGCGGGTCACCCCGCTGCACTGGACGCGCCCCTCGCTGCAGGTCGGGCGATCGAGCTGGTCGGCCGCCGCGGGCCCGGTGCGCCTGGAGCTGCAGCTGCGCTGACCCGGGGCGGCCCCGGGTCAGCGCACCCGGCTGGGCACGAAGGGCGGGCGCACGACCCGCACCCGCGACGTGCGGCCGCGCACGTCGACCGTCAGCTCGTCGCCCTCGGCGGTGCCGCGCTCCAGCAGGGCCAGGGCGATCCCGACGCGCCGGGTCGGCGAGAACGTGCCGCTGGTGACCTCGCCGACGACCCGGCCGTCCCGGGAGACCAGCATGTGCGCGCGCGGGATGCCGCGGTCGAGCGCCTCGAGGCCCCACAGCGAGCGCGCCGCTCCCTCGGACCGCTCGCGGAGCAGCACGTCGCGACCCCAGAACGCGGGCTTGTCCCAGCCGACCGCCCACGTCGCGCGCGCCTGCACCGGCGTGATCTGCAGCGACAGGTCCTGCCCGTGCAGCGGGTAGCCCATCTCGGTCCGCAACGTGTCGCGTGCCCCGAGCCCGCACGGCGCCGCACCGGCCGCGAGCACGGCGTCCCAGAGCTCGCCCGCCTCGTCCCAGCGCGGCAGCAGCTCGTAGCCGCGCTCGCCCGTGTAGCCGGTCCGGCACACCACGACCGGCTGGCCGCGCCAGTGCGCGCCGGCGAAGCTCATGTAGTCGTGGTCCGTCGGCAGCCCGAGCTCCTCGACGACCCGGGGGCTGTCCGGCCCCTGCACGGCGAGCACGGCCATCGAGCGGTGCAGGTCCTCGACCTCGATGCCTCCCGGCGCGTCCTGGGCGAGCAGCCCGACGACCGCGGACGTGTTGGCCGCGTTCGGGATGAGGAAGACCTCCTCCTCGCCGCGGACGTAGGCGATGAGGTCGTCCACGACGCCGCCGGTCCGGTCGTCCAGGCACAGCGTGTACTGCGCCTGTCCGGTGCCGACCCTGCGCAGGTCGTTGGTGAGCCGGGCGTTCACGAAGTCCAGCGCCGTGACCCCGTCCGGTGCGGCCGCGCACGACCCCCTTGCCGAGGTGGCTGACGTCGAAGACGCCCACCCGCTCCCGGACCGCCGCGTGCTCCTCCAGCACCCCCGCGTACTGGATGGGCATGTCCCAGCCGCCGAAGTCGCCGGTGCGCGCGCCGAGCGCGACGTGCCGGTCGTACAGGGGGCTGCGCTGCAGGTCGGCCATGCGCCGCAACCTACCGAGCGGCCGGGCACGACCGCCCGTACGGGCGAGCGGGTGCGAGGCTGGGCCGGTGCCGCCTCCCGCTCCCCGCTGCGTCGTCGTGATGGGCGTGTCGGGCTCCGGCAAGACGACGGTCGCCCGGGGCGTCGCGGAAGCGCTGGGCTGGCCCTACCGCGAGGGCGACGACCTGCACCCGCCGGCCAACGTCGCGAAGATGGCGGCCGGCACACCGCTGACCGACGCCGACCGGGAGCCCTGGCTGCGGCGGGTCGCCGAGGTGATCGGTGCGGCCGAGGCCGAGGGCGAGGGCCTCGTGCTCACCTGCTCCGCGCTGCGGCACCGCTACCGCGACGTGCTGCGCGACGGGCACCCGTCGGTGTGGTTCGCCCACGTGGCGCCCGACGCCCAGGTGCTGCGCGACCGGCTCGCCCGGCGGCGCGGCCACTTCATGCCGGCGTCGCTGCTGGACAGCCAGCTCGCCACGCTCGAACCCCTGGGACCCGACGAGCCGGGGACGGCGGTCGACAGCGCCGGCGGTCCGGAGCAGGTGGTCGCCGCGGTGCTCACCGCCCTCCGGGGCGACACGGGGTCGCCCTCGAGTCGGCCGGGTGACCACACTCGCGCTGTCCTCCTCCTCCGCCGCCACCGTGCGCGCGGACGCCGTCGTCGTCGGCGTCGCCCAGGGCCCGCGCGGCCCGGTCCTGGTCCCGGGCGGCGAGAGCGTCGCCGACGCGTTCGGCAAGGGGCTGCTCCCGGCGCTGACCGGGCTGGGCGCGACCGGCAGGGCCGGCGAGGTCACCCGCATGGCCACCCTGGGGGTGCTCAAGGCACCGGTGCTCGTCGCCGTCGGGCTCGGCCCGGTCGCCAAGACCTACGACGACGAGGCCGTCCGCCGGGCGACCGGCGCGGCGGTGCGCGCCCTCGCGGGCACGGGGAAGGTCGCGCTCGCCCTGTCCCTGACGGGGGCGGTGCGGCCGGTCGCCGAGGGCGCGCTGCTCGGCGCGTACGCCTTCACGGCCTTCCGCTCGGCCGCGTCCGCCGCGGAGGTCCGCTCGCCGGTGGAGCAGGTCTCGCTGCTCGTCACGAGCACCCGGGACGCCGACGCCAAGGCCGCCGTGTCGCGCGCGGAGGTCGTCTGCGAGGCGGTGCTCCTGGCCCGCGACCTCGTCAACACGCCCCCGTCGCACCTGCACCCCGCCGAGCTCGCGGAGGTGGCCCGCACCCGGTGCACCGCACTCGGGCTGGACGTCGAGGTGCTCGACGAGAAGGCCCTCAGGAAGGGCGCCTTCGGGGGCGTGCTCGGGGTCGGGCAGGGTTCGGTGCACCCGCCGCGCATGGTGCACGTGTCCTACCGCGGCGGCGGTCCCAAGGTCGCCCTGGTCGGCAAGGGCATCACCTTCGACTCCGGTGGCCTGTCGCTCAAGCCGGCCGCGGCCATGGAGGACATGAAGTCCGACATGGGGGGTGCCGCGGCCGTCCTGGCCACCATGACCGCGGTGGCGCAGCTCGGGCTGGCCGTCGACGTCGACGCCTGGATCCCCATGGCGGAGAACATGCCGAGCGGGACGGCGATCCGCCCCTCCGACGTCCTCACCCTGCGCGGCGGCACCCGGGTCGAGGTGAACAACACCGACGCCGAGGGACGCCTCATCCTCGCCGACGCCATCGCCCGTGCGGGGGAGGACTCCCCCGAGGTGCTGCTCGACGTCGCGACGCTCACCGGCGCGCAGCTCGTCGCCCTCGGCGCGCGCACCGCAGGCGTCATGGGCAACGACGACGCCCTCCGCAGCTCGGTCGTCGCCGCGGCGGGCCGGGCGGGCGAGGCCATGTGGGGCATGCCGCTGCCCCCGAGCTGCGCAAGGGCCTGGACTCCGAGGTCGCCGACATGCTCAACAGCGGTCCGCGCGAGGGCGGCATGCTCACCGCCGGCCTGTTCCTCCAGGACTTCGTCCCCGAGGGCGTCCGCTGGGCGCACGTCGACATCGCCGGGCCCGCCTACAACACCGGCACCGCGTACGGCTACACCCCCAAGGGCGGGACGGGCGCGGCGGTGCGCACCTTCGTGCAGGTGCTCGAGGAGCTCGCCGCCGGCTGACCACGTCCGGCACCGGGACCCTCGCACCTGATCGCCTCACCCGTACGGCCCTGCGAGCCGCAGGCGCGAGCGCCGACAGGACGAGGAGTCCCGCCGACCGGAGGTCCCCGTGCCCGCTCCCCTGCTCGCCCTGCTCGCGCTCAAGGCCAAGCTCACCAGTGCCGCCGTGGTCGGGACGGTGCTCGCGACCGCCACCGTGGGCGGCTCGGCCGTCGCCCTCGCGGCCGTCTCCTCGCCGGCACCGCAGCCGGTCGCCACGGCTGCCCAGGACGACGCGGCGGAGCCACCGGTCGCTCCGCTCGAGGGGGACCCGGCTGCCGCGCCGGTCGGTGCCGAGAGTGCCGACGACGACACCCCGGCCGACGGCGGGGACGCCCTCGACGACCCTGCCGGCGAGCCCGGCGACGACTCCGGCGACGACCTGCCGACGAGCCCGGCGGGGACACGCCTGCCGACCCCGCGTCCGACGGGGCGGGCTGCACCGGCAACCACGGACAGCACGTGTCGTCGGTCGCCCGGGCCGGGGGCGACGTCCGTACGGCCGCGCACGACGACTGCGGCAAGGGGGCCGGGCACGACGCCACCGGCAGGACAGACCGAGACACCGACAACACCGGCAAGGCCGCCGACGACGCCGACGCCGACGAGCAGGGGCACGGCAAGCAGCCGGGGGCCGCGCCGTCGGGTCCCCCCGCGCCCGGCGGGGGGACCTCGGGCAAGAAGGCCCCCGGCACGAAGGCACCCGGCACGACCTCCGGCACGAAGACCGCCGAGCCGGCCCGGTCCGGGGCGTCGTCGGGCGGCGGGACGCGCAAGCACGCCGCCGAGGCACCGGCCGCACCGGCCGGGTCGCAGGGGGGCGACCGCACCTCGGGCGGGCACGGCGGCGGGGACGGCCGCGGGGGTCGCGGCGACGGGGGGTCGAAGGGCTAGCCGGACAGCAGGGGACGCCGCCCGCGGGAATGCCGCGGGGCCGATGGCGACCTGTACTCCTCAGGTGGGAACATGACCCGGGCGCCGTCACGAGCAGCGCCCGCCGGACCTGCGGAGGAGCACGCCGTGACTGAGACCCAGCCCGTCGACCTCGTCGTCCTCGGCGGCGGCAGCGGGGGCTACGCCGCCGCCCTGCGCGCCGCCGAGCTCGGGATGAGCGTCGTGATGGTCGAGAAGGACAAGGTCGGCGGCACCTGCCTGCACCGCGGCTGCATCCCGACCAAGGCGCTGCTGCACTCCGCCGAGATCGTCGACACGTTCAAGGACTCCAGCCAGTTCGGCGTCCTCGGCTCGTTCGACAAGGTCGACATGGCGGGCGTCAACGCCTACAAGTCCAAGGTCGTCGAGGGGCTGTTCAAGGGCCTCACCGGTCTGGTCAAGAGCCGCAAGATCGAGGTCGTCCAGGGCACCGGCCGGCTGGTCTCCCCCACCGCCGTCGAGGTCGACGGGCGCACGGTCGAGGCCGGCCACGTCCTGCTCGCCACCGGCTCGGTGCCCCGCTCGCTGCCCGGCCTGGAGATCGACCACGAGCGGGTCATCACCAGCGACGACGCGCTCGGGCTCGAGACGATCCCGGGCTCGGTGGTCGTGCTCGGCGCCGGCGCGATCGGCTGCGAGTTCGCGTCGGTGTGGAGCTCGTTCGGCGCCGAGGTGACCATCGTCGAGGCGCTGCCGCACCTCGTGCCCCTGGAGGAGGAGAGCAGCAGCAAGCTGCTCGAGCGGGCCTTCCGCAAGCACGGCATCAAGCAGGAGCTCGGCGCCCGGTTCGAGAAGGTCGAGCCGACCGAGCAGGGCGTCCGGGTCAGCCTCGAGGGCGGCAAGACGATCGAGGCCGAGCTGCTGCTCGTCGCCATCGGCCGGGGTCCGGTCAGCAAGGACCTGGGCTACGAGCAGGCCGGCGTCGAGATGGAGCGCGGCTTCGTCAAGGTCGACGCGTACTGCCAGACGAACATCCCGACCATCAGCGCCGTCGGCGACCTCATCCCGACGCTGCAGCTCGCCCACGTCGGCTTCGCCGAGGGCATCCTCGTCGCGGAGCGGCTCGCCGGGCTGCCCGTCGCCCCGATCGACTACGACGGCGTCCCCCGGGTCACCTACTCGCACCCGGAGGTGGCCTCCGTCGGGCTGACCCGCAAGGTCGCCGAGGAGCGCGGCTACGAGGTGGTCGAGGCGACGTACGACCTCGCCGGCAACGGGAAGGCCCGCATCCTGGGCACGTCCGGCGCCGTGAAGGTGCTGGCGAGCAAGGACGGCCCGGTGATCGGCGTGCACATGGTCGGCGAGCGGGTCGGCGAGCTCATCGCCGAGGCGCAGCTCATCACCAACTGGGAGGCGCTGCCGAGCGAGGTCGCGCAGCTCATCCACCCGCACCCGACGATGTCCGAGGCCGTCGGCGAGGCCCACCTCGCCCTGGCCGGCAAGCCGCTGCACAGCCACGCCTGACCGACCGCCGACCGCACCCCGCTGACCGCACCCCCTGAGGAGCCCACACCCACCATGGCCGTCTCCGTCACGATGCCCGCCCTCGGCGAGAGCGTCACCGAGGGCACCGTCACCCGCTGGCTCAAGAAGGAGGGCGAGTCGGTCGAGGTCGACGAACCGCTCCTGGAGGTGTCGACCGACAAGGTCGACACCGAGATCCCGTCGCCGGCCGCGGGTGTGGTGCAGTCCATCAAGGTGCAGGAGGACGAGACCGTCGAGGTCGGCGTCGAGCTGGCCGTGATCGGCGACGGCCCAGGCGACGCGGGCGGCGACGAGCAGGCCGCCCCGGAGCCGGAGCCCGCCCCGGAGCCGGAGCCGGAGCCGGAGCCGGAGCCCAGCCCCGGAGCCGGAGCCGGCCGAGGAGCCCGAGCCCGCTCCCGCACCGCAGGCCCCCGCACCGCAGCAGGCCCCCGCACCGCAGCAGGCCCCCGCACCGCAGCAGGCCCCCGCCGGTGGTGGGGGCGAGGGCGCGTACGTCACGCCCCTGGTCCGCAAGCTCGCCGGCGAGCACGGTGTCGACCTGTCCACGCTGCAGGGCACCGGGGTCGGCGGCCGGATCCGCAAGCAGGACGTGCTCGACGCCGCGCAGCAGGGCGGCGGCCAGCAGGGCGGCGAGCCGCAGGCGCCCGCCGCCAGCGGACCCTCCGAGCAGGCCGACACGGCGGCCTCCCCCGAGCCGGCCCTGCCGACGCCGGCGAAGCGCACGAGCGCCCCCGCCCCGGCCTATCCCAGCCAGGCGGTGGAGGCGGCGCCGAAGACCTCGGTGCGTGGCCGCACGGAGAAGATGTCGCGGCTGCGCAAGGTCATCGCCGAGCGGATGGTCGAGTCGCTGCAGGTCTCCGCTCAGCTGACGACGGTCGTCGAGGTCGACGTGACGAAGGTGGCCCGGCTCCGCGACCAGGCCAAGGCGGCGTTCCTCGAGCGGGAGGGCGTCAAGCTGACCTTCCTGCCGTTCTTCGCGCTCGCCGCCGTCGAGGCCCTCAAGGCGCACCCGCAGGTCAACGCGAGCGTCGACCAGGAGGCCGGCACGGTGACGTTCCACCAGGCCGAGCACCTGGGCATCGCCGTCGACACCGAGCGCGGCCTGCTCGTGCCGGTCGTCCACGGCGCGGGTGACCTCAACCTCGCCGGGATGGCCCGCAAGATCGTCGACCTGGCCGACCGGACGCGCACCAACAGCGTCACGCCCGACGAGCTCGGCGGCGGCACCTTCACGCTGACCAACACCGGCTCGCGCGGAGCCCTCTTCGACACGCCGATCATCAACCAGCCGCAGGTGGGCATCCTCGGCACCGGAGCGGTCGTCAAGCGCCCGGTGGTCGTCGACGACCCGGAGCTCGGCGAGGTCGTGGCGGTCCGGTCGATGGCCTACCTGGCCCTCACCTACGACCACCGCATCGTCGACGGCGCCGACGCGGCCCGCTTCCTCGTCACGGTCAAGCAGCGCATCGAGGAGGGCGACTTCGCGGCCGAGCTCGGCCTGTAGTCCGCCACCCTCCCGCAGGGCCCGCCGCTCCCGGAGCGGCGGGCCCTGCGGGCTTCGGGCAGGATGATCCGCATGCGCATCGCGGTCACCGGAGCGTCCGGCCTCATCGGCACGCCCCTCGTCACGGCCCTGCGGGCCGACGGGCACGACGTCGTCCGGCTCGTCCGCGGGGCGGCGTCCGCGCCCGACGAGCGCTCCTGGGACGCCCGCACGCTGGACCCCGCGGCCGTGGCCGACCGGGACGCGGTCGTGCACCTGGCCGGCGCGGGCGTCGCGGACCACCGCTGGACCCGGTCGTACAAGCAGACCGTGCTGGACAGCCGGGTCCAGGGCACCACGGCCGTCTCCCAGGCCATCGCAGCGGCCCGGGCCGGCGGGGCGGGCCCGCAGGTGCTGCTGTCCGCCAGCGCGATCGGCTACTACGGCGACACCGGCGACCGCGTCACCGACGAGACCGGGCCCGGCGGAGAGGGCTTCCTCGCGGAGGTCTGCCGGCAGTGGGAGGCCGCGACCGCTCCCGCGGAGACCGCCGGCGCCCGGGTGGCGCACCTGCGCACCGGCATCGTGCTGTCCGGCCAGGGCGGCGCGCTCAAGAAGCAGGTGCTCGCGGCCAAGGCGTTCGCCGGGGCGCCGCTGGGCAGCGGCCGGCAGTGGTCGAGCTGGATCAGCCTGGCCGACGAGGTCGCCGCGGTGCAGCACCTGCTCGTCGCCGACGTGTCCGGCCCGGTCAACCTCGTCGGGCCGCACCCGGTGACCAACCGCGAGTTCACCCGCACGCTCAACTCCGTCGTGCACCGCCCGACGATCCCCGTGCCCGTCCCCGCGCCCGTGCTGCGCCTGGTGCTCGGCGAGTTCGCCGACGAGGGGGTGCTCATCGGACAGCGCCTGGTGCCCGCCGTGCTGGAGCGCAGCGGCTTCGTCTTCGCCCACCCCGACCTCGAGGCGGCCCTGCGCGCCAGCCTGTGAGCGGTCACGTCGGGGTGAGCTCCGCGATCCGCCACTGCTCCGCACCGGGCACGAGCACGACCTCGTAGGACGACGGGCCGCGGCCGGGCCGCCGCTCGACGAGCGCGCCGCCCGGGCCGAGCACCGTCGCGGGCGCCAGCCGGTCGGTGACGAGCAGCTCGACCCGCTCCGCCGTCGCCGCTCCCGGCCGGACCTCGAGCACGTCGTGCCGCACCCCGGTGGCCGTGCGCCCGGCCGCCCCGAGCGCGCGCAGCACCGCTGCGTCGGCCTCGCGCGGCGCCGCGCCGGGGGCGTAGACGGCGTCGAGCAGGGTCGGGTCGGCCCGCGCGAACGCCTCCTCCCGCCGGGTGTCGAGCTCGGCGAGCACCGCCGCCCAGTCGACCGGCCGGTCCCGCACCGGTGGGGGGGCGGCGACCGGCGGCGGCACCGCGAGCGGCAGGCGCCCCGCCACGGGGGCCGGGGGGTGCAGCGCCCAGACCAGGCCCGCGACGAGCAGCAGGCCGGCGACGAGGCCCGCCGCGACGACCGGCCAGCGCGGCCGGCGCGGCGCTCCGGGGTCGGGGACCGCGTCGAGCTGCGCCACGCCGGTCGTCTCGCGCAGCACCGGGGCGTCGCGCGGCGGCGTCCGCCCGTCGTGCAACCGGACCGGCTCCGGGGCGTGCGCGGCCAGCAGCGCGCTGGCGAGCGCCGCCGCCGTCGGCCGCGCCGCCGGGTCGCCGCACAGCGCGGCCTCCACGACCGCCACGAGCGCCCGGGGCACGTGCGGGGCGAGCAGCCCCAGCGGGGCCCGCTCGCCCCGCGCGGCCGCGCCCAGCACGTCGTCGACGCTCGCGCCCTCGTGCGGCGGTGACCCGCAGAGCAGGTGCGCGCACAGCGCCCCCAGTGCCCAGACGTCCGACGCCGGACCGGGGACGGCGCCGCGGGCCACGACCGGGTCGACGTACTCGGCCGTCGCCACGACCGGCCGCCGGTCACCCTCCCGCCGGGCCGCACCGAGGTCGGACAGCAGCGGCATCCCGTCGTCGGCGAACAGCACGTTGCGCGGGGACAGGTCGCCGTGCACCAGGCCCAGCGCGTGGGCCTCGGCGAGCGCCTCGGCCAGGGGCACGGCGACGGTGACGACCTCACCCGGGTCGAGCACGCCGCGACGCGTCAGCAGAGCCGCCAGGGAGCCGCCACCGGCGTGGTCGAGCACGAGGACGCCGTCGACGGCCGCCCGCAGCCGCACGACGTGCGGCGTGCTCAGCGCCGACAGCGCCTCGGCCTCCCGCTGCAGCGCGGCCGGGTCGGCCCCGGTCCGCAGCCGCTTCAGCGCGACGGTCTCGCCGCTCGCCAGCTCGCGCGCCCGCCACACCTCCCCCGTCGCCCCGAAGCCGAGCATCTGCTCGACCTCGTAGCCCGCCACCACCGGTCTCCCGTCCACGGCGCCACCTCAGCACGGTCGGACGACGACGTGCCTCCGTCGTCCACAGGCCGGGCCGTAGCGTGGCGCCGTGAGCGACGTCGTCGTGGTGGGGGCCGGTCTGGCCGGTCTGGCCTGCGCCCGGGTCCTCGCCGGGGCCGGTGTCGACGTGCAGGTGCGCGAGGCCGGTGACCGGCCCGGCGGGCGGGTCCGCACCGAGCACGTCGACGGCATGCTGCTCGACGTCGGCTTCCAGGTGCACAACACCGGCTACCCCGAGGCGCAGCGGGTGCTCGACCACCCCGCGCTCGACCTGCGTCCCTTCTCCGCGGGGGCGCTGGTCCGCCTCGGCGACCGGCTGCACCGGGTCGGCGACCCGCGCCGGTTGCCGACCTGGGCGCCGTCCACGACGCTGGCGCCCATCGGGTCGCTCAAGGACAAGGCCGTCGTCGCGGCTCTCGCGGCGCGGGCCGGGCTGCTGCCCGTCGACCGGCTGCTGGGGGCGCCCGAACGGACGACGTACGACGCCCTGCGCTCCTGGGGCGCGTCGGACACCGTGGTCGACCGCTTCTTCCGCCCCTTCCTGTCCGGGGTCTTCCTGGAGGACCGGCTGGAGACCTCCAGCCGGTTCTTCGACCTCGTGTGGCGCTCCTTCGTGCGCGGCACGCAGTGCGTGCCCGCCGCCGGCATGGGCGCGATCCCGCAACAGCTCGCCGACCGGCTCCCGCCCGGCACCCTGCGCCTGGGCGCGCGCGTCGCCGCCGTGGCGCCCGGGCGGGTCGACGGCGAGCGGGTCCGCGCCGTCGTGGTCGCCGCCGACCCGGCCACCGCCGCGGGCCTGCTCGACCTGCCCGCACCGCGGCTCAACAGCGTCACGACGCACTACCACGTGGCGCCCGAGCCGCCGGTGCGCGCACCCGCGATCGTGCTCGACGGCGAGGCCGCCGGCCCGGTGGCCAACACGGTCGTGCTCACGAACGCCGCGCCCTCGTACGCCCCCGGCCGGCACCTGGTCTCCAGCTCGGTCGTCCGCGGCGACGCCGCCGAGCCGGCGGTGCGTGAGCACCTGGCGCGGGTCTACGGCGTCGACACCGCGGCCTGGGAACACGTCCGGGCCTACGACGTGCAGGGCGCGCTGCCGAGCCAGGCGCCGCCGCTGGACCTGCAGCGCGACGTGCGCCTGGCCGACGGGCTCTACGTGGCCGGCGACTGGCGCGACTCGGCCTCCATCCAGGGGGCGCTCGTCAGCGGGCGCCGGGCCGCCCGGGCGGTGCTGGCCGACCTGCGGGCGTAGCGTCGCCGGCGTGGAGATGCGGCGGCTGGGGCTCGTGCCGTACGACGAGGCCTGGGCGCTGCAGCGCCGCGTGCACGCCGAGGTGGTCGCCGGCGGCGACGACGTCTGCCTGCTGCTGGAGCACCCGCCGGTCTACACCGCGGGCAAGCGCACCGAGCCCCACGAGCGGCCGCGGGACGGCACGCCGGTCGTCGACGTCGACCGCGGGGGCAAGATCACCTGGCACGGCCCGGGGCAGGTGACCGGCTACCCGGTGGTGCGCCTGGCCGACCCGGTCGACGTGGTGGCCTACGTGCGGCGGCTCGAGCAGGTGCTCATCGACGTCTGCGCCGAGCTCGGGCTGACCACCGGCCGCGTCGAGGGCCGCTCGGGCGTCTGGACCCCCGACGGAGCGCGCAAGGTCGCCGCGATCGGGATCCGGGTCGCGCAGGGCGTGACCATGCACGGCTTCGCGCTCAACGCGGACCCGGACCTGTCGGCGTACGGCGCGATCGTGCCGTGCGGCATCTCCGACGCGACCGTGACGAGCCTGTCGGCCGAGCTCGGGCGCGACGTGGGCGTCGACGAGGCGCTGCCGCTGCTCGAGCGGCACCTGCCGGCGCTCAGCGCGCGGACAGCTGCGGCATGACCTGCTCGGCCACCAGCTCCAGGTGGTCCAGGTCGGCCAGGTCGAGCACCTGCAGGTAGAGCCGGGTCGCTCCCGCCTCGCCGTAGCGCCCGGCCTTGTCGACGACCTCGTCGGGCGTGCCGGCCAGGCCGTTCTCGCGCAGCTCGTCGACCTCGCGGCCGATCGCGGCGGCCCGGCGCGCCAGCTCGTCCTCGTCGCGCCCGACGCACAGCACCTGCGCCGCCGACAGCACGAGGTGCTCGCCGCCGGCGTCGCGCACCCGGCCGAACTGCTCGGCGGTCCGTCCCACCGGCGCGAACGGCATGTTGAACTCCTGCGCGTACGTCGCGGCCAGCCGCGGTGTCCGCCGAGCACCCCCGCCCCCGACGATCACCGGCAGCGGCGACTGCACCGGTCTGGGCAGCGCCGGGCTGTCGCGCAGCACGTGGTGACGCCCCTCGAAGGTGAACGGCCCGTCGGCCGCCCACAGCCCGGTGACGACCTGCAGCTGCTCCTCGAAGCGGTCGAAGCGCTCCGCGAGCGGGGGGAACGGGATCCCGTACGCGGTGTGCTCGGCCTCGTACCACCCGGTCCCGAGCCCGAGCTCGACCCGCCCGCCGGACATCGCGTCCACCTGCGCCACGGCGATCGCCAGCGGACCGGGCAGCCGGAAGGTCGCGGCGGTGACGAGCGTGCCGAGCCGGATCGTCGTGGTGTCGCGGGCCAGGCCGGCGAGCGTCACCCAGGCGTCCGTCGGGCCGGGCAGCCCGTCTCCGCCCATCGGCAGGTAGTGGTCGGAGCGGAAGAACGCGCCGTAGCCGGCGTCCTCCGCGCAGCGGGCGACCCGCAGCAGGTCGTCGTACGTCGCGCCCTGCTGGGGCTCGGTGAACACGCGCAGCTCCACGGGCGGACCCTAGGCCAGCTGCACGAGCACCCCGTCGCCGGCCGCCGCCGCCTGCGCGTAGAAGCCCCGCAGCACCTCGTACGCCGGCAGCACGAAGCTCGTCAGCACGTCCGGCTGGTCCCACACGTCGGGGTAGACCTCGGCCTGCCGGAAGGCGCGGTGGGTGAACCGGCCGCGCAGCTCGGTGGTGCCGAGGTCGGTCAGCAGCACCGCCGCGTCGGCGACCCGCGGCGGCAGCAGCACCCGCACCGGTTCGTAGGTGCTGGGGTCGCCGACCGGCGTCCCGCCGAGCACGACGTCGAAGGCCGGTCCGCTGCCGCCCCACGGCGAGCCGTTCAGCAGCATGTGCACGGCGTGCCAGGCGCGGCCGACGTCGACGAGCTCCGCCGGGTCGCTGTCGGCCAGCAGCAGCGCGGCGACATCAGGGTCTGCCTCGACGCGGTCCAGCTCGTCCGCACTCGCGCGGCGCCACCTCATCACCATGTCCCGGACCACGCGGCGACGGTAGTCGCGGGCCGGTGCGCGAGACTGGCCTGGTGAGCACCGGTCCGGACCTGCCCGACCTGCGCGCCGAGCTCGACCGCGTCGACTCCGGCCTCGTCGACCTCATCGCCCGCCGGCTCGAGGTCGTCGCGCAGGTGGGGGCGGCCAAGGCCCGCAGCGACACCCCGGTGCGCGACGCCGACCGCGAGCGGGCGGTGCTCGACGGGGTCGCCGCCGTCGCGCAGCAGCGCGGCGTCTCCCCCGAGCTGGTCCGACGGATCTTCCGCGAGATCATCGGGCACGCGGTGGACCGCCAGGTCGCCGAGCTCACCGGCACCCAGGACCGACCGCTGGTCGTCGCCTACCAGGGCACCGACCAGGCGTACAGCCACCTGGCGGCGCAGAAGCACCTGGCCGGCCGCGGGCAGCAGGGCCGCTTCGAGGGGCACGTCTCGTTCGCCGACGCCCTCGCCGCGCTCGTGAGCGGCGCGGCCGACCTCGCCCTGCTCCCCATCGAGAACACCACCGCCGGGAGCATCAACCAGGTCTACGACCTGCTGCAGGCCAGCGACGTGCACGTCGTCGGCGAGGAGACCTGGCGGGTCGACCACTGCCTCGCCGCGGTGCGGGACGTCCCGCTGTCGTCGCTGACCCGCGTGCTGAGCCACCCGCAGGGCCTCGAGCAGTGCGCCGGCTTCCTGCGCACGCTGCCCGGCGCGGTCCCCGTGACCGTGTTCGACACCGCCGAGGCGATGCGGGTCGTCGCCGCCGAGGGCGACCCGACCTGGGCGGGCATCGGCTCGCCGGAGGCGGCCGAGGTGCACGGGCTCGTCGTGCTGCGCCGTGGCCTGGCCGACCGCGAGGAGAACTGGACGCGCTTCCTGCTGCTGTCCCGCTCGCCGGTGCCGGTGCCGCCGAGGGTGCCGAGCAAGACCAGCCTGGTGCTCGTCACCCGGCACGAGGAGGGCGCGCTGCTGCGCTGCCTGGAGGTCCTCGCGCGCTCCGGACACTCGCTGACCAAGCTGGAGTCGCGCCCTCGCCCCGGCAGCCCGTTCGAGTACCTGTTCTTCCTCGACTTCGAGGGCAACGTCGCCGACGAGCCGACGCAGCAGGTGCTGGCGCAGCTGCAGGAGCACGCGCTCGCCGTGAAGCTGCTCGGCAGCTACCCCGCGAAGGTGGTGCGCGGCGCCGGCGACGAGTCCGTCGAGGCCGTCCTCGGCCGGGCGGAAGGCCCGCAGGTCGGTGAGCGTTGGGGCACGGTGTGACGACGATCCAGCCCGAGGGCCGACGCCTGCTCCGCCTCGAGGTGCGCAACGCGCAGACGCCGATCGAGAAGAAGCCGTCCTGGATCAAGACCCGTGCGGTCATGGGGCCCGAGTACACCGAGCTCAAGGGCCTCGTGAAGCGGGAGGGGCTGCACACGGTCTGCGAGGAGGCCGGCTGTCCCAACATCTACGAGTGCTGGGAGGACCGCGAGGCGACCTTCCTCATCGGCGGCGACCAGTGCACCCGGCGGTGCGACTTCTGCAACATCGACACCGGCAAGCCGGCCGACTACGACACCGACGAGCCGCGCCGCGTCGCGGAGTCGGTGGCGACCATGGGCCTGCGCTACGCGACGATCACCGGCGTCGCCCGTGACGACCTGCCCGACGGCGGGGCCTGGCTGTACGCCGAGACGGTGCGCCTGGTGCACGAGGCGGTCCCCGGCATCGGCGTCGAGCTGCTCATCCCGGACTTCGACGCCGACCCGGCGCAGCTCGCCGAGGTCTTCGACAGCCGTCCCGAGGTGCTCGCGCACAACGTCGAGACGGTGCCGCGCATCTTCCGCCGCATCCGGCCCGGCTTCCGCTACGAGCGCAGCCTCGACGTGCTGCGGCAGGCCCGGGCCGCCGGCATGGTCACGAAGAGCAACCTCATCCTGGGCATGGGCGAGGAGCGCGCCGAGATCAGCGAGGCGCTGCAGGACCTGCACGACGCCGGCTGCGAGCTCATCACCATCACGCAGTACCTCCGGCCCTCCCCCCGTCACCACCCGGTCGACCGCTGGGTGAAGCCCGAGGAGTTCGTCGCGCTGCGCGAGGAGGCCGAGGAGATCGGCTTCGCCGGCGTGATGAGCGGCCCCCTCGTGCGCTCCTCCTACCGCGCCGGCCGCCTCTACGAGCAGGCCCTGGCCCGCCGCGCAGGCTGACCGGCACGTTCATCCTCAGGTCACACGCACGTCACACCGCCCGAGGAGGGTGAGGGGCACCCCCACCTCCCGGAGGCTCCCGTGACGCTGACCGTCCCGCTCGCCGCACCCCGGGGGGCCCTGCCCCGTCCCCTGCCCCGCCCCCTGACCCGCTCCCTGTCCCGTTCCACGACGGCACCCGCCGTCCCCCGGCTCCTGCAGGCCGCCCTGCTCGCCGTGCTGCCCGCCGGCGGCCAGCGCACCGCCCGGCGCAACGCCTGGGCCGGCCGCAGCGAGGGCTCGGCGCGCAGCCGCGCCCGGCGGGAGGCCGAGCTGGCCCTGGCCCGGGCCACCGCCCGCGCGGCGCGCTCCCCCGGGGCCGCCGTGCTCTAGCGTGCTGGCGTGGTCGAGCCGGTCTACACCCCAGTCGTCGCCCTCGCGAAGCTCGTCTTCCGCGGCCTGGGCATCCGGTTCACCATCAGCGGCCAGGAGCACGTGCCGCCCACCGGCGGCGCGGTCATGGCGATCAACCACACCGGCTACCTGGACTTCACCTTCGCGGGGCTGTCGGTCCTGCCCGCCGGGCGCCTGGTGCGCTTCATGGCCAAGAAGCAGGTCTTCGACCACCGGGTCTCCGGACCGCTCATGCGCGGCATGAAGCACATCCCGGTGGACCGCACCGGTGCCGCTGCCGACTCCTACCGCCTCGCTGTCGACGCCCTGCGCCGCGGTGAGGTCGTCGGTGTCTTCCCCGAGGCGACGATCTCGGAGAGCTACGACCTCAAGGAGTTCAAGACCGGCGCGGTCCGCATGGCGCGCGAGGCCGGCGTCCCGCTGCTGCCGTGCGTCCTGTGGGGCAGCCAGCGGATCTACACCAAGGGCCGCAAGCGCGACCTGACCCGCGGGACGCCGGTCCGGATCGTGCTCGGCGAGCCGTTCACCCCGGACCCGGACGAGGACCCTGCCGTCGCCACCGCAGAGCTCAAGGCCCGGATGCAGAGGCTGCTCGACGAGGCCCGGGCGACGTACGCCGGCGGCCCGCGCTCCCCGCAGGACACCTGGTGGCTGCCGCGGGCGCTCGGCGGCACGGCGCCGAGCGTCGAGGAGGCCGCCGCGAACGCCGCCCGCCGGGACGCGGAGCGCGCCGCGCGCCGGTCCTGACCGGTCCCCGGCGGCTGCTGCCCGCCCCCGCCTAGGCTGCGGGCATGGCCAGGGACGAGACCACACGCCGTACGGCAGCGCCCGGGCGGCGCGGCGCTCCCGCCGGCACGGCACCCGGCAAGGTGGGCGGGAAGGTGGGCGGGAAGGTGGCGGGCAGGCGGGGCCGCAAGGGCGCCGGCCCTGACCGGGCCGCCAAGCGGGCTGCGCGCCGGGCGCGCTTCGGTCAGCTCAAGACCGCGTTCACCATGACGCGGAAGGCTGACCCCCGCCTGGTGCCGCTGCTGGCCATCGCGCTGCTGGTGCCGTTCGTCGTGCTGCTGCTCATCGGCATCGCCGTCGGCCACCCGGTGCTGCTCGGGCTGCTGGGCCTGGTCCTGGCGCTGCTGGCCGCGACGTCGGTGTTCGGCCGACGGGCGCAGCAGAGCGCGTTCGGACAGGTCGAGGGGCAGGTCGGCGCCGCCGCAGCCGTGGTGCAGAACATGCGGGGCGACTGGCGCGTGACGCCGGCCGTCGCCTTCAGCCGGGAGCAGGACCTCGTGCACCGCGTGCTCGGCCGCCCCGGCATCGTGCTCGTCGGCGAGGGCAGCCCGTCCCGCGTGCGCGGCCTGATCATCAACGAGAAGAAGCGGCTCGCCCGCTTCGTCGGCGACACCCCCGTCTACGACGTGGTCGTCGGCGACGCGGACGGCCAGGTGCCGCTGCGCGGCCTCCAGAAGCACTTCATCAAGCTGCCGCGCAACATCAAGCCGCGCGAGGTCAACGTGCTCGACCGCAAGCTGTCGGCCATGGCGCCGGCGCTGCCGATCCCCAAGGGCCCGGTGCCCGGTCGCGTCCCCCGCGGACGGATGCGCTGACCCCGGACCGCGGGCTCAGGTCCTGACGACGACCGCGCCGCCGGCCTTGTCGTGCAGCCCGCGCCCGTCGCGGTCGCTGATGAGCGCGGGCACGAGCAGCAGGAGCAGGGCGGTCCGCAGCGCCAGGGGCACGAAGGCCAGCGCTCCTCCGCCCACCGCGACGAGGCGCAGGCGCAGCAGGCGCATGCCCGGGGTCTGGCCGGTCAGCGCGACGCCGACGAGGTAGACGAGCGCGAGCACGACGACCGGGGCGAGGCCGGCCGCCACCTGGGGCTCGCCGGTGCTGCGCACCGGGAAGAACAGCCGTGCGACCAGCCCGGAGGCGATCGCGTCGACGGCGAAGGCCCCCGCCCGGGCGCCGAAGCCGGCGACCGAGCCGGGCCCGCTGACCGGAAGGCCGAGCCGCTCGCCGGGCGCCGCCCGGGCGTCGGTCGACACCCCGACCGCGCCGAGCCCGCTCAGCCAGGTCCCGGTCCACCGCGCCACCCCCGCAGGTTACGGCGGACCTGCCGCGCGCGCCCGGCCGTACGCCCGCGTAACGCCGGGGAAACACACGGGACACCGGTGTTTCACAGCCGCTGGCTACGGTGGCGTCCAGCCCCGACCCCGATCCGCAGGAGAGACACGTGTTCAAGGACGCCGACGAGGTCCTGAGCTACATCAAGAAGGAGGGCGTCGAGATGGTCGACGTCCGGTTCTGCGACCTCCCCGGTGTCATGCAGCACTTCACCGTGCCCGCCGGGTCGTTCGACGAGTCCGTCTTCAGCGACGGCCTGGGCTTCGACGGCTCCTCGATCCGCGGCTTCCAGCAGATCCACGAGTCCGACATGCTGCTGCTGCCCGACCCGACCACGGCACAGCTGGACCCGTTCCGCACCCGCAAGACGCTCATCCTGAACTTCTTCATCCACGACCCGCTGACCGGCGAGGCCTACTCGCGCGACCCGCGCAACGTGGCGAAGAAGGCCGAGGCGTACCTCAAGGGCACCGGCATCGCCGACACCGCCTTCTTCGGCGCGGAGGCGGAGTTCTACATCTTCGACAACGTGCAGTTCGACTCGACGCCGCAGGGCACGTTCTACAAGATCGACGCCGAGGCGGCGGCCTGGAACACGGGGCGCGAGGAGGTCGGCGGCAACCTGGGCTACAAGCCCCGCACCAAGGGCGGCTACTTCCCCGTCTCCCCCACCGACCACTACGCCGACCTGCGCGACGAGATGGCCGTCAAGCTCGAGCAGGCCGGGATGGTCGTGGAGCGCGGCCACCACGAGGTCGGCTCCGCCGGCCAGGCCGAGATCAACTACAGGTTCAACACGCTGCTGCACGCCGCCGACGAGATGATGCTCTTCAAGTACATCATCAAGAACACCGCGCACGCCGCCGGCAAGACCGTGACCTTCATGCCCAAGCCGATCATGGGCGACAACGGCTCCGGGATGCACTGCCACCAGTCGCTGTGGCAGGACGGGTCGCCGCTGTTCTACGACGAGGTCGGCTACGCCGGGCTGTCGGACACCGCGCGCTACTACATCGGCGGGCTGCTGCACCACGCCCCGTCGCTGCTGGCCTTCACCAACCCGACGATCAACAGCTTCCACCGGCTCGTGCCGGGCTTCGAGGCGCCGGTCAACCTGGTCTACAGCCAGCGCAACCGCTCGGCCTGCATCCGCATCCCGATCACCGGCTCGAACCCCAAGGCCAAGCGCCTGGAGTTCCGCTGCCCCGACCCGTCGTCGAACCCCTACCTGGCGTTCTCGGCCATGCTCATGGCGGGCCTCGACGGGATCAAGAACAAGATCGAGCCGCCGGTCCCGGTCGACAAGGACCTCTACGAGCTGCCGCCCGAGGAGCTCGCCGACGTCGCGCAGGTGCCGGCCTCCCTCGACGCCGTCCTCGAGGCGCTCGAGGCCGACCACGAGTACCTGCTCGAGGGCGGCGTCTTCACCGAGGACCTCATCTCGACGTGGATCGAGTACAAGCGGACCGTCGAGATCGACGCGATCCGCCTGCGCCCGCACCCGTACGAGTTCGCGATGTACTACGACATCTGAGTCGCCACCGTCCTCAGGTCCGAGCGCACCGGGCCGGACCGGGTGACCGAGGCGGGTCGTCGCCACGCTCCTCGAGCTCCTCGTCGAGCGTGGCGACGGCACGGTCCGCCGTGTCCTCCGACTCCGGCGACAGCTGCCTGCGAGGCCGCGACGTGCAGCCCGGACCGGCTGCCGCAGCGGCTCGCAGGCCGCGCGCCGGACTTCGGCGGCGCGCTGGCACGCAGCGGACTCCTTGAACCGCTCGCGGGACAGCCCGCTCGCGACCGGGCGCCCCTCCTCGCCCGGGAGGCCGTCTCGCGCCGCCCCGACACCTGCAGGCCCCGCCCGGTGGCCAGCAGCCGGGTGCGCCCCCGCGTGTGGTGATCTTGCGGGGGTCCTGAGCGTGCGAGATCACCACGGTCGGTAGCCAGCAGCCGGGTGCGCCCCCGCGTGTGGTGATCTTGCGGGGGTCCTGAGCGTGCGAGATCACCACGGTCGTCCCCCGCGCTGATGGCCTGGTGCTGCTCGACCCCCACGGGGACAGCGTGACGGCTCCGCCGACGCACGGGGGCCTGCCGCACGTGCTCGTCCAGGTGCGGCACGATGCGACTCCCCCGCCCGCACCCGTGGGCGAACGCCGTCCGCCCCGGAGGGCACCGTGACCCATCCCGCCGACCTCGTCGCGACCACGTACGCAGGGCTGGCCGACCTGCTGGAGGAGGCGGACGTCTGGGACGCCGGATCGCTGTGCGCGGGCTGGCGGGTGCGCCACGTCGTTGCGCACGTGTCGATGCCGCTGCTGCTCACGGCCGAGCAGTTCGGCGCGGAGCTGGCCGCGGCCGGCGGCGACTTCGGGGTGCTGTCGGACACGGTCGCCGAGCGGGAGGCGGGTCGCGCCCCCGCCGACGCGCTGGCCGGGCTGCGCTCCCCGCGGTTGCACGAGTGGCAGCCGCCGGGCGGCGGCGAGGCGGGAGCCCTCAGCCACGCCGTCATCCACTCCCTGGACGTGACGCTGGCGCTGGGTCGCGAGCCGGTCGCCCCGGCCGCCGCGCGGGCCGCCGTGCTCGACCAGCTCGTCGACGCGGGCGGCGCGCACTTCGGCGTCGACCTGTCGGACGTGCGGCTGGTCGCCGACGACGTCGACCTGCAGCGCGGCAGCGGCACCGAGGTGCGGGCCGACAGCGGCGCGCTCGTCGCCCTGCTCAGCGGCAGGACGCTGCCGGACGGGCGCCACCTGCCGCGGCGGTGAGGGTCAGACTGCGGGTCGGCGCCCGACGAGGTGGAAGACGCGGCTGAGGCGGCGGTACGGCTCGCGGTCCGCCGCCTCGAGCTCGACCGCGGTCACCGCGTCCAGGTCGGTGCCCTCGACGGGCAGGTCCAGCCAGTCGGTGAAGAGCCACACGCCGTACCACGCGACCGGCTCGACCCCGGACCGGCGCAGCAGGTCGGACAGCCCCTCCACGGTGTCCGCCCGCGTCGGGCGGCCCAGCCCACCGGGCTCCCCTGCCGCGTCGGACGCCGCCAGCGCGTCGGCCCAGCGGCGCTCCAGGGCCGGCCGCACGGCGAGCGTCCGGCGGTTCAGCGCCAGCACCGACACGAGCCCGCCCGGCGCGGCGCAGGCGCACAGCGCGTCGACCAGCGGCGTCGGGTCGTCGAGGTACACCACCACCCCGTGGCAGAGCACCCCGGCGTACGTCTGCCCGTCCAGGGCGCGCGGCGCGTCCGCGCCGTCCGCCTGCACGAGGGCACCCGGTCGCGCACGCCGACCGGCTCGGCGGCGACCCGCGCCGCCGCCTTCTCCAGCATCGCCGCGGACGGGTCGAGCACGGTCACGTCGTGGCCGCGCCGGGCCAGCGGCAGCGACTGGTGCGCGGCGCCGCCACCGACGTCGAGCACGGCGGCGGGCGGCGCGGGCAGGTGGCGCAGCAGCTGCGCGTGCAGCACGCGGGTGCGCACCTGCCCCTCGACGGTCGCGTACGCGCCGTCGAGGGGCAGGCGTCGGCCAGCTCGGACCAGTCGGCCGGCGCGGGCCCGCGGAGCCGGCCGGTCACGCGGGGGAAGCCGCGGGCGACGCGGGTGCGGGGAGCGGCTCGGCACGCGAGCGCTCCGCCTGCTGCCGGTGCACGCGCGCGCTGGCGTGCCGGCCGAGCAGGGTGAGCAGCGACGGCAGCAGCAGCGAGCGCACGACGACGGCGTCGAGCAGCACTCCGAGCACCATGGCGCAGGCCAGCTCGCGGAAGGGGCGCAGCGGCACGAGCGCGAGCAGGCCGAAGCTGGCGGCGAGCGTCAGCGCGGCGGCCGTGATGGCCCGGCTGCTGTCCGGGACCGCGACGAGCAGCGCCTCGCGCAGCGACCTGGTGCGCGCCTCCTCCCAGACCCGCCCGACCGCGAAGATGTTGTAGTCCGAGCCCAGCGACACCAGCAGCACGGCGGCGGCGAACGGGACGTAGAAGGTCAGCCCGGTGCCGCCGAGCAGGTCCTGGAAGACGAGCACGGTGAGGCCCAGGGCGGCGCCGAGCGCGAGCACGCTGCTGGCCAGCAGCAGCAGCGAGGTCCAGAAGGCCCGCAGGAAGAGCACGAGCATGACCAGGTTGACCAGCAGCGCGGCGATCGTCAGGCGCCGCAGGTCGCGCTGCGTCGCGCGCACGATGAGCTCGGACAGCGCCGTGTCCCCGGCCAGGGACGCGGTGACCTGCGGCAGCCCCGCCGCGTCGAGCAGGCCCGGCAGGTCTTCGCGCAGCGCCGTCACCCCGTCGATGGCCGGGGCGCTGAGCGGCCGGGCAGCGAGCACGAGGAGCAGCCGCGCCGTGTCGCCGGAGGGGGCGACGAAGACGTGGAGGCGGTCGGCCAGCGGCAGGGTGCCCGGTCCCAGCACGGCCTGCACCTGTGGCTGCCCTCGCAACGCGTCGGCCAGCGCCCTGAGCTCCGCGGGCCGCTCCCCCAGACCCGGTCCTTCCAGCAGCACCTCCGTGGGCGCGACGATGCCGGGCGCGAAGCCCGCGCGGGCGTTCTCGGCCGCTACCGCGACCGGGGAGTCCGAGGGGAGCGCGGCGATGAAGGAGACGCCGAGGTCGAGGTGCCGCAGCGGCAGGGCCGCGAGCAGGAGCGCGGCAGTCGTCAGACCGACGACGACCCCTGCCGTCCGTCGGCGGGTCAGGCGGCGGACCAGCCGCTCGGGCGTGCGCCCGTGCCGGACGTGCAGCGCCGTCACGGGAGCCGGCCAGAGCGCCCCGCTGCCGAGCACGGCCAGCACGGCCGGGACGAGGGTGACCGTGACGAGCAGGGCGAGCAGCACGGTGAGCGCGAGCCCCGGACCGAGGCCGTGGAAGAGCGGGGACCTCGCGACGGTCAGGGCGCCGGTACCGGCGCTGACGGTGAGCCCGGCGACGAGCAGGATCGGCACCGTGCCGGCGATGGCGCGCTCCACCGCGTCGCGCACCTCGCCGCCCGCGGCGAGCTCCCGGCGCAGCCCGGCGAGGAAGAAGACCGTGTAGTCGGTGACGACCCCCAGCAGCAGGGCGACGAGCAGGGGGCTGACCTCGTCGGGGACGGTCAGCCCCAGTGCGACCGCGACGGTGTTGACCAGGCGGAGCGTCACGACGGTGGCCGTCCCGGCGACCACGAGCGCGACGACCGCAGCGACGGGAGAGCGGAAGGCCAGCGCGACGAGCAGCGCGATGGCGACGACGGTCGCCGTCTCCACCACGGGCAGCGCCCCCTCGATGGTCTCCGCCTGCTCGGCCCGCGCCGGGATGGACCCGGTGATGCCGACGAGCGCGTCGTCCGGGTCGCCGAGGTAGCGGTCGGCGTACTCCTGCGCCGCCTGCCGCTGGTCGTCGAACCCGGCGCCGGGCGGCAGGAACAGCGATGTGAGCACGGTGGTCCCCTGCTCGGCCGCTCCCGGGAACAGGCCCAGCGCGTTGGGCAGCGGCAGGGCGCCGAGCACCAGCGGCACGTCGCCCTGCCCCTGGTCGACCTGCACCGCGCGCAGCACGGCCCCCGCCTGGGCCTCCAGCGACAGCCCGTCCGGGTCGCGCTGCACCACGGTCACCCGGCTGAGCAAGGGGAAGCCGAACGCCTCGTACGAGCGCAGCTCCGCCTGGATCGCCGGGTTGTCGGCGCTCACCAGACCGCCCAGGCCTCCGCCGCCCCCGCCGGACGGAGCGGGCAGCAGCACCGCGGCGACCGCCAGCAGGGCCCAGCCGGCCAGGACGGCCCAGCGCAGGCGCACGACGAGACGCGCGTAGCCCTGGGCCAGGCGCCCGCGCCGCCGGTGGCGCGGGCGGGTCAGCAGCCCGGACAGCGGTGCGGTCACGTGGGGTCGCGCCGGAGGCCGAGATGCTCGAGCTGAGCGTCGGCGAGGTGCCGCCGCCGCCCCTCGGCGAAGTCCCGTTCCGGCGTCGGCGTCGTCCGCTGCAGCGTCTCGTAGGGAACCTCGGCCAGCGCGCGGCGGGCGAGGTGCGTGTCGAGGTCCGGACCGTCGGCCGACCGCAGCAGCGCCAGCACGCGCCGCCGGTCGGCGGCGGCGGCGGCGCGCACCGGCAGGTAGAGCAGGACCGGCGCGAGCGGCAGCAGCGCCACGCTGACACCGAGCAGGACCGCGAGCCGGCGCGTGCTGTCGCGGGTCTCCCCTCCCCGGGCCGCGATGCTCGTCGCGGCCTCGCGCACCGAGTCGCCGATCGTGCCGGGGGTGCCGCCGATGATCGGGATGTCGCGCAGCTCCTGCAGCGCCCGGCCGGAGTCGTCCAGCGCCTGCCCGGTCGTGGTCAGCGTCTCGCCCAGGTGCGAGAGCTGCCAGACCTCGTGTCCTACCCAGCCGCCGATCACCACCCAGGCGACGCACCAGAGCAGGGCGACGGCGTCGAGGAGGCGGAGCTGGTCGGCGCCGGCGCGGCGCAGGGCAGAGGGCACGGCGCGGGTCGTACCCCGTTCCGTACCGGGAACGTCACGGGTGCGCGCCCCGCACCCGGGCACAGGGACAGGGACGAGCCGCGACGGTCGCGGCGGACGAGACGCAGGAGGCGGCATGACGCAGGTGGAGCGGCACTCCGGCTGGCAGCGCTGGTCGGTGCTGCTGCCCGCCCTGGCCTTCGTGGGCGGCGCTGCGCTCGGGGGCGTGGTCGTGGGGGTCGCGGTGGGCGGCGGCTCGTCCTCGTCGTCGGACGCCGCCGCACCGGGTGCGACGCCGACGCCGACGCCGTCCGCGGGGCGTGCCGATGCCGTGGTCCGGGTGCCGGGCCCGTGCCTGCAGGCCGCGGACCGGGCCGACGACGCGTACGCGCTCGTGCAGCAGGGCGTGCAGGCCGCGCGCGACCTCGACGCGCGGGCGCTCGCCGACCTCGTCGACCAGGTGCAGCAGCAGCGGCCGCAGGTGCAGGCGCTCATCGCGGACTGCCGCGCCGCTGCCGCCGACACGGTGCTGCAGCCGGCGCCGACACCCGCCCGGACGCCCTAGGGCTCACACCCCGCGCTGCTGCCCCGACCAGAAGGGAGCACGCAGCTCGCGGCGCAGCACCTTGCCGGTGGCGTTGCGCGGGAGCTCCTGCAGGACGTCGTAGGACGTCGGGCGCTTGTAGCCGGCGAGGTGCGACCGGCACAGCGCGTCGAGCTGGGCCGGGTCGACGGAGGCACCCGGGGCCGCCACCACGCAGGCCTTGACGGTCTCGCCCCAGCGCTCGTCGGGCACGCCGATGACGGCGACCTCACCGACCGACGGGTCCAGCAGCAGCACGCGCTCCACCTCGGCCGGGTAGACGTTCTCGCCACCGCTGATGATCATGTCCTTGAGCCGGTCCTCGAGGTAGACGAAGCCGCCCTCGTCGAGGCGGGCGACGTCACCGGTACGCACCCAGCCGCCCTCGACGAGCGTCTCCTGCGTCGCCTCCGGCCGCTGCCAGTAGCCGGCCATCGCCTGCTCCGACCGCACCCACAGCTCCCCGAGCTCCCCCGCCGGCACCTCGGTGCCGGACTCGTCGACGACCCGCACCTCCACGCCCGGGTAGGGCCGACCCGCGGACTGCAGGCGCTCGGGGTGCTCGGCGTCGGCGTGGTCCTCGGGGCTCAGCCAGGTGACGGCCCCCGACAGCTCGGTCATGCCGTAGACCTGCCCGAGGATCCCCGGGAACCGGGCGAGCGCCGCCCGCATCAGCGGCGCGGGCATCGGCGACGCGCCGTAGAGCAGGTGCCGCAGGCTCGACAGGTCGCGCCCGGGCAGCGACGGGTCCTGCAGCAGCGCCGCGACGAGCGCCGGCACCACGAAGGTCTCGGTGACCCGCTCCCGCTCGACGACGTCCAGCAGCAGCGACGGCACCGGGTCGCGGGTGACGACGACGCGCACGCCCGCGGCGAGCTTGGACAGGGCGTACGCCAGACCGCCCACGTGGTAGAGCGGCATCGGGACGAGCGCCACCGCGTCGCCGGCGGGCGGCACGACCCGCGCCGCCGCTGCGTCGTGGGCCGCGACCGAGCGGGACGTCAGCATGACGCCCTTGGGGAAGCCGGTCGTGCCCGAGGTGTACAGCTGCAGCACGGCGTCGTCGGGCGACCGCTCCGCCCACGTGGGGTCGGGCTCGTGCGCGGCCAGCCACGGCTCGTAGCCGTCGTCCGGACCACCGAGCACGACCACGGTGCGCAGCCGCGGCAACCGCTCCCGCAGCGGCTCGACGACCGGCGCGAGCTCGTGCCCGACGACGAGCACCTCGGCGGTGCTGTCCTCGAGGGCGAAGTGCAGCTCCTCGGGAGCGAGCCGCCAGTTGACGACGGCCGTGACCGCGCCGACCCGGGACCCGCCGAGCGCCACCTCCAGGACCGCGGGCGAGTTCTTGTCCAGGACGGCCACCCGGGTGTCCGGCCCGACGCCGTCCGCACGCAGGGCGGCGCCGACCCGCGCGACCCGCTCGTCGAGCTGCGCCCAGGACCAGGTGCGGTCCTCGGACCGGACCGCCTCGGCGTCGTCGGTGCGGAGCCTGGCGCCCAGCCGCGGGCCGGTCGTGCGGGAGGGGTCCACGTCAGCAACCTGCCCGACCGGCCCGGCGGGCGCAAGCACCGCCGGGAGGTCGAGGAGCGTCAGGCGACCGTGCGGTTGCGCGCAGCCTCGGAGGTGTCCCCGCTGCTCGTCGCGCCGCTCGGCACCCCGGCCGGCGCCGCGACGCCCGACAGGGCGGTGGCGGTGGCGGTCACCGGTGTGCCGGGGGCCAGCGACGAGGACGGGGAGAACGACCAGCGCCCGCTGCCGTCCGCCCTCGTCGAGCCCAGGTAGGCGCTGGGCTGCCCGACGTCGCGCACGGTGCCGCGCGTCGAGGGCTGGGCGCGGAAGACCTCCACGACGCAGCCCGCGCAGGCCGTGCCGCTGATGCTGCTCGGGCTCGCCGACTGCACCACCGGCACCTGGATGCCGTGGTTGACCTGCGGGTCGCCCACGCCGCCCGCGTTGACCTTGCCGTAGGGCGCCAGGTCGATGCCCAGGGCGGCGTCGTTGTCGTGCACGGAGTTCCGGGTGAACCGGTTGTACGGGGTCGGGATGTGCTCCGGCTCCGGCGGCTGCACGCCGTTGGCCTGCACGGCGATGCCCGGCCCGCCGTTGTGGGCGATGACGTTGCCCGGCCCGAAGGTGTTGTTGACGGCGCCGTGCTCGATCCGGATGCCGAACGCGCCGTTGCCGGCCGGCGTGCCGTCGGGCAGCACGCCGATCCAGTTGTCGTGCACCCAGTCCCACTGCTGGCCCTTGTCGACGACGACGCCGCCCTTGACGTTGTTCACGATGATGTTGTGCGCCACCTCGATGAACCCGGCGTTGGGCGCGCACGGCGTGCAGTCGTGCTCGCCCTCGAGCCGCACGCCGTAGCCCGCGATGTTGTCCGGGTTCTGGCCGTTCGCGGCGTACGCCGGCGCGGCCCGGCCGGTGAGGTCGGTGCCGATGTAGTTGCCGATCACGCGGTTGCGCCGGTTGTTGTTGCCGTGCGAGACCTCGACGCCCTCGTTGCTGTTGCCGGAGATGACGTTGTGCTCGAAGGCGCCCTCGCCCCCGATGAGGTTGTCGTTGGCCGAGTAGTTGACGTCGAGACCGTGCGCCCGGTTGCCGAGGTTGCGCCGCCCGTCCGGCGAGAGGCCGACGATGTTGTTCTGGACGGTGTTGCGGCTGGTGCCGGTGAAGCTGGCGGTCAGGCCGCGGTGCGCGCACCCGGAGATGACGTTGCGGTCGGCCGGCGTGGGCGCTCCGACGACGTTGTCGTGGGCGTGGTGGGTGAGGATGATGCCGGCGGCGCCGCCGTAGACGCCCGGGGCCCGGTAGGTGCCCGAGGAGTCGGTGCACAGGAACGAGCCGACGATGCGGTTGGCCCCGACCTCGCCGGTGGGGCTGTACTTGCCGTCCAGCAGCACGGAGTGCCGGAACGCGTAGATCGCCAGTCCCCGCAGGACGTTGCCGGAGGACCCGATGCGCAGGCCCTCGATCCCGCGGGCCCCCGTGCCCTTGATGTTGACCTGGATCACGGCGTCGTCCACCACCGGGTCCGTGTTGGGCCGGGCCCCCGGCTGGGTGTAGCCGTCGATGGTGGTGCCGGCGGGGTTGCTGAGGACGGGCAGCAGCGAGGTCACCGCGATCGTCGACGGCCCCGCGGAGGGCAGCGCGAAGGCGATGGTCGCGTGCGTCGTGAGGCGGTCCGCCTCCTGGATCGCGGCCCGCAGCGTGCACTCCCCTCCGGGCGTGCGGCAGATCCCGTCGGGCGAGACGTCGGCCGCGTCGCCGGTGGACGTGACGGTGAAGACGTCGGTGGGCGCGGCGCTCGAGGGCACCGCGGACCCGCCGACCACGAGCAGCAGAGCCGCCGCCGTCGCCGCGGTCAGCAGGGCAGGAGGACGTCGGAGCGCGCTGCGCGAGCGCGACCCTCGGCGGAACGGGTTCATGGGCTCTCCCAGCAGGCGGGGACGACGGCCCGGTGCGGCGGGCCGCCACGGACGGTAGTCGCGCCCGGCGCCCGGCGCAGGCGCTCCGGGAAGGGTTCAGGCAGTCGTCAGGGCCGCGCTCCGGCCGACGAGCGCGGCGGTGCTTGACGCCCGGCCCGGCGTCACGGACGGTGGTCCGCGTGTCACCCCTCGCCGCGCCCTTCCTGGCCGCGGCCCTGCTGCTGCTGCTCGCCGGGCTCCTCAAGCTGCGCCGGCCGGCGGCCACCGCCCAGGCCCTGAGGACCCAGGGCCTGCCCGCGGCCACCGCGCTCGTGCGCGCGCTCGGCGGCGCCGAGGTCCTCGTCGCCGGAGCCGCGCTCGCCGGCACCCGCACCGGCGCGGTCGGCCTGGCCGTGGCGTACGCCGGCTTCACCGGCTTCGTCGGGCTGGCGCTGCTGCGGGGCCGCCCGCTGACCTCGTGCGGCTGCTTCGCCGAGCCCGACCTGCCGCCGACCTGGGCGCACCCGGCCGTGACGGCCGGGCTGGCCGCCGCAGCCCTGCTCGCGGCCGGGACGCCGACCGGCCTCCCCCAGGCGGTCGCCGCCGGGGCGGGCCCCGCCCTGGCCGCCGCCGCCGGCGCGCTCCTCGTCGCCGGGCTCGCGCTCGTCGTGCTCGCCGAGCTCCCCCGGCTCGTGGCCGAGACCGCTCCGCCGCCGCCCGCGCAGACCGGACCGCTCCCCTTCGCCCTGCTCCCCCTCCCGACCGTCCGGAGCTGAACCGCCGTGACCGTGCTCGTCGTCGCCCTCACCGCCGCTGTCGCCCTGCTCGGCGTGCTCGTCGTCGGCCTGCTGCGCAGCCACGCCGAGATCCTGCGCCAGCTGCACGCGCTCGGTGCCGGGCGCGAGGACACCGCGCCGGGAGCTCTCGTCGCCCGACCTGCCGACGCGCCGTTCGAGGTCCGCGACGACGTGCTGCCGCCGGCCGGGGTCACCGGCACCGCCGCCTCCGACCTGGTGGGCACCAGCCCGACCGACGAGGCCGCGCTGCTCAGCGTCGTCGGCGCCGGGTCCGACACCCTCATCGCCTTCCTGTCGAGCGGGTGCTCGACCTGCCAGGACTTCTGGGACGTCTTCGGCTCCCCCGCCGACCTCGGCCTGCCGCCGGCGACCCGCCTCGTCGTGGTGACCAAGGGCCCCGACCTGGAGAGCTCGTCCACCGTCGCGCGGCTGGCCCCCGGTCGGGTCCCGGTGCTCATGTCGACGCAGGCCTGGGAGGACTACGGCGTGCCCGGCAGTCCCTACTTCGTGCTCGTCGACGGCGCGGCCGGGCGGGTGGCCGGCGAGGGCTCGGCGACGACCTGGGAGCAGGTGGTCCGGCTGTGCCGCGACGCGTCGGCCGACCGCAGCGCCGCCGTCCGCCGGCACGCCGCCGCCGGGCACGGCGGCCCCGAGGACCGCGGCGACGGCGCGCACCGGGAGGCCCGCGCCGACCGCGAGCTGGCCGCCGCAGGCATCCTGCCGGGCGACCCCAGCCTCTACCCCGTCGGCGGCGAGGAGGTCGGGCCGCGGTGACGCCGTCCACCTTCGCCCTCGTCACCGGGGTCCCGGTCGCCGCGCTCGCCGCGCTGCGCGCGACCTGGTCGCCTTGAGGCGAGTCGATGCTCACGAGCATCACCCCGCTCGGTGAGCGGGGCCGCGCCAGCAGGTGGGGGGTGACCGTCACCGCGTACGCCCTGGGCTCCGCCGCCGGCGGCACCGCCGTCGGCGCCCTCCTCGGGCTGCTCGGGCAGGTGCTCCCGCTCGGGCGGGCACCCGTCGCGACGGCGGTCCTCGTCGCGGGAGCCGCGCTGCTCGCCCTGCTCGTCGAGGTCGGCGCCCTGCCGGCGCCGCCGACCTGGCGGCGGCAGGTCGACGAGGACTGGCTGCACCGCTACCGCGGCTGGGTCTACGGCGTCGGCTACGGCGCGCAGCTCGGCGTCGGGCTGGTGACCATCGTGACCTCGACGAGCCTGTACGTCGCGCTGCTGCTGGCGCTGCTCACCGGGTCCGCGGCCGGGGGCGCCCTCGTCGGTCTCGTGCTGGGGCTGGGGCGTGCGGTGCCCGTGCTCGCGCTGCGGAACGTCACGACGCCGGGCCGGCTCGCGGCGGTCGCCCGCCGCACCGCGGCCCTCGCCCCGCTCGCCCGCCGCGCGGTCGCCGCAGGCCTCGCGGTCGTCGCCGTGGCCGCGGTGCTGCAGGCGACCACGGCGGGCCCGGCCGCTGCCGCACCTCCCGCCGCCGCACCCCCCGCCGCCGCACCCCCCGCCGCCGCACCCCCCGCCGCCGCCCCTCCCGCCGCCGCACAGATCGGACCGACGTGAAGCTCCGCGCCTCGGGCATGGCCCTCGAGCCCGGACCGGGCTGGGAGGTGCGCATCCGCACCCGTCCCGCCGACCCCGCGGCGCCGGAGGGACGACCGCGCGCCGTCCTGCACGCCGCGACCGTCGCGCTGCCCGAGGACCGCGGCGACTTCGGCGGCGGGGTGACGCCCCTGCTCGGGCCCGACGACGTCTTCGTCACGCTGTTCGAGCACGAGCCCGAGGCCGCCTCGACCCCGCTGTTCGCGACCCGCGGCCGGCCCACCGTGGCCGCCCTCGACTTCAGCCCCTCGGGGCTGCAGCGCACCATCCCCGGCCAGTCGGGCCGCCAGTGGTTCTTCCGCGAGGGCGGCCGCGCCTTCTGCCTCTACGTCGTGCTCGGCAGCCACGCCCGCCGCGCCCCGCTCGCCCGCCGCGCCGCCGCGCTGCTCGCCACCCTCGACCTCGACCCGGGAGCCGGCTCGTGACCCTGCTCGCGCACGACACCGCGCCCTCCGCCGAGGTCCCGACGCGGCGCGGCCTCGTCGGCCTCGTCGACCGGCTGTCCGCCGTCCTCGACCGCCGCACCAGCCGGCGCGGCTTCCTCGCCCGCAGCGCCGTCGTCGGCTCGGCGCTCGCCGTCGGCCCCGGGCAGTACCTCCTGCGGCCCGGCACCGCGTACGCCGCCGTCTGCGGCTCCGACAGCACGTGCAGCTCGGGCTACACCGTCTTCTGCGCGACCATCAACGACGGCGTCAACCGGTGCCCGCCGAACGCGCTCGTCGGGGGGTGGTGGAAGGCCGACAACTCCGGCTTCTGCTGCGGCAGCGCCCGCTACTACATCGACTGCCACAGCTACTGCTCCTGCGGCTGCGGCGGCGGCAGCGCCTTCTGCGGCGAGGGCTGCCGCTCCTGCTCGTGCGGCTGCGGACCGAAGGACTCCTGCGACCAGCGGCGCGTCTGCTGCAACCAGTTCCGCTACGGCCAGTGCCGCCAGGACGTCTCCTGCACCGGACCGGTCTGGTGCCGCGTCGTCACGTGCACGCCCCCGTGGCGGATCGCCGACTGGGACTGCTCGACGACCTCGGCCACGGACCCCCGCACCGCCACGCACACCGCCCCCGGGCTGCCGGACTGCTCCCCGATCGACCGCAAGTACACCTCCTTCGGCAGCCAGGGCTCGTTCCTCGGCGAGCCGCTGACCGGCGAGGTCGCCGTCGCGGGCGGGGCCTGCACGACGTACGACCGCGGCAGCATCTGCACGTCCCCGGCCACCGGCACGCACGAGGTGCACGGCGCGATCAGGGACACCTGGCTGCGCACCGGCGGGCCGGCCGGACCGCTGGGCTTCCCCACCACCGACGAGGGGCCGACCGGCGACGGCCGCGGCCGCTACAACCACTTCTCCGGCCGGGCGGGGCTGGGGTCGGTGTGGTGGCGCCCCGACCTCGGTGCGCACGCCGTCTACGGCGAGGTCCGCGTGCGCTGGGTCGCCCTCGGTGCGGACGGGGGGGTGCTCGGCTACCCGACGACCTCCGAGGCCGACACCCGCGACGGGCACGGCCGGTTCAACGACTTCGTCGGCCCCGGTGGGGTCGGCTCGGTCTACTGGTCGCCGACGACCGGTGCCCACGCGGTGTGGGGCGCCATCCGCGAGCGGTGGGCCGCGCTCGACCGCGAGCAGGGGCCGCTGGGCTACCCGACGTCGGAGGAGTCCGTCGCGGCCGACGGCGTCGGCCGCACGACGACCTTCTCCGGGTACGGCGGCGTCGGCTCCATCAGCTGGACGCCCGCGACCGGCGCGCACGGAGTGTGGGGAGCGGTGCGGGCGCGGTGGGTCGACAGCGGCGCCGAGGCCGGGCCCCTGGGCTACCCCGTCAGCTCGGAGGCCGACGCGCCCGGCGGCGGGCGCTACAACGACTTCGTCGGCGGCGGGACCGCTGCCCGGCCCGCCGGGTCGGTCTACTGGAGCGCCGCGACGGGCGCGCACGGCGTGCGTGGCCCCGTCCGCGCCGCCTGGCTGGAGGCCGGCGGGCCGGCGGGCCGGCTCGGCTACCCGACCTCGGAGCCCGTCACGGCGGGCCCGCGCACCCGCAGCGACTTCACCGGGGGCTCGGTCACCTACGACAGCAGCACCGGCAGGACGACCATCACCTACACCTGAGCGGCGGAGCGGCCGGGCGTCCGCCCGGCCCTCCTCGGACCGCGACACGCCGACCGGATCACCCGATCGGGTCCCCGGTCGGCGGCGTCCGGGCGCCGACCTCAGGAGCATGTCGACGACGTCCCGCTCCCGCTGCACGCACCGCCCCGCGCTGGCCCGGCGAGGCCTGCTCCCCGGTGGTCCCCGCCCGGCCCCCGCCCCGGCCCGCACCGGCCAGGGCCGGGCTGCTGCCGCGGTCGTGACGACCGCTGTCACCGGTGCGCTCACGGTGGCGCTCGCCGGCGGTGCCGCGCCCGCCTTCGCCGGCCCGGCCGAGGACGCGGTCACGTACGCCTCGCAGCAGGCCGGCAAGCCGTACGTCTACGGGGCGACCGGTCCGGCCGGGTTCGACTGCTCCGGGCTGGTGCAGTACGTCTACGCCAAGGCCGGCATCGCCCTGCCGCGCACGTCCGCGCAGCAGTGGGCCGCCCTGACGCACGTGCCCGCCGAGGACCGGCGCGTCGGCGACGTCCTGTTCTTCTTCACCCCCGCCGGCGTCGTCTACCACGACGCCGTGTACGCCGGGAACGACCTCATGTGGGCGGCGCCGAAGACCGGCGACGTCGTGAAGCTGCAGAAGGTCTACGACGTGCGCTACGGCGTAGGCCGACCGGGCGCCACGCCGCTGGTCGCCGAGGGCGCCAGCGGTCCCGCCGTCGCCGATCTGCAGCGCCGGCTCGGCGCGGCTCCGGACGGCACGTTCGGCCCCGGGACGTCCGCGGCCGTGCGGGCGTTCCAGAGCTCGCGCCGGATGACGGCCGACGGCGTCGTCGGTCCCGCCACCTGGGCCGCCCTGGTCGGGTCGGCCCGCACCGCCGCCCCCGTCGCGCCGGCGGCCCCCCGCCCGGTGACCGCGCCGGTCGGCGGCAGCCCGCTGCTGCGCCCGGGCGACCGGGGCCCCGCGGTGGCGTCCCTGCAGGCGCTGCTCCGCGTCGCCCCCGACGGCTCGTTCGGCCCGCGGACCCGCGCCGCCGTCGTCGCCTTCCAGGCCGGCCGAGGCCTGACCGCCGACGGCGTCGTCGGCAGCCGCACGTGGGGCGCACTGCGCGGCTGAGCCGGCGCTCAGCGCTGCAGGGCGACCGGGTCGCCCGGCGCCACCCCTGCCAGCCCGCCCGCCGCCGTCTCGACGACGAGGTCGACGACGGTGGCCGGGCCGTACGACGGGCACTGCGCCACGGTGCCCGGGCAGGGCTGCAGCGCCTCGACCGAGACGACCCGGCCGCCGAGGGCGAAGGCCGCGGCGAGCGGTGTCGTCACCCCCGCCATGGTGAAGCGCACCGTACGGCCCCCCGGGTAGGGGAAGGCCATCCCGGTGCCCGGGGGGACCGCGCGCCCCCGCAGGCCCGCGGCCTGCTGCGCCGGCGTCGTGGCGAGCTCCACGTCGAGACCGACCGCGCCGACGGTGGCGCGGGCCCGCGGCAGCGGCGGCTGGCCCGTCGCCGCGGAGGAGGACGCCTCCGGCGCCGGGCCGCTGCCCGAGCAGGCGGTGAGGAGGCCCGGCAGCAGCACGAGCGCGGCGACCGGCCGCCCCGTCCTCACGCGCGCTCGGCGACCGGCTGCTCCTGCTCGTCCGGGTAGGGCTCGGCCCCGTCGCCGCGGGCGCCGGTCACCCGCGACACGGCGTACAGCGCGAGGCCGAGCAGCAGCAGCAGGCCCGCCCGGGCGTACGTCCCGGCGCTCTGCTGCGTCGCGAGGAGCACGCACGAGCCCAGGCCCAGGACGGGCACGACGGTCGGCACGCGCACGTGGTCGTGCTCGACGTGCTCGCGGCGCAGGACGAGGACCGCCAGGTTCGTGCTCGTGAAGACGACGAGCAGCAGCAGCACGACGGTCTCGGCGAGCGCGGTGAGGCTGCCGGTCGCGGTCAGCGCGACCGCGACGGCGGTGGTGGCGACGATCGCGACCCACGGCGTGCGTCGCTGCGGCAGCACGCGCGAGAGCACCGGCGGCAGCAGGCCGTCGCGCGACATCCCGAACACGAGCCGGCTGGCCATGACGAGGGTGAGCAGCGCGCCGTTGGCGACCGCGATGAGAGCGATGACGCTGAACACCTGCTCCGGCAGGCCCACGCGGCTGGTCCGCACGACCTCGAGCAGCGGCCCGGTCGAGCCGGCCAGCTGCTCCGTGGGCACGGCCGCGCTCACCGCGAGACCCACGAGGACGTACGCGACCCCGGCGACCAGCAGGGCGCCGAACAGCGCGCGCGGGTAGGTGCGGCGCACGTCGACGGTCTCCTCGGCGACGTTGGCGGAGGTCTCGAAGCCGACGAAGGAGTAGTAGGCCAGCAGCGCCCCGCCCAGCACCGCGCTGGGGACGCTCACCCCGTCCGTGAACTCGACGACCCGCCCGGGCGAGCCGTCGCCGTGCAGGACGACGATCGCCCCGAGCACGACCACGAGCAGCAGCCCGCCGACCTCGACGCAGGTCATGACGACGTTGGCCCGCAGGCTCTCCTTGATGCCGCGGGCGTTGAGCAGGCCCACCAGGACGAGGAAGACGAGCGCCGCACCGCGCTGCGGCACGTCGACCAGCGCGCTGAGGTAGTCGCCCGCGAAGGCCAGGGCCAGGCCGGCCGCCGACACGACCCCCGCCGCGGCCATGCAGAAGCCCACGACGAAGGCGATCGCCGGGGAGCGGTAGGCCCGTCGGGCGAACACGGCCGCTCCCCCGGCCCGCGGGTGCTTGGTGACGAGCTCGGCGTAGCTCCCGGCCGTCAGCAGGGCGAGCCCCAGGGCGACGAGCAGCGGCACCCACACGGCGCCACCCGTCTCGCGCGCGATGCCGCCGACGAGGGCGTAGATGCCGGCACCGAGGACGTCGCCGAGGATGAACAGGAAGAGCAGGGGGCCGGTGATGGCGCGGCGCAGGCTCGGGGAGGACGACGTCCCGGTCGGGCGGGTCTCAGCGGTCACGGCACCCGGGGTGCCCGGGCCGGCCCCTCCCGACACGCGCCGGGGGCGGGCCGCTGCGTGCTGCCCGTCACGCCCGCTCCTCACCCGAAGTGCTGGACCAGCAGCTCCGCCACCGTCTCCGGCGCCTCCTCGACGACGAAGTGACCGGCTCCGGGGACGGTCGTGAGCCGCGTCGACGGGCCCAGGTCGCGGACCGCCGCCTCCCCCGTCGAGACGGGCAGCACCGGGTCGAGCGCGCCCCAGACGACGAGGACGTCGGCGAGGTCGACGTCGGGCAGCGCCGCCGCGAGAGCTCTGCCGGGCCGCGGCGCGGCCGCGCTCGGCCGGGCCGCCGCGCGGTAGTAGCCGAGCATCGCGCGCACCCGCTCGCGGGAGGAGTACGCCGCGGTGTACTCCGCGCGCCGCTCGTCGTCGAGCGGTCGGGGCGCACGCCAGCCCACCCGCAGCATGAGCTCGACGAGCCGCCGACCGGCCAGGCGGAAGGCCAGCTCGGGCAGGCCGGGCAGGGCGAAGAGCGGCACGTGGACGGCGCGGTGCAGCGGCGGGCCGGAGCGGTACGGCGCGTTGAGCACCGCCAGCCGGCGCACCAGGTCGGGCCGGGTCCCGGCCAGGGCCAGGGCCACGACCCCGCCCCAGTCGTGCCCGGCGACGTCGACCGGCCCGCCGACCTCCGCCTCGACGAGCGCGGCGACCTGCGCCGCGACGGAGCGCACGTCGTACGGCCCGGCGAAGCTCGAGCCGCCCAGGCCCGGCAGGTCCGGCGCGAGCACCCGCCGCTCCCGGGCGAGGTGCGGCACGACGTCCCGCCAGCACGAGGACGTCTCGGGGACGCCGTGCAGCAGCAGGACGGGCGGCGCGCCACCGGCCCCCTGTGCCCGCAGCAGGAACACGGTGTCGGCCGCCACCACGGTGCGCACGTCGTCCACCGCGGCAGGCTAGCGACCTCCCGGGGCCGGGGCTCCGTAGAAGGTGCGCTGCACGACGTCGCGGGCCCGGCGGGTGCGCCGCCGGTAGGCGTCGAGGAACTCCCCGGGCGACCCCGGCGGGAAGCCCAGCAGGCGCGCCACGGCCTCGAGGTCGCGCCCGCTCGACGGGAGCGCGGTCGCCGGGCGTCCCCTCACCAGGACCAGCGCGTCCCGCGCCCGGGCGGCGGTCGTCCACGCGGTGCGCAGCACCTCGGCGTCGTCCGCGTCGAGCAGACCGCTGTCGACAGCGGCCTGCAGGCCGCCCAGCGTCGAGGTCGTCCGCAGGCGCGGCTCGGCGTGGGCGTGCTGGAGCTGCAGCAGCTGCACCGTCCACTCGACGTCGGCCAGCCCGCCGTGCCCGAGCTTGAGCGCGAGGCCCGGGTCGACGCCCCGCGGCACGCGCTCGGCCTCCACCCGCGCCTTCAGGCGGCGCACCTCGACGACCTGCTGCTCGCTCAGGCCACCGGCCGGCCAGCGCACCGGAGCGACGAGGTCGAGGAAGCGCCCGGCCAGGTCGGCGTCGCCGGCGAGCGGCGCGGCCCGCAGCAGCGCCTGCGCCTCCCACAGCAGCGACCAGCGCTCGTAGTAGGCGGCGTACGACGCCAGGCTGCGCGTCAGCGGCCCCTGCCGGCCCTCGGGTCGCAGGTCGGCGTCGACGAGCAGCGGCGGGTCGGGCGCGGGCAGCGCCAGCAGGCGGCGGGTCTCGTGGGCGACGTCGTGGGCGGCCTCTGCCGCCTCGCGGTCCGTCGCGCCGTCGCGCGCCTCGTGCACGAACAGCACGTCGGCGTCGCTGCTCCAGCTCTGCTCGCGACCGCCGAGCCGACCCATCGCCAGCACGGCGAGCCGTACGGGGAGCGGCTCCCGACGTTCGGCCTCGACCTTGCGGGTCGCGGTGACGAGGGCCGCCTCGACGGTCGCCGCCGCGACGTCGGACAGCGCTCCTCCCACGCCGGCCAGGTCCGTCAGCCCGAGCAGGTCGGCGCAGGCGACCCGGAGCATCTCCTGGCGGCGCAGCCCGCGGGCCGTGCCGACCGCGCCCTCCCAGTCGTCGCGCCGCCGGACCGCCGCGACGAACGCGCCGACGAGCTGCTCGCGGCTGCGCGGCTGCAGCTGCTCGTCGTCCGCGAGCAGGCGCACCCCGTCAGGCGTGCGGCCGAGCAGGTCGGCGACGTAGCGCGAGGTGCCGAGCAGGCGCGCCAGCCGCTCCGCCACGGCCCCGTCGTCGCGGAGCAGGCGCAGGTACCAGGGCGTGGTGCCGAGCGCGTCGCTCACCTGCCGGTAGCCCAGCAGGCCCGCGTCGGGGTCGGGCGACCCCGCCAGCCACCCGAGCAGGACCGGCAGCAGCGTCTGCTGGATGGCTGCCCGGCGGGACACCCCCGAGGTCAGCGCCTCCAGGTGGCGCAGGGCGGCTGCGGGCCCGGAGAAGCCCAGCGCGGCGAGCCGGGCCCCTGCCTCCGCGGGGGTGAGCCGGGCCTCCTGCGCCGGGAGCCGGGCCACCGCGCCCAGCAGCGGTCGGTAGAAGAGCTTCTCGTGCAGCCGCCGGACCTCCCGGCGGTAGCCGGCGCGCTCCCGGGCGAACCGGGCGGTGGCGTCGGCCCGCAGGCCGGTGGCCCGGGCCAACCGCCGCAGCGCGGCGGCGTCGTCCGGCGCGGGCATGAGGTGCGTCCGGCGCAGCCGGAGCAGCTGCAACCGGTGCTCGACGGTCCGCAGCCAGCGGTAGGCCTCGGCGAGGTGCCGCGCGTCCTCCCGCCCGACGTAGCCGCCCTGCGCCAGCTGCTCGAGCGCGGTGAGCGTCGTCCCGCTGCGCACCAGCGGGTCCGCACGACCGTGCACCAGCTGCAGCAGCTGCACGGCGAACTCGACGTCCCGCAGCCCGCCGCGGCCGAGCTTGAGCTCCCGGTCCACCTCGTCGCCCGAGAGCGTCGACTCGACGCGGCGGCGCATGGCCTGCACGTCCTCGACGAAGCCCGGGCGCTCGCTGGCGGTCCAGACGAGCGGACCGAGGGCGGTGACGTAGCGCTCGCCGAGCGCGAGGTCACCGGCCACCGGGCGCGCCTTCAGCAGCGCCTGGAACTCCCACGTCTTGGCCCACCGCCGGTAGTAGGCCTCGTGGCTGGCCAGCGTGCGCACCAGCGGCCCCTGCTTGCCCTCCGGGCGCAGGGCGGCGTCGACCGGCCAGGCGACGGCGCCGCACGCGCGCACCATCCCGCTGGCGACCCGGGTCGCGCTGCGCAGGGCCGCGTCGTCGGTGCCGGGGTCGCCGTCTGCGGCGCGGACGGGCTCCGCCACGAAGACGACGTCGACGTCGCTGACGTAGTTGAGCTCGCGCCCGCCGCACTTGCCCATGCCGAGGACCGCGAGCCGGCTCGGGGCGAGGTCGCCCGGCAGGTCGGCCAGCGCGACGGCGAGCCCCGCGGTGAGCGTGGCCCCGGCCAGGTCCGCGAGCTCGCCGGCGACGTCCTCGACCTGCACCGCCCCGGTGAGGTCGCGGGCCGCGAGCAGGAGCAGGCACCGGCGGTACTCCACCTGCAGGGCGGCGAGCACGTCCGGCCCGGCGCCCCGGGCCCGGGCGCCCCCCGTGCCCCAGGGCAGCGGCTCCTCCGGCGGGGCCCCGACGCTGGCGAGCAGCCGCACCTGCAGGCCCAGCAGGGTGGGCCGGGTCGCCACCTGCTCGTCGTCGGCCAGGTCGCGCCAGTGGCCGGGGTGCGCCACGAGGTGGTCGGCGAGGGCGCTGCTGGCCCCCAGCACCGCGAGCAGGCGGCGGCGCAGCCCGGGCTCGGCACGCAGCGCGGACACCAGCGGCGCGGCGTCGGTCGCCTCGGCGAGCCGGAGCAGCGACCCCGCCGCCAGATCCGGGTCGGCCGTGTCCGCGAGCGCCTGGACGACGGCCTCGGCGCCCGGGTCGACGGGTCGACCGTCCCAGAGCCCGAGCCGGGTGAGCGCCACCTCGGCCGGGAGCACGTCGCCGAAGCCGAGCCGGGCCAGCAGGCCGCCGCCCGCGGGGCGCGTCACGACGCGGCGGTCGCCGGAGGCGCGGGCAGGTCCTTGCCGAAGCAGACGGACAGCGGGCTGTCGGCCCACTCCCCGTAGGGCGAGACCCGGGTCCAGCCGCTGGACGCGTAGAGCGCGACCGCCTCCGGCTGGCGCAGCCCGGTCTCCAGCACGAGGCGGTCGAGCCCGAGCCCGCCCGCGGCCTCCTCCAGCCCGGCGAGCAGCGCGCGGGCGACGCCCCGCCCCCGCGCGGACGGCGCGACGTACATCCGCTTGACCTCGCCCGTGCTCCCGCTGCGGCGGCGCACGCCGCCGCACCCCGCGGGCACCCCGTCGAGCAGCGCGACGAGGAAGGCGCCGTGCGGCGGCGCGAAGGACGCGGGGAGGAGCGCGGTCCCGGCGGCCCCGTCGTCCTCGTAGCGCACCTGCAGGTCGCGCACCAGCGCCTCGACGAGCCCGCGCGCCCGCGCGCCGTCCAGCGGCTCCGCGAGCAGGACCAGGGCCATGGGCGGCAGTCTCCCAGGCGACGGTGTTCGCGCCGGCGCCGGTCGGGCACTGCTGCGGGTGTGACGACGCCTCCGCTGCTCCCGACCGGGCGGCAGACGCTCCTGCAGGCCCACGACCAGACCGCGGTGGTCGTCCAGGTCGGCGGCGGCCTGCGCGACTACCGCGTCGGCGGCCGGCCGGTGCTCGACGGCTACGCGCAGGACGAGGCCTGCTCCGGCTCGCGCGGCCTGCCGCTGGTGCCGTGGCCCAACCGGCTGCACGAGGGCCGCTACACCTGGCGGGGGCAGGAGCACGTGCTGCCGGTGGACCACCCGGCGACGCGCTCGGCCATCCACGGGCTGGCGCGCTGGCAGTCCTGGGAGCCTGTCGCGCAGGAGGCCGACCGGGTGACGCTGCAGACGACCCTCTGGCCGCGGCCTGCCTGGCCGTTCACGCTCACGGTGTCGGTCGAGCACGTGCTCGGTCCGGACGGGCTGGTCGTGACCACTGTCGCGGAGGCCACCGGCGCGCAGGACGTGCCGTACGCCTGCGGCGCGCACCCCTACCTCACCGTCGGCACCGCGACCGTCGACGAGGTGGAGCTGCACCTGCCGGCGCGGACGCGGCTCACGACGGACGAGGACGGCATCCCGACCGGGCGCGAGGAGGTGGCCGGCACGGCGTACGACTTCCGCACGGCCGGGGCGGTCGGCGACCGCCGGCTGGACACCGCCTACACCGACCTGGCCCGCGGAGCGGACGGGCGGGCCCGCGCCACGCTGCGCAACCCCGCGGACGGGCGCGAGCTCGACCTGTGGGTCGACGGCGGGTACGACCTGCTCATGGTCTTCACCGGCGACACGGTGAGCCCGCCGCAGCGCCGCCGGCGGGGGCTCGCCGTCGAGCCGATGAGCGCGCCGCCCAACGCGTTGCAGACCGGTGAAGGGCTCGTCACGGTCCGGGCGGGCGACGTCCACACCACCCGCTGGGGCATCACGCCGCGCGGCTGGTGAGGCCGCCGCTCAGACGAGGGGCAGGGCGCGCGGCCTCGGGTCCTCGCCGCGGACCACGGCGGCGAACCGCTCGAGGACCGGCCGCCAGAGCTCAGCCGTCTCCGGGAGCTCGCGCAGGGTGCGCTCGGTGAGCGCGTCGACGTCGACGCCGCCCTCGCGCAGCGCCTCGTCCTCCTGCGCCAGCCAGCTGCGCACCAGGTCCTCGTCGGCCTCGGCGTGGAACTGCATCCCCCAGGCCCGCTCCCCGAGCCGGAACATCTGGTGCGGGTAGCGGGTGCTGCTCGCCAGCAGCGTCGCGCCCGGCGGCAGCTCGGTCACGACGTCCCAGTGCCACTGCACGCAGATCCAGCTCATCGGCGTGTCCCAGACGAGCGGGTCGGCGCCCGCGACGTCGCGCTTGCCGACGAGCCGGGCACCGAGCTCGGGACCCTCCTCGCCGGGCTCGACGACGCCTCCGGTCGCCTCGGCGAGCAGCTGCGCGCCGAGGCAGACCGCCAGCACGGGCACGCCGCGCTCGACCGCCTCGCGCAGCAGCGCCTTCGTCGGCGCCAGCCAGGGGGCCGAGGCGTCGTCGTAGGCCTGCTGCGGCCCGCCGAGCACGACGAGCGCGTCGTGCCCGTCGACGCTGCTCGGCAGCGCCTCGCCGGCGTACGGGTGGTGCACGTCGAGCGCGAGCCCGGCGGCCGGCAGCCACTGCGCGAGCAGCCCGGGGCCCTCGTCGGCCGCGTGCTGCACGACGAGCGCCCGCAGGGGCGAGCGGTCGGCGGTCCCGGTCGCGGTCCTGGTCCCGGTCCTGGTCACGGTCCTGGTCACGATGACGCTCACAGCACCGGCAGGTAGCGGCCGAGCTCGAAGGGCGTGACCTCGCTGCGGTAGGCGCGCCACTCCTCCCGCTTGTTGCGCAGGAAGAAGTCGAAGACGTGCTCGCCGAGCGTCTCGGCCACGAGCTCGCTGCGCTCCATGGTGCTGATGGCCTCCGCGAGGCTGCCCGGCAGCGGTGTCATGCCCATCGCCCGCAGCTCCTGCTCCGGCAGCGACCAGACGTCGTCCTCGGTGCCCGGCGGCAGCGGGTACTCCTGCTCGACGCCCCGCAGCCCCGCCGCGAGCAGCAGCGCGAAGCACAGGTACGGGTTGGTGGCGCTGTCGGGGCTGCGCACCTCGATGCGCGTCGACCCGCTCTTGGTCGGCTTGTACATGGGCACGCGCACGAGCGCGCTGCGGTTGTTGGTCCCCCAGCAGACGTACGGCGGCGCCTCTCCCCCGCTGACCAGCCGCTTGTAGGAGTTGACCCACTGGTTGGTCACCGCGGTGATCTCGGCCGCGTGCCGCAGCAGGCCCGCGATGAAGTGCTTGGCCGTGGTCGACAGGCGGGCGGGGTCGCCGCCGTCGTGGAAGGCGTTGCGGTCGCCCTCGAACAGGGACAGGTGGGTGTGCATCCCGCTGCCCGGCTGGTCGCTGAACGGCTTGGGCATGAACGTCGCGTAGATGCCCTGCGACAGGGCGACCTCCTTGATGACGTGCCGGGTCGTGAGCACGTTGTCGGCGGTCGTCAGCGCGTCGGCGTAGCGCAGGTCGATCTCCTGCTGCCCGGGGGCGACCTCGTGGTGGGAGTACTCCACCGAGATGCCCATGCTCTCCAGCACCGTGATCGCCTGCCGGCGGAAGTCCTGGCTGACGTCGTGCGGCGTGAGGTCGAAGTAGCCGCCGGCGTCGACCGGCTCGGGCACCAGCCCGCGGGCCGGGAGCGCCTTGAGCAGGAAGAACTCGATCTCCGGGTGGGTGTAGAAGGTGAAGCCGGCGTCGGCGGCCTTGGCGAGCGCCCGGCGCAGGACGTGCCGCGGGTCGGCCCAGCTCGGCGTCCCGTCGGGCATCGTGATGTCGCAGAACATCCGGGCGGTGCCCGGCGAGGTGCCCCGCCACGGCAGCACCTGGAACGTCGCGGGGTCGGGCTTGGCGAGCATGTCGCTCTCGTGCACCCGGGCGAAGCCCTCGATCGCCGAGCCGTCGAAGCCGATGCCCTCGGCGAACGCGCCCTCGAGCTCGGCCGGGGCGATGGCGACGGACTTCAGCGTGCCGAGCACGTCGGTGAACCACAGCCGGATGAAGCGGATGTCGCGCTCCTCGAGCGTGCGGAGCACGAACTCCTGCTGCTTGTCCATGCCGGCAGCCTGTCAGCCCGGTGACGGGTGTCCCCGGCGCGCACCGGGAAGGGTCACCGTCAAGCAGTTGATCCAGCAACCACCTTCGCGAGGAGCGACATGACGACGACCAGCAGCACGCCCGTCACCGGGTCCGGCACCTTCCGCCTCGGCGGCGACCTCGACGTCTCCCGCCTCGGCTACGGCGCCATGCGCATCACCGGCAAGGGCATCTGGGGCCCGCCGGCCGACCTGGACACCGCCCGCGCCGTCCTGCGCCGCGCCGTCGAGCTCGGCGTCGACTTCATCGACACCGCCGACAGCTACGGCCCGTACGTCAGCGAGGACCTGATCCGCGAGGCGCTGCACCCGTACGACGGGGTGGTGGTCGCCACCAAGGGCGGCCTGACCCGCACGCGGCCCCGACGTGTGGCCGCCGGTCGGGCCGGCCGGAGTACCTGCGGCAGTGCGTCGAGATGAGCCTGCGCCGCCTCGGCGTCGAGCGGATCGACCTGTGGCAGCTGCACCGCATCGACAGCAAGGTGACCGGCCGAGGAGCAGTTCGGCCCTCATGGCCGACGTCCAGCAGGAGGGCAAGGTCCGGCACCTGGGCCTGTCCGAGGTCTCCGTCGAGCAGATCGAGGCGGCCCGCAAGCACGTCGAGGTCGTCAGCGTGCAGAACCTCTACAACCTCGGCAACCGGCAGTCCGAGGACGTCCTGGAGTACTGCGAGCGCGAGGGCATCGCGCTTCATCCCGTGGTTCCCGGTGGCGGCCGGCGAGCTGGCGCGAGCCGGGCGGCGTGCTCGACGAGATCGCCGAAGGACCACCACGCCACGCACGCCCAGCTCGCGCTCGCCTGGCTGCTGCGCCGCTCGCCGGTGATCCTGCCGATCCCGGGCACCGGCTCGGTCGCGCACCTGGAGGAGAACTGCGCCGCCGCGAGGTCGAGCTGACCGACGCGGAGTACGACGCGCTGACCGAGGCCGGCCAGCACGTCGCCGCCTGAGCGGCTCCGCGTCGCCGGCCCGTCCGCGCTTCGCGCGGGCGGGCCGTTCGGCGTTGCGTGAGCGCATGGCGCAGCTGCGGGTGGCGCTCGCCCAGGTCGACAGCACGGTCGGCGACCTCGCCGGCAACGCCGACGTCGTCAGCCGCTGGGCGGCGCGGGCCCGCGACGCAGGGCGCGCACCTGGTGGTGCTTCCCGGAGATGCTGCTGACCGGCTACCCGCCGGAGGACCTCGTGCTGCGCGGCTCGTTCGTGCAGGCGTCGCTGGACGCGCTGCGAGGCGCTCGCCGGGCCGGCTGCAGCCGAGGGCGCGGCGACCTGGCGGTCGTCGTGGGCTACTGCGGCCGCACCGAGCAGCCGGCGCCCGCGGTCGGGCGCCCGGCCGGCGAGCCGCAGAACAGCGCCGCGCGTGCTGCACGGCGGCGCGCGTCGTGGCCCGCTACGCCAAGCACCACCTGCCGAACTACGGCGTCTTCGACGAGTTCCGCTACTTCGTGCGCGGCGACCGCTTCCCGGTCGTCCGGCTGCACGGCGTCGACGTCGCGCTGTCGATCTGCGAGGACCTCTGGCAGGAGGGCGGCCCGGTGCGCGTCGCCCGGGAGGCCGGCGCCGGGCTGCTGCTGTGCCTGAACGGCTCGCCGTACGAGCGCGGCAAGGACGACGTCCGCGGCGAGCTGGTGGCCCGCCGCGCCGTCGAGGCCGGCTGCGCGCTGGCGTACGTCAACACGGTCGGCGGGCAGGACGAGCTGGTCTTCGACGGCGACTCGCTCGTCGTCGGACGCCTCCGGCGACGCTGGTCGCCCGCGCCCCGCTGTGGCAGGAGGGGCTGATGTGCGTCGACCTGGACCTGCCGGCGGCGACCCGCGCCGCGACCGGGCCGGTCGACGCCGGCGACGGGACCGATCATGACGGTCGAGCACGTGGTGCGTGTCGGAGCAGCCGCTCGCCGCCGTACGAGCCGCTGGTGCCCGGGATCGCCGAGCCCCTCGACGAGCTCGCCGAGCTGTGGGGCGCGCTGGTCACCGCGACCCGCGACTACGTCGAGAAGAACCGGTTCCGCTCGGTGGTGCTCGGCCTGTCCGGCGGGATCGACAGCGCGCTGGTCGCGACGATCGCCTGCGACGCGCTCGGTCCGGAGCGGGTGCACGTGGTCGGGATGCCGAGCGACTGGAGCAGCGGGCACTCGGTGACCGACGCCGAGGACCTGGCCCGGCGGCAGGGCCTGCAGTGGCAGCTGGTGCCGATCAAGCCGATGGTCGAGGCCTACCTGGCGTCGGTCGAGCTGACCGGGCTGTCGGTGGAGAACCTGCAGGCCCGGGTGCGCGGCACGCTGCTGATGGCGCTGTCCAACGAGCACGGGCACCTGGTGCTCACGACCGGCAACAAGAGCGAGCTGGCGACCGGCTTCTCGACCCTGTACGGCGACAGCGCCGGCGGGTTCGCGCCGATCAAGGACGTGCCGAAGTCGCTGGTGTGGGAGCTGGCGCGCTGGCGCAACGCCGCTGCCGCCCGAGGCGGCGTCGCCGTGATCCCGCCGAGCAGCATCGACAAGCCGCCGTCGCGCCGAGCTCGCGCCCGGGCAGCTCGACAGCGACCGGCTGCCGCCGTACGACGTGCTCGACGCGCTGCTGGACGCCTACGTCGAGCAGGACCGCGGGCGCGCCGAGCTGGTCGCGCGCCGGCTTCGACGGCGAGCTCGTCGACCGGGTCGTGCGGCTGGTCGACGCCGCCGAGTACAAGCGCCGGCAGAACCCGCCCGGGCCGAAGGTGACCGGGCGGGCGTTCGGCCGCGACCGGCGGCTGCCGATCACCTCGCGCTGGCGCGAGCTGGCTGCGCCGACCGCCGGTGAGCCACCCCGAGGCCCGGCCCGAGCCGGCCTGAGGGCAGGCTGGCGGCGTCCGGGGACCTCGTCGGGGCGCCCCGAGCCCGGCGACCGGGAGCCCCGCATGACCGAGACCCACCCTGTACGGCGGCACGTCACTCGCGCCGCGTCACCGTGCGCGACCTGCAGCGCGGCCAAGGAGCGCGGTGAGCGCTGGGCGATGCTCACGTCGCTACGACATGCTCACCGCCGGGGTCTTCGACGAGGTCGGCGTGCCCGGTGCTGCTCGTCGGCGACAGCGCCGGCAACAACGTGCTCGGCTACGACACGCACCGTGCCGGTGACGGTGGAGGACCTGCTGCCGCTCGTGCGCGGCGTCGCGGCCGGGACCCGACGCGCGCGCTCGTCGTCGCGGACCTGCCGTTCGGCTCCTACCAGGGCTCCCCCGCGCAGGCGCTGGAGACCGCCGCCCGCTTCCTGCGCGCCGGGCGCGCAGGCGGTCAAGCTCGAGGGCGGCCGGCGCGTGCTGCCGCAGGTCGAGCTGCTCGTGGAGTCCGGGCGTCCCGGTCATGGGCCACCTCGGGCTGACCCCGCAGTCGGTCAACACCCTCGGCGGCTACCGCGTGCAGGGCCGGGGCGACGGCCGGCGACCGGCTCGTCGAGGACGCGCTCGCGCTGCAGGCGGCCGGGCGCGTTCGCGCTCGTGCTCGAGGTGGTGCCCGGCCGACCTCGCCGAGCGGGTGACCGAGGAGCTGACGATCCCCACGATCGGCATCGGCGCCGGCGCCGGGCTGCGACGCGCAGGTGCTGGTCTGGACCGACATGGCCGGGTTGACCCCGGGCGCGGGCCCGAAGTTCCTCAAGCGCTACGCCGACCTGCGCACCGTGCTCGGCGACGCGGCGCGGGCCTACACCGACGACGTGCGCGAGGGCCGCTACCCCGGCCGCGGAGCACGGCTACCCTGAGCGAGGCCCTCCAGCGCGGCGGCGGCGCTCCACGACGACCGCGCCGGTGCCGCGGCGGACGATGACGACCTCGGCCCGCTCGTCGGTCGGGTTGCTCTCGCGGTGCACCGGTGCGCGCCGGCACGTGCACGAAGTCGCCCGGCGTCGCCCTGCACGACGCCGGCCGCGGTCTCGACCCGGAACGCGCCGCGCACGACGTAGGCGACCGTGTCGTGCTCACCGTGGTGGTGCCAGCCGCTCGTCGAGCCCGGCTCGGTGACGGCCAGCCCGGACCAGACGTCGTGCAGGACGACGGCCTCGAAGCGCTGCATGCCGGCGGTGGGGTGGCCCGGCGCGAGCGCGTCGGCCGCGACCTTGGACACGGGGGTCTCGCTCATGCCGCGGAGCGTACGGCCGGCCGGGGTCGTGCCGCTCAGCCGCGCAGCGCGGGGCCCGGCGACGTGGCACTGTGACCTGGACCACACCCAGGGAGGCCCTCGTGACCGAGCTGCTCGACCGTGCGACCACCAGCCCCGCCGCGGCCCGGGTCCGCGACTGGCTCGACGCCTTCGACGGCGCGCTGCAGGCGCGCGATGCGCGGGCCGCCGCGGCGCTGTTCGAGACCGGCGCCTTCTGGCGCGACCTCGTGTCGTTCACCTGGAACATCTACACGGCGGAGGGGCGCGACGCCATCGAGGTCATGCTCGGCGACGGCCTCGCCTGGGCCGGGCCGTCCGGCTGGGATCTGGACGAGGAGCCGACCGAGGCCGGGGGCGTGACGGAGGCCTGGCTGCGGTTCCGGACCGCTGTCGGCCGGGGTGAGGGCCTGCTGCGGCTGCGCGAGCAGGACGACGGGACCGTGCTCGCCTGGACGCTGCTCACGACCCTGCAGGAGATCGAGGGCCACGAGGAGCCGCGCGGCGACCGGCGGCCGAAGGGGGCCGAGCACGGTGCCCGGCGCGACCGGGAGTCGTGGCGGGAGGCGCGCGAGCGCGAGGCGGCCGAGCTCGGGCGCAGCGTGCAGCCGTACGTCGTCGTCGTCGGCGGCGGGCAGGGCGGGATCGCCCTGGGCGCGCGGCTGCGCTCGCTGGGCGTCCCCGCCGTGGTGCTGGAGAAGGACGAGCGGCCCGGCGACTCCTGGCGCAAGCGCTACAAGTCCCTGTGCCTGCACGACCCCGTCTGGTACGACCACCTGCCGTACCTGAAGTTCCCCGACACCTGGCCGGTCTTCGCGCCGAAGGACAAGATCGCCGACTGGCTCGAGATGTACACGCGCGTCATGGACCTCGACTACTGGGGCTCGTCGACCGCGACCTCGGCCCGGTGGGACGAGGACGCGCAGCGGTGGGAGGTCGTCGTCGACCGGGCCGGCGAGCAGGTGGTCCTGCGGCCGGAGCACCTCGTGATGGCGCTGGGCGTCTCCGGCAAGCCGAACGTGCCCGAGGTGCCCGGCCAGGACCGGTTCCGCGGCGACCAGCACCACTCGTCCCAGCACCCCGGACCGGACGCCTACCGCGGCAGGAAGGCCGTCGTCGTCGGCTCCAACAACTCGGCACACGACATCTGCGCCGCCCTGTGGGAGGCGGGTGCGGACGTGACGATGGTGCAGCGCAGCAGCACGCACGTCGTGCGCAGCGAGTCGCTCATGGACCTCGCGCTCGGCGACCTCTACTCCGAGCGGGCCGTCGCGTCCGGCACGACCACGGAGAAGGCGGACCACGTGTTCGCGTCCCTGCCGTACCGGATCATGCACGAGTTCCAGATCCCGGTCTACGACGCCATCCGGGAGCGCGACGCGGCCTTCTACGACCGGCTGGCGGCAGCCGGGTTCGACCTGGACTGGGGCGACGACGGCTCCGGGCTGTTCATGAAGTACCTGCGGCGGGGCTCCGGCTACTACATCGACGTGGGCGCCTCCGAGCTCGTGGCGAACGGCGACGTGCACCTCTCGCGCGGGCAGGTGCGCGAGCTCACCGAGACCGCGGTCGTGCTCGAGGACGGCACCGAGCTGCCCGCCGACGTCGTCGTCTGGGCCACCGGCTACGGCTCGATGAACGGCTGGCTGCGCGACCTCATCAGCCCCGAGGTGGCCGACCGGGTGGGGAAGGTGTGGGGTCTGGGCTCGGACACGACCAAGGACCCCGGGCCCTGGGAGGGCGAGCAGCGCAACATGTGGAAGCCCACGCAGGTGCCGCACCTGTGGTTCCACGGGGGCAACCTGCACCAGTCGCGCTACTACTCGCTGCCGCTGGCCCTGCAGCTCAAGGCCCGCCAGGTCGGCCTCGACACGCGGGTGCACGGGCTGGCACCCGTGCACCACACGGGCTAGCCCCGCAGAGCGCGCTCCAGCAGCGCCCGCGCCTCGACGAGGCTCGGTCCGTACCACGTCAGGTGCCGGCCGCTCACGCAGGCGGCGGGCACCCCCGGGAACGCCTCAGGACCGTCGTCGGGCGTGAAGGCGTACGGCTCGTCGGGCAGCACGACGAGGTCGACGCCGTCCACCGGCGGGGTGAAGCGCGGGTAGCGCTCCGCGCTGTCGGCGAGCACGTTGTCGACGCCCAGGCGCGAGAGCACGTCGCCGGTGAAGGTGCCCGAGCCGACCGCCATCCAGGGCCGTCGCCAGACCGGGACGACGGCCGTGCGCCGCGGCCCGTCGTAGGGCGCCCGCCAGACGGTGCGGGCCTCGTCGAGCCAGCCCGGCCGGTCGAGACCGCAGGCGCCGAGCATGCGGCCGAGCGAGTCGAGCGCCTCGGGGACGGTGCGCGGGAAGGTCGTCCAGACGGCGACCCCCGCCTCGCGCAGGGCGGCGAGGTCGACCTCGCGGTTCTCCTCGGCGTTCGCCAGGACGAGGTCGGGGCGCAGGTCCAGCACGGCCTCGACGTCGGGGTTCTTCGTGCCGCGGACACGGGTCACTGCCAGGTCCGCTGGGTGCGAGCACCAGTCGGTGGCGCCGACGAGCAGCCCGGGGGCGGTGACCGCGACCGCCTCGGTGAGGGACGGCACGAGGGAGACGACCCGGGAGACCTGCCCCGGGTCGAGCTCGCGGCCGAGGTCGTCAGACGTCGGTGACACGCAGACCAGCGTGCGCCTTGTAGCGGCGGTTGACCGAGATCAGGTTGGCCGTCAGCGCCTCCACCTGGTGGGCGTTGCGCAGCCGCCCGCCGTAGACGCCGCGCATGCCCGGGACGAGGGAGGCCAGCGCCTGCACCAGGTCCGTGGCGCCGCGGTCGTCGCCCAGCACGAGCACGTCGGTGTCGACGGTGTCCACCGCCTCGTCCAGCAGCAGCACGGCGCTGACGTGGTGGAAGGCGGCGACCACCCGGCTGTCCGGGAGCACCGCGGCCGCCTGCTGCGCCGCGCTGCCCTCCTCCACCGCCAGGGCGAAGGCACCCTGCTTGTCGAAGCCGAGCGGGTTGACGCAGTCGACGACGACCTTGCCCGCCAGCTCGCCCGCGAGCCCCTGCAGCAGCTCCCGGTGCCCGTCCCAGGGCACGGCGACCACGACCACGTCGGCGTCCCGGGCGGCCGCGGCGTTGTCCGCGCCGGACACCCGCTCGGGCAGGCCCTCGGCCGCCTGCTGCGCACGCTCGGCGGACCGCGAGCCCAGCACGACGCGCACGCCGGCCAGCGCGAAGCGCCGGGCCAGGCCGCGCCCCTGCTCCCCCGTGCCGCCCAGCACGGCCACGGTGACGGTCGTCGGGTCGGGCGGGGTGGGCGGCGGCGTGGCGGAGGTCATGCCCCGACTCTGCCAGGACCGTCCCGTCCCCGGGCAGGAGACCGGCGCGGCGGGCCGAAGAGGACCCCGAGCGTGACGTCGACTGCCCCACGGGGGGGCTGAGCGGACGTATCGTCATGATCTGGACGGAGGTGGGCAGTGAGCGACGCGGGCAGTCCGGTGCGCCCACCCGGTCGCCGGCGGTCCGCCACGTCCGCGGCCGACGTGCTGCCCGCCGTGCCGCGCCTCGCCTCGCTCGACGCCCTGCTGCGGGAGGTCGACGGCCTCCGGCTGACGCTCGAGGCCGACCTGTCCGTCGCGGCGGCCGCGACCGAGGCGGGTGCGCTGCAGGTGGCCGCCGACGTCGTGGCGGCCGACCAGGCCGAGGTGGCCCGGTTCGAGCGGCGCTCGCTGGCCCACCTGCGCGACCGGGGACCGCGCCGCCGCGTGCCGACGCTGCTCTGGCGGGCCGCACCGGTCGTCCCCGTCGCCGCCGCCGCGGCGGCCGTGGTCGTCGGGCTGAGCCTGGCCCCGGGCGCCACCGCCCCCTCGCGGCCCACCGGCCAGAGCTCGACGCGCGTGTCGCTGTCGGCGTACGACCGGCTCGCCCAGGTCGTGCAGCAGGCGCCGGGCCCCGAGGCCCTGCGCGTCGCGGCGGCGCCCCTGCACGCCGAGGTGCTCGCCCTGCTCGACCGGGCCGGCTCCGACCCGTCGGCCCACCGGGCGGCGGCGGAGGCCCTGGAGGGTGAGCGCCGGCTGCTGCTCGCGCTGCCCGCCGACGCCCGCGACCGAGACGTCGTCGTCGCGTGGCAGGGCCTGAGCGACCGCCTGGCAGCCACCGCACCGCCGGAGCCTGCCCCCGACGCCCCGGCCGCACCGGTCGCCCCGGTCACGGCGACCCCGCTGGAGGCCCCGGCCCCCGCGTCGCCGACCACGCCCCCGACGGGCCACGCTCCGCTGGACGGGTCGGACGCCGGTGCGCCCCCGCTGCCCACCGCGGCGGTGCAGGGGCGCCTGGAGGTGCCGGCTCCGACCCTCCCCCCGACCCTCCCCCCGGCCCCACCGGCGCGCTGACGGCCGCTCAGGCGCGGAAGAGCACGTCGCGCCGGACCGGGTCGGCGCGCACCAGCGCGACGTCGAGCGTCTGACCGAGCGGCAGGTCGTCGCCCTCGCACCGGGCCCGCACGGCCGGGTCGGCCAGCTGCACGACCCCGGCGTGGGCTCCCGAGCCGACGACCTGCGCGCGGAAGCGCTCCCCGGTGCGTCCCTGGAGCACCAGCGCCTCGGCGAGGTCCGTGCCGGCGCGCTCGAGCTCGGACGACCTCCGCCCGGCCGCGGCCATCACCGCAGGCAGCTCCGGCAGGGCCGTCCGCACGTCCTCGGGGACCGGCACGCCCGCCTGCAGGGCGACACAGGTCTGCAGCACGTAGCGGTCGGCCAGCCGCCGCAGCGGCGCCGTCGCGTGCGCGTACGGCCCGCCGACGGCGCTGTGGGTCGTCAGCTCCGGTGGCGCGCCGTCGAAGGCGGTGTAGCCGGCGCCCCGCAGCAGCCGGGGGGCCAGGGCGAGCAGGGCCGCGGCCGGCCCGTCGCTGGGGTCGAGCCGCGAGACGACGGCGGCGTACGGCTCGTCCTGCGCCCACGGCAGGCCGAGCGCGAGGGCGCTGCGGCGCAGCGCCTCGACGTCGGCAGGGTCCGGGTCCGGCATGGTGCGCAGCAGCCCGGTGCCGCCGTCGAGCATGAGGCGGGCGGCCACCGCACCGGTGAGCAGGCTGATCTGCGCGTTCCACCCCTCGGCCGGGAGCGCGGCGCGCAGCCGCAGGAGAGGACGCCCTGCGGCGTCGAGGTCGACCTCCTGCTCCAGGGACGGCAGGTCGACCGCACCGCGCTCCCGGCCGCGCTGCTGGCGCAGGAGCCCGATCTCGCGCAGCAGCTGCAGCTGCTCGTCGGCCGTGCCGGCGTCGAGCCGGCCCTGCACCTCGCCGTAGGTGAGCTGGGCGCGGGAGCGCACGAGGGCGCGGCGCACGTCGACGCGGTCGGGCTCGCCCTCGGGGTCCAGGTGCACGTCCCAGACGACGGCCGGACGGTCGACGGACGGCAGGAGGCTGGCGGCGCCCTCGCCGAGGACGGGCGGGTGCAGCGGCACGCGGGCGTCCGGGGCGTAGAGCGTCTCCCCGCGGGACCGCAGCGCGGTGTCGAGGGCCCCTCCGGGGCGGACGAAGGCCGACAGGTCGGCGATGGCGTAGCGCACGCGGTAGCCGGCGCCGTCGCGGTGCAGCGCCAGTGCCTGGTCGAGGTCCCGGCTGCCCTCCGGGTCGACGGTCACGAACGGGACGTCGGTGAGGTCCTCCTCGGGCAGCGAGGGAGCCGCGGCGGCGCGCTCGGCCTCGGCGAGCGCCTCGGGCCCGAACTCCTCGTGCACCCCCAGCTCGGCGCGCAGGTCGGCGAAGGCCCCCGCCGCCGACGGCTCCGGCAGGCGGACCCGCACCGACGGCACGGTCAGGCCTTCCCGGTGACGCCGGCGCTGTCGAAGGTGGCCATGGAGGTCAGGGTCGCCACCGCGGCCTGCACGAGCGGCAGCGCCAGGACCGCCCCGGTGCCCTCACCGAGGCGCAGGTCGAGGTCCACGAGCGGGCGGAGCCCGAGCGCCTGCAGCGCCACGGCCGCACCCGGCTCGGCCGACCGGTGCCCGGCCACGCAGGCGGCGAGGCAGTCCGGCGCCAGGGCGGCGGCGACGAGCGCGGCCGAGCAGGCGATGACCCCGTCCAGCACGACCGGCACCCGGGCCGCTGCGGCGCCGAGGACGAAGCCGGCGAGGGCCGCGTGCTCCAGGCCGCCCACGGCCGCCAGGACGCCGACCGGGTCCTGGGGGTCGGGGTCGTGCCGGGCCAGCGCGCGCCGCACCACGTCCGTCTTGCGCGCCAGGGTCGCGTCGTCGACCCCGGTGCCGCGGCCGGTGACGTCCTGCGGGTCGCGGCCCGTGAAGGCGGCGACCAGGGCGGCCGACGGCGTGGTGTTGGCGATGCCCATGTCGCCCGTGAGCAGGCAGCGGCTGCCGCCGGCCACGAGGTCGCGGGCCACCGCGATGCCCACCTCGAGCGCCCGGACGGCCTCCTCGCGGGTCAACGCGGGACCCTGCGTCATGTCGCGCGTCCCGGCCCGCACGTTGCGCGCCAGCAGCCCGGGAGCGGCCTCCAACAGGCCGGCGACCCCGACGTCCACGACGACCACGTGCGCACCCGCCTGCGCCGCGAGCACGTTGACCGCGGCCCCGCCGGCCAGGAAGTTGCCGACCATCTGGGCGGTGACCTCCTGCGGCCAGGGCGTGACGCCCTGGGCGTGCACGCCGTGGTCGCCGGCGAAGACGGCCACCGTCGCCGGCGACGCCGGCGGTGGCGGGCAACGGCCCGCGAGCGCGGCCAGCTGGACGGAGAGGTCCTCGAGCACGCCGAGCGCCCCGGGCGGCTTGGTCAGCCGCGACTGGCGGTCGCGCGCCTCGGCGGCCGCGGCGGCGTCCGCCGGTCCGATCGCGTCCAGGGTCTGCTGCAGCAGGTCCACGTCGTCCTCCCCGGGCCGCTCGCCCTCGGTGTGGTGCCGGTCTTCGTCGCGCCCTGCCCCGACGGGGCCCGGCGGGAGGTCCGCGCTCACCCCTGCCCCGCCAGCGGCGGCACGAGGTCGCCGTGCCCGGTGAGGATGAGCGCCCCCAGCGTCAGGGAGGCCACTCCGGTGAGCGCCCCCAGCGCGATCTGGACCCGCGGGGTGCGCCGGGAGCCGAGCAGACCGGAGAGCCAGGCGAGGGCGATGCCGAGGTCGGTGACCACGAGCCCCGCGACGAAGGCGAGCAGGACGACGGCGGCCGTGGCGCGGGAGCCGGAGGCACCGGCGGTCGCGAACAGGACGACCTGCGTCGGGGTCTCGGCGCCCGTGCCGTGCAGCAGCCCGACGAGGAAGGCCCCGCGCCGGTCGACGTCCCCGGTCGTGGCGGGCGCCTCCCGGCGCCGGGCCCGCGCCCAGCCGCGGCGCAGCGCGCCGACCACGAGGCCCACCCGCCCGGCGTAGCGGTAGTCCGCGCGGTCGCGCCCCAGCTGGTAGAGCACGATGCCGCCCAGCACGACGAGCGTCGTGCCCACCGCGTACGCGAAGGCGTCGTCCAGCCCGGCCGGCAGGCCGACGCCGAGGGCCAGGACGAGCATCCCGAAGACGAAGAGCACCAGGCCGTGGCCGGTGCAGTACCAGAACGCCAGCAGCGACCCGCGGGTCGCGTGGGCGCCCGGGTGCCCCTCGTCCTCCGGCCGGGGTGCCGTGAGGTCGGTGATCGCCGCGATGTGGTCCCAGTCGAGCCCGTGGCGGGCTCCCAGCGCGAAGCTGGTGCCCGCCAGGGCGAGCGGCAGTGCGTCGAGCAGCAAGGTCCGGCTCTTCCCCGTCGGCGGAGGTGCGTGCGAGTCGGCCCACGCCGTCGGCGACCTGGCTCGCCGCCCCCCGCGGACGGGGACCGGACGTCAGTAGCGCACCTGCACCGGACTCGCACCGGACTTCCCCGACGACCGGGTCAGGAGCAGGACACTAGCGCTCCGGCTCGGCCGGGGGCGCGACATCGGCCTCGTCGACGGTGTCGGCCGCCTCGTCCGCGCCGATCGTGGAGCCGTCCGCGAAGCCCGTGCCGTCGGGGGTGTCGGAGCCGGTGCCGGGCAGGCCGCCGGTCGCGCCGGGGCCGGAGGGCTGGGAGGGGGTGCTCGAGGAGTCGGTCATGGCCTGCCCCTTCCCCGTGCGGGTGCCGACTACCGGGTCAGGAGGCCCCGCGCGCCAGGCGACGTACGACCTGCCGGGTCAGGGCGTCCGGGGTGACCTGCGAGCTGAGCGCCAGCAGCCGGGCCTGACGGCCCACCGCCCGGTGCGGACCCCGTGCCCGCGGCCCTGGCCGCAGCGCGGCCGCGACCACCGCGTCCGCGACCTGCGCGGCCGTGAGCCGGACACCGAGCGTGCGGGTCGTGGGCAGGTGCGCGACCTGTCGACCCATGTCGGTGCCCACGAACAGCGGCAGGACGTCGACGACGCGCAGGCCGTGCGGCTCCCACTCGAGGTCGAGCGCCTCGGTGAGCGCGCTGACGGCCGCCTTCGTCGCGGAGTACGTCGCGAGCCCGGGCTGCCCGTAGAGCGCGCTCGCGGAGGACAGGTTGACCACCACGCCGCCCGCCCGCAGCTGCGGGAAGGCCGCGGCGCAGCCGTGCAGGACCCCCTTGACGTTGACGTCGACGACGCGGGCCTGGGCCGCGGCGGACTGCTCGCTGAAGGGGCCGGCGACGAGCACCCCGGCGTTGTTGACGAGCACGTCCAGGCTCCCGAACGCCGCGAGGCAGCGCTGCCAGTCCTCGGGGTCGGTGACGTCCAGCCGGTCGGTCACGAGGCCGGGCACCTGCGCGGCCAGCTCCCCCAGACCCCCGCCGTCGACGTCGTACGCCCCGACCCGCCAACCGCGGCTGGCGAAGCGCAGCACGACCTCGCGACCGATGCCGCGGGCGGCACCGGTGACGACGACGGACCTCACCGGCGCACCCGTGCGAGCGCCTCGCCGAGGGCCCGCACGGCCTGAGCCGCCTCCGGCACGACGGCGGCCTGCAGGTGCACGTCGTGCCACAGCCCGTCGAGCAGGTGGGTCTGGACCGCGACGCCCGCCGCCGCGAGGCGCCGGCCGAGCTCCTCGCCCTCCGGGCGGAGCCGCTCCTGCCCCGACACGTGCAGCACGACGGGCGGCAGGCCGGACAGGTCGGCCGACAGCGGCGACAGCGCGGCCGCGTCCGCGCCGCCCAGGTAGGCGGTGTAGCCCTGCCGCAGCCACGACAGCTGCAGGAGCGGGTCGTGCCCCGACCAGCGCGCTGCCCGCTCGAGGGTGAGGTCGGCCACCGGGCTGACCAGGCCGAGCGCGTCCGGTGCCGGCAGGTGCGTCCCGCGCAGGCGCAGCGCGAGCAGCAGCGCGAGGCACCCGCCCGCCGAGTCGCCGACCAGCGTCACCGGACCGCCGGCGACCAGCTCCTCGTACGCCGCCTGCGCGTCGTCGACGGCGGCAGGGTGGGTGTGCTCGGGCGCCAGGCGGTAGTCCAGCACGTGCACCGGGCGTCCCGTCGCCGAAGACAGGTGCGCCGCGAAGGCGCGGTGGGTGACCAGCGGCCCGAGCAGGAACGCGCCGCCGTGCAGCAGCAGCACGGCGCCGGGGCCGTCCGCCCCGCCGGCCTGCAGCCGCTCGCTGGGACGACCGCCGAGCGCGGGTCGCGTGAGCGTGGTGCCGCGCGGCAGCGGGGCCCGCGACCCGAGCCCGACGACGACGCGCTGCACGGCGACCGGGGTGCGGGGGTGGAGCACCGGGCGCACGGCGGTCTGCAGGGCGCCCCGGACGAGGCGCGCGGCCAGGCTCATGCCGCGACCCCGGCCGGGCGCGTCTCCACGCTGAAGTCCTGCAGCCGCACCCGGCGCAGCCGGGCGCGCAGCTCCAGTGTCGAGCCGGGCCAGTTCTGGGTGTTGCGCCCGCTCGCCGTCTGGTACCAGCTCGTGCAGCCGCCGGCGAAGACGGTGCCCCGCATGCGCCGCTGCACCTCGTCGTTGAAGGCGGCCTGCACCGGCGCGTGCACGTCGAGGCTGCGCACCCCGCCCTGCAGCAGCCGCACCGCGTCGAGGACGTAGGCGAACTGGCTCTCGAGCACGTGCACGATGGAGTTGTGGCCGAGGTTGGTGTTCGGGCCGTAGAGCACGAACAGGTTGGGGAAGCCGCTGACCACCGTGCCGAGGTAGGCCTCGGCACCGTCGGTCCAGGCGTCGCCCAGCGACCGCCCCCCGCGGCCGTGCACCTGCATCGGCACGAGCAGCTCGGTCGCCGCGAAGCCGGTCCCCAGCACGATCGTGTCGACGGGGTGCCGGACACCGTCCGCCGTGCGCAGCGCGTGCGGCTCCACCTCGACGACCCGCTCGTGGACGACACGCACGTGCGGCCGCACGAGCGCCGGGTACCAGTCGTTGCTCTGCAGGATCCGCTTGCAGCCCATCGTGTAGTCGGGCGTGAGGCGGGCGCGCAGGTCGGGGTCGGGCACGCTGCGGGACAGGTGCCGCCGGAAGCGGTGCTGGTGCAGCGCCATGAGCCGCGGTTCGGTGTTGAAGCCCAGGCTGCGCGCCTCGTTGACGACGTACGTCCGGAGCCGGTCGGCGGCGAGCGTCGCCGGCACGTGCCGCAGCAGCGCGTGCGTGCGTCGGCCGTACGCGCGGTCGGGCTTGGGCAGCACGTAGGGGGCACTGCGCTGGAAGACCGTGAGCGAGGCGACCCGGTCGACGATCTCGGGCACGAACTGGATCGCGCTCGCCCCGGTCCCCAGGACCGCCACCCGCTCCCCGGACAGGTCGTGGTCGTGGTCCCAGCGGGCCGAGTGGAACGACGTGCCGGCGAAGCGGTCCAGGCCGGGGACGTGCGGCACCGACGGGCGCCGCAGCTGCCCGCACGCGGTGACCAGGACGTCCGCCTCGTGCTCCTGACCCGTCGACAACCGCAGGCGCCAGGTCGCCGTCCCCTCGTCCCAGGTCGCCGTGCGGACCTCGGTCGAGAAGCGCACGTGCGGCAGCACGCCGGCCTCCTGCGCCACGCGGCGCAGGTAGGCGTGGATCTCCGGCTGCGGGGCGAAGCGGCGCGACCAGCCGCCCTCCGGGGCGAAGGAGAACGAGTACAGGTGCGACGCGACGTCGCAGGCCGCCCCGGGGTAGGTGTTGTCGCGCCACACGCCGCCGACGTCGTCGGTGGCCTCGAACACCGTCAGGTCGACGATCCCCGCCTGCTTGAGGCGCACCGCCATGCCGATCCCGCCGAACCCGCTGCCCACCACCGCGACGCGCACCACGTCGCGGACTCTAGAGCGCGGTGCCCACGGGCGCAGGCGGGGCGGCCGGGACCGTGCCGGGCACCGGTCGGCCGGGGGGCGCGTCGTCGTCCCCGGGCAGCGGGGTCGTCCGGCGCGGCATGAGCAGGACCGAGGCGGCGAGCAGGACGGCCAGCACGACGAGGCCGAGGAAGACCGCGTGCGAGGCGTCCGAGACGGCGCTGCGGACGTAGGCGACGACCGGCCCGTCGCCGCCCGAGAGGGCGCGCGAGGCCGCGTCGACGTCCTCGGGCAGCCGGCCCGCGACCTGCGCCGGCGGCGCGGCGAACCGGGCGGCCAGCACGGAGTTGGCGACCGCGCCGAAGGCCGCGGCACCCAGGGCGCTGCCCATCGACCGGGCGAACATGTTCGTCCCCGTGACGACCCCGCGCCGCCGCCACCCGACGACGGACTGCAGCGCCACGACGGTGGGCGAGGACGACAGGCCCATCCCCAGCCCGACGACGAACATCGCCCCCGCGACGCCCCACACCGACGACCCCTCCCCCAGCGGCAGCGTGAGCAGCGCGCCGACGACCACGAGCGCGGCGCCGAGCAGGGCCGTGTCGCGGAACCCGATGCGCAGGTAGACGCGCCCGGCGAAGCCCGCGGCGAGCGGCCAGCCGAGCGTGAGGGCGCCGAGCGCGAGGCCGGCCTCCACCGCCCCGGTGCCGAGGACCCCCTGCACGAAGGTCGGGACGTACGACGAGAGGCCGATGAGCGCGGCGCCCACCGCGACCGCGACGAGGTTGCCGCCCACGAGCAGCCGCGAGCGGAAGACCCACAGCGGGAGCACCGGCTCGGCGGCGCGGCGCTCGACGGCCACGAAGGCGACGAGGAAGGCCGCGGCCCCGACCAGCACCGCCGCGCTCGTCGGGGAGGCCCACGCCCAGGCGTTGCCGCCCTCGAGCAGCCCGAGCACGAGCAGCGAGCAGCCCGTCGTGAGGGTGAGGGTGCCGGCGACGTCGATGCGGTGCGGCCGCCGCTCGACGCGCTCCGCGAAGCGGCGGTGCAGCGCGAGCAGGGCGACGAGACCGAGCGGAAGGTTGACGAAGAAGATCCAGCGCCACGAGACGTACTCGCTGAACAGGCCCCCGATGGCCGGCCCGGCGACCGATGCCAGGCCCCAGACCGAGGCGACGTAGCCCTGGACCCGCGAGCGCTCCTCGACGGTGTACAGGTCGCCGATGATCGTCAGGCCCATCGGCTGGATCGCGCCGGCGCCGACGCCCTGCAGCCCCCGGGCGGCGATCAGCACGGGCATCGACCAGGCGGCGCCGCACAGCAGCGAGGCGACGAGGAAGACCGCGACGCCGAAGAACATCACCGGCTTGCGTCCCACGACGTCGGCGAGCTTGCCGTAGACGGGCACCGTGACGGCCTGGGTGAGCAGGTACACCGAGAACAGCCACGGGAAGGCGCTGAAGCCACCCAGGTCCGCGACCACGCTCGGCACGGCGGTCGCGATGACCGTGCTGTCGAGCGCGATCAGCGCCGTCGTGAGCATGACGGCGCCGAGCACCGGGCCGCGCTCGCTGCGCAGCCCGACGGCGGTGGTCGTGGTCGGGCTCGTCATCGCTGCGCCTCTCCGGTCGTTGCCGAGCACAACCGCCCGGCCCGACCGTCATTCCGGGCCGGGCTCAGACCGCGCAGAGCATCGACCACAGCGCACCGGTGAGCCGGTCGCTGCCCGCCCGGTCGCGCACGGCGGTGCGCCAGTGCTCGGCCGTCAGACCGGGGAACGTGTCGCCGCGCCGCACGGCGATGCCGACCTCCCGGAGCCGGTCGCGGACGTACGCGTGACCGGGCGCGCGGCAGAGCAGGTAGGGCGCCTGCGACCCCGGCGCCACCTCCAGACCGAGACCGGTCAGCGCGCGGGCGAGCCGGGCCCGTTCGGCGGCCGTCGTCAGCGCGGCGTCCTGGGCCTCCTGCACCGCTCGCGGGGTGCTGCAGGCCTCGGCGGCGGCCAGTGCCGGGCTCGACACCGACCACAGCGGCTGGGCCGCGCGCAGCCCCTCGAGCAGCGCGGGCGGGCCGAGCACGTAGCCGATCCTCAGCCCGGCGAGCGACCAGGTCTTCGTGAGGCTGCGGACGACGACCAGGCCGGGCAGGTCTGCGCGACCGGCCAGCGACCCCCGCTCCCCCGGGACGGCGTCCATGAAGGCCTCGTCGACGACCACCGTGCGGCCCGGGCGGCACAGCCGCTCGAGGTCCTCGTGCAGGACGCCGGTCGGGTTGGTCGGGTTGCCCACCACGACGACGTCGGCGTCGTCGGGCACCTCGCGCAGGACGTACGGCGGCGGCAGCACGAGCCGCCGCACGGGGTGGCCGGCGGCGCGGAGCGCCTGCTCGGGCTCGGTGAAGGACGGGTGCACGACGAGGGCGTCGCGCGGCGCCAGGGCCCTGGCCAGGAGCACGAAGGCCTCCGCCGCGCCGGCGGTGAGCAGCACCTCCTCCACGGGACGACCGTGCCGGGCCGCGACGGCCGCGGTCGCCGCGGACGGGTCCGGGTAGGCGCCGAGGGTGTCCAGGGTGCCGGCGAGGACCTCGCGCAGCCACGCGGGCGGGCCCGGGGCGCGGACGTTGACCGCGAGGTCGAGCAGGCCCGGCGCGACCTCCGCGTCGCCGTGGTGGCGCAGGTCGACCATCAGGAGGCGAGGCCGGGGTCGACGTCGTCCGCGTGCCCGGGCCCGGGCCCGTGTCCGTGGCCGTGGCCGTGGTCGTGGTCGTGCCCGTGCCCGTGGCCGTGCCCGTGCGTCGGGTCGTCGGGGTGGTCGTGCGGGGTCTGCGGCGCCCCGACCTTGTCCTCGAAGCCCGGCAGCGCGGTGCGGTAGGCGCACGTGTCGCAGTTCATCCGCAGGTCGCCACCGGCGATCTCCGACCAGCGCTCGGCGACGAGCGCGGCCAGGCGCTCGCCCGGCCCGATGAGGTCGGCGACGGCGACCTCCACGTCGGGGTGCTCGGCCGCCCAGGCCCGGCTCTGCGCGACGATCCGGTCCGGCAGCACCCCCGCGAACAGGAAGTACGGCAGCACGACGACCCGTCGGTAGCCGAGCCGGGCCGCCCGCTCCAGGCCAGCGGGCACCGACGGCGACGCCAGGCTGATGAAGGCCGTCTCGACGGTGCCGAGGCCGCGCCCCTCCAGGAGCAGCCGCGCGGTCTTGGCGACCTCGGCGTTGGCGTCCGGGTCGGTGGCCCCCCGACCGACGAGCACGACCGCCGTGTCGGCCCAGGTGTCGCGAGGGGCCACGGCGAGCAGCCGGTCCTCGAGGTCGGCGAGCAGCAGCGGGTGCGGACCGAGCGGGCGCCCGTAGCGGAAGGACAGCCCCGGGTGGCGCAGCTGCTCGCGGGCCAGCGCCGCGGGGATGTCGCCCTTGCTGTGCCCGGCTCCGACGAGCACGAGGGGGACGACGTCGACGCTCCGGTGCCCGGCCGCGGTCAGGCGGGCGACGGCGTCCTGCACCGGCGGCGGGGCGAGCTCCAGGAACCCGCCGACGACGTCGACGTGCGGCAGCCGGGCGGCGACGTGCCCCACCAGCTCCTCGAACTGCGCACAGCCGTCGGCGCTCTTGGTCCCGTGCCCGACGACGAGCAGGGCCGGCCTCACCGGGCACCTGCCACGGCGTAGAGCAGCGCGTTGACCGCCGCGGAGGCGACCGCGGAGCCGCCCTTCTCGCTGACGTTGGACAGCTGCGGCAGGCCGCTTTCCCTCAACGCGGCCTTGCTCTCGGCGGCGCCGACGAAGCCGACCGGGAGGCCGATGACGAGCGCGGGACGCGCGTCGAGCGCGAGGAGCTCGAAGAGCGCCGTGGGGGCGCAGCCGACCACCCAGACCGCGCCCGGGCCCACCTGCTCGAGCGCCAGGCGCACCGCGGCCGCCGACCTCGTGAGGCCGGGCGACGCCGACGCGTCGGCGAGCCGGCAGACCGCCCGCCGCGTGGTGACGCCCGCGGCCACCATCTGCACGTCGGCCACCACGGCAGCGCCGGCGGCGAGGGCCGCGGCGCCGGCCGCGAGCGACTGCTCGTCGGCGACCAGGTCGGAGACGAAGTCGAGGTCGGCGCTCGCGTGCACCACCCGCTCGGTCACCGCCCGCACCAGCGGTGTCAGGTGCGAGAGGTCGACGCGCGACCGCAGCACCTCGTAGGACTGCTGCTCGATCGGGTGCACCGTCCGGGTCATGCGCTCCACTCCAGCTTCTCGCGCAGGCGGACGACCTCGCCCACGACGGTGGTGACCGGGGCGGCCAGCCCGGCGGCCTCGACGTCGTCGGCGAGCGCCGCGAGGGTGCTCACGACGACCCGCTGCTGCGGCGTGGTGCCGCGCTCGATGCAGGCGGCCGGCGTGCTCGGGTCCCGGCCGTGCCGGACCAGGCCGCTCGTGATGAGCCGCAGCCGGTCCAGCCCCATGAGGACGACGAGCGTCCCGGGGCCGGTGGCGAGCGCGTGCCAGCGCACCCGGCTGCCGGGGTCGTCGGGGTCGAGGTGGCCGGTGACGACGCAGACGTCCTGCGTGTAGCCGCGCGCCGTCACGGGGATCCCGGCGTACGCCGGCACGCCGATCGCGCTCGTCACCCCGGGCACGACGAGGAACGGCACACCGGCGTCGACGAGCGCCTCGGCCTCCTCGCTGCCGCGGCCGAAGACGAACGGGTCGCCGCCCTTGAGCCGGACGACGCGCTTGCCGGCCAGCGCGTGCTCGACGAGCTGCGCGTTGATCTCCGACTGCCGCGGCGCCGTGCCCGTCCAGCTGGTCTTGCCGACGTCGACGACCTCGGCCCCCGCACGCACGTGCGCCAGCACGTCCGGCGAGACGAGGCGGTCCACCAGGACGACGTCGCACTCGCCGAGCAGCTGCGCGGCCCGCAGCGTGAGCAGGCCCGGGTCGCCCGGACCCGCGCCGACCAGGGCGACCGTGCCGGGCCTCACAGGAGCACCTCGAGCACCGCGTCCGCCGGGCACACCTCGACGCACTCGCCGCAGGACGTGCAGCGGTCCTCGCGCACGACGAGCGGCAGCTGCGCGACGATCGCGTGCTCGGGACAGGTGAGCAGGCACGCGCCGCAGGCCGTGCAGGTGTCGAGCACCACGTAGGTCACGAGGGCTGCCCGGACCAGCGGTAGCCGCGGGGCGTGACGAAGCGTCCAGCGACCAGGGTGCTCTGCGAGGACCCCACGACGACGCACGCGTACATGGTCACGCGCGTGCAGTCGACCTCGCCCAGGGTCGTCAGCTCGACGGCCTGTGCGGGGCGCGAGGCATCGGTGACGATGCCGACCGGCGTGCTGTCCGGACGGTGCTCGCGCAGCAGCTCGACCGCCCTCGGCAGCTGCCAGTCGCGCCCGCGGCTGCGGGGGTTGTAGAAGGTCACGACGAGGTCCGCCTCGGCGACCGCCCTCACCCGCGCCTCGATGGCTCCCCAGGGCGTGTGCAGGTCCGAGAGGCTGATGCTCGCGTGGTCGTGCCCCAGCGGGGCGCCGAGCAGGGACGACGCGGCCAGCGCGGCCGTGACCCCGGGGACGCCGACGACGTCGATGTCGTCGCCGGCGGCCTCGAGCGCCGGTGAGGCCATCGCGTAGACGCCGGCGTCGCCCGAGCCGAGCAGGGCGACGGCGGCGCCGCGCTGCGCCTCGCGCACGGCGCTGTGCGCCCGTTCCTCCTCCTTGCCCAGCCCCGTGACGAGCATCCGCGTGCCCGGCCGGGCGAGGTCGCGCACCTGCTCGACGTACTGGTCGAGGCCCACCCAGACGGACGCGCGCCGCAGCTCGTCGCGGGCCCGCGGCGTGAGCAGGTCGCGCGCGCCCGGGCCCAGGCCGACCAGGGCGAGGCGGCCCCGCGGCCGCCGGCGGGCGACGGCGACGGTGCCACGAGCGCTCTTCGTCTTCTCGACGACGAGCTCGTCGCCCAGCAGCAGCGCCGCCGCCTCCGCCACGCTGGGCGTGCCGACGGCCTGCCGCGGGTGCTCGCTCGGGTTGGGGACGTCGACGGCGGCGAGCACGTCGGACGGGAAGGTCGTCAGCGGCCAGCCGCGCCGCGCGCAGAGCTCGAGCAGCCCGGGCTCGTCGGCCTTGGCCTCGGCCGTGCCCACGGCACAGACCGACTCGGCCGACAGCCCCGCGTCGGCGAGCGCCCGGTCGGCGAGCGCCTCGAGCTCGTCCGCGGGGGCGCCGCGGGAGGCGCCCAGTCCCAGGACCAGCGAGGGCGGGCGCAGCACGGCGGTGAGCGGGTCGAGCGCGACGAGGCGGTCGGTCACGGCGAGCACGTGGTCGCCGTCGTCGTCGACGGGCAGCGGCGGGAGCGGCCAGACCGCGTCGGCGTCCAGGCGGACCGGCTCGCCGTCGAGCAGGGCCCGGGCCACCGCGGCCACCGCGCCCTCGACGGGCCAGCCGAGGGTGTCCAGGCCCGGCAGCCCGACGGCGTCCGTGGCCGTGGTGACGACCGGCGAGGCACCGAGCGCGTCGGCGACCCGCAGCGCCAAGGCGTTGGCACCGCCCGCGTGCCCGCCGACGAGCGCCACGGCGAAGCGCGCCGCCTCGTCCACGCACACGACGCCCGGGTCGCGGCGCTTGTCCTCCAGCAGCGGCGCGAGCAGCCGCACCGCGGCGCCGGTCGCGAGGAAGCAGACGAGGGCGTCGCACTCGCGCCACGCCTCGGCCACCTGGCGCACGTCGTAGCGCCGGACGTCCCCGAGGACCGCCAGCCGCTCGGCCGCCGCGCGGCCGCGCGCGGTGGTGGTGACGAGGCCGATCACGGCGCGGTCCCCCAGAGCAGCAGGACGGGGTTGGTGGCCGCCAGACCGGTGGCGCTGCCGAGCGGGCGCAGCCGGGCCGCGGACAGCTGCACCCCGTCGACGGCGTACGGCGCGAGCGCGGCCTGCACGTCGGCGAGCCGGTCGATGGCCGCGAGGGCGACGACGACCGTACGAGGTCCGCGCGCGACGCAGGCACGGACGATCTGCGCGACGTCGCCGCCGCCGCCGCCGACGAAGACCGCGTCCGGGTCGGGCAGCCCGTCCAGGGCCGCCGGAGCGCTGCCCTGCACCACCTGCACGTCGACCCCGTGCGCCCGGGCGTTCGCCCGCAGGTGGTCGACGGGTCCCTGCTCGACGGCCACCACGGCGGCGCCCAGCCGGGCGCACTCGACGCCGACCGAGCCGCTGCCGGCCCCGACGTCCCAGACGAGCTCGCCGAGCCGCGGGCCCAGGCGCGCCAGGGCGAGGGCCCGGACCTCGGCCTTGGTGATCATCCCGTCGCGGTGCTCGAAGGCGCCCTCGGGCAGCGCCCACCCGCCGGGCGGCTGCTCGCGCCCCGCGAGCCAGCCCGGCTGCGCGGGCACGCCGCGCTGCTCGTCGACGCTCAGGACGACGCTCAGGGTGGACCAGTCGCTGCGGCCAGCCGCCTGGTCCAGAGCCACCCACGTGCAGCGCTCGGCGCTGCTGCCCAGGTCCTCGGCCACGAACAGGCGTCGGGGCACCCCGTCGAGCGCGGACGCGAGCTCCGCGGGGCCGGCGCCGGGCCCGGTGAGCACGGCGACCTTGGGGTGCGCGCGGCAGGCGGCGGCCGCCCGGCGCAGGTCGCGGCCGTGGGCGGACGCGACGACCGCGTCGTCCCAGGGCAGCCCGGCCCGCGCGAACGCCAGCGCGACCGACGACACGGCCGGCAGCACGTCCGGCACGGCGCCGGCTGCCCGCAGCAGCCGCAGCGGGCCGAACAGCCCCGGGTCGCCGCTGGTCAGGACGACCGCGCGCCCCTCGTGCTGGACCACGGCGTCCACGGCGCTGCGGACGTCGCCCATCACGACGGTCGCCACGTCCGCAGGGACGCCGGCACCGGCGAGGTGCCGAGCCCCGCCGACCACCAGGTCGGCGGCGTCCAGCCGCTCCCGCGCGGGCGCCGACAGCGGCGCGCCGTCCCAGCCGAGGACGCTGATCACGTCGTCACCCAGCCCACCTCGGTCGCCGCGACGACGCCGCGGCCCTCGGGGTCGACGAGCGCCACGCGCGCGGGCAGGCCGGCGAAGCGCTGCAGCACGTCGGCGACCTGCGCGCACAGCGCGTCGCCGCAGGGCCGCAGCACCCCGGCCGCCTCCCACATCTCGTAGGCGTGGCGGGCCGTGTTGGCCTCGGCGACCCGCTCGCGGAGCGGCTCGGGGGTCAGCTCGGCCAGCACCTGCAGGTCGACGCGGCTGCGCGTGTAGTGGGTCATCAGCACGCCGCCGGCCAGCTTCGTGAGCTTGCCCGCCATGCCGACGAAGACCACGTCCCGCAGCCCGCTCTCGGCGGCCCTGCGCAGCGCCGCGCCGGTGAAGTCGCCCACCTCGACGAAGCAGGTGTCGGGCAGGTCCGGCAGCAGCCGCATGGCGGCCTTCTCCGTGCGGCCGCCGGTGGCGAGCACCAGGGTCGGCAGCTGCTGCGCCGCCATGACGTCGACCGCCTGCACGACGGACGCGCGCCACGACTCGGTGGAGAACGGGCGAACGACGCCGGTCGTGCCGAGGATGGAGATGCCGCCCAGGATGCCCAGCCGTGCGTTGGTCGTCTTCTTCGCGCGCTGCTCGCCGTCGGGCACGCTGACCACGACGCGCAGCCCGCGCTCGTCGTAGTCGACGGCGGCCCGCACGTTGTCGCGCAGCATCTGGCGGGGCACCGGGTTGATGGCCGGCCCTCCGACCTCGAGCCCGAGCCCGGGCCGCGTCACGACCCCGACGCCGACGCCGCCCTCGAGGTGCAGGCCGGGCTCGGCGGCCCACGTCACCGTCGCGGTCAGGTGCGCGCCGTGCGTGACGTCGGGGTCGTCGCCGGCGTCCTTGACGACGACCGCCTCGGCGCGCTCCGGCGCGACCTCGCAGCGCTGCACGTCGAAGCCGACCAGCCGCTCGTCGGGCAGCACCACGTCCACGTGCGTCTGCGCCTGCTGGGTGACGAGCGCGGTCGCCGCGGCCTTCGCCGCCGCCGCGCTGCAGGTGCCCGTGGTCCAGCCGCTCCGCAGCGGCCCGCGCCGCACCTTCGCCGTGCGGGGCAGGTCGGGCTCGCGCAGCTCCGGCCCGGTCACGACTGCTTCAGCGCCCGGTCGCGCTCTCGCAGCTCGGCGCGCGCCTGCTGCGACTCGACCCGGCGGTGCTCGTGGAAGTGGCCGGGGTGGTACAGGTGCGAGCGCGTGCCGCCGGCTGCGAGCGCGGGTCCCACGAGCACCATCGTGTGCTTGTAGAGCTTGTGCTCCTTGACCGTCGCGGCCAGGTCGCCGAGCCGGCACTCGAGCACGAGCTCGTCGGGCCAGGTGGCGGCGTAGGCGACCACGCACGGGGTGTCCTCGTCGTACGTCCCGGCCGCCAGCAGCTCGTCCTGCAGCTGCCGCGTGCGGGCCGCCGACAGGAACAGCGCCATGGTGGTGCCGTGCGCGGCGAACGAGCGCACCGTCTCGCCGCTGGGCATCGGCGTCTTGCCGCCCTCGAGCCGGGTGAGCACGACCGACTGCGCGACCTCGGGGATCGTGAGCTCGCGCTGCACGATCGCCGCGACCGCGCTGAAGCTGCTCACGCCCGGGACCACCTCGGTGGCCAGGCCGAGGCGCGTGCACAGCTCGTGCTGCTCCTGCGTGGCGCCCCACAGCGCCGGGTCGCCGGAGTGGATGCGCGCCACCTTGAGCCCGTCCCGGGCGGCGCGCTCGTACAGGTGCGTGATGCCCTCGACCGAGTGCTCGGCGCTGTTGACGACCTCCGCTCCCGGTCGCACGTGCTGCAGCACGTCCTCGTGCACCAGCGACGCGGCCCAGATGACGATGTCGGCCTCGGCGATCCGCTGCACGGCCCGCACGGTCAGCAGGTCGGCGGCGCCCGGCCCGGCACCGACGAAGCAGACCGACCCGGCGCTCACAGCTTGGACCCCCGGCCGGTGCGGCCGGCGGCGGGGACGATGACCGTCGACAGGTACGGCGTCTCGCCGGACAGCGCGCTCGCCGGGCCCACCTGCTCGTCCGGCAGCCCGAGCGCCGCGCCGTAGACGGCGTCGTCGAGCCGGCCCAGCCGCTCGAGCACCTCCCGCACCTGCGGCATGCGACGTCCTCCCTTGTAGGCCACGACCGTGTCGAAGTGCGTGAGGGCCTCCTCGAAGGCGGGCACGCCCGCGGTGAGCGGCAGCAGCGCCAGCGACTCGGTGCCCTCGCACAGCACGGTGCCGCTGCGCGCAGCGAGGTCCTGCATCGCCGTGATGCCGGGCACCGTCTCCACGACCACGTCCGGCAGCTGCTCGCGCACGGCGTCGGCGAGGTAGGTGAAGGTGCTGTAGACGTTCGGGTCGCCGATGGTGGCGAAGGCGACCGTGCCGGCGCCGTCCCGCAGCTCCTGCGCGACCCGCTGCGCCGCGGCGTCCCAGGCGCTGCGCCGCTCGGCCGTGGACCCGCCGCGGTCGTCGAGCGCGAAGACCAGGCGCAGCGGCTCGGCGTCGGTGTGCGCGCGCACGGTCGCCTCGGCGCGGCCGACGTCGTCGACGTCCATGACCGGCACCACCACGAGGTCCGCCTCGCGCAGCACGCGCACCGCCTTGACGGTCACCAGCTCCGGGTCGCCCGGTCCGACCCCGACACCTACGAGACGCATGCGTCCACGAACCTCTCGGCCACCCCGTCGACGCCTGCCCAGTGCAGGTGCAGGTACGACGCGTGCACGCCGCCGCGCACGAAGCCCTCGCCGCTGTCCCAGGCGGCCGGGTCACCACCGGCCGGCTCGACGACGGTGCGGTGGAACTCGTGCCCGACCACCGCGCCGCTGCCGACCCAGGACCCGGCGACGGCCTCGGCCTCGCGGTAGCCCAGCGACAGCGACGGCGTCATGCGCGCCCGCGCCGGCAGCACGTCGCACATGGGCAGCCCGTCGAGCTCCTCGCACAGGTACAGCAGGCCGGCGCACTCGGCGCTCACCGGGGCGCCGCGCGCGGCCAGTGCCGCGACGTCGGCGCGCAGCGTCGCGTTGGCCGACAGCGCCGCCGCGTGGACCTCCGGGAAGCCGCCACCGACGACGAGACCGGCCGTCCCGGCGGGCAGGTGCGGGTCGCTCAGCGGGTCGACCACGACGACGTCCGCACCGGCGGCCGTGAGCAGCTCGCTCGTCTCGGCGTAGGAGAACGTGAAGGCGGGACCACCCAGCACCGCGACGACCGGCCGCTGCTCCCGGGACACCTCCGGCGGCGACCAGACCGGGCCCGGCAGCACCGACGCCGTGCGCGCCAGCGCGAGCAGCGCCTCGACGTCGCACTCCTGCTCGACGAGCACCGCGAGCCGCTCGACGACGGCCACGGCCTCGGGGCGCCGCTCCGCCGCCGGCACCAGCCCCAGGTGGCGGGAGGGCACCTCGACACCCGCGTCGCGGCGCAGCACGCCGAGCACGGGGACGCCCTCGAGCGCCTCGCGCAGCAGCGCCTCGTGCCGGTCGCTGCCGACCCGGTTGAGGACGACGCCGCCGATGCGCACGCGCAGGTCGTACGTCGCGAAGCCGTGCACGAGCGCGGCGACGCTGCGGCTGCTCGCCGACGCGTCGACGACGAGCACCACCGGGGCGTCGAGCAGGCGGGCGACGTGCGCGGTGGAGCCCTCGTCGCTGGCGCCGCGCCCGTCGTAGAGGCCCATGACGCCCTCGACGACCGCCACGTCGGCGTCCCGGGCACCGTGCAGGAACAGCGGGGCGACGCGCTCCTCGCCGACCAGCACGGGATCCAGGTTGCGTCCCGGGCGGCCGGTGGCGAGCGCGTGGTAGCCCGGGTCGATGTAGTCGGGACCCACCTTGTGCGGGCTCACGGCCAGGCCGCGCGCGCGCAGGGCCGCCATGAGGCCGGTCGCGACGGTGGTCTTGCCGGCCCCGGACGAGGGCGCGGCCACGACGAGGCGGGGGACGCTCACCACTCGATCCCCCGCTGGCCCTTCTGACCGGCGTCCATGGGGTGCTTGACCTTGGTCATCTCGACGACCAGGTCGGCGGCCTCGACGAGCCTCGGGTCGGCACCGCGGCCGGTGATGACGACGTGCTGGCCCTCCGGACGGTCGCGCAGCGTGTCGACGACCTCCTCGACGTCGACCCAGCCCCAGGTCATCGGGTAGGTGAACTCGTCGAGGACGTAGAAGCGGTAGGTCGAGGCGCGCAGGTCGCGCTGCACCTGCCGCCAGCCCTCGAGGGCGTTGGCGGCGTGGTCGTCGTCGGAGCCCGGCTTGCGGGTCCAGGACCAGCCCTCGCCCATCTTGTGCCAGGTGACGGCGCCGCCCTCGCCGCTGGCGCCGAGGGTGCGCAGGGCGTGCTCCTCGCCGACCTTCCACTTGGCGCTCTTGACGAACTGGAAGACCCCGATCGGCCAGCCCTGGTTCCACGCCCGCAGCGCGAGCCCGAAGGCCGCGGTGCTCTTGCCCTTCATGTCGCCGGTGTGCACGACCGTGAGCGCACGGTTGCGGCGCTGGCGGGTCGTCAGGCCGTCGTCCGGGACGCTGTCCGGCTGCCCCTGCGGCACGTCTCAGGCCGCCTTCGCCACGGCCGTCAGCGTCTCCGCCGACAGCTCGTCGACCCGCAGCGCGACGCCGCCGAGCCGCTCGCCGAGCCGCGCGGCCAGACCGAGGCGCACGGGTCCGCTCTCGCAGTCGACGACCACGCACGCGGCGCCGGTGCGGGCCAGCGCGGCCGCGGCGAGCTCGGGGTCGGGGCCGCTGGTGTGCCGGCCGTCGGTGACGACCACGACGAGCGCCCGGCGCGCCGGGTCGCGGACGGCCTCGACGCGCAGCAGCTCGGCCGCCCGGAGCAGGCCCGCCGACAGCGGGGTGCGGCCACCGGTCGGCAGGGCGGCCAGCCGCGCGACGGCGGCCTCGACGCTGCCGGTGGGGGGCAGCGCGAGCTCGGCACCCGCTCCCCGGAAGGTCACCAGGGCGACCTTGTCGCGGCGCTGGTAGGCGTCGGTGAGCAGGCTGAGGACGGCCCCCTTCACGGCGCCCATGCGGGACCGGGCGGCCATCGAGCCGGAGGCGTCGACGACGAAGAGCACCAGGTTGCCCTCGCGACCCTCCCGGACCGCCTCGCGCAGGTCGGTCCCCCGCAGGACGAGGCCGGCACCGCTGCGCCCCCGCCCGACCTGGGCCGGGGCGGCGGCACGCAGCGTCGCGGCCACGTGGACCGAGGCGGCCCGGCCCCGCGGCGCGCGGGCGCCGGTGGTGCGCCCGCTCGTCCCCGTGGTGCGCGACCGCCGGCCCGCGGCACCCTGCCGCCGGTTGACCCCCGGCACGCGCAGGGCGACCGGGGCGAAGGGCTCCTGCGCCGCGGCCGGCTCCTGCTCGCGCGAGGGCGAGCCGTCGGCCCGGGCCGACGGCTCGTCCTGGTCGACGGCGCCGGCCGGCTCGGGCTCGCGGCCCCTCGGCGCGGTGCCGTCGTCCGGTCCGTCGTCCGGTCCGGCCTGCGCGCCGCCGGGCTCCGGGGCACGGCCGCCGGAGGGCGGCGGCGGCTCGGGGTCGTCGTCGGGCACCCCGTCGAGCGCGTCGTCGAGGCGCTGCTCGTCGAGCCCGGGCGCCTCGAACGGCGTGCGGCGGCGGCGGTGCGGCAGGGCCAGGCGGGCCGCGGTCCGCACGTCGTCGGTGGTCACCTCGTCGCGACCTGCCCAGGCGGCCAGCGCGACCGCGGCCTTGGCGGTGACCAGGTCGGCGCGCAGCCCGTCGACGTCGAAGGCGGCGCACACCGTGGTGACCTCGCGCAGCGCCCGGTCGCCGAGCACGACCCGGGGCAGGCGCTCGCGGGCCTCGGCGATCCGGGCGGCCAGCGAGGCGTCGTCGTCGGCGTACGACGCGGCGAAGCCGTCGGGGTCCGCCTCGTAGGACAGGCGCCGGCGCACGACCTCCGCGCGCTCGACCGGCTCGCGGGTCGCCGCGACCTCGACGGTGAGGCCGAAGCGGTCGAGCAGCTGCGGGCGCAGCTCCCCCTCCTCGGGGTTCATCGTCCCGACGAGCAGGAAGCGGGCGGCGTGCTGCACCGAGACGCCCTCGCGCTCGACGTACGACCGGCCCAGCGCCGCGGCGTCGAGCAGCAGGTCGACGAGGTGGTCGTGCAGCAGGTTGACCTCGTCGACGTAGAGCACCCCGCGGTGGGCGCCCGCCAGCAGTCCGGGCTCGTACGCCGACTGCCCGGTCGTCAGGGCGCGCTCGAGGTCGAGCGACCCGGTGAGCCGGTCCTCGGAGGCGCCGACGGGCAGCTCGACGAGCCGGGCCGGCCGGGCGGTCGGCGCACCGTGCCGCACGAGGTCGGGACAGGCCGGGTCGGGCGCGGCCGGGTCGCAGGAGAACCGGCAGCCCTCGAGCACCGGCACGGGCGGCAGGAGCGAGGCGAGGGCGCGCACGACGGTCGACTTGGCGGTGCCCTTCTCGCCGCGGACGAGCACCCCGCCGACCGCGGGCGAGACCGCGTTGACGACGAGCGCGAGGCGCAGGTCGTCGAGGCCGACGACGGCCGAGAACGGGTACGGCGCGCTCACGGCGCACCGGCGGGCAGGCTCATGCGTGCCTTCCTCGGGGTCCGCGCCCCGGGCTGGACGGAGCGACGGTCCGAGTCTCCGGCTCCCCGGCCGGGACCGGGTCACGATGGCGGGACCGCGCCGGAGTCGCACCGGCTTCCTCGGAGGTCGTCGCTGAACGACACGACCCTAGTCGCCCACCGGTCAGGTGCCCCTCCGGACGGAGGCGAGCACCTCCTCGGCGACGGTGCGGAGCTTGACGTTGCGGTGCTGCGACATGCCCCGGAGCAGGTCGAAGGCCGTGTCGGAGCCGACGCCCCGCTGCGCCATCAGCACCCCCTTGGCCTGCTCGATGACCGGGCGTCCCGCGAGGGCCTCGCGCAGCTGCCGGCCGAGCTCCCGGTGGCCGAAGAACGCCGTCGCGACCTGGACGGCGAGACCGGCGTGCGCCCCGACCACCTCGGCCATGCTCACCGCCTCGGCGGAGAAGGCGCCGGGCGTGCGGGAGTAGAGGTTCAGCGCCCCGACGACCTTGCCCTCCGCCGACATCGGCAGCGACACCGAGCTGCGGGCCCCCGCCGCAGCCGCGCGGGGGCCGTAGAAGGGCCAGCGGCCGTCCTCGGCCAGGTCCCGGATGCGGAACACCGTGCCGGTGCGCCAGCAGTCGAGGCAGGGTCCCTCGTGCTCCTCGTACTGCGCCTCGTCGAGCGAGCGGGCCCACCCGTCGCTGGCCGCCACCGTCGCGGCGCGGCCCTGCTCGAAGGTCGTCACGGAGGCGCCCTCCGTGCCGGGCACGGCGCGCACGCAGATGCGGGTGACCTCCTCCAGCGTGGCCGGCAGGTCCTCCTGGGCCAGCACCACCCCCGACAGGGCGGCCAGGGCCGACATCGACTCCTCGGGCAGCGTCACGAGGGCCCGCTACCCGTCCGCGGCGCCCTCACGCGAACACGACCGTCCGCTGCCCGTTGCGCAGCACCCGGTGGTCCAGGTGCCAGCCGACCGCCCGGGCGAGGGCGAGGCACTCGAGGTCGCGCCCGACGGCGGCGAGGCGGTCGGGCGAGTCCGCGTGGCCCACCCGCGACACCTCCTGCTCGATGATCGGCCCCTCGTCGAGCTCGGCCGTGACGTAGTGCGCCGTCGCCCCGATGAGCTTCACGCCGCGCTCGTGCGCCTGGTGGTAGGGCCGGGCGCCCTTGAAGCTCGGCAGGAAGGAGTGGTGGATGTTGATGGTCGCGGGCAGCCGGGAGACGAGGCCGTCCGAGAGCACCTGCATGTAGCGGGCGAGCACGACCAGCTCCGTGCCCGTGCCGGCCACCACCTCGAGCAGCCGCTCCTCGGCCGCCGCCTTGCCGCCCGCGGGCACCGGGACGTGCTCGAACGGCACGCCGTGCGCCTCGACGAGCGACCGGTGGTCGGGATGGTTGGACACCACGCCGACCAGGTCGGCCCGCAGCGCCCCGGTGCTGTGGCGGTAGAGCAGGTCGTTGAGGCAGTGGCCCTGCTGCGACACGAGGACCAGCACCCGCGACGGCACGGCCAGGTCGTGCAGCTCCCCGTCCATCGCGAACCGCTCGGCGACCGGCGCGAAGGCCGCCCGCAGCTGCTCCGCGCCGACCGGCCCCCGGACGTGGACGCGCAGGAAGAAGCGCCCCGTCGCCGGGTCGCCGTACTGCTGGCTGTCGACGATGTTGGCGTCGTGCTCGGCGAGCAGCTGCGCGACGGCCAGCACGATCCCGGTGCGGTCCGGGCAGGACAGCACGAGGACGAGGTCCGACGTCACGGGCGGTCGTACGGTCCGCCGGGGCGCCCGTTGCGGTCGGCGAGCAGGCCAGCGGCGGTGCTCAGCGCGATCTCGGCGGGAGAGCGCGACCCGATGTCCAGACCGATCGGCCGGTGGACCCGGGCGACGAGCTCGGGCGCCACACCCCGCGCCTGCAGCGCGGCGACGTGCGGAGCGGTGTGCCGCGGGCTGCCCATGACGCCGACCCAGCGGACCGGTCCGGCGAGGACCTCGGCGAGCACGTCGCCGAGCTCGGGGCGGTCGTGGTCGCACACGACGACGTCGCAGCCGTCGTCGAGAGCGGCCTCACCGACGGACCGCAGCGGCCCGGACACCGGGTCGAGGCGGCTGACCGGCCAGCCGAGCCGCTCCCCCAGCGCCGCGAGCTCGTCGGCGACCGGGGAGGCGAAGACGACGACGAGGCGACGCGGGTCGGGCGGCAGGACGACGTCGCCGTGCGCCGCCGCGCACGCGTCGTCGTGCACGTGTCCGGGCGAGCCGTGCGCGGGCAGGTCGGCGCTCATGGCACCATCCTGCCCGCACCCGCGGGAGCCGTCAGGCGGCCAGCCGCTGCGGCTCCGCGACGACCTCGGGAGCCGGGGCCACGACGGCGGCGACCGGGCGCGGCAGGGCCCGGGCGGCGCGCCGGCGCAGCGAGCCGCCGAAGCCGTTCGGGAGCGACAGCCGCACGACCTTCTTCCAGGCCGAGCCGAGCTGCCGCGGCAGCGAGCCCTCGACGTAGGACAGGCCGTACCGCTCGAACAGCGCGCGCACCTGCGGCGCGATCTCGACGTAGCGGTTGCTGGGCAGGTCGGGGTAGAGGTGGTGCTCGATCTGGAAGGACAGGTTGCCGGTCATCATGTGCGTCGCCGCGCCACCGGTGATGTTCGCGGCGCCGAGCATCTGCCGCAGGTACCACTGCCCCCGCGTCTCGCCGTCGATGGAGGTCTTGGTGAAGGTCTCGACGCCCTCCGGGAAGTGGCCGCACATGATCACCGAGTGCGTCCACAGGTTGCGCACGAGGTTGGCGACCACGTTGGCCCCCAGCGTCGGCAGGAACGACGGGCCCGACAGCAGCGGGTGCACGAGGTAGTCGCGCGCCGCCTGCTTGCGCACCTTCGCGAACACCGCGGAGCGCTGCGCGCGGAACAGCTCGGGGTCCTTGCGGCCCTTGAGGTACTTGCCGATCTCGAGGTCGTACGCGGCGATGCCGTACTCGAACAGGCACGCGTTGAGCAGGTTCCACAGCGGCTGCGCCAGGTAGAACGGCGTCCAGCGCTGGTCCTCGTCGACCCGCATGATCCCGTAGCCGAGGTCGTTGTCGCGCCCCAGCACGTTGGTCCAGGTGTGGTGCAGCTCGTTGTGGGAGTGCTTCCACATGTCCGACGGCGAGGCGTTGTCCCACTCCCACTGCGTCGAGTGGATCTTCGGGTCGCGCATCCAGTCCCACTGCCCGTGCATGACGTTGTGGCCGATCTCCATGTTCTCGAGGATCTTGGAGATCGAGAGGCCGACGGTGCCCACGACCCAGGCCGGCGGGAACAGCGAGGCGAGCAGCACCGCGCGGCTGCCGAGCTCGAGGCGGCGCTGGACGGCGATGACCCGGCGGATGTACGCCGCGTCGCGCTCGCCGCGGCTGGCGACGACGGCCGCGCGGATCTCGTCGAGCGCGCGCCCGATCTCCTCGACGTCCTCGGCGGTCAGGTGGGCGGTGGGGTCGACGGTCTTGTTCTGCAGGGCGGTCACGGGTGCCTCCTCGGCGGGTGCGGGATCAGGGGGCGTACGGGGGGGCGGGCCGCGCTCAGGCGTCGAGCTCGCAGGGGCCGGCAGCGGCCGACACGCAGGTCTGGACCAGGACGCCCTCGCCGGCGGTGGTGACGTCGCCCGAGCGCAGGTCGCGCACCGCGCCGGAGCGCAGCGGCAGGACGCAGCCGAAGCAGATGCCCATCCGGCAGCCCGACGGCAGCAGGACGCCGGCCTCCTCGCCGGCGACCAGCAGCGGGGTGCTCCCGTCGGCCTCGACGACGGTCCCGGTGCGGGCGAAGCGGGCGGTGCCGCCCTCCCCCGGGACGGTCAGCACGGGCCGGAAGCGCTCGGTGCGCAGGCGGCCCGTGGCGCCGCTCCAGTGCGCCTCGAGCGCGTCCAGGAGCTCGCCCGGCCCGCAGGCCCACGCCTCGCGCTCGGCGAGGTCGGGTACGAGGCGCCGCAGCTCGTCGACGGTCAGCCGGCCGTCGGTGGTCGTGTGCCGCTCGACGAGGCGCACCCGGCCGCTCGCCGCGAGCTCGCGCAGCTCGTCGCCGAACAGGACGTCCTCGGGCGTGCGGTCGCTGTGCACGACGACGACGTCGCACGTGTCGCCGAGGCGCTCGCCGGCCTCGCGCAGCATGCCCATGACGGGCGTGAGACCGCTGCCGGCGGTGACGAAGAGCACGGCGGCCGGCAGGGCGTCAGGCAGCACGAACTCGCCGGCGGCCTGCTCCAGCTGCACGACCAGCCCGGGTCGTGCCCGGCGGACCAGGAAGGGGCTGACGGTGCCGTCCCCCTGCGCCTTGACGGTGATGCTGAGCAGCCCGTCCGGACCGGCGGGGGCGGTCGTGGAGTAGGACCGCCACTGCCGCACCCCGTCGACGTCGACGCCGACGCGGACGTACTGCCCGGCGCGGTGGCCGCGCCAGGTGCGGCCCGGCCGCAGCACGAGCGTGGCGGCGTCCCGGGTCTCGGGGCGCACCTCGACGACGCGCGCCCGCAGGTCGGTGCCGGAGCGCAGCGGGTCGAGCAGGTCGACGTAGTCGGAGGGGACCAGCGGCGTGACCGCGAGCTCGACGAGACGGCGGGCACGCGAGCGCAGGGCACCCAGCACGGGGGCGGCGGGCAGAGCGGGAGCGGCCATGACATGAGCATGCCCGTCCCGGGAGCGAGTTTCTGCTCCCGGGACGGGCAGTCCGGGCCCTGTTCTTGTCAGCTGGTGACAACCACGCCGGTCAGCCCTCCTCGAGGTCCCCCTCGAGCTGCAGGTAGGTGGACCGCAGCCCCTCGAGCGCCTGCGCCGACGGTTCCGCCCACAGCCCGCGGTCGGCGGCCTCGAGCAGCCGCTCGGCGATGCCGCGCAGCGCCCAGGGGTTGCTGCGCGCCAGGAACGCGCGGTTCGTCTCGTCGAAGACGTAGGACGAGGCGAGCTTCTCGTACATCCAGTCCTGCACGACACCGGCGGTCGCGTCGTAGCCGAACAGGTAGTCCACCGTCGCCGCCTGCTCGAAGGCGCCCTTGTAGCCGTGCCGCTGCATCGCGGCGATCCAGCGCGGGTTGACGACCCGGGCCCGGAAGACCCGCGACGTCTCCTCCTGCAGCGTCCGGGTGCGGACGGCGTCCGGCACGGCGCTGTCGCCGACGTACGCCTCCGGGCTCGCCCCGGTGAGCGCGCGCACCGCCGCGACCATCCCGCCGTGGTACTGGAAGTAGTCGTCGCTGTCGACGAGGTCGTGCTCGCGGGTGTCCTGGTTCTTCGCGGCGACCCGGACCCGGCGGTAGACGCGCTCCATGTCGCCGCGCGCCTCGGTCCCGTCGAGCCCCCGGCCGTACGCGTAGCCGCCCCACACCGCGTACACCTCGGCCAGGTCGGCGTCGGTCTTCCAGTCGCGGCTGTCGATGAGCGGCAGCAGGCCCGCGCCGTACGCCCCCGGCTTGCTGCCGAAGATGCGCGCGGACGCGCGGCGCGGGTCGGCGCCGGCGGCCACGTCCGCGGCGACGTGCGCCCGCAGCGGGTTGTCGTCCTCCTCGGCGGCCGCGGCGAGCTGCACGGCGTCGTCGAGCATCTGCACCACGTGCGGGAAGGCGTCGCGGAAGAAGCCGCTGATGCGCAGGGTCACGTCGACCCGCGGCCGCCCGAGCTCCTCGCGAGGGACGAGCTCGAGCCCCGTGACGCGCCGGGACGCGGCGTCCCACACCGGCCGGACGCCCATCAGCCACAGCGCCTCGGCGACGTCGTCGCCCGCGGTGCGCATGGCGCTGGTGCCCCACACGACGAGCCCGACCGTGTCCGGGTGCTCGCCGTGGTCGGCGACGTAGCGCTCGACGAGGCCGTCGCCGAGCGCCCTGCCGACCTCCCAGGCGTTGCGCGACGGGATGGCCTTCGGGTCGACGGAGTAGAAGTTGCGCCCGGTCGGCAGCACCCCGACGAGTCCGCGCGTCGGCGACCCCGAGGGTCCGGCCGGGACGAAGCCGCCGGTCAGCCCGTGCAGCAGGTGGTCGATCTCGTCGGTGGTGCGGGCCAGGCGCGGCACCACCTCCTCGCACGCGAAGCGCAGCACGGCCTCGACGTCGGGCAGCTCGCGCTCGAGCACGTCCGCGACGACCGCCGGCACCGCCGAGGCGTCCCAGCCCTTCACGTCCAGCGAGGACACCAGGCGGCGCGCCATGGCCTCGAGCTCGTCGGCCTGGCGGCGGTCGTCCTCGACGAGGCCGTACGCCGCGCCCAGCGCCCGCCGCAGCCCGGGCAGCGCGCCGCTGGTCCCGCCCCAGGTCTGCTGCGCGCGCAGCACGCCGAGCACGAGGTCGACCCGCGGGGCGTCCACGGGCGCCTGGCCCAGCACGTGCAGGCCGTCGCGGATGAGGACGTCCTTGACCTCGCACAGGTAGCCGTCGAGGTGCAGCACGAAGTCGTCGAACCCCTCCTCGTCCGGCGACTCCGAGACGTGCAGGTCGTGGTGCAGCTGCGCGGCCTGCACGACCTCCCAGATCTGGTCGCGGATCGTGGGCAGCTTGGCCGGGTCCATCGCCTGTACCTGGGCGTACTCGTCGAGCAGCTGCTCGAGCCGGGCCGTCTCGTCGTAGGTGTCGGCCCGCGCCATCGGCGGCACGAGGTGGTCGACGACGGTGGCGTGCGCGCGGCGCTTGGCCTGGGTGCCCTCTCCCGGGTCGTTGACGATGAACGGGTAGAACAGCGGCAGGTCGCCGAGCGCGGCGTCGGGGGCGCAGGAGGCCGACAGGCCCAGGCCCTTGCCGGGCAGCCACTCCAGGGTGCCGTGCTTGCCCAGGTGCACGACCGCGTCCGCGCCGAAGCCGTGCCGCAGCCAGGCGTAGGCGGCGAGGTAGTGGTGGCTCGGCGGCAGGTCCGGGTCGTGGTAGATGGCGATCGGGTTCTCGCCGAAGCCGCGCGGCGGCTGGATCATCAGCACGACGTTGCCGTACTGCAGGGCCGCCAGCACGATGTCGTCGCCGTCGACGTAGAGGCGGCCCGGCGGCGGCCCCCAGTGCTCCAGCACCTGCGCCTGCAGCTGCTCGGGCAGCGCCGCGAAGTCCCGCTCGTAGGTGGCGCGCGGCACGCGTGCGACGGCCGAGCGCAGCTGCTCCTCGGTGAGCCACTCGACGTCGTGGCCACCGGCGGCGATGAGCGTGTGGACCAGCTCGTCGCCGTCCTCGGGGAACTCGCCGACGTCGTAGCCGGCGTCGCGCAGCGCGCGCAGCAGGACGACGGCCGAGGCGGGCGTGTCCAGCCCGACCGCGTTGCCCACCCGGGAGTGCTTGGTCGGGTAGCTCGACAGCACGACGGCGAGCTTCTTGTCGGCGTTCGGGACGTGCCGCAGCCGGGCGTGCGCCACGGCCGTGCCGGCCACGCGGGCCGCTCGCTCCGGGTCGGCGACGTACGCCGGCACGCCGTCGGCGCCGGTCTCCTTGAAGGAGAACGGCACGCCGATGAGGCGGCCGTCGAACTCGGGGATCGCCACCTGCATGGCGGCGTCGATCGGCGCCAGCCCGGCGTCGGAGGCGAGCCAGTCCGCCCGGCTGCTCGTGACGCACAGGCCCTGCAGCACGGGCACGTCGAGGGCGGTGAGCGCGCGGGCGTCCCACGACTCGCTGTCGGCGGCGTTCGACCCGCCGCCGGCGAGCACCGTGACCACGAGCGCGTCGACCTGGCCGGCGAGCAGCTCCTCGACCGCCGCGACCCGGCCCTCGCCGTCCGGGCGCAGCGACGGCACGTAGACCGGCCGGGCGTTGGCGCCCGCCGCCTCGACGGCGTCGCACAGCACGTCGACGAAGCCGGTGTTGCCGGACAGCTCGTGCGCGCGGTAGTAGACGACGCCGACGGTCGGGCGCGCCGGGTCGTGCGCGCGCTCGCCCCGGACGCCGTACGCCGGCAGCGGGGCGGGCGCGGCGAAGCCGTGGCCGGTCAGCAGCACCGTGTCGGACAGGAACGCGACGAGCTCGCGCAGGTTGTCGGGCCCGCCCTCGCGCAGGTAGGCGGCGGCGTCCGCCACCACGCCGGGAGGGGCCGTCGACAGCGCGGTGAGCTCCGGGTCGGCGCCCTCGCCGCCCAGGGCGACCACCGGGACCCGGCGGGCGGCGGCGTCGGCGAGCAGGCCGTCGAGACCGTCCCAGGCGCGCCGGCCGCCGAGCAGGCGGACGAGCACGACCCGGACGCCGTCGAGGTCGACCTGGCCGGTGCGTGCCGGGTTGGCCAGGCGCAGGGGCAGCGCCGGGTCCTCGACCGCCCTCGCGGCCAGCAGGTCGGTGTCGGCGGTGGACAGCAGGAGCAGGCTCACGGGCACCAGTCTCGCGCACCCGGGCTCGCGGGGCTCAGGCGCGCACGGGGACCGCGGGCTCGGCGGCGGGCTGCGGCCGCGCGGGCCGGCTGCGCCGGGTGGCGAGCACGCAGCCGAGCAGCACGAGCGGGAACCCGGCGAGGGTGCCGGTCGTGAACGGCTCGTCGAGCAGCAGGATGCCCAGCGCGACCGCGACGGCCGGGTTGACGAACGTGATCACCAGGGCGCGGTGCGGCCCGGCCTCGGCGATGAGCGCGAAGAACAGCACGAGTGCGAGGGCCGTGCACACCAGCCCCAGGCAGAGCACGGCGAGCACGACGCGGCCGCTGGGCCAGCCGTCGTACTGGGCGGCGGCCGGGACCGCGAACAGGACGGCGGTGGCGGCCAGCGCGGTGGCGTTGACGCCGACGCTCGGCACGGACCGCAGGGCACGGCTGACCACGAGGGGGCCGGTGGCGTACCCGAGCACGGTGAGCGCGACCGCCCCGACCGCGGCCACCTGGCCGCCGCCCACGTCCAGCCCGAGCAGCAGGCCGACCCCGGCAAGGCCGACCAGCAGCCCGGTGGAGCGGGTGCGGTCGAGCCGGTCCTGCTCGCCGATCAGTCGGCCGGCGACGGCCGCGACCATCGGCACCGCGGCGACGAGGAGCCCGGTCAGCGAGCTGGACAGGTCGCGCTCGGCGCTCGCGAGCAACCACCACGGGCCGGCCATCTCGAGCGCGGCGAACAGCAGCAGCGGCCGCCACGCGGCCAGGGCCGGTCGCAGCGCTCCGGTCCGCCACGCCCACGGGAGCAGGGCCGCGGCGCCGAGGGCCGTGCGCGCCAGCACGAGCTCGGCGGGCGCCAGCTCAGCGACGGCCACCTTGATGAGCAGGTAGGGCACGCCCCAGACCACGCACATGGTGGCGAAGAGCAGCCAGGCCCGGCGGCTCACGGGGCGGGGTCGACGAGCGCGCGCAGCACGGGCTCCACGAGCCGGTGCAGGTCCTCGGCGGACGCGCTGGCCAGCGGCTCGAGCTCCAGCAGGTAGCGGGTCATCCCCACGCCCAGCATGCAGGCGCCGAACAGCGCGGCGCGCAGCTCGACATCGGTCCCCTCGAGGGTCCGGGCCACCGCAGCGGCGCGCTCGCACATCACCTCGTCGCGCATGACCGACGCGGCGACCGGGTGGGTCAGGCAGCTGCGCAGCAGGGCCACCGCGGAGCCGCGGTCGTCCTCGGACTCGAACCGGGCGAGCAGGTCGGCCAGCGCGGCCCGAGGCAGCTCGGCGGCCGTCGCGGACAGGACCCGCTCGGAGTCGCCGCTCCACCGGGCGGACGAGGCGAACAGCGCCTCCTTGCTGCCGAAGTGCTGCATGACCAGCGCCGGGTCGACACCGGCCCGGGACGCCACCCCCCGGATGGTCGTGCGCTCGTAACCGGTCTCCGCGAACGCCTCGCGGGCTGCCCGCAGGATCGCGGCCTCCGTGCGGCGGCGGCGCTCGTCGCGCGGGACGGGCTCGACCTCCCCTGGTGTCACGCGTCTCACTCTACGCGCGTTGACCGGGACGACGACGAGGTCCACACTGGCCCGTCGAGCCGCTCCACGTCCGTTGAGCGGCCTGCCCGCGCCCCTGGAGCTCCCGTGACCGACCTGCCCACCGGCACCGCACGTGCCGCGACCGCCGCCGGGGGTGGCCTGCCGCACGGCCCCGGGGGCGCGCCCGTGCACAAGCGCATGGCGCTGGTCGTCATCGCCATGAGCCAGCTCATGGTGGTGCTCGACGCGACGATCGTGAACGTCGCGCTCAAGGACATCCGCGACGCGCTGGGCTTCCGGTCCGACTCCGACCTGTCGTGGGTCGTCACCGGCTACACGCTCACGTTCGGAGGCTTCCTGCTGCTGGGCGGCAAGCTCGCCGACCGGCTCGGCCGACGGCGCATCTTCATCACCGGCGCCGTGCTCTTCGCGGCGGCGTCGTTCGCCGGCGGCATCGCCGACTCCCAGTCGCTGCTCATCGCCGCCCGCCTGGTGCAGGGACTCGGCGGTGCCCTCATGTCGCCCGCCGCCCTGTCCCTGCTCACGGTCGATCTTCGAGGAGGGTCCGGAGCGCAACCGCGCGCTCGGCGTCTTCTCCGCGATCACCGCCGGCGGCGCGGCGCTGGGCCTCATCCTCGGCGGCGTCCTGACCGACTACCTGTCCTGGCGCTGGGTGCTCTTCGTCAACGTCCCCGATCGCGGCGCTGGCGGTCGTGGGCGCCCTGCGCTTCGTGCCGGAGAGCCGCGACGAGACGGCGAGCGGCTTCGACATGCCCGGCGCCGTCCTCGTCACCGGTGGCCTGACCGTCGCTCGTCTACGGCCTCGTCAAGCTCAACGACGACACCGTGTCGAGCGGCCTCCGGACCGGGACCTTCGTGCTGGCGGCGGTGCTGCTGGTGGCGTTCGTCGCCGTGCAGCTGCGCAGCCGCGGCCCGCTGCTGCCCTTCCGCCTGTTCCGCAGCCGCAGCCTGCTCGGCGCCGACACCGGCGCGCTGTTCATCGGCGCCGGCATCTTCGCGATGTTCTTCTTCGTCACGCTGTGGATGCAGGTCATCAACGGCTACAGCCCTGTCCGTGCCGGCTTCGCCTTCCTGCCCATGACGCTGGTCATCGGCGCGGCGGCGGGCGTCGCGAGCCAGCTGCTCGCCAGCACCGGCGCCCGGCCGCTGCTCGTCGCGGGGACGCTGCTCGCGGCCACCGGCATGCTCCTGCTCGGCCTGCGGCTCGAGCCCGACAGCAGCTACCTCGGGGTCGTCCTGCCCTCGCTGTTCCTCGTCGCCCTCGGCATGGGCCTGTCCTTCGTCGCCCTCACCAGCGCCGCGATCGCCGGCGTGCGGCAAGGCCGACGCCGGCATCGCCTCGGCCCTGCTCAACGCCGGCCAGCAGGTCGGCGGCGCGCTCGGGCTGGCGATCCTCACCGCCGTGAGCACCGGGCGCACCGACGTCGGTCTTCCCGGGCATCGCCGGCGCAGCAGCAGCTCGCCGCGCGCCGGCAGGCGCCGAGCCCGCAGGCGCTGGCCAGGCCGCGCGTCAACGACGCGCTGGTCTCCGGCTGGTCGCGCCGGCTTCGTGGTCGCCGCAGGCTTCCTGCTCGCCGCCTGCGTGCTGCTCGGCTGCTCGTGCAGGTGTCCAAGGAGGACGCGGCGGCCGCGCTCAAGCAAGCCGCTCCCGCCTAGTCGCGACCCCGGCCCGGCGCCCGGGTCCTCGCGGCGCGCCCGGGCGGGACGAACGGCAGCCCGGCCGGGGCGCCGCCGCTCGAGCAGCCGCCGCACGGCGGCGGTGTCGAGGTGGTCGGCGACGAGGTCGCCGAGCGCGTCGAGCCGGGCCTGCCGGACGGCCTCGAAGGGCTGGTCCCCGGCAGCCAGTCGCGGCCCGCGGCGGTCGGCGACCTCGGCCAGCAGCGCGCGGCGGAAGCCGTCGCTCTCGAGCGCGCCGTGCCAGACGGTGCCGAGCACGACCCCGGCGCGGCAGCCCCGTCGGGGCGAAGGCGCCTCGCCGCCCTCGCCGCGTCGATGCGCCCGTGGTGGATCTCGTAGGCGGTGGTCACGCGGTGCCGCGCCACGACCCCTGTCGGGCGGGCCAGCACCTTGTCGCGTGCCGAAGACGGTGCGCACCGGCAGCAGCCCGAGCCCTCGACGGCGCCCGCGCGCGACTCGACGTCGTCCTCGACCTCGCGGCCGAGCATCTGGTAGCCGCCGCAGATGCCGAGCACCGGCCGACCGTCGGCCGCGCGCTCCCGCAGCACCGCGTCCAGCCCCCGCCGCCGCAGCCAGGCAGGTCGGCGCACGGTCTGCGCGGGTGCCGGGCAGCGACGACGAGGTCGGCGTCGGCGAGCTCCTCGGGCGTCGTCGCGAAGCGCACCAGCACGCCGGGCTCGCTGCGCAGCGCGTCGACGTCGGTCCAGTTGGACAGCCGCGGCAGCCGCACGACCGACACCCGCAGCACGTCGCGGCCGACCGGCGGGCAGGGGCGCGACGGGCGCCGACAGCCCGAGCGAGTCCTCGACGTCGAGCTCGAGGCCCTCGGTCCACGGCAGGACGCCGTAGCGTCGGGCCGGCCGGTGAGCCCGCTGCAGCATCTCCAGGCCCGGCTGCCAGCAGCGCGGGGTCACCGCGGAACTTGTTGATCACGAAGCCGCGCGACCAGCGCCTGGTCCTCGGCGCGACAGCAGCGCGAGGGTGCCGAACAGCCCGGCGAAGACCCCGCCCGGGTTGATGTCGCCGACGACGAGCACCGGCAGGTCGCGCCGCTCGGGCCAGGCCCATGTTGGCGATGTCGGTGGCCCGCAGGTTGATCTCGGCGGGGCTGCCGGCGCCCTCGCAGACGACGACGTCGAACCGCGCGCCGCAGGTCGGCGAGGCAGTCGAGCGCGACCTCGAGCAGCGCCGCCTTGTGCTCCCGGTAGGACAGCGCCGACACCTCCGCGCAGGGCTTGCCGAGCACCACGACCTGGCTGGTCTGGTCGCTGCCCGGCTTGAGCAGCACCGGGTTCATGGCCGCCTCCGGGCACCCGCGCGGCAGCGGCCTGGGTCGCCTGGGCGCGCCCGACCTCGGCGCCGTCCGCCGTGACGGCGCTGTTGAGGCGCATGTTCTGCGCCTTGAACGGCGCGACCCGCACCCCCTGGCGGACCAGCCACCGGCACAGGCCGGCCGTGAGCACGCTCTTGCCGGCGTCGGAGGTCGTGCCGGCCACGAGCAGCGCGCCGCTCACGGGCGGGGTCCAGGCACCCGCCGAGCCTAGGAGACCGGCGTCGACGCGGCCGGCCGACGCTCAGGAGATCGTCATGCACCGCGTGCAGGAACGACCGGCGAGGCGTCGAAGCAGGGGCCACCCGGACGCCGCGGCACCACGCCGGCGGTCCGGGCGCACGGCGCCACCCGTCGCCGGCACCTCCCCTCCACAGGAGCCCCGCATGAAGCACCCCGCGTCCCGACGGCGGAGACGCCTCGCCGCCGCCGCGCTCGCCGCGACCGGCGCCACCATCGCGTCGTTGTCGCTCGTCCCGACCGCAGCCACCGCCCTCACCGGCACGCCCTCGCTCACGGGCCTCCAGCCCTTCGCCGACCCGGGGCTGGCCGACGTCGACACCCGTACGACGGCGCTGCGCCCCACGGCGGCGCAGCTCAAGGCCGTGCGCGGCCTCGGCGCCCGGGTCACCTGGAACGGCTGGGGCACCCCGGAGTCGCTGATCAAGCCCCGCGGCTTCCTGGCCACGGGCCTCGACGCGAAGGACGCCCGCCGCCGCCCGCACCTGGCTGAAGCAGAACGCCGCGCTCTTCCGGCTGACGCCGGCCCGCGTCGACGCCCTCGAGCTCGTCAACGACAGCCGGATGGCCGGCAGCGACGGCCACGCCGTGCTGTTCCGGCAGCGCTTCGGCGACCTGCCGGCGGCCGTGGACGGGATGGTCACCGTCGGCGTCGTCGCCGGCAAGGTCGCCTTCGTGTCCTCGTCGATGACGGGCAACACCGCGGCTCCGAGCAGGGCCACGACGACGGCGCCAGCAGGCCTGGCTCGCCGCGGCGGCCAACGTCGGGCGCACCACGGGGGCGGACAAGATCTCCGAGCGTCGTCACGGACGCCGCCTGGACCCGCTTCTCGGTGCAGGGCTTCGCGCAGCAGCAGCAGGCCCGCCTCGTCGCCCTCCCGCTGCGCGACGGGTCCGTGCGCGCGGTCTGGGAGGTCAACGTCGTCGACTCGCAGAAGGGCGGCGCGCCTCGCCTACACGTCCTTCGTGGACGCGACGACCGGCGCCGTGCTCGTCCGGCACGGCCGGGCCGACAGCCGCGACCGAGAACGAGACCTTCAGCGGGGCCATCACCGCCACCGCGTGCGGTCCGATGCACCCCTTCAACGTCGACGCCGACACCAAGACCATCATCGCGTCGGCCAGCGCCGCGATCGTCACCAACGACATCGTGATCAAGCTCTTCGACGGGACGGGCGCGCTGCTGACCAGCGGCGACACCGGCACCTCGCCGGAGGCCGCCACCTACACCGTGCCCGCGGCGGGCGACGCTGCCCGCGGGTCTACTCCGTGCAGGTCTGCCCCTTCGACTCCCCGTCGGTGCCCTACACCGACCCCGGCAACTACGCGGGCGTGGTGACCACCAGCGACAGCGCCACGCCCGGCGGAGCGCCGTCCCCTACCCGCCGAAGTGGAAGTACTTCACCTCCAACCCCACCCCGGTCTTCGACCCCGCCGCCACCGACGACAACCGCAAGGTCGGCTGCTGGGTGACGTCGCCGGCCGGCACCGGGCCGGCCTGCGACCCCTCCACCAGCCCGCTGAACAACCTCGCCGCCCGCGGTCCCTGGGACTACGACTTCCGCACGAACACGCCGACCTTCACCACGACGGGCAACGCCGCCGTCACCGCCGAGGCGTGGGGCAGCCCGCTGACCCCGGGCGGCGCCCAGCGCCCGCTGAGCCTGGACCGCGTCTACGGCTCCGACGCCGACGGGCAGCACCCGCTGCAGGACTTCACCGACGCGTGGAACAACCAGCAGTGCAACCCGCTGACGGCGTTCACCCCGGCGTCGAACAACAACGACGTCCTGGCCGCGACCACGAGCCTGTTCTCCAGCCACAACCGGCTGCACGACTGGTCGTACTTCCTCGGCTTCACCGAGGACAACTACAACCTGCAGGACAGCAACTTCGGCAACCGGGCCGACGGCGTGCTGCCCACCGCGGGCGAGCTCGACCCCGAGGTCGGCAACGTGCAGGCCGGCGCCGTCACCGGCGGTGCGCCGAGCTACCTGGGGCGCGACAACGCCAACCAGATCACGCTGCAGGACGGCACGCCCGGCATCACCAACCAGTACCTCTTCCAGCCGATCGCCGGCGCCTTCTACGCCCCCTGCGTCGACGGCGACTTCGACATGAGCATCGTCGGCCACGAGTACAACCACGCCATCTCCAACCGGATGGTGGGCGGCCCCGACGAGGGGCTCACCAGCTTCCAGGGCGGGTCGATGGGCGAGTCCTGGGGCGACCAGATCGCGCTGGAGTACCAGTTCGAGAACGACTACGGCCTCACCGGCGGCTCGCTGGCCGACGAGAAGGCCCGGGCCAGAACCACTGGGTCGAGGGCGTCTACGCGACCGGCAACAAGGTCACCGGCATCCGCAACTACGCGCTGAACGACAACCCGCTGCAGTTCGGCGACCTCGGCTACGACCTGACCGGGCCCGAGGTGCACGCCGACGGCGAGCCGTGGAGCGCCGTGATGTGGGACGTGCGTCAGGCCCTGGTGAAGAAGTACGACGCGGCGTTCCCCGAGAAGGACGTGGCCCTGCAGCGCCGCTGCGCCGTCGGCAACCGGAACGGGGCGGCTCCCTCGGCGCCGCTGGACGCGCAGTACTGCCCCGGCAACCGCCGCTGGATCCAGCTGCTCTTCGACGCCTACTCGCTGCAGCCGCCGGCGTCGGGCATGCTCACGCCCGCGACGCCATGCTCGCCGCTGACCTGATGCGGTTCGGCGGCGCCAACCAGGCCGTCATGTGGAACGCCTTCGCCAAGCGCGGCTACGGCGAGGACGCCGTCAGCCCGACCACCGAGAGCGACCAGCCGACGCCCGGCTACTCCTCGCCGTACCTCACCGAGGGGACGCTGGCGTTCACCGCGCACGACTTCACGGTGCCGTCCGCGAGCCCGCGCCCGGCCGTCACGGGCACGCTCTACCTCGGCGACTACTCGGCCCGCATCACGCCGGTGCTGGACACCGACCCCGCGACGCCGCTGCCCAACACGCTCAAGCTCGTGCCGGGGACGTACTCCTTCGTCTTCCAGGCCGACGGCTTCGGCCTGCGGCGCTTCACCGCCACGGTCAAGGCCGGGCAGACGCTCAACCGCGACCTGCACCTGTCGCAGAACCTCGCCTCGACCGCGAACGGCGCCACGGCGACCGGCTCGGCCGGGAGCCTCAACGTCAGCAAGCTCGTCGACGACGAGCGAGGGCACCAACTGGGCCGCCACGGGCCAGGGCGTGCAGGGCGACGGCACCGGCGTCTCGGCCACCCACCCGTACGTCACGGTGGACCTCGCGGGCGGAGCGCAGATGGTGCGCAGCGTCAACGTGAGCGCCCTGCTCCGCCCGACGGACAGCGCGCAGGACGAGGACCCGAACATGCCCGACGAGGGCTCGGGCAGCCGCTTCACCGCGCTGCGCACGTTCGCCGTCGAGACGTGCACGCAGAGCCTGACCAGCGACTGCAGCTGCCCGCTGCCGGCCGGTCTGCCCGGGTCCCCGTACAGCCGGATCTTCACCAGCGCCGACGACGCGTTCCCGGCCACGCTCCCCGGCCGCTCGCGCCGAACCTGAACCTGCGCTCGTTCGACGTCCCGGACACCTCGGCCACGCACGTGCGCCTCGTGGCCCTGGAGAACCAGTGCACCGGCACGCCCGGCTACCAGGGCGAGCAGGACGCCGACCCGCTGAACGCGACCGACTGCGACCTCGACTCCGACCGCGGCACCGAGGTGCGCGCCGCCGAGCTCCAGGTCTTCTCGTTCGACGCCAGCAGCCGCCCGCCGGGCGACCCGCGTCGTCGCCTCGACGATGACGGCCCCGGCGACGGTGCAGCCCGGGGACGCGCTGTCCTGGACGATCGGCTACACCAACCTGGGCCCTGAGCCGTCGGCCGGTGCCACGATCACCGACACGCTGCCGGCCGGCGTCACCTTCGTCTCGGCGAGCAACGGTGGCACGTACGACGCCAAGACGCGCACGGTGACGTGGAAGCTCGGCACCGTCGCCAAGCTGGTCACCGGGCAGGTCACGCTGACCACCCGGGTCCCGCGCGCCACGCTGCCGGGGACGACGCTGCTGAACCAGTCGCAGTTCGCGGGGGCGCTCACCTTCTCGCCCCCGGCCGCGGCCGTCACCACCGTGGTGTCGTAGCCGGTCGAGCTCCCGGAGCCCCCGTCCCCTCCCGGGGCGGGGGCTCCGTCGCGCCCGGGGCTCCCGTCGTGCCCGGGCAGCGTCGTGCCCGGTGCTCAGCGGCGCCGGGACCGCACGGCCACCGCCAGGAGCACCGCCGCGACCTGCACGGCCCGCGACAGCCGCACCGCCCGGGCCACGTCCGCCCGCCCGGGTGCGGGGCCGTCGCCGAGCAGCGGCCGGAGCTCGACCCGACCGGCGTAGGACAGCGGACCTCCCAGGGTGCGTCCGAGGGCCCCGGCGAAGGCCGCCTCGACGGGACCGGCGTTCGGGCTGGGGTGCGAGCCGCCGTCGCGCCGCCACGCGGCCGCGGCGCCGGACGGACGGCCGCCCACCACGGGCGCCAGGACGGTGGTGAGCGCCGCGGTCAGGCGGGCGGGCAGCAGGTTCGCCACGTCGTCGGTGCGGGCCGCCGCCCAGCCGAAGCGGGCGTAGCGGGGCGAGCGGTGTCCGACCATGGCGTCCAGGGTGTTGACGGCGCGGTAGGCCAGCAGCCCGGCGGGGCCGAGCACGGCCCCCCAGACAGCGGCGCGACGACGGCGTCGGAGGTGTTCTCCGCCAGGGACTCGACCGTGGCCCGCACGAGGCCCGCCTCGTCCAGGTGCTCGGGGTCGCGGCCCGCCAGGTGGCTGAGCCGGGCCCGGGCGGCCGGCAGGTCCCCCGCTGCGAGGAGGCGGTCCATGTGCGCGCCCTCGCGCAGCAGCGTGGTGCCGCCGAGGACGGCCCAGGTGGCGGCCGCCGTGACGACCGCGTGCCCCGCCGGGGACGCGGCGGTGCGTCGGCCCGCGGCCTCGCCGAGCAGCCCGGCGGCCCCGACCAGCAGCAGGGCGTGCACGGCGCCGGCCCCGCGCGCGTCCCGGTGCAGGACGCGCTCGAGGCGCGTGGCGGCACCACCGAACACCGCGACCGGGTGCCCCCGTCGCGGGTCGCCCACGACGGCGTCGAGCGCGGCGCCCAGGGCGAGCCCGGCGGCGGAGGCGGCCCGCAGCCGCCGGGACGGGTCGACCGGCACCTGCTGACCCTAGGTCGAGTCCGGGTGGACGGCAGGGCCTGGCCGCGGCGTGGTCGGCTGGGGGCGTGGCCGGCGTCGTGGACCTGCGTGACCTGCTCGCCCTGGCGGGCCTGCTGGCCGTCGCGGCCGGGGCCCTCGCGGCGGGTGGGGTGGGCCTGCGGGGCGTGCCGGCCCGCGCGGTCGCCCGGGCCGCGGCTCAGCTCGCCGTCGTCGCGCTCGTGCTGGGCGCGGCCTTCCGCGAGCCGCTGGTCGCCGCAGCCTTCGTCGCGGTCATGCTGGCGGCCGTGGCCGCGACGGCGGGGCGCCGGCTCGGGGGTGGTCGCCGCCACCTCGGGCAGGTCCTCGTCGCGAGCGCGGCGGGCGCCGCGCCGGTGCTCGCGCTGCTCCTCGCGACCGGTGCCTTCCCGAGGACACCGCGCTACGTCATCTCCTTCAGCGGCATCGTCCTCGGCGGCACCATGACGGTGAGCACGCTGGCCGGCCGGCGGCTGCGCGACCAGGTGGCGGACCGCTGGGCGGAGGTCGAGGCGTGGCTCGCCCTCGGCGCCGGACCGCGCCGGGCGGTCGCGCCCTTCGTCCCGGGGGCCGTGCGCGAGGCGCTGCTGCCCGCCCTCGACCAGACCCGCACGACGGGGCTGGTGACCCTGCCCGGGGCCTTCGTGGGTTCCCTGGCCGGAGGTGCGTCACCGGCGCAGGCCGCGCGCTTCCAGGTGGCCGTGCTGGCCGGCGTCCTCGCCGCCCAGGCGGTCACGGCCGTGGTGCTGCTGCGCCTGCTGGCGCCCGAGCTCGCCGTCGCCCCGGACGGTCGCCGGCAGCAGTGAGCCGCGGCGGGACCGGTGCGGGTCCCGCCGCGGCGAGGTGCTCAGAACTTGCGGCCGAGCCTCATGTGCTCCTCCTGGTGTCGGGCAGGGTCGGGCGCGGTCAGAACTTCACGCCCGCCGAAGGGAGGGGCGAGGGGTCGGCGGGGCGTCGTCCCCGTGGTGCCGTCATGGGTCACCTCCTCCCGGGTGCCGCGTGCTCGTCCCTCCTGCTTCGGGACCGGGCGCCGGCGGCTGTTGGGCCGGTCGGGGGACACCCGGTCACCAGGTCACGCCGTGCTGGGCCAGCGCCGCCTCGGTCTCGAGCCGGGACACGCCCGACAGCGGGACGGCGGGCTCCGGCAGGCCGACCGCCCGGCAGCAGGCCGCCAGCACGTCGTCGTAGGCCAGGGCGATGCTGCGCAGCCTCGCCACCCGACCCGGCAGGTCCGAGCCCGAGGTCCGCCGGTAGTCGTCCTCGAGCCGGCGCAGCCGGGTGACCAGCCGTTCGATCGCCGGCCCGGCCGGGCGCAGCGAGCGGGTGCGCCAGCTCCGGCACCAGCGGTCGAGAGCGCGGACGCCGACGACGAGGGCCGAGGCGGGCACGACCGCCAGCACGACGTAGAGGGCGAGGGCGGGCACGCTGCCTCCGGGGAGGGGCCCGGTCCTTGTGCCGGGTCCCTCCCAGTGTGCGGGACCGCGCAGGTCGTGGCGACCGGACGCCCCGGCTCAGCCGGTCAGGCGGACCCCGCCGATGAGGTCGCTGCGCAGCGCGCCGGAGACCTTCACGACGTCTCCGGTGTGCGGCGCCTCGATCATCCTGCCGCCGCCGAGGTAGAGCCCGACGTGGTGGATCGTGGACGGGTCGCCCGTGTCCGTGGCGAAGAAGACGAGGTCCCCGGGCGCCAGCTCCTCCCGCGACACGTGGCGCCCGGCCCGCCACTGCGAGCCCGTGAAGTGGTCGAGGTGGATGCCGGCCTGGGCGTACGCGTAGAGCGTCAGCCCGGAGCAGTCGAAGCCGACCGTCCTCGCGCCCTGCGCGAACCCGCGGCTCGGCCCGCGGGCCGTGCCGCCGCCCCAGGAGTAGGGCACGCCGATCTGGCCGTACGCGGCGCGGATCGCCGTCGCCACGACCGTCCCGGCCGGGCCCGGCGCCGAGGGCACGGGCAGGCTGCGCCGGGCGATCTCGGCCTCGCGCCGGGCCTGGGCGGCCTGCGCCTGCAGCCGCGAGGAGTCGGCCGTCGCCGAGCCCAGCGCCCGCTCGGCCGCGGCGACGAGCACCAGGGCGGTGGTGCGGGCCGCCTCCGCCTCCGCCGCGGTGCGCGTGGCGGTCCGGGCGGCCGCGGCCGCGGCCGCGGCGGAGCTGGCGGCAGCGGTCGCCGTGGCGCGCGCCGCGTCGGCCTTCTCCCCGACCGCCCGGGCCTCGGCGTCGGCCTGCACCTGCGCGCCGCGCGCGAGGCCGGCGGCCTCGACCGCGTGCGCGCGGGCGGCGGTGAGCGCGTCGACGGTCCTCCGCTGGTGCTCGTCGGCGCGGTTCATCATGGCTCGGCCGGTGGCGAACTCCGTCGGGCCCGCGTCGAGCATCGCCGACAGCAGCGGCAGCGAGCCGCCGGAGCGGTAGGCGCCGGCAGCCAGCGCGTCGAGGGCCTCCTGCGCAGCGGCAGCGGCGGCGCGCGCCGTGTCGGCCTCGCGGCGGGCGCGGACGGCCGCGGCCGCCGCCTCGTCCGCGACGCCCTGCGCGGCGGCCGCCACCCGCGCGGCCTCCGAGGACGCCGCCCGTGCTCCGTCAGCGGCGGCCTGGGCGGCCGCGCGGTCGCGCTCGGCGGCCGCGGCCGCGATCTGCGCGCCGTGGTAGGCCTCGGCCGCCAGCTCCGCGCGCACCTGCACGTCGGCCAGGCCCGACTGCGCCTCGCGGACCCGGCGGGCCGCGTCGGCGAGCTGCTGCGCCGAGGGAGCGGGGGTCGCCTGCGCCGGTGCCGCGGCGGCCGCGCCCACGAGGACGCCGACGAGCGCGGCGGCGACGGCCGGCCGGCGCAGCGCCACGGTCCTCCTCGGCGACGGGCAGGCACAGCGCCTGCTGGGTGACGACCGCGCACACTAGGCCGCGCGACGCGCCCCCCTCGCACGACACGCGGGACCGGTAGACCTGCGTCATGACCGCTGCTGACGCTGGGACGGCGACCGTGCCGCCGGACCTGCTCGCGCGGGCCCGCAGCCTCGCCGACCGCCGGACCCGCAGCCTGCTGGGGCTGGCCGGACCGCCGGCGGCCGGCAAGTCGACGCTCGCTGCGGCGCTCGTGGCCGGGGTCCCGGGGGCGGTGCTCGTGCCGATGGACGGCTTCCACCTCGACGACCGCGAGCTCGCGCGGCAGGGCCTGCTGGGGTCAAGGGCGCGCCCGCCACCTTCGACGCCGGCGGCTACGTCCAGCTGCTGCGGCGCCTGCGCGCCGCGGACGAGCCGGTGGTCTACGCCCCGCTCTTCGACCGCGACCGCGAGCTGTCCCTGGCCGGCGCGCTCGCGGTGCCGCGCGGCGTGCGGCTGGTGGTCACCGAGGGCAACTACCTGCTGTGCGACGGGGGCTTCGCCCCGGTGCGGGACCTGCTGCACGAGTGCTGGTACGTCGCGCTCGACCCCGCCGTACGACGTCGCCGACTCGCGGCGCGGCACCAGCAGCACGGCCGCACCCCCGAGCAGGCGCAGGAACGCGCCCGCGGCAGCGACGAGGACAACGCCCGGCTCGTGGACGCGTGCCGGGACCGCGCGGACCTGGTCGTGCCGGGCCCTGCGGACCCGTGACGCGACGGGCTCCCGGTCGTACGGTCCTGCCCCAGGAGGTGACGCGGTGGCCGCGACGCGTGTGCTGGTGGGGACCCGCAAGGGCGCCTTCGTCCTGACGTCGGACGAGGGCCGGCAGCGGTGGCAGGTCGACGGCCCGCACTTCCCGGGCTGGGAGGTCTACTCCGTCGCCGGCTCCCCGGCGGACCCGGAGGTGCTCTGGGCGGCGCCGTCCGGCGGCTGGTTCGGCCAGGTCGTGCAGCGCTCCGTCGATGCCGGGCGCACCTGGGCGCCCGTCGACAGCACCTTCGCCTACGCCGGGGACCCGGGGGTGCACCAGTGGTACGACGGCACGCAGCGGCCGTTCGAGTTCACCCGGGTGTGGCACCTGGACCCCGACCCGACCGACCCCGCGACGGTGCTGGCGGGGGTGCAGGACGCGGCGCTGTTCCGCACCACCGACGCCGGCGCGTCCTGGTCGGAGCTGCCCGCTCTGCGCACGCACCCGTCCGGCCCGCACTGGCAGCCGGGTGCGGGCGGGCTGTGCCTGCACACGCTGCTGCGCCACCCGACCCGACCCGGACCGGCTGTGGGTGGCCATCTCGGCGGCGGGCGTCTTCCGCACCGACGACGGTGGCGCGTCGTGGGTGCCCACCAACCGCGGGCTGGTGTCGGGCGGCATCCCCGACGACCAGGCGGAGGTCGGCCACTGCGTGCACAAGCTCGCGCTGCACCCCTCCCGGCCGGACACGTTGTACATGCAGAAGCACTGGGACGTGATGCGCAGCGACGACGCCGGGGACTCCTGGTACGAGATCAGCGGCGACCTCCCGAGCGACTTCGGCTTCGTCGTCGGGGTGCATGCCCACGAGCCGGAGACCGTCTACGTCGTGCCGATCACGAGCGACGAGCAGCACTTCCCGCCGGACGGGCGCCTGCGCGTCTACCGCAGCCGGACCGGGGGCGGCGAGTGGGAGCCGCTCAGCGAGGGCCTCCCCCAGGAGCACTGCTACGTCGACGTGCTGCGGGACGCGCTGGCCGTCGACACCCACGACGAGTGCGGGCTCTACGTCGGCACGACGGGCGGTCAGGTCTACGCCTCGGCGGACGGCGGCGACAGCTGGACCACGGTCGTCCGCGACCTGCCGCCCGTGCTGTCGGTCGAGGTGCAGACGCTCCCGTGATCCGCGTGGTGCTCCCCGCCCACCTGCGCGCGCTGGCCGGTCTGCCCGCCGCGGAGGTGCACCTCGAGGTCGCCGGTCCGGTGACGCTCCGATCGGTGCTCGACGCGCTCGAGCAGGCGCACCCGCCGCTGCGCGGCCGGGTGCGCGACCCGGTGACCGGGCGGCGCCGCGCCTTCGTCCGCTTCTTCGCCTGCCGCCAGGACCTGTCGCACGACGCCGCCGACGACCCGCTGCCCGACCTGGTCGCGCGCGGGCAGGAGCCGTTGCTCGTCGTGGGAGCGATGGCCGGCGGGTGACCCGGCTCGCCTCCCCAACACCCAGGGTCGACACTGCTGCCCATGACGTCGACCGCGCCCGCGACCTGCCCGTCGTCCGGTCCTGGATCGGGGGGCAGCCCGCCGGCGGCACCGCCCGCCTGGGCGACGTCTACGACCCCGCGACCGGGAGGCTGGCGCGGCAGGTCGCGCTCGCCGACGGTGCGGACGTCGAGGCAGCGGTGTCGTCGGCGCGCGCCGCGTTCCCGGCCTGGCGGGACACCCCGCTGTCCAAGCGCGTGGCGGTGCTCTTCGCGTTCCGGCAGCTGCTCGACGAGCGCAAGGAGGAGCTCGCCGCGATCATCACGGGCGAGCACGGCAAGGTGCTGTCCGACGCGCTGGGCGAGGTGACCCGCGGCCTGGAGGTCGTCGAGTTCGCCTGCGGCATCCCGCACCTGCTCAAGGGCGGCTTCTCCGAGCAGGTCTCGACCGGGGTCGACGTGCACTCGGTGCGCCAGCCCGTCGGCGTCTGCGCGGTGATCAGCCCGTTCAACTTCCCGGCGATGGTGCCGTGCTGGTTCTTCCCGGTGGCGATCGCCGCCGGCAACTGCGTCGTGCTCAAGCCCAGCGAGAAGGACCCGAGCGCCGCGGTGTGGGTGGCGCGGCTGTGGCAGGAGGCGGGTCTCCCGGACGGCGTCTTCACGGTCCTGCAGGGCGACAAGGTCGCGGTCGACGGGCTGCTCACGCACCCGGACGTGGCCACCGTGTCCTTCGTGGGCAGCACGCCGATCGCGCGCTACGTCTACGAGACCGGCACCGCGCACGGCAAGCGCGTGCAGGCGCTCGGCGGCGCGAAGAACCACATGGTGGTCCTGCCCGACGCCGACCTCGACCTCGCCGCCGACGCGGCCGTCAACGCCGGCTTCGGCTCGGCGGGCGAGCGCTGCATGGCCATCTCCGCCGTCGTCGCCGTCGAGCCGGTCGCCGACGAGCTGGTCGCCAAGGTGCAGGAGCGCATGGCCGGGCTGCGCACCGGCGACGGCCGCCGCGGCTGCGACATGGGTCCGCTGGTCACCGGCGCCCACCGCGACAAGGTCGCCGGCTACGTGCAGGAGGGCGTCGACGCCGGCGCGCGGCTGGTGGTCGACGGGCGCGACCCGCAGGTCGACGGCGACGCCGACGGCTTCTGGCTGGGGCCGACCCTGTTCGACCGGGTCGAGCCGTCCATGAGCATCTACACCGACGAGATCTTCGGCCCGGTGCTGTCCGTCCTGCGCGTCCCGTCGTACGCCGCGGCCCTCGAGCTCGTCAACGCCAACCCGTACGGCAACGGCACGGCGATCTTCACCAACGACGGCGGCGCCGCCCGGCGCTTCGCGAACGAGGTCGAGGTCGGCATGGTCGGCGTCAACGTCCCGATCCCGGTGCCGATGGCCTACTACTCGTTCGGCGGCTGGAAGGCGTCGCTGTTCGGCGACACCCACGCGCACGGCCCAGAGGGCGTGCACTTCTTCACCCGCGGCAAGGTGGTCACGAGCCGCTGGCTCGACCCCAGCCACGGCGGCATCGACCTGGGCTTCCCCCGCAGCTGACGGCTACCGGCTGGCTGCCAGCTGACGGCTGATGACCAGGCGCTGGATCTGGTTGGTGCCCTCGAAGATCTGCATGACCTTCGCCTCGCGCATGTAGCGCTCGAGCGGGAAGTCGCGGGTGTAGCCGTAGCCGCCGAGCACCTGGACAGCGTCCGTCGTCACCTTCATCGCCGCGTCCGTGGCGACGAGCTTGGCCACCGACGCCTGCCGGCTGTACGGCCGGCCCGCGTCGCGGCGGCGGGCGGCGTCGAGGTAGGTCGCCCGCGCGCTGTCCACCGCGGCCGCCATGTCGGCCAGCAGGAACGCCAGCCCCTGGTGCTCGATGACCGGCTTGCCGAACGCCTCGCGCTCCTTGGCGTACGCCACCGCGTCGTCGAGCGCGCCCTGCGCGAGACCGACCGCGATCGCGGCGATGCCGAGCCGTCCGCTGTCGAGCGCGCTGAAGGCGATCTGCAGCCCCTGCCCCTCCGCGCCGATCAGCCGGTCGCCGGACAGGTGCACACCGTCGTACGCCGCTCCGGTCGTCGGCACGGCCCGCAGGCCCATCTTGTCCTCGCTCTTGCCGAAGGACAGGCCGGGTGCCTCGCCGGGCACGAGGAAGCACGACACGCCCCGCGGCCCGTCGTCGGAGGTCCGCGCGAACAGCGTGTAGAAGTCCGCGATCCCGCCGCTGGTGATCCAGCTCTTCGTGCCGTCGACCCGCCAGCCGTCGCCGTCGCGGGTGGCCCGGCAGCGCAGCGCTGCCGCGTCCGAGCCGCAGTGCGGCTCCGAGAGGCTGTACGCCCCCAGCAGCGACCCGCCGAGCATGTCCGGCAGCCAGCGCTGCTGCTGCTCCGCCGTGCCGAACTGCGACAGCGCGAAGCACGACAGGCCGTGCACGCTCGTGGCCACCGCGACGGCGGCCCAGCGGGCTCCGAGCTCCTCGAGCACCTGCAGGTAGACCTCGTACGGCTGGCCGCCGCCGCCCTGCTCCTCGGGGTAGGGCAGCCCCAGCAGCCCCGCCTCGCCGAGCGTGCGGAACAGGCCGTCGGGGAGCGTCTCCGTCGCCTCGGCCTGCGCGGCACGTGGTGCCAGCTCGCGGTCGGCGATGTCGCGGGTCAGCGCGATCAGCTCGGCCGCCTCGTCGGAGGGCAGCAGACGGTCGACGGGCACGGACAGGTTCCTCTCGTAGCGGTACTGCAGGAGGTACGACAGTACCGCTCCACAGCGCTGTCGGCTAGCCTGCGCGCGTGGTGCAGCAGGTGCAGCGGCGCGGGACCGCACGGCGTGAGCAGCTGTTCGACGAGCTCGTGCAGCTTCTGCTGGCCGAGGGCTTCCGGCACCTGACCCTCGACGACCTCGCGTCGCGGCTGCGCTGCTCCAAGCGCACGCTGTACGACCTCGCGGGCAGCAAGGAGCAGCTGGTCCGCGCCGCGGTGGTGCACTTCTTCCGGTCAGCCACTGCGCGCGTCGAGGCGGCCGTACCCCGTCGCGGCCCGGCGCCGGAGCGGCTCGCGGCGTACCTGTCGGCCGTCGCGCGGGAGCTCGCACCCGCGTCGGCCGGGTTCTTCGACGACGTCGCGGCCTTCCCGCCGGCCGCCCGGGTGTACGAGCAGAACACCGCGGCGGCCGCGCGCCGCGTCCGGCAGCTGCTCACCCGGGGCGTCGACGACGGCGACTTCCGCCCCGTGCACGTGGCCTTCACCGCCGACCTCGTCGCCTCGACCATGTCGCGCATCCAGCAGCGCCAGGTGGCGGCGACGACCGGCCTGAGCGACGCCGACGCCTACGCCGAGCTGAGCGAGCTCGTGCTGCACGGCCTCACCGGCTGAGAGCGCGGACGGCTCGCCGGCCCGTCAGCCGGGCTCCGGTGCCCCTCCCGCCGACAGGTGTGTCCGCCGCACGTGGACCCGGAGCCGGCCCGTGTCGGCTCCCGGTGCCGCAGGCCTTGCTGGCCCTCGCGGAGCGGTCTAGCGTCCGCACGGCGGGCTCGCCACCTCGGTCCGCACGGCGACGGGGGTCGCGATGGCGGTGCTGGTCGACGCGGCGTTCGACCGCCGGCGCGAACCGCTGCTCGGGCTCGCCCGTGACGTGGATGAGCTCGCGCTCACCGGGCGCGACATGGCCGGGCGCTTCGCCCGCGGCGGTCGGCTCCTGGTCTTCGGCAACGGCACGCGCACGGCCGACGCGCAGCACGTCGCGGTGGAGTTCGTCCACCCCGTCATCACGGGGCGCCGTGCGCTGCCCGCGCTGTCGCTGGCCGCCGACGCGGCGACGGTGCTGGGGGTCGCCGCCGTGCGGGGGCTGGACGAGATCTACGCCCACCCGCTGGCGGTGCTCGGCCGGCCCGACGACATCGCACTGGGCCTCGGCGACGAGGGCAGCGTCCGGTCGGCCCTGCGGCGGGCGCGCCAGCACGGCATGTTGACGGTCGCCCTGGTCGACGAGGCCGCCGAACCGCCGCCGGTCGACCACGTCCTGCGCACCGCCAGCGTCGAACCGCTCGTCGTGAAGGAGGCCCAGGTCACCACCTACCACCTGCTGTGGGAGCTGGTGCACGTCTTCCTGGACGCCGTCGCCCCGCCGGCGGAGGCGGGCGGCGCGCTCGACCTCTACCCGTTCCTCGGCGGCCGTGCCCCCGAGCCGTCCGAGGTCCTGGCCGCTGCTGCGGCGTCCGCTCGGCAGAAGGTCGAGGAGGTCCTGGAGGTCCGCCGGGCGTTCGGCGCGACCCACAGCGCCTCCGTGGCCCGGTGCGCGGAAGACCTGGCCGCACGCTTCCGCAGCGGCGGCACCCTGCTCGCGCTGGGCAACGGCGGGAGCAGCACCGACGCGCAAGACGTCGTCCACGCCTTCCTCGACCCGCCCGCGGGCTGCCGCGCCCTGCCGGCGCTGTGCCTGACCAACGACGTCGCCGTCGTCACCGCGCTGTCCAACGACGTCGGGTTCGACGTCGTCTTCGCGCGCCAGGTGCGCGCGTTCGGGAAGCCGGGCGACGCGGTGCTGGCGCTGTCCACCAGCGGCGGGTCGCGCAACGTGCTGCAGGCGCTGGAGGAGGCACGCGCGCTGGGCATGCTCACGATCGGGCTCGCCGGCTACGGCGGAGGACCCATGGCCACCTGCGGGTGGGTCGACCACATGCTGTCCGTGGACTCCAGCTCGGTGCACCGCGTGCAGGAGGTGCAGACGACGGTGACCCACGTCCTGTGGGAGCAGGTCACCGCCCTGCTCGCAGCCTCGCCACGGCCGCGGCAGCCTGTCCCAGGCTGATGCCGCCGTCGTTGCAGGGCACCTCGCGGTGCGTGAGGACGAGGAAGCCCAACGGCTCGAGGGACTCCACGCAACGCGTCAGGAGCAGGCCGTTCTGGAAGCAGCCACCGGACAGGGCCACCTGCGTCAGGCCGCGCTCGGCACGCAGCCGCGCGCAGACGGCCGTCACCCCTGCTGCCAGCGCGTTGTGGAACCGGGCGGAGACGACCGGCGCTGCGGTCCCGCGGCGGACGTCCTCGACGACCTCCCGGACCAGCACGCCGACGCGCAGGACGCCCCCGTCGTACGGCAGCGCGTAGGCCTGCCGCTCGGCCGGGTCGGCGAGGTGCTCGAGCTCCACGGCGGCCTGGCCCTCGTAGGTGACGGCGTCGCGCACCCCCACCAGCGACGCCACGGCGTCGAAGAGCCGTCCCGCGCTGGAGGTCGGCGGCGCGTTGACGCCCGCGCGCGCGCCCGCCAGCACCCGGTCCCAGCGGGCGGCGTTGCGGTCGTGCACCTGCAGCCCGCGCGGGTCCACCCCGGCGGCCTGGAGGTGCGCCGCCGCCATGCGCCAGGGCTGGCGCGCGGCAGCGTCACCACCGGGCATCGGCACCGGCTCGAGGTGGGCGACCCGCTCGAAGCCGACGAGGTCCGCCACGAGGACCTCGCCGCCCCACAGCGTGCCGTCCGTCCCGAGACCGAGCCCGTCGAAGGCCACCCCGATGACGGGACCCGCCGCCCCGTTGTCGGTCAGGCACGAGGCGATGTGGGCGTGGTGGTGCTGCACGCCGACCAGCTCGACTGCGGCCTGGTCCAGCGCCCAGGCCGTCGACGGGTAGCCGGGGTGCAGGTCGTGCGCGAGGACCTCCGGCACGACGCCGAGCAGCCGCTCGAGGTGCGCGAGGACGTCCAGGTAGGAGGTCCACGTCGCCGGCTCGGCGAGGTCGCCCAGGTGCGGTGACAGGAAGGCCTGGTCTCCGCGCACCAGGCAGAACGTGCTCTTGAGGCCTGCCCCGCAGGCGAGCACGGCGCGCGGGCTGGCGCCGGCCAGGAGGACCGGGGTGGGGACGTGCCCGCGCGACCTGCGGACGGGCACCGGGCGACCCGCGACGACCTTCACCACCGAGTCGTCCACCCTCAGGCGGATCGCCCGGTCGTGGTGGACGAAGGCGTCAGCCAGCCCCGACAGGCGCCGCACCGCGTCGTCGCCGTCGACGGCGATCGGCTCGTCCGAGGCGTTGCCGCTCGTCATGACCAGCGGGACCCCGCAGGCCTCCAGCAGCAGGTGGTGCAGCGGCGCGTACGGGAGCAGCACTCCCAGCGTGGGCAGGCCGGCGCTGACCGACGGTGCGACCGGCGCGCCCTCCCGGCGGGCGAGCAGGACCACCGGCCGGGCGGGTCCGGTCAGCAGCGCCTGCTCGGTCACGTCGACGTGGCACAGCGCCCGGGCCGCTCCCAGGTCGGCGACCATGACCGCGAACGGCCGGTCCTCGCGGCGCTTGCGCCGCCGCAGGGTCCGTACGGCCGCCTCGTCCGTCGCGTCCGCGGCCAGGTGGTAGCCCCCGATGCCCTTGACCGCGAGCACCTCACCGCTGAGCAACCGGCGGGCCGCCTCGGACACGTCGAGCGAGAGCCGTGGCCCGCAGTCCGGGCAGGCCACCGGTTCGGCGTGGAACCGCCGGTCGGCCGGGTCCTCGTACTCGCGTCGGCAGGGTCCGCAGAGCGGGAAGGCGGCCATGGTCGTGCGGGCGCGGTCGTACGGCACCGACTCGACGATGGTCAGCCGCGGGCCGCAGGCGGTGCAGTTGGTGAACGGGTAGCCGTACCTGCGGTCGGTCGGGTCGCGCAGCTCGCGCAGGCAGTCGTCGCAGGTGGCCGTGTCCGGGGCGATGCGCGCCGACCGCGGGCCGGCGAGGTCGCTGTCGCGGACGGCGAACCCGGCACCGCCCCGGCCGCACACCTGCACGACCTCGAGGCCGGTGACGCGGGCCAGCGCCGGCGGGTCGTGCAGCGCGTCGAGCAGCTGCTGCACCTGCAGCTGCTCGCCCTCCACCTCGAGCACGACGCCCGCCGCGTCGTTGCCGACCCAGCCGGTGAGCCCGAGCGACGTGGCGGACCGCCACACGAAGGGCCGGAAGCCCACGCCCTGCACGAGACCCCGCACGTGCACGCGGTAGCGGACGGCACCTGCCACCAGTCCCCCAGGGTCGGCTCGACCCTTGACACTGTCCTGCGAACGGGAATAGGACAAGACCACGTCGCACAGGCCGGCCACTGCCGGTGTCGACGACGTGATGGGACCTCCAGACGCAGGTCCCGACCTGGAGGCACCATGCTCTCCACCGAGGCCGTCGCCGCCGAGAGCGCCACCGTGCACGTCCTGTGGATCAACGCCGGGCTGTCGTGCGACGGGGACTCGGTCGCGCTCACCGGCGCGACCCAGCCGAGCATCGAGGAGATCGCGCTCGGGGCGCTGCCGGGCCTGCCGCACGTGGCGGTCCACTGGCCGCTCATCGACTTCGAGTGCGGGCCCGCCGGCGGCGCGGACGACTTCCTCGAGTGGTTCTGGAAGGCCGACCGTGGAGAGCTCGAGCCGTTCGTGCTCGTGGTGGAGGGGTCCATCCCCAACGAGTCGCTCGCCGGTGAGGGCTACTGGTCGGGCTTCGGCAACGACCCGATGACCGGGCAGCCGGTCACCACGAGCGCGTGGCTCGACCGGCTGGCCCCCAAAGCGCTCGCGGTCCTGGCGGTCGGGACGTGCGCGACCTACGGCGGCATCCACGCGATGGCCGGCAACCCCACCGGCGCCATGGGCGTCCCGGACTACCTGGGGTGGGACTGGAAGAGCAAGGCGGGGCTCCCCATCGTCTGCGTCCCCGGCTGCCCGGTGCAGGGCGACAACCTCTCCGAGACCATCACCTACCTGCTCTACCAGGCCACGGGCCAGGCGCCCATGATCCCGCTCGACGAGCAGCTGCGCCCGACGTGGTTGTTCGGCAACACGGTGCACGAGGGCTGCGACCGCGCCGGCTACTACGAGCAGGCGGACTTCGCCACGGAGTACGGCTCGCCGAAGTGCATCGTCAAGCTGGGCTGCTGGGGACCGGTCGTCAAGTGCAACGTCCCCAAGCGCGGCTGGATCAACGGTGTCGGCGGGTGCCCCAACGTCGGCGGCATCTGCATCGGCTGCACCATGCCCGGGTTCCCGGACAAGTTCATGCCGTTCATGGACGAGCCGCCGGGCGGCAAGCTCTCGACGACCGCGGTCGGCGCGTACGGCCGGACCGTCCGGACGCTGCGCGCGAGGACGACGGCCACCCTGGACAAGGAGCCGAAGTGGCGCAGGCGCGGCTCCCGCCTGCTGTCCGGCGCGACGCGCACCTGGTAGCCGTGCCTGCCCCTCACACCCCCGTCACCTCCACCTCGGACGGAACGCCATGACGTCGACCCTCCCGCGCACGGACACCACCCGGTCCCCGGACCGCGAGCTCGTCGAGATGGCCTGGGACCCGATCACCCGCATCGTCGGGAGCCTGGGCATCTACACCAAGGTCGACTTCGCGAACATGACGGTCGCGGAGTGCCACAGCACGTCGTCCATCTTCCGCGGCTACAGCATCTTCATGAAGGGCAAGGACCCGCGCGACGCGCACTTCATCACCAGCCGCATCTGCGGCATCTGCGGCGACAACCACGCGACGTGCTCGTGCTACGCGCAGAACATGGCCTACGGCGTGAAGCCCCCGGACCTCGGCGAGTGGATCGTCAACCTCGGTGAGGCCGCCGAGTACATGTTCGACCACAACATCTTCCAGGAGAACCTGGTCGGCGTCGACTACTGCGAACGCATGGTCAAGGAGACGAACCCGGCGGTGCTGGCGAAGGCCGAGAACACCCGCGCCGCCGGGCAGGACGCGCACGGCTACCGCACGATCGCCGACGTCATGCGGGCCCTCAACCCGTTCACCGGCGAGTTCTACCGCGAGGCGCTGCAGGTCAGCAGGTGGACGCGCGAGATGTTCTGCCTCATGGAGGGGCGGCACGTGCACCCGTCCACGCTCTACCCGGGCGGGGTGGGCACGGTCGCGACCATCCAGCTGATGACGGACTACCAGACCCGGCTCATGCGCTACGTCGAGTTCATGAAGAAGGTCGTCCCGATGCACGACGACCTGTTCGACTTCTTCTACGACGCGCTGCCGGGGTACGAGCAGGTCGGGCTGCGGCGCACGCAGCTGGCCTGCTGGGGGTCCTTCCAGGACCCGGCGCACTGCAACTTCTCCTACCGCGACATGGAGGACTGGGGCCGGCACATGTTCGTCACCCCCGGCGTGGTCGTCGACGACGCGCTGGTGACCAACAGCCTCGTCGACATCAACCTGGGCATCCGCATCCTGCTCGGCAGCTCCTACTACGACGACTGGCAGGACCAGGAGCAGTTCGTCAAGGTGGACCCGCTCGGCAACCCGGTCGACATGCACCACCCCTGGAACCAGCACACCAACCCGCGCCCGCAGAAGCGCGACCTCGACGACAAGTACAGCTGGGTCATGTCGCCCCGCTGGTACGACGGCACGGACCACCTCGCGCTCGACACCGGGGGTGGACCCCTCGCCCGGCTGTGGTCGACCGCCCTGTCGGGGCTCGTGGACATCGGGTACGTGAAGGCGACCGGCCGCTCGGTGCAGATCAACCTGCCGAAGACCGCGCTCAAGGGACCGGTGTCCTTCGAGTGGAAGATCCCCGCCTGGAGCAACACGCTCGAGCGCAACCGCGCGCGCACGTACTTCCAGGCGTACGCCGCCGCCTGCGCCCTGCACTTCTGCGAGCAGGCGCTCGTCGAGATCCGGGCCGGCCGCACGAAGACCTGGGAGAGCTTCGACGTGCCGGACGAGGCGATCGGGTGCGGCTTCACCGAGGCCGTGCGCGGCGTGCTGAGCCACCACATGGTGATCCGGGACGGGAAGATCGCGAACTACCACCCGTACCCGCCGACCCCCTGGAACGCCAACCCGCGCGACGTGTACGGGACCCCCGGGCCGTACGAGGACGCCGTGCAGGACCAGCCGCTGTTCGAGGAGAACGACCGCGAGCACTTCAAGGGGATCGACATCATGCGGACCGTCCGCAGCTTCGACCCGTGCCTGCCGTGCGGCGTCCACATGTACCTCGGCGAGGGCAAGACCCTGAAGAAGGTGCACTCCCCCACGGCCGCGGTGTCGGGCGAGGAGTGAGCGGGGCACCGCCCGACCCGGCCGCCGTCGGCGAGCGGGTCGAGCGCCTGCTGGAGGCCAGCGCCTCCGCGGGACCGGTCGCCCTCGAGCGCGCCGAGGAGCTGGTCCGACTGGTCGTGGAGCTCTACGGCGCCGGCCTCGAGCGCCTGCTGGACCTCGTGCACGAGTCCGGTCGGCTCGACGACACGCTGCTGGACGCGCTCGCCGGTGACGACCTCGTCTCGAGCCTGCTGCTCGTGCACGGCCTGCACCCCTGGGGGCCGACCGAGCGCGTCGAGCAGGCGCTCGACGGCGTCCGCCCCTACCTCGGGTCGCACGGCGGCGACGTCGAGCTGCTCGGCGTGTCCGACGACGGCGTCGTGACGCTGCGGCTGCTCGGCAGCTGCGACGGCTGCGCGTCGTCGGCGGCCACGCTGGAGCTCGCCGTCGAGGACGCCGTCCGCGCCGCGGCGCCGGAGGTCGTGTCCATCGAGGTCGTGCAGGCCGCCCCGCGCACCCTCATCCCGGTCGACGCCCTCGGCGCCCGGCTGCGCGGCGGGGTGACCTGGTCCCCGGTGGGGGTGGACGACCTCGCGCCGGGGGGTCTCGCGCACCGCACCGTGCAGGGCACGGCCGTCCTGCTGGCCCGGCTGACCTCCGGCTGGTACGCCTACCTCGACCGCTGCGCTGCCTGCGGCGGCTCCTTCGCCGGCGCCCTCCTGCTCGCCTCGCCCGCGACCCCGGGCAGCGCCCTGCTGCCGTGCCCGGAGTGCCGCACCTCCTACGACGTCCGTCGCGCCGGCACCGACGTCGCCGACCCGCACCGGCACCTGGAGCCGGTCCCGCTGCTGGAGCGGGACGGCGTGCTGGAGCTGGCCCTGCGGACGGCCGTCACCGCATGAGCACCTCCGGGGCCCTCGACGTGCTGGGGCGCCTGCGCGCCGGCCGCCCCGAGCCCTCGCCGTACGAGCGGTGCGAGATGTGCGCCGCCCCCGTCGCCGAGCAGCACGGCCACGTCGTCGACGTCCGGAGCCGCGCGCTGATGTGCACGTGCCGACCGTGCTGGCTGCTGTTCTCGCGCGAGGGCGCGCACCTGGCCTACCGAGCGGTCCCGGACCGCTACCTCGCGCTGCCGGAGCTGCCTGCCGCGGTGTGGGCCTCGCTGGACCTGCCCGTCGGCACCGCGTTCCTGTTCCGCAACTCCGCCCTCGACCGGGTCGTCGCGTTCTACCCGGGCCCGGCGGGTGCGACCGAGTCCACGCTCGACCTCGGCGCCTGGGACCGCGTGGTCGCTGCGGCCCCACTGCTGCTGACGCTGCGCCCCGACGTCGAGGCGCTGCTGGCGCACGCCGCTGACGCGTCGTTCGAGGCGTTCGTCGTGCCCGTCGACGCCTGCTACGAGCTGGTCGGCACGCTCCGGCGGCTCTGGCGGGGGTTCGACGGCGGCGAGCAGGTGCGGTCCGCGCTGACCGCGTTCTTCGACGGCGTCCGCGGACGGGCGCGGCCGGCATGACCGACCTGGTGTTCGAGGTCCTCGACGTGCGGCCGCAGGAGCACGCGGCAGCCCCGCACCTGCTGTTCCGCCTGCACGTCACCGAGGCGACCGGCGCCGTCGTCCACGCCCTGGCGCTGCGCTGCCAGCTGCGCATCGAGCCGGCGAGGCGTCCGTACGACGAGCACGAGGAGGCGGGCCTCACGGACCTGTTCGGCACCCGCGACCGCTACCCGAGCACGCTGCGGACCTTCCTCTGGGCGCACGCCTCGACGATGGTGCAGGGGTTCACGGGCAGCACCGAGGTCGACCTGCCCGTGCCCGTGACCTACGACTTCGAGGTCGCCGGCACCAAGTACCTGCAGGCCCTGCGCGGTGGGGTGGTGCCGCTCGTCCTGCTGTTCAGCGGGACCGTCTTCACGCGGTCGGGCGCCGGGATGTCCGTGGAGCAGCTGTCGTGGTCCTGCGAGGCGTCCTGCCCGATGCCCGTCGAGGTGTGGCGCAGCCTCCTGGAGCACTACTTCCCGGGGAGCAGCTGGATCCGCCTGGACCCCGACACGCTCGAGGCGCTCCTGCGCTTCCGCCGCGAGCAGGGCCTGACGTCCTGGGAGTCGACGCTCGCGCGGCTGCTGCCGGTCGGGGCACCGTGAGCCTGGTCGCGGCCCGTCAGGTCGCGGACGCGGTGCTGTACGAGGGCTACCTGCTCTACCCGTACCGGAGCACGTCGGCCAAGAACCAGGTGCGCTGGCAGTTCGGCGTGCTCGGGCCCGCAGGGCGCTGCCGAGGCCGGTGTCGGGGAGCCCCCGTCCCTGCACTGCGAGGTCGTCGTCGAGGCCACCGCCGAGGTCCGCGTGAGCGTGCGCTTCCTGCAGGTGCAGGCCCGGGGCGTGCAGGAGCGCACCGCCGAGGGCTGGCACGACGTCGAGCACCTGCTCGTGGGCGACACCCGGTGGGTGCCCTTCTCCGAGGCCGTCCCGCGCGAGGTCCACCTCGGGACGACGTGCCTGGACGCAGCGTCGCGGCACGACGTCGTCCTGCCCGGCGGGCGGGAGGTCGAGGCCGTCGCCGGAGGGCGCCTGGTCCGCCGTCGCTGGCCGCTGCGGGCCCGCCTCGAGGCCGAGCCCGTCGTCGGGGCGGACCCCGGCCTGCGCGTCCTGCGGCTGACCCTGACCAACCTCGCCACCTGGCCGGGCACCACGCAGGGCCGGGGCGCTCGCGACGTCGCCGCCCGGACCTCGCTCGTCGGCACCCACCTGCTGCTCACCGCCCGCGGCGGCGCACTGCTGTCCCTGCTCGACCCGCCCGCCCGGGCCCGCGCCGACGCCGCGCGCTGCCGGCAGGACCGGTGCTGGCCCGTGCTGGTCTCCGAGGACGACGGCCGCGACGCCGTGCTCGTCGCACCGATCGTCCTCGGCGACCACCCGCGGATCGCCCCCGAGAGCGTCGGCGACCTGTTCGACGCCACCGAGATCGACGAGATCCTCACCCTGCGGGTGCAGACGATGACCGAGGACGAGAAGGCGGCGGCACGCGGGACCGACCCCCGGGCTGCCGAGATCCTCGCCCGCTGCGACGCGTTGCAGGACGCGGCCCTCGCCGCGCTCCACGGGGCCCGGCGCGACGAGCCGGTCTGGCCCGGCTGGGGCGACGAGGTCGAGCCGGAGGCCGACAGCGTGGTCGTGGCCGGCGTGCCCCTGCGCCGGGGCAGCCGGGTGCGGCTGAGGCCGTCTCGACGGGCCGACGCCCAGGACGTCTTCCTGGCCGGGCAGGTCGCCGTCGTCGCCCGGGTCTACGGCGACCTCGACGGCCGCACGCACCTCGCCGTCACGCTGGAGGACGACCCCGCCGCCGACCTCTACGACGTGACCGGCCGCTACTACTACTTCGGCCCCGAGGAGCTCGAGCCGCTGCCGGCCGAGGGGGTCGCGCGATGACCGTCCTCGTCGCCGGCATCGGCAACGTGTTCCTCTCCGACGACGGCTTCGGCTGCGAGGTCGTGCGGGCCCTGCGGTCGGTCCCGTTGCCCGACGGGGTCGAGGTCGTCGACTACGGCATCCGCGGGATGCACCTGGCCTACGACCTGCTCGCCGGTTACGACGCGCTCGTCGTCGTCGACGCCCTCCCCGGCGACGGTGACCCCGGCGACCTCGCCGTGCTCGAGGTGGGGCCGGACGACCTCGGTACCGCAGAGCTCGACGCGCACGGCATGGCACCGGTGTCGGTGCTGGCGAGCCTCGGACAGCTCGGCGGGACGCTGCCGCCCACGTACGTCGTGGGCTGCCGGCCCGCCGACGTCAGCGAGGGCATGGGGCTGACCCCCACCGTCGCCCGTGCCGTCCCGGCGGCCGTCGCGCTCGTCGCCGAGGTGCTCGGCGACCGGCTCGGGATCGTGGTGGGGCGCGACCGCGCCACCACCGAGGCACGTGCAGGAGGGGGAAGTCCATGAGGGTCGTCGGCATCATCGCGACGTGCGTCACCGGGGCGGTCGCGCTGCTCGGCGTGGTCGTCGGGGTGCGCTCCGTCCCGGACGTGAAGCGCTACCTGAGCATCCGGTCGATGTAGTGCACGAGATGGGGTACTGCGACGGCGTGCTGGAGGCCGTCCTGCGGCGCGCCGGCGACCGGACCGTCAGTGCGGTCGGCGTGCAGGTCGGCGCGGTGCACCGCGTCGTACCGGCCGCCTTCCAGCAGTCCTTCGAGATCGCGGCCCTCGGCACCCTCGCAGAGGGGGCCCGCACGGAGGTGACCGTCGTGCCGGTCCGCGGGCACTGCCTGGACTGCCGCGCCGGCTTCCCGTCGGCCGATCCCGCGCCCGCCTGCCCGTCCTGCGGCTCCCTCGACGTGGCGGTCGAGGGCGGGCAGGACGTGGTGCTCGAGTGGGTCGCCTACGGCGGGCCGGTCGCTGACGGCGCGGGTGAACGCGTCCCTCCCCACACCCACACGCACGCCCCCGCGCACGCCGCCGAGGGGGTGGGCTGACGTGTGCCTCGCCATCCCGGGCCAGGTGGTGGAGCTCCTGCCCGGCAACGACGACCAGCTGGCGCTCGTCGACGTGGTCGGCGTCCGCCGCAAGATCAACATCGGGCTCCTCGACGAGCCGCCGGCGCCAGGCGACCACGTGCTCATCCACGTCGGCTTCGCCATGTCGAAGGTCGACGAGCAGGAGGCCGCCGAGGCGCTGTCGATGCTCAAGCTCATGGGGGCGGCCTTCACCGACGAGCTGCAGGCCGTCGCCGGCTCGAGCATCTGATGGACCGCTGCTCGGCCGAGCCCGGCTGCATCACCTGCGGCGACGTCGCTGTCCCGCTGACGGTGCTGACGGTCGCCGGGTCGGACGCCACCTGCGAGGACGCGGAGCACCGCACGGAGCTCGTCGCCACCGAGCTCGTCGGACCGGTGGTCGCCGGCGAGCGGCTGCTCGTGCACGCCGGCGTCGCCCTGGAGAAGTTGTCGTGAGGAGCGGCTCATGAGGTTCGTCGACGAGTTCCGCGACCCGGAGCTGGCGCAGGTGCTGGGTCGGGAGATCACAGCGCTGTGCGCTCCCGGGCGGCACTACAAGGTCATGGAGGTGTGCGGCGGGCACACCCACACCATCTACCGGTACGGCGTGCAGGACCACCTGCCGGAGCAGATCGAGCTCGTGCACGGACCGGGCTGCCCGGTCTGCGTCATCCCCATGGGCCGGGTGGACGACGGCATCGCCCTCGCCGAGCAGGACGGCGTCCTCCTCACCTGCTTCGGCGACATGATGCGCGTGCCCGGCAGCCGAGGATCGTTCCTCGACGCCAACGCCCGGGGCGCGGACGTCCGGATGGTCTACTCGCCCCTCGACGCGCTCCGCATCGCCCGCGAGAACCCCGACCGGCAGGTGGTCTTCTACGCGATCGGCTTCGAGACCACGGCGCCGTCCACCGCGTTGACCGTCCTGCGCGCCAAGCAGCTCGGGGTCACCAACTTCTCGGTCTTCTGCAACCACGTGACCATCGTGCCTGCCCTCAAAGCGATCCTGGACTCCCCCGACCTGCGCCTGGACGCCTTCATCGGGCCCGGGCACGTGTCGACCGTCATCGGCTGCCGACCGTACGAGTGGGTGCCGCGCGACTTCGGGCTCCCGCTGGTGTGCGCCGGGTTCGAGCCGCTGGACCTGCTGCAGTCGGTCTACATGATCATGAAGCAGCTGGCCGAGGGCCGGGCCGAGGTGGAGAACCAGTACGGCCGGGTCGTCCCCTACGAGGGGAACCCGGTGGCGCTCAGGGTGCTGGCGGACGTGTTCGCCCTGCGCCCCTTCTTCGAGTGGCGCGGGCTCGGCTCCATCGCGCACTCGGCACTGGCGCTGTCGCCGCGCTACGCGGAGTTCGACGCCGAGCTGCGCTTCGACGTGCCCGGTGTGCGCGTGGCCGACCCCAAGGCGTGCCAGTGCGGCGAGGTCCTCAAGGGCGTCCTCAAGCCCTGGGAGTGCAAGGTCTTCGGCACGGCCTGCACCCCCGAGACACCCATCGGCACCTGCATGGTGTCCAGCGAGGGCGCGTGCGCCGCCTACTACAACTTCGGGCAGTACGCGAAGCAGCGCCTCACGCTGGAGGTGCTGCAGTGACCACGCACCTCACCGAGCAGCAGGTGGGCGACCGCATCGAGCAGGTGCGCCGGCAGCGGCCGCGGTTCCGCGACGAGCGCATCACCATGGCGCACGGCGCGGGCGGCAAGGCCAGCCGTGCGCTGGTCGAGGGGCTCATCGTCCCGCCGCTGGCCAACCCCGCGCTCGAGCAGCTCTCCGACGCCGGCGCGCTCACCGTCGGCGGGTCCCGGCTCGCCCTGACGACGGACGCCTACGTCGTCCGGCCCGTGCGCTTCCCCGGCGGCTCGATCGGCGAGCTGGCGGTCAACGGCACCGTGAACGACCTCGCCGTGTCCGGGGCGCGCCCGCTGGCCCTGTCCGTCGCGCTGGTCCTCGAGGAGGGGCTCTCCGCGGACGTCCTGCGCGAGGAGGTCCGCGCCGTCGCCGACGCGGCCGCCGCGGCCGGGGTGCCCGTCATCACGGGCGACACGAAGGTCGTCGAGCGGGGCAAGTGCGACCAGCTCTACGTCATCACCACCGGGCTGGGCCTCGTCCACGACGTCGCCGAGCTGTCGCCGCAGCGGGTGCGTCCGGGCGACAAGGTGATCGTCTCGGGGACCGTCGGCGACCACGGCATCGCGATCCTGCTCGCCCGCGGGGACCTCGACCTCGAGGCCGACGTCCGCAGCGACACGCGACCGCTGTGGCGGCTGGTCGAGGCACTGCTCGACCACTGCGGGAGCGGGGTGCACTGCCTGCGGGACGCGACCCGCGGCGGGGTCGCCACGGTGCTCAACGAGATCGCCCTGGCCGCCGAGGTGCACGTCGTCGTCGAGGAGAGCCGCGTACCCGTCACCCCGGCCGTGGCGGGCGCCGGCGAGATCCTCGGCATCGACCCGCTCTACGTCGCCAACGAGGGCAAGCTCGTCGCCTTCGTCGACCCCGGGTGCGCGGAGCAGGCGCTGGAGGCGGTCCGCGCGGCCCCCGGGGGCGCCGACGCCGCGATCGTCGGCGAGGTGCGCGAGGAGCCGGCGGGACGCGTGATCGGCCGCACGCCCTTCGGCGGGCACCGGCTCATCGACATGCTCGTCGGCGACCCGCTGCCGCGGATCTGCTGACCGGTCGTGGGCGACCGGCAGCCGAGCACCTCGTCGCTGACCCGGCGAGCTCGTGGGACGCGCCAGGGCCGGTACGCGTGCGAGGGTCTGTGGTCGGCGCCGGTTCGTCGGGAGGAGCTCAGGTGTTCGCGGTCATCTACCGGTGGCGCATCAAGCAGGGCATGGAGCCGCAGTTCGTCGACGGCTGGGAGCGGGTCACGCGGGCCATCCGGGACAGCTGCGGGAGTCACGGGTCGCGCCTGCACCGCTGCCCGGACGGGACGTGGCTCGCGTACGCCCGCTGGCCCGACGCTGCCAGCCGGGACGCGTGCGAGCACGTCGAGGAGGAGGGGCGGCGCCTGATGCGTGAAGCTGTCGATGAGGACTTCGACGACATCACCGCTGACATCGTCTCGGACCTGCTGGCAGAGCCGACGACGACCGGCGACCAGCGGGGAGCTGCGGAAACAGCCGTCCGCCTCGGGTGAGGCCGCACGTCACCGCCACGACGACGGAGGCGAACGCGTGCTCCGTCGACGCCAAGGGCGTCGACCGACCGCACCACGTCACCGCTCCCGGCCACCTGGTCGACCGCCTGCCTGACGGACGCCCCTGAGCGGCGCGAACGCCTCACCACCTGCACGAGTGCAGGTGGTGAGGGGACGAGTCGGCCTGTAAGCCGGGTTCTGTGCCTCCGCAGATCGCGGAGGTGACGGTCATCCATCTGGGACCGCTGTTGCCAGCGGCCTCGTGCGGTCCACCCCCGAGCTCGGGCGGGCAGCCCTCGAGCGCTCGGGCAGGAGGTCCGAGGACCTCCCTCTCGACCTTGCTCCGGGTGGGGTTTGCCGAGCCGCCCGGGTCACCCCGGGCGCTGGTGCGCTCTTGCCGCACCGTTTCACCCTTACCAGCCGAGGCTGGCGGTCTGTTCTCTGTGGCACTTTCCCGCGGGTCGCCCCGGGTCGGTGTTGCCGACCACCCTGCCCTTCGGAGCCCGGACTTTCCTCGACGCCTCGCGGCGCCGCGACCGTCCGGCCGACTCGTCCCGTGCCGAGCCTAACCGTCTGCTCCGGGGCAGACCACAGCCTGCTCCCAGCGGGCTGTCGGCTCAACCCTCTGCTGCGCTCCGCACCACCCCCGCGACGTGGAGTTCCGACGACCCCCCACCCACCAAGGGGCGCGTGCTTCCCTTGCAGGACGAGGCGGCGGTCGGCGACGGCCTGGCCTTCGACGTCGCCACGCTGCTCGACCGTCGTTCGCTGCTGCGCGGCGCCGGCGCCGGTCTGGCGGCCTGCGGCAGCGCGACGGTCACCTCGAGCGCCGCGACGAGCACCGGCGCTGTCGCCACGGCGCTGGCCGAGATCCCCGACGAGACCGTCTACGCGAGCGACGGCTACTCCTCCTCGGTGGCCGACCTGAGCCACGTGAGCCTGCAGGGCGACAGCGTCTTCGGCGACGACAGGGGCGCATCGCAGCTGCCCGACGTCTCGGGCGACGCCGCGTCCGGCGTCACCGTCTTGCTCGTCGTCGGCATCGACCCGACGACCACCACGAGGGGCGGCGGCGCCCCTCCTGGCCGCTGACCGTCAGAGGTCGGGCACCGGCGACGGCACGTGCGCGGTGTCGTTCATCCGACGCACGACCGCCGGCCCGTCGGAGTACCAGACCACCTCCGACAGGCAGGCAAGGTCCAGGTGCATCCGGTAGAGCGCGGACGGCGGCGCGTCGAGGGCGATCCGCAGGAGGGTCTTGATCGGCGTGACGTGGCTGACGAGCACGACGGTCTTGCCGCCGTACGCGCGCAGCACCCGGTCGCGCGTCTGGCGCACGCGGGTCGTCGTCGCGTCGAAGCTCTCGCCGAACGGCGGCGCGACCGCGGTGTCGGCCAGCCAGGCGTCCAGCTCGCGCGGCCACTTCTCGCGCACCTCGGCGAACGTGTAGCCCTCCCAGTCGCCGAAGTCGGTCTCCCGCAGTCCCGGCTCCTCGACGAGCTCGAGCCCGGCAGCGGTCGCGACCAGCTCGGCGGTCTCGCGCGCACGCCGCAGGGGGCTGCAGACGACCACGTCGGCGCCCGCGGTGGCCAGCCGCGCCGCCGCACCGGCGGCCTGCGCGCGGCCCACCTCGGTGAGCGGCTGCTCCCCCGTGCCGGAGAACCGCTTCTCCACGCTGAGCACCGTCTGCCCGTGCCGCAGCAGCAGCGTCGTCGTCGGCGTGGCCGCCGTGTCCTGCCAGCCGGACAGGCGGTTCGGCGTCTGCGGCGTCGCGTCGACGTGCGTCGCGAGGAACGCGTCGGCGTCGTCGGCCGGGCCGCTGTCGCGGCCGGCCCGCCAGACGTCGCCGCGCTTCGCCGCGTCCATGGCCTCGTTGGCCAGCCGGTCGGCGTGGCCGTTCTGCGCGCGCGGCACCCAGGTGAAGCGCACCCGCGGCAGCTGCCGCACCAGGTCCGCGGCTTCGCGCGCCAGCGGCTTCATCGCCGGGTGCTTCACCTGCCAGCGCCCGGACATCTGCTCGACGACGAGCTTGGAGTCCATCCGCACCTCGACCTCGGACGGGTCCAGCTCGAGGGCAGCGGTCAGCCCCGCGATGAGACCGCCGTACTCCGCGACGTTGTTGGTGGCGCTGCCGATGCCGGCGGCGCGCTCGGCCAGGAGCTCGCCGGTGACCGCGTCGCGCACCACGGCGCCGTAGCCGGCGGGCCCGGGGTTGCCGCGCGACCCGCCGTCGGCCTCGACGACGAGGCGCCGGCTCACAGGCCGGACTCGGCCGTGCGCACCATGATCCGGCCGCACTCCTCGTGCCGCAGGACCGCGTCGGACGCCGCCGCACGGATCTCGGCGAGCTCGTTGCCCATGAGGTCGAGGCGGCAGCCCCCGCACCGGCCGCGGGTGATCTCGCCGGCGCCGACGCCGCCCTCCGCCGCCCGGACCTTCTCGTAGAGCGCCAGCAGGTCCGCCGGCAGCTCCCCCGCGACGCCCTCCCGCTCGCTGCGGGTGCGCGCCAGCTCGGCGTCGATCTCCACCCAGGCCGCGTCGCGGTCCCGCTCCGCCTGCTGGCGCGCGGCGAGCCGCTCGTCACGCTCCCCGTGCAGCCCGTCCAGCACCGACTGCACGGCCTCGGCCCGCTCCATGACCTCGAGCTCCCGGTCCTCGAGGTCGCCCTGCCGCCGGACGAGGCTGGCGTTCTCGTGCTCCATGTCCGACAGCTGCTTGGCCGCGACCGCACCGGAGGCCATGCGCTCGTCGTTGCGCTGCTTGCGCGCACGGACGGCGCCGATCTCGTCCTCGTACTTCTTCGTCTCGCGCGCCAGGTCGCTCGCCTCGGTCTCGGCGCGCACCACGTCGTCGCGGCTGCCGGCGACCAGGGCGTCCAGCCGGTCGATCTCGGCCAGCTCGGGCAGCGTGCGACGCCGGTGCGCCAGGCGGTCGAGCGCGCTGTCGAGCCGCTGCAGGTCGAGCAGGCGGAGCTGGGCGAACGGGTCGGCCTTCACGCGTGCGGGCTCCTCGAGGACAGGCAGAACGGATCGGTGACCACCCTAGAGACCGACGCCACCAGCCCGGTCTCCCGCGCCAGCCGGTGGGCGGCCCCGGGCAGCCAGGGCCACTCGGTCGCCCAGTGCGCGGCGTCCAGCAGCGCCAGCCCCTCCGGCGCCTCCGACGCCGGGTGGTGCCGCAGGTCGCTGGTCAGGTAGGCCTGCGCGCCGGACGCCGCAGCGGCCCGGAGCAGCCCGTCACCGGCCCCTCCGCAGACCGCCAGCCGCGTCACCACCGCCTCCGGGTCCCCCGCCGCGCGCACCCCCCAGGCCGTCCGCGGCAGCACCTGCTCGGCGCGCTCGACGAGCTCGCGCAGCCTGAGCGGGGCGGGCAGGGCGCCGACCCGACCGAGCCCGAGCGGACCCGGCGGGCTCGGCTGCTCGACCAGGGTCAGCGCCACCTGCTCGTACGGGTGCGCCGCCCGCAGCGCGGACAGCACCGCAGCGCGGCGCTCGCGACGCAGCACGACCTCGACCCGGTCCTCGTCCAGCCGCTCCTCGCGACCGACCTCGCCGAGCGCGGGGCGGGCACCGGGCAGCGGGCGGAACGTCCCGGTGCCGGCCACGCTCCAGCCGGCCCGGTCGTACGCCCCGAGCGCGCCGGCACCCGCGTCGTGCACCGCCTGCGTCACGCGCTCGGCGTCCGCCCGCGGGACGGTGAACGACAGGGTGTCGAGCGGATCGTCCGGCAGCGGCTCCAGCGGCGCGCCACCGCGCAGGTCGAAGAGCGCGGCGAGCGCCTCCGACACGCCCCCCGCCGCACGGTCGGCGTTGGTGTGCGCGACGTGCAGGGCGCAGCCGCCCCGCACGAGCGCGTGCACGACCCGTCCCTTGGCGGTGGTCGCCGCGACGCTGCTCGTCCCGCGCAGGAAGAGCGGGTGGTGCGTGACGAGCAGGTCGGCTCCGGCCTGCAGCGCCTCGTCGACCACCTGCTCGACCGGGTCCACGGCGAACAGCACCCGTCGCACCGGTGCCGCCGGGTCGCCGCACACCAGCCCGACCGCGTCCCAGTCCTCGGCCAGGTGCGGCGGCCAGGCCCGCTCGAGCGCGGCGACGACCGCGGCGAGCGGCAGGACGGGGGCGTCGCTCAGGTGATGATCCCGATGACGACGCCCGCGAGGAACTCGCTCAGCAGCACCGCCGGCAGCACCAGGTCGCGGGGCCCGCGCGGCCAGCGGCGGCGCGCCGCGGGCCGGACGGCGACCTCCGGGAAGTCCGGGAACTCGGCGGCCAGCTCGAGGTCGAGCTCGTCGAGGACGGGCGTGTCGAGCAGCATCACCGTCGGGCGGCCGTCGAGCAGCGGCTCCGCGGGGCGGTCAGCCACGGCCCGGCCCCGGGGAGCTCGCTGCGTCGGGGGCGTGAGGGGCGCGGCAGGGCGGGCGGGGCGGGGCGCGGGGCGGGCGGCCGCCCTGGCAGGGCCGGACCGGGCCGCAGCGGGGGCGCTGGACCTGGTGACGGCGCTGGACCGGGCGGGAGCGTGGAGGGCGGGGCGCTGACGGGCGGAGCGGGACCTGGCGGGAGCGCTGGGCGCCGCGGGGGCGGCCCGACGCCCCCGGCGCTGCAGCCGGGCGAGCGCCCAGTCGTCCAGCGCCCGGGTGCCCGACAGGACGCCGCGGAGCCCGGAGCGGAGGTCGTCACGTCCCGGCACCCCACGAGCCTGCCACGGACCCCCGCGTGGCGACGCGCGACCGAGCACCACCGCCCGGTCGGGTTCAGCCGCGGACGACGTCCGCCCGCAGGAGCAGCGTGCCGTCGACCTCGAGGGCGTGCCGCCCGCGCAGCGCCCGCGGCGGGTCGAGGACTCCTCCGACGGCGCCGCCGGCGCTCTGTCCGTCAGCACCGGCGAGACGGTCCAGCACAGCTCGTCGACGAGGTCCGCGCGCAGGAGGTCCCCCAGCAGCGCCGGGCCGCCCTCGCAGAGCACGTGCCCCAGCCCCTGGGCGCGCAGCGCGTCCAGGGCGGCGGCGAGGTCGACGACGGACCGCCCGACCCCGACCACCTCCGCGCGGCTGCCCAGGAGCGCCCGCAACCGGTCACGGACCGGCTCGCTCGTCAGCACCAGGGGCGGCTCCCCGGCGAACAGGCGGCTGTCCGGGTCGAGCCGGCCCGAGCCGGTCACGACGGCGAGCCGCGGGGTGCGGCTGCGCCCCTCGGCGAGCCGCCGCTCGACCAGCGGCGGCGCCAGGGGCACGGGCCCGTAGTCCTCGTCGCGGGCCGTGCCCGCCCCGACGAGCACGACGTCCGCGCAGGCCCGCAGGGTGCGCAGCACCGCGCGGTCGGCCGTGGTCGACAGCGGCCGGCTGCTCCCCTGCACCCCGCTCGCCCCGTCGCTGGAGAGCACCATCCCGGCGCGCAGCAGCGGACCCGGCGCGGCGTACCACGGGAGCAGGTCCAGCGGCGTCGCGGCAGGGAGCGTGGCGAGCTGCACGCGCCCACTGTGCCGGAGCCGTCGGGTTCCGCTCGCCGGCCGACGGGCAGGTCATCGCGCGGACCGGCCGAGGGGCTGGCCGGGGCAGAGGAGGCGGATGTGCCGGAGGTCCTGCAGGCGACGCTGTGGGGACTGGTGGGAGGCGCTGCGCTGGTGCTCGGCGCGGCGGTTGCCTGGCGGGTGCGCGTCCCCCCACGTGCCGTCGCAGCCGTGATGGCCTTCGGCGCGGGGGTGCTCATCGCCGCTCTGGCGTTCGACCTCGTCGAGGAGGCCGTGGCAGGCGGCGGGCTCACCGCGACCGGGCTCGGGCTGCTGGGCGGCGCGGGCGTCTACGTGCTGGCCGACGCGGCCCTCGCCCGGCGGGGAGCCCAGCACCGCAAGCGGTCCGGCGACGAGCAGCCCTCCGAGGAGGAGCAGGGCGGCAGCGGCGCGGCCATCGCGGTCGGCGCGCTGCTCGACGGGGTCCCCGAGTCCGTCGTGCTCGGGGCGAGTCTCATCGGCGGTGGCGGTGTCAGCGTCGGCGTTCTCGTGGCCGTCTTCCTCAGCAACGTGCCGGAGGGCCTGTCCAGCGCCACGGGCATGAGGAACGCGGGGCGGCCCGCCGCGTACGTCTTCGGCGTGTGGTCCGGCATCGCGGTCCTCAGCGCGGTCGCGGCGGGCGCCGGTTTCCTGCTGCTGGACGGCGCTGCGCCGCAGGTGCTGTCGGCGATCACCGCCGTCGCCGCCGGCGCGATTCTCGCGATGATCTCCAACACGATGCTGCCGGAGGCCGTGCGCGAGTCAGACCACCTGACCGGGCTGGTGACGGTGCTCGGGTTCCTCACCGCGGTCGTCGTCCAGCAGCACGCCTGACCGCACCGCCGGACGGACGTGCTCGGCTGGGCCGGACGGCGCAACTCGTCCGCTTCGCCCCCTTCGGGGCAGCCTGCCCTGCCACTGTCGTGCCTGCCGGTCGCGCCTCGGAGTCCGGAGGGACGGTCCGCCGTCCCGCCGGGCGACTGGAGGCCGGGGCGCGACCGGTTCGGCCCGCGGGACGCCACGACCCTCCCGGCGGCTCCGGGAGGGTCGGGGCGCGTGGACTACTTCGGGTCGAGCAGGTCCCGGTACTCGCCGCTCAGGGTGATCGAGTAGCCGACGAGCTCGGTGCGGTAGCCGGACCGGATCGCGTCGGACCAGTAGGAGGCACCCTCGTCGTCGACGTCGCGGTCGAGCGTCTCGAGGTAGAGCGCCTCGAGCTCGTTGCCGAGGTGCTCGTCGGAGTAGACGACCTCGTACGCGACGTTGGCGCGGCCGGTGCGCTTCGCGTCGAGCAGGGCCACGTAGTAGGCCCGCCCCTCGGCGTCGGGCTCGCGCCCGAGCAGCAGGACGTAGAGCGCGTCGACGAAGTCGCCGTTGTCCGGGCCGACGGCCTCCTCGAACTCCTGGCTCGACAGCAGGTCCACGAGCAGCGCCTGCGGCGTGAGGCCCTTGGCGAACAGGTCCTGGTAGTACGCCCGCCCCTCGGCGTCGACCGGACGGCCGAGGACGAGGGCGTACGCCGCGTCGATCTCCTGGCCGAACTTCTCCTGCGACAGCGAGAAGGCGTACGACGCGTCGGCGTAGCCGCCGTCCTGCACGACCTGCTGCCAGTACGCCTGGCCGGAGGCGTCCGCCGGACGGCCGAGCAGGTCGTAGTAGAGGCGCTGCGTGGTGCGGATGGCCGCGCCGTTCGACGACACGATCTCGGCGCCGCCGTAGACGAGGTCGTCCGTGCCGCGCTCGGCGTACGTGTCGTCCCCGGTGTAGGTGGCCGCGAGGTCGTGCAGCTCCTTGGGGAAGGTCGCCGAGGGCGTCACCTGGTAGGTCGCCTCGGCGACACCCGGCTCACCACCGACCGGCATGAGCTCCAGCGTGGCGAGCGCGCTGTCCTCGATCGCCCCGGACCGGGTCGTCGAGTAGACGGTGATGCTGCCGGTCGGCGTCGTCGGCGTGGGGTTGCCGTCGAACAGGGAGGGGTCGAGGACCGAGAAGGTGACCGACAGGTCGGTGTGCTCGACGACCTGGCCCGGGGTGGCGGTCCCGAAGGCGAGCGCCGGCCGGGTACCGGTGGCCGCCGCCCGGACCCCGGCCCGCGGGGCCTGTCCGTGGGCGGCCGCGAGGGCCTGCTGCGCGGCGACGCCCGCGCGCAGCTGAGCGAGGCTCGGGTGCGACGCGGGCGTGGCCGCGGCGAGCGCGGGCGTCACCCCGATCGCGGTCGTGAGGGCGGTGGCGAGCGCCAGACCGGCGAGGCCGGTCTGGCCGGGACGACGGAGCATGAGCATCCAGACGGTCGAGGAACAGGGACCGCGACCGTACGTGACGCCGAGCACACGGTGGGCGAGACCGGACACGGCGTGTCCCGTCGTCAGACCGGTTCCCGGTGGGCGCGGAGGGGATCGAACCCCCGACCACCCGCTCGTAAGGCGGGCGCTCTACCGCTGAGCTACACGCCCGGGTGCCCGGCACGGTAGTGCGCGGCCCGCCGCCGTGGGTCGGACCCGCACACCGCGGGCATGTGGCCCCCGTGACGACGTCGCACGAGCACCACGACCAGGGCCACGGGCACGAGGACCACGGGCACGAGGACCACGGGCACGAGGACCACGGGCACGAGGACCACGAGCACCCGACCGGCGCGCTGGCCCGCGTCCGCGAGCTGTTCGCCCCGCACAGCCACGACGCCGGCGACAGCGTCGACGTCGAGCTCGAGACGAGCCGCAAGGGCCTGCGGGCGCTGTGGCTGAGCTTCGCGGGTCTGCTCGTCACCACGCTGCTGCAGGCGGTCGTGGTCGTGCTGTCCGGTTCGGTCGCGCTGCTGGGCGACACGCTGCACAACGCCGCGGACGCCCTGACCGCCGTGCCGCTCGCCATCGCGTTCACCCTCGGGCGCCGCGCGGCGACCCGCCGCTTCCCGTACGGCTACGGCCGGGCCGAGGACCTCGCCGGCCTGGTGGTGGTCGCGCTCATCGCCCTGTCCTCCGCCGCGGCGGGCTACGAGGCCGTCCGCCGCCTCCTGGACCCCAGCGACGTGCGACGGCTCGGCCTGGTCGCCGCAGCCGGCGTGATCGGCTTCATCGGCAACGAGGCGGTGGCGCAGTACCGCATCCGGGTGGGGCGCGAGATCGGGTCGGCAGCGCTGGTCGCCGACGGCCTGCACGCCCGCACCGACGGGCTCACCAGCCTGGCGGTCGTGCTGGGCGCGATCGGCGTCGGTCTCGGCTTCCGACTCGCCGACCCGATCGTCGGCCTGGTCATCACCGTCGCCATCCTGGCCGTCCTGCGCTCAGCGGCGCGCGAGGTCTTCGCCCGGCTGATGGACGCGATCGACCCGCAGGTGCTCGAGCAGGTGGAGGGCGTCCTCGCCGGCACCCCCGGCGTGCTCGCGGTCGGCGAGGTCAAGGCGCGCTGGATCGGGCACGCGCTGCGCGCCGAGTGCGAGGTGCTCGTCGACGAGGGCCTGTCGGTCGGGCAGGCGCACGACGTGGCCCACGACGCCGAGGCGCGGCTGCTGCGGGAGGTGCGCCGGCTGACCACGTCGATCGTCCACGCCGGGCCGGCGGAGCGGCCGGTCGCCGGTCAGAGCCGGGAGAGCACCGCGCGGTAGTCGTCGTTGCTGCGGGCGTCGCCGATCCCGTTGACGACCGTGGAGGCGACCCGGCCCTGCTTGTCGATGATGAAGGTCCCCCGCAGGGCGATGCCGAAGTCCTCCTGGAAGACCCCGTAGGCGCGGGCCACGTCGCCGTGCGGCCAGAAGTCGGCGAGCAGCGGGAACGCGTAGCCCTGCTCGTCCGCCCACTTCTTGTGCACGGCGGTGCTGTCGCACGACACCGCGAGCGTGACGACGTCGTCGCCGCTGAAGTCCTCGAGCTCGTCGCGGATGGCGCACAGCTCGCCCTGGCAGGTGCCCGTGAAGGCGAGCGGGTAGAACACGAGGACGACGTTCTTCTGCCCCCGGAAGGACGACAGCCGCACGGGCCGGCGGTCCTGGTCGGGGAGCTCGAAGTCCGGTGCCTCGTCGCCGACGTCGACCATGGTGGGCTCCTCGCGGGTCAGGGTCCGAGGGACGGGAAGGATCGGGCGATGCTAGCCGCCGGACGGGCAGGGCTGTCCGACACCGACCCCGCCGACACCGGCGCGGCCGTCGTCGCGTGCTGGGACGCCTTCCTGGCCGTGGCCGGCGACCCGCGCACCGACCTGCGCCGCCCGTCGCGGCTGCCCGGCTGGTCGGGAGCCGACACCTGCGTGCACCTGGGCCAGTGGCCCGACTCGACGCCGCTGGCCGGCCTGCTCGCCAGCGCCCGGGCCGACGGCGCCGGCGAGCCGGGCTCGCCGGACGCCGCCAACGCCCGGCTGGTCGCCGCGCACCGCGACGAGGGACCCGACGCCGTGCTCGCGGCGCTGCGCCGGGCCCGGGACACCCTGGCGGACTGGTTCGCCGGCCCCGGCCCGGCCGAGCTCGGCCGGGCCGTCGCCAGCTCGGCCGTCGGGCCGCTGCCGGTGCTGTCCCTGGTGCACGCCGGGACGTACGAGCTGGCGGTGCACGCGCTGGACCTGGCGCCGTGCGGGGCGCCTCCGCCCGACCCGCTGCTGCTCGACCGCGGGCTCGCGGCCCTCCTCGACGTCACGGGCGCCCTGTCGGCCCGCGCCGGCATCCGCACGACCGTGCACGCGCAGGCGCCGGGCGGCGGGTGGGCGTTCACCACCGGGGACGGCCCGGGCTGGAGCGTGGCGCGCACCGGGGACCGCTCCCCGGCCGGGCCCGGTGCTCGGGCGAGCGCCGCCGACCTGCTCGACGCCTCCGCCGGCCGGAGCAACCTGGCGACGCTGCTGCTGACCCGCCGCCTGGTCGTGCAGGACCTGCCGGGGTTCCTGCGGCTCGCCCCGCTGCTGCACGAGGTGCCCGGCCTGCCCGGCGGCGCTGCACTGCGCGGCGCGGTCGCGGGGCTCGGACGCGTCACGCGCCTGCTGCGGCTCTGACCGCAGCCGGGCGATCAGGCCGAGACCTCCCCCAGCACCTGCTCGCCGCGCTCGACGAGCGCGTCCGCGGTGGCCCTCAGCCGCTGCACGACCTCCGGGCTCGAGGTCGTCGAGAGCTGCTCGCGCACCGCGCGCAGCTCCTCCAGCACCTCGGAGAAGTCCTCGTCCTGCCTGCCCACCGCCCGGCCTCCTGCCCGACTCGCCCACCTGGTCCGTGCGTACGCCCCCGCCAGCACGAGCACCAGCGGCACGAGTCCGAGGAGCAGCAGCCGGGCGCCGGTGGCGACGGCCGCGACCACCAGCACCACCGCGAGCACGCCCGACCAGGCCAGCAGCCGGGTACGGGTGCGCGCGCGGACGGCCTCGGCGCGCGCCGCCGCGGTCGCCGCCTCCTGCTGCGCGGCGTCGCGGGCCGCGTCGAGATCGGCGCGAGCGCGCTGCAGCGCTCCGCGGCCAGCGTCGCGCACCTCCGCCGCCAGGTCGTCGAGCTCGGCCGCCGCGCTCGCCAGGCGGTCGAGCAGCCACTGCGCCGCCTCCGGCGCCGCACCGAGCGCGACGTGCGCGACCTCGTCGGCCGCCGTCGTCTCCCCCAGACCGCCCAGCGCCGTGACCACCGGCACCGGCGCGTGCCCGATGGCGAAGACGACGTCGTCGGCGTCGAGCACGGCCAGACCCAGCGGCCGGCCGGTGCGGCGCACGAGCAGCACCACGTCGCTGCTCACGGCCGCCTCCCGCACGGCCTGGCCCAGCAGGACCGGCGCCTCCCTGCCGTGCAGCGGGACGGTCGAGACGCGCACCTGCACGGCGAAGGGCGAGGCGGCCAGCCGGGCGCGCACGTCGTCGACCGCCGGGTCGTCGTCGCCGCCGACGACGGCGACGTCCAGCGGCGCCAGCCGCGGCTGCAGGCCGCGCTGGTGCGAGGGGAGGTCGCGCTCGTGGACGAGGGCGCGGGCCGCGAGCCGCTCCTCGAGCAGGCCGCGGGCGGTCGGGGCGGGGTCGAGGTCGGAGACGGCGAGCACGAGCGTGCCGCGGGCGGCGTCGTAGCGCAGCACGCCGCCGGCGCGCAGCAGCCGGCCGGGCACGACGAGGTCGTCGACCTCGGCGTCGGCGTCGCGCGCGAGGACCTCGGCGAGCCCGGGCAGCACGAGGGCGGGCAGCAGGCAGAGGAGCTCGAGCGGCTCCTCTGCGTCGGTGCTGGCGGTGAGCGTGAACTCGAGCCCGGCGGCCGCGACGTCGCGCCGCTCGGCGACCCTCCCGCCGACCCACACCCGGTGCGGGAAGGCGGCGGCGAGCGCGCCCTCGACGAGCCGCCGCAGCTCGGGCACGCTGTGCGTGCCACGACCGGTGGCGGTGGCCCGGACCGCGCGGACGGCGGTGCCGACGCCGCCGCCGGTCACCGCTCCCGCCGCCGCTGCCTGGTCGCTGTCCACGGCCCGAGCCTAGGTCGCCGGACGCACGACGAGCGCGACCTGAGCCCCCGCCGCGCGTGTCAGGACCACGGTCGTCGGACGGCTGCCGGTCAGCCGCAGCTGCCGGCGCAGCACCTCGGGCTCCACGGCCGTGCCCCGCTTCTTCACCACCAGGGGCCCCGCGTCGCGGGCCCGCAGGGCCGCCCGCAGCCGCTTGAGGCCGAAGGGCAGCACCTCGAGCACCTCGTACCAGGTCCCCCACGCGGTCGGCACCCGCTCGTCCGCGGTGACGTAGGCGATCGTCGCGTCGAGCAGGCCCCCGCCGACCTCCTCGGCCACCTCCGCGACGAGGCCGGCCCGCACGACGGCGCCGTCCGGCTCGAGGAGCCAGGCCCCGGGCGGCCGTACGGCGGGCGGCGGCGTCCCGCGCCCCTCCAGCGTGCCGCCCGGCAGCAGCGTGGCGCTGCGGCGCACGCCGCGCCGCGCGCGACCTCCCCACAGCACGGCCTCCTTGACCTCGCCGCGCAGCGAGACGACCTCCGCCTCGAGGTCGTCGGGCACGACGGCCCAGTCGATGCCGGGAGCGACCTTGACCGCGAGGGACCGCGGCCGCCACGCGAGCACCCGGTCCAGCGGTGGGGTGTACGCCCGCACGTCGAAGACCCGTCGACCGCCCGCCCGGCGCGCGGGGTCGACGAACACGTCGCCGGACGGGTCCAGCAGCGTCGCGTCGGCCAGCGCCAGCGACACGCGCCGCCCGAGGACCCGCGCGTTCTCGGCCGCCAGCAGCAGGCGCGCCTCGTCGAGGTCGACGCCCGACCGAGCCGTCGGGCAGCGCGAGCAGGTCGCCGCCGACCGAGCAGCACAGGTCGAGCACCGGGCCGGGGAAGCGGCGCGCCCGGTGCGCGGCGACCTCGGACGAGGTGGCCTGCTCGAGCGCCTCGCCGGTCCACCAGAGCTCGTCGCCGCGCGGGTGCTTGGCCCGGGCCCGGGCCCGCAGCAGCGGCCTGCTCCAGGGCCAGCGGCCCGAGCCCGGGTCCCGCGGACGCCCGCACGCGCCTCGGCGGCGGCGAGCCGGGCGGGCGGTGAGAGGTCGAGGCGGCCGGCCTGCGGCGACCGCAGCGCGGCCGCGGTCGGACAGCAGCAGGCGCGCCTGCTGCGGGGTCAGCGCCGGGGCCGGCTGCGCGCTGCCTTCGGCGCGACGAGGCGGGTGCCCGACCACTCGGGGGCCGCGCTGGTGCTGCGGGTGCTCGACAGCCCGGCGGTCGGCGCGGCCTCGTCGATGTCGCTGGGCTCGACGTGCCCGTCGCGGCCGGCCTTGGGCGTGAGCAGCCAGACCACGCCGTTGTCGCCGAGGGTGGTGAGCGAGTCGACGAGGGCGTCGACGAGGTCGCCGTCGCCCTCGCGCCACCAGAGCAGCACGACGTCGACGACGTCGTCGGTGTCGTCGGTCGTGATGAGCTCGGTGCCGGCGCGTGACGCGACGTCGTCGAGCAGCGACCGGTCGATGTCCCGCCGTCTCGCCCAGCACCTGCACGACCGTGCCGGGCTCGATGCCGAGCTTCTCGGCCAGGCCGCGCTGTGCCGCGTGGTCCGCGGACGCCGTCACGAACGACCCCTCTCGTCTGCGCCCGGGCGGGCGCGTCCGGGGTAGTCCACCGGACCGGCACCCTGCGCGCAAGTGCCGACGCGCGGCGGCGGGTCATCCCGGCGAGGAACGACAGCCGCACCTTGCGGTCCGGGTTGTCCACGTTGAGGTCGACGAGGGCGACGGACTGCCACGTGCCGAGCGCGAGGCGGCCGTCGAGCACCGGCAGCGTGGCGTACGGCGGCACGAGCGCCGGCAGCACGTGCGAGCGGCCGTGCCCGGGGCTGCCGTGCCGGTGCCGCCACCGGTCGTCGGCGGGCAGCAGGTCCCGCAGCGCGGCCAGCAGGTCGTCGTCGGAGCCCGCCCCGAGCTCCAGGACGGCGACGCCCGCCGTGGCGTGCGGGACGAAGACGTGGAGCAGCCCGTCGCCGCGGCCGCTGGACGAAGCGCCCGCAGTCGCCCGTCAGGTCGTGCACGAGCTCACGGCCGCCGGTCGCGGACCTCGACGTCACCACGAGCCGTCCTACCGCATGCACCGCCTCCCGACGCGCGTCGCAGGTTCCCCTTACCGCGCCGGTAGCGCGTTGACTGGGGCCAGGCGGGCGAGCCCCGCGGACCGCACAGACCGACCGGGAGCAGCGTGACCCGACCGAGACGCACGACTCGCGCCGGCCGCCCGCCCGCGAGCCAGCCCGCGCTGCACGTCGACGGCCTGCCGAGCCAGCTGCCCGACCTCGACCCGGCCGAGACCGCCGAGTGGCTCGAGTCGCTGGACGCGGTCGTCGCGACCGAGGGCACGCAGCGCGCCCGCTACCTCATGCTCAAGCTGCTCGAGCGGGCCCGCGAGAAGCAGGTCGGCGTGCCCGGCGCTGCGCAGCACCGACTACATCAACACGATCCCGCCGGAGCGCGAGCCGGAGTTCCCCGGCGACGAGCACGTCGAGCGGCGCATCCGGGCGTACGTCCGCTGGAACGCCGCGATCATGGTGAGCCGGGCCAACCGCCCGGAGATCGGCGTCGGCGGCCACATCGCGACCTACGCCAGCGCCGCGAGCCTGTACGAGGTCGGCTTCAACCACTTCTTCCGCGGCAAGCGACGCGCCCGGCGGCGGCGACCAGGTCTACTTCCAGGGCCACGCCTGCCCCGGCGTCTACGCCCGCGCCTTCCTCGAGGGCCGGCTGACCGAGGACCAGCTCGACGGCTTCCGCCAGGAGAGCCGGCCCGACGGCGGGCTGCCGTCCTACCCGCACCCGCGGCTCATGCCGGAGTTCTGGGAGTTCCCGACCGTCTCGATGGGCCTCGGCCCGCTCAACGCGATCTACCAGGCGCGCTTCAACCGCTACCTGCACCACCGCGGCATCAAGGACACCAGCCAGCAGCGCGTGTGGTGCTTCCTCGGCGACGGCGAGATGGACGAGCCCGAGAGCGCTCGGCGCCATCGGCGTCGCGGCCCGCGAGGAGCTCGACAACCTCACCTTCGTCATCAACTGCAACCTGCAGCGCCTCGACGGGCCCGGTGCGCGGCAACGGCAAGATCATGCAGGAGCTGGAGCGCAGCTTCCGCGGCGCCGGCTGGAACGTCATCAAGGTCGTCTGGGGCCGCGAGTGGGACGACCTGCTCGCCCAGGACGTCGACGGCGCTGCTGCTCAACCAGATGAACACCACGCCCGACGGCCAGTTCCAGACCTACTCGGTCGAGAGCGGCGCCTACACCCGCGAGAAGTTCTTCGGCGCCGACCCGCGGCTGCTCGAGATGGTCGAGCACCTGTCCGACGAGCAGATCCGCGGCCTGCCGCGCGGCGGCCACGACTACCGCAAGGTCTACGCCGGCTTCGACGCCGCGACGCGCGCACGCCGGCCAGCCGACCGTGATCCTGGCCCACACCATCAAGGGCTGGACGCTCGGCAAGGACTTCGAGGGCCGCAACGCGACCCACCAGATGAAGAAGCTCACCAAGGCCGAGCTCAAGGAGCTGCGCGACCGGCTCTACATCGACCTGCCGCGACAGCGCGCTCGAGGGCGACCTGCCGCCGTACTTCCACCCCGGCGAGGGCACAGCGACGAGATCGCGTACATGCAGGAGCGGCGGGCCGCGCTCGGCGGCTCGCGTGCCGCAGCCGCGTCGGTGCGCCAGGCTCGCTGCAGCTGCCCCCGACCGGCGGTCTACGACGAGCTCAAGAAGGGCTCGGGCAAGCAGCCGGTCGCCACGACGATGGCGTTCGTGCGGCTGCTCAAGGACCTGATGAAGGACAAGGGCATCGGGCAGCGCATCGTGCCGGTCATCCCGGACGAGGCCCGCACCTTCGGCATCGACGCGATGTTCCCGACGCGCCAAGATCTACTCGCCCGCACGGCCAGCGCTACGAGGCCGTCGACCGCGCGCTGCTGCTGTCGTACAAGGAGTCGATGCAGGGCCAGATCCTGCACGAGGGCATCACCGAGGCCGGCTCGATGGCGTCGGTGATCGCCGCCGGCACGTCGTACGCCACGCACGGCGAGCCGATGATCCCGGTCTACGTCTTCTACTCGATGTTCGGCTTCCAGCGCACCGGCGACCAGATGTGGGCGATGGCCGACCAGCTCGGCCGCGGCTTCCTGCTCGGCGCCACCGCCGGCCGCACCACGCTCAACGGCGAGGGCCTGCAGCACCAGGACGGCCACAGCCTGCTGCTCGCCTCGACCAACCCGGCCGTCGTCGCCTACGACCCGGCCTTCGCCTACGAGGTCGCCTTCATCATCGAGGACGGGCTGCGCCGGATGTACGGCGACGCGCCCGAGGACGTCTTCTACTACCTGACGGTCTACAACGAGCCGTACCCGCAGCCCGCCGCTGCCCGACGTCCCGGGCCTGCGCGAGGGCGTCCTGCGCGGGCATGTACCGCTACCGCCGAGGGCACCGGCGACGGGCCCGCGCGCGCAGGTGCTCGCCAGCGGCATCTCGGTGCGGCACGCGCTCGCAGGCGCAGGAGCTGCTGCGCGACGACTGGGGCGTGGTCGCCGACGTCTGGTCGGTGACCAGCTGGAACGAGCTGCGCCGCGACGCCGTGACGTGCGAGGAGCACGCGCTGCTGCACCCCGAGCAGGCGCCGCACGCCGTACGTCACCGAGGCAGCTCGACGGGCGCGCCGGGCCCGGTGGTCGCCGTCAGCGACTGGATGCGCGCCGTGCCCGACCAGATCAGCCGCTGGGTGCCCGGCGACTGGACGCTCGCTCGGCACCGACGGCTTCGGCCGCTCCGACACCCGCGCGGCGCTGCGGCGGCACTTCCACACCGACGCCGAGTCGATCGCGGCGGCGGTCGCTGCAGCGAGCTGGCCGCGGCCGGCGAGGTCGCCAAGGAGTGCCGCGGCCGAGGCCGTCGAGCGCTACCGGCTGCTCGACGAGCAGGTCCCGCCGGGAAGGCGTCGACCGAGGAGGCCGGCGGCGGCGCGGGCTGAGACCCGGCCCCACCCTGCCCCGGCCCTGCCCCTGCCCGGGCCCCCGGCGGCCCGGCCCTGCTCGCTCGTGTCAGGTCGGTCCGCCGGGGTACCGGAACGGTCATGCAACGCGGTAGCGACAAGCACAGCGCCCGGATGGACGACGCCCTCGACGCCGAGGTGGAGGGATGGTGACCGCGCGGGCCGGGACACCCACGCCGAGGAGTGGAAGTCGGCCGAGCCCTCCGGCGAGGACCAGCCCGAGGTCGACCTGTCGGCCGGGACGGCACCGCTGCACGGCGGGGTCCCGGACGGCATGACCGAGGCCGACGTCGAGGAGCGCTCGCGGCTCGCGGCCTACCTCGGCAAGGAGGTCTGGCCGGCGACCGGGGAGCAGCTGCTGGAGGTCGCCCGCGGCCGCGAGGCTCCCGACGTCGTGCTCGACCGGCTCGCCCAGCTGCCGCCGGGTCGGGTCTTCGACAACCTGCGGACGCCTGGGCCGAGCTCGGCGGCGGCAGCGAGGCGCACCGCTGCTAGAGCTGCCGCAGGTCGCCGGCGCCGGTCCGCGGGCCGGTCCGCGCCTGGTCCTTCCGGGCCATCTGCGCGCCGTACGGCTCCAGGTCGGGTCGCGGCCTGCCGCAGACTCTGTGGCCAGGACCCACTGCAGGAGGCACCGTGCGCAGGACGGCGCGATCGCACCGGCTCGAGGAGCACCCCAACCTGCCCGAGGTGCTGGGCGTGCTCGCCCAGCTGGCGCACGGTCGGCGACGACGGACCTGCCCCGGCTGGCGCGCGCCTGGACCAACGACGCGTCCGTCGCCGCGCGCGCGCCAAGGCGCTGTCGCCCGACAGCCCGCTGGTGTGCGAGGTGCTGCGGCCTTCGAGGCGGTCAGCGCGCTGTTCGAGGACGACCTCCGCGGCGAGGCCGACTACGTCACGGTCGAGCGGCCGTCGCCACGACCGCGCTCAAGGCGGTGCGCGACGCGGTCGCCGCGCGCGTACGCCCGGCCGGTGCTGAGCCGGGCCGAGCACGCCGCGCTGCTGCGGCCCTGGCGCGCGTCTACCCCGTGGGCGACCTGCGCCGAGCCCGACCTGGGGCCGCAGGGCGCGCAGGTCCAGGCGCTGCTCGCCGCGCTGCCCGTCCTGGCGGCGCGCTGCCACGACGTCGCCGGGCGGCGTGCTGTGGGACCGGCTGCTCGACCGCTCCTACGTCGCCGAGGGCGAGCGGCGCGAGGCCCGCGAGTCGGCGTTCGACGTCGCGGTGCGCAGCGCCGCCGCCGCAGGTGGGCGCTGGTGCGGCGCAGCGGCACCGAGGGCGCTGGGCCCGCTGCTGCCCGACCTGCCGCACCTCGCGCGCCCGCACGACCGCGAGACCGAGCGGGTGCTCGACGCTGTGCCTGGACGCCGCCTGCGCGCTGCTGGTCGCCGACGCGCTGCCCGACGCGCACCACCGCCCTGCTCACCGCGCCGGTGCGGCTGCTCGTGCCCGCGCAGCGCGCGGCCTGACCCGGCTGCAGGCGCTGCGGCCGGTCCAGGCGAGCAGGTCGTCGGCGCTGCAGGGCGTTGACGACCCGGTCGGGACGCGACGCCGCACAGGTGCGCCCGCTCGCAGCCCAGGTGCTGCCAGTCGAGCTGCCCGGGGGCGTGCGCGTCGGTGTCGATGGCGACGTCGCAGCCGGCCTCCACCGCCAGCCGCAGCAGCCGCTTGGGCGGGTCGAGCCGCTCCGGGCGGCTGTTGACCTCGACGGCGACGCCGAAGTGGGCGCAGGCCGCGAACACCACCTCGGCGTCGAACTCCGACTCCGGCCGGCCCTTGCCGCCGCGCCCGTGGCCCACCACCTGACGGCCGGTGCAGTGGCCCAGCACGTCGGTGTGCGGGTTGCTGATCGCCGCCACCATCCGGGCGGTCATCTCCTCGCGCGGCATCCGCAGCAGGCTGTGCACGCTGGCCACGACGACGTCCAGGCGGGCGAGCAGCTCGGGCTCCTGGTCGAGGCGGCCGTCCTCGAGCACGTCGCACTCGATCCCGGTGAGGACGCGGAACGGCGCCGCCCCGGCGGCCGCCTCCTCGGCGAGCTCCTCGTTGAGCCGCGCCACGAGCTCGAGCTGCGAGCGCAGCCGGTCCGGCGAGAGGCCGTGGGCGACGGTGAGCCGGGGCGAGTGGTCCGTGAGGACGACGTAGTCGTGCCCCAGCGCCCGGGCGGTGCGCGCCATCTCCCCCACCGGCGAGCCGCCGTCGCTCCAGTCCGAGTGCACGTGCAGGTCCCCGCGCAGCGCGGCCCGCAGTCGGGCCGCGCCCTCGGCCACCGGCTCGTCGCCGAGCGTGCGCACGCGCCGCAGGTAGACGGGCTCCTCCCCCGCGAGCGACTCGCTGACGACGAGGGCGGTGACCTTGCCGATCCCGGTGAGGTCGGTCAGCGTGCCGGTCTCTGCGCGGCGCTCGAGCTCGGCGCGGTCGAGCCCGTCGACGGCGGCCGCGGCGCCGCGGAAGGCCCGGACGCGGTAGCTCGGTTCCAGCGCCCGCTCCAGGAAGAACGCGATGCTGCGCAGGTCCTCTGCGGGCTCGCGCGGGCTCACGACGGGTCGCCGGCGGGCCGGTAGACGACGAGCGGGCGCGAGGCGGCCCGCAGCAGCAGGTGCCCCGGTCCGTCGGCCACCTCGCCGTCGCGGGCCAGGCGCAGCCCGCCCTGCCGCGACCGGACGGCCGACCGGGCGACGATGCGCTGCTCGTGCACGCGGCTGCGGCCCAGCCGGCCGGTGAGCACCGCGAGGACCAGCCGGGTGCGCGACAGGCGCACGTCGGCGTCGACGAGCCGCACGTCGATGCAGCCGTCGTCGAGCCGCTCCCGCCAGCTCGGGGCGAAGCCGGCCGGGTGGTAGTGCCCGTTGCCGGCGAACAGGGTCCACAGGTGCCGCTCCCGGCCGTCCACCTCGACGTGCACGGGACGGGCGGCGCGCAGCACCCGGGTGAGCGCCAGGGCGAGCGCCGGCCACTTGCCGATCGCGCCCTCGTGCCGCTCCCGCTCGCGCACCAGCTCCGGGTAGACCCCGAGGGCGAAGGTGTTGAGGAAGTAGCCGCCGTCGCCCTGCGCCGCGCTGCTGCCCACCGTCACCTCGACCGCGTCACCGCGCCGCACGGCCTCGGCCGCGCTCGCGACCCCCGTGACGCCGAGCTCGGCGGCGAAGTGGTCCAGCGTCCCGCCGGGGAAGACCGCCAGCGGCCGACCGGCCTCCAGCGCCACCCCCGCCGCCGTGCAGACCGTGCCGTCGCCGCCTGCCACCCCGAGCACCTCGGCGCGCTCGGCCGCGTCCCGCAGGGCCTGCTCGACCTCGGCGCCCTCGACGAGCAGCACCTCGGCCTCAGGCAGCTCCTGGGCGCAGCTCCTGCCGCACACGGTCGGCCGTCTCGCCGCCGCCGGACCCGCGGTTGACCACGACGACCAGCCCGCGGCCGTCCGGCAGGGCCGGCGCGGGCGCTGGGGTCGGCTCGCTCACCGCGGGCCGGTCGGGCCGCACCGGCCAGGTGCGGCGCACCGCCAGCGCCGCGCCCGCCCCGAGCACCACGCCCGCGAGGACGTCGCCGGGGTAGTGGACGCCGGTGTGCACCCGGCCGTACGCGACGCCGGCCGCGAGCAGGCCGACCGGCACGGCGAGCAGCGGCTGCTCGAGCGCGACCCCGGTGGTGAAGGCGGCTGCCGACGCCGAGTGCCCGCTCGGGAAGGACGTGCTCGTCGGCTGGCGGCGCAGGTGCCGCGCCAGCGGCACCGGGTGCAGCTCGGGTCGGGTCCGCCGGGCCGCCAGCTTGCCCGGCACGTTGGCCGTGGCGCTGGCGAGCGCGAGGCTCGCCAGGCCCCGCAGGGCGGCCCGACGCCGGTCGCCGCCCGACGCGGCGATCACGGCAGCGCAGCCGAACCAGAGCAGGCCGTGGTCGGCGCTGCGGGTCAGGCGCGGCAGGACCGCGTCGAGCAGCGGCGTGTCGGCGCGGGCGACCCGCCGGTAGAGCGCGAGGTCGGCGGCGTCGAGGCGACGCAGCAGCCGCGAGCTGCTGGTGGTCCCGACGCCCGTCACCGCGGGCGTCAGGCGGAGGGCCGGCGGCGCGGCGCGGCGCCCGGGCGCACCCGGCGGGTGCGCACCCGCGGCCGCTCGTAGACCGGCTCGTCCTCCTCGTCGTAGGCGTCGTCCTCCTCGTCCTCCTCCGCAGCGCGCTGCGCCTCGAGCTGCTCCTGGCGCTCGCGGGCGGCCTGCGAGGCCCGCGACTGGGCGCCGCGGATGGCGTCGCGGGCCGGCTCGATGCCCCCGACGCCGAAGGCGATGATCGGCGGGACGACCACGAGCGCGAGCAGCGCGTAGAACACGCCGCCGACGATGAGCGGGGCGATCTGCAGCTGGTCGAGGGCGAAGAAGACACCGATCGCGAGGACCGCGAGCGAGGCGGCCCGGGCGAGGACGGCGCCGTACGACAGCCCGCCGAGGGTGTTCTCGAGCAGGTCCTTGACCGCCGCCGCGATCCCGGCGGCGATCACCAGCACGAGCACGGCGACGAAGAGGTTCGGCAGGAAGGCGATGATCCGGTCGAGGAAGCGGCTGACCGGGTTGTCCTGGCCGAAGACGCCGAAGGCGGCCGAGAGCACGAGCAGGAAGACGAAGTAGTAGACGATCCGGCCGAGGACGGTCGCCGCGTCGTAGTCGCTGCGGGCCAGCGCCTTCTTGACCCCGCCCCGCTCGACGAGCCGGTCGAAGCCGACCTTCTGCAGCACCTTCACGAGGATCTTCTGGACGGCCTTCGCGACGACGACGCCGATCAGCAGGATGAGCAGGAAGTAGCCGACCTTGGGGAGCAGCCGGATGCCGTCCTGGAAGGCGTCGTTGAAGCCCGACTCGAAGTCGATGGCGAGGACGGTCATGCAGGGGCTCCTAGGCGTGGGGGGCGCGGGCGTCGGCACGGGCAGGCGGTGCGTCCGCGCCGGGGCGTGCCCGAGCGGCTCCCGCGGCAACCCTGCCGCCCCACAGACCTACACGACCTGGTGCAACCAGGTCACGGTGCCCCCCTCGCCGGCGCACCGGAAGGGCTCGAGCTCGTCGTCCCAGGCGCTGCCCAGCAGCCGGTCCAGCCCCAGGCTCAGCGCCGGGCCGGAGGCCGTGGCGAGCAGCGCCCGCAGGCGGTCCTCGTTGACGAGGACGTCGCCGTTGGCGCTCGTCGTGGCCCGGTAGACCCCGAGCGTCGGGGTGACGGCCCACCGCTCGCCGTCGCAGCCGGGGCTGGCCTCCTCGGTCACCTCGAAGCGCAGCACCTGCCAGCCCCGCAGCGCCGCGGCGATCCGCCCGGCGGTCCCCGCGCGGCCGCGCCAGCTCACGTCGGCCCGCAGCGCTCCCGGCGAGGCCGGCTGCTCGGACCAGGGCAGGTTCGTCCGCACGCCGAGCTCGGCCGCGACCGCCCACTCGACGTGGGGCACGATCGCCGGCGGGCAGGAGTGGACGTAGAGCACTCCGCTGGTCGCGGACACGGGGCCTCCAGGGGTCGAGGTGCGCCTTCCCCAGCGGCCTCGGCAGTCCCAGCAGTCCCGTGCGGGCTCATCCTGCCCCACCGGGGGGCTGCTGACCAGCCCCGCCCCCCCGTCCCCCGGGCGCCGGCTCGGCCAGCCAGCCGGCGATGCCGGTCAGCAGGCGCTGCTGCACGTCGGCGGGCGCGGTCGACCCGCGCACCGCGCAGCCCGCCAGGTCGGCGAGCGCCGCGTCGGACAGGCCCATGACGGAGCGGGCCGTCTCGTACTGCTGCAGCAGCCCCGAGCGGAACAGCAGCGGGTCGTCGGCGCCCAGCGCGACCGGGACGCCCGCGGCCCGCAGCCGCACCACCGGCACCGCGGCGAGCTCGGGCAGCACGCCGAGGGCGACGTTGGAGGCGGGGCAGACCTCGCAGACGACCGAGCGCCGCGCCAGCAGGTCGAGCAGCGCCGGGTCCTCGACGGCGCGCACGCCGTGGCCGAGCCGGGCGGCGCCGAGCTCCTCGACCGCTGCCCGGACCGACCGCGGCCCGCGCAGCTCCCCCGCGTGCGGGACGGCCACCAGGCCGGCGTCCCGCGCCAGCCGGAAGGCCTTCGCGAAGTCCGCCATGACGCCGCGGGTCTCGTCGTTGCTCAGCCCCAGCCCCACGACGCCCGGGGTGCGCCGGGCGAGCCGGACCAGCACCTCGGTCTCGGCCGGGTGCCGCGTGCGGTTGCCCGCCAGCACCAGCGCGGTGCCGACGCCGGTCGCCCGGCTGCCCTGCGCGAGCGCGTCGAGCACGAGGTCGACCGTCGCCTGCAGCCCGCCCAGGCGCGGGGCGTACGACGACGGGTCGACCTGCAGCTCCACCCACCCCGACCCGGCGGCCACCTCGTCCTCGACGAGCTCGACGACCACGCGCCGCACCTGGTCCGGGCCCACCAGCAGCTCGCGCGCCGCGTCGTACAGCCGCTGGAAGCGGGTCCACCCCCTGCGGCCGGTCACGTCCACGCGGGCGCCCAGCGGGTCGAGCAGCCCCGGGGGCAGCACCCGGCCCTGCTCGGCCGCCAGCTCCAGCAGCGTCGCCGGGCGCATGCTGCCCGTCAGGTGCAGGTGCAGGTGCGCCTTGGGCAGGGTCTGCAGGGGGCGCACCGGCCCAGCGTGCCGCACCGGCGCCGGGGGCCTGCGCTGGCAGACTGGGAGCACCGTCCGCCTGCCCGATGGGACCCGAGTGACCCGCCCCGCCCCCGCCGACGAGCCCGTCCCGTCGACGTCGTACGACGCCCGCAGCCTCACCGTGCTCGAGGGCCTCGAGGCCGTCCGCAAGCGCCCGGGCATGTACATCGGGTCGACCGACTCCAAGGGCCTGACCCACCTGGCGTACGAGATCGTCGACAACGCCGTCGACGAGGCGCTGGGCGGCCACTGCCGCCGTGTCGAGGTGGTGCTGCACGAGGACGGCTCGGTCGAGGTGGCCGACGACGGCCGCGGCATCCCCGTCGACGTCGAGCCGCGCAGCGGGCTGACCGGCGTGGAGCTCGTGCTCACCAAGCTGCACGCGGGCGGCAAGTTCGGCGGGACCGGCTACAAGACCTCCGGCGGCCTGCACGGCGTCGGGGCCTCCGTCGTCAACGCGCTGTCCGCGCGGCTCGACGTGGTCGTGCGCCGGGGCGGGCGCGTGCACACGATGAGCTTCTCGCGCGGGGTGCCCGGCACCTTCGCCGGCGAGGGCCCCCGGGCGCCCTTCACGCCGCGGCCCGGGCTGTCGGTCGCCGGCAAGGCGCCGAGGACCGCGACCGGCACCAGCGTGCGCTGGTGGCCCGACCTGCCGCTGTTCAGCAAGGGGTCCGCGGTCGACCTCGACCAGCTGCGGGCCAGGCTGCGGCAGACGGCGTTCCTCGTGCCCGGGCTCGAGCTGGCCGTGCGCGGGACCCTGCCGTCGGGCGAGGCGCTGCCGGACGAGACCTACCGCTTCGACGGGGGCACGGTCGACTTCGTCGAGCACCTCGCCGTCGACGGCGCGGTCTGCGACCCGGTGCACCTCACCGGCGAGGGGTCGTTCAAGGAGACCGTCCCGGTGCTCGACGAGCAGGGCCACATGACCACGCAGGAGGTCGAGCGCACCTGCGAGGTCGACGTCGCGCTGCGGTGGGGCGTCGGCTACGACACGACGGTGCAGTCGTTCTGCAACGTCGTCGCGACCGGGCACGGCGGCACCCACCAGAACGGCTTCGAGCGCGCCCTGCTGCGCACCCTCAACGACGCGGCGAAGGCCGCCCGCGTGCTGCGCGTCAACGACGACCCGCTCACCAAGGACGACGTGCTCGAGGGCCTCACCGCCGTCGTCACCGTCAGGCTGCCCGAGCCGCAGTACCTCGGGCAGACCAAGGACGAGCTCGGCACGCCGCAGGTGTCCAAGATCGTGGCCGACGTCGTGGCCAAGGGGCTGCGCAGCGAGTTCCTCGACGCCAAGAAGCGCCGCGCGCAGGTGCGCACGGTGCTCGACAAGGTCGCCGCGGCCGCCAAGACCCGGCAGGCGGCCAAGGCCTCGAAGGACGCCGCGCGGCGCAAGACGGCTCTGGAGTCGAGCACCCTGCCGGCCAAGCTCGCCGACTGCCGCTCCACGGACGTGTCGCGCACGGAGCTGTGGCTCGTCGAGGGCGACAGCGCGCTGGGCACGGGCAAGCTGGCGCGCAACAGCGAGTTCCAGGCGCTGCTGCCGCTGCGCGGGAAGATCCTCAACGTCCAGAAGGCGGGCGTCTCGGAGATGCTCGCCAACGCCGAGTGCGCCGCGATCATCCAGGTGGTCGGCGCGGGCACGGGCCGCACGTTCGACCTCGACCAGATGCGCTACGGCAAGATCGTCATCACGACCGACGCGGACGTCGACGGTGCGCACATCCGCTGCCTGCTCATCACCCTGTTCGCCCGCTACATGCGGCCGGTGATCGAGGCGGGCCGGCTGTACGCCGCGGTGCCCCCGCTGCACCGCATCGAGGTGGTCGGGGCCAAGGCGCCGGTCTACACCTACAGCGACAAGCAGCTGCAGGCCGAGCTCAAGAAGGTGGCCGCCCGCGGCGCTCGCGTGAAGGGCCAGATCCAGCGCTACAAGGGGCTCGGCGAGATGGACCCCGACCAGCTGGCCGACACGACGATGCACCCGGCCACGCGCACGCTGCGCCGCATCAACGCCGGCGAGGTCGACGCCGCCGAGCGCGCCCTCGAGCTGCTGATGGGCAACGACGTCGGGCCACGCCGGGAGTTCATCGTCGCCAACGCCTCCCGCGTCGACAAGGAAGCCCTGGACACCTGATGCCGCCCCGCAAGCGCACGACCCGCAGCGACATCCCGCCCTTCGAGGGCGAGGGCACGATCGTCGACACCTCGCTCGTCGAGGAGATCGAGACCAGCTACCTCGACTACTCGTACTCGGTCATCTACAGCCGCGCGCTGCCCGACGCGCGCGACGGCCTCAAGCCGGTGCACCGGCGGATCCTGTACTCGATGGCCGACAGCGGTCTGCGCCCCGACCGGCCGTACGTCAAGAGCGCTCGCGTCGTCGGTGACGTCATGGGGAAGTACCACCCGCACGGCGACGGGGCCATCTACGACGCGATGGTGCGGCTCGCCCAGCCGTTCGCGATGCGGGTCGCGCTCATCGACGGACACGGCAACTGGGGCTCCCCCGACGCCGGGCCGGCCGCCTCGCGCTACACCGAGTGCCGGCTCACCTCGGCCGCGCTGCTGCTCACCGACGGGCTCGACGAGGAGACCGTCGACGTCGAGGACAACTACGACGGCAGCCTGACGCAGCCGTCGGTCCTGCCCGCGGCCTTCCCCAACCTGCTCGTCAACGGCACCAGCGGCATCGCGGTCGGCATGGCCACCAACATGGTCCCGCACAACCTCGTCGAGGTCGTCGACGCGGCGCAGCACCTGCTCGAGCACCCGGACGCCGACCTCGACGCGCTCATGCGCTTCGTGCCCGGCCCGGACCTGCCGACCGGCGGGCAGCTGCTCGGCATGACGGAGGTGCGGTCGGCGTACGAGACGGGGCGCGGCGTCGTCCGCATGCGCGCCACCGCCGAGGTCGGCGCGCTGCCGCGCGGCAAGAGCAGCATCACGGTGACCGAGCTGCCGTACGGCGTCGGCGCGGAGCGCGTCATCGCCAAGGTCAAGGAGCTCGTGCAGGCCAAGAAGCTGCAGGGCATCGCCGACCTCAAGGACCTCACCGACCGGGCGCTCGGCACGCAGCTCGTCATCGAGGTGAAGGCGGGCTTCAACCCGCAGGCGGTGCTCGGCGAGCTCTACCGGCTCACGCCGCTCGAGGAGAGCTTCGGCATCAACAACGTCGCGCTCGTCGACGGGCAGCCGCGCACGCTCGGCCTCAAGGACCTGCTGCAGGTCTTCCTCGACCACCGGGTCGACGTCGTCACGCGGCGCACGCGCTTCCGCCTGCGCAAGGCCCAGGAGCGGGCCCACCTCGTCGAGGGGCTGCTCATCGCGCTCGACGCCATCGACGAGGTCGTGCGCATCATCCGCGCGTCGCAGGACGCGGCGGAGGCGCGCCTCGAGCTCGTCGCGCAGATCGGGCTCACGGAGGTGCAGGCCGGCTACGTGCTCGACATGCAGCTGCGCCGGCTGGTCGCGCTCGAGGTCGAGAAGCTGCGGGCCGAGCTCGCCGAGCTGCGCCGCCTGATCGCCGAGCTGGAGGCGGTCCTCGCCGACCCGGCCGTGCTCCGGCAGGTCATCGCCGACGAGCTCGCCGAGGTCGCCCGCGAGCACGGCACGCCGCGGCGCACGGTCCTCGTCGGCGGTGACCTGCGCGAGCTGGTCACCACGCGAGGGGCGGCGCTCGAGGTCGCCGACGACCCGGTCGTCGTGCTGCTGTCCTCGGCCGGGCTGGTCGCCCGGACGCCGGTCGTGGAGGGCGAGGCCCGCGCCAGCACCAAGCGGCACCGGCACGACGTCATGGTCAGCAGCGTGCGGGCGACGGCCAGAGGCCAGGTCGGCGCGGTGACCAGTCTGGGACGCGTCCTGCGGCTGGGTGTGCTCGACGTGCCCGCGGTGCCCGCCGTGACGACCGGCGCGCTGTCGCTGCGCGGCGGCGCACCGGCCAGCGAGTTCCTCGCCCTCGACAAGGGCGAGCGCGTCCTGGCGCTCACGACGTACGACGCGGCCTCCCCCGGCCTCGCGCTCGCGACCCGGCAGGGCACGGTCAAGCGCGTGGCGCCCGACTGGCCGGCGCGCCTCGACGCGGTGGAGGTGCTCGCGCTCAGGGCCGGCGACGAGGTCGTCGGCGCGACCGAGCTGGCGGACGGCGACGAGGAGCTCGTGCTGTTCGCCTCCACCGGTGACCTGCTGCGCTTCCCCGCCGCCGCCGTGCGGCCGCAGGGGCGCACCGCCGGCGGGGTCGCCGGCATCAAGCTGGCCGCCGGCGCCGTCGTCGTCGGCTTCAGCGCCGTGCGGCTCGAGGGCGACGGCACGCTGTTCGAGGAGCCGGTCGTGGTGACCGGCGCGGGCCTGCCGCCGGAGCGGGGCAAGGGCCCCGGGACGGTGAGCAGCGTCAAGGTGACCCCGCTGTCGGAGTACCCGCGCAAGGGCCGGGCGACGGGCGGGGTGCGGGTGCAGCGGCTGCTGTCCGGCGAGAGCCGGCTGGTGCTCGGTTGGGCGGGCCCGGCGCCGGCGTGGGCCGCGGCGGCCGGCGGCGACCCGGTCGACCTGCCCGCGGTGCCGGGGCGGCGCGACGGCTCCGGCACGCCGGTCGACAAGCCGCCGGTGGCGGTCGGCGTCGCGCACCTGCCCCGCGGCTGAGGCGCCCGGCTCCTGCGTCCGCTCGACGCGCCACGAGCGCGTCCGGCGGACGCGTCAGCAGCGGGCCGGGCGGCACCGGACATGCCGCGGGCCCGGCCTCCGTGAGGAGACCGGGCCCGTGGACGAGGTGCCTAGAGCGGGCGGACGTTCTCCGCCTGCGGGCCCTTCTGGCCCTGCGTGATGTCGAACTCGACGCGCTGGTTCTCGTCGAGCGACTTGTAGCCGTCGGTCTGGATGGCGCTGAAGTGGCAGAAGACGTCGGCGCCGCCGCCGTCCTGCGCGATGAAACCGAAGCCCTTCTCGGCGTTGAACCACTTCACGGTGCCCTGAGCCATGCGATGTCTCCTAAAGGGACGAGCAGACCCCGCACTGCACGGGGTCCCGGTCGCACACGGAGACCGGAAGGACGTCCGCGAAGCACTCCGCGGGCGTCGACGACGTACCAGGGGGTGAACCTGCAACCGCGTCGACCGTAGCAGGTCCGGACGCCGCCGTGTGGAGGTCCCGCCACGCGGGCAGGTCGGGCGGGTGAGTTCCCCTCCCCCCGACCGCCTCTGGGTCGTCCGCCACGGCGAGAGCGCCGGCAACGTCGCCCGCGACCGCGCCGAGGCCGACCGGCAGGACCGCATCGACCTGGCGCACCGCGACGTCGACGTCCCGCTCTCCGACCGCGGTGTCGACCAGGCGCGTGCTCTCGGGTCGTTCGTGCAGGGCCTCGAGCAGCCCCCGACGGCGGTGTGGACCTCGCCGTACGTCCGTGCCCTCGACACCGCGCGCGCCGCGCTGGACGCGGCGCGGCTGGACGTCCCGGTCGTGGTCGACGAGCGGCTGCGCGAGCGCGAGTTCGGCGTCCTGGACGGGCTGACCCGGCAGGGCATCACGTCGCTGTTCCCGGAGGAGTCCGAGCGCCGCCGCAGGATCGGCAAGTTCTACCACCGGCCGCCGGGCGGCGAGTCGTGGTCGGACGTGCTGCTGCGGCTGCGCGGGGCGCTGAGCGACCTGCAGGCCCAGGAGAGCGGCGGCCGCGTGCTGCTCGTCGCCCACCAGGTCGTCGTGCTGCTCGTGCGCTACGTCCTCGAGGGCATGACCGAGCAGGAGGTGCTCGAGGTCGACCGCGGCGGCGAGGTCCTCAACTGCTCGGTCACGACGTACGAGGCCCGGGGGCGCTCCCTCGCCCTGGTCTCCTACAACGAGGTCGAGCACCTGGACCGCGCCGAGGCCGACGTGACCTCCGACTCGGACGCCCCCCGTGCCCCCCGCTGAGCCGCAGGGGCGGGCGGTCACCCCGGCGCTCCTGCGCGGCTGGCCGCTGCCCGAGCCGTCCGAGGGCGGCGACAAGCACGACCGGGGGACCGTGCTCGTCGTCGGCGGCGCGGTCTCGACCCCCGGTGCCGTCCTGCTCGCCGGGCTGGCCGCGTTGCGGGTCGGGGCGGGACGGCTGTCGGTCGCCACGGTCCGGAGCACCTCCGTCGCCCTGGGGGTCGCCCTGCCCGAGGCGCTCGTCGACGGGCTGCCCGAGGACGAGGACGGGTCGCTGGACCCGAGCGCGGCCGAGCGCGTCGTCGCGAGCTGCGGCTCCGCGGCCGCCGTCGTCCTCGGACCGGGGCTGCTCGGCAAGCAGGCGGTCCGCACGCTGCTCGCCGACGTGCTGCCCGGCCTCACCGAGGGCTCCGTCGTGCTCGACGCGGTCGGCCTGACCGCCGTCGCCGGTTCGCCCGAGCTGCTCGAGGGCCTCGCGGGGCGCGTCGTGCTCACCCCCAACTCGGGCGAGCTCGCCGCGCTGCTCGAGGGCGAGGACCTGCACGGGGCGGACGCGGCGCGCGCCGTCGCCGAGCGCTACGGCGCGGTCGTCGCGGCGCGGGGAGCGGTCGCCGCACCCGACGGCTCGCTGTGGCGCGACGAGGCGGGCGGGATCGGCCTGGGCACCAGCGGCTCCGGCGACGTGCTCGCCGGTGTGGTCGGCGGGCTGCTCGCCCGCGGCTGCACGCCGGAGCAGGCGGCGGTGTGGGGGCAGTACCTGCACGCCGCCGCCGGCGACCTCCTCGCCAGCCGGTCGGGACGTCTGGGGTTCCTGGCGCGCGAGCTGCTCGACGTCCTGCCCCAGGTCGTCACGAGCCTGCGCTGACCTCGCGCGGCGCCGGCCACGCGGTCCGGCGCGCCAGTACCGTCTGCGCGGTGCCCACCCGACGCGCCCTGACCGTGTCCGCCGTCGCGGCGGCCGCCGCGCTCGGGTCCCGCTGGCGGGCAGCGGCGGGCGCCGACCCGAAGGCGGTGCGCCGCAAGATCGCGGTCGCGACCTGGTCGGCGCCGCACGAGGGCCGGCTCATGACCCGGGTGGTGGTGGACGCCGACCCGGTCCTCGACTACGTCTCCCGCCGGCGCGCTGAGGGGGCGCAGGGCCTGACGCCCATGCACGTGCTCGGAGCCGCCGCGGCCCGCGCGCTGCTGCTCGTGCCGGAGGGCAACGCCCGGGTCGTCGCCGGCCGCATCGTGCCGTTCGACGGCGTCCCGGTGGGCTTCGCCGTCGACGTCGGCCGCGGCACCGACCTCGCACCGGTCAAGGTCGAGCACGCCGAGCGCCGCACCCCCGCCGAGATCGCCACCCTCGTACGGGCCGGCGTCAGGGCGCTGCGGGAGGGCACCGACGAGGGCTTCCGGCTGTCCACGCGGATCGCCGCGACCGTCCCCACGCCGCTCATGCGCCCGCTGCTGGCCGTCAGCTCGCTGGTGCTCGGCGGCCTGGGGCTGCCGCTGCTCGGGCAGCAGGGCAACCCGCTGGGCTCGGTGTTCATCTCCAACGTCGCGCCGCTCGGTGTCGAGGAGGTGTTCCTGGCCCCGGTGCCGTTCGCCCGCGCCCACGTCTACCTGGCGCTCGGCACCGTGAGCGAGCGCCCGGTCGTGCGCGACGGCGCGGTCGTCGCCGTCAAGCAGTTCACGCTCTGCCTCACCGGTGACCACCGCCTGGTCGACGGCGTGCAGTGCGCCATCTACCTGGCGGCGCTGCAGGAGCTGCTCGCCGACCCCGACCGCCTGGACCGCGAGTGACCACGGCGTGACCGGGCCGCTCGAGCAGGAGCTGGCCCGCGAGCAGGAGCACCTGGACCGGGCCGCCGCTCGCCTGGAGGAGCTGCGCGCCCGGGCCGTCGTCTCCGAGCGGGCCAGCCTGTCGCAGGACCTCGGCGGCACGCCGCAGTCGCTCTACGAGCGTGACGTCCAGGCGCTGGCGGCGGCCGCGCGGCGCTCCGACCTCGACCTGGCCGGCGAGGGGCTCGTCTTCGGCCGGCTCGACACCGCCGACGGGCAGGTGCACCACGTCGGGCGCCTCGGGCTGCGCACGGAGGACCAGGAGCCGATCGTCGTGGACTGGCGGGCTCCCGCCGCCGCGCCGTTCTACCGCGCGACCGCCGCCGACCCGCTGGGGGTCCTGCGCCGGCGCACGATCACGACGCGCGGCACGCGGGTGCGCGGCGTGGAGGACGAGCTGCTCGACCCGCAGGGTGCCGAGCACCTGCCGGGCAGCACGGTCGTCGGCGACGGCGCCTTCCTCGCCGCGGTGTCGCGCGAGCGCGGTCCGCGGATGCGCGACATCGTCGCGACCATCCAGCGCGAGCAGGACCTGGCCGTCCGCGCGCCCGACGACGGTGCCCTGCTGGTGACCGGTGGTCCAGGGACGGGCAAGACGGCCGTGGCCCTGCACCGCGTCGCCTACCTGATGTACGCCCGCCGGGACTGGTACTCCCGCCGCGGCGTCCTCGTCGTCGGCCCGTCGTCGGTCTTCGTCGACTACATCGGCGCGGTGCTGCCGGCGCTCGGCGAGACGAGCGTGCGGCTGGCCGACCTCGGGTCGCTGCCGCAGCTGCCCGCCGGCCTGCGGGTGACCGCCACGGACGACAGCGCGGCCGCGGCCGTGAAGGGGTCGGCCCGGACGGTCGCGCTGCTGCGCCGGGCCGTGCGCGAGCTGGGCGGCACCCGGCACGTCCCCGACCTGGAGCTGACCCGCTGGGGCACCGGTCTCGTCGTCCCCGGCGGCGAGCTGGCCCGGCGGCGCGTCCAGGTCGGCCGGGGCGCACGCAGCGCGAACGGCGGCCGGGCCGCCTACCTCACGGCGGTGACGGAGGTGGCGTGGCGGACCTGGACCCGCTCGCCCGGTGCCCCCCGCGAGGAGCCCGGCGACCGCGAGGACTTCGGCCGGTGGCTGCGCAGCGACCCGTCGGTGCTCGCCTGGCTCGACCGCGTCTGGCCGGTGCTGCTGCCCGCCCAGGTCTTCGCCGCGCTGCGGGACGGTCGGGTCGACGTGGCCCGCTGCGCCCGCGGGCTCTACGACGACGGGGAGGTCGCCGTCCTGCGGGCCGCGTGGACGCCCGGGGCGCCGGTCACCGTGCTGGACGCCGCGGTGCTCGACGAGCTCGCCGAGCAGCTCGGCCCGCCGCCCGAGCCCGAGCCCGACCCGGACGACCTGGACGACCTCGCCGAGCTCGACGAGCTGGCCAGGGCGTCGGAGGTGACCACCTTCGCCGACCGCACCCGCCGCACCGCCCGCGACCTCAGCGCCGAGCCCGACCACCGGACGTACGCGCACGTGGTGGTGGACGAGGCGCAGGACGTGGCGCCCCTGCAGTGGCGGGCGATCGCCCGGCGCGCCCGCGGGGCGACCTGGACCGTGGTCGGGGACTGGGTGCAGTCCGCCTGGCCCGACGTCGAGGAGGTGCGGGCGGGGCTGGCCTCGGCGCTGGGGCGCAGCCGGGTGCGCGAGGTCGAGCTCACGACGAACTACCGCACGAGCACGGAGGTCGCCGAGCTCGCGGCCCGGGTCCTGGCGCGGATCGACCCGGCCGCCGTGCCGCCCGCGGCGGTGCGCTCGACCGGCGTGCCGCCGGCGCTGCACGTCGGCGACCCGGCCGGCCTCGCCGCGCAGCTGGCCGCCGACCTGCTCGGCGAGGTCAGCGGCACCGTCGGCGTGGTCTGCCCCCGCGCGCTGCTGCCGGACGTGCGCGGCCGGCTGCCGGAGGACCCGCGGCTGCAGCTGCTCGACCCCTGGCAGGCGAAGGGGCTCGAGTTCGACGGCTGCCTGGTGCTCGCGCCCGAGCAGGTGGTCGCCGAGGGCCGCACCCGGGAGGCCGGGCTGCGCACGCTCTACGTCGCGCTGACCCGGGCCACGCAGCGCCTGTCGGTCGTCTCCGCGCGGCCGCTGGAGGAGCTGCTGGCGGACCCCCGCGGCGGGGCGGGCGTCAGGCCGGCCGCTGCTCCAGCAGGAAGACCTGGAGCTCGCGCAGACCGCGCTTCGCCTCTGCCGTGAGGAACCGCTCGCTCGGGCTCAGCGGTCCCAGGCCCGGCGGCGGCCGGTGCCCCTCGGGCAGCCCCGGCGCCCGGCGCGCCGGGCGCCGAGCCCGACCCGTCGTGCGCGGCTGTCCGGCACGGGCCCGCTGCCACGCGTGCAGGTGCGTGCACACCGACACCCACCCGATCACCACGAGGGCGACGACCACCAGTCCCACCACCAGCTGCATGTGCTCTCCCTGCCGTCCCGGCCGCGCGGGTCACGTGCTCGATCGGCCGGTCGGTGCCGGCACCTGAGCGTGCGCTGCTGCCGACCGTACGACGAGCGGCGGGCCGCGCGGGGCCCGTCGCACCGACCTAGTCTCGACGGGTGGTCCGGAGCAGCGCGCGCGTGCGGGTGCAGGTCGTCGACGACGGCGTGCGGCGGTCCCGTGAGGACGCCGTCGCGGTCGAGGAGCCGCTGGAGGTGCGGGTCGAGTCGCCCGCCGGCACCTTCCCGCTGGCGGTGACCATGCGGACGCCCGGGCACGACCTCGAGCTGGCGGCGGGGTTCCTGCACAGCGAGGGCCTGGTCCGCGACCGCGCGGACGTGGTCACCCTGCGGCACTGCGTGCAGGTGCCGGTCGAGCAGCGCGACAACACGGTCACCGCGCGGCTCGCGCAGGCGCCGACCGTGGCGGCCGCCGCGCTGGCCCGCCGCTTCACCGTGTCCAGCGCCTGCGGCGTCTGCGGGGTCGAGAGCCTGGACGCGCTCGCCGACCGCGGGGTGCGGCCGGTCGTGCCGACCCCCGTGCGCGCCGAGGTGCTGCTGGCGCTGCCCGAGCGCCTGCGGGCGGCGCAGGAGGTCTTCGAGCGCACCGGCGGGCTGCACGCCAGCGGCCTGTTCGACCCGGCGGGAGCGCTGCTCTGCGCGCGCGAGGACGTCGGCCGCCACAACGCCTTCGACAAGGTCGTCGGCTGGGCCCTCATGGAGGGCCACCTGCCGCTGACCGGCCACACCGTCGTCGTCAGCGGCCGCACGAGCTACGAGCTGGTGCAGAAGGCCGTCTGCGCCGGCGTCGGCGTGCTCGCCGGCGTGTCCGCGCCGAGCAGCCTGGCCGTGCAGCTGGCCCGCCGCTTCGACCTCGCCCTCGTCGGCTTCCTGCGGGACCGTCGCTTCGTCGTCTACTCCGGCGAGCTCGCCGAGGAGCCCGCCGCAGCCCGCTGAGCCCGCACCCTCACGGCTCCCCCCAGGTCCCGGCGGTCGTGCGCTGGACGTGCTCGCGGTAGGCCAGCCACGCGCTGTGGTCGCGGGAGTGCAGCTCGTCGACCAGGCGCAGGTTGCGGGCGACCTGCTCGGTGGCGCTCGGCCCGAACGCGGTCAGCACCTCCAGGTGCGCGGTGAGGTCGCGCCGCGCCGACAGCCAGCCCGACAGCAGCCGGACGGCGTCCAGGTCGAGCGGCTCCCCCATGCCCGGCAGGGTCCTCCACCCGCCGCACCGGTGTCAGCCGAACGGCGCAACGCGTCACCGCCGTGTGACCGGGTCGGCACGCCCTCCTTCGGGGTACGGCCACCGGCTTCCCGTACGGTGGTCGGGTCCCCGCACGGCGGGGACCCCTGCCCCGGACGCCGAGTCCTGTCCACCGGGCGCACGGCACCTCTCGACACCATGGGCAGGAGCGGGGGACCCGAGAACGCGGGGTGCCTCCGTGCATCCCTGGGGTGAAGCCGTCTCCGACGGCCGGGCGATCCCGTCGCCCGAACCCGACAGCTGACCTCGCAGGCGTCACGGAGACCTCCCTTCATGCCGTCGTGCTCGCACGCGTCCCGCCGTCCTGCCCGCACCCGCCGGGCCCTCGCGGTCCTCGGTGCTCTCGCCGCGGCCGCCGTCCCCTTCCTGTCCCCCTCGGCCGCCTCCGCCGCCAGCCCGTCCGACTGGGACCGCCTCGCCCAGTGCGAGTCCGGCGGCAACTGGTCGATCAACACCGGCAACGGCTACTACGGCGGCCTGCAGTTCAGCTCCGGCACCTGGTCGGGCTACGGCGGCGGCGCGTACGCCTCGCGCGCCGACCTCGCCAGCCGCGAGCAGCAGATCGCCATCGCCGACAAGGTGCTCGCCGCCCAGGGCTGGGGCGCCTGGCCGTCCTGCTCGCGCAAGACCGGCCTCTACGGCAGCTCCACCCAGCCCTCCCCGCCGCCGAAGCCGATGGTCGTCGGGGCGATCGCCGAGCGGTGGGACTCCCTCGGCGGCTCGTCCGGCGTGCTGGGCTCGCCCACGACGTACGAGGCCGGCTCCGCCCGGGGCGGCCGCTACAACCTCTTCCAGCGCGGCGCCGTCTACTGGACGTCCGCCCGCGGCGCCTGGGAGGTGCACGGCAGCATCCAGCAGGCCTGGCGCGGCCTGGGCGCGGAGTACTCCCCGCTGGGCTACCCGGTGAGCAACGAGGTGCCGACGCCCAAGCGCTACGGGGCGGCGAACTACTTCGAGGGCGGCCTCGTCTACTGGTCGCCCGGGACCGGGGCGCACGAGGTGCGCGGCGGCGTCCTGGAGGCGTGGAAGGCTCAGGGCTGGGAGAACGGCCCGCTCGGCTTCCCGCGCAGCGGCGAGATGGCCACCAAGGCCAAGCCCGGTGCCCTCGAGCTGTTCGAGGGCGGCTCGATCGCCTGGTCCGCCGGCACGGGAGCGCACGTCGTGCAGGGCGCCATCGCCCAGCACTGGCAGGCGATGGGCGCCGACGGCTCGACGCTCGGCTTCCCCACCAGCAACGAGTACGCCGTCCCCGGCGGGCGCCGCTCGGACTTCCAGGGCGGCTCCATCACGTGGACCCAGCGGGGCGGCACGCAGGTCTCGACCCGCTAGGCCCGCACCTCCTGCAGCCGCGGCCCCTTGCGGGGTCCGCGGCTGCGGCGTTCCCGGGAGCCGGTCGCCGGGGCTCAGGCGCGGCGCGGCGGCGCGTCGAAGGCGGTGCGGTGGGCGGACCAGTCGAAGGACCGCTGCCGCAGGATCTTCTCGACGCGCTCGGGCGGTGGCGCCGCGGCGTGGTCCTCGCGGACGTGGACGGCGAGCTCGGCGACGGTGCCGAACCTCAGCTCGCAGCAGGCGCAGGGGTGGTACACGGTTCCTCCCGCAGGTGGTCGCGACCGGTGGGTCCGAGCGTGCTCCTGACGAGCCCGCGCGTCACGCCTCGGCGGCACGTGCGAACCTGCCCGCATGCTCGTCGTCGTCACCGGGGCCAACGGCCTCGTCGGGTCCCGCCTCTGCACCGCGCTCACCGAGCGGGGTGCCGAGGTCCGCGCCGTCGTCCGGCGGGCCGGCACCGCTCCCGCCCTGCCCGGCGTGCAGGAGCACGTCGCCGACTTCACCGACGGGTCAGCGGCCGCTGCGGCCCTCGTCGGGGCCGAGGCCGCCGTCACGACGGTGCACCCGATGGGCAGCTCCGAGGACGTGCAGCGCCGCGTCGGCGTGGAGGGCACGGCGACCTTCGCCCGGGCCGCCGCGCAGGCCGGTGCCGCGCGCCTGGTGCACGTCTCGACCGCTGCGGTGTACGACCGCTCCCCCGCGGCCGGGGACGTCGACGAGGGCTCACCGCTGGTCGGCGACGACGCGGGCGACTACGGCGTGACGAAGCGCGACGCCGACCTCGCCCTCGAGCGGGTCGAGGGCCTGACGCGGGTGCTGCTGCGCCCACCGGCGGTGCTCGGCCCGGCGGAGAGCTCGGTGTGGAACGCGCTGCGCCCCGCCGCGATCCGGGACGACGAGGCGGCGCGGCACGCCGTGCCGCAGCAGACCTTCGCCTGGGTGCACGTGGACGACCTCGTCGCGCTGGCGGCCGACCTGGCGACCGGGCGCACCGCCACGTCCGACGACCCGTCGCGCGGTCCGGTGGCCGGCGGCTGCACGCCGGTCAACGCCGTGGCCGGGTGCGCCACGCTGCGCGACTACTACGAGGCGGTCACCCGCGCCGTCGGGGTCGAGCCGGTGTGGGACGACGACGAGGCCTGGACCGGGAGGCTGTCGGGCGACCGCGCCCGCACCTGGGGCTGGGCGCCGCAGGTGGACCTCAGCACCGCCCTCGACGAGCTGGCCGCCGGACTGCGCTGACGCCTGCGGGCCGCACGCTCAGCACGACGAGCACGGACGCTGCCCCGACGGCCAGCGAGAGGGCGGCGACGGCCGCGTACCCCTGCGCCTCGACCACCGCACCGGCGAGCGGCGGACCGATGCCCGAGCCCAGCGCCGCCGACGTGTAGAGCACGCCGAGCAGCCCGCCGAGACCGGGCACGCCGAAGAGCTCGGCGACCAGGGGCGGCCCGAGGGCGACGAAGCCGCCGTAGCCCACGCCCAGCAGCAGGGCGAAGACCGCGAGCCGCGGGTAGCCCGGCCCGCCGAGCCAGAGCACCGGGCAGGCGGCCATGACGACGAAGCAGCCCTGGTAGGTCCGCAGCACGCCCAGCCGGGCGGCCGCTGCCCCGAGCGCCAGCCGCCCCACCACGCTCGCCGCGCCGATCAGCCCGACGAGCGCGGCGGCGGCGACCTCCCCGCTGCCACGGCTCTCGGCGTACGCCGGCAGGTGCACGAACGGCACGAACAGCACGACCGACAGCAGCAGCCCGGCCCCGTAGAGCCGGAGGTACGCGGGGGTGCGCAGCCGCGCCCCGAGCGCGACGGTCCCCTCCTGCGCGGGTGGGCGCGGCGCGGGCCGCACGACGACGGCCGCGAGCAGCAGCACCGCCACCCCGCCGACCGCGAGCCACCGGTCGGCCGCGCGCCAGCCGACGGCCCCGACGAGCGCCGCCGCCAGCGGCGCGACGAGCAGGGTGCCGAGCCCGATCCCGGACACCGTGATGCCGATCGCCAGCGTGCGCCGCCGCTCGAACCAGCCGCCGACGACGGCGACCAGCGGGACGTACGTGCAGGCGACCGCGAGGCCCACGCCGAGGCCGTGGCCGACGTACGCCTGCCACAGCGAGTGCGCCGACGACTGCAGCAGCAGGCCGAGCCCGAGCGCCAGCGCGCCGGCCAGCACCAGCCGGCGCGGCCCGAACCGGTCCACGGCCGGCCCGGACAGCGCGCCGAGGGCGAACAGCGAGAGCGTGGTCAGCGAGAAGACCCCGGCCGTCGCCGACCGGCTGCTGCCGAGGTCCGCGCTGATCGGAAGCAGGAACGCCCCGAAGCTGTACGCGATCCCGAAGGTCGTGAACATCGCCGCGAAGGCGGCCGTCGCGACGAGCCACGCGCGCCGCCCGTCGAGCTCGCCCGTCGCCGACACGCCCCGGACACTAGGGCCGGGCCGCCCTGCCCCGGAGGTCGGAGCGTCGGCGCCGTGCGGCTGCCGACGACCGCCGATCGGGCTGGCCCTTGACACCATGGCCCGTTCGGAGTTGTTTCCTGCCGCGCATCCCCGACGGACGGGGGACGTGCGACCACGTCGCGGCGGCACCTCGGGGCTGCGGCTCGCCTCGGGGGGACCTGTGGTCGACATCGGCACCGCCTTCCTGCGCGGGGCCCAGGCGTTCCTCAACTCGCGCCTCGGCCACATGAGTGCGACCACGTGGAACGACACCGGGCCGTTGCTCGGCTCGATCGTCACCTTCGACACCACGGCCCGGGAGGCGGCCCTGGCCGAGCTCAAGGCCGACATCGACGCGATGGAGCCGATCGCGAACGAGATCGGCAAGAAGATCAAGAAGCAGACCGAGCTCATCTCGAAGATGGTGAAGGAGTCCGAGCAGGACCTGGACGACGACGACTTCGGGCTCGACCAGGCCGCGCGGGTGAGCATCCGGATCGGGATGGTGCTGACCGCCGCCGACGAGGCCTACGCGATCATCGCGACCGAGCTGGCCAAGGACGCCGGCGGCGCCGTCGACCCGGCGGTCCGCGACGGGCTGATGGACCTGTGGAAGCCGTGGTCGCAGCCCTTCGAGGACGCCGGGGCCGGCGCGCAGAACAAGCTCGACCAGCTCGGCAGGCTCGTGGGCTTCGACGACCTGGTCAGCGACCTGGGCAAGGTGCTGAGCCTCGACCGCGAGGACGACGGGTTCAGGCTCGTCGCGAAACTCGACAAGAGCGGGCAGGTGCACCTCGGGGCGATCACCCTCGACCAGGTCTCGTTCGAGGCGTTCCTCCAGTTCAGCGACCGCCAGGTGGCCGACCCGACCGAGGAGGAGAAGAAGTCGCTGGTGCAGCGCGGCGACAAGTGGTTCATCGGCGACGTCGCGATCGGTGGCCTGCGCCTGCGCACGATCCTCCAGCCCGGCCTCACCAACGACCCGCTGCTCGCCAAGGTGATGCCCGGCTCGACGGACCCGAAGAGCACGACGAGGACCGCGATCTCGCTGGACACCGCGCAGGGCCTCTACCTCGGCGACGGGCGGGGCAACGAGCGGGCCGTGCTCCCGGTCCGCTTCTCGTTCCCGGGCGTGGAGCTGCGGGAGATGGCGTTCGGGCTCGTGCGCAACCCGGCCCGCGAGGTCACCGCCTTCGAGATCACCACCTCCATCGCGGCCAAGCTGGGCAGCGCCGTCGGGATGCAGGTCGTCGGCGCCGGCTTCGTGGTCACGCCGGAGGGCGTCGTCGAGCAGCAGGCGGTCTTCGACCTGCCGGTCTCCCCGCGCTGGCCCGACGCGATCGGCCTGCGGATCAAGGCGGGCCCGATCACCGGCGGCGGCTTCCTCGAGCGCGAGGAGCGCACCTACAAGGTCGGCGGCCAGGACGTGAAGCGCGTCGAGTTCGGCGGCGTCCTGCAGCTGCAGGTCCTCAAGGCCGGCGTCTCGGCCGATCGTGATCCTCTCGCCCGACCCGTTCTCGCTCGTGCTCGTGATGGGCATCCGCTTCCCCGCCGCGGTCGAGCTCGAGCTTCGGCTTCACGCTGGAACGGCATCGGCGGCATCCTCGCGATCGACCGCGGGCTGGACCTCGACGAGCTCCGGTCGGGGATGGAGGAGCACATCATCGACCGGGTGCTCTTCCCCGAGGACCCGGTCTCCGAGGCGCCCAAGCTGCTGGAGAAGGTCGCCCACGTCTTCCCAGCCCGCGACGGCGGTTTCGTGGTCGGCCCGATCGTCGAGCTCGGCTGGGGCTCGCAGGCCAAGTTCGTCGAGCTCAAGCTCGGCGTCGTCCTGGCGCTGCCCGACCCCGCCGTCGTCATCCTCGGCGCGCTGCGGGTGCGCCCGCCGGTCAAGGACGCGCCGATCACCGACCTGCGCGCCGACCTGTTCGTCGCGATCACCCCGGACCACCTGCTGGTCTTCGCCAGCCTGCGCGACTCCAAGATCGCCGGCTTCACGGTCGAGGGCGACCTCGGCCTCTACGTCCAGTGGGCCGGCGAGGGCGGCTTCGAGCTGTCGGTCGGCGGCTTCCACCCGGAGTACACCAAGCTCACCGGCAGGGCCCCCCAAGCTCGGCGAGCTGGACCGGCTCAAGATCGACCTGTCGCCGTCGACGTCGATCACCTTCGTGATCAAGGCCTACTTCGCCGTCACCGCCGGCTCGGTCCAGCTCGGCATCGACGGCCGCTTCACCGCCGACTTCTCGGTCATCGTGGTCAAGGCCTGGGTCACGCTCGACATGATCTTCATCTGGTCGCCGCGGTTCGCCTTCAAGGTCACGCTCGAGGTGGGCGCCGAGGTCGAGCTGCTCGGCTTCACCTTCTGCTCGATCATGCTCCGCGGCTCGCTGGAGGGCACGCGCCCGTTCCGCCTCGCCGGCCACGTCAAGGTCGACGTCTGGTTCCTGCCGACCTTCGACGAGGACGTCGGCCCGATCACCTGGGGCGACGACCCGGCTCCGGCGCTCCCGGCGGTCAGCGCGCTGGCGCTCGCCGCCGGCGCCCTGCGCGAGCCCGAGCGTGGAGCGCCACGCTGCCCGCCCACGCCTCCCAGATGGTCACGCTCGCCGGGGTCGAGGACGTCGAGGGCCGCATCGCCCACCCGATGGCCGGCCTCGAGGTCAGCCAGACCCAGGTGCCGCTCGGAGTGCGGATCTCCCACCTCGGCGCCTCCCCCGTCACCGCCGACATGGTCACCCTCGGCGCCCCGACCTCGACCACGTCCGGCGAGGCCGCCGCGGTCTCCGAGCTGCGGATGCCCTTCGCGGTGGGCCACTTCTTCGACCTCGACGGCGAGAAGCTCCTCGCCCGCTCCGGCTTCGAGCAGCTTCCCGGCGGCTGCCGCATCGCCGCCGCCACGACCCCGCGGCTCGGTGCGACCGCCAGCGAGCGGGTCGCCTACCGCACCTACGTCCGCAACGAGGACGACCGCTCCCGGCCCGACCTGCGCGACGACCTGGTGTTCGCGTCCTTCGCGGGGCGGTACGCAGCCCAGAGCGTCGTCGGACGCCGGGTCCAGGAGGCCGGCAACCCCTACCTCCGCCACGCACCGGTCACCGGACCGGTCGTCGACGTCGCGGCGCAGGGGAGCTCGGTCGTCAGCGACGCGTTCACCGGCACGGCCCTCGACGCCCTGGGCGGGCTCGGGCTGCTCAGCGGCACCGAGGCCTCCTTGGTCACCGACGCGCTCCAGGCGGCGGGCGTCGCCGCCACCCGCACCACCGCGAGGGGCTGAGGATGACCGAGCTCGACAAGATCGCCGCCCAGGTCGTGCAGACCTTCGACGCCTCGGTGTCCAACGTGGTCCGCGACGCGTTCCGGCTCGGCGTCCCGCCCGAGGAGGAGTACGACGAGAGCACGGTCTCGATCGAGGAGCTCGACTTCGCGTCCTTCGCGGTGTCGGGCCTGGCCGCCACCGCCGACGCCCCGGCCGACGGGCAGGTCCGCTCGAGCTCGGAGGTGACGATCCCGCTGCAGGACAGCGCCGGTGGCCACGACTCGGCCGGGACGACCGTGACCCTCTACGGTCCGGGCGACGTGGTCGGGATCGACCACGACCAGATCGTCCGCCGCTACCCCGCGCCCGGCACGCTGACCGCCGAGGAGACGGTGCTGGCCCACGTCGAGCTCGACCGGCCCGAGCTCCCGTGGACGTTCAGCGCGGCCCGCGCCGAGGGCAGCCTGCGGCCGTGGGTGGCGCTCGTGGTCGCCGAGCGGTCGACCGTGGAGTGGGAGGCCCGCACCGGCCAGCTGCCGGTCCTGCGCGTGCCGCTCGACCAGCTGCCCCCGCTCGAGGAGGCCCACCTGTGGGCGCACGCCCAGGCCGCGCGCAGCGACGCGCCGCTCGAGGTGCGCCTCAGTCCGGAGTACGCCCCGGTCAACCTCTCGCGCCTGGTCTCCCCGCGCGTCCTCGCGCAGGACACCGACTACGTCGCGGCGGTCGTGCCCACGACCGACGTCGGCGCGCGAGCCGGGCTCGGCACGACCGGCGGCACGCTGGGGCCGGCCTGGGGGCCGGGCGGGGACGACCCCGTCCGTCTGCCGGTGCTCGACAGCTGGGAGTTCCGCACCGGTCCCGACGGTGACTTCGCCACGCTCGCACTGCGCGTGGAGGGCATCGCGGCGCCCTACGAGGTGGGCCGTCGCCACCTCGACGTCTCCACGCCCGGCAGGCCGATGCACCGCGCGCTCGACGACGACGCCGCCGGCGCCAAGCAGGTGCTGCGCTGCGCGCTGTTCTCGCCCTCCCCGCCGCCGACCCCCGAGGCGGCACAGCAGGAGACCGCGACCTGGCCCGACGAGATGACCGCAGAGCTGCGCGCCGAGCTCGACCGGCCCGCGCAGGTCGAGGGTGCCGAGGAGCGGACCGACGGGGTGCCCGACCTGCCCATCGTCGGACCGCGCATCTACGCCGCGCTCCACCGGGGCAGCCCGACCGTCACCGGGACCGACTGGTTCGCGGAGCTCAACCTCGCGCCGACCCACCGCGTCGTGGCCGGGCTCGGCACGCGCGTGGTGCAGAGGGACCAGGAGCAGCTCATGCAGGCCGCCTGGGCCCAGGTCGGCGAGGTGGAGAAGGCCAACCGCGCGATCGACCTCGCGCGCCTCGCCGAGCTGCTGGCCCAACGGGTGCACCAGCGGCTCGGCGCCCTCGAGCCCGGCCGCCTGCTGCAGGTCGCGGCACCGCTCGCGTCGAGGGTCGTCCTCCAGCCGGGCCGCACGCTCGCCGCCGAGGTCGAGGCGAGCGCCACCCCGCGCGCCGCCGTGTCGGGGGCGTTCCGCCGCACGACCCGACCGGGCGGACCGCTGGCCGGGCGGGCCGCCGACGACACGCGGGCTCGCGTGGGCACGCTCGTCGGCCAGGAGACCCTGCGCGACTTCACGCGGCTCTACCGCAACCCCGACGGGATCGGCGGACTGAGCCCGGTGGCGGTCGCCTCGCTCGACACCCTCCTGGTCGAGCGTGCGATCGACGTCCCTGCGCCCGAGGTCGCCGCCGTGCTCGAGCGGGCGTCGGCGGACGCCGGTCCGGGCCTGGTCGCCCACCTCACGGACAGCTCTCAGTGGCAGGCGCCCGCACCCGGCCTCGACCTCGGCGCGCAGCTGGTCGACCGCTGGAGCGGCGTGATGCTGCACGAGCAGCCCGACCCCGCGATCCGCGCGGTCCGCGACCAGCGCGTCGGCCCGCTCGCGGCCGAGCTCGCCACCTCCCCGCGCGTCGAGCGCCTGGAGCGCGAGGGCGGTCTCGACGTCCGCCGGCAGCTGGAGCGTCACGCGATCGAGATCAACAACCAGCTGGTCCTGGACCTCGTCGTGCCCGAGGGACCCGTGGTCCGGCCGCAGCCCGGTCCCCTGCGCCCCGGGCCGCTCCAGCCGGGTCGGCTCGACCTGCACCGGACCAGCCGGCACCAGCCGGTCGGCGGCGACCGGGTCTTCCTCCGGGACGGGCACGGCCTCAGCCAGATCGACCCCGAGGTCCTCGAGCCCATCGCCCGGGACGACGACCCCCGGGTCCGCGCCCACGCGCTCGAGCAGCTGGCCGCGGTCGCCGACATCACGTTGAGCCCGATCCTCGACCGCGCCGGAGCGCTGACCTCCGACGACCTGCGCGAGCAGATGGTGCGGCTGGTCGACCCCGGTGACCTGCTCTCCATCAGCACGGTGCCGCGACCACGCGTGGCCGACGTCAGCCCGCTGCTGCAGACCCTGGCGCCGTCCCGCACGGTCCGCGCGGCGCTCGACCGGAGGCTGCGGCTCGGCGACGCGGTGGTCGCGGAGCGGTGGCGCCTCAGCCCCTCCATCGTGCCGATCCGGGCCGCACCGCACTTCGAACGGCCGATGTACCAGGCGCTCCACGACTACGACCCCGACTGGCTCGTGCCGGGGCTCGGGCTGCTGCCGGCCGACGACTTCGTGACGGTGCTGTCGACCAACAGCGAGTTCATGGAGGCGTTCCTGGTCGGGCTGTCCGACGAGATGGGCCGCGAGCTGCTGTGGCGCAACTACCCCACCGACCAGCGGGGCACCTGCTTCCGTCGCTTCTGGGACGACCGCCAGGACGAGCTCGCCCAGCTGATCCACGCCTTCGACCACCAGCCGCTCGGCACCCACCTCGCCGTCGGCGGCACGGGCGGCAGCGACCCGCGCGCGGTGATCGTGCTCAAGAGCGAGCTGGTGCGCCGCTACCCCGACCTGATCGTGCAGGCGGTGAAGAACCAGGGCACCGTGCAGGACCCGGTGTTCGAGGCGGCCGGCTCGCCGCAGCAGACCGCGGAGCAGCTCTTCGCCGCCCACCTCGAGCCCGACGTCGCCCTGGTCGGGGTCGACCTGTCGATCGAGGAGCTCGACGACCCGTCGTGGTGGGTCCTCGTCGCCGAGCACCCCAGTGCCACCCGGTTCGACCGGCCGCGCGACGCCGACCTGCCCGCGGGCGCGCGCTTCCTCGACGTACCTGTCGGTGACGGGGCGGCCTTCGCCGCGGCCCGCCTGCACGACCCCGTGCGCGTGGCGTTCCAGGCGACGGACCTGATCGTGAGGGGAGGCTGACATGCCGGTCGACGTCCCTCAGGTGCTGGTCGACGCCCGGGCCGGCGTCTCCGACCTGATCGCCCGGCGCACGCGCGTGGTCGCGGACCGCGGTCGGCGCGTCGAGCTGCTCGAGATCGACCGTGAGCTGGGCTCGGTCCTCGACCGGTTCCGGATCGACCCGTGCGACGCCTCCCCCGATGTGCCGCTGGTGCTCCTGCCGGTGCGCGTGGAGACCAAGCTCGCCGCCGACGGCCGCACCCTGCGCGTGCGGATCACCCCCGACGAGGTGCACGTCGACGCGCTCACCCGCACGCTGACCGACGAGGAGCTGGCGGCGGGTCGCACCTACTGGACCGCCCGCTGGGCAGGCGACGACCCGGCTGCCTGGCGCGACCTCGTCGAGGCCGTCACCGGGCGTCGGGCCGGGTGGGTCGCGCGGGCCACGCGGCCGACCAACGCCGACCAGGCACCGGCGGTCGACCCGGTGTTCCCCGACCCTCCGACGGAGGTCGCGCGCGGGTCGGTCGCGCGGTGCCTGCCCGACCGCTTCGTGGTGCGCGTCCACCCGACCGGGCAGGACCCCGTCACCGTCATCGGCGGACCGGTCGCACCGGACGTCGCCCTGTCCCCCCTCTCCTTCAGCGACGACGACCTGGCCGAGGCGGCAGGCGGGCTCAAGGTGCCGGTCGGCTCGGAGTGGACCGTCGACTTCGAGGCCGCCAAGGCCGTCGGGCTCGGGGTCGAGGTCGAGCTCCCGGCCAACACCCGCCACGTGGACAAGATCGTCGTCGTGGGCACGCGCCGCTCGGTGTCCGAGGAGCAGAACGCCGCCGACCTGGCCGAGTTGTTCGAGAGCCACCGCTACAGCGACGGGTTCTCCGTCCTCGCTGCAGGGACGCCGACCAACAACGCCGAGGCCGAGCGCTCGCCCTACCAGCCGACCCGCGCGCCCTCTCCCCCGCCCTCGTCGCCGAGCCCGCGTCCGCGGACGCGCTCTCGCTGAGCTCCCTGCTCGGCCTCGCGGCCGAGGGCGTCGAGGACCTGCTCGAGCCGGGTGGCCCACGCTCGACCCTCGGTGACACGCAGCGCGACGCCAACACCGCGCTCTGGTACGCCACGTGGCACTCCACGCTCCGGAGGGTCGGCGACGCCGACGTCGAGGGCGTGACGCCCGGCCCGGTCGAGTCCGCACGCCGGGTGCACCGCGACCACGTCCGCGGGGCAGGGCACGCGCCCGCTGTGCTCCTGGGGGCGCAGCCCTACGGGGTGCTGCCGGTCACCGACCTCCGGGCGTGGGAGCCGCGACGCCACGAGATCACGGCGGTCCTGCTGCCCCTGGTCCGGCGCACGCTCGTCCGCTGGGTGGCCCGCTCCCGCACGCTGCCGCAGGTGCGGCCCGGGCACGACATCAGCGACGACGGGCTGCTCGACCTGATGGGCACCAGCCCGCTCTCGCAGTCGGTGCGCGCCCGTCCCGCCGTCGACGGACCGCAGGTCGCCGCGCTCGCGGCCGCGACCGGTGCCGACGCGGGCCGGCTCCAGGCCGAGCGAAAGCTCGCCCACGCGGTGCTCGCGCAGTACTCGGTCGGCGCGGCCACGAGGCGGCTCGCCCCCGCGCTGCACGACCAGAGCCGGTCGGTCGCGCTGCCGCTCGTCTCCGAGCGCGACGCCGAGGTGATCGCGGCGATCCTGGCCGACCAGGAGCCGCAGGTGGACAGCGTGCTGCAGGCGCTGCTCGACATCGCGTGGGACGAGGCCAAGGACGCCGTGCGCCGGGCCGCGCCGGCCGAGTACGTCCCGCCCCTCATCGACCTGGTGACGATCTCCCGCGACCTGATCGAGATCGTGCGGCAGGCCGGCGACGGGGTGGCGCAGGTCGAGCCGGCGCGGCTGCACGAGGCCGCGGCCCAGATCCGGTCTGCCGTGCTCTTCGACGGTCAGCCCTCCGAGCCCCTGAGCCTGGCGGCGGTCGAGCCGATCGCCGAGACCCGCACCTCCCTGGCCCAGGTGGCGCTCGACCTGGGCGACACCCCGCAGGCGCGGTGGGTCGGGCAGGAGGCGATCGCCGGGCTGCTCACCGCGTTCGCCGCACGCGTCGAGGTCGCGGCCGCGATGAGCGCGCTGGGCGCAGCCCCGCTGGAGGAGCGCCGCACCGCGGTCGCCTCGGCGCTCGACGTCGCCTCGCACCGGGTCGACGCCTGGGCCACGGCGCTGGCCGCGTCGCGCACGACGACGGGGACCGCGGAGTCGACGGTCGGGGCCTTCGGCTACGTCGAGGACCTCGACCTCGCCGCCCCCGCGCGCACCCCGCAGGGCTGGATCCACGCGCCCAGCACGAGCCACGCCACCACCGCGGGCGTGCTGGCCAGCGCGCACCGCTCGCGCATCGGCGCCAAGGACGGCCAGGAGCCGTTCGCGATCGACCTGTCGAGCCGACGCGGCCCGGAGCTGCGGCGCGTGCTCGAGGGCGTGGCGGCCGGGCAGACCATCGGGGCGCTGCTGGGCTACCAGGTCGAGCGGGGCCTCACCGGCTCCGCCGCGAGGTTCCAGCTGAGCCTGCGCGAGATCGCCCCGCTGGAGACCGACGAGCTCGACAACGACCTCGCCGAAGCCGACCGCAGCGCCCGCGTGGCAGCGGCCAACGTCGTCGACGGCGTGGCCCTGCTGCGCGACTTCCCCGTCCAGCACGGGCTCCCGGGTCTGCGCGGCCGACTGGGCGAGACGCCGAAGAACGCCTACGTCGACCAGTGGGCCCCGGTCACGGACGTCGAGTGGTCGGCCGTCGTCGCGGCGGTCAACGGCGCAGCCGCCACCCTCGACGCGGTCGCGGACGCGCTGCTCAGCGAGGCGGTCCTGCAGTACGCCACCGGCAACCCCGCCCGCGCCGCGGCGGCTCTCGACGCCATGTCGTCCGGCGGTGGCGTCGACCCGGACCTGGCCGTGCTCGCGACCCGCCAGACCGGTCGGGCGCTGACGCACGCGGTGATGGCGGTGCTGCCCGAGGACGCCACGGGATGGTCCACGACCCGGCCCCGTGCGATCGCCGACCCACGCCTCGAGGCGTGGGCCGCGCGCAGGCTCGGCGACCCGTCCCTGATCGTGGTCAGCGACGGGCCCGGTGGTCGCCTGACCCTCGACGCGGCCGGGATCGCCGCGCTGGACCTCGTGCTCGTCGACGACGTGCCCGCGCTCGCCCGGCTGCTGCGCTCGGCCCTCCCCGCGTTCGACTCGCTCGCCGAGACCCGGGGCGGCGACTGGCCCGTCGACGCGGTCCCGGTCGTCGCCGCGGCCACCCTCGCCGGCACCCTGCGCCGCCTCGTCTCCGGGGCCGCCCCGCTCGAGCCGTCGGACCTCACCCGCTCCGGCGTCGCACCCCAACGCGCCCTCGACCCCGACGAGCTGCTCGGCCGGTGCGACGCGCTCGTCGCCGCGCTCGACGCGGTCCTGGCAGCCGGCCAGGCCGCCGTGGCCGCGATCCCCGACACCCTCGCGGTCGAGGAGGACCAGGTCGCCGCGGTCACCGACGCCGTGGCCGGGCTCGCTGCCTTCGGCATCCCCCTCGTGCCCGACCCCGCGATCCCGGCCGACGTCGCGTGGGCCTGGGCCGCGTGGCAGGACGCAGTCGCCCGCCGGAGGCGTGCGACGTCACTGCTGGCCGCCGTACGCGAGCCGCGCGGGACGCCGCGCTCCGCGACCGAGGTGCTCGACGCGGCGACCGCCGTGATGGGGGCCGTGCTCGGCGAGGGGTTCCGCCCGCTGCCGGTGCTGCGTCCGGTGGGTGCGACCGACGACTTCGTGCAGGCGCTGACCTCGCCCGCGTTCGCGGCTCCCCCCGCGGCTGCGGTCCACGCGTTCGTGCGCGACCACGCGACCGTGCGCGCGGGGATGGGCCGACTCGCCGAGGCCCGGCTGATCGGGCGCGCCCTCGGCCGACCACCGGCTCTGACCGTCGTACAGCTCACCGAGCGGGACGGCGCCGGCCCCGCCGCGGGCACCGACCGGTGGCTCGCCGGACCCCTGCCCGACGACCAGCCGTGGCCACAGCACAGCGCGACGCACGTCGTCGCGGAGCTCGCCGGGGGCCCGGGGGCGTACGCCGGCGGGCTGGCCGGGTTCTCCTTCGACGGGTGGGCCGAGCAGCTGCCGTTCCAGCCCGACCCGCGCGCGTTCGACCCGGCCGCGGCGGACAACCCGCTGCGCGCGGCGCGGGCCACGACCGGCCTCGCCGTCCAGGCCGACCAGTCCTCGGCACGGGCCCCGCAGGTGATCCTGTCCGCGGTCTCTCCCGACGGGCGCCGGTGGACCACCGACTCGGTCGTCGAGACCGTGCTCGCCGCGGTCGACCTGGCACGCGCGCGCCTGGTGACCCTGGAGAAGGTGCCGGGCGACGCGGCCGTGCTGCCGGCCATCTACGTCGCGAGTCCGTGGCTGCAGGCCCGCAAGGGGCTGCAGTTCACCGACGTCGCACGCATCGCGTGGGCCAGCGTCCCCTACCGGTTCACCTCGGAGGTGCCGTGATGGCCGGCACGATCGACCCGCTCTCGCTCGTGGCGACCGAGCTGCACCCCGACCTGCTCCGCATCGCCGACCTGATCGGCGTCGAGCCTCCCGCGATGGTGCGGCTGGAGCCCGACTCGACCACCGGCGACCCGGGCCCGGGCGCGGAGGCCCGCATCGCCGACCCCGCGTGGATGCTCGGGCGGCAGTGGCAGCTCGGGGAGCTGACCGGTGAGAACGCCGGCACCGTCGTCGCGGTCGAGGTCGCCGCCCGGGCCCTGCCGATCACCGGGTGGGCGCCGCTCGACGAGTCGACCTCGCTGGACACGGCGGACTGGAGGCCGTGGCACGAGGGGGCGCTGCTCGAGGAGCTGGTGCAGGACGTGGACGGCTTCGGGCCCTCGTCCGGGCTGCGTCAGCGCGCCGAGGCCGGGGCGCAGCTGCTCGACCTGCTGGAGGAGGCCGACGAGTCGGCGCTGGCCGCCACGATCACGGCCGCCCACCCGCTCGCCCTCGACCCGGACGCCTCCGACCCGACCTCGGCGCTCGACCCCCAGGGCCCCCGCCTGCTGCGGGTGCTGGGCGGCGCCTTCCCCGACGGCGCCGCGGTGCTGGCTGCCCTGGACTCCGGGGATGCTCCGTGGCTGGCCTCTGCTCCCGCCACGGCCCGTTCGGTCCTCGCCTCCTGGCGCACCTGGCTCGTCGGCGCCCCGTCGGGCGGGGCGTGGTCGACCGAGCGTCTGGAGTACCGCTTCGCCCTGCGGTTCGGCGGCGACGGGGACGGCGGGCCGGCGTACTTCCGGGCGACGCAGTACGGCTCGGCCCAGGTGCGCTGGAGCGACCTGGAGTGGGTGCCGGACGCCTCGCCCGCCGTCGCGGGTGCGCTGCACGGGGCGCCGGTCGACACCGTCGCGACGATGCTGGCGACACCGCTGCGGTATCCGGGCATGCCCGCCGACCGCTACTGGCAGCTCGAGGACGGACGCGTCGACCTCAACGCCATCGAGGCGCAGGCGACCGACCTCGCGCGGCTGTGCCTGGCCGAGTTCGCGATGACCTCCGGCGACGACTGGCTCGGCGTCCCCGTGGACGGCCTGCTCGGCGCGGCGAACCAGATCCGCTCGGTCGAGCTGCTCGACAACTACGGCGACCGCGTGGTCTGCCCCGAGCTCACCGACCGCGGCTTCACGATGTACGGCGTCTCGTCCGCCCGTGGAGACCGGTTCCCCGGCATCGTCCTCCCGCCCGTCGCCGACGGCGTGCTGGTGGGCGACGCCGTCGAGGAGATCCTGTTCCTGCGCGACGAGGTGGCCAACATGGCCTGGGCGATCGAGCAGACCGTCCTCGCCCCGTCCGGCACCCCCCGGTCACGCTCCAACGAGCCGCCCCCGCCGCCCGACCCCTGGCCGGCGCACCTCACCCCCGAGGAGCGCGTCTACCGTCTCCAGACGGCGGTCCCTGCGCACTGGATCCCGCTCGTGCCGGTCTCCCTGCGCGCGGGGGCGATCTCGCTGCGCAAGGGGGCGCTGCTGCGCGACGACGTCGCGGTCGAGCCGGTCGGCGTGACGCTCGAGCCGACGCCGCTGACGTTCCCCGGCGAGGAGCTGCCTCGGGAGGGCGTGGCCCTGCGCGCGGTCCCGGTTCTCGCTCGACGTGCCGACGGCACGTACGTGCGTTGGACGGCCTACCGGGTGCGGACCGGGCGCGGCGAGGTCAGCAGCCGGCTGGCCTGGGACTCGGCCCTCGCCATCACGGAGCTCCGACGCTGATCGATCGGCGCCGCCCCCGTCCTCGACGGGGCTGGCGTCTGCTGTCCCAGGGACGTTTCAAGCGTCTCGCGTGCGACGGAGGCGGCTCCTCCCGGCAGCTGCTGCTCCGGTGGACGGTCGCGCCACCCGACATGGGCTGAAGAGGTCCGTCGGGCGTCACGCAGTCCCCCACCTGACGGCTGGTCCTGCCACGTGGCTGCCTGGTGCTCGGTCAGGCGTTCCTTCCCTGCGTGGTGTCCGCGAAGGACGGCGTGCCGGGAGGGTGGCCTGGTCCGCTGTGTCAGAGGCACCCGCCGGTCCGCAGCGCCAGGTGCACGTGCCGCGCGTAGCCGGCGAAGGTCGTCGACCGGACGGTCGTCTCCGCGGCCGGCAGCCAGCGCTCGGTGAGGTACGCCCCCACGGTCATCCGGGTCGGCTCGACGTAGCTGCCGTCGTAGCGCGCCGCCAGCAGGGCTGCCAGCGCCCGCTGCGCTTCCCGCTTGGTCGCGTAGCCCGAGTGCCACTTCTGCCGCCGCCGGCGGCACCCGTTCCGGTTCCAGATCGAGCACCACGTACCAGGTCTTGGAGTCCTTCTTCTGCACCACGCTGCCGCGCACGACGCCGCCTCTCCAGGACCTCTGTGAGAGGTCTGTGAGAAGTCTGGCTGTCCGACGGCTCAAGATCTCGAGCTGTCCACAGGCCGCACCGCTCTGACCTGCAACTTTGCCGTGGGGCGGGTGGGGCTCGAACCCACGACCGAGAGATTATGAGACGGAGAGGCCCCATTCCTTTCTGGGTCGATGGGTATCGTTCTGGCAGGTCGAGACCCGTGCAGGTTGCCATGCCGTGGCGCCGGGTGCAACGGCGTCTCAGGCAGTTGTGAGCATTCTGTGAGCGAGGGCCATGCCTGTTTCTCCGTCAGGCGTGGGGGTGGGCCTGCTGTCTAAGGGTCGGAACGCGCCCTTGACGGCCCGCCCGGCCTCCCGGGCGACGACCGCGACCGGCGCCGCTCAGCCCGCCGGATCGCCGCCGCCGGGTCCCCGCGGGAGGAGTGGCTGCGAGACTTCGACTACGCCGCGAACCCGCACATTCAACGCGCCGCCATCGCCCTGAACCGCCCTGGGCTCCTTGGAGGCTCTCACCTTGTCAGCGAGGACGGAGTCATGGGGAACACAGATGCGGCCGGGAAGTCGGCGAAGCCGACCAGCCACCGGTACAGCGATGCCGAGAAGGGCGGCGCGGTCCGCTTGGTGCGGCAGCTGCGCAAGGAGGCGGAACCTCGCACGGGACGGTCAAGCGGGTCGCCGACCAGCTCGCGTGTGCGTCGAGTCGCTGCGGCCGGAAATGCCGCGGCGCCAACCCTCGAGGATGCGTCCTCGACTACCCGTTGGCCGGCGCGGGAAGTCCGGGAGCGTGTACCACGAAGAATCCGTCCCCCAAGCGCTCTCGTAGCACGCGGTCGGCCTGTGCGAGGTCTCCAGCTACCTCCACTCTCAACAATCCTCGAGCAGGGTCGGGACCGTAGGAGGCAACCATGACTCCCGCGGCATGCACAGCCCCTTCCTCGGCGTTCAGACGGTCGCCGAGGGCATGCAGAGCGCCCTCGTCCAGGTCCCCGGTCTCCGGGCTTCCGCCCAGTTCCAAGTTGTAGTACGAGACGGTTGCGACGCAGGACACGAACGCTGAGTCCGCCTCGGCCTCGGCGTGAACTTGGAACTCGGGAGGAGATGCATCAGGCTTCTTGCTGTAAGTCACTCCCGGCATAGTTAGACAGTGACCCAACGCGTGCTGCGTCCCTGGCGCACTTGCGCCGCCAACATCAGAGCGCACTCTGTAGTCGACGGAGGTGCCCGGCGGGGACTCTTCGGAGCCTTGTAGTTCCTGGCTGGCGGTTCGCGCCGCCCTACTGCCGCCAGCAAAGAGCACAGTCGCGCTACCTACCGCGACAACTGACAACGCCGCCGCACAAGCCAGGATGCTGACGAGCGTCCGGCGGCGCCGGCGCGCTCGACTCAGCGCCTGTAGTTCGGGGAAACGCGGGCCGGCCTCCGGTGTGTAGCTGTCGACTTCCCCAAGTACAGCTCTTTGAAGTTCACTCATTTACGGGGGCGTCCTCTCTTAACAGTGGAGCGAGAGCTGACCGAGCTCGTGAAAGGCGGGACTTGACCGTTCCGGTCGGTACATCTAGTTGGTGCGCGATCTCGGTGGTAGAGAATCCTAACTCGCTGAGGACGACCACCTCGCGCTGTTGTACCGGCAGTGCCGACAGCGCCCTATGCATGTCGACCACTGCACTACTCGGAGGCGCAACGTGGCCCGCTCGCGCAAGGCGGACGGCGGCGCGTACGCCATTTCGGACCTTCCTCCGGCGGTTTGAAAGGTAACCCAAGGACACTTTGAGGACCCACGCCTCCGGGTTGTCGTACGTCCCAACTCGGGGCCATTGGTCGATGGCACGAAGGAAGGCGTCCTGCACGACCTCCTCGGCTAGGTGCTTGTCTTGCGCGACAGCACCGACGATCCCAACAAGGCGCGCGTAGGATGCCCGGTAGAACTCGCTTAGATCCCGAGCGTCCCTGCGTGTGTCGTCCACAACACGTACCCCCGCGAAGTTGCGAATAGGTTCCAGCTTCCCGTGGGCAGGCACGCCAGCGGGCAGGAGGCGGCGGACACGCCACCGGACCCTGCCGGCGAGGACGACGCTCGTCCGAGCCACGGGCCACTTGCCCTGTTCTTGGAGACACGGCACGTGGTGCAGTCCAAGGGGCTGCCGTCTCGCGCTCACTGTTGCCTGACGCAACGTCAGGCGGTGTCGAGGATGCCGGCGGTCCCGAATCTCCGCGAGGTCCTCAAAGGAGTGCCTGTCCGAGACCAGAGTAAGGACGACGCCGCGGGAGCGGACAGCTCCGCCACGAGGGTGTTGACGTATCGGCCTATGGCGTCTGAGCCGAATCAAGCGCCTCCGACGACTGCCTTGACGGGCAGAACCCTGCTGAGACCTGTCGGCGACCTTAGTAGAGGGTCACGTTCAGCAGGTTCATGATGTGATCCGCAGGAATAGCCCACCCTCGCTTGCTGCAGATACGGAGTTGAGTTCCGTAGGGGTCTGGACAGCGTCCTCCCTGGTCGACGACCCCGTTGAACATTCCAGCGACAACGACTCGGTTGTCTCCGTACGGGAACTGGATCACGGGACTGCCGCTGTCGCCTTGGCCGCCCAAGATGTCGTCGTAGAGGAGCCCCGTCTCGGGGTATGCGGCGAACTCGAAGTTGCGTTCTGATCGTAGTAGTTGACGTGCTGGTCCTTGACGACGATGTACACAGAACAGCGGGCTCCAGTGATAGCCCCGTCCGTGCAAACCTGGTCGCCAACCGTCCCGCCCGTCGTCCCCACCAGCACGTGCTTGGTCGTCGAGTCTAGAGGTCCTCCGAAGACCTTCGATTCCACTGGGGAGGCTGTGTATGTCAGCACGTCAATCGACGAAACGGTGTAGTTCACGGTGCCGATCGTGGAATACGCCCCATTCTGGATAGTGTTGCCATACGAGGCACAGTGGTTGGCCGTGATGATCGACGTTGCACCGCTTGTGCTGTGCACTGGCCAGCCTGACGTACAGTACCCGCCGCGGGCCGGCACGCGAATGAGCGCGCCGCCGTCTTAATATGGCGTGTCCGCAGTTCGGGCGTCCGCAGCATGGCTCAGCGGGCTTTCGTCTACGGACACGACGGAGACATCACCTGCGGCACCTCGGATCGAGCGTCGCCAGCCTGGGAACGCCTGTCCACGTTGACTTGAAGACCTGAGCCGTCAGCGGCGGGCCGTAGCTCGTCAACTTCACGCCAGAGGCCCGCAGGTCGTCGTTCCTCGCCTCTAGCCTGGCGCCAGCAGCTGTGAGTTCCGAGGCGGAGTAGCGAGCGTCTTGCAGGACGACGGTCACGGCGCCGGACATGGTGGCGAGGGAGGCTTCTAGGTCTGCGCGCTTGGAGACCGTGGACGGCTTCTGGTACAGGAGGACCTCCTGCGTCGCCGGACGAATTTCGATTCCGGAGAAATTGGCGGCGTCGATCCGCTTGGCCTCCTTCTCCACCTGGCTTGCAACTCGGCGAAGTTCCTGCTGCTCGGCAGAGGGGGTCTGTGTCTGCATCGCGGAAGGGGGACGGGTGCTGTCGCGTGCTTGGGCCGCAGACGCAGCCGCCATTGCAGTACATGCCGTCGCGGCAAGCGCGAGTGTTCCGAGCAGTGACATCTTTCGCGCCCTGGACAATGGACCACCTCAGGTCGGCAACTTCCGGAGGACAGGACTTTGGCAGCAGGGAGGCTGCCGCGCAAGCCTTTCCCGCAATGTCCGTCAAAGTCCCGAATGTCGTTAAACCGGCGCTACCCCGAGACTTTCACGGAGCCGCGTGAACAAGCGGCTGTCGTTGAACTGGAAAGTGCTCCTGATCGGCGAAGATGTGTCTTGTCTAGGGACAACATCACGCCGACCGAGGAGCACCTTCCAGGTGGGGAAACGTACTGGCCTGTATCCGTCTGTCCAGGCTGACGCGGCCGCGGTCGGCGTCGTGTCCCAGGCGGGCGGGGTCGCGCTGACCCAGACG